>CAVTRT010000001.1:0-943089 GCA_963737285.1 uncultured Actinomycetota bacterium
CCAATACGGAAGGTAACTCGCCGACCGCCGCAGCGGCACAGGAATCGGAGAACCTGTACATCTCATGCCGCAAACGATCAGCGCTGGACCAGCCAGCGCAAGATCATGTACGCAGCCGCCAAGAAAACCTGGGCACTCCCGCCAACTAAAGCTGGGAACCCGGGTAAATAACGAGGTCACGATGATCATCCCCGCCATCTATAGCCGGGTGTCACAAATGGCGAACGACACCATGAACCCCGCATGGCTGTTCCGTCGGTACCACTTCCCAGGCCCATCCCGATGGGACGTCGCCGCACTGCCCCAGGCCCTAGGCCGCAGCCAGGCGCGCCAGGGCCAATCCACCATCATCAGGGCGCTCTCCATGCTGCCAAGCCGGGATTGGAAGCGACGGGCCAGCTCATCGCCTGGGGCGTACCCGCCTCGCAAGGCCGACCATCGCACTTCCCCGCCAGGTCAACGCCATGAAGACGGTAATTCTGCGCTGAACATAAATGTTCAGCAGCAATGAAGGTTGACCCGAATGGATGCACGGAGGGCACGATTGCCTTGCGATTTTCCCGCCGCCGACTGATGGACTCTGCCGCGCGGCAGCTCCCCTGATCCGAAGGGATAGCTACGGGAGACCCACCCCCTACCGAAATCCGCATTCCGGGAAGGCAGCGCGCCGGGAGGCGCCAACCTGACCACTCTCCTGGTATGCCATGAACAAGGAGAAAATGAATGACTGGGTCAACGGGATCCGCAGTCACCGACTTCCATGTGTTCCCGCCGCCGTCTGAGATCGTGGCGGCGGTGAGGATGCCGACCGCGGCAGCGGCGCGCGTGGCCCGGAGCCGGGACGAGGTCCGCGCCGTGCTTAACGGGACGGACGACCGACTGCTCGTGATCACTGGTCCGTGCTCAGTGCACGATCCACAGGCCGCCCTGGAGTATGCCGCCCGGCTGGCGGCGGTGGGCCTGGCCGACGACCTGCTGATCATCTTGCGGGCCTACCCGGAGAAGGCTCGCACTATAACTGGCTGGACGGGCCTGGTCAACGACCCGGGCCTGGATGGGAGCCACGACGTGCGCCGTGGACTCCGGGAGGCGAGGCAATTGCTGGTCAGCCTCGGCCACGTTGGGGGTCCCGGCCGCCTGCGAGTGGGTTAACCCGGTCATCCCCTCATTTCTCGCCGATGCGGTGACCTGGTCGGCCATTGGCGCGCGGACCAGCGAGAGCCAGGCTCACCGGCAGCTGGCGTCCAGCTTGCCGATGCCGAGTCGGGTTCAAGAACGCGACCGACGGGGACGTCCAGGTCGCGGCGGACGCGTGCCTGGCCGCCGCGAGCGGCCACACGTTCCTCGGCATTACGCCCGTCGGCACGATCGGCCTCGTCACCAGCTCCGGGAACCCCGACTGCCACGTGGTCCTGCGCGGCGGACGCGGCGGTCCGAACTTCGACCCGCTGAGCGTGACCCGGGCGCTGAAGGTGATCGAGGGGGCTGGACTCCCGCGCCGGGTGGTCATTGATGCCGCTCACGGGAACAGCGGCAAGGATCATCGTCGGCAGCCAGGGGTAGCGCGCTCGGTCGCGGCGCAGGTGGCCGAGGGCGAGCACGCCATCGTGGGCGTGATGCTGGAGAGCTTCCTGGTGGCCGGCCGGCAGGATCCGGGTGACTTGGCGGGCCTGACGTACGGCCAGAGCATCACCGACCCCTGCATGGACTTCGCCACCACCCAGGCGCTGTTGGAGGACTTCGCCGAGGCTGTGCGCCAGCGGCGGCAAGGGGGTTCCCGGTGAACGGCGTCAGCGCTCTCATCGAACGGCTGCGGGTGGTGCCGCAGGGCGCGCCTGTAGAGCAGTCTGGGGCTACCGCCGTGTTCGCCGCGATCTCCGGTTGCGCGGTTGACGCCTTCATGCAATCGCGAGGTCCCCGGCCTCTTACCCAGCGCGAGCAGCAACTGCTCCAGTCGATGGGCGCCACGACCGGCCATGAGCGCTGCGGGACCCTGTACGCGGCCAACGTCCCGGCTGCGACGACCATGGCGGTCTTGCTCGCGCAGCGGGTGCCCGCTGCCGTCCGGGCGACCCTGGGCATCGGCGCCGATCGGGAAACTCTTCCAGAGATCGTCGGCGTCCCGCTGGGCCGGGCGCTAAGCGGGTCGGTGCCCGCCGCGAGCCTTTGGATGTGGTGGCCACGCCGGGAGAGCACGACGCCGCCGGCCGTGCGCTCGTCCTCCGCTCGACTGCACGGCTGTGGCTGGACCGCCCGATCGGAATCGTCACCGAGCGCGTGTACCGGGAATTTCTCGACGTCTTCCCCATCGGCGGGTCAGTGAAATGACCCTTCCAGCTGCGCCAGCCTCTGCGGGCGGCCTCTCTCAGCGCCCTTGGCTTGTCCTGGTGGTGTGCTCCATGAGCGTGTTCCTGACCGGCCTGGATAGCACCATCGTCACCATCGCCTTGCCCACCATCGGCCGGTCGCTGCACGCGGGCGTCAGCGGCCTGCAGTGGAGCGTGACCGGCTACACCGTCACGCTCGCGAGCCTGCTGATGTCCTCCGGGGCAGCCGCCGACCGGATCGGCCGGCGGCAGGTACTGCAGGCCGGCCTGGCACTGTTCGTCCTCGGCTCCTGGCTGTGCACCCTCGCCCCGACCCTGAGCTGGCTCGTCGCGGCTCGGGTGATCCAGGGCATCGGGGCATCCTGCATGAACCCGGCCGCGCTCGGGATCATCACCAGCACCATTACCAGCCCCATCCTGCGGGCTAGGGCCATCGGGGTGTGGGACGCGGCCTATGGCCTGTCGATGGTCGTCGGACCGCTGGCTGGCGGAGCCTTGACCCGGATCGCGGGGTGGCGTGCGATTTTCGATCCTGGCATCGTGGCCGGGCTGGCCGCCCTGGCGCTGACCAGCCTGGTTGCGCCAGAGTCACGAGCGCCACGCCCGCGCCGCCCCGACCTGGCCGGACAGGCGCTGGTCACTGTCTTGCTGGCCACCGTCGCCATCGCCATCATCCAGGCACCGGGCTGGGGCTGGCGGCCGCGCACGGCGGCGCTGGCCGCGCTCGCTGTGCTGGTGCTGGTCGCGCTGCTGCGGACCGAGACCCGTCGGCCTGACCCGCTCATCCAGTTTGCCCTGTTCCGCCGGTCCTCGTTCACGGAGCTTGCCTGATGGGCACGTGCGGCATCGCCGCGCTGGCCGGCGCCGGGTTCCTGTCGAGCCTGTACCTGCAGGACGCCCGGTCGATGTCCGCGCTACAGGCGGCCCTGGCCATCTGGCCGATGCCAGCCGCGATGGCAGCCTCCGCGCCACTGGCCGGACTCGTTATCGCCCGGTATGGCTCTCGGATCCCTGCTGGCATTGCCGGGGCTGCCCTGGCGGCCAGCAGCGTGGCTCTTGCCCGGCTGACTGGAACCTCCTGTTCTCCCTTCACAGTCACCATCGCCTATGCCCTGTTCGGCGGCGGCCTGGGCCTGCTCAGCCCGGCTATCACTCACGGCGTAATGTCCGGGGTGCCCGATGAGCAGGCCGGGCCTGGCCTCGGGCATGAACTCGTCCAGCCGCCAGCTGGGCCAGTGCCTCGGCGTGGCTGTCATCGGGACTGTGCTCGCCAGCGGCGTGCATGGCACCACCCAGCCCGGACACCTAGACGCCGCCCGCACGGGCTGGTGGGTCATCGCCGGGTGCGGGCTGTGCGTCCTGCTCGCAGGACTCGCCAGCGCTCCGCGCCACGCTAATGAGCAGCCTCGCTGCCCGTATTGAAGCGCTAATCATGATCTTGTAGGCCCGGCGGGATCACCGCAGCGCAGGCCCTCACCACCGGGGAGCATGCCGAGGCGAAGGAGACAGGACGGAGTGCGCGAAAAGCACGTGAAGCTGCTGGGACGGATGGGCCGGACGAGGCCCGGTGACGGAGGTAGCGGGCTGGGCGCCTCAGCGAACCCTGAAACAGGCAAGGCCGACGTGGAGGGAGAAGCATGCCGCGCACTGGACTGGCGCGCAGTCCAGGCGCAGCTCAGCCCGGTCAGGCACCGCTGGGACCTTGCGATCTTGTGCCACCTCAATGACGCTGTGGGCCGCCGGCCCGCTGACCTGCTGGCGGCGATCAACTCCGAGGCGGTGGACGGCCGGCAGCTCAGCCCGCAAGTCTTGTCCGGGCGATTGCGGGAGCTGGAGCGGGGCGAGTACGTCCGGCACGAAGACCTGTCAGTCATGCCACTGCACCGCCTCTATTATCTTGAGCCGCCAGGCCAGGCACTCATCAGCGACCTTCTGAGGATCGCCGCCCCTCACGATGACCTGCGGCGAGGCTAGCCCTGCGAGGCGGCTAGCATCGTGCGGACTCATTGGGACTTTTTGGTGAGGCGTGCTTGAACAGGTACTTCGCTGGCAGGACGGCAGTTATCACCGGCGCCGGGTCCGGCATCGGACAGGCCCTGGCCCTGCGGCTAGCCGCTGATGGCGCTCGGCTGGCCCTGCTGGACCTGAACGGCCCGGCCGTGGCGGCCACCGCCCGGCAGTGCGAGGAGGCCGGTGCGCGGGCCCGCGTGGACACGGTCGACGTCACTGACCAGGATTCTCTGGCCCGCTGCGCGGTGACGGCGGGCGGCGAGCTCGGGCACGTCGACCTGCTGGTGTGCGCGGCCGGGGTGATCCACACCGGCACTGTCCAGGCGTCCTCGTGGGCAGACACCCGCCGACCGATCGACGTCAACCTGCTCGGCGCGATCGCCACCGTGCATGCCTTCCTGCCCCTCGTGCGCGGCTCGGACGCCGGGCACGTCGTCCTCATGTCCAGCGGGTTCGGGCTGCTGGCCATGCCCCGCTACGCCGCGTACTCCGCCTCGAAGTTCGGGCTGCGCGGCTTCGCCGAGGCGCTCGCGCAGGAACTACGGATGGACGAGCGCCGGGTCGGCGTGACGTGCGTCTACCCTGGCGTGGTCCGGACCCCCATCATGCGCCGCGGGACGTTCGCCGAAGGGGAGAACCCGGCCGGGAGGGCGGCAAGCTTCGACCGGCTGGCCCGGACGGAACCGGAGCAGGCGGCGGAGACCATCCTCCGCTGTGTCCGGCGGCGCAGGGCACGGGTCCTGGTGGGCGCAGACGCGCGGGCTGCCTCGCTCGCTGAGCGGGCACTGGGCAGCGCCTACCAGCACCTCATCCCATGGATTGCCCAGCGCGCCCGCAGGCGCTAGCCCTGATCTTCCGGGGAAGGGGCCGAGAGCGTGACCAGCGCCGCAGTAGTGTGCTGGTCGAGCAGCATGAGGCTGGCCGCCACGTGAACAGCCTGCCAGCCGCCGGCGGTGGTCCGCAGCCGGAGCATTCCCTCGACACGGGTGGATGTCGCCAGCCGGGCGGACATCTCCTTAGCTTGCCGTAGGTCGGCCCGGTGGATCGCGGGCCGGTGCGGCGCGTCGATCTCCCAGGCGATGCCGGGCATAGGGGGGTCCAGCCACCTGACCAGGGACAGGTTCCCGTGATCCACGATCGCCCGGTGCCAGCCCGGCCGGTACTCGGCAGCGACGACCCGCTGCTCAATGGTCACCAGGGGAACCGGCGCGCTGGGGGCAACTGCTCCAGGCCCGATCGCCTGGGTGATGCCGCGCACCACGACCTCCTCCCGGCCACCGTCCCCCGGCCTCGGCCACGACCCTGCACCACAGGTTCACGAAGATCGTCTCGCCGTCATCCCGCTGGACGGTCCACCTACGCCCCTGGTACTCGGCCCCGGGCTTGGCCTGGACGATCAGGGCCAGCGCGCCCGACTCGTCCGCCGCCGGGGACAGCCGCCCGAACGCCTCGGCGGTGTACCGCTCCTGGTGCCGCCTTTGCCTGCGGCTGCCCGTACAAGTCGAGCAGGTCATCACTGCCGCCGATGGCGCCGGTGGTCAGGTTGAAGTGCCAGGCTCCCGCCGCAGGCCGCGGCGGTGGGGTCTCTCCTGCCGGCCCGTACCAGGCGTACACGCCGTGAACATGGCCCCTGAAGGAGGTTAGGGGGTCGCCGATGAGCTGGCGCCGGCCATCGCGGGTCGTCCCCCGGAACGGCCTGCCCGTGGCGGCGACTTCCTCGATCATCGCCCGGACGGCGGGAAGGTACCCGCCCCCGCGGATTACCGACCCTAGTGGCCTCATTCGCTTCGGCTCCTGGCCGACACTGAGCACAGTGGGGTCGTGCCCCGGCCCTCGGAATGTCTCGATCAGGATCCAGGACCACTCACTCACGAAAACCTCAGCCTCACAACTCTGTTACCGCAGAACCATCCCCGCTTCTGCACAACGGGAACACCTTTCTACCGACTTCTCATCACTATCGTCAACGCGACTAAGGGCTCTCACCAGGGATTCCACGGCTTCTATTACTGTTTGTAATGACACGTATCCGAGATGCACTCGCAAAGGTCGTTAGCACGTGCAAGCAAGGTGAAACAATGCAAGTGCATCAGCACATGCACTTACCGTCCGATATTCAGCGCCTAGGCGACCGTGGCCGACGTGATCCCTGGGGCCGCAGAAACCTGCAGATTTGCATTGACACGCCGACGCACCGGTTTATAACCTCTTGCTCGTTACAGACCGCCCCGGCTTTGTCAGGCCGGGCTGGGCTGGGCCTGTCTGCGTCGGCCTGCGCCCTCGTGTCGTCGGCGGTGGCTGCCGTCAGCCGGTGGCCGCCTCAGCAGCGCGAGGAGCCATCATGCACCAAGGGCCAGCCATCGAGTCTTTCGACCTATCGCACCATAGAAGACATCCCGGCCCCCTCGGGCCGGCCGCGGGAGAAGGCGGTGCTGGCCATCCTGCTGCTCCGCGCGGGGTAGCCACCATGCAGTCTGCTCTCCCCGCGCGGAATGTCCCCCACCAGCTGTTTCAAGTGATTGTCGTCATCAACTACTGCGGGGCGGTCTGCGCCTTCGCAGCGACCACCAGGGTCGAAGTCGGCCAATTGACGGTCGCCGCCACCCTGCTGGCGTGTAGCACAGTGGTCGAACTGGTACAGCATGAAAAGCAGACCAGGATCGGGAACGTGTACGCGATCTGGGACCTGCCTGGCGCGGTGGTCCTGCCACCGCTCTATGCGCTGTTGTCTCCCGTCCTGCGAATGGTCATGGCCCGGGTCTGGGCGTGCCGGGCGCGGCCGGACCGATGTGCCCGCACCGCAGCGGACGGCCTCGGCTACGCAGCGGCGTCCGCAACGTTCCACGCCGTAGCGCCCGTCCTCGGTGCCGCTGGGACAGGAACCGGGTGGCGGGCCATGCTCTGGACGGTGCTGGTGGCCAGCTGCGGCCTGCTTGGACGCACGGTCTATAGCGGCCTGGTGCTCACGGCGGGCAAGGAGCCTGTAGCCGGGAAACGGCTGCTGCCCGAGATCACCAGCGAAGCGGCGCTCAGGAATGCAGCCGAGTTGTCACTGGGCACCCTGGCGGCGGTCGTCGCGGCGCACAACACGCTCGCCGTCGTGTACGCAGTGCCACTAGTGATCTCACTCCAGCGCAGCGCCCAAGTTGCCGTGGAGGCTCGCGTCGATGGCAAGACCGGGCTCTTGAACGACAAGACCTGGCGCCGCGAGGCAGCCAGCGAGATCGCGCGAGCCGTGCGCACCCGCACCCCACTCACGCTAGGCATCATCGACATTGACCACTTCAAGCGGGTGAACGACACCTACGGACACCCGGCCGGGGACGCCGTCCTGTCCGCCGTCGCCGCTACCGCAGCGGCCCTGTTGCGCCCTTACGACCTCATCGGCCGGGTAGGCGGCGAGGAATTCGCGTTCGTGCTGCCGAACAGCCCGCTCCAGGAAGCCGCCGAGGTGGCCGAACGGCTGCGCGAAGCGATCCCCTTGGCGCTCCCAATCCACGCATCGGCCAACCCGGCTCCTCCCCGCGTCACCGTATCCATCGGCGTGGCCGCCGCCGACCGGCCCGGCTGGGACCTGGGCATGTACCTTAACCACGCGGACCAGGCGCTGTACGCCGCCAAGCGAGCCGGGCGGGACGCCGTCTGGGTCGTCAGCCCGGAAGAGCCAGAACCTCGGCCAGCATGCCATGGAGGGGCCGATGCCGACCACTCCTGAGCGTCAGGCAAGCGGCCTGGTGACCGATGTGGACTGGACCCGCCGCGCCGAGCTGGCCGACTTGCTCCGGGCATCTCGTGCCAGGCTTGCCCGCCCTGCCCTTCCCAGAGCGCGCCGACGAGGCCTCCGGCAGGAGGACGTGGCCAGCCTGGCCGGACTCAGCCTGCGCCGCTACGCCGCGTTCGAGCGGGGCGAGTTCGTCGCATCGCCGGGGATGATCGATCAGATCGCGGTGGCGCTGCAAATGCCGGACGCAGAGCGCAGCGCACTGCATGTCCTGGCGGCTGAGCAAGATCCGCCCCGCCAACTCAGTCTCGCCAGGCAGGACGCACCTCGCCCGCCCAGCGCGGCCCTTCGCGAGCTTGTCAAGCATTTGGACCCCTACCCTGCCGCTTTGACCGACGAGACGTGGACGGTCCTGCACCATAACGACGCACTGGATGCCTGGTCGGGCGGATGGTATACCGCCGCCGATGCAGCCGACCGTCACCTCGTCGCCTGCCTCTTTTCCGAGAGCGCCGCAGTCTTCCTTCCCGACGTGCACGCGATCCGGCGGGCCAGCGTTGCGATGCTGCGCTATCAGTACACTCGCAACCTCTCACCGCGATTTCGAAGGATCATCGACCGACTCACTGCCGGAAGCCCTGAAGCAGCCGATCTTTGGAGAAGGCACGAGGTCGCGTTCGCGCCGCATGAGTACCCTGTCAGGCTGCGAGCCGATTGCGGGATCATCGACGCCCACGTGCTGTTCACTCCACTCAGCCCCCGGCTGTGGTCATTCACCATGGTCCTGCCGCCCGGCATCCGCTCACCATGAACGGCGCGCAGCCACGCTGGCGCCGATCAGCCGAACCGGCCCCGGGGCAGTCAAACCGAGCTGCTCGGCAGCAACTGAGTTGATTACTTAGCGTAAGTGATCGCCTTGGTGGGACGCACTCGCGGTGCCTGACCCGCCAGCTCCAAACTCTCGTCAATTGCGTTGCGGGAGATGCGGAGCGGGGTCCAGGGTTGGCGGGGTAGAGAGGTAACTGAGTGAGGCGGTACTAATGAGCGGGATGCTCCGCGCGCAGCTTGATGGTGATCAGGTGACGCTCCTGCGGGAGGCCTTCGGGCCTTTTGAGCAGTCGGGCGAGTGGCCGGTCTGGGCGTACGTGGATCACGTGATGGACAAGCGCGGGGTGCAGGGCCGAGGACGTGCTGGCATCGCTGCCCGTCGCCAGGGGCCGGTCCAGCGGGCCATACGGGCTGACGCGGAACAGCGACAGCAACTGGCTCCCCAATCCCGGCACGCGGCTGGAGCTGACGATAGCCGGGCTCTGGCACCTGGGGTCGGCCGCCGCGCCGCTGCTGGTGGCCTTCAAGGACGCGATCCGGTTCCTCGTGGACCGCGAGCGGAGCATCATCCCCTCGCCCTCGGAGGTCGTCGAGGCCACGGCGACAAGCGCTGAGCTGGGCCGCTGGCTGGCGGGTACCGGGCCGGGGAACCTGCTGGGCCTGGCGGCAGGCGTGACCTTGCGCAAGGTGGGGCGGCTGCTGGAGCACGAACCTGGCCTGCGGACCAGGTTCGGCCGGCCCGCCCCCGACAGCGACGAGTGGGAGCTGTGGATAGCCCCCGCCATCCGGGACTACCGTGACGTCACGAGTGCCGAGGAGTACATTGACGTGGCCGAGCGGCGGGCAGCACCGCCTGAGCCGCCGTCACAGCCGCTGTCAGCTGCTCCACTGGACATCCCGTTTGCGGTCAGCTTCGCCGACGCCGTCTGGCAGAGCCGGACCGGCTACCCTCTGTTCGCCCGCCCTGACCCGGCCAGCATCGCCAGGCTCACGCAGCCGTGTAACAGCGAGGGCACGTTCAACTCGCTGATGTCGGCGCTCGCCGACGTGCTCAGCCAGGTCGCCCGGCCCGGCACTGGCAAGGCCCCTCAGTCCGGGGCGCTTACCCAGGTCCGGGACTACCTGGACCAGCACCTGGATCCTCCCGCGGCGCAGCGGTGCTCGGACGCGATCGGCACGCTCGTCAAGGTGCGAACCATCCGGCACAGCATCGAGCACGGCGACGCCCGAGCCAAGGCCGTCGCCGCGTATGCCAGCCTGGGCCTGGCCTTCCCGGTCACGGGTTGGCCCCAAGCATGGGCGCAGATCTCGGCGATCACCTGCGGCGCACTGGACGCGCTCCGGGAGGAAGCCCACGCCGGGCTACACGCTACCTGACCTAGGCGTCTAGGCCCAGCCCGAGTACTCAGGGGACTGCTGTGGCAAGCGGCCAGGCATCCCCCTGGACGGCAACCGACCCGGCTGGACCCGCTGGCATGACCTCCCGGTGACTTCGTGCCCGCGAGGCGCCGGGGACGCAGGTCTGCTGCCCCGTATCGGGCAGAATGCCGGCATGGCAGATGATCCGTTCGAAGCATGCTGGTATCGCGTGGAGCGGGCCGAGGCACGTCACCGGGAGCTAGTGGATGTGTGGAACCAGTACGTGGCGCGGGACCCGCACGACGTGGAGTTGGTGCACCTGGGCGACGGGGTGCACGTGATTCGCGTTGCCCAGAACGAACCCGTCCCGGCTGACTTCGCGGGGCTGTTCGGTGAGTGGCTCTACAACCTGCGGGCCTCGCTTGACTACATCATCTGGGCAGCAGCCGCCTACGCATCCGGCATGCTGCCGCCACCGAACGAGGGAGTCCTGCAGTACCCCATCTACGACGATGAGGCCGCGTGGAAGCGCAACCTGTACCGCATCAAGGGCCTGCCGGATCACCAGCAAGTGCACCTGAGGCGGATGCAGCCATTCGCTAGCGACTCGGACGCGAACTTCCTCGGGTGGATCAACCGGCTTGCCCGCATCGACCGGCACCGGACACTGGTCGACGGGGCCTGCTACCTCGCGGAGCTTCGCCCCGCCGTGATGATTGGCTAGGGCGGTTTGTTTTGGCCCCACCGTGGCGGCTTGATCTGGCCCCACCTGGTGGTGGTGCCGGGTTTTTGTGGCGGCTTGAAGTGGCCCCACCCGGGCGGGGCTATTGCTGGCCGGGGCCGAGTAGCTCCTCGCCGTCGCTGCCGCCGAGGAGGAAGGTGAAGCGGTCGAGGTCCTGGCGGAGCTGCTGGGGCCCGTAGGCGGGGTGGCCGACGTAGTCCAGCAGTGATGCGGTGAGGCGGGCGGGGTCGCTGGCGAGCCAGCGGGCGATGAAGTCGAGGGTCTCGGTGAGCTCGCTGGCGTCTGCGGGGTCCAGGATCATGGCGGTGGCCGGTGCCGGGGTCAGGCGTCCTGGCTGGCCCTGGCGCGGGCGAGGCGGTAGGACTCGGTGCCGGTCTCGATGATGGTGGCGTTGAAGGTGAGGCGGTCGACGATCGCGGCGCAGAGGCGGGGGTCGGTGAAGGTCTTGGTCCAGCCGCTGAACGACTCGTTGGAGGCGATGGCGACGCTGGCTGTCTCCTCGCGCTCGGTCAGGACCTGGAAGAGCAGCTCGGCGCCGCGGCGGTCGAGTTCCATGTAGCCGAGCTCGTCGATGCAGAGCAGGTCGGCGCGGCCGTAGCGGGCGATCGTCTTGGTGAGCTGCCGGTCGTCGGCGGCCTCGGCGAGCTCGTTGGCGAGCTTGGAGGCCAGGGTGTAGCGGACCCGGAACCCGGCCATGGCCGCGGCGGTGCCCAGGGCGATGAGCAGGTGGGACTTGCCGGTGCCGGAGTCGCCGATCAGGCAGAGCGGCTGGCCCTTGCGGACCCAGTCGCAGGCGGCCAGGGTGGCGAGGACGGCGGGGCTGATGCCGGGGTTGGCGTCGAAGTCGAAGTCGGCCAGCCATTTCGCGCGGGGGAACCCGGCGCCGCGGACCTGCCGCTCGGCGCGGCGGCGGTCGCGGTCCTCGCACTCGCCCATGAGCAGCTCGGCGAGGAACCCGCGGTAGGTGAGCTGGTCGCGCTCGGCCTTGTCGGCGGCCGCGGCGAACTGGCCGCGGATGGTGGGCAGCCGCAGGACCCGGCAGGCGGTGTCGACCGCGGCGTCGGCGGCTTCCTCGGTGATGGCTCGTGCTCTGGTCATGACTGGCCTTCCCTGGCAGTGCGGGGCCGCGTGAGCAGCTGGTCGTAGGCGCTGACGGTGGGCAGCGGGCGGGTGTCGGCTGGCAGCGCGGCCAGCCGGCGCAGGGTCAGGCTGGTGACCTGCGGCAGCGCCGGCGGCAGGTCGCCGGCCTGCGGGGCGGGCGCGGCGGCGCGGGCGTCGGCGGCCCGGCGGGCCTCGACCGCGACGACGTCGGCGGCGTGCGCGCCGACCGACAGCGCCGCCTCGATCCCGGTGACGACGTCGGCGGCGTCCATGTGCCGGTGCAGCAGCAGGACCTCGACCAGGACGCGGGTCGCGGCGGGCTCGCCGTCCGCCCGGCGGGCCGCTGACCACAGTGCCTCGTGGGCGCCGGTGAACGCCCCGGCGGCGCGGGCCTGGTCCAGCGGGACCGACCCGGCCAGGGCTCCGGGCTTGCGCATCAGCGCCTCCAGGTAGTGGTCCAGGACGAGCGTCTCGCCGCCCCTGGCCGTCATCCGCTCGTGACGGGCGGCCTCGTGCCGGCCGTCGTAGATGACCAGCTCCGAGGAGCGCAGGACGACCCGGACCTGCCGGCCGATCAGCCGGACCGGCACCGAGTACCTGTTCATCCGCACCGTGACCTGGCTGTAGCGGTCGACGCGCGGGAGTCAGCAGCAGCCCGGTCTCGAACGGCTCTTCCGGCAGCGGGACCAGCAGCGGGACTTCGGCGGCGAAGTCCTGGCCGATGGTGCGGATCCGGGCCCCGATCCGCCGCCCGTCCTCGGCCTCCTCGGCCGCGGCGACCCGCGCGTTCAGCTCCGCCGAGCGAGTCCACTTCCGGGACCGGGACCAGGTGGTTGCGGCGGAAGTACCCGACCTGGCCCTCGACGCCGCCCTTCTCGTGGGCCCCCTCGATGCCGGGCTCGCAGTAGAACGCCGCGAACCGGTAGTGCGACCGGAACGCGGTCCACCGCGGGTTCTCGATCCTCGCCCGGCCCTTCCGCAGCACCTTCGTGACGGCCGGGGTCAGGTTGTCGTAGCGGATCTGCCCGGCCGGGACGCCGCCCAGGACGGCGAACGCGTGCACGTGGCCTTCCAGGAAGGCCTCCTGCCCGCAGGTCGCCGAGACCAGGTGGACCGCCTTGCCGGAATACGACATCCGGAACGCGAACAGGTAGCACTTGACCATCACCCCGGCCAGCCGCACCCACAGCTCGCCGAAGTCGACCTCCGCCTCGAGCCCGGGCGGGTGATGCTGCGGGACGAACACCCTCGCCGGGCCGCGGCCCTCCTCGACGCGGACCTCCGGCCGCCGCCGGGCCACGTAATCGCGGATGGCCGCATACGACAGGTCTCCCGCCTCGTGCTCGTCCAGGAGCCGGGCGTGGATCCTCGTTGCCGTGTGCCGCTGCTTGCGCGGGGCGTCCAGGTCCGCCCGCAGCCACCCGTCGATCAGCGCCTTGAACGGCTCGAGCCGGGCCGACTGCCGCTGCGGAGTCTTGCGCGGCGCCGGCTCGGCCCGGGTCAGCGCCTCGCGGACCAGCCGCCGGTGCACCCCGTACTTGGCCGCCAGCGCCCGCACCGACAAGCCCCCGTGCCACGAGTCCCGCCGGATCTGCTCGAACAGCTCGACTTTGGTGGCCGCCACCAGAACCCCCCCAGGCTCACGTGCACCCTGACCATCCCACGTCAAGCGCTCAGGTGGGGCCACTTCAAGCCGCCGTAGCCATGATGATCGAGCACGGCAGGCAGGCCACCTTGCGATGGGGCAGCAGGGTGGTGCGAGGGCCAGCGACGGACGTGGCCCGCGTGACCATCAGCCCCTGGGACGACGATGCCGTGGTTAAGTTCAACCCCCGCTCGGGCATCGACCCGGAGATCGACCAGTGGACCGACTCCCCCTTCTGGGGATCCAAACGCTTCGGCGCCCGCCTTCGCTTTATGCAGGCCTCCATAGCAGGCGAGATCGCGACGTGGGAGTACGACTGCCGGGGCGCGAGCCGACGAGAGGACGCACTGACCGATAGCTTCCGCCAGGAGTGCGACGCCCGTGGAAGCTGCGCGCAGCCCGTACGGACTCCTCGTCCCCCCGAGCAGTGGAGCGCGCCGACCGCGCCCACGGGGACGACAGGGAATCCCCTGACCTAGGCGCTCCGGCCTGTCCCCAACGCGCCGCAGTGGCGCAGGTCAAGTGGCGGCTGCGGGCCTGGAAGCCCTGAGCCTTGCCTCAGGTGGTCACCAATCGCCCTTGCTGAAAGCATCCGGGGCCAGGCAGGTGCTCCAGATCGCGTCGGCATTCGCCACCGAGTCGCGGTCCCGGCCGACGGTACCGTCCACATGAGCGCGCTCGCTTTGCAGCAGGGTTAGCTCGGCCCGGACCTGACGCTCGGCCTTCGTGACGGCCGAGGCCTTCTTGCCCCGGCCAGGCTTCACGGCCTGCGCGGGGCGGGCCTTGTCGAAGGCCGCCAGCCTGGGCCGCAGCTCCGCCTCCCGGGCAGTGATCTCCCCCAGCAGGCGGGCGCGCTCGGCAGCCAGCGCGCGCAACTCGGCGCGCACAACCCTTTCCTCCCGGCTGACCTGCGACTCCTTGCCACTGACCCTCTGGCCGGTCTCGGCGTGGATCCGGCTGCGATCCCGGTCGAACTCGGCCTGCCGTGCGCGCAGCTCCTTCTCCCGCGCGAAGACGACGCCGACTGCCCGTACCGCCGCGCATTCTTGTGAACAAAAAAGTGACTGCGTGATCATGGTTGCGCTGAATGCACAGGCGGAAGCAATGATGGGCGTCGGCCGCCGTCATTATGGGACTAAGGAGCAGGACATGCCGCGATCCGCCGACGCGCAGGGTTTCCACAACTGGAAGGCCAGGGCCATCGGCCAGGATGAGCGCGAACTCGCTGCCCTCAGCTTGGCTGTAGCGCTGGGGGCCGCGTACGCGGTCTGCGCGCAAATGGCGGCCCGCTCCAGGTTGCAAGCCACGGCCGAGCCGACGTACCAGAGGAACGCGAGGGCGGCGTTCCTCCATGCCGCCGCGCGCTTCCTCTACCAGGCACGTGTGCTCCTCGATCCCGGGGTGGACATGGACGACTGGCGCGACCCCGCAGCTGGCCTTATCCAGCAGGACACAGAACAAGCCGTGGCCTGCTCGCAGCCCGCAGTCGGCATTGACGAGCAGGCCCAGCTCGCGGAGGCGATGCACGTGCTCGCCGGTGAAGCCGCCGCGCTCGCTGCCCATGCTGTCGGGCCGACGGCTGCCGTTCTAGCAAGCGTCCAGGGGTGCGTGAAAGCTGCCGTCAGCCAGCTATGGGAAGCCGAGATGCTCGCCTAGTAGGCAGATGCAGGCGGGCCTGCTCCAAGGATTGCCTCAAGGCGGGAAACTTATTGGACTGGCAATACCTGACTAGCTGGCTGGCACCGGTCGGCAGGCGGTGGGACATCGCGGTTCTCGCCAACCTTCCGTCCGACGGAAGCTGGGTCAGGCCAGTGGAGCTCCTCGACGCCATCAACGCGCAAGCCGCCCCTGAGCGGCACGTCAGCTGGAAGGTCCTGGAGGAGACGTTCCGGCGGCTGGAAGCCGACGGGTACATCGCTCGCCGGGAGATGACGCGGGTGCCGCGGGAGACCCGCTACTGGATACTCGCTCCCGGGCGCCGACTGGTCACTGCGCTTACCTTGCTAGAGGCATGGCTTGGACGAGACGACGGAAGCACTGGCTAAGCGCGAAACAACCGACCTGCTCAGCCTTGCCACGGGTCACCGCTACTGCCGGGAGCAGGCGGGACTGTTTCGGAAATCTGCGGACTGAGTGGGAAGGATTCACTTACCCGGCCGGGGCGGGGAACCTTGATCCAGCCCGAGGACGCCGGCACCCACCAGGCCCCGGCGTAGAAGACATAGTCCCGTAGCAACGGCACGGCCGACGCGTCACCAGAGTCAAGTGCCGCCGCGACTGTCGCCATGGTGAGGCACTCCCCCGCCAGGCGCGCCCGCCCGGCGGCGATGTCAATGCCCGGCGTCCCAGCCAGTGGGTCGGCGTGTGCCCACTCCTCGGCGAGCTCCGGGTCGTCGGCCAACAGCGTGGACGCGCCCCGGTGCCCGGTCCGGCACCCGGCGGCGTACATCGGGACTGCGGCCTGCACCAGCTGGCGGAGCTCGGCGTGCCAGTACCGGGCGGCCTGCCCGGAGGACTGCCCGCCCGAGTAGACCTCCAGCCGCCAGGCCCGCAGCGCCCACAGCTCCTCGACCAAGCCCGGATGCCGCGCCCAGCAACGCGGCAACCGGTCTTCCGTACCCAGCTCATAACGGTCATAGAGCCACGCGACCCATGCCCGCAGCTCCGCCCACGCGGCCCGCTGCTGCCCTTGTGTCATATCGTGCCACTCGGCCAGCGCTCTACCTTTATCCGGAACGGTCCCGCCCGCTGTCCCACCCTGGGCCTTCGGTCCCGGCGGCCTCCGGACGACGGACGGCGGCTTCGGTCCCAGCCGCAGCCGCCTGCGCGCCGCTGCCGAAGGCTCCGGCCGCCGACCCACGGTGGCCTCCCCTGTTACCGTCTCGACCTGCCGTGTCACTATCGCTCGCCCTCGGCGCTGGTTCCGCCCGTCTCAGCATCGCCGACTGGGCTGCGCCCGGCTGCTACGGCCGCCTTGTGGACCATCGACCGGACAACTGGCCGCAGCACGCCGACCAGCCGAGCGACCTTCGCGCCAAGCACCGACAGGATGGCATCGCCCTTCTTGCTGGCCACTTGGGTAGCAAGGTACTCCGCCACGGTGCTGAGCTTTTCGTTCCCGGACATCGGATCGGAGGGATGGGGCGTGGAAGTCACAGACCCTCGCCTCCTGTCGGTGTCCCCGATGCCGCTGGTTTGCCGACTCTCGGATAAGCCGGATTTGGGGTGGTCCCTTCAGACGGGTCCAGGCCCGCGATACGGCGGGCTTCCTGCACCGAGGAGGCGAACTCCCGGCGGTGCGGACTCTCGTAATGGCGGGTCATCCTGGTTTTGACGGGCCGGGTAGTGGCGTGGATGATCGAGGCCCTCGCGCTCGACGCGCGGACAGGGTGCGGATCTCCTGGGGCGTGAGCGTCTTGCGGTCTTGCAGCGAGGAGGTCAGCGACGAGCCGCCGTGGCCGCGCTGCCAGCTGACGACGGTCTCGCGGTAATCCCCGGCCAGCTCGGAGATCTCGCGCAGGTCGTCGCCGGCCAGGCCGCCGAGGATCGCCTTGACGCGTGGACGCGCCCCACAGCATGGCGGCGGCGTCGGCGGCCCCACCGGTTGCGGGCCTGGGCCATCGACTGGAAGACGGCGGCGACGAAGATGCCGGTGCCGCCGGCGAACGACATCAGCGCCGGAAGCTGGGGCAGCGGGACGATGTTGGCGACCTCATCGAGGAACAGGCCGAGCGGCGGGTCGAGCCGGCCGCCGGGGCTGGCGCGGCGATGCGCGCTCGCGGTCTCGATCAGGTCGTCGGCGAACGCGGACACGACCGGCGCGAGCATCGACGCGCGCCGTTCGGAGGCCATCAGGTAGCAGGTGCCGCCCGCGCGCAGGAACTCCCGCAGGTCGGTGCGCCTGCCCGGGCGCGGGCAGGAACACCTGCCGGGCGGCCGGGGCCAGCAGCGGGGACACCGCGGTCTGCGCGGTGGTCCACAGGGACGCGCGGGTGGTGTCGGGCGGCAGCCGGTACAGGGCGTCAAGCATGGCGGCGGTGCCGTCGGCCGCGTCCGGCTGGAGGCGAGGATGCGGATCGGGGCGTCGTCGCGCTCGTCGAACGCCCACCTGCAGCACGTCGCGGGCCGTGCCGCTCGGACAGGGCGGCGGCGTGCAGCCAGGCGGCGAGCAGGTTGGTGGCGTTCATCGCGAAGTAGCCGCCGTCGTTGCTGTCGTTCGCGCTGGCCGTCTTGCCGACCGTGACCATGACGTCGGCGCGGGCGTGCGCCTGGTCGAACGACTCGCAGCCCGAGGCCGGGTCCCAGCGCAGCACGTCGGGCCAGTCGATCATCCCGGTGGGCGCCATGACCGCGACCGGGCCCCGCGCCCGGCGCGGGATCGCCGTGGCCAGCAGCACGTCCGGGCGGATCGAGGTCGCGAAGGCCGGGCCGGGCCAGGTGTGCAGCCAGGGGATGATGAAGTCCGAGCGTCTTGCCCTGCCGCGGGGCGGCCAGGATCTCGACCGAGTCCTCGGCCGAGCAGGCCAGCGGCAGCCCGGACGGCACGGCGCGGCCGAGCCGGATGCCGACGTCCTCGACGGCGATCTTCCTGGCCGCGGCGAGGCTGGGCCGGACCGTCTTCCCCGCGGGCGGTGACCGCCTTGACTGCGAGCGAGGCGTTCAGGTCCGCCCGCGATGCGAACCCCCGCCTGCGGCGCCTGGCCGCTGACCCGCCGCACGGCCCAGGCCGCGGCCTGACGCCTGAGCGCGGCGAGCGCGAGCGGCGCCGCCGACGGCGAACGGCAGGCTCCCGCCGGGCAGCTCGTGCCGGGCAGCGGCCGGCCAGGCCTGGCGCGGGTCGCCAGGTGCGCCGGCAGGCGCAGGGCTGCTTCCAGCCCGTCGGCCGAGGCTCAGCGACGGCCACCGGCCCAGGAACAGCAGCGCGGCCAGCTGCCCGGCCAGCCACATCCCGGCGCTGCGATCGGCGAGCAGGCCGACGACAGCGTCAGCGGGCACGATCCGGACGAGCTGATGACATCAGCGTCGGCGTTCGGCTGTCGAAGCGATGCCGTGAGCCCTGACGCGGTCGACCTGGATCGCCGCGCGTTCAGCGACTGATCGCCATGCGCTCGTTGGTCCAGAACAGCTGGCGCTCGGCCGGGGTCAGCACGACCTGGACGACGGCGGAGGCGGCCCGGCCGATTTTCCACACCGCGCGGCCGGTCTGCTGGCCGGACCAGGAGGCGATGTGGGCGCACTCGGTGTCGGTCAGGCCGATCTGCTCGCGGGTCGCGGCCAGCGGCGCGGTGTCCTGGCGCAGGCAGATCCGGGTGTCGCAGGAGGCGATCAGCCCGGTGGCGATGGCCGACTCGGCCGACCCGGCGACGCCGGCGGTCTCGAAGTCGGCCAGCCGGTGGGTGGCCAGCACCTGGATGGTGCCCTGGGCGCGGGACAGCCGCAGGTCGGAGTCGATCTTGCGGACCAGGGCGGGGATCCGCAGCGACGCGCCACAGCTCGTCGCGGATGACCATCCGCGCCGGGCCCGGCTCGTCGACGGCGGCCTGCGCCCACGACGACACGCAGGCCAGGATCATCGCGATCGTCTCGTCGCCGCGGTCGGCCATCCGCGACAGGTCGACGGTCTGGACCGGCGCGGAGAAGTCGGGGCGCACGGTGGTCGGCCCGTCGAACAGCCCGGCCATGGAGCCCGCGGACCATGCCGCCGATCGCGTCGGTGACCGGGCGGATCATCTCCCGCAGCAGCGGAGACGGAGTCGCCCCGGACCCGCAGCTCGCGGGCCATTTCCGCGGACGGGTCGCGGAGCGCGGCCCATACCAGGGGGATGGTGGGGCTGGCCTCGCGAGCTCCCCCTCGCGCTTGGCCAGCCCCGTCCCCTTCCGGGCCGTGGGTGGACGGCCGGAAGCTTCGTAGATCGCCAGCGACACCGCTGTCTCCTCGGTCGGGGACAGCGGCCGGCCCAGGCGCATGGCCGCCAGCGAGCACAGCAGCACCAGGCGGCGGCGGTGGATCTCCGCGAGCCGCTCGGCGAGCGGCCCGGGATCGCGCGGCAGGTTCTCGCCCAGCGGCCCGGCGTCCAGCGGGTTCAGCCGGCCCGGCAGGCCGGGGCCGAGCTCGACCGGCTGGGCGCCCAGGGCCCGGGCCAGCGGCGCGTACTCGTTCTTCAGGTCGCCGGCGACGAACACGCGGACCCCGAAGCACATCAGCCGCAGCGCGAGGGCCTTGATCGTGGCGGACTTGCCCGCGCCGGGCACGCCGGTGACCAGGATGTTGGGGTTGGACACCAGCCCGTCGGCCAGCCAGGCCAGCGGGTGGCAGGAGAACGCGCCGCCGGTCAGGCAGTCGATGCCCAGGTAGGCCCCGGCCGGGGCCACGCTGCCGCCGTACAGCCACGGGAACAGCCCCTGGACCTGCGCGGTCGACCCCGGTAGACGGGAACCGGGCGGCTGGATCGCGGCCCGGCCGCCCCACGGGCGCGGCCCACCCGCGCCGGGGCGGGAGCGGGGCGGGGGAGGCGGAGCCACGCGTCCGTTCGGGATGATCCTTTTCTGTCTTCTTTCCTGGCGGGGAACCCGACGTAGGGGGCGAGGCTGTGACTCGGCCAAGGCGGTGCGCGCGGCGCACGGGCTCACCACCGCCGCTTCGGCAGGCCCAGGCCCAGCGGCAGCGCGCCGAGCGCGAACCCCGAGTCCTGCGCGAACCAGATGCGGCGCAGCTCGATCCGCGCGGCGGCCGCGTCGGCTTCCAGCGCCGCGCACGCGTCCTCGATCGTGTCGGCCGCGGCGGTGACGGTGGCGTAGCCGGTGAACCTGACCAGGCCGTGCCCGGCGGCCCGCTCGGCGTCCTGGCCCAGGGCCCGCTCCATCGCGGCCCGCTCGTGCTCGGGCACGACCTGCCCGGTGCGCTGCCGCATCCGCACCGCGACGTGGCGGGCGGTCCGCTCCCGCATCACGGCCTTCTCCGCCGCCCGCGGGCCGAGCGGCTCGTAGACGATCGCGAACGATCGGCGGTGGCTGCCGTCGCCGAGCAGCGGGCCGAGCGCGGTGGAGTACGCCTCGCCGGGCCAGCTGTGCACCCAGTACGACGCGCTCACCGCCCCGTCGTGCAGGTACGTGCCGGGCCTGGCCTCCGCGTACACCGGGGCCGCCAGGTCCGGGCTGACGCCCGGCGGCAGGCTGTCAGCCGCCGCGCCGCGGCGCTCGCGGCCTGGGCGGCGGCGGCGCGGCGGGCCGCGAGCAGGGGCTGCGAGTGCGGGTCGTAGGCGGTGCGGATGACCTCGGCCAGGTCCCTGGCGCCGAGCCAGTCCTCGACCGTCAGGTCGGCGCTGCCCAGCGCCTGGTGCAGGCCCCGCAGGTGGCGGACCAGGACTGCGGCCGCGCCGCGGTCGCCGCCGCCCGCCGCCCGCACCTGAGCGCGGGCGCGGCGGGCGTCCATCGTGAACGCCAGGAACGCCTCGCGCCGCGTCGTGGTCAGCGTGGCCGTGGCCAGCAGCTCGCCGGCGACGCTGCGCCGCCAGGTCCGGCGCGCCGGCGGCCAGGTGGGCCGCGTGCCAGGAGCGCAGCGCCGCACCCGACTCGGGCACCAGCCGCTGCAGGGCCTGGACCCGGATCAGCGGGCCGCCCTCGGTGCACAGGGAGGCGAGCAGCGCGCCCCACCCGGCCACGCGCTGGTCCCTCCTGGCCGAGTCCGACAGGCCGATGCCGGGGAAGCGGACCCGGGCGACGGCTGTCCATGTGCGCTCGTGACGGTTCTCGACTATCGCCAGGTCACGGGTGCCTGCCGGGACCGACAGGATCCGCAGCGGGGCGAGGATGCCGGGCAGGTCCAGCTGCGGCTCTTCCTCTGCGACGCTGCGGGCGGCGTCGCGGGCGGGGGCGAACGGGCCCCCGGCGAACCGGTGCTGCCCGCGGCTGCGGATCAGCAGGTAGGAGACCAGGCCCGCGGCCCACTCGTCGCCGGTCCGGCCGCCGACGCGGGCCAGGGCCGCCGCCGCGAGGACGACCGCGGCGGGCCACAGCAGGACCGCCGCCCGCACGCTGCTCACCGCGAACGGGGTGACGGCGGCCAGGGCGGCGCCGCACAGCAGCGCCGCCTGCGCGGCGCTGAACCCGAACAGGAACGCGACCTTCTCCCGCTGCCAGCCGCCGTACGTCCGCTGGCGGCCGACCGTTTCCGTGCTCATCTACTCTCCCTCTCCGCCGTAGCCGGTCCAGTCAGGCGGCGGCGTATCCGGCCCGCCGCCCTGCGGGCCCACGGGGCGCTCGTCAGCGGGAAGCGCGTCCTCGCCACCCCAGGCAGGCGGCGTGTCCGGGACCTGCGGCGCCGTCTCGGCGGCCGGGAACTGTCCGCCGGCCCCGCTCTGAGCGGCGCCCCCTGGTGCGGGGCGCTGGCCGGCGGAGACGGTTGAGTACGGGTAGGCGCCCTGCATGCCGCCGTGCGCGGCGGTCTGCTCCATCCGCCCTGACAGCGCGGTCCCGGCCTGGTGCGCCTTCTGCAGCGCGAAGCCGATTCCCGCCATGACCGCCGCCCCCGAGCCCCCGCCGGATGCCCCTGCGCTCCCTCCGCCCGGGCCTGCGGCAGCCCCGGCCCCGGGCACCGCCGCCGGGCAAGGAGCCGCCGCCTTCGCCGCCGGCGGCCTGCCCGGCCATGGTCCGGTTCTCCGCCGCCATCGACCACTGGTCCGGGCTGACCCCGGCGCGTGACCGCGCCCGCCGGACTGGCTGGCCTGCCCGGCGAGGAACCCGAGCACGGTCGCGAGCCCGGAGCTCGACGCCTGGACTGACCCGAAGGTGAAGAAGCGGGCGATCACCGGCCAGCTGAATGCGGCCAGGGCGAGGACGAGCAGGCCCTCCAGCAGCGACTCGACGCCGTCCGAGGTGCCTGCCATGCCGAAGCCGACCGCGAACACCAGCGCGATCACCAGCTTGAGGATGATCAGCTGGGCGGTCGCGGAGGCGCTGCGCAGCCACCATGCCTTGGTGGCCTCGCTCGCCTGCCCGGCCGCGGCGATCGGCGAGGTGGCGACGAGCACGGCGATGGCCGCGTTCCGCAGCAGCAGCTCGAACCACAGCACGATCACCAGGACGATGCCGATCAGGGCGAAGACCAGGAGCAGCGAGCCCGCCGAGGATGGCCTGGCCCGGGTCGCCGGTCGACCCCGGCCCAGTTCACGATGGTGGCGAGCCGGTCGGCCAGGGCCTGCTGGCAGCCGAACGACTGGTTGACCACCAGCCGGGTGATCTCATCGGATGCCTCGAGGGCGGCCGTGGCGACGGCGGCGGTCAGCATCCACGCGAGGATCGCCTTGCCGACCCCGGTGACCGCCTGGGCGATGCCGCTGCCGTCGTGGGTCCACGCGGTCCGGATGACCCCCGCGAAGACCAGCAGCGCCGCCACGATCGCCCCGATGGACAGGGAGATCCCGTAGGTGGAGCTGATCCCGGCGGACTCCAGGTTCAGGCTGGGCAGAGCGGCGAACGCCTGCCCGAATGCCTTGAGGAGCTCGGCCGCCGCGTCGGCGAACGACTTGCACACCGAGTCCCACGCAGAGGTGGCCGCGTCGTTCGCGCCGCTGCCCGCCGCCGAGCTGAGGCAGGCCAGCGGGTCGAGCAGGCAGTTTTCAACTGACACTGGCGCTCTCCTCAGGTAGCAGTTCCTGCCAGCCGAGCGAGGCCGCCGGCGAGCTGAACGGCTCGGCGGCCAGGCTGGCGTCGCCGCCGGCGCCGAACGAGGCGACCTCCCAGTCGGCCTGCGCCCAGAGCATCTGGACGGGGAAGACGGCGATCTGGGTCTGCGTCCCGGTGCCGGG
Organism: uncultured Actinomycetota bacterium; assembly: GCA_963737285.1. Classification (GTDB taxonomy): domain Bacteria; phylum Actinomycetota; class Actinomycetes; order Streptosporangiales; family Streptosporangiaceae; genus Trebonia. Next base: position 23,540 of record CAVTRT010000001.1, read on the forward strand.
CTGCGTGGTGGTGAAGTCGCACAGCAGCAGGACCGTCGCCGAGTCCGCCTGCACGTTCCGCGTCTGGTACTGCTCCGGCTGGACCAGCAGGCGAGTAGCCTGCCGGCACCGGGCCCGACGCCGCGATGCCCAGGTCCTTCCGGTCGCTGACGGCGCCCTGGGCGGCCTGCTGCGGTGCGCTGGCGTAGGACGGGGCGGCGGTCAGGCGCATGACGGCCGCGGCCCGGTCGGGGTCCAGCGTGGAGAAGACCTCGCTCACCACGTAGTCCGCGGCCGAGACCGCGCCGGCGGTGCTATGCGGGAACCCCAGGTACACGCCGTTGACCAGCTCGCGGCCCTGCGATCACCTGCATCGGGCCGGAAAGCGCCGGGCTGCCGTGTGCCGGCGGCGCTCGGCGCAGGGCCGGACGGGGCGCTCGTCGCCGGCGAGGCCGGGAAGGCGGAGCCGGGGTTCTGCGGCTGCCCGGAGCCAGGGCTGACCGCGGCCTCGATGACGAGGCCGATCACGGCCACGGCCAGCGTGCACGCCGGCAGTACCCAGGAACCAGCGCAGCCAGCGGCGGCCGGGGCGTGCGGTACGTAAACACGGGGGATTCCCTGTCGTTCGGTGCAGGGGAAGGAGACTGGCTCGTTTGCTGGCGCAACCGATTGCGGGCTACGCGCGCCGAAGACCGTGTTGAGGGTGGGGATGGCGAGCGCGACCACGGCCGCGCCGCCCAGGGACCACAGCAGGGCGCGCTTGCCCTTGTCAGCGGCGTCCGGCCGGTTGGACAGGTGGCCGAACGCCATCAGCCCGCCGCTGGCCAGCGCGCTCGCGGCGCAGGCGATCAGCGACCCCCACTTGGCGTAGCCGAGCAGCAGGTTGACCCCGGTGCTGCTGACCGGGCTGGTCGGACCCGGGTTGTCGATGGGGCCCGCGGCCAGGACGCAGCAGGTCAAGTGCAGAGCAAGCTGGCCGATCATGCTGACCGCCTCTCTCGCGCGCCGGAGCGCGTTGTTCACTACAGCAAACTTACGAGCAGAACCATAGGCAGGCTCGGCACATTTGTCAACTACAGCAAACAAATCGACGTCGCGAATCGGCTGTGATAATTGACCACAGCGAAAGGACGTGCTTCCCTTGGGCGAGCGCAAGGGACCGGAACTGACGGAGGGGTGCACATGGCTGGCGTCAGCGGCCAGGAGAACGTGCTGGCCCAGAGGCTGGACCGCCGATCTCTTCGCGACCGTGCACCCCAGCCGGGCGCGGCCCCTACACGCTGCGCGAGGTCGCCGACGCGATCAACCCCGAGGCGGGCGAACGATCATCTCGGCCTCCTACCTGTCCCAGCTGCGCGCCGGGCAGCGGAGGGAGCCGAGCCACTCCCGCCTGGTGGCAATCGCCAGGTTCTTCGGCGTCGACATCGACTACTTCTCCGCCGAGGTCTCCGCCGAGGATGCAAGCCGGCAGACCGAGGTCCTGACCGCCATGCGCGACGCCGGGGTCCGCTCCATCGCGCTGCGCGCGTACGGCCTGTCGGAGTCCAGCCTGGCAGCCGTCCTCGCCGTGATCGAGAACGCCCGCCGCCTGGAGAGCCTCCCGGACGGCCGCCGAAGACGCTCCGTAGACGGCGCTCCCGGAGTGCCCCCGCGGTCGTCCGGCCGCCAGGGCTGCGTGTGTCCACTCCTAGATGACCTGGCCACGTCGTTTGCCGCAGTTGACCGTTTCAGCACCAGAGTTACTATTTGCCTCACACATTTGCTGCAGCAATTACCTGGCCAGGTCCGGCCCCCATGGCTGGTCCGGCATCCGCATGGCTCCCCCATCAGTCTTGCTGCCCTTAGGGGGAGCCACCATGCCGGCGTCCACCCGGCTGGGTGCCGCCGCGCTCGCCGTTCCGTTCTTCCTCGCCCTCTGCGTTGCCTTCGCCGCCGGCGCCACCAGCGCAACGACCCCATCGCCTTCTCCCCTAACAGTGGCTGCGGGACCTGCCAGTCCAGGCGGGCCAGCCCGTCGACGGCGTCGTCCTGGATCCGGCGCAGATGAGCGAACGCGCAGGTCATCTACGACGTCTCGGTCACCTGGAACTGCCGCAGCAGGCCGCCGTCATCGCCGAGGCCACGGCCATGCAGGAGTCCAGCCTCATCAACCTCGCCCACGGCACCAGCGACAGCCTCGGCCTGTTCCAGCAGCGCCCGTCTCAGGGCTGGGGCACTCCGGCGCAGATCATGCAGCCCGTCTACGCGTCAACGAGGTTCTACGAGGCGCTCGTCCAGGTTCCCGGCTGGCAGTCGCTGCCGCTCACCGTCGCCGCCCAGGCCGTCCAGGGCTCGGCCACCCCGGCGCCTACGCGCAAATGGCAGCCGCTCGCCGACGCCCTGGTCGCCACCTTCACCGGGACCGCCGACGACTGCCTCACCGACAACGGCACCGGCGTCCCCCAGTCCGGCACAACCCAGCCTGCCCGCCGGGTTCACCCTGCCCGGCGGGCACCCCGCAGGCGGTCGTCACCGCCATCGCCTATGCCGTCCGAGCAGCTCGGGCAAGCCCTACATCTGGGGCGGCGCCGGCCCTGCCGGCTACGACTGCTCCGGCCTGGTCATGATGGCCTACCAGAGCCGCCGGGATCTAGCTCCCCCGGACCACGTTCCAGCAGGTCGACGCGGGCACGCCGGTCTACTCCCTCAGCCGACCTCGAGCCGGGCGACCTGCTCTTCACCGCCTGGCTCCGACGGCACGGCCACTGAACCCGGCCACGTCGGCATGTACATCGGCTCCGGCCTGGTCATCCAGGCTCCCGAGACCGGAGAGGACATCGAGATCACGCCGTTCGCAGGTTACTGGTCGACGAACATCGTTGCCATGCGCCGGATCATCTAGGGACGTGCAGACTCATGGATGAGATCCCTTCCTCCGGCGGGCCGGACGCCAAGGACTCCCTGCGACTGGACGGCGATCAGCTGATCAGCATCGCTGACATCCGCTCGATCTTCAAGCTCGGCCGCACCGCCGCCTACGACCTCACCCGCCGGCCTGGCTTCCCCGACCCTGTCCGGGTGTCCCCGCGCTGCTACCGGTGGCTGGCCAGCGAGGTCGGCGCGTTCGCCGCCACCTTGCCCCGGCAGCGCACCCAGCGGGCACCGCAGCAGGCCGCAAGGCCGTGCCACCCCGCCGACGGGGCAGCAGCACCCCGCCGGATCGCCGGCACCGTGCGCCCCGCGCGGGCCAGCAAGAAGGAGGCATCGTGACGGCCTCCCCTCCCGGCCGCCCGGTGATCGAGATGGAGCACGGGATCACCGTGTACCCGGCCCGCTTCGACGGAGACCGGTGGCGGGCAGTCTGGTACGAGGACGGCCAGCGGCAGCAGTGCGAGTCCGTACGAGAGGACAATCTGGCCGCCCGGCTGGAGAGGGTCACCGCGCGCCTCCAGGCCGACGCCCCGAACATGCGGCGGCCTGGGGCCGACCTCATCGCCCATTACCTCGATCTCGACCGGCTCCCGGTCAAGGATCGCTGGTCACGCAAACACGCCGACACCCAGCGTCGGCTGTGCGAGCGGTTCGCCGCCCCGGTTATCGCGGCGGTCACCTGCCAGGACATCAAGGCCGAGCACACCCAGAAGATCGTCAACGCCGCGCCCACGGCCGGAGAAGGCGACCGGGTCCACCGGATGATCTCCGCCCTCGTCACGGCGGGAATCGAGGCCGGCTACCTCACCAGCCCACGCCTGGCCAAGGTCCACTGGCAGGCCGGGGACCGCCTGCTGCCCGCGCCAGCGATAACCGTGGCGGGGGAATCGGCGCTGTGGGTCGATCCCGCCGAGATCCCGTCCGACGGCGACATCGGCAAGCTCGGCCTGGCCCTGGCCGCCGGGACATATGGGGACCGCAGCGAGCTGATGGCCAACGCCGCCGCCTACAGCGGGCTGCGCTGGGGCGAGCTCGTCGCCCTCACCATCGCGCAGGTTGACCAGGACGCCCGCGTCATCACCGTCGACCGCAAGGTCGTCGAGGTCGGCGGGCGCCTCTACGTCGAGGCACCGAAGAACCGCAAGCACCGCAGGACGATCTACCCCCGGCGCACGCCCGGCGGCTATCCCCTGGCCGAGCGGCTCGCCGCCCGCATCGAGCAGGCCCGCGCCGAGCAGGAAGCCGGCACCAACCCGCTCGGGCTGATCTTCCCCTCCCCCAGGGGGAAGCACTGGCGCTCGTCCAACTTCGACCGGCGCGTCCTGGCAGCCCGGCCTACCTGGCGGCCGGGTGGCGCGACGCCGACGGCAGCGGCAGGTGGACCTGGCACTCCCTGCGGCACGTGTTCTGCACCACGGCGCTGTTCACCTGGAAGCTTGACCCCACCGACGTATCCCGCATGGCCGGCCACGCCAACTACCGCATCACGCTCGATATGTACGTTGGCGCCACCGCCGGCGTCCTGAACCGAGCCCGCACCGCCACCAAATCAGCTCCGGCCACACCAGCCACGCGCCTTCACGATCGCCAACCGGCGCCCACCAGCCGACGCGGGAGGCGATGGAACTGACCATGATCATCAGACGGTGCATGGGTGTGACGCGACCTTGAACCATGCATCAATAGTGACAAAACGGACGATCAAGATCAGAAACGAAGCGGAGCACTGACCAAGATCAGAAATGAACTGGAGCAGACAGGCTGCTTTGATGGATGATCGTTCGAACCGGAAACTGGGCCTGGGGTCTGCGGTGTCCCTTCAGTCACCCATGTTCATTCGCGGAAGTCTTGAGTGGGGACACGTTCGAAAACGAAGTCCTCGGCTTCGCGCAGCTCTCGTTCGATGGCCTCGGCGAGGTTGGGGTTGTCGATCAGCACGCCGAACTCCAGGTTCGCGTTCTCGGCACTCCAGGAGAAGTTCGCACTGGTGACGAGCAGAAACCGATGATCGATCGAGAGGAACTTCGAGTGGTTGCGGACCTGGTGGCCGTCGAACTGCTTCGTCCGCAGGATCAGGGCGGGGCGCAGGTGCGCTGCGACCTCGTCCGTCGTCGGCGACCCCTGCTGCTGCGGTCCGGCGTCCGCTGCGTCCGTGTCCATGTAGACCTTCATCGAGATCTCCGGCCGCTGCGCCGCCCGCCGCAGTGCCTTCCACAGGCCCGACGATCGCTGGAAGTTGAACGTCGAGCACACGACCGAGTACCTCGCGTTGTTCACCAGGTACGTCACCGACTGCGTCAGCCGCCCATGCTGGGCCAGGTGGCCCGGCATCGTCCACAGCGGGTCCACTGCCGTCGGCGCCGACCGTGCTCCTTCGATGGCCCGCAGCACCGTGATCATCGCGGCCCGGTCGATGCCCGACAGCAGCGACCGGACCTCAGCCCGGCGGCCAGGCGACACCACGCGCAGCGATGCGGTGAGCGTGTCGTCGTCCGCCAGGTGGTCCGCGATCTCTCTTGCCTCGCGACCGGTCAGCAGCGCGCCGAGCTTCCTGGCCGGGTCATCGGAAGAACCCAAGCGCGCTCCCTGGTAGGTCGATGAGGAATCGCCGGTCCAGGAACCGGTTCGCCCGCTCGCACGACGTCTCCGACGCCATCACGCAGCAGTGGCACGCCGCCCCGTGCAGGAAGTCTTCCGGGTCGGCGGGCGTGCGGCGAGCGCAGATCGGGTCCGACGAGCACCGTGCCGCCCGGTCCAGCGCTGACGACACCACCTGCTGCAGCCGACCCGGCTCGCTCAGCGACACCAGGCCGCCCAGGGTGCCGTCGCTGTCGGACGCCGTCGTCACGATCAGCAGCCCCGCCGCGGGCGGGCGGTCGTCAGACCCGGGCCACGCGTACAGTCGTTCGCTGAGGCTCGCGGCGGAGTATCCGCACTCCATCGCCATGGCCCGGATCAGCACGTGCGCAAGGGTGTGGACCAGCCAGTACCGCGGCGGCTTCAGCCGCTCGTCCGCATCGACGTTCTCCGCCGTCTCGGAGAACCGCCGGTTGAAGTTCCGCCGGTGCGCCTGCCGGTGCGCCTCCCAGATCTCGCTCGCCAGGACCTTCTGCTCCCAGGCCGCGATCCGTTCCTCGTCAAGCTGCAGGAAGACGCCCTCGCCCCTGTCCTCGGTCGCGACGGTCCAGTCGGGATACCGTTCCCGGGTCAGCGGGACGAGGCGCCTGGTCACGTCCCCGACCCGGTCGAACGCGTCGATCCGGGTGAACCCCGTCAGCGCGTTCACCTTCCGCAGCCGCTCTGCCGCCAGCACCCGCGTGATCTCGGGCCGCAGCTTCGGGTCCCGGTCCCGCCTTGACAGCGTCAGTCCGCTGGCCGGGTCCTCGTGCCGGTCTCCGATCGGGTCCTTGAGCAGGTACCGCCACTCGGGGACAAGCAGGCCGACCGGGTCCCAGTCGCGGAGCTTCTCTTCCTGCTCATCCTCCGACGGCGGCGGCTCAAGGGCAGTGGCAACCAGCGGCGCTCAGCTCGTCATCGGGCTGGCCCGTTACGTCCACCTTCGCGGTCGCCGCGAAGTCGCGGATAAGCTCCAGGTCGCCCGCGTACTTCGCGAGCTTGTCCCCGAGCGCGACCCGGAGCCGGTCGGCTAGGTCGGTGGCCTTCTCCTCCGCCGACTCGGGCATCACGATGATCGACAGCGTCGAGGGGAACCACAGGTTGGACGCGCCGATCAGCATCAGCTTCGTCTCCGCGCCGCAGCCCTTCGGCTCGAACGCGTCCAGGTGGGGGTGACGGCCACGGCACCCCGGCAGCTTCGCGGCGCCCGCCGACGCCCTGGGCCTCGTTCATCGGCCGCTGCTCGCCACAGGACGCGCAGCGGATCATCGCCGACGCGCCCTTGCCCGCGGTCCGGTCGATCATCTTCAGGATCGGGAACTCGGCCTTCTCGCAACGGCGGCCACGGTGGACCCACAGGTCGTACGGGAACTCGTCCAGGTGCCCCGCCGCGCAGGCGAGCAGGTACCGTGCCGGCACGGCCGGGCGGGTGCGCCTTGCCCTCGCCGCTGCGGCCGGGGCACTTCGGGTGCTCGAAGCGGGCCAGGTCGGTGCGGTACGGGTGGGTGTTGACGTAGCTGAACTGGGACACCAGGCCGAGCATGTCGCATCCGGTGCACCGTAGCCACTGCGGGAACACCCGGGCGGGGACGCCGAGGTCGGCGCCCTCGCTGCTGAACGCGTTCCGCTTCGGCTGCCACGGGAACGGGCGAAGCTGCACGAACGGCGCGCGCATGTGGCGTGCGGACCGCCTGCGCAGCCGCGGCGCGTGGATCTGCGGCGGATCGCCCTCGCGGCGCTTCCAGATCCGGTCCCAGTCGTCCAGGCCGGTCGGCATGATCGTGAACTGGGGCAGGTCCATGATCGCGCCCGGCCCGTAGGTGTACAGCAGCGACGACGGGCGGCTCGACCCGACCTTGGCCCGGTTGTGCTTGACCTGACTTCTCGTTCTCGGCGTCCGCGTCGCCCAGCGGGTCGACCGGGCGCTGGCGCGTCGTACAGCAGCTGGTCATGACGTGGCCTCCTCGGCCGGCGGGAACTCCCACCGCGGCGCGCCGGGCGGCGCGATGTAGATCAGGTTGTCCTTGATCGGGCTGACCAGGAGGTTGATCTCCGGCTGCACCTCGCGCATGGAGTTCGCGACGACGAACGGCGGCGGCATCGCTGCCGCCAGCCGAGCGCCGGGCGTTCTCCGCGCTCATCATCAGCGCGTCGTACTTGCCCTCGTCGGTGAGACCGCTCGTAGACAAGGGTCTTGTGCAGGTCCGCGAGGTGCTTGCGCCGGCGAGACCCACTGGTCGAGCCGGTTGAGCAGCCGCTCCCGCGCCCGCTCGGCGCTCGCTCTTCTGCGCCGCGCGCCGCGATGCGGCGCACGAGCCCGTCGATGACGTCCAGGACGACGTCCCGCTGGCCCTCGATCCGGCCCGCGCTCCGCTCCGGCGACAGCCCGTCCGGGACGACCGCCTGCAGCACCCGGGCCGCGCTGACCAGCACCCCGTCAAGGCCGCGGTCCAGCGAGGTGGCCGAGAACGGCGTCACCGACAGCGCCTCGACCTGCGCGTAGAACGTCTCGTGGTAGTGCCGGAACTGCTCGAAGTGCGCCAGGTCCCGCGGCCGCGCCCAGTTCCCGAGCGTCACCACGAGGCCGGGCCGGGACGCCTGACGGCCGACGCGCGAGGACGCCTGGATGTACTCGGCGGTGTTCTTCGGCTGGCCGACGACGAGCATCAGGCCGAGCCGGTCAACGTCCACGCCGACCTGCAGCATCGAGGTCGCCAGGACCACGTCGAACGGGCGCGCCGCCCGCTCCGGGACCTGCTTGCCCGCCTTTCGCAGCGCGGCCAGTCCCGCTTCGCCGCGGTCGAGTCGAACGCCGGGTCGAACGGCGACCGCCATCTGATCCAGCGTCGCGGTGATGTCCGCCGAGGACACCCGGGAGGTCAGCTCGGCGACGGTGCAGCTGCCCGAAGTCGGTGCCGGACCGACGCGGGCAGCCGGGACCACGGCGCCGCTTGCCGAGCGCGGTCTGGACGTCGTCGCCCAGGTACCGGGCCATGCCGGCCAGCTCGCGGGTCGCGCTGAAGTACCCCACCAGCGTCATGTACGGGTCGGCGGCGTCGCCGGACCGGTCGAACAGCAGCTGCCCGGCGGCCATCAGCACCTCGGCCACCCGGATCTCCGCCGTGGTGAGCCGGACGCCCGGTGGTGCTCAGCCCGACGTACCGCCGCCCCGGGTACTCCCGCGAGACCGGCAGCTCACTGGAGAAGAACGTCTGCCCCACGTCGAGGACCTGCGGCGGGAAGATCGTCGACGTCCCGCCCGTACAGCGCGCGCACCTGGTCGGCCGCGTTCCGCGCGGTCGCGGTGGACGCGACGACCAGCGGCCGGACCGGCCTGTCCGCCGCGGTCGCGCCAGGAGCACAGCGCGTCGACCGCGACCTCGAACAGCCCGACCGTGGTGCCGAGCGCGCCGGTGATCAGGTGCAGCTCGTCCTGGATGATCAGGTCCGGCGGCCGCAGCCGGCCGACGGGGCGCACGGTGGCTGCCGGAGCGTCTTCGGCGTGCTTGTTGCCCGCCTGGATCTTGCAGCCGGCGTAGTCGGGGTGCACGTACCCGTGCAGCTCGCACTTCTCCGACACGTAGCCGAAGAGCGACGCCGCCTCACCCTCCCGCGCCAGCCGCGCGAACTTGTCCACGGTCGCGATGACGAACGCGGGCGCCAGCCGGTAGATCTCCTCGTCCACCGTGAGGACCGGCAGGCCCGTCGGCGACTCGCCGTCCCGGGAGAACGGGCAGTCGCCCAGCTCGTCGCCGCAGTACACGTAGACCCGCTGGTGCTCGTCGTCGGCGCGCACGTTGGCCGCGCTGATCGGCGTGCCGCACCACGGGCAGCGCTGGAACTGCAGCACGGTCAGCCGCGAGTTGCCGCCCGCCTTCGCGGCCCGCTTGAGCTGCTCCTTCGCCTCCTCGATACCGCTTCGGCGACACGTCGGTCCCGACCCACAGCCCGATCCGGAACGGCTCGTCGCCCCACGTCGCCGCGTCGCGTCGCCGCGCCATCTCCGCCGCGCAGACCAGCGCGGTCGCCCGCTGGAACTGCTGAGCGGTCAGCAGCCGCAGCGTGTACCGCATCAGCACGGTCACCCCGGCGCCGCCGTCGAGCTTGCCGTCCGGCGGTCTCGACCACGCCCTGCAGCCGCCGGATCGCGAACGCGTAGGCCGCCAGGCCCAGGTACGCCTCGGTCTTGCCGCCACCGGTCGGGAAGAACAGCAGCTGCGCCTTGGCCAGGTCCCCGGATCGTTTCTCCGCGGCCGGGTCGGTGAGCAGCGGCAGCTGCATGAGGATGAACGCGAGCTGGAACGTGCGCCATGAGTGCGGCTTGTCCCTCGGCGAGCACCGCTCGCGCGCCTCGTCGAGGGACTCTCCGGGTGCTGCGCCCGGCGGCGCGCGACCTGGGACTGCACGCGCTGGTCGGCCATCACCTCGTTCATGAACCGGAAGCACCGCAGCGCGTCCGCGTCGCTCAGCAGGTGCTCAATCCCGGCCGCGAGCTGGCTGCTGCACCTTCCGCGCCTCGTTGACCGCGTCCAGCCCCTCGTCCCGCAGGTGATCGGGAAGCTGCTTCGCCCGCGCTTCTTCGCCGCTCAGCCACGAGCCGTACTTCTCCGACGATCGGCGTCAGTCCCGCGCGCAGCTCGTCTGCGGACGCGCCAGCGAGTTCCCGCATGTCGAGCAGGGCCTCGCCGATCTCCTCGGCGGCGACCTGCGGCGTCTCGCACACCGGCAGCCAGGTCGTCCAGACCTTGCCGCGCGGCGGTTGCCCGGAACGCCCGGACCTCAGGCTCGTCCCACCCGGCTGGCTCCTCCCAGACGACCGAGCAGGTCCGCCCGACCGCGAACTCCAGCCGGTCCCGGTACTGCAGGTTCAGCCGCCGGAGCTCGTCATCCTGCTCCCACCGGTCATCGGTCAGCGGGTCGGTGACCGGCAGGAACGCAGGCTCCCCGTCCGTCGTCACGGTGAGCTTCGTCTGGTACAGCCAGGCATCGACCGGGATCTTCCGTGGCGCCTCCCGGTCGTTGCACAGCGCGATCTCGATCAGTCGCTGGTGCTGCTCATCGTCGTCGTGCCGGTCAACGCGCAGCACGACCTTGTCCCTGAGCGGGATCTCCGTCGTCACGGACGGGTCAAGGTCGGCGACCGACGATCCGCTTGGGGATCTCGACCGGGGTCCGCTTGTACCGCCGGATCCGCGACTCCTCCCCCTCAGGTGCGGGCACCGACTCATACACGCCCCACGACGCGGTCACGGTGAACGACTCCAGGTCGTCAGGGATCTGGCACCGCAGCCCCATCGACGCCGGGATCATCAGGCCGCGCTGCTGCGGCGTGTCCTCCAGCCCGGAGTCCTCGTCGGCCCCCGCGCCGCTGTCATCAACCTCGGTCAGCGGAACGCCCCGGCCCTCCTCGCGCGTCGTCCGCGTCCCCCACGTCGGTGTCGGGCTCGCCCGTATCCGCGTCCGCCGGATCATCGGCGCCCGGCGGTCAGCTTGAACGGCGCGATCCGCCCGACCAGGTACGCGGAATCGGGCGCGCCGTCGATGACCTCCTCGGGTCCGTTCATCGGGCCTAGCAGTTCCCGTTCGAGGATGTCGGCCAGGTTCTCCCGGGCCGTCCAGGAACTCCCATCCGGCTCATGCTCCAGCCGGTACTGGGGCGGCTCGGCCGGGTGCGCGGGCGTGGTCATTCGTCATCCCCCTCGTCTTCGTCATCGGCAGGCGGCGGCGCCTCGCCCTGGGCGGCGGCGCGGCGCAGGTTCTCTTCGAGCAGCCGATCCAAGATCTCCACCCGCGCGGCAGGCGAGACGGTCCAGCGCTGCATCTGCCGGTAGGTGTGGAACCCGTGGTCGAGCGCGACATCGCCCCAGCCGTAGGCGTCCATCACGGCTGTGTCGAGCTCGACGTGGATCTCCCGCATCCGGTCGATGTCGTCGTCGGCGTAGTCGGGGTCGTTGACCAGGTTGTAGAGCTTGGTCAGGCCAAGCTCCCGGCGGAGCATGATCTCTCGCCGCTCGGTGTCGAGCGTCCGGCCGACGTCGGCCAGCCGGTCGGTAGGCCGGGGCGCGGGAAGGTCTCGAATACGTCGGACGGCGTGTAGCGTGGTGTTCGTCCCCAACGTTGAGCCGTATTTGATCGCCCACATCTGATGCGGCGTAGAGGACACAACAGCTTGATCCGCAAACGAATCAGTCGCGAAAACGACAGTCTCTGTCACTGGGAAACAGCCTGCTTTGATGCGCACCGGCATGACTGTCTTGCTGTACGCGATCGATGGCCAGCATCTCGTCCAAGGGCGGCGATCGCCTTCCGCAGGGCAGGGCGCGCTCGCCAGAAAAGCCACCATGCTCGCATCGCGCACGTCCTTGGCTATTCTTGGCCCGCTCCGGCTTCACTTGCTGTAGCACACGCTGATACGGAACTCGTACTCTCGCGCCTCATCTTCCGAGCGATCGTTAAAGTCAATGACCCACCGCGAAGCCTCCAGGTCAGGGCGCGAGTTGAGGTCGTCCCCAGTAACGAACGGGAACAGCACCTCGGCATTCCTTCGATCCCGCTCGGTCCACTCATGCGCCTCGTGCTCCTCAAGCATAAACCCCGATACCCATCAGATCGCAGCCGCTGGAACCCGATGCCAGAATTCTCCCTGAGCCTAACCGGAATACCATCCAGTCGCCCGGCGGCTCAAGCAGAGTAGAGATGCGCTGAACGGCAGTACCGTCGGCGATCCGCGGAACGTCCGATGCTACCGTTCCGCAACTCCCCCAAACGGCCGCATATTCCAGGTTCGCGCTGGCGGCAGGCCAGGACCTGCTTTGAATGGCGCGAGTGATAGTGAACCCATCTGCGGCCATCTGGTCGAGTCCGACTTCCCGCGTGTCACCCTTGCGCCGATAGTGTTCGTGGCGATAAGGCCCAGGTTTCCTCTAGGCGTAAGCAGGGATGTCGCGCGAAGGAAGAAGAAGGCGACCAGATCGGCCTTCCCTTCTTTTCCATCTGCCAATATGTTGACGATCCAGTCGCGGAAGTTGGTGCCCAACGCACCGGTATCTTGTGAGCCGCCCAGGAACGGGGGGTTGCCGATGATGGCGTCGAAGCCGCCCCGTCTCCATGACATCTGGGACCGCGATGATCCAGTGCAGCGGCTTCCAGCGGTCGTAGTCGGTGGGGACCGTGGGGGTGAGGCCGGCGATCAGGATCGCGTCGAGCTTAGTGCGGTCGGGCTCGTTGGCGAACAGGCCGCTGTCCGGGTACGCCTCGCCAAGGGCGATGCCCAGGTCCTCGTACGCGACGTTGAGCGCCCGGCCCGGCTTGCCGCCGAGTCTTAGGCCCGTGGCGACGATGGCGTCGGCGATGTCGGCGAGCTCGGCGGTGATCTCCTGGAACCGGTGCCACTGGCGGCGCTTGGCGTTGACGGAGCGCTGCGGGTCGGCGTTGTTGACCTCGTTGGCGAGGTTGCGCCGTAGCCGGACCGCCTCCCGGAGCACGCCGTCTACGTCGATCGCGCTCGAGAGGTCTGCTGGGCGTGCGCAGCGGCGGGGTCGATGTGCTGGCGCTTGAGCTGCTTCACGTCGGTCAGGCCGAGCAGAGAGTTGCCGTGCAGGATCTTGTCGTCGACGAAGGAGAACGGGAGCTTCGGGTCCAGGGACACCAGCCACAGCGACAGCTTGCACATCTCGACGGCCATCGCGTTGATGTCCGCGCCATACAGGCACTTGGCGATGACCTCGCGGATCGCGTGGAGTTCCAGTTCCTCGGCGTCATGCCGCCGGTTTCATCCTCGCGTTGCCATGCCTCGACGAGGCGGGCGGCGAGATAGCGGGCGGCGGCGACGAGGAACGCGCCGGAGCCGCAGGCGATGTCGGCGACCTTCAGCTCCAGGATTCGGTCGGAGTCGACCGGCACCCACTCTTCTGGTCGGCTGCTGATGCGGACCGGGTCTGTAGACGAGGGGTTCGAGGGCGTGCTGGACGACTTCGGTGGCGAGGGACTTCGGCGTGTAGTGCGCGCCCGCCGTCGCCCGGGACGGCGTCTCCACCACGACGAGGCCGCCGGGCTGGAAGACCGTCGGCCGGTCTCGCAGGTCGCGGCGGATCGCGCCGATGAACGGGCGGAGCCGGTCTCGCAGGTCCGGGTCGGTCGGTACCGCCGCGCGCAGTGCCCGGTCGGCGTCCTCGACCTCGGCGCTGGCCTTGATCGCCTTGGCGAGGGCGGCCTTGGTCGGCGGCTACGGCGGCGGGCTGGTCGTTCCTTGACCCAGGTGAGGATCGCGTTCGCGAGTGCGTCGCCTTGGGTGCGTAGCCGCGAAGTCCTCCAGGAGCGACAGCGGGATCTCCGGCTCCTCGCCCTTCTTCCCGATGAGCCCGACGATGACCTCATCGACGTCCGCGCACGAGTAGCCGAGCAGGCCCTCGTAGATGTAGCCGATCTGCTCGACGTCGATATCGCGGAAGGAGATCCGCCGCGCGGGCTCGCCGCGCAGTTCGGCCATCTGGGCGGCGCGCAGGACCTCCAGCATGACCCGGTCGCTGACCGCGACGGCCAGGGTGTCGTGGCGCGTCGCGGGCGGTGAGGAAGCGAACCGGGCGGGGTCGAACAGCGACCCGCCGTAGGAGGGGAGCCGGATGTCCTCGAACGACGCGCCCCGGTACAGCGCCTGGGAGGTGGCCAGCAGCCGGTGCCAGGTCAGGTGGGTGCGGTCGAGGGCTTCGGCGCCCTCGTCGCGGGCACGCTGGTCGAGGGTATCTAGCTCGTCGCTGATGCCGTAGCCGCCGGTGAACAGCTGGCTTTGCGGGAGCAGGCCGCGTTCCTCGGCGAACAGCAGGAACACCACCCGCATCATCATCGTGACGGCGGCCTGGTATACGTCGTCGCGGTCGGCGGGCAGCGGGTCGGGCTCGCCGCGGCGCTGGGCGTCGAGCGCGGACTCCGACAGTGCCTGCACGAGCAGCTCGACCGCGCGGCGGACGTTGCGTGCCGAGGGCTTCGGTGATCTCCTCGGCGGCGGCGACCGAGTCGCCGAACAGCTCGGTGAGCAGGTCATCGGTCCGGTTGCCGACCAGGCGGGGCAGGCGCAGCAGTTGAGGAACGCGTTGCGGGCGGCGGGCAGTTCGATCCACCGCTGGGAGTCGGTGATGCCGGAGGCGACCATAGTCTCGGGGCGGGCGCTGACGACTGCCCACCAGCGCCCGTCGGTGACGACGCCGACGCGGACCTCGGAGGCCCGGAGCAGTTCCTCCATCCGGTCGATGGGGCTGGCAGCCCAGCCGTCATCGAGCGGGTCCCGCAGCGACTCGACCGGGTCGGTAACGAGGACGAGCGCCCCGGTCGTGTCGCCGCGGGTGAGCGCGCCGGTCGGGCTGACGGTAACGGAGTAGTCAGGCGAGTGGACCTTACGTCAACGGATGCCGGGGTGAGGTAGAAGTTCTTCCAGCCGAGGACCGTCGCGGAGGATGACGTCCACCCAGGCGTCGCGCGCCTGCCGGTACTCCGCCAGCGCGGCGGCGCCTGGTCAGTCGCCTGTCGGCCATGTCCCACACGTCCCAGGCCTTCTCGAACGCGGGCTTGGCGTCGCGCAGCGCGTCGAGCGCGGCCCGGTCGGGCGCGGGCATGCCCGTGGGCCACGCCTTCTTCAGGGCGGGGACGGACAGGAACGGGCCGTCGGTGTCGAGCGAGGTCGAGCCAGTCCCGGTGCAGGTCGGCGCTCGATGCTTCCTCATGCCTGGCTCCTCACCGCCGCGGCGTCTTCGGGGGTCAGGGCGAACACGACGGCCGCCGCGGTGACGTGGGGCTTGATGTCGGCGTAGCGGGCGCTGATCGCGTCGATCTCCCGCCGCTCCTCGTCGTCCAGGCTGGCCAGGCGGTCGATCATCGACGGCGAGGTCATGGCGGCGCTGCCGCTGCTGGTCGTCGGGGAACAGCTTCTCTTCCTCGCTGCGGATCTCCCGGTCGAGGCGGTCACGGGACTCCTGCAGGTTGACGCGGAACGCGGCGAAGATCTCCCGCGCCCGGGCGATATCGGTGTCGCGCCGCTTGTGCAGCGTGTCGATCACCCGCTCCTGATGGCTGCGGGCCTTCTGCTCCATGGCGGTCAGCAGCCGGGTGCGCAGCGGCGCGCCGTCAGCGTTCCACTGGTCCGCGAGCCGGCGGCGGACTTCCTCGCCCGCAAGGACCAGGTCCTGGGCGTCGAGGGCCTGGTCGAGGACCTCCTCGACCTTCGCCTCGGCCATGGCGCTGCCGCGGAGCCGGATGCCGGTGAGGAACACTTCCTCATGCAGCCGCAGGCCGCCGAGCCCGACCAGGACCAGCCGCGACACCGCCGCGACGCAGGACTGCGGCAGCCCTTCCGCCACGACCGCGGTCACCCGGTGGACCGGGGAGTCCACGTTGAACAGCGCCTCGCGCAGGATGCGGGCGGAGCGCTGCAGCAGCGCGTGCCCGAGGTGGATGTAGACGATGTCGTCCCGGCCCTCGCGCCACCTCCTCGTCGAACGTGATCGGGCGCAGGACGCCCGGGTTCAGCCGGGTCTCCAGGCCGCGCAGCGCGAACTGCCACGCGGACCCGAGCGCCGGGACCTCGAAGACCTCCGCCGGATCGGTCGCCCTCGACTGCGCTTCAGCGGCGGCTGGCTGGTCAGCTCCAGCGCCGTGTCCACGACGCGCCGCGCGTTCGCGGGCGTCAGGTGCATCTCGGCCTTGCGCTCGCCGTAGGTCCGGGACAGCTCGGTGAGGGTGCGGTTCAGTTCCTGGCCGCCGGCCAGGACGCGGTTGATGATCACGCTGCCGTCGTCGCGCGCGGACAGCTTCACCTTCCGGCCGGTGCCGCCCGGGGTGAAGTGATCCTGGATGTCGGCGTCGATGACCTCGTTGACCGAGCCGAGGTCGGCGGCGACGTGGCCGATCTTCTCGCGCACCTTGTCCAGCAGGAACTTCAGGTCCTTCGCGTACGCGGATGTCCGCTCCGGCCGGGGACGAGCTGGTAGATCTCCGGCGTGTGCTCCTGGCCGTAGCGGTCGATCGCGGCCGATCCGCTGCTCCAGCCGGGACGGGTTGAACGGGATGTCGAAGTTGACCAGCCGGTGGCAGTACGTCCTGCAGGTCGATGCCCTCGCCGGCGGAGTCGGTGGCGACCAGGACGCGGACCGGCTGCTTGTCCGGCGGGGCGGTGAACTTGGCGCGGATGTCCTCCCGTTCCTCGGCGGGGGTCGAGCCCTGGATCACCGCGAGTTCGTTGCCTTCCCGGTAGCCGTGCTGGTCGAGGACGCGGACGATCCAGTCCAGGGTCTCGGCGTACTCGGTGAACACCACGACCCGCTCGTTGGTCCAGGTCCTGCCGTCGGGCCGGCAGATGGCGTCCAGGAACTCGATCAGCGCCTTCAGCCGGGCGTCGGGCTGGTTCTCGTAGCCCAGGCCCCAGTCGATCAGGGACTCGATGTCCTTGCTGCGTGGCGGCGACGAGCGGGTCGGAGCGCTTGCTGTGCCGCAGCGCGGTGAACTCGGGGTGCGCGGCGTCGCCCTCTTCCTCGTCGGACTGCCCGCTGCCCAGGACCTCCTGGTAGTACTGGTCCTCGTCGTCGGCTTCGAGGCCCGGTCCGCCGTCGGACTCGGTGTAGTGCCGCAGGGTCTGCGCGAACGACCACGGGCTGGACAGGAACCGCTTCTTCATCAGCATCGCCACGATGCCGCCCGACTTGCCGCGCCCGTTGCGCCGCGCGCTCTCGGTGAGGATCTGGTCCAGCAGCGCGAACTGCTCGCGTCTCGTCCGTCGGCGGGGGTGAAGGCCAGGGTCTTGAGCTCGCGGGTGCTGGAAGTCCTTCACGTCCGTCAGGTCCGCCTTGAGCCGACGGACCGCGATGTCGCGCAGCGCGCGCTCGTCCAGGTTGGCGCCCCGCTTGAACCGGCGGCCGTCGATCATCTCCATCAGCGCGGTGAACGACTCGGAGTAGCCGTTGTGCGGGGTGGCGGACAGGAACAGCCGGTGCTCGCACTTCTCCGCGAGCGCCCTGGTGGCGACCGTCCGCTGGCTGTCGACCGCGTAGCCGCGGAACCCGGTGGCGGCGGTCGGGCTCGCGGGCGCGACGTGGTGCGCCTCGTCCACGATGAGCACGTCGAACGCGTACCGGCGCGCGGTAGCTCGTGTCCCGCACGTCGGCGTACACGGCGCGCAGCAGCCGCTGGGCGCGCAGCGACGGCAGCCACGCCATCGACACGATCACCCGCGGGTAGAGCCGGAACGGGTTGGCGTTCGGCCCGTGGGTGCGCAGCACCTTCGCCATCAGCTCGCTGTTGACGATCTCGAATTCGAGGCCGAACTTCTCCCGCATCTCGTCCCGCCACTTCAGCGACAGGCTCGGCGGGCACACGATGATGACCGACCGGGCGCGGTGCCGCAGCAGCAGCTCCTGGATGACCAGGCCGGCCTCGATGGTCTTGCCGAGGCCGACGTCATCGGCGAGCAGCAGGTTCGTCCGCGCGGACTGCAGGGCGCGGCGCAGCGGCTCAAGCTGGTAGGCCTCGACGTTCGCGCCGCTGCGGAACGGGGCCTGGAAGGAGTTCCCGTCCGCAGAGGTGACCGCGCCCCAGCGGACGGCGTCGACGAAGGCGGCGAGCGTGTTCGGGTCGTCGAAGCCATCGGCGCTGATCGTCTCGGGAAGGCCCTGGTCCGGGGCGATGGTCTGGCCGACCTCAAGCTCCCAGACGACCGCGAGCTCCTGGCCGAGCCGGTCCTCTTCAAGGGACTGCAGCCGGACCACGTGGGTGAGGCCCGCTTCAGCCTCGTCGGCAGGGCTGCGGGGCAGGCCCTGGGCTCGCACATCGGCGACGGCCCAGGTGGCGCCCCGGACATTGACGATCTGTCCTTGCTCCGGGAGGGGAGGAACGTGCGCGGGGGCCCTGGGGCGTTCGGAGAATGTTCCCTAATGGCGGTTGTCAACCGGATCGGCCCCTTCGCCGTCTAATGTGGACCCGCTCGCTGCGGGTCTTCGTCATGGCCCGGTCGAACTGGTTGTAGTGGAAGCCGACCAGCCCGCAGATCGCCTCGGCGGGCGGCCGGTCGAAGGCCCCCAGCACGCCCACGGCCTGGTCGTACTTGGCCTCGTAACTGGCGTCCACCGGGGGCGCCGGGTCGATGCCCTCCCGCAGAAGCACGCCGTACAAGTAGTCCGCCAGCCCGGCCAGGTACCGGGACGCCGTCTGGTACCGCTTCCCCCGCATGATGAAGTCATCGATGGCCCACAGGCTCAGCTCATGGCCCTCGATGAGGCGCTCCAGCGCCGCGTCCACGCCCCGGAGGTCGTCCGCCTCGGCGAGCTTGAACTCGAACTGGAACGCCTGGACGACGCCATCGTTGGCGAGCTCGACGTCGAAGACGCCGCTGCGCTGCGCCGACAGAAGCGGCGCGATCTCCTCCGGCGTGATCCGCCGCCCGTTGACGGCCGCCCGTTGCGCGTTCCGGGTGACCCAGCTGGCCAGTGATGTCGGCGTGGAGCCGCGCGCCGACGAGGTCGCCGACGGCGCCACCGGAGGCGAAGCTGGGGCTGGGCGACAGCCATGGAGCCGACCACTGGTAGCCGTCCACCAGCCGCTTGCCGACGCGCTCACGGATCGGCGCGTCATGAATATCGGCGAAGCCACCACGATTATCCGATCGCATATCCCGAACATCCACGACAGCACACCCCCGCCATGAGTCATATCACAGAGAAGCAGCCTACATATCCTCTGAAGCGGTATATGGTGCCCCGTGGACAGGTTAGTCCTGTTACTGCCAGGGTGCTTGAAAGTTGCTGGAGGTTGCGAGCAGCTCACGGTATCTGGCCGGATACTCCGTGACCCAGATGGAGAACGACGCCTTCAGGCCGTTAAGGGGGATGCGATAAGCCGGGAACCGGGGTGCTCTCCGGCGATGCCGGGGAGCTTGGGCGGTACGGCCTGTCCGAATGCTCGCGGGGGTGGCTGTATATACGCTGGCGTCGTGGCCGGGAAACTTCGGAGCGTCAGGATCGGCGATGAGGCATGGCTGCCTGCCGCTGAGCGCGCCCAGGCGAAGTGCACGGCCGCAGCCTCCTCGGCCGAGAGAGTGAGGGTAGAGGGGGCCGGTTCGCGAACCAGTTGCAGGGATCAACGCATGCGGACATCACGTACCTGGGTGCGCATGGAGCAACTGCGTCGCGGCTAACATGCAGAGCGATTAGGGTCAGACGTCAGGTGATCAGTCCGGCTGGGATGGAGATGGCAGTGATGGACCAGCCTGCAGTCGGTCCCCGACGAGTCGGCGGGAACCCGGCGTTCGTGGCCGCGCACGGGATCCCGACAGGACAGGCCTTTCCTTCGAAGACGCATACGCGCTCGCGAGGCTGGTGCTCGTTGAAGGCGGAGGCCCGGTCTCCAGCCGAGGCCGCAACGCCTTCCTCAAGAAGCCAACTGAAGTTGCCCTGATGGGCAGGGAACTAATCGAGGTAGATGCCGGCTCCGAGTACACGCAACGTTTCTACCTCCAGTTGAACGTCGATGGGCGGATCAGTGAACTGCTTGGCGCCAAGTTCAGCGGCATCAAGATCACTCCCAAGAGCGTGACCGAGCGCATCCGCTGGGCAGCCGTAGCGACCCAGAAGGCCTTCGACCTCGTAGCTGAGTGCCTTCCTGAGCAGACCGCCGCTCGCGACGGCGCTTAGGTTTGCAGATACCACGTCTCCCTGCCAGGCATCGCGCTGCGCTCGCCACCTCCGGCAGGGACCAGTTCGACCAGGGCGACGCGCTCATCACCGACGCGGCCGCACCGTTCGCCCACGACCAAGATAGCCACATGCCTACCGTGAAGTCCCACAGGATGAATGAGGTCACTCGGTCCGGTTTCGCGACCGAGATGTCCCCCGGGTACCCCGAACTTGACACGGCGCGGTCGGTGAAAGGCCAACGCAGGGAACCGCGATACCGCCTCGTCGACATCAAGGGCCATGAAGTCATCTGAGATCTGGATTGCCATCTTCGGAACTCCTTAGAGTTCGGAGGCCCGCCGGGAAACCAGTGCCTAATCAAGTGTCGGCGACCCCGGATCTCGGCAGACGGCGCCCGATGCCTTCAGACGCCACACTACGCCTGACCTGCGGAGACCGGACTGTAGGCGACGCCCTCAGACGAATCATGGGTGCATGGCATGCAGAAGGCCAGGGGTTCGAATTCCCTTAGCTCCACCGCAGGCTAAGATCATATTTCGAACACGAAACCAGGTCCTTTTTTGTACCGATTTGCTCCCCGTACCGCAACGCCGTACCGCAACGTCTCTCCAGGGTTGCGGTACCGCTACCGGGTCAGGCAGTCGCCTCGATCGCCGCGGCACACGCCGGGCACTTCGGCACCCTCTGAATCCTCGACGCCAAGTCGGAGAAGAGCAGATCGCGCTTGGGCACATCCCGGTCCGAGACCACCGGATACAGGCAAGCGACGGTGACCTCGCCGTCCTCACCATCGATGGCCGCGTGCAGCCACGTCGCCCGCGCGCTCATCGTCTGCGGCATGGTCTGCGACTGGTTCAGCTTCATCTCTATGAGTGTGTAGGACTCGGGCATTACAAACTCTCCACGGTTGACCAGCACAAATTTCCCAGTGAAAACAAGCCTAACTAACGGCCCCGGCGCAGGTCCTGCTGTAGGCCGCGCCAGTAACGGCCGGTACGGCAACCACTACGCGGCCCGGCCGGGGCCGTCGTCGAGGTCACCGGCCGCCTCGTCGCCAGCACGCGCGGCACCGTCGCCCTAGCGGTCGTCGAGGAGGTCACTTAGCCGCTGTAGCGCCTCCCGTGTCGTCTTGTCCGGTACCTGCGTGTAGATGTCCTCGGTTGCCGGGGTTGTGGGTCGTGGTCGGCGGATGATGTGGACAAGCGCGGTTGCTTTGTCGGTTGCGACACATCCTCGGCGAACTCTTCAGCCGCTCGGGCGCAGAGTTGGTCGGTCGCCGGTACGGCGTTGGGTGCGGCCAGCGTTTCTGAGGAAGCGGACGCTGAACGCTTACCAGCTCCGGTTTGCACGATTTCGAGGACCTTCGCCCACGAGTCGGACCGCTGGCCATGCGGCGACGTAGTGCCTGCGGCTACGTTCGGCTGCGCTCCAATGCGTCCCAGAATCCGCGGCGGAGCGCGTATCGGACCTCATCGTGCAGGAGGTAGTCGATGGGCAGGCTAGACCCTTGCAGCAGCCTGGCTTCCAGATCCGAAGGCATCCGGGGTTTCCTGGCAAGCACTGCTTCGATCCAGAGGGCAGGCGCGTCACGCGCCACTGTGGAGGCGAACTCCATACCCTCCTCGTGAGCCGCTTCAGTCGCCTCAGCGAGAGACGCGGGCTGGTATCCCGCAGCAGGAGTGAAGGTGGGTGCCCCCACAGCAGTCCTCGGGAGGAGATGAGACCCGGGCGATGGGTGGTCCTGCTGCCTCGTGTCGAGGGAGGACCGCCAGTCATGTGCCGCATCAATCGCCGACCAGAATCCGCGTCGCTGCGCGTCCCACACATCATTATCCAGAAGGAGATCGATGGGCAGTGCTGAACCTTGCATCATCTGGCGCTCTAGATCTGGCGGCATCGACGGTCGCCCGGCGAGCACTGCATCCCACCAGGTGTCGGACGCGCTGTAGGCTGCCGAACGGCCGAACTGACGGCCCTCCTCGTAAGCAGCCCGGCTGGGGTCACTAACAGACGATGCTAGCGTGCCCACCATGAGGTCAATCTTCCGGAGTTCTGCCGCGAGGTCTGCTGCCGTTGTCCCGCGTTCCTCTGGACTCTTAGCGAGTAGCCGGAGGACGAAGTCGCGCAGCTGCTCCGGGATCACGTGCTTGCCCTGCGGCGGCTTCGGCGGAGCCTGCAGGTGCTGGCCCATGAGCGCAAGGGGCGCCTGATGATCCGGCGGAAACGGAGGCTGTCCGGTCAGCGTCTCGTACAGCACGCACCCTACGGAGTACAGGTCTGAGGCCGGTCCGACATCCTTCCCGGAGCATTGCTCGGGGGACATGTACGCTAGGGTCCCAATGATCTCATTGGGCCGGGTGATCCTTGTGGCATCGGCCGTCTTGGCAATCCCGAAATCGCAGATCTTGAGCTTGTCGCCGGCTATCACGAACAGGTTGGCTGGCTTGAGGTCGCGGTGTACCACGCCCCGCTCGTGGGCGACGGCGAGAGCCTCCAGGGTCTGTATGGCGAATTCCACCGCCTCGGCAACGGGAAGGCCACCAGGCTGCTCCTTCAGGATCCCTCGCAGGTCCCTGCCTCTGAGCAACTGCATCACGATGAAGAACTGGTTTTCATGGGATCCGAAGTCATAGACCGTGGTGATCCCAGGATGCTCGAGGCCGGCAGCGATCTGCGCCTCACGCTCGAAGCGCCTAAAAGTCACCGAATCGGGTGCCGGGTCCAGCATGAACTTGATCGCCACGTCACGCTTGAGTCGCAGGTCGTGGCCACGCCACAACGTCCCCTGGCCGCCAACGCGAAGGTGCTCATCCAGTCGGTACCTGTCCTGCAGGACCGCCCCCGGTTCCAAGGCCATGCACCACCTCGCAGCGGTTTAAGGGTCATGCACGAGAACGGCGACAAAGGTCAGGATACCGGCAAACCGCATGCGCTTGCCCGGACCACGGGTAGCGCTGGGCAGCGCTGCGGGACGGGCCGCGGCGGTTGACCACGGGATCGTCCTGTCCGCCGCAGTCACCGCGCACCTGCCAGAACGTTAAGCGCGAACTCGCTGGTCAGGAGCGGTACGCCATATGGGCTTTTTTGGTGCGGACGCCCCTCGGACACTCTCGAAAGCTCACGCCCTGCAGGCTCGACCGTGGCTGGCACCAGTTGCCCGTATGGATGGTAGGTGAGCTTGCGTCCCAATTCCCGGAAGATCCCCACCTCCGCGATCGGATCGGCGTTGCTCAGGACTTCGGCAATGCTCCCCAGGCTTGTCAATGATGGCACGGATCTCGGCTTCGGCCATGCGCTGGTGGCTTGAGCCACGCGCCTAGGGCCAGCGATCAACGGGAAAGCTCAAGCGTGCCGCAACTCGTGAGTGGCGTTTCAGGCCAGGATCGCGACCGGTTTATTCAGTGTCCGCCATGCTGCTTCCTACGTATAGGTGAGGAGGAGCCGGGCAACTACAGCTATCGCGGATGTACCCGGCTCCTGTCCTCACGAGCTGGTTACTCAGTGGCTGTGCGTGCGCGGTCGAGGACGCCGGCGGTGGCGCCGACGTACATGTCGAGCGTGATGCGGTAGTTGGCGTGGCCGGCCATGCGGGACACGTCGGTGGGGTCGAGCTTCCAGGTGAACAGGGCGGTGGTGCAGAACACGTGCCGCAGGGAGTGCCAGGTCCACGTGCCGTTGCCGTCGGCGTCGCGCCAGCCGGCCGCCAGGTAGGCCGGGGCCAGGACGCGCCGGTCGAAGTTGGACGAGCGCCAGTACTTGCCTCGTGGGCGAGGGGAAGATCAGCCCGAGCGGGTTGGTCCCGGCTTCCTGCTCGGCGCGGGCCTGCTCGATGCGGGCAGCGAGCCGCTCGGCCAGCGGGTAGCCGGCGGGCGTGCGCCGGGGGTAGATCGTCCGGCGGTGCTTGCGGTTCTTCGGCGCCTCGACGTAGAGGCGCCCGCCGACCTCGACGACCTTGCGGTCGACGGTGATGACGCGGGCGGCGCTGGTCGACCTGCGGCGATGGTCAGGGCGGCCAGCTCGCCCCAGCGCAGCCCGCTGTAGGCGGCGGTGTTGGCCATCAGCTCGTCGCGCTCCCCGTGCGCCCCGGCGGCCAGGGCCCGGCCGAGCTTGGCGATGTCGCCGTCGGACGGGATCTCGGCGGGGTCGACCCATAGCGCCGACTCCCCCGCCACGGTGACCGCTGGCGCGGGCAGCGGGCGGTCCCCGGCCTGCCAGTGGACCTTGGCCAGGCGCGGGCTGGTGAGGTAGCCGGCCGTCGATCCCGGCCGTGACGAGGGCGGAGATCATCCGGTGGACCCGGTCGCCTTCCCCGGCCGTGGGCGCGGCGTTGACGATCTTCTGGGTGTGCTCGGCCTTGATGTCCTGGCAGGTGACCGCGGCGATGACCGGGGCGGCGAACCGCTCGCACAGCCGCCGCTGGGTGTCGGCGTGCTTGCGTGACCACCGGTCCTTGACCGGGAGCCGGTCGGGGTCGAGGTAGTGGGCGATGAGGTCGGCGCCGGGCCGCCGCATGTTCGGCGCGTCGGCCTGCGAGCCGCTCGGTGACCTTCTCCAGCTTGGCGGCCAGCTTCTCCTCGGTCGGCGCCTCGCACTGCTGCCGCTCGCCCGCCTCGTACCAGACCGCCCGCCACCGGCCGCCCTCGGACCGGGCCGGGTACACCGTGATCCCGCACTCCAGCTCGATGACCTCGCCGCCGCCGCGGGTGGACTCGCGCCCGGTGCCGGTCGCGAGGACCTGGCGCGGGCCGGGCCGCTGGCCTTCTTGCCGCCGCGGCCCGACGAGCGGCCCCGTCGCGGCGCCGGTTGTGGGGATTTTGTGGGGATCTTGGCCTGCGCGGGCGCTGCCTGCGTCATGGGATACCTCTCTTCCTGCCATTTGCGCAGGTGAGAGGGCTGACAGCTGCGTTCGAGATGGGTGGTCAGGGGCGGGGTCGAACCGCCGACCTTCCGCTTTTCAGGCGGACGCTCGTACCGACTGAGCTACCTGACCTCGAAGCACACCACCGAGCGGTCCTGACGGGACTTGAACCCGCGACCTCCACCTTGACAGGGTGGCGAGCACTCCAACTGCTCTACAGGACCATCTGGTGTCGGTGTAGGGCCTGCGCCCATCGACCTCACAGAGCATATCACCGCTCTGGTTGTGCTTGCGGCGTTCCTTCTGCGGGCAAGACGGGCCTGCTCCTGCGGGGCGGCGGGGGGACGGTCTTGGCGGCCAGTGCACGGGCGACGGGGATCGTCACGACGTCGCCAGATGCTTTCCGAACCCCGAACGACACGTCGTCGGCCGTCTCCAGGATGCCCAGGACGTCGGCGACCTCATCGGGCCCGCCGTCGGCCGCTGGACGGCGCCAGCGGACTACGACCCGGCTGCCCACATCTGCGGCACTGATCCGGATCTCCATGCGGAAGTACACCACGCCTCCGAGGGGAAGAAGAGCACGAACTGGAAAGCTGCCCAGGGGTCGCCCTCGGCAGCTGCAAGCTCAGGTCTTGATACCGTAGCCGCCCAGGGACGGCTCGAGCAGGTCAAACGCCCGGCGGGCGGCTTCCGCGAGCAGCTGGCAGATCTCGTCGCGCGACTGGCCGTCCAGGACCCGCTTCATGCCTTCCGCGAACAGTACCCGCAGAACCGACGCGAGTTGGGCCGCCACGATCCGCTGCTGCACGCCGTCCGCGCCGGTCTCGGCGGCGATAGCGTCGCCGAGCGCCTGCTCCCGCAAGTCGGCGATCTCCAGTCCCCGGCTGGCGAGCACGTGGCTGTTTCGGACCATCCGGGCAAACGTCACGGTAGGCACGCCGAGGGTAACGTCCCCGTTCGCGATCCGCTCCGCGTAGTCACGGCGGATCGCGGCGAGCAGGCTCTCGCCGGCCGCGCGCCCGGCAACAGCCTCAGCCAGGCTGTGGATGATCACCTCAGCCCGGTCGAAGACCAGGTCCTCCTTGCGCGGGAAGTAGTTCGTCACGGTCATCTTCGACACCGAGGCCGCATCGGCGACCTGGGAGATCGTCACCTCGTCAAAGCCCTGGGTGGCGAACATCTCCATCGCGATGCCGGAGATGGCCTGCCGGGCCTCCTGCTTCCGGCGCTCCCGCAGTCCTGTGGTCACGCTGTCATGCTAGCACAACATTATGTCGGACCAATATCTATGTTTGACATAAACTTATGTCGAACCTATTGTTTCGTCATGACCACAGTGGAGAAGAGCACCAGATCATGAGCACCGAACCTTCCTCGGCCCCCGACGCTCCCGGCATGCCGTCCTCCGGGCAGGCCCCGGTGGCGGACGGGAACGGCTGGCACGCGGTCGCCATCGTGCTCGTCGGCGCTTTCATGGCGCTGTTGGACACCACGATCGTCAACGTCGCGCTGCCGAGCATCCGCACCGGACTGCACGCCTCCTCGGCCAGCCTGGAATGGATCGTGTCCGGCTACGCGCTCTCCTACGGCCTGGCGCTGGTACCGGGGGGACGGGCCGGCGACCGCTTCGGCTCCAAGCGGTTGTTCCTGATCGGGGTCATCATTTTCACGCTGGCGAGCGTCGGCTGCGGCGTCTCCCAGACTCAGGCTCAGATCGTGGTGGCCCGCATCGTGCAAGGCCTCGGCGCCGGCCTGTTCTATCCGGCGATCAGCGCGACCATCCAGCACGCGTTCACCGGGGCTGCCAGGTCCAAGGCGTTTGGCGTGCTCGGCGCGGTCATCGGGGTCTCCACCGCGATGGGCCCGCTGCTTGGCGGCCTGCTCATCGCCGCCGTCGGAGAAGGCGACGGCTGGCGCTTGGTGTTCGAGGTCAACCTGATCATCGGCGCGATCGCGATCCCGCTGGCTGCCTGGCGCCTGCCTGGCGCGAAAAGCTCCACCCAGCGCGGCTTTGACCCAATTGGCCTCGGCCTGTTCACCGGTGGCCTGCTGCTGCTCCTGGTTCCGCTGGTCCAGGGCCAGGAGAACGGCTGGCCCACCTGGACCTGGATCTGCTTCGGCTGCTGCCTGGTGGTATTCGCGTTGCTGGCCCGCTGGGAACTTGCCGTGGACGCGCGGGACGGCGACCCGCTGCTCAAGCCAGGGCTGATCCGCCAGGCCTCGTTCAGCGCGGGAGCGATCTTCGCGCTCGTGTTCTTCGGCGGCTTCAGCAGCATCTTCTTCACGGTGTCGATCCTGTGGCAGGAAGGACTCGCCCACTCGGCGCTCGTGACGGGCCTGGTGATCGCGCCGTACTCAGTCGGCACCCTGGTCACCGCGGCGAACAGCGACAAGCTGTCTGCCCGGCTGGGCAGGCTCGTCCTGGTGCTGGGCTGCTCGCTACTGCTGATCGGCCTGGCCCTGGTCGTCCTGGTTATACACCTCATGCAGGCGGCCGTGGGCGGCTGGGACCTGACTGGGCCGCTGCTGCTGGCTGGCTGCGGCACTGGCATGACCATCGCACCGAACCAGGATTTCGTCCTCGCTACCGTGCCGTGGCGGGAAGCCGGGACGGCGGCCGGAATCCTCGGCACATCCCAGCGACTCGGCACCGCCATCGGCATCGCCGCCGTCGGCACCGTGCTCTTCGACACGCTGAAGTTCAGGCCAGGACCGCACGCGGTTGCCAGCGCTTACATCCACAGCGCTCAGCTAGCCCTGCTGGCGAATCTCGCATTCGTGTTCGTCGCCCTGGTTCTCGTGCTGGCGCTGCCCCGCGAGATACCCAACCGTTGACTCCCCCGCCTTCATGCCGGCTGGGTAACGGGCATCGCGGCACCGGCGGGCGTGGCCGCGCGCAGGCGGCCACGCCGACCGGGATGGTTCAGAAGTCGTCGTCGAAGGCGACCTCGCCGGTGACGCCGACCTGGTAGGCGGAGACCCGGCGCTCGAAGAAGTTGGACAGCTCCTGGACATCCTGCAGGTCCATGAACGCCAGCGGGTTCCGCGAGCCGTACATCGGGTCGAGGCCGAGCTGGGCGAGCCGCCGGTCCGCGACGTGCTCCAGGTAGGCGCGCATGTCCGCCAGGGACAGGCCCGCCACGCCCTGGTCGAGCAGGTCCGCGGCGAATTGTGCCTCGCACTCGACGGCCTCGGCCAGCATCTCCCGAACCCGCCCGGCCAGCTGCTCGTCGAACAGCTCCGGTTCCTCGCGCCGCACGGCTGCCACGACGTCGAAGGCGAACGCCATGTGCATGGACTCGTCACGGAACACCCAGTTGGTGCCCGAGGCGAGTCCGTTGAGCAGGCCGCGGGAGCGCAGGAAGTAGACGTAGGCGAAGGCCCCGTAGAAGAACAGGCCCTCGATGCAGGCGGCGAAGCAGATCAGGTTGAGCAGGAACGCCCGCCGGTCGGCGGCGGTCCGCAGCTCGCGCAGCTCGAAGAGCGAGTTGATCCACTTGAAGCAGAACTCGGCCTTGCGGGCGATTGAGGGGATGTTCTCCACGGCGGCGAACGCCGCCGCCCGCTCCTTGTCATCGGGCACGTAGGTGTCGAGCAAGGTGAGGTAGAACTGCACGTGGACGGCCTCCTCGAACAGCTGCCTTGACAGGTACAGCCGCCCTTCGGGGGAGTTCACGTGCTGGTACAGGTTGAGGACCAGGTTGTTGGCCACGATCGTGTCGCCGGTCGCGAAGAACGCGACGAGGCGGGACACCAGGTGCCGCTCGGCCGGGGACAGCTTCGGCAAGTCGGCCAGGTCGGAGTGCAGGTCCACCTCCTCGACCGTCCAGGTGTTCTTGACCGCGTCGCGGAACCGGTCGTAGAACTCGGGATAGCGCATCGGCCGCAGCGTGAGGTCCATGCCCGGGTCGAGCAGCATGTGCCCGGTGGCCGTGCCCGGATGCGTCTCGGTCGTGGTGGTCACTGGCATGCCTCGCAGGTCTCTGGGTTCTCAAGGGAGCAAGCCACGGCAGCCTCCGGCGCCATTGCGGGCGCGACGGCGGTGACGGTGGCCTGCGCGATCCGGGTGGCGGGACGAGATCGCAGGTAGTAGGTGGTCTTGAGGCCGCTCTTCCACGCGTGCATGTACATCGACGACAGCTTGCCGATGGTCGGGGCGGCCATGAACAGGTTCAGCGACTGAGACTGGTCGATGAACGGCGCCCGCGCCGCGGCCACGTCGATCAGCGCCCGCTGCGGCAGCTCCCACGCGGTCCGGAACAGGTGCCTGACCTCGTCGGTCAGCGCGGTGACCTGCTGCACCGAGCCTTCGGCCCGCTTGATCGCCTCCCTGACCTGCTGCGTCCACAGCCCGCGCGCCTTCAGCTCGGTCACGAGCGCGGTATTGACCTGGAGGAACTCCCCGGACATGGTCTCCCGCTTGAACAGGTTCGACACCTGCGGCTCGATGCACTCATAGCACCCGGCGATGGACGCGATCGTGGCGGTCGGCGCGATGGCGATCAGCAGGGAGTTACGCAGCCCCGTCTCGGCGATCCGCTGCCGCAGTGCCGCCCACCGCTCGTGCTGCGTGACCTCGGCGCCCCACAGGTCCGGCTGAAGCTGGCCGGCGAAGGCACGGGACCGCTCGAACTCCGGATGCGGGCCATTCTCAACGGCCAGCTCCGCGGAAACCTCGAGCGCGGTCAGGTAGATCTCCTCCGCGATCGCGGTGGACAGTTCCCGCGCCTGCGGCGCGTCGAACGGCAGCCGGAGCGCGAACAACACGTCCTGCAGGCCCATGACGCCAAGGCCGACCGGCCGCCAGCGCGGGTTCGACGCGGCGGCCTGCTCGCTGGGGTAGAAGGTCAGGTCGATGACCCGGTCAAGGAACGGCACCGCGGTGCGCACCGTGTCGCGGAGCCTGGCCCAGTCCACGGTCGCGGCCCCGTCCGCGCCGACGGTGAGGTGACGGGCCAGGTTGACCGAGCCGAGGTTGCACACGGCGGTCTGGTCGTCGCTAGTCACCTCGGTGATCTCGGTGCACAAGTTCGACAGGTGCACAACGTTCCCGGCCTCGGCCGTCTGGTTGCACTTCGCGTTGCAGGCGTCCTTAAAAGTCATCCAGCCGTTGCCGGTCTGCGCCAGCGTGCGCATCATCTTGGCGTACAGGTCTCGCGCCGGGACCTGGCGCACGTACCGGCCTTCTTCCTCGGCCTTCCGGTAGGCGGCGTCGAACTCAGCCCCCCACAGGTCGGTCAGCTCGGGAGCCTGGTCGGGGTCGATCAGCGACCACGGCTGGCTGGCCTCGACCCGGCGCATGAACTCGTCAGGCACCCAGTTGGCCACGTTCAGGTTGTGCGTCCGGCGGGCGTCCTCGCCGGTGTTGTCCCGCAGTTCGAGGAACTCCTCGATGTCCGGGTGCCAGGGCTCCAGGTACACGCAGGCGGCTCCCTTGCGGCGGCCGCCCTGGTTCACCGCGGCGACCGAGGCGTCCAGCGTCTTGAGGAACGGCACGATCCCGTTGGACGCGCCGTTCGTGCCGCGGATCAGCGCGCCACGCGACCGGACCCGCGACCAGCCAATGCCAATCCCCCCGGAGAACTTGCTCAGCCGGGCGACCTGCGCGTACCGCCGGTAGATCGAGTCCAGGTCATCGCACGGGGAGTCAACCAGGAAGCAGGACGACATCTGCGGGTGGCTGGTCCCCGAATTGAAAAGCGTCGGCGAGCTCGGCAGGTAGGCGAGGCAGGACATCAGCCGGTAGAACCCGATCGCCTCGGCGGGCGTCCGCGACAGTCCGCACGCAACGCGGAGCAGGAAGTACTGCGGCGTCTCGATGACCAGCCGGGTGGCTGGGTGGCGCAGCAGGTACCTGTCATAGACGGTCTTGATGCCGAAGTACTCGAACTCCCAGTCCGCGCTGTGCGCGACCGCGTCGTCGAGCTTGCGGGCGTTGTCCTTGACGAACGCCGCTGTCTGGTCGCCGATCAGCCCATCGGCGTGGCCTAGGCTGACCGCCTGGCTGAACGACGCGATGCCCTGCCCGCGCACTTCCTTGCCGATGTAGCCGGCCAGCAGCCGGGCAGCCAGCCGCGAGTACTGCGGCTCCTCGCCGGTCATCTCCGCCGCCGTCTGGATCGACAGCCGGTCTAGCTCGGCGGTGGTCGCCCCGTCGTACAGGCCGCTGATCGTCTTGGTCGCGACCCGCAGCGGGTCGACCTCATCCAGCCCGTCAGCGCAGCGCTCCACCGCGCGCACGATCTTGTTCACGTCGACCGGCTCGGCGTCCCCGTTCCGCTTGCGGACGCGCATGCGTGCCTGCGGGTGTCCGGCAGGGCCGGAATCAGTGACCGTCATAGCTCTCTCCTCGCGAACTCGTTCCCCAAGGCCCAGGACAGGCGGGCACGCGAGCAGCAAGCGGTCCGCCGCTACGCGGCGAGTCACCCGAGCCCGTCAGCCGTCCCGCGCGGCCGGAGCCGCCGCGCGCCTGATGGCGCACGGCGCGCTGGCAGGTCTTCGGACTCGCGGGCACAGCGCCTGGCTGGCGCCTCCTACTGGCCGTCGCTTCCCAGGCCGGGCCGGCCCAGTGCTGATCCCCGCCGCGCGCTCTCACGCGCATCCGGAGGACGGCTGTCGTTCCCACTCACCGCTGCGGGGCAGTCCCGGACTCACACCGGGTTCCCTCTTACCTCCGCGGACCTGCAGGATCCGCGGAACCAGCTGCGAATGACACCAT
Organism: uncultured Actinomycetota bacterium; assembly: GCA_963737285.1. GTDB lineage: Bacteria > Actinomycetota > Actinomycetes > Streptosporangiales > Streptosporangiaceae > Trebonia. Next base: position 55,296 of record CAVTRT010000001.1, read on the forward strand.
ATATGGGAGTGACACCAATCCCAAGCACCACATGTCGTACCGGCGTGTCGCGAACCCGACCCTGGTGGACTAGGTCGCGGTCAACCCGGCCGACCTGTCAGAACCGCCCGAGGACGCACCAGCGTACAGGCACCGCACGTTGCGCGAGCGACTCAGGAGCAGAGAAGAGGCAGGATGAAGCGGACGGTGATGCCGCCGCCTTCCGCGTGGTGCCCCCAACGGGATTCGAACCCGTGTCGCCGCCTTGAAAGGGCGGTGTCCTAGGCCACTAGACGATGGGGGCCTACATAAAGACGATACCGGTTTCTGGGAACTTCTCGATCCCTACTCCACCCGAATTTGATCACGGTGTGTTACTATGCTTAACTACGGGTAACTTACCTCGGGGAGGGGACCTGAAGCTGGCAGAGGCAGGACGGCACCGGCGCCGTGTCCTGCTAAGGCGGGCTTCCTACGCTGACGTGCTCAGGGTTAGGGAGTTCCGATGGCTATGGATCGCCCAGGTCCAGTCGTACATCGGCGACCAGTTCGCCCAGGTGGCCATCGCGATCCTGGTCTATCACCGGACCGGGTCGCCGTTCCTCACGGCGCTCGCGTACGCCCTGACCTACCTGCCGCCGATCATCGGCGGACCGCTGCTATCAGGCCTGGCCGACATCCTGCCACGGCGCGAGGTGATGATCACCTGCGACCTCATCCGGGCAGTCACCGTCGGGCTGATGGCAGCGCCAGGCATGCCGTTCTGGGGGCTGTGCGTCCTGCTGTTTTGCACCGTGCTGGCCGGCGCGCCGTTCTCGGCGGCGCGGACGGCACTGCTGCCGGACATCCTCGACGGTGACTGCATGGCAGTCGGATCAGCGCTGGGCAACATCACCCACCAGGCGAGCCAGATCCTCGGCTTCGTGACCGGGGCCGCAGTTGTCGCCGTCCTCCAGGCGAGGTCGACCCTTGCGATTGACGCCGTTACGTTCTGTATAAGTGCCCTAATTATCAGGTCGGCGGCACGGCGCCGGCCCGCGCCGCGGCCAGGGGCGGGGCGGCACGCGACGGCGTGGTCGGTGACCGGCAACGGCGTCCGCGTCGTGTTCCGCAACCAGGTGCTCCGCACGCTCCTGCTATTCGGCTGGCTGGCCGGGTTCTACGTCGTCCCCGAGGGCCTCGCCGTGCCGTACGCGCGGGACCTGGGCGGGTCGGCGCTGACCGTCGGGCTCCTGATGGCGGCCATCCCCCTTGGGACGGTCCTCGGCGGGATCTTCCTGGAGCGGCTGGGGTCGCTGGGGCAGGCGCGGATGCTGGGCTGGCTGGCCATGGGGTCGTGCGCGCCACTCGTCGGCTGCGTCTGGAATCCGCCGCTGTGGGTCGTCCTCATGCTGTGGGTGCTCGCTGGGATCGGCGGCGCCTTCCAGTTGGCCGCCGCCCCCGCGTTCGTCGCGGCGCTCGATGTCGGCAGCCGGGCAAGCGCGTTCGGCGTCGCCCAATCCGGGCTGTACGCGGTACAGGGCCTCGGCGTCCTCGGCGGCGGCGGGATCGCCGAGCTCGTGGGCGTCCCATTCGCCGTCAGCGTGGCCGGGCTGCTGGGCCTGTGCACCGCCACCAGGCTCGCTGTGAGCTGGTCGCGGCTGCGGTTACCGTTACTTCTGCCTGGTCTTGTTGATGAGCGACTCCACGATCGACTGTTCCTCGCCCTCTTCGGGGAGGATGGCCCAGGCGAGCAGGTAGAGCAGCAGGCCAAGGCCGTAGAAGATGGTGAACACGCCGAACAGGAGCCGGACGAGGTTAACGTCGATCTTGAAGTACGCGGCGAGGGCTGCGCAGACGCCGGCGACCATCCGCCCGTCCTTCGGACGGATCAGCCGACTGCCCCCGCCGTTGCTGTGGTTCTCACTCATGGCGTTGATCATGCCCACCCGCGCGGCGCCCTGTCATCGGGATTCACCCCTGTTTGTACCCTGAGTTGTATCCCGCGTTCCTCGCAGAGCCGCCCGGTGCGCGATACTGGAGTGTCAGCGCGGCCGCGAACTCGGTACGCTTCGGTAGGAGCGCACGCCGGGGCCCGGTAGCCGCTCTGAGGGGTGCTAGCTCAATGGCAGAGCATCGGACTTTTAATCCGTTGGTTCAGGGTTCGAGCCCCTGGCGCCCCACCCCTGTTTAGCTGCTGGTTCTCTGTTCCGCTTCGTCTTCGTGGCCCGGTTCGTGGGACGAGTCGTGGGACGAGTGACTGTTTTCGCCGTACCATTGACTCATGGCGGCTACCCCGAGTGGTCACATTGAGCAACTTCCAAGCGGGTCGTTCCGGGTCGACGTGTACGGCGGAATCGACCCGATCACCAAGCAGCGCATCCGGTTCCGCAAGACGGTCAAGTCCGAGATCGCCGCGCAGATCGCGCTGGGCAAGCTCCTCGAGCAGGTACTGGCCGGCAAGGAGCCCGAGTCCGGCGCGACCGTGACGCAGCTCCTGGACGCCTACGGCAAGGTCGCCGAGTGGGACGTGTCGACCCGCGAGTCGTTCGAGGGATACATCCGCCGGACCATCAAGCCGGGCCTCGGCCACCTGCAGGTCCGCAAGGTGCGCGGGCCGATCCTGGACATGCTCTACGCCCGGCTGAAGAAGTGCGGCGACCTGGCCTGCAACGGCAAGCCGTTCACCGAGCACCACAACGTCCCCGACCTGCGGCCCTCCCCCAATGACAAGCGGCAGCCGTGGGAGCAGGTCGCCGACCAGCTGCGCCTCGCGATCGAGTCCGGGGTCCTGCCGCCCGGATCAGCGCTGCCCTCAGTGCGGGAGCTGTCCGAGCTCCAGGGAATCCGCCGGTCGACGGCGCAGCACGCGTTCACGGCGCTCGCCGACGAGGGGCTGGTCATCATCCGGCAGGGGCGCACCGCCCTCGTCGCCGGGGAGCCTTCCTCCTCTTCAGAGCCGGGGCTTCGGCAGTGGCGGCCAGGCCGCGGGCATGACTGCACCCTGGCCGGGTGCCAGCGGCATGCCTGCCGGCCGATGAAGCCCGCGACGATCCGGCAGATCCACGCCATCCTGTCCGGTGCGTTCCAGGCCGCCGAGCGCTGGAGCTGGGTCGACGGGAACCCGGCCGACTCCGCGAAGCCGCCCACGGTCACTTCTGCCAAGAAGCCTGCAACGTCGCCTGAGGAGGTCGCCGCGGTCATCGCCCAGGCCCGGGCAGCCGAGCGGCTCCTGCTCGCGCTGTACATCTGGCTGGCGGCGATCACCGGCGCCCGCCGCGGCGAGCTCTGCGCGGTCCAGCTCTGCGACCTGGACCTCGAGCACGGGACCATGCACGTCGCCTTCAACTACCTGGTCAAGGGCGGACAGAAGGTACGCAAGGACACCAAGACCCACCAGGACCGGTGGATCGCACTGGACCCGGTCAGCTGCGCGTTCATCCGCGAGGCGGTCTCGGTCATCGACTCCCGGCTCGCTGCGGTCGGGCTGGAGCTGGCCAAGGATGCCTACCTGTTCTCGAACGACCCGATGCACGCGGTCCCGTGGAACCCGGACTGGGTCTCGCACCAGGTCGCCGACCTGGCCGATGAGGCCGGGGTCGACCTGAACATCAAGAAGCTCCGCCACTACACCGCCAGCCAGTTGCTGGCGGCGCGGTTTGACCTGCAGAATACGGCGGCGCGACTGGGGCACGGTGGCGGCGGGGCGACCACCCTGAAGCACTACGCCGACCCGATCTCGGAGGTGGACCGGCGACAGGCCGCGTACCTGGCGGAGCTGACGGGTGGGGCGGCTACGCCGGTTGTTCCACAGCTGTAGACATGCCGCCCGGGATGCTAAGACCTTCAGGCTCAAGCGGTTCGACAGTGACCGCCGTGCCGTAGGCGGCCACCTCTGACATGATTTCGCCGATCTCGTTGCAGTCGAAGCGCATCGCGATGACGGCATTGGCACCTCGCGCGCGGGCCTCCTGCCACATCCGCTCGCGGGCCTGGTTCCTGCTGTCGACCAGCAGCTTGGTGTAGCCGCCAACCTCCCCGCCGACCACAGTCATCAGTTGCGCCCCCATGTTGCTGAAGACATTGCGAGCGCGGACGATGAGCCCGAAGACATCACCGTGGACCTTGATAATCCGGTAACCAGGGATCTCGTTCATGGTCACGATGAGCATCGGTACTTGGTCTTGGCGTGCCAGTTCGCTCGGGAGGTCACTGATCCTCGCCTCGGCCGGGTCTCCCCGCCTGTGGAAGCCGGAGTTGGCTCCATGACACCACGCGCAGTCCCATGGCTGCCCATTGCGCTGCGACGAACTCACCAAACTGGCGGCTTCGCAGGCCGAGCAGCGGCGCAGAACATAAGTGCTTCCGCAGACACAATCCCATGTTGTCGCCCTGGGATCGGCCTGCGTATCGATGCGCCTGCAGGCTAGGCATTGAATCTCGGCCATCCCGGCATTATGGCGCCATCTCGGTGATTCGAAATGAATTGTCCGCCGTATGCTCGTCATCCACTCCGGCTAGCCTCGATCTTCGCGCTCCTGTCGTGCTGGCCTGAGGTGTTCGGCTAGGACTCACCCGGCCCTTCATGGCCGGCCTGTGGGACTAGCGGACCTTCCACGCCCGGTCGGCGCTGCGCTGGCGCACCAGGGAACACGTCGAGGAGGTCACCGCCGACGCGGCGCGCTACATGCTCCGTGACCTCATTCCCGCCAACGCACTGGCTGGTGCTCTTCGAGAGAGCACCAGCCCTGCCAGCGCCTTCGTCAATGTCGCGATGAGATGCCTGGCGATCCCTGTGGAATCACCGGGCTGCCGAGGGGCGGTGACGGGCGGCCCGCGCTGGCGTGCCCGGCCTGGGTCCGGGCGCGGACTGGTTCGCCGCGGCGGCCGCGACGGTGGCGGGGTCGGCGCCCCAGGTCGGCCCGGCGACGGCGGCGAGGCCTTCGGCGGTCTGGCCGGCGGCCTCGGCCTGGAGGCTGCGGACCTGGTCCTTACGCCCCTGTTCCGGATGGCGGAGCCTGCGGGCGTGTTCCTCGCGGACCCGGCGTGCCTGCTCGGCGCGCATCCGCTCGCGACGCATCTCGGTGACAACCTGGGCAAGGAGCGTGAGCGCGGCGATGAGGGCGCGGCGGACTGCTGCGCGCCGGTCGACGGGCGCGCAGCCCGCGAGGAGGTAGGCAGCGGTGCGGAGCATGGCCCCGGCGGGGGAACGAGCCGGGGCGCGACCCCAGGGGGCGCGGGCTGCCCGCCTGAACCCTTCGGCGGCCTGGTGCATCTCGGGGCTGCCGGTTGCCTGGGCGGCCGACGTGAGCAGGTCAGCCGCCGCCCAGGCGATGTCAGCCCGGCCTCGGGCGGTCCGAGCTGCCTTGAGGTCGGCGGCGGCCTGCTGGGCGGCCGCCGCCGCGAAGGCGTACACCTGCGCGGCGGCGGCGCCATCGAACTGGTCCGGTCCGGGGGCTGCCCCGGCCGCCCGGCGGCCCAGCGGGCGCGCAGCTGCCCGAGCCCGAACTGCCCGTCCAGGCCGCTGCCCGCGAACCAGGTCGCCAGCCCGGACCGGTCCGCCAGGCCGGGCAGGGTTACTGAATAGCCCGCGAACCGGCCGGGGCGGTCTGGGTCGGGCCGCAACCGGACCATCAGCCCGGACCGGGCCAGGCCGTCGAGGAACTCCTGCTCAGACCGGGCGGCCCGGGCAGCCCGGAACACTTCCCGGGCCAGCACGGGCCGGGCGGCCGGCATGCTCATGGACCGGCCCGACAAACGGTCCGGATCGCCAGGCCAGTGGGCGCGGAGCCGGGGCAGGGTGAGGTCCGGGGCCAGCTCGAACCAGACCGGCTCTCCGCCGGTCCCGGTGGCGTCGGCCGCCAGGCCGACGGCGTACCCGGTGACCTCGCCAGGCCGGGTGGTGCTGTACCGGAGCCGGACCGTGACGCCGCGCGCTGCAAGCCCGGCGAAGAACTCGCCCTCGGTCCGGGCGGCCGCGGCGGTGGCCTCGACCAGGCGGCGCAACTCAGTCCGGGCCGGGGCGGGCCGCTTCAGGCGGTCCGCCTTCTCCTTCTCGGCCCGTGTCGGACGGCGCTCGGCGGTGCCGCGCGCCCCGGCCCGGGCCACCGGGGTCAGGCCGTACTCGCGCTCGGCCCAGGCCATCGCCTCGGCGATGCGGTACCAGTCGCCGTGCAGCCGGACCGGGCGGCCGTCCACCCGGGCCAGGACCGCGACGATGTGAATGTGGTTGTCACCGTGGTGGACCGCGACCCAGCGGACGCCCTTGTCCTCCTTGCCATGCTCGGACAGGCCGGTGCGGTGCATGAGCTCGGCGGCGATCACCTGCCACGCGTCCTCGCCCATGTCGGGGTCGTCGGACGCGGCCCGGACCACGCAGTGCCACACCGCGCCGTCGGAGACCTTGCCCCGGGCTAGCGCGACGGGCACCTCCAGGACCTGGGCGAGCCGGTGCACGTAGCGGCGCTCAGTCCCGGTGCTTGGCGGCTCGAAGTGGGCAGGGTCGCCGCACCACGCGGCGACCAGGTGCGGGCTGGTGTGCTGGTGGTCCCGGCCGGGGCCGAACAGGTAGCGCAGCAGCTGGTGCGGCCTCCTCGGCCGGCTGACAACCCGGCCGATCACTGGCGCCGCCTGCGCCGACGGACCCTCAGCGCGGGGCCGACGACCACGATCGTTGCGTCGTCAAGCTTCGCGACCTCTTCCCAGACTCGGACGGCGATGTGCTCGACCACAGGCCTTACCTGGCCGGTGGCGTGCATGGTCCGCACGACCTGGTTGAGCAGGACCCCGGCCCGGCGGACCTTCTCGGTGGCGTCCGCCAGGCGGTCGAGCTCCTCCTGGCTGACCCGCGCCCCGATCCTGCCGTGCGACCTGGCCAGCGCCAGGCCCGCGTTGCCGAGCCACGCCCCGGTGACCATGCCCTCCCGCGCGGCCTCGGCCTCGACCTCCGCCAGCTCGCCCGAGGCGTACCTGACCGCCACCCGGTGATTCCGCGTGCCGTCGCCGGGCGGACGCCGGCTTCTCCCTGCGATTTTCTTCGTCATGCCGATGATGACGGCGCCGGCAGGCAGAACGGTTCAAATGGCCCGCGCCCGGGCCATCTTGCGAGAGGCACCCGAAGGTGCCTCGATGCTCTATCTTGCTTCCGCCTCCCGACCGTTGGCGGGTCGGTGCGGGTACCGACGGGGTGTCTGTCAGCCCTTACGCGGAGCCGGGTATTCACGATCCATTTTTGATGCTCGGGATGTCCCAGTGGACGTCCGCGAGTCGGTTGACGAGGGCAGCCCAGGCGAGGATGGCCACGACCTTGTTGATTCGCCTGTAGGCCTACCCGAACGCGGCGATGGCGTGAAGCTTCCCGCGAAGGAGGACCAGTCCAAGGCGTAATGGGTTAAGTTCCGCGTATGGACCCCTCGGTCGTCGCCGCGTGGATCGCGGCCGGCGTCAGCGTGCTGACCCTGGCCGGCACCCTAGTCGCCCAGTATCTCGGTTACCGCGCGACCAGCAGGGATGCCGAGAAGACCGCCGAGGAGCAACGTAGTCAGCTGGACCGGACTCTGGCCGAGCAGCGCGACCAGCTGGACCGGACTCTGGCCGAGCAGAACCAGCAGCTGGACCGGACCCTCGCCGAGCAGCGTACCCGGACGCTGAACGAGCGGTTCGCCACCGCGGCTGAGCAGCTGGGCAGCGACAAGCCAGCCGTCCGGCTAGCCGGGGTGTACGCCATGGCGGGCCTGGCCGACGACTGGCAGGAAAGCCGGCAGACCTGCGTCGACGTGCTATGCGCCTACCTCCGCATGCCATACGAGCCCGACCCCGGCCCAGATGCTCCCGAACCGCAACGGCTAGCCTTCCAGGCGACCCGCGAAGTCCGCCACACCGTCCTCCGCGCCATTACCGCCCACCTCCAGGAAAACGCCACGCTGTCTTGGCAGGGTCTGGACCTCGACCTCACGGGCGCTGTCTTGGACGGCGGCGACTTCACCGGCGCCCAGTTCTCCGGCGGCACAGTCTCCTTCAGCAACGCCAAGTTCTCCGGCGGCAAGGCCTACTTCGGCGACGCGCAGTTCTCCGGCGGCACGGTCTCCTTCACCAGTGCCAAGTTTTCCGGTAGCGCGGTCGACTTCGGCGGCACCCGGTTCTCCGGTAGCGCGGTCAGCTTCAGCGGCGCCCGGTTCTCCGGCGGCACGATCAACTTCTACTCCGCGCGGTTCTCCGGCGGCACGGTCGACTTCAGCGGTGCCGAGTTCTCCGGCGGCAAGGCCTACTTCGGCGACGTCGAGTTCTCCGGCGGCACGGTCAACTTCAACATCGCCCGGTTCTCCGGCGGCGAGGTCTCCTTCGTCCATGCCCAGTTCTCCAGCGGCACGCTCGGCTTCGGCGGCGCTCAATTCTCCGGCGGCACGGTCAACTTCAACATCGCCCGGTTCTCCGGAGCCACGGTCAGCTTCGGCTTTGCCCAGTTCTCCAGCGGCACGGCCGACTTCTACGGCGCCCGGTTCTCTGGCGGCGAGGTCAACTTCGGCTACGCCCGGTTCTCCGGCGTGGAAGTCGACTTCAGCGACGCCGAGTTCTCCGGCGGCATGGTCGACTTCCACGGCGTCGAGTTCTCCGGCGGCATGGTCGACTTCAGCCACGCCCAGTTCTCTGGCGGCGAGATCGATTTCAGCGATCCTGAGGACTGGTCAGTCCCTCCCGCATTCCCCTGGACAGGCACGCCACCTCCAAGCGTCAAGCTCCCCAAGAAGGAGGATCAACCCAAAGCGTAACAATCGAGCGTGCACTAGGTCTTAGAACTAACCTGCACGATCCCAGCCGCAATGGGCTTTCCGCGTATGGACCTACGGTCGTCGCCGCGTGGATCGCGACTGGTGTCAGCGTGCTGACCCTAACGGATACACCTGGCCTCCTACGGTCGCAATGATCGCGAGTCCTACCTCGGATTGAGCGGGATTGCCGCCACGACGAACTGACGCCCCAATTTGCCCTGACCAGATCAAAGCTAAGGAATTATGCATGCATCATTCATTCAAACCTGGCGACATTTATCCCGGATTTCCGGAAGAATATTATTTTCATGATTCGCTCCGGGGAGGCTTTCAGAATAGTTTGGTAGGCGTGAGTGAAGAAGCTCTTCGGCTTTACCGCACTTTCCGCTCATCGTCCCGGCGCAGCGAGTCTACCGTGGTTTACAGGTGCGATCAAAGCAACGCATGCCTGCTCCTGGAGGTTGTCCCGGCGGGCGACCTTGAGTATATCCTCTACCTGCCAAAATTCCATGTTTCCCGTAGTGAAGCAGAGAGGGTGGGCAGCGCCCTTCGGGTTTACTGGGAGCGGGCCAAACAGCTCTCGGTACCTAAATACCAGCCTGCCGATGAGAAGAAAATTCCGACCGAAGAATCACTGCTCTTTAACGAAGATGAATTCTATAAGATCTCTGGTGTCGAACTGGTGTGCCGCCACTACATCCTTGACGTTCCCGGGTTTGTCCTCCTACAGGACATACGCGCCGACAAGATCAGGCGGTTCCTGCCTGGCTCTCAACCGCCCACGCGGCGGTTTGGAGTGTGCGCCATCGTAGACCGCTGGGACCAACCGGACTACTCGGATCTCTGGGAGGCGAGGGCGCAATATTGCAAAGATGCGTTACGGCCCGGATGTGATGCACTAACCTATGCTTTGTCTACCAGCACGACACGGCCCCGGCGTGTTTGTCTTAAGTGACAGTTGGGCTGTGCTGCCTGGTTTCAGGCGTATCCGTAGAGGGTGAGGATGCGCTGGTCGTCGCGGCTGTAGTAGCGGCGGGCTGCGGCGATGTTGGCGTGGCCTTTGTTCCGGAATGCGCCGGTGACGAGGTTGCGGATGCTGGCCAGGGCGGCGGGCTGGCTGCCGGTGCGGGCCTTCTGCGCGTCTTCCCGGAACGTGACATCACGGACATAGTGCTCCCTGTTCTCCACGCCCCAGTGCAGGCGCTCGTAGGCGGCGACCTGGCGGGGCCCGGCGAGGCCGGCGGGCAGGCTGGTGATGCCGAAGGCGAACTCCCGGGATTCCCAGGGGCCGCGGGTGGGGCCGGCATCGCGGCGGATGCGGAAGACCTGGGCTGCGGCGGGCCAGTCGATCCCGTCGGCGGGGGCGGTGCGGATGGCGCGGCGCTCGCGCCGGCCGTGGCCCTTGCCTTCTTCCCTCCAGCCGGGGAACTGGCCGTCGGTGCCGGTGAGGCGGGTCGCGATGGCCTCCAGCAGGGAGGGCTGGCTGGCCTTGATGACCTGGACGTAGTAGCCGCCGATGGCGGCGATCTTCTCCGCGGTGTCCCGCTGGCCGTGCAGTGCGTCTGCCGTGATGACGCGGCCGGTGACGTCCAGTCCCTGCAGCATCGGGATAGCTCCGGGATCTCGTTGGTCTTCGCGTCCACCTCGCGCTGGGCGATGACCAGGCCTGTGGCGACATCGAAGGCGGACAGCAGGTGGACCTGGCTGCCATCGGGGCGGACGGCCCCGCGGGCCGTCTTCCCGTCGCACGCGGCCTGCGGCAGCAGGCCGGGAGTGCCCGGCTCGCGCGCCCGCGCGGCGGCCCGGCGCTGCTCCCGCTCGTGCCGCGCCACGTCCGGCAGGTCCCCCGGTGGCGTTACGGGCATTTCCTCCAGGAACCCGCACAGCGCCCGGTTCAGCGCGTCCGCGTCGATCTTCCCCAGGACCCGGCTGAAGGTCCGGGTACTAGGGGGACCGCAGCCGCCCGGTCAGCGGGCACGCCCTTCCGCCCAGGGCGAGCAGCGTGTCCCGCGTGCAGCCGCAGGCCCATTCCGCGATCGCGGACGGCGAGTCGTGCCCGGCAGCGGTGAACGCGCATACCGCCAGGGCCAGCACGAGCTCCAGCGGGTGCCAGCGGCCCGCCTTCTTGCGCGGGTCCGGGACGAGCCGCAGCCAGTCGCGCAGGCAGCAGCACGTCCTCGCGCCACCGCCTTCAAGGGCAGCCGAAAGCTCACGGGCAGGGACAGAGATCAGGGAAGATAGGGTCGCGGGCACGGTTCTTTCCGGGGGGATCAGTTAAGGTTCGCACCTCTGATCTTCCGGGACCGTGCCCGTTCCTCAAAATCCCTGATCAGACCCCCTCAAACCACCCGCCCCATATGCGGACTCACACCGCCAGGCAGACAAATCCCCAACTTGCCGGGGCCGTGCCTCGAGGACCTCTTCCCTTTCCTGCTCAGACAATGCGGCCGGGTGCGGGGACCGTTCTTCCCTTGGCCTTTTCGGGGGTGCCGGGCGGAGATTCTCGTGGCGCCAGAGCGTGACTCTTGACTTCCCGAGCAGCCGGCACGCGATGGCCTTCGACGTGACGGCGGCGAGGTCGCCAAGGAATTCCGACTTTACCTCTTCTGATTCTTTCCTGAGTCCGCGCTCTCGGAGAGATTCTCCAGTCGGGTAAGGGCGGCGCATTGCTGCACCGCCCTCCCCTCAGCACCGTACGTGCGCGTTTCCGCGCATACGGCGCAAGCAGGCCCATGGCGCTGCGGGTTCAGGCCGCCTTCCTGTGCCCGGCTGCCTTGCGGGAGCGGTTGCAGGAGGCGTGCATGAGGGCGAGGATGGTTTCGCTCTGCCCCGGCGGCCGGGTTCCCGGCGTGCTGGCTGCGCGGGGGATGTCGCGGCGGATGACGCTGAGCCACCAGTGCTCCCAGTCCTCGGGCGAGGCGGGCAGGCGGTTCAGGTCGATGAGCGGGTCCTCGCAGTGCGGGCACCTGTTCTCCTGCCTGGTGAGCAGGGCGAGGGTGCCCGGGTCAGCCGCGAGGCCGTGCTTCTTGCGCCGCCGACTTTCCCAGTATCCGGCCAGGTCCGGGTCATCGGGGGATGACTGGCCCTTGACCACGACATGCCGCCGGATGCTCGTCCAGGCGTGGCTGAGCAGGTAGGCGCCGGTTTCCCGGTCGCCGAAGACCCACTTGTCGTCCCTGGACGGGCAGAACTTCCCGTAGTACTTGCTGGCGACTCACCAGCCGCCCTTGTTCGGGTGCGTCCACCGCGCCCATTTCCAGGTGAGCGTCCACGTGTGGTGCCCGAGTGCGCTGAAGACCGCGCCGGACACCATGCCCCGGTGGTAGGCCGTCCAGCCCCGGATCACGGGGTTGAGCGTGGCGATGACCATGCCCGCGTTCGCTCCGCGCAGCCTGCGCGTCTCATCTGCGAGCCTCCTCCGGTGCTTCCCGATGGCCGCCTTCGACGGCTTGATCAGGAGCTTGGGACCGGGATAGCGGCGGAAGTTCCAGCCGAGGAAGTCGAATCCCTCGCTGAGGTGGACGACGCGCGTCTTCTCCTCGTTGAAGGACAGGCCCCTTTCGTCCAGCCATTCTGTAAGCTTTTCCCGCACGTTCTCGGCCTGCTGCCTGGAATGGCAGCAGATCACGAAATCATCAGCGTACCTGGTGGCTACCGGGGAGTCATCCCGCACCCAGCTGGCCGTATCGCCAGACCGGTAACGGACCCCGGAAGCCTCCTCAAGGCCATGCAGCGCGACGTTAAGTAGCAATGGTGAGATGACACCTCCCTGGGGGGTGCCCTCAATGCCACGGGGTTTAGGCATTTAGGTTCTGATGTCGGTTTCCGTGTTTTGGTGACTGTGGGTAGCTGCCTGTTCGTGCTGGTCAGCCGGGGAGTTGGCCATGGTGATGACGGCCGGGGCGATGCGGGTGCGGGTGTCCTTCGCGGTGGCATGGGCGAAGCTGCTGGGCGACTTGGACTTGCGGGACCGGTGGCGGTTCCGGTCGACGATGGTCCGGTATTTCGCGATTTCCCTGATCAGGGCCTGGTAGCAGGCCCGGCCGGCCTGGATGGCGCGGACGGCGGCGCGGCGGGTCCGGGCGTGGGAGATCTCGCGGGGGCGGACGGGCTGCCCGGCGCGACGGCCTTTCCGGGCGGGTGCGGCGGCGGCCGCGGCGTCGCGTGCGACGCCGCGGGTCATCTCGGTCGCGGCGGCCCAGGCCGCGAGCTCCTGCAGGACGAGGGCCGGGGACTGAGAGCGGAGCATGGGCCCGGTGCCAGGGCCGGCTCCGTCCAGGCTGCCCTTTGCCTCACGGAGTGCGGTCTCCGACCCGTCCCACCGCCATTTATAGAGCGCCGCCAGCAGCGGCGCCGGGTACTCGTCAATGTCGATCAGGTCAGTGACCAGGCAGAACATCTCCGGGACCTCCTGGCCCTCGACTTCGGCGAAGTACTCGATGACGCGGACCCGGATGGTGAGGCCGTCGCCGGACAGGTCCGCCGTGTAGGAGCCGTCCGGGAGAACAGGGGAGACGCGTTTCAGCGGGATGTCGCTTTTCAGCCGGATCAGCACGTGGGTGCGGGCGATGAGGCGGGCGACCCTGGCCGCGCCGGGGAAATTCCGGTCCATTACCCACAGCCGGCCTTGCGTGAACAGGTGCGGGCATGCATCCATGGCCTCATCGAGGAGCTTCTGCTCGCCGGCCGCCTTGCCGGCGCCGCCGCCGGACGGGCCGCAGGTCATGCCGAGCAGGGCCCGGGTGGAGGCGTTGCTGAGGGGCAATGCCCTGAGCTGCGGGAACGGGGAGCTGCCGTCGCTCGTGCCGACGGAGCCGAACGCGGCCCGGTTCGCGGGCGTGTCCGGAACGCGGATGAGCGTCCCGTCCAGCGAGCACACCGTCAGCCGGCCGGCGGCGGCCTCCCGCCAGTCCCGGGCCTCGTGCTCGCGGCGGGAGGCCTCCAGCACGATGGCCTGCAGTTCCTCCAGCGGCCGGGGGCCCAGCGCGCTGCGCCAGTCGCCGAGCGCCCGCTCCGACGCCGCCCGCCACGGCCGCGCCCACGGCACCCCCGCCAGGTCGCCGGCCAGCGCCAGGACCGCCTCCCGCAGGCCCGCGTCCGGCATGAGAGTCATCAGCACGATGGCCCGGATCATGAACGCCCTGGTCAGCAGGCGCTCCCGCTCGCCCTTCACGAACCGGGGATCCAGCACCGCCCGCTCCGCGATCTCCTCGATCACCCCGCGCCCGGCCTGCTCCTCCAGCCACCGCTCCAGCGGGCCGAGCGTCGCGTGGCCGGCCGGGCTGCCTGCCGCCTGCACCCGCCCGTCGCGGCGGACGACTGCCGGCGCGACCGCCACCACCTTGCAGAACACCGTCACCCCGCCCGCCCGGATCCGCTCAGTACCCCCGACTACCAGCGCCGACGCCCTGCCGGGCCCAGCGGCCGGCCGTCCCGCAGCGGCGAGACGACATCCTCCAGCCGGACCGCGACCATCAGCCCGTCCTCCGCGAATACGTCGTCGGCACCGGGCACGACAGGGTACAAAGACACCAGAGGCTCCTGTGGATGAAGAAAGACCTAGACAATCTCTCTTCTAGCAGGAGCCTCGCCCGTCTCGCGCGAAACCGCCGCAACACGCCACCAGCCAGCGGCAATCACCCAGCGTCACGGAAACAAGAACCAGTCTCAACGCACTTCGGGCCTAAGCCCGTGGCATTGGGGGTGCCCTCCTCCGTGGGAGCGAATCCCTTGCCCGCCTCGAACACCCCGGCCTTCAGCCATCCGGCTATCATTTCCCTGGCAGGGAACGAGCCGAGCTGCCTGAGAAGGAAAGAGTGGCCGATCTTGTCGAATGCCGATGTCAGGTCCGCGTCCAGAATCCACGCTCTTCTCGACTTGCCTTTCAGCGCGAGGTAAAGCGTACCGGCCGCGTCCTGGCAGCAGCGCCCCGGCCGGAACCCGTAGCTGCGGGCCTCGAACCGTGCCTCCCACTCCGGTTCCAGCGCGTTCTTGACCCGTGCCTGGTGGCACCGGTCCATCATCACTGGTATCCCGAGTGGCCGCTGCTTCCCGTTGGCCTTGGGGATATACACGCGCCGCACCGGGAGCGGATTCCAGGATTTCATGGTGCGATGCACTTCCCGCGCCATTTCCATCCTGGCCGGGCCGTCGAGCGCGACGACCCTGTCCACCCCGGCCGTGCGGCGGCCTGCGTTCCGCTGGGCCACCTGCCGCACGCTGACCAGCGTGTTCGACCATGACCGCAGCATCATCTTCTGGAGGTTCCTCGCCTTCGCGAGGTCCCCGTCCCGCACTGCCGTGAAGATCCTCCGCCGCAGCCGCGCTACGTTCTGCTCATGGGCAGCCCAGTTCACGGCGTCCCACGTCAGAGCGTCATCCAGTCCGTTCGCCGTCTCCGGCATCCAACTTGCCCTTCAGCTCGGTTGGCTCGCTGCGTCAGCCCTCACAGGCCCACCTGGCTCGCGTCAGCTCCCTTTCGGGCCCGGCACTCCGTCCGGTATCCGGCCGGTTATCGCGGGCCACGCCCCGGAGGAGGGCGGACATCTGCCCGCGTGTTCCCGCTGCCTTTCGGCCGCCGGCATTCGCTTCTCGGCCATCCATTCCCGCCTGGTATTCCGCCCCTCTCGCGATCGGCCTACCGCCGAGCCAGGAGGCCCGGCGGACCATGACGGGGTTTCCGCGTTCCGCACACCTGAGATACGACCGGATTGGGTGCCCTCTTTACCCCGGGACCGGTGGTGCCCTCACGGGCCGCCGCTATCGCCGACCCGCCACCTGCCGCATCCCAGCGGCAGAAGTCCTACCCTCCGGCACTACCGTCACCTATCCGGAGCTGCACATAACGAGGCGTCAACGAGGGTTCAAGCAATTCACCCGCCCGGCCTTCCCCTTGCCCGCCGCCCCGGGATGACACCAGGACCGCTTAGGCGTTTCCCCCGGGCTCCGCACCCGCATGGACAGGGCCCATGCACGCACGCCGAGGCAGGGACAGGCTAATGGGCACTAGCCTGGGACTGCGCCGCCGATCTGCAACGATCGACCCTCCAATCTGCGAGTCCACTCAGAGGTGTGCGACCTCGCGTCGCACAGAGCGCGTGCACTTTTCCCATGATCTCCAGGGCGGCCTCGGTCCGCGCGAGCCTGGCCGCGAGCTTCTCGTTCTCCCGGCGCAGCCGCTCGTTCTCCGCGTCGCCGGCGGGCTTTCCGGGGCGGCCGGGCTTTTTTTCGGCGGCAGGGGCGGAGGCTGCGCTATCGCGTGCCTTTCGCCATTCCGAGATGGAGTTGGTGTAAAGCCCCTCGCGGCGCAGGAGGGCGTTCCGCTCCTGCGGAGTCGACGCGCTCTCGTACTGGTCGAGTATGCGCATCTTGTACTCCCGGGTGAACGTCCGGCGCTTCGGCCGCGACGCCCGCGGCCCGTCTGGGCTGGGCACGCTTCCATCTTGCCCGTCGCGGGCCGCGTTCACGTCGGCGATCGACATCGTCACGTCTGGTAGATCCCTGTCTCGCCCTGCTTAGTATGTTTGCACTGATGTTTACTGGTTCATCCTGGTCGGGTGGCCCAGGGGAATTTCGCCCCTGGGCTCCCACAGATCCCGGCGTGACACTCTCGCGTCACCGGGCTCCTCTTGCCCTCGCCTTCCGGCTGGCGGGGGACGGACTAGTACCAGGCCCAGGCGACCCAGCGCCAGTGCGGGAGCAGGCCCGGGAACTGGGCGGTCACCCGTTCCCATGCCCTCCGCATGGCCTTGTCCTTCCTGAGCTTCTTGTACTTGTCCCTGATCCACTGCTGGACGTGGTAGTTGATCCTGGCGAGCAGGGGATACAGCTCTGACCTGCGGAACTTCCCGTAGTAGGACATCCACCCTCGGATGACCGGCCCGATCCACTCCGCGAGCTGCCTCCACGTGAGGCCGGTGTGCCGGTGGAGCTGCCAGCCGCGCACGGCCTCGCTCATCCGGTCCAGCGCCTTTCGGCTGGCCGCGAGGTCGAACCCCGTGTACCTGCCCCGCTTGCCCACGGTGTCGCGGGGGCGGAACGTGTAGCCCAGGAAGTCGAAGGACACCGGCCCGTCCCAGGGGGCACGCCGGTTGGAGTCCTTGCAGTAGACGATCCTGGTCTTGTCCGGGTGCAGCCGCAGCCCGACGCTTTCCATCCTTGCCTCCAGAGCGGCCAGCACCTGGCGGGCGCGGGCCTCGCTGCCGCAGTGGACGAGGGCGTCGTCGGCGTACCCCTCAAACGGGCAGTCGGGGAACTCCCTGGCCATCCATTCATCAAATGCCCAGTGCAGGAAGAGGTTGGCGATCACGGGACTGACCGCTGACCCCTGCGGGGTTCCCTTGTCCCTCGGCAGGACCTGGCCGTCCGGCATCCTCACCGGGGCGGCCAGCCACCTTCTCACGTAAAGCAGGATCCACGGCGGCAGCCGCAGTGCCTCCACCGCCTTGATGACGAGGTCCCAGGGCACGCTGTCGAAGAACTTGCTCACGTCCAGGTCAATGACCCAGTCGTGCTCCCAGCAGCGCTTCCGGGCCGCCGCGAGCGCGTCGTGAGCACCCCTGCCGGGCCGGTACCCGTATGAGTCACGGTGGAAGAACTGCTCTGCCACCGCCTCGATCCGGGCCGCGACCACGGTCTGGGCCACCCTGTCAGCGATCGTCGGCACCCCGAGCATCCTGGTGCCTCCCCCGGCCTTCGGTATCTCAACGGCCCGCACTGGCGGCGGCAGGTAGCTCCCCGACGCCATCCGGTTCCAGACCTTGTAAAGACTGTCCTCCAGCCGTTCCTCGAAGGCGGCGATGGACACCTCGTCCACCCCCGGTGCTCCCTTGCTCGCCTTTACCTTCTGCCACGCCAGCCAGACCTCCAGCCCGGTGACCACGAACGGCTTGCCGTCCAGCGGCCCCCCGGCCACGAGCCTGCCCTGCCTTCCGTCCGGTCTCTGCCCTTCCATGACGCTCCTCCCAGCCACGCTGGTTGACGACCTGAAACAGCCACGAGCAAGCCGGCCCCTTCGCTCCCCGCCCCACCGCGCCTCAGCAGGAGGATCACCACTACTACGAGCCGGTCCGACTGCCCGCCCGGCAACGGTCTCGCCCCTCACGCCATCACGGCGCTTGCAGGCTCCCCTCTCGCCCCCGCCCCCGTCTCAGGCAGGCGGGCAGCACTTTCCGGACAGGCTCTCCGCCGTTCCGCACGCGCGCCGCAGACCAGGCTCGCGCCACCTCTACGCCGGGCACCACCTGGCCAGCAATCGGGCAGCCGCCAGGCTCATCCCGGGATTGTGAAAGCACCCCGGTTCTGATGCCGCCTAACTGGTAACGACGCCTCCACGGTGAACGCCCCCGGCAGGCCCAGGCCCGCCACGGGCGCTTTCAGCGCAACGCCTTCCTGGTCCCCGCCTGACACCTCAAGGGCGCCTTTTCCCCAGTCGCTCACCACGACAGTCTTCAGCTAACGCAGCACGGGGCGGCTTGAAGCCACCCCCCGAAGGGCGGCTCCGAGGGGCCACAAAACCCTCATCACACGCACAGCACGACAAGAAGCCACTCAGCTAACCAAGCGACCTCCTGCCTCGACGCACACTTTCACACCAGTCTGGCAGAGAGGGGGTGAAGAAGTACGCGCAGCCCTCGGGGTCCTTGCCCCGGCTGTAGACGTCCGGGCCCTTGTAGCCGGGCAGCGCCGTCAGCAGTCCCTCGGAAAGGGTCCTGAAAAATCTTTCGATCGCAGCCTTGTCAGTCGGGGTCAGCGGCCTGGCCGGCTGGACCGAGATGCCCAGCCGCTGGCAGACGCTCAGCAGGTGATCGGACAGGTAGATCTTGCCGTGGTCGACCACGACGGTCTCCGCGGCCACGCCGGCCAGCCCGGCGGTCCCGTCCCCGACTGCGACCAGGTCCGGCAGCCCGGCATAGGGCAGCAGCCCGCCGCTGGTGTGCTGCCGCGACCCCGGCCGCAGCGCCTCGAACAGCACCAGCGTCGCGTCCACCGACTTGGTCGATGCCGGCGACAGGCGCAGCCCGGTGATGCAGCGCGAGTACAGGTCCATCGCGATCGTCAGCTCGCAGCGCATCCAGCGCAGCGTGACCGGCTCCATCGCGAACACGTCCAGCGGCGTGGTGTCCAGCAGCAGGTACTCACCCGGCCTGGCAGGCCGCAGCCGGCCGTAGACGCCCTGCGGGCGGACGGCGATCGACCGCTTGCCCTTCGTGCTCCCGGTGAACGCGTTCGTGCCGCGGGCCAGCTCGGCCAGCACCGCGCCAGCCCGCCGCCGTCCCGGCTCGGGCACGGTTCCCTCGCCGTGCTCGGCGGCCAGCCGGGCCGACACCCGGCGCAGCATCAGCTCCCTCGTCGGCCGGGACGCCTCGGTATGCTCGGCCAGCACCAGCCGGCACATCGCCAGCCAGCGCTGATCGACCCCGCCCAGCGGGTCGGCGGCCCGCTGGCTGCGGCCGTCAGCGACCCCGGCGGGGCCTGAATCCTGCAGCGCCGCCACCCACCGCTGCAGCGTCCGCATGCTCACGCCCAGCTCGGCGGCCTTCGCCTGGTACCGGTCCAGCAGCGGCAGCGACGGGTCGAACTCCGGCCGCGGCTCACCCGGCTCCGCCGCCCCGGGCGTCCCGGAGGCGTATCCGGTCAGCGCCTCCCGCAGATGACGCAGCCGCACGGCCAGCTCGCCGCGGCCGGCGGCGGGCAGGCTGCCCAGCAGCGGCCCGCACGCCGCCGGCTCGCCATCGCCCCCGGTGGCTGGCAGCACGGCCGCCGGGCCGGCCAGCACCGTAGCCGTGTCCGCCAGCAGGGACCTGCCCCGCGCGCTCCTCAGCAGCAGCAGGCCGGCCTCGATGCCGGCAACGGTCCACGCCTCGCCGTCGTAGACGATCCTGGTCCCGGTCGTGATCGCCGTCACCGCCGGCCGGGCCGGCTTCATGCTGCGCGCTCCAGCATCGTGGCGGCCGACAGCGGCACCGACAAGTCCGCGCGGAACATGCCCCGCCACACCAGGTGCAGCACGGCCGCGCGGGCCTCGCCGGCGCGGCCCGGCCAAATGCCTTCCGCCCCGCCGATGCTCACCGCCTCGTGCACCTGCTCCAGGATCGCCGTCACCAAGGCGGCGTCCACCCGGCCGGCATGCCGGTACCCGGCCAGGAACCGGATGTTGGCCAGCACGGCCGGCTCTGTGCCCGACCAGATCTCGTGCCGCCATCCCCGGGCGGCGAACACCTCCCCGGCCCATGCCAGCGCCTCCGCCACATTCGGGACCGCAAGCTGATCAGCGGGCTTGACGTTGACCACGCACACGCCGCCGTCACGGCCGGCCAGCAGGAAGTCCGGCACATGCCGCCGCATCCGCCCGCCCGACGGCGCGGTCACCAGGAACGGCTGCGCCGCGATCGCCGTCACCTGCGGATCGAAATCCGCCAGCAGCAGCCGCGCCAGCTCCAGGCGGCTCTCATACACCACGTGCCCGCCGGTCGTCGCCGACCAGTACCAGCCCGAATAGTGCGCCTGCCCCCGCCGCCAGCGGAACACCCGCCACGGCTGCCCCGCCACCAGCTGCTCAACCCGCACCAGCGCCAGGTCAGCGGTCGATTCTCTCCCGGCACCATCCCGGAAACTCGCCCGTGCATCACCCGCCATCGGCCCTCCCGCCACGAGGGGTACGCAAGATGACACGCTACGGCGTCAAGTGACTCAAACCCGGCAACGCCGCGCCGCAGATGACAAATAGTAGTCGCACAAATGACATCCGAGATGACAACTAGGCGGCCCGGATGACATCTTCACTGGATCCCTACACGTCAGCGGGCACCGCCGTGGTTCAATGGCCCGCGCCCGGGCCGGGGAAATCCGCGCGGATTTCCCATATCTGGCTTCCGCCGACAGCGGAGGGGGAAGGTACGGCGGAAGTTCAGCGGTCCTTGTCCTTTCCACGCCGACATGTCGGCGTCCAGGTCATCGTGTCGGGCCAGGTGTCGGCGTCCGGATCTATCTGTCCGCTGACGAAACCCGCAAAGCGTGGTTCCTGGTCCCGTGCGCGAAGAACCCGACGTTGGGTACGGCGCGGTGAACGCCCTCCTGGGCGGCCTATGTCCTAGTGGCTCCGCCTCGAGGCGGTCGCGCTAGAGCTGGAACTCGTCCCAGTGGTACTGGAACCACTCGGCGGCGATCGCGGCCAGTTCCCGGATGGTGTGCCCGTCCGCAGCGACGCTGATCCCGTCCGGTGGCGTGAAGTCGACTCCGGCCGTCTCCGCGCGGACACCGTAATCCCAGTTCGGATTGCCGGGACCCGGACCGCCACACATCCCGCCGATGTCGAAGTCGAGCTGCAAGATCGCGGCGCAGATAGACGCCTTCCCCTGCGGGCTGACGATGAAGAACATCCCCGCTTGCATCCATGGCTGGTCATCGCTGTCGTCGTGCACCCCCTAGCACAGGCCGGGAACCAGTTCCTCCAGCGCCCCGGCGAACTCCTGCTCCGGCTCGGTCGGGACCGGGGCTCCCGGTCCCCGTCCATGACGGGGGATCCATGGCGGCCATCCCCGAAGCCCAATGGCCGCCTGGCCTGCTGTGGGCGGCCGATTCACGGGGTCCGCCGTCCAGAGCCGGACCGCTCGGACACCGCATCAGCGCGCTCGCCATCGTCATCTTGAACCGGGCGCGACACTAACGGGTCAGCGAACCGGGGTCGGGTCGCATCCCTCTGCGCTGCGCCATCAATGCTTCCTCCGGTTAGTCTCCGTTGCCGTGGGAGTAGCGCGGACGCTGCCCTTAGCGCGCTCGCGATGCTTCCCGTCGAAGACATGCGGATAGCAGTTGGCAACCGTGCACTGTCCCTTGCTGTTGTGCGCTCGCTTATGGTGGTTACACGAGCACCACAAACCGCTCACATTGACTCCAAGGTGCGGTCGATGAAACCGTTATCCCACGGCGAGGGAACGCTGTCGAATCTGGAGTCGACGGGCGCTGTCGCACCTTCTCCGCCAGGCCGGCCGCCTCCTGCGTCGGTGCACCATTGAGCAGCTGATTTACTCCAAGATCCAGGCCTCGCCAACGACACCCTCACCCGGTGCCGGCGTACTTCCTGTGCCGCTACATCTGGAAGGTCCCCGCGACCTCGCCACTGTCACCTGCCCCGCTGCTACGCCAGCCAGCCCATCGCACGTGTCAACGACTAGTTGTGATGTCTCACTACGCGTGCGAGCCGTGAGTAGTCGTCGATCCCGGTACGGAGAAACGTGTAGCCGAGGCGACTGGTCCCCTGTGCCTGTCCGCTTGGAGGCGCGCACGGCGACCGCGCCGCGGCCGTAGGCACGCTGCAGTGCAGGTCTACTGCCTACTTGCGGGGCCGGATGAGATTCCGCGGACTGGGCCGGCGGAGATGGCCCGACCCGCGATGCCTTGCAGTTCCCTGAGTTCTCCAGTGGTGGCGTCGTCTGCACCGGTCTGGAGGCCGAAATCGACCATGCGTGCGGCCTGCCGCCAGCCGAGCTTGGACTCATCGTCGGCCAGGGGGATCGTGCGACGATAGGCCGGCGGGGGAGCCGGACGGCCGAGAAAGCCAAGCATGTAGCTCTTGACCAGGGCCTCGCGGAGTATGTCTTCGTCGGCCTGGTCCAGCGCGTCGACGACGCTGATGGTGAGGAAACCGCGTCTTCGGCTGACGCTGATCCCGCACCCGGTCAACGGGTCCTCGAACGTGCTCCCATCGGGCAATCGCCTCGTCAGCTTCCAGAGTTCTCCGATCAGACGGGCGTCCTCACCCTCCCCAGCATGGCGGACCGCTGGCCTGAGCCAGGCCGCTGCCAGGCCGGCCGCGAAGACGCTCGCGAAGAGCCCCGGGAGGCTGCCGAGCCACAGGGAGCAGGCGATACCCGCGAGGCTGGCGGCGAGCAGTGCCGCGGGCCATACGGCACGTCGACTCATGATGGCGACAGCCAGGGTAGGGCAGCCATGGCGGACGACCGTGCCGGGTGCCTCAGCAATGGCCTCAGTCCTCGCCGGGAACTGGTGTCGGCGGCTCATCGAGGATCCGCACCAGGGCGAACTGATCCGGGTCCTCAGCGACCCATAGCCTCACGTGGACAGTTAACCCTGGCCGCGGCTCAAGAATCCTGATGCTGTCATCGGAGGTGTCGCTGAAGGCACACCATCGACCCTGCCATCGCTTCTCGGCGACTGCGGTGAGGACTTCCCTGACCAGCCGCTGATCCTCCTCAGGCGGATTGCGGTGCTTGCGCCATTCATCGAGAACCCTTGCCCCGTCTGGATGGAGCCGTAGCCGCATGCTCATACCGCCTTTTACATGCCCCTTTCCCGCAGCAGTTCCTCGACATCCAGGGTGTCGGCTGTGCTGGCGGGCTTATCTGGGGCCGCGAGCAATTCCTCATCATTATCAGGATCTCTCCGGAGCCGCACCGTGACAAGAGCATCTTGCGTAAGGCATGCCAGGAGCGCAGTATCGCCAGTGCGCTCGTATCCGAGTGCAGCCCGGTACAGGTTCCTGATTGTCTCGTCTGCTGCGGCGCGTGGCAGGCGCATGACGACTTCCATGAGCTCCGCGAGCTCGGGATCTTCCCTTGCCGGCAGCCCTGGCATGCTAGCGAACGGCAACTTTACTGGCGTATCCATCGAAAATTCCTCCCATTAGATTCGAATCTACGTTCGCTTTATAGTCTGCGTCAAGACCCTGCACTCACTGATTTCGAGTGCCCCGACGAAGGAATCTGGCATGCACCGGGACACTCGCCCCACGGTCAACTCCTTTCCCTTGCCACCCAAGAGCGCGCCCCTCCACGGCATGTGCTTCCTTTCTTCGCCTAGCCACATCTCATTGCCTACGGCTTGCCCCCAAACGCTTCCATAATTACAGCTGTGTGATTACGTGAAATTTGGAATGTGAGCTGCGTGGGCCGGATGGGCGCCTGCGCGAATTAGATCGGGGCAGTCGGTTGCGAGTTATCTCGTGTTACGGGCGCTAGAGGTTTTGCCTGCCCTGCCGCCTGGGTTCATGAGCCTATTCCTGGGTGGGCCGGCTGGCGCTAGTTAGCTGGTCCCCCAGCCATCCCGGCAGTCCACCGATCGGAATGTCGGCCGCCACCTCATAACGACGGCCTGCGACAACTGACCCAGGACCCGCGAGGTAGCCCCCGAGACGACGGCCTGGGCCGCGGATGTCGACACCGGGCAGCCAACCAATCCGTGAGGCGACCGGCGTGCCCGGGCGAACACGGAAGTACAGGTGCAATCCCCGGCTTGGAGTGCCGACCGTGAACGTCTGCGGCCATGCCACTCCCAGCTCGGCGCAGAGCCGAGCGAACGCGACGACCCCGTCGGCGCCGCCGGGATGCCGGTCCAGGTCAAGGCCAGCGATGCCGCTGGCCCGGCTGCCGACACCGATGTTCGCCCCCTGCGGCCACGACCCGGCGAGGATGGCAAGGTCGGACGTGCATACCCGCTGCCATCCTGGGCCAGCGGCCTTGCCTCCTGGCGGCAGCGGGAAAACGGCCAGGCCCCGGCTGACCAGGGCGGCCACGTCAGGGAAGCCTGGGGTGGCGGTCATATCCAGCAGTCGCAGTCGTGGGCACCGCATTCTGAGCAGGCGGACAGGTCGAAGCAGGAGCATCCGTAGGTTCCCTGCGGGTCGTCGCCGCCGCAGTCCGGGCAGCCCCAGTCCTCGTCGTCCGCCCACCCGCCTTCTGGCGGGGTCACGTCGGTGGCGGGGTGGGCCAGAGCGAGCAGCACGCACACCGCGTCGACGACGGCAGCGTCCTCGTCCCGGTCGAACGCGCATGACGACGCGTAGGCCTCGGGCGGCGTGAACTTGCGCCCCTCTGGGACCGGCCGCTCATCCGCGGCGTGTCCGGCGGTCAGGCTCAGCATCTCGCTGGCAATCCGGCACTCGCCGAGCTCGCCAGGAACGGCGGCAACCTGGTGCCGGGTGACCGCCAAGTCCGCGCACGCGACCAGTACGTCCCGGGCGGCCTCGGGAGTGGTCCTGGGCCACAGCGGGGCTACCGCCGCCCGGATAGCCGCTATCGCAGCGGGAAGGCCGCCATCTCCGCTGGCGCGAGCCGCGCGGCCTCCCGCGGCCATCAGCTCCGCGAACGCCAGGGTAGCCACGATGACGCCGGCACTGCCGCGGTCCATGCGGGCCCGCGCGCTGGCGGCCTGGACTTCCTGCCCGGCCTCGACCGTCCAGCCGTCCGGACCTGTGCCGCTCGGATCGGCTACCACATGCGGGGTTTCCTGCTTGTCGTCAGATGCGCGCATTGCCAGGGTCTTCCTTTCTGTACGGCGAGCATCAGCCTCGCTCCGGCCGCCGTGCCGTGCTGGGCCAGTCGGCGGCGCAGCTCCTGCGGGCCGCCGGCGGCGAACCCGGTGTAATGCCCGGCGCATGCGTACGCCGACGCACCCGGGTAGGGGACGTACACCTGGGCGAAGTGCAGCAGGTACACCAGCCCCCGGGTAGGCCTCGCGGGGAGGCCGGTCCTCGCGCCTGCGGTGTTCATGACATGTGCCTCCCGCTGAGCCCGCAAGTGGCCCGGCCCGCGATGGCAGACTCCAGCCGCTGGTAGGCGGCGATCGCCTCGTTGCTCATCACCGACGCGGCGGGCCTGGCAAGAGGGCCGCCGAGGTGGGTGGCGCGGACGCTGGCCCGGACATGGTGCAGCAGCAGGGCTAGGTCGTCGACGTCGACGCCGACCACATGGCTGGCACGCGGAACCGGGG
The DNA here is from genome assembly GCA_963737285.1 of uncultured Actinomycetota bacterium. Lineage (GTDB taxonomy): Bacteria > Actinomycetota > Actinomycetes > Streptosporangiales > Streptosporangiaceae > Trebonia. Next base: position 80,750 of record CAVTRT010000001.1, read on the forward strand.
CCAGCCGCTCGGCCTCCAGCGCGGCGATCCGGTCCTCCAGCGCCGCGGCGCCCGCCGGGAGCACGGCGCCCGCCATCACCCAGTCCCTCCCGCCATCACCGGCGTGCCGATCGCTGCCGGGCTGGCCGCGGCGGGGCGGGAACCGGGCGGTACTGGCTCCCCGCAGCGACCCCACCAGGTGTGCGCGCCGACCAGCGGGCCGGGAAGGATGAGGTACGGGCCGCCGTCCTCAGCCTGGTGACCGAGGCGGTCGCAGTCGTCCTTTCCGGCGCAGTAGCCGCACAGCAGTTCCTCGCCGCCGCCCTCCAGGGGCGTGATTCGCCAGCCATAGTCGCGGGGCAGCTGCTCGCGGGCCTGCTGCGCGGTGTCGAAGTGCGGGGCGAAGTCCCCGCCGTCCGGCCGGGCACCGCACCGGCTGCAGGTGACGGTGACGCACGTGATGGTGATCCACTGCCCTCGGCCGGCAGCCTCGCCAGGTTCCTCGCCCATGGTCAGCGCCTCCATCGGCTCAGGTGCCAGCCGGGGCGAGCACCGCGAGGAACCCGGTGGCGGCCAGGCCAGCGGCAGGGCCTGCGCTGGCCTCGGGGATCCCGGCGCGGACAAGAACACCATCTCCCGGGCCATCAGCGAGATCCTGGAGCCTGAAGGGCTGGTCTGGGCGGTTCCCAAGCGCGGGACGATCGTCCGGCACGGGATGGCTCGCCCGCACCGCCTACGTGGGAACCTGGTTAAGAGGAACGTCGGTACGGACGGACCCGGCTACAGCTGGCCGTCGGCGTCAGGGCAAGAGGTCTGGCGTCACCACGTCCCGCCGACCGCCATGCCCGAGAAGCTGGAAGATCCGCGGCTAGCACGCCTGCTGAAGGTCGAGGTGGGCAGCGAGGTCCTCCTCCGTCACCGGGTGACCGGGCCGGAGACGGAACCCCCGTTCCAGGTCAGCAACTCGTGGATACACCCTCGCGTCGCGGACATCCCAGGCGTGGCCGGGGTAGCCCCGGGACCAGTATCAGACTGGGTATACCGGATCGAGAAGGCCGGGCACGGTCCCTTGTCATGGATGGAGTATCACCGGGCCCGGTTGCCTAGCAAGGTCGAGTCGGCCGAGCTGCAGATCCCGGTGACGATGCCGGTGATGGAGATCGTGAGGATTGGCCGTTCGGCCCTTGACGGCGATCCTGTTGAGGTCACCGAGTACGTGATCCCAAGCGACCGGGTCGAGACCGTACACGAGCTGCACCGTGACGAGTCTGCTGCCTGGCCTTGGCCCGAAGACGAGTCGGACGCCGAAGGCTAGCTCGCTCCCGCGACGGAAGCAGCAGAACCCAGAACGACCGGCGGATCTGCTCGTTCCTCCCAGACCCCCTCTGGGACGTCTACTGCAACGACCGTGACGTTGTCCGGTCCGCCCGCGTTCATGGCGCGTTCTACGAGGGTCGCAACAGCCTGATCGAGATCGCTGATGTCAGCGAGCACATCGCGCATCACGTCGGCAGCGACGAAACTGCTGCGCCCGTCTGAGCAGAGCAGGTAGCGGTCTCCGGCCTGAGCGACTCGGACAGTCAGATCAGGTGACCAGTCCGGCCGTGCGTCGAGGAAGCGGACGAGGTACTCACCGATCTCCGCTGGTTTTGGCTCAGCTACGAGCTTTCCCAGGATGTGATCCTCGGTGACCTGGACCAGCTTCCCGTTCCTCATCCGGTAGCCGCGGGAGTCCCCGATATTCGCGATGGCGACGTGGCTGCCTGACCAGAGCATGGCCGTCAGCGTGGACCCCATGCTGGCCGTGCTCGGGTCCGCCTCCACTCTCTCAGCCATCCGTTCATTGGCACGCCTGACCGCGTGGCCGAGGACTCCAGTGAGTTCGGCTGGACTGTTCACGGCAATGTCGAAGGGGCGGATGGCCTCGATCACCGTCGCGCTCGCCACGTCGCCCGCCGCGTGTCCACCCATGCCGTCGGCCACTGCGCAGAGCCAGTGGCCGATGTAAGCAGCGTCCTCGTTGCGCTTACGAACGAGTCCCGTGGTTGTGGCGAAGGCGGTTCGGGATGACATCGGTTCGCACCCCCTGCCGGTGGTCGCTGATGACTGAAGGCTAGCCGACGATCTCTACGAGTATTTTCCGTCACCTCGTGCCAGGCAACCCCCGGCTGATGCAACGCAACATTCCCAACGGGCTGGATGCAAGTCGGCGAGAACCCCATCGTTGAAGTGACGACCGCCTTGCTGGGGCGATCTCAGCCTGATCCTGGACTAGGCCCACGCCCAGCACCTGGAGACGATCTGATGACCGCCGCCTCGGACTTGATCGGGCAATCTGTTGTCGAGTCCGGGACGGAGCCACGGAGCACTCAGTGCCACCCGGGGAGTACCTCGGATCCATCGGCCTCAAGGAGGCAGCCATTGACAAGTCAGGAACCGGGCCAGCCACTCAGCGGCGGCGATGATCTCACGCCCGGTGTCGGCAGAGCGGGAGCCGATGAGCGAAGGCATCTCCGGGTTCTTGGGTCACGGTCAGCCGGGTGCCGAGCTGACGGCCACCTTGTGCGCCGAGGGCGACGTGCCCGGCGCCCCATGGTGGAAGGAGTCGACGCCCTCCACGCCTTGCGGCACGGACGAGCCGAAAAGGTACAGATCGACATTAATCATGCATTAGCGGCAATTCACCACAGGCCAGGCATCCGGATAGCGCCGCGCAAATTGCACCAACACTTTCGCAACTTGCGCAAATTCGCAACGGGGTGCGCACGGGCACTGCACGGCATTTTGCATGTGCATTTGATTTGTGCAGAGCGAAGCGAACACCATCACAAGCTTTCCGACAACTCAGGATACCTGAAAGTAACCGCATTTTCCCAGCTAGATGAGCATGTGCAGTCAGTTTTCTGGCAAGATGGTCCTGATGTGCCGGAAATCACTGACGATACGGCTTGGCCCGGTTTGCCGTTCGCCCCCCCGTAGCGCCCCGCTCGGAGTATCGTCACGTTCCGGAACCGGGCCAGATGTTCTGGGTCCTGCCAATGGGACTCCAGGTGTCCGGTTTCCTGCCATTCCGTTCGAGAAGGGAATACGGACGGCGGGCAGAAGATGATACAAACGGCTAGCGGTGGTGCGGCGCGGTTAGTCGCGCCCTGGCCTGCCGTCGATGCTAGCCGGAGGACCGCCCTTCCGGCGTCCCGTGACAACTGTTGGCTCCAGGAGGCACAGGAACCGGTGGGCGGCTCTCCTCTGCCATCTCCTCGAAAGGAGACAACTTGTGAGAGATGCTACTCGCCCAACAGGGGGCTGCGCTCAGGAATCGGCGGCGACCGATTACTCAATTACCGCGCAGGGTCGTATAGGTAGCCCTAACGGACCAGGGACCTGGGTCACGTGCCAACCTCCAACGCCTGTGAGACGCCACGATGCGGATTACGGCATGCAAGCCGGAGGACTCCCGGTTCCGGATCCCGATGAAGAACAGCTGGCCCGCATGCTCGTCCTCATGTGGTCAGTTGTCTCGGGACGGAACCTGAACCCAGAGGTTCGCCCCGACCAGCTCAGCGCGGACGAGCTGATCAGCTTCTGGGCCGACGACCTGGCCCCCGCCACCGGACGCCATGCCCGTGTCGCCTCGAGCGCGGGGGCCGGGTCATGACGAGCCTCTCCGTCCAGACTATGCCGCTCCCCGGAGACGGGCAGGTGTGCGCCATGCTCGCGACTGACATCGCGGGCTTTTCGTCCCCGCGCCGTGACGACGAGACTCGCCGGCACATGCGGGAGCAGCTGTACAAGATCCTCCGCGAGTCCCTCGCGGCGTCAGGTATCCCCTGGAACGCGTGCCGCCACGAGGACGAGGGCGACGGCGTCCTCGTGGTCATACCGCCCTGCATCTCCGCCAGCAGCATGATCGATCCGTTCCCCATGCACCTGCGGGCCCGCATCCGCCGCCACAACCATGTATCCAGCGAGGCCGGAAAAATGCAACTGCGCGCGGCGATGCACGTGGGACCAGTCGACATTGACGCTCACGGGGTGGTCAGCACCGACCTTACATACTTGTTCCGGATGCTCGACGCCCGCCCACTCCGCAAGGCACTCGACGCATCCGGCGCAGAGCTGGCCGTGGCAGTCTCCGAGTGGGTGCACGAAAACATGGTCCTGCGCCACCCCACCCTGGCCGACCCTGCCCTGTTCACGCCACTCAGAGCCAGGGTGAAGCGAACCAGCGTCCGCGGATGGCTGTACCTTCCAGGCAAGGACCAGTAACACCACCTGCCTCAAAATCGGCCGGGTCCCCAGCCTTCTCGCAGGGACCCGGCTGCACATACACAGCAGGTGGTGGCCCGATCTCCGAGTTCGACCGCCCAAGTGTCCCACGACAATCGCGTGGGCCTCTGGACTGGCGGGGGCGAGTCTTCAGAGAAGAGGCTGTTCATGGCTTCGGCCGCCTCGCGCAGATACTCGTCTTGATGCTCCGCGTAAATTGGCTCGCACACGAAGCTGACCATGCTCTCGTGTACGTGTGTCCGGATCCCGTGCTCAGCGCGCTCTCGCACTGCCCTGCGGGCCTGCTCGCGGAGCGCGTCCTGCTAATCGCCTGGGACGTTCCATATCTCGGCCAAGCCGTTTTCTACCACGGTGTCCGTGACGACCTGGACGACGAGCAGGAACCTCCGGGGCGCCGGGCAGCGGAGGTGTCGCTGACGCCTGACCGAGCATCCCGCCTGCCCGCCCCGTATGACACGGCTCGCGCCCGCTTTGGCAGATCTAGAGTTCAAGCCTGAGCTGCCCTTCCATGGGGCTGGAAGTTGCGAGGCTGTCATAGCTGTAATGCGGCTTGCGGTCGTCCTTGTCCTGAGGCCAGCGGGTGCCCGCAGCCTGGAGGTCTTCGGATGAGAGCAGCCTGCCGTCAAGGATCCGGGTCAGCAGGTCTGCCTGGGCTGACTCGATCGCCGTGAGGCGGGTCAGGACGGAGAGGAGGTCGATGAGTTCGGTGGTCCAGTTAGGGTTCCACGTCTCGGGGTGGATGAGGTCGAGCGGGTAGTTCTTCTTTCCGCCAGGGTCCCTCTTGCGGTAGTTGAACCAGCCCTTGAGGACGTTCTTGCCGCCGACGGCGTACTCCCAAACGGCCCGGGAGACCGGCGCGAACTCGCCGTCGCCGACGCGCAGAGCGGTAGTCGTCTCGTCGTATGCCATGGTTGCCGGCATCGCGCTGACCGCCTTGGTGCACAGAGGCTGCCGCTGGTCACCGGGAGCGAACCGGACGGTTCCCCGGGGCCGTTCAGGACCGGTGTGCTCAGCGCCGTACGTGTGCAGCCAGATGACCTCGCCGCCGATCCTGGCAGCCTCATCCCATAGTTGGGCTTCGCCGCTGATGGGTATGCGGATGCCCGGCGTCGTCAGCTCCTGGATGAACCGTTGCGTGTAGGCCGGGTGGGCGGTCACGGCGGCGATGTAAGCGAGTACCTCGGCCGCGTCGATCTGGCGGCCGAGTCTGGCGGCCAGTGCCTGGAGGAGGCCAGGAGCGAGGTTCGGGCTACCGTCCGGGTGCAGGAAGACCAAGGTACGGCCGCCGCGCGTGTTGAAGTGGTCGAAGTCCGGGATCAGCGCGGACATCACGATGCCCGGCCCGTTGCTGATGACATGCGAATGCTGCTCGATGACGAAGACCTGGCCGGGGATACGGGCGGCCCACAGGTCGCGCCGGGGCATGTCCATGAGTCGGCTGTCGGGGAGTACCCACTGGACGTCGAACGACCGGTAGCCGACGCGGACTGGGCTGGGCTGGGTTGCCTTGTCGTGGCGGAGGGGACCGGCGTCGGCGTTGTGCGTGTCGGTCCCGGGGAGGGGTTCCTTGGCCTTGTCCATCGTGGCGTCGCGGCCTTCCTTGAACAGGCCGGACTGGACCTGCGGGTCCTTCTCACCCATCAGGATCCGCCATCGGGTGCGGAGCGTTTCGGGGTCGGGCGCGTAGACCCAGGTGCGGGTCGGGAACACGCCGGGTGAGTACCACGGCATCAGGTCTGACAGGGCCGGGTAGTTGTCCCAGTCCCCGGCTGCCGCCGGCGTGAGCGGGTCGCCCCATCCGGTCCGCACGTCGTGCCATCTGTCGTCGAGGTGGATCGCGGCGAGGGCAGCGAACTTGTCCGCCTGCCTCCCGGTCACTGCCATGTAGTGGATGGCGGCGGGCTGCTGGGTGCTGGTACCGGGCTGGCGGACGAACATGCCGATCGCAAGCGGCTGGCGGACGCCGGGGAAGATCCGGGTCGGGATGTCAGGCGTCTGGCCTTCGGGGGTGAGATCGATGATCCATCCCTCAGAGGCGTGCCGCCGGAGGTACTCCCGCATCCCTGTGAACGCAAGCCCGGTGAGGTAACCGGAGGTGGTGATGAAGCAGACGATGCCAGCGTCCCCGCCGGGCTTCCTGCTGGTGGATTCCCAGACCTTCCAGGTGGCCCACCGCCAGAAGTAGACGTACAGGTTCTTCAGCTTGGCCTTAAACCGGCCGCCACCCTGGACGTAAAAGTCCTCGAGAATGGGCCGTGAGTGCCCGCCGTGCTCTTGGCCACCCTGCTCGACCCATCCTCCCTCGCCGATCGCGAGTTCCTTGTAGGGCGGGTTCCCGATGACCACGGTCACGTCGGCGGAGGCCTTGATCTTGTTGGCCTTCCGGCGGGATGCCGCGATCAACTTCAGGGCGAAGCTGATCTGCGTTTCTGCGGCGTTGGGGTCGTCGAGGGTGTCGGTCACGTACAGGCGCATCCCCTCGGGCGGCGCGGCGCGCCTGGTGGGATGCAAGGAGGTCGGCGGTGCGGAGCTCGGCGACCGCGTAGGGTCCCATCTGCAGCTCGAACCCGGCGACCTGGGCGGCCACCTGGGTGACTGCCCCGGCGACAGCGCCTGGGCCGTCGGCCAGCCGAGCGGCCTGGGCTGCGCGTTCCAGGATCGCGTGCAAGTAAGTCCCCGTGCCCATGGCCGGATCGATCGTGAAGATGTCAGGGTCGCGGAACCCGGCGGGCTTGCCGAGACGGGTAACGAGCGCTTCCTCTGTGAGGCGGACCATCTGCTCGACGACCTCGCGAGGCGTGTAGTACGAGCCTGAGCGCTTCCTGAGGTCGTTGTCGTACAACTCAAGGAAGTGCTCGTACAGGTGGAGGTAGGCGTCCCGGTTCCCGCGGCGGACCTTCGGCCAGTCGACCGCGCCGACCACGCGGACCAGGAGATCGAGGCTGACCTTGAAGTCCGCGGCGACGTCGTCGGTGAGCAGCTGCAGCGCCCGGCCCATCAGGGAGTGCCCGGGACCGAGCGCGGCACCGACTTGGTGCAGCGACTGCCCGGCGACGTCGATGCCTTCCGCGCGGGCCAGCAGCAGCGCGAACGTGACCGCCTGGGCGTACCCGTCGGCGAACGTCGCATCGGTCGCCTGCGGGAACAGCATCGCCCGCCAGTCCTGGGCCAGGCCAGTGAACGGCTGCACGTCCGGGTCGGCCCCGGCGTCAACCGCCTTCTTCTCCGCCGCGAGCTGGTCCAGCACTTCGCCCCGCAGCAGCCGAGTCAGCGGGGCGACCGCCTTGACCAGCGTCCCGACTGCTGTGATCGGCTGCGGCTTCCACAGAAGGAAGCTCCGCAACCGCTCCTCCAGCTCGGCCGGTGGCTCCAGCTTCCGACCCGCAGTTGCCAGCTCCCCGCCCGACAGGAGCACCGGCCCTGAAACGAGTTGCTCGTCCTGGTACAGCCGCCAGTCCGTGCCGTTGGTGTAGATCAGGTTCGGCAGGTCCTTCTGCCGCTCCCACTGCAGCTTGTCATGCCCCTTGAATCCGGCCGGGTCCAGCCGGTGCCCAGGGGCCTTGACCTCCACATAGCCGCTGATCACGCCGTTCACGCGGACGCCGTAGTCCGGCCGGACCCGCCGCTCGGGATCGCGCATCTCGTCATGGAAGATCGCGTCCACCCCGATCCGCCGTCCGGCGGTCGTCAGCAGCGACTCCAGCGGCGCGCGGATCGCAGCCTCCCGGTCACCGGGGCCAGCGAGCTTCCGCTTGCATTCCTCACCGAACACGCTAACCGCATCCCGCAGCCAGTCCGCCGCCCCAACAGGCACTGCCCCTCCCAGAAAGCAACCCGCGTGAAACCACCTTCACGCAGAAAAGGGAAATTACCGCAGCTAAGTATTCCCATCTACATCAAATAGGTAACAAAGATGCATCACATGAAAAACCAGCTCGCGCGAGGACGTTGACCTTACGCACTGTTTGGACGGAGATGGCGTTGGTACCGCTTGTGGATATGCCAGCTATTATGATTGGCCCGGACCGTGACACCCCCTTGTCTAAGAGGTAAAATCGATCCTTCTTTTGCCGTTTTGATAAGATCGAAGTCATATAAGATATCTTGTTCAAAAACGTTTTTATGTCTGCAGATATCGTTTCGACGAACCGTTTCGGCGCGTGACAACGCTTCAGGGCCTCCCAGCTCTGGTCCACGCCCGCTTCCACGCAAGGTAGCTACCACTCGCCGCCACCTGCGACGTTCCCCCGGGCCAACCAGGGAGGGTTTCAGCGCCGCCGGTGGGGATCGCGGTTAGCCTGCCACCATCGGGCGTCGACTAAGACGCGGGTGTAGCGGGCGAGGCTGGCGACGGATGAGCGGCCGGAATAGGCGAGCAGTCTGCCGGTTTTGGCACCGCTCTCAGCGGCGCGGATGAGCGCGCTTCGTCCGGGAGGAGGTCACGGCCCGACTGACCGAGGTCATGTCGGACAACGCTGACTTCCACGACCTGCCGCTGGTCCTGGTGGGGCCGTCCGGTGCGGGCAAGTCGTCGGTGCCAATGGCCGACCTGCTGCCCCGTCTGGAGGGTGCGGCGACGCGGGAGGTGGCGGCGTACGCCGCCGCCCACGCCTTCGACCACTGGATGGGCTTCGCTGTCGCCCGTACTGGCATCCGGTAAGGTCCGTCAAGGGAGCGGAGGTCAGCCGGATGTCATTCGCACTTATGCGTTAAGAACGACGCGTGGACTCGCCTCGGGCATCATGCTTCTCGGGAGAGCCGATGCAGCCCCCTAGCGTTCGACTCCGTATTCGAATAGAATGAGGTGATGAGCGTGACTGAGAGAGGTGCCCTCCTCGCGCTCCTGCGCACCTCTGGCCAGCGATGGCGGGCAGTCGCTGACGAGGTTGAGTCCGTCGGCTCTGCGCTGGCGGTGCTCCGCGGCGGGGCCCCGGAGCAGATGTCCCTCTTCACTCTGGAGAGTACGGATGCGGACGCGCTGGCGGAAGACGCCGAGCAGCAGATACAGGCTTGGGAACAAGAAGGGCTGAGGTTCGTCACCCTCCTGGACGCCGACTATCCCTCGCAACTACTGACCGTCCACCAGCGCCCACCCTTCCTGATGATGAGGGGGAAGCCCGACGAGGGCGACTCGCGGGGCGTGGCCATTGTTGGCACGAGGACGGCTAGCAGTGAGGGGATCCGGTCCGCATACCAGCTGGCCGCTGCGCTAGCACGTTCGGGGGTCCCGGTGGTGAGCGGGCTAGCTGCGGGGATAGACACAGGGGCGCTAAGCGGGGCACTGTCGGCTGGCGGGCGCGCCGTCGCGGTAATCGGGACCGGACTTCACCACAGCTACCCGAAGCAGAACGCTGAACTGCAAGACCGGATCGGCAGAGTAGGGTTGATCATCTCCCAGTTTCTCCCGGACACCTCACCGACCAAGGCGACCTTCCCGATGCGCAACGCGGTCATGAGCGGCTACGCGGCGGCGACCGTGGTCGTGGAAGCGCCATACAAGAGCGGCGCGAGGATGCAGGCCCGTCTTGCGCTCGAGCATGGCCGACGGGTTTTCCTGCTGGAGTCGCTGCTTGCGAACGACTGGGCGCAGGAGTATGCCGAGCGGCCGAACACTATTGTTGTTCGCTCCGTTGACGATGTCTTGGACCACATCGAGCCGATACTCGACGCCGGTCATGAGCTCGTGTGGACGTGACCGCTCGTGGCAACCGTCGCTGATGTAACGGCAAGGTACGAAAACTTCCTCCTCCCCATCCTGTCCCCCCGGGACGGAGTCTGCGCCACTTGCAAGCGATCCGTGGTCGGCGGATTTCCGCACTGTTATCAATGCGTCGGCCATCGCGCCTTGCCGTTCAGGGCCGACGTCGTGGCTCCCATCGCGCTGGCAGTGGAGCACGAGCAGTGGGCACACGAGCTGTCCGGGTACAAGAACTCGTCCAGCCTAGAGGCCCGGCTCAGCATGGCCGTAGGAATAGGTGCCGTGCTGTGGCGCTGGCTGGATGCCCATGAGGCGTGCATCAGGCGGTCCGCAGGGGCAGACGACTTCCTGATCGTGACATCGGTTCCTAGCACACGGGGGAGGCAGCAGCATCCGCTGCCACGCCTGCTAACGAACATCGTCAAGTCAACCGCCGGCCGGTATGCGGACCTCTTGCGCGCTAATCCTGACTACCCTGCAGGGTCCCGCGATGCGCGCCTGGACCGTTACCTCGTGGACAGGCAGTTGCGCGGGGAGTCCGTCATGCTGGTTGACGATCAGTGGACGTCTGGCGGCCACGCTCAAAGCGCCGCATGCGCGCTCAAGCTTGCCGGCGCGGGCCGGGTCGCAGTGGTGGCCCTCGGCCGACGCTTTGACCGCTCCCAAACCAAGCCGGAGTATCGCGAGGCTGCGGAAGCCTACTACCGGGCGGCCAAAGCGCAGGGATGGTCGTGGACTGCGTGCTGCCTGTGTGGCTAGGCGTGGGCTAGTTAGTTAGCCAGGAGAACCACTGCCCATCGGGCTGACCTCGAGCCTGACCTAGGCGAGCGAACCCGCGAATCCCCGCATTGAGTCCCTCTAGCTGCACAGTCCTGGACCGCCCAGCGGCACGCGACCGTCAATCGTGACGTTGCCTGCACGGACCAGTGGTCTCCCGGCGCCCCCACGCCCAGCAGAGTTACTGCCTGCACCACTCCACCCACCGGCCCCATACATATACACGCTTGTCGATATTGGCCGCAGCAGGCGATACCTGCCCAGTGCTATAAATGCATGTGTTACTTAGACATATGGTCAGCAACTAGTTGACCTACACGCCTGGGGGGGCTGACATGTTGTCGCTGGTCATCGGAACGAACGCCTGATGCTGCACGAAGGACGAGACCTCGCTGCCGTTCGTCCTGCCGCATCCAGCGATAGTTGCGAAAAGTTGACAGAACAGTGGGATTACGCCGACACAAGCGCTGATATCCCTGCAAGCCTCGTGCCGGATGATGCGCTCGTCGCCCGCTGCCTGGGTGACCTGATTGACGACTGGCAGAGAAAGGGCGGGCGGCTGTCCTACGAGGATGTCACGCGGATGAGCACCAAGCGCCAGCTGGACGGGCACCAGCTTGCAAGCTTGCTTCAGGGCCTGGCCGAGGTCGGCGTGTCGGTCAGCGGCCTCACCCCGTTGTCGGGAGAGCTTCCAGGTGATGATCCCGGGCGTGACAGTCTAGATGATGTCCCCTCCGCGGACCGGGACGGCACGGGGATGTACCTGGCGGAGATCGGCCGGTATCGACTGCTTTGGGCTGAGGACGAGGTGCGGCTGGGACGTCTGATCAAGGCAGGCCAGGATGCGGACGCCGCCCTGGCCGAGGCGCCGACCGGGCGCTTGAAGCCAACGATCGTTGAGCAACTTGTGAAGGCGAGCGAGGCTGGCCGGGACGCCCACGACGATCTGGTGCTTGCCAACCTGCGTCTTGTGGTCTCTATCGCCAAGCTGCGCCGTTATGTAGGGAGTGGCGTCGAGCTCATCGACCGGATCCAGGACGGCAATCTCGGCCTTATGCGCGCGGCGGACAAGTTCGATTACAGCCTGGGGTACAAGTTCTCAACATACGCGTCGTGGTGGATTCGGCAGGGAATCGAGCGCGGCATCGCTGATAAGAGCAGGGTCATTCGCCTGCCGGTTCACGTTCACGATGCGCTCAACAAGGTCACTGCCGCTCAACGCCGCCTGACGGTCAGGTCCGACCGAAGGCCGACCTTGGACGAGCTGGCGAGCGCCACAGGCGTGGCCGCTGGGACAGTCAGGGCCATCCTGGACTGGGCACAGCCGGTTGAGAGCCTTGACCGGGTCCTCATGCACGATGGCGACCTTACTTATGGTGACCTCCTGAGCGAGGCGGCCGACGTTGACGGGCGCGAGGACCCGGTAGAAGTCGTCCTCAAGGCAGCATGCGCGCGTGACATCAAGGCGGCCCTGGAGGGCGTCCTCGATCCCCGCTCGGCGCTAATCATCGCGCGCCGCTTTGGACTCGGCACGGATACTGAAGGAGAAACCCTTGATGCCATCGGGCACGACCTCGGCGTGACCAGGGAACGGATACGCCAGCTGGAAGTCAAGGCCCTCGTCTCCGTCACAGAAGCCTCGATCGAGCATGGCCTCTATGAGTACCTGATCAGCGACACCAGGCGGCGTGACGCGGCACCACCGGCGGACTGGACGCCTCCTACGGCAGAGCGGCGGGGCAAGAAGGCGGTGCGCAAGGCGGGCGGCAAGGACAAGCAAGGAAAGACGCCCCCGGCAACACGGATGCGGAGCTAGTGCATGACCGACACTCCAGGACCCCAGAGATTCGAAGACGCATGCGGCCGCTTCGTCGAATGGCTTGATAGTCGTGTGATAGCAGCAGGCCGCGGGGATGACGCGGAGCGGCTCGACGTGGAACCGTCCGCTACGTTCTGGCTGGGACGGCTGGCCCCTGCAGAGGAGGTCGAACGCAATCCTCTGGGGGATCGGGCCGAGCGCCTGGATCCCTGCGCCATCGGCATCCGCCTTCGTCCAGCCGCCCGCGCGCCATGGACAGTCACCGCCACCGTCCGGATGCGCGCATGGATAAAGGATGGCGAAGATCCTGAGTGCCCTTGGCGGCGCAGTGACCCTGTTGTAGTGCCAGTCGCCGTTACTCTTCAACCAGGGCAGAGCGAGGCCTGTGAGGGGCGTCCCCAGATAGCGGCTGCGCTAGGCCACGTAGGCGCACCTGGGCTGTCCGCTGAGGTACGCGTGGAGCTTGAAGACTGGCATCATAAGCCAGAGTTGGTCATCGAGCTTGTCAACACCAGCCCTGAGAAGAGCAAGACCCTCAAGGACACCCACCTGTACGAGGTGAGCCTCGAAGTCTCCGGCATGCCGAGCGATCCGTTCATCCTGGAGGCGCTACCGGACAGCTTCCGGTACGACCGGAATGTCCCCGCGTATGGCATCAATGTCGGCATCGAGACGGTCAAGGGGCATCCGGACACATTCCGCACGACTGACGCCGTGGTCGTCGAGACGCGCAGGTCAGCGTACTGGAACAGCCCGCTCCCGGAGCCTGACTTCCGCTTCGAGACCCTCTCCCGGGAGCCTATCCGGCCACTGGAGGCACTCGTCTCTGCTCTGGCGGCCTATGACCAGGAGCACTGGTCTCCTCAGGCCCTTGACGAGCGGAGCAGCCTGCGCGGGTGGCCTCCAGCACTCCGCCAGCGCGCCGACGAGGCGGCCGCCGAGGTGCTCGATGAGTTGTCCCGCCTCCAGCGCGGCCTAGACCTGCTGCGCGATGACCAGACGCTGCAGCGGGCGTTCAAGCTGATGAACCGCGCGATCCAGCACAGCGCCGAAGGCCGAGGATACGATGCCTGGCGGCCATTCCAGCTCGGCTTCCTGCTCCAGGCACTGCCGTCTATTGCGCATCCTGGGGACGAGGCGGCGACCGTGGACACGGTGTGGTTCGCCACGGGCGGCGGGAAGACCGAGACGTACCTCGGGCTGCTCGTGACAGCCGCCCTGTACGACCGGCTGACCGGCAAGGTTACTGGGGTTACCGCCTGGTCACGGTTCCCCCTGCGGATGCTCAGCTTGCAGCAGACCCAACGGTTCGCCGATGCCCTGGCAGGGGCGAAGCTCGTCCGGCGGCACGAGGACATCAAGGGCGCCCCAATTAGCCTGGGGTTCCTAGTCGGCTCGCAAGGGACACCGAACCGCATTTACGTTGACCCGAAGGATGGTCCTGACCCTGAGGACGAGGACATGCCGGCCCGGTACCAGGTGCTGCGGGTTTGCCCGTTCTGCCGGAGGCCGGGGATTCAGATGCGCATGGACCGCCGCCTGTGGCGACTCTCCCACGAGTGCCCGCATGAGGACTGCTCATGGAGGAAGCACACTGGGCAGAGCGCACTCCCCTTCTACATCGTTGACGACGAGATCTACCGGTTCTTGCCGACCGTAATCGTCGGCACGCTCGACAAGGCCGCCAGCGTCGGTATGCAGGCGGCCATGCGCGGCCTGATCGGGCCTCCACTCGGCATTTGCGACCAGCCTGGCCACGGGTACTGCTACGCCCCACGCAAGGCGTTTCCTCATGGCTGCCTGGTTCCCGACTGCCCCGGGTCCCGCCGCAGCCTGCCGATGGCTGGCGAGAGGTACGCGCCCAGCATCCGCCTTCAAGACGAACTCCACCTGCTGCGCGACAGCCTCGGCGCGGTCGACAGCCACTACGAGAGCCTGCTGGATCACCTGCAGAGCGAACTGGGCGCCCATCGGGCGAAGATCGCCGCGAGCAGCGCGACGCTCACTGGCTACGACCGCCAGGCTCTCGTCCTGTACGGACGGTACGGGCGGGTCTTCCCTCAGCCAGGCCCGTGGGCGGGCGAGTCGTTCTGGGCGCGGCCAACCTCGTCAAGGCTCCGCCGGTTTGTCGCCATCGCACCCCGGGGCGTAACGCTCGAATTCGTCAGCGACCGTACGGTCAACATCCTGCAGGAGAGCGTCCGCAAGCTTCTGGACCCAGCCAGCCGCGCCGAGGTACTGGCCGAGGCAGGCATTGACAGCAGCCATGCCGATAAGCTGATTTCGCTGTACGGCACTGACGTTATCTACGGGAGCACGCTGTACGACGTCGAGGGTGCGCAGAGAAGCCTGGACAGCAACGCGACCGTTGCGGTCAACAGCGAGCAGCTCACGGGCCAGACTCCATTCGACGAAGTGCGTGCGATCCTTGACCGGCTCGAGAACCCTGAGCCTGACTTCGACGACCGCGTGCACGTCGTCGCCGCCAGCTCGATGCTGTCCCACGGCGTGGACGTGAGCCGCCTGAACGTGATGGTCATGTTGGGACTCCCGCTGACGACCGCCGAGTTCATCCAGACGTCCTCCCGCATCGGCCGGAGCATGCCCGGCCTTGTCCACGTGCTGCTCAAGATAGGGAGGGAACGAGACGCTGAGGCCTTCCGGCACTTCGGCAGCTTCGTCACCCAGGGAGACCGGTTCGTGGAGCCAATCCCGATCACGCGGCGCAGCCGCCGCGTAGTCAACCTCACCATGCCTGGCATCGTCGAAGCGCGCCGCCTGATGCTCATGGAGCCACGATCACCTAGTCAGAGCCTCACCACGATGCGCAACCTGCGGTCCTTCATCGCAGCCGCTGGCCTTACTCCTGCCGGCGAGGCGGAGGCAATCTGGAGGCTCCTCGGGTTCGAAGGACCTGCCGATGAGCTCTTGCGAGATGAGATCCGCCAGTGGATGGACACGTGGTTCATCAACCTGGAGGATCCTGCAAGCAGCGTCAAGTGGCCTAATCAGCTGGGCTCGACCAGTCCGATGATGTCGCTTCGCGACGTTGAGACCCAAGCCCCTATACACGACTGAGGATCAGCGCACATGACTGAACTTGGCAAGCGCAGCGGCAGCCAGATCCTCCGGACGTTCCTGCCGCAGCAGACGGCCGACCTCAAGGGCGGCATCTACAAGGTCGTGGAATGGTCTGGCGCGCTTCCGATCGTCGTGGACCAGGACGTCGTCCGACGGCGGCTAATCCGCGAGATCACCCCGTGGACCCGCCAGGGCCAGGACAGTGGCATGTCTGCCGACCTCTTCAAGGGCGTCCGCGTAGACGTCGTGGAACTCGACGACCGGCGTGGGGTCACGGTCGAGAGGTTCCCCGAGGTGTGGCTGTGCCGGGCATGCAGGCGCATCGGAAAGGACCGCGCAAGGGCATGCCGGTGCGGGGCCAGGCGCTGGGGCCAGCTCCACTTCGTGGCTCCCACTCATGCGGCGCGCTCGTGGAACCGTGGATCAGGCGGTGCCCGGCTCACGACGACGTCATGCTGTTCAGCCCGAAGTCCAGCAAGGCCAAGGACATCCGCTTTACCTGCCCGGAATGCGGCCAGGAGGTCATGAAGGGCCTTGGGTTCCGGCGACCCTGCGCGTGCGGCCAGGGGAACATCCTATGGAACGTGCATAAGGCCCGCAGCGTGTACGTGCCCCGCGGTGCCGTGCTCGTCAACCCGCCCCGCCCTGATCGCATGAAGAAGCTCCTCGCAGCTGGCGGATCACGCAAGGCCCTAGCCTGGGTAGTGGATGGCATGTCTGCGCCCACCCCGCTGTTGATGGCTGGCAAGCCCACGAGGGGAGCCTTCATCGAAGGCCTAACCCTCCAAGGAATGGAGCGGGCATTTGCCGAGAAGATGGCCGCGTTCGCAGAAGAAGAGGGCGGACTCGCACCCGCCGAGGGAGCGGACGAGATCGATGCCCTCGATGAAGCCCAGCGCGCTGAGGCCGAGAGCCAGGCCGTCGACATCGCCATGGCCCTGGCCGAGTCCCGCATCCCGTCAGCCAGCCTTGCCAAGCTTCCAGGCGTCGAGGACGTCTTGGCGAGCCGGTACAAGAACCAGTACCCGGCGGCGCTCGACCGCGCTGGCCTCGCTGCCGTGGACCTCGTGGAGCGCTTCCCAGTCCTGAACGTAATGTATGGCTACACGCGGGGCGATGCAGATGCTGGCGCAACCAGGCTAGTGCCATTCCGTGACCCTCGTGGTGGCTACCGGTTCCATGGAGACCTCTCGGAGACCGAGGCCCTGTTCCTGAGGCTTGACCCGTGCCGGGTCGCGAACTGGCTCGCCAGCCGTGGGCACCGTCTCCCAGGCTTCAGCTCAGGCGACACCGACCAGCAGCGCGCCAGGCTGGCCATCCTCAAAGCCGCCGACATACCGCCTCCTGGGGACGAGCCGGACGTCCCCACCGCTGGCAGTGACCTGCTCGTCCTGGTTCACTCCTACGCGCACCGCTTCATCCGCCAGGCGGCGGTATTCGCCGGCATAGATCGCGATGCACTCGCCGAGTACCTCATCCCCTTGCACCTCGGCTTCTTCGTCTATGCGCAGGCACGCGGTGACTTCGTGCTCGGAGGCCTGCAGGCAGTATTCGAGACCGACTTGGGCAACCTCCTCGACGCCGTCGTCCACGGCGAGCACCGCTGCGCACTCGATCCCGGTTGCTCACGAGGCGCAGGAGCCTGCCTGGCCTGCCTGCACCTCGGCGAGCCAAGCTGCCGCCAGTTCAACACCTACCTAGACCGCAGGCCACTGTTCGGCCGCAACGGCTACCTCAGCACCCGGCATTAGCGTCTGCCTGCTCAGGCTCCCAGCCTGCGGCACACTCAATGAGCACCTGGCCGATTGCCTCCCCAATGGGAGGGGGGACTGCATTGCCGATCAGCCTCCCGAGCGGGGCGAACTCAACCTTCTCGCCGGGACCCACAAACGAGTAGTCGGGCGGGAATCCCTGGAGGATCGCGGCCTCCCGGGGCGTCAGTGTCCTGTCCTGCTCAGGATGCCCGAAACGCCCGGTGCCGAAGTTATGAAACTGCGTCGTTATAGTAGGAGATGGCTTGTCCCATTCCATGCGAGCGTACACGCTACCGAACGACTGCCCCGTCGGCTTAACATGGCACGGCGCGCGAAGCTCGGCAGGCCAGTCCTTCCACGTTCCTCCCGGCTTCGAGGCTTGCATGCGAAGCAGGTTGATCGACGAAAGCGAACGGGAAGAATGCAGCAGGTCAGCAGGATCACTCTGGCCGGACGCAAGTTGGTGCAAGCCGCTAATAGCGCTTCGCACCGTGAGGAATTCGCTCGCCTTCCGCGTAGCAGCCGGAACCTTAATCGGGCCGATGCGCGACGCCAGCAGAACAAGCCTTCGCCGCATCTGAGGCAATCCGTACTCCGCGCCGAGACAGCTCTTGTACGCTACTGCGTACCCAAGCCCGATCAATGTATTAACAAAATGCCGGAATACTTCTGCGCTGATAATGCGGGTGACATTCTCCATCGTGACCATCTCTGGCATGGTCTCAGCCACGAGGCGACCGAACTCATCAAGCAGCGGCCACTTATCATCGCTAGAGGTGTCAGCACCCCTGCGGTAAGACGAGAAAGGCTGGCAGGGCGCACAGCCGGCCAGTACCCTCACAGAGCCGGGCAGCCAGAGACGGTCAAGCTGATCTCCGGTGACTGTCCGCACGTCCTGCTCGAAGAACTCGGCCTTGATGTTGCTCTTGAAGGGATACCGGCACCTAGGGTCGTTGTCAAAGCCAGCGACTACTCGGATCCCCGCGCCGATGAGGCCATGAGACAGCCCTCCTGCGCCGCAGAACAGGTCAACTGCACTAACACATACGTCTCTAACTGTCACACATCGAATTTAGCGGAGATCCGCCCGGACGTTGACCAGCAGGCGACCAGTTTTCTGGTCCACGTCGCGGACATCGCCGGGCATGCCCGGCACAGTAGGCAGTGGCCACTGTGTCCAGGCCGTTAGGCCGCAGCCAGCTCCCCAGACGGTCCGCGCCTCGACAGGCTGCTACAAGAAGTCGCTGAATAGCCCCTGTATGCGCCGGTCCCGATACGGTCCGATGCGCTCAAGTCTCGGTGCTACGTCGTCAATGTGGGCGAGGTCCTCGAGCAGGTCACCGTCATCGGGATGACCGACCACGAAGCTTGGCGCATCCACCCAGCTCGCAGTGTTGAGCCAGTCCGTCCAGCCGGGCCACAGCGTCAGGTGCTCGAACCCTCCGGACTGTCCGGTCTGAAGCCAGCCCAGCATCCCGACGTCGCAGTTCAGCGGCACCCAGAGGCCGCGTCCCAGCCGGTCCTGCTGCCCGATGTAAGTCCAGGCCCGGTCATTGATGATGAACCGCGGCCCGAACGCTGGGCGGTGCACGATCCTCCACCGGAACCCCTCCACCTGCTTGAGGCCCTTGGACAGCAACGACACTCGGTCGAGCTGGACCTGATCCCCGGCGATCGGCGGCATGCCGAGCTCGGCGCGCCATCGGTTGACGGAATCACCGAAGTCGGGGTGTCGCACGCTCGCGGCGGCCGCGTAGGATCTCAGCATGTTATGATCTTGGCCGGTTTCTTGACGCGCAGCCGTGCGGGCGATCGCCTCGGGAACTGGCCGCTCGAAGTGGTCCCAGAGCTCATCAACGGCGTCCTCGCTGATGCCCTGTGGCGGGTCCCCGAGGCGGTACATCTTCTTCTTCCACCCGATGGCGTGCGCCGTGGTGGGTTGCGCCTGCTGCCACTCACATCGCCGCCAGAGCACCTTGGCGTCACGCTGCGGCAGAGGCCCGCGCGGTGCAACACCGCCGACCCCTCCTATTACGGCAGCTTGCAACCAGTGCTGTCTGGCCCCTGTCATGTGGTACATGATGCCAGTAGCCAGGCATGCACGAAACTCATTTGCCGCCGCCCGCCGACGTGCGCCCTGGAGCGGACATCGGCTGGCCCTACAGGCACCAGGAATACGATTACTCTAAGTGTGCTACGGAAGACCAGCGTCACGACTGTCATGGGACGGGTCGTGGGACGAGAAGCCCGCGCAACCCAGGGATATAGGGGACAACCGGGACACTGCCGGGGACAAAAGCCCAGGTAGAACCCCTGGAAAGAACCATCAGCGCACTTTTAATCCGTTGGTTCAGGGTTCGAGCCCACTGCCCTTAAGTTCCGGGACTTCTGTAGTCCGGTGGGCCTGTTTGTCGGTTTTCCGTAACGGGTGGTCACGATGCGGATTCGAGGCGGGGAAGTGCCGGAAAGGGAACGAGGCCCCTGGTAGGACGTGTGGTGTCTAGTCATACGCCTGCCTGCTGGAGCCTCGTTGTCTGCGTATTCTGCCATGCCTGCCGTCGTGCTGCCCGCTGTTCCGGCCGGGCCCGGGCCTGAGGGGGGGCTGGCTGCCAGGGTGGCGGCGGGGCCGGGGTTGTGGGAGGACGAGGAGTGGCTGTCTGAGCTGCGGCGGGACGGGATGGTCTCGGAGCTGCTGGCCGGCGGGGTGCTCGCGCGCGCGGCGGCTGAGGGCGGTCACGGGTGCCGGATCGAGCGGGCGCTGACGGCGGTGATGATCCTGCTGTGCCTGGTCACCGGGGCGCTGTTCGCGTCGCAGTCGTATGCGATGGTGCTGGCCAGGGCCTTCGCGATGCCGGGCGCGCGGGTGCGGCCGGGCACCCCGGTGCCGACCCCGCCGGCGCTGTCGCAGGCCCGCGCCCGGCTCGGCGAGCAGCCGGCCCGGCTCGCGTTCGAGCTGGACGCCGCGCGGGACGACGTGCCGCTGTGCGAGGGCGGCGCCCTCTTCGGCCTTGAGCTGGTCATCTTCGACGGGACCACCCTGGACCTGCACGCCTGCCCGGAGCTGGCGGCGGAGTTCGGCGTGCCCGAGGGCGGCACCCGCCCGCAGCTGCGGGTGACCGCGCTGCTGCAGGCCGGCACCATGCGGTGGCGGGCCGCCGCCGTCGGCGGATACCACGACGGGGAGAACGCCCTGGCGGACCAGCCGGAGGGCGCGCTGCGCCCGGGCCAGCTGTCCCTGGCCGACCGCGGCTTCTTCTCCATGGACCGGTGGATCCGGTTCTCCGCCACCGGGGCGCACCTGCTGTGGCGGGCCAAGAACGGCGCGAGGTCCGTCCCCTTCCGGCACCTGCGCACCCTGAAGGACGGCTCGGAGCTCGTCCTGCTCCGCGAGAGCGCCGGCATGCTGGGGAAACGGCGCCGCGACGCCGGCAACCGGGCGCTCCCCAGGCACCCGGACACCGTCGCCCGGCTGGTCTGCTTCACCATCCTGACCACCACCCGCAGCGGCCGGACGAAGAAGGCCGAGGTC
Source organism: uncultured Actinomycetota bacterium (assembly GCA_963737285.1). GTDB lineage: Bacteria > Actinomycetota > Actinomycetes > Streptosporangiales > Streptosporangiaceae > Trebonia. Next base: position 101,674 of record CAVTRT010000001.1, read on the forward strand.
CGCGTCCTGACCACGCTCCTGGACCCGGATGCGTTCCCCGCCCGGGAGATCGCGGCCGGCTACGCGAGGCGCTGGCAGGTGGAAACCGCGTTCTTGCACCTCAAGCGCACCATCCGCGGCGCCGGGCGGGAACTGCGCGGCCAGTCCCCGGGAGCTCGCCCGCCAGGAAGCCTGGGCGCTGCTCCTCGCCCACAACATGATCGCTGCCATGGCCGCCCGCGCAGCGCACGCGGCCGGGACCGGCATCGCCGCCGTCTCCCTCGCCGCCGTCCTCGCCCTCGTCCGCGACCACGTCACCGCCGACACATGCTGCCCCCACTGCGGAAAGCGCCCCTCCGGCACCGGCGACCCGCTCGCGCCCCTCACCACAGCCATCGCCGCCCAGCCACTGAACAGGGAAAACAGGAAACGGACATCCGGAAGGACCAAGGCCGAGCGCAGGAAATGGCCAACCGAGGAAGCCACCTACGACCTCACGATAACCCCGTCAAACCTCCCACCAGCGGACACAAGTCCGAGAACTTAAGGGCAGTGGGGTTCGAGCCCCTGGCGCCCCACCCTTTGTTCGAATCATGCAAAGTGTCCCTGACCTGCGGTGGCGCTAGGTTCAGGGGCACTCTACCGAGCGTTTAGCTATGCAGTTGCGCGCAGCCAAAAGCGGGTTTCTGCGGGTGGCCGTGCCGAATACGTGGCGAAGTCCTGGGCACCGGCGGGATGACCGTGCCGGTCAGGACCTCGCCGGTGGCCAGGCCGTAGCGGTCGCGGGTCGACAGGGCGCCCATCGGCTGGAACGCGACCCGCACTCAAATCCGGGGAGGCGGACTAATACCGCTGCGCATACCAGGTCGGTGACTCGCCGAACATGCTCTTGAAGTCGCGGATGAAATGGCCCTGGTCGGCGTAGCCGAGGTCCGCCGCCAGCACAGCCCAGTCGATCGCCCCGCCAGCTGCCATGCGTGCGGTCACCTCGTGCAGGCGGTAGCGGCGGATCACCCACTTGGCGCCGATGCCGACGTACTCCGCGAACAGCCGTTGCAGCCCCCGCATGCTCAGCCCCAGCTCGCCGGCGAGGCGTTCGACCCTGGTCACGGCCTTGTCCCGAGCGATCAGCTCGACCGCGGCCACCGCCTGGCGCACCCAAGGGTCGTCGTCCGGCAGGTGTTTCAGCAGGAACGCATCCACGGTCGGCACGTCGAGCGTCGTGGGCAGGTCCGGGCCGAACACCTCGGTCGCCGGGACGACTCGGTCGGTGATCGTCGAGACGGAGGCGCCGAGGAACGGGCGGAAGCAGCCCGGCCGGAACGCGACGCCGAAGACGTGGCCGCGGCCCTCGAGAACCTTGACCTGGTAGCCGCTGCACACGCCGTTGACGTCCGCGCGGCCGCCGCCGAACGACAGGTGCACGTTCGGGTGCGGCACGATCTTCTGCCGGTAGGGCTCGGCGTAGTCCCAGCGAGCCTCCCAGTACCGCTCCACCCATGGCGCGAGCGCCGGCGACGGGCCGTGGAACGCGTGGCGCTGATACCTGGTCCACGCACTCCGCAGCTCACGAACGTCCCGCCCCACACGGCAGAGTGTATGTCGCCTTTGTTCAATACCCCTCCGGCCCGCGCCACCTAGCGTTGCCGTCATGTCATACCTTTCCAACGCGGCCGAGGCCATGGCCGCAGTCGCCCGAACCATCACCGACGACCAGCTCGCCAACAAGACTCCGTGCACGGAGTACGACGTGCGGGCACTGGTCAACCACCTCCTGTTCTGGGGCCGTCGCTCGCCGGCGCCGGCCGCAAGGAGTCTGTTCCGCAGCCGGCGGCCACCGAGTCCGATGTGGACCTGGCGGCCGGCGACTGGCGCGGGCGGCTGCTCGCCCTGCTGGACGACATCACGTCGTCGTGGGCGCCGCCGAGCGCCTGGGAGGGCGAGACGAGCATGGGGACGCCGCACACGCTGCCCGCGCCCGTCATGGGCGACATGATCGTCGGCGAGATGGCCGTGCACGGCTGGGACCTGGCGGTCGCGACCGGGCAGCGGCTGGAACTGCCCGCCGACCTGCTGGCGCATCTGCACGACACGGTGTTCGCCGGCGTGGAGCAGGGGCGGGAGATGGGTATGTACGGACCGGAGGTCGCGGTGCCGGCCGACGCACCCACCTTGGACCGCATCCTCGGCCTGACCGGCCGTGATCCCGCCTGGGCGTAGTCTCCGACTGGTGCGGCGCCCTGGGGGCGGCTGGCAGCGGATGCGGGACGAAGGCGTCGGCGACGTCATCAAGCGCCGTGAAGCCTGGCTGGACCAGAACGCCGCAACGCTGACCGCCGCCCTCACCGCACCCGCGAACACGAGCAGCGCACCCTGCTGCTGGCCTGGAGCCAGGACATCACCCCGCAGCGCTGGCTGTGGACCAAGTTCGCGCTGCTCGGCGTCCTGACCGCAGCGGCGGCAGCGGCGGTGTCCGCCGCTGCCGGGCGCCTGGCCCACGTGGTGAGCATCGCGACCGGGAAGAGCTTGTTCTCCCTGCTTTCCGGCGCCGGCTTCCTGGTCACCGGCATACTGCCGCTGGCGCTGCAGACCGTGGCGTGGCTCGCCGTCGGTGCGGCAACCAGGACTTCACCTCCCGGCTGGGCGCCAACATCCTGGTCGTCCACTAGGGCATGGACACGATCTACGACGCGTCTGGCCACGTCATGAACGGTGCCGCCGTGCAGTCGCTGTGCCCGTCAGGGAACAGCGACTGCCGGGCGCAACACCACCTTATAGAAGCCCTGCGCTATCAGCCAGGGAGCCGGATTCCCGACTTCCACCTCATCCTGGCCTGCGGCTATTTCGCCCTCGGCGCGATCGCCGTCGCCGTCGTGTGGTGGCTGGTCCGGCGCACCAGCCTGAGCGCTGGCTAACGAACCCAAACCTTGATCCCAGCCCCGAGTCCGGCAATCGAGCTCGCCTGGCATAGCGCAGTAGCTTGAGGACCAAGGAACCGCCACCTGCCGGAAGCCCTCAGAGCTGCGAAGGCGAATACGACACAGTTTGATCCGACAGTGCACCAGTAAAGCATCTGGCGCGTTCCAGGCCGCCGAGCGCTGGGGCTGGGTCGACGGAAACCCTGCCGACTCCGCCAAGCCGCCCTTGCCCTGACATGGCATCGTACGGCGATGGCTGGCGCGGGGCGCTGCTTTTCGCGCCCGTGAGTGCGGCGGCACGTGTCCCGCATGGGTATATAGGCATCGCAAGCCCCGTGTGAAGGCTGGTTCGTTGTGCGGTGGCAGACAGCAGGGTCATCATAGGAGAGAGTCACCAGAGATGGACGGCATAGGCAACTGGCGGAAGTCCAGCCACAGCACGGGCAACGGCGGGGAGTGCGTGGAGGTCGCGTCGGCTGACGGCGTGGTCATCCGGGACACTACCGACCGGGGCGGCTTCACGCTCAGCGTGAGCACTGGCGCGTGGGCAACGTTCCTCACAGCGCTGCGCTAGCAGCCCGGCACGCAGCCCGCCCCTAGGGGCGGGCTTCGTCGTAGGGAATCGTCACCCTCTGTCCCTGAACCCTCGCAACCGTGCTCAGCCCAGGTGAGCACCTCAGCTAAGCATCCGCTCTAACCAGGAGCCAGCGAGCGCGTCGCGTGGTCGGTCGCCCGGCGGTCCGGCGCAGCGCCAGGCCTTCCGCAAGCCCGTGCGGTGTAGCTGCTCAGCCGGTACCGGGCGCGGCGCGGCGGAGCTGCACGGGCCGCCCACCCGGTCAGCCCGGCCGGCAGCCGTGGCTCACCGCCGAAGAAACCCCGCTGGCTGGCCTCCGCAGCCGACCAGATCGCCAGCAGCGATACCGGCCGCCACAGCCGTACCCGCTCGCGGTCTACCGGCAGCACCCGCCGGTACCCGGTCAGGTAAGCCCGCTCCAGCGTGCGCCGCAGCACCCGCATGAGCACCCGGTCCGCCGGCCGCGGCGCCGCTACCGCCGCGATCTCGAACCACAGCAGTGTCCACGAAATGTCGCCGTGCCGGTCGCCGACGCCGGCGTTCGTCCAGTCGATGACGTGCAGCGCCGAGCCGCCCGGTACCGCCAGCACGTTGAGCGGGTGAAAGTCGCCGTGGCACAGCACCGGGTCAGTGACTTCCAGCCGGTCCCGGACAAGCTCTATCTTCTGCAGCGAGGCGGCCAGTTCCCCCGAGCCACCAGATTCCGTCAGGCGCCTGGCCAGTCGCAGCCAGTTGTCCGGCACCTTGCCTGGACAGGCGTCCGCAGGCGGGCTCCGAGCCGGTGCAATTCCGCGTGCGCGGCACCCATCTGGACCATCAATTCCGGGATCCCCCACGGCCTGCCGCGCGCGGCCGCGATGAGCGGCACCCCGGGCACCCGCGCCATCACCTGGACAGGCGACGGCAGCGCCTCGCCCGGAGCCAGCACCGTCAGCACCTCCGGTGCGGGGTAGCCCCGGGCGGCGGCCCAAGACTGGACCGCGCTCTCCCGCTGCAGCAGGTCATAACGCTGCGCTGCCGCAGGGACCCGCGCCACAAGCGGGACCGACCACTGCGGCGGCAGGCCCGGCCCGGCGAATCGCAGCCCGTACACCCAGAAGTCGGCCCCGCCGGTAAGCCGCTCCGGCGGGGCTTCATCGGTCACCGCCCCGTAGCCCTGGCCGGTCAGCCACCCTCGTACCGCAGCCGACACTTCCCCGGATTCAGGCGTACGCAACATATCCGGAGGTTACTCCCAGCTGGGTTTACCGCATCGAGAAGGCCAGCCATGGCCCAATGACGCTTACCTTATGCACCACTCCAACCCGGCCGCCGGTACCGGGGCGTGCTCGCGCCCGGCGAGCGGCTGAAGTCGATCGAGATCCGGGTCGCGTCCGCGCTGATGGAGCACGCGCAGTTCCTGTTCGACCGGTACGGCGCGGTCGCCGATCCGTACATGACGCTGGTGGACTACTTCACGTCCACGCGAGAGCTGGCCGGGATGCGGCGGCTGGTCGAGGACGAGGTAGGCGAGCGGCTGCGGTCCCGCCAGGTCCGGACCAAGCGGCGGCAGCCTGAGGTACAGGAGCTCACCGGGCGGATGCCGAGCAACCGGATCGCCGAGAGCCTGGCCGAGCTGGAGACCCCGTTCGATCCCCGGCAGCACTCGACCGCCGCGATGGACGCGCTGCGGGAGGAGAACCGGCGCGACCCCGACGGCGCCAGGGCCAGGGCCGCGGCCGTGACCCGGCCGATCGACGTGCTGCTCGCGACGTCGATGCTGCAGGTCGGCGTGGACGTGCAGCGGCTCGGGCTGATGGTCGTGACCGGGCAGCCGAAGAACACCGCCGAGTACATCCAGGCGACCTCACGGGTCGGCCGGTCCCGGGAGCGGCCCGGCCTAGTCGTCACGATCTACCAGTGGTCCCGGCCACGCGACCTAGCGCACTACGAGTCCTTCTGGCACGACCACGCGACGTTCGGCCTGCACGTCGAGGGACTGACCACGACGCCATTCAGCGACCGGGCCCTCGACCGCGGCCTCACCGGGGTACTCGTCACCGCCCTGCGGCACTCCGGGATCTCGTCCCTGCCGAACGCTGCGGCACACTCGGTGCCGCTGTCCGGGCCGCTCGTCGCCGCGCTCATCAACGCAGTGGGCGCGCGGGCCGAGATGGTGACGCACGACAGCGATCGCGGCGCCTCGGTCCGGGCAGAGCTGCAGCACCGGCTCGACCACTGGTACGCGCGGCGGCAGGCGATCGCGACCGGGCACCTCGGCTACAAGGAAGCCCCGGACATCAGCGGCCTGCTCCGGGATCCCGACGAGGCATCGTGGGACCTGTGGTCCGCGCCCATGAGCATGCGCGAGGTGGAGGCGGAGATCCTGCTCCAACTAGACCGGGACGACCGCAGCATGGGCGACGCCCCGGGCTGGAGCTACGAGCGCACGACACCGCGCGGTCCGGGAACATCGAGGGGACGGCGGGCATGCCCACGACAACCGGGACCGGCATCCGTCGCGGCGGCAGCGGCAGCCACTGAGCGGCGCGGATCTGGCCCCACCCGGATCGGCAACGCCCGGCCGAGCCACCTGATCACCACCGCCGGGGTCGGCGCGACGATGGACCTGCCGTCGATGAGCGTCATCGTGCGAGGTCTTGAGGCGTGGAACCCCGAGCACCAGGACCCGGTCGAGGAGCCACGGCTGCTCGAGGCCGTCCAGCGGGTGCTCGGCCCGCAGGTCCGCGCGCTGCGGCACGCGCCCTGGGACCCGTCGGCTTCTGACGACCCCTACACGCGCACCGGGGTCCCGGTCACGCTCGTTTCCCCGGTGGATGCGCTGCCCGCGCTGCTTCCGGCTCGGGCCGCTCGACCCACCCGGACAGTTCGAGCTGGTGCACCGGTGGGGACGCCGGCCCGACCTGGCGAAGTACGTGCACGCGCAGTGCACGAAGCAGGCGGCCATCCCTGTGCCACGCAGGCGCGGGTGCGTTCCGGCCCGTTTTCTAGTCATCTGCGACGACGGGCACCTGGACGACTTCCCCTACGTGGAGTACGTCCACGCCACCCGCACCGAGGGGGCGTGCGGGGGGCCGCAGCTCACCATGTCGGACGCGGCCTCCACGCTCGGGCCGCGGGTCATCGTCAAGTGCGTGACCTGTAATCACTCGCGGTCCATCCACGAGGCCACCGGCACCGACGGGTGGGAGAACCTGCCGCTGTGCCGAGGGCGGCACCCGCACCTGCAACTGTTCGCGCCATCCTGCGGCAAGCCGCTGAAGCTGATGGTCCTCGGCGCGAGCAACCTGTGGTTCGCGGTCTCCGCCAGCGCCCTGCACCTGCCGACCGGGCAGACCGTCGAGGACCTGGTCGCGGCGCACTGGGACGTCCTCGGCGCGCTGCCCACCGCGACGGTCGCGCAGACGATCATCGAGGGGATGGACGCGCTGCGGGGCTTGCGCGTCTTCCCGATCGAGGAGGTCTGGGGCTGCGTCGACAAGCTCCGCGGCACGGGCGGGCCCGCCGCCGGCGGCGAGGCGCCGGAAGACCTGCGGGACGCCGAGTGGCAGCTGCTGTCCCGGCCGACGACGCAGCGGCAAGACGCGGACTTCCGCGCCGCGCCCACATCTCCTCCGTCCGGCTACGACCGGCTTATCGACCAGGTCGTGCTGGTGTCCCGGCTGCGGGAGGTGCGGGCACTGCTCGGCTTCACCCGGCTGAACGCACCCGAGCGGGACAGCCTCTCGCCAGTCAAGCGCATCTCGCTGTCGCGCGGGCCGACGGAGTGGGTACCCGCCGTGGAGCAGCGCGGCGAGGGAATCTTCCTGGAGCTGCGCGAGGACCACGTCGCACGGTGGGCGTCGTCGGTGCAGCGGCATGAGCACATCGAGGCACTGTCTCGCGCCTACCGGCAGTGGGCTTCCGACCGGAACATCACCGTGTCCGCGGGCTTCCCGGTCGCCCGGTTCACGCTCATCCACACGCTGAGCCACATGCTGATGCGGCAGGTCGCGCTGGAGTGCGGGTACTCCTCAGCCAGCTTGCGGGAACGGATCTACCTCGGGACTCCGTCCCAGCCGACGGCGGGCCTGTTGCTGTCGACAGCGGCTTCTGACAGCGAGGGAACGCTGGGCGGACTCGTCGCCCTCGGGGAGAAGCGGTACCTGTCCCGGATCTTGCGGCAGGCCCTGGAGGATGCGGCGCACTGCTCGTCAGACCCCCTGTGCGCCGAGCACGTGCCGTCGTTCCCGTCGGCCGTGCTGCACAACGCCGCGTGCCACGCGTGCCTGTTCGCGTCGGAGACGTCATGCGAGGCTGGTAACCGGTGGCTGGACCGGGCGGCGACAGTCGACCTCACCGGCGGCGACGGCTTCGCGTTCCGCGTGTCGTGAGTGGCCGGCCGACGTGAGCAGACCTGGCGGGCCAGCGCCTGACCTGAACTTCCTCGCCGACTGGGCGTGCGGCCTCGCCGAGCAACTGCCCCACGGCGATGTCCGGCGGCTGGCTGACGCGGCTGCTGCTGGCGCCAGCGGCGTGCGGCAGCTGCGGTCCGTCGCGGGGTCCGTCATCCTGCGAGACGCGTGCGACCAGGTGCTCCGGCAGCTCGCTGCCGGAGCCGCCTCCCGTGCCGCCTCCCCCGCCGGGCCGGCGTACCTGGCGGGCCTGCTCGCCGGCGCCGCGCACGCTGTCGAGCGTGCCCGCAGCCGCCAGTCAGTCCAGGTCGCCTGGACCGGGCCGTCTTCCGGCGCCACCTCATCCCGCCTCACCGCAGCCGCGGTCATCAACCTGATCGCCGAGGCCCGCGCGGAGATCCTCCTGGTCAGCTACGCCACCCAGACCGAGCCGCAGCCCAGGGCCATCCGCGACCATGTCAACGGCTTGCACGCGGCAGGCCAGCTGCGACGGCTCCCGTAGGGAACGGCCCAGCAGGTGGCCGAGTCGATGGCGCGGCAGGAACCGCGATGGCATCATGTCTGGTAGCCGAAATATCGTGAGAATCCGTCACAAGTGGGGACGCTAGTCTCCAGGGTCGGAAACGTCCCGCGGTGGCGCGTGAGGGGAAGATGTCCCTTGGGGGGCGAGAGCGCCAGCCACCTGCAGGGTGGACAGTACGGGGATGGCAACACCCAGATCAATATTTTTCGAACTACCAACAATCATCATCCGGCAATGCGAGAGACGCCGGATGATCTGCTGGCAGACAAGATGCTTGAGCGCGTCTGCGCTGAACTGAATTCGCTGCAGGCCAAGGCGGCTCTCATCGACGTTAAATGGGGCGAGATCCCTGCTGTCGGCCGGGGTGGGGCACCACTGGAGCCGGGTGGCGGCTCGGAGGGCATCGCGTCCGCCTACGCCGCGATGCACGGCGGTCGGCTGGTGATCCTGGGGGCTAGGGGGTCGGGCAAGAGCACCCTGATGCTCCGCCTGGCACAGGGCTTGCTGGTGAAGAGGAAACAGGAGCTACCGGGGAGAACGAAGGCTGGCGCCGCCGCGGAGCGCGTTCCGGTCATCTTCTACCTGAGCGCGTGGGAGAAGGCGGATAGCCTCACCGAGTGGCTGGCCAGCGAACTGGTCCGATTGCGGTATGACCCGCCGCTGGGCCTGGAGCGCGCGCGGGAGTTGATCCGCGAGGGCCGCGTGCTTCCGGTCCTGGACGGGTTTGACGAGATCGGCGCGGATAACCGGCGGTCCTTGTTCGAACGACTGAACGAGGCGCCGCTGCAGCCCTTCGTCCTCACGAGCAGGCCGTCCGACTACCAGGAGGCGGTAGACGGCCGTAGGGGCCGATCCGGCTTCATGGTGAAAGACGTCACCGTCATTGAGCTCGCCAGCCTTGAGAGAGAAGAGTTCCTGGCCTACCTGACTGGACTCCCTACGACGTTGAAGCGCGATGATGACCCGCAGCCCAGCCCCAAATGGAAGACAGTGGCGGAGCGTCTGGAAGCCGAGCCGGAAAGTCCTGCCGCACGGCGCCTCACGGAGGTTTTCCGGACGCCGCTGATGATCACCATGGCACGTGATGTCTACTGGGGCGAAGATTCCGTTGTGGATCCCGTCGAGCTTCTCGGCGAGAAGTTCACGTCGGCTGAGCAACTGGAGGCGCACCTGCTGGACGGGTTCATCCCCGCGGTCTACGATCCTCGGCGCGACCCGCCACCGAAGTGGGAGCTCTGGTGGGTGCGGCGTATGCTGCGGTTCCTGGTCACCCAGTCGGAGCGGGCGGCCAGGGAGCGGATCGGGTCCTCGGCGGGTGGAGACACGGGCACTGGCACCAGGGACATCGCGTGGTGGGAGATCGGCGCGGCGGGCATGTCCCGGCTATGGAGAGCAGTGGTGACCGGGGCGGCGGGCGGGCTCGTGCTGGCAGTCACCAGCAGCATCACCGCGGCAGGGGCCACGCTGGGGATCGGCCAGCGCAGCGGCCCGGCGCTGCATGAACTGCTGACCGGCGCGGGGGACGTGGTAGCGGCTAGCTGCGGCTTTGGTCTCCTGCACTGGCTGGTGCTCGCGATGAAGGAGAACCGTAAGAGCTATGTGCTCGAGCCATCCAGCATGCGGATTAGCGTTGGAGGCCTCTTCCGGACCCTGAGCGGCGGTGCTTCCGACAGCGGCCATGCCGTGGCGGGGAACGGCACTTCCCGTACAGAGAGCGAGCACCGGAGAGAGCGCCCGTGGCAGCACCTCGGGATTCGGTTCCGGTCGGGGTTCGTGGCTGGCTTCCTCGCGGCGTTCGTGGGACTCTTCGGCCTCACGGCGTGGAACCTCGTCCTGGTGCTTGCCTGGGCAGGCTTTCCGGGCGGCGCTGAGACGCTCGCCGTCCGCCTGCTGCTTCTCGCCCTCACGATGCTCGGGCTGGCAGCGATGCTAGGGGGGCTACTGGGATCGATCGCGGCCCTTGAGGTTCCCCGGGAAGCCACTACGGCACCAGGTCCGCTGGCCCTGCTGGAGGCGAGCCGCACGACCGCGCTCCGAGGCTGCCTGATCGGCGGCCTCGTCTGTGCCACTGTCACGGTCCTCGTCCAGGTGTCTTCCACGACCATGACGCAGGCGATTGAGAACGGGGTGGCCACCGGACTCGCGCTTGCCTTCGGCACCATGTTCGCGGTGAGCGCCTGGGGGCAGTGGGTGATCTTCTGCCGGGGCTGGCGGCTGCTGACCTGGGAGCTTCCCTGGAACCCCGCCGGATTCTTGGAGGATGCTTACCGGCGGGGCGTGCTACGGAAGGCCGGAGGCTTCTACCAGTTCCGGCATATCCGGCTACAGGACCGGATCTAGGGGGCGATGGTGTTCCGGTGCCGACCCAGCCGCTCGCGGCGTCGGACACGGCAGAGGAAGAACCCGGCCACGCCGCCCAAAAGGAAAACCACGACCAGCGCTCCGGCCGCGGGGATGAGCGGAACCGTGATCATGGCCGCGGACGCGGACAGCGTGAATATCGGGATGGGCGAGGGCGTTGTCACGGGAGTTGTCGTTGACGGCGTTAGCCCAGACGCTGTCGACGTCGGCACCGGTGAGGATGAGGGATCGGTCGCGGATGACGGATCGGTCGAGGTATTTGTCGCGGATGAAGGACCGGTCGAAGCTGAGGCCGGGGACGGGGCCATTGGCGACGTGGCGGGAACAACGTCGATCGAGGTCACAGCGGCGGGCTGCCCGCTATCGAGCGTGCACTGCGTGGAGATAGTCCCGACCCAGGTCGGCCCGCCGGTCGACGTCTCCAGGTCCAGGTCCATGGAGAACGTCGTTGCGCTGATCGCCACTGATCCCGGCGCGGTGAAGGTGAACGGGGCGATGGTGCCCGAGGCCTCGACGGTCGTCGAGCCGGTGGTCGATACCGGGGACCGGGGAGCGCTCAGCGCTACCTTAACCGTGGTCTGCGCATGCGGGCCGGTGCCCGTGACCGTCGCCGTTCCGGCGCCTAGGACGGTCGCGGCGCTGGTGGCCGCGACGAGAAGCGGCATCTGTGATGGCGAGCTCACGGTGGCCGTGATTGGGATCGGCGGTGTCTTCACTCCTACCGCGATCGAGGATGGCACGTCGCTCCAGCCGATGACCACGCTGATTGGCTGCGTGCCGATCACCGGGAAGCTGCAGGAGTACGTGAGCGTCCGGCTTCCTGAGCCGGCGTTCCCCGCAGTCGCCGCCGAGGCGGCGGCTCCCCCGATCATGAGGTACCCGGCAGCGAGTATCCCGATGGCGGCGGCCCCGGCCCCAGCCTGGGCAATGTGCCTGGATTGGCGCCGAACGGTCCGCATAGCAGTGCTCTTCAACATGACTCCGTGAAACGGATGACCAGATTCCGACGGAAGCGGCCCGTGCCGAAGCCGACTCTTCCTGCATGCGCGATTCATGGGTAATCTAGGGCAAGTCGCCCATGGCGCGCTGCCACGTTATGAATAAATTATCTGGCAAGACATCCGGCAATAGGTGTGAATGTCCGAACTCGGCGGCGCCGCAGCCAGTCCCGGTTCCTGCTCGGCAACGTCCCGGCCATCTCTTACGACGCCGAGAGCAACGCCCCGGGCATCCCTGGCGGCGTGGCATTCGGGGACGCGACTACCGTCTTCCTACCCCTCAGCCCGACCTGGCTCACCGCCCTCGGCAGGGCAGACAGGTTCGAGGCCGGCCGTGCCCGCCGCGGCTGTCAGGCAAGTCAGCGCGGACGCCGCATAGACCGGTGACCGGGCAGGCTCGATACAAGCTTCTTTACGGGTGCGTGCTGGTCGCGTAGGCCAATCGAGCTGTCTTCTGTTCGTGACTTACAGTGCCTACCAGGGAAACCCGAATTTCTGCCACACGCGCTTGCATGGCTTGTCGTCCATGCTGGGTGTAGAGCAGAGCACCGCTCCCAGCGGGAATGTGGTGCTTGCGGCGTGATCGCCGATCTTGTAGTCGATCTGCCATCCGGTCGTGGCCGCGTCGGTGCCGGGCGGCACGCTCAGTTCCAGGGCCAGCTCATCGCCCTGGCCGGAGTCGCTGGCACCGCACGTCGCATCCACGGTCCGGTCCGCGGGGAAGCCGTTGGCTCGCAGGGTTCCGTAGCCCTGGCCCAGCTGCTCGCCGCCGGTCAGGATGGGGTTGGGTCGCGTCGCGTAATCGAGGACCTCGATGGTGCCGACCGGGTGAATAGGCCGGACCGCGGTGATGACGGCCCGGCCCGGCCCGGTCAGGCAGAGCAGCATTCCGCCGAAGAGCGCGTGGTGGGCAGCACTCACTGCTGGCGAGCCGCCCGTGCTCGGGTTGGGATTCCCTGTGCTCAGGCTCGGTCCTGACCACCCTCCGCCGCTGCACGCAGCCGCGAGCATTACCAATACCAAGAACCCCGTAACGGTCAGCCGGACGGTACGCCGCCCCATGCCGAGTCGGAGATTGAAGCCGTTCCGTCAGCCTCCCATTTAACCCCTTTAGCGTCTCCCTCTTCGGCGACACCAAGTGTGTCCGTGGTTGACGAGTTGGTTCCCTCGGTAACTGTCTCTGGAATGTTTCCTCCGAAGGTTTCTGTGGTATTGAAGTGCTCGGTCCTGTCGGGGTAGGTAGCCACCGTCAAGACACCGCAGGGAGTGTCCGGGGTTGCATCCGGGCTGGCGGCGAAGTCCGTGGCCTTCCGTAGTCCGGCCCGTTCGTCGTCATAAGGTTCGCAGGCCGGGCAGTCACCGCATACTGCCCGTGCGCGTTGGTCCGAGCGTAGCCGACGAAGGTGAGGGGGATCGTCACTCCGGCCGGCTGCGGTGTCAAGCATTCTTGGACTTTTCCATTTCGATTCCGGTTGCGCCTCGCCTGTCTGCACAACGCGCCCGGGCCGGTGGCCGTCGCTGCCGTACCTGAGCCTGGAGTCGGCCTTCCGCCGCGGGCACGGCACGATCTACAAGGCGCTGGCCAGGGGGCGGACCGATGAGGAGGCGCTCCGGGACCAACTGGTCGCGGCGCAGCCGCGGGACTGGCCGGCGGTGTTCGCCGTCTATGCCTCGACGTTCCCGCGGCCGGCGGCGGTGACCAGCCCGGACAGGGAATGGCACCATCATTCACCGCCACCCGGTGGTTCCGCGTGCCGTCGCCGGGCGTGCGCCGGCTTCTCCCTGCGATCTTCTTCGTCATGCCGACGATGACGGCGCCGGCAGGCGGAACGGTTCAGATGGCCCGCGCCCGGGCCATCTCGCGAGAGGCACCCGAAGGTGCCTCGACGCTGCGGGATAGCCCTCAGGCATCTCGGATGGTCAGGGTTCCGGGGAGGTCGAGTTCTGCCGCCGCGCCGGTGGCGCCAGCCCTTGCCAGCAGGACGGCTCCGAGCGCCGCGCTCCAGAAAGTGCGCGCCTCCGCCGCGGGGGCGCGGTCCAGGATCCAGCCGCGCTCGCGCGTGACGCGGCGCAGATAATGCTCGGACTGGCGGAACAGCAGGTCCAGGTGCCTTTCTACCACCGGGGCCAGGCCGGGCCGCGAGATCCCGGCCGCAAGGGCCCTCGCCACGGTCGGCAGTGAGGGCAGGGTAAGTACCGCGCGCGCGATGTCAGTGCGGAATGCCTCGGCGTCACTCGAGCGCAAGCCGACAGACTCGATCCCTTTCGCGTCCTGCAGCAAGCCGAGGAACGCGGCGTGCACGAGCAGCGAGTCCTTGGATCCGAAGTAGTACGTGACCTGATTCGGGAACACTCCCGCCGCGGCGGCGATCTCCGCGACGCTCAACTCAGCGCCGTTCCGCTCGGCGCACAGCCGCGCGGTCTGCTCGATGATCCTGTACCGCGTCGAGCGCCCGCGCTCCAGCGCTGGTCCGGCAGTGGTGCGCGGCTTCTGTCCGGTAGCCATGCTGGAATTGTATGTGATACAAAAGCCCGGGTAAGTTGTATGACATACAAGACCACCGGCGGTCTTCCGCCGCAAAGGAGGGGCCACATGACGGCCAGGCATGTCGTGGTTAGCGGACTCGGAGCGATCACGCCCCTTGGCGGTGATGTCGCCTCGACGTGGGCAGCGCTGCTGGCCGGGAAGTCAGGGATCCGGGATGAGGCGCAGGGCCTGCTCGCGGCCGCCGGCCTGCCGGTCACGATCGCCGCGCCGATGGCAGCCGACCCCGCAGGCCGCATGACGCCCAGTCAGAGCCGGCGCCTGGACCGCTCCCAGCAGGCGGCGCTCACCGCGGCGGCCGAGGCCTGGGCCGACGCCGGGTCACCGGACGCGGACCCGGACCGCTTCGCGGTCGCCATCGGCACCGGAATCGGCGGCGTCACGACCCTGCTGCGCCAAGACGACGTCCTCGAGAGCGCCGGAGCACGACGCGTGTCGCCGCGCACGGTGCCGATGCTGATGCCAAACGCGTCCGCCGCGCTCATCAGCATCAAGTACGGTGCCCGTGCGGGGGCCTACACCCCGGTGTCCGCGTGCTCCTCCGGCGCCGAGGCCCTCGCGCACGGCGCGCGCCTGATCCGGTCCGGGGATGCAGACGTAGTGATCGCCGGCGGCACGGAAGCGGCGATCACGCCGGTCACGGTCGCGGGCTTCGCCCAGGCCACTGCGCTGTCGCGGTACCGCGGCGATCCCGCGTCCGCCTCACGGCCGTTCGCGGCCGACCGGGACGGGTTCGTCCTCGGCGAGGGCGCCACTGTCGTGGTGCTGGAAAGCGCGGAACACGCCGCCGCGCGCGGCGCGCGCGTGCACGCAGTCCTCGCCGGCGCTGGAATCGCCGCCGACGCGCACCATATCACCGCACCCGCCCCGGACGGAGGCGGCCAGGTCGCGGCGATGCGCAAGGCGCTCGCCCAGGCTGGTCTCTCACCCGCCGATGTCGGTCACGTGAACGCCCACGCCACCGGCACTCCCGTCGGGGATACCGCAGAAGCCAGGGCGATCCGAGGCATATTCGGGAACGGCATCCCGGTCACCGCCCCGAAAGCCTCCCTCGGCCACCTCTTCGGCGCCGCCGGCGCGGTGGAGGCACTGATAGCGGTCCTCAGCGTTGAGCATGACGTCATCCCGCCTACGCGCAACCTCGCCGACGCGACGATCGACCCCGATATAGGCCTCGACATCGTGACGACCGCGCGGGAGGCCTCACAGCGCGCCGCGATCTCGAATTCCTTCGGCTTCGGCGGCCAGAACGTCTCACTGCTCTTCACCAAGCCGACACGATGATGACGGCATGGACGTGACAGCCGTCAGGTACCAAGGGATCATCCACTACTTCGTCATGATCAACGCTCTGCGCGGCACGCACGCGGCCACCGCGGCGATCGCGGCGTGCGTCGGTGATCTCGCCGGCTGCTTGCCTGCTCTCGCTGCGGCCGCTAACACTGCACTGAGAGCTGATCCTCGAAGAGGAAGAACGACTACGGCGTACGGGATGTCCAGCGGGGCCGTCGACAGCGGCTGCGATGGCGGCTCGGGCGGTGCCACGCGCTGCTCGACCACGTCGATGTACTCCTCGACGCTCGTGACGTCGCGGTAGTCACGTATGGAGACCGGGATCTTCAGCTCCCACTGGTCGCTGTCCTGGGCGGGGCGGCTGAACCCGTGCCACAGGTACGGCTCGTGCTCGACCAACTGCCCGACCTTCCGCAGGATCACGTCAGCGGCGGGACGTTGCAACAGACCGCCAGCCAGCGCGCCAACTCAGTGTTTGTCGCCGACCCCTCGATGACCTCCGAGGGCGAGGGAGTGATGCTCCGCTGGCGGTCGACGAGGAACCGGACGGCGTCCTTGAAGGCCACCAGGAGTGGCTCGGCGGCTGACCCCAGGTGCCACATCCCGGCTACCGTCAGCGCCATCCGCGTCCCGGGGTTCGGGAGCCAGTGGCTGTCCCTATTCCACGTCAGCCCGTAGCGCAGCTGTCCGCCGCCCTGGCCCCCGGCGACCGGCAGCGATGCCAGCATGTCCTCGGCCACGAGTCCCTGCGCGTCCAGCACGTAGTCCACGTACGCCCACACCGGCCACTCGAGATCGATCTGCATGCGGGGCAGGATGTCGGCGAACGGACGTCATTCCTTGGCCGCCGGCTCGGCGGACTCGGCAGGTTCCGCGCTGGCGCGCGGCCTGGTCGGCACGGTCACGAGCGCCAGCACGCACCCTGCCAGCGCGACCACGGCGGCGGTGAGCAGGCCAAGGTCCCCGCCGCTTATGAAGGCAGAGCGTGCGGCCTGGGTGAGCATTCGGCCCGCAGTGCCGCCCACCTGGCTGGCGACGCCGAGGGCGCCGCCGATGGAGCCAGTGATGGTGTTCTCGATGGCGTGTGGCACTCCCGCCGTGGCCAGCCCGGCGACCATCCGGTCCTGATAGCGGGTGGACAGCAGGCTGCCAACGATGGCGACGCCGAGGGCGCCGCCCACCTGGATGAACACGCCGTTGGCGGCGGAGCCGATGCCGGTATGCCCCTGCGGCAGCGAGTTCATGACCGATCCCGAGACCGCGGGGATGACCAGCGCCGCGCCGACACCGGTCAAGATCATGCCCGGAAGGACGCTGGTGAACGTCCAGCTCGCCGTGGCGTAGGAGACCTGCCACAGCCCGGCCGCGACCAGCAGCAGCCCGGCCCCGATCGTGAGCTTGGTCCCGGCCCAGCGCACGGCAATGGACGATAGCGGGGCGATCAGGGCCATCGAGACCGCCGTGGGGAGCATCCGCACCCCCGCCTGCAGCGGCGAGTATCCGAGATTGAACTGGAGGAACTGCGTGAGCACGAACAGCGCCCCGACTAGCCCGAACATTGCCAGCCCGAGCGAGGTGATGGGGGCGGAGAAGCTCGGCTGCCGGAAGAACCGCAGGTTCAGCATGGGATGGGACGTGGTGCGTTCCCATGCGGCGAAGCCCGCGAGGACCGCAAGCCCGGCGATGCCCGCGCCGATCACCGGGGCCGACGACCAGCCGTACACCGGTGCCTCGATGATCGCCCACAGTACGAGCCCGAGTCCTGCGACGGACAGGAGCGCCCCGGTCAGGTCCGGGCGCAGCGCCGCCGGGTTCTTCGAATCCGGGACCAGCTGGACCGCGCACAGCAGGCCGACAGTGGCGATCGGCACGTTGATCAGGAACACCGATCCCCACCAGAAGTGCGTAAGCAGCAGCCCTCCGATGATCGGCCCGAGGGCGAACCCCACGCCGGTCGTCCCTGACCAGATGCCGATCGCCCGCTGCCGTTCCGCGCCGTCACGGAACATGTCGGTGATGATCGACAAGGTCGACGGCATCATCACCGCCGCCCCGATGCCCATGCTTGCCCGTGCGGCGATCAGCATGCCCACCGAGCCAGAGAACGCCGCCCACGCCGAGCCGCCGGCAAACCCAGCCAGGCCGAGCAGGAAGGTGCGCTTGCGCCCGAACCGGTCGCCCAGGCTCCCGCCGGCGAGCACCAGCCCGCCGTAGACGAGCGCGTACGCGTCCACGATCCACTGGAGCTGGTGGGAAGTGGCGTGCAGGTCCCGCACCAGCGTGGGCAGCGCGACGTTGAGCACGGTGTTATCCAGGTTGACGATCAGGATCGAGACGCACAGCACGGTAAGCGCGAGCCAGCGCGAGGATCCTGGCTTGGTCCCCGACGGGGGAAGTACGGGGACCTGGCGTGTGCGGACGGCCATTGCCCCTCCTTTGCGGGTCTCCTAGTTCGCCGCGGGGTGGAAGACCGGCCTGGCGGGCGCTTCGGCTGGCATGGTCGGGGCATAGCCGACGCGGATTACCACTTGGGGGATTTCGGTGTAGTAGGTGCGCCACGGCCAGTACCGCGACTGGTGGTGCAGGTCGGCTAGCTCGAGGGACTGGGTGAGGTAGGACGCCTCCACTGCGTAGCCGGGCGGGACGGCGGGATGCCGACGGATGCTGTGCACGTCCAGCAGGCCGTCATGAAGCTGCGTCCGGAAGACGGCGCTGCGCCCTCCCGGCGCGGACATCGAGTAGCGGGTGCCGGTCAGCAGGGCGTGCTGCAGTGCCTCGCCGGCCCGCAGCCAGTCGAGCGGGCGGTCGTCGTCGGTGGATAGTGCCATTAGCTGCGGGTGGCGCTCGAATTGCGCATGGTCGGGCAGCCAGAAGTCGGGCCGAATCGGCGGTGCCTTCTCGTCCGTCGGCGTCGGGCCGTACGTGGCGGTCGGTACCTTGTTCAGGCCGGACAGCGCCGTCTCGAGTTCCGCGCTCGCCCCGATCGCCGCGCGCCGCAGCTTCCGGGACTCGGTCTTGGTCATGATGCGGAGCCACCCGTGCTCGTGCGCGGCGGCGATCTCCATTTCCACCAGGATCGGCAGCGGCACGGGCAGGTACCGGTGCGGCGCGCGGTCGGTGCGACGGAGCCAGAGCGCCTCATACAGTTCCTGCTCGGCGTCGGTTGGCGGGGCCGCGCGGCCTGGCATCACCTCAACGGAGGCGAGCAGCGTCCGCTTCCCGGTCACCGCGGTGAGCAGCCCTGAATCCCGGTCCAGGCCTGGGAGCAGCCAGGCCGACGGGGTCCGGCCCGCCACCTCGATGGCCAGCCGCAGGTTGTACAGGGCCGCGCCGCAACTGATCACCACCTCCCTAGGGAGCTTGGCGCCAAGGTCCGGGACGGGTGCGCAGTAGAGCTCCACCCGGTCATCGGCGACCAGTTGCAGCTCCCACGGGCGCTGGTTGAAGATGGACGGCGCGCTGTCTACCGCTTTGCGCAGCCGTGGCATGTCGTTCCTGAGAGTCCAGGACATGACAAGTCACCTCAGTCCTTTCGGGAGCCCTCACTCCTGCTTTCTCCTCCAATGAGACTGCCGCCGCCAGCCGGGCGAAATGGGCAAAGGTCCCGCGTGCGCTCGACGCAGGTCACCTGCTGCTATCACTGCGGCCTTCGGGGGCTGGCGGTGGATCTGGGGAAGCAGCTCAGCCGCCGACTTGGATTCAAGGTTGCTGAACCATTTGGACCGCCCAGCCGCCTCGATGCTGCGTGGAGTGCCGTGACGGTCCGCGTCTGCGCTAACTCCCCGCTGACACCGGCGGGCGGCGGGGACTGCAGGCGGCTGGCCACGGCGATCCCGGCGCAGGCCAGGTCGTCAGGGGTGACCACCGCAGCCACCAGTTGCAGGAACTGGCACAGCGGGATGTCGTAGCTGCGGACGAGGTTGGTGGCATCACTCCCGATCGACAGGGCGACCCGGCTGGAGTCCTCAAGCCGGGTGACGGTGACGGCGACCCGGGAGGGCTGCCGCGCGCCGGGGTCGACCCGCGGGACGTTCCTTATCGTGGTGCCGTTGCGCCGGGTCAGCATCATGGGGATCCTCATCTGCCGTGCCTAATGTCCAGCACATTGTGATGCAACTTGCATTGCAAGACATCAGCCAGCTGACCGATATCCGCGTTACGGCGAACGGCAGGATCCCGGCACGCAGTGGGTGCCTGACGACCGCTGAGCCGATCGGGCGGCCTACCGAGCCGGCAAGGATCCCGGCCGCGATCCCGGACACGCCGCCGCCGGGTGACCGGGCGGACTTCGGCAGGTTCTACGCGCAGGCGCTTGAGGAGGCCCGCCGCTCCTGAAGCCTGCGGCCGGTCGAGGAGACACTGGAGCATTGGCGGCAGATCGCGCCGTCTTACGGGGATCCGTGGGCGGGCCAGGCGACCGGCCCCGGCCCCGGCCCCGGCCCCGGCCCCGGCCCCGGCCCCGGCCCCGGCCGAATGAGACTTGTGTCAGAAAATGTACCCCAATATGTCCTATATGCCATAATCTGTCACCCTAATTCGGGTGCGTTTTCTGACATATGTCGGCCTGTGCCACAAGCCGGCCCGGGCGCGCGGCGGCGACTGGCCCGCACACGGCGGCACACGGCGGCACACGGCGACTGGCCCGCGCACGGCGACTGGCCCGCACACGGCGGCACACGGCGGCACACTACGACTGGCCCGCGCACGGCGACTGGCCCGCGCACGGCGGCACACGGCGGCACACGCGGCACATGGCACCGCTCCGGGCACGGCCGCGCACGACCGCGCGTGGAGCGGGCGACGGTAGGCGACGGTGGTCCGGCGCGCTGCCGCGCCCCGGACCGGCCGCCAAGCGAACCGGAGGACCGTCCTGCCGGCTCAGACCATCGGTGCGGAGACAGGTGGCGTAATCGGGGTCCGAGCGTGAGCGCGAGCGCGAGTACCCGATCGCTGGCCCGAACTGGAGGCCTGCTTGCGCTGAACCGCGGCGATGTGCTTGGCCAGCGCGGTCGCCGAGGAGAGCACCTCCTCGTTGAGGTCTTGGTCCGCGAGGATGATCCCGAACTTCTGCTCAAGCAGGAGCAGGCATTCGAGCGCATCGATTGAGGAGAAGCCGTACCGGTCGACGAGGTTGTCCACGCCCTCGGTGCTCACCTCGGAGCCCTGTTCGTCCACCTCGCCGTTCTTCGTGGCCATCATCTCGGCCGCCGTCTGATGCACGATGTCCAGGATCTGCTCGTCGTCCACGCTGAAGTCCCCCTCACTGGATTCACAAAATCGCTTTTGCGCTGTGCGCGCTCAGCCGTGACAGAATGTCGCGCCTGGCCCCCGTCGGAACCCGATCGCCCTGGCGGGCGGCATTCGTACCGCCAGGCCAGAGAATAAAAACGATCGTGAGATCTAACATCTCACAGCGAGATCTCCGCAGCAAGCCGCGGAGCTACCCCAACTGCGGCACCGCCTCCACCTGGACCTCCGCCGCCGCCCCAGCCTCCCCGGAGGCATCCCCGGCGGGCTCCCGGAGGCATCCCGGCGGGCTCCCGGAGGCATCCCGGCAGCATCCCCGGCAGCCTCCCGGAAGCATCCCCGGAAGCATCCCCGGAAGCATCCCCGGAAGCATCCCCGGAAGCATCCCCGGAAGCATCCCCGGCAGCAGGCCACCGTCGTTCTGCACTAACGCCGTCACAACGCTCAGTCACCACTAGTGACAGCGAGTAACCGCTCAGCGTAATCTAGCGATCAGCCAAGTGGGAGATCCACTGGGGACTTCCAGCGAGCGCCATCACGGGAGACCGCCGTAGCTCTGGCCGGCCTCGGCCGGTCCCTGTAAGAACCCGCGGCGTCCCCGTCAGTCCATGTCACACCTGAGGACGGAGTCACCATGCAACAGACGGCAGCATCCGTACAGACGACGACGAACGCCGAGCAATTCGCCTTCATCCGGGAGGTGATCGCCGGCGGGGTGAGCAGCAGCATGCGGGCTCAGGCGATCCCCGAGCCGCTCGTCGTGCAGCGGGCCATGGGGGACCGGATCTGGGACGCCGAAGACAGGGAGCTGATCGACCTCAACATGGGGTACGGTCCCCACCTGTTCGGCTACGGGGATCTCGAGCTGGCCGCCGCGCTCGCCCGGCAGGCGACGGAGGGGTCGCTGACCGGGCTGCCGCACGTTCTCGACCGGCAGGCCGGGGAGCTGATCGCGCGGCTGGTGCCGTCGGTGGAGCAGGTCAGGTTCGCCAACTCGGGCACCGAGGCGGTCGCCTCCGCGCTACGCCTGGCCAGGGCCGCCACCGGCCGGACGCGGGTGCTCACGTTCGAAGGGCACTACCACGGCTGGAGCGAGACCGTGCTGCGCGCCGGGAAAGCGACCTTCCACGAGCCAGCTTCGGACTGCACCGCACCGCGGCCGGGCGCGCCGGGCATGATCCCGGAGGCGCTCGTCCACACGCTGGAGGTGCCCTGGAACGACCTGACCGCCCTGCGCGCCGTGTTCGAGGCCCACGGACAGCGGCTCGCGGCGGTGATCTGCGAGCCGGTGATGGCCAACGCCTGCGTCGTGCCGCCGGCTCCCGGTCAGCTCGAGGAGCTCCGTGCGCTGTGCGACCGCTGGGGCGCATGGCTGATCTTCGACGAGGTGATCACCGGGTTCCGGGTCGCGCGCGGCGGGGCGCAGGAGCTCTACGGGGTCACGCCAGATCTGACCGTGGTCTCGAAGGTGATGGGCGGCGGCGTTCCCGTCGCGGCGTTCGGCGGATCCCGCGTCGCGATGGCCATGCTCGCGGACCACCGCGCGATGCACCTCGGGGTGTACGCCGGCAACCACCTGTCGGTGCGGGCGGTCGTCACCATGCTCGAGAAGATCGAGCGCTCCCCCGAAGTTTACGAGCAGCTGGAAAAGCACGGCGGCTACCTCGAGCACCAGTTGCGCTCCATGTTCGCCGAGATGCAGCGCCCGGCCCTGGTCAGCCGGGTCGGCTCGCTGCTGTCCGTTTCGTTGCTGCGGCAGCCCGTTGACCTGTCGAACGGCCCGCGCGTGGCCGCTCAGGCGATGGACTTCGCCGCCCATCGCGCGCTGCAGATCAAGGCTCAGGAAAGGGGCTTGTATTTCCATCCCAGCCCGATCGAGCCCTGGTTTCTCAGCACCGCGCACAGCCCCGAAGACCTCGATCGCGTGGTCGCCATCGTGCGCGAGGCACTGGCCGACGTACCGGAGTCACGGTGAGCGGCGGCAGTGGCCTCGCGCCGCTCCAACTGCTGCGGGAGACGGCCGTGCGATCCCCGCAGGCCGTGGTCTTCGCAGAGGACGCGGGGAGCACCACGGCTCGCGCGCTTGTCGAGCTCGCCGAAGCCCGTCTCGACGCCTACCGCCGGACCGGGATCGGGCCGGGCTGCCGGGTCGGATCAGTGGCCTGGCCGGCCGCCTCGTTCACCGCTGACGTGCTCGCGGTGCTGGCACTAGAGGCGGTGCTAGTTCCGCTGCCGCGGCAGATGAGCGAATGGGAGCGGGAGCGGACCGAGGCCCTGGCAGCGCCGACGCACCTGGCCGCGCCGCTCGACTGGCCACTGCTGCCCGGGATCGGCGACGTCGTGGCGGGCCGACGGCTGATCGTCCGCAAGCCGCCTGGCGAGGCACCGCCTGGTGGCGCCGCCAGCGCTCAGCTGACCTCCGGCACGAGCGGACACACCCGGGTGGCGCTGCGCCTGATCAGTGCCCTGATGGCCGAGGCGGAGAACTACCGCGCCGCGCTGGACCTGGCCCCGGGCACTGTGCTGGCCTGCCCGGTGCCGCTGCATCACGCCTACGGCTTTGGACTGGCGGCCCTGGCTGCTCCCCTGGCCGGCGCGACCACGCTCGTCACCAGCGCGGACCGGCCGCGGATGCTGTTGCGCGCCCTGGATCAGCATGACGTCACCCTGGTCGCCAGTGTGCCACCGATGCTGCGACTGCTGGCCGAGGCGGCCACCAGCCGGCCGACGCGACGCGTCGGCTACTTGACCGCGGGCATGCCGCTGGACTCGCGGACAGCCGAACTCGTCGGGACGGTGCTCGGCGGCCGGATCGGCGAGGTGTACGGCACGACCGAGACCGGCCCGATCTGCGTGCGGCCGCCGGTCCCATGGCAGAACGCTCGCTCGCTCGGCCCGCCGCTTCCGGGGGTTCGGGTCGACCTGCGTCCCCTCATCGACGTCCGCGAGCCGCAGCCGTCGGCGGACGACGCGGACGGCGCGGGCGACGTGCCGACAGGCCTTGTCGCAGTCCACTCGCCGAGTGCGATGACCGGGTACCTGTACCCGGACCGGGTCGACGCCGCTCCGGTCGCGAACGGCTTCGTCGTCGGCGATATAGGCCGCCTAACGCCGGATGGCCTGGTGATCGTCGGCCGACTAGCCAACTGCGTCAACGTCGGCGGCGCGAAGGTGAGTCCGGAGGAGGTCGAGGCCGTTTTGCTGGAGTTCCCGACGGTGCGCTCGTGCCTGGTCGACGGCGTGCCTGACGAGCGGCTCGGCCAGCGGATCCGGGCCACGGTGACGCCGGCCGACGTCGACCTGTCCGCGCTGCAGGCCTTCTGCCGGCAGCGGCTGTCCGGGTCGAAGCTGCCGAGCCGGTTCCTCAGCATCGAGACCCTCGAGACCACGGCGACCGGCAAGGTGATCCGGGTGGCCGCGCGGTGACCGTCGTCGCGCGGTTCCGCACGATGGTCGCGGTCAGGCATGGCAGGCGTCAGCGCGGGTGCGGTGCCGTTAACCAGCGCTGACATGCTTGGCGCGCTCACTCGCAGTGGCGGGACTGCCATCGCAGGCAGTCCCGGCTGCCGCAGGCCAGGCGAAGGCTGCTTGCAGGCCAGGCGAAGGCTGCTTGCAGGCCAGGCGAAGGCTGCTTGCAGGCCAGGCGAAGGCTGCTTGCAGGCCAGGCGAAGGCTGCTTGCAGGCCAGGCGAAGGCTGCTGGTCGGCTAGGCCAGCAGTACGTCCGCGTGGCGGATGGCGAGCGCCAGCAGGGCCGCGCCGGCGGCCTGCATGGGGTAGTCCGCGATCAGCGACGTCACTGCCGCGGCATCGAGCGGCCGGGCGGCGATCACCGTACCCTCCGCGTTGGTGTCCACCAGGCCGCCGAATAGCTCGTCGTATACCGGGGCGTCGAAGGCCGCCACGGTCAGCAGGTCGGTCGCGAAGGTCAGCGGGTCCACTCCGAGCCCGACGCACCAGGCCCGGACCTGGCCCGCCTCCTGGCAGGTGGTCATCCGCTGAGCGAACGGCCATGCGTCATAGTCGATCGGGCCGCGCTCGCTGTGGTGGTCCTCGGGCACCCCGAGCAGTTCCTCGGCGTACTCGCGAACCATGCAGCGCCACAGCGAGAAGTCGTTGAGCGAGTTCCACGCGGCCTCGCCGGACGGCTGGAAGATCCCCGCCGGGATCACCTGGTACATGCCGCCCGCGTGCCCCACCTTCAGCGGGTCGCGGTAGTGCAGCGGGAACGTGGCGGTCCCCGACGATCGGTCCACCCGCAGCGTCAGCGTGGCGACCGCCATCATCGCCGGGCGGGCCGTCAGGTCGCATGGGTCGCCGATGGCCCCCCGAAGCGGCTGGCCGCCGGCCAGGCCAGGCCCGGCGCCTGCCATGGCGTCGGCCGCGTACTCATGCGCCGCGGCCGTGCCGACGTCGAGGGCCTCGAAGTACCGCCCGGCGCCAAATTCCAGGCGCGGCGCCGCCCCCGCCAGATCCGCGCTGGCCAGCCGGTACAGGATGCGGTTCTCGAAGATGGCGGGCGCGTCCAGTTCCCGCATCGCGTCGCAGTAGCGACCGTAGCTGCTTCCGTCCTCCCGATACGGAACGGTCCCTCCCCCGGCCTCCCAGACAGGGAACTGTCCCAGGTCCGGCGACAGCGACAGGTCCGGCGACAGCGACAGGTCCGGCGACAGCGACAGCGACAGCGCGATGGCATCCAGGGGCACCGGGGCAGCTGGAATCCACGCGGGGGCCGCGAGCAGTGGTGTCCCGGCAACGCGCGTCGCGGACGGGTACCCGTCCGCCGCGCGGATTCCCAGTGCGTGCCGGTGGGCCGCAGGTGTTCTCGCACCCGCAGCCACTCCAGCTCGCTGGCAGTACGCATCAGCCCTCCGACGACAGCACCGGGACCTCGAATTTCTCTGCGGAGCCTACCGAAGCGGCCATGTCGGGGCGGCGGAGTCACTATCGTCATGTGCGGCAAATGATCACCCTCTGACACTGCTAGTCCCCCGTGAGGGTCACACTCCCGGCATGGCGGGCGGGTCACTCGTACCTTGACAGGGAGTCACACCACGTGAAGGGTTTCCGTCAGTTCCTCATGCGGGGCAACCTCATCGACCTCGCAGTCGCCGTGGTCATCGGCACCGCGTTCACCGCGGTCGTCACGGCCATCGTGAAGGACCTCATCACCCCACTGATCGCCGCCATCGGCGGCCAGCCGAACTTCGGCAGCCTGTCCTTCACGGTGCATCACAGTACGTTCGCCTACGGGAACTTCATCAACGCGCTGGTCTCGTTCGTGATCGTCGCCGCGGTCGTCTACTTCCTGGTGGTAGCCCCTGTGACGAAGGTCACAACGCGGCTGCAGCGCAACAGGGTGGCGACCACGCGCGACTGCCCTGAGTGCCTCAGCTCGATCCCTGTAGCGGCGTCCCGGTGCTCGTTCTGCACGGTGGCCGTGACTCCCGTTAGCCGCTAGACAAAGACGTGTCCGGGTTCGGAACGGGGCCTGGCCGTTCCGAACCCGGACACTTTCATTCTTAGGCCTCATCCTGATAAGAACCTGAGGCCAGGCTTGGAACCGCCCAACAGTCTGGAGCGCTCTCCTTCGCTCCAGACTGCCCGGCGGTCCAGCCGTTGTTCTGCGGGGATACGTCATCCGAAGGCAACCCGCGGATGCGCTTGCCGCGGTGTAGCTCCCGACCGGCCCCGGCATGCGAGGGCAGAAACCCCCGACTACCGGGACCAGCCCCCGTCCCGGGAAAAGCTCCGCCGCGTGGCTGCCCTACTCGGAGCGCTGCTGCGGGATACCCGCGAGCAGTGCACGGACCTCGGTCTCCCGGTAGCGCCGGTGCCCCCCCAGCGTGCGGATGGATGTGAGCTTGCCAGCCTTCGCCCACCGCGTGACGGTCTTGGGGTCGACACGGAACATCGTGGCAACCTCAGCAGGCGTCAGCAGCGGCTCGGCCTCTGGCGTACGTGCGGACATGGGTACGGCCTCTCCTCCTGGACCGGTGTAGCGATCCTCGTGTAGTTGTTCGTTGGCCTGATGCTCCATATGGAGCTGTCTTTGATGTCCTCATATGGCCTACAGAGACCATATTGCCATCACCAGCGGTGACAAGTCGATGACCCGGCGCTCAGTTTCTGCCTCGGGTTGCCCCCCGTTGCCCCCGGTTGCCCGTTCGATCGCGTCACTGAGGGTGATTCTAGCGATACTTATCGTTGCATCGATGCGAGATTCGGAAATAGCGCCCCGTGTTTCGTCCCTCCGTCTCGGCCGACCCGCCACCTGACCTGCATGTTCACAGTCGCCAGGCGTAGCGTGCCCCCGCAGCCGCCCTGATACTTATGGTAATCTACCATGCCCGAATCGTGATTTAGGGGCACACGTTACACAACATGGAGCGTCACGTTACGTGACCGGACGCGCGCCGCACCCGCCCGGTACGGGCAACAGATTGCCAGTCACACCGCGACCCACGGATCGGCGTAGGCATCAGGGCCACAAACCGGGTACGGTTGTACCTGTACGGAAAGCTGGCGCGCGCTGAGGTCCCCTAAGGGTGGATCAGCGGCGGTTCTCTGTGCGTGTCACGCCGCAGGCGTGACACGGGAGACGCCAGTAACGCAAGCATCGTGGGGCCGCACGGGCTCCGGACGTTCGAGGGGGTCGAGCCAATGGGGCGCGGCCGAGCCAAGGCCAAGCAGGTGAAGGTTGCTCGCCAGCTCAAGTACAACAGCGGCGGCACGGACCTTGACCGGTTGCGTGCGGAGCTGGCGGCTGAGCGAGGTGGAGACACCGACTCCCGCCAATCCGCCTACGACGATTACGGCAGCAATGCCGCAGACGACGATGGCGACGAAGACTCCGACGACGAGGACGACGAGGACGAAGACGAAGACTCCTGGTCGAGTCGTGACGGGCGTGCCGGTAACGGTTAGTAGTCGCCTTACCTGATATGCCTGCCAGTCACCGCAAGCGATGACATGGCAGGCATATGCGGGCGCCACGTCGCTGGATAGCTATGTGATGATGCCTGTGATCTATCTCACACTCTAGTGAGTCGGCTCCAGGACGTCCTTGCCGCGCTCGTGGTCCGCGACCGGCACCGGGTAGTCGCCGTCGAAACATGCCTTGCACAGCGACCCGCCCGGCTGCTCGGTCGCCGCGACGAGTCCTTCTAGCGACACGTACCCAAGCGAGTCCGCACCGATCGACTCGAGGATCTCCTCCACAGTCATGTGCCCCGCGATCAGTTCGTCGCGCGTAGAGAAGTCAATGCCGTAGAAGCAGGGCCACTTGACCGGCGGTGACGCGATCCGGACATGCACCTGCAGGGCACCGGACTCCCGCAGCATGGCAACGATCGCGCGCTGCGTGTTGCCCCGGACAATCGAGTCGTCGACCACGATGACGCGCCGGCCCGCGATCATGTCCCGCAGCGGGTTCAGCTTCAGCCGGATGCCGCGCTGCCGGATGGTCTGGCTTGGCTGGATGAACGTGCGGCCAACGTAGGAGTTCTTCACGAAGCCCTGGCCATAGGGGATGCCACTGGCTTCCGCGTACCCGATGGCGGCCGGCGTCCCGGACTCCGGCACCGGGATGACCAGGTCCGCGTCCACCGGGTGCTCCCGGGCCAGCGTGCGCCCGATCTCCACCCGGGTCGCGTGCAGCCCGCGGCCGCCGATGGCCGTGTCCGGGCGGGCGAGGTAGACGTACTCGAACAGGCAGACCTTCGGCGCGGCCGGGGCGAAGGTCCGCGACCGCACTCCTCTTTCGTCCGCCGTGATCAGCTCGCCCGGTGCCACCTCGCGCACGAACGTCGCGCCCACGATGTCAAGGGCGGCGGTCTCGCTGGCGACCACCCAGCCGCCCCCGCCCAGCGAGCCGAGCACAAGCGGACGGAATCCCTGCGGGTCCCGCGCGGCGTACAGGGTGTTCTCATCCATGAACACCAGCGAGTAGGCACCGCGCACCTTCGGCAGGACGCTCGCGGCGGCCTCCGCGAAGTTCCCGGAACCGGCATAACCGATGATCAGCTCCGTCAGCACGTCAGTGTCGGAAGTCGCCTGGACCATCCGCAGGCCACTATCGGCTGGCAGCATCCCAGCCAGCTCCCGCGTGTTGGTGAGGTTGCCGTTGTGCCCGAGCGCCAGCGATCCAGCGGAGCTGGACCGGAAAGTCGGCTGCGCGTTCGCCCACACTGGTGCGCCCGTCGTCGAGTACCGGCAGTGCCCCAAGGCGATGTCGCCGCGCAGCGCGGTGAGCGAGGGCTCGTCGAAGACCTGGGCGACAAGGCCCATCTCCTTGTGCACCACGATCCGGCGGCCATCGCTGACGGCGATGCCGGCCGATTCCTGACCACGATGCTGGAGGGCTTGCAGGCCGTAATACGCGAGCTTCGCAACATCCTCGCCTGGCGACCAGACCCCAAAGACTCCGCAGGCGTCCTGTGGCGTCCGATCGTAGGGATCAAGATCGAAGGTGAGACGGCCGTCTGGCTTAACCACCATTACATTCTAGTTGTTCAAGTTCAGGGGAAGGTACCGGGCCAGGTCAGCGCGGGGTCCGCTCGCCCGGACTGCCCCGGATTCCATCGCTTCCGCCCAGTCGAGCCGCCCTGTCGCGAGCCGGAACCAGGTGAGCGGATCGGTCTCGATAACGTTTGGCGGAGTTCCCCTGGTGTGGCGCGGGCCCTGCACGCACTGCACCGCCGCGACAGGCGGGACCCTTACCTCGACCGAGCGTCCCGGGGCATGGCCTTCCAGCGTCAGCAGCAGGAAGCGCGCGGCCGACCGCAGGACCGCCGCCGGCGGCTGCCCTCCCGCGTCCAGCGCGGCCCCCACCACCGCGACGTGCTCCGTCCCCGCCGGATCAAGCTTCCTGGCAGCCATGCCCGCGACCGTACCGGATGAGCGGGCTAGCCGAAGATGGCAGGAAGGGCTCCCTGCCAGACTCGCGCTAGCTCGTCCAGTGGAATGTCGAGCAGGCCGGCGATCGTGAGGGAGTTACCCGTGACCGTTCCGAGCGTGGTGGCCGGGACCCCGTGTGCGGCGGCCAGCGCCGCGAAGTCCCCGGCCCGCTGCGGCGCGGCGGAGACGACCGCCCTGGCGACGGACTCGCCGAACAGGGCCGTGAACGGGTCGCCGTCCAGGGTGACCTCGCAGCCCCGGCCGGCCCGCAGGCACGACTCGGACAGGGCGATGGCGAGGCCACCGTCGGAAAGGTCGTGGGCACTGGCCAGCAGGCCCCGCGAAGCCGCCTCGGCGATCAGCGTGGCCAGCCGCCGCTCGGCGTCCAGGTCGGGGACTGGCGGGGTGCCTCCCAGGTGGTCATGGGCCACGTGCGCCCAGGCGGATCCGCCGAGCTCGTCGCGGGTGGTCCCGAGCAGGAAGACCTGGTCTCCGTCCGCCTGGAACCCGGCGGACACCCGCTTGCTCACGTCGTCATGGACGGCCAGGACGCCGATCACCGGGGTCGGGTGGATCGGATGCGGGCCGGTCTGGTTGTACAGGCTGACATTGCCACCGGTGACCGGGATGCCCAGCTCGGCGCAGCCGTCGGCTAGGCCCTGCACTGTCTGGGCGAGCTGCCACATCACCTCAGGGTCCTCCGGGGACCCGAAGTTGAGGCAGTTCGTCACGGCCATCGGCCGGGCGCCCGTCATGGCCACGTTGCGGTATGCCTCGCTGAGCGCGAGGAGCACGCCGTCATAGGGACTGAGGCGGCAGTACCGGCCGTTGCCGTCGGTGGCCAGGGCGATGCCCAGGCCAGTCTCCTCGTCGATCCGCAGCAGCCCGCCGTCCTCCGGCATCGCCAGCACCGTGTTGCCCCGGACGATCGCGTCGTACTGCGCAGTGACCCAGGTCTTGTCCGCGAGGTCCGCCGAGCCGAGCAGCGCCAGCAGGGCCTCGCGCAGCGCGGCACCGCCTTGCGGCCGGGGCAGCGCGGCGGGCGTGTTGGCCGCGAGCGCGTCGAGGTCCGCAGGGCGGGCCATTGGCCGGTCGTAGACCGGGCCGTCGGCGGCGGTCTGCGGCGGGATGGCGACGACGGTGCCGCCGCGCCAGGTCATCGTGAGCATGCCGTCCTCGGTCACCTCGCCGATGACGGTGGCCTCGACGTCCCACTTGGCGCAGACCGCCATGAACGCGTCCTCGTTCGCGGGCGTGACGATCGCCATCATCCGCTCTTGCGACTCGCTCATGAGGATCTCGGCCGGGGTGAGGCTCGGGTCGCGCAACGGCACGTCGTCGAGGCTGACCCGCATGCCTACCTGCCCGCCGCCCCCGGCCGCCAGTTCGGTTGTCGCGCACGCGACCCCTGCCGCGCCGAGGTCCTGGATGCCATCCACCAGGCCCGCCGCGTACAGCTCAAGGCAGCACTCGACCAGGAGCTTCTCCATGAACGGGTCGCCGACCTGCACGCTCGGCCTTTTCGCCTTGGCCTGACCGTCATCGCGGTCACCGAAGGTGGCACTGGCGAGCACCGAGGCGCCGCCTACGCCGTCCGGGCCGGTGCGGGAGCCGAACAGGATCACCTTGTTGCCGGGCCCGCTGGCAACGGCGGCCTTCAGGTCGTCATGCCGCATGATGCCCACGCACAGTGCGTTAACCAGCGGGTTGCCGGCGTAGCAGGCATCGAAGGCGAGCTCGCCGCCGATGTTGGGCAGGCCAAGGCAGTTGCCGTAGAACGAGATGCCGCTGACGACACCCGGCAGCACCCGCGCGGTGTCGTGGGCGTCGGCCGGCCCGAACCGCAGTGCGTCCATGACGGCCACCGGCCGGGCGCCCATGGCGAGGATGTCCCGGACGATGCCGCCCACGCCGGTGGCGGCGCCCTGGTGCGGCTCGACGAACGACGGGTGGTTATGGCTCTCGATCTTGAAGGTGACCGCGTAGCCCTGTCCGATGTCCACCACGCCGGCGTTCGCGCCGATCCCGGCGAGCAGCTTGTCAGCCTGCTCCCCCTTGGGCGCTAGCTTGCGCAGGTGGACCTTGGAGGACTTGTAGGAGCAGTGCTCGCTCCACATGACCGAGTACAGCGCGAGCTCGGCCGAGGTAGGCCGTCGGCCAAGGATGTCACGCACCTTCGCGTACTCGCCGTCGGTAAGGCCGAGTTCCTTGTACGGCTGGGCGGCCTCGGGCGTCGCGACGGCAACCTCGATCGTGTCAGTGGTCCCCACCAGGCCGGAAGCCACGCCACGTTCAGCCTTGCTCATCTAGGCTCCCATTCCAGGCCGCGCTACCGCCACGCCTGGAGACCAGGCCTGGTCCGCGAATGCCTTGACGACCGAGGTGAAGAAGCCGAGGCCGTCGGCGGACGGGCCAGTCAGCGGGTCGATCGCGTGCTCGGGATGCGGCATGAGGCCGACGACGTTGCTATCTTCACCGCAAATGCCCGCGATGGCGCGGGCGGATCCGTTGGGCGCGTCAGACGTGTAGCTGACGACGACCCGGCCCTCGCGCTCCAGGGCGTCCAGGGTGGCCTCGTCGGCCTCGTAGCGGCCCTCGCCGCTCTTGAGCGGGATAAGCAGTTCCTGCCCCGCGGCATAGCCGCTTGTCCACGGGGTGGCGGCATTGCCGACGGTCAGCCTCACGTTCGTGTGGACGAACCGCAGCCGCTCGTTCCTGGCGAGCGCGCCGGGCAGCAGGTGCGCCTCGCAGAGGATCTGGAAGCCGTTGCAGATCCCCAGGACCGGCAGTCCCGCCCGGGCGGCCGGGATAAGCTCGGCCATCACCGGGGACAACCGGGCGATCGCGCCACAGCGCAGGTAGTCGCCGTAAGAGAAGCCGCCGGGCAGGATGACCGCGTCAACGCCATGCAGGTCGCGGTCGGCGTGCCACAGCGTAACCGGCTGGGCCCTCGCGTACCGGATGGCGCGCGCCGCGTCTTGGTCGTCGAGTGAGCCAGGGAACG
Organism: uncultured Actinomycetota bacterium; assembly: GCA_963737285.1. Taxonomy (GTDB): domain Bacteria; phylum Actinomycetota; class Actinomycetes; order Streptosporangiales; family Streptosporangiaceae; genus Trebonia. The sequence goes on from CAVTRT010000001.1 coordinate 134,406, forward strand.
TGACAACGCCTATTCGCACGCCTGAAGGGTACCTGCTACCTGCCGCTAAGCACCTTCTCCAGGGTGACGATGGTGCCCCGGCCCGGCGCGGAGCGCAGCCGCACGTCGTCCACGCAGGCGCGCATCACCTCAAACCCGCGGCCTGACTCAGACAGGGCTGCGACCCGCTGGCGGGTCGGATGTCGGCAGACCTCGCCGGAGTCGATGATCTCGACCCGGCATCTGGCGGTGTCCACCGTGGTCGCCACCGCGTAATCGGCGACGGACCGGGCGGCATGCTGGATCACGTTAGTACAGGCCTCCGAGGCGGCCAGCAGGATATCGGCAACGGAATCTTCATCGACGCCGAGCCTGCGCAGCGTGTCTCCGAGCACCTGGCGCATCGCCGGGACGCTCATGCTATCTCGCCGGAAAACGAGACAGAACCGCACGTCCGGCCGCGTCATTCGCTGCGTTCTCACAAGATGAGACATTGCCCACTCGACGCGCGAGTAACCTAATGATCGACTACTCTACGCTGCGCAGCGTGAATTCCTCGATGACCGGGTTGGCCAGCAGCTCGCGGGCCAGTTCCTCCATCCTGGCCAGCACCGCCTCGTCGGCGGCCCCGTCGATCTCCAGCTCGAAGCGCTTGCCCTGCCGCACCGCCGTCACGTTAGCGAACCCGAGCCGGTGCGAGGCGCTGCGCACTGCCTCGCCCTGCGGGTCGTGGATCTCGGGCTTGAGCATCACGTCAACGATCACACGGGCCACGCATCCTCCAGGGCGATAACGGCAATAATCGTGAGGTACAGCGTCCCGCGCCTGGCAGGCGAACGCACAAGAAGCGTACCCCCCGCCAGGCGCTAAGGTCGGTCAGGCCGGCGATGGCGATCCCAGCGTCGGCTGCGCCGAGAGGAGTAACACGTGCCCAACGTTGGGACAAACAACCCAGACACAGAGCTGGTCCAGCTCTTGACCCCCGAGGGCGAGCGGGTAGACGACCCGGATTACCCTCTCGATGACGACGCGGACATCAAGGGGATGTACCGCGACATGGTCCTGGTCCGCCGCCTGGACGCCGAGGCGGTCGCGCTGCAGCGGCAGGGCGAGCTCGGCCTGTGGGCCTCGCTGCTCGGCCAGGAGGCCGCGCAGATCGGCTCCGGCCGCGCGCTGTCCCCCAAGGACATGGCGTTCCCCTCCTACCGTGAGCACGGCGTCGCCTGGTGCCGCGGCCTGGACCCGCTGCGGCTTCTCGAGCTCTTCCGCGGTGTCAGCAACGGAAGCTGGGACCCCGAACAGCACAAGTTCTTCCTGTACACGATCGTGATCGGCGATCAGACCCTGCATGCCACCGGCTATGCCATGGGCATCCGGCAAGACGGTGCCGACGACGAGGCGGTCATCGTGTACTTCGGCGACGGGGCGACCAGCCAAGGCGACGTCAGCGAGGCGTTCACCTGGTCGTCGGTCTTCAACGCCCCGGTGGTCTTCTTCTGCCAGAACAACCAGTGGGCGATCTCCGCGCCCCAGGACCGGCAGAGCCGTGTGCCCCTGTACCAGCGCGCCAGCGGGTTCGGCTTCCCGGGCATCCGGGTAGATGGAAACGATGTGCTCGCCTGCTACGCCGTGACGAAGAAGGCCCTGGCCGCAGCCAGGGATGGCCAGGGGCCGACGATGATCGAGGCGTTCACCTACCGGATGGGAGCGCACACCACGACCGACGACCCGACGCGGTACCGGCTCGCCAGCGACCTGGAGGCGTGGCGGCTGCGGGACCCGATCGAGCGGGTCCGGACCTACCTCGCCAGGACTGGCGACGCCGACGCCGGCTTTTTCGCGGCGGTCGACGCCGAGGCGGACGAGCTCGGAGCGCGGATCCGCGAGGGCTGCCGGCTGCTGCCCGACCCTGCTCCGCTTGAGCTGTTCAAGCATGTCTACGCGGACCGCAACGCGATCCTCGATGAGGAGCGCGAGCGGTTCGCCGCCTACCTGCAGAGCTTCTACGGAGAGGAAGTCACCCGATGACAACGCTCACCCTCTCCAAGGCCATCAACGCCGGGCTGCGTCGCGCGCTGGACAATGACCCCAAGGTCATGATCATGGGCGAGGACGTCGGCAAGCTCGGCGGCGTGTTCCGGGTCACCGACGGCCTGCAGAAGGACTTCGGCGAGCACCGCGTGATGGACACCCCGCTCGCCGAGTCGGGGATCATCGGGACGGCGATCGGCCTGGCGCTGCGCGGCTACCGGCCCGTCTGCGAGATCCAGTTCGACGGCTTCGTCTTCCCCGCGACCGACCAGATCGTCAGCCAGCTCGCCAAGATGCGCTACCGGTCGCGGGGGAAGATCTCGCTGCCCGTAGTCATCCGCATCCCCTTCGGCGGTGGCATCGGCGCGGTCGAGCACCACAGCGAGTCGCCCGAGGCGTACTTCACGCACACCGCCGGGCTGCGCGTGGTCGCCTGCGCCAACGCCACGGACGCCTACTCAATGATCCAGCTCGCGATCGCCAGCGACGACCCAGTCATCTTCTTCGAGCCCAAGCGGCGCTACTGGGACAAGGCCGAGGTCGACACGACGGCATCACTAGACGCTGCGACGCCCCTGGACGCGGCGCGGGTGGTGCTGCCAGGCACCGATGTCACCCTGCTCAGCTACGGTCCCCTGGTCCGCACCTGCGTGGAGGCCGCGCTGGCCAGCGCCAGCGACAGTCGGCCTAAGTCCATCGAGGTGATCGACCTGCGGTCGCTGTCCCCGCTGGACATGGCAACCGTCAACGAGTCCGTCAAGCGCACTGGCCGGTGCGTGGTCGCGCACGAGGCACCGGTGTACTCGGGACTCGGGGCCGAGATCGCGGCCCGGGTCACCGAGGCGTGCTTCTACAGCCTGGAGTCCCCGGTGCTGCGGGTCGGCGGATTCGCCACCCCGTACCCGCCGTCCCGGCTGGAGGAGCACTACCTGCCGGACCTGGACCGGATCCTGGACACCGTCGACCGCACGTTCACGTTCTGACTGGTAGGTGGCAGATGAACAAGGAGTTCAAGCTCCCCGACGTCGGGGAGGGCCTCACCGAGGCCGACATCGTGAGCTGGCACGTCAAGCCTGGCGACGTGGTCGTCATCAACCAGGTGATCGTCGAGATCGAGACCGCCAAGTCGCTGGTTGAGCTGCCGAGCCCGTACGCGGGCACGGTCGCCAGGCTGCTGGTCCAGGAGGGCACCACGGTCGACGTGGGCACCCCGATCATCGAGATCGAGGTGCTGCTTACCGGGGGGGCGACCCCCCAAGACCCCCCCGCCTCAGGGGGGGAGACCCCCCTGACACCCCCCTTCCAGGGGGAACCCGCACAGACCGCGGGCCCCCGGGCCGCCGCGCCTGCCGGGCCGGGGACGGCCCCTGGAGCCGAGGGCGCAGGGCCTCCCGCCGTGGACGCACCGCGCCAGCCGGTTCTTGTTGGCTATGGGGTCCGGCCGGGATCGACGAGCCGCCGCCCCCGCCGGGACCCGAGCACCCGCCCAGGGTCCTACCCGGCGACGCCGTCCATGACGACCGCCCCGCCATTCATGGGCACCCCGCCACCCGCAGCCACACCAGCCGGCCCGCAGGCCCCGGCTGCCCCGTCAGCCGCAGCCGGCCCGCAGCCCCCGGCCAGCCCGCCACCCGCAGCCGGCCCGCAGCCCCCGGCTGCCCCGTCAGCCGCAGCCGGCCCGCAGCCCCCGGCCAGCCCGCCACCCGCAGCCGGCCCGCAGCCCCCGGCTGCCCCGTCAGCCGCAGCCGGCCCGCAGCCCCCGGCCAGCCCGCCACCCGCAGCCACACCAGCCGGCCCGCAGGCCCCGGCTGCCCCCCCGGCCAACCCGGCTTCCCAGAGTCCCAGGGCTCTGGCCAAGCCGCCGGTGCGGCGGCTCGCCCGGGACCTGGGGATCGACCTGGCATCGCTCGCTGGGACCGGGCCGCAGGGCACCGTCACCCGTGAGGACATCGAGAAGGCTGCTGCGGGACCGGTCACGACGCGTTCTGTATCGGTTAATGAGGAGCGCATCCCGGTACGGGGGGTACGGAAGGCTACGGCGGCGGCCATGGTGGCCAGCGCGTTTACTGCGCCGCACGTCACCGAATTCCTCCAGATTGACATAACGGGCACAGTCGCGGCCCTGCCCCGCCTGCGTGATCTGCCCGAGTTCGCCGGCGTCAAGGTCTCACCGCTGCTGCTCGTGGCGCGGGCGCTGCTGATTGCGGTCGCCCGGCACCCCATGATCAACTCATCGTGGGATGAGGCCGCGCAGGAGATCGTGGTCAAGCGCTACGTCAACCTGGGCATCGCGGTGGCCACGCAGCGGGGGCTGCTAGTGCCGTCGGTGAAGGGCGCGGACGAGATGCCGCTCACACTGCTGGCCCATTCCCTTGACGAGCTCGCGGCCACCGCGCGCTCCGGCAAGGCGACCCCGGCCGACCTGTCCGGCGGGACGATCACGATAACGAACGTCGGGGTCTTCGGGGTTGACGCTGGAACGCCGATCCTGACGCCTGGCGAGGCGGCGATCTTGGCGTTCGGGGCGATCAGGGACATGCCCTGGGTGGTCGACGGCCAGCTCGCGGTCCGGAAGGTAACAACGTTGTCTCTGTCCTTCGACCACAGAATTGTGGACGGTGAACTCGGCAGTGCGGTGCTTCGGGACGTAGGCTCGATGCTAGAAGACCCGATCCGGATGCTGGCGTGGTCGGGAATGCGGTAGTGCCCCTAGTAGGAGGCCTGATGTCCCTCCGGAACCTGCGTAATGCGCTGATCGTCATGGGCGCGTTCCTTGCCCTGATCTGGATCCTGCAAGTGGTCAACTGGACCGACCACTACCAACTCGACCAGGAATACGGCATCCTGCCGCGTTCCGTGGGCCGCCTCGGGGACATCTTCACCGCCCCGTTCCTGCACGCCAACTGGGCGCACATCGAGGGCAACTCGCTGCCGCTATTCGTGCTGGGCGTGGCGGCGGCCTACCGGAGCCTGCTTCGGTTCCTGGCGCTGACCGTATTCGTCGCGATCACTAGCGGGCTGGCGGTCTGGCTCTTCCAGAGCGGCAGCACCGTGACGATCGGGGCGAGCGGGCTCATCTTCGGGTACTTCGGCTACGTGCTAGTGCGCGGCATCGTCGACCGGAACTGGATCGACCTCCTAGTCGGCCTCCTCGCTGGTGCCGCGTACTACAGCATCCTGGCCGTCGCCCTCCCCGGGACGCCGGGGATCAGCTGGCTCGCGCACCTCGGCGGCCTGATCGGCGGCGTCGCGGCGGCGTGGCTGCTGCGCGCGCCGCGGGCCGCGGTATCGCGAGGCGCCCGGCAGCCGGCCGTGGCCGGCCCGCGCCCGTCAGTCGGCTCCCGGTCCTCCGCTGACTCCCGGCCGTCTGCTGGCTTCCGGTCCTCCGCTGACTCCCGGCCGTCTGCTGGCCCCCGGTCCTCCGCTGACTCCCGGCCGTCTGCTGGCCCCCGGCCGTCTGCTGGCCCCCGGCCGTCTGCTGGCCCCGCCTCTGGCGGCTCGCAGTCAACAGACGACCTGCTGAGGGAGCTCAAGGACATGGGCCTTTAAGCTCAGCAGCATGATCCGTCATATCGTGCTGTTCCGCTGGAAGCCAGATGCTACCGACGAGCAGAAGGCGCTCATCGCCACCGAGCTAGCGAAGCTTCCGTCCGTCGTGCCCTCCATCCTCGGGTTCGGGCTCGGCCCGGACGCGGGGATCAACGAGGGGAACGCGGACTTCGCGGTCACGGCTGACTTCGACGACGAGGCCGGCTACCTGGCGTACCGCGACGATCCCACACACCGCGCGATCATCGCCGAGCACATCGCCCCGTTCGTGGCCGTCCGCGTCGCCATCCAGTTCCAGCTGTAGTCCAGCCTTGCCGGCTGCGGACGCGGACGGCGGCCGGCCAGTCGGTCGCGGACGGGTCGCGGACGGCGGCGGCTCCAACCGTCTTGACTCGCTGGCGCAGTCAGGCTCCAACCGTCTTGACTCGCTGGCGCAGTCAGGCTCCAACCGTCTTGACTCGCTGGCGCAGTCGGGCTCCAACCGTCTTGACTCGCTGGCGCAGTCGGGCTCCAACCGTCTTGACTCGCTGGCGCAGTCGGGCTCCAACCGTCTTGACTCGCTGGCAACGGCGCATCCCTTTATCCGCCTCGATTGCGCCAACGAGCCCGGACCGCTTCGAGTCGATGGCGTAGCCGAGTCATAACCGGTTCGGCTCGCTGGCGGCGTCGCGTCGCAACGATGCTGCGTCGATGGCCGCAGCGAGCCACAACCGGTCGGAGTCGATGGCGCTGCCGAGCCAGAACGCTGCCGAGCCAGAACGCTGCCGAGCTAGAACGCTGCCGAGCTAGAACGAACGCCGCAGGGGTGGAAGCCCGGGAAGGCTAGAAGGCTAGAAGGCTAGAAGGCTGACTCCGGGATGTCCATCAGGTCGTTGCTGGCCTGCTCGATGATCTTCCTGTCGGACTCCAGGCGGGGCAGCACGGTGGTGGTGAAGAACCGGGCCGCCGCCAGCTTGCCGGCGTAGAAGTCACGGTCCGCCGCCGAGACCGCGTCGCCGCCCAGGGCGCGGGTGGCGACCTCCGCCTGACGGCCGAGCAGCCACGCGATGATCAGGTCCCCGAACGCCATCAGGAACCGGACGCTGTGCTGGCCGACCTTGTAAACCTCGGCCGGCTGCTCGAGCGAGCCGATCGCGTATCCCGACAACGCCGTCAGCATCGCCTGGACCTGCTCGATGGCGTCGGCCACGGCAGCGCGCTCGGTCTTCACGATGCCGTCACCGTCATCGGCCGCGAACTGCGAGATCTCCTCGATCAGGGAGGTCAGTGCCGCGCCGCCGTCTCGGACGATCTTGCGGAAGAAGAAGTCCAGGGACTGGATGGCCGTGGTGCCCTCGTACAGGGAGTCGATCCTCGCGTCCCTGATGTACTGCTCCATCGGGTAGTCCTGGAGGAACCCCGAGCCGCCCAGGGTCTGCAGCGACAGCGTGAGCATCTCGTAGGCCCGCTCGGAGCCGACGCCCTTGATGACGGGCAGCAGCAGGTCGTTTCGTGCCGCGGCGGCCTCGTCCGTCTGGCCGCCGAGGGTCGCGGCCTGGACCGCGTCCTGCAGGGTGGCGGTATAGAGGACAAGGGCGCGCAGGCCCTCGGCGTAGGACTTCTGCAGCATCAGCATCCGGCGTACGTCCGGGTGATTGATGATCGCCACGCGCGGCGCGGTCTTGTCGGTCTGCCTGGCCAGGTCGGCGCCCTGCACCCGGTTCCTGGCGAAGTCAAGCGCGTTGAGGTAAGCGGTCGAGAGGGTCTCGATGGCCTTGGCGCCCACCATCATCCGGGCGTGCTCGATGACCATGAACATCTGCCGGATGCCGTCGTGCACTCCACCGATCAGCGTCCCCACTGCCGGCGAATCCGCGCCGAAGGTCAGCTCGCACGTCGTGGAGACCTTGAGGCCCATCTTGTGCTCGAGGTTGGTCACGTAGGCGCCGTTGCGGTCGCCAAGCGAACCGTCCGAGTTGACCAGGAACTTAGGCACCAGGAACATCGACAGCCCCTTGGTGCCCGGGCCAGCGCCCTCGGGGCGGGCCAGCACGAAGTGGAAGATGTTCTCCGCCATGTCGTGCTCGGCGGTGGTGATGAAGCGCTTGACGCCCTCGATGTGCCAGCTGCCATCGGGCTGCTCGATGGCCTTAGCCCGCCCGGCACCCACGTCCGAGCCGGCGTCGGCCTCGGTGAGCACCATCGTCGCGCCCCACTGCCGCTCGATGGCGAGCCGGGCGAACTCCTTCTGCTCGGGTGTCCCGAGATGCCACAGGATGCTCGCGAACGTCGGGCCGTTGCTGTACATCCAGGCGGCCGGGTTGGCGCCGAGGACGAAGCTCGCCACTGCCCAGTTCAGCGATCGGGGGACGACCGTGCCGCCGAGCTCTGGCGGGACAGAAAGCCGCCACCACTCGGCGTCCATCAGCGCACGGAACGACTTCTTGAACGGTTCCGGCATCGTCACGCTGTGCGTCGGGGGGTCGAACACTGGCGGGTTGCGGTCGGAGTCGGCCCAGGACTGCGCGAGCGGGCCGACGGCGAGTCGCTCGACTTCGGCCAGCATGTCTCGCGCGGTCTCCTCGTCCACCTCAGCGAATGGCCCAGTGCCCAGGACGCTGCGGCGGCCCAGCAATTCGAACAGGTTGAACTCGATGTCCCGGCGATTGCCCTTGTAGTGACTCATGACGTCGCTCCGCTGACTCGGTGTTCTCGACTCCCTAATGCTACTCGCTAGTAACAAGTTCGCGGATGCCTCGATTCCAGGAAGAACGGCGGGGAAGTTTCGCCGCTTTTGAGCCATGACTGCCTTGTTGGCGACTAGGCTTCCGTGACGTGACTGACCAGCAGGGCTACTCCGACCAGCAGGGTTACTCCGATCCGGGCTACCCCAGGGATCAGCTGTTCCCGCAGCGTCGCCCGCCGAGCCGGCCTCCGTCGCTGCGGCCGGGCGGCCGTCACCGCCGCGACATTCCCGCGAGCCTGTCCCAGGACGCGCCCGCGCTGATCATCGCCATACCTGGGATCGGGACCGACCTCACGTCCGCCGCGATCGGCGAGCTGATGACGATCCTGCGGGTCGACAACCCCTCGGTGGACGTCCGAGGTGCGCTCATCGACGCCGCCCCGGATGACCCGGACAGTGTCGGCAGCGTCCTGGCCGCCATCGCGGCCGGGCGCGACGACAGCGGTGGCCCGGTCGCGGTCGTCATTCCGCTGATCGTGGCCCCGCACCCGCCACTGGTCCGCAAGCTGCGCGAACAGATCGCGGCCAGTGGGGTGGAAGCTCGCGTGAGCGGCTTCATCAACTCCAATGGCCTGGTCGCGGAGGCGCTGCACATCCGACTGGCGGAGGCGGGCCTGGCGCGCGCAGACCGGGTACGGCTGTTCAGCATTGTCACCGCGGCCGACGGCATCATCGTCGCCACGGTTGGCGGCCCGGATGCCGCCCTGGCGACGAACGTAACGGCCGTGATGCTCGCCGCCCGGCTCGCGCTGCCGGTCTTCACCGCCTCACTGGACAGCTCGCCGACGGTCGCCGAGGTCGCTATGCGGCTGAAGGAGATGGGGGTCAGCCGGCTGGCCATCGCGCCGTGCATTGTCGGCCCTGAGGCGACCCGCGCCGACCTGGACGCCATGGCCGTCGGGGCGGAGATCGCCGCCCCGATCGGCGCGCACAGCAACATCGCCAAGCTTGCCGCCGGGGCCTACGGCCACGTGCTGAGCCAGCTGGACGCGGCCGCCGAGCACGCGCAGCAGGCGGAACAAGCGCAGCACGTACAGCAGGCAGAACGAGCACAGCACGCACAGCACGCGCAGCACGCCGGACAAGCACAGCACGCACAGCACGCGCAGCCCACGGAGCAGGCAGAACAGGACTTATGGCCACCAATACGAACATTGGCTACTTAGACGGCATAGGCATGCGAACCTTAGCGGAACCTCGCCAGTTCCTCTAGGAGAATTCCATATGCGCCCAGTCGTCTGCTTCGTCGCGCTGGCGCTGGCGCTCAGCGTGACCTCCGCGAGCGCCACGACAGCGAGCGCCACGACAGCGAGCGCCACGACAGCGAGCGCCACGACAGCGAGCGCCACGACAGCGAGCGCACGACAGCGAGCGCCACGACAGCGAGCGCCACGACAGCGAGCGCCACGACCATGAGCGCCACGACCGCGAGCGCCACGATGACATCGCGGCAGGGACTGCGGCCAGCTGACGTCGATACTGTTTCGGGGAACCTACTGCGCGATGGCTGGGACCCGAATGAACCCGGGCTGTCCCCCGCGACGGTCTCGCGTGGCGGCTTCGGCCAGCTCTTCGCGACTCCCGTGGACGGGCAGGTCTACGCCCAGCCGCTCGTGATCGATGACCCAACATCTGGCACGTCAGCCCCCGCCGTGATCGTGGCGACAGAGAACGACACGGTCTACAGCCTCAACGGCACGACGGGAAAGGAGCAGTGGTCAACGTCCCTGGGCACGCCATGGTCTTCCACCGTGAACGGGTGCCAGGACCTGACGCCGCTCATCGGCATCACGAGCACCCCGGTCTACGACCCGTCGACCGGGCAGATCTATGTGAGCGCGACGGTCACCTCGACCACTCCTGACGGTGGCACGACCGTCGAGGACAGCACCAGCCCGGCCGACATGATCTTCGCGCTCAGCGAGCAGACCGGTGCCATCAAGTGGAGCGCTACGATCGGCGGCCCGCCGACCAACGACCCGGGCCCGTCTTTCGACGCCGCGTGGGAGCGCAGCCGGGCCGGCCTGCTGCTGCTCAACGGCTCGGTGTACGCGGCGTACGGCTCCTACTGCGACGACGGCACCTACGCCGGCTACGTCGCCGGGGTGAACACCTCGACCCAGGCCACGACGCTGTGGACCGACGAGCCGGGGACGGTCGACACGCAGGATAAGGACGGGGGCACTGGCGGCCAGGGCGGCATCTGGGGGTCCGGCGGCGGCCTGATGTCCGACGGGACTCACATCTTCTTGACGAGCGGCAACGGGGTCTCGCCGGCCCCGTGGACCGAGAGCGACGGGGTCAGCTCGATGCCGACCGCGCTGGGCGACTCGGTGATCGAACTGGGCGTCCAGAGCGACGGGTCGCTGCAGGCCAGTGACTTCTTCAGCCCCGCGAACGCTCCCACCCTTGACGACACCGACCGGGACTTCGGCTCGGGCTCACCGGTGGGACTGCCGTCGTCCGGCTTCAGCACCAGTGACTACCCAAGCCTCATCCTGCAGGCCGGCAAGGACGGTCGCGTCTTCTTGCTGAACGCCAGTGCGCTGGGCGGGCGGGCCGCGACTACTGACAACCCGGTGAGCGAAAACGGCCCTTACGGCGGCGAGTGGGGCCACCCGGCCGCCTTCGCTGGCGCTAGCGGCGACGACTACGTGTACTACGCCGGGACCGGCTACGGGACGAGCGACTACCTTCGCGTGCTGCGGTTCGACGGGTCAAACCCGGCGGACCCGCTGCTCACCGAGGTGGCCAACAGCACGAACGAGTTCGGCTACACCTCCGGGTCTCCTGCTGTCACCTCCAATGGCGACGACCCGGGCTCGGCGGTCGTCTGGGAGGTCTACGCCGCGGACAAGAACGGGACCAACGGCACGCTCGAGGCGTTTGACGCGGTTCCGGACAACGGGATCCTCCGGGAGATCTGGTCCGCCCCCATCGGCGCGGCGGCGAAGTTCTCCACCGTCGCCACCGACGACGGTGACGTCTACGTGGGCACCCGGGGCAACAGCACGACGCCCGGCATGGTGTATGGCTTCGGTATCACGCCCGACGCGCCGTTCGGCACCGTAACGCCGGTCGGCTTCGGTGACGCGGGCACGGGCACGGACGGCAGCCCGGCTCAGTCGACGCTAACCCTCACCGCGACGCGGGACATGACCATCGGCTACCCCACCGTGACCTCAACGGCATCCCCGTCGCCGTTCACGATGGGCACCCCGAGCGTGAACGGGACTGCCATCACCGCTGGCCTGACGACCACGCTGACGACAGGGCAGCAGTTCGCCATCCCCCTGACGTTCGCCCCCACCGCGACGGGCGGGGCCACCGGGTCCCTGCAGATCACTACGAACGTGCCGGCCAGCCCAGGCGCGACGAGCGACCTGACGGTGAACGTTCCGCTGACCGGCACCGGCACGTCTGCCGGCCTGGCCGCGCAGCCCGCGACGCTCGCCCTGGGCGCCAACGGGACCGGCGGCGATGACACGAACACCGGGCCCATCCCGGTCGGCGGCTCGGAGGCGATTCAGGGGGACATCACCAACACCTCCGCGACCGCGCAGACCATCACGGACGTCACCAGCCCGGCCGGCCCGTTCACGATGACCGGGCTGCGCGAGGGCGCCCAGTCCACGACCCTGCAGCCGGGAGCCTCGCAGGTGATCACCGTGACCTACCAGCCCACCAAGGTCACCACCACGGACGCGAGCTCGGTCCAGGTGTACTACACCGACGGGACCGCCATGGGCACGACGACGGTAACCCTTACCGGCGCCAGCGTCGCAGGAAAGGGCGTGGCGACCGCGTCAGCCACGACGGTCAGCTTCGGGCACGTGCGGCTCGGGCAGGCCGCCAGCAAGTCCGTCACCATCGGCGACACCGGCAACCTGCCACTGACCGTGACGAGGTTCACCGCGCCAGGCATGCCGTTCGGTACCCCGGTCCCGATCCCCGCCGGGCTGACCATCGCCCCCGGCGACGAGGTGAGCCTGCCGATGACCTACACCCCGCAAAGCGGGGGCACCGCCACTGGGAGCTACCAGATCACCACGAGCGACGGGCACAACAAGCCGGGCACACTGACCGTCAAGGTAGGCGGGACCGCAGCGACTGCCGCCGCCCACACGGTCTCCGTGCCGTCGCCAGGCGGCGGATGGGCACTCAACGGCAGCGCCGCGATGAAGGGCACCGCCCTTGACCTGACGGCGGCCGCTAAGAACCAGGCTGGCTCGGCCGTCTACTACCAGCCGCTGTCGAGCAACGGGCTGAAGGTGAGCTTCACCGCGCAGGCCTCCGACGGCACTGGCGGCGACGGCATGACGTTCAGCCTCCTGGCGGCACCGGGGTCATCGACGGCACTCGGCGGCAGGGGAGCGCTGCTCGGCTTCGGCGGGCTGCACGGGATCGCCGTGGTGCTCGGCACGAGGAAGGACCCAGGCTTCCCGTCGGCCAACTTCGTGGGCATCGCGACCGGGACGTCGCACGGGCGCCTGGTACTGGCGGCCACCGCCACCAGCGTGCCGAACCTCCGCAAGGGGACGCATGTCATCGGGGTGACCGTGGCGGGCAAGACGGTCACCGTGACGGTGAACGGAAAGAAGTACCTATCGAAGTCGGTCGCGGTGCCACCGACGGTGCTCGCGGCGTTCACCGCGGGCACCAGCAACGCCGATGACGTCCATGCCATCTCCAAGGTGTCGGTCGTCAATGGCCTCGGCTCCGTCCCGCCGCCAGGTGGCGGGTGGTCCTACAACGGGTCGGCGCTGATGTCGGGCTAGACACCGACCTTACCGAACTGGCGGCCGACCAGCGAGGAACGGTCATCTACCCGCGCGCGGTAGCCACGTCCTCGCTGACCGCGCAGTTCGACGTGCAGATCGGCGGCGGCAGCGGCGCCAACGGCATGACGTTCGCGCTGCTGAGCCCAGGCACTTCACCCGCCGCGGTCGGCACCTTCGGGCTGGGACTCGGGCTGCAGAAGCTAACCGGCGCGGCGGTGGTCTTGTCGACCTACCCGGAGACTGGCGTGCTGTCTGACAACTTCGTCGCCCTCGCCACTGCCGCGGCGAGCGGGGCCACCTTCACCTCCTCGCGGGTCCCCGTCGGGCAACTGCGCGATGGCACCCACCTCGTGACGGTGACCCTAAGCAAGGGCACCATCACTGTATATGTCGACGGCGGGCTGGTGCTCACTGGCCATGTCTCGCTGGCGCCGACCGCGCTGCTAGCTTTCACCGGGGGCACCGGTCACGAGACAGACATGCACGTGGTCCGGGACGCCGCGCTGACCGCCTCCGGGTGGTGACGGGACTCGCCAGCGACATCACCACAACCGCAGCTCACTGCCTGGCGTCTTAGGGTGAAGCTGATCGCCTATTACGTGGGAGGGCGCGATGAGGAGCTTGACGCGAAAGATCTCGGGCGGGCTGGCGATGCTGCTGCTTGCCGGGATCGCAAGTGCCAGCGCGGGCATCGGCGGGGCCAGCGCCGCGACAACGGCGAGCGCGACAACGGCGAGCGCGACAACGGCGAGCGCGACAACGGCGAGCGCGACAACGGCGAGCGCGACAACGGCGAGCGCGACAACGGCGAGCGCGACAACGGCGAGCGCGACAACGGCGAGCGCGACAACGCCGGCCAACGCGACCGGCTTCCTCTACGGGTCCGACAGCTGGCCGGTCCCTATCACCGGCAAGGCCCCGTACCCGATGACCCACCTATCCGGCTACTACGGCGGGTACATCGGCATGGCGGGCAACTGGGCACGCTCGGAAGGCTGCTCGACGGGCAACTTCCTGGCCTTCGCAGCGGGAAACGCAGAGCAGGCAAACGCCAACTATGTCCACTACCACATCGGCGTCGGCACCGGCGTCTACTGGTACATGGGCGGACCCGGCGTGGACCCGCACTGGAACGGCAGCACCACCGAGGCGTCTGACTGGGGTGCCACCCAGGCGGCGTGGGCGCTGGCCGCGATGAAGAAGATCCACGTGACCTACCCGGTCGTGTGGGCGGACATCGAGCTTCCCGGCATCGCTCCCGCACCGGACAACGGCTGGAACAGCGTCTACACCAGCTCGTGCAGCGGTCGCGTCAAGGAGAGCTCGGTGCCCGCGACGGTTGACCGCGCGGTCTTCAACGGATTCGCCAACTACATCACGAAGCACTCCGGGTACAAGGTCGGGGTGTACTCCGCGCCCAGCATCTGGACGGACATCTTCGGCACCGGGAGCGCGTCGACGATCCCCAACACCTACGAGTGGACCTACACGCCGGAGACCGCCAGCCTCAGTGCCAAGCCATCCGGCTGGTGCCTGTCCGGCGGCCATGGGCAGTGCGCGCAGTTCTTCGGCGGCCAGAAGAGCACCAGCAAGTACGCGCTGATGTGGCAGTGGTCCGGCGGGGGCGGCGTCCGCAACCCCTACGGCGACTACGACCAGGTCGACGTATCCCGCCTGAAGTAACCCCCAGATAACACAGTCCCGGCTAGCAGCGCGTCGAGCCGCACCGAGGGGTTGTCTCGCGCGATGGCGTTCAGCCGCCACTTGTCGGCGAACAGGGCCAGCAGCGCCCCGTCCAGCCGCCGGGTCAGCACCTCACAGCCGCGGATGCCCTTCAGGGCGTCGGCGCCGGCGGCGTCCGTCAGCCGGGCGATCTCGAAGTCCAGGTGCGTCAGGTCCGACTTAGCGCCGAACTCGTGCTCCAGTCGGTGCAGCACCACGTCGAACTGCAGCGGACCGACGGCCGCCAGCACGGGAGCCTGGTCGCCGCGCAGGTCTGAGGACAGCACCTGCACGACGCCCTCGGTGTCGAGTTGGTCGATGCCGCGGCGGAACTGCTTGAACTTCCCGGCGTCCTTGCACCGGACCACCGCGAAGTGCTCGGGCGCGAACGACGGGATCGGCGGGTACTCCACTGGCACCTCGGCGTACAGCGTGTCGCCGGGCCGCAGCGCCGTCGCGTTGACCAGGCCAATGACGTCGCCGGGGAACGCCTCGTCGATCGTCTCGCGGTCCGCGCCGAACATCTCCTGCACGTACTTCGTCGCGAACGGCCGCCCGGTCGCGGCGTGGGTCAGCACCATTCCGCGCTCGAAGCGGCCCGAGCACACCCGGACGAACGCCACCCGGTCGCGGTGCGCCGGGTTCATGTTGGCCTGCACCTTGAACACAAGGCCGGAGAACGGCGCCTCAACCGGACGAGCGTCCCCGCTGACCGACGACCGTGGCGAGGGCGCGGGTGCCAGCGAGCACATGGCGTCCAGCAGCCTGCGGACGCCGAAATTCGGCAGTGCCGCGCCGAACAGCACTGGCGATGACTCGCCGGCCAGGAATGACGGCATGTCGATCTCGGCGCCGATCTCCGACAGCAGCTCGATCTCCTCGGCCGCCGCCTCGTAAGCGGCTCCCTCGCGGTCGAGTGCCGCGGCGGCGTCGAGCACCTGCTCCAGCGCCCGCTCGGCCCCGCCAGGCATCCTGGTGTACGCGGTGTAGACGCCCGTTGCCCGCTCGATCAGCCCGCGGAAGTCGCCCGCGATCCCCACCGGCCAGTTCACCGGCGTCGGCCGCAGCCCGATCCGCTGCTCGATCTCGTCAAGCAGTTCCAGTGGCTCACGGCCGGGCCGGTCCCACTTGTTCACGAACGTCACGACCGGCACATGGCGCGACCGGCACACGTCGAACAGCTTCAGCGTCTGCGGCTCCAGGCCCTTGGCCGAGTCCAGCAGCATGATCGCGCAGTCCACCGCCTCAAGGACCCGGTAGGTGTCCTCGGAGAAGTCCGCGTGGCCCGGCGTGTCGAGGAGGTTCAGCACGTGCTTGTCGTAGTCGAACTTCAAGGCGGCCGACGTGATCGAGATGCCACGGTCCTTTTCCATGGCCATCCAGTCGGAGGTGACCCCGCGCCGGCCGGCCTTGCCGTGCACCGCCCCCGCCTGGTTGATCGCCTTCGCGTGCAACGCCAGCGCCTCGGTCAGCGTGGACTTGCCGGCGTCCGGGTGGCTGATGACGGCGAACGTCCGCCGCCGCTGAGCCTCACCACGCACGCCGGAATCGGCTCGAGCAGACCCAGCCTCAGTGACAGTCACCGCGGCACCTCTCCCTCAATCCAAGCTGTGACAGCTAACACAAGATCCAGCCCCAGGTCGAGCGCCGGACTTGAGTGCGTGAGCGCGCCCACCGCGAGGTAGTCGACGCCGGTCTCCGCCACCGCGCGGGCCGTCTCCAGGCGGAGCCCACCGCTGGCTTCCAGTCGGACCTCCGGGTATCGCCGGGCCTCCGCGACGGCGGCGCGCAGCTCATCACTAGACATATTGTCCAGCAAGATGAAGCGTGCCCCGGCCTCCAGAGATTCCCGGACCTCCGCGAGCGTATCGCACTCGACCTCCAGCGGAACCTGCGGTGCGTGCGCCCGGACGGCCGCGATCGCCTTCGCCACGCCGCCCGCCGCTGCCACGTGGTTGTCCTTGATCAGCGCCGCGTCGCCCAGCCCCATCCGGTGGTTCACGCCGCCGCCGCAACGCACCGCGTACTTCTCCAGCAGGCGCAGCCCCGGCGTCGTCTTGCGGGTGTCCCGGATCACCGCCCCGGTCCCGGCGACCGCGTCCACCCAGGCCCTGGTGGAGCTGGCGATGCCCGACAGGTGCGTGAGGAAGTTGAGCATGGTCCGCTCCGTCCCGAGCACCGCCGTCGCCGGGCCGCTGATCCGCAGCACCGCGTCCCCTGGCCCAATCCGGTCACCATCGCCGCGCACCGCGACAGCGTCGGTGATCCCGCTGGTGTACCCCGCCGTGGCAGCCAGGTCCGCAACGGCTAGCGCGACGGCAAGCCCCGCCACCACCCCAGGGACCCGAGCCACAACATTGCCAGTCACGACTGTCTCGGGAGCTGCTGTCGCCACGCTGGTCACATCCGTCCCGTACCGGAAGTCTTCGTCCAGCGCCCGGACCACCGCGACCTCGGTGTCCTGCGGGTCCAGCCCGGCCGCCCGCAGCGCCGCCATCGTCTCTTCTTTCACGGTTCCACCTCTCTATGCCGTCCACCGCAGGAGCGTGTGCCGCGCCCGCGCCCAAGTTTGCGGGGCGTCCCGCCTCCGGTGACATCCGCGGCTCTCCGTCCTCGCCAGCGCCGCCGCCGCGATAAGCACCGACACCACCCGCAGGTTCGCCGCCTCAATTTCCCTTGCCCTAGCAGGCGCCATAACGGGCCGATCCCTCAGTCCCACCGGCCGAGCCTCGGCAACAGCGGCCATCGACGTTAGGGGTGCAAGGGGTGCAAGGGGTGCAAGGGGTGCACCCTGCGGCGGCACCGTGGCCAGCGCAAGCAGTGCGCGAAGTCCCTCAGCGTCCCGCACGACCCCCGCATACTGGGACATCGCCGTGGCAAGTTCCCCGCGGCTGACGGCCGGCCCTCCGCACGCCGTTGCCGCACCCACCGTTACCTCACCCACCGATGCCGCACCCACCAGCGCGGCGCCCACCTCGATCTCGTCTCCCGCCGTCACCGGACCCGCGGCGACGGCCGCGTGCCTGCCCGATCCCCAGCCCTGCCCTCGGCCTGACAGCCGCGCGGCCGCGATCGCCTCTGCCGCGTCGCGGCCCATGATGATCGCCTCGACCAGCGAGTTGGACGCGAGCCTGTTGGCGCCGTGGACACCGGTGCTGGCAGCCTCGCCGACCGCGTACAGTCCGGGGACGCTGCTGTGGCCCGCCATGTCCGTCGCGATGCCGCCGCACGAATAGTGCGCCCCGGGTGCCACCGGGATGAGGTCGCTCACAGGGTCGATGCCGTCGGCGCGGCAGGCGGCCGTCACGGTCGGGAAGCCGTCTTCCACCTGCGCCCTGCCCAGCCTGGTCGCGTCGAGCCACAGGTGCTGGCAATTGTCGCGCTCCATGACCTCGAACATCGCGGCCGCCACGATGTCGCGCGGCGCCAGGTCTGCCAGGGGGTGCCGCCCGGCCATCACGGGGCTGCCCGCAAGGTCGCGCAGCACGGCCCCGGCCCCGCGCAGCGCCTCGGTGACCAAGGGGCGTTGCCCGATCGCCCCCTGGCTCCACAGCACGGTCGGGTGGAACTGGATGAACTCCACGTCGCGCAGCACCGCCCCGGCCCGCGCGGCGATCGCGATCGCGTCGCCGGTCGAGCCGACAGGATTGGACGTGGTCGCGAACGCCTGTCCGAGTCCCCCGCTGGCGAGCACCACGGCCTTCGCGCAGATCAACTCCGGGCGCAGTTCGTTGCCCGGCCCGATCGGCGCGACCAGCAGGCCGCGGGCCGTCAGGTCAAGGGCAATCGCGGCGTCCCGGATCTCGACCCGGCTTGCCAGCAGCGCGGCCACCAGCGCCCGGTGGACTTCCGCTCCGCTGGCGTCATTACCGGAGTGGACGATCCTGCGTCGACTGTGCCCGCCTTCCAGCCGCAGGTCCCGTCGTTCCAGCTGGGCGCCGCGGGCGACCAGCCAGTCGACCGCGCCCGGCGACCCGTCCGCGAGCGCCCCCACCGTCTCCCGGTCGCACAGGCCAGCGCCGGCGGTCATCGTGTCCCGCGCGTGCTGGCGCGGGCTGTCGCCCGGCCCGATCGCCGCCGCCAGCCCGCCCTGGGCGAGCGGGGACGCGCCACCGGTCAGGTCCTTGGTGATCATCACCACGCGCAGGCCGTGCCCGGCAGCGGTCAGCGCCGCGGTGATCCCGGCCACTCCGGACCCCACAACCACCACGTCGGCATCACCGCCCGTACTCACGCCGCGCCCGCTCGGCTCGCTCATGCCGTACTCCCCGCTCGCCTCCGGGCGCCTGGGAGGCGGCGCCTTCCCTCGTCACTCCTCGTCCCTCGTCGCTCCTCAGTCCAGGCGCCACCGCGCCCGCTCGGCTCGCTCATGCCGTACTCCCCGCTCGCCTCCGGGCGCCTGGGAGGCGGCGCCTTCCCTCGTCACTCCTCTTCCCTCGTCGCTCCTCAGTCCAGGCGCCACCGCGCCCGCTCGGCTCGCTCATGCGATCATCGCCTCCACGGCGCGCCTTGCACGGGCCGCGACCTGCGGGTCGACCGTCACCTCGGTAGTGCCGTCGCGCAGGCAGCGCTCTAGGGTCTCGGCGGTGGTCATCTTCATGTAGTGGCAGGTGGCGTGCGGGTTGACCGGTTCCCAGCGAACCTCGGGCCGCGCCTTCCGCAACTGGTGCAGCATCCCCGTCTCGGTGGCGACCAGCACCATGGGCGCGGCCACCGAGCGTGCCGCCGACAGCATGCCCGAGGTGGACAGTATCCGGGTACGTTCTGCGAAAAGGTCTTCTGAACTGGCCTGCCACAGGGCGGAGGTGGCACACCCGCACTCCGGGTGGATGTAGAGCTCGGCCTCGGGGGCGGCGGTGGCCTTACGGCGCAGTTCGGCTGGGGAGATGCCGGCGTGGACGTGGCACTCGCCCATCCAGATGTGCAGGTTGGCGCGGCCAGTGACGCGGCGGACATGCGCGCCAAGGAACTGGTCGGGCAGGAACAGGACCTCGCGCTGGGCTGGGATGGCCGCGACGATCTCCGCCGCGTTGGCGGAGGTGCAGCACACGTCGGCCTCAGCCTTGACCTCGGCGCTGGTGTTGACGTAGGCGACGACGGCCGCGCCGGGGTGCTCTCGCTTCCAGTCCCGGAGCTGCTGCGCCGTGATGGCGTCGGCGAGGGAACATCCGGCGTTGCGGTCGGGGATGAGGACGGTGCGCTGCGGGGCGAGGATCTTCGCTGTCTCAGCCATGAAGTAGACGCCGGCCAAGACGATCGTGGTGGCGGTGCTCGCGGCGGCGAGCCTGGCGAGCGCGAGGGAGTCGCCTACATGGTCGGCAACCTCCTGGATCTCGGCGCGCTGGTAGTTGTGCGCGAGGATCACCGCGTCGCGGTCGTTCTTGAGCTGCTGGATCCGGTCCTGCCAGGTTGCGGGCGCGCTGCTCATCTGTGAACTCATAGTTAACGACTCTAAGTTTACAACTTCAGGTTTACAACCCTCGGTCGATAACTACTTTCCGCTACGATTGACCCGTGACGGGCGACCGCTTCCGCCATGAGGCCCTTGGGGTGGTGTTTCAGGTCCGCGAGGGCCAGCTCAGCGTGCTGGCCTGGCAACGGGCCACCGAGCCGTTCGCTGGCTCGTGGGCGCTGCCAGGCGGCTCACTGCGGCCGGGAGAGCGGCTGGGCACGTCGGCCAGCCGGCACCTCGCGGCCAAGGTCGACATACCCGAGATCGCCCACCTAGAGCAACTGGAGACGCGCAGCGACCCGCTGCGCGACCCGCGGGAGCGGGTGCTGGCCACGGCGTACCTCGCGCTGGTCACGGTGGGCGCCCAGCCCCGGCTGCCCGCTGATACCGCCTGGCACCCGGTGGACAGCCTGCCCGCGTGCGCCTTCGACCACGAGTCGATCATCCGCTCGGCGCGCGAGCGGCTGCGAGCGAAGCTGTCCTACACCAACATCGGGTTCGCGCTGGCTCCCCCAGTCTTCACCATCGCGCAGTTGCGGGACGTGTACGCGGCCGCGCTTGGCTATGAGTTGTCGGCGACCAACCTGCAGCGGATCCTGGTCCGCCGCGAGGTGATCGAGCCAACCTCGGAGCTATCGCGGCCGTCGGCGGCCGGGGGCCGGCCGGCCGTGCTGTACCGGTTCGCGTCGTCTTCCCTCGTCGTCACGAACGCGTTCGCTGCCTTCCGCCCCCGCGACGTCTGACGGCCCGCGACCTGCGTTCATCCCCATGCCAGCCCATCCAGGCGCGAAGCGGCGTGGGGCGAATACTGCTGCTGTCCAGCACGGCATCGACTCATACATGCCGATGGATGGGGTAGACCGGCCAAATAGAGGGCACCCCTTCCACGACAGGAACCCCCGCGACCACAGAACAGGACAGCGCAATGAGCTACACGCCGAAGCACGCCAAGCCTGCATCTGCCAACGCGTCGAGCAGCCAGCACCGGCCGTTCGGAATCGCCGAAACCGCCACCGGCCGCCACGTCCGCAAGGCCCGCCGCGAGGCGGACCTGGCCACCACGGAAACCCGCAGGTCAACCCCAGACAGGGGGTAAGCCTGACGGAGTCCCCGGTCGGTCCCAGCACCTCACCCCGGGTCCGACTGCCGCGAACATGGTTTCCCGATCACGTGTATTTTCCGTGTAATGACAACGGCAACTACACGCAGATCCAAGCATGTGGCCGTGATTACGCTCGGTAGCGGGGGCCGGGCGTAGGAGGTATGGGGGTAAACGGTGGTTCGCAAGCTCGTAGCCGAAACATTCGGCACCGGGGTGCTGGTGTTCTTCGGTGCTGGCGCGGCGACACTCGCGTTCGGCTTCCACGTCGCTGGTGCCAGCACGAGCGCCGGCGTGGTGGCAACCGCACTGACGTTCGGCCTGGTGCTGTTCGCTCTCGTGTACACGCTAGGGGCGGTGTCAGGCTGTCATGTCAACCCGGCAGTCACCCTAGGCGCGCTGCTCCTCGGCCGGATCAAGGCGGCAGATGCCGTCATGTACTGGATCTGCCAGCTGGCCGGCGGGATTCTCGGCGCCCTGCTGCTGTGGGCGGTGGTCGGCCAGGTCCCGCGTTACAACAGGGCGAGCATTGGCCTCGGCGCTGATGGCTGGGGTGCGGGGTCGCTAATCCACATCGGCCTGGGCGGCGCCTTCCTCGCCGAGGTGATCCTCACTACCGCCTTCGTCTTCATCTGGCTGACAGTGACTGGCAAGGAGGCCAACCCGGTAACCATGGGGCTGGTCATCGGCCTGGCGCTGACCGTGGTCCACCTGATCGGCATCCCGCTCACCGGCACGTCAGTCAACCCGGCCCGAAGCCTCGGCCCGGCCGTAGTCGTCGGCGGCACTGCCCTGAACCAGGTCTGGCTGTTCATCCTCGCGCCCCTCGTCGGAGGCGCAGTCGCCGCGTGGCTTCACCGCCTGGTAAACGGGGAGCCAGGGCAACCGATACTCCCCTTCCAGCGGTCCAGTTCCGGTGCGCCGGCCACGGCGGAACAACAGTCGCACCGCTGAGGCAGCGGCCCTGCGCAGCGGGAGTCCGCGAGTGACCAGGCGGAGTGCTGCGGACCCGGCGGACCGCGGTGCGCCAAGGCTCCCGGTGGGGAGCGAACTTGCCTGGCCGCCGGCCCTCTCCCTTGACGGCTATGCTGTCGATTGTGCCGCTTTTTGCGGCACAATCGACAGCATCCAAAGCCAGCGACCCGGGACCAGCCGCCCTAGGTCGCGGAAGCGGCGCGGCAGCTTAAATGTCTGGTGAGGGCGAGTCGCCTAGTACTACAACGGAGTCCTGAGATGTGGCGGGTCCCGGCCCACCGCCATTATCCCGAAGAGTTTTCCGGTTAGGTAAACTTTTCCACGTTATCATGTGGAAAAGTCTTCGGGACCGGAAAACTCTTCGGGATAAATTGAGCGGTCGCCTGCAGTCGACTGAGAAAGCCGATGCACGGTGGACGGGGATGCGAGTGGCGCCGGGCCGGACGCCAGGCCGCACCAGAGGTCGCGGCCACTGCTGTAGTACTAGCAGCTTGGCTGACGCACTACCGGCCGGAGCACGACTATGGTTCGGTGCGGTACTGGCGTCCCGTCAGGGCTGCCGCGCACGATCGGAACCGCGTCGCTTGGCGCGTGGGATGAGTCGATCAGGACAAGCTGAGGTGTCTAGTGCACGGTGAGGAAATCGTTCCGGATTTTGCGACTCACTTCTACCGCGCATCGCGGGCACCGTTCCTGAACCTGTCAGATTTGCCGGATGACCAGGTAACGGCAGTGATGGCGGAGCTGATCAGGGAGCGGCGCGAGGGCGGGCAGCAGCGCCCGTTTGGCCGGAAATACATGGAGATGCGCCGGGCGGCGGGAGACCGACTGCGAGAGCAGTTCACGGCTCTGGGCGGCTCCCCGCAGCGGCTCACGCCGCACTACTTCGTTTTGGGCGAGTCACCGTGGTTCCGAGGGCTCGCGGCCGATATGCGCGACCTCCGCGTACCGCTCAGCGCACTGCCGCCCGCGCAGACCACGGTCACGTGGGGAGACAGCTTCGCGGTGATGGAAGTGACCCGCGACTTCGGCCTCGCGTTCGTCCCGCAACCCTATTACGGGTCCCTCTATCGCCTTGCCGACATCGTCGGCCTGGCGGGACGCTACGGGATCCCGAAGCCGGATCCGGAGGGTTACGAAGGCCTGGCAGCCGCCGACAATCCGGAGACGTTCATCGAGATCCAGTTGTGGACCGACGAACCAGTGCGCGGCTACCGGCATCGCGGGCGGCTTCCAGGTGTGCCCATGCCTGCTGCGCCGATCCGGGGAACGTCGACCCGCAGCGCACGCACTACCGCCCCGATCAATGCCGGGCTGGTCGGCGCCGCGCCGGACTCCACCTTTGCCAGCAGGCTGTAGCTGACGCACGCGCGGCGTGCGAGCTCGCGTACGGTCCATCCCCGTGTCTTGCGCAAGGCGGCGATCCGCGATCCTGCGTGTTCTTGATCAGCCATTAAGCCCCCAGCCAAGAAACTTTCAACGGGTTTGAAATTTCGGCGGCGCCCGCCTGCCCATGCTGGTTGGCAACACTCCCCATTCGCAACCGGAAGGCAGGATGGACAACTTTGACTCCACTGCATCCGCGACGGCGGCGGGCATTGAGGCCGAGTTCGCTGGTCGCTGGGCAATGTGGCTCAGTGACAGCGGCCAGTGGTGGGCCGCCCGCAGGCAGGCGCTGAGCGCTGAAGACCTGGCCGTCGGGTGCGTGCCCTACCCGCAAGCCGACAGCCTCGATGAGCTCAGGAACCGGGTCAGGGATGAGGAGGCGTTGACAACGCGCCACAAGACTCACCAGGCTAGCGAGCACTTCAGGGAGCAGCCAGACCAACCCGAGAACACGGACGACTTATGGAAGTCATGGGGGAATGGACACCAGAGAAACGCTTGCGGACAGGGATCATGATCGCATCTGCACTGGCCTTGCAGGCAGGCGGTTGAGGCTGATGCGCACCGAGCCCACCAAGCGACCTGGGGCGATCACTTTCGAGCGCTCTTACGCGGGGGCAAAGAACCAGGTGCACGAGGTCCGCGCGGACTTGGCCCCCGTGATCGAGGGGTGCCCCTTCGCGGACGATTTCGTGTTGATGGCGTCGGAGTTGTCGGCGAATGCCATCGTGCACAGCACGTCCGGCCAGCCGGGTGGGGTGTTCACCGTCCGAGCCGAGGTGCGGCCAGGTGATTTCGCCTGGCTAGAGGTTGAGGACCAAGGCGGCCCGTGGGTCGAACGGGAGCCGGACGAGGAGCGCGGGCGCGGGCTGGCAATGGTGGCGGCCCTGGCCGGTGAGGGCAACTGGGCCATCAAAGCAGGCGAGGCACCCGGTACCCGTGTGGTGTGGGTGCGGCTCGACTGGGGCGGACCTCCCGCCGGCATGGCTCTGGTCCCGCCGCCCTCGCCGGCGAGGTTAGTTGCACGCTAATGGCACGGCGTGGCGTGGGCGGTGCTGCGTGGGCGGTGCTGCGCGGGCACCCCAGCGGCCGGCAGCGGCCTGGCTGCTGGGCACGCTGGCGCACAAGAACATCAGCGAACTGAGGCGCACCGCAGCGTTCCGCCGCAGGCAGCCCGAGATCCACTCGAGGTACCAGGGCGGCGCAGTAGGTGACATGCACAACGAAAGCGGCGGTCGGCTTCCGTCGCTTGGCGGGGCAGTCGCTATGAGTGCTGTGGATCGTGCCGCAAACGCGGCACGATCCACAGCACTTACGCCAGGAGGCGGTCCGCAACGACTACATACGGTACATAATGTTCCCGTGCGGCACATGCGGGCGCCACGGAGGGCAACGGGCCTACTATCGCGTGCGGGAACGGTTGCGCTGCTTGGTCTCGGCACCGGGACCATGGGGTACATCTGCTTCCGCGACATCGCGCTCTTGGCGAACGTCAGGCCCTATATGGGCTGGTACTGGCCGCTCGCGGTGGCAGCGGGGATCGCGGGCGCAGTCGGTCTTCCATGGGCGTTCGTCCGCAAGGCGCGCTACTCCTCAGGCCGCTGGCCGCGCTTGGCGGTGACGGGATACGTCCTGGCCCTGGGCGCCGGCATGACGTACTACTGGGGGGTTCGGTTCAACGCGCCGCCCGTGGGTGTTCCCGCTGCGCTGCCACAGCCTCCGCTGTGGTTCGCGCTGGTGATCGCCGGACTGTCGGCCGTGGCGCTCACCATCGCAGCCATCGCGCTGCTAGTGCTCGTGATCCTGGTTCAGGCGATTGCCCCCGGGCCTGTCGCGGGCTGGCTCAGGGCCTGGGGTATCCGCCGGGCCAGCGCACCCCGGAAGCCGCGGCCATTCGATAAGTCGATCCCCGCACGGCTCCGGCTGGCTCCGGCTGGTACCTCGAAGGCGGAGAGCATGGGAACCGCCATCCTCGCCACATCGGCCGGGCAGATCCAACTCGACCACAACACCGCAATGGTCGCGCTGCTCCAGCGCATCACGGCCGAACAAGGGCGCAGCCCCGATTCCCGGCCGACTTGACGCGGGGCGCGGGTGACGGGCTCGGCTTCGGGTCCGGGCGCGGCTTCAGTGGCCACGCCCGGACCGATCAGGCCGGGAGAGGGGCGCCGGTCTCCAGGAGGGTCTTCAGGCTGGAGACCACGTCGGGCCAGCCTACGTTGACCATTTCCGCGACCGTGCTGCCCGGCGCGAAGCCGTCGTGAATGACCGTCAGCTTGACGACGCCCTCCCCAGTGGGCTCGATCTCGAAGGTCACCTTGGAGCGAGGCTCGCTGGCGAGCTTGGCCAGGAAGGCGTCGTCCCAGCCGAAGCGCCTTGCCAGTTCCGGCGTGAAGCTGTGCCAGGTATACGACAGGCGGCGGAACGGGTCGGACTCGATCACGACCTGCTCCGGGTCGGTGAGCTGGACGCCGTGGTTGTCCCAGGTCATCGCCGATCCTTGCGCCCAGTCGGTGGTGAAGGTCGTTTCCCAGTAGCGCTGGGTGAAGGCCGGCTCGGTGAGCGCCTGCCAGAGCCGTTCGGGGGTGGTGCTGATGTAAGTCGTGTACACCACGCTTGGCTTGTCCATCGGGTTCTCCTCTAGGGCTTTCTTGAGGTCCGCGAGCGCGCGCACCCGCGGCTGGTCGTACTGGCTGATCCACCGGTCGGCGATGGCGTTGATCGGCTCGGCATTGAGGTAGTGCAGCTTTTCGCGGCCGTGCCAGACGGTGGTGACCAGGTTGGCTTCCTCGAGGATCGCCAGATGCTTGCTCACTGACTGCCGGGCCATGTCCAGCCCGGCGCACAACTCGCGCAGGGTCTGCCCAGACCGCTCGTTCAGGCTGTCGAGCAGCCGCCGCCGGCTGGGGTCGGCCAGCGCCCTGAACACCTCATCCATCGAAGCTCGTCCCGCCGTCTACATGACATGCAGCCATCAGGCTGCATGTCATGTAGACAGCTTGCAGGCTGCATGTCAAGGACACCCGCGTCAGACGCTAGGGGGTAGGCGGGATGGGGGCTGAGGCCGCGGGAGGGTTACCTTGAGCGGACGGGCCAGGGTGCAGCGGGGGCGGCGGGAGTTGCGGGGCGCGGGGCCTGGCTACGACGGTAGAGCCGACGATCATGTCGGCGAATGTGCGGGTGTTGAACAGGCCGACGATGAAGCCGATGCACAGCGGGAGGTAGTCCAGGACGTGCAGCAACTGGCGGCCGATCCCGGCCCAGCCGCCGAGGAACTCGCCGGTGTCGCGCTTGATGACGTAGCTGCCGACGGCCTTCTTGCCAAGGCTTTGGCCCGTCGAGCCCTCGAGGTAGGAATTGACGAAGGCGATTGCCGGGATGGCGATCTCGCCGACCACAGGAAAAAGAAAAACGAACATCAGCCCGCCGAGCACCCACGCGAGCATGCAGTCGATCAGGAACGCGCCGATGAGCGGCCAGGCGCCGGCCCGCTGCCAGCTGAGCAGCGTAGCGCGGGCGGGACTCCCCGGCGGGCCGCCCCCGATGCCGTTGCCGGCCCACCAGTCGGAGAGCGGGTCGCCATGGGACTGGACGTTGCCGGGGCCAGCCTGGCTGCCCTGCCGCGCGCCAGCCGCGCTGCTCTGCCACTGGGCTGTACGGCCCTGCCACTGCCACTGGGCTGTACGGCCCGCTGGAGCAGTCGGACCACCAAGACCAGCCAGGCCCGCCGACGCCGGCAGGACAGCCGCCGGCAGGACAGCCGCCGGCAGGACAGCCGGGGTACCGCACTGCGGGCAGTACTGAGATTCAGGCGTCACCGCGTGACCCTGCGCGCAGGTCAGCCACGCCACCGGCAGGCTGCAGGCTGGGCACAACCGGGCCCGGCAGGCGCCTGGTGGCCGTTCGGGCAGGTGGGGAGCAAGGGGTAGCCCGCCTGGGGAGCCTGGTAAGTCATCGGAAGCCTCACGGAAGGGCGCTACGATCAGGTTCCTGTGACTTTAGTACCTAAAAGTAACAAGAGAGCAAATTGCGTATAGTTGCGACGTAGCGACACTAGACTACATTAATGTAACACTATCAGCACTTTTGTCCGGTTGTGTGGCGCTCCGCTGGAGACGTCTTGGCCAGGTAGTCATCCCGGCAGGCGTGCGCGACAGGCGGCGGCTCGCCAGTCGCCGTCAGCGGTGCCGCAGGCCTGGCCTCCGTCAGCGGTGCCGCAGGCCTGGCCTGGCGCAAACATGCGCGGTAATGCAGAAGGAGCATGTCACCAGTCGCAGCCGCCACCGCCGCTACTGCCGCCGTTCGCGGTGCTGGTGTTGTAGTAGCTCTCCGCCTTGTCCGCCAGGCCGAAGAGACCGAGGACCGTGTGGATATCCTCAGCCGGTTTACGGCCGGTTAGGAGGCGGCCAGGCGCGGGGCGAGTAGCCGGACGCGATGGTCCAGCTCGTCCAGTGCCGCGTCGAAGCTTTCCGGGTCGCCGACCGGGACCGGGTCCGGGACCGACCAGTGCACGGCGGCCAGGCCGCCGAGTTCCTCGTACGCCAGGTCGCAGACCGTCACTATCAGGTCGCCGTCATGCCGGACGTCGCTGACATGCCGGGGTCGTAGCCGGGGCAGTGGCAGCTGACGGCGGCCGGCGGCGCCGATCGCTCCGGGGTCGATCGCTCTGGCCGGGTGGGTGCCGGCCGACGCGGCGGGCACGCTGCTGGCCTGCCGCCACAGCGCGGCGGCCAGGTGTGAGCGGACCGAGTTGGCGGTGCACACGAATAGCACCCGCCGCGCGGTCCGTGTCGGCGGGCCGCCGAGGCTGTCCAACGCGCCTGGAACCAGCCGCAGGTAGGTGCGCCGCCGATCGCCCTCGGACCGGTGCCGGGTGACCATGCCGGCTCCCTCCAGCACCCGCAGGTGGTGCGCCAGGAGATTGGACGGCATCGCGAGCATGGCGGTCAGGTCGGAGGGGGAGGCGTCCCCGTCGGCAAGGGTGTCGGCGATGGCCAGCCGGGCCGGGTCCGCGAGCGCGGCGTGCATCGCGGCACGGCGCTCCAGGTCACTCATTACTTCAGTGCTCATTGATTCAATCTTTACTGAGGCATAATCGGTAAGTCAAGCTGGCCGTGATCAGCGGATCCAGGGGCGGCGTCCGGGGCCAGCACCGCCGACATCCGCGCCATCACCTGCGGCATGATCCGGTAGTACACCCAGGTCCCGCGGCGCTCGGAGCTGATAAGCCCCGCCTCGCGCATGATCTTCAGGTGATAGCTGATCGACGGGGCCGTCATGTCGAACTCCCCCGTAAGGTCGCACACGCACGACTCCCCGCCCGGGTGGCAGGCGATCAGCGACAGCAGTCGCAGCCTTACCGGGTCCGCCACCGCCTTGAACAGCGCCGCCATCTCCTCCGCCCCGGCGGCCGACAGCGGCTCGCACGCCAGCGGCGGGCAGCACACGCCGCCGTCGGCGGGGTCGAGCACGGGCAGCAGCTTCTGGTTAGTCACCTCTTTAATTTGACATGTCTTTAAGTAGTAGCGCAAACTGGTCCTGCACGCTGATTAGAGACCTCTTTAAGCAGCGTCCCGTGCGCGTCCCAACGAGGGAGGAACGTCATGTCCCGAGTTCAGCTCGCCCTCCGCGTCGCCGACCTGGAGGCCTCGGTTGCCTTTTACACCAGGCTGTTCGGCGCAGAGCCCGCCAAGCGCCGCCCCGGCTACGCCAACTTCGCCATCGCCGAGCCCCCACTCAAGCTCGTCCTCATCGAAGGCACCCCCGGCGAGCCCACCCGCATGGACCACCTCGGCGTCGAGGTCGCCACCGCCGGCGAGGTCACCGCAGCCACCGCCCGGCTGGCCGCCGAGGGCCTGGCCACCGCCACCGAGGAAGACACCGCCTGCTGCTACGCCGTCCAGGACAAGGTCTGGGTCACCGGCCCCGGCAGCGAGCCCTGGGAGGTCTACGTCGTCAAGGGCGACGCCGACACCCTCGACAAGACCACCAGTTCCGCCTGCTGCACCCCCTCCGCAGCAGCCGACGGCACCACACAGCCCTCCGCCACAGCCTGCTGCTGACCAGCGACGTCGCGCCCCCGGCTGCCGTGCCGCCGAGGATTACCGTGACCGAGTAGCCTGCCCGGTCGCTAGGCGGAGCTGGCGGGCGGAGATCAGGACCCAGCTGTAGCCGCAGATGGGGTAGGCGGCCGGGCCTGGCTGGTTGACGATGGAGAAGTCGCCAGGGGTGATGGCAGGCCTGGCGGTCGAAGGACTGGTGGCTTATCCGCCAGTGGCCTGGCGGGTCCAGGCCTGGGCTCCGGCCTGGACCGCGTCCCAGGGGGAGCCGAGCGGCGGGGTGTAGGACAGGTCGAGGTCGCTGACCTCATCGACGGTCATGCCGTGGAAGATCGCGGCGGCGGCGATGTCGACCCGCTTGGCGATCTCGGCGTCCTTGTGCCCGTACAACTGGACGCCGAGCAGCCGGCCGGTGGCGCGGTCGCCGGTGAACCGCATGGCGATGCGATGGCTGCCGGGGTAGTAGGCCTTGTGGTCGTCGGCCCCGGACGCGACGGTGACCGGGTCGTACCCGGCTGCCGCGGCCTCGTGGTCGCGCAGCCCGGTGCGGGCGGCGGCCTGGTCGAATATCTTCACCACCTGGGTGCCCAGGCTGCCGGCGAACTCCCTGCTGCCGCCGCAGGCGTTCTCGCCGGCCACGCGGCCCTGCTTGTGGGCGGTCGTGCCCAGCGGCAGGTAAGTCTCTCCCAGCAGCCGGTGCCAGGTGATGACGCAGTCCCCGGCCGCATGCACGTCGGGCAGCCCGGTCCGCATCCCCCGGTCGACGGCGATCGCGCCGCGGGTGCCCAGGCTCGCCCCGGCACTGGCCGCGAGGCTGGTGTCCGGACGGACGCCGACCACGACGAGCACCAGGTCCGCGTGCCGGGTGACCGGCTCGCCCGCGCTGGTGACCGCGTCGACCTGGAGCCGCCCAGGCGCCCCGGGGGCAGCCCTGCTGACGACGCGGACGGCGGTGCCGGTGAGGACCTCGACGCCACGGACGGCGAGGTCGGCGTGCACGAGGGCACCGAGCTGCGGGTCCACCGTCGGGAGTACCTCGGGCAACTGCTCGACCGTGGTGACGGCCAGGCCGCAGGCGGTCAGCGCGTCGGCCATCTCCAGGCCGATGTACCCGGCGCCGACGATGATCGCGCTGGCCGGCGCGGTCCCTTCGAGGGTGCTCATGAGGGCGAAGGTGTCGCCCATCGAGTGCAGCAGGTGCACCCCGTCCCCGGGACCCAGCGCGTCGACCCCGGTGATGGCCGGGCGGACCGGGACGGCGCCGGTGCCGATCACCAGTTGGTCGTAGGCGATCAGGTCCTCGGCCCCGTCAGGGCCGCTGACGAGCAGCTTGTGTCCTGCCGTGTCGATGCTGCGGGCGGTGGTGTCCAGCCGCAGCCGCATG
Organism: uncultured Actinomycetota bacterium; assembly: GCA_963737285.1. GTDB lineage: Bacteria > Actinomycetota > Actinomycetes > Streptosporangiales > Streptosporangiaceae > Trebonia. The sequence goes on from CAVTRT010000001.1 coordinate 165,548, forward strand.
CCGGCGGCCTCCAGGTCGGCGATGGTGCGGTGCGCGAGGTTACGCCAGTGCGGCACCTCGCCGGAGACGTAGTAGGGGATGCCGCAGATGGAGAAGTTCGGGTAGGCGTCGGCCACCACCACGGTGACCTCCGCGCCCGGATCGACCTCGCGCGCGCGGAGCGCGGCGCTGATGCCGGCGTCGCTCCCGCCGATGGCGACCATGTGCATGATTACCTCCCGTTAACTGGTTGCCCGCTAGTCTCGCCCGGCGCGCACCGAGCGTTCCCCGTCACTGCCGGCAGGGGCGAGCCTGGCGGCGTCCCGGCCGTCGGAGTTCTCGTGCGGAACGACGACCCCGGCGGCCTGGGCGGGGGTGAGCGCAGGGTAGAGGATCCTGATGATGGCCACCCCGGCGATGCCGCCGCCGATCTCGGCGGCGATGAACGCGGGCACCGAGGACGGCGCGATGCCGGCGAAGCTGTTCGAGAACATCCGGCCGACGGCGATGGCGGGATTGGCGAAGCTGGTGGAGGCGGTGAACCAGTAGGCGGCGCCGATGTAGGCGCCGACCGCCGCCGGGGCGCTAGCCAGCCGGCCTGACCGGGCCAGCGCGAAGATCACCAGGATCAGCCCGGCGGTGGCGATCACCTCCGACAGGGCGTGCGCGCCCGTGGCCCGGTGCTTCGTGGAGATCGACACCGCCGACTGCGCGAACATGAGGTTCGCCCCCACCGCCCCGATGACGCAGCCCGCGACCTGCGCGGGCAGGTAGGCGGCGGCGTCGCGCCAGGACAGCCCGCCGAGCGCGGCGTCGGCGAGCGAGACGACCGGGTTGAAATGCGCGCCGGACACCGGCCCGAACATGAGGATGATCGCGAACAGCCCGGCAGCGGTTGCGGCCGAGTTCTCCAGCAGCTCAAGTCCCGTGCTGGACGGGGACAGTCGCTGCGCGGCGATGCCCGAGCCGATCACGATCGCGGCGAGGAACGCGCTGCCGAGGAACTCGGCGGCCAGCCGGCGCCACAGCGCGGCGGGCTGGGGTAGAGGTGCCCTGGTCACAGCCCCATCTTGACCTGCCAATGTTAGTTCAGTCAAGATTGAGTCAATTAATACTGAATTAATTTAGAAAGCGCGGGGCAGGGCGGCAGCAGGCGCGGGGCAGGGCGGCCGCAGGCGCGGCGGCCGAGCCACCCTGCCCCTGTCGTCTCATCAGCTCCTGATGATGCAACTGGCCCTCTGGCCTGATATCATCAGCCCATGCTGATGTCAGTAGACGCTGATGTGATGCGGGTGCTGGCCGACCCGCTCCGGTGGAAGATCGTGACCCTGCTCGCCGGCGAGACGCTGTGCACCACGCACCTGATGGAGGAGACCGGGGCGCGGCAGACCAACCTGTCCAACCACCTGAAGGTGCTGCGGGATGCCGGGTTGGTGGACACCGAGCCGTGTGGCCGCTACACCTACTACAGCCTGCGGCCAGAGGTCATCGAGGCGCTGGCCGGCTCGTTCGCCGGGCTGGCCGCCACGGCCCGGGCCACCGCCGGCGTCGGCCGGAAGAGGGCCTGCTCGTGACGGCCACCGAGTCGGCCGCCCCGCAGGCAGGCCAGGCAGCGACCGCGGTCGCCGGCAGGCTATCGGCCCTGGACCGGTTCCTGCCCGTCTGGATCCTGGCGGCCATGGGCCTGGGCCTGGGCCTGGGCCGGGCGGTCCCCGGGCTGAACGACGCGCTGAGCAAGGTCGCCATCGGCGGCACGTCCCTGCCGATCGCCGTGGGCCTGCTGGTCATGATGTACCCGGTGCTGGCCAAGGTCCGCTACGACAGGCTCGACGCGGTCACCGGCGACAGGAAGCTGATGATCACCTCGCTGGCCCTGAACTGGATCGCCGGCCCCGCCGTGATGTTCGCCCTCGCCTGGACCTTCCTGCCAGGCCTGCCCGCCTACCGCGACGGCCTGATCATCGTCGGGCTGGCCCGCTGCATCGCCATGGTCATCATCTGGAACGACCTTGCCTGCGGAGACCGCGAGGCCACCGCCGTACTCGTCGCCCTCAACTCAGTGTTCCAGGTCCTGGCGTTCGGCCTGCTCGGCTGGTTCTACCTGGACCTGCTCCCCGGCTGGCTCGGCCTCGGCAACGGGCAGCACCTGCACATCTCCGGCCTGGCCATCGGCCTCAACGTGCTGATCTACCTCGGCATCCCGCTGGCCGCCGGCTTCCTCACCCGCAGGATCGGCGAGAAGAAACTGGGCCGGGTCAGGTACGAGACCATGGTGCTGCCCCGACTCGGCCCGTGGGCGCTGTACGGGCTGCTGTTCACCATCGTCATCCTCTTCGCCCTGCAGGGCAAGACGATCACCTCCCGGCCAGGCGACGTCGCCCGCATCGCACTGCCCCTGCTGTGCTACTTCGCCATCATGTGGTTCGGGTCCTTCGCCCTCGGCAAGCGCATCGGCCTGCCCTACCCCCGCACCGCCACGCTCGCGTTCACCGCGGCGGGCAACAACTTCGAGCTGGCCATCGCCGTCGCCATCGCCACCTTCGGCGTTACCAGCGGCCAGGCCCTGTCCGGCGTCGTCGGCCCGCTCATCGAGGTGCCCGTCCTGGTCGCCCTGGTCTACGTCTCGCTCGCCTGGCGGCGCAGGTTCCCCGCCAGTGACCCCGCAGGCCCGGCGGACCGGACCTGACGAAACGCCCGACCTCACAGCGCAAGCAGCCGGCCTGCCCGCCGGGCGGCGGTCGCCCCGGCCAGCGGCGCGGCGAAGACCAGCAGGTTCTTCGGCCACTGCCGGGGACGGGTCGTGCGCAGCACGGCGGCCAGCCAGCGCCCGGCGGTCACCGAGCGTAGACCGCAGTGAAGTCCCGGCTGTACGGGGAGTAATAGCGGTAGGCCGTCTGCTGCTGGGTCGGCAGCAGGTTGACGGGCGTCGGGTCGGCGGGGTGCCCGCCGGCCTGGTAGTACTCATACGACATCCAGTACGGGTTGATGTCGAGCTGCATCCCTTCTACCGCGCCGGCCCGCTGCAGGAGCTCGGCGAGGTCCTGCACGTCCAGCGCCGGGCCGTAGGCGTAGATGACGCGCCCGTCGCGGGTGATCCCGAGCCCGGACCGCCAGACGTAGTACCCGCCGCCGAGGGTCGCCCCCCAGTTCGTCTCCACATCCTGGCTGACGGATGCGGGCACTTGCCCGTCTTGAACGATCAGCCTGAGGTTCTGCCGGACCCCGATGACCGCTGAGGTCATCGCGACCGTCTGGTCCCAGGCGCCGATCTTGATCGTGCCGTTCTGGTAGTAGACGACCGAGGCGGCGCCCGGGGTCAGGGTCCCGGATACGTGCCCGTTGAGGTAGAAGCCGCCCTGCGCGCTGTCGAGCTTGAATCCGCCGTTGAATGTGGCCAGCAAGCCGGTCCGCGAGTCTGGCGGTATCCACGGCTGCGCGTTCGGCCCCCAGTCGCTGCCACCGGGATCCTCGTTGCCGGGGTGCAGCTGGAATGAGACGAGCCGCTGGTCCATGGAGACGATCCCGTTCACGTACGACGTGTATGTCGCGTCCCGCAAGAACGTCCCGAACACCGCCGGCTCTCCGTGGACCTTCTCCAGCACCCGCCACTGGCCCTCGCCGGGCAAGGGCTTGCCCGCCAGCGATTGCAGCGTCGCCGGGATGACGGGCTGGAAACCGTGCGCGCTGACCTTAACCCTGGACTTCGCGGACTTCGAAGTAGCCGCAGGCGTCGCTGATGCCGCGACCGCCTCGCCCGAGGGCACGGTGAGGGAGAAGGACGGCTTGCCGCCGACCTTCGGCGGGTTATAGGTCAGCCACTCGCCAAACGTGACCACCGGCCCCAGGTAATGGTCGCGAGCCCACTCGGCGAGCTTGGATGATGCGCTGCCACCGTTCGGGGCTGCCAGCGCCTGGCCGGCGGAGAAAGCGACCCAGACGCAGAACGCCAGGACGAGCACTCCGATGACCCGGACCGTCCGCAGGCGGAAGAACCTCCGCAGCCGGCGCTTCTTCATCCGCCCCCGCCCTGCGTACTTCGGCATGAAACCATCCCTCCCGCGTTGAAAGCCGCGCTGCGAAGCTACTAGCCGGACATGAAGGAATCGTGACGACACAGGCATCCGCAAAATGTTGCCCGCCAGGACGGGCACGTGAGCCTTGAGCGACCCTCGTGCCCCGCCGGGCGCGGCCTGCAGTCCCCGCAGGCACAGCCGCCGCGCGGCCAGCCCGCGCGTGCCCGCCCGCGGTCACCGACCTTCGTCGGCATCGCCTCAGCCAGCGCCGTCTCCGGCGCGAGCTACACCTCGCAGGGATACATCAGCTCACTGCAAAGCGCAATCGACAAGGCAGGACTATAAGGGCCCACGGACCCGGCGTGGGGCGGCGGACGCGGTGGCCGGACCAGGCCCGTCGGCCGCTCGCCCTTGCCGTTTTCCGAACGGATCCGGCTGGCTCTCGCACCCTCCACCGAGTCCGTTGGGGCATGGAGACGATGGTCTGGCGGGCTAGCGCCGGCACCGCGCCGGCCGATGGTGAGCGGCCAGCAGGCCTGCCACGACGAGGGCGCTGGCGACCAGTCCGGCGATCCCGGCGACGTGCCCGATCCCCGCGAGCGAGCGCGCGGCCAGCGTGCCGACGCTCAGCGCCGCCGCCAGCCACGGCACGCGCATGACGACCACCCGCAGGGCAAACGGACGGTAGCGCATCCCGGCGGCTCCGGCAAGCGACGGCATGGCCGCCATGAGCCAGGCCGCCGCCCGCCCGCCCGGCGCGGCCCGCTCCCCTATCCGCCCGGGCCGACGGCGGCGCCACCATCCGGTCACCGCGGCGCCGCTGAAGTACGCGAGTTGGTCGCCCCCGATGACCGCGGCGACGACGGGGACGGCAATGGCAAGCACCGGCCGGCCCGACCCGATCAGCGCGCCGGCCAGCAGCGTCATGGTCCCGCCGGGCAGCAGCACCGCCGGCACCACGACGATCTCGACGACGACGGCGACACACAGCACGCCGACCGCGGCAGCGGTCGGCAGCGCGCTCAGGGCTGACGGCAAGACGAAGGCCGCCGCCCCCAGGACCGGCATCACACGGGCACTGTAGCTACTGCAGCTCTGTAGAGGCTCTGAACTTCACACGCCGGGGGTGCTGCCGTGCACCTCGTGCCTTGCGGGAAAGGCACCAGGGCCGGTCAGCGCCTCCTCGCGGTCTCTGCCGTCTCTTCGCGTCTCGCTGACCTGCCGGTCCGTTCGCTGGGCGTCGTCGGCGTGGACCCGCAGGCGCCGCCGTGCGTGGCCCGTTTGTGGGCCGAATACCGCTGCGGCAGGCCTGTGGTGTGCGAGGGCCAGTCCGGCTCCAGGCGCTGGCGCTGGCGCTGGCGCTGGCGCTGGCGCTGGCGCTGGCGCTGGCGCTGGCGCTGGCGCTGGCGCTGGCGCTTAATACATTGCCGCCGTGAGCGATGGACGGTTAGATGCCGGGGTGCGTATCGAGCAATTTGACCCGAAGGCCGACGCAGCAGCGATCAGGGCCTGCTGCGACATGACGTCAGCTGGCTGGGCGGAAGATCATCCGGATATCGGGCCGTGGCCGCTGAGGCCGTTCACGGCGAAATGGACCCACGGTTTCGGCACGAACCCGCAGCAGTGCTGGCTCGGCAGGGGCGATGATGACGGCACGCCGGTGGGCGGGTACCTGCTGCAGCTCCCGGATAAGGAGAACACCGGCACTGGGCGTTGCACCCTGATCGTCAGCCCGGGCCGACGGCGGGTCGGTGTCGGCCGTGCGCTCGCCGCACACAGCGCAGAGCAGGCCAGGCTGGTCGGGCGGACGAGACTTTCAGCCGACGTCCGGGACGGCTCGGCCGGAGCAGCCTTTGCTGCGTCGCTCGGGGCCGTACCCGGCATCCCTGAGGTCAGTCGGCGGCTCATCGTGGACGTCGACCTTGCCGCCCGACTGGCTCGGCTGCGGGAGTTGGTGGAACCGCGGACGATTGGTTACTCCCTGGTCTCCTGGACCGGGCGTACGCCCGAGAAGTACATTTCCGCTGCCGTTGCGCTGCACAACGCTATGGCCGACAGGCCCCGCGATGCTGGAGATGAGGCCAAAGTCTGGGATGCCGAGCGGATCAGGGAGACCGAAAATGTCAACGCGGCGACGGGCGTCCAGTATCAGACCGTCGTAGCCAGACACGACGCTACCGGTGAGATCGCGGCCTGGACCGAGCTGTGCGTGGACCCGGACGCCCCCGAGTGGGCCTTTCAGCTGGCGACGGTCGTGCTGCCTGAGCACCGGGGGCACCGGCTCGGGCTGCTGGTCAAGATCGAGAATCTGGAGTTGCTAGGCCGAACCGCACCGCAGGTACGCCGGGTGACCACCGGCAACGCCTCCTCCAACGAGCACATGATCGCCATCAACGAGCAACTTGGCTTCCAAGCCACCAGCGTGTACAGGCGCTGGGAACTCGACCTGAGCCAGCTTAGCTAACGGCAGCTAGGCACCGGAGTCATGGGCGGACCGCTGCCGCGCAACACCTTCAACAAGCCAAGGAGCTGGCTGCACCTGGTCAGCGCCATGGGCCTGCCGGGCCTGCATTTCCACGACCTACGGCCCATCGGGAGCACACTCGCCGCCGACATGAGGCGGTGCCGTTCGTCGGCTCGGCTCCACCTCGACGACTCGGCTGAGGCATGCAGATCAGGTCGGTCTGATGCGTGGTTCCTCAAGCAGTGGCGAGGGGGGATTCTCGCGCCAGGGAAGCCAGAAGCGTTTCTGCGCCTCGTATCATTCATCTGTGCACGCGCGGTTGTCCGGGTTCTACAGCGATCGCTTCGGCCGGGAGGCAATCACTATCGACTACAGCGAGGGAACGTGCCGCACCGAGATCCGCGGTGTCGCGTTCCGCGGCTGCCTTGATGAGCTTTGCCCGGAGGATCCGCTGCCGCCTGGTGCCCCGTTCGTCTTGTACGAGGCGGACGACCTGTGCTCGTGCACCTTCGAGTGGACGCTGCCGGTCCTCCTGGACGGGCCCGCACGCGTACGCGCCGCCGAGCTCGCCTGCACGCTGAGAATCGGCGAGCCGGAGGACATAGACCAGGAACTGCGGCTCGTGCTCCGCGAGGACGGCGCCGCGATCGTGGCGGCCGTCATCACCGATCACAACTTCGAGGACGGAATGTGGCAGCTGACGCGCCAGTCGCTGCCCCCCGGGGTATCCCTCCGGGCCTGCTCCACCTGCCGGCTGGCCGGCCAACCCGGCGATCAGGCATGTCTGCGCACGAGGAAAAGGTGCGGCGGGAGGGAGTTGAGCGGGCTGGCCAGCTGGGCGACGGTCGATGGGGCGGTGAACGTGTGACTGGTCACCTGGGAGCCGAGGCCGGCCTGGATGGCCACCGTGCGGAACTGGGATGGGGTCAGGTGCTCCGCCGCTGTGCGCGCGGCCTGGCCGGCCACGTGCATATAGGCGACGATGTCCGACTGGCTAGTGCCGTGAGCGATGGCGTAGAGCTGGACGTCCGCCGAACTCACTCCCGTAGGGAGAGGCCCCGAAAACACAGCTCACGCCCGACCGGATCCCTCGACCCGGACAGGCAGACGCCGCCACGACTCCAAGCGCTCCACGTCTTCGGGGGGCCGGTCGCAGATGACATACCAGGCGGGCGCCATCGCGGTATGGCGGCCGGCAAGCCGCTGTCGGCATTGCGCGTGGAGGACCTGGGGGGTGATGTCGCTGGACGCCGAAGTGTAGGCCACAAGCGCATCAGCCGTCCGAGTGCTGGCGACATCACGGGTGCAGAAGACCCGAGCGGCATCGATACCCGGCACCGAAGCGACCGCCTCATCTAGGAGTTGCTGGACGGCGGGCATCTCGACCCAGCAGGAGTCGATCCGCCGCCAAGACGCATCGCGGAGCACCGGCCTTATGCCGGCCAGTTCGCCGATATCACGTGCTGGGACGTTCCGCCTCTCGGCGGCGACTAGCAGCCGCTCGACGGCGAGCAGGAAGTCCTCAACCTCTGCGGGAGGAAACCGGCTCTGGTCGGCCCACACCGACAGGCTCACATCATGCCGGGTTAGCCTGAACACCTCGAAGTAGAACAGCAACGGGCGCGGATCGGTGTCTGCCCACACCAGCCGCGTGTCCCGCATCGCATTCGCCGCGTCACCATTTTCCGGCAAGCTGCCGGCGCGCCCCGTCTGGACCTGAACGGAGGCACCATTCAAGTCGTTCAGCACGCAGTCGCGGTAGAACGTGGTGCCGCGGTCTTCGCTAACGCGATCGATCATTTGCCATAGGCTCTCGGCGTCGTACTGGCCGTGATAATAAGCCGTCAACGCGGCGGTGCGGGTCGCCTGGATGATTCCGTCGAACGTTTCGGCGGTCAGGTCGGCGGCGATGAGCGCGTCCTGTGCGATCGTGCCCACGTAGTCGCGGCTGGCCGGAGTGAAGCGATTTGCGCAGATGGAGGTGATCTGACACCGGTCATTGACCGAGCGCAGGCCGAGCAGGGTCGCTACGGCGGCGAGGATCACCATCGACTGACTTGTATGGGTCCGGTCCGCGATCCTGGCCATAGCAAGCGCTGCGGCCCGCGAGCGCAGGATTGCCATCCTCCGGCCGTCGTTCGCGGGCTGGTGTCCCGGCACGGCGAGCATGCACTGCGGCGTGCCGCGCAGGGTAGATTCCCAATACCGCAGCGCGGCTTCGGCGCGGTGCCTGGCCAGAGGCGACATCTCAAGCGTGGCCTGATCCAGCGGACGAAGGGCCGACGGCCCCGGTGCCTGGCCTACGCTGTTGCGCATCAGCAGCCGGAAATCGCGGGCGATGATGTCTAGCGAGGCGAAATCGGCTGCCATGTGCGTGAGAACCAGCAGGACCCTGGCCGGGACGCGACCGGAGGTGATGACCGCGACCCGGATCGGCCATTCTCGGTCCAGCGCGAATGGCACGTTCAGCCGCTGCTTCAGCAGCGCCTCGGTGGCGTCTAGCCGACCGTCAGCCTCGTGGACTTCGACCAGCAGCTCACCGGACGCCGAGACATGCTGGGTCCACTCCCCAGATGTGCCGACCATGAACAAGGTTCGCAGTGACTCGTGCCGGCTAATGAGCCGACCGATCGCCCTGGTCACATCGTCCAGCGACCGGCCCGGTGCGAGATTGAACGTCTGCCATTGCACGGCGCCGAAATTGGTTTGATCCGCCGCCCATAGCAGCACGTTCCACTGGCCATGGGTAAGAGGACCCGAACCGGAACGTGTGCCGAAGAACTCCGCCGGTACCAGGCGCATCATCGCTGACACTAAGACGCGACCTCCAGTTGCGACGCAGCAGACGCCATGACAGCACCCACCACACCAGGCAGAGTACACACATTAAGTGTTGGCTAGCGGACCAGAGAAGTCAACACCCGCAAATGGCTAGGCGTGCGACCTGAACGGCGCGTTCCAGGCGCGTGGCCACCGCTAACGTTAGCTTGATAATTCTGGAAAGCCGGGGTTACGCGGCTAGAGATCCTTGGTCACTAGCTTCTGGTACTACAGCAGCACGGCTCCCCGCCCCACGGCATTGCGTGCCTCAGCGACAAGCTGGAATCGTCGCCCCATGCTTGTGCCGCCTGTTCCGCCGCGCTGCGTATCTGACCGGGCGCGTCGGACAGCTCCACGTGAGGGGACTCGTCGCCGGGCGGAGGTGCCTGCCCACTGCCGAGAGCGGCCGCCCGGTGGCCCGCTTCGACGAGGTGGTCGATCAGCCCGGCCACGTCGTACCCGGGGCACGGTGTCGGGTGGCCGAGCTCGCCGGCATCTATACCTGACACGATCACCGCAGCGTTCTCGTAAGAACCCAGCAACGTGCCTCGGCGGTCAGGATCGGCCATGCGGGTCCTCCTCGGTGTGACAGGCTAGCTACGCCGGTCGCCAGTTCGCGAGCGCCGAAGGACGACTATCTCACTACCCGCACACGCGCGCGAATCGGCGTTATGCAGGTAGTCGGAAATCGCTGAAGCCCTTAGGGCTGGTTACCAGCGGGCTGCTGCCGTGTGGCTCAGGTGCGGGGCCGGGTGGCCGGGCGGAGGACGGCGGCTATCCCATCGACCGTGTCGAGCTGTCCGGCGGCGACACTCATCACCAGGTCGTAGGCCTCGTCGTTGGTGAGGGTGAGGCGGTGGCCATTGAGGCCGCAGAAGGCGATGACGGCGGCCAGGGCGAGCCGCTTGTTACCGTCGATGAGGGCGTGGTTGCGGGCGACGGAGTGCAGCAGCGCGGCGGCCTTGGCGTCGAGGTCCGGATAGGCGTCCTTGCCGAACGCGGTGGCCTGCGGGCGGGCCAGCGCGGCTTCCAGCAGGCCGTAGTCGCGGACTCCGTAGTCCGGCCCGAGGACGCGGCCCGCGATGTGCAGGAGCTCGGGCAGGGTCAGGTAGATCACTCGCCGAGCCGCCGCAGCGCCTCGGCGTAGCGGGGCAGCTCGTCGTCGAGTACCTGGTCGAGGAGCTCTGCGCGGCTGTGGTTCTCTACGTACTCGCGGATGGCCTGCCGGGCCACGTCCTGCATGGACCGGTGCTCAAGGTCGGCACGCTGGCGCAGTGCCTCGGTCTCGTCCTCCGCAAGCCGCAATGTCATCGCCATGAGATCACGGTATCAGGCATGATACCGGCATGGGCGATCGCTACCACGGCCACCTGCAGGGGTGCCCTGCGGACGTTATCGCCGCGGATGCGTGCAGAACTGGGTGATCTGCGGGGTTTGGGATTCGGCAACTGCAGTTGGCTGCGCGATCGTGACGATGCTGATGGTCGACCTTCCACTGCCCCGGCGTCTCCCACAGCATCGCTGCCCGTGCTCTCATGGCGACATCTACTCACCAATCGACGCCAAAACCGCCGACGACGCTAGACCCAAATGCGAGCGGGTTCGCCTGTCAGGCCTTCTTGACCGTCAGGGTCTTCGATGGGGCCGTGGATGCGGTGAAGTTCGCGCCGCCGCTGTAGGAGGCGGTCAGGTGGTACGTCCCCACCTTGAGCCTAGACGCGCTGAGCGTGCAGGAGTCGCGTCCCGAGGAGAGCCTGACCGCGCAGAGTGTGGTGCTGCCTTCCTTGATCGTGACGGTTCCCGTCGGGGCCGGGGCGCTGCCGGTGAAGGTGACCGCGACCGTGAGCTTGCCTGACTGCTCATGCCCGTACTCCACGGTGCTGGTCGAGAGGGTGAGGGCGGTCTTCGTGGCGGCCTTCTTCACCGTGATCTCGCGCTGTACCTGGGGCGCCGTGGAATAGGTCGCGGCGTTGCTGGGGCCGGCGTTGCTTGCCTGGTTGGCGTCCACGATGCACGTGCCCGCGCCCTGGAAGCTCAGCTTGGCTCCCGACACCGAGTAGATCCCGGACTTGGTCGCCTTGTCGATGGTGAACGTCACGGGGTTCCCCGATGCGCCGCCCTTCGCCGACAGCGTGCTGGAGCCGCCGACCGTACCGGACGACGGGGCCGTGAGGCTGATCTGCTGGCTGGCTGGGCTGACGGTGATGACCTTCTGGACCTGGGGCGCCGCCGTGTAGTTCGCGGTGCCCGCCTGGTTGGCGTCGATGACGCAGGTCCCGACGCCGGTGTAGGACACGGTCGTGCCCGATACCCCGCAGGTGCCTGCCCAGCTGGAGGGATCGACCGAGAAGACGACTGGGCTGCCGGAGTCGCCGCCGGTCCCCGACAGGGTGGCCGTTCCGCCGAACGTGCCCGTCGCGGGCGCGGTCACCGTCAGCGCCTGGCTGGCCGCGCCAACGGTGATCACCTGCTGCACCTGGGGCGCCGGCTGGTAGCGGAGGCGCCGGCGGACGAGGGCGCGTTCCAGAACAGCGTCGCGCTGTCGGAGGCGTCGTCCGGGCTGAGTGCGGCGCACCGCAGCTGCAGCCGATCAGACGTCGATTGATTGGCTGTCGATTGTGCCTACGTCGCTCGGCCCGTCAGCAAGCTGCGGTGCGTCACCGTTGTCCTGCTGGCCGCAGCAAGATCTCGTTGATGGCCAGGTGGCGCGGGCGGCTGAGGATGAAGGCGATGATCTCGGCGACGTCTTCGGCGGTGACCTCGGCCTTGTCGTAGAGCTGCTGAACGCCTTGTCTGGTGTCGGCGTGGGTGATGTGGTTCGGCAGCTCGGTGGCCACGACACCTGGCTCGACGAGCGTCACGCGGACGTCGGGCAGCAGTTCCTGCCGCAGTGACTCGGACCAGCCGTTGATGCCCCACTTGGTCGCCGCGTAGACGCCGTTACCGGATCGGGCAGTTCGCCCGGCGACCGACGAGATGTTGATGATGTCGCCGCCGCCGTCCTTGAGCTGGTCGAGGAACACCTCGGTGGCAGTGATCGCACCGAGCAGGTTGACCTCGATCATCTGCCGGTAGTCCTCACGCTGACCAGAGTCGAACGGACCGAGCAGCATGACGCCGGCGTTGTTGACCAGGACACCGGCGGTGCCGAGCTCTCGGCGGACCCGGTCGGCGGCGGCAACGATGCTGTCGCGATCGGTGACGTCCGCTCCGATGGCGGCGGACCCGTTGCCCAGTTCGTCCGCGAGGGTGGTGATGCGGTCGAGCCGACGGGCCAGCAGGGCGACGCGGTAGCCGTCTGCGGCCAGGACTCGGGCGGCTGCCGCGCCGATGCCGGACGATGCGCCGGTGACGACGGCGACCTTGCCCGGTGTGCCGTTGCTGGTCATTGTGGTCAGGCCTCCGGGATCTCTCGGCCGAAGCTTTCCAGGGTGATGGCGTCCGGCTCGGGACCGCCGCGCTTGCCGGTATCGAGCCCGTTGATGGCCGCGACATCGTCCGCGGTGAGCTCGAAGTCGAACACGTCGAAGTTCTCCGCGATGCGGCGGGGTTTGGTTGACTTCGGGATGACCGAACGTCCCTCCTGCATGTGCCAGCGCAGCATGACCTGTGCGGGACTCTTGGAGTGGGACTCGGCGATCTTGACGATGGCCGGGTCTTCCAGGGTGCTGGTGTGCTCGCCCTCGCGGTAGAAGGTGATGCCGCCGATCGGTGACCAGGCCTGGGTCACGATGCCGTGCTCGGCGTTGAACGCCTGCACCTCGGGCTGCTGGAAGTATGGGTGCAGCTCGACCTGGTTGACGGCGGGGACGACCTCGGTCTTGTCGAGCAGGTTCGTGAGGTGCTCGACCATGAAGTTGCTGACGCCGACGGCGCGGACCTTGCCGTCCTTGAGCAACGTCTCCAGCGCCCGGTAGGCCTCGAGCGTCTTGTCGAAGTCGGACGGCAGCGCCTGGTGCAAGATCAGCAGGTCGATCTGGTCGACGCCGAGCTTGCCGGCACTCTTGTCGAAGGCGTGCAGCGTCTGGTCATATCCGTAATCGCTGATCCAGACCTTGGTCTCCAGGAAGACCGTCGCACGACCGCCTTTCGACGCGTGCACCGCTTCGCCGACCTCGCGCTCGTTGCCGTAGGCGGCGGCCGTGTCAATGTGGCGGTAGCCGGTGTCGAGCGCGGCCGCGACCGCGCTGCGCGTCTCGTCCGGCGGCGTCTGGAAGACACCGAGGCCGATCGAGGGCATCTCGACGCCGTTGTTCAGAGCGATGACTGGTACTTCGCGTGCCATGGTGCTGCTCCTCAAGCGTTCCTGGTCGATGACGTGCTCGTCCGGGTGTCTACCGCCGACGGGCCTGCGGCGTCAGTTCGGCCGCTCCGTAGCTGTTGTCGTCCGCGTTCAGCGTGACGCCCGGCGGCACGAGCTCATCGACGCGATCCAGGATCTCGGTGTGCACCTGGTACAGGTCGATGTAATCCGTCTTCAGGCGCCGTAGCGCGAGCCGCCGGCGGCCAGGATCGCGGCCAGCTGCACCATGAGCCGGGTGTGCAGGTCGAGCGTCTCGTCCAGCCGCGCGGCGTCGGCGTACACCTCGCCGAAGGCGAAGTTGTCGAAGTACTCGGTCAGCTCGGGGTCGGACTGCGCCAGAGTGGAGACCCGATCGCCGAACAGCTGGCCGTGATTGCTCTTCGCGGACGCGCTGATCGCCATCGACTACACCCCCGCCGTGCGGTGCGCGGCCAGGTACTGCTCGTCGGTGACCGGCTCGAGCCAGGTCGTGGCCTCCCCGTCTCCGGAGGCATCGAGGATCGCATAATGGCACATCATGTTCGCGGCGGTGCCGCCGTGGAAATGCTCCTCGCCCGCCGGGGTCCACACGCTCTCTCCGGCGCGCAGCACGACGGTCTTCCCGTCGCGGGTGCCGACCAGCCCGATACCGTCAGTGCACACCAGCAGCTGCCCGTTGACGTGGCTGTGCCAATTGGTGCGCGCGCCTGGGGTGAACCGGACGAGGCCGCAGGTGAGCTGCGAGGTGCCGTCGCCGCCGAAGACCGGGTTCATCCACACGTCGCCCGTGAAGTTCGACGACGGGGTCTTCACCGTGGCGCTGCCGGGATTCTTGTCCATGTCGTGTCCTTCTCGTCGTTGAGGTGATCAGGAATGAAGGGTTCAGGCGGGGGCGACGCGCAGGGTCGTCGCGCGCGCAGCGTGCCGTCGCTGCACCGGGGTGGCGACTCACGAGAACCAGTCAACGCGCCTGCGCGCGCCCGTGGGAGTGCCTGCTCTTACAGGTAACGGCGGTACCTCCCAGGCCGGGACGCGGTCACCTACCGTGGAGTCATGGACAACCGAGCACAGGTCCGCGAGTTCCTCGCCTCCCGGCGGGCACGGATCACCCCCGACCAGGCCGGCCTGCCCGCCTACGGCGGCAACCGCCGGGTCAAGGGCCTGCGCCGGGAAGAAGTCGCGCTGCTCGCAGGCGTCAGCATCGACTACTACATCCGGATGGAACGCGGCGACCTCGCCGGTGCCTCCGAGACGGTTCTCGACGGCGTTGCGAACGCGCTGCAACTCGACGAGGCCGAGCGCGAGCACCTGCAGGCGCTAGCCCGCTCCGCCCGCCCAGCCGCGACACGACGCGCCCGGCCCAGCCCGGCCGCGGTCCGCCCGGTCATCCAGCAGGTCCTCGACGCGATCACCGAAGCACCAGCCTGGATCCGCAACGCCCGCCACGACATCCTCGCCCTGAACCCGCTCGCCCGTGCGCTCTACTCCCCGGTGCTGGACTCCGCCGTCGCCGGCGCGACAGCCAAGCGCGCCGCCAACACCACCAGATTCATCTACCTCGACCCGGCGGCCCGAGAGTTCTTCGTCGACTACGACCGCATGGCGGCCGACGCCGCCGCCATGCTCCGGCTCGAAGCAGGGCGCAGCCCGCACGACAAAGGCCTCATCACCTTGGTCGGGGAGCTTTCCACCCAGAGCGAGCTGTTCCGCCAGCACTGGGCCTCACACAACGTCAAGTTCCACCGCAGCGGCCACAAGCGGCTCCGCCATCCCGCCGTCGGCGAGCTCGACCTCAACTTCGAGGCCATGGAGCTTCCCCTCCGAGCCCGACTTGCGCCTCAACCTCTACACTGCCGACCCTGGCACCCCCGCGGCCGACGGACTCAAACTACTGGCCAGCTGGGCCGCCACCCGCGCGGCCGACAACAGCGGCACGCGAAACGCTCACGACGTCCGCTGATCAACCAGCGCCCCCTGGCTGCGGCCGGTCCGCTCAACGTCCGCAGCTGCGAGCACGGTTCCGTCAGGAGCAAGAACCTCCAGGCATAGCTGAGGGTTGTCGCCGACCCCAGGCGAGGGCCGCGGTGAGCGGGGCTCCTTGCCTTGGCAAATGCGCGTTGCCGACGGGCGGGTCGGCGCGCCTGGCGGCGCATCGTGACTGGCGCCTGATGTGAGGGACAGGCCAGAGTGGTACTCTTTCTCGTACCACTATTGAAGGGCGGCTGGCATGTCGATCACCGCGAGCGAGGCGCGCAAGGGACTCTTCCCGCTGATCAAGAAGGTCAACGAGGATCACGACGCGATCGAGATCGTCTCCAGGCACGGTAACGCCTTCCTGGTCTCAGCCGAGGACTACGCCGCGCTGCGCGAGGGTGCCTACCTGCTGCGCTCCCCGGCCAACGCCCGCCGGCTCCTCAGCGCCTACGAGAACGCCCTGAACGGCACCCACGTGGCCGAGCGTGCCCTAATCGACCCAGGCCTGGATGCCGGCCACGCCCGGTGAGGCTGGTATTCGAAGACCAGGGCTGGGAAGACTACACGTCCTGGCTGAAGACCGACCGCAAGATGCTCGCGCGCATCAACAAGCTGATCGAGGACGTCCTGCGCGATCCGTTTACCGGCATCGGCAAGCCAGAGCCGTTGAAGTACCACTTGCCCGGGGCGTGGTCACGCCGGATCGACGACGAGCACCGCCTCGTCTACATAGTCACCGAGGCAGAAATCATCATCCTTGCCGCCCGTTACCACTACTGACCTCACCATGTGCTTCCGCATCTCATCGTGCTGCACGACCTGGAGGCGGACGAGTCGTACTCCGGGATAGTTCTCCGTGGTGATCCAGGTCCCAGCCGGACGTCACTGGCTCATCGTCAAGTTCGGTCAGTCGCGCTAGACGGTGAGCAGGGGGCCGAGGGCGACCCCTTCCGGTAGCCGGATGCCTGAGACCCGTGGAGGGCCGTAGCGAGATCCCTCATGGCGTGCTGGCCGTGGCGTGCCACAAGCATCGCCCGCGGCAGGCAATATGCGCCGTCTCTGAAATGCTCGGTTCCTGACGGACATGAGTCGGTTGTGAAGGCACTCAACCGACAGGAGCACGCATGCTGAGTCCGCCCCGCATCGGCACGGCTGAGCGGCAGGCCCGCTTCGAGGCGGTCTACGCTGCCAACCAGGCGCCGATCCTCGGGTACGCGTTGCGCCGCACGGTCAGCCCGGAGGACGCCGCGGACATCCTCGCCGAGACGTTCTTGACCGCCTGGCGGCGGCTCGACGCTCTGCCGCCCGGCGATGACGTGACGCTCTGGCTGTACGGCGTGGCCAGGCGCGTGCTCGCCAACTACTACCGCGGCGAGCGCCGCAGGTCCGCCCTCGCCGACCGGCTCCGCGAGGAGCTTGCGCACTCCTATTCCCCGCCGATCCTCACCGGTGAGCCGACCCGGCTCACCACGGCGCTGCGCCGCCTTCCCGAACAGGACAGGGAACTGCTCACGCTTGCCGCCTGGGAAGGCCTCGATTACGGGGAGCTCGCCGTCGTGCTCGGCTGCTCGCGCAACGCCGTCCGCATCCGCCTGCACCGGGCCCGCATGAGGCTCGCCGCCGAACTCGGCCGCAAAAAGGACCAAAGGGATGACCCGCATGCCTGACATCGACCTCAGCAGCATCTCGCCCGTCACGGACGCCAAGGCCGCCGGGCTGGCCTCCCCGACGGCGTTCGCTGACCTGGCCCGCCAGATCACCGCCCAGCCGCTCTTCCCCGATCAAATATCCGGCCCTGGCAGCCACGTGCGATACGACGAGCGCTGGAGCCGTACGCAGCATGCAAGCAACACGGCGCGCCGCTCGTCCCGGCCGCGCGCGCTGCTTGCCGGCCTCTCGCTCGCCGCGCTGGCCGGCGCAGCGGCCCTCGTCGTCGCCCTGCTCGCCCCAGGCGGCGTCGCCGGCAACAGCGCCAACAGTGCGGCCGCTATCCAGGCACTCTCGTTCACCAAAGCAAGCGGCTACATCACGGTGACAATCAGAAACCCCTACGCGGATCCGGCCTGGTTCAACGCGGACTTCGCCCGTCACCACCTGGACATCATGCTGCAGGTGGTCCCGGTATCGCCGTCGCTCGTCGGCACGGTCATCGGGGAAAGCACTTCGCCTGGCGCGGATCAGGAAGTGCAGACGATCACCAGCCGCCGCTGCTGGACCGGCGGCGGCGGACCAGGCTCGAGCTGCCCGGTAGGACTCAGGATCCCCGTGGACTTCCACGGCCAGGCCGACATCACCTTCGGCAGGCCCGCCAGGCACGGCGAACAGTACGGGAGCACGGCCTCGATCTTCGCGCCCGGGGAGGCGCTGTCCGGCCTGCTCGCGCAGGTCGCGGCCCAGCCCCTGAGCAAGGTCCGGGCAGTGCTCGCGAGCCACCAGCTGACGATCGCTGTCTGCCGCAACGCGAACAACAACAACGTCGATCCGAACAGCGTCCCCGGCGACTACTACGTCACCAGCATCCTCCCGTGGGCCCCCGGCGAGGTCATTGTGTGGACCGCACCCACCCGGACCTGGCAGGGCATGGAGCACGTCTCCCTCCCCACCTCCACCCGCTAACCCCGAGCCCGGCACGCCGTGACTGCTGCGGTTGCTCGGCATGCACGTGCTGAACGCCGGGGCGACCGGGTCCGGGAAGGGTCAGTGATCTGGTCGGCGTTCCGCGCAATGCCCCCTGCGATCGTCGACGGCAGGGTGCCGGTGTGGGCGCTCGATCCCAAGCGGATCGAGCTGTCCTTCGGTACGCCGCTGTTCACCCGGTACGCCGCTGTTCACCCGGTACGCCGCTGTTCACCCGGTATGCCGCTGTTCACCCGGTACGCCGACTAGGCGGTGGCCATAGTTGAGCTGCCCGAAGAAGCGGTGGTGGTGATGATGATGCAGGACAGGGCCGCTGCGGCGGCGTCGGTGGCGAATACGCTATAGCGGGAGCGCATTAGCGACTCGGGGATCGGTGTCGGCGCGGCCGCCTGGAATCGCCCGCAGCACGAGTCGTAGCAGTCGCCGAGGCCACAGGCACGCAAGTCCGTCCATGCGAGCATTGCCGCACCGAGGCTTGTTGGCACGGGAAAACTATGCTATTGCGCATCACTGAAGGTGCCGATTTTGGCGGCGTTCGCAGTGCCGACATCGGCGGCGTGAAAAGGATCCGCAGCCGCAGGCGGCAGATCCTTGCGCGTGGGTGGTGCTGCCATGTCGTTGGGGAGGTGCCGGGGGCAATGCCAGGGGGTTAGGGGGTTGGCCGACTGGGATGCCTGCGGCTTGTTGCGGTGGGTGACCGGCAGGCAGGGTAGCGAGGCGCGGTCGGCCAGAGTTCGAGGGGTAGGCACCGCCAGCCCGCTCGCTCGCCTGGTTCCAGGATCGCGTTTACATAACGGGGCTGGAGCACAATGCCGCTTGCCTCATTCGCCCTTCGTCACCGGTGGCCCATCAGGGCGCCGTGGCCGCTCGCGGGCGCGGGAGTTGCATGTGCCTCCAGACAGGGCGAGGCGCGGCCCCCCTTGCGCCGGCGGCCGTCCGCCCGTGCCGCGGCCTCCCGGTGATGCGGGTCCCAGGCAGGTGCCTGCGGGGGCCAGTCGCCGGGCGCCCCGGGCACCGGTTTATGACATAGGCCGACATATGTCAGAAAATGACCCAAGATCGGGATGGAAAACTATGACATAACGGACATATGGGGTACATTTTCTGACATAAGACTCCCGGTAAGCTTTTAGCTACTTAACGCTACCCCGAGGGTCGCTCGTGCCGTGCCTCTTACTAGAAGGTCCCGAGCGCCATGCCGCTTACCTTATGCACCACTCCAACCCCAATGACATCAGCAGCCAATCGCAGTCGCGTGTGACGCTCTGAGCGCGGCACTAGGCGGCCGGACAGCCGCCTCCTGGCCTGAGTGCTGTGGATCGTGCCGCAAAACGCGGCACGATCCACAGCACTCATAGCGACTGCCCCGCCGAGCGACGGAAGCCGGCCGCCGCCTTCGTTGTGCACGTCACCTACTGCGACGCAATGGACTGCTGGTGACAACGAGAGAGCGGAGGTAAGCGGCATTGGGCTGGAGCACCGGGAACAGCACGCGATCATGAAAATCTATCCCGGGCGCTGTAGCCCTGGGCGGCACTCAGCACCAAGCCGGGCACCCGGCAGGCACCCCTGCGTGATCATACGGCGAAAACATGGACAAAGAACCCAAATGCCCAAAGATGCCGACCAGGCGACATAGAGAGCGGGTGACGGGAATCGAACCCGCACTGTCAGCTTGGGAATCTCCGTCCTGCCGTACGCAACGTACTGGCAGAAGTCCCGTTATGCAAGGACTTTGGCGATTCCCGGGCGCGGCTGAGTGCGTCCTTGGTAGAAAAAATGGTAGAAAATCTGGGCTGGTTTAAATCCGTGGAGGGCAGTGGACGCTCCTGATCAGAAGTGCGTCAAGGGCCAGGACGCGGACGTGGCTGACGCGCCAAATCCGGACGGGCCGATCGCGTCTCGCTTAGAGCACCTGTTACGGACCGTGCACCCGGCCGATCGAGGGCCGTATACGCCAGCCGAAGTCGCCGCGGCGAGCGACGTGGCGGCACCTTTGTGTGAATTCGTCATTGAGATTCAGACAGACGACGAGGGTAACCGCAGCAGAGAAGAATCCTAATTCGCTATGCTTGCGCTTCTTGACACGACATGTGCGCTCGACGAGCCTTGGAAAAGGGCCCTACGGGGTCGAGGCTGGGGAGCCCGGGGGCCGCAGGTGGTGCGCCGCCCGTCATGCCGGCCCGGGACCGGGCCGCCGGGACGGCCGCCGCCGGAAGGGCTCTCCATGTTCTCCAACATCACGGCGGACCCGGGCAGACCGCGGATCGGCCGACTGCTGGCGGCCGCGACTGCGGCTTCGCTGGCGCTGCTGGGCACGACCGCACTGACCACCTCGGCACATGCTTCGGCGGCGCCGGTACAGCTGCTGGTAGCCAACGCCGCCGGCAACACCGTCTCGGCCGTCGACCCGGGCACCAACACCGTGACCTCGAACATCACGGTAGGCAACTCGCCGGCTGCTGTGGCCTTTGCCCCGAACGGCGGCACAGCTTATGCCACCAACTACGCGGACGGGACCGTCTCGGTGATCAACACCGGCACCGACTCCGTGACCGCGACCGTGCCGGTCGGCAACAGCCCGTTCGGGGTGGCCGTCACCCCCGACGGAGCCACCGCCTACATCGCCAACTCGGGCAATAACACCGTGTCGGCGATCAACACCGCCACCAACACCGTCGCCGCCACCGTCCCGGTAGGCTACGGACCCGCCCTCGTGGCGGTCTCCCCGGATGGGGCGAGCGCTTACGTCACCAACGAGTTCGGCAGCAGCGTCTCGGTGATCAGTACCGCCACCAACACCGTCACCGCAACGATCCCGGTGGGCGGCTACCCGGTCGGCGTGGCCTTCAGCCCCGACGGGGCCACCGCCTACGTCGCCAACCACGGCCCCAGCACCGTCTCGGTCATCAACACCGCCACCGGCACCGTCACCGCCACCGTTCCCGTCGGCTCCAGCCCGCAAGGGATCGCGGTCAGCCCGTCAGGGGGCAGCGTCTACGTCGCCGACACGGGCGGCAACGCCATCACCGTGATCAGCACGGCCGCCAACGCCGTCACCGCCACCATCCCCGATGGCGGGGGTCCGGTCCTGCTGGCGTTCAACACCACCGGCAGCGCCGTCTACGCGTCCAACGAGAGCACCGACAACGTCGCGGTGATCAACACCGCGACCAACACCGTCACCGCCACCGTCGCAGTCGGCGGCGGCCCGATAGGCCTGGCCTTCACCCCGGCCCCCCAGATCCCGCAGCCCACGGTCAGCACGGTCAGCCCCACCTCGGCCCGACGGCCGGCGGCACGACGGTGACCATCACCGGCACCGGCCTGACCGGCGCCACCGCTATCGACTTTGGCACCGTCCCGGCCACCTCGTTCACCGTCAACTCCGACACCTCCATCACCGCCGTCACGCCCCCGGCCAGCGCCGCCGGCACCGTCAATGTCACCGTGACCACCGGCGGCGGAACCAGCACCATCAGCGGCGCAGACCAGTACACGTACACCCAGGACACCACCACGCTGGCCGCGGTGCCCCTGCTGTTCTCTCTGAGCGGCGGCCTGACCATCACCTTGCACCCGCAGGCGACCCTTACTGATGCCCTTACGGGCAAGCCCGTGCCCGGACAGGCGATCACGTTCACCGTCGGCAGCCACACCGTCTGCACTGCCACCACCGACGCGAACGGCACCGCCTCTTGTTCTGGACTCAGCCCGCTAGCCACCATCCTGCTGGCCGGCTCCTACACCGCTACCTTCGCCGGTACGCCGACCCTGGCGCCGACCACCGCCAGCGCCGGACTCCTCGAACTCTAATTTCCCCGCGACCCGACTCATCACGCCTGTGCGGCACACCCAAAGCCGCACAGGCCCCCGCAGCCATCGGGGTCTCGAGCCATGTGCCATACGGCGGGCGCCGGCGTCGCAGTAACCGTCGCCGTCGCTGCGGCCGTCATCGTCGCCAGGCCCACGCCACCGCCGCAGTGGACCGGAACACAGCTCGAGGCCGCCCTCCTGCCGCTCTCAGACCTCCCGGCTGGATACCGGGTACTTCACCCCGACGCTAGTAGCGGCTCGTCGCTGGGCACCGACCCGGACACCTACCACCCTCCAACCAAGGCAAACTGCCAATCAGGACGGTCAGTGGTCACTGAATCGGGCACAGACGGGTTTTCCGTTAGCCTAGGATACGGCAGCACCGCACTCACCGAGAGTTATTTCATTGCGGCTAGTGCGGACGGCACTAGCTACACTTCCGTCTCCAAGGGTATCGCTCAGTTCAGCAGCCCAGCGAAGGCGGGGGCGTACCTCTCCGCCGCACACACCTGCCTGACCGACGAGGAGCTCTTGAGCAGCCCAGTGGAGACAGCGGCTGTGGACGGTGACCAGGCCGTGACCGCTACCTTCCAGGTGCCCACCAGTTCCGCATTGCTTATCGAAAAGTTCTTGCTCGTCCTGCACGGCACGGACGTTTTTATCCTTTCAGTTATTTCAAGTAATTCAAACCAGAACCTGAGCCAGATAACGATTCCTCGGGCCGCAGAACTGATCGCGGAATTGATCGCGCGGGTCGATGCGCTCACCCCTACGCCCAGTGCATCCCCCTCTCAATAGCGAGGCAAGTTACATGAACGTGCTCGCCGGAAGCCCTTGACCGCGTCGTTCAGCCAGTCCTCTGCTAGTCCCTTGTGCTCGGCCACGGTGGCTGCGGCCTGCCGGACTACGTCTGTGGGGATGAATACCGCGTCGAGGACCCGCGTGGCCCGGGTGGCGTCGTAGGCGACTGCCAGGGCGGCCCGCCGACGAGGAACAGCTCGGCTCGCGCGCCCCGGGCTGCCAGTTCCGCGGACAGGTCGTCCAGGAGGGAGCGGATGTCCTCCCGGTCAAGGCCGGCAGTCATGCGCGGTCAAGTGCCCCGCTGGTGATGAAGACACCGCAGCGGCGGAAGGAGGACGGCGACTCAACCAGGGCACGCGGGTGCAGGCCGCGCAGGTCCGTGACGAACCACCAGGGCCACGCCTCGCGCTCGGGCAGCGCCGCCCAGGCTGGCACGGCCCACCCGTCCCTGCGGGCCAGGTACTCGGCCATCGCGGCGAACGCCGCGTCGACCCGGCCGTCCCCGGTGCCCCTCGGGGCAGCCGACCACATCCCGGCGGCAGCCGGGATCCCGGCATGGCGCAGGACGCTCGCGTAGTCGTCCAGCATCTGGGCGAATACATAGCGCCAGAGCCTGCTCAGCGGCTGGCCGTCGGCCAGCATGCCGGCAGCACTGCCGGCCGCCTGGTCAGCCGTCTCGAACGCACGCATCTCCACGCCACCAATGGTAGCCGCGCATCGACGGCCGACACGGCCAGTCCTCACCTTGCCAGGTCGCCGACTGCCAAAACAGACACCTGATGAGCATCGCCGGACCCGCTGACAGCTTCAAGTTTCTCATCCGGTACCGGAACGACAAGTTCTAGACCGCCCTGGCCGTGGCGGAGACCGTCGACCGCCGCATCCTCGTCAGCCCAGCACAGGTCAGCAGCTCACGACGATCAGCAAACCGCTCCCGCCCGGCGTTATATGTCCGTGCCCGTCCGTGCA
This sequence comes from uncultured Actinomycetota bacterium, assembly GCA_963737285.1. Taxonomy (GTDB): domain Bacteria; phylum Actinomycetota; class Actinomycetes; order Streptosporangiales; family Streptosporangiaceae; genus Trebonia. Next base: position 189,303 of record CAVTRT010000001.1, read on the forward strand.
CCGGCCCGCCCCCGCGGCCACGGACATGTGGCCGCGCCGTCGGCCGGACCGGGCAGCGCGGCCGTGGCGTGATCGCCGGGTCAGCGTGGCAGTCGCCCGGCAGGCGCTGATCGCGCACGAGGAGGCCGGGACCGCCGTCCGCCTGAAGGGTAGCCGTACCGGCGTCCCTGAAACCTGGCAGCCCGTCGACGGCGAACTCGTCCCCGGTCCGGACCTGGAGGCTGGGTGCCTCGTCCGGTGACGCGGACCGGCCCGTCAGGCAGAGCGTGCTCCGTCAGGTGGTGGTCATTTGATGATGCGGATCTCGCAGCGGGTCGCGGGTGCGGCGGTGATGCGCTCGTCGCCGGTGAGCAAGGTCGCTCCGGTCATCTCGGCCAGGGCTACGTAGGCGGCGTCATAGGGGGTGAGGTTCTCGCGCAGTTCCCAGATGCGTGGCAAGAGCGACGAGGTGTGCCACCGTTCGACGGGCAGGATGATCAGGTCGGCGATCAGCTCGCCCGCCGCGGCGCGGTCATACTTCCCGCCGCGTACCAGTCCGCGCAGCGCGCTGATGACCTCGACGTCGAAGATCGAGGGGGCGTGGAAGGCCGCGTCGGTGTCGGCGAGCAGGTCGGCGGCGCCTGATCCGGGTTCGGTCAGCGCGGTGACCGCGACGCTGGCGTCGAGGACGTACCCGCTCACGTCTCGTGCCGGTCCCGTTCGGCGCGCACCGCGGCAACGACGTCGGACATTGTGACGGTGGAGCCGGTGGCCTTGGCGCGGGCCTGGTTCCGCGCGACGATCTCGGCCATGCTGGGGCGCTCGGAGAGCTTCGTCAGCTCGCCGAGCAGGTAGGACTGCAGGGATTTGCCGGCGAGGGCGGCCTTGCGGGCGAGTTCGTCGCGCACGTCCTCAGGGACGTCGCGGACCTGGATCAACGGCATGCATTCATTATGCATAACGTATAGATTGTTGTCGAGCCGGAGCGAGCACGGCCGGAAAACAGGGACAAACCAAGTACTAGCCTCCGGCTACGTAGCCCCAGTTGTGCTCTTGTTAGGCGGGCCTGTGGCGTGGTCAGCTGGCTGGGGCGGCATGGCGCGCCGCCGGGCAGGTCACCTTCGCCGTCGGCACTGGCGGCGCGATCTTCCTGCTCGTCAGGCAGGTGGCCGAGGGCCGTGCCGCCATCGGCGACCTCATCCTCATCATCGCCCTCGCGGTTCAGGTGAGCACGCAGATCGCGGCGGCCCTTCAGGTGCTGAGCCTGCTGCAGTCCGTGGGGCAGACAGCCCGGCGCATGCAGGCGCTGCGCAGCTCAGGAACCAGGGCCGGGATGGCGATCGCGCCCCGGGATGACACGGTTGCGACTAGCCAGCAGGCCGCGTTCCCAGTCGGCCGCCGGGCCGCGGAAGCCAGCGGGTCCGGGCAGGCCCGGCTGGCCCACGGCATAACGCTTGACCATCTCAGCTTTCAGTACCCGCATTCCGGCCGAAAGGCTCTCAGCGACATTTTCCTCGATATCCCCGCGGACGGAACCCTGGCGCGTGGGCGAGAACGGCGCGGGGAAGTCCATGCTCGTCAAGCTCTTGCTCGGGATGTACGAGCCAACCGCCGGGCGCATCCTCATCGACGGTACTGACCTCCGAAGCCTCGACCCGGCGCAGTGGCGGGCGATGACGGCTACCTTGTTCCAGGATTTCTACCGGTTTGAATTCACGCTACAGGAGGGCATAGGCCTCGGCCAGGTCAACCGCCTTCACGACGACGCGGCCATTGCGGCCGCGGTCACCAGGGCACGGGAACAGCGAGTGGTCGACGCCGCGCCGGGCGGCTCGCGCGGCTACACCGGCCGGGGCTACGCGGACGGCACGGAATTGTCCGGGGGCTGGACGCCGGCCCTTGACATCTACGTCCCCGGGCGGCCTGCCCGGACGGCTGCGCGCCAGAGTAGACATCCAGCCGCCACGCCCGCAGCGCAGCCCCGGCGCGCAGCGGAACTGAGCGCCGAGTCGCAACCTCCCCAGTACGGGATACATGTCAGGCGGCGTGTCCGGGCTGCAACGTCAGCAGCGGGCCGAGGGCGACCCGGCGGGGACCCAGATGCCGAGAGCGAGCGTCCTGGCTCATCGTCAAGTTCGGTCAGTCGCGCTGGACGGTGAGCAGGGGGCCGAGGGCGACCTCTTCCGGTAGCCGGATGCCGAGGGCGAGGGTGAGCATGTCCAAGAGGGCGATCCGGGGGTTTCGGTCGCGAGGCTGGCCTGGATCGACGCGCAGCCCGGCCTGGCGCATCTGCGAAACGAACCGGTCGGGCTCGCTGCCATGCCGCGTCCACGCGCCCAGCGGCTCGAACTGGGTGACCAGGCGGCCATCGACTATGTACCGGAAGGTATCGACAGTCTGCGTGCGGGAGAAGAGGACGAGGTCCGTGCCCGCCGACAACTCCTGCGCGGCCTTTTGCTCGTAGGGAGCGTGGCCGAACGAGCTCTCATTGATGACGAACCCCCACTCGCCGGTCGTTCCGGCCCTGATCCACGGATGCTCGGTCGGGTAGGTCTCCTGCCAGTCGGGATAAGGCAACTTCTCATCGATATCTTCGGCCGGAAGGAGCCGCGCGGCGGCTGGGTTCATCCCGTATGCCTCCATGATGCGCTCGGGAGTCACGCCGCGGGCGAACAGCAGCGTCCCGCCTATATTCAGGGGAGAATGCCGCAACCACTTCCATTCCGAGGCCACGTTCTCTTGCTCAGACATCCTGGACTTCCTTAGTTCGGAATGTCGTCATGGGCACAATCTAGCGTAGGCGCCCGCAGGCCGACGCGGGATCGGTCCTGCGGGCACCACGCTGCGTCCGGGATCAGGACTCGACGGCGATCCAGAACGGATCACCGCTGATGAGGCGCGCGCTGCCGATCAGGCCCCGGTATGCGCTGCCGACGGCCCCGTTCAGGTTGTTGGGTATGTGGCCGCGGACGCACGGCGCCTTGTCGTTCACGCTGCCAGTGGTCGTGACGCCACCCCACTGAGCCGCCTCATCGGCGGTCTTCGACGAGGACGTGCGGACGGCCTTCAGCTGAACGCATGCGGCCCCGGTCTTACCCTCCTTCTTCAGCGTTGCCCCGCCGCTCTGGTTCGTTGCGGCGAATGGGAACTCGTCGCAACTGTCCGTGTCGGTCCATGGATCCTTCGTTCCCTTAGCGGGGGCACCGATGCCAGCGATGGAATGGAAGGTGCCATCCTCGCAGATTCTTTCCCTGTTGTCGTCGATGGTTGTCTCATCCGTAAGGCGGGTGAGCGGATCTCCGTGGCCGTCCCAGCCCCAATGGGCGTCCATGTGCTGCTGCGCCCACGCGACCATGGCCGCGGACGCACCTCCGGTCTTCAGGGACAGGACAAGTGTGGGGACGTACTTGGGGAAGACGCATCCGATGGTATTCGCTACCCCCAGGCTGTTGTCGCAGCGGAACTTGATCGGGGAGTCCCACTGGAGGTCGTTGGTCGGGATGTACGGGGGAGCGTCGTAGACGAGCGAATAAGTGCTCGCGTCGGTAACGTCCTTGTCCTTCCCGACGCTGGTGATGTAAGAGATCGTCGCGGTGAGGCCAGCCTTGAGAGTCCCCTTCAGACCCCCCGTCGCCTTGCAGTCGCTGCCGCAGGTCACGGTCTGCACGACCTCAATCGGGGCCGTCGTTCCTTCAGAGGTCACGGTGGTCACCGTGTCGTACTCCGTCCAGGACTTGGTACCCGGTCGCAGGACGATGTACTGGATGAGGGTCACGACCGAGGTCCCGACGGGGTCCTCGTCCTCGAAGAAGGTGAAGGTGAGCGTGTTATTCCAGCAGAACTGAGTCCGGTTGTACTCGTTGAGGGCAGGGCCGCAGCGCGCCGTGATGTCGGGCCGCGTGGCGGCCGATCCGGGGCTGGCGTCTCCTTGGGGTGCGCATTGCGTGGCCTTCTGGCTAATGCCGGCAGACACGGTGAGTCCGGTCTGTGCCGTTGACTGGGTGGCGCTGGCGGGCACGGCCCCGGCCAGCAGGGCGAGCGCGGTGCAGCAGACCGCCACGACCGGTGCGGCGAGCCGGTTGCGCCATCGGGGTCCTGAGGGGAGCTTCACGGGCCTTCCGTGCCTTTCGTGAGGGATTGATAGATGTTCCGTAGCCTTCTTCATGGATGGTGGCGGCGCATCGCCAGAACTGGCACTTCTAATGGCTAATTTCTGGCTAACCTGGTTATTCGTCTGACTGCATGTGCATTACTGGGCCAGCTGGGGCGTGCGTAGCGACCTGAATGCGCGCCGAATGCCTGCATTTGTGGGTAAAGCACCATAGGCTGTGTGGTGATATCTGGATACGGCGTGTCATGGGGTTGCGGGGCACTGCCCTTAAGTTCTCGGACTTGTGTCCGCTGGTGGGAGGTTTGACGGGGTTATCGTGAGGTCGTAGGTGGCTTCCTCGGTTGGCCATTTCCTGCGCTCGGCCTTGGTCCTTCCGGATGTCCGTTTCCTGTTTTCCCTGTTCAGTGGCTGGGCGGCGATGGCTGTGGTGAGGGGCGCGAGCGGGTCGCCGGTGCCGGAGGGGCGCTTTCCGCAGTGGGGGCAGCATGTGTCGGCGGTGACGTGGTCGCGGACGAGGGCGAGGACGGCGGCGAGGGAGACGGCGGCGATGCCGGTCCCGGCCGCGTGCGCTGCGCGGGCGGCCATGGCAGCGATCATGTTGTGGGCGAGGAGCAGCGCCCAGGCTTCCTGGCGGGCGAGCTCCGGGGACTGGCCGCGCAGTTCCCGCCCGGCGCCGCGGATGGTGCGCTTGAGGTGCAAGAACGCGGTTTCCACCTGCCAGCGCCTCGCGTAGCCGGCCGCGATCTCCCGGGCGGGGAACGCATCCGGGTCCAGGAGCGTGGTCAGGACGCGGACCTCGGCCTTCTTCGTCCGGCCGCTGCGGGTGGTGGTCAGGATGGTGAAGCAGACCAGCCGGGCGACGGTGTCCGGGTGCCTGGGGAGCGCCCGGTCGCCGGCGTCGCGGCGCCGTTTCCCCAGCATGCCGGCGCTCTCGCGGAGCAGGACGAGCTCCGAGCCGTCCTTCAGGGTGCGCAGGTGCCGGAAGGGGACGGACCTCGCGCCGTTCTTGGCCCGCCACAGCAGGTGCGCCCCGGTGGCGGAGAACCGGATCCACCGGTCCATGGAGAAGAAGCCGCGGTCGGCCAGGGACAGCTGGCCCGGGCGCAGCGCGCCCTCCAGCTGGTCCGCCAGGGCGTTCTCCCCGTCGTGGTATCCGCCGACGGCGGCGGCCCGCCACCGCATGGTGCCGGCCTGCAGCAGCGCGGTCACCCGCAGCTGCGGGCGGGTGCCGCCCTCGGGCACGCCGAACTCCGCCGCCAGCTCCGGGCAGGCGTGCAGGTCCAGGGTGGTCCCGTCGAAGATGACCAGCTCAAGGCCGAAGAGGGCGCCGCCCTCGCACAGCGGCACGTCGTCCCGCGCGGCGTCCAGCTCGAACGCGAGCCGGGCCGGCTGCTCGCCGAGCCGGGCGCGGGCCTGCGACAGCGCCGGCGGGGTCGGCACCGGGGTGCCCGGCCGCACCCGCGCGCCCGGCATCGCGAAGGCCCTGGCCAGCACCATCGCATACGACTGCGACGCGAACAGCGCCCCGGTGACCAGGCACAGCAGGATCATCACCGCCGTCAGCGCCCGCTCGATCCGGCACCCGTGACCGCCCTCAGCCGCCGCGCGCGCGAGCACCCCGCCGGCCAGCAGCTCCGAGACCATCCCGTCCCGCCGCAGCTCAGACAGCCACTCCTCGTCCTCCCACAACCCCGGCCCCGCCGCCACCCTGGCAGCCAGCCCCCCCTCAGGCCCGGGCCCCGCCGGAACAGCGGGCAGCACGACGGCAGGCATGGCAGAATACGCAGACAACGAGGCTCCAGCAGGCAGGCGTATGACTAGACACCACACGTCCTACCAGGGGCCTCGTTCCCTTTCCGGCACTTCCCCGCCTCGAATCCGCATCGTAACCACCCGTTACGGAAAACCGACAAACAGGCCCACCGGACTACAGAAGTCCCGGAACTTAAGGGCAGTGGGTTGCGGGGAGACCACGTGGACGGGAAATCGGACGACTCACAGCCGGCGGGCTGCTGCTGTGCCCGCCCTCACCTCACCGACCGGCAGATCCAGGTGCTGCTCGCCGTCACCGTCGGCCAGACGAACGCCCAGGCCGCCACGCTGCTGCGGATCAGCGAGCACACCGTCCACCGGCATGTGACCACCCTGCTGCGCCTGTTCGGCGCGGCGCGCAGGACCGGCCTGCTGCCGCTGGCATGCCGCTCGGGCATCCTCATCCTCAACGACCAGGGTCCCTCCTGGAGTGGCCGCCGCTGCCTTCAGTCCCTGTGATGCTGAATCACTAACGATCTTCAGTTGCGCGGGTTACAGAGGGGCGTGAGGTCGAGCCGGGTGCCGGTGAGGAAGCCCTCGATGAGGCCGGGCCGGTACTGCATGCGCCGGAGCCGGGTCTTGGCCAGGGCGGTGAGCTGGGTGATGTCTCGCTTGGCGAGGTTGGCCAGGGATCTTTTCAGGTGCGACCAGACGGACTCGACCGGGTTCAGCTCATGGGCATACGGCGGGAGCTGGAAGACCGTCAGCCAGTCCCGGGCCGCGACCAGCTCGCGCGTCGCCTTGCTGACGTGAGTGTTCAAGTTGTCCCAGACCAAGACGATGGGGCCGCCGAGCTGCTGGTGCGCGGCGTCCAGCAGCCGGGCGTAGCGAGCCGTTGACGTTGTACAGGTCCACAGCGCAGCTGGCTCGTCCGGTCAGTTCGCGGGCGGGCGAGCCCGGTTCGCCTCGCGGGCGACCGCCCAGGCGTCCGCTACCGGGCCCACATGCCCGAGCTTGTCGGGGTTGCTCACCGAGCGGATCGTCTGGACTTGCCCGCCGAGGATGTCAAGCCGCAGCCTGCGGGCTTCGTCCTCAGCCAGGGCGAGCAGCCGCGAGCCTGCGCCGCCGCCCTGCCAGGACGGCCGCACCGCCAGGTTTTTCAGCAGCAGGTGACCAGGCTCCGCGATGAGCACTATGAAGCCGATGACCTGGCCCTGGTCGACGGCCACCCACGCCTGCCCGTCGCGGACGGCCGCGCCGTAGTCAGCCGACATGGGCGCAGGCTCGCGGCCGATTCGCGGAACGTAGCGCTGGTAGGCCTCGCGGGCGATGGCATGCAAGGTGACGGCCTCGGCCGGTGCCGCGAGCCTGACGGTAACCATGAGCTCAACGTAGCCCAGGGCCGCACCGGTAACCCGGATGCAGTACCAGCAGCGGCTGCTCGGCGGGTTCCTCGCCGGAGCCCGCCTCGACCTCACGTCCCTCAGTGACAACGGCAGTTGAAAGTCGCTAGATAGGCTGGCCGCGATTCTGGCTCGGGCTGGCTGGCGCTTTGGTGCCGGGCTGGCTTATCCGGTTTCGGGGATCCAGGGATGGCCCTGGAATGCGGTGGTGAGCGCGTCGAGTGCGCCGATGCCGTGGCGGGCGGCGGTGGCGAGGTAGGAGCGGAGCGCGCAGAATTCCTCGGCGTCGGCCATGGAGCGCATGCAGCCGGAGATCTTGATCCGGAGCTTGCTCATGCGAATTGCCTGCTCAGCGGCGTTATTCGTGAACGGGATGCGCAGGTCGCGGGCGAACCGCAGGTAGTCGGCCTCGCGGGTCTTCATCCTCGTGGCGAGGGCGTGCCGTTTCTGCTGGAGCTTGCCCTGGCGGGCGGCGTTGAGGGCGATCCCGGCCTCCGCGGCCTGGCGGTACCAGTCCTCGTGCTTCGTCCGGGTTCCCGGGTCGATGGCGGCCTGGCCTGCGGCGCGGGCGGCCTCCGCGGCCTCGTTCAGGGCGAGCAGCGCGTCGATGGCCTGCTGCGCCCAGGTCCTGTCGAGGTCCGTGCCGGTCTCGGTGACCGCGACCAGCTCCCGCAGCACGTGGGCACCGCACAGTGCGTGGCCTGCGACGTTGCCGAAGGTGTCGTAGGGCGCCCAGGCGTCGTGGACGGCGATGCCGGCGAAGTGCGGCAGGACCCCGGCGGCCTTCATCCCGTCCTTGCCGCGCTTGGCGTGCACGGTGAACAGCGCGAACTTCCCCGCCGAGGCGGAGTGGACCCAGGCGAGCTTCCCGGCGGTGCGGAACCCGGTCTCGTCGAAGTGGACGACCTCCGCGGCGATCAGGTGCCGGGTGATCGCAGCCAGCGCGGGCGCGAGGAAGCCCGCGGTCTTCCGCGCGGCCGCGGCGAGCGCGCCGGGCGAGGGCGCGCAGCCGAACATGGTCCGAAAGTGCCTGGCAGGCGCGGTCGCGGGACAGGAACTGGCCGTGCCAGAGGTAGATTCCGGTGCCCATGATCCGCGGCCCGTACTGCACCGGCGCGGTCACGCCGTCCGGGGCCGGCGCCTTCGTCTCGCAGCCGCACCCGCACTTCAGCGTCAGCATCTGGTGCTCGGTGGTCACCGCCTTGACCGGCGGGATGTCGATGACCTGCCTGCGCTCGACCGCGGTGACCGGCGCGTTCCTCAGGGACTTCCCGCAGCAGCCGCACTTCGCCGGCCGGTGCTTCACCGTCTTGTCCGGGTGCTCCGACGAGCTCCATCGTGGCACCGGGCTGGCCCTTCGGCCTGCCCGGCTTGCGGCCGGACTTGCCGCGCAGCGACTTCGGCGACGGCTTCGCCGGCCCGTCCGACGACGGGGGCTTACGTGGAGTTCCGGGAGTTCGTCCTCACCTGGGCGGCCAGGTCCGCGACCTGCGACTGCAGCGCCGTCACCAGCTCGCGCAGCGCCGCGTTCTCCGCGGCCTGCTCCTCGATCCGGGCGTCCCGCTCGGCCAGCAGCTCCCGCAGCCGCGTGTTCGCAGCACGAAGCCCGCCATCACCGCTGTCGGGAACGCCGGGCATCTCGGGCACGGACGAACGCTGCCACGACTCCGCCCGGCCCGCAAATAGGCAGCAATCGAAGCAGGCTCTCTTCGCGAGAAAGCGCAGTCAACGAAGAGAGAAGCCAGGCAGACCTATCTAGTTACCAAGGCGCACATCCGAGAAGCACAGTAGGGCATCGTCGCCCGAGGACACATACCACTGACCAAGCTTTTCATGCCTCAAGGTGGCAATCAACTCAGAGATGAGGCTGGTCACCTCCTCGGCAGTCTCAGCATGATGCCATTGATCGTCGAAGTGCGCGTTAAGCATGCCCATGTGCCACCTTTCCTTCTCGAAGGCCGCCTGTCCACCACCAATGACGCGCCCGCCCGGTGGTACTCACGGTGAATGACGTCCTACAGCACGGCAATTGCTGACTTAGGTCACCAGTCCAGGTTCAGCTTGCCGTTGCGATACGACCGCAAAGTCCACTTGGCATCAACTGCATGCACGCTCGACTCCTTCTCGATGTCCTGAAGGACCTGCGCAGCCCGGTCAGGTTCCCAGGCGAGGCTGTGGGTCGCGGCCAGCACCCTGACTGCTGTGACGGGATCATCGAGTAGCCCGGTGATCGCCTCCCGCCCAGCCGCGGAGTCGCGGATCCTCTTGTACAGGGCGTGGTGAGCCGTGAAAATACGATTGGCCTGGTCAGGACTATCCCTGGCCTCGCCCCACTCGACAGCCACCGCGCGGTACTCCGCCCTGAGGATCACAGCGTCGTTATCTCCAGCGTTCACGGCAACGGACTCCGTTCCTCAGCGTCATTATGATGTCCATCCCGAGCTCGCGCCGGGCAACGTCGGCGAACGCGTCCCCACCGACCCCCTCGAAGCCATCAACCAACTCGACACCGACGAACACGCCGCCATCTGCACCCTCTCGAGGGCGCACTCCTACGCCGCCATGCACGGCGCCTCGCGCAGGCCAACTGACGGCCTACGACTTCTGAGCAGCGTCGAGAAGCGCGCGGATTGCTGGCCGGGATCCGCGCGGAAAGTCATCGACGCGAATGAGGAGCTGGCTCTGACCGGCGGCCACGTCTTCCTCCATGACCCGGAGGACGTCAGTGCCCGGCCCGTGCGGGCGCAGTTCCGGTGCCCGCACACTGCGGGCGCCACTGTCTTACAATTGTTGTACGCTGGGATCATGAGCGTCGGGTTCCGCCCCACCGAAGAAGACATCCGCGTCATCGAGGCCAACCGCCGCGAGGATGAGAAGACCAGCGACGTCATCCGCCGGGCGCTCCGGCTGCTGGACCGCGAGGCATGGGAAGAGCGCGCCCGCGCCGACATGCACCGGCTGCGGAGCGAGGACCTCTCCGCCGAGCCTGACGCGTGGGAGTACGACGCCGATGGCAGCATCCGGATTACCGGCACCGGCCTTACCGTGCCGGCCAGGCCGCAGGACCGCGCATGATCCGCGGCGCCGTATACCCGGTCGACCTCGGGGACGCCAAGCGCGGGCACGAGCAGCGGGGCCGGCGCCTCGGCCTGGTCATCAGCATCGAGCAGAACGCCTGGTCCACGGTAACCGTCATCCCGACCTCGACCAGCGCCCAGGCATCCGTGTTCAGGCCGGAGGCCGTCATCGCGGGACGGGAAACCAGGATCCTGATCGACCAGGTCCGGACGATTGACGTCTCCTACGTCGCAGGCGAGCTCGTGGACTACCTCTCGCGCGACGACATGGCACAGGTAGAGCACAGCCTGTCCCGATACCTCGGCCTCCTGCGCTGACCAGCCCGCCCACGTGGCGAGACGGCATGCAGGCCGGTGAACGCCGGAGGGACTTGACCACCACTCCCCGCCCATTAGTTGCTGGTCGCGGCGGCGCGCTGCCTTGCCCTTGCCCGGGGAGAAACAGTCTCCGGGAGAGCCTTGACGAGCACCAGACCGAGAACCCTGGCAGCAAATCGAACAGAGGACCGAAGAAGCCAACTGGCCAGGTAATACGTGGAGCGGGTGACGGGAATCGAACCCGCACTGTCAGCTTGGGAAGCTCCGTCCTACTGTTACGTAAGATACCGCTAGAAGTCTTGTTATACAAGGACTTTGGCGTTTCAGGGGTGCGTCTGAGTGCGTTCTCGGTAGAAAAAATGGTAGAAAATCCGGGCTGGGCGAAATGCGTGGAGGGCAGTGGAGACCACTGCTCAGAAGCGCCGGAGACGGCGGCTCCGTCCAGGCTCTTCTAGGATGGCTCCCCACTCTTGATGGGTCTCGGCGGTCGGACGGGGGAGTTCAGCGACGTGACGGGGGCAGAACGGCAATAGTGACGAGATCGACGAGTGAACTCTAGACAATCAGTCCTCGGCGTAGGGCCGTTGCCCTTCGGGCCAAGGATAAGGTCCAGGCACCGCTGGCCCCAGATCGCCGGGCAGGTAGCGGGCAGCCAGTGCAACCGCCTCCTCTGCCGTGGGACCGTTGCCCAGGTTCGGTCCCTTTAGCCAGTCTCCGCTGACGTAGTACGGTCCCCCTGGACCTATTTCTATTACTACGCAGTCCGGCGACAGCGGCTGACCCGTGGTGGTCGAGAACCGTAGCGAGTAATGGCTCATGTACGGGTACAACTGGCGGAGTTTCGGCTCCTGGTAAGCTGCTTCGACCAGCAATCCCTGTTCGGGCCAGTCTTCCTTTCCTGCCTGCTCGCGGATGTACCGCCACTGCTCAGTGACTACCCGGGCTGGCCCTTCCTCGGCAGCGAGCGCCAGTCGGTGAAGCTTGACGAACGACAGTTGCCGTTCAATGAAGGTTATTCACGGGCCTTGTTCGTTATGTGAAATTTATGTCTAGCTGCGGCGCGCCTAAATGAAAAGCGACCTGCTTCTGGAGAGGATTGGGTTACCACACTCAATCAACCAGAAACAGGCCGCGCATGTATCATACCACGGGATTCGACAGGGACGAGATAATCGACATCTGCATGCGGGTCGCGTGCACTGATGTGCCTGAGGATCAGAAGAAGTGGCCGCCAAGCCTTGGCCTTCACGACTCCGTTGTAGTGACCTTGACGTACAAGCGCCACAATCGAACCCAGGCGGAAATAGGCGAGTCCTTCGGGGTCTCCCAACCGACCGTTAGCCGTGCCATATCCGTGATAACGCCACTCCTGGCCGAGTGCATGAGGGAATTCGTGCCCACGGCAGACGACCTGGACGAGGACGAGCAGTACATCGTGGACGGAACCCTGCTCGCGTGCTGGTCATGGAAGGCGCACCCGAAGCTGTACTCAGGCAAGCACAAGACCACAGGCGTGAACCTTCAGCTCGCTTGCTCGATTTACGGCCGCCTTTCATGGACCTCGGATCCGGTCAGCGGAAACCGTCACGACAGCTACTGCCTCGGCGATTCCGGGGCGCTGGAGACGGTGGATCCCGGGAACTGGATGGGCGACAAGGGATACGTCGGCAACGACATGATCACCCCGTTCAAGAAGCCGCAGGGTGGCGAGCTTCTCGAATGGCAGAAGGAGTTCAACATTGGCGTCAACAAGCTTCGCTGGAAGATCGAGCAGGTAATCTCCCACTTCAAGAACTGGAGGATAATGAGCACCGACTACCGGCGACCGTTCAAGACCTTCGCCACAACCATCTCGGCGGTCATCGGACTACACTTCTACAGAATGCGCTGAATAACCTTCAATGTCATCGATGGCCGCGCCACCTTTCCAAAGCCCGGCGGCCCGCGCGACCTCGCTTAGGTCGTCCGTGATACCGGATATCAACTCGATGCCCTGGCTCTGGCCGCCAATCATCCACAGCCTCATGGCGTCCCCAGTCCGGAGGGTATGGATGCTCATAGGTTCCCGGCGAGGCACGTCGCTCACTACTCGCGCGCGGTACAGGGGCTGTTTCTCGTCCGCGACCACCTGCCCGACCTCAAGCCCTCGCTGTCTGGCTACTGCCTGCAGTGCAGCCGCCAGGCTGCCGTGAGCGACGACATCGGGATGCGGTTGCGCGTTCGGCACTTTCCCGAGTGTGCCGGATGTGAGCGGCCCCGGCCACTGGCTATGCGCCAAGGCCGTGCCCTACGACGGTCACCTCGCCTAAGCGTCGTCTTCGGCTAGGTCAAGCGCATGCCGCACGGGCGGCATAGGCTCGTGCCATGAGTACGTTCACGGTTGCCGAGATTGAGTTTCTGAACGGTCAGCGACTCGGAAGGCTTGCTACGGTCGGGGCCGACGGCATGCCGCATGTCGTGCCGGTCGCCGTCTTCTACGATCCGGAGGCCGAGGCGCTGGTCATTGGCGCCAACTCCGCATACGGCGAGGGTGTCATGACCACCTCGAAGAAGTTCCGCGACGCCCAGCGCCAGCCGAAGGTGGCCGTCGTGGTAGACGACCCGTCACCACGCGTCCTGGAAGTCCGCGGGCACGCGGAAACCCACCTCGACGGCGGCGCTGATGCCGGACAGCGGGTAGGCGCTCCCTTTGAGTTCGCTCCAGCATGGATGCTCATCCGGCCGCACCGCATCGTGGCCATGGGCGTTAACGGCGCAGCGTACGAGACGTCCGCACGAAACGTATGAGTACCTGCGGCCGGCTATCTGCCGCCAGGCTGCACTGCGGAAGGGGTTCCATCGACGACGAGGAGGTGGCGTGGCTGACGAGCCAAACCGGACGGGCTGATCGCTTCTCGCCTGGAGTACCTTTTCCGAACCGTGCACCCAGCCGACCGGGGACCTTGCACGCCTGGCGATGTCGCCGCCGCGATCAACGCCGAGGCCGGAGAGGACGTCATCTCCGGCCAGTACATCTGGCTACTGCGAGCCGACCGCCGCGACAACCCGACCTATAAACGCCTCATAGCGATCTCCCGGTTCTTCGGCGTCTCCCCCATGTACTTCTTCGACGAATCCGAGACCCACCGCGGCGCGATCCCGGCCGAGGTCGCCGGGTCCTGCAAGACGAAGCGGTTCGAGACCTAGCCCTGCGCGCGGCCGGCCGGTCAGAACGATCGCTCAAGGCGCACCTCCTAGCCGTCAGCAGACCTGCGGCGCCGGTCGAAGCCCAGGCAAGCCGCAGACGGCACTCCATAGCCTTGACCCAATGCCGGTTAGCAAGACCTGAGGTACATGCCAAGCAGCCGGAGATCCGTTCACGACACTGCCGTGGGTTCGTGAGTGCCATGCTGCCCCGACCGCCCACAGAGATCGCAACTATTCGCAATACGCCAGGCGTTGACACGCTCAGTTACGGCGGACCGTATCGTCTCTTTTCTTGGCCGCCGAATCGTGCTCAAATGTTCAGCGGCACACGTAATCGTGTACCAGGCGGCACGGAATGTGAGCGAGGTCTGGTGGCGGACCAACTATCTTCTCCACTTTCAACCGGCAATGCTGGAGGCATCTACGGGTACGACGTCGCGGTGATCTTGCTGTGCAGGCTCCTGCGAGGAGCAAGTGTCCCGGTAGGCATTCACGCGCCGGTCGTGCGCGTCGCGTTCCAGCAGAGCAACGAGGGCTACCCACTCGATGACGTCGTCGTCTGGGGGCACGCCGAGCCGCCTGCCGAGGAGCCGCGCATTCAGGTCCAGGTGAAGCGGAGCATCAAGGCCACGGCCGGCAACGCCGAGTTCATCAAGGTCATGGCGCAGGCGATCGCGGCATGTGACGGGCAGCCAGAGCAGATCGCGGCACGGCGACTGCTCTTCGGGCTGACGGCGCGCCCCAGCCGCACGGATCACCTCGACGAACTCACCGAGCTGACCAAGCGCGCGCGAGCTCATGACAGGCCTGAAACCTTCGAGAACCTGCTCCGCGAAGGAATCACCGGAAAGCCGCTCCGGGACCGGCTTGCGGAAGTCTCGGCTGCCATCGCTTCTGCGGCGGGAACTGCTGATACCCGTACAATCAGCCCGCTCACTCATCAGATACTGCGGGCCTTGCATGTGTGGCAGGTCGAGGAAGGGCCGGATGGCCGGGACTGGCGAGATGAGGTCGATGGCCTGGCGGCTCTGGCGGCCGGGGCTGGGAAGACAGCCACAGACATCATGGACCGCCTTCGGGGCCTCGCTGAGCAGTTCGGGCCGCACTCCGGCAATGTCAATGCCGATCACGTCCGCGCCGAACTGGCCCGCTTCCAGATCTACCTATCCGCGACGAGCACCGGCGTCAGGCGCCCCGCGTCGCATGCCACCACCATCAACGCGAGCGGGAACAGTACCGTCATCAGCGGCCACGTCCAGCACTTCGGCACTATCAATATCAACAGCAGGCCATCCGAACCCGGAGAGGAAAACGGGGCATCGTGACAGTGTCCGACTTCACCCAAGCCGTCCACGTAATGGATCACGCAACCGCCTTCGTCGGGCACACTCAGGTCTTCTACTACGGCGAAGACTTCGTCGAGGTGAGCGTGGTGCCGGAAGCTGACCTGGCGGCTTGCGCGGAGAGCAGGTTCGTGCCGCCGGGCGGGCAGTGGCTAGACGCTGTCAGCAAGCTTGGATACCTTGGCGCGCTCATCGTTACCGGCGAGCGCGGCACCGGGCGGCGAACCGCGGCACTGCGCCTGCTGAGCGGAATCCGCGCCGATGGCCCCATCTACGAGCTTGCGCCAACGTGGAATCGGCCCAGTACCCGCGTCCTCCCCACCCCGCCGGGCGGCCGGTGCCTTCTTGACATGTCAGAGCCCACGGAGAAGCCGCCCTCTGCTGATTTCGGGAAGAAGCTGCTGGACTGGGCACGAGAGGAGGGCATCTGCCTGGTCGTCATCGCGGCGGACGAGGCTGGCGCCAGCCGCTGGGCACAAAGCGCGGGGGACGCCGCAGTCCGGCTCCGGTCACCGGACGCCCGCGAGCTTGCGGTCCGCGAGCTCGGCCTCACGGCGGCAGGGGAACTGCGGACCGCGATCCTCGATCACCCTGCGTTCGCCGAGATCTGGCTGTCCGCCCCCAAGGCCGCGGATGCGCGCCGCCTCGTGGAGCTCGATAATCGAGGAACCTTTCCGCAGCCCAGAGCAGATCGCCGACGAGTACCGGGGGTGGCGCAACTGGATCGACGACACCCTACGAACACAGAAGATCGGCTCGCGGACCCTGATGTGGGCGGCGGCATTCTGCGATGACGGCCAGCGCGGGTCCGTGCTACGGATGTCGGAAGACCTGCGCCGCAAGTTGAAGGAGGACCGGGGACCCGCCGCCGTCCTGAGCGACGACCCGGCGTCGGAGCGACTAGGCAAAGCGGGGATCAAGCCGAACGGCGACAGGGTGCGACTTGACCCTGTCCACCATGGCATCGCGGAAGCGCTCCGGGTGTATCTCTGGCGCGAATTCGAGGACCCGCCCCTCCGTGGCCTCCTCACGGAATGGCTCGTCGAGCAACTCGGGGCACTTCCCCCTGATGATGCCGGGCGCCTCGCGCAAGGCGTTCTCGACATCGTCGTCCGCTTCCGCGACGACACCCTCCTGCGTGCGGTGCGCGACAATCTCACCGGCGACAAGCAGCCGATCGCGGTGCGGTTGCTGTCCCGGGCAGCAGTCGATCCCCAGTTCGGGGCACACGTGCGATCCAGCCTCTACAGCTGGGCGAAGGACTCCCGGTCCCAGGCGGATCTGGTCGCCGCGGTATGCGGTGGTGAGTTCGGGGAGCAGCTTCCCGGACTGGCACTAGTGCGGCTCGGCTGGGCGGCGCAGAAGTCGGGGCCGGACAGCCCGGCGCTGGCTGGTGCCCTCGCGTCGATCGGGACCCGCCATCCAGCAGCCGTTCTCGAGAGCATCGCCAAATGGCTCGACGACAAGGACCGGCTGACCGCAGGCATCAACGCATTCCTCGCACTGGCCTCCACCAGCGCCGGCGCGGCCCTGCTCTGCGAACGGGCAGATCCTGCTACCGGCCAGGCCGGCTTCCGCAACCGCCTGATCGACTGGTTCCAGCGCTCGGCCGGCGAGAGCGACACCAGCTACGAGGCCACGATCTCCGTCTTCCAGAAGTGGGAGGAACTTTCCGCTGACGGCACGATCAACTCGCGGATCGTGATCCCCGTGCTGGGCAGGGCCATCGAGCCAGTGCTCGGGAAAAATCCGATGCGTCAGTTGCTTCCTGGGTTCCCCGACATGGATGGCTTCTGGAGCCAGGTCTTCACAATCGCTGTTAGAGGCGAGGAGGCCGTCCAGAAGACGGACGTCCCAGACGACCAAGTCGCGGCACCAGGTGCCTCCATTGAGCAGGACCCACAGGCGGATGGATCTGCCCACGCCAACCCGGCTACCGCCCTGTCACTGGAAGCCGCCACGCTGGAGACCAGCACGACGGGCGACCCGCACCCGTCCCCGGCTTCGGCTCCGGAAGCGACCACCTTGCCAGGCCCGCAGGCCGACGCGCCCAGCACCCCGCCCCCGCCCCCGCCCCCGCCCCCGCCCCCGCCCCCGCCACAAGCGATTCTCGGGCATGACGTGGATACGGATGTGCCTGTGGTACCGGGCCTTCCAGCCGACGATGAAACGGACACGGATGCCCAGGCTAACTGACCACTGGGGCCCGGCGAGGCCCCGGAAGGCCGACTTCAGCGCGCGGCTGCCGACCAGCCTGCCCGGGATCGCGTTCACCGCCCACGGCCATACCTGGTTCCGGCAGGACCTCTCGGAATACGCAGCCTTGCCGCTGCGGACGGCTAGGGCAGCGGCTCTAGCCGGGGTATACAAGATGGCCAAGGCGAAAACCGAGGAGTACGAGCCGGAGGCCGCGTTCCACGCCGAGCAGGCGGTTGCCGTTCCCCTCGCGGACTGGTGCCCCCTCAAGGAGTCTCCTGTCGAGATCAGGGCCATGCTGACCCTAGACCTCACCAGTGAGGACGCGGCGAAGGCCGAGCGGTTCACCGAGTCCCTCCGCGCAGCGCGCCTCGACGAGGCACTGGCCAGGGACCACATCAAATTCCTGCGCGAGGTAGCACTCAAGGATGAGGACACCGCCCGCCTATGGTGGCTGCACTGCAACCTCACCGGAGAGACCCCGGATACCTCCTGGACAGCCTTCACCGACCTCGTCCGCCCTCTCATCCGCATCGCCGACGAAAACGACCCGGTGACCCGGCTCGCACGGGCGTTGCTCACGATGAACGACTACTTCCGTGCGGCACCCGGCCGATTGGAGAGCCTGGCGGACCTAACGGCATTCGCGGCCAAGAGGATGGGCGAGGACGAGATCGTCAGAACGCTAGTGACGCTGCACCAGCCCGCCAGGGGCGATCATTCAGGCACTAACGGCGCGGTACTCGCAGCTGATCGCCAGACTTGAGGTCACCACTGCCCGCGGATTGGCCGGTATGGCTGTTGACAGGACCAGCGGCCTACGGTTTCACCGCCGGCTTCCACTGAGACGCCACCTTTGCCATGGTGGCTAGCCCAGTTCTGCCCGCGGCGTCCGTGCTAAATAGCACGGACTGGGCCTTCTGCCGCGCGTGGCATCGCGGCTTCCTTCTGTCGGCCTGGCGAGCCTGCGCCACGCGGGCACTCTCGCAACCAGGCGGCAAGGCCCCAGCCTCCGCAGATCTCCTGCTGACCCGCGACCGCGGCGGCCCGGCTTCGCCGGCGCGGTTTCTTCAGGTCCCGGTCGCGGGCAGGAGATCGTGCCCGGCCGGGCCGCCCGGTGTGCGGTCGCCGGGCCCGTCGCGGTGCCTTTCGCCTCGCGGCCGGGAAGACACCCCAGGGCTTAAGTTGTCAAATCCTGTCCCGGGGAAGCGGCAGAGTGCGGGTCTTCACGCGGGCATGCTGACGCTGCCGCCTGGCGGTATGCGGTCACCGGGCGGCTGGGCGTGCGGGGTCAGCGGGCGGTCATGCGGCGCGTGCGGCTGGCGTCCTGTGGGCCCATGCGGTTGCCTCGTCGTAGCGCGTGCCGGATTTGAGGCATCCGTGGAGGATGCCGGTCAGCCTCCCGGCGACGCGGCGCAGGGCGTCCTCGTTGTCGTGGTCGCTGCCGCGGAGCTCGTCGTAGTAGGCACGGGCACCGGGCGAGCCGGTGAGCGCGGCCAGGGCCTGGGCACGCAGGGGATCGATGAGGTGCGCGTTGCGGACGTACCGGGCGTGCACGGTCTTCTTCTTGCCGGACTGGATCGTCAGCGGGGAGGTCCCGGCGTAGTTCCTGCGGGCCTTCGCGCTGGCGTAGCGGCCGGGTGCGTCGCCGTACTCGCCGAGGATCCGGGCTCCGGTGATGTCCCCGATGCCGGGCTGGGACAGGTAGGCACCGGCATCGGGGTGGCGTCTAAAAAGCTCGCTCACCTTGGCTTCCATGATCTTGGCCTGCTCGTTCAGGGCGGTGATCACGGCGGCCCCGGCCCGGACGGAGGCGGCGTACGCCTCGGCGATGACCTCTGGCTGGCCCAGGTGCGGGGCACGCAGCGCGGCCCGGATCTCCCGGGCCCGCCCGGTCAGGTCGCCGCGCCGCCCGGCGCGCCTCAGCGCGGCGGCGACCTGCGCGGTGGTCAGCCTCGCCGCCGACGCCGGGTCCGGTGCCCTCGCCAGCAGCTCCAGGGTGTCCGCGCCGGCCAGGCCCAGGTCCTTGTAGGCCTCCAGCGCTGCGGGGAAGTACTCCCGCAGCGCCGACCGCATCCGCAGCTGGTGCCGGGTCCGCTCCCAGACGAGCTTCTGGTGGGCGCGGGCGGCGATCTTGACCGCCTCGGCGATGTCGCTGTCGGCCGCGAGCTCGCGCATCTGGTGCCGGCGGGTGCGGCCCATGTCCGCCAGGCAGGCGGCATCGAAGAAGTCGTCCTTCTTCCCCGAGCTCGCGACCGCCTCCTTGTGCCGCGCCGCCTGCTTCGGGTTGGCCGGGTAGACCCGGTACCCGGCCGCGGCCAGCGCCTTCACCCACGGGCCCCGGTCGGTCTCGATGACCACGATCACCTGCGCCGGATCCGGCTCGCCGTCCCCGCCGAAGCGCGAGGCGACCAGCTCGTGGAACCGGGCGATCCCGTCCGCGCCCTCCGGCAGCCGCCGCCGGGCCAGCTCGCCGCCGGCCTCGTCCTGCACGACCACGTCGTGATGCCCTTCGGCCCAGTCATCGCCGATGAACAGCAATCTCGTCCTGCTTTCCTCAATGTCCCGACTACCAGCAGCATCAGGGAGAACCGCCAGCGCCCTAATGGACCAGTGCTCACGGCCAGTGCCGGGCACGACACCCCATCAGCAGTCCCGCCTCCCCGGTGGCCGGCAGGGGCACTGTCTTCCCTCAGGACTATGCGTCCGGGGCCGCAGGGTGCTCACCCGCCGGCTGCTACCAGGCAGCAAGTCTCCCGCACCACGGAATCTCACCCTCATACAGGTGACCTGCTAAGACCCATTAGGGCCGCGACCACCGCCTCACAAGAGTGGCAGGCAAAAGCTTCTCCTGGCTCCAATGTCCGTTCGGGCAAGGAGAGCCTGCGATGACAGCAGTAATTCCAGACACCCCGACTGGCGAAGCCCGAACGGGTGAGGCGGCGGAAGGGACCGTTCTGGCCAGAGAAACCCAGATCACCCCGGCCCGAGCATGCTGGCGGCGGGCGGTTGATGATCGCTGTCGCCCTGCTGGAGGCGCACCCGGCAACGTGCGGCGCGACCTCGCGCTTGACGAGGAGTTTCATCGCGTCCGTCTGGGAGCTCGGCATCGTGACGCCGTTGCAGGTCGCGCCGGACGGCGGGGGGTACCGGGTGATCGACGGGCACCGGCCGCTGGCGCGGCCGGGCTGGCCGGGGTGCCCTGCGATATCGCCGCCGAGCGGGCCGGTGACGCGCCCGTTCAGTTCCTGGACATGTACGCCGCCACCCACCACCGCAAGGACCTGACCCTCTTGGAGGAGGCCGATGCGCTGTTCGCGGCCAGCGCCGCGGGGCCGAGCAAGACCCGCATCCGCAAGGCCACCGGGCTGGGCAGGGACGCCGTGACCGCCGCGCTGGCCGCTGGGCGGCTGTCCGGGGACGCGCGGGATGCCGCCATCGGCGCGGGCTACGACCTGACGCTTGAGCAGCTGGCGCTGCTGGCCGAGTTCGACGGCGATGAGCCCGCCATCGGCCAGCTGGTCGCCGCGTTCGCCCATGGCGGCCGAGGCGAGTACATCGCCGAGGCCATCCGGCAGAAGCGCCGCGACGCCTCCGCGCATGCGAAGATCGTCGCCCGGCTGGAGGCTGGCGGCTTCACGGCCCACCGCGCCGAGCCTCTGACAGACCGGATGACTCAGCCTCGGCTTGGTCAGTCGCTAAGCAAGATCATCTTCAACAAATCTGACGTGCACCCTCGCTGTGATTCCGCACTTGTTTGTCAGCATTTGTCGCTAGAGTCGATGCAGAGATTGCCTTTCAGACGGCTTGTCAAGCGCGGAAGAAACGTGGAAGGTAGCTGAGGCAGATGGCCCGAGCACCGCTACACCCGTCCCAGTCGCTAGCGTTGCGCCAGCTCGCCCGCGCCATCGACACGCGGTTCGTGCCCGATGTGCACCACCTAGGCGCGCGAGGCGCTCCTCCGACCCAAGACCAAATTCTGTCACGCGGGTTCGCTGGGATGGCCGCGCGCCTTGTCTCCGGGATTTCAGACACCGAAGCCGCCAAGCGAGTGACCGACTACTTCAACGACGACGGCATCGACGGCTTCGCCATCGCCGGCGCCCCTTCCCCCGCACCCACGATCTACCTGGTCCAAGCGAAGTGGTCAGCGAGCGGCGTCCATAGCTATAAGGTCGACGAGGTCCGAGAACTGTTTGCCGGCTTCAAGAAGCTCATCGGCCGAGAGTTGCATGCGGACAACCTGCTACGGAATCACCTCCATGAAATCGACCCGCTGCTGGACGGTGAGACGAGCACGCGATTCGAGCTAGTATTCGCTTCAAGTGGCGTTAACCCGGTATCTTCCAATACCAGAATTGAAGCCGATCGAGAGCTGGAACCGCTCCTTGAGAAGGAAATCGAGGTCAGCTGCCGCTTCCTGAGTTTCACCGACTTCGCCGACGAGGTATGGCGCGGTGCGGGGCGTGACCGCGGGGTCCAGGTCCGAGCCTCAGTGGCGTACGACAGTCGCATTCGTGAAGATCATCTGTCCCTGCAAGGAACGATCAATGCCGCCGAACTCGGCGACTGGTACCTAGAACATGGAAAGGACCTGCTCGACGATAATGTGCGGACGGCGATCAAAGATAGCGAAGTCAATGATGAGATCGTCCGCTGCCTGCTTGAGGAACCGGAGAACTTCTGGTACTTCCACGTTGGAGTCACCGCGCTATGCAACAAGTGGAAGGGAGTCGGAAATAGGAAAGGGCCAGTACTGCATGATTTCTTCGGGTTGCGGGTCGTGAACGGCGCGCAGACCGTCGACAGTATCGGCCGAGCGCTGAAGGTGAACCGGGCCGCAGTCGAGAAGGCCCAGGTTCCCATCCGCTTCGTCCGACTGGACCACGCGCCAGTCGGGTTCGGCGCGCGGGTCGCCCGGGCGACCAACCGCTCCAACCAGATGGCCGCCCGCGATCTCGTGGCCATGGACCACGCGCAGCAACGACTGCGTGACGAGTTTGCCCTTACCTGGGGCATGGATTACGCCATCCGCACGGACGACCCCATACCCACCCGGGAGAAGGGTTGTTCAGTCCAGGAGGCGATGATCGCCATGGCTTGTGCGCGCCATGAAGCCAGTGCACTGATGAAGGTTGCGCGGGACACCGCCTCGCTCTGGGCTACTACTCGGGATCCGGCCTACCGGAAGCTGTTGGGCGAGGCGGTCACGGCGGTCGAGGTCTGGCGGAGAGTGCAGGCACTGCGCCTCGTCACCGAGGCCCTCGATCAGGTCGCTGCTACACCCACCGAGCGCAGCAAGTCCGTGGCCACCCTCGGCAGGCTGGTCATCGCTCACATGGTCATGCGCCGCCTTGGCGACGACCGAATCGACGACATAGCCTCCGATTGGGACAACCACCTGGCCAATGTGCCAGGTCACGTCTACGCGGCGGTGCTGGACCTCAGCGGCAGTGTCCGGCGCAGGCTCACGGAGATGGGCTTGCCGTCTGGGAAAGGTGTCATGCACGTAGCCAAGGTCCTGCGGGACGGCAACTGGCTGGCCCCGGAAGTCGAGCGCATCCTCGCGCCCGGCGGAGCGGCATCCCCTGAACGCACGGTGCCCTGGGCCCCGTGGCCTTCGGAACCGGAGTTCCGGTTGCTCAT
The DNA here is from genome assembly GCA_963737285.1 of uncultured Actinomycetota bacterium. GTDB lineage: Bacteria > Actinomycetota > Actinomycetes > Streptosporangiales > Streptosporangiaceae > Trebonia. The sequence continues at coordinate 212,314 of CAVTRT010000001.1, forward strand.
CGAGACTGTGCACGCGGCGCGGGGTCGCCGATGCGATGACGGGTTCCTGGTGAGCGCCGGCTCCATGGCCGGCCTAGAGGACAAGTCGTCTCTCAGAACCTCGGAGTTGCTCCTCCGGCGGAACCTACGTGACTCCCTGGGATTGGTTCCTTCCGGGGAATACTTGATCCTCACCCGCGATGCCCTGTTCGAGTCGCCGAGTCAAGCCGCCAACATCATGATCGGCCACTCGACGAACGGCCCCGACTATTGGACCGGCCCCGACGGCCGCTCCTATAACCAGTGGTTCCCTACGTCCTAAGCTAAGAGCCTGTTGGCAAAGGGGTCTTAGCGGCAGGATGGGCCCGATCGTATCGTTGTGGTTACTATCTGCCGGTGTGGCGGGCGCGACGAAGGCGGCCCTTGGTAGCGAGAAGGTGTCTAGTCATCTCCACCGCCAAGGGCCTGCATGCCTGTCTACCTTGCGGCGGCGCGGATTGCCACCTGTTCGAGTGAAGGGTGCCTGTGCCGTGACCGCGTGCCGCGCTATCCGTCCGACCTGTCCGATGCGCAGTGGGCTGTGCAGGAGCCGCTGGCCAGGGAGGTGATGAGGGAGCTTGTGCGAGCGCAGGGCCGCCCGATGGTGCATGGCCTGCGGGCCATGTGCGACGCGGTCGCGTACGTCGTGCGGAACGGGATCGAGTGGCGTGCCCTCCCGGCTGACTTCCCGCCGGTTTATGCGTTCTACGAGCGATGGAGTGCGCGCGGCCTGCCGGAGAGGCTCGCGGGCCGGCTGCGCGGACTGCTGCGCGAGCGGCATGGCCGGAACCGGGAGCCGTCCGCTTGCGTGATCGATTCCCAGATCGTGAAGTGCGCGGACACCGTGGGGAAGGCGACGAGTGGCTACCACGGGGGCAAGAAGATCACTGGCCGGGGCCGGCATGCCGTCGTGGACACGGAAGGCTGGCTGCTGGCCGTCATCGTGACCGCGGCCTCCGTCAGCGACAAGGCCGGCGCGAGACTGCTGGCAGTCCGCCTGGCCTCGCTGTTCGCCACGCTGAGGCTGATGTGGGCCGACGCCTGTTACGACGGGCCGCCGCTGCGCGAGTTCATGACCGTGACCGCCGGCATCACGATCGAAATCGTGAAGCGGACCAGCCCGCACTCGTTCCAGATCGTGAAAAGGCGCCGGGTTGTCGAGCGCACGTTCGGCTGGCTCATGCGCTACCGCCGGCTCTGCCGCGACTACGAGCGCCGCCCGCAGCACCACGAGGCCATGGTCTGGTGGGCCACCGTCTTCATCATGACCAAACGCCTCGCCAGGTACGAAACCGGACAGTCCCAGCTCGCCCGCTGGGGAGGCGAGCGACCCCGCCCCGCCCAGCAAGCAGCTTTATCAACAGGCTCTAAGAGCGACCACGCAGCGGACGGTGACCCGGGCGACGCCGTACTGGGCCGTGTAGCAGCGGAATCTGAACAGCTGTGGGATCGAGCTGCTGTTTGATCCCCCCGGTCACGTGAGGCTGCCGAACAGCGACGACGAGATTATCGCCCGGGCGCTGGGCGTCGAGCCGTTGGCAGCCCGCAAGGTCGGGCTTTCAGCGGGCAGGTGAGCCTGCCCGCGGACGTGTTGCGCCTTGAGGTGGCTGGTGTCGGGCCGATCCGGTTGCCCGTCAAGCCGACGCAGGCGGCGGTACCGGCCGTCCGGTGCGCCTGGTGGACCGCATGCTGAGGACACGTCGTATCACACGGAGCCTTAGGGCCAGCCTCCGGTAGCATGAAAACGTGTATGGAGCAGGCGTGCTTCGCCAGGTTTTCAGGCGCCTCGGTGATCACCGGGCAGCGGCGCAGCGCGGAGCGTACAGGTGGACGCCGGAGGCTGAGCGCCTGCGTTCTGCGCTGGACATGCACGACTTCGGGGTTAGCCTCTACCGCCAGCGGATGCGGCGGGAGCACCCGGACGCCAGCCGAGCTGAGATCGACGCGCTGGTGCGCGCCTGGCTGACTTCCCCTCCCCGTGACAGCAGGCTGCGGCTGCCCTCGAGAGACCGAGGCCATGGCATCGCCCATTGAGTCGGCACTTCGCAGGGCGATCGCAGACCTGAGCGGCCTGAAGGCCCGCTGGGCCCTCATTGGCGGCTTCGCTATCTCGGTACGCTCGACCCCAAGGTTCACCAAGGACCTCGACTTCGCAGTCGCCGTGGCCAGCGACGCCGAAGCGGAGGACGTCGTCCACCGACTGCGCGCTCGCGGCTACCAGCCCGCGGAGATCATCGAGCAGGAGTACGTGGAACGCCTGTCCGGCGTGCGACTTGAGCGAGGCGACTCCGATGTCGTCGTAGACCTGCTGTTCGCCAGCTCAGGCATCGAGGACGAGGTCGTGGCGGCCGCAACCCTCATTGAAGTGCTCCCGCGCCTGTCCGCTCCTGTCGCGACCACTGGGCACCTGATCGCCCTGAAGATCCTAGCGGGACGCAACCAGGACCTGACTGACCTGGAGTCCCTCATACCTGGGGCGTCCCAGGCCGACCTGGAAACCGCCCGCGGGGCAGTCAGGATCATCCACTCGCGTGGCTTCAACCGCGAGCAAGACGTGGCCGGCGACCTAGAGAAGGTCATCTCTGAACTAGGCCGCTGATCGCATTGACGGTTCCCCTGAACACCCGCCGTTAATCAGCAGCATCGCGGCCCGCATCAGCCGCGCCACGCGCAACTGGATCGGATAGACCTGACCACGACACCCCGCCCATCCCGTCGTCAATGTCCCGTCCCCGTTGCCCAACGGACGCGGCCAGCGGGCTAGGACCGGCGCAGTCGCCGGTCGCACGGCGCGGCCCTGCCCTTACCCGGGGATCACCTTAGGAATCGAACCCGTACGGCCAGCCGAGGAAGCTGGAAGTTTCGGTTCAAAACGGGTGTATCGCCACCCGTCCCACCAGGGACTTTGTGATCCGCGGCCGACTGCGGGGTCTCTCCTGGTAGAAATCTTGGTAGAAAACCGAAGACGGATGCGGCTCCATTACGTGCTACATAAAAGCGTAACTATGCCGAATTATAGTCCTGAACAGGCGAAACACTCCCCGGAGAAGCCCACTCAACGCTAGGGCCGAGAAGTCCGGCATCTAATCAAACAAAGACTCGAAAGAGCCGACTGACCAGGTAACATGGAGAGCGGGTGACGGGAATCGAACCCGCACTGTCAGCTTGGGAAGCTCCGTCCTGCTGTTACGTAAGATATTGCTAGAAGTCCTGTTATACAAGGACTTTAGCGTTTCCAGGGGTGCGTCTGAGTGCGTTCTTGGTAGAAAAAATGGTAGAAAATCCAGGATGTGCGAAATCTGTGGAGGGTGGTGGAGACTACTGCTCGAAAGCCCGGAGACGGCGGCTGTGTCCAGGTTCCTCTGGGATAGCTCCCGCAGCCGACGTTGACAACCGGTGGCGGCCGGCGACTACTTAGCACGACAGCGACGGTGGAGGCGCGCCCGTAGCCGCCGTTATGCGCGGCGACAGTAGCCGGGGCGTCTATCAGCGAAGGCGCGCAGAACAGGTAATCCTGACCGGCGACTGTGCTGTTAAGCCCTGTGACAGCAGCCCGTAACTAGGGCGTGGGCGAGTGTCGTGGACGCCGAAGGTGCGAGCAGGAGCGCAGGCAGCAGTGCGCTTCGCCACTGCCCCATGGCACAGAGCGCTGCAGTCACTCGAGCCGCGGATCGCCCCTGGTCGGCCTTGGCCAGCGCGACCGCGACTTCAGCTAGCGCCATCGCCTCGTAGTCCGGTTCAGTGATCGAGCGGGCCAGCGCTTCAGCCTGCTCATATTCCCCGGCCTGGGCCAGGGCCACTGCGACGCCGGCCATGGCACGCTCCCTATCCTGCCACCCGCCGAACGTGGCGGTGATCGAGCGGGCCAGCGCTTCAGCCTGCTCATATTCCCCGGCCCCAGCAAGCGCCACCGCGACTTCCGCCAGGACTCTCCCCTCAGCCTCCGGGCTGGTCGTCGAATGGACCGCTGCCTCGGCCTGGGCGGCCATGGTGACAGCCCACTGGTGCTCCCCGGCCCCGGCCAGCGCCACCGCGACTTCGGCCAGGACCATCGCCTCGAAGTCCATGTCGGTGATCGAGCGGGCCACCGTTTCAGCCTGCTGGTGTTTCCCGGCCCGGATCAGCGCGGCTGCGACATCAATCACCGCCCTGGCCTGCGAGTACGGGTGGGCGTTCCGGGGAACCAGCGCTGTGGCCTGCTCGTGCTCCCCGGTCTGGGCCAGCGCCGCCGCGACTTTGGCCAGCGCGTGAGCCTGGGAGTCCGGGTCGGTGATCGAGCGAGCCACGGCCTCAGCCTGCTGGCGCTGACCGGCCCGCGCGAGCGCCTCCGCGACATTACTCAGGGCGCTCACCTGGTTATCCGGGCTGGTGATCTTCTGGGCCGCGGCCTCGGCCTGCATGGCCATGGCGGCGGCCTGCTGGCACTGGCCGACCCGGGCAAGCGCCTCCGCCACTTCAGCCAGAACGAGCGCCTGGCCCTTCTGATCGGTGATCGAGCGGGCCGCCGCCGCAGCGGGTGCCAGTCCGGCACGTCGTCAGGGACCGGGGGATTCGGGCGGCCGGCCACGATCACCCGCATCCCGGCCGGCGGATCGCCGGGCAGCAGCCCGGTCCCTCGCCATGACGCGGTCGCAGGGGATGATGGGTTCACCCCAGCCGGCCGGTAAGCGGCGGGCGTGGCCTCGGCGGCAAGCTGCGGTCATCCGCCCCGGTGCCGTCCAGGACCACCACGGTTTCCTGGGCAGCCGCGTCCCCACAGAATCCCCACAAGTCCGGGTCCGCGCTGGCGTCCCCCACAAAAAGCCCACGGACAAGGCGGCACTTCACGGCACAATCTGGCGCGGATGCTAAAGTGGTAGTAGGAGCTGATGGAAGCCACTATTCGCCTTTGTGCAGGTGAAAGGGCTGACTGGGCCTAGGGTGCAGGCGAGGGTCATTTACGATAGACCCCCTGAAAAGCGGAAGGTCGGCGGTTCGACCCCGCCCCTGACTGCTCGATCGAATGTTCCAATTCTGCACCTAAGCGGCTGTGTTCATGTCCGGTTTTCAGCAGAATATGTCGAGAAGGCCTGCGGGTCGCCTCGAATTTGTGGGGAAACTGTGGGGATATTGGCCTCTCGCTTGGTCTGGCGTGCCTCAAGGAGCGTTCCGGTCGAGTTCCTGAGGCCTGTGTGGCAAGTGGGGCACTTCAGTGCGCGGTAACGAAGGCGAGCCGACGCGCGGCCGTTGATGACCTGCCTTCCTGGATGCGGAAGGTCAGGGAGCCGTTGGTGCGCAGGCGGATGCCGAACGACCATGTCCACGTACTACGCCGACGGGTTGCGCATTTCGCGGACTCAGGGAGCGCCCGGCACGGGGGTTGCTGCTCAGGCGATCTTGAGTTGCTCGTCGCCGAAGTCGGCGATGAGCTTGAGGGTGCCGCCGAGGGCGGTGATGAACCGGTTGAGGACGTCCTGGGTGGAGACGTTGCCGCTTTCGATCTGGGAGACCCGGGCGACGGACACGCCCATGCGGGTCGCGACCTGCTCCTGGGTCAGGCCGCGGCGCTTGCGCATCTCGGCCAATCGCCAGCCGCGGGCGTCATCCAGCATGGCTCCGACGGCGTCGTCGAACGCGTCTTGGCCGCCTGCGGTTTCGACAGCGCGCTCCAGGTGCCCGGAGTCGCGCCAGCGGGACACGCTACTCATGTGCCCGCCTCCTTCCTGCGCTCGGCAAGGTAATCCTCATACAACTGCTCGGCGCGGGGGATCGCGTCGCGGTACCACTTGTCCCACTGCCCGGACTTGTCCCCGGCCACCAGCAGGACCGCTGACCGCCACGGGTCGAACACCAGCAGGATCCGGATCTCGCTGCGCCCCGACGACGGCGGCCGGAGCTCCTTCATGTTCGCGATCCGCGAGGCGGTGATGGAGTCCACCAGCGGCCTGCCCTCGGCCGGGCCGTTGCGCTCCAGGACCAGGATCGCCTGGTTCACCAGCCGGTGACTGGCCCGGTCGGTCTCGTACAGGTCATCGAGGAACGACTCGACCTCGGTGGTCATCAGGATCTCCCAGTCCGTGCGAGCCTCCCCCATGGTGACGGCCCGGTACCATACTTAAGAATATTCTTAACCCGCGAGCGAGCGCAGTCAAGCCACGCGGCTAGAGGTACCCGCCTTGGGTCCACGACTATCTGTGCCGGTCCCGCGCATGAACGTCAGGCAGGTCGGCCTGCGGCAGTGCGGGCGTTGCTCCTGCCCGCGGTTTCCTGATTTCGGAACCAGTCTCGGCCCTCGCCCGCGACCCCTTCCAGCAGGTGCAGGATGTTGGTAACGCTGGACGCGGCTAGCGGGGGATCGTCCTCGTCTGGCTGAGCCTGGGCCTGTGGGTTGGCGTCGGCGCTGGGGACAGAGTCCCGGATGGTGATCATGTCTCCCGCCTTCAGCCTCAGTTCGAGTTTCTGGCCGTCCCGTCCGTTCCGTGAGACTTGCGCAGAGACGATGGAGTCGTACCGGAAGCTGGTCCGCCTGTAGATGCTTGGCCCGCCAGAGAGGAACTTCAGGCTTGCCTCCACATGCCGGACCCCGTCCTTGGACATAAGGAACACCTTGAACACGTACCGGTCGTACCGGGGCAGCCCGCCGGCCACCTCACCGCGCCTGCCCCCTGTGCCCCGTTCTTCCGTGATCGCATGGGCCGCAGCCGGCTGCGTGGGATCTGGAAGTGGGTTAGTGCCTGGCCGATCAAGACCGTCTTGTCGTACTGGAGCCAGGTGGCCATCTCGTCATCGGTGGGCCGGGATCGCAGCCTCTCCTCCCATTGGCTGCGGTCTGCGTTGATCGCGGCCTGCCGTTGGTGGTGCTCGCTGCAGTCGGCAGCATGTGTCCTGCGTGCCAGCGTGACGCGCAGCCAGCACCGCCAGGCCCACACGCAGCTGGGCAGGGTGATCACGTCGACCACCGGGTGCGCCCCTAGCGCGATGAGGGCCATGACGAGGCCGGCGGTCGTGGCTGCCGGCCCGATCCAGCGGACCGCTACCGCGCCTGGTCGCGGCAGGAGCAGCCGCCTGTAGTCCAGCAGGGCCCCGCGGGACCACTGCTGTTTCAGCTGACGGAGTTCGTAGCCGGCCAGCCAGGCCACCCTGCGGACCTCACTGGCGGGGATCCCGCTGTTTCGGCAGATTCCGATGAGCTCGTCCCGGTACCATGCTCGGATCCCGGCAATGGCGGTTTCCCAGCTCGCCTGGCTACCGTCGTCTGGTGCGTACTTGTCGGCGTACTTCTGGAACAGGCTATCGATCTTGCGCGCTAGCTCATCGGCCGGCGGGCTGGCACCGGATGCGGGGCGCGCGTGGAATTGCTGATCCCTCTGGCTGAGCCGTGCGGCTAGGAAGCGGCATTCCAGATCGGCCCTAGCGGCGGCGGCGCCGCTCACGAGGGCGACCGCAAGCCCGGCCAGCCCGGCCCAGGCGAACGCTGACAGCAGCTCGTAGCCGAGATAGCCGACCACCAGGGCCAGCCACCATGCGCTGGCGTACATTACCACCCGGCTACGGATGCCTGGCTCTTCTGAATCGACCGGGGGGAGCTGTACCTCTGCGGGATCCGGGTGGAAGAACATCCAGGCACATCCCCGGCGGCGGTTGTCGACCCGGCGTTTCCCCGCGTCCTGGACGGCGGCCTGCCAGGTCTCGTCCAGGAGCCCGCCGGTCAGGAAGATGTCCAGGTGGGGCCAGATCATGTCACGCTGCTCGCGCCTGAGGCCGTCAATCTCCTTGACTATCACCGACATGTCAGGCGGCGGCTCCGCATGCCCGGCATGGGAGGCGAGAGAAAGCAGCGCCGAGTCGAGGAGCTGGTAGAGCAACCGGACGCCATCTGCCCAGGGGTCTCCGGGGAGTAGCGTGCACGCGTGCCGCCACGACCTGAGCTGTACCACCTCTTGCGGGGTGAACTCCTGGACGACACGGCCGCTCACCATGGCGACAAGCCAGTAGAAGAGTATCTCGCTACTCACGGGGCCGTCCGTCATAGCCTCCGATATGAGTTCCTGGGCCTTCTGTGGCTGGCCACCCTTCAGGCTCCTGACCCCGACCTCGTACTTCCTCCGAGGCGTGTCACCTGGGTTGTAGACCAGCTGGCCGCCGTTGACGAAGAAGACGGAGTCCACGCTCGCGTGATCCCCCATGGCGGCCACCTGGGAATTGTCCTGGGCGGTGTAGCTCTCAGGGCCGGGTGACGCGGTCATGACAGGCCCCGGATGGCCGTGATGACCGTCGTGATCCCGGTGGCCAAGCCGACAAGCACGCGGAAGGCTTCCTGCAGCAGGCCGGATGCGAGCCTGCCGAGAGAAGTCGGCGAGATGCTGGCGGATGTCGTGGTGGCTTTTGCCGGGTTGGGGACTCCGAAGCGGATTCCGCCGCTCACCGTGGCGTTGTTTCCCATTACCCCTACCTGCGCCCTGTCGCGGGCGGTGTACGTCGTGGTGCCGTCCCCGCCCGCGCGGGACTGGTCGGCGGCATGCAAGGTGGGCACCAAGCCCGCGAGGTCATCCCCGATGCGGGCGACGCCTGATGCATAGTCCTTGACATCGAGACGGAGCGAGTTGACCTCGGCAAGCCATGCGAGCTCCGGCGGCAGCTCTTGGGCGCTGAGGCGGGGCGCGAGCCGGTCTGTGTGGACCGGGATCACCGGGATCTCCGCGCTATGCGCGGCCATAATCTCCCGGCGCACGAAATCGTCCTCGTTGCGAAGCCGTCGGTCGTGCGGCCAGTTCTGTCCCATGAAGGCCAGGACTACCCGGCTGCGGAGCACCTCGTCGATGAGCGCTACCGGGAACCGCGTTCCGGGGTCAAGGGACCTGTGGGCGAAGAAGATCTTGTCCGCGCCGAAGCGACTGGACAGGAGGGAATCGGTGAGGGCGGCAACCGCCTCTCCGTCGCCGGTACGGTAGTTAAGGAAGACCTCGGGCATAGCGCTCTCCTTGAGCGGGGTCAGGCGATGGTAGTTCCTAGCGCCGTCCAGAGCCTGGGGGACAGATCCCGGACGGAGCGGTTCTTCGGATGCCGCTGCAGTGCCTGGGCGAGGTGGCGGAGGTCCTTGCCGATGGTGGCCGAGCCGAGTCCCGCACCGGAGTCCAGCAGGCCAGTGGTGAGGTGGCACGCATGGTCCACCTCTCCCGCGGCGGCATAGGCGAGCGCGCGGCGCGCACCGAAACGGGCCCGTGAGCGCGCTGCCTGTTTCGGTAGCGTCGCGAGTTCGCGGTCGAGCACGTCAGCGGCGGCCTGCGGGCGGCCCAGGTCGTAGAGGCACCAGCCCTTTGTCAGAGCGGCGGGGTTAGCCAAGGCCGACGTGCCGATCACCGGGCGGCTGGCATCGCCGATATCGCTGGCGAGCAGCGCCTGGGCACGGTCGAGGCCACGCATGCAGGAGTCGTAGTCGCCGCTGAGCGCATGTCCCTGGGCCTCCCGCTGAGCGGCGAGGCCAAGGATCCTGAGCGAGGTCACGCCGTCCTGGGCCTGGCGGGCCAGTTCGATGGTCCGCGTCCCGTCGCCGCAGTACATCGTGATGAGCGCATGGCGGACAAGGCCATACCTGGCGAACTCGGGATCACCGCCGACGATGGCCAGCTCGCAGGCCTGCCGAGTCCATTGCAGAGCCAACTCATCCAGGCCGACCTCCTGCGCGAGCCAGCCGGCATACTCGGCGTACCGCGCCGCCAGTTGCAGTACGTCCCGGCGTGTATGCGGGCCGGATCCCCGGGCGAGTTCGCGAACTGCCCGCGCCTGCGCGCTCACCACGGGCAGCAGCAGGGCAGCATTGGTGGCCTGGCCGATCCTGCGGAAATGGTCGAACAGCGGCCGGAATATTCCCGTCAGCGTTGAGTCGTCGATCTGGCCGACCGCTGGCGTCTCCCTGATCTGGGAGGCGGGGATGATTAGCAGCCCCGTCTCTATGAGCCGACGCCTGCTTACCTTTCCGCGGGCAGCCGTCATTCCCTCGCGTGACTGCGTTCCCCTCGCCTCCGCCTCGTGCCCGCCCGCGCCGCCAGCGAGGGCAGCTAGCTGGCCGTCCGCTCCCAGCGCCGTGTCGCAAATCCTTGCCAGCTCACGGCTCGCGGGCCTCAGCCCGCGTTCCACCTTGCTGAGGAATCCCTTGCTATAGAAGGTCATGCTGGAGAGCCGAGTAAGGGAGATGCCAGCTGTGGCGCGCCTTTTCCGGAGCTCTTCACCGAAAGGGGCGTCTGCTGTCGTCACAAGAGCCCGCCGCGCGGCCACCCATTAAAGTCGGAAGTCACGCTTACGCGCATGCGTCATGTCCGCCGCCCTGGCAATGAGCATTCTTCTGTTTCCCGTTTCCCCTTGAGGCGGAACAGGAGACAGCGGAATATGTCCATTGGGCAGGCAGTAACCCAGTGTTCTTTCCCTTATAGAAGATCGCGGGCGTTACGGCGGGGGCGGGCCTGCCAGGGGTGCTGCCGTGCACGGAGCGGATTGCGTTGCCGCCCGGAGCATCGACGCGATGGCGGCGGGGTGCGTCCGCCTGGGGACTGCTCGCCAGCGCCGAATAGAGGATCTGCGCTCACTTGCAGCAAAGGTTCCTCAGCCGACAGTCGCGAATAATCGGCAGGGAGCCGCCTCAGTACATGCGTACGCGAGTTGCCGGCGCCGTCGGTAGCCGCCTGTTGTGGCGGATTCAGTCGTGTAGTGAGTCCACGATCTCGGTGAGGAGGAACCGCACCTTGGGCGGGATGGCCCGGCCGGGGTAGGCCTGCTCGACTAGGTCCAGGCCCTCGTCTACGGTGGTGAAGCCGAGCTGGCGGTACAGCAGGGCAATGTCGTCGGCGTCGATCTCGGCGCGGGCGGCGAACAGCTTCATGGCGAGCAGGTACCTGGGGGACGCGACGTCAACGATCAGGGAGTCGCTTGCGTAGAAGCGCTGCGCGTCCGGGTCGGGTCCGGGAAGGAAGCCCTTGACCGCGTCGTTCAGCCAGTCTTCTGCTAGTCCCTTATGCTCGGCCACGGTGGCTGCGGCCTGCCGGACAACGTCTGTGGGGATGAATACCGCGTCGAGATCCCGCGTGGCCCGGGTGGCGTCGTAGGCGACTGCCAGGGCGGCGCCGCCGACCAAAAACAGCTCAGCTCGCGCGCCCCGGGCTGCCAGTTCCGCAGACAGGTCGTCTAGGAGGGAGCGGATGTCCTCCCGGCCAAGGCCGACAGTCATGCGCGGTCAAGTGCCCCGCTGGTGATGAAGACACCGCGACGGCGGAAAGATGACGGCGACTCAACCAGGGCGCGCGGGTGCAGGCCGCGCAGGTCCGTGACGAACCACCAAGGCCACGCCTCGCGCTCAGGCAGCGCCGCCCAGGCTGGCACGGCCCACCCGTCCCTGCGCGCCAGGTACTCGGCCATCGCGGCGAACGCGGCATCGACCCGGCCGTCCCCCGTGCCCCTCGGGGCAGCCGACCACATCCCGGCGGCAGCCGGGGTCCCGGCATGGCGCAGGACGCTCGCGTAGTCGTCCAGCATCTGGGCGAATACATAGCGCCAGAGCCTGCTCAGCGGCTGGCCGTCGGCCAGCATGCCGGCAGCGCTGTCGGCCGCCTGGTCAGCCGTCTCGAACGCTCGGATCTCCACGCCACCAATGGTAACTGCGCATCGACCGCAGGCACGGCCAGTCCTCACGGTCTCGACGGCAGGCTGCCTTGCTTTGCCCTGGAATCACTTGAGGAATCGAACCCGCACGGCCAGCCGAGGAAGCTGGATGTTTCAGTTCGAAACGGACGTACGGACACCCACTCCACCAGGGATCTCCTGACCCGCATCCGGCTTCAGGGTCCGTCTCCGTAGAAATCTTGGTAGAAAACAGCAGTCGAACGCGTCTACATCATGCGCTACAAAAGAGCGTACCCCCGTCCGAGTTATGACTCTGAGCAGGGAAGATAGTCTCCATAGAAGCGTTGAGCAGCATCAGACCGAAACCTTGGCAGCAAATCGAACAGAGAACCGAAGCAACCGGATGGCCAGGTAATACGTGGAGCGGGTGACGGGAATCGAACCCGCACTGTCAGCTTGGGAAGCTCCGTCCTACTGTTACGTAAGATACTGGTAGAAGTCCTGTTATGCAAGGACTTTCGCGTTTCCAGGTGCGGCCGAGTGCGTTTTTGGTAGAAAAAATGGTAGAAAATCCGGCCTCCTCGAAATCTGTGGAGAGCAGTGGAGGCCACTGCTCGGAAGTGCGGAGACGGCGGCTCTGTCCAGGTTCCTCTCATACCAGGAGACTCTGGACAGCGATGGACTGCTGTTGGCACCGGCTGGGCATCGCAAACTCACGTTGATAGTCTATCGCTGTGGGCTTTGCGTCAACGGCGAGGATGTCCCGTGCCAAATAAGTCAGCCCTCTGCCAATTAATGCGGCCCGTCTGCTGTTTTTGTCAGTAGAGTTGGCCCGTTCCTGATCGTTGCGATGATGAGGCGGGCGGGTGTCGAGTGCTGCTGTCGCGGCTGCGGGTGCCGCGGATACCCGGTTCACCCTGGATTTCCGGGCTGCTGACGGCACCTGGGAGCGTGGCCCGCTGGCATCATGCATCGGGGTGCGGTTCGAGGACGTGCCGCCGGTGCGGCCGTTCCGGTTCGAGAAGGGGCTGCGGAGTTTCGCGGGCTGGTGGTACTTCGCGACGACGGGCAGCCATGTCGGGTTCGAGTCGTGGCTGGAGCGTGACCACCTGATGCTGATGGACTTCGACCCGGCGGTGGGGGCGGTGTCGTCGCAGCCGTTCTGGCTGCGCTGGCGCGATGATGGTGATCGTGCCCGCCGGCATGCGCCGGATTTCTTCGCCCGCCTGCGGGACGGGACCGGGGTGGTCGTGGATGTCCGTCCTGATGACCGGATCCCGGAGCGGGATGCGCGGACGTTCGCGGTGACCGCGGCGGCATGCGGGACAGCTGGCTGGGAGTACCGCAGGTCCGGGGACCTGGACCCGGTCCTGGTCGCGAACGTGCGGTGGCTGTCGCGTTACCGGCACCGGCGGTGCCTGGTGCCGGGGATCGCGGCGGTGCTGCTGGATGCGTTCGCGGGCGGGCGGGGCCTGTTCGAGGGGGCGGAGCTGGCCGGGGACCGGCTGCGGGTGCTGCCGGTGCTGTTCCACCTGATGTGGCAGCGGCAGCTGGCGGCTGACCTTTCGGTTCCGCTAGGCATGGCGACGGTCGTGCGCGCGGGCGGGACGCCGTGAGCGGCGCACGCCGCCGGCGGGTAGGGGCCGGCGACCGGGTCCTGGCTGACGGTGTCCCGAACGTCGTGGTCAGCGTGTCCGGAACGCGGGTCCGGCTGGCTGATGACGAGGGCACGGTGCGGACGGTCACTGCGGCCGAACTGGCCGACGGTGCCCGGTTCGAGGTCCCTTCCGCGGCCTCGCCGCGAGGCCCGCGGCCGGAGACCGGGCTGGAGGGGCTGCCCGCCGCCGCGGTCGAGGAGGCCGCCTGGTGGGAGGCGCATATCGCCGAGGTCGTCTACGGGCTGCGGCCGGACGCCCCTGCGGGGACGCGGCCGAGGCCGCAGTACGACCCTGGGCGCACGAGCCTGACCGGGCGGGAGAAGGCGAAGGCCGCCGAGCTGTCGGCCGAGGGAAGGCCAGTTCCGGCCAGCACGGTCAAGCACCGCCGCCAGCGGTGGGAGGCTTACGGGCTGCCCGGCCTGGCCGACCGGCGGCTGGCCCGCCGGTCCCGGCCCGCCGGCCGGGCTGACGAGCAGGTCGCGGCCGCGATGCGGCAGGCGATCGGCGAGACGGCGCAGGCCTCGTCCCGGACGGCCGGCTGACGTGATCTGGCGGGCGAGGGAGATCCTCGCCGGCGCCGGCTATGCCGGGCCGGTGCCGTCGGACCGGACCTTCTACCGGCTGTTCGGCACGCTGTCGCACGGCCGGCAGGCGACCGGGCCGGCATCGACTCGCCGGTCGCTGGCGGGACGCCCGGAGGGCATGTTCGGGTCACTGCCCGCAGCAGCGCCGGGCGAGGTGGTGCAGATCGACTCCACCCCGCTGGACGTGCTGGTGCTGCTGGACGACGGCGTCCCCGGCCGGGTCGAGCTGACCGGCATGATCGACGTCGCCACGCGGGTGGTGCCCGCCGCGGTGCTCCGGCCGACCACGAAGTCCGTCGATGCGAGCGTGCTGCTGGCCCGCGCCCTCACGCCGGAGCCGGCCCGGCCGGGCTGGCCCGAGGCCCTGAAGATGGCGCATTCCGTGCTGCCGTATGAGCGGCTGCTGGACATCGACGCGCGGCTGGAGCATGCCGCGGCCAGGCCGGTGATCGTTCCGGACACGATCGTGATTGACCACGGCAGCGTGTTCGTGTCGGCCGCGTTCCGGTCCGCCTGCCGGCACCTGGGCATCTCGATCCAGCCCGCCCACCTGGGCAGCGGAGCCGAGAAAGGCCACATCGAGCGCTATTTCGGGTCGGTTGCCTCACTATTCTGCCAGTTCGCGTCCGGCTATGCCGGGCGCAGCCCGGACCGCCGCGGCCGGCACGTCGAGGACCAGCCGCTGTGGTCGATGCCGGAACTGCAGGAGCTCCTTGATGAGTGGCTTGTCGCGTTCTGGCTGAATCGCCGGCATGACGGCCTGCGTGACCCTGAGCATCCCGGGCGGGCGTTCACCCCGAACGAGAAGTACGCCTCCCTGGTCGAGGCGGCCGGATACGTGCCGGTCGCGCTCGGCCCCGATGACTACATCGAGCTGCTGCCCGCGTCCTGGCGGGCGGTCAACGCCTACGGCATCAAGCTGGCCCGGCGCAGCTACGACAGCGAGGAGCTGAACCCGCTGCGGCTGCAGCCGTCCGGGATCCGGGAAAAGAAGAACCTGCACGAGATCCGCCACGACCCCTACGACGTCTCCCGGATCCACGTCCGGGGACCGGACGGCTGGATCACCGTGTTCTGGAGGCACCTGGACCGGGCACCGCTGCCGTTCGGCGAGCTCGCCTGGGACCACGCCCGCCGCGCCCTGGGCAGGGACGCCACCGAAGAGCAGATCGCCGACGCCGTCGCGGCGCTGCTGCGCCGCGCGAACGCCGGCCCGGAGGAGCAGGAGAAGCCGAAGATGAGCAAGCGGGACCGCAGGGTGGCGGCGCGGACGAAGGCCGCCGGCCCCGCCGGGGACCAGGACCAGCCTGAGCCGCACGGCCCGGCAAGGCCGGCACCACGGGCTGCGGACGAGGACGCGCCGCTGGCGAAGGTCATCCCGATGAAGATCTTCGACCCGTTCGCCGAGGCGGACAAGCGCTGGTGACCGCGACTGAGAGCCACCAGGCACCCGGCACGGACACCGCCGGCGAGGGCGATGCCCGGCAGCTGACCACGCTGCGCGGCTGGCGCGAGTTCGTCGCGGACCGTCCCGCCGTCCCGGACCTGCTGCCCGAGGCCGCCTGGAAGCTCCTGGACGACGATGCCCGGCTCGGCTATGACGAGGCACGGCTCGCCCACCACGCGAGGCTGCTGACGGTGGCCACGTCGACTATCCAGCAGGTGATCACCGAGGGACGCCGGCTCCAGTACCTGAACCGGCACGCCGACGCCGGCCGCTGCGGCCTGATCCTGTCCGGGCCGGCCCGGACCGGGAAGACGACCTGCCTGGCCCAGCTCGGCAAGACCATCGAGACGATGCACCACCGCCGCAACCCGCACGCCACGGGGCACATCCCCGTCATCTACATAACCTCCCCGCCGGCCGCGACCCCGCGGATGATCGCGGTCGAGTTCGCCCGGTTCCTCGGCCTGCCGCTGACCCGCCGCGCCAACGTCACCGACGTGCTGGAAGCCGTCTGCGGCGTCTGCCTGGATGCCCGCACCACCCTGGTCTGCGTGGATGAGATACACAATGTCAACCTCGGCACCCGCCACGGCGCCGAGGCCTCGGATACCCTGAAGTACTTTGCCGAGCGGCTCCCGGTGACGTTCGCCTACGCGGGCATCAGAGTCGAGCGGGCCGGGCTGCTGTCCGGGACCCGCGGCGAGCAGATCGCCGGCCGGTTCTCCATGATCCGCACCGGCCCGTTCGGCCGTGGCCAGCAGTGGCAGGCGCTCATCGCCGCGATCGAGGACAGCCTCCGGCTGCACCGCCACCGCGACGGCACCCTCATCCAGCTGGCCTCTTACCTGCACTCCCGCAGCGGCGGGATGACCGGCAGCCTGCTCCGCCTCGTCCGTGCCGCAGCGATCCAGGCCGTCCTCGACGGCACCGAGGCCATCACGAAGGCCACGCTGGAGTCCATCCCGGTCGACATCGCCTCCGCCGGCGAGCACCAGGCCGGATGATCCCCGAGACGGCCGCCCGGCAGGCCACCGCCCTGGCCGGGCAGGGGACCAGCGTGTCCCAGATCGCCCGGCAGCTGGACCACGACCGCAAGACGATCCGGACCTACCTCAGCGGGCACCGGGCCCCGGCCAGCCCCGCCCGCGCACGGAATCCCTCACCCCGTTCGCCGCCTACATGCAGCGGCGCGCCGACGACGACCGCCACCTGCGCGCAGCCGGCCTGCACCGCGAGATCACCGCCCTCGGCTACACCGCAAGCTACCCCGCGTTCACCCGCGAGCTCCGCGGCCACGGCGCCATCGACTGGTGCCGCACCTGCAAGCCGCGGCAGCCGCACTCGCCCTCATGGCAGCAGCACCCCCCGCAGCTCCCCGTCCGCGTCCCCCCGATCACGGGCGAGACCATCTCCTCCTACCTGTCGAGGCTGGCCGCAGCCAGCCACCTCCCGGACAGGAACATCACCAGCCGCCTGCCGGCCTGGTTCGCCGCGCGGGCCGCCGCCTGCGACGACCTCACCACCGCCAGCCTCCTGCGGCCCGGCGACGCCGCGCACCTGGCCGCGCTCACCGGCATCAGCGAGAGCGACCTCCGGCACGCGCTCCCCGCACTGTCCATGACCCGCGGCAGCAGCCACCGCCCGGCCATCCTCGCCACCATCGCCTGCCGCCGCTGCGCCGCCCGGCACGGGCAGCAAGACCCCGTCCCCGTCCACCTCCCGGCACACCGGCGGACCTGCGAACGGCACCGCACCTGGCTCGGCCGCGTCACCCAGGTCGACGTCACCACCGCCCCGGAAATCATCGCCGCCAGCAGGCAGGCATCCCGGCTCGCCCGCAAGCACGGCGTCACCAGGCTCGTGCTCGCCGAGACCACCGCCCGCCAGGAGACGCCCGGCGGGCCTGACGCCCGGCGACGCGCCGCGGCACTCGCCCTGGCCAGCCCTGGCCTGGATCCCGGCAACCCGACACGACCGAGGCGGCGGCCTACCCCGAGACGATCAAAACGGCAGCCGCGCTCCTCCGCGCACCGGGCGCACTGCCCACCGGGCCGCAATAACTGGCAAAACATGGCCCGCAGCACCCGGCGGGCCGACTTCAATGGCACGACACCAGCCAGATTTTTGCCACTTGAAAAGGCCCGCGCAGGTCAGAGAGCCGGACCGGGCCGATTTATTTGGCACCGGACAGAGGAGGTGGCGTGGCTGACGCGCCGAACCCGGACGGGCTGATCGCCTCCCGCCTGCAGCACCTCTTCCGGACCGTGCACCCCGCCACCCGGGGGCCGTACACGCCTGGCGATGTCGCCGCCGCGATCAACGCCGAGGCCGGGGAGGATGTCATCTCCGGCCAGTACATCTGGCTGCTGCGGACCGGCCGCCGGGACAACCCCACCTACAAGCACCTGATCGCGATCTCCCGGTTCTTCGGGGTCTCCCCCATGTACTTCTTCGACGAATCCGAGACAGACCGCGGCGCCATCCCGGCCGAGGTCGCGGTGGTGCTCCAGGACGACGCGGTTCGCGACCTGGCCTTGCGCGCGGCCGGATTGTCGGAGCGCTCGCTCAAGGCGATCAGCGACATGGTCGACAGCGCCCGCTCCCTGCAGGCGCAGCCTGCCGGACGCCGTTCCCGACAGGCGGACGACAGCAGCTAGTGTCGGCGACCGGCGCGGAAGCGTACCTGGATTCTAAGGCTGCCGCGCTCCGTCGTCCGCAACCATGCCTTATCGACTGCTTCAAACGCCAGCCTCTAGCCGCCATCATTGCCTTCTGCAGCTCAACGGCCGCCGCCCCAGGCCGTGGACGGGCCTGCACTGGAATCGCACTGCGGCCGTCCTGCCCAGTGCGAAGGCGTATGGCGCGTGTCGACCGCAGGACGACTCGACGGACCCAGGCATGGCGCCGAACCGGCGTGCCCGGGTGCGCTTCCATTAGCAACGTCACGTCACTGCCCGCCCAAGACCGTGGCGGAAGGCGACACGAACTACCTGGTGACCAATCCGGTCCTTCTATGGACTGGTTCCGCTTCAAGCTGATCGTGGTTCAGGGACGGGTGCGTCCCACCGTCAGGGTGCCTGCTGGCTGTGGCGGTCCCGTAGTTCGCGGCGTGAGTTGATGCCGAGCTTGGTGTACACGTTGCGGAGGTGGTATTCGACGGTGTTGACGCTCAGGTAGAGCTGCCCGGCGATCTCGGGGGTGGTCAGGCCTTCGGCGGCGAGGGTGGCGACGTCGTTTTCCCTGCTGGTGAGCTCGTCGGGTCGCCGGGAAGCTCGCCTGGGGCGGGGCTGGCCCGCCGTGCGCAGGTCGGCTGCCAGGGGGTCCATGAGCGGTTCGGCCTGTACCGTGGCGAGCATCTGGTGGGCGGCGCGCAGTTGCGCTGTTGCGCCGTCGGGGTCCCCGCTGGCGGCGAGGAGCTGGCCGAGGGTGCGGTGCAGCCGTGCCCGGTCGAGGAGGGGGTCGTCCGGCCCGGCGAGCGCGACCGCTTCCTGGGCCAGTGCGATGGCCTGCGTGTGGTCGCCGTTTCGGGCGGCTAGCACAGAGCGCAGGCCGGTGACGCGGGCGCGGAAGTCCAGCCGCCGTGCCGCCGTGACGCGTTCCAGCTCGTTGAGCTGGCTGGCCGCGGTGCTGGTCTCGCCGCGGTCCAGCAGCGCCCGGATGAGCCACGGCCACCAGATGATTCCCAGGCCCGCTTCGCGGCCCCGGGCCAGGCCGTCGCTGATCTGGCGGTCGGCGCCGATGCCGGCCAGCGGTGAAAGGTGGGCGACGACCTGGTCTGGCTCGTGGCGGGCGAGGGCGCAGATGGCTTCGGTGATGCCGGCCTGCGTCACTGACTCGGGGAGGAGCTGGGCGGCGGCAAGGTCACGGACCGCGTCCAGGTGCGGGCCGGCTTCCTGCCAGCTGCCGCGGCTGGCGTGCACCCAGGTGATGGTGGCGTGGGCGTTCCTCTCGACCCGCACCTGCGGCTGGTCGAAGTTCAGCGACAGCGCGACCCTGGCCTGGGCCAGCGCCTCGTCCCAGGCACCGGCATGGAACAGCAGCTGGGAGAGGTAACCGTGCGCGGCGGCCCGGGACGCCAGGTCCCACGGGTGCCGCGCGCCAAGGCGGATGGCGGCGCGCAGGTCTGCTGCCGCGGCGCCCAGGCGGCCGGCTTGCAGGGCGAGTATCCCGCGCAGGGCCAGCAGGCTGAGGTCCGCGACGGCCACGCGGTCCGGATCCGGCAGCCGGGTGGCCAGGTGGCCAGGTGGTCAAGGCCCGCGACCGGGCCGTCCCCGACGGCGCGTCCGCCGACCGTGCTGTAGGTGGCCATCCGTTCCACGTCCGGCTCCTTCGGCCCGAACGCGAGCGCCCTGGCCGCCGCGTCGACCCCCTGGCCGCCCCGGTGGGTGATAGTGTAAACGAAGCCGAGCCTGGCCAGTGCCCCGGCGACCGCCTCCCGGTGCAGGACGGTGTCCCAGCCTGGCAGCTCGCGCTCGGCCCACGCCGCGCTGTCAGCCAGGATTCGCTCGGCTGCGGGGAGGTCGTTGTGGCCTAGGGCCAGCAGGCCCAGCACGTAGTCGCGCATCGGGCTGGGCTCGCATGCTTGCAGCTGGTCCTTCAGGCCATCGGCCTGGTTCACGTGGCCGGCCTCGATCAGCAGCCGGGCGGCGCGCAGCAGGCGGCCTTGCTGATCGTGCTTGCCGGTGCTGAGCCGGGACGCCCACAGCAGGTAGCGGGCGGCCAGGGCATTACGGTGCCGCTGCGCCTGGACGCGGGCGGCCCGGTGGGCTTCGTCGGCCAGGCTGTCGTCGGTCCCTTCGGTGGCGGCGACCCGGTGCGCCAGCGACGCGTCGCCGTCCAGCGCCTGCTCTGCCATCCGGTGCAGCCGCTGCCGCAGGCTCGGTGCCAGGTCGCCGTATATGGCGGCGCGGTAGAGGGGGTGTGCGAGCTCCAGGAACGTCTGCCCGTCGCTGACTGCGGACGCCACGAACCCGGTGGTCAGCAGGCCGTCCAGTGCCCCGGCCGGCTCGCTGGCCTCCGCGACCTGGGCGGCCAGGGCAAGCGGCACCCGCTGGTTCAGGACCGCCAGCGCCGCCGCCAGTTCCCGCGCCTGGCGGGGCAGTTCCGCCAGGCGGGCCGTGGTCGTCGCCGCCAGCGACCGCGGGGCCGGCAGCGGTCCTTGCGCGGCGGCCAGCACCCCGGCGGGCAGCTCGCTGAGCAGCGTCCTGACGTACAGCGCATGGCCACCGGTGTGCCGGAAAAGCCGTTCCGCCGCGGCGGGCGGGAGGTCCACGCCGTCGGCGCGGGCCATCTCGGCGACGTCCGCCGCCGATAGCGGGCCCACCGGCACCCGCAGGCAGCGGTCCGGGTCGAAACGCAGCCGCTCCCACCCGTCGGCGGCCGGCGGGTCCAGGCGGCTGGTCACCAGCATCGCCACCCGGTCCTCGCCCAGCCGCCGCGCCGCGGTCAGCAGCGCCAGCCGCGACTCGGCATCCGCCCAGTGCAGGTCCTCCACCACCACCAGCACCGGCCGGCCATCCGGCCGCCCGGCCCACCGGCCCACCGGCTCCAGGCCCGCGGGAAACGGGGCCGCCGCATCACGCACCCCCAGCTGCCCCGCCACGTCAAAGGACACCTCGGCCGCCAGCTCATCCGCCTGCGCCCGCACCACCTCGAACTCCCCGGCCAGCACATCGACCGCCGCCCGCAGCAGCGCCGTCTTGCCCGCGCCCGCCTCCCCCTCGATCCACACCACCCCCGGACGGCCCCCGGCAGCCTCCCGCGCCCGGGCCACAATCGCCGCCAGCTCCCCTGCTCGCCCCACCAGGACACCCGCACCAGCCACGCCGCGAAAACCCCCGCTTACCAACCCAAAGCCGACACTTCATTCTCGCACCGCCGCAGGCGATCAAGGTCCCAGCGCTGTCAGCCCCGGTGGGACCCTTCAGGATGCCATGGCGTCTTCCGTTCCGGGAGTGTAGGGCTGCGGGGCGTGCGGCGCCCCACGGAGATTCCGTGGGTTCTCGCGGGATGGCTGGTGGTGCGGGCATGGCGGCGCGGCGGTGACCCTTGCGGCCTTTCCTTGATGGCCGGGCGCGCCTGCGCCTGCGCGCGCGCTGGCTGGGGCGTTCCCGTCCGGCGCGTCGGGCGGGGCCGGCTGGCCTGTTCCGGCTGCCTGGCGGCGTGCCGGCCTTGCCGTGGTCCGGGAACGGCGGGCAGGCCACGGCCGCCAGCTGGCTCCGGGGCCCGCTTCGCTCGCCGGGCAGCCTGAAATCCCACGGATTTTCCGTGGGGTGCCGCGACCGGGCGCCGCCCGATGATGAAGCCACGGGGGACCGCGGGCAGGCCGCGGGAACCGCGACACGAGAGGACACCGGAAATCATGGACACGACCGCGAGCGGGCGCAGGCGCACGACCCGACGGGGGGCGGCCACCGTACTGGCCGTCGCGGGCCTGGCCCTGGCCGGGGCAGTGCTGGGCGCCCCGGCGGCGAACGCCGACACCATCCCCAACGGGGCCACCGTCGAGCTTTCCAGCACGCCAGTGCCGGCCAGCCCGCCAGCCTATGTCTCCAGTACCGACGCCGCCACCGACGGCGGCGCCCTGCCAGAGGCAAACGGACAGATGGGCAACCCCGTCCAGCTGACCTTGGGAAACGGCCAGGTCCTGGGAGTTCAGGGCGGCTCGACCGCCTGGGGCACCCCCGTCGCGACCGAGAACTCAACCGGCGACGCCAACGAGACCTGGCGCTTCCAGCGCGTCGGCTGGGTCGACGTAACGACAGGCAACCGGCTCATCACCGGCGAGCCGACGTTGTACGGGGAGCCGGTCTACAAGATCGTCAACTACAACCCCGACGGCAGCGACACCTGCCTGGACGCCGACGGCAACGACATCGCCGAGGGCGGTGCCATCACCTCCTACGGCTGCGACCCAAACGAGTTCAACCAGACCAACCAGCTCTGGATCGTCGCCGGCAACCAGAACGACCCGGAAAACACTCACGAGTTGGCCTACTCAGACGGCACGTGGACGATTTTTTACGGTTCAGCGGACGGCAACGAGCTCTCCTTCGTCGATGGCACGAAAGGCCAGGACTCCCTGATCAACCTGGCCAGCGTCGTGAGCAACGGCATGGACATGTACAACGCGCTGATCGCCAGCTCCGTCGGGAACAACATCCAGGGCGTGGACTCAACGTCAATGCTGTGGAGTCCCACCGATTGGCCTGCCTCCACCGCCAACTCCCTGTATGGACTCAGGCTGGTGGTCCCCCCCGCCGCCGCACAGACCCGGACCTGTTCGATGTTCGCCTGCCTCGTGGGCTGAATCTAGCGAGCCACGCCGGCCTCTCCCGCTCACACCAGCGGGAGAGGCCGGCGCATCCCTGGGGCACCCGGCCCGGCCGTGGCCGCCCTCGCGCCGCCTCACCCGCGCGTCCCGTGCGGCGATGCCGCCCCGGCCTCCGCGAACCCGCCAAGCCTGGCAGCGGGCAAGCACAGCCTGGACCCGCCGACCGGACCCCGCGCGGCCAGCGCGAGCCACGAGAGGGCACTAGCAGCAGTTGCGCTTCCACCCGCCAGACCCTGGCCCGTTACCTCGACAAGCGTGCGACGGCGCGCCGCGCCGCCCAGCGGGACTGAGCGACGCGCCCGTCGCCTTTACGACAGCGGTGGCAGCAGGCCCTCGAACCGCCTGGCGGCCGATTCCCCGGTCTCATCCAGCACATGGACGTAGCGCGTCGTGGTCCGCAGGTCGGCCTGGCCCAGCCGGTGCATGACGGCCTTCGGGCTCTCCCCGGCGTCGATCAGCCACGAGGCGTGGGTGTGGCGGAGTTGGTAGGCGGTCGGCTTGAAGGGGATGCCGCTGCCGGCGACCGCCGCACCCCAGATCGGGGTCCAGATCATCTCATCCAGGTACGGTTCGTCGGCGTCGCGTGACTTCGCCCAGCGCCGCGTCGGCTCGCCAGCCGCGGCGGAACGCCGGTGGCGCATCCGCTCGCGGGCGTACTCCCGCGCCCACTGGCGGCAGCCATCGCACCGGCACTTGGCGGTGACATAGGCGCCCAGCGTGCCATGCGCGTACACGCGGCCACGGACCGGCGACGTGTACGCGAGCGCCGCTATCTCCTCCGCGGAAAGCCCCGGCTTGGTCGCGCGGGGCGGGGGCGACCAGTTCGGCCGGGAAGACCAGGTCCGACGGGCCGATCCCGTGCTCGGTCACGTGGCCGTGCACCAGTTCGACGACCGCGCGGTCGAGCTTGATTCGGCGGGTCTCCCCGTTCTTGGTGTACTCGCGTACCAGGAATGTCTTGCCCTGCGGGTGATGCTTGCGGGACACCTTCACCACGGACCTTGCGACTTCGAGGACGCAAGCCTCGAACTCGAAGTCAGACGGCTGCAGCCAATCGCCTCGCAGAACCGCAGCCCGCTGGACACCAGCAGCGTCGAGAACACCCGGGCCGGCCTGGTCGGCAGGCGATTTGGGCGCAGAGCAGCTTCACGAGGTCGGGCGGGATGGGGATGGTGCGGGTCTCATGGGCGGCGCGGTGCTTGCGGGACGACGTTGCGCGCCTACGCGACTGTCCTCGGTCGGGCAGTCACTCCTAGGCGGCGTCGTCGAGGGCGCCGCGAAGCTCGTTCCGGATGGCACTTAGCGCGTCAGCGGCCTGGGCACGGACGGAATTCCAGGCGCCTTCCCAGTTCGGTGGGGCATCGTTAATTCCGATCTCCCGTAGCTTGGCAGTCAGGCCACCGTCTCTAGCGACTCCGTGTTGCATGATGTTCCTGGCCTGGCGTACCGTCCGGAGGCTCCGCACCGCCTTGTCGATGCCGGCGTGATGCCGGTCGGGGAGCTTGTGCTGGAGTGCGATCTGAAGCGCGTCGAGGCTGCCTTTGATCTTCTCCTTCTTGTCCTCCTTGGTCATGGGAGGCAGGAGCTCATCATCGACCTTGAACTTGTCGATGATGTCGGCGAGCGCGCTCAGCCGTGATTCGAACTCGGCCCGCGAGGCGCACGGGAGGGCCAGCGACGCGGTTCCCGTGGCGGTGTTCAGGTCGAGCAGGCGGAGTTTCTTGCCGAAGCTCAGCCGCCAGTACGCGTCTAGGACGTCGAACTGCTCTGGCAGGCCGAGCGGAGAGACAGGCTCAGCGACGGCAGGCTCCACCACGACATGACGCTCCCAGCAGGCATGGCCGCCCGCACGGCATCCCGAGACATCGCTGACGGCTTCCTCCCTGCCGAGGTCGCACACTACCGACACCACGCGGCGTTTCCTCACGCCGCCCGTCCTAAGGTCTCCCGTAACGGTCGGGTGCAGGAGGTTGCCGCACAGGACGTCAGACTCCGGAAGGGCGCATTCCCGGCAGATGGCCCGGGATGTTGGAGCGACAAGGCGGCCGTTCCACGTCTGCGACGCCGTTTGGTCGCTGGGGGAGGTGGCCGTGCACATCAGGTCGCGCCCGAACGGCTGCTGGTAGTCGCAGTTCTTATTGCCGATCTGCAGGAACAGCTCGTCCAGGTCCCCGTCGTCGAGCCGCCAGAAGTCCGTACGGACGTCCGGGCGGGAGCCGCTGGCCTGAAGTTCGCGCACCGTGGCTTCCATGCGCTGCGCGCCGTAGCGGATGAGGAGCTGGCTAAGGGCGACTGCGTCACCGGAGGGCAGTGCCTTCAGCCGGCTTTCCACGAGCTCCGCGGCGTAGAGACTGAGCCTGACCGATGCTCTCAATAGCAGCTCAGTGCCTTGCTTCGCCTCGAAGCTAGGGCTGAATGGGTAGCAGCGTGTCCCATCCGCCTCCCTGATGACGTGGCCGCCGATGCTGGAGCCGTCCGGTGAAAAGGTGATCGTGATCCGCGACATTGAGGCCGAAGACATCCTTCATGGAGGGGTATCGGGAAGCGAGTACGAACCACCACCGTACTGGGCGACCTGGCATGCGTCGCGCCGTTATTCAGCGCGAGCTGCCGGGGTTGCGATGAGTGCTCCGGCGTGACTGGGCGCCCTGTGCTTCCTCCGGGCCAGTAGGCGGCACCGCTGGCGCGTCGTAACCTCGCGCCGCGCCAGCACGAAAGCCGACGAGCGGGGTCCCGGGAACATGGCAGCAGGCTCAGGAAGATACCGTGCCGCAGGTCAACGACTCACGCCGCATGGCCGAATGCACCCGGCTCCTGGGCGCGCCGCTACGGGCCGAACTCAAGATGACGGAGCCTGAGGCCCCGGCCTATGTGCTAGTGGTTCTCCCGGGCCAAAACATTAGGCCCCCTGAAATGCTCAGGCACATCGAAGCCGGAAGGATGGTGCTCCTCATTCCCGCTCCCAACGCCCCGTGCTAGCCGCATCTAGGCACAGCCAAACCGCCCCGTAAGTGTCCACCCCCCCCCCACGGGGCGCTTTCGTTGGTTTTGTTCGTGTGTAGCGGGATCTGGCCGCAATTTGATGGCGCTGTCGGCCTCACCGACTGGCGGCTGGGCGCACTCCCGTCGTCCTCACCTGTATTCGTGGTTGTCTCATTACCGTGTGAAATGAGCGGGCTCCTGGTAGTCCAGCGGTTGTCTAAGCCTGCTGTTCTTTCCAGGAGTCCGTGGTGTCATTGTCGCAAGGCGGCGTGTGCTTGTCATGCCCTGGTCTCGTTGACCTGGGCGTTCTGCTGCCGCACCTGTCCGGGGTAATCGTCGAGGACGTCGCCGTCACGGCCACGCTGCTGCTGGTGACAGCCAGGGCGAGGCAGGGCACGGCTGCGTGCCCGAAGTGCGGGACGGCGTCGGGCCAGGTCCACAGCCGCTACTCCAGGCGGCTAGCCGACGCCGCGATCGGCGGCCGGCAGGTGGAGATCCGGCTGACTGTCCGGCGGTTCCACTGCCGGGCTCCCGGCTGCGAGCGGAAGATCTTCTCCGAGCAGGTCGACGGCCTGACCGCACGCTACGCGCGGAAGACGCCGCTGCTAGCCAGGATGCTCGGGAGCATCGCGGTCGCGCTGGCGGGCCGGGCGGCCTCCCGGCTGGCCGCCGCCCTGATCGTCCCGGCGTGCCCGGCAGGTCATGCTGAGGCTGGTCATGGCGATCCCGGACCCGCAAGCGCCGCCCCCGCGGGTAGTCGGGGTCGATGACTTCGCGATCAGGCGCGGCCAGCACTACGGCACGCTGCTCATCGACATCGAGACCGGCGCCCCGCTGGACCTCCTCGAAGGCCGCGACGCCCAGTCCCTGGCCGACTGGCTGGCTGCCCACCCCGGGGTGGAAGTGATCTGCCGGGACAGGGCGAGCGCCTACGCCGACGGCGCCCGCACCGGTGCACCGACAGCGGTCCAGGTCGCCGACCGCTTCCACCTATGGCAGAACCTGGCCAAGGCCGTTGAGAAGTGCGTCGCCGCGCACCGCTCCTGCCTGGCCGACGCCGCCCTCCGGGCCGCAGAAGAAGATGCCGCGCCCCCGGCACAGGCCGCGCGCCCGGACCCGGCAGGGAAGTTCGCCGAGCGCGCCCGCCGCAAGCACGAACAGGTCCACGCCCTGCGCGCCGAGGGCCGCGGCCTGCGGGAGATCGCCCGCCACCTGGGCTGGGGACTGCACACCGTCCAGCGCTACGACCGCGCCGCCACCTGGCAGGAACTCGCCGAGAGCCGCTGGCCAGCCTCGCGCCCCAGCAAGCTCGACCCGTTCAAGCCCTACCTCGACCAGCACGCCGGAGGCGGCCACGGCAGCTTCACCCGCCTGTTCAACGAGATCAAGGCCCTCGGCTACGACGGCAGCTACCCCGTCGTCCGCAACTACCTCGACCGCACCCGCCCGGAGAAGGCACCACTCGGCGAGGCCCCGCCGACCGTCCGCGACGTCACGAACTGGCTCTGCCGCCGCCCCGACGACCTGACCGAGGACGAGCGCCACAAGCTCAAGGCCATCCTGGACCGCTGCCCCGAGCTCCACGACGCATCCGGCCAGGTCCGTGCATTCGCCACCATGATCACCGGCCTCACCGGCCAGGACCTCCCCCAGTGGATCGCCACTGCCCGCGACGCCAGCCTGCCCGGCATCACATCGTTCGCCAAGGGACTGGACCACGACATCGACGCCGTCACCAACGGCCTGACCATGAACTGGAGCTCCGGCCCCGTCGAGGGCAGGGTGAATCACATCAAAATGGTCAAGCGCCAGATGTTCGGCCGTGCAGGACTCCCGCTCCTCCGCAAGCGCGTCCTGCTCACCGCCAAGAACTAACCGCTGCCGAACCGATCATCAAATTGCGGCCAGATCCTCACCGGCCTCTGGCCCCCTCGCGATGACCGGCCCGGCGACCTCAACTCCGTCAACGGCGACGGCCGGCTGCGCGAGGTGGGCCGCAGGCTCCGCGAGCGCCTCACGGCATCGAGGCAGCTGCCAGCCGTCGTGGGCCACGCCGACTTCGAATCGCAGAACATCCGGTGGACGCCCCGCCTCCAGGTGGCGGCCGTCGATGACTGGGACAGCGTCACCAGCGGGCCCGAATGCCTGCTCGCCGGCGCGGCCGCCGCAGTGTGGACCGCGGACGGCACCCCCGGGGCCGCGTCCATCGAGCAGACCACCGACTTCCTGACGGCCTACAACCAGCTCAGGAAGAAGCCAATGACCGCCAGCGAGGTCGAGCTGGCATGGGCAGCGGGCCTCTGGGTCAAGACGTTCAACGCGGTCAAGGACCTTGCGGACGGGCTCGGGGACACGCTCCCGCAAGACGAGGCCGACCAGCGGCTGCGCCGGGCAGGAGCCTGAAGCGAGGACTGAGGCAATCCGGCGCCGCATCGCCCGCAAAGCAGGCACCGATCAAGTACCAGGGTCCCGCTGTCCGACCCCATGCCTTTGCGGTGCTGGAGGACAGTGATTCGGCCGCACGTTAGGTGGCGCCCTCCCCGGGGAAAGAGGGCTCCACCCGCACGCGGCCGGCCCGCCATCCTGGCTCAGGCCCCTCACGGACGGGCGCCGCGCGTGCCACGCGACCGGGAGATCAGGAGATTCCCCGCAGTCCCGGCCGCGTGGAGCCTAGGAGGTCGCCGTCGGGTCGGCGGGCTGGAGCAGCAGGGCGCACTCGACGCGGTCGCGGAATAGGGTCAGTTCGGCTTCCAATGGGGCAGGTAGGACTTCCTGCTCCGACAGCAGGACGTCGATGGCGAGCTTGAGCCGCTCCAGGCTGATGCGGCCGAAGTCGGGCAAGGTGTCGTTAGGCATGGGGAACCTCTCGTTCGGTAGCGGTGGAAGGACTTACTCACGGGCCTGACCGGACGTCAGGACCTCCCGCCGATCCCGGGCTCCCAGCCGCCTTGAGCTGGCGCAGCAGGGCGGCGGGGTCGGCCAGGGACGGGGGCGCGGCGTGGTGGAAGGCGTCGCGCAGCAGGTGCGCCAGGCGGTAACCGGGGTCATCGGCTAGCGCCCGGTCGAGCGCGATGGTGCCGAGCGACCCGTCGCCGTGCTGCAAGGCGGTGAAGGCCAGCAGCGATGCCGGGGCCGCGGCGTAGCCGGCCGGGGCGGCTCGGGTCAGGTCAGCCCACAGCCGCCGGTGGGCCTCCCGGTGGATGGGGTCCATCCGCCGCCAGGCGGCCTCGCGGACCCTTGGCTCGGCCAGCGTCAGCGCCAGCCAGGCAAGCTGGTCGGGGCTGGTGATGGCCCCGCCAGCGCGGTAGGCGCGGATCGCGGCCGTCACGGCGCGGGTGCCGGAGATGGCCGGCGGGCGGGGTCGTCCTGGCGCCGGGCAAGCACGGCGGCGCGCCTGATGGCCCGGCGCAGGGCCGCATCGATCGCCTTGGCATCCGCGCCGGCCGCGGGGGCGATGGTGGCGGCCAGGGCATCCCGGCTCGGCAGCAGGGTGGCCCCGGCGGCCTCGAACGCGGCGGCCACCGGACCGCCCTCGGGGTCATACGCAGTCCCGGCGGGCGGGCAGCACTCCGGGTCCGCGCAACTGTAGGACCAGTACCGGCCAGCCTCAGCCCGGACCAGCACGCCGGTCCCTAGGCCGGCCGCAGTGGCAGCCGCACCGATCGCGGCCGCGTAGGGGGCTATCAGCTCATCAGGGCCGAACCCTGCCATGGTGACGCTGGTGCAGCCCTGCACCGCCAGCACCGCGACCGCCCACCGGGCCTGCGCCTCCGCGATGACCGCATCCGGCCTCCCGGCCGGGTCCAGCCGCACCGTCATGCGGGCGCGGTCTTCGGACGCCACCGTGCCGATCACCACCAGGTCCCGGGCGGCAGGCCGGTAGCCCAGCAGGTACGGCACCACGCTCAGCAGCTGCGCCACCCCCCGCACCCGCACGAGCGGCCGTCCCCCGCGGTCGCCGCCGAGTCCGGCTGGCGTGGCCGCCGGGACAAGGTCAGGTGGCACGACCTGCACCGATGCCGGCTCGCTGGCGCCAGCCGTCGTCATGGCGTGCCCGGCGGCCACTGCCGGTCCCTCCCGTGCCTGGCGACCTGGAGCGTCCGCCGCATTAGTCGCTCTCCGCGAGCGCGACAGCGGCGGGTGCGGTCAGCTGGCCTCTGCTGGACCGGGCCAGCAGCAGGTACAGGGCAGCGGGGATGACCCAGCCGATCACCCAGGAGATGTCCGCCCCGCCGAGCCTGGCCACCAGCGGGCCGGTGTAGTCGGGCTGGGAGACAAACGGCCACTCGGCGGCCAGGCCAGCGGCGTAGGCGAGCAGGCCACGCCAGGCGAACCGGCCGTAGATGCCCTGGGCGTGGAAGAACGACGGCACGTCGTAGTCGCCGTGACGGACGGCGAAGTAGTCGGTGATGTTGACCGCCGACCAGGGGATGAAGACCATGAGCAGCACGTCGAGGAAGCTCGTCAGGTTGCTCACGAACGACTGCCAGCCGAGGAGGGCGATGACGACACCCGCCACCATGACCGCGACGAACGGGACCACCCGGACGGCGACCGACTCGGGACGGAACCTGCGCCACATGGTGCCGATCGCCAGGGCCTGGAACGCGCCGGTGTAGGCGTTGAAGGTGCCGGCGTCGATGAGGCTGACTGCCATCACGATGAGCGCCCACTTACCTGATACCTGGCCGATGGCGGTGACCGGGCCGAGGGCCGGCAGCAGCGCCGTGATGTAGGCCCCGACGGCGCAAGAGAAGATCGTGGCGGCCGTGTTGCCCGCGTAGATCGCCCAGAACAGCCTCCTGCCGTTGACCTGCTCGGGCAGGTAGCGGGTGTAGTCGCTGACGAACGGGCCGAAGGAGAGCATGTCAATCACCAGCAGCGCCACGCCGGCGCCGAGCAGGCCGGCGTGCGGCGCGGTCATGGCGGCCTGTGCGACGGGCAGGCTGCCGTGCATGAGGGCCTGGATGCCCATGATGACCAGCGCCAGGGTCACGATGGCGGCGGTTGCCTGGATGGTCGCGTGGATCCACCGGTAGCCGTAGATGCCGATGATGAGGGCCGGGATGGCCAGCAGCATGATCCACTCGGGGATGGTCAGCGCGCTGGTGACCTGGCGCAGCGACTGGGCCTGGATGACGAGCTGGGCGGCGATGAACCCGATGTTCAGGGCCAGCACGCACGGGAACATGAACGCCGCGCCGTAGAACCCGAACTGGCCGCGGCTCTGGATTGTCTGGGGCACGCCGAGCCGTGGTCCCTGGGTGGCGTGCAGGGCGATCAGCAGCGCGCCGATGATCGTCCCGGTGGCGATGGCGATCAGGGCCCACCAGAACGTCAGCCCGATGCTGACGACCACGCCGCCGAGGACGACGTTGAACACGTTGACGTTGGATCCCCACCAGAAGCCGAGCTGGTGCCATGCCTTCCCGTGCCGGGCGCTGGCGGGGATGAACTCAATGTGGTGCGTCTCGACCCACTTGCGCATGCTCGCGGTCGGTCTAGCGGTGGTGCTGGGCATTCTGGCATGCCTTTCCAGGGGGGGTGACTTGGGGATGAGGGGAACGGCCGGGTCAGGACCGGGAGGTGATGAGGCTGGCGGCCTTCTCGGCGATCGCCAGGACGGTCGCATGGGGATGGGCGTTAGGGATCACGGGCATCACGGACGCGTCGGCGACCCGCAGGCCGGCGATCCCGCAGACGCGCAGCTCGGGGTCGGTGACCGCGCCCGGGTCAGTGCCCATGCGGCAGGTCCCGGCCGGGTGGTAGTAGCTGCTGGCCGTCGCCCGGATGTAGGCCCGCACCTCGGCAAGGTCCCGGATGGCGGGGCCGGGTGCTGTCTCCGCGATCCCGAACCCGGTGAACGCGGCGTCCGCCGCGGCGTTGCGGGCGATGGCCAGCCCTGCCAGCAGCCGGTCCAGGTCCCGGCCGTCGCGGAGGAGGCCAGCGTCGATCAGTGGCGGCGCGCCCGGGTCTGCTGATGGCAGCCGGACGGTTCCCCGGCTGTCGGGGGCCATGGCGGCGGCGACCAGCGCGAACCCTGACGGCGGGGTAGCGCGGCCCGGGACCGCGAGGGGAACCAGGATGGGGAACACGTGCAGGTCAGGGGTGGCGCCGGCGAGCGGGCTGCGGAGCGCGGCGTACACCTCGCCGTGGTTGCCCCTGCTGACGGGCAGCGGCACGGCGGACGTGTAGGTGGCCTTGACGGCGGGGTGGTCCTGAAGGTTCTCGCCGACGCCGGGAAGGTCGGCGACCGGGTCGATGCCCAGCGCCTTCAGGCGGGTGGCAGGCCCGACCCCTGAGAGCATCAGCAGCCTGGGCGACCCGATCGCGCCGGCGCACACGATCACCTCACCGTCGGCCCTCGCCTCCCCTGCTGCCCCGTCGTGCACGTAGCTGACGCCGGCGCAGCGCGCGGCGCCGGGTGATCAGGCGGGTGGCCAGGCAGCCCGTGCGGACTTCCAGGTTCCGGCGGCCGGGCATGGTCGGCTGGAGGTAGGCGGTGAACGGGGCTCTGCCTTCGGCTGGATGCGCTGATGGCGAGGTCGGCCCAGGCCACCCCCTCCTGCAAGGTGCCGGACAGGTCGGCCGTCACCCAGTGGCCCGCGCTGATCAGCGCGTCGGCCAGCGCGCGGGCGACCGGGTGTCGCAGTGGCGGCGGGACAGGGCCCACCTCCACCGGGCCGGAGTCCCCGCGCAGCTCAGGGGTGCCTCCAGTGCGGCGCTCGCTGCGCTGGAAGTACGGCAGCAGGTCCGGGTAGCCCCAGCCGGCCGCGCCTCCGGTGGCCCACCCGTCGTACACCGTGCGGTGGCCACGCACGTGGGCCATGGCGTTGACCGACCCGGACCCGCCCAGCACCCGCCCCCGCGGGTAGGGCAGCGGCCCGGCATCCGCCTGGGAAACCGTGCGGTCACCCCAGTCCGCAGCGCTGCCGACGAGCCTGGGCCACGCGGCCGGGTCAGCGAACTCCTCTCCGGCGGCGGGACCGCCTGCCTCCAGCAGCAGGACACGGGCCGCCGGGTCCTGGCTGAGCCGGGCCGCCAGCACGCACCCGGCCGTGCCGCCGCCAACGATGATGTAGTCGTAACTGCTCACTACGCGCTCCGGTCATCTCCATAGGTCCGTCTTTGCCTGGTACAGGTCGCGGGTCAGCGGGTCACCGGGCGGCAGGGACCGTTCTGCCTCGCTGATGGAGCGTGCGAGCAGCGACATCGCGGCGGTCATCTGGCCAGAGGCCGCGTACGCGCGGGCCAGGCCGGCGGAGCAGGCCAGCGTCTCCCGGTGGCCTTCGCCGAGCACCCGGCAGTAGCCGGCGTGCGCCTGCTGGTAATGCCGCAGCGCGGCGCTCACGTCCCCGGCGGATCGGTAAGCCGACGCCAGCAGGACAAGGGTCCGGAGCGCATCAGCATGGCCAGCGCCGAGCACGTGCTCCCGGCCGGACAGGACCTCGCCGAGCACATCGATTGCCTCATCGGCGTGGCTAGCGGCCAGGCACGCCGTGGCCAGGCGCTCGGCGGCCGGCCAGGCAGCGGCATCACCGTGGCCGGGGGACTGCCTCAGGGCGGTGACCACCTGCCGCAGGACCCTGGCCGCGTCGGCAGGCCGCCCGGCGGCCAGGAACGCGCCGGCAAGCTCGTGCCGGGCGGCGAGCGTCGTCGCGTCCACCGGGCCCAGGGCACGCATGGCCCGCCCAGCCGCGTCAAGCAGAATGGCCAGAGCATCACCGGAACGGCCAGCGGCGCCTAGCGCCCGGCCAAGGACCGTCGCCGCCTGGATCGTCGCGAGATGATCGGCCCCGAGCGTGGCCTCGCGCCTGGTCATCACCCAGCTGGCCCAGGTCAGCGCGTCTTCCGGCTGTCCTGCCGCCAGCAGCGCGGCGGCAGCCCGGGACGCAGCCGCCACGGTGTCCTGATGCTCATCGCCCAGGAGCCTGGCGCTGTCGCTGGCGAGATCCTGCCACCACGAGGCGGCAGGGCCGGCCAGCCCGGCGGCTTCCCAGCTCTGCCCAGCCGCTATGAGCACACGGTGATGCCGCCCGCCTGCCAGCAGCGCGTCACCCGCCGCCGACCGCAAGGCGGCAGCGCACGACCGGTACAGCACGGCAGCGGGCGACCGCGGATCATCTGCTGGCCACGAATCTGCCAGCGCGTCAGCCACGGCGGCGACCGCCTGGCCCAGCAACTCCTTCCGCGCGGCCCCGAGAACCGCGGCCTGCAACGGGGCGCTCATCCTGGCAACCGGCAGCGGGCCGTTCCGGCCGATTGCCACCAGCCCGGCCTTCCGCAGCGCCTCAAGTGCGGCCCGGACCTGCTCCGGGACCGCTGCGAGGTACCGGCACGCCGGCCCGGAGGCAAGCACCGCCGCCGGCATGCCATGCGGCGACAGCAGCGATGCCATCACCAGCAGCGGCCACGTGCCCGCACCCGGCTCCAGGATCTCCGCGTGATCAGCGGACAGGGCCCAGGTCACCGCAGGGGCGGGGACCCCGCAGCCCAGGGCTTCCTCGATCCGCGCCCGCCGCCGGAGGAACAGCTCGTGGTACTCGCGGCAGGTCAGCTCTGCCGTGGAGATCACCGCGCCCGCGTGCGCTATCGCGGCCGGCTCGCACTCCAGGGCCAGTGCCAGGTCCAGGTGCCCCGAGCGCTGCTCAGGATCGGTGCTCAGCCACGCTGACAGCGCGGCCATCGCCTCCCGCTGGCTGTAGCAGCCCACCGGCACCAGGCGGGCTGGCCAGCCGACGGCCACGGCCGGGTCGCGTGCCGTGACGAGCGTGACGCCCGCCGGGCCAGCAGGCCACAAGCCGGCCACGTCGGCCGGGTCGCGCACGTTGTCCAGCACGACCAGCCAGCGCTGGCTGGTCACGGCCAGCCAGGCCACGAGCCCGGCAGCAGCGCCCTCGGCGTCGCCCTCACGACTCAGGCCCGCTTCCACGGCAGCGGACGCGAGGCCATCGAGCAGCGACGCTCTCCCGGACGCGTCCACCCACGTCACCAGGTCCACGGCGCCCGACTGCCGCAAGTGCACGGCCGCATGCGCGGCGGCCTGAGTCTTCCCCCGCGAGCCGCGCCAGTCCCAGGGACCAGCATCAGCACCCTGGCCCGGAACGAGCGCGACCGCTGAACCCGGGACAAGCACTCCGCCAAGGCCGCCAAGCGTGTCCGGCCGCGCGGTGAAGTGGTCGGCAAGGGGCACCGGTACGGTCGGCACCTGATCTGGCATCGTCTGCGCGCCGGCTAGGCCGATGACGCCAGGCCAGCGGAATGCAGGGCCTGGCACTCGGCCGAGAGGATCGGGATCAGCGCGTCTCGGGTAGGGGCGCTGATCAGGCCTTCGACCCCGGTTCTCCCGGGAAGGGCTGCCCACCACGCCTCGGACACATGGCCCCACCAGACTGTGGTGCCTGGCCATGCCTTGCGCAGCATGGCGATGTCCGCGCTCATGGCCTCATGGCCACCGGGGGCGTTCACCATCTGGCCGCCCTTGGCCTGCCAGTCCACGTCGAACCAGACGCACCGGCCCCCTCGGTGGACGGCCGTCCCCCAGCCGTCGGACATCTCATTAACGAGCCACAGCCCGCGCCCGCATTCCTCCACCCAGCGCGCCCCGTCCTTCCTGGCGCTAGCCGCTGGGGTCGTGAGTGAGCCCTGGTCCCCGATCACGACCCGGGCCAGCGACGGCGACCACTCCACATCGATGCTGAACCGCCCGGCCTGCCCGCTCCGCGTGTGCACGATGGCGTTGGTGCACACCTCGCTGGCCAGCAAGAGGATGTCGTCCAGGGGGTCGCACTCCGGCAGGAGATCCTCGATCCAGTGCCTGGCCTCGCGGACCTGATCCGGGCCGCCGGGGAACTCTCGTGTCCACCACGCGACGGGCGGAACCTGGCGGGAAGATGCTGGGGCGATGACGCTGATCATGGCGGTCAGCCCGCCTTTCCTGGCTCGTGGATCGCCACGCGGCGAACCCGGGATTCACGAGATGTCCGACCCGGTGAAAACGATGAGCGCCCTGATTTCCCAGGAGACGCATAGCCTGCAGCAGCGCATATCGCGGAACTGGCCGCCCGCGTGGCACCTGAGGATTGCGCGGGGGTCTGGCCGCGCTGCGCGCTAGCTGCCATTTGCCTGTCCTCGTTCCGCTAAGGCTGGCCGAGTGGGACCGCCGCCAGCCGTATGCTGCATCAGGGGTTGCGCCACCCGGTGGTCGGTGCCTCGCCGGATAGGCCGCATGAATGCCATGGTGAATGACGGGCATTCATCCCTGGAAGGTGTCAGCGATGACGATTATGCAAGCCAGATGGCCGGTCGCTGATGACGAAATGTCAAGACGACATGTTGCGAGAATCCGCCTGGAACCCTCAGGCTGTCCCTGGAAACCCAACCAGCGATAGCATGGGGGATACGTGGACTACAGCCCGACCGTCCGGGGGCGGCGCCTGATCCGCGAGATCGTGCGGCTGCGCAATGACAGCGGCCTGTCGCAGGAAGCCGCGGCTAGGCAGCTCGGCTGGAGCCCGAGCAAGATATACAGGGTGGAGAACGGCCGCTCACGGATCACGACGGATGACCTGGCGGACATGCTCGACCTGTACGGGGTCCGCTCGCCGGCGCGAGAGGCGCTGATCCAGCTCGGCCGTGACGCCCGCCGGCGAGGCTGGTGGACCGGCTACGCCGACATCTTCACCGGCAGCTACATCGCCATGGAAGCCGAGGCGTCCAGCATCCGGGTCAACGCGCACGTGATGCCTGGCCTGTTCCAGACGCCCGCCTATTCGCACGCGGTGATCACCGGTACCCGGCCCACCATCAGCGCCGAGGAGGCCGAGCGGCGGGTGGCCGCGCGGACCGTCCGCCAGGATGCCCTGTTCAGCAGGCCGGACCGGCCGGAGGTCCACGTGATCCTGGAAGAGGCGGTGCTGCACCGCCAGGTCGGCGGCCCGGCCGTGATGTCCCGGCAACTGGCCGCGCTGAGGGAGACCGCGGACCGGCCTCAGGTCATAATCCAGGTGCTCCCGTTCACCGCAGGTGAGAACGCAGGGATGGACGGCCACTTCGTCATCCTCGGGTTCGGGACTGCCGAGGACCCGCCCGTCGCCTACGTCGAGGGGCTGATGGGCGACGTGTACGTTGAGGCAGCCGAGGAGGTGGACCGGTTCAACCTGGCCTGGACCTACCTGGTCAACCAGGCCCTCGACCCGGCAGAATCGGCCACGTTGATCCGCGCACTAGCACAAAGGAGCAGTAACGAATGACAACCGCATACGTCACTGAGCTGACCGGCCCGTGGCGCACATCCAGCCGCAGCACGGGCGGCAATGAATGCGTCGAGGTCGCGCAGAACCGGGAAAGCTGCCTGGTACGCGATTCAAAGCAGCCCGACGGCACACGCCTTGCCATCGGCCGCCAGGCCTGGGCAGCGTTCACCCGCCGGGTCAAGGACCCTATAGCCGTCGGCTAGAGTTCCGCTCGGTCCCAGCTCTATTTCCCTGAGCCACCAGTCTCGGCACCCTGGGCGTCGCAGCCAGGCAGGGCACGCGGGGCAGCCAGAGTCCTTTCTGCCTTATCGAAGCGGTCGCAGAATTCCGTCGCCTCGGCCATGTTCCCGGCTGCCTGGCGGACGAGGCGGAGCCGGTTCAGGCAGCGCACGGACGTAACGCCGTCTTCGAGTGCGGGCAGGACATCCATCGCCGCGGTGACTGCCTCCTGGCGGGCGCCCTGCTTCAGCAGCGCGTCCGCCAGGCCCGCGCCGTAGCTGACGCGGTTGCGAGGGCTGAGCTCGCAGGTGAGCACCTTCCGGTACAGCGCAGCGCTCCTGGCGGCGTCGCCGAGGTTCAGCCAGCCGCGGGCCTCCACCCCGGTGATCTCGGCATCGTCGACGAACTGGAGCCACTCGGGCGGCTTCTCGTCGTGGGGCCCGCGGTCCAGCTCGCGGCGCGCTTGGGTGATCCCGCCCTGGAAAGCCGCTTTCTCGCCTAGTAGCGAGGCCGCGCTGGCGTGCCTCAGCGCGATCAGGGCGTGCAGCCGGGGCATCTGGAGGTAGCGGCCCTCGTCCTGGGCCTGGAAGGCCAGCCGGAGGGCCTGCCGGGCGGGCTGCGGCTCGGGCCGATGCGCGCTCGCTCGGCGTGCAGCATCGACTGATTGGTCAGCACGTGCACGCCCAGCAGCGTGTCCCCGGAGCCGACCGCCAGCTCGCGTGCCTCCTCATACAGTGGCCCGGCAAGAGGCTGCTGCCCGCCGTCCATGGCGATCCACCCCGTGCACAGCGCCAGTTCCCCGGCCGCCGCCAGCAGCTGGCCAGCCGCCTCCCCGCCGCCGGCGGTCCGCGCGGCCAGGCGGACTCGGCGCCACTGCTGCATGGCAAGGGGCAGCAGGACGGTCCCGCCGACGGACCGGTCACGGGCGTACAGCGCGTCTGCGCATGCCCGCCAGTACCGGATGTGGGAGCTAGTCACCTGGCGCGGCGCGCTCACGGCGGGCAGGACCGCGGACAAGCCAGCCGCCGCAGCCAGGCCGCCGAGGCCGCGCCTGCTCAGCAGCTCCATGCCCGTCCCCTCTTCTGCGATAAGGCCGGTGTCGGCGTCGGCCTCGGAGAATACGAGCGGCAGCAGCGCCGCCCGTGGCATGCCCACCGCGTCAGCGAACTGCAACGTGGTACGGATGTCGTACATGCCGTCCCGGACGCCGCGCTCGTAACAGCTGAGGACCGACTGGCTCCAGCCGGCCATAGCGGCGACGTCCCGCTGCGACACGCCGCAAGCCGCGCGCACGATCGCCGGGACCGCCGGCAGGTTCACCTGCGCCAGCGCCTGGCGAAGTAGCGGCGAGTCAAACAGCCACGACGGCAGCGGCGGCA
This sequence comes from uncultured Actinomycetota bacterium, assembly GCA_963737285.1. Taxonomy (GTDB): domain Bacteria; phylum Actinomycetota; class Actinomycetes; order Streptosporangiales; family Streptosporangiaceae; genus Trebonia. Next base: position 250,781 of record CAVTRT010000001.1, read on the forward strand.
TCTCCCGGGCGGCCTTCATGCACGTTAGGCAGAGCGGGTCGCCGCCCCGCCGGGTGAGCACTCCCGTGCGGCACGCCGGGCACGCCTGCACTGTCGGCACCGGTCAGCCTCCGTCCTGCTCAGCGCACACTGTCGGCCCGATTAAGTGAGTCATGACCATCACATGCGGCGGACGGCCAAGAGCGGCATGATGCGTTCCGCAATTACGGCAGCGGCCTGCTCGGGTGGCTTGTCGTTGACGTTCAGCGGCAGTATTTTGTAGCCGGCCCGGATCAGGCATTCGGTCGCCTCGTGGTAGAAGTCAATCTCGGCTTGACTACTGTCCGGACTGAGCTGGAAGCGGTTATGTGCTCCGCGCTCAAGGAGTCGCTGGGCAATCACCTCCGGATCGGCCTGGAGGATAACGGCCAGATCAGGCTGGTCGGCTCGCTCGTTGAGCTGCCAGAGGAACGCAAGATCGAGGCCGTCAAAGCGCTGCATGACCAGGCCGGAGGGCATATAGCGATCACTAATTACCGTTCGGCCAGCGGCTGTGTGCGTTCGTATTTCACGCTCAACGTGGTGGTAGCGATCCGCCGCGTACAAGCAGGCCAGGGCGTAGCCGGTAACCGTTTCCGTCAGCTCGCGGCACAGGTTGCCAATCGGCCCGCTGCTCGGCTCGGCTGTGACGTGAATTTCTTCGCCACTGGCCACCAGCAGTTGCGCCAGGTGTTCCACGATGGTCGATTTTCCGGCGGCACTCGGCCCATCCACCGAGACAAACAGCCCACGATGGTTAGAAGAGGGCATCTTCCCCGGCCTTCTCGGGAGGTTGGCCGCGTAGTTCTTCCAGGCTGCCTGCCTTGGCGGCGAGGTGGACGAACAATCGGGCCGTGACCAGTGCGTCGTATGTCGCCCGATGGGGCGTCAGCCCGTCCGGCACGCCCGAGGCCAGCTTGAACCGTTCGGCTAGCATGCCCAGCTTGTAGCCGGGGAGATCCGGCACCAGGCGCCTCGCCAGCCGCAGCGTGTCAAACACCTCTGGGGCCTTCCAGCCGTCCAGCTCGCGCTCCAGAACACTCACGTCGACATGGGCGTTGTGGGCCACGAGGGCAGGTGCATCGAGCGCGTGGCGAACCTCCGTCGCAATGTCCGCGATGGGCGGGCAGCCGGCCACGTCGCTGGTCTTCAGGCCGTGAACGGACGTTGCGAAGTACCGGATGGGATGGGGCGGACGAACCAGCCAGCTTGCCGGCTCACCAACCTCTCCGCCCCTGACCGGCACCACGGCCAGCTCCACCAGCTCTGGCGGCTGCTGGCCGTTACCCTCGACATCCACCACGACGTAGTTGATGCCCGTCCACTCAGTCATGGCCCTGCCCCTCCCAGCCGATGGTCGCCCGTCCATGCTGGCCTCGGTAGTGGGGATGAGCGGCATCGTGGATCTGGAACCCAAGCGCGTGTTGCATGAAGTAGCGCGGTTGCTCATCAGGCAGTCCCGACACCACGGCTGCCCGGTCGGTAATGTCCAGCACCACTAGGCCGCGCCCCTCCGGTACGCTTCCTGCAACCTCGTGAAGCTGCTGGCTCGTCGGCATGCGGTGCGCGCTTCGGCACAGGTTCCGCTGGGCGACGGGACAGATATCGCATAGCTCTGGAATCCCGACATGCCCGTTGTAGTCGGGAAGGCCATGCGCGAAGCTCACCGCGCAACTGGTCTTGCGGAACAAGGGCGTGGATTCGTCAAAGGCAGCCAGTACTCGCCTTTCCAGGGTTTCCGGCACGATCTTCCGTCTGGCGGTACCTTCATACGGCTCGGGGATCCCGTTGGCCTGGTAGTAGGCGGCTATTTCATCCCGGTAGAACAGGCCGGTAAACACCGTGGCGTCAGCGGACTGGGCCAGGTAGTAGGCGTCATCGAGCTGCTGGGGCGAGTCATTGAGACCAGGAACGAGCGGACGCCAGTACAGGACCGTGCGGTACCCGCGGCAGCTCGGCGCGCTCATGAGCCGCAAGGACTGGGCCGCCACCGTGGACGAGTACGGCTCGATGCGCTTGTCTTCGATGCCCGAGTAGGTGAACAACAGCGTCACCTTGAGGTTCGCCAGGGCGTTCAGCCGGCCGATGTCGGATGCCTTCATCTGGTGGCGCGTGATAACCAGCACATGGTTGCGGTAGCCACGGGCATCCAAGTCCTCCAGCACCGCAAAGGTATGGGGCCGGACAGCAGGCAGGAACGGGTCGGTAGCCCGGTTGAAGAGCTGGAGCGGCGTGATGTGCGGTTGGAAGTAGCGGTGAGCCACCAGTTCATTGACGGCCTGGGAGTCGGACAAGAGCGCTCTCGGCACCCGTGCATCCCACAGGCCATACGTGTGCCGGATGCAGTAGGCACAGTCCAGCGGGCAGCCTTGAATGTGGTTGAGGCTCAGGCCACTCTTCCGGTACTCGACTACCTCACGCGCCCGTTCAGGGAGCTGCTCCACCTGATCCCTGTCGAGCAGGGGGACCCTGCTACTCACGTTGGAGTCTCCTCGACCATGTGGCCTGACCTCGGTCTTGTCGGGCCGTTGGTTAGGAGAGTAAAAGGGATCAGGCCCGCAATGGAAGCAATTGCTCGATATTGCTCGCAAGTCAGATCGTGCGGGGAGGGAGGGGAAATCAGGAGCCATCGTCAGGCAGCGAGGCGGCAAGATCGGCAATCGCTCGGTTGATGATCGTCCTGGCCGTCGCGCCGTAGTCCGCGACAGCGGCCAGCTTCTCGAACGTCGAGACGTACAGCTCGATCTCGTGCGCTTGCCGCAGGTTCAGCTCAGCCGAGTACGTCTCCACCCGCACCAGGTCGTTGTTGTAAATCATGAAGCCGTGACGGGGATCAACTACGTACTGTGTTTCGTACCCAATAACCCCGAGTCGCACGTTGCGCAACGAAGTCAGCGAAACCAGCCGGTCAAGTTGTCCGAGCAAAATATCCAGCGGACACAGTCGGTAGCGTAGCGTCGCCTCGGTGATGATAAAGTGAAACTGCTTATCTGGCCGGTATAGCATCTCCTGTCGCTGCATCCGCTTGGCGACCGCGTCGTTGACATCGTTTGGCACCTTGTGATCTGTCACGCCCTGGGAGAATCGCGCCCGCGCGTACTCTGGCGTCTGAAGCAGGCCTGGTACGACGGCCGGTTCGAAGGATCGGTAGAGCTTTGTCAGCTGGTCTGTTTCAGACAGCTCGATCTGATGCGGCAGCATCCCGGCTCTGAGGACCCGCTTCCATTCGGCGTGCTGCACTTCAAGGGTGTGCAGTGAGAGGAGCAGCGATTCGGCTTCCTGCTCGCTGTGGGTTACCCGCGTCCAGTCCTTAATGTCGTCATCGGTTGGCGTCTGCTTGCCGTTTTCAATCTTGCTGACCTTGGACGCCTGCCACGACAGCGACTCCGCGAGTTCCTTGCCGCTCAAGTTCGCTTGGCGGCGCAACTCGCGGAGTCGCTGCCCTAGGGCGTTTCTGGCGTCCTCAACGCCACCGGAACTACTTGGTTTGGGCCTCAAATTCTTCCCGATCAGTGGCGTGGTGCCGTGCTGCGTCCCGCCAGTAGTTGTGTTCCACGATTACCGCGGGGTCTTCGATGACCTCGCCGCCCTGGAACTTATCTTCTTCTCCGAAGTGCATGACCACCAGCAGTCGGGAGTCGAACAGCCAGTAGTCGTGGTTGGGCAGCGACAGCCCAGCAGCCACGTCGCGAGGCAGGTAGCGGATGTCTTCACCAGCGTCACCCGTAAACTGAGCCGCCCACAGGCCAAAGCGGCTGTAGTCACTGAGCGGCACGCTGACGATCCGCACGCGAGCGAAGCCACGGCCTTCGCTGGTTGCCTGGCTGATCAGGCTGTGCCAGCTCTCAGCCCACGACATGTCGACTGGCTCGCCCGAACGGAACCGTCGAAACGACTCCACCTCACGCGGCGCGTTGTAGCTCTCCCGTACTTCCAATCGGAAGGCGGTGTGCTCGAAGGTGTGGAACAACTGTTGGAAGTCTTCTCCGATGAGCAGGTTCAGTGGTCTCCCTCCGCCTCCAGGTAGCGGAGAGCGTACATCTTCAGGACGTCCTCGGGGATCTCAATGAGTCCCTCGTGGTTGGGCACGTCACCCACGTCCGCCAGGGCCTGGGGGTCGGTGACCTTCCAGCCCTGGGCGATGTACGTCACCCGGTCGGTGCGGTCGGTGGCAAACAAGGTGGGGGACTCACCCGTATGGGACTCGGGGTCTTTGCCGAGGAACCTCGCGTGCATGGATTGGTTCTCCTTGCTCCATGTCTGAAGAAACTTGCTCCTCTATGCTTGCGCAGAGTGGAGCAAGTGTCAACCGAGGGTGGTCTCACGGATACCCTTACGCGGCCGCGGATCTCTGCGGCGACTCCGTGTTGTCGAAGAACACTCGCGCCATGGGAGGCCTCGCCCGCATGCCTGACCACTAGCCCGACAGCCGTTCCCACGGGCCACGCAGAGCGCTGGAGTGCCGTGAAGCCACCGCATCCGCCTAGGACAGGTCCGATGAATTCCCGCTGCTGGCCGTCTGGGTGGCCGTTCAGGGCTTCCTGCTACGTTTAGGCTGCGAATCTACGCCGTGCCCCACACATCATAACGTCACCATTCTCCACTGATGACGATCTGGCATAGCGCTCTGCCTGGCTGTGCCGCAAATTGTCATGACCGCGGGATTGCCCGCCAAGCCTTGTGCCGCAAGGCTACGAAACAGCGAGCCGACCTCACGGCGCTGGCGTGTATGGAGACGGAGGAATCAGCGTGACTGGCGGAACGGTCGTGCCGACCGGGATCGACACCACGATCCCGTCGACAGCGCGGATGTATGACTTCTGGCTTGGCGGCAAGGACCATTTCGCCGTGGACCGGATGGCGGCCCTGAAGGTAAGCGAAGCAGCTCCTGAAATAAAAATGATGGCGCTGGAGAATCGCAAGTTCCTCCGCCGGGCCGTCCGCTATCTGGCCGCCGAGGCGGGCGTCGCCCAGTTCCTCGACATCGGGACCGGACTGCCCACGCAGGGCAATGTCCACCAGGTCGCCCAGCAGGTCAACGCGGACGCCCGGGTTGTGTATGTGGACAACGATCCGATGGTGCTGGCCCATTCGCGCGCCCTGAAGACCGGCGGGAACACTGCCGTGATCGAGGCGGACCTGCGCGACCCGGCCGCGATCCTGAATCATCATCGGACGCTTGAGCTTATTGATTTCCGCCAGCCGCTCGCCGTGCTGCTCGTGGCCGTGCTGCACTTCATCGGCGAAGATGATGACCCGTATGCCATTGTCGGGTCCATCTGCGAAGCCTTGCCGCCGGGAAGCTACCTGGTGATATCTCATGCGACGGGCGGAATTCTTAGCGGCGACTCAGCCGGCAAGGTTGCAGAGCACTACAAAAAGAACGTAGCGCAGGGTTCTACGCTGCGCGACCTAGACGAGATCGTCCGGTTCTTCACCGGATTCGAGCTTGTCGAGCCGGGCCTCGTTCAGGTGCCGTACTGGCACCCCGATGATCCCGAACCGCCGGATGCTGGCAATGTCTGGATTCTCGGTGCCGTCGGGCGCAAGCCCAGCCTGGATGCAAGCGCAAGGACGCAGTTCAGCACCATATATCCCGATGGAAAGGAATCACGTCATGCACACGACTAACTCGACCGGAACCTACCAGGACGACCCGTTCAACCTAGGCGCGGTGCTGGTCATCGACACCGCCGCTGCGAGCGCCCCGCGGAGGTGCGCCACAGACGACGGATGCTCGCCTACCTGTGCCTCTTCCTGCACCAGCGGTTCGTAGCGCCCTGATGTGAGGCGGGGGCCGGGAGCATCGAATCCCGGCTCCCGCCGATTGTTCGCCTATCCGTGAGGAGGCTGACGTGGCCCAGGTCCGCGACCACGTGCTCTATCAGGGCAGTGATGTCCTTCTGCTGCGCGCTGCCGCCCGGTCTCTGGACTCGGCCTCTGTGCCGTGGCCCGACCCGGCCGACAGCGAGGGGCTTCGGATGTGGCTGGTGAAGGCGTGGGAGGACCCGGTGCTGCGTGAGGCGGTGGCGTGCGCGAGTCCTTCGCTGGCGTTGGGGGCGGATCGCATCGCGGCTGGCCTGGGCGTGCCGGCGCGGCAGGTGCTGTCGGCCGCAGTTGCCCTGGCGCGGTACCAGTTGCGGGCGGCGGGACGCCCGACCCCGTTCGGATTGTTCGCTGGCGTGGCCGGGGCGAGGTTCGGCCGCTCCACGCAGGTGCGCTTCGGAGGGGCACACCAGGCTGCGGCCCGGTGCGACGCGGCGTGGCTGCTGTCGGTCATCGAGCGCTGCGAGGCATGCGCGCCGCTCGCTGGCCGCCTGACCGTCGTGTTCTCGTCGCTGGCGGTGCTGCATGCCGGGAAGTGGGAGGTGCCCGCCGGCCCGGACCGGCAGGTGATCCGGGATTCACCTGCAGTGCGCACCGTCCGGGACGCAAGCCAGGCCCCGGTCCGGATCAGCGTGCTGGCTGACCGGCTGGCCTCGGCGTTCCCCGGCGCGGGAGACAAGGGCGCCCGGATGGTCGCCGAGCTTGTCCGGCTCGGCTTCCTGATCACGAGCCTCCGGCCCGCGATGACGACGACGGACGCCTTGGGACAAGTCACCCGGGAGCTACGCGCCGCCGGGGCACATGAGATACCTGAGATGGCGGGCCTGCTGGGGGAACTGGAGGCGTTGCACCGCGACCTGGCCGCCCACAACGTGGCCGCGCCGGAACATCAGTCGGCGATGCGCGAGGGCCTGATCGCGGCAGTCACGCAGATCTCCGGGGAGGGCCGCACGCCGCTATGCCTGGACCTGCGGCTGGATGCCGAGGTGACGCTGCCGGAGCCCGTCGGCCAGGAAATGGCCGCGGCAGCCAGCGCGCTGATCCGGCTCAGCCCCAACCCGGCAGGCTCCCTGATCTGGGAGGACTACCACCGCAGGTTCACCGAGCGCTTCGGGACCGCGACCCTCGTGCCGCTGCTCGACGTGATCAACCCCGCCATCGGCCTAGGCTACCCGGCTGGGTACCCCACCAGCATCCTGCCGGTACCGCCCGAGCGGGACGCAGGCCGGCACGAGCACCTCGCCCAGCTCATCACGGGCGAGAGCGAGGTCACGCTGACCGACGAGCTGATCGACTCGATGACGGGCAGCTTGTTCGACCCCCAGCTCGTCCCCGCGCACGTGGAGATCGCCGCGCGCGTGCACGCTGCGAGCACGGCTGACCTGGACGCGGGCCGGTACACCCTGCACATCTCCCCGGCACGCGCCGCCGGCACCCTCACTAGCCGCTTCTCCGCGCTGGCCGCCGGCTCTGGGCTTGACGACGTGTATCGCAACGCGCCTGCCCTCCACGATGGTGCGTGCCCGGTCCAGCTGTCGGTGCCGCCGCTGTTCATCCGGGGCCAGAACATTGGCCGCATCCCGGCCTACCTGCCCGGCCTGCTGTCCCTCGGCGAGCACCCGGGCAGCGGGCGCAAGCCGCTGGGAGCAGACGATCTCGCGGTCACCGCGACCCTTCGCGGGCTGCACCTGGTCCACCGGGAAACCGGCCAGGTGATCGAGCCGCAGGTCTTTCATGCCCTGGACCTGGAGAAGCAGATGCCGGCGCTTGGCCGGTTCCTTGCCCACCTGCCCCGCGCTTTTACCGCGGACTACCTCGCGTTCGACTGGGGTCCCTTCCGGCGGCTGCCGCGCCTCCCGGCCGTGCACTACCGGCGGTCGGTCCTCAGCCCTGAGCAGTGGCGGCTAACCGCCGGGGTCCTCCCGCCCGCGCGTTCGGGCCTTGCTGAGTGGCGCCGCTCCCTGGCCGCCTGGCGGGAGCGCACCGGCTTCCCGAGCGCCATCCAGCTGCACAACGGCGACCTGACGCTGCGCCTGGACCTGGACGAGCCGCTCCACGCGCTGTGCCTGCGCGAGCACCTGGACGACGATAAGCCAGCGACCATGACGCGGGCACCCAGGCCGGAGGACTACGGCTGGATTGGCGGCCATGCGCACGAGATCGCCCTCCCGCTCACGCGGCGCGGCGCTCCGGCCCCTACCGAGATGCCCCAGCGCCTGGTCCTCGCCCCGGGGTCCGGACACGGCCAGCTACCGCTGGCGGCACACTCGACGTGGCTGAGCGTCAAGCTGTTCACGGCGCGGGACGCGATGGACGAGATCATCGGCCGTCACCTTCCCGCGCTCATCACGAGCCTCGGCACGAATGACGTCTGGTTCATCCGCTACCGCAACCGGGAGGAGACCGACCACCTGCGCCTGCGGATCGCCGCCGGGCACGGACTGGCGCAGGACCGCGCCGCCACGTTGGCAGCCTGGGCCGTTGACCTCCGCGTCCGGCGCCTGTGCGCCCGCTACACCCTCGACACGTACTACCCGGAGGTAGGCCGCTACGGCGACGGCGAGTGCATGCACGCGGCCGAAGCCGTGTTCGCCGCCGATTCCGCCGTGGCCATCGCGCAGCTCCAGCGGCCACTCCAGGTCGATCCCATTGCACTGGCAGCACTCGGCATGCTCGATATCGCCGCTGCCTTCTGCGGCGGACTGGAGCAGGGAACGCAGTGGCTCGCCGGCCGGCGCCTGCCACCGGGCAGCGCCGCCGACCGGGCCATAGCCCGAACTGCCGCCATGCTCGCACGCAACGGCGAGCTGAGCAGCTTCGGCACGCTGCCCGGCGACCTCGCCCCTTCCTGGCACCAGCGCGCCGAGACGGTGGCCGCTTATCGCAAGACCCTGGACGCGAACGCAGACACCACCCACATCCTCGATTCCCTCCTGCACATCCACCACAACCGCTACCGGGGAATCGACCGGGACAGCGAGGCAACCTGCCGCCGGATCGCCCGCCAGGCCGCTCTCGCCCAGCACGCCGCCAAGGCCCCGCAGGGCACGTGACCAGCATGGACTGGGCAACGACAGGATGGCACCAGGACCTGGGAAGCGGAGCCGCCGGAACCGCGCTCGCCCGCATCGCCACCGCGCGCCTCAGCGGGCTCCCGCCCCGCGCGACAAGCGCCTGGATCAGGGCCATGACGCAGAGCCCCATCACCGCCAACGCGTCCGCGAGCCTGTTCTACGGTGCCCCGGCCGTGGCCTTCGTCCTGCACACCGGAGCGCACTCCGCATACGCCGCCATGCTCGCCGCGCTTGACGAGCACATCAACGACCTCACCGCGCTGAAGCTCGCCGCCGCCTGGGAGCGCATGGACCGAGAGGAGCTGGCACGGCCGGCCGAGTACGACCTGATCAGCGGGCTGACCGGACTCGGGCTCTACCACCTCGTCCGCCACGGCCCCGCAGCCTCGGGGATGACGACCGCCGTTCTCGAATACCTCGTCGCGCTCTCAGAGCCTGTCCGCCTGCACGGCGTGCCGGTGCCCGGCTGGTGGAGCGGCACCGGCCCCGCGGGCACGCCCGACCCGGCCTGGCCTAACGGCCTCCTGAACCTCGGCATGGCACACGGCGGAGCTGGCGTCCTGGCACTACTATCAGGCGCGATGAGAGCCGGCATCCAGGTCGAAGGCCATGCCAAGGCGGTCCGCGAGCTGTGCGCGACCTTCGACCGCTACCGTCAGGGCAGCAGCGCATGCCCCTGGTGGCCCCCGATGATCTCATTCAGTGAGTACGGCCAGGGGACGACGAGCCAGGGGCGACAGGCCCGGCCGTCCTGGTGCTATGGCACTCCCGGCCAGGCGCGGGCGCAGCAGCTCGCGGGCCTCGCGCTCGGCGACCCCGAACGAGTGCGCGTCGCGGAGCGCGCGCTGGCCGGTTGCGTCCTTGACAGGCAGGTCACCGGCCTGCTCACCGACGCCTCGCTCTGCCACGGGTGGGCCGGAGTGGTCCAGGCGCTCTGGCGGGCTGCCAGCGATGCCCTCAGCCCCCAGCCGCTCCAGGCCGCGCTTCGCGAGGCACGACGGGGCATGGAAGACCACCTCGCCCGCGCAGGCCCGCCAGCCTCAGGCGGGCTCCTTGAGGGAACATCGGGCATCCTGCTCGCCCAGAACGACCTGCCTCGCACGGGCGGCGGGCCGCCCTCCTGGGACGCCTGCCTGCTGCTGATCCTGTGCGCCCTGACGACAAGGAGAAACGATGACCGTGACGGCACCAGCCGCCAGCCCCGAGCACCTCAACGAGCTCATGATCGACGCCATCGCCGGCGCCCCGCTGGTCGGCACGAGCGACCCCCGCGTCCTCGACGCGATCCGCGCCGTGCCGCGCCATGCCTTCCTCCCCGGTGCCAGCCTCGCCGATGCCTACAACCCCGAGCTTGCCGTGATCACCAGGCGGGACACCGGGGGAAAAGCGCTGTCGTGCGCCTCAGTCCCGTGCCTCGTTGGTGCCATGCTCGAGCAGCTTGACGTCCGCGACGGCCACCGCCTCTTCGAGGCCGGGGCGGGGACCGGGTGGAACGCCGCGCTGCTCGCCACCCTCGCCGGGCCAGGCGGGCACGTCACCACCATCGACATCGACCCGGAAGTCTCTGCCCAGGCAGCAGCCAGCCTCGAACGGGCCGGGTTCCCCGGCGTGCGCGTCGCCACCGGGGACGCGGGCCTGGGCGTGCCGGAGGACGGCCCGTATGACAGGATCATCGTCACCATCGGCAGCCTCGACGTCCCGCCGGCGTGGTTCGGCCAGCTGCGGCCCGGCGGGCGGCTCGTCGTGCCGCTGCGCTGGCGCGGCCAGACCCAGTCGGTCGCGCTCGTCCTGGGCGAGGACGGCCTGATGCGCTCCGACACCGTGTTCATGTGCGGCTTCGTCCCGATGGTCGGGCAGGGCTGGGAACGCTCCTCGGCCCTCGACCCTGGTGACCTGGTCCGCCTGTACTGGGACGCCGACCAGGACATCTCACCCGGCCTGCTGTCCGGCGTCCTGGACGGGCCGAAGACGCGCATCGACTCCGGCATCACGGTCAGGGCCGGCCGAATCCCTCGACCCCATCTGGGTCCGCGCCACCGCCACGGACCCGGCGGCCTGCCGCATCTCCGCCGAGCCGGCCGCCGTCGCCAGCGGGCTGTGCACCCCCGTCGTCAAGTCGCGCACCCTGGCCCTGGCCGAAGGAGACTCCATCGCCTACCTCACCTCCCAGCGCCTCCAGGCACCAGAGCCAAGCTTCCGCATGGGCGCCATCGGGCAAGGCCCGAACGGCACCAGCCTCGCCGAGCGACTCTGCCACCACATCGACACCTGGGGCGCCGACCGCGCGGCCAGGCCGCGCATCACGATCTACCCCCCGGACTCCGCGCCCCGCGCCGCAGGCACCCAGGTCATCACGCGAGAGCACTGCGCAATGACAGTCGCTTACTAACACCTGCAGTTGCGGATCGCCGACGCGATACGCGCGAGGATCCAGTCCGGCGAGTACCCGCCAGGCGCGAAGCTCCCCGGCCTGCCCGCGCTCGCCGAAACCTACAGCGCAAGCCCGGTAACCGTCCGCCTGGCACTGGCCAGGCTCAGGCAGGAAGGCCTCATCATGTCCCAGCAGGGCGTCGGCAACTTCGTCCGCGCGACCCCGCCAGTCCGCCGGCTCGGCATCGGCCGCTACAGCCGCTCCGTATGGGGCGGCAGCAACCCGCAGCCTCTCCTGGCCGCTGAGGCAGGGCGGCAGGGCAGGGCAGCCGAGCAGGCAACCGAGGCCGGCCAGGTCCCCGCCCCCGCGTTCGTCTCCGAGCGACTGCCCGGCATCACCGAGGGCGACCTCGTGCACGTCCGCCGCCGCACCACCTCGATCGACGGCGTCATCAACCAGTCCGTCGACAGCTACTTCACCCTCGCCACCGCGGATCGCAACCCCGCCCTCCTCACCGGCCAGGGCGCAGGCGGCCACATCGCCCGCATCAGCGCCATCTCCCCGGTCCTGGAGATCCAGGAGGAAATAACCGCCCGCATGCCCGCCAGCCCCGAGTCAGCACGGCTGCAGATCCCCGAGGGCACCCCCGTCCTCGACGTGATCCGCACCTACCACACCGCCGAGGGGCCCCTCGACGTCGCCAGGTTCGTCATCCGCGCGGACATGGCCGTCTTCGACTACCGCTTCACCGTGCCCGACTGACACGGCCGAGCTGCCGCGAATTCCTCGGCTCGCCTCAGCGAATCAGGACGGACGCCACGCACCGCCATTTGACGGCCGTACCGGACTGAGCCGTTGCGGACACCGGTGATCGCGGACTCAGTCGGGAACCTGGCCGTCCTGATCGGTTCGGACGCGGGCATCCTCGTGCCGCCAGGCGATGGCCCGGCCGGATTGCTGGAAGCAGCCAGGGACCTGCTCGCCGGCGCAGTACGCTACCACCTGGCGTGTGGAGCAGCGTACTGCCGGTCACGGAACTACCGCTCTGCCGATGCGGCTTCGGCGTTCCTGAAAGCGGTGCTATAACCCATGACCGGTGTTCCCCTTTTGCTTGTCGACGGGCATAACCTGCTGTTTCGGGCCTGCTTCGTTCTGTAGCCACTGACTTGTTGTTGGTCCGCTAGGAGAAGTTCCCGCCGCTGCTTGCAGAAGCTCGTCTCTACTGCCGCAGGCCTGCGCAAATAGCGACATTAGGATGGCTTTGTCCGGGCCGCGTGCCTCGTGCTTGCAGATCATGGCGGCCCGCTTGCGGCAGTGCGGTCACACGTGCGTAGCGATCACGATCAGGCAGATCACGACAATCGCCGTGACCAGGCCGACCCCGCAGACGGTGGCGACCCGGAGCAGGATGTAGTCCTGGCGGAGCTGGCGGCGCTGCTCTTCGGGGGGCAGCTGCGGCGGGCGGTAGCCCGGAGGAGCGTCGTGCAGGCGCGGCCGGCGTACGCCTCGCCCTGGGCCACCGAGGTAGGCCATGATGCCACCTGCTTCCTTCAGTTAGATGGAGTCGCATGCGCTGGAGTTGGATCGCCGCTGTTGTTTCCCTTAACCGCCTTCGTTCGGTCACGTCGGGTATCCCGGGTACGGTCGCGGCGGCGCGTGCGTGGCTGTCTGGGCGCGGGCGGCGTCGGGGACGATCAGTGCGACGGTGATCATCACGATGAGCAGTTCCGCCAGGCTCACCTGGATCTGGTGCGGGTCATGGAGGTAGTCGGCGAGGGAGAAGATCCGGTAGGCGGCGGCTTCGGCGGCCAGCAGCGCCAGGGTCAGCGACCACACCCCCGAGCCAGTGGCGTGCCGGGACCATGCCCTCGGCGCGTGCGCCAGGCAGGCGAGAGCGGCCAGGGCGCAGTACAGCCCGGCGGTGTCCGGTACCCAGGCGGAGCGGCCACTGGTCTGCAGGGCCGTCAGAGGCACGGCCACCAGCAGGTAGGTGGCGGCCAGGGCCAGCAGCCAGGGCCAGCGCGCGGCCGGCGGCGTGTCCCGGTGAAATGCGGTCATGGCCAGGACCGGGACGAGGTTGAGGAGCACCCAGAAAGCCCACGGCCCCAGAGACGGACCCTGGAAGGCGCGGGTGAACTCGCCCTGCACCAGCCAGATCAGGTCCGGGATGATGGCCAGCGCCGCGATGACCTGGGCCGTGCGGTAATAGCGCCCGAGGCCCAGCGCGATGAAGCTCACGATCCAGGCGTAGGCCACCAGCCACCACACCACAGACGGGACGATGCCGGCTGGGGTGCCTGCGGCTAGTGTCGCGGGCGGCACCGGGAGCCAGCTGAGCACGCGGCGGCTCCAGGCCGTCAGCAGGAGCACGTCAAGGCCCCGCACCGCCTGGAGCATGGTCAGCGCGAGGACCGCGCGCCGTACGGCCTGACCCCATGCGAAGTACCGGCGGGGAGCACCGGTGCCGCCCAGGTACAGCCGGAAGGCCAGGCCCGCCACGCTTGTGATCTCCCGCCAGGGCGGCTTGGAGAATTCCAGGACCCACTCGTCTTCATCAGGGTCTCCGGTCAGCGAGCTTTCCAGGAAGGCAGCGACCATGTCCTGTTCCCAGGCGCGCCGGTAGTAGCCGGGCAGCAGCCGCAGCACCCGCCGATACCGCTGCTCCAGGTCTAGGCCGCCGCTCATCCGGCTGGTTCCGTACCCGGCAGGCCCAGCCTCGCCCAGACCACGCGTGCAGTTGAAGCGCGGAGTTCGGCCTCCTCGGCCAGCGCACGCCGGCCGTCCCGGGTCAGCCGGTAATACCGGCGCAGCCGACCTTCGTGCGCTTCCTCGCGGTCGGGCTCGATCAGCTGTTCCGCGGCCAGGCGGTCCAGCACCCCGTACAGGCCGCCGATCTTCAGCTTGACCCGCCCGTGCGACAGCTCAGCGACCTCGCGCACGATGCCGTATCCGTGGCGCGGGGCATCGGCCAGCGCACTGAGCACGAAGAACGCCTGTCCCGTCATGGGCTTGGTAGCGGCCATGCTGCCAATATACTGGAAACCAAGATATCAGCCAACAGCAAGTATCGACCGTGCGGCCAAGTCCCCTGCCTCCGCGAGTGGCTGGGTAGAGACCTGCCCGTACCGTCACCATCGGCCCAGCGCAAGCCGGGCAGGCCAGGCGCCACGGGGTCAAGGTCGTTCAGCCAGTGCGGTGCTCCACCTTGACCCGTTGTGCCCATACGTACACAAAAGCGCTTCCGGCACGGAGTCTTTGCTCGTCAGACCACTATTGAGATGTCCCATAGTAAGGAGAGGTTCGGCAACGGCGGCAGTAGGCGGAGGAACGAGGCCTTGCAAGCCACGCCAGCGCTAACCGTAAACAACTGCACGCGGACAGTAGTGGCCCGTTACGATGACTGCCCGTGCGTGAAGATCGCCGGGCGGATGGAGGTGACCCGCCGCAGCCTGGTCCTGGGGCCAGCTGCGCGGGAGAAACGGGAGACACCGGGGACGGCTCCCCATGAGAGAGGTCATGCCGACTGCGTGCTGGCAGGTTCACCGGTACGACTTCGCCCGGTGGCGGGAATACCGTCCGGCAGAACTGGGGAGCTATCCGCCCGATCTTGAGTCCTGGGCCGGTGCGTATGGGGAGAGGGACGGCCAGCGGTTCCTGATCGGGCCGGACGGGCGCCCTGATGAGCGGGTGAATGCGTTCCTCGCGTCGCCGAAGATGCGGAACCGGGCGGAGAACACGAACCGGGATTACGCGTACTCGCTCGGGGTGTGGCTGAACTTCCTGCTGACCACTGGCCGGAACTGGTGGGAGGCGGCCGACGACGAGGTTGAGGCGTTCCAGTTCTGGCGGCTGACCGACCCGCGCAACGGACAGGTCGTCGAGGCGTCGTCGTTCGCGCGCGATGTCGCGGCCTGCAAGTCGTTTTACCGGTGGATCGGGAAGCGGCACGCGGTCGTGAACCCGTTCGAGGATTACGAGCCGCCGCAGGGTCGGAAGGGCGCGGACGTCAAGTGGCTCGACCCGGCGGCGGTCGCCCGCTGGGTCGGCGTCGGGCTGCGCGGGCGTGACCTTTCCGGCAGGTCGGATCCGTTCTGGCAGGGCCGCAACGAGCAGCGGGACGCGGCGTTCGCGGAGGGCCTCTATGGCACTGGGCTGCGGCTGGGCTCCTGGGCCAGCGTCGTCCTGCCCGAGCTTCCGGTCGTGGCCCGGGCACCCCATGTACTGGCGCTTGACCCCGGCCGTGGACCCGCCGGACTTCTCCTGGCCGGTCTCGTCCAGCGCCCCGACCGTCATCCGCCTGCGCCGCGACCGCCGCGCCGCGTCGTCCAGCCCCGCGACGGCATGCCGCCGCACCAGGCTCATCGCCGCCGCCTCGTCCCACGACGCCCGGTTCAGCAGCCGCTGGGTGCAATCGGGTGACCGGTCCCCGCACTGCTCGGCGATCGACCACCCGTTCCGCGACGGCAGCTCGCTGGCCAGCGCCGACACGTACTTCCCGGCCTGCAGCCACGTCTGCGTCCGAGCGAAGCACGGCCGCAGCGCCGCCAGCAGCGCCGATCTTTCCCGCACGGCGCGCCGCGCGCCTATGCTGGCAGCAGCAGCCGCCCAGGGTTCATTTGTTCTCACAAGCTCATGATCACGGGCGGCTGCGCTCACGTCACACGAATCTCGCGCATCCCTCCACGCCCACGCAGGTCAGACCCCAACTGGCGGCTGCGCTACTAGAACCCACCCCGCAGACGCCAGATCGGCGGCTACGCGCGCACATCCACCGCCGCTGTCACACCAAGTAATCACGCTGGCCGCCACCGGGCAGCTCAGCATGGCCGCCGCTGGGCAGATCCGGGGCTGACCGTCGTCAAAGACCCTCGACGCGCTGCGCGCCATCGGCTACGAGTCCCACCTGCGCATCCTAGGAAGTCACGATCGAGCCCGGTAGCGACATCCCCGTCTGGACACTCGACGGGAACGACCCGCCGAACTTGCCGCGACACAAAGTGTTATGGAAACAGCCGTCGGCGGCGGAGGCCGGGACGCGATCTGACGGTCATCCCCTGGTCAACACAAATCGTGTCGGCTACTGGGCCGGAACGTTGAGGCCGTCGGCCCCAAAGGAGGCCGGCGCCGCCTCGGGAAGATCACCGAGTTCCTCAGGCACTACAGAGCGCTGATGTGCTGGCTCTGGCCCGGCGCACGGGATGGGTATGGCAGCGGAAGGGCGGGGCGTGTACAGTTCCGGCCATGACGAAGAGAATCGAGACTCCCTTCAGCCGGTGAGCGTGGTCCCCGAGCGCAGTGCGCTCGACCACCAGGTATCCCTGTTCGAGTACGCGCGGCGGCTACACCTCCTGACCCCGGACGGGCCTCTCCCGGGCGGCGTGCCGCCCGTTCCCCGACGGTGGCGACTCTCCAAGGACGACGCCGTACCAGGAACGAAGATCCGCCCTCGTGGCCGTCCTCCGGGAGTTCATCGCCGATAAGGCCCTGTCGGGCTGGGACCTGCACGATCGATGCGCTCATCTAGCGATCAACTCCCGGGACGTGACTCAGGTTCTTCAAGAGCTCGCGCCAGAGCCATCGCCGCGGCTGCTTGCAGCAGCCCGGTGGCTGATCAGGAACGGTACCGATCGACGGGCGGTTCTGGTCGGGCTGGGCCTGGTGTGCGGCAGCGCCGAGCACAGCGACGTCCCGGTGATCAAGATGATCGGGCTGCTGTGCTTCGCCGACCAGCTTGCAGTGGACATGCTGGCGCAAATCCCGTCAGCGGAGCACGACCTCATCTGGCTCGCCGAACGATCACGCAGGCACGCCCGGTACTCCGCCGTCCAGGCGCTGGCCGGGAACCCTGATCCAGGCGTACGACGCTGGGTGCTGGCGACCCCCAGAGAGCTACTGTCCAGCAAGCTCGCCCGGCACATCGCCGAAAGACACCGGCTGGCAGAGCAACTGAGCCGGGAAACCGCAGACGATGACCTCTGGGACCAGGCCGGAAACCTCCTGCTGGCAATGACCAGCACCCGCAACTACCAATCCGAGATCAGCCGCTACGAGCATGCACGGAGCGCCTACGGGCACTGGATGGCCGGCTCCGGGCACCGACCGCCCTCGCTGGAGCGTGCCGCCCTCCTGGTCATGGTCGCCGAGGACCTGCTGAGCGGCCCGGCGGCCCCGGTAGCCGGCGATGATCGCCGAGGCCTTGCCGGCGAGGCCAGGAGCGTGCTGCACTCCCAGCCCTGGGCCGAGATGCTGCACGACTACGCACGCTCTGGCGATCCGACCGAAGCCAGACGAGCCGCATGGGTGATCGAAGCAATGACCAGAAGCTGCGACCCGGACAGCAAGTTCGCCATCCGAATCGTCGTGCCCGACCCCAGCCCGGCAGGCTTTCCCCAAGTGGAGGCCAGGATCCTGATCGACGGGAAGCCAGCCGTCGCAGCGGCATTCGACAAGGGCCCCGCCGCGGAACCAGAGTGGCTGGTCTACAGCGGGCGGCTGCGAGCCACGAACGAGCCAAAGGAAGTCAGGCTCGCCGAGGCGTACTGCACCGAGGGATGCTGCGGCGGGCTCTACGTCACCATCGTGCGCGAAGGGCCGGAGGTGGTCTGGAAGAACTGGCGCTCGTCAATGCGCAGCGATCCCCCGCGAGAGGTCCGGTTCGATGCAGCGGACTACGACCGGGAGATCGAGCGGGCCGAGCAAGACCACGGCTGGGAGTGGCCGGCCAGGACCGTGGCCCGGCTGATAGCCGACGGACTCCGCGCCGATCCCGCCATCCTGGGCCGCTGGGACTGCGCGCCCGGCTGGTGCACCGCATGGCTACAGGACTTCGACGCTGCGCGCCTCACGTTCATGTACCCGGCTCGTAGAGACTCCTTTAACGACCCATGTATACAGTTCGGCCTCTTGGTCGACGTTGGAGGGCGGACCCCTGAATCCATGGCTGCGGAGATCATCGAGTCGATGCGAAGCACCGATCCGAAGACCATCGCGGAAATGATCGGCGGAAGCAAGGACGGCGCCGATAAGCTCGGCCTCGTCTATAGGGAGCCAAGTCGCTGGTAGACCCGACGAGTCGGGCCCGCCTCGCGTGAACCCAGCCAGGACCGCGGCTCAGGCCGCCAGACCTGGCCCGCTACCTCAATGAGCGTGCCACGGCGGGCCGCGCCACCCAGCGGGACTGGGCGGCGCGGCCGTCGCCGTCTACGACAGCGGTGGCAGCAGGCCCTCGAATCGCCTGGCGGCCGATTCCCCGGTCTCATCCAGCACGTGGACGTAGCGCGACGTGGTCCGCAGGTCGGCCTGGCCCAGCCGGTGCATGACGGCCTTCGGACTCTCCCCGGCGTCGATCAGCCACGAGGCGTGGGTGTGGCGGACCTGGTAGGCGGTCGGCTTGAACGGGATGCCGCTGTCGGCGACCGCTGCCCTCCAGATCGGGGTCCAGATCATCTCATCCATGTACGGCTCGTCGGCGTCGCGGGTCTTCGCCCAGCGTCGCGTCGGCTGGCAAGCCGTGAAGGAACGGCGCTGGCGCATCCGATCGCGGGCGTACTCCCGTGCCCACTGGCGGCAGCCGTCGCACCGGCACTTGGCGGTAACGTAGCCGCCCTGCGTGCCGTGCGCGTACACGCGTCCCCGGACTGGCTGCGTGTAGCCGAGCGCCGCTATCTCCTCCG
Organism: uncultured Actinomycetota bacterium; assembly: GCA_963737285.1. Classification (GTDB taxonomy): domain Bacteria; phylum Actinomycetota; class Actinomycetes; order Streptosporangiales; family Streptosporangiaceae; genus Trebonia. The sequence continues at coordinate 269,743 of CAVTRT010000001.1, forward strand.
GCGACAGCCCTGGCTTGGTGGCGCGCGGCGGAGCGACCAGCGCGGCTGGGAAGATCACGTCCGAGGGGCCGATCCCGTGCTCTATCACGTGGCTGTGCACCAGCTCGACGACGGTGCTGTCGAGCTTGATCCGGCGGGTCTCGCCGTTCTTGGTGTACTCGCGCACCAGGAATGTCTTGCCCTGCGGGTGATGCTGACGGGACACCTTCACCACGGACCTGGCGACTTCGAGGACGCAAGCCTCGAAGTCGAAGTCAGACGGCTGCAGCCCGATCGCCTCGCAGAACCGCAGCCCGCTGGACACCAGCAGCGTCGAGAACACCCGGGCGGGCCTGGTCGGCAGGCAGTCGCGCACCTTCAGGTACTGCTCGGTCGTGGCGATCTTGATTGCCCGCCGTCCCGACACCCTCGGGGTCTTGACGTCGTGGAACGGGTTGAAGTCCAGGTAGCCGTCCGAGACGGCCATGGTGAACAAGGCCGCGAGGACCACCTTGGCCTGCCGGATGGTGTTCGCCGACCGGCCCGCCTCCTCCAGCGCGGTGAAGTAGTTGCGCGCCACGGTGCGGTCGGTCTCGGCCAGCCGGACCTTGGCCAGGAACGGGATGACGTGCAGCCGCAGCGTATGGGCGTAGTTGTCCTTGGTGTTGCCCTCCACCCGATGGTGCCGCAGGAAGATCGGACTGTACTGCCCGATCGTCCGGGTCGCGCGGGTGACCGGGTCCAGCCCGCCCACCGCGCCGTTAATGAACTCAAAGGCGCGCTTCTCGGCCGCGGTAGCCACCGAGAGTGCCCGTTCCTCGTCGTCATAGGCGCCCGCGGACTTGTAGCTGCCGTCAGCGTCCTTGTAGAAACCCCTGTACCGGGTGCCCCTCTTGCCATCCAGGCGCTGGGCGTATGCCATGGCCAGCCTCCTCATTCTCCGTAGAAAACTGAGTAGACGGATGTGGTACCACTAGGTACCCCTGCCCAGCATAACTTTGCTCGAATTATGCGTCCAACCAGCGAAAACACTCCACGAGACAGCACCGCGCGGCACCAGACTGCAAGCAGCAGCCAAGCTACCGGACGAGAGTTCGAAAAGGGTCGATGATCAGGTCATAAGAAGAGCGGGTGACGGGAATCGAACCCGCACTGTCAGCTTGGGAAGCTGTAGGCTTCGGGCCTGAACCGGGCCTGACCTGCGGTTCGGCGGGTCCGTGAGTGACCGTGAGTACCCCCCGATCACCGGGGTTAATGGCACGCTAATGGCACGACGCGGGCTGTCGGACCTGCGTTGACTCCATGCCCCCTCCCCTCGATAGGCGCCGATCCCTTGGCTGCGTCCGACGTGTCAAGGCTCGCAAAGCGACCTCGTGCGGCTCGGCCTTGACTCGGCGGATGGGGCCTGAACAATCGAGCACCGGGGGGACGGCACAACGGGACCACCTAGAGCGCGCAACCCGAGTGATCGGTGGCAAGCGGACCCGGCTCGCAGGTCGCGTGGCGACCGAGAACTGGAAGCCGCGCGGCAGCCGGGCTTTTACTCGTGAGCCTCGCCATGTGAGGCGTGGTGCCATCCTTACTGTCATGGATCACGAGGACCCGGCTGTCACAGAAAGACTGACCCGCATTCACGCCCTGCTCAAGGGCCTTCCGGGGCCTTTGGGGAACGGCGAGATGCTCGTGTGGGTCAACGCAGGCGATGCTGAGTCGGTACCGCAGGACGTGTTCGCGCTCCTGGCACAAGCTGCGGGCCGACTGGAGCGCTTGGGACCCACCCGCCCCACGGAAAGCATGCCTGCCAGTGCGGCAGACCTCATGACCAGGCTCAGCGAAGTCGAACAAGCTGTGGCAGCGGATGTCCTGGTCTGGCTTTTGACCACGACGATGGCTTACGGCGGACCCGGCCGCTATGACGATGACAAGGCGGTCGATGTGGTCCGGACGCTTGCCGGACTGCTCGGACACGGCACGCGGTGGTGGGTTAACGGGGAGCCGCTCGGCTCCCACGGGGTTCGGGGCTGGAATCCGGTCACGCGCGGCACCTTCGACGCTGTCATAGTCGGGGCGGGCAACGGCGTAATCGTGACGGCTCTCGCCGTTGACGAGGATTAATCCCGTCACCGCGTCACCCGAATGCCCGGCGCGTCGCGGCGGGACCGGCCGCCAGGCCGCACGCCCGGCGTGGGCGCGTCCGGGCGCGGCGGCGCGTAGCGCCGTCGCCTTGATCCAATACGGCTCAACTCGGCAACGAATCGCGCTTCGAGGCATCGCGCGGAACAGTCGTGTCCCATAGTCCGATTTTAGTGTCGCCGAACTGTTTCCCATCTTCGTTCGCATATTCAAGACTGCTTGCCTCGAAAAGCTTGAATTGGTAGATAGCCGCGTTCATGTGCTGGGCGTTGAAGACTCCGATATTATTCAGCATCGTGAAGTCATCAACGGTCAGGCCGGTGACCTTTTCAAACAGTGCCCTATCGAGGCTGAGGATGATGTCCTTAAGGGCCTCCTCGCGGAAGTCGGTGACGTACATGAACACAGGGATCTTCGCTAGCAGCTTCTGGAGCTTCTCCCGGATCTCCTTGCGCTTCTTTGCAATCTCGGACTGTTCCTTTTTCTGCTCGTTGTTGAGCTTGCCGTCTTGCTCCCGCTTAGCCTTCTTCAACAACTTAGATGAGGTTACGATCTGCTCGGCCGTCTGGGCGAGGTTGCGAAAATCCTCGATCTGTTCCAGTGCCCCCAACAGATCCCCATTGTCGAGCAACTTAGAGAGTGTGTGTTCGTTGATGTCAATCAGCAACGACGAATTCCAGCGGTTCGCCAGCGCCGTCGCGCCGACACCCGTAGTTGCCCAGTCAAGCACCTCAGAGGCATCCAGTTGGGTCATGGCCCCGCCGGTGAACGCGAAGATCGGCAAGTAGTTCAGGAGTTGGCCGATGGCGTCCTTCGGGGTGATATCGCCGATCGACCCGAGCCTCATCCCGTACTCGGCCACGAGGGTAAGTGCACGGTTCGGGTCGAATTCGAATACATAGCAAGTCCGCTTGTGAACTGTCTCGATCTCGCCGTCCGCCCCGCGTGAGGACCACGGTGACTGCACTCGGAACGCTGCCTGGAAGTACGACTCGGGGGACTTCAAGGAGCGCAGCATGAGGATTGCTCCCCACTCGCGGACGGTTACGCCAGTCATCAACTTGCCGCACGACAGCGTGATTGTTCCGGAGCTGTGCTCCTTGGTGACTCTGGTAATGGCCTCCTCGACGGGCGGCTTCGCGGCGGCACCCTGACCGGCAGGGGAACCCGCCGCGACCACGACCGCGAATCCAGCGAAGTACGGGTGCTTCTTCAGTATGTCGCGCATCGCGTAGCAGGATGCTACGTCAGCCATGTACCAGACCGAGTGCTTGATCATGTCTGTGAACGCAGCCGACTCGTACGGGAAGGGTGGCTTCTGTCCGGCGACGATCTGTTCCTTCATCTGGTCAGTTAGCTTGCCGCGGAGCATCTCCAAGAATTCTGAAACGCGAGTCTCGTCCTCGAAGATAAATTCGCCGGTGCCGAACGACCGGCTACCCGGTGTTGCGCGCTTCGCCTTGAAGTATTCGGTCAGGTCGAAGGCATTGAACTCGCCGTCCTGCGCGTACGTCTTGGCGGCATCGCCCATCACGTAGGTGTACATCTTCATGCCCGGCAGATCGATATAGGGGTTTGGCCCGTCTGCCGGATCCCACGTCGTCTTCTCCCGTTGCTCATCCACATAGGTCCAGTTGAAGATCTGGTCCTCAGTGAATTCACCATTAGTAATAGCTCGAAATGGCGTGCCGGACAGATAAAGAGTGAACTTCGATGACAACCCTATATCGTCTCTGATGTCGTCTCCGGTGACCTGCTCATCCGGTTCCTCTACCTCGGCCAGCTCAGTCTCGGTCGGATCGTACAGGTCGCGAGCTGAATCTCTCCACGCGCCGAAGTGGTACTCGTCCAGGACGATACAGTCCCAGTCGATCAGATGAATCACCTCGTTGTGCTCCTTGATCCCGCCGTCCACAGTCTTGCCGCGCAGGTCTTGAAACGAGGCAAACCATACCAGCGGGTCCAGGCTGTCGGCAGCAGCATCTCGCTCGGCAGAAGGGGTATCCCGATCCACGAACTTCCAGCCTTCGAAGTCGACGTGGGTGAACAGGTCTTCCTTCCACGCAGCCTGCACAGCCGGCTTATACGTCAGCACTAGCACGCGCGACCAGCCCATCTCGCGGGCCAGTTGATACGTGGTAAACGTCTTACCGAAGCGCATCTTGGCATTCCAGAGGAACTTTGGCGACTTTCCCCCCGCATGGGCGGTGAAATAACCGGCCGTGACCGCGACCGCCTGTTCCTGCTCGGGCCGCATACCGAAGTCGAAGGTCCGGTCCGAATCGAATGTCGTGCCATTCCGGACTGAGACGATGGCAGCCTTGACTACGTCGAGACTGGTCTCGAACCACTCCTGCTTCTTCTTAACGCCATGATGGACGAGGACGCGGTGGACATCGCGGTCGCGGAACCAGGTCCCATCGGTCCGCTTAGCCAGCTCGTCGATGAGGATGCCAACGCCATCGAGGTTTGGATACGCAGTGCCAAGCTGCTGCCTGATACGTTCCTCGACGGTCGGCTTCGTCGTCTCGCCGACTTTTATCAAGCCTTCCTTACCTGGCAGCGTGTAGGCGTAAATGCGTCTCGGGACACCCGTTGAGCCGACAGTTTCGACCTCTTCCGGAACGATATAATCGGCTGACATAATCACTCTGCGTCCTCGTTGCCCAAGGCAACATCTTCGATGGAATCGGCAACATCCATCGGCTTAATCTGTGCCTCTATGTAAGCGATCTCGCCATCGGTTAGCTGGTAACGCTTGTAAAGGTCTGCGTCCGTCCATTCACGATCCATGGGAAGATCTGGTACGAACGCGAACGTCTCGGGCCGCGTGTGCTGGCTGATCTTCCGTTGGAACACCAGAAAACGCACGAACTTCGTAGTCAGGTACTTAGCGTAGTTGGCCGCTTCCTCCGTGGTCCGGAAGCGGCCAGCAATTAGGAAGGTCTGAGTACACGTAGCTGACTCACCCACCACGAACGGCAGACCGAGGACTGTGGCGGGGATCCGACCGTGTCCGTCACCAGCCTCTGGGATCAGAACCTTCGGTCCGTCGATCCACTGCGGGTTCTTCGCGATGATCTTTCGATTGACGTACGCAGGTTCGAGTCCTCGCTTGTACAAACGAACTGCTCCATCGAATGGCTGAGACTCGTACTGCGAGAAGTTAGTAGCTAGACCGAACGGCGTGTCAGGCGATACTCGCGACGAGAGGTTTTTTTCGCCGAATTCAAGGACTTTGTGAATGATCGGAGCGGCATCATTGGAGCGAACAACAACACCTCGCCCCTCGCGGATGTCTCGTATGCGAGTTGAAACAATATTCCCATCAATTCTGGTGCTGAACTCACAGTCTCCGTTGTGGTCCCGTGACCACAGGAAGTAGCTGACGCCCCCCTTGATCTCGACACCCGGAAAGCAATCGAAGAGCTTGGGGTTGTCGACAATTTTGGCAAGATGGCGATCCCCGAGCATCTGTGCGCGAAACTCGTCGAGGCCGCGACCGCCCGTGAACCAACGGGACGGCGTGATCATCACGACGTGCCGCGGGTTCAACTCGATCGCCTGCTGTACGAAGAACTGGTAGACGGGAGAATCGTTGGTACCTCCGCCTCCGCCCTTGAGTTGATATGGCGGATTGCCGACGATCACGTCGAACTTCATATCGGTCATCTCCCTTGCCGGGTAGGCCCCGTGGATGAACGAGTACGCATGATTCTCCCTGTCTTCGCCACGCTCGATCTCTGGAGAAGCCCCGCATTTGATGCAGGAAGTTCTTCCAGACACGAACTTGTGCTTGGCGCGTATGAAAGGTACATTTCCACCCTCAGTGTCGAACCTGACGACGGACATCGCACTGGAGGCATCCCGGGAGTAGTAGAGGCTCCTACGCGAGATGTGGCCGGTCATCTCCGTAATGGATACTCCGTAGACCATGTTATGGAATATGTGCTTCCGGAGTTTACGAAAATCTGGCTCCCAGTCGGCCAGGCTCACAAGTAGGCGCGACGCAATCTCGCGGAGGAAGACTCCAGATTTCGCGCAAGGATCAAGCCAGCGATAATCAGGCTGCTTCCAGACCTCAGCCGGGAGAATGTCGAGCATCGCACGAGCAAGTTTCGGCGGGGTCGGCACCTCGTCGTTTGATAGCTGCGCTAGGCAATCAAGGATATCTGGAACGTGCTGGCCGAACTTGGACTGCACTGTCTGTGTCATCTGCAGCCCTCCTTTCCCGGAATCTTCCCGACAGTCGGCTCAGGGTTATCCTTCAGCGCACTGTAGTGAATCGCAACGGTGTCTTTACGGCGCTCTGTCGGCATTTGGCCGAATAGGTCGAGTTGTATGTTAGATTCTTCGAGGAAGGACCACTCACGCGTGAATGTCCCCGCACGTCCTGGATGGTATTGGACCAGCTCGATCTTCGACGCGTCGGCTAGGGTGTCCGCGCAGATGATGTTGGTCGCCAGGATGACTTCGACAGCGGTTGCGAGACCCTCGCTGGGAGTCTGGGTGTTTAGGTCGTTGTCGACGTGCGACTGAATGACCGCGCGTAGCCGGTCTCGGGACTCGAAGACGTTCTCAGTATCGATGTCGATACCGTAGACGGAAGCGAGGCAGCGCAGGAGACGGTGTTCGTACCGTTCACCTCGCCCGTAGCGAGCCGTCGTCACCGTAGCGAGCTTCCGCCGGAGGATCTCCTCCAAGAAGTTTCCGGAGCCGCACGCAGGTTCCAGGAAGGTCCGATCATGGTTTCCTGGGTCGTCAACGGACGGGAACATGTCCCGGGCTAGGTCGAGCATCGCATGAACTTCGCGTTCGTGTGTGTAGACCTCGGCAAGGTCTCGCACGCGGTCGCGGGTCTTGATCTGTCTACGCTGGATGGCATGCAGCAAATACCCGGTTGCCTTTTCCTGATCTGCAGTCACTGTCCGGCTCTCCTGTCCCGCATGTATCGTCATGCGAAGTAGCCGTACCAGACTCGCCAGTGGGCCCTTCGTGCTGCGCACTGCCCCCGCCTGGGGCCTGCGTGTGGGCTAGCGTAGACGCTCTCTTGAGAGAGTAGGGGAAGTTGTCATACTTCACAATTGGCGGGAGTGCGCGCGGAGGGATAGAGCTAAGTCGCCCATGCTAGTGATGACTGCTCCAGCTTGGAGTTGGGTCACGCGGTCGTGTTTACGAGGCTGGTTGGCGTAGCCGGTGCTGACGACTCCGACGCGGTGGGCTGCCTCGATGTCGGTGAACGAATCGCCAACCAGGGCTGAGGCGGTGGGGCAGCGTCTAGCCCCAATGCCGACTGGCCACCTGCGGCCCGCGATGGTGACGAAGTAGGTCACGGCTGGCGGGGCGGCCTTCCGGTGCCCAGCACAGGTGGAAGGTGCACTGGCCCTTCTCGCGATCCGGGAGGCGGCGGATCAGCAGGAATTCCTTCGGGGTTCGCGGTCACCACGAGCGTGATGACGGCTCCGGCGTTGAGTTGGGTCATGCGCTCTTGCTTGCCGGGCTTCTTGGCGTAGCCAGTGCTGGCGGGGCGCCGCGGCCGCAAGCTCGTCCACGTGCGCAGGAAGGAGGCAGCCGCGGGTGCTGCTGCTGAAACAGCGCTGCTGGGCAGGACGCAGGAAGACTGCCTGACGTACTCAGGCACAGGCCGGGAGACGTCGTGACTGCGACCCTGACGGGACGACCCGTGGCACGCGACTTCGCGGGAGAGCGCGACCAGGTGGCAAAGGCGCGGGACTTCGTCGGTCAAGCGCGCGCCGGGCACCCGGCGTGCGGTAGGGAACACGCGTCGTCCGAGTGCTCCGACGACCCGCTGGCGAACCGGATGCTTGGTGCGGACGTGCAGCTAACCCCGCCGTGACCGCTGGCCGGTTCCTTATCCGCCGTCCGGCCAGTACTGCTGGCCGCTGGGCGGGGCCTCGCCTGCCGCGCGGCGCGGGCCAGCGCGGTGTGTGCCGGCGCGGGGGCGACGTGGGAACGCTGCCAGTGGAGAATCCTGCCGGGCTTGCGGCTGGCGGGGCGGAGCCAGTTCGGGCCGACCTCCCGGCCCGGCCGCTGGGCTGACGCTGGCGGGATGGCCGGGCGGGGCCAGGGCGGCTGCGGTACCGGGCAGGGTGACGAGCTGCGGGTCGCACTCGACGGCTAGCAGTCCGGGACTGGCCTTGCCGTGCGCCTGGAGCAGCAGGGCGTTGCCGGGCAGGTGCTGCAGGACGGCGGGCTCCACGGCGTACTCGTAGACTCGCTGCATGCTGCTCGCGGTGCTCCAGCTGGCGCCCTCTGAGGTGGCGTCGGACTGCGACCATTCCTGGCTGCGCCCCAGGTCGCGGGAGTGGGTGTGCCCGCCGGATGCCGTACGGTCCCACAGCCCGTCACCGCTCCACCCCTGGGTGGACGTGCTGCCATGGGACTGGCTCGTGCCGTGCGAGTAGCCGTCAGTGCGGGTTTCGCTGTGCTCGCCGCCTTGGGTGACGGTCCAGCCCGAGACGGTGAACTTGTGGTGGCGTCCAATGAACAAGGCCGCCTGCTCTGCCTCGATGTGGTTGCCCAGCCGCATGAACGCGGTCGCCGCCGCGCCGCCGATTAGGGTGGTGGCGTCCTCGCGCAAGTGGCGGAACAGCAGGGTTAGCGGCACGCCCCGCCACTCGCACGCGCCCGCCAGGGCCTCCAGGTGATCGCGGCTGACCTCGTCGGCCCCGGCGAGGATCACTGCCGGGGCGGTCGCGGTGCTGCGGGTGACGGCGACGGTCAGCCACTGGATGGTCAGGGCGGTCAGCAGCTCGGCGCTTGCGCTGCGCGCCCCTGGCTGCATGGCAAGGCAGGTGTACCAGGCGGGCCGGGCCGGCTGCGGCGCCCAGGGCCCGGCGTGGCGGGCGAGGTCGGATGTGAACGCGTCGAGGCGGACCAGGCTGGGCCTGGCTGGGCCCGGTAGGCCTCGCCGAACAGGTCCGCGCCAATCATCTCGGCCTCGCTCGCGGTGAGCAGGCCGCCGGGGACGGGCTGGCCGAGTGCAGCCTGGACGGCGGCGGCCAGCCGGGCCGGCGTCAGGTCGCCGCCCAGCGCACCGACGATCTGCTGGGTCACGCGCACGTCGACCGCCCGCTCAGCACGTGTACCCGCGCCGGGAGTCCCGGCGTGGATCGCCTCGGCGAGGGCGCTAGCGAACTGCGCGGGGGTGAGGTCGGCCAGGATCCCGGAGGCGGCGAGGGCACCGGGGAGGAGGTGGACGGCGGCAGGGACGCCGTGGCGGCGGGCGAGGCCGGTGAGCTCGCTGGTGGCGAGCTGGCCGGAGAAGTCGGCGACCAGCAGCGGCTGCTCGCCCAGGATGGACGCCCCGTGAACGGCCAGCAGCGACTGCCAGCCGCCCAGGGTGCCGCCGTAGACATCGGTGCGCAGGGCCGGGGACCGGGCGCTGCTCCACTCCGGCACCTGGTTAAGGCGGGCAAGCTCGGCCTGCTGATGCTCACTGGCCCGCTGCCGCCACCCGGCCAGCGCCGCCTGGTGCTCCCAGGCGGGGTCAGCGCGCCGGGCCAGCAGCAGCCGTGCCAGGCACCAGGCCGGCCACGCGACCCCGATGGCGGCCAGCATGATGGGCAGCCAGGCTAGCGCCCCGGGGTGCACGCGGTGGGCCAGGTCCCGCGCCAGCGCCCCTAGCGCGTACAGCACCATGGCCAGCGGCAGCAGCGGCCGAGCCACCCACCGCAGTGAGAACCGCCAGGCCTGCCCCGCCCGCTCCCGGCGCGCCGCGACTTGGCCGGCGGTCGCCTGCGGGTCGGGCCGCGCTCGGCGTAGGGGGTGATGAGCCGACGGCGGTCGCGGAAGGTCCAGCCGAGCCGGGGACCGGGCGTGAACAGCAGGTGCTCGGCCTCGGTGATCCCGCCCTGGGGGCTGGCAGGCTGCATCGTCATGGCGGCGTGGTCCCCTTCGCTGTCGCCGTGATCGTCGCCTGGCCGTGGCTTCCTGGAACCCGATGATGCCACACAAGACGACCTTTTCTGTTACATTCTGCACTGAACCGCTTCCGCCGCGGAACCGTAATTGTTACCGTTAGGGCACTCAGCGTTGCCCTCCGGCTGAGGCGAGGGGCGGGATGGTTCAAGGACAGCAGCCATGGCGGGTCCTGTCGGTGCTGCCCGCCTGGCAGTTGACCCAGGTACCCCGGCCTCAGCAGCGCCGGGACGAGCGGCGTCCCGATGACAGCGCCCCCGGCGACGGGGCGGTGCAGCGGGCGGCGGAGCTGGTGTCGGCGTACTGTCGGTCCGCCCCGGTCGCCGTCGCGTGGGTGCGGGACCGGGCGGGCGGCCCGGTGCGGGTGATCACCGCCGGGCCGGCCCTGGCCGCCGCCAGCGATGATGGACAGGACGTGCTGACGCTGCCTGCGGGCGCGCGAGGGCTGCCGCTAGACGGCGGGGAGGCTGCGCGACTGCTGGCGGGGATCCCGTGCTGGACACCGCTGGCCGGGGTCTGCGACGTACTGCTCGCCGGGCAGGACACGCCGGGGCTGTCGCCGGGCGGGCGGCCGTCGCTGGAGGACGGGCTGCTGTCAGCGTGGCTGGGGCCGTTCGGGTGGCTGCTGCTGGCCGAGCCGGCCGATGAGGGCACGATGGAGGAGCTGACCAGCCAGGTGGCGCTGGCCCAACTGGAGGCGCAGCGCTCCGACAGCCCTCGCGCCAAGCTCGCCGAGCGGCGTGCCGCCGCCCGGCATGCGGAGCTGCGGAAGGCTGCGTCCATAGGCCTGTGGCGGGTGCACCTGCTGGCCGGGGCCGCCACCCCGGAGCAGGCGGCGCAAGTGGCCGGGCTGCTGCGGGCCTCATCGGACCTGACGGGCCTGCCCTATGCGCTGCTGCCCGCCCGGAACGCCGCCACGGCCCCTGAGCGCAGCCACGAGCGTCCCGCCCGGCGGTCGCTGCTGGACGAGCCCGAACTGCAACGGGCAGTCACTGCCGAACGGCGGCGCACTGCCGCGATGCGCCCCTACCAGGCCGCACCAGCCCCAGCGCCGGCGTCCCCGGAAGCGCGGTGGCCAGCGCCGCAGCCCGCCGCCCCGTTCTACGGGTCCACGGCACTGGTCGCCGCGCTGGCCCGGGTGCCGACGCGGGAGGTGCCCGGCCTGCGGATGGTTCTGCGCCCGCAGTTCGACCTCACCCCCGAAACCGGAGTGCCCGGCACGGGCGAGGCAGGCGGAACGGTGCGCTTGGGCGAGGTGCTGGACTGGAACCGGGTCCCCTGCGGCGACCTGACGGTGCCCACATCGTCGCTGAACCGGCACATGTTCATTTGCGGCGCGACTGGCTCCGGCAAGTCGCAGACCGTCCGGAACCTGCTGGAGCAGGCCACCGGGGCGGGCATCCCGTGGCTGGTGGTGGAGCCGGCCAAGGCCGAGTACCGGCTAATGGCCGCCCGCCTGCCCGGCACCCGGGTGATCGTGATCCGGCCGGGCGACCTGGGCCAGCCCGCGGCTGGGATTAACCCGCTGGAACCCGCTGCTGGTCCGGATGGGTCCCGGTTTCCGCTGCAGGCCCACGCGGACCTGTTGCGCGCCCTGTTCCTGGCGGCGTTCCAGGCTGACGAGCCCTTCCCGCAGGTGCTGTCCGCTGCCCTGACCCGGTGCTATGAGCAGGCAGGCTGGGACCTGGTCACCGGCCAGCCCGCCGTGCCCGGCGTGCAGCCCGCCTACCCCGGCCTGGAGGACTTGCAGGCCACCGCGATGGCGGTGGTCAGCGAGATCGGCTACGGCCGGGAGGTCGCCGACAACGTGCGTGGGTTCGTCGCCGTCCGGATCGGCAGCTTGCGGATGGGCACCACCGGCCGGTTCCTTGACGGCGGCCACCCCCTCGACTTCGCCCGGCTGCTCGGCTCCAACGTGGTGCTGGAGATCGAGGACGCTGGCGACGACCGCGACAAGGCGTTCCTGATGGGCGCGGTGCTGATCCGGCTGACCGAGCACCTACGGCTGCGCCAGCGCGCCGAAGGCCCCGCCGCGCTATCCGGGCTACGGCACCTGACGGTGATCGAGGAAGCGCACCGGCTGTTGCGCCAGCCGCCACCAGGAACCGGCAACGGCCCAGCCGCCCAGGCGACAGAGATGTTCGCCGACCTGCTGGCGGAGGTCCGCGCCTACGGTGAGGGGCTAGTCATCGCCGAGCAAATCCCCGCGAAGCTGATCCCGGACGCGGTCAAGAACACTGCGGTCAAGATCACCCACCGGCTCCCGGCCCAAGATGACCGCGACGCTGTCGGCGCCACCATGAACCTCACTGACGCCCAGTCGCAGTACCTGGTCACGCTGCCCCCTGGTGAGGCAGCCGTCTTCACCGACGGCATGGACCAGCCGCTACTCGCCAGGATGCCCGACGGCACGTCCCGCGAGGCCAGCCGCACGGTTCTGTCCGCATCGCCGGAGGCGGCCATCGGCTGGCGCAGCCCGACATGCGGCCCTGACTGCGCGGCCCGGCCGTGCACGCTGGGTCAGATGCGCGCCGCGCAGCGCGCCGCCATTACCGACCCGCGGGTCACCTTGTGGGCTGAGCTGGCCGTGATCGCCCACCTGACCGGGTGGGACATGCCCGGCCCCGCCCCGGCCTTCACCGCCGCGCTGCGCGCGATGGACGCCCGGCTGCGGGACTGCGCGCTGTCGCACGTCGCCGAGGCGGCGGTCGCGGCCCGTGTCCCGGCCATCAGCGCCCGGGTCAGCCCGGCCACGCTCGCTGCCCACGTGGTGGGCGCGATGCGGCAGGCCATCAGCGAGGGCACACGGGCATGCGAGCCGGAAGAGCCGCAGTACCTGGCGCCGCCGTACCGGTGGGCGCTGGTCCGGGACGTGCTGCGGGCCGCCGACGCGGACGGCGGGGGGCGGCACCCGCGCAGCGGCGAGTGGGAACGCGCTTATGGCCGGCCGGTCCCCGGCCGCACCGTCAGCGAGCAGGCCCGGGTGGTGACCCGCTGGTACGCCCGTGACCGGCGCGACGCCCAGGCCGTGGCCACCGTCATCTGGGGCACCCGCCCCCGCACGGCGATCGAGCAGGCCGTCGGCTGCCGCGCCGACGATCCCGGCTGGCCCGCCCATCTAGCCGAGATGCTGACCGCGTTCGCCAGGACGCCCTGGCCCCGCGCCCTGCTGCGCCGCTCCCCGCCCCGCAGCCAGGCCACCCGCAAGCAGGCCGGCGATGAGTGAGCTCCGCTCCAGCACCGAGACCCCGGACCCGGCCACCGCCCACGACGCCAGCGACAACCCCCAGTTCAGCATGGCCAGCCTGGACGCCGGACACGACCCGGACCGTCAGGCGCGGGCGGCTGAAGACCGGCTTCCCCTGCGGCAGGACTCCCGGACTGCCTGGGACGACGACCCCGGGTACGACGAGGCCGACCTAGGCGCTGAGTACGATGGGGACCTTGAGGCGCTCGTGGTCGAGGACAGGTTGCCGCCCCGGCAGGTTTCCGCCGCTGCGACCTGGGACGACGAGTCCGGGTACGACGAGGCCGACCTAGGAGCCGAGTATGACGGCGACCTGGACGCGCTCACGGCCGAAGACCACACCACAGCCACCGGTGAAGAGCACGCCACGGACGACGGCGAAGGTGACCAGGACCAGGACCAGGATGCCCACGACGAGATTCCGGCCACCGGAAAGCCCGGCGACCCGCCTGCCGAAGCTCCCGGCACTAGCGACGAAGCCGCTCCCGGACAGGAAAATGGCAACGTCACAGCCCCCAAATCGTCTCCTGCCGGAGCATCGGCGGATACGGGCAGCGTGGCTGAAGCTGACGCCGGGGAACGGCCAGATGAGGCATCACAGGCCGGGCAGGCAGATGACAGCCACGCCAATCCGGACACCGCTCCAGAAGCTAGCCTGAAGGAACTGAAATCTGAATACGAGGCCAGTCTGAAGGACCTGCAGGCAAGGTACGCGGCCAGCCTAAAGGACCTGGAAGCCGAAGTTCAGGCACTCAAGGACCGTCGGCAGGCCCCGCCCGACGCACCGGGCAATGTTGAGGCCGGGGCGGACCAACCCCACGCGGGCGACCGGGAACGGACAACAGCCCAGCAGGACGCAACAGAAGCAAAGGATAAAGATGACAGGCCAGGACTCTGGTCGAATGCTAAGACCGCGTTGTACGGCGCGGTCGGTACCACCGGTACGGCGGCCGTCTTGGGTGAGTTCTTCCCCGGCGTATCGCCTGTCGTAGCAGGCTTTGCTGCGGGAGCCGTGACGATCGCGTCGCTACTCGTGCCGGTCCTACGTGAAAGAAGGAAGGGAAAGCATGACGATTCCCCGGATGAGTCCTGACACCGAGAAGCCGTTCCGGGACGCGCTCGGCCACGCGATCCGCAACGAGTTCGAGGAGATGCGGCAGGTCCTGCTGCGCCTCAGCGAGGAGCAGATTGCTTACTGCCTGAGCCTGTGCGTGCACGTTTCAGGCTACATAGCGATCGATGTGTGCGGAAGGCAGTGGCCGAATGAGGTGAACCTGCACGTGATAGCAGAAGCCGCGACAAAATCCACCTTCGCGCGGCAGTTTGGCCTCAAGGCAAAGGATTCCTATGCCTTCGTGAAGCGGGTCGCGCTCGGCTTCGAACCGCTGGACAAGGTGTTCCCTTCACCGGAGGACGCGGCCACGCTTTCCTTCGTGATAACAGGCCACCTCCTCGCGGCTTTCGGCCGTGGCGACGAGGACTGGTGGGAGTACCTCAACAGGATCGAAGAGGTATACGAAGTCGCCCAGGCGACAGACCTTGACCTGCTCCCGGCGCTGATGCTGCGGTCACGTCGGCTCACCTCACCCGGTGCATCCGGCGCCGCCTAGCTAGCCGGGTCCTGCGGACCTGCACGGGCCGAAGTTGCGAAAGCGTGCAGGCAGCCCGGAAGAGCAGCTAGGGCACACCCGCTACTTTGAGCACTGCGAGGTGGCGTTCGTGGAACTCGCGGGCGAGTCGCTCGCCTCGGTAGCGGGACTGGATTAGGCGGTCCAGCTCGCCGGTTCGGCTGACGATGTCGGCAATACTCATTCTGTCGAACTCAAGAGCGCTCTCGCCGTAGGAGACTGCCCCGTCGAGGTCGCCACGCCGAGCAGCCACCAGGCCGAGGTCTATCCGGACTCCGGCGATCCGCATCGGCGCGTTGCTGCTCCCGTCTGGGCGGGTGTGCTGGGCGATCACTTCGAGAGCGTGCTCTTCGGCGCGGTTGTCGTCGCCGAGGGCGGCGTAACAGGTGGAGGCGTAGAAGGCGTACTTGGTGTGGTCGAACACGAAGTGATGCTCACGGTGGAAAGGGATCGGGAGCGTGCCGAGCATCTGGGCACCGCGTGTTAGTGCCTCGTCGGTCTGCCTGCGGTCGCCGAGATAGGCCCATCCCTTGGCCTCCTGAAGGGTGAGCTGGACACCGGCGTTGGTGGCGCCCGCAATCCGCTGGCCTGCCTGGGCGGCATCGACGAGCTGCTCGTAGTTGCCTTCGACGAGGGCGAACCACGCACTCATCTCGAATGTCCAGCCCATCAGCTCGCCGTGTCCGGCTTGCTTGGCCCACTGGTAGGCGGCTTGACGAGCCGCTTCGGCTTCTTCTCGCTCGCCTAGGTCGTAGTGCAGGCACCCCAGGAGTGCGGCGATCCATCCTGCGACGATAAGTAGCTCGCGGTGCTGGTCGATGGTGGTGCGGATGCCGAGCAGCTCGTGTACCTGCTTCAGCCGCTTCTTGGCGCGGTCGCGCAGCGGGGCGGCTGATGTGGTCGGGTAGGCACGGCACAGCAGATCGGTAGCTTCCTGAAGGGCCTCGATCGTGCCCGCGCCGATGTCGGACATGCCCGCAAGGCGGGTGAGTTCGAGGGTGTCGAATACCTCTGCTTCGGCCTGGAGCGCGTCCTTCGGGACTACGACGCCGACGAGAGCCTGTCGTTCGGCGTTTCGGTGTGGCGGGATGAATCCGAGTGCCTCGGCGTCACGGCCGGTGAGCTCCTGCAGGGCGCGACGGTACTCCGGGCGGGGCCACAGGACTTCGCCGCTCTCCCACTTGGCGATGCGCTTCTCATCGCAGAACAATCCGTCGCGCCCGGCCGCCTGCGTGGCGTTGAGCCGGTCGGCCATCTCCGGGCGCGTCAGGTTGGCCGAGTCTCGCCAGGCGCGGAGCTGGACGTTCGGGATTCTGTGCGGCATTTCTGCGCTCCAGCATCGTCCGAGGTGCATGAAGGGTGACTCGGAGGGGTGCCCAAGGGGGTCCCTGAGGGGTCCAGTTTCATGCGGCGGCTTGGTTGGCTTGCTTCGTTACTAACCGTACATGGCGACACGGTTAAGCGTGACAGGAGCCGCCGCAGTGAATTCCGTCAGTACCCACGAACGTTCCGCCTCACCGTGTCCCACCTGCCGTGGCCGTGGCTGGCTGAACATGCACACGCGCCCCGTCTATCGGCCGGAAACGCTGCGGCTGGATGCTGGCGCGCTGCCTCGCGAGCAGTGCTGGGACTGCGGCGGCCACGGGACAACGGGAGAGGGGAAGGTCGCGTGACGCGGATGCTTTCTGACTCGAAGGGACGCGGAGACATGGTGGGTGTTGCCCTGGACTTGCCCCGGGACCTGAAGCTACTCGGGGCTCTTCGAGAGCGGCTAGCCGAGCAGGGCGTTCGCGCCGAGGTGCGCGAGTACCTTCTCAGCCTCCTTGTGTTCCGGGACTCCAGGCTGCCGGTATGCGTGTTCGTCGGAGGTAACGGCCGCTTCTACTCCTGGGAGAGCGGCCGCGAGCACGTCGGAGATGTTGAGCGCGCGGCGGCTCAACTGACAGATCTGGCGAGTTCGCCGGCAGGCACCGCGAAACAGCGGCCCCGTGCCCTCCCGGTCACCTTTCAGCGCTCTTACGCGGGCGCGGTGAATCAAGTAAGCGAAGTGCGCGCCGACCTGGCCCAGGTCGTCGAGGACTTCCCAGCCGCTGACGATCTCGTGTTGCTGGCCTCGGAGCTGTCGACGAATTCGATACTGCACAGCAGGTCGGGTCAGCTAGGACGAGCGTTCACCGTGCGGGTTGAGGTCCACCCCGGCCGGTACGCCTGGCTAGAGGTCGAGGACGAGGGCGGCGAGTGGATCAAGCGAGATCCCGACGACGAGCACGGGCGCGGCCTCGACATCCTGGCCGTCCTGGCCGGTGACGGCAACTGGGGAATTGAGTCCGGCGAGACGCCTGGTACCCGCGTGGTGTGGGCGTGCCTCGACTGGCCCGAGTAGGGCTGTCCGCTGGGATCGCGCCTCCTGGGTTCCGCGGTGGCGAGTGCTTTCGACAACGAGGGCTGCTAGCCTGCCTGTAAGGTCATCTTCTAGCGGTTACGGCGGTTGTCATGGCTGCGGCATCCGATGATGTCTCGCGCAAGTATGAGAGGGTTACCGGCATTGTCCGGTCCCGCATCGAGGACGGGACATACCCGCCCGGCTCGCTGCTGCCATCACAGCACGACCTGGCCCGGGAGTTCAGCGTCTCGCGTCCTACGGTGATCGAGGCGCTTCGGGTGCTGCGGCAAGACGGATGGATCGAGACTCAGCCTGGGCGCGGCTCGTTTGTTCGCGGGCGGGTTCCGCTGCACAGCGTCGAAGGCGGCCAGCCTGGCCAGCAGATGCTAGAGCGGGCTGAGTCGGAGACGTCGGCCGAACTGCTGCAAGCCGGGATCGTCGTAGCACCGCCACGGGTCGCTAACCTGCTCAGCCTCCCGGCAGGCGCGAAGGCATTCCTGCGGCAGTATGTCCTGCACGACTCGGACGAGCCGGTCGAGCTGGTCTCGGCCTGGTTCCCGCTTGACCTGGTAGCCGGGACCGATCTCCCCTCGCCCGAGCCGCTGACCGAGGGAATCCGGCGGCATCTCCAGCAGCGCAAGAGCCTGCGGCTTGACCATGCGGTCGAGCGGGTCATAGCCCGGCCGGCCAGCAGCGATGAAGCGTCCATGCTGCATGTCCCGGACGGCGCGCCAGTGCTGAACATCCTGGTCACGGGGCATGACGCGAGCGGGACGGCACGCCAGCTCGTTGACGCCGTGCTACCTGGCGACCGGCATGAGCTACGGGATGTGTACCCGCTCACCTAATCGCTTCCAGTCCGGACAGGCTAGCTCTCTCTAGTAACTTGACATGACAGGCCCATCACTCTAAGGTGATCACTGAACCTGTAAGGACAGGTTCTTCAGAATCAGAAGCTGTCATGTCTGGGGGACACAACATGGCTCTACTGGGACCGATCCCAATCGAGTTCGGGCTCTTCTTTCCCAACGGGGCGTACGCGGCAGGCGGCGTCGAGCCGGTGCGAGACTTCGAGGCGTCCAAGGCGTCGGGCGGGCGCTTCGTCCAGTCGCGGGACAAGGACAGCGGCCTTCCGCTGTGGCAGGTCGAGGTCATCGACGCCGACCCGGACGCGCGTGTCCGGACGATCAAGGTCAAGATCATCGCCGAGGTTCAGCCGGTGCCGCCGTCCGCGCCTGCGGGGATGCCGTTCACGCCGGTCGAGTTCACCGGCATGCTGGTCCGGCCATACGTGGACGAGAAGTCCGGGCGGCTCCTCTACTCGCTCAAGGCGACCGGAATTCGTGCGCCGGGTGGCGTCGGTGGCCGTCCGTCCGGTCGTCCGGGCCACGACGTGAAGGAGACGGCGGCATGACCGGCCCCGAGCGTTCCACCGCGCACCTGAGCCTGCACGTCGGGTCTGACTGGATGGTGCGGTGCTCGACCTACCCGGAGACCACGCCAATTCTCAGCGTGGACACGGGCGGTACCGCGCTGATGATCACGCCCACTGGGCAGGACGCCGACGAAGCGGCGGTCCAGTTCGCGCGGGAGCTGGCGCGCAAGGCGCAACAGTTCGCCGACGAGGTCGAGCGCATCTACGCGGCCCAGCACGCCCCGACCGAGGACGCCACGTCGGCCGGCCAGGCGGCCTAGCAAAGCGGGGCGGCTGGAGTTCGCAGCTTCAGCCGCCCCCCGGTTCTCCCTGGTCTCCCAACCTAGAGAGGTCTTGAGTTTATGGCGTCATTCAGGCGACCCGTGGGCCAGTCCGCACAGGTCGACAATCACGACTCGTTCGCGGCCCCCGCGTGGCGGTCGCCCGTCTTCGAGACACCGCTCGCGGTGATCTGGGTCGTCCAGCTCTTCCGTCTGCTGGGCCGACTGGTGCGGTTCGGCTTCACTCACCCGCTACTCACAGGGCTAGTCGTCGCGCTGGGAGTGGCGTACTGGTTCCTCGGCTGGCAGAGCCTCGCCCTTGGCGCGGCCTGCACGCTCGTGTTCCTGGTCGCGCTGCGGCTGGTTCGCCCGGACTGGTTCACGGGCCTCGTCGGTGACCCGGCCCGCGATGCCTGGCGGATGTGGTTCTACAAGCGGCGCTGGCTCGACGCGATGACCTTCGGCGGGCTGGCGCCCAGCTACCGGGGCCGCGTCCTAATGCCGGTACTCGCCGGAGTCCGGGCCTCGCGTGCCATCGACCTGGTGACGGTGCGGCTCGTAACCGGCCAGTCCCCGGCCGACTTCACCGACCGGGCCGACAACCTCGCGCACGCCTTCGGCGCACAGCTATGCCGCATCCGCGAGCGAGGGCCGGGCGTCATCGCGCTTGAGCTCGTCCGGGCCGACACCCTCGCCGATCCCCTCGGCGCACTCCCCTTCCCCGCAACTGTCGACCTGTCGGCGCTGCCGGTGGGCCGCGCGGAGAACGGCGGGCCGTGGCTGCTTCGGTTGCTCGGCTCACATGTCCTGATCGCGGGCGCGACTGGCTCGGGCAAGGGGTCGGTCATCTGGTCCGCCGTCCGCGCGCTGCTCCCGGCGATCCTCGGCGGCTGGGTGCAGGTGTGGGCGCTGGATCCCAAACGGATGGAGCTGTCTTTCGGCAAGCCCCTGTTCGCCCGGTACGCCGACGAGGCAAGCGAGATGGTGAAGCTCCTCGAAGCGGCGGTCGAGATGATGCAGGACCGGGCTACGCAGTTCGGCGGCGTCACTCGTACCTTCACCCCAACTGCTGACTTCCCGTTCCTGGTCGTGCTGGTCGATGAGATGGCGTTCATCACCGCCTACCAGCCCGACCGTGACCTGAGAAAGCGCGCCGAGGCCGCGATAGCCACGCTCACCACTCAGGGCCGATCAGTTGGCGTCTGCGTCGTCGGCGCGCTGCAGGACCCCCGCAAGGACGTGATCAGCCTGCGGAACCTGTTCCCAACCCGGATCGCGCTGCGCCTCGATGAGTCCGAGCAGGTCGACATGGTCCTTGGCGACGGCGCACGCGACCGGGGCGCGCTAGCCGATGAGATCTCACTGCTTCCCCAGACGGGAGCCGGAGTCGGCTACGTCCGGCTGGAAGACTCACCCGACCCGGTGCGGGTCCGCGCGGCCTATGTGTCCGATGACGACATCCACGCGATGGCCGCGATGATCTCCGCGCACGAGCCGGGCGGCTTCCCATGACCGCGCCGGAAACCTGGCGCACGGACGAGCCGTGTCCCACCTGCGAAACCGGCCTGACCCTCACCGAGGACGGCGGGCCGGTGGTGCGGGCCAACTGCCCACTGTGTGGCTGGGCCGGGCCACTGGACTTCGGGGACTTCGATCACTGCTTCGGGGGGAGCAATGACCACCACCACGGGGGAACGCAAGACCAGGGCTGAACGGCTATCCATGCCGCTCGCTCGCGATGCCGTCAAGGAACTCGCGCTGGAACACGGCGCGTGCATACGGCCGATCCAGCTCCGCCGCACTGACACCCACACCGGCCACACCGAACCGGTGCTCGTGCCCTGCGGCCACACCCTGGCCAGCGTGTGCCCGTCATGCGCCGAGCGGGCCAGGAACCTGCGGGCCGCGCAGTGCCGGGAAGGCTGGCACCTGGACCGTGAGCCGGTCATCGAGCCGGACGACCCGACCGACGATCAGCTGTGGTGGATCGAGCATCGCGCCGACGCCCAGGTGATGCGCGACGACGCCGACCGCAACGGCGGCGACACGGCGGACTTTGATGAGCTGGTCGCCGAACTGGACGAGGAGATAGCTAACGCGAGCATGCGGGGCAACGTGCTGCCTGCCCGGCCGGAGCGGCGGCACCGGTCGACGAGGCGGCGGCAAGATGCCCCCCGCTGCCCAAGCGCAAGCCTGACCCGCGCACCATCGGCAAGACCTACACCACCCCGGACGGCAAGGTCTTCCGGCCCTCGATGTTCATCACGCTCACCTGCCCGTCATACGGGCGCGTCACCAGCGAGGGAACCCCGGTCGATCCCGGCGCGTACAACTACACCGGCGCCGCCCGCGATGCGCTGCACTTCGCCGCGCTATTCGATCGGTTCATCCAGAACCTGCGCCGGTTCGTCGGCTACGACATCCAGTACTTCGCCGCTGTCGAGCCGCAACGACGGCTAGCCCCACACGTCCACATCGCAATCCGCGGTACCGTCTCGCGCGCCGAACTCCGCGAAGTCATCGCGGCCACCTACCACCAGGTGTGGTGGCCATCGACCGACGAAGTGAAGTACGACGGCGGCCACCTGCCGGTCTGGGACGACCATGCGGGCACGTACCTCGATCCCGCAACCGGCGAGGTCCTGCCGACGTGGGATGACGCGCTCGACGCTATCGGCGACGAGGACGAGCCGCTGCACGTCGCTAAGTTCGGTGACCGGTTCGACGCCCAGGGCGTGCTCGCGGGGGGCAAGGACGCGAGCCGTTGCATCGGCTACCTGACCAAGTACCTCACCAAGAGCGTCGCCGACTGCCACACGGTAGAGACTGACGCCCAGGTGCTCCACGCCGACCGGCTCGCCGACGCGCTCCGCTTCGAGCCGTGCTCGCCGACGTGCACGAACTGGCTTCGCTACGGCATCCAGCCCAAGAACGCCAAGCCGAACATGATCCCCGGACGGTGCAAGGGCAAGGCCCACCGCCGCGAGCACCTCGGCTACGCCGGCCGACGAGTCCTCACGTCGCGCAAGTGGTCAGGCAAGACCCTCGCCGACCACCGCGCCGACCGCAAGGCATGGCTCACCCAGACACTCGGACTTCCGGCAACCGACCCCGCCCGCTACGCCTGGGAAGCCGTCGCACCCGGCGACCCCGACCACATGAGCGGGCCGCGAAGGCTCCTGCACGTGGTCGCCGACCGCATCCGCTGGCGGCAAGCCCTTGACGAGGCCCGAAGACGAGCGGAAGGCCAACCCCCCGGCAGCGAAGTTCCGGCAACCGGGCGGGCCGCGTGAGCAAGACAGCCCACCCGGCGACGGCCGAACAGCTCCTATCTGTAGAGGCTGCGGCCGAACGGCTCGACACCAAGCCCCGGTTCATCCGCCGACTGATCGCCGAACGGCGCATCGAGTTCGTGCGGGTCGGCCGACACGTCCGGATCAGCGAATCGGCGCTGGCCGACTACATCGAGGCGGGCAAGGTCCCGCCACTAACCGCCGCGACCCTGCGGCCCAAGTTGAAGGGGGCGGCCTGATGGCCAACACCGACAAGCATCGTCGTTTCGGCAACGTCCGCAAGCTGCCTTCCGGCCGGTTCCAGATCCGCTATCCGGGACCGGACGGACGGATGCGACCCGGCCCAGAAACCTACGAGCGCAAGGGCGACGCTGAGAAAGCGCTCGTGATCACAGAGGCTCAAATGGCATCGGGCGAGTGGACCGACCCGGAACGCGGGAAGATCAAGCTCGCTGACTACGCCGAAACCTGGATCACGCAGCGTCCGGGACTCCGTCCACGCACCATTGACCTGTACCGCTGGCTACTCAAGAAGCACATCGCCCCGTACCTCGGCGGTGTGCCAGTCGGCAAGATGTCCGCGCGGCTCGTGCGGGAATGGCGCGCAACTCTTCTCAGCAACGGCGTATCAGTCTCCGTGGCCGCGAAGGCGTACCGACTGCTGCGCGCCATCATGACGACGGCGGTCGATGACGACGGCATGCTTCTCCGCAACCCGTGCCGGATCAAGGGCGGTGGCGACGAGCACGCCGAGGAGCGACCAGTTCTGACCGTCAAGCAAGTCTTCGACCTCGCCGAGCGAGTCGGGCGGCGGCCGGTCGGCAACATGCGCAAAACCCCGGACGGCTACCGGCTCCGCTTCCGTAGGAACGGCGAGTTCCGCACGTCGCCGGAGCGGTTCGCCACCAGGCAGCAGGCCGAGCGGGCACTGTGGAAGATGGCCGACGACAACCGGGCCGACTGCATCCATGACCGGAGGTTCTACGCCCTGGTGCTCCTGGTCACCTTCGCTAGCCTTCGCTGGGGAGAGGCAACCGCGCTCACGCGCTCCGATCTCGACCTGAGAGCGGGCACCGTCCGGATTCGGGCGGCCTACGTCGAGCGCTCTACCGGCGAGATGCTTCTTGGTCGGCCCAAGTCAGAAGCTGGTCGGCGGGTCGTCGGCATCCCGGCCGCCATCATCCCCGACCTGACACAGCACCTGGCGATCTACGTCAAGGACGAACCGGGCGCGCTCGTCTTTCCTGGCGTCAAGGGCGGTCCTATCCGGCGGGGCAACTTCAGCCGGCTGTCGGGCTGGCCGCACGCGGTCGAGGCGATCGGCATGCCGGGCCTACACGTCCATGACCTTCGCCACACGGGCAACCAGTTCGCGGCCGAGAGCAAGGCCGGACTCAAGGACCTGATGGCGCGCATGGGCCATGATTCCGAACGGGCCGCAATGATCTACCAGCACAAGGCGCGCGGCGCGGACAAGGCCATAACCGACGCCATCGACGCTCACGTCAGGCACCAACAGGACCAGGGCGACGAGGACGACGGCGGCGCGGCCGGGGCGCTGGTCCCCGCTGGCTGACAGCCAACAACTAACGGGCGCAGGTCCGTGGGACCGCATCACGAGCCTGCGTCATCCATGTGCAGACGCGGCCGATCATGTCTCAATCCACGGATTCTGTGATCTCGTATAGGACACCGCAGTTTGGAGGGATGACGATGATTTTGGACAAGGATTTTGTGCGCTACTGGAGCGAGCGCTACGTGGCGGACGAGCTTGGGGCGCTGGAACGCGAGCTACTCGGGGCCACGCATGAGGCGGTTGCGGCGCGCACGTACCTGACGGGCGCCGAGCTAGTGGAGATCGTTAGGTGGAAGTCGACCAGGGCACTCGGCCACTTGACGTGGCGGGATGACAAGACCGTCGGGGATGTGACTCGCGTGGCGTTCTCCTCAGAGACGCCGTGCTGGATGAGGCATCACGTCCTAGACATCCTCCCTGGCGTTGATCACCCCGTCGCCGGGGCCATCCTCACCGTATGGGACGCCGAGAAGTACACGATGTACGACCGCCGGGCAGTCGAAGCTCTCGAAGAACTTCGAAGGCTCGGCGAGCTTGAACCTGATGAGTCGCCAGGGCGGTACTGGGCGCACGTCCGAACGAGCCGAAAGATCGCCGAGAGGCTCGGGGTTGGGCTTCGCGAACTGGATCGTGCGCTCTGGAAGTGGCACAAGGAGGAGGGTGGGAACTGGCCGCCCTCTGCTCCCTGGATCGGCGAGGACGGGCCTGTAGGCCGCGACCAGGGCGACACCGGGGTCAGCGTCATGCCTACCAGCCCGATGGGCTGACGTTAGCTAATGGCACGTTAATGGCACGACCACCCGTCGATGCCCCTCAATCGAACAAGGCCCAACGTTCGGAAAAACTTCCGGACCTGGGCCTTCGTGGTTGGAGCGGGTGACGGGAATCGAACCCGCACTGTCAGCTTGGGAAGCTGATGTTCTGCCATTGAACTACACCCGCAGGACAGCCACCACAGACTACCGCTAACTCCCGCTGTTGTCGTGGCGCTCGCAGACATCGTACCGGACAAGGTAGGTTGCTCGGGTGCTGCTCTCTGATCGTGACATCAAGACCGAGATCGAGTCTGGGCGGGTGAAGCTTGACCCGTACGCGCCGGAGCTGATCCAGCCGTCCAGCGTCGACGTGCGGCTGGACCGGTACTTCCGGGTCTTCGAGAACCACCGGTACCCGCACATCGACCCCTCCGTCGAGCAGCCTGACCTGACGCGCCTTGTGGAACCTGACGGCGATGACGCCTTCGTCTTGCACCCAGGCGAGTTCGTTCTAGCATCTACTTTCGAAATCATAAGCTTGCCTGGTGATATAGCTGGCAGGCTAGAGGGAAAAAGCTCGCTCGGAAGGCTCGGACTGCTGACGCACTCGACGGCCGGGTGGATCGACCCCGGGTTTTCCGGGCACGTGACCCTGGAGCTGTCCAATGTCGCGACACTGCCGATCAAGCTCTGGCCGGGCATGAAGATCGGGCAGCTGTGCCTCTTCCGGACGAGCTCTCCCGCCGAGCACCCGTACGGCTCCGCGGTGTACGGCTCCCGGTACCAGGGCCAGCGCGGCCCCACCCCGTCCCGCTCGTACGTGAACTTCTACCGGACCAAGGTGTGACCTAACGAGGTGTCGAGGACACGCGCCGGATGGCGGTCGTGAACGCGTGCCATGCCTGGTTGCTCCATTGCAGCGTCAGGCTGGCCGGATCCGCTGAATCCCGGACAAGAACTGAATCAGCCCCAGGACCGACCTGCACACACGCACCCGTGGGAATGCTGAAACTCGACTTGCGCCAAGCGATGGTCGCCGCCTGCGTGTCCGCAGCCATTGACATGTAGATCACACCCTGTTACGAAACGAGAGAATCCTCAGTGTAACAGGGACATATCGGCGCGCGGAAGACTCACGACACGGCGCAGTAACTAGAACGGACGCTGCCTGCCGCCCTATGAACTACTCCCCCAAGGGCCTCACAGGGCACATGGCAGCGCCCTTACATCACAACACTCCGTGGCAACTCAGGACGCGGCGGTCGCGTCGAAACCACCGAGTTTCGCTGCGTCGATGAACGACCGCCAGGCACTGGCCGAGTACCGCACCTCCGGCCCTTCCCGGTCTTTGGAGTCGCGCATCGCGACGGCCTTGTGGCCGTTGGCCACCTCCACGCACGCGCCGTGGTTCAGGCTGCGCTTTGCCTTGCGCCAGTTAAGATCTTCGCGCCCATCCGCCGGCAATGGCATAACAGTAACCCCTTCACAAAACCAGCCCGACGGCAGGCACAGCAGTCGCCGGACGGGATAACCTAATGTCAGTTATCTTCCGGTAACGTGCTTTAACACCACGGAAGCATCAGACGGGCCGTGACGCGTTGTTGTGGCACGCGGCAACGCCAGATATCAGATCGATTGATTCTCATGAAGCCAATTCGATGCTGTACAGGTGTTCAAGCCTGCTTTGTACCTGGTGGCCTCGCACTTGAGGCACAGGCAGCCTATCAAGGCATCAACCTACACCACCGGTGCCGCTTCCATAGTGCCGGTCGGCACACCTGTGAGGTTTAATCACCCAGCATGAGAGCCGACAACGCTGCGCCACCAAAGGCAGGGAACATCCGCCAACAGGCCACAATTCCGCACAGTTCGGCCGACGTCCCGGGTCGCCGGGCATCCCAGGCCAGCGTAGTTGGAGCCGTGGACTCACCCGGCTAACGGCTTCAGGAAACGGGCTCCCCGGAACCTCCGCCATGCGTCGGATCGTAACTTTCTGCCGCAATGGCGAGCCATTGCTCACCATTCTCGCATCACATAGCCGTGACCTTCCGGTCGCGCATTTCCTATTGTTGCGGAATCCCGCGAATAATCTACGACGCGCTATCGTACCGCGCACCCATCTCTGTAATCAGCTCGATTGTTTCTTGTGGCGGCAATGCGATGCTGCGCAGGTGTTCCAATACTTGCCTGTACCTGGCAACCTCTTGCTCACGCTCAAGGTACAGCCAGCCCATCAAGCCCTCAACGTAGACGACTGACGGTGCCGTGTCATCAAATTCGAGGATGGTGAAGATGTTGTCCATTGCCGGATGGGCACCCGCAGCAAACGGGATGACCTGCAGCGCCAGGTTTGGCATCAGGGACGCCTCGACAAGGTGCCGCAATTGGGCGCCCATTATGGCGGGGCCACCCACCACCCGATGCAGGACCGCCTCGTCAAGAACCGCGACCAGGTCCGGCGCGGGATCGCGGGTGAGCAACTGCCGCTGGCGCCTTAGCCGTACGTCGATGAGCTGGTCACGCCTCTCCGGCGTGTACTCGATGAGGTGGTCACGCCTCTGCTGGGGGTGCTCGGCAAAGTACCCCGCAGGGTGCCCGGTAGGCAGCGACCAGGCGAACATCGCCCGCGCGTAGTCCACCGTTTGCAACAGGCCGGGCATGACCGTGGTGTGGTAGTAGGACAGCCCGGTCGCTGCCTGCTCCAGGTCCACGTACGTCGCGAAGTAGTCCAGGTCGTAAGGCTGCCACCACGCCTGCTGCTTACCCTCCCTGGCTAGGTCCATCAGCCGGGTGATCTCCGCCTGGTCAGTCACGCCATAGATGCGGCACAGGTCACGCACGTCCCGCAGGGTGGCGGCGCGCTGGCCGGTCTCCATCCGGGAGACCTTGGACGGTGAGCACAGCAACTGCTCGGCAACCTGCTCGACGGTGAACCCATGGTCGAAGCGCATGGACCGGAGCCGGACACCCAGCTCACGGCGGCGGAGGGTGGGGCTGCGCACGTCCGGCACTGAAGGTCTCTTCCTTTCACTGCGGCATCGAAAGACCGCTTGGGGTACTACACCCGGACCCGGAAGCCGTTTGCGGGAACCAGGGCACGGTCTCGTTCGTTGGCATGGTGCTGATCCACATGCCGATGGCAGATGCATCAGGCACTTGATTTTGGCACTTGCCAATCGCATCAGCCACGGGCACCATTAAAGCGTAAGCGCACAGAGCGCTCAAAAGCGACCCGCACGACAATGGGGTCGAGCGGTGGCCTGCGGGTTGCCCCTCATCAGGATCGCGAGTCCCCAGGCTTCGCGAGAGCGAGCGATCCTGGGAGGAGGCCCTACCATTCCACTTAGCCCACTTCGGCCGCACGGGCTGCACCCCTTGCCGCTATGCACCAACGCGCGAGCGACCGGAACACCAAGGCCACAGGCCTGCCGTCGCCCAGCGGAGCGTGCCTTTCCGCGGTGCGCCCTCGCAGGCAGTCCCATCGGACTCCGCCGCATCAAGCGTAGCTCTCCATGGCCCGCTGGTAACGCAGCGGAAACGATCACTCCCTTGATCACCAGCACGCGAGGCGGCCCGCGCAACCCGAACGCACGGGGCTGGCGGCGGTGGAATCCCATAGCTGCCATCGGCTCATGGCTGGCGGACATCCCGTACCGGATCGGCAGTCGCTTGTGCATGTCGGGTGACGATGAGGCCTGCTGGCATGGCTGGCAGATCACCAGGCTCCAGGGCGGCCTTGGCCGCGGCTACCGCGACGCCAGGTTCGGCCCGCCGGGCGAAGGGTCGCGACGTCCCTCTTGATCCAGCCAGCGGTCAGCCCCCAGGCACCACTGGGCTGACCGCGGCCGGGGGCCGGGCTGGCGGCCGGCACGAAGACGTGCCGGCCGCCAGCCCGCGTGCGCGTCATGTGGGTCATGTGGGTCATGTGGGTCATGTGGACCGTGCTCATCGGGTGCTGACCCGCAGGCCGGATTGTCCTCCACGAGCCGGGAATGAAGAGGCCGCCAAGAAAGTTGAGTGTAAGTGACTCAAGTCATTTGACACCGGGGTTCGCCTCGGGCAAGCTTGAGCCTGGACAACTCAACTTCACACACACTACAAGGACTGCTCATGGCACGTGCGGTAGGTATTGACCTCGGGACGACCAACTCCGTTGTCGCCGTCCTCGAAGGCGGCGAGCCGACGGTCATCGCCAACGCTGAGGGCTCGCGTACGACGCCGTCTGTCGTGGCCTTCGCCAAGAACGCCGAGGTTCTCGTCGGCGAGGTGGCGAAGCGGCAGGCCGTCACCAATGTTGACCGGACGATCCGCTCGGTCAAGCGGCACATGGGGACCGACTGGACCGTCACCATCGACGGCAAGAAGTTCACCCCGCAGCAGATCAGCGCCTTCATCTTGCAGAAGCTGAAGAGGGACGCCGAGTCCTACCTCGGGGAGAAGATCACTGACGCGGTGATCACCGTCCCGGCGTACTTCAGCGACGCCCAGCGCCAGGCCACCAAGGAGGCCGGCACGATCGCTGGCCTTAACGTGCTGCGGATCATCAACGAGCCGACGTCCGCGGCGCTGGCCTACCACCTGGAGAAGGAGGGGTCCGCCAAGATCTTGGTCTTCGACCTCGGTGGCGGCACCTTCGACGTGTCCCTCCTGGACGTCGGTGACGGCGTGGTCGAGGTGGAGGCCACCAGCGGCGACAACCACCTCGGTGGCGATGACTGGGACCAGCGGATCGTGGACTGGCTGGTGCAGGACTTCAAGAGCGGCTACGGCGTAGACCTGTCGAAGGACAAGATGGCGCTGCAGCGGCTGCGCGAGGCGGCGGAGAAGGCCAAGATCGAGCTTTCCCAGTCGATGGAGTCGCAGATCAACCTGCCCTACATCTCCCACTCCCCGGACGGCCCGCTGCACCTGGACACCCGGCTCACCCGGGCCGAGTTCCAGCGGATGACGGCCGACCTGACCGACCGCTGCAAGGCCCCGTTCCAGCAGGTCATCAAGGACGCGGGCGTCAAGGTCGCGGACATCGACCACGTCGTGCTCGTCGGCGGCTCCACCCGGATGCCAGCCGTCGTGGACCTGGTCAAGTCACTGACCGGCGGCAAGGACCCCAACAAGGGCGTCAACCCGGACGAGGTCGTCGCCGTCGGCGCCTGCCTGCAGGCTGGCGTGCTCAAGGGCGAGGTCAAGGACATCCTGCTCCTGGACGTGACCCCGCTGTCGCTGGGCATCGAGACCAAGGGCGGGATCTTCACCAAGCTCATCGAGCGCAACACGACGATCCCGACCAAGAAGTCGGAGATCTTCACCACCGCTGACGACAACCAGCCGTCGGTGCAGATCCAGGTGTACCAGGGCGAGCGCGAGATCGCCGCGTACAACAAGAAGCTCGGCATGTTCGACCTGACCGGCATCGCGCCGGCCCCGCGCGGCATCCCGCAGATCGAGGTCAGCTTCGACATCGACGCCAACGGCATCGTGAACGTGTCCGCCAAGGACCTGGGCACGGGCAAGCAGCAGTCGGTGCAGATCACCGGCGGCTCGGCGTTGGGCAAGGACGACATCGACAAGATGGTCCGTGACGCCGAGGCGTACGCAGAGGAGGACCGCAAGCGCCGCGACGAGGCCGAGGTCCGCAACACCGCGGACACGCTGGTCTACAGCACGGAGAAGTTCCTCGCCGAGAACGACGACAAGGTGCCCTCCGACGTCAAGTCCGAGGTCCAGACCGCGATCGCCGACCTCAAGAAGGCGATCGAGGGCGGCGACATCGACACGATCAAGACCGCCAGCGAGCACGCGGCGCAGGTCAGCCAGAAGATGGGCACCGCGATCTACCAGGCTGCCCAGGCCGCCCAAGCCGCCCAGGCCGCCGAGGGCGGCGCCGACAGCGCTGGTACGCCGACGGACTCCTCGTCCGACGACAATGTCGTGGACGCCGAGATCGTCGATGAGGGCGAAGGCGGAGCCGCCTGATGACAGCACCTGACGAGAAGGGCAACGGCCCGGTGATCCGCGACAACCGGCGGATCGATCCGGTGACCGGCCAACCGAGAAGGGGCAAGCATGCGGCAACCTCGCCGGCCGGCACCAGTGGTGCCGGCCGGGCGGGCCCGGCCGGATCCCCCGCCTCGGGGCGGCATGGCAGAGGCGATGGCAACGACAGCGCGGGAGGGGAGGCGGTCATCGACGCTTCCGAGGAACCCGAGACGACAGCAGGCGGTCCCTCTGGGGCCGGCAAGGCTGACGGCAGCCCGACGAGCGCGGGCGACGAAACTGAGGCGGAGGCGTTGCGCGTGCAGCTTGCCGAGCGCACGGCGGACCTGCAGCGTCTGCAGGCCGAGTACGCCAACTACCGTAAGCGGGTCGAGCGGGACCGGGCGACCGTCCGCGAGTTCGCGGTCTCCAGCGTCCTGACCGAGCTGCTGCCAGCACTCGACGCGATCGGCATCGCGCGCGACCACGGCGAGCTGTCCGGCGGCTTCAAGTCGGTTGCCGACCAGATCCAGGCGGCAGTCGTCAAGCTGGGCCTGGTGACGTATGGGCAGAAGGGCGACGCGTTCGACCCGAAGGTCCACGAGGCGCTGACACACTCGTACTCGCCAGACGTCGCGCAGGACACCTGCGTGGAGATCTTCCAGCCTGGCTACAAGGTTGGCGAGCGGATCCTCCGCCCGGCGCGGGTCGCCGTCGCGGAGCCCGCTGGAGAAGACACAAACTAAGCAGCCCAGCGAGGCCAGATTGAGTGCGAAGGACTACCTGGAGAAGGACTACTACAAGACGCTGGGTGTTCCTAAGACAGCCACGAAGGACGAGATTAAGAAGGCCTACCGTGAGCTGGCCAGGAAGTTCCATCCGGACGCGAACAAGGGGGACGCCAAGGCGGAGGACCGCTTCAAGGAGATCACCGAGGCGTACAACGTGCTCTCCGACGACAAGCAGCGCAAGGAGTACGACGACGCTCGGTCGATGTTCGGCAGCGGGTTCCGGGTGCCTGGCGGCTCCCGGACCGGCTCCGGCGGCGGCTCCACCTTCGACCTAAACGACTTGTTCGGAGGGAGCGCCGGGGGTGGTGGCTTGGGTGATGTCCTCAGTGACATCCTCGGCCGAGGTGGCTCTACGCGGACACGGGCGCGGGCACGGCGCGGTGCGAACGTTGAGACCGAGACCATGCTGTCGTTCGGTGACGCGATCGACGGTGCCACCGTCTCGCTGCGGCTGACCGGCGAAGGCCCCTGCCCTGTCTGCAGCGGCACCGGGGCCAAGCCGCCGTCGATGCCGAAGGTATGCCCGGATTGCCATGGGACCGGCCAGCAGGCGCGGAACCTCGGTGGTTTCGGCCTCTCCGAGCCCTGCAAGACCTGCAAGGGCCGGGGAATGGTGGTGGACGACCCCTGCGTGGAGTGCCACGGCAGCGGCCGGGCGATGAGTTCGCGGACCGTCCAGTCCCGCATCCCCGCTGGTGTCGCGGACGGCCAGCGGATTCGGATCCCTGGTCGTGGTGCCCCTGGCGAGCACGGCGGCGAGCCTGGCGACCTGTATGTCCGGGTCAAGGTGAAGCCGCACCCAGTATTCAGCAGGTCGGGCAGTGAGCTGACGGTCAGCGTGCCGGTCACTATCACCGAGCTCGCGCTCGGGGCGGACATCAAGGTGCCGACCCATCGCGGTCCCGCGGTGACCATCCACGTCCCGCCAGGCACTCCGAACGGACGGGTCTTCCGGGTTCCTGGCAAGGGAGTCCGCCGCAAGGATGGCCAGGCAGGCGCGCTACTCGTCACCGTTGAGGTGGCGGTACCGCAGGACCTGAACAAGAAGACGCGCTCAGCGCTTGAGGATCTGCGCGCGGCCACGGCCGACACGGATCCGCGGGAGGACCTGCTCCGGCGGGCCGCCCAGGAATGAACTAACTAACGGACAAGTGGGCTACTGGACCGGCGCAGCGGCGTCACCGCGGCTCAGGTCCAGACCCGGCCAGGCACGATGCTTTTCCATCAGCAAGGGCCGGGGGAAGCAGTAAAGGAGATGACATATGACCAGCCCCTACGACATGTCCGACGACATGCCGGTGTACGTCATCTCCGTGGCCGCCAGCCTGTCCGGCATGCACCCGCAGACGCTGCGCGGTTACGAGAGAGTCGGGCTCGTTACGCCACGGCGCAGCGCCGGCGGCGGCCGACGGTATTCGATGCGCGACATCCTTGCCCTGCGCGAGATCCAGCGTCTTTCGCAGGAAGAGGGCATCAACCTCAACGGCATCAAGCGCATCCTCGACCTAGAGCGGGAACTCCAGCGGACCCGCCTGCTGGCCGCCCAGCTCCACAGCGAGACGGCACAACTACGGGCCGAGCTGGAGTCGACCCGCGCGGTGGCCGTCCGGCTGGCCCACCTGCGCCGCGCTCCCGCCAACCCCGCGGCCGCGCTCGTGCCGGTCCGTACGACGAGAGCGAGCGCCACGCTCTGGCGTTCCGCCACGCAGGCGGCTCAGACCACATCGGAGGGCAGTCCAGCCCCGGACGACCGCTCCGACAACAAGTGAATAAGGCAGTAAGGGGGATGACACATCATGGATGACAAGCTCACAAGGAAGAGCCAGGAGGCCCTGTCGGTAGCGATCCGGCAGGCGGCGACGGACGGCAACCCCCAGGTCGAACCCGTCCACCTGCTTCTCGCCCTGCTGAAGCAGGCGGATGGCATCGCCCGGCCACTGATCGAGGCGGCAGGCGCGGACCTGAGCCGCATCATCATGGAGACAACGGCACTCAAGGACGACCTTCCACAGGCCCACGGCGCAACCACGAGCGCACCGCAGACTTCCCGGCACTTCCTGGCGGTGATCAACACCGCCGCCAGCCTTGCCCGGGAGATGGGGGACGAGTACGTCTCAACGGAGCACCTGCTGGTCGGCCTGGCAACGGGCGGCGGTCCTGTGGCCAGCGCCCTGCAGCGTTCGGGGGCCGACCCGGATGCACTGACCCGCGCCTTCGCCAAAGTGCGTGGCAGCGCCAGGGTCACCACCGAGGACCCGGAGGGGACTTACCAGGCACTGGAGAAGTTCGGCGTCGACCTCACCCAGCAGGCCCGGGACGGCAAGCTGGACCCGGTTATCGGCCGGGACGCCGAGATCAGGCGGGTCGTTCAGGTGCTGTCCCGGCGCACGAAGAACAACCCGGTCCTGATCGGCGAGCCGGGCGTTGGAAAGACAGCCGTCGTCGAGGGCCTCGCGCAGCGCATCGTCGCCGGTGACGTGCCCGAGTCGCTGCGCGGCAAGCGGCTGATCGCTCTCGACCTGGGCAGCATGGTGGCCGGCGCGAAGTACCGCGGCGAGTTCGAGGAGCGCCTTAAGGCGGTCCTGAACGACATCAAGGCCAGCGACGGTCAGGTGATCACGTTCATCGATGAGCTGCACACCGTCGTCGGGGCGGGCGCGGCCGAGGGCGCGATGGACGCCGGCAACATGCTCAAGCCGATGCTCGCGCGCGGCGAGCTGCGCATGGTCGGCGCGACCACGCTGGACGAGTACCGCGAGCGAATCGAGAAGGACCCGGCGCTAGAGCGCCGCTTCCAGCAGGTTCTCGTCGGTGAGCCCAGCGTCGAGGACACGATCGCGATTCTGCGCGGGCTGAAGGGCCGGTACGAGGCGCACCACCAGGTGCAGATCTCGGACGCAGCCCTGGTCGCCGCGGCCACCTTGTCTGACCGGTACATCACCGCACGCTTCCTGCCCGACAAGGCGATCGACCTCGTTGACGAGGCCGCCTCCCGGCTGCGGATGGAGATCGACTCCTCTCCGGTTGAAATCGACGAGCTGCGCCGCATCGTGGACCGGATGAAGATGGAGGAGCTCGCGCTGTCGCGCGAGTCCGACCCGGCGAGCAAGGAGCGTCTGGATCGCTTGCGGGCCGACCTGGCGGACCGGCAGGAACAGCTCACCGCGCTGACCGCACGCTGGGAGCAGGAGAAGTCCGGGCTGAATCGGGTCGGCGAGCTCAAGAAGAAGCTCGACGACCTTAAGGGCCAGGCCGAACGCGCCCAGCGGGACGGCGACTACGAGACCGCGTCGCGGCTGCTGTACGGCGAGATCCCGGCGCTGGACGCGGAGATCGCCGAGGCGGTGGCCAAGGAAGGCGACGCGGAGACTGTGGCGAGCACCACCCCCATGGTGAAGGAGGAGGTCGGCCCGGATGACGTCGCGGACGTCGTCTCGGCGTGGACTGGCATCCCCGCCGGGCGACTGCTTGAGGGCGAGACCGGCAAGCTGCTGCGGATGGAGTCCGAGCTCGGCAGCAGGGTAATCGGCCAGTCGGCGGCGGTGCAGGCGGTATCCGACGCGGTGCGCCGGGCGCGCGCTGGCGTGGCCGACCCGGACCGGCCCACGGGGTCGTTCCTGTTCCTCGGGCCGACTGGCGTGGGGAAGACCGAGCTGGCCAAGGCGCTCGCTGAGTTCCTGTTCGACAGCGAGCGGGCGATGATCCGCATCGACATGAGCGAGTACGGCGAGAAGCACTCGGTCGCCCGCCTGGTCGGTGCCCCGCCCGGTTATGTCGGCTACGAGGAGGGCGGGCAGCTCACCGAGCCGGTGCGGCGGCGGCCCTACTGCGCCGTGCTGCTCGACGAGGTGGAGAAGGCGCACCCCGAGGTCTTCGATGTGCTCCTGCAAGTCCTCGACGACGGACGGCTGACCGACGGACAGGGAAGGACTGTGGACTTCCGCAACACGATCCTCATCCTGACCTCCAACCTCGGGTCGCAGTTCATCGCCGACGCCGCCTTGGATGACAAGGCAAAGCTGGATGCCGTGATGGCGGCGGTGCGCGCGTCGTTCAAGCCGGAATTCCTGAACCGGCTCGACGACGTGATCATCTTCGACTCGCTGACCACGGCCGAGCTGACGAAGATCGTCGACATCCAGGTGGACCGGCTGGCCAAGCGGCTGTCGGCGCGGCGGCTAGCGCTGACCGTGACCCCCGCCGCGAAGGACTGGCTAGCACTGACCGGGTTCGATCCGGTGTACGGCGCTCGCCCGCTGCGGCGGCTTGTCCAGTCCGCGATCGGCGACAAGCTGGCCAAGGCGTTGCTGTCCGGCTCGGTCACCGACGGCGACGAGATAGTCGTGGACCTGGACCAGTCAGCCGATGCGCTGTCCGTCCGGTCAGCTAGCCCGGGTCAGCTAGCCCGGGTCAGCTAGCGCCTGCGAGGCCGCAGGCAGCCACCGTAAGCCGAGGTAACGCGGGCAGCCCTTCAGCTGAGGAACTGCCCGCGTCGGCTACCCTCGGGAGCCGTCTAGCATCTTGTCGTAGTCGTCCTCGTCGAGGCCGAGGTCGACGCGAATCCGGTAGCGCAGCCGGAGCAGCAACTGCAACTCGGCGTCGTCATCGCGCTGGATGCAGTGCTCCACCCCGATGGTGGCCCACTCGAGCGCGCCCTGCAGGTCGCCGCGCTCGGTTAGCACCTCGGCCAGGATGTCGCAGGTCCTCGGGGTGACGATGTCCCGCTCGGCACCGACGGCCGCCAGCAGCGACTCGGACTCGGCCTGGTTGCCCACGTCGAACAGCGCTCGGGCGAGGTACACCCGCGGGTCGGCGGACGTCGGGCCGCCATCCGCGATGGCCGCCCGGAAGTCATCGACTGCTCGCTGCGCCTCGTCGGCCATGATCCACTGATCGCCCGCCCGGAGGTAGGCCTCCGCGCGATAGCCATCGTCGGCCTCTGCGGCCAGTTCGTCCATGCGGGCCGCTGCCCGCGAGTGGTCTCCCGTTCGCGCTGCCTGGAATTCGATCTCGTCGAACTCATCAACGCTCGCCACCTGCACCACCGTACCCACGCGGCCCTTCGTCAATCTCGCCTACACATCGGCTATATCACGGATTGCGGTCCGATGGCTTACCCAGAAGTAAACCGGCTTACCTGCGGGCACGTTCGAGTGCCTCCCAGAAGCCCCGGCGCAACGCGTGCCGGACCTCATCATGCAGCAGGAAGTCAATAGGCAGCGACGACCCTTGCAGGAGCCTGGCCTCCAGGTCAGAGGGCATCCGGGGCTTCCTGGCGAGAACTGCCTCCAGCCACAGTGCTGGAGCGTCGCGGGCCACGGTATTGCCAAACTCCTGGCCCTCTTCATGTGCGGACTGCACCGCGTCGGAGAGCGAGATCGCCGGCTGCGATGGCGCGGCGAAGCTAGGCACTAGCCCAGGACCGGGAACCAGCGCTTCCGGCGCGGCCGACAGGCCTGCCAGCGGAGCGAGACCACCCGCCGGCGACAGGCCTGCCAGCGGAGCGAGACCGCCCGCCGGCGGCAGGCCGGTGAGTGGGGCCAGGCCACTGGCTGCAGCGGGACCACTCGCCGGCAGCGTGCTCGAGCTCGGCGCCGACGAACCCGGCGCCGCGCCCAGGGCTGGGATACCTAGCAGCGGATTCCCGCCACCCGCAGCCCCGTTAGACGGGGTGGCCTGGGCGCCAGGCGACATCCCTGGGGAACCCGGCAGCGGCCCAGTAGGACCGCCGTGGCCGAGACTGGTCATGGACGCGGAGTCGAGAGCGCCCGGGATGGGACCGGTCCCCGCACTCGGGGCACCTGCGCCGGGCTGGCTCCCCATCCCCAGGCCGGCCGCCTGCGGGCCGCCCAGCGAGGAACCGCTCAACTGCGGACCCCCAGGCTGCGGACCCCCAGGCTGCGGACCGACCGACTGCGGACCGCTGTAGGCTTGCGGGATGCCGGGCGCGTACCCACCTGGGGCACCCGGCCCGGCGGGCAGGGACGGTGGCTGACCGGGCTGGAATGCCTGAGGCTGGGCTGACGGCAGTTGCCCCGGCTGACCCTGTGGCGCGCCCATGGGGGGGCCAGCGGTCATTCCCGTAGAGGGGACCGGGGGGATGGCACCAGCCGGGCCTCGTGCTGGGAAGCGTCGCACCTGGGCGCCGGCCTCCAACGGCACCGGGACCAGGTCGGGCTGCCCGCCCTGCCCGTAGGGCGTGACGTCACCGCCCCGGTAGGCCAGGTCGGCCGCTCCGAAGGAAGATGTCCCAGTCAGGTGGTCCGCCTGGCGTGAGTCCCGGCTCGCCGACTCACGGGTCGACCCTGGGCTGTACCCGGAAAGATCCTGCGACTGATAGGCGCGCGAGGCGGACAGGTCGTAGGCACGATCGTCGCCTGCCGCCCCCGGTGCACCTGCGCCACCGAACCCGCGCGAGATGCCGGGAGCAAAGTGGGCAGCGGGCGACACCTGTGCCGAGACAGGCGCCGGGTATAGCTCGTGGCTGGGGAGAATGTCCATGGAACCCGGCAGGCCAGGAAGTCCCGCGAGGCCGTTGGCGTCTTGGGCTTCTGTCGACTGGCCAGGCGGCAACTGAGGCTGCCCGCCCGACGGAACACCCGTTGACGCGCCAGCGGCGATCCCGGGCTGCACCTGCCTCGCTGCGGGCAGATCCGGCCGGCCGACGGGAACGGCCCCAGAAGGTGTCAGGTAGTCCGGCAGGAAGGACCCGGCCGGCATGCCAGGTGGCGGCATCGGCGCGGCGGACTGCGGTCGCAGGTACATCGCAGCGGGATCCAGCGCGCGCGAAGCGTCGTCATAGGGCGACGGGACGAGGGATGCCGACGGGATGTCCGGCCACCCCCGGTCGCCCGCGAAGGCCGCTGGGTTTACTGAGGCCGGCGAGTCCGATCCCAGGGGCACCGAGGACAAGCCGGGAAGCATCGAGGACGAGTCCGCGGCAGGCACCGGACCCGAAGCAAGTTGTCCCTGGGGCGCGAGCGTCGCGGCAGCCGCCGCGGGCAGTTCGTCACGCCCAAGGTGGTAGCTGTTGCCGCCAGGCCCTGCTGAGGCCGGCGTGAACGAGGGCATCGGCCGTCCACCGCCAAGCGTGGCGCCCGCCATGCCGCCAGGCAAGCCCGCGGAACCAGGCGAACCCGCGGAACCAGGCGAACCCGCGGAACCAGGCAAGCCAGCGGAACCAGGCAAGCCCGCACTCGCGGCCAGGCCGTGCCCGTTCGCCCCCGAGCGCGACAGCTCACGGGGTCCGCTGTCTTGGTCATCGGCCCCGGCTGGCTCGGCACCGGAGATCAGGTCAACGTAGGGACGCAGTTCCGAGGCGCTGATCTCGACGATGTCGTCGCACTCCTGGCGCAGCGTCCGGGAGATCGTCCAGTTGCCGTCGGAGGTGATGTGCAGCATCGTGACCCGCATGCCCAGATCCTGGACATCGGCGATGACGCTGGCCAGGTCCTCTTCCGCGCTGACCACCATGGCGTCGCTGACTGCCTTGTTCCGTGCCAGCGTCGCCAGGTCCCGGTGGATCTCGCTCTCGACGCCCTCGCGGCGGCCGGGACGCATCTTGGCGAGCCGCAGCTTCACGCCAGGCAGGTCCGCGAGCGCGTCGTGATCCGCGCCGCGCCGTCCCTCGACGGTCGCCTCGTACCAGTAGCACCGCAGCAGCGGGAGTCCTGACCGCTGCGCGGCCAGGCCAGCGAGGAACTGCAAGAGCCCCGCGTAATCCCAGGAGACCGACTCGCGACGACGGGTCCCGTGTACCGCCATGGCGCCGTCAGCCAGGACATATCCCGCGTCCACGAACAGCGCGCAACGATCCACGCGACAACACCGTCCTTCCCCACCATGAGGGCAAATCATGACCCGAGAGACCGTCGAGGAGCGACGGCCGACTGCCCTCCACGTCTCCTAGGGTAGTGAAGCCAGGGACCCACGTATGCCGCTTCGGCGCATTCAGGGCAGCGTCTATATGCTGGTGAACCGTGAGTGACCGTGACCTCCTGCTTGCC
Source organism: uncultured Actinomycetota bacterium (assembly GCA_963737285.1). Classification (GTDB taxonomy): domain Bacteria; phylum Actinomycetota; class Actinomycetes; order Streptosporangiales; family Streptosporangiaceae; genus Trebonia. The sequence goes on from CAVTRT010000001.1 coordinate 309,143, forward strand.
GGGATCAAGGAAAAGGCCGTGCTGCACGGGGATTTCGTGCTCTCCTCGGGCCAGCACGCCACCAGCTACGTGGACCTGCGCAGAGTGCTGCTCGACGGGCACCTGAGCCCGCTGGCCGGCCGCGTGCTGCTCGACGCGACCGCCGACCTCGCCTACGAGGCGGTGGGCGGCCTAACGCTCGGTGCCGACCCGGTCGCGTACGCGATGCTGGCCGCGGCCTTCAACCGGGGGACGCCGCTTGACGCGTTCGTCGTGCGCAAGACGGAGAAGACCCACGGCCTGCAAAGAAGAATTGAGGGGCCGGACGTCAGCGGCAGGCGGGTGCTCGCCGTCGAGGACACCTCCACGACCGGCGGGTCGGTGCTGACGGCCGTCGATGCCCTAGAGCAAGCGGGGGCCGAGGTCGTCGGTGTCGCCGTCCTGGTCGAGCGGGGCGCCCGGCGCAGGATCGAGGAGCGCGGCCTGCCCTACCGCGCCGTCTTCGAGCTAGCCGAGGTCATGTAGCCAAGATCACATAACTTAGATCACGCTCGTCGCCGCCAGCACGGCGATGACCACGAGTGCCACTGCGACCAGCGCGATGGCGATATAAGCGACCTGACCGCTCCCGGCCGGATCCGGTGTGTGTCGTCCCCCCATGCTTGGCAGCGTAGGCGCTTTCCTTGCGGAACTCACGTAGACGGTGGAAGACGTAGCCGATGATCGCGAGGACCACGAGGCCGACGAGCACGTAGCTGACGTCGCTGAAGGTCTTGTTGAACTTGGTCCACTCGCCGCCGAGGGAGTACCCGATGCTGGCTATCGCGGCGACGTAGATCACCGTGCCGATGATGTTGAGCACGGCGAACCGCACCGGCGGGACCTCCACCACGCCAGCCACGATCGAGGCGAAAGCCCGGATCACGGGCAGTATCCGCGCCACCGGCAGCGCCCACGCGCCGCGCCCCACCAGGAACCTCTCGGCGCGATCCACGTCCTTGTGAGTCACCAGGACGTACTTGCCCCACCGGTTCACCAGCGGCCGGCCGCCAGCGCGGCCTATCCCGTAGGAGATGAACGAGCCGACAAGCTCGGCCACGACGCCCAAGATGATCACCAGGGCCAGGCTCGGGTGCTGGTGAACGCCGACACCGCCCGCGCCGGCGGCGACCGCCCCCCCGAGGAGGAACGTCAACTCCGAGGAGATGGGGATGCACATTGCCTCAAGCACGCCAAACAAGACGATGGCGTAGATGGCGTGCGACACGAGGAAACCCTGCATGCGCACCTTTTTACAGCATGGCCAGGGGTTCCCCGGCCGCCTTCGGGGTGGGACACGCGCGGAAAACTCCTACGGGTCCGCCCTTCCCCCTGTCTTCGGCGGCCACGGCTGTCGATAATGAAAGACCGGTGAACAACGACAGGAGTCAGTCAGCATGCCCATCGCCACCCCAGAGATCTACGCGCAGATGCTGGACCGGGCCAAGCAGCAGGGCTTCGCTTACCCTGCGATCAACGTGACATCAACCCAGACGCTGAACGCGGCCCTGCAGGGCTTCGCGAACGCCGAGAGCGACGGCATCATCCAGGTGTCCACCGGCGGTGCCGAGTACCTGTCCGGCCAGAAGGTCAAGGACATGGTGACTGGCGCGCAGGCCCTGGCCGAGTTCGCCGGCGTCGTCGCGAAGAAGTACCCCATCCACGTGGCGCTGCACACCGACCACTGCCCCAAGGACAAGCTCGACAGCTACATGCGCCCGCTGATCGAGATTTCCGCGCAGCGCGTGGCCAAGGGCGAGGAGCCGCTGTTCCAGTCCCATATGTGGGACGGGTCCGCGGTCCCGCTGGCGGAGAATCTGGACATCGCCCGGGAACTCCTCGACAAATGCGCCAAGGCCCGGATCATCATGGAAATGGAGATCGGCGTCGTTGGTGGCGAGGAGGACGGCGTCGTGGGCGAGATCAACGAGAAGCTCTACACGACGCCGGATGACGCACTGGCCACGGCCGAGGCCCTGGGACTGGGCGAGCGCGGGCGCTACATTCTGGCGGCCACGTTCGGCAACGTGCATGGCGTGTACAAGCCTGGACATGTCAAGCTGCGCCCAAGCGTGCTAAAGGAGATCCAGGACGCGGTCAGCATCAAGTACGGCAAGGATAAGCCTTTCGACCTGGTCTTCCACGGCGGCTCCGGGTCGGCGCTTGAGGAGATCCACGAGGCGCTGTCCTATGGCGTTGTCAAGATGAACGTGGACACCGACGCCCAGTACGCCTTTACCCGCCCGGTCGCCGGCCACATGTTCGCCAACTACGACGGCGTCCTGAAGGTCGATGGCGACGTGGGCACCAAGAAGGCCTACGACCCGCGCACCTGGGGCAAGGCCGCCGAGACGTCCATGGCGGCCCGCATCGTCCGGGCCTGCCAGGACCTGCTCTCGGCGGGCACGAAGCTGTCCTGATCCTCGCGGCGCAACGGGCCGTGGCCGGTCTCCGCGACCACGGCCCGCCGCGCGACGGGGCTAGGCCTTGAGCGTCGCGTAGGCCTCGGTGCTGGCGTCGTTGAGGAAGGTCCAGCAACGGTTCGCCTCGTCGGCTTCCTCGATCGCGTCGGCGGCTCGGGCGAGGGCGGCGAGGCAGCGCAGGAACCCCTGGTTCGGCACGTGCGACCAGGGGATCGGGCCGTGTCCCTTCCAGCCGTTGCGGCGCAGCGCGTCCAGCCCGCGGTGGTACCCAGCCCGGGCGTAGGCGTACGCCTCAACAGGGCGCCCGCCGTCGAGGGCCGCCTCGGCGAGGATCCCCCAGGCCAGCGAGAAGGCCGGGAACCTCGCGGCGACCTCGACCGCGGTCGATCCCTGCGCGATGAGTGTGCTCGCCGCTGGCGTTTCGGGCAGCAGCGTCGCGGGCGGCTCGCCCAGCAGGTTGACAGGTGAACTCATGGTCCGCACCATACGCGGGCCGACGGGATCGCATCACACCTATCCCATAAGGACTAGTCCGTCCGGACTAGGTTCTTCCAGGAACGATCGGGTAGCCTCACAGCGCAAGAGCCCCTGTCGCCTTGCCGCTGCCAGGGGCTTAGTTGTGTGCTGTGTGAAAGGCGTAACAAAATGCCCGCCATCGTGCTTGTGGGTGCCCAGTGGGGTGACGAGGGGAAGGGCAAGGCGACGGACTTGCTCGGTGACCAAGTCCAGTACGTCGTCAGGTATCAAGGTGGCAACAACGCCGGCCACACGGTCGTCATCGGCAGCGAGCGCTACGCGCTGCACGTGCTGCCGTCCGGCGTGCTGAACCCCAGCGTAACCCCTGTGATCGGCAATGGCGTGGTCGTCGATCCCAAGGTCTTGTTCCAGGAGATCGACGAGCTCCAGGCGCGCGGCGTGAGCTGCGACAAGCTCCTGGTCAGCGCGAACGCGCACCTGATCATGCCGTACCACACGGCTCTGGACAAAGTGTCCGAGCGGTTCCTCGGCAAGGCCAAGATCGGCACCACCGGGCGGGGCATCGGCCCAACGTACGGCGACAAGGTCGCCCGCGTCGGCATCCGGGTGCAGGACATGTTCGACCCCGGCATCCTCCAGCAGAAGCTCGACCTCGCGCTGCGCGACAAGAACCAGCTGCTCACCAAGGTCTACAACCGGCGCGCCATCGACGCGAAGCTGATCGCCGCGGAGTACCTGGCCTACGCCGAGCGCCTCAAGCCGTACGTCGCGGACACCAGCCTGGCGCTCGGCAAGGCGCTCGACGCCGGGGCGACCGTCCTGCTGGAGGGCGCCCAGGGCTCGCTGCTCGACCTAGACCACGGCACGTACCCGTTCGTCACCTCGTCGAACCCGACGGCGGGCGGCGCCTGCGTGGGGGCCGGCATCGGCCCGACCCAGGTCACGAAGGTGATCGGCATCATCAAGGCGTACACGACCCGGGTCGGCTCCGGCCCGTTCCCGACCGAGCTGCTCGACGAGCAGGGCGAGTGGCTGCGCGAGGCCGGCGGCGAGTTCGGCGTCACGACCGGCCGGGCACGTCGCTGCGGGTGGTTCGACGCGGTCGTCGCCCGCTACTCGACCCGCGTGAACGGGATCACCGACCTGTTCGTCACCAAGCTCGACGTGCTGTCCACCCTGGAGAAGATCCCGGTCTGCGTCGCCTATGAGGTCGATGGCAAGCGCTGCGACGACATCCCGATGACGCAGACCGACTTCCACCACGCCAAGCCCGTCTACGAGTACCTGAACGGCTGGATTGAGGACATCTCGGGCGCCCAGACGTTCGAGGACCTCCCCGCCGCCGCGCAGGCCTACATCAAGACGATCGAGGAGATCTCCGGCACCCGGGTCAGCGCCATCGGCGTCGGCCCCCGCCGCGACCAGACGATCCAGATCAACCCCCTGCTGTAGAGTCACCGAACGTGCGAGTACTGGTTATCGGGGCGGGCGGGCGTGAGCATGCGATCGCCGCGGCGCTGAGCAAGGATCCGGCCGTGCGCGAGCTGCACGCGGCACCCGGCAATCCCGGGATCGCGGAGCTGGCAAGCCTGCACGACGTCGCGGCAGCCGACCCGGCGAGCGTCACCGCGCTTGCCCGGCGCATCCGAGCCGACCTCGTGGTCATCGGCCCGGAGGCACCACTGGTCGCCGGGGTGGCGGACCCGCTGCGCGAGGCGGGCATCGCGGTCTTCGGCCCGAGCGGGCAAGCCGCCCAGGTCGAAGGCTCCAAGGCATTCTCCAAGCAGATGATGGCCGACGCGGGCATCCCGACCGCCCGTGCCTACACGGCCACGACGCGGCAGGAGGCCGAGGCGGCGCTGCGCGAGTTCGGCCCGCCCTACGTCGTCAAGGACGACGCCCTGGCAGCCGGCAAGGGCGTCGTCGTCACGACCGACCTCGACGAGGCTAGGAGGCACGCGAGCAGCTGCAAGAAGGTCGTCATCGAGGAGTACCTCGACGGTCCCGAGGTGAGCCTGTTCGCGCTGGCCGATGGCACGACGGCGGTCCCGTTGCTGCCCGCGCAGGACTTCAAGCGCGCCCACGACGGCGACCAGGGGCCGAACACCGGCGGCATGGGTGCCTACGCGCCGCTGCCCTGGGCTCCCAAGGGCCTGGCCGATGAGGTCATGGACACGGTCATCGGGCCGGCGATCGAGACGATGAGAAGGCGCGGCACGCCGTACTCCGGGCTGCTGTACGCCGGCCTCGCGCTGACCGGCAAGGGCATCCGGGTGGTTGAGTTCAACGCGCGCTTCGGGGACCCGGAGACCCAGGTTGTGCTCGACCGGCTGGCTACCCCCGCGGGCGGCCTGCTGCACGCCGCCGCGGTCGGTGATCTCGCCAGCGCGCCGACGCTGAGCTGGCACCCTGGTGCCGCCGTCGCGGTGGTGATCGCCGCTGAGGGCTACCCGGCCAGCCCGGTGAAGGGCGACAAGATCGAGGGCTACCAGGCCGAACGGGCCGATTCCTATCTCCTGCAGGCCGGCACCTCGCTCGACGGCGACGGTGTCCTCGTGTCCGCCGGCGGCCGCGTCCTCAACGCGGTCGGCACCGGCCCAGATCTTGCCACCGCGCGGGCGGCCGCCTACGACGCTGCGGCAAAGGTCACAATGCGGGGCGTGGTACCGCGGTGATATAGCGCAGGACGCTGCTCAGTTACCGTGGTCAATGGGAAAGCATGTTCGCCGGCGAGTGGGAGAAACAGTTGATCGACAGGTACACGCTGCCGGAGATGGGCCGGATCTGGAGCGACGCGCACAAGTACGAGCTCTGGTGCCAGGTGGAGGTTCTCGTCCTTGAGGCCCACGCCAATGCCGGGACGGTTCCGGCGGAGGCCGTCGGACCGGTCCGCTGCGCTCCTGCTCCCACCGCGGCGGCGGTCGCCGAGGTGGAAGCGGTTACCGACCACGACGTGATCGCGTTTTTGACCGCCTGGGCGGACAACACCGAGCCCCGCTCGGCGGCGGCGTACGTGCACTACGGGATGACCTCCTCGGACCTGCTGGACACGGCGCTGGCAGTGCAGCTCGCCGAGGCGACCGACATCATCTTGGCGAAGGCCGACCGGCTCGTCGCCGTGCTGCGCGACCACGCGCTTGCGCACCGCGACACGCTGCGCCCCGGCCGGACGCACGGCATCCACGCCGAGCCGGACGTGTGGGGCCACCGGGTTGCGGACTTCGCGTTCGCCGCGGCCAGGTCGCGGGACCGGATCCGCAGGGCGCGGGAGGCCGTGGCCGTCGGCACGCTTTCCGGGCCAGTCGGGACATATTCCAACATCGACCCGTCAATCGAGGCCGAGGTCATGCCCAAGCTGGGGCTGCGCGCTGCCGATGTCGCCACTCAGGTGGTCATCCGCGACGGGATCGCGGAGTGGATCTCCGCCCTCGCGATCATGGCCACCGTATGCGAGGCGGTCGCCCTTGAGGTACGACACGGGCAGCGCACTGAGGTTCGGGAGCTGTGGGAGCCGTTCCGGGCCGGCCAGAAGGGCTCTTCCGCGATGCCGCACAAGAAGAACCCGATCCGCTCGGAGCGGATCTGCGGCCTCGCGCGCGTGATGCGGTCGTACGTGACTCCGGTAACCGAGGGCATCCCGCTGTGGCACGAACGGGACATCTCGCACTCCAGCGTCGAGCGAATCGCACTGCCGGACGCGGCGATCGGATGCGACTACCTGCTGCACCTGACGATCGGCCTGGTCGAGGGCCTCGTCGTGAACGTCGACCGGATGCGGGCCAACCTCGACTCGGCCGGGGGCCTGCTGTACTCCTCGGCGGTCCTGCTTGAACTGGTCAGCGGTGGCATGTCGCGGGAGGACGCGTACGCGCTCGTCCAGGCGGCGGCCATGGACACCTGGGACAGTGGCACCCCATTCCGTGATTCTTTGCAAGCTCAGGGTAAGTACCGCAGCATGACGATCGACGAAGGCGCACTTGACCGGGCATTCAGCCCAGATGCGTATGTTGCCCGGCTTGCACCAGTCTTCGACCGTCTTGCGCGGCTCACCTAGCAACCACCAGTGGGTGGCATACTGGACAACGCGCTCGCTCAGGGTGTGCCAACGCGACATGGGCACGCCCTTGTTTCTCGCCGTCACCCCTCGGACAGGAGTTGTATCCATATGACCAAGGGCACCGAGATCCGCTACCACGTACGCGGCGGCAACCCGCTAGCCGGGACCGTCTTCATCCAGGGGGCTAAGAACGCCGCCCTGAAGATGATCGCGGCGTCGCTTATGGCGGCCAAGGGCCGAACCGTGCTTCGCAACGTCCCGCCGATCGAGGACGTGCGGCGGGCCACCGAGCTCGCGCAGGCTATAGGTGCCGTCGTCGAGTTCCACGAGGCCGAGCGCTGCCTCGTCGTTGACGCCTCCAACCTGACCAGCCCGGTGCTGCCGGCCGAGATCGCCCGCCGCTTTCGCGGCTCGGTGCTCTTCGTCCCGGCGCTGCTCCACCGGTTCGGTGAGGCGGTCATTGAGGGCGTCGGCGGATGCAACCTTGGCAACCGGAGCCTTGACTTCCACTACCGCGGATTCGCCCGGCTCGGCGCGATCGTGGACGAGGGCGAGGCGGTCATCCGGGTCACCGCGCACGAGGGTCTAGCGGGCGCGCACCTTTACCTGGACACCCCGTCGCACACCGGGACCGAGAACCTGATCATGGCGGCGTCGCTCACGCCGGGCACCACGGTCATCGACAACACGGCGCAAGAGCCGGAGGTCCTGGACGTCATCGCGTTCCTCACGAAGATGGGCGCGGACATCAGCGGCGGCGGAACCGGCTTCATTACCGTCCACGGGGTTCCCGAGCTGACGGCCGTGGAGCACACCGTGATGGCCGACCGCATCGACGCGGGCGTGTGGGCGATGGCCGCGGCCGCGACCGGCAGTGAGCTGAGCCTGGTCGGGGCCAACCTGGATCACTTCGGCGTGGTGCGCTGGAAGCTCGAGCAGATGGGCGTTGAGTTCACCACGGAGGGCGCCGTCGTTAAGGTCCGCAGGGACAAGCCACTTCGCCCGATCAACGTGATCACCAGTCCGTATCCCGGCTATGCCACCGACCTGCAGTCGCCGATCATGGCCCTGGCGACGCTGGCTGACGGCGCGAGCTACATCCGCGAGACGATCTTCGACGGCCGCTACAGCCTGGTGCCCGAGCTGAACAAGATGGGTGCCAAGGCCGAGATCGACAACAACGTGGCAATTGTCCACGGCCCCTCCACGCTGCGGGGCTGCGATGTGGTGGCGCACGACCTGCGTGGCGGAGCCGCCCTTATCCTGGCGGGCCTGGCCGCCGAGGGCGAGACCGTGATCTCTAACGCTTACTACATTGACCGTGGCCACGCGAACATCGCGGCGCGCTTCGCCTCGATCGGCGGCGATGTTACCGCCGTCGAGCACGAAGTCGAGGAGCTTTAGCCCGCCGTCGTCGCCGGCCCAGGGGCCGTCCCCTGGGCCGGGACCACCGCGGCAGTGCTCGCCGCCTTGGCCTGCTCGTATAGCGTCTCGATGGCGCTGCCCAGGTAGACGCTGTAGGAGACCGAGTTGGTGTCGCCGCCTCGCTGGTAGCCGCCGATAACGCCGACAACCTGGGGCGTCCGGGCCGCGGCAGCGTCGCTGGCGATGATCCAGGGACTGCCGCTCGTGCCGCCGTAGAACCCGGCGCAAGCGAACGTCAGCTGGGTAGCTGAGTACCTGGTCGTCCAGTTCTGGCAGGTCACCGGGGAGTTGTCCGTCTCGGGGTACCCGGTCACCTGGACCAGCTGGGTGAACCCGGCGTTGAAGTCGATCTGGTTCGCGCCGACCGCGTCCTGGATGTTCTCGCCGTCGCTGGGGTTCAGCACGACGAACCCCACGTCGTGGTCCGGGTCGCCGCCACCGGCCCACTGCGGGTCGACGATCAGCGCACGGGGCGTCCACACGCCGTACGGCGCGGCACCGTCGGTGTAACCGGGAACAAAGACGATGCTGGTCTTGCCCTGGCCCTTCCCATCGTTGAGGCAGTGCGCGGCGGTCATCAGCAGGTCGTGTCCCGGGCTTTGGACGACGCTCGCGGTGCAGAAGTGAGATCCGTACGCGCCGGACACGAAGAGCGCACCGACCCGGGGATCGTCGCCGCTCAGGAACTGCGCGGTCGGCACTACCGTCGGCGTGGCCGCCGCCGCGTGCGGCGCGGGCGCCGTTGCCTGCGGCGGGGGTTGCGAGTAGTCGAGCTGGGTCCCTCCCTTGCCCGTGTCCCCGGTACTGGCGTCTGCCCCGCCGCCTGTTGCTGGCGTCTGGGACCTCCCGGCTGACCGGCCCGGCGGTCCGTCGCACGACGCGGAGGCAAGCGTGACCCAGCTGATGACAAGCAGCGCCGCCATGACGTCGCGGGCCATTTTCGCAGTCATCCCCGCCCCTTCAAGTCCCTTGTCCCGAGGCCGTAAGCTCCATTTACCCGGTCAGCGTCCGCTGGCGTGGCCCTGTGGTCGCTAGGCCCGGTGCGGGAACTCGCGGGCCACGACGAGGAACGCGTCATTGGCCTCCGGCGCCCCGATAGAAACGCGCGCGCCCTCGTCTCCATAGGGACGGATAGAGATGCCGGCCGCCTCGCACGCCTTCGCGAACTCCGTGGTGTGCTCGCCCAGCCGCAGCCAGACGAAGTTGGCCTCGGTCGGCGGCACGTTCCAGCCGTCCGCGATCAGCGCGTCCCGGACCCTGCCGCGCTCTTGCACAATGAAGTCCACCCGCCGGAAGAGCTCGTCCTCGGCCCCCAGGGAGGCAACCGCGGCCGCCTGCGCGACCGAGCTCACGCTGAACGTGAGCATCGTCTTGCGGATGGCCGTCGCGACCGGCTGGTGCCCGATCAGGAACCCGACGCGCAGCCCGGCCAGGCCGTACGCCTTGGAGAAGGTGCGCAGCACGGCGACGTTGGGCCGGTCCCGGTACAGCTCAATGCCGTCGGGTACCACCTCGTCACGGACGTACTCGCGATAGGCCTCGTCGAGCACCACCAGGCAGTTCTCCGGAACCCTGTCAAGGAACGTGGTGATCTCGCTCGACAGCAGCGCGGTACCGGTCGGGTTGTTCGGGTTGCAGACGAGGATGACCCTGGTCCGCTCGGTGATCGCTGCCGCCATCGCGTCAAGGTCATGCGTCTCCTCCAGCAGTGGGACGCGCACCGAGGTGGCGGCCGCCAGGTCGCATAGCCCCGGGTACGCCTCGAAGGAGCGCCACGCGTAGATGACCTCGTCCCCTGGCCCGGCGGCGGCCTCGATGATCTGCTTGAGGACCCCGACCGAGCCGGGACCCACCGCGACATGCTCAGCCGGGACGCAGAACCGCTTCGCGATCGCCTGGGTGAGTGCCCCGGCCTCGTTATCCGGGTAGCGGTTGACGCTGTGTCCTGCCTCCGCGATCACCTGCGCGACCGAGGGCAGCGGCCCATGGGGCGACTCGTTCGACGACAGCTTGTGCGTCGCCGGCCGACCCAGGCCGGCGACCGGGACCTTACCGGGCTGGTATGGCGGGATCGTCTCAAGAACGGGGCGGAACTGCGGCGATGCGTCGGTCATGGCCCATAGTCTTGCACGGTCGCTAGCTGGGGGGACGACCCCCTGTCGCCTCCCGGTCTTCAGGACAGTGTCTTGGCGGCGTACTGGTAGGCCTGCAGTCCCAGTTCGCGTACGGCCGCCTCCGAGGCGTTCGGGCCATCGACACTGACTGCCCCGATGAAGCCGGACCCCTGGAAGACAATCGACCACACGTTCGCTGGGGTCTTCTGCCCTAGCAGGCTGATGTCCAGCACGCGGGCTGGCCGCTTGCCGATTCCCTGCGCCCAGTCCTGCTTCACCGCGTACTGGGATGTCCGACCGCCCGAGGACGCGGTGTACCGGGAGCATCCCGCCGGGATCGACTTGCCGAGGGCGGCTGCCACTGCCGCGCTGGGCGGCGTGGCGAGCACCTCCGACACCCCGTTGGTCACTACCCGGAAGTTGACGACAGCGGCCGGGGCGGTGCCCAGCGCACCGGTGTCGAGGACAGCGCCCTGGAGCACGGTGGCCTGCATGCACTGCGTGGGAGTCACGGTGATCCCGTTCATCTGCGCCGCGGCGGCCTGGACTGCGGGCAGCGACGAGTAACTGCCCGCGGCCGGCGTGGATATCGGCCCGTCGCCGTTGATCCTGGTCAGTAGCGCGGCCTTGAGCTGCTGGGCGCCCAGCGCGCCGGACTTGTTGCTCACTGTTATGCCGGTCGTGCCACCGGTGGCGGTGTGCGCGCTGCTACACCCGGCCAGGCCGGCCAGCCCGAGGAGGCCGGCCGAGACCGCGAGCACCGGGACAGGGACATGCCTTGCGTGACGATCGAACATTAGTCACCCTCCGAGTTGTCACCACATCGAAGCGTGATTCTATCTCACTAGGAGCGACGGCTAGTTACTTTTAGTGAAGCCGCGCCACTCCGGTTGACCTTCCTGAGCTGGTGCGACTTGTCGCGCGAGGCGGTCTCCTCGACCTGCGCGGCGGAAGTGGTCAGCTTCGGCGTCATCCACTGCAGCATCGGACCGAGCGCCGCCCGCCAGACGTTCGCCGAGTGGCCCCCGCCCTTGACGATCATCAGCGGGATGTCGGGCACGCGCATCATGGCGTACTGCCGGAAGACCTCAGCCTGCTGCAGGTACCACGTGTCGTTCCCGCCTGCCGCCAGCCAGAAGTACGGGACCTGAACGCCCAGCGGGGCCTTCTGGACGTACTTGTAGGGCGTGTTGAGGAGGGCGAGCTTCGGGTAGTCCGCGAAGACGTTAGGGACGTTCACCGGCGTGCCGCCCGCCCGTCCGTTCGCCGGGACCTGGCTGTTGCTCGGCGCGAAGTAGCCGCTCAGGGCGCCCGCGTACCCGAACCGGCTAGCGTACTGAAGCCCGATGTTCGCCGCGCAGTAGCCACCTTCGGAGTAGCCGGCGATCCCCCATGACGGGCCTGGCGGCATGACCCGCAGGTTGCGGATGACCCAGTCCGGGATCTCCTTGCCCACGAACGTCATGTCCTGGACCCCTTGCGGGTCGTTGAGGCACTGCAGCGAGTACTGCATGCCGCCGTCGGTGTCCGGCATCACCAAGACGGCGGGGGTGGCGAGCTTGGTGTCCAGCAGCCCCAGGTAGATGGGGATCACGTCCATCACGTTGACCCACGACGCGGGCTGCCCCGGAGACCCGTGCAGCAACTCGATCGCCGGGAACCGAGTGCTACGGTAGGCCGGCTGGAAGTACTGCGGCGGCAGGTAGACGTAGACCTGCCTGGTGATGTGGCTGGTGGTACTGGTCACCGTCGTGCGAAAGAGGTAGCCAGTCTGCTCGGACACGGTGTTGTCGGCGGCCGCGGTGATCACGGCGCCGATCGACGCACTGCCGGGCGCGCCCGCCACCTCCGCGAGCTGCGGGACCGACTGCGCGCCCGACCCGGTGAGGTCGCTGATCAGCGCGCCCCAGGTCTGGTAGTAACTGAAGTACTTGTTCACAGCCGCGATGCCGAAGACCGCCGCCGGGATGAAGGCAAGGAGCGCGGTGAGAACGCGGACGGCGACCAGCTTGCTGAGCGCAAGCCAGGTGACCAGCCCGGCAAATGCCAGCACGAGCAGGACGAAGAACAAGGTTCCCTGCGGTTCGAGCACACCCTCTCCTTACCGCGACGACGGGAAGCTCCGTCACGGCGTGCGAGCAGCCTAGGCGCCCTGCAGGGTGAGCACACCCAGCAGTGCACGCCCCCGCTCGGCCCAGTGAGTGTGGCGGTGGAGGTGGGATTTGAACCCACGGAGGGGTTGCCCCCTCACGCGCTTTCGAGGCGCGCGCCCTCGGCCACTAGGCGACTCCACCGTCGATGAGCTTACCTGACGTTCGCACGTGACTAATAACGCTGGCGGATCTATCGGCGTTCCGAGAAAAAAGCTTGGATAATGCCAAGGCACTCGTCATCGAGCACGCCACTGAGGACTTCCGGCCACGGTGCTACCCTCGGATCCCTGATGACGTCCCACAGTGACCCTACAGCGCCCGCCCTCGGATCGGCGCCACCATAGACAAGCCGGGCGAGGCGAGCGGCGGCGATGGCGCCGGCGCACATCGTGCAGGGCTCTAGGGTGACGACGATGGAGTACCCGTCCAGTCGCCAGTCGCCGGCCGCCCGCGCGGCGATGCGGATCGCCACGATCTCGGCGTGCGCCGTCGGGTCGGCCTCGGCCTCCCGGCGGTTGTGGCCACGCGCGATCACCTCGCCGGCCGGGTTCAGGATCACCGCGCCCACGGGAACCTCGCCCTCGGCAGCGGCGACAGCCGCCTCTGCGAGCGCTGCCCGCATCGGCGCCTCGTAGCCAGACAGGTACTCAGCCACCAAGGGCGATGTCAAGCGCGCGCTCCATGGCCGGACCGAAGCCCAGCCGGGAGGCGATGGTCTCCACCGCCTCGTCTGGGTACATCTCCATGTCGCTGGAGATCGCGGCGAGGTCCATCTCGTCCAGGCCCAGGTCGGCGAAGATAGAAAGGTCGCCAGCCGGGAGGATCTGGTCGATGTCCTCCTCAGCGGGGACCGGGATGTCGAGGTACTCAAGCACAGAGATGGCCAGCGGGTCGCCTTCCGCGGCGGCGGCGATGTCGGACAGCAGGACAGAAACCTGTCCGCTGAATATCCGGACCGCCACGAAGAAGTCGTCCGCCACGCCGGCGAAGCCGATAATCCCGGCGATGCTCGGCTGCTGGCGCAGCACGCGAAGCAGGCCCTGCAGGTCCGCCGTCACGGCCACCGGCAGCACGTCAGCGTCCCACCGGTCATCGTCTCGGTAGACGATGATCGCAAAGTCTGTGTCTGTCTCGCTCACCTCGGGCGTCGCCATGGTACAAGCATGCCTCCCCGGGGGGAGTGTTGTCAGATCGGCCAACCGCCTGCTGCCGAATCGGTACCTGCTTCGCGCACCAGTCATTCCGGCAGCCTGGCCAACTGGAACAAGTAGGAACGATCATGGACAAAGCTCCGCCGCCAGTGAGGTGACCGTGACCAGTGAGGCCGGCGTGTCGCCTTCCACCGCGCGACGGGTGGCCCCATACTTCGACGTGGGCAGCCGAACCCGGCACTGGAGGCGTAGCGCCGGCGGAAATCGGGCATACTGCTGCCTGACGGGACATGCAGGGTCAAGGGTCGCATCTCGCTCTACCCCTCGGCTTTGGGCGAGGACAGGCTTAAGATGAAAAGGGTATCCGGCAAGATGATGCAGTCTGCGATTCCAGGGAGTCGGCAGTGAAGCTTAGGCAAATTCTCACGTATGCGCTGATTGCCTTCGCCATATGGTGGGTCGTCCAAGAGCCTACGAACGCCGCGCACCTGATCCACAACATCGCGGGTCTCCTCACGACCGCGGCGCATGGTCTCTCGAACTTCGTCGCACAAATATGAGGTAGCGATGGGCATTAGGATGGCGCCCAACTTCGATCGGGTGCCCCATACGGTGGAGAGGCACCTGCTGCCTCATGAGCGCAGCGTGCTGACTGTGCGCTTCCACCCGGCCGTCCTGATCAAGCCGGTGGGGGTCACCCTCGGGGCACTGGCGATCGTACTGGTGATCAGCGTGGTGCCCTTTATCGCCGGGGTAGTCAAACTAGTGTTCTGGCTAGTCTTCCTCGGCGTGCTGCTGTGGCTCAGCGTGCGGATCTGGGCCTGGCTTGAGGATTACTTCGTAGTAACCTCAAAGCGCCTTATTATGACCGCCGGGCTTTTCAACCGCACGGTCAAGATGATGCCGCTCGATAAAGTCAACGACATGAGCTTCAAGCGCTCCATTTGGGGCCGAGTGCTCGGCTACGGGGAGTTCGTCGTCGAATCCGCTGCCTCGGACCGGGTATTCCGTAGCATCACCCCGCTGCCCTACCCTGAGCAGCTTTACCTAGAGGTCTGCGGCCTCATCTTCAAGGACTCGGGCGACTCGGACGACTAGCTAGCGGGCACTGGCCGTGGCCGGTCTACCGGGCAAGCTTGCCTGGGAGACCGGCCACGCAACGTTCTGGCTAATGGAACTGGGTGAGCCAGGCCGCGGCGGCGATCGCGGACCCGCGGGCTCCAGCCATGTCCAGGTCGGGAACCAGGGTGATTTCCGTCACTGCCGCCTGCTCGAGGTAGACGCTGGTGTGCTCTCGCACCGTGGCGAGGAACCAGTCGCGGAAGTGCGAGGCCGCCTCGATCACGCCGCCGCCGACAAAGTACACGTCCGGGTCGGTGAACTTCGCGGCGACCGAGAACACCCGCCCGATGGCCATCGCCTGCTGCCTGAAGATCTGCAGCGCCATGTCGTCGCCCTTCTCGGCGTAGCCGCGAACTGCCTTCGCCGCCGCGTCGATGGGCAGGGCCGCCAGTTCATGGTCTGGGTAGCGGGTCAGCCAGTAGGGCAGGAGGTTGCGCCTGATGCCAGTGAGCGATGCGAACGACTCGGCGTCGCCGAGGTTCCCGCAGTTGCAGGAAGGCACCGGCTGTCCCTCCTCCAACAGCCCGTCCACCCGGATCGGGAAGTGGCCGAGCTCGCCAGCCATGCCCGCCGCACCACTGACGACCTGTCCGCTCGCGACCACTCCGCCCCCGAGGCCGGTTCCCACGATCGCGGCCACCGAGCCGTACTGGGCCGCCGCGGCGCCGAACCTGACGTGGTGTGCGTACAGGGCGGCTGCGTTGGCGTCGTTGTTGTAAATGACCGGAATGCCCAGCCGCTCCTCGAACGCCTCCCTGATGTCGAACGCACCCCACGCGGGGTGCCCGAAGTTCGTCGCGCCCTTGGACGCCAGGACTCCCGTCGCGCTGGCCGGCCCGGGCGTGTCCAGCCCGACGGCACGCACCGCTGACATGGGGATCCCGGTCATCGTCAGCACCTTGTCAACGGTGTCCGTCAGCGCGCCGATCGCCTTCTCCGGACCCTCGCGGACAAGACTGGGCAACTCCGCCATCGCGTTCACCAGGAAGTTGCCGTGCGAGTCCAAGACGGTTCCGTTGTTTGAGGTGCCGCCATTATCGACACCGACAGTGACCCAGTCACCGAATCCCGTCATCCCGCCCGGTACTACCATGAAGCCTCCTTCTGCGCCTGCGTCGGACTGACGGTATCCCAAGGTCAGGCCTGCGTGCACGCCCAGGTACCTATCGGCCGAAAGCCGATAGGTACAAAGGCCAGCCGGACGGCCGTTTACCGTTTTCAGCGGGCTGTCCGGCATCCCGCGATGGCCTGTTAGGTGCCGGCCACTACGGTTGAGATGCCGATCGCGAAGACCGGCTTGGCGCAGGTCTGGCCCTTATAGGGCAGGTAGACAGGCACGGTCTGGCCCGGCGGGTAAACCTGCAGGTAGTTGCCAGTGGTCGGGTCGCAAGTCGCGGTCGGGTAGTTAAGTACGTCGACAAGCTGCAGGCTCGCGCTGGCCGTGGCGCCCGCGGCGAGCGTGATGACCATCTTCGGCTTGGATGCTGACTTACTGGCCGCGGCGCCGACCTGGCTTCCGGTTGTCATGCTGGTCGTCAAGGCGACGCCCGGGTAGCCGTAGAGCACGCAGGTGCGGCCCGAGGTATTGGTGAAGTCGAGCTGCAGGTACGCCGAGCCCGCTGCCGCCCCAATCGCCATCTCGGTCACCTTCAGGCCCGAGGTCGGGCACGGCAGGACCGCAAGTCCGCCAGCCGACGCTGAGGACGCGCTCGGGGACGGGCTGGCGGCCGGGCTGCTGCTGGCCGGGCTGCTGGCGGCCGGGCTAGTGCTCCCACTGCCCGGCTGGCCGCTTGATGAGGTTTGCGCCGGGGTACCAGTGGCGACCGCTGCCCCGGACTTCGTGCTCGATGTCGTGGGCGCCTGCGAGTTGGCGGGACTTCCGGACGACGTACAGCCGACGACGAGAGCAGCCATGCCGATTCCGGCTAGGGACGCTGCCAGGGAGTTAGTCGCTGTGAGTCTCATGATCTATAAGACGCTACCCAGGCCCCTCCGGTTGAACGCGCTGGTGACGAGACTCACCCCGCCACCGTCGCCGGCACCACATCCGGCAACGCGCCGTCACGCGATACCAAAAGGCAAGTAGGGCACAAATGACAACTGAAACACTCTGAGTAGCGCGCTACAACACGCCACTGCATACAAAATCCCTCACCATGCGCGCAGGCGCTGCTACCTTCTGTGCTGATCGGCTGGCCATCCGCCAGCCACGCCAGGAAGGGGAACGTCATGCACCAGCTACACGCAGCCAGGACCTCCACCCGCGCGCGCGCTATCGCCACGCTGTCCGCCGTAGCCGCCACCGCCATCACCGCCGCCCTGGCCACCGCGCCCGCCGCCCACGCCACCGACGCCCCCACACCCCCCCAGCTATCGGGCCGCATAACCCAGGCGATCACCGACGACGGCCTCGACGTTCAGGTCATCAACGGCTGGGAGGCAGTCGCTGGCCCCGCCGCCAGCATCGACAGCGTCCAGGCCCTGGCCACCTCCTACAGCGTCGGCACCATCGCCGACTACACCGGCCCCGACGAGACCGGCCAGGCAATCCTCATCTTCACCGGCAACCAGCAGGTCGGCATGGGATTGCGGATCACCGGCGCCACCATCGCCAGCGCCGACAACGACACCAGCCAGATGTGGTACGTCTTCCACGACAACGACACCTTTGACGCCGCCATCCCCCCCGGCACCGCCATGAACATCCCCCTCGCCGACCTCCTCGACTTCAACACCTCCCTGGGCACCGGCCAAGACGTCCTCGCAGGACAAGCGTTCTACCTAGCGGGCTAGGAACACGCAATTCACTGCCGACTCGTGGAGCCGGCCGTCACCCGGCACGACACGCCGACTCTCGCCATGCCCGCAACCGCAAACTATTCACCGTTATCAAACGGAGAATCTCGTACTAACACCCAACTACCAAAATCCTTGGGGGCTATCGGGCACTGCCCATCCCGCATAGTGCCCGAAAACCCCTGACCAGGGGCCGGTAGGGCCTCGGGACACGGCTGAAGGGTCCTTGACAAGGACCCAGACATCACTGATACCTTCCGTGCTCGTGAAGTAACAGAATGCAACCGAAAGGAATGGTGACTCTTTGGACTTCCTGAGTCCAATCAACAAGCGCAGGGCCACAGGCCTGGTGGGCGCCTGCGCGCTAGTGCTCGGCGGGATCGCCAGCGCAGTCGTCGCCGGGGCCGGCGCCGCGGACGCCGCGACGTGCACGGGCACCGCCGCCGGCACGCCCTGCGTGATCACGGGAACGGCCGACCTGGGGGACGGGTCCCTGAGCACGACCGTGCCGGGCTCCCTGACGTGGGCCACCACGATGAACGGCCTTAGCCAGAACCTGTTCGACTCCACCCCGGCAGACGAGGGCTACGTGGTCAATGACGCCACGGGAAGCGGCCTCGGCTGGAACGTCACCGTGTCCGCCACGACCTTTTCCGCGGGCACGGCACTGGGCTCCCCAGCGCTGCCGGACACTGGAACGTTCTCCACTACCGGGAGCATCACCAGTCCGCTGGACACCACGGCCCCGAGCAAGGCCTGCACGGGCGGCCCCGGCACTTGCACGCTGCCGAGTCAGCACGTGGTGGCCTACCCGGTGGCCATTCCCACCGCGGCCTTCGCGCCGGTGCCAGTAACCGTCTACGAGGCGGAGGGGGGCACCGGGCTCGGATCGGTGAACATCGGCGGAAGCGCGTCGGTGGATCCGGTCGGCTGGTGGCTCCACGTGCCAGGTAGCGCCACGCCCGGCACGTACACGTCAACCATCACCATCAACGTCGTCTCCGGGCCGTAGCTGACCAAGGCACACCACTACGGGGTGCGTCCCGGCGAGCCGGGACGCACCCCGCTTTACGTGGAGGCCATCATAGTTACTTTGTGTTATCATTCGTGTTCACAGCGCACCTGGCGGGTGTGCGGGCTGACGGGAGGCGAGGCTGATGGGAGGGTCCAGCCGGCTAGCGGCATGGGTGCGGCGGGCGGTGATGCCGGCGTCAGCGGCCGGGTTCGCGGCGCTGTCGCTCGGGCTGGCGCCGCTGGCCGTCGCGAGCCCCGGGCAGGCATCCAGTGGCCCGGGCATGGGCGGCGTGGGCATCGCCGGGACATTCGGCCTCGCACCGGCTCCGGCCCGCAGGGCCAGCTCACGCCCTACTTCCAGCTGGCCGTCGCCCCCGGGGCGGCTGTCACGGCCACGGTCGTCGTTGCCAACCTGGCCCGGCAGGCCCAGACGCTGGCCCTCAGCCACGCCATCGGCGTCACCGCTGGCAACGGCGGCAGCGCCTACGTTCCTGCCGCCAGGCGATGCTCTGGCCCGGCCTGCTGGGTGACCGGGCTGCCGAGCCGCATCACGCTTCCCGCTGGCTACCGCGAGCTGGTGACCTTCACGGTGCGCGTCCCGCGTCGGACCCCGCCCGGCCAGTACCTGACCGGCATCGCCGCCGCGCCTGCCAGCCGGCCGACGTCGGTGAAACTCGGCACGAGCGGGCCCGCATCAGCGGGGGCGGTCATCCTCCATATGGTGACGGTCGGCGTGGCGATCACTGTCGGTGACCTATCCTCCCTGTCGAGCCGACTGTCGATTCGCGGCGTGCAGGGGACGACCGAGGGACCGGTTGCCCGCCTCAACATCAGCCTGTACAACACCGGTCAGGCTTTCGCCAAGGGCTCTGGCCAGGCATCGTGCCGGGCGGCAGGCCGGCCGAGCTCCTACCCCGTCTACGCGGGTACCGTGCTGCCCGGCGATCACGCGCTCATCGCGGTCAACGCGCCGGGCCTCCCGGAGGGCGCGAGCGTGCCGTGCACGGTCGCGGTCCGGTACGGCAAGAGCCAGGTCGTCAGCTGGTCCGGCCTGGTCGCCATACCCGGCAGCCCGAGGGAGCGCGTCGTCCAGACTGGCAAGGGCGCCTACACCGTGATTTCTCCCCAGAACGGGATCCCCGGCTGGGGAATCACGCTGATCGTCATCGGCTTGCTGCTGCTGGCCGCAGTCAGCGTCCTGCTCTACCGGCAGCGGCGGCTGCGCTCATAACCACGAGAGCTGCCCGCAGTTGGCGCTGGCTCGCCGGGACGCTAGAGGCCGCTGTAGCGTCGGCGGCGCGCCAGCACCGCCCACAGGCTGAGCAGGATGAGGCTGCAAAGGACGATCAAGGCGATCGCCCAGCCGGGGACGCCCCCGCCCTGCGGGGCCACGAAGTCGTTGGGGGCGATCTCCTTGGTGGCGGCGGTCACGGTAGTGGGCACGGTCACCGTCCCGGTCCAGACGGCGATGCGCCCGCTGCTGTCGATGACGCGCGCCGCGCACCGCCAGGCACCTGAGTGCAGGCCGGCCTCCCCGTTGACGGGGAGCGCCGGCGCCCTGTCCCGGCAGCACGGTGTCCATGAAGAGCCGGAACGAGTGGGTGGCCGCGCCAAGCGAGCACGCGATCATCCCGGTGGCCTTGGTGAACCGCTGGCCGGCATTCCGCACCCGCACGGTGAGCCGGACCTGCCCGTCGACCCATCCGGCGGTGACGCCGGTGAGCTCCGTCTTGGCACGCAGCGCGGCGAGCTGGCCGACGGTGACCGCGACGCCGATGACTACCCGGGAGACGATGAGCACCCGGGAAGACGTGTGTCCGCTGGAGCGGAACTGGACCGGTTGCGGTGGCACGTCCGGGGTGGCGACGATGCCCGCCAGGTACTGGGCCCGCGGCACGCCGGCCGGGACCGTGACCCGGAACCGCAGCCAGTCCTGGCTGTGCGGTGGCAGCGTGATGACCCGCGGGATTCCGGTCACCCAGCAGGCAACCCCGGCGCAGCGTGGGTCGAGGGCGTTGTAGGCGCTGCCCGAGTCTGACGCGGTAGTGCCGTCTACCACGCCTACGCGCAGGCGCTGCGTCACCGGCTTATTGTTACCGAAGACGACGACGTCGGTGGCGGAACGGCCCGGTGAGATCGACAAGATGAAGTAGCCCCTCTGCTGGCCACTGGCCTGGGGCGCGGGAGCCACCGTGTAAGGCTGCGCCGGCGGCGGCGTCGCGATGGCCTGGCCCGCGGGGCCGACCGCGAAGAGCCCTGCGGCGATCACGACACCCGCGGCGGCTGCTGGCATGCGCCTGCGCATGGAACAACTCCTTCTGAGCACGACGCTCCTATGATTGCTATGGCCTATGACTTCTAGACAGCACTGGCGAGTGCCGCCGCGCTCGCGCGACGGCACTCCCGTCAGTGGTGCGGCTGCTGGCCGCCGCGACGGCCGCCAGCAGCCGCCATGAGTCACGGCCCCGCGGAGACCGTCGTCGTGATGGTCGAGGTGTAGGTGTCCGCCGGGAGGGTGGCCGGCAGCGTCACCGACCAGACCGCTGGGTTGGTGGCAGGGACGGCGAGATTCGACCCGACCTGGACAGTGCCGGTGCCAGTGCCCGCCGTCGCGTTGTAGATCTTGACCGACGTCGTCCCATCAGTCGGGATGAACAGCGGGAAGGTCGTTAGGCTGGTTGTCGCGGGTACGCAGCCGCCTGCGGTGACGCAGACCGAGCTCGGCACGTTGGCAGCGGTGCCTGTGGTGCCGCCGCCGCCGAAGGCGAGCACCTGGCCGCCGGTGGTATCCGGGATCGGGCCGTGAGTAGAGCCGAAGGCCGTGGCGGTCGCGGTGATGTTCCAGCCCGAGCCGGTGTCAGCGGCGGCCAGGCCACGCAGGTCAAGGACGTCGAGCGCCGTGTCCGAGTCGAGCGTGTCGTAGATTGTCTGGGTCGCCCCGGTGATGTGGGCTCCCCAGGTGAGCGTGGGCGGTGCCACCATCGTCAGGGTGCCGGTGGTCAGGGTCACGGTGCCCGCCGAAGTACACGAGGGCAGCGAGCCTGCCCCCGCCAGCGAACATACGGCCGCGCGAGCCGGTCCCGGCATCGCGACAGCGGCGCCGCCGGCGGCGAGGGCCACCGTCAGCATGGCCACGCTCGTCTTCCGGCCGAGGCGCCGTCGGACAGCGTTTCGAACGATCATTCTTAATCCCCCGTAGCTGAGGCGAAACGCCTCATGAAGTTACCCGCGCATCCCCCTGCGCGGGCTAGTGACGACTCATCGTAATTGATTTATCACTCTCTGTAAATATTTTCGGTGGCCGCCAGTAGCCGGCGTGGGCCAGGGCATGCTTGCAGTAAATGGCGAGGCCGGCCCTGACTAGCAGCAGCCCACACCCACACCCGCAGCCACGGCCACGGCGTCTCTCGCCCAAGCAGCAGGCCGATTGACCCGGTCGAGAGATTCACGATGCCCGCGACCCTTACGGTCGCTGCGGTGCTCAGGACACGGAGTGGGTGATGGTGGCGGTGTAGGTCCCGCCGATGGCCCCGGCTGGGACGGTGACGTTGATCATGGGGTCCCAGGTGGCGGTGGTGTTGCCGTCTACCTGGGTGGCGGCCACGACGGCCTGCGGGCTGCCCGACAGGGTCGCGGTGGTGACGTGGGTGAATGTGGCCGGGCCGGTGGCGGTGGCCAGGCCGGTGATGGCGTAGGAGGTGTCGCCGGCCGGGATGGTCTCGGCGGGCGAGCCGCTGCCGGTGGTGAAGTCGCCCGAGGAGACTGTCACAGTCCAGCTCGCGCCGAAGCCGCGGTCGTCGGTGACCGCGACAGTCCCCAGGCTGCCCTGGATGGCCGCGCCTGGCGGCCCGGCGCCCAGGCTCGCGCTGGCCGGGGCGGTGATCGTCAGCGGCCCGGCGATGATCGCGGTGGTCACGGTGCACTGGCTGGCGCTGGCTCCTGGCGGGCAGCTGCTGCCCGGCGCGGCCGAGGTCACGGTATTGGCCAGGGTCGTGCCGCCCGTCTCGGGGTTGGCGACGGTGACCGAGTAGGTGATGACCGCGGTGCCGCCAGGACTCAGGCTGCCGGTCCAGGTCAGCACCGGGCTGGCGTAGGAGACCGTGCCGGCAGTCGCGGCCGCGTCCCCGTCGTAGGCGCTGTCGTCCAGCACGCTGGTCAGGTCATCGGCGACAGCCGCGCCAGCGTAAGCGGTCTGGCCAGTGTCGGCCACGGTGATGGTGTACCGCACCACCGACCCGGGGGTGGTCGTGGCGACGCTGGCCGCCTTGGTGATGGTCAGGGCCGGGACCAGCACGGTAACGGCGGTGCTGCAGGCGGCCGGGGTCGGCCCGGACGCCGGGCAGCTGCTGCCCGGCGTCGGCGAGGCGATCGTGGCGGCGAGGACCTTGTTCCCTAGGTCGGGGTTGCTCACCGTGACCGAGAACGTGATGGTGGCCGACTGCCCGGGACCCAGGTCGCCGTCCCAGGCCAGGGTGGGACTGGCGAACGAGACCATGCCGGCGGATGCGCCCGCGTCGTTGTCGTAGCTGGCGTCGTCCAGGACATCGGACAGCGGCAGGGAGAACGTGATGCCGGCGAGCGGCACCCGGCCGCTGTTGGCGACCGTGACCGTGTACCCGACCACGCCGCCAGGCGTCGTGCTGCCCGAGCTGGCCGAGCTCGTCATCGTCACCATGGCCACTGGCACGCTGGTCGCACAGCCGGGGTCGGTGCTGCCGGCAGCGCAGTTGCTGCCCGCCGCGGCCGAGGTGACCAGGGTGGCCAGGACCCGGTTCCCGGTATCAGGGTTGTCCACCGTGACCGAGAACGTCACGGTGGCGGCGGCCCCGACTGCGAGGCTGCCGGCCCAGGCCAGCACCGGGCTGGCATAGGAGACCGTGCCGGCAGTCGCGGCCGCGTCCCCGTCGTAGGCCGCGTCGTCCAGCAGCCCGGTCAGGTCGTCGGCGACGACCGCCCCGGTGTAGGGAGTCTGGCCGGTGTTGGTGATCGTGATCGTGTAGTGCACGATGGCGCCCGGCACCGCGGTCGCGGACCCGGTGGTGGCCACGATGTCCAGCGCCGGGGTCAGCACCGCGGTGATGCTGCGGCACTGCGCGGCGGTGGTGCCAGGCGGGCAGGATGACCCCGGCGCGGCCGACGTCGCGGTGGTGATCAGCAGCTTGTCGCCCGTTCCGGGGCTGCTGACCGTGACCGAGAATGTCACGGTCGCGGTCGCCCCGGGAGCCAGGCTGCCGGCCCAGGTCAAGGTGGGGCTGGCATAGGAGGTAGTACCGGACGTGGCGGCCGCGTCGCCGTCGTAGGCGGCGTCATCCAGCAGGCCGGACAGGTCGTCGGCAACGGTTATGCCGGCATACGGGGTCTGGCCCGAGTCGGTGATCGTGACCGTGTAGCCCACCACCGATCCCGGCACCGCCGCCGTGGCGCTCGGGGTGTTGGTAATGGCCAGCCCCGGGGTGAGCACCGGCACGCTCACCGAGCAGGCCGCCGCGGGCGCCGCGGCCGGGCAGTTGCTGCCCGCCGCAGCCGTCGTGATCGTGCTGGCCAGCACGTGATTGCCAGTATCGGGGCTGTCGACGGTAACGGTGCCGGTCACGGTGACCGTGCCGCCCACCGGGATGTCCCCGGTCCAGGTGACCGCCGCGCCGGTGATGCTCAGCGTGCCCGAGGACGCTGTCTGGTCCCCGTTGGGCACCGCGTCATCGAACACGTCAGCCGCATTGGTCGCGATCGTGATGTCGTCATACGGGGCCTGCCCGGTGTTGGTGAACGTCGCGGTGAACCGCACCACGCTACCCGGCGTGGCCGACGCCACGCCCGCGGTATTCGCGATCGCCAGCGAGGCCACCGTCACGGTCGAGGAGCAGGCCGGGTCAGTGCCGCCCGCCGGGCAGTTGCCCCCGACCGCAGCCGAGGCCAGGGTGCTGGCGAGGATCTTGTTGCCGTTGTCAGGGTTGTTCACCGTGACCGAGAACGTGACCGTCGCGGCGGAGTTGCCGGGTACCGTGCCGGTCCAGGCCAGGTTCGGGCTGGTGAAGGTGACGGTGCCGGCGCTGGCCGTGGCGTCGCCGTTGTAAGACGCGTCGTCCAGCAGCCCGGCCAGCGAGTCAGTGAAGGCCACCCCGGCGTACGGGGTCGCGGCGGCGTTGGTCACGGTGACCGTGTAGTGCACGACGCCGCCGGCCACCGTCGAGGCGGCACCGGAGCTGATGGCGAAGGTGAGCAGGGCGGCCGCCTCCACTGGCACGCTGGTCGCACAGCCGGGGTCGGTGCTGCCGGCAGCGCAGTTGCTGCCCGCCGCGGCCGAGGTGACCAGGGTGGCCAGGACCCGGTTCCCGGTATCAGGGTTGTCCACCGTGACCGAGAACGTCACGGTGGCGGCGGCCCCGACTGCGAGGCTGCCGGCCCAGGCCAGCACCGGGCTGGCATAGGAGACCGTGCCGGCAGTCGCGGCGGCGTCCCCGTCGTAGGCCGCGTCGTCCAGCAGCCCGGTCAGGTCGTCGGCGACGACCGCCCCGGTGTAGGGAGTCTGGCCGGTGTTGGTGATCGTGATCGTGTAGTGCACGATGGCGCCCGGCACCGCGGTCGCGGACCCGGTGGTGGCCACGATGTCCAGCGCCGGGGTCAGCACCGCGGTGATGCTGCGGCACTGCGCGGCGGTGGTGCCAGGCGGGCAGGATGACCCCGGCGCGGCCGACGTCGCGGTGGTGATCAGCAGCTTGTCGCCCGTTCCGGGGCTGCTGACCGTGACCGAGAATGTCACGGTCGCGGTCGCCCCGGGAGCCAGGCTGCCGGCCCAGGTCAAGGTGGGGCTGGCATAGGAGGTAGTACCGGACGTGGCGGCCGCGTCGCCGTCGTAGGCGGCGTCATCCAGCAGGCCGGACAGGTCGTCGGCAACGGTTATGCCGGCATACGGGGTCTGGCCCGAGTCGGTGATCGTGACCGTGTAGCCCACCACCGATCCCGGCACCGCCGCCGTGGCGCTCGGGGTGTTGGTAATGGCCAGCCCCGGGGTGAGCACCGGCACGCTCACCGAGCAGGCCGCCGCGGGCGCCGCGGCCGGGCAGTTGCTGCCCGCCGCAGCCGTCGTGATCGTGCTGGCCAGCACGTGATTGCCAGTATCGGGGCTGTCGACGGTAACGGTGCCGGTCACGGTGACCGTGCCGCCCACCGGGATGTCCCCGGTCCAGGTGACCGCCGCGCCGGTGATGCTCAGCGTGCCCGAGGACGCTGTCTGGTCCCCGTTGGGCACCGCGTCATCGAACACGTCAGCCGCATTGGTCGCGATCGTGATGTCGTCATACGGGGCCTGCCCGGTGTTGGTGAACGTCGCGGTGAACCGCACCACGCTACCCGGCGTGGCCGACGCCACGCCCGCGGTATTCGCGATCGCCAGCGAGGCCACCGTCACGGTCGAGGAGCAGGCCGGGTCAGTGCCGCCCGCCGGGCAGTTGCCCCCGACCGCAGCCGAGGCCAGGGTGACCGCCAGCCGGTGATCGCCAGTGTCGGGATTGTGCACGGTGACCGAGAACGTGACCGTCGCGGTCGCCCCCGGCGCCAGGCTCCCCGTCCACGTCAGGCTCGGGCTGGCATAAGACACCGACCCCGACGTCGCGGCCGCGTCACCGTTATACGACGCGTCGTCCAGCACCCCGGCCAGCGACGCGGTGAAGCTCACCCCGGCGTCGGTAGTCTGGCCCGTGTTGTCGGCCACGATCGTGTAGGCGACGGCAGAGCCCGGCGCGGCGGTCGCGCTGCTCGCCGTAACGGAAAGGCCCAGCCCTGGGATCAGCACGGGAACCGAGGTCGAGCACCGCGCGTCCGTGCTCCCGGCCGCGCAGTTGCTGCCCGCCGTGGCCGACGTCACGGTGGTGGCCAGGAACTTGTCCCCGCTGTCGTTACCGTTCACGGTTGCCGAGAACGTGACGGTCGCGGTCGCCCCAGTTGCCAGGCTGCCGGTCCAGGTCAGCACCGGGCTGGCATAGGAGACCGTCCCTGCGGTGGCGGCCGCGTCGCCGTTGTAGGCCGCGTTGTCCAGCAGTCCGGCCAGCGAGTCCGCGACGGTAATGCCGGCATAGGGCGTCTGCCCCGTGTTGGTGATCGTGACCGTGTAGCGCACCACCGACCCCGGCGTGGCCGAGGCCACCCCGGCGGAGTTGATGATGGTCAGGGCGGGCACCAGGACGGTGACCGAGGTGCCGCAGGCCGACGCGGGCCTGGACGCCGGGCAGTTACTCGCGGGCGCCGGCGACGTGATCGCGGTGACCAGGGTCTTGTCGCCGGTGTCGGGGTTTTTCACGGTGACGGAGAAGGTAATGATGACCGTGGCCCCCACCGCCAGGCTGCCGGTCCAGGCCAGGTTCGGGCTGGTGTAGGACAGGCTGCCGGATGTGGCGGTGGCGTCACCGTTGTAGACCGCATCATCCAGCGCCCCGGACAGCGAGTCGGTGATGCTCGCCCCGGTGTAGCTGGCCTGCCCGGTGTTGGCCACCGTGATGGTGTATCCCACCGCGGCGCCCGGCGTAGCCGAGGACGTGCTGGCGGTGGCGGTGATGGTAAGGCCCTGCACGGTGACGGTGGCCGTGCAGCGCGGGTCAGTGCCGCCCGCCGGGCAGTTGGTGCCGGCGGCGGCGGACGTGATCGCGGCGGTGAGGATCTTATTGCCGGTGTCGGGGCTGTTCACCGTGACCGAGAACGTGATCGTCGCGGTGGCGCCCGCCGCCAGGCTGCCGGTCCAGGTCAGGCTCGGGCTCGCGTAGGACACCGTGCCGGACGTGGCGGTCGCGTTGGCGTTGTACGTGGCATCGTCCAGCACGCCGGCCAGCGAGTTGGCGACAGTGGCGCCACTGTAGGCGACCAGGCCGGAGTTGGTCACCGTGACGGTGTAGCCGACCACCGCGCCAGGCGCCGCCGAGGCCACCGCGGCGGTCTGCGTGATGGTCAGCGCCGACACCGGTACCGACACCGTGCAGCGCGCGTCGGTACCGCTTGCCGGGCAGTTGGTGGCCGTCGTCGGGGAGGTCACCGTGAAGGCGAGCGTGCCATTGCCGGCATACGGGTTGCTGACGGTGACCGAGAAGGTGACGGTGGCGGCGGCGCCCGCGGCCAGGTTGCCGGTCCAGGTCAGGCTCGAGCTATCGAAGGACACCGTGCCGGACGTGGCGGCGGCGTCGCCGTTGTAGGTCGCGTCGTCGAGCACGTCGGCCAGTGGCACCGTGTACGTGACGCCAGAGTAGGCGCTCGCGGCCGTGTTGGTGATCGTGACCGTGTAACGCACCACGCCACCCTGCGTGGCGGTGGACGTACCCGCGGAAGCGGCGATGACCAGCGGCCCGACCGCCACGGAAATGTTCAGGCTCTGTGTCGCGCTCAGGCCGAAGGAATCCGTCACCTTCACTGTGAAGGTGTACAGCCCCATCCCCGCCGGGGTACCCGACAGCACCCCGGTCGAGGCGTTCAGCGCCAGGCCGGGCGGCAGGCTGCCCGATGAGACCGCCCAGGTGAAGGGACCCGTGCCGCCGGTGACGGCCAGCGTGTCACTGTAGGCCACCCCGGCCTGGCCGGCCGGAGGCGCTGGGTTGGACAGCGACGGGGCGGCGGCGATCACCAGCGAGACAGCCTTGCTGGCGGTACCACCGGCCGTGTCGGCGACCTGGACCGTGAACGCGTAGCTGCCGCCCGCCGTGGGGGTACCGGACAGCAGCCCTGTGGAGGAGCCCAGCGAAAGCCCAGGCGGCAGGCTGCCGCTGCTGACGGACCAGGCCAGCGCCCCCGTGCCGCCCGTCGCGGTCAGCTGGTCGCTGTAAGGGATGCTGACCTCGCCGGCCGGCGGCGGCCCGAAGGTGAGGCTCGGGCTCGCGTTGACCGTCACCGCCGACGACATCGCCGAGGCCGGACCCGTGCCGGCCGCGTTGACCGCCGCGACCTTGAACGTGTAAGACGTGCCAGGCGTCAGCCCGGTCACCGACTCGGTGGTCGCGGTGCTGCTGAACGTCTGGGCCGCCTGCGCGACCCCCGCGATGTAGGGCGTGACCACGTACCCGGTGATCGCGCTGCCGCCGTTACTCGCCGGGGCGCTCCAGGTCACCGTGGCCGCCGAGTTTCCCGGACTGGGCGTGCCAATGACCGGCGCGCCGGGCAGGGTGTAGGGGACCACCGCGGCGGACTGGGGGCTGGCCGCGCCGGTGCCGATCGCGTTGACGGCCGCGACGGTGAACGTGTACGACCCCCCGGCGGTCAGGCCGGTCAGGGGCTGGGTGGTCGTGGAGGCTCCGAAGGACAGCGGCGTCTGGGCGACGCCGTTTAGGTAAGGGGTGACGACATATCCGGTAATCGGGCTGTTGTTACTGGCGGGCGCCGTCCAGGTCACGGTGGCACTAGTGATCCCGGCCGTCGCGGTGGGCGCTGCGGGCGTGCCTGGTATACCGGTGTAGGCGTAGCTGGCCGCCCCGGCAATGCCGAGCGTGACCACGGTGCAGTTGACCGTGGTGGACGCCGCCACGGCGGGCATCGAGGAGATGCTGAGGCTGCCGTTCGTGTTCACGGTGAAGCACCCGGCCGCCGGGCCGGACGCGCATGGCAGCAGGACCACCGGGGTGCCTGCCTGCTGCTGGCTCGTCGTGCCGATCTCGATCGCGGTAGCACCCGAGATGTTCGTGCCGGACACCGTCACCGCGTTCCCGCCCGCGATCGTCCCCGAGGTAGGGCTGACGGTAACGCCCGACGGGGCCAGGGGCAGCGTACCCGCGGTCGCGGAACTGGCCAGCGCGGGGTTGCCATCGATGGAGGACGCCGTCGCTTTTGAGCCGGACTGAATCGTCGATGAGGTCACCCCCGACGCGGTGACGATCCCCTGCACGGTGAGCGGCGGCAGGGACGTCCCGGCCGCGAACGGGGTCGAGCTGTTGACACAGGTGATGACCTGTCCGGACGGCGCCGAGCAGGTCCACCCAGACCCGTACGCGCCCACCGGGGTCACGCCGGCCGGCATCGTCTCGCTGACCGACACGGGGGAGCTCTCGCTGGCACCCGAGGCGGAGACAGAAGGGTTGACCGTATACGTCACCGGAGCGCCGAGTGCGGGCGATGCGGCGCTGTAGCTGGTCTGCGTCACCGCGAGCTGCGGTGTCGGAGTGAAGCTGACCACGTTGGCCGCGTCGATCTCGTGGAAGTCGGTGGAGCCGCCGGTAGAGCCCACCCAGCCGAAGGCGAGCTGCTCCGGGATCCCGCTGGACGTCACCCACGAGGACGGGTACAGGCCCGAGGGCACGGTCGGCAGCGTGCCCGACAGCGTCGTGGCCGACCCGCCCACCGGGGT
This sequence comes from uncultured Actinomycetota bacterium, assembly GCA_963737285.1. Classification (GTDB taxonomy): domain Bacteria; phylum Actinomycetota; class Actinomycetes; order Streptosporangiales; family Streptosporangiaceae; genus Trebonia. Next base: position 339,207 of record CAVTRT010000001.1, read on the forward strand.
GAACACCACCTTGTACGTGCCAGCCGGGACCGTGATGCCCGAGGCGGTCGTCAACGACGCCGAGGTGGGGTTGATCGCGACCTCGACGGGCACCTCCGACCCGGCACGGGTTGTCGAGCGAAGCGCCAGCGCGGGCGACGACGTGCTCGTCGCGGTGCTGTTGATCGCGCAGTAGCCAACCGTGCCGTTGCCTGGCCCCCGGACCACGACCTGGCCCGGCACCGTCTTGCCATTCGTGGTGATGTAGGCGGGGTTGGTGCAGCCGCTTCCCTCATAGACGCTGTTGCTGAAGTTACCGAAGACATCCAGGCCGATGCCCAGGTAGGCGTCGGCCAGGCCGACCAGGCCGGATCCGGCGCTGGCCGAATAGCCGAGCGCACCGCCAGACTGCCCGATGTTCGCCGGCGACAGCGGGTTGGCCGGGTTGACCGCGGCCAGCACGAACGTGATGCCGTCGGCGCCATTGCCGCCGTACTGATAAGTATTGAAAGTCGCGTCAATGCCCTGGGAGGTCGGCACGCTCGTCGCGGCGAAGACACCGCCCTCCTCACCGGTCAAGGCGGCCGTCAGGCGGAGCTTGCCCGATCCTTGCGGGTCGGTACTGGACGGACAGCTATGCAGGACGCCGCTGCTGCTGTTTCCGGCGGCGGTCAGGCAGGCATAATTGGTTCCGGAGGGGCTGGACGGCACCGACACAGGATAGGTGGCATTGACGGTGTTATTGGCGAATGACTGGACGAAAAGGGTCGAGCCACTCGCCGCGGCGACCCGTGCAGGCACGGATACCGTCAGTCCGGCAAGCGCAAGGATAACGACCACAGCCGCCCTCCGGCCGGAATGCCCGCGCAAGAGCCATGCCGCCAGCAGCAGGCCGACCGAGACCGCCCCCACAACAAATGTCACGATCATGCTCAGAACCGATCCCCCGGGACGAATTAAGGCCGATAATCATTCACGTCAGCGACAAAGCAAAATTAACCCGGGAGCCATGGGGGAAATATGCGCTAACCCGGACAGCAATGGCAGGGCCTTTGCCTGTGCGGCGGCCTATAGCAACTCCGCCCTGCTAGTATTACTACTCTACGGGTTCTTTTGGCAACTCTCCGTGTCTTGGAAAGGCAGGTGGCGATGAATACCTCGCCGTGCACGATGCCCGCTCGAGCCACCGCGGTGCTGGCGGCCGGGCTGATGGCGATGCCCGCCGCGATGGCCGCGAGCCATCCGGTGGCGTCGCGCATGGCACCGGCGGCGAGCGCGGCCGCCACGCGGGGCGCGGCCTCCGGGGCGCGGGTACCCAGGGAGCCCGCGCTCACCATCAGCATCACCGACGGCCACGTCGCGGCGCGCGCTGGAGACGAGCTCACCTACACGGTGAGCGTCCGCGACAGCGGCGCGGCGGCCGTGCCGCGCCTCAGGGTCACCCAGACCCTGTCGGCCGGCCTGGAGCCTCCTGTCGGCCAGCGACCACGGCGTGGCCAGGGGCGAGCATGTGTCCTGGCCAGTCAGCCTGCCGGCGGGCGGCACGCGGGCCTTCCGGGTCGTCGCCCGGGTCACCAGGACGCCCGCGACACTGCTGCGCCTGGCGGCCGTGGCCTGTGCCACGCTGCCGGGCAGCAGTCGCCCGGTCGTCTGCGCGGCTCACCTGGACCGGCTGCCCGCAGCCGCAGCCGGGCCGGCATCCCGGCCCGCCCGCTCCGTGGCAGGCGTGCTGCCATACACCGCGGGAGGCCTGGCCGTGCTCGCGCTCGGCCTGCTCACTGCCATCGCCGCCCGCCGCCGGGGCCGGCTGCGGCGCCGGCCCGCCTGACCGGCCGGCCAGTCCGCCGGCCGGTCAGGCGGCTAACCTGATAAAAGTCGGGAAGGCACGACGACGGCGGTGCTGCAGCGCATACCACCCCATGACGACCACGAGGATGAGGACGAGGCCGCCAAGCCCTAGCCCGATCCGCTGCGTGTCGGACATGCCTGCCTGCGCGGCCACCCTCTCGGCGAGCAGGATGGTGGCCGTGGCCCTGGCCCTGGTCAGCCCGCTCACTAGGGTAACTGTGACCCGCCAGAAGCCTTGGGGCAGGCTCCTGGGCGCTGCGAAGGTCAAGTTCCCTGACTGCCCGGGCGCGAGGGTGACGATCTTCTGCGCGTGCAGCGGCCCGGAACTGGTGTTCCCTGGCCCGTCGGCAAGGCTCGCAGCGCCGTTCAAGTCGAGGGCCCGGCCACCGGTGTTGTTGACGTGGACGACGATGATCGGCTGGCCCGTGGGCGACCAGCGGCCGGTGATGGAGGTGATGTCGAAGCTAGTCGGCGGGGCGCCTCCCCGCCCGACCGCCACGTACATGCGGATCCCGACCCGGGATACCTCGACGACCGCGAAATTGGCTCTCGTCCGCGTACTAGCCCGCTGCTGGACCCAGATGACGCCGTAGTGCTCGCCCCGGGTCGCGCCCCGCGGCACCCTGATCGTGACCATGTCCATGACGGACGCCCCTGGTGGCAGGGTGACCACGGGGTGCCGCACGCTGACCCAGGTGGTCAGCTCGTTGCGTGCCGCCCCGCTGTACCCGGTGAACTGCCCGCCAGTGATGTGGGCGGCAGCGGGATAGACGAAGAAGCGCGCAGTCTGCGGCTCATCATTCATGATGAGGATCCTGCGGTGGATGACCGTTCCGGTCGGGAGGTAGTCGATGATGTAGTCGAAGGCGCGCGGATTATCTGCCTCCGAGACAGGCACGTCGACGAGCCGGATGCCAAACTTCCCCGGCGACCTCGGCACGCCGGATTGGCGGGCCGAGGTCGCCGCACTGGCCACCGGGATCGAGATGCTCAAGATACCGATGGCCAGCGCGAGCATTATGGCGCTGATCGAGCGGCGCACGTTCTCCTCCTTGTTTGCGATCCTGGCCGCTCGGCAGCATGAACCGCCTGGCCGTGACGGGATTCGGTCTGGCCTCGGACTTGCTTAAAGGCCGGCCGAGTGGACCGTGCGTGACGGTGAAGTGACTAAAATGCGGACTCGCTGAGCGTGCCCGTGTAGAGGCCGGCGACCGCGGCCGGGGGAACCGTGACCGTGAGGGTCGGGTCCCACGAGGCGACGTTGTCGCCGATCCCGGCAGTTCCCGATACAATTGTCTGGGCCGCGGCCGACAGCGTGATGGGAGCCTCGGACGTGGTGATGGTCCCCGACGAGGCGATGGTGCCGGGGTCATAGGTGACGTCGCCGGCCGGGATGGTCTCGGCCGGCGAGCCGGTGCCTGTGGTCCAGCTGGTTGCGGAAGCGCTCGCGGTCCAGGATGCAGACAGCAGGGCCCGGTTGTCGGTCACGGTGACGGTTCCCAGGAGCCCGGAGATGGTGCCGCCCGGCGCGGCACCGCCCAGGTTCACGGAGGCGGGAGCGGTCATCTGCAGGGCTCCGTTGGTCACCGTGAAGTTCACCGTCGTGCTCGGGTCACCCCCACTGGCAGTAGACGAGTACGCGATCGCGGCCGGCCCGGCCGGCCCAGCGGCCGTCGCGGCTGACGCGACGCCCGGAGTCAGCGCGAGGCCCGCGACGGCCGACGCGGCGGCCAGGACGCGGAGTGCGGTTCTTGCCATGTAGTCCCCCTATTGGAGTCCGGTGCCCCAGCACCTTTGTTGCAGTAAGTGTTTACACCATCACTCTGAGTTATAGCAAGGGGTGGCGATGGTGACTTATGGCGGGGCCGGCGAGGCCGGAGCCGCCGTAGGGGAACAGCTACGAGTCGGTGCTGGGTCGGGGCGGTGGTCAGGACACGGAGTGGGTGATGGTGGCGGTGTAGAGGCCGCCGATCGCGGCGGCGGGCAGCCGCACGTCGATCACGGGATCCCAGGTGGCGAAGGTATTGCCGTTTACGTTAGTGGCGGTGACGACGGCCTGCGGGATGGCGGACAGTGTCGTGGCGCGTACGGCGGTGAAGATGGCCTGCCCGATGGTCTGGGTGAGCGTGGTGATGTCGTAGGAGGTGTCGCGGCGCGGGATGGTCTCGGCGGGGGTGCCGGTGCCGGTAGTGAACGGGGTGGCGGAGACTGTCGCGGTCCAGTTGGCACCGAATCCGCGGTCGTCGGTGACCGCGACGGTGCCCAGGCTGTCCTGGATGGTCCCGCCTGGTGGTGCGGCCCCTAGGCTGGCGCTGGCCGGGGCGGTGATGGACAGTGGCCCGGCGATGACGGCGACGGTGACGCCGCACTGGCTGGCGCTGGTTCCGGGCAGGCAGGTGCTGCCGGGCGCGGCCGAGGTGACCGTGTTGACCAGCATGTCGTTGCCGGTGTCGGGGTTGGCGACGGTGACTGAGTAGCGGATGGTAGCGGTGTCGCCGGGGTTCAGGCTGCCGGTCCAGGTCAGGACCGGACTGGCGTAGCTGATGATGCCGGCGGTCGCGGTGGCGTCGTCGTTGTAGGCGGCGTCGGACAGGACGCCGACGAGGGAGTCGGTGACCTGGGCGGAGGTGTAGGGGGTCTGGCCGGTGTCCGCGACGGTGATGGTGTAGCCGACAGCGGAGCCGGGGGTGACGGTGCTGACGTTCGCGGTCTTGGTGATGGTCAGGGCCGGGATCAGGTCAACGACTGTGGTGGTGCATGCGGAGCTGGTAGTTCCAGTGGGGCAGGTACTACCGGGGTCGTCAGAAGTGACGGCATTGACGAGGTGCTTGTCGCCCATGTCGGGGTTGCTGACGGTGACGGTGTAAGTGATGACGGCCGATGCGCCGGGGGCCAGGTTTCCGGTCCAGGTCAGGACCGGGCTGGTGAAGGAGACGGCGCCGGTCGTGGCGGTGGCGTTGTTGTTGTAGGCGGCATCAGTCAGCACGCTGTCTAGGGCGTCGTTGACGGTGGCCCCGGTGTAGGCGGTGGGGCCGGTGTCGGTGACGGTGATGGTGTAGCCGAAGGTGGAGCCGGGGGTGGTGGTGGTCACGGCGGCGGTCTTGGTGATGGTCAGGGCCGGGATCAGCACGGTGACGGCGGCAGTGCAGCGCGGGTCGGTGCTGCCGCTCGGGCAGTTGTTACCGGCTGCGGCCGAGGTGACAGTGCTGGTGAGGGTCTTATCGCCGGCATCTGGGTTGTTCACGGTGACGGAGAAGGTGACGGTGGCGGCGGCGCCCGGCGCCAGGTTCCCGGTCCAGGTCAGGCTCTGGCCGTCGGGGGCCAGGGCGACGGTGCCTGCGGTTGCGGTGGCGTCGCCGTTGTAGGTGGCGTCGTCCAGGACGCCGCCCAGCGGGTCGGTGACGCTCGCGCCGGTGTAGGTGACCTGCCCGGTGTTGGTGATGGTGATGGTGTAATCCATCGCCGAGCCGGGGGTGGTGCTGCTGACGCTGGCGGTGTTGACGATGGTGAGCGCGGACACGTTGACCGTGGTGCTGCAGCGGGGGTCGGTGCCGCCGGGCGGGCAGTTGCTGCCCGCCGTCGTCGAGGTGACGGTGCTGGCTAGGATGTGGTTGTCGGTGTCGGGGTTGTTCACGGTGACCGAGAAGGTGATGACCGCGGCGGCGCCGGGGGCCAGGTTCCCGGTCCAGGTCAGGGTGGGGCTGGCGTAGGTCACGGTGCCGGCGGTGGCGGCCGCGTCGTGGTTGTAGGCGGCGTCGTCCAGCACGTCGGGCAGCGGGTCGGTCAGGCTCGCGCCGGCGTAGGGGATCTGGCCGGTGTTGGTGACGGTAGTGGTGTAGGTGACGGTGCCGCCGGGGGTGGCGGTGGCCGGGCTGGCGGCCGTGGTGATGGTCAGGCCTGGGGTCAGGACCGGCACGGTGAGCTGGCAGGGGCTGGTGGTGGTGCCGGGCGGGCAGGCGGACCCGGTGGCGGTGGAGCTGACGGTGGTGATGACCAGCTTGCCGCCGGTGTCGGGGTTGTTCACGGTGATGGTGTAGGTGATGACCGTGGCGGCGCCGGGGGCCAGGCTCCCGGTCCAGGTCAGGGTGGGCCTGGCGTAAGACACCGTCCCTGCGGTGGCGGCTGCGTCGCCGTCGTAGGCGGCGTCGTCCAGCGCGCCGGACAGGGAGTTGGTGACGACCGCGCCGGCATACGGGGTCTGCCCGGTGTTGGCGATCGTGAGGGTGTAGCCGATCTGCTGGCCGGGCACCGCGCTGGCCGTGTTCGCGGCCTGCGTGATCGACAGGGCCGGGATCAGGACCTGCGCGGTCAGGGTGCAGCGGGGGTCGGTGCCGCCGGGCGGGCAGTTGCTGCCGGGCGCGGTCGTGGACAAGACCACGCCCAGGACCTTGTTCCCGGTATCGGGATTGTTCACTGTCACGGTGCCGGTAATCGTGATCGTCTGGCCGACCGGGATGCTCCCGGTCCACGACGCGCCGGTGGGGGTGACCATGATCGTCCCGGAAGAGGCGGTCTGGTCGCCGTTGGAAGTGGCGTTGGCGAAGACCTCGGACGGGTCGGTGGCCACGGTGATCCCGGTGTAGGGGACCTGCCCGGTATTGGCCAAGGTCACGGTAAACCGGATCACCGATCCCGGCGTGGTGGTGGGCGCGCTCCAGCTGCCCGCCATCGTCAGCTGGGCCACCCCGACGGTGACCGAGCAGCGCGGGTCGGTGCTCCCGGCCGCGCAGTTACTGCGCGGGGAAGCCGACCTGACGGTGCTGGTGAGGATCTGGTTACCGGTATCGGGGTTGCTTACCGTGACGGAGTAGGTGAGGGTGACCGATCCGGTGGCAGGGACGGTACCGGTCCAGGTCAGGTTCGGGCTGGCGTAGGTCACGGTGCCGGCGCTGGTGGTGGTGCCGGTGATGACGGCGGCCGCGTCGCCGTCGTAGGCGGCGTCATCGAGGACCCCGGACAGCGGGTCGGTCAGGCTCGCGCGGACGTAGGGGGTCAGCCCGGAGTTGGCCACGGTGATGGTGTAGTCCACCACGCCGCCGGCCACCGTCGAGGCCGTCCCGGCGGTCGCGGTGATGGTCAAGGTGGCCGCGTTGACGATGGTCAAGGTAACGGTGCAGCGCGGGTCAGTGCTGCCGGCCGCGCAGTTACTGCCCGGCGTCGGGGAGGTGACGGTGTTAGCCAGGATCAGGTCACCGGTGTCGGGATTGTCGATGGTGACCGAATAGGTGATGACCGCTGACGCGCCCGGCGCCAGGTTCCCGGTCCACGTCAGGTTCGGGGTGGCGTAGGTCACGGTGCCGGCGGTGGCGGTCGCGTCGCTGTTGTAGGCGGCGTCGTCCAGCACCCCGGACAGCGGGTCGGTCAGGCTCGCGCCGGCGTAGGAGGTCTGGCCGGTGTCGGTCACGGTGATGGTGTAAGTGACGGTGGCGCCGGGGGTCGGGGTGGTCGTGCTGGCGGTCTTGACGATGGTCAGGCCTGGGGTCAGGACCGGCACGATGAGCTGGCAGGGGCTGCTGGTGGTTCCGGGCGGGCAGGTGGAGCCGGTGGCGGCGGAGGTCACGGTGGTGATGACGAGCTTGTCGCCGGTATCAGGGCTGTTGACGGTGACGGTGTAGGTGATGACCGCCGACGCGCCCGGCGCCAGGTCCCCGGTCCAGGTCAGGGTGGGGCTGGCGTAAGACAGCGACCCGCTGGTGGCCGCCGCGTCGCCGTCGTAGGCGGCGTCGTCCACCATCTGGGCGAAGGAGTCGGTGACCACCGCGCCGGCATACGCGGTCTGCCCGGTGTTGGTGATGGTGTCGGTGTAGCCGATCACCTGGCCGGGCACGGCGAAGCTGGCGCTGGCGGCCTTGACGATGGTCAGCGCGGGGACCAGCACGGTGACGCTGACCGAGCAGCGGGGATCGGTGCTCCCCGCCGGGCAGTCGCTGCCGGGCGCGGCGGTCGCCAGGGTACTGGCCAGCACCTTGCTCCCGGCATCGGGATTGTTGACGGTGACGGTGCCGGTGACCGTGACCGTCCCGCCGACCGGGATGCTCCCGGTCCAGGAGATCCCGGTGCTAGTCAGCGACAGCGTCCCCGACGTCGCCGTCTGGTCGCCATTGGGGGTGGCGTCGTCCAGCACGTCGGTGATGTCGGACGCGATCGTGATCCCGGTATACGGCATCTGGCCGGTGTTGGTGAACGTGGCGGTGAACCGGACCACGCTGCCCGGGGTAGTGGTGCTCACGTTCGAGGTGTTCACGATCGTGAGCACGGCCACGCTGACCGTCGCGGTGCAGGCCGTGGCGCCGCTTCCGGCCGCGCAGTTGCTGCCAGGCGTCGTCGAGGTAACCGTGCTGGCCAGGATCTTGTCCCCGGTATCGGGGTTGCTCACGGTGACAGAGAACGTGATCGTCGCGGTCGCCCCGACCGCCAGGTTCCCGCTCCAGGTCAGGTTCGGGCTGGCGAAGGACGCGACGCCGGCGGTCGCGGCCGCGTCGCCGTTGTAGCTGGCGTCGTCGAGCACGCCGGACAGCGGGTCGGTGAACGCTGCCCCGGTATACGGAGTCTGGCCGGAGTTGGCCACCGTGACCTTGTAGTGCACCACCGAGCCTGGGGTCGTCGTGGCCGACCCGGCCGCCACGGCGATGTTCAGCCCGGGGACCAGCACTGGAATAGAGCTGGCGCACCGCGGGTCAGTGCTGCCGGCCGTGCAGTTGCTGCCCGGGGTCGGCGAGATGACCGAGCTGGTCATCAGCTTGTCGCCGGTATCGGGGTTCTTCACCGTGACCGAGAACGTGATCGTCGCGGTCGCGCCGACCGCCAGGTTCCCGGTCCAGCTCAGGTCCGGGCTGGCGAATGACACGCTGCCGGCGGTCGCGGCCGCGTCGCCGTTGTAGCTGGCATCGGTGACGACACCGGCCAGCTGGTCGGTGAACGTCGCGCCGGTATAGGCGGTCTGCCCGGAGTTGGTCACCGTGACCGTGTACCCCACCGTCGATCCCGGCGTGGTGCTCGCCGTATTCGCAGTCAGGGCGATCGTCAGGCCGGGCACCAGGACGGTCACGGCGCTGGCGCACCGCGCGTCGGCGCTGCCGCTGGCGCAGTTGCTGCCCGCGGTGGCGGAGGTGATGAGGCTGGCCAGGATCTTGTTCCCGGTGTCGGGGCTGTTGACCGTGACCGAGAACGTGATCGTCGCGGTCGCGCCGATCGCCAGGTTCCCGGTCCAGCTCAGGTTCGGGCTGGACAGGGAGATGCTGCCCGCGCTGGCGGTCGCGTCGCCGTTGTAGGTGGCGTCGTCAAGCACCCCGGACAGCGCGTCGGTGAAGGTGGCCCCGGTGTAGGCCACCTGACCGGAGTTGGTCACCGTGATCGTGTAGCCGACTGTCGCATTGGGCGTGGTCGTCGAGACGCTCGCGGTCCCGGTGATCGTCAGCACCGACACCGGGATGCTGACGGCGCAGTTGGGGTCGCTGCTGCCGGCCGCGCAGTTGCTGCCCGCCGTCGTGGACGTGATCGTGGCGGCCAGGACCTTGTCCCCGGTGTCGGGGTTGCTGACGGTTACCGTGAAGGTGATGGTCGCGGTCGCGCCGATCGCCAGGTTCCCTGTCCAGGTCAGGTTCGGGCTGGCGAAGGACACGGTGCCCGCCGTGGCGGCCGCGTTGCCGTTATAGCTAGCGTCGTCCAGCACTGCGGACAGCGGATCGGTGAAGGTGGCGCCCGTCAGGGCGATCTGGCCGGAGTTGGTCGCCGTGATCGTGTAGCTGACCGTGGCGCCGGGGGTCGTGGTCGCCACGTTGGCGCTCGCGACGATGGCCAGTGCCCCGGCCAGGATGGTGATCGAGGTCGCGTGGGTGGCGGTCAGGCCGGCCGCGTCAGTCACCTTGACGGTGAAGTTGGCGGTACCGCCCGCGGTCGGGGTGCCCGCCAGCACCCCGGTGGAGGCGTTCAGCGTGAGGCCGGCGGGCAGCGTGCCCGCGCTCACCGACCAGGTGTAGGGAGCGGTGCCGCCGGCGGCGGTCAGCGTGTCGCTGTAGGCGGCGCCGACCTGCCCGGATGGCGGAGTGCCGAAGGTCAGGGTGAGGCTGGCGCCGACCACCAGCGTGATCGGCGCGGTGGCGATGCCGTTGTTCTTGTCGATCACGTTGACGGTGAAGGAGTAGGTGCCCGTCGTGGTCGGGGTGCCCGACAGGACGCCCGCTGAGCTGAGGGTGATGCCGGGCGGCAGGCTTCCCGCGTTCACCGACCAGGTGTAGGGAGCGGTGCCCCCGGCGGCGGTGAGGGTGTCGCTGTAGGCGCTGCCGAGAACCGCCGCCGGGGGGGCGGAGAACGTCGTCGATACCCCGGCGCTGATGGCGATGCTGGTGGCCTGGGTCGCGCTCTGCCCGTTCGCGTCGGTTACCTTGACCGTGAAGCTGGCGGTGCCGACCGCGGTAGGCGTGCCGGTCAGGTTCCCGTCGGCGCTGAGGCTGATGCCCGCGGGCAGCTTGCCGCTGCTCACCGACCAGGTGAACGGGCCGGTGCCCCCAGACACGGTCAGCGTGTCGCTGTAAACGGTGTTCGTCCAGCCGGCCGGCGGGGCCGGGAAGCTCAGCGACGGTCCGGCGACGATGAGCAGGCTCACCGCCTCAGTGCTACTCAGGCCGGATTGGTCGGTCACCTTGACCGTGAAGGAATAGGTGCCCGCGGTGGTCGGCGTGCCTGACAGCAGCCCGGTGGACGCGTTAAGCGTGATCCCCGGGGGCAGCGTCCCGGCGCTCACCGACCAGGTGAACGGGCTCGTCCCGCCGGTCACCGTCAGCTGGTCACTGTAGGCCACCCCGGCCTCACCGCTCGGCGGCGACGGGAACAGCAGTGCGGGGCCGGCGTTGTAGGTGTAGCTCCCGCTGCCGGCGATGCCCAGGCTGACGACGCGAACCTGAACCGCCGCCGCCGAGTGGCCAGGCATAGCGGAGATGTCCAGGCTGGTGTCGCTGGTCACGGTGAAGCAGCCGGGCGCCGACGACGCGCACAGGTTCAGGGTCGTCGGCGCGCCCGCCGTGAATTCCGCGGCCGTCCCGATCTCGATGGCCGTCGCCCCGCTGAGATTGGTGCCGGTGACCGTGACGTCATTGCCGCCTCCGGCGGCCCCGTTGGCCGGCGAGACGCCCGTGACGACCGGCGCGGCGGGCACGGTGCCGGCCGGGGCGCTGGACGATGTCGCCGGGCTGGCGTCGGAAGAGGACGCTATCGCGCTGGTGCTTGACTGGATCAGGGCCGGCGTGACGCTGCCGGAGGTCACCACCCCGTTTACGACAATGGTCCCGGCGGTGAACGGGGTGGTGCTGCTCGTGCACGATATTTGCTGTCCCGATGGCGCCGCGCACACCCATCCGGTGCCGGAGGCCCCGACCGGCAGGACACCGCTCGGCAGGGTCTCGGTCACCGTCACCGGCGAGTTCTCTGTCGCGTTCGAGGAACTGGCCGCGACCTGGTAGGTGACCGAGCTGCCTGCCGCCAGGGTCGCCGCCGCGTAGCTGGTCTGCGAGACCGCAAGCTGCGGGACGGGGCTCAGGGTGGTCACGGTAACGTTATCGATCTCGTGATAGTCGGTAGATGCTCCGGTGGACGCCACCCAGCCGAACGCCACCTGCTTGGGGAACCCGCTCGCGGTAACCCAGCTCGCCGGGTAAAGCCCGGACGGAACCACCGGCAGGGCGCCGAGCAGGTTCCTGGCCGCGGCGCCCACCGGGGTGAAATGGACGTCGTAATCGCCGCCCGGCACGACCAGCCCGGATGGCGTCGTCACGGTGGCCGAGCTCGGGTTATAGACCACCTCGACCGGCACCACCGAGCCGGCCCGCGTCGTGGCCCGCAGGGCCAGCGGCGGCGAGGTCGCTGTGGCCGCGCTGCTGTTCAGCGCGCAGTACCCGACGGTGCCGTTACCGGGTCCCCGCACCACGACCTGGCCGGTCATCTGCTGGGCGATGTTGGCCGGGTCGGTGCAGCCCGTTCCCTCGTACTTGTTGCTGAAGTTACCGTAGGTGTCGAAGCCGATTCCCAGGTAGCCGTCAGTCAGGCCGGGGGTGGTGGAGTTCTTGGCTGAGTAGCCAAGCGCCCCGCCAGACTGGCCGATCGTCGTGGGTACCTGCGGGTTGGCCGGGTTGACGGCGGCCAGCACGAACGCGATGCCGTCGGCACCGTTGCCCCCGTACTGGTAGGAGTTGAAGGCGACGTCTAGGCCCTGCGAGGTGGGGACGCTCGCGTTGGCGAAGACTCCGCCCTCCTGGGTCGTCAGATTTGGCGTGAGCCGAAGCTTGCCCGAGCCCTGCGGGTCCGTTGCGCTCGTGCAACTGGCCAGCGGGTTGGCCGTGGCGTTGCCCGCGGCCGACAGGCACGCGGCGTTGACCCCGGTCGGTGACGCGGGCAGCGACACCGACCCCGCCGGGCCGTCGACGGTGTTGTCGTGGAACGGCTGATTGAACAGCACCGTCCCCGCGCCAAGAGCATGGGTGGCGGACACCGTGATACCGACGGCGACTGTGCTGATCAAAAGCATCGCTGCCGCGGCCCGCGACACCGTCCGCCGGGTTCGCCGGGTTCGCCGGAAGGCCATTCCTCGCCTCTTGTTCTGGTTGCCGGCCTAGGCCCGGGTGCGAGGCAGCCTTCCGCATGCCAGGCTCGCCTGGCCGAGCCGCGGACCACGGGTGCCTAGCGGGACGTGACGGCGCCACGCTACCACTACTCTAAGTAATTAGGCGTTACTTTCGGTCATCGATGTCGCGGGCTAGCCGCTCGTCAGCATGAGGTAGCCGAAGAAGGCCCCGGCCACTGCCGCCCCGAGCAGGAGGATCGCCGCCGCGAGAGATAGCAGCGTGATGCGCAGGCCGCGCCGCTGCCTGATCCCTGCTTCCTGCCTGGCGGCCATCACATCGACCGCTGCGCTCAAGTCCGCCAGTTCCGCACGCTCGCTCACTTCACGCTCCCCTGCCTAACTGTCGTGGACCCGGTGGCCGACCCGCCATGCAGGGCTCCGCGACAGGCGACCATCATTCCGATCGTCACTGGGTGTTTATGTTAACTACTCAGTGTAATATCGCGGCCTGGGGACGGCGTCGCTAGCCGGGTGTCATGGCGCGCCGTGCAGTACCGGAGAACAGGGGGAATACGTGAATACGAAGGCGGTAGGCGCCGATTTGCCGATCTTCGGCGCGCGAAGCACCTCGGCTCGGCAGTGGCTCGCTGCCCGCGCTCGGCGGCTCATCTGGGCCGGGATCGAGGCAGGGTACGACGCGATCGTGTGGGTTTCTGGGCTGTGCTACGTGAGCTGGCTCGCCCACGACCTGCCGGGCATCGTGGCAAGCAAGCCAGTGCTTATCGCTACGGTGCTGGTCATCTGCCTGCTGTCGGTGCTGTCTGGCCTGCTGGCGGGCCTCTACCGCGGCCGGCATCCGAGGGGCAGCCTCGATGAGGCGATCAGCGTGCTGCTCGCGGGCGGGCTGATGCTCGTGCCGCTCGCACTGCTCAGCCACGTGCTGTTCAGCGGACAGCGGCACCTGCTGCGGGTCCTGGTCGCAGCGGCCTTTATCGCGCTGCCCACCATCTTCGTGGCACGGTACGTGGTATCCGCCGCGCGGCAGCGCCCGTGGAGGCATCACAAGCGGTCCGCAGCCGGGGTCAAGATCATCGTGTTCGGGGCAGGTGACGCTGGCACAGCGCTGATCCGGGCACTGCTGGCCGAGCCGCACTCGGCGTACCAGCCGGTCGCGCTCCTCGACGACGACCCAGCCAAGCGCCGGCTGCGGGTGCATGGGGTCCCCGTGCTCGGCGACCGGACGAGAATGGCCGAGGTGGCCACCGCGACCGGCGCCACCGTGCTGGTGATCGCGATCGCGCGGGCGAGCGGGACCGCCATCCGCGACCTCACGGCGCGGGCGGAAGAGTGCGGCGCATCCCCAAGGTGATCCCCACAACGACCGAACTGATCAGCGGCGGCGCCCGGATCGAGGGAGTCCGCGACCCGCGGATCAGCGACCTGCTCGGCCGTCGGCCCGTCAGGACCGACATCGAGGCGATCGCCGGGCGCTTCGCCGGCCAGCGCATCCTCGTCACCGGGGCGGGCGGCTCGATCGGCTCTGAGCTGTGCCGCCAGTTGCACCAGTTCGCCCCCGGCGAGCTGATCATGCTGGACAGGGACGAGTCGGCGCTACACGAGGTCCAGCTCACGCTGCACGGCCAGGCCCTGCTCGACTCCGACGAGACCGTGCTGGCCGACATCAGGGACCCGCGGCGCGTCCGGGAGGTCTTCGAGCGGTTCCGGCCGCAGATCGTCTTCCACGCGGCTGCGCTCAAGCACCTGCCGCTCCTGGAGCGCTACCCGGGAGAGGCGGTGCAGAGCAACATCCTGGGGACCCAGACGGTGCTTGAGGCCGCCGCCGCGTGCGGCGCCGAGTCGTTCGTGAACATCTCCACGGACAAGGCCGCCGACCCGGTAAGCGTGCTCGGGTACTCCAAGAGGATCGCGGAGCGGCTCACCGCGCACATGGCCGGCCAGGCCGACGGAATGTACCTGAGCGTCCGTTTCGGCAACGTTCTCGGCAGTCGCGGTTCCGTGCTGCGCACGCTGTCCGCCCAGGTGAAGGCGGGCGGCCCGCTGACGGTAACGCACCCGGAGGTGTGCCGCTACTTCATGACCGTGAACGAGGCCGTCCAGCTCGTTCTCCAGGCGGCTGTCGTCGGCGGCAGCGGTGAGGTGCTCATCCTCGACATGGGCGAGCCGGTAAGGATCGCCGACATCGCGCGCCGCCTGGCCGCGCAGTCCGTCCATCCGGTCGACATCGTCTACACCGGGCTGCGGCCCGGCGAGAAGCTGACTGAAGACCTGCTCGGCGGCGATGAGGTCGACCACCGGCCGCGCCATCCGCTCATCAGGCATGCTCAGGTCAAGCCACTTGACCCCGATGAGCTGTCTGGCCTGGTCCTGGACGGCGAGGCTACGCTGCGGCGGCGGCTGGCGGAATACGCCCTGGCGGAAGTACCCGCGGCGACCCGCTAGTGCGGCCAGCCCAGCGCGGCGAGGTCGCGGGTAAGCCCGTCGAGCAGGCTGGCGGTGGCCCGGTAGCCCGCCAGCGGCCCGCCGTACGGGTCGGGCACGTCGTCGCCAGGACCGCTGCCAAGCAGGTCACGGCGACTGCGGTCGCTGGCGGACCGCGCCAGCCAGGTGCCGAGCGGCTCGCCCGACACGCGGGCGCCGGCCTGCAGGCCCCGGCGCAGCAACTCGCGAAGCGTGAAGGCACGGGGCCAGGCCTGCGGCGCCAGCACGACAGCGTGCCGGACATGCTCCCTGGCCAGGCCAACAATCAGGTCCGCGGTGGCGAGGTCATCGGCCGTGACTCGCCGGCTGCGATGGCCGGTGACGTCGATTTCCCTGGCGGCCATGACCGCTATCACCTCAGGCGGCGGCCGCCGCCCGCCGTCGAGCAGCCCGGCCGAGGCAACGGAAACGGGGGCTGCCTGCGCCGCAAGCCGTCTCGACAGCATGGCCTGCGCCATGACCGACCGGCAGACATTAGCCGAGCAGAGCAAGAGGATCGCTGGCATCGTGCATGGTCCATCACTCTCAGTAGTTGATCGTGTACTCTTAGCTCTCAATTGTAAGGGCACCGATCAAAGAAGGATCAGAGGAAACCTCATGCCTGAGTCCGGGGTCGAACCGACGATCCGCGGTTACCTGCACGTCCTGCGCCGCGGACGCTGGTGGATGGCCGCCTTCTCGCTGCTTGGCCTGAGCGTGAGCCTCGCCTTGTCGCTGACCGCCACCAGGCAGTACGTGGCCACGGCCCAGCTTCTGGTGCAATCAACCGGGAACGTCGGCCTTAATACCGGCGCCCAGAGCGTGACCAGCGCCGAAGTACAGACTGAGCTACAGCTCGTCACGAGCGCCCAGGTACAGAACGCCGTCCGCAAGGAGCTTGGCAGCACCCCGGGAGTCTCGGCCATCCAGGTAGGCCAGACCAACGTGATCGCGGTGACCGCTACCAGCCCCGCCCCGGCACGGGCAGCACGGATCGCCAACGCCTACGCCAAGGCCTTTACCGACTGGTCCACCGCGACTGCGATCGGCAACCTGGCCGCGGCGGAGAACCAGCTGAACAGTCAGATCACGGTAATCAATAAGGAGATCGGACGGCTGCCATCGGGTAGCTCCGCGCAGGCCTCCGCGCTGTCCACCCAGGAGGCCGTGCTCAAGGGCCAGCTCGCCCAGCTGCAGGTGGCCGGCGTCACCGCGTCGACCGGGCTTGAGCTGGTCACGCCGGCGACGGCGCCTACGTCGCCCAGTTCGCCCAAGCCCGTTCAGGACGCGCTGCTCGGCTTGCTGGCCGGGCTCATCGCCGGCATTGGCGCGGCGTTCCTGCGCGACAGCCTGGACGACACCCTAACCAGCGGGGAGGCGGTCGAACGAGTGAGCGCGGCGCCGCTACTCGCGACGGTGCCCATGGTCGCAACCTGGCGGAAGAAGGCGACCCCAGTGGTCATCGCGGTCAGCGACCCTATCTCCGCACCTGCCGAGGCGTACCGGTCGCTGCGGACCTCCCTTCAGTTCGCCATGCAAGACCGGCAGATGCACACGTTCCTGGTCACCAGCCCGAGCGCGGGGGACGGTAAGACCGCCACAGTGGTCAACCTGGGCGCGGTATTCGCCCAGGCGGGTACGAGCGTCGTGCTGCTTTCCTGTGACTTGCGCCGTCCCGGGCTCAGCCAGGTCTTCGCGCCCGGTGAGCATGCCGAGCTTTCCTCCGTGCTGCTTGACGAGCAGCCGCTCGAGAAGGCCCTGACCCAGGTGCCCGGGGTCGAAGGCTTGTGGACACTCGGCACGCGGGCGGCTAACGGGAACCCCACTGAGCTGCTCGCCGGCCCGCGGATGCGGGCCGTTGTCGCCGAGCTGTCGAAGCGGTTCGACCTCGTGCTGATCGACAGCCCGCCGGTGCTGCCAGTGGCCGACGCCATGATCTTGTCCAGTTACGTCGACGGCGTGCTGCTTGTCGTGGCGGCCGGGCAGACCAGGCGCGCCGAGCTACGGCACACCGTGGACAAGCTGGCGCAGGCGGGCGCGCCGGTGGTGGGTGCCGTGCTGAACAAGGCCGCGGGGCAGGACGAGTACGGCTACTACGGCGGCTACCTCCCGTACACCCTGGCTCCGGGCGCGGCCACCGGCGACAGCGCGACGTCGCGGAACGGGCGCGGCAATCAGAACGGGTTCCGCCTGCCGTCCGGGCAGCCGGGACGGCACGGCCGCTGAGGCGCTGACCATGACGCAGAACAGCATGCTTTGGGCGGTCTTGGCGTGCGGCGTGATCGTTGTCGCGGCCGAGCCGCTGACGATCGCGCTGCTGCGCAGGCTCGCGGTGCTTGACATCCCAGGCGAGCGGTCGTCGCACGCGGTGCCGACGCCACGCGGCGGCGGAGCGCCCATCGCTGCTGGCCTGATCGTGGCCGCGGCGATGGCACCGAATGGGCTGTTCGCCTGGCAGTCGCGGCTGGCGCTAGTGGTCGCGGTCGGCTTCTTCGGCCTGCTTGGCCTCATCGATGACCTTCGCGGACTGCCCGCGACGTCCCGGCTCGCGGGTCAGGTGGCCGGGGCGGCCGTGGTCGCGGTGCTGCTCGTCTCGCCGCTGTCTCTGCCGGCGTTGCGGCTCGCGATGGCCACCGTAGTGGTGGCGGCCTGGCTGGTCGGCTTCGTCAACGCCTTCAACTTCATGGACGGCGTGAACGGCATCGCCGGCGCCCACGCCCTGATCGGCGGGGTGACCTACGCATGCCTGGCCGGATGGCGGCGCGACGAATTCGGCGTCGCATCGGGCCTAGCGCTCGCGGTGGGCGCCGGGGCCTTCCTGCCCTGGAACGCCGTCCGCGCACGCGTCTTCCTTGGCGACGTGGGCAGCTACTCGATCGGTGCGGCCCTGGCCGTGCTCGCCGTCCGCCTGGTCTCGCTCGGCGTGCCCATCGAGGCAGTCGCCGGGCCGGTGGCGCTGTACCTCGCGGACGTGGCGTGGACGCTCGCGCGCCGGATCAGGCGGGGCGAGCGCTGGCTCCAGGCGCACCGCACGCACGTCTACCAGCGCTGGTGCGACGTGGGATGGACGCATCAGGAGGTCACCGTGCTGACCTCCGCGCTGACGGTGCTGCTGTGCCTGCTTGGCGTGGCCGGCTCGCTGCGCGGGCCGGTGACGCGCGTGGCGGCGGACCTGGCCGGGCTTGGCGCGCTCGCGGTCTACCTGCGCTCGCCCGGGCTCTTCACGCAACTCAGAAAGGCATGAACCCCATGCGCGTCCTCATCGTCACCCACTACTTTCCGCCGGAGACCGGCGCACCACAGGCTCGGCTGTCCGCGCTGGCCTCGACCTGGGCCGCCGACGGCGACGAGGTCACGGTACTGACCGGGATGCCCAACCATCCCACCGGTGTGCTGCCGCCGCCATACCGGCGGGCGGTGCTTCGCCGCGAGCTAGCAGACGGCTACCGGGTGGTCCGCACCTGGCTGTACGTCACGCCGAACGAGGGAGTGGCCCGCAAGACCCTGGGTCACCTGAGCTTCATGGTCAGCAGCGTGCTTCTCGGCTGGCGGGCCGCCGGGGCGGCCGACGTGGTGGTGGTCTCGTCGCCGACGTTCTTCTCCATCCTTTCGGGATGGGTGCTGGCCCGGTGCAAGCGCGCCCGCTTCGTGGTGGAGATCCGCGACTTGTGGCCGGCGATCTTCGTGGAGCTCGGCGTGCTGACCAACCGCCGGATCATCGCCCTCCTCGAGCGCATGGAGCTGGCCGCCTACGCGGCAGCGGACCAGGTGGTCGTCGTCAGTGAAGGGTTCCGCGCCGACCTGATCAGGCGCGGGGTGCCGCCGGCGAAGGTGCACACCATCCGCAACGGGGTCGATGTGGAGCGATTCGCCTTTCCGCCGGCTACCGGCCTTGATGGCGTGCGCGCCCGGCTGGGCGCCGAGCGCCACGACTGCCTGGTGCTGTACGCGGGAACGCATGGGATATCGCAGGCGCTGCCGGCCATCGCGGATGCGGCAGCCCTGCTGGAGGAGCGCACTAGCGGGCCGGCCATCCGGTTCGCGTTCGTCGGCGACGGCGCGGACAAGCGGCGCCTTGAGAGCCGGGTCACTGAGCTCGGGCTGCGCAACGTCACGATGGCGCCCGGCGTGCCGAACAGCCAGATGCCCGACCTGCTCGCGGCAGCGGACATCTGCCTGGTGCCGCTGCGGGACGTGCCGCTGTTCTCCACCTTCATCCCGTCCAAGATGTTCGAGTGCCTCGCCGCCGGAAAGGCCGTGATCGGGTCGGTGACCGGGGAGGCGGCGCAGATACTCGACGAGGCCGGTGCCGTCGTCGTGCCTCCTGAAGACAGCGGCTCCCTCGCCGCTGCGATCGCGGCGCTCGCCGACGCACCGCGTCGCCGGATGGCCATGGGCAAGGCGGGCCGGGCGTTCGTAGCACGCTGCTACGACCGGGCAGCACTGTCGCGGGAGTACCGGAAGGTTCTCGACCTAGCGTGCACGCCGCGATGAGGCTCCTAGTGACCGGAGGCAGCGGGTTCCTGGGCCGGCACGTCCTAGCCGAGGCGGCCCGGCGCGGGCATTCCTGCGTCGCGCTCGCGCGCTCGCGCGCCGCTGCCGAGGTGGTGGCCGGGTGCGGCGCGACGGCGCTGGCCGGTGACCTGGGCGATGGCGCGTCGCTTGCCGGGGCCTTCGCGGGCGCGGGCTGCGAGGCGCTGGTCAACCTGGCGTCACTCGGCTTCGGGCACTGCCCCGCAGTCGTGGCCGCCGCTGCCGGCGGCGGACTGCACCGGGCAGTGTTCGTCTCCACCACCGCGGTCACCACGGCGCTTCCCGCCCGTTCCAAGGCGGTGCGACTGGCCGCCGAGCACCAGATCCGCTGCTCGCCGCTGGCGTGGACGATCCTGCGGCCGACGATGATCTACGGCGCGCCAGGCGACAGGAACCTGTCGGTGCTGCTCGCGGCGCTCGCAAGGGCCGCCCGCATGCCGCGGCCTGGCTGCCTGCCGCTGGTCCTGCCAGTGCCCGGTGGCGGCGCCCGGCTCCAGCAGCCGGTCCACGTAGCAGACCTGGCCGGGGCGGTCCTCGCCGCGGTCGAGCGGCCGCAGACGGCCGGGTCCTGCTACGACGTGGCGGGTCCGCAGCCGCTGGCATTCGCGGAGCTGCTGCGCCTTTCCTCGGCGGCCGTTGGCTGTCCGGTCCGGCTGCTGCCGGTACCGCTGGCCCCGGTGGTCGCGCTCACCCGCGGCTACGAGCGGCTCAGCCACCGGCCGCGGATCCGCGCCGAGCAGTGGGAGCGCCTCGCGGAGGACAAGGCGTTTCCCATCGATGCCGCCGCCTCCGACCTGTCCTACGCGCCGCGACCGTTCGCCCAAGGCATCCGCGAGGAGGCCGCGGCCCTCGGGCTCGCTGCTTCTTACAGTCACCAGTCCACTTCCTCGACATTCCCGCGCAGGAGCCATGCCTAGCCTTGCCAAGAGCAATGACCTTGGCCGGCTGAGCCGCACCGTCATGCACCTGCGGCCCGGTCAGGTCGGGCAGCGAATAAGGCTGCGTGCCCAGCGGATGGCCCTTGACCATTGCGTTCCGCTGGCCAGCCGGTGGCTGCTCGCTGGGCCTTGTTATCGCGACCAGGTCACCGCTGACCGGGCGGCCGGGGTCGGCTGGCCTGACGGCTTCACGCCACTGGACGCGGGGCTGTGGTGCGACGGGCGCACCGCCGCGGCGCTGCGTGCCGGGAAGCTCCCGCTGATCGGCGCTTGCCACCTCATCGCCCCCACCGGTGGTGACACCGCAGCCCCCAGCTGGGCCAGCGCGGACTGGGAGGCGGCCAGCGCGCCCCTGCTGTGGCGCTTTCACCTGTACTACTGGGACTGGGCATGGGCGCTTGCCAGTAATGGCGGGAGCCCGGACGCACGACCGCTGTTCTCAGAAATCTGGACGTCATGGCATTCGTCGGTCGCCCCTGGCGGGGGGCCAGCGTGGCATCCTTACCCGGCTGCACTGCGCGCGTGGTCGTTCTGCGGTCTGTTCCGGCCGCTCGTCCTTGGCAGCCGCCTGCAGGGCCCTTTCCTCGCCGAGCTCGCCATGCACGCCCGCTTCCTGCGCCGGAACCTGGAAACCGACGTGGGCGGCAACCACCTCATCAAGGACCTCAAGGCGCTGGCCGGGCTTGGCGTCTTCTTCGCCGACGACGGGCTGCTGCGCTGGGCGCTGCGCCGGCTGGGCCAGCAGATCCGCGTGCAGGTGCTGCCCGACGGTGGTCACTACGAGCGCGCGCCGGCCTACCACTGCCAGGTGCTCGGTGACCTCATCGACATCGCTGGCCTGCTGCGGGCCGCAGGGCAGGCCGAGCCTGCAGCGCTGGGTGAGGCGATCGACGCGATGCGCGGCTGGCTCGGCTCGGTGCTGGCACCGTCAGGCGATGTCCCGATGCTCAACGACGGGTTTCCGGTGAGCCGGCGGCTGCTCGCCGCGATAGTCCCCGGCGCGCCGCCGGCCGGCCCGCTCACTGTGCTGCCCGACACGGGGCTGGCCGCGATCACGTCAGGCGGCTGGCAGGTGCTTGCCGACATCGGGCCGCCCTGCCCGCCGCAGTTGCCGGCGCACGCGCACGCGGACAGCCTCAGCTGCGTGGCGTACCTGGACGGCGAGCCGCTGCTGATCGATACCGGCACCTCCACCTACGCGGCAGGCGTGACACGCGACCGCGAACGCTCGACCGCCGCCCACAACACCCTCGAAGTGGACGGCTGTGACTCAACAGAGGTCTGGGCAGCGTTCCGGGCCGGCCGGCGGGCACGGGTATCCGCGGTGCTGGCACGCGAGGTCGGCGCAGCTGTCACGGTCGAGGCCGCGCACGACGGCTACCGGTTCCTGCCGGGCAAGCCGGTGCACCGCAGGCGCTGGTCGGTTGCCGAGGGCGAACTGCGGGTGGACGACACGGTGACCGGGCAGGGGCGACATCACGTCGCCCTTCGCTGGCACCTGGCACCGGGTGCGGGCCTGCGGCTGATCCCTGGCGGAGCCGTCGTGACCACCGCGGCCGGCGAGATCGCCGTCACGGTGACCGCGTCCAGCGGGCTGGCCCTGACGGCCAGCACCACGCCGGTGAGCACCGGGTTCGGCAAGACGGCTGCGGCGCCGGTACTCGCCTGCACGCTTCACCCCCAGCTGCCCGCCCGGATCAGCACTGTCTGGCGGCGGGCCGAACCTGACAGGAGTTGACATGAAACAAGTCGTCCAGCCCATCCATGGCGGCCCGGTGACGCTTCTCGACGTGCCAGCCCCGGTGCCTGAGCCTACCGAGGTGCTGGTCCGCACGCTCTACTCAGTCATCTCGCCGGGCACCGAGCGGGCGGTCACCGCCCTAGCCCAGTCCAGCCTGATCGCCAAGGCAAGAGCCAGGCCAGACCTGGTCCGCCAGGTGGTCAGGAAAGCTCGCACCGAGGGGATCACGGCGACCCGCCAGGCGGTTGCCGGCCGACTGGCCAGCGACCTGCCGCTGGGCTACTCCGCCGCCGGGCTCGTGATCGAGGTCGGCGCCGCGGTCACCGGGATCAGGCCAGGCCAGCTCGTCGCGACCGGCGGAGCGGGGAAGGCGAACCATGCCGAGCTCCAGGCCGTTCCCGGGCTGCTGTGCGCGCCGGTGCCGGCCAACGTGAGCGCCCAGGATGCCGCGTTCACCACCATCGCGTCGATCGCCTTGCACGGACTGCGCCTGGGTGAGGCAGGGCCGGGGCTCCAAGGTCGTGGTGATAGGCCTCGGGCTGATCGGGCAACTCGCCGCGCGGCTGGCCATGGCAGCCGGGTGTGATGTGGCGGGAATCGACCCGGCCGCCTACCCGCGCGACGTCGCGGCACAGGCCGGCGTGCTCGCGCTCGACGAGCTCGGCCAGCAGACGACAGAGCAGGTCATGGCCTGGTCCCGGGGCCGGGGCGCGGACGTGGTGCTCGTCTGCGCCGCCGGGCCGTCCCCGGCCGCCGTGATGCGAGTACCCGAGCTCTGCAGGGACCGTGCCGCCGTGGTCGTCGTCGGAGATGTCGGGCTCCAGCTGCGCCGGACCCCGTTCTACGAGCGGGAGCTGTCGCTGCGGTTCGCCCGCTCCTACGGGCCGGGCCGTTACGACCCGTCGTATGAGGCGTGGGGCGTCGACTACCCGGCGGGCCAGGTCCGCTGGTCCGAGGGACGGAACTTCGAGGCCATCCTCGACCTGCTGGCCGCCGGCCGGGTCGGTGTCGCGAACCTGGTGACGCATGCATTCGACATCGGCGACGCGGAGAAGGCCTACCGCCTGATCGAGGACAGGCCGCAGCCGTACCTGGCGATCCGTCTCGACTACCCGGGGACCGCCGACCCGCACCGCCCGGTCCGGGCCAGGCGTCAGCCTTGGCGCCGGCCGGGGCGGGTAGCCCGGGGATCGGCCTGATCGGCGCAGGGGCGTTCGCCACCGGGACGCTGCTGCCAGCCTTCCGGGCCGCGGGCCTGGCCCGCCTAGTCGCGGTGGCGTCCGCCGGCGGCCTGACCGCGGCCCGCGCGGCGCAGCGACATGGATTCGAGAAGGCGGTCGCCGGAGTGCAGGCGATCCTCGCCGATCCCGATGTATCCGTGCTGGTGATCGCAACGCCCCATGACAGTCATGCACCGCTGACCGTCGCGGCCCTCGCCGCCGGCCGCCACGTGTGGTGCGAGAAGCCGGTGGCGCTGACCACCGATGAGCTTGTCGCGGTGCGCACGGCGTGGCACGAGTCCGGGTCAGTGCTCGCGATCGGCTTCAACCGGCGCTGGTCTCCCGCCGTGGCCGCGGCGCGCCAAGCACTCGCGGGAGTCGCCACGGCCAAGCTGGTGGTCTACCGGATTGCCGCCGGCCCGGTCCCAGAAGACCACTGGTACCGCGACCCGCGCCAGGGAGGTCGCCTGCTCGGCGAGGTCTGTCATTTCGTGGACACCGCCCAAGCCCTCGTCGGCGCGCCCATCGAGGACGTGACCGCGCTGCCCGGCGGCCCTGGCGGCGGCGGGGATGACGTGGCGGTCGCGCTCCGCTTCGCCGATGGCTCGCTGGCCAGCATCGGCTACGGCAGCGCCGTCCCGTCGGCGGGCAAGGAGTGGATCGAGGTCCACGCGGGCTGCGCACCGGGTCGTCATCGATGACTTCCGCATCGTCACCGTCGATGGCAGGCGGACGTGGAGAGGCCGTCAGGACAAGGGGCACGCCGCCTCGGCCGCGGCCTTCCGGCAGGCAGTGACCGGAGGGGCGGACCTGCCCACTGACGACATGCTCGCCACGATGCGAGCCACCATCGAAGCCGCCGCGGGGCACGCGATTCCCGCCGGGCGAGGCAGCCATGGGTGACCGCACGGCAGCCTGGGCCGCGCCAGCCGCCGGTGACCACGCCGACCAGGTGCGGGCCCTGTTCGATGTGAAGGCCGGCGGCTGGCCCGCCAAGTACGCGGCAGACGGCCGGCTGACCGGACGCCTCGCCCAGCTCGCCAGCGCGGTCCACGACCTGACCCCGCCCGGCGGTGGGGTCCTTGACCTGGGTTGCGGCAGCGGCGAGCTCGCCCGCAGGCTCGCGGCCGACGGTTACACGCTGACCGGCTGCGACATAGCGCCAGCGATGGTGGCGCAGGCCACCGAGGCCGACCTCGAGCGCGCTGTGCGGTGGATCCGCCTTGAGCCTGCCTGGAAGGCACTGCCGCTCCCGGCCCGCAGCCTGGACACGGTAGTGGCGGCGAGCGTGCTGGAGTACGTGCCGGAGCCGGGCGCGGTGCTCGCCGAGTGCGCCCGGGTCCTGCGGCCCGGTGGCGTGCTGGCGTGCACCGTGCCCAACGTGGCCCATCCGGTGCGCTGGCTGGAGTGGCCGCTGCGGCTGGCCGCGCGCAGCCCGGCTGGCACGACCGCGCTCGCCGCGCTCGGACCAGGCGCGGCAGCACTCGGACCAGGCGCGGCCGGGCACCGGGCCCGGGAGTACCTCACTTACCTGCGGATCTCTTGTCAGCGACGGCGGATTTCCTGGTGGCACGCGGCGGGCAGGCAGGCCGGATTCGAGCCTGCGCCGCTGCGGCGACAGCCGCGGCAACCGCTGAGGCTGCTCATCCTTGCCCTGCCCGGTGACCGCACCGGGCAGCGGCCCGAGACCCTGGGGGAACAATGACAACGGCGGTAACCATCGACACGGCCGGCGGCCAGCTAGGCGGAGCGGGCAGGTACCGGACGGAGCTTAACGGCTACCTGGAGCGGCACGCGCGCCACGATGTCAAGGTGATCGGCACCGGTCGCCACCTCACCCCGGCCTGGCTGGCGGCCCGCGAGGCCAGCGCGGTGCGGCGAAGCCGGCGGATCGCGCTGAACAACGTCGGGTTCATCACGCCGGGCGGTGAGCGATGGACGTTGCTCACCAACGCGCTGCACTTCCTGACCGCCGCGGAGATGGCCGCCCTTGACCCCTCGCTGCGCGTGGCAGTGGCGCGGCAGGCGAGGATCGTGCACCGCGCCGCGCGGCGATCCGACGTGGTCGTCACGCCCTGCACGGCGATGGGCGAGCGGATCACCGCGGTGCTGCCCGATGTCGCCGGCCGCCTGGTCGTGCGCATGCACCCGATCACTAGTATCCCGGCTCCCCCGCCGGCGGGATCGCTGGTCCTGTGCCCCGTGCTGTTCGCGCCGTACAAGCACATGCCCGAGCGGATCGCCGACTGGCTCGCCGCGGCTAGCGTCGCGATGGACGACTCGGTCCGGCTGATCGTCACGGCAAGTGCCGCCGAGGTGCCCGCGTCACTGGCGGCCAGCGCGCGACTGCACTTCGTTGGCCGGCTCAGCGTGGCGCATATGGCGCGGCTGTGGGGTCGCTGCCGGGCCGTCTACTTTCCGACAAGCCTTGAGTCGTTCGGCTGTCCGCTGGCCGAGGCGAGGGTCCACGGGCGGCCGGTCATCGCCGGCGACACCGCGCAGAACCGGGAGATCGCCGGTGCCGCGTTGTGCGGCTACACCCCGGGCGACGGCGACTCGCTGCGGCGCGCGATCGAGGCGGCGCTGACCGCGCGGGTCGCTCCCGACCCCGGGCCATTCGATCCTGACGCCTACTTCGACTGGATGCTGGGGGATGGCCGATGACCAGGCTGGGCCTGCGACCCTACCGGGCAGGGGACACACCCGAGCCTGGCAGCGTCGCGGTCAGCGTCGTGGTGCTCACGCGCGACGAGGAGGCCAACATCGCGCGCTGCCTGGCCTCGGTCGCGTGGGCCGGACAGGTGATCGTGATCGATTCAGGATCGGCGGACGGCACGGTGCGGCTGGCGCGGTCGCGCGGGGCCGATGTCGTGCACCAGCCCTGGCTGGGCTTCTCCCAGCAGCGGGAGTTCGCGTTGCGGCTCCCGGAGGTCACGCATGACTGGGTCTACTTCGTCGACGCGGACGAGTGGGTGTCACCGCAACTCGCGTCCGAGATAGCCGTGCGGCTGCGCGACGGGGACTGCGCGGCCTTCGCCCACCGCCTGCGGCTCGTCTTCCAAGGCACCTGGATCCGGCACTGCGGGTGGTACAGCGGGTCATGGGTGGTCCGGCTCGTCGACCGGCGCTACACCAAGTACGACGGAAGCCTGGTCGGTGAGCGCGCCTGCGTTGACGGTCCGGTAGGACGGCTTGCCAGCGACATCGTGGACGAGGACCGCAAGGGCCTGGCGACCTGGCTGCACAAGCACGTTCGCTACGCCGAGCTCGAGCAGCGCAGGCGCGGTCAGCCGGTCTGCGTGCGGGAGCGGATACGCCGGTTCCGCACGCGGGACCGGACCGATACCAGGCCGGTGGCGCGGGTCATCCTCAAGGACCTGGTCTTCCCGGTCGTCCCGGCCAGGCCGCTCGCGCTGTTCGTGTACATGTACGTGATACGGCTCGGCGTGCTCGACGGACGGTCCGGACTGCGCTTTTGCTTCTTTCACGCCTGGTACCAGGCAACCGTCGACGGACTGCGATCGGAAGCCCTGCTGGCGCCGGGCGCGGATGACCCGGAAGCCCTGCTGGCACCGGGCGCGGATCACCGGTAGGCAGGAGCCGAACATGCCCACCACGCAGCCAGGCAGTCGACGTCGCGGCGCGGCGCCGGCTGCTTCCCGCCCGAGGCTCGGCGTGCTGGCGACGCACCCGATCCAGTACCAGGCGCCGCTTTATCAGGAGCTTGCCCGCCGTGGCGTGGTGGAGCTCGACGTCGCGTTCCTTAGCAGCGCCGGGGCCAATCCGGTCTACGACCCGGGCTTCGCCATGACGCTGGCATGGGACATCGACCTGCTCGGCGGCTACCCCTCGACGCTGCTGCTGCGAAGGCAACTGCGAGGCAAGCCAGCCTGGCTACGCTCGGCTAGCAGGTGGCTGCGCCGCCACGACATCGTCGTGCTGCACGGTCACTCCGATCCTGACATCCTGCTCGCCGCGGCAGCGTGCCGGGCGCTGGGGATCCCGTACCTGCTGCGCGGCGATTCGCAGGCGCAGTCATCAGCGACGGGCCTGCGCCAGATCGCCCGGCACCTGGTGGCGGGCACCGTGGTCAGGAACGCCGCGGGCGCGCTGCCCATCGGCCAGCGCAACGCCGCCTTCTACCGACGTTACGGGCGGCTGCCGCTGTACATCGCGCGGTACAGCATCGACAACGAGCGGTTTCAGGTCGCCGCTGACGCCGCCCGGCCGTCGCGCGCCGAGCGGCTGATATCGCTCGGACTGGATCCGCGGCGGCCGACGGTCGTCTTCTCCGGCAAGCTGATCACGCAGAAGAGGCCGCTGGACCTGATCGGCGCCCTTGAGCGGGCCGCAGGCGCGTTCAACCTGCTCCTGGTCGGCGACGGGCCGCTGCGCGGCCAAGTGCGCGACTACGAGAAGACCCTGCCCGTGCGCTGCCTGGGCTTCGTCAACCAGTCGCAGATGCCGTGCTGGTATAGCACTGGCGACATCCTCGCGCTGCCTAGCGGTCGCGAGCCGTGGGGACTGGTCGTCAACGAGGGCGATGGCTTGTGGCCTGATTCCCGTGGTCAGCGATGCCGTCGGGCTGCGGGCCGGACCTGGTGCACGGCATCGGGGAAGTCTTTCCTGTCGGCAACGTCGACGCGCTGGCCGCGGCCCTTTCCACGGTCGCGCGCGACGTTCCGGAGCGCCGGGCGCGGCTGCGCGACAGGCTCGCGGGCTTCACGATCGCGCAGACGGCGGCCGGATATGAGCAGGCGGCCGTCGCGCTCGCCCGCCGCCGGCGGCGGCCTCCAGCGGCTACGTCGCCGGCAGCCGCCGGCGAGCGAACGATGTCGTGACCACGCACAGCCAGAGCAAGATCATGCCGGGAAGGCTGATCAGCAGCGTGGTCCAGTCCGACCCGGCCTGCACGATGTCGGGAAACAGCAACAGGATCAGGAAACCACCGTGCACGCCACGGCGCAGGTCGGTTACCTCGTCGATTATCCGGATCAGGCAGCCAAGCAGGAACATCCCGAAGATCAGCGGGAACCAGCCGCCATGCCGGTACAGGTCCCCTTCCGGGGTGACATCAGAGGCGGTGTAGACCTGCGGCGGCAACTGGTAGTACTCCTGGCTGATCTGGTACCCGGGGGCGAGGATGGGCTTGCCTGGCCACAAGATCCTGGGGATGAGCCCGATGACCGGGGCGATCAGCAGCTGAGCGGGACTGGCGTACGGGATCTGGCTCGGCGTGCGCTGCATGATGAT
The DNA here is from genome assembly GCA_963737285.1 of uncultured Actinomycetota bacterium. GTDB lineage: Bacteria > Actinomycetota > Actinomycetes > Streptosporangiales > Streptosporangiaceae > Trebonia. The sequence goes on from CAVTRT010000001.1 coordinate 367,752, forward strand.
CGCCGGGCTGTCGATGGTCCTGATTCGCTGTGCCATGTAGCTCGCTGACTCCCCGAGGACGGCCAGCGACAGGTCGGTCGCGACCACCTGGCGGGCGATCGCGGGCGCGGTGGCCACGGCCTGGCCGGTGGACAGCGTGACCGTACCGCGCGCCGTCGTGCGGTACGCCTGGTTAAACGGGATGATGACCAGCAGGAAGATGATGATCGCGGCGACCATGGCCCCGATGGGCAGTCGGCGCCGGGCGATGGCATGCGAGATGGCTACGGCGAGGATGGCGACAACGAAGCCCACCTTGCCGCCGGCGATCGCACCCGCGGCGATCGTCGCGGCGAAGATGACGAGGGCGGCGAGCCAGGCCCCGAGCGTCATGGTCCGGTAGGCGCGAATCACGGCTGCCATGAGCGCCAGTGGTATGCACTGCCCGGCCACCGCCAGGTACTGACCGTAGCCCGATGCGGTCGTCACGGACGCCGCGACATCGCCGACATATCCAAAATGGCCGCTCGAGATGGCGTATCCCAGCTGGGCGCCGAGACCGACCGCGAGCAGGCCCCAGGGGACCGCCGGGCTGCGGATCTCGTCGGTGAACCGCCGCCCTATCCCATCGGTAACGCGCCGGGCGCGGGTGACGGCGAACCGGTGAGGACCCGCGCAGTAGCCAGTCGTGAGGAAGGTGAATGCCACGGCGGTCATCGCCAGGGCACGCAGGATGCTGCCGGGCCAGATCTCGCTCGAGGACCCGGTCCGCACGCCGATCCAGCTGATCGTGGCCAGGCCGAAGGCGAACGTGGCCCACAAGAGCAACCAGGGACCGATCCGCCAGCTAGCAGCCCGAGTCCGGCGAGCCCGGCCGCCACCGACATGACCATCAGCAGCCCGCAGCAGAACGCGGCAAGCGCCGTCGCGCCCCATCGGATCTGGTCATCGACCGAGGTCGCGGAGATAGCCAGGGCAGCGAGGGCGACCGCTACCGCTACCGCGAGCAGGCCGGCGATGAGGAACGGGGAACAGGCTGCGCGCGCCGCTGGCGCTGGCCGGTCGATGGCTACCACGAAGAAAGGCTCCTTGTCGCGTTCAGAGCAGCCGGTCGACGGCAAGCGCGGCGTACCGGTCGGGAGCGAAGCGCGCGCGCGCCCACGCCGCGCCCTGCCGTCCCATCTCGGCCAGCCGCGCGGGCTGGCCGGCTAGCCCGTCCAGGACTGCGGCCAGGGCAGCCGCGCTCTCGTCCCTGGGGGTTGCACCGGTCACCCCGTCGAGGTACGCGTCGAGTGACCCGCCGTGCGCGGGTCCGACGACGGCCGTGCCGGCCACCTGTGCTTCGAGCAGCACGAGGCCGAACCCCTCACCGCTTGGCCGCCGTCCCGGCCTGGTGCGGCTGGCGAGCACGAACAGGTCTGCCCGCGCGAACCGCGCGGCGAGATCGGCGTCGGTAAGCCCAGCCCGAAGCGCGCACCACGGGTAGGACCGGATGTGGGCGAGCAGGTCTGCCGGCGGCTCGCCGCTGCCGCACACCGTCAGCCGGATGTCGGTCCGGCCGAGCCTCGTGATCGCCGCCGTGAGCTGGGCAAGGCCCTTGTTCCGCCAGTCGCGGAGCCGGAAGGCCGTCATGACCTCAAGGTCCTTGCGCAGGCCGGCGCCGGCCTGATCGGCCGCGGCGACGAGCTCGCCGAACCAGGCCCCTGACAGGCCCGGGGGCAGGATGGTCGCCTGGCCACGGGGAAGCAGTGTCCCGGCGGTGAAGCTGCTCACGGCGACGAGGCGCACGCCAGGCCGGCCCATCAGCCAGCTTTCGAGTCGCCGCCTGGGTGACCATCGACTGCCCCAGACGTCGCTGCCGTGGCAGATGACGGAGATGCCGCCAACCTTGCGGACGCCGGCCAGCAAGGCTGCCACCGGCAGCAGGGTCCGGTGCGCGATGACGAGCCTGGTCGGCGGGGCCGTGGCGGGCAGCGCCGCTGCCGCCTCGGCAAGCAGCGCCCGGTGCCCGGCCGGCCCGGGCCGGACCAGGTCCAGCCGCTTGCTGACTATGCCCGCGTCATCGAACGCCGACTGCACCGTCTGCACGTACCGTTCAATCCCGCCGCCTAGCCCGCGGGACGGGGCGAGCAGCAGCACCCGGTCAGCGTGGCTCGCGCCCTGGTGGCGCGCCCCTGCGGCGTGCCCGCGGGGAAGTACCGTCTGGCCGGTCACGAGCGCGTGTACACGAAGAAGTCGGCCGCGGTGCGCTCGGTGCTCGGCCCGGCGGTTACCCCAGCCAGGCGCCAGTCCGCGATGTTCGCCTCGACCCAGCCAGTGAAGCGCCGGTGCCGCACATGCGGAGCGGTCCCGCTGATCTTCGCGTCCGTGGAGTAGATGACAACCAGCCGCTGTCCAGCGGCGAACAGGTGGCGCAGGTAGGTCTCGAAGACCGCGTCCTCGGTCAGGTGATAGACGACATCCAGGGACAGCGCCAGGTCGGCTGTGAAGATCCCGGCCCGGTCGGTGAAGCACCCGCCGTCGTAAAGGAAGAAGCTCTTGGTCTCGTCGGCGGCGAACCGCCGCTGGCACAGCCCGATCGCGGTCCGCGACACGTCGAGACCGATGTAGCTCGGGTACTGCGCCAGCGACAGCTGATTGCCGTCTCCGCAGCCGAACTCGATCACGCTGCTGAGCTCGCGCTCGCGGACCAGGTCGTTGAGGAACCGCCCCTTTCCCAGCGCCAGCGGGCCGTAAGACCCGCTGCCGCTCGTCCTGCCCTGAGCGTAGCTCGCCTCCCAAAAGTCCGCTGAATTGCTGTAGGCAATCCGCTGGCGCATCAGCGACATCTGCCGCACCCCCGGCAGCGGCCGGACCAGTTCCCTGATAGTCATCGGTGCTCTCTCTTGACGATTGGACCGGCTGCGCGCGGTCAGGACAGCTTTTCCAGGATGACGGTGAGGCGCTTTTCGTATGTGTGGCTCTCGTGTGCCCGCGCCGCGGCGGCGTCGCCGAGCTTGGCACTCAGCCCGGCCTCGCTCAGCAGCCTTGCCGCCTGGGCGACAAGCTCGTCGAAGTCATGGAAGGCGAGAACCTCCTGTCCGATGGAGAACAGGTCGGGCAGCACCGGCCTGAATTCCGTGAGCACCGCCGCGCCACTGCCGGTCGCCTCGAACAGGCGGGCATTGACTCCTTCGATCTCGCTGGGATGAAGAGTGTTGAGCACTGCCGTGGCGGACCGGAAGACCTGCGCCTTCTCCTCCCCGAAGACGCACCGTCCGGCGTGCACCGTGCGCAGCGGGGTCTTGCCGATCCACCGGGGGAATCGCGCCCCGTAGAGCTTCAGCGGAATGCCGTGAGCGAGCAGTCGCTCAAGGAGCCTGATCCTGCTTGGGTACATGTTCCCCGCGATGACAAGGTACGGCTGCGTGCCCGGAGTGGTCAGCGGGCGGTGCCATCGGGGATTGCAGGCCTCGGGCAGGTAGAACAGCGGCACGTCGAGGACCGCTCCCAGCCGCTTCACGATGTGCGGTTCCTTGACGAAGACCGCGTCATACGGGGCTATCAGCATGAGCTGACGCCCCATGTTAGCCAGTGAGTCGGGGAACCACAGCGCGACCTTGACCTCGCTGCGTCGCAGCTGGGCGACGATCTCCGGCGCTAGCCGCTGTTCCGTCACGATGACGATCTCGCACTCGGCGTAACGCGCCGTGCGCACGATGTGCCGCTGCAGGCGCTCGTCGAACGCGGGCAGCGCCCCCCTGGCCAGGCCGGCCACTGCCGAGGTGTAGGGGCCGCCCAATGAGTACGACGACCCGACCGAGACCGCCTCGTGGCCCATGGTTCGTAGCGTGTCGATGATGTTGTCCGCGAAGCCGTCCGGCCAGGTCGGCCCGACGATCCCGATCCGCATGAGTTCCCTTTCGTTGGCTAATTCGACAGCACTTCCTGATGCCCTGCCCCCAGCCTTCGCCGATGGCGTGCCTGGCCCGGGCGTGCCTGGCCCGGGCGTGGCGGTCGCCACAGCCAGCGGATCATCAAGGCCAGTGCCGTGCCGTAGGCGATGGTGGAGGCGATGGCCGCGCCCATGACCCCCGCGACGGGCAGCAGGGCGAGGAGCAAGATCACGGTGCAGACGGCGGTCAGTCCCTGGGCCATGGCCACCAGCCCTGGCCGTCCCAGCCCGCGCAAAAGGTCGCCGACAACCTGGCCGCAGGCGAGGAAGACCCCGCCTGGGGTGAGGACCCACAGCAGCGGCACCGCGCCCCGGTAGGCCGGGCCGAAGACTGCGGGGATCAGCCAGGGGGCGCTCGCCGCCAGCGGCGCCAAGATGGCACTCGCGATGCCCGCGGCGACTGCCGTGGCGGCCAGCGCCAGCCGGATGCTGCTGGCAAGGCTGCCGCGACGGGCGGCCAGCCGGGGGAAGGCCACGTTGCCGATGGCGGACACCAGCGGCAGGGGGACCATGGTGACCGAGGCCGCGATCGCATAGCGGCCCAGGTCCGCCGGCGGCACAAGCTGGGAGAGCACGAGCTGGTCGAGGAAGGAGTTGACCGCGGCCGGGGTGATCGCCCCGAGCTGCGCGAGCCCGCATTTCACGAGCGGGCTGACCAGGCGCAGCTGGACGCGTCCCGGGGCCAGCCCGCACCGGCGGCACCAGTAGTAGGCGTAGCCTAGCTGGACCGTCATGCTCGCCAGCATCGCGCCGATGGCGGTGCCGAGCGTGAGCCGCTCCACCGCTCGCGCTGCGATGATGATCGCGAGGGCGAGCGCGGGCTGGCTGATGCGGACCAGGTTCCACCGCCACGTGCTCGCGGCCTGAAGCGAGAACGTGTAGGCGGTGCCGATGAAGGCGATGGCAGACCCGGCGAAGACGAGCCGGTAGGCGGCCGTGAGCTGCGGGCTCCCGTGCGCCAAGGCAGGTGCCACGACAAGGCCGGCAAGCAGCGCGCAGGTGCCCGTGACCATCATCATCGCCCGGGACGTGGCGACGTAGCAGCGCGCGTCCCGCGGATCGCTGGCGACGTAGAAGCACACCGCTGCTGACTGGCCCATCTCGCCAGCCAGCAGGAGCACACCGAACCAGGAGATGACGGCGGCGTACTCCCCGCGCACGGCGGGCCCACCGCCCGCGCGACGATGACGCCGCTCAGTGCCGCCGCCACCGCTGAGGCCGCGTTGAAGCAAGCCGTGCGGGCGATGACGCCGACGTGGCGCTGGCGCAGGAGCGTCCGGGCTTTCGCGACCTGCCCGGCGAGGGCGTGGGCGCTCAACGGGCCGCGGCGCTGCCCGCGGCACTGCCCGCGGCACTGCCCGCGGCACTGTCCGCGGCACTGTCCGCGGCACTGTCCGCGGCTGGACCCGGCTGCGGGCTGCCGGGGTGCCTCACCGCCGCGAAGGTCAGGTTCTGGGTCACGATATGCCCGCGTATCGCGCCCGTCTCGACGGCGAGGGCGAGCTTGAGCAGGCCGCTGACCGGCTTCCAGAGCGTCGCCCTGACCGCGCTCGCCACCCCGTGCGCCGGCGGCGGGCAGCCGATCACCGCAGCCATGCCCAGGCCGGTGGCCGCCGCGAGCTGCCGGACGCTGCGCGCGGTGTACCAGGTCTCGTGGGTGAAGTCACCGTACCTGACGTGCCCGCCGAACGGGCTGACGGCGTTCGGCACGCGGGCGACGAACCTGCCGCCTGGCCGCAGCGCCACGGCTACCGCGTCGAAGGCGGCGAGGACCTCGGGCTTGGTCAGGTGCTCGAGCAGGTCGGTCGCCGTGACCGCGGCGAGCTCGCCCGGGCGCTCCCGAAGCAGCTCGCGATAGTCGCCGTGGCGTACCTGCCCGAGGCCCGCCGCGCGGGCCAGGGCAACTTCCTCAGGGCTGATGTCGATGCCCGCGGCTTCATAGCCGTCGGCGAGCAGGCAGCGCACGAGCTGTCCCGAGCCGCAGCCGATGTCCACGACGGGACCGGCCGCTGGCGGCGGGAGCAGCGGGCGGATGTCACGCCGGTAGATGATCCGCGTGGCGCCGGCCGCAGCCGGCTCCGCCGTGCTGGGATGCGTAGGACTCATACAGCCGGTCGCGCATCGAGGATAGATCCCCCGTCATGATCACGCAGCGATTATAAGCACTCACGTGGAGTAGTCAACGCCATTTCCCGGGCTGCGGCGTGGGCGCGCCGCAGCCCGGCCGACGGGCAACGCGCGCGAGCGTCCTCATTGACATGAGCACACAGTAGTATGGCGACTGCAATACGTGATGCCTTGAAGGCCAGGGGTAGTAGGAGGCGGCATGGGCCTGCGGTGGGCAGTTGAGCGAGCGTCTCATCGCGTCGTCGTGCGCCGACGGCTGCCGCCGCCGTTCACGAGCGCTCGGATCTACGTATCGACGGAAGGCGGCCTGCGCTACCTCGCCCGCACGATGGCCGAGGTGGATCCCACGCTGCTCCAGCTGGCGGCCGAGGTTGTCCGGGCAGGCGACACGGTGTGGGACATCGGCGCCAACATGGGGCTGTTCAGCTTTGCCGCCGCGGTGGCGGCCGGCCCGCGAGGGCGCGTGCTCGCGGTGGAGCCCGACACAGAGCTGGCCGGGCTGCTGCGCCGCTCGGCCGCCGGGGGCGCCGGCCGCGCGCCCGTGGAGGTCCTGCCCGCAGCGGTGTCTGATGACCTGTCGGTCGCCAGGTTTCACGTCGCGCGCCGTAACCGCGCGACGAGCCACCTAGCGGGCTTCGGCAGCGCCATGGCGGGCGGCGTGCGGTCGACGCAGCTTGTCCCCACCGTCACGCTGGACTGGCTCGCGGCCCGGTTCCCGGCTCCGGATGTGCTGAAGGTCGACGTGGAGGGAGCGGAGCTGGCGGTGCTGTCCGGTGGCGCCGGGGTGCTCGCCCGCTCCCCCACGGTGATCTGCGAGGTCTGTGCGCAGAACACCAGCGCCGTGACGGACATCCTGGCCGGCCACGGCTACACCCTGTATGACGGGGAACGGGGCGGTGGCGACCGGATGCCGGTCGCCACCGCCCCGTTCAGCACCCTGGCGATCGCCGCGAGGTTACGCGGGCCTGATGAAGATGGCCGTGTCCCACACGCCAGAGCTGGTCCAGATCGTGCGCCACCCGGCGAGCTCCTGCCAGACCTCCACCCATACGCCGGGGGCCGGACCGAGCGCGGCAGTCCTGGAGTTCGGCGCCTTCGACTGGCAGGGCAGGTACCAGTTGACGTTGTCGATGATGAGCATCCCGCCCGGCTTGAGCTTGGGCATTATGAATTTCGCCGAGTAATCACGGTAACGGCCGTCCACAAGGGCGAAGTCCAGGCTGGCGTCGGGGAAGGCGAGCGCGGCCTGGGCGTAGGCGCTCTCGCCGCCGCGGTCGGCGGGCTGATCCTCGGCGGCCAGGATGTACTCGACGTTGCCGAGGCCGCGATCCTTCAGCTCGGCGGTTACCGCCTCGTGCCATCGCGGGTCGTGCTCCACGCTGGTCAGGGCGGCGACCCGCGCGGCGAGCCAGGTCGTCGACCGGCCCGAGCCGAATTCCGCACCGCGGTCGGTGGGACGCAGCAGGGTCGAAAGAAGCCTGATGGCCGCCGGCGTCAGCCACGGATCGTCGGGGTGGGCGCGCTCGTAGATCATCTGGCGGGTCCGGTCGCGGACATATCGCGGCGTCCGGTGAGACCGCGCGGGCGACTGGCTTGCTTGCACTGGCATGGCATTCACGAAACGAATCCCTCCGGTCCTGGACTGGCGAAGACATCGGCGCCGAACCCGGGATCAGCGACCGGGATGAGACGACCCGTCGTGTCCGGGCGGTAGAGCCGGTAGCCGTAGCCCGCGAGCAACTCGGCGATGGGCTTGCGGTCAGCGCCTATGGCGAATGTTGACATCTCGTTCCACTCGATCTGGATGAGGCCGATCCGGCGCTCGGCGAGCGCGCGGGCAGCGCCGCGGAGCACGTCGATCTCGAATCCCTCGACATCGACCTTCATCCCAGTCACCGGCCGGCTCCCTATCAGCGAGTCGACCGTGACGAGCCTGGTCACCACCGGCCCGTCGCAGGACAGGCTGTTCCCCGCGTCGAGTCCCGAGGTGAACCTGGCCCACCCGCAGTGATCCCCCGCGGCCGCCTGCACGGCGCTCACCGGGTACCCGTTCAGCGCGATGTTCTCCTCAAGCAGGCCGAAGGTGTCGGCGGCTGGCTCAAGCGCGATGACCTCCGCACCAAGCTCGGCGGCCCAGATGGCGTAGGTTCCCACGTTGGCGCCCACGTCCACGAAGAGGCCGCCGCTGCGCAGCTCCCGTCGCCACGCGAGCATCTCTGGCAGGTCAGGCGGGTTGGCGTACAAGACCATGGCGGCCGCTGTGCGGTGCGGGTCGACCCAGAGCCTGGACCGCTCGCCGAGCCGCGCCACTGCGCGGCGGCGCAGCAGCCGGGCCTGAGCCTGGTACCGGGCGGCGCGCAGCAGCGCTCGCGTCTGGTGCCCCGAGTTCGCCGGATGGCCCCAGACGTACCTGACGACGCCCGCGCCCACGGTGAGCTGCTGGGCGACCAGGGCCGGCAGGCTAGTGCGGCCTGACAGCTTCGACATATACGCTCTCCGTCTCGCGTTCCCGAAGGTCAAGCTGCCCCGGTCCGGAAATCCTCGTCGACCCAGGCGGCATCACGGTCACGTCCGCGAATCCGGTCTCCCGTAGCAGCCGGGCCAGTGACTCGCCGTCGTACATCCACAGGTGATGCCTCGGCCCGACCACCGTCCACTTCAGCCATCCCCGCAGGCCAGCGGGCCGGTCGAGACCCATGTGAAGGCCGGCCACGAACCCGTCCGCGTCACCGGTGGCGGCGTAGTCCGCCGCGATCGCGGACAGGTCGGGTGCGGCGACCCGCACCACGCCACCGGGGTGCAGCACGCGCCTCACCTCGGCTAGGAACGCGCGCGCCTCGGACCTGTCGAGATGCTCGATCATGTGCGAGCTGTAGACCGCCTCGACCGAGGCAGTGGCGCACGGAATCCGTACCGCGGCATTGGCGAACCGGACACTCCCGTGCCGCGCCATTTCTGCTAGTTCTGCGGATTTCGGGGCAAGGAAGCCCATGCGCCGCAGCAAGCCTGAGGTAACTTGCCAGCGCGCCATACGGACGCTGAGCGAATTGTCGAAATTGAGCCATCCAGAGGTAGGGGAGAGTCCGCATCCGACATTTATCTTAATGCCCGAATGCGTCCCCCGGGAATCGATCGCTGTCATTCCACGAGAATATCGCGATGACAGAGAGCGACCGTGTAACGTCCCCCCGTGTTCGCATCAGTCACTTTGGGACGTGCTACGTTACTGGACGTGACCACAGGATGGATGCGCCGACATCGGAAGCTCCTGGCCTGGACGGCAGCGAGCCTGGCAGTGCTCCTCGTCGCGGTGATGCTGGCTGGCTACACGATGCTGCGGCACTTCAACGGCAACATCACGCAGGCCAACGTCCGCGGCCTGCTCGGCCGCCAGCCGGCCGACCTGCACCCGCAGGCGGAAAACATCCTGGTCCTCGGGTCCGATACGCGTCTTGGCATGCCTGGCGCGGCTGCCGCGACCCTGACTACCGAGCAGTCGGACACGATGATGCTCGTCCACATCCCGGCTAGCAGGCAGTGGGCCGAGGTAATGTCGATTCCGCGTGACTCGTGGGTGCACATTCCGTCCTGCATGATGGGTGATGGCGAGATGTCGTCGCCCACGCAGTTCAAGATCAACGAGGCCTTCGCACTTGGCAACCTGGACGGGAACCACACCACGCTGGGCGCCGCCTGCTCTATCAAGACGCTCGAGCACGACACGGGCATTTACATCGACCACTTCATCGTGGTCAACTTCACCGGCTTCAAGAACATGGTCGCCGCGCTCGGCGGCGTCCAGGAGTGCAACCCGATCGCGCTCAGCAACCCGAAATCCGGCATTGTCTTGTCGGCCGGGTACCACTGGCTCACCCCAGACCAGGCGCTGGCCTACGTGCGCGCCAGGGACGACCTCGGCGATGGTAGCGACCTTGAGCGGATAACCCGCCAGCAGGCGCTCGTGTCAGCCCTGAGTGCCCGGGCCAGGAGCGAGTGGCTCAACCCGCTGGCGATCTTCCGGTTCCTCGACGCGGTCACGAACTCGCTGGCCATCGACAGCCAACTCGGTGGCGTCACCGGCCTTTATAGCCTGGAGCAGTCGCTGCGCGGCATACCGTCAAGCAAGATCGCCCTGTTCACGCTGCCGACCTTCCCGCGTGCCGACGTCGTCCCCGCCGATACCGCGAACGTCTTGTGGACGCAGCCGGAAGACGGCGAGATCTTCGCCTCCTTCCGCGATGACGTGCCCGCGAGCAGTTCGCTGTTCACCCCTGCCGCGCCCCAGCCGGCGGCTGCGCTCGACCGCCCGGGGAAGTTCGGCGTCTCACCATCCGCCCCGCCCCGCCCGGCACACGGCAGCGCCCCAGCCCATATCGCCGGCCGCACGGCCAGCCAGAGCATCTGCGTCAGCTAACTTTCCCAGAAAAGTCACCCATCGCAACAAGCCGCAGGCATCCCAGTCGGCCAACTGCCTTAACCCCATGGCATTGAGTAGAAGCCGGGCATGCGGAAAATGGGCATGCGAAAACGGGCAGCCCCGCGGGGCTGCCCCGACCGAACGCGGCTACCGCGAAGCGCGGACCTGCGCCAGCAAGGCCTGCCACGTGCCAGCAGGCAGGCTCAGCACCGCGCCCGCCCGGTCGGTGGTGTCCCGCACCAGCACGCCGCGCGCCGCTTTCCCGACCTCTACGCAGTTCCCGCCATTGTTGCCGCTGTACGAACTCTTGCGCCATTCAGCGCTGGTGTCCGTCATAGTTCCTCAGCCATCCTTGCGATCAGGTCCCGTGAGTCCCCGTTGGGCAGGGCCTCCAGTTGCAGCGACTTGAAGCGTAGCGCCACGTCCGCCACAACTGCCGGGTCCTCCGTGACCTGACCGTCTGCTATGTCCTCCTTGTACAAGATACTTCCCTCGTTGCGACGCTCCGCGATCACGAACGCCCCCAGCAGCCCGGTGTGCCCCTTCGCCTTGTAGGGCACCACCGAGACTGACACGTTCGGCAAATGCGATACCTCGACCAGGTAGGAGAACTGTTCCCGCAGGACCGCAGCAGGAGCCACCGGGCGATGCAGCACGCCCTCGTCGATCAGCGCCCACAGGTACGGCGCCTTACGATCTGTCCGCCTGATGACATCCTGGCGGGCCAGTCGAGCCGCGACTAGGCGGTCAACCTCGTCGGCTGTGACGTTCGGCCACGTCGCCAGGACTTCCCGCGCGTACGCCTCCGTCTGGAGAAGTCCCGGAACCAGCGAGTGCTCAAAGGAATACAGCTCGTCCGCGCCGCTTTCGGCCGATAGGAATGCATCCATCGTTGGCGAGTACGCGTCGTGGCCGAACCGCTCAGCCTCCGCCTCGAACAGCTTGTAGGCCTGCGTGCCGAACGCCGCGTCGAACTTCTGGCCGTGGTAGACGGTGACCGAGCGCTTGCCAAGCTCGAACGCCTTGATGGTGTCGGCCGCGAACCCCGACCGCTCGCCCATCTCCTCCCGGCTCCACTGCTTCGCCTCACGCATCGCGCGCAGCAGGCCAGCGAAGTGCTGGCGGTCAGGGTCATCCTCGAAGGCGGCAGCCATGCCCGCTCATCTCCTTTGCGCGGATACACGGGGGGACAGACGACAGCAGTAGCAGGCCGCGCGGGAGACACCGAGTACAGACACACCCCGAACCGGGTACAACCGCGCGTCACCTGTAGCTAACCGTACGCCGCGCATGTGAGTCTGGCCACACGTTCCCCCGGATGTCCCCGCTAAGTCCTCCAGCACTCAGCCAACGGGCGTCCGGGGGGACGCTCGCATCCGCAGACCGGAAGGAGGCACCCCGATGACCGCCACCACCGGTCTCGACGCCATCAAGGACGACGCCGCCACTCGCGCATTCGCCAAGGACGCCGCCTCATGACCGGCACGCCGGCAGCAGCGGTGACCATTCCCGAGGCAGCGCCCACTGCCCCCGCGCCCCTGCCCGTCCGCACCGGACGCACCCGGCCCGGACCCCGCACCCAGGCCGCCAGCCTCCTACTCGACCCCGACGACACCGCCCCCGCCCGCGCCCGCGCCGCCGTCCGCGACGCCCTCACCCAGTGGGGACTAGCTCACCTCACCGCCGACGCCGAGGCCATCACCAGCGAGATCGTCGCCAACGCCGCCACCCGCTCCACCGACGCCACCCCCCAAGGCGGCGCCCCCGCACCCGTCACCCTGCACATCACCGCAGCAGACGGCACCCTCACCATCCGCGCCTGGGACCCCGATCCCACCCCGCCCCCGGCTAACCCCGAGCTACCCGATGACGACAACGAGCGCGGACGCGGCCTTATCATCGTCGGTGCCCTCAGCCAGCAGTGGGGCCACACGCCCGCCCCCAACGGGGGCAAGTACGTATTCGCCACCCTCGCCACCGGCACCCACCCTGCCGACCCGCACCAGCAGGGCGACACGCCATGACCCCAGACGACACCCGGCTAGCCCAGACGAGTGAGACACGATGAGCCGCTTTCACTGCTCGTGCGGGTTCGCGATCGACGACCCGGAAGGACTCGCCGACCACCTGGGCTGGGTCTTCGACCGTGACGACGACATCGGCACCGACGGCAGCCCGCACGCCGAGATCACCCACGCCGGCCCGCCGGCACACCTGTGCGCGTGTGGCTACGCCACAGCCGACGCCGCCGACCTCAACGACCATTTGCTCCTCATGGTCATCCCTCCGGACGGTATCGGGACCGATGGCGACAAGCACGTCCCAGTGGACGTGGCCACCCCGCACCGCTGGTTCGCGAGGCGGCCCGTCGATGACTGACCGGGGCCGGGCTTTCCGAAGGGCGCCCGGTGCCCCAGGCAAGAAAGCGCGGCCCGCTGGGTGCGGGCCGCGCTGTCGGGGCAGGGCCGGGGAAACGGACCGCTTGCGCGGCCTGGTGGGCCGGCTATGCCGCCGGGTGGGCGGCTGCGGTCCCGGCCGCGCCCCGAGTCCCGGGAAGGTGCAGGCGGGTGGTGAAGCGGGTGGCGAGCAGGCCGGGGTGGCGCTGACGGTAGCCGGCGATGAGGCCGTCGGCGCCGATCCAGCTAGAGGTCCGCCACATGACCAGGATCACGATCGCGAACAGTGCGTAGAAGGCGCACACGCTCGCGGTGCCCGACATCACGTAGGTGAACAGCAGGGCCAGGCTGCCGAGCGCGGCGATGCGGGTGAACAGGCCGGCCACCAGGGCGACGCCGATCGTGAACTCGCTGACGGCGACCAGGACGCCGATCGCGCCGGCGTTCGGAACGACGAACCCGTGCAGGAATGACCCCCACCAGGAGTACGCCGGGCTGCCGTGCGCCGCGAACCCCGCGACGCCGGCGCCGCCGTTGTGCAGGAACCCGGCGGCCTCCGCGCCCCACAGCTTGGCCGAGCCCGCCTGGATCCACATCACGCCGAGCCAGGCGCGCATGGCCGTCCAGGCCAGCGCGGCCAGCCTCGAGCTCTTGAGTCCCTCCCACACCTGGAGGTTGGCCCTGCTGGCGGGCTCGCCGATGATCGTGGTGACCGTGGTCTTGACAGTGGACATTGCAGATCGCTTCCCTACATCTCGCGTTATCCGCCGGGCCTGTTTCCCTCAGGTCCGGTAAGCCCGCTTCCCTGGGCTCACCTCAAGTCTGCGTCGCAGCACCCCGCCAGGCACTGGGCCAAAGGTCCCGGCCGGCCGGGACCGCAGGCACGCCTTTCCCGGGACCAGCGCCATCCGCTGCCCCTGGGCAAGCACCCGGTTCGAGATCGTCGCAGTCGTGACGTAGCCCTGGCTGTCGTTGGCCAATCGTGACCGATATTGAGCGATACGTTTCGATTCTCCCCGTTAGGCTGGGTCGGCCCCAGTAGTGATCCGCATCCGGGAGAACACGTTGCGCCCCGTCCGCAGGCTGATCGCCCCGCTCGCCGCCACCCTCGCCGCCACCCTCGCCGTCGCCGGCACCCTCGGCCTGGCCGGTGTCGCCAGCGTTGCCGCGGCCCCGGACGCGCGTGCCGACACGGTCGCTCCATTGACGCAACTCACCGACTTTCACCAGATGGTCGTGGACAGCGCCAGCGGCTATGTCTTCTTTAGCGAGGACAGCAGTTCCGGCGGCCTCGTGGTCACCGACCTGGCCGGCAACTACGTCACCACGATCTATCGCGGAGACGACGTCGAGGGGATCGCGCTGTCGACGGATGGCACGGCGCTGTTCGCGGCCTTGCCTACCCAGCACCTGGTTGCCGAAGTCGACATCGCCACGATCAAGGACGCCACGCCGACGCAGACGCTGTACACGCTGCCGTCGTCCGATGCCCCCTACGCGGTGGCGGAGCAGAGCGGAAGCTCTGGGTGAGCGCGAACTATGGCGCCCTCTACGGCTTCGTCGGCTCCTTCGACCTGGAAACCGAGCAGTGGTACGACAACATGTGGACCACTGAGTTCACCCCGACTCTCGACCTGTCCATCAACGCAAACCCGATGGAGTTCACCCTGGTGATGCCGGCTCTGACCACCAGCACTTACTTCCGGATGCGGGCGGTCTTCGTCCCGAGCAGCAAGGACGTGACGAACGTCAGTTACTACAGCGGCTGGTTCTACTACGAGGTCGAAAAGTAGACAACGAGACAGCCCCGTCGGACCAGTACTACAGCAGCGGGCCGCGACCTCTGGTGCGGCATGGCCTGGCGTCCGGCCCGGCGCCACTCGCATCCCCGTCCACCGCGCATCGGCTTCCACAGTCGACTGCAGGCGACCGCTTAATTTATCTCGAAGAGTTTTCCGGTCGCGAAGACTTTTCCACGTTATAACGTGGAAAAGTTTACCTAACCGGAAAACTCTTCGGGATAATGGCGCCGGGCCGGGACCCGCTACATCTCAGGACTCCGTTGTAGCACTAGGCGCTCGGATGACGGAGGTGCGCGGTATGGTGCCGTCGGGTCCTGCGCCACAAGTGCCCGGTCGTTGATGGGCAGCCGCTCGTGGCGCGGCGGGTCGAACAGGATGTCCATGAGGCCCATCCGCAGCGGGCCGCAGGATGCCCTGAGCGCCCGGCTGGGGAGGAGCGCCCGGCTGTGGAGGAGCGCCCGGCTGGGGAG
This sequence comes from uncultured Actinomycetota bacterium, assembly GCA_963737285.1. Taxonomy (GTDB): domain Bacteria; phylum Actinomycetota; class Actinomycetes; order Streptosporangiales; family Streptosporangiaceae; genus Trebonia. Next base: position 382,877 of record CAVTRT010000001.1, read on the forward strand.
GAGCGCCCGCGTCCTGGTTGGCCGGCACGTCCGGCCTCCCTGGCAGCCTTGTGCCCACCCTGTGCCCACCAGGGGGACAAAACATGACAAAGGACCTCCGCTGGGTCGGCGAACCGACTCGGCGGAGGCCCAGGTCAGGGGGCGGAGGCTCGGGGATTTGAACCCCGGATGGGATCGCTCCCAAACCGCATTAGCAGTGCGGCGCCATAGACCGGACTAGGCGAAGCCTCCATCCACGTCAAATTCTCGGCCCGGTGGATGCAACCGAACTGACGCGGTGCCGCTTAGCGTACCAGGGTTAGCGGGCTTCGATCACCTCGTAGTCCCCCTGCTGGTAGGCCTCGCGCATCCGGACCTTGGAGAACTTGCCCACGGACGTCTTCGGGACCTCCGTGATGAACGTCCACCACTCGGGCAGTTGCCACTTGGCCACCCGTTCGGCCAGGTACTCACGCAGCTCAGCGGGGGTCACCGTGGCACCGGTGACCGGGACGACCGCCGCCAGCGGCCGCTCGCCCCACTTGGCGTCGGGGACCCCGATGACCGCCGCCTCAGCGACCGACGGGTGACCCATGAGGAGGTTTTCCAGCTCCATCGAGGAGATCCACTCGCCGCCCGACTTGATCACGTCCTTGGCCCGGTCGGTGAGCCGCAGGAAGCCTCGCGGGTCCAGTGACCCGACGTCGCCAGTGCGCAGCCAGCCGTCGTGGAATTTCTCAGGTGCCGGGTCTCGATAGTACGACCCGGTGATCCACGGCCCGCGAACCTCCACTTCGCCTACGGCCTTGCCGTCCGATGGCAGCACCTGTCCGCCGTCGCTGGTCAGCCGCGCCTCTACCGCGCAAGATAGCCGTCCCTGGCTCGCCCGGTACTCCCATTCCTGTTCCCCGGACACCCCGGCTGGCGGGTGCGCGATCGTGCCGAGCGGCGACATCTCGGTCATCCCCCAGGCGTGCAGCATGTGCACGCCGTACTTGTCGGCGTAGGTGCGCATTATCGACTCCGGCAACGCCGAGCCGCCCGCAAGGAGGATCCGAAGCGACGAGATGTCCCCGTCCGCTGCCGCCAGGTGCGTGATCAGGCCCTGCCAGATCGTCGGGACGCCCGCCCCGAGGGTGACCCGCTCTCGCTCGATGAGCGCCGCCACCGTAGCCGGGACCATGAACTTGTCGGGCAGGACCATCTCCGCCCCGGCGAGCAGGCAGGCGTACGGCAGGCCCCACGCGTTCGCGTGGAACATGGGGACGACCGGGAGCACGCGGTCGTACTCGCAGACCCCCATGCCGTTGGCCATGCACGGCCCCATCGAGTGCAGGTAGGTGGACCGGTGGCTATAGGCCACGCCCTTGGGCAGCCCGGTGGTACCGCTGGTGTAGCACATCGCGGCAGCCGACCGCTCGTTGATGTCCGGCCAGCGGAAGGAAGGCGCCGAGGCAGCGAGGATTTCCTCATACGCGTGAACGCAGCGGCCTTCTCCACCCAGGGCAGCCTCAGCCTCTGCGATGCGGCTGCGATCCCCCGTCACGATCACGTGCCTGAGGCCCGGCGCGTGCGCCAGGACCGGTGCGAACAGCGAGACGAGGCTGCCATCAACGATGACGGCGTAGTCGCCCGCGTGGCTGGCGATGTAGCCAACCTGGTCGGGCGCGAGCCGGATGTTCAGCGTGTGCATGACGGCGCCCATCGATGGGATGGCGAGGTACGCCTCCAGGTGCTCAGCGTTGTTCCACATGAACGTGCCAACACGCTGGTCGCCGTCTACGCCAAGGCCTCGCAGCGCATTCGCTAGCCGGGCAGCTCGCTCGCCCGCCTCGGCATAGGACCGGCGGCGGACCTCGCCCGCCGTTCCCTCGCAGGTAGCCACCTGCTTGTCCGCGAACACGCCCGTCCCGTACCGCATGATCGAGGTGACCGTCAGCGGGAAGTCCATCATGGTGCTTTCCATAAGCGCGCGCCTCCACTTGTGGATGCACGGGGATGCCATAAGTCCCCTTTGACGCTGATAGTCCCACGCTAGCGTCCGCTTTGTAACCCCGTGTTCACAGGTGATCCGCTGGACCCCGCTGCGGAAGGATGGGGTCGACGCACGGGTGCTCACTGCGAGGAACAATCTCCTCTCGCAACTGCTCGTCCTCGCGCAGCTTGCCGACCGCGCGCGCGACCGTGCTCTTGACCGTCCCGACTGTGATTCCCATCGCGGCGGCCACCTGAGGCTCGGTCATGTCCTCGTAGAACCGGTGCATGACCGCGGCCCGCATCTGCCGTGGCAGCCGGTCCAGCGCCTGCTGGAGGACGTCGCGCAGGTCCCGTTCCTCCGACAGGTCGATGTCGGGCTGGTCAGGGATCTCGTCCGTCGGGTACTCGTCTACTTTCCTGCGTCTCCAGGCAGAGATGTGCGTGTTCACCATCGCGCGACGTACGTACGTATCGACGGCCGCCAGGTCGCTGATCCGGTCCCACGACCGGTAGGTCTTGATGAGGGTCGCCTGGACCAGGTCCTCGGCATCCGCGCGATTGCCGCCAGTCAGGGCCAGCGCGGATCGCAGCAGCATGCCGCTCCGGGAGCGTACATAGTCCCCGAACGCCACCTGGTCCCCTGCGCTCATGCCCCTGTCCCTCACCCCGGCCATCGAACTACTAAGAGTGATTATGAAGTTACGATACGCCGCGCTAAGTGACTGGCGGCACCCGGGTCCCGCAAGCGCACCGCCCCACTTACGTAGCCACTAGGTATTTCAGGGCACCGCTGTCCAGTAGGGAGTCATCTACCTAATTACGCATAGACAATTCCGTGAATCACTTGACGTGTTCGCGCGTATGCGGGCATGGTCAGAAGGCCGGTCAATGGCGTATGAAAGCTCATGGAGGGCAAGTGCGGCATATCCCGGAATTCCGGGGCAGGTGTGATGATCTGGTCGAAACCGCCAATCGGTGGCGGTTCACCCGCCGACCGCTGCTGCGCGCCGCCGTCTTCGGCCAGCACGACGCGGCCAGCCAGCGCGAGGCCGCCCTGGAGCATGCCGCCGCATACGAAAGCCTGCTGCGGCCCCGCCCCGTTGCCCTTCGGACGGTGATCACCGGCGTGGTCAGCGACGTCAGCCCGCACGTACTGATCTTGCACACCAGTGACGGCGAGGAGCGGCTGACGATGACGCCCGCCACCACCGCATGGCGTGGCACCCACGTCGCACCGATCGGACTGCGCCAGGGCGACCAGGTGATCGTCCGCAAGACCGCGCTCCCCTTCCTGACGCTGGGCAAGGCAGGCGTCGTCCGCCGAACTATCGCGGAACGAGTCTGGGCCGACATTGGCCGAACGGCCGGCACGATCGTGGAGGCGAAGCCATCCGGTCCCCGCCCGGGTGTGGGGTCGCCACGAGGCCTGGAGCTGCTCGTGGACGAGGGACCTGCGAAGGCCCGCAAGATCGTGCTGATCGGCCGGGACACTTACCGCCAGATCCTGGTCCGCTTCCCCCGGCTGGAGCCGGTTACCTGATCGACGTGATCGGGCTGCGGCGCGATGGCTTCCTGCAGGCGCTGACCCCGGCCACCTCACAGCCTGCCTACCGCGCCGACCATCCGCCTGCTCCTCCGCTGGTCAGTGGCCACGTTCCCAACCCGGTCAGCGGTACCGCCGTCTGGCACGAGCCGGGAGAGGAGCCCGCGAGCCTGCTGGGACTGTCCTACCCGGCGGTGGACCCAGACACTGGCTGCGAGCACACCATGCCCTGCGCGCCGCGACAAGCCACGGCCCGCTCGGGCGGCCACGTCGAGTCCCGCACCGTGGACCCGCACGACGTCGCACTGGGCTGCGTCCGGCTCCCGTACTTGTCGATCGGAAGCGTAGTCACGGTGCGCAATGATTGCACCGGCCTGTCGGCACCGCTACCGGTTACCAGCTGCGGAGCGTCTGCCAGGCTGTTCTGCGACCGCTGCGTCGAGTGCTCCACATCGCCGCGCGGCCGGATCGCCGACCTCACGATGACCGCGTTCGTCGAGCTCGGGGGACGGCTCGAGAACGGCTGCTTCAACGCGTCGCTGACCATGCCGGGCTAGGCCGGACAACTCCACGTACCAGGGGGGTCAATCCAGGCGCCATACAGGAAGGAGTTGCGACATGCCCCTGGGGGGTGCCGTGCTGAGCACGGCCAGGGAAGTTCAGGTCCCGATTCTCGCATTGCTGCTCATCGGCGCTTGCGCCGTGAAGGCACAGCGCGCCGCGGCGGCCCGTTCCCTTGACGCCGTCATCAGCCCGACTGTCATGTTCCCGCTCCGGCTGCGTAAGTCGGCCACACTTGCCTTGTGCGTGAGCGAGCTAGGCCTCGGGGCCGGCCTGATCGCGACGGCGGGCCCGGCCGGGGCCGACGCCCCCGCGGTGACCTTTCGCGCCGCGACGGCACTGCTGTTCGCGGTCGCGGTCGCCGCTTTGAACGAGACGCGCTCGCGCCGCCCGAGCGTGGGATGCGGCTGTTTCGGCGACCTGAGCGGCACCCCGGTCAGCATGCGGACGCTAATGCGGGCGGCGGTACTGTGCGCGGCCGCCCTCGCATCGATCGGGGCACCCCCGCTGTGCCTGCCCTCCTCATCCCGCCAGGCATTCCTGCTCCTGGCAGCGACCGCCGCGGAACTGCTGCTGCTCGCAGTCATGTCCCCTGAGGTCAGCGAGGTCATGGTCCGGCTCGGCTACTCCGAACCCTGCGAGGCACGCCGGGTGCCCGTCGCCAGGACGCTGGCCGCGGTGCGCGGCAGCCAGGCGTGGCGCTACTCCCAGCCCTACCTGACCGTGCCGGAGCCGACCGACATCTGGCGCGAGGGCTGCTGGCGCTTCGTCACTTACCCGGCCACGGTCGATGACCGCAGGATAGACATCGTCTTCGCCGTCTACCTCCAGGCCCGACGGCCTCCCATCCGGGCCGCTGTCGTCGACGCCGCCGCTTCCGGCGACGCCGTCCTGCCCTTCAGCACCGATGTTGAAGTGCTCGTCACCAGGGGCGCCGCCACCGCCCCGGCGCGAGCGACCCGCCGCTCTCGCCAGCCGGACCCGACCTTCACCCCGGCGCTCTTCGAATATCTAGCACTCTCTAGCGATATCCCAAGAGTCTCCAATAATCTCGATACTCGCTCGCCCGCCACCCAGGGCGGCGATGCCGAGCGCGCGTCCGCCCGCTCCCATTGCTGATTGTCACGGTCAGGACGGCTGGGAGCGAAGGAACTTGCCGAAGTGGGGAACGGTGAAGGCGATCAGGCCCCGCTCGGAGCTGTAGATCAGGCCCTTCTTGATCAGGCCGTCGCGGGAGGGCGACAGGCTGGACGGCTTGCGGCCAAGTTCGTCCGCGACGGCGGACGTGGGCACCGGCTCGTCACCGATGGCGGCCATCGCCTGCATGTACTCGCGCTCGGCTGGCGTTGCCCGCTCATAGCGGCTGCCGAAGAACCCCACCGCTAGTTCTCCCTCCGCCTCTGGCGCGGCCACCGTTACATCGGCCGCCGTGACAGGCGAGGCGGCGGCGACGTCCCAGGTCACCTTGCCGTAGGCCTGGACGAAGTACGGGTAGCCGTCAGCCGCCTCGTACAGGGCGTCAAGCGCCTCTTGCTTGAAGATCACGTCTTCCCGCTCGGCCGGGGCGATCAGCGCCTGGTCGGCGGCCTCCCGGTCCAGCCGGTCGATGCGCGCGTAGCGGAACAGCCGTTCGGAGTAGCTCTTGCTCGCCGACAGCACCGAGGGCAAGTGCGGCAGCCCCGCGCCCACCACGATCAGCGGCCCGCCCACCTGGGACAGCTCGTGGCACGCGGCGCACAGCGCCGACACGTCAACCGGCGGCACGTCCTGCATCTCATCCACGAACAGCGCGATGCCCACGCCGAGATCGGCGGCGACCGAGGCGGCGTCGGTGAACAGCTCGGTGAGGTCCACCTCCAGATCGCCGGAATCGGCCCGGCCGCGGGCGGCGGGCACGTCGATACCGAAGTTAGGAGCCACCCCGCCCTTGGGCGCCTTCGGGTCACGCATGGCGAACGCCTTGAGCACGCCGAGGAAGTCGTCGATCCGGTCGGGGGCCCGGTGCCGGGGCGCGAGCTCCCGGACAGCCATGTGCAGGGCGCTCGCGACCGGACGGCGGATCGACTGATCGGGCCGGGCCTCTAGCTTCCCGGTCCCCCACAGCTTTTGCAGCGCCATGGAGCGGAACGTGTTCAGCAGCACGGTCTTGCCGACGCCGCGCAGCCCGGTCAGCACCATGCTGCGTTCCGGCCGCGCTCGGGCCACTCGCTCGAGGACGACCTCGAACTGCTGTATTTCCCGGTCCCGGCCGGCAAGCTCGGGGGGTCGCTGGCCGGCACCAGGAGCGTAGGGGTTTCGCACGGGGTCCACGGATCGGACTCTATTCCGGCTTCTAGCCCCAGCCGTAGATTGACGTAGAAAACGCTACCGGCGTGTCGCCGGGGGCCGCATATTGGTGGCGCCTTCCCTCGAGCGCCGGCTCCTTTAGTGCTCCTGGCCAGCGGGGTCATTGATTCGGGCGAGGTAAGCGTTGTACGCGTCTAGGGACGCCTCGTCGGAATCCATGTCGGCGGTGTTGCTCACCATCGGGATGCCCGCCGCCCTGCCCGGCGGGAGGCCCTCGGTGGTCACGGTTGCGAGGTTCCCCCGTCGCACCACCTCCAGCCAGCCCATGCCGGCGCTGGGCCGACTCTCCCGGGTCCACGCGAAGAACGTCGTCAGGATCAGCACGAACATGATCGCCGCACCGCCGACCCACATCACCGCGCCGCCGAGGTGGATGTCCTCCAAGGGGGTCGGCCCCCACAGCCGAGGCTGCGAGAACGCCTTGAACGGCATCGCGGTCTCCGAGCCGAGGATCACGCCGGTGAACGCGTCTACCGGCATCGCTAGGAACAGCAGGAACAGGCGCAGCGGGTAGGAGACCTTCCACCCAATTGGTTCCTTGCCGATCAGCGGGAGGAAGTAGATGTAGCCGACGACGAGGAACAGGGCGTGCTCCGCCTCGTGGACGGCGTCGTTGCTCTCCACCAGGTTCATGAAGCTGGTCAGGTGGCACACGACGACGGTCGCCGCGTAGACGACGATCCCCAGGGGCGGCGCGGTGATCGCATGCACGGGACCCGATCGCAGTACCCGCTTGACCCAGGTGTGCAGCGGGTTACGGCTGGCGTGCAGCAGTAGCGTCATCGGCTGCCCGTTGATCAGCAGCGGCGGCGCGACCATCAGCAGCATCAGGTGCTGGATCATGTGGTCCCAGAAGAGGGTGTCGTCGTATGTGCCGACACCGCCCTCCGTCGCGAACGCGATGACCAGCAGGCCGAGCAGGAACACCAGGGCACGCCACATCGGCCACGGCCGCGCCGGGTGGCGGCGGCGCACCCGGATCATGCCCCACGCGTACAGCCCGGCCGCGATCACGACCCCCGTTGTCACAATCGGGGCGAACTGCCAGTTGGTCAAGGCCTCCGACCAGGTAAACGGGGGTAGTGCATTCATGCCTTCGAGGGTACCGCTACGACCTGTAGTCGTAGCGGGCCGCAGCGCCTGACGGCACTGCTAGCAGCCCGCCGAGGGCGACAAGGGCGACAAGGGCGGGCCAGCCAAGAGCCACTTAGCGCACAGGGGGCTTTCAAGGGACTCGACCCGTTGCTAACGTTCGCCCTACAGGGTCCAACCGAGGGGCGACTGCATGGCCGGAATGGTCTTCTTCACTGACAACTACCAGGACCGCAGCACCGACGACGGTTATCAATTTGAGTTCTACTGCCAGCGCTGCGGTCAGTGGGTCTGCGAGCAGATCTGCTGGAATCACGAGCGCGGCCTATGCGTGTCGTGCGCGCCCAAGCTCGACCAGGAGATCGCGGGCCTGCAAGCGCAAGCCCAAGTCGCGCAATTGCACGACAAGATCCAGAACGTTGACTGGACAAAGGACGTCAACTATCGCGACCAGGGGACCGCTACGTGCCCGAACTGTAACTCCAGTACCGGCGGCGGGAAATTCTGCCAGAACTGTGGACATACCCTTGCGTCGGCCGAGGCCGCGAAGAAATTCTGTGCAAACTGCGGAACCGCGCTGAACGGCGCGAAGTTCTGCGGCGAGTGCGGCACGCCGGCAGGCTGACCCGATGGCCACCGCGAAGTACCGGATCATCGCGCCAGCGGGCAACGAGGCCGAGTCGGGCAGCGCCGAGGCCACAGTGGCGGGCAGCGCTCTCGACATTCAGCCTGTTTGTGGGGCGAGCTTGCACATTCCGTTCGGTCGGATGGTGTCAATTAGCGAACCCCGGCCGTACACCGTCGCAGTGACGCTGGACGACGGGCACGTGATCGAGCTCAGCCGGATCGGCGTCATGCGGACGCAGTTGCTCGCCGAACTGCGTGACGCGCGGGCCGAGGTGGCGGCGGCTGACGCGGGCGCGGTGGGCAAGGCGGAGGCTTTCCCCGGGTGGGTCGGCGACAGTGCCGTCGAGGCGCACGTCCACGAGGACGCGCTGCTCCTCGTCGCGGACGGCTGGACGCGACGGCTCGGCTTCTCGTTCGTCGAACGGACCGCCGTCGACAACTACGCCGTCGACAACTACGCCGTCGCGATTTCGCTCACCGATGGCACGTCCGTGGTGATCTCCCGGCTCGGCAGGCGAACCGGCGAGCTCGCCTGCGTGGTTGAGGAACAGCTACGGGAGGCGCGCGGCCGGACGGCGGCGTTCCTCGGGTCGCTGCTGCCTGGCCTGGACACGATGTCGGCGCGCTCGGCGGCGGCCCTGTTGCGGGACGGGGTGGCGGTACCCGCGCACACGCTGGACGCGATCCATCCGGAGGTCGCCGCGACGCTGCTGCGGGTGACGACCAGGCCAGAGCGCTTCGCGGCGGTCGCGGCGCTAGCCCAGCACGCCGACCTGGCGATCGGCTTCAAGCAGGCCGCCTCGGTACGGGTAGCCGCCAGCGGGGACAGCGCGTGGCACGATCGCGCTAGCCGCCCGCACCTCCAGGACCACGAGGCCCCGGAAGGCCTGTTCCGGCCGGGGCTGGCGGGAATGCTGGCCCGTGAAGTCGTGTCCAATACGGGCCCGGAGTTCGGCGGCCCGGGGTTGCGCGGGCCGGGATACGGCGGGCCGTTCGGCGGCCGGTACGAAGGACTCGGCGGTCCCGGCGGCGGACTCAGTGCCTACTGGGCGTATCAGGCCCTGGGAAGCGGGATCAACTGGAACGTGAGTCCCACCAGTACCCCGCGCCAGATGATGCCTCGCGCCGACGTGCAACGGGGCACCCTCACCCCGCCGTGGGAGGACCTCACGGCGCTCACCACGTCTGGCTCGGAGCCGACAGTGCTGGCATTCGCGCTGTTCGCCTCCTCTCGCGGCCGGGTCGCCTATGACGTGCTCAACCTCCCGGAGCCGGTGACGTACGTCTATGAGGCCGACGGCGACGGGCGGGCCGTGATCAACAGGGCACTGGACGATACCGGGTTCCAGGCAGCTGCCATCCACGCGGCGGCCGATGGCGGCCTGATGGCAGCCGCCCGCACGGACGCACCCGCAATGCTGCTCGCCCGCGCGCTAGTCGCCCGAGTGCCACACGACCAGGACTGGCAGCGACAGATAGCGGGGTTGCTCGCATGAGCGGACCAGACGTCTCGTTTCCGGCGTCCGACGCCGAGCGTGACGCGGCGGCCGAGAAACTGGCCGACGCCGTCGCGGCGGGCCGGCTGTCGCTGGCTGACCACGGCACCCGGCTGGAGGCACTGTTCGCGGCGAGGACCTCCGACGAGGTCGAGGCGGTGACGGCTGACCTGCCCGCCCTGCCGGTGCGCAAGAGCGGGCTGTACCGCTCGGTCGACGCCTACCGCTGCACGGTGATCGGCGGCACCATCCGGCGCACCGGCAGGTTCACGATCGGCCGATTCTGCGCGGTGAATGTCGCGTTCGGCCATGTAGACCTGGACTTGCGGACCGCGATGCCGAGCCAGCGGGAAATCGACCTGACCATCTGGAGCGTGCTGTCCACCGTCGCCATCACGGTCCCTCGCTGGTGGGGCCTGACCGACAAGACCTTCGTCGTGGGCATGTCACATGCTGTCCCCGGCCGCGAAGCCGACTCCCAAGCCCCCGTCCTACGCATCCGCGGCGCCTGCATAGGCGGCTCCTTCCGCCTCACCCAGGCGTAGGTCGGGCCCGGCATCAAGATCACCTATCGGCGGTTCTAGGCGAAGACCTCATCGGCTGAGTTGGCCGTGGCCGCGCGCTGCAGCCACTTTTCGAGGTCGGTCAGGCTGGTGCAGCGCTTGATGAAAGCCTGCCGGCTGGGCGTGATCTCTATCCCGCGAGCCTTAAGAACTGCGAGGACAGCCTCTGCCTTACCCTCTGCCTTACCCTTGATCTCGCCTTCTGCCTCGCCCTCGGCCTTGCCCTCGGCCTTGCCCTGAGCGAAGTAGGACTTGGCGAAGTCGCTTCCGTACTCGATGGTCCGCGCGCGCAACTCTTCCTCCGCTGTGCTCCTGAGCGCCTTCGGCAGCTCCGTCACTATGACATCAGCATACAGAGCGGCCCGCGGGTCGCCTCGGTGAACTCGGCCGCGATCTGCGGCCAGTCGTCGGCGTCCTCGGGCTGGACCTGGAACTTAGCCGTGATGAAGATCATCGGTCCTCCTGCATGACCACGCGAGACCCAGATTGCTCACTTTCCACTTCCCAGCGTCGCACAGCCTACCGGCCGGCTAGCCAGCCGGTCAGGTGGAGGGCTCGGGCCAGTTGCAGGAGACCATGGGGTCGACGCCGAGGTAGTTCAGCGGGCCGGCGGCGATGGTGGCGGCGATGGTCGCGCCCGTGCTGCAGCTCAAGTTGGCCGTGCTGAAGTAGCCGCGCTGACCGGACGCAGCCGCGCCGACGATCAGCCAGAGGAAGAGGACGATGGTTTTCCTGGACATGCCCTCTGCCCTCCTCGGCGCGGGTCGGTCCGCAGCCTAGGCCGCGGAAACCTCTACAGTCGCGATCTTAGTGCCCGCTACCGCCCTCTTGCCCGTCTCGCCACGCCGTATCCGTACAAAGAGCGCGCGTAGAACCCGGTCATAGGCTGCCGTGGACCACGTTCCCGTCCACGACGGTCGCGACCGGGCGGATGTCCTTTATCTCCTCGGCCGGGACCGTCAGGTAGTCGCGGTCAAGCACGACCATGTCCGCGCGTAGCCCGGGCCGGATCGACCCGGTGTACCCCTCCTGGAACATCAGCCACGCGTTGCTGCGGGTGTGCGCGATCAGCGCCTCCTCCCGGGACAAGGTCAGCGCCGGGTCAACTGCCACGTCCCCGCCGAGCGACCGCCCTGTTACTGCCCACCAGAGCGTAACGAACGGGTTCACCTGTGCTGCCTTCGTCCCGTCAGTCCCTAGTCCCCATGCCAGCCCGCTGTCGGCGATCGCGCGCAGTGGAGGCATGCGGCGGACGGCTTCGGCCCCGTGCACCGAGACCGCGTCCTGCTGCCCGCCGATCACGCCCATGCTGCGGACCTGCAGCGTTACACCGAGCCTGCGCGCCCGCTCCATCTGGGCGGGCGTGATCCCCTCCGCGTGCGTGATGCACCAGCGCAGCGGCCGGATCGGGCGATGGGCGCTCACCCGCTCGTACGCGTCGAGCACCAAGTCCAGCCCGTCGGCGGTGACCGAGTGGGTCTGTACCGGCCAGCCGCCCTCGACCGCCGCCCGCAGGATCTCGTCGGCCGCGACGAAGTCCTCCTGGGAAGGAGCAGGCGGGGCAGTCGGGTGGTCCCAGTGGAATGGCGCATAGTAAACCTCGCCAACGGCGATCCGGTCGTACCAGCTGGTGCCCTGGAATGGCCTGGCGCCACGGACGCGGCTGGTTATCTCGCGAGCTTGCTCGGGGGTCCGCGCGTTGGTCGCGTCGCCAAGCGTGGTCAAGACACGGAGCGTCAGCCCGTTTTGCAGGGCAAGGGCAGCGACATGCTCGTAAGCCGAGTCGGAGACGCCCACCCCGCCAGGGTCGAAGACGCTGGTCAGGCCGATGCTGTTGAAGTACGCGGCGGCGGCACGGACGCCGTCGATGGCGTCACCCACTGGTTGCGGAAAACGGGCGGCGATCGCGTTCAGTGAAACGATCCCGCCCTTGACACAGCCCGTCGGGTGGCCGTCGGCGTCGCGCACCATGCCGGGGACCTCACCGCCGAAGGCGGTCAGGAGCGCCGTGTTGACGAACGCGTGGGAGTAGCCGACCTGGATGAACGCGGGATGGCCTGGTGCGATCGCGTCGAGCTCGCCGAGTGTAAGGTCACTTCGGTCGCCGCTGAGCTGATCGGTGTGCCAGCCGCCGAGCGTGAGAAGCCACTGGCCTGGTCGCAGGGTGGCCGCGCTGTCCCGCAGGCGGGCGAGAACCTGCGCCCGCTCGCTGACGCCATCGAGGCGGACCTCGCTGCGCCAGTGCTCGGTGCCCCGGACGAAGTGGTTGTGGTTGTCGATGAGTCCGGGGATGACGGTCGCTGCTTGGAGGTCGGTCACCTCGGCGTTCGGTCCCGCCACCCGGCGCGCCTCGGCGTCCGAGCCGACGGCGGTGATCCGCCCGTCGACGACCACCACCGCCTGCTGGATCGAGAAGCGGTCGTCAACGGTGACGATCTTCCCATTGGTGAAAATTCGCGTAGCCACCTGCCGACGGTACTCCAGGTGCTGGGGTGCAATTACGGTGCACCCAGGGCAAACAGGTCACCTGGGGTACGCGTGACCCGGCCGGTCGTCAGGTCGTCAGGTCGTCAGGTCGTCAGGTCGTCAGGTCGTCAGGTCGTGGCTCCTCAAGTCCGCAGTATTGCACGAGAGCTAGCGTTCCACCGGGAACGAGTACGTCAGCGGCCTTCTGCCAGCTAACCTGGGGGTCAATCCAGTGAAACGCGGACGCGCAGAACACAGCCTGAAACTGCGCGCGGGGAAGCACTGCATCCTCAAACTGAGCGTTCACAAATTCCACCGCCCCAGCACCTTCGAGGTTCTGCCTGGCTAGTGCTATGAGCTTCGTGCCGGGTTCGACAGCCGTGACGTGCAGGCCACGAGCGACAAGACTGCGCGTCAGCTGGCCGCTCCCGCACCCGATCTCAAGCACCTGATCGCCGCTCCCGATACCCGCGACCGCGCAAGCTTGGTCGACGAGTTCGTCAGGATAGGTCGGACGGTGGCGATCATATTCAGCCGTATCAGCAGGCAGCGGCCTGGGTCCGGTCACCCACGGCGGCCGGTGTCCCCGGAACGGGGCCGTTCGGCCTCACGCCCGCGCCCACACTGGCCGGCCAGCCTCGCACGTACTTCCAGCGGACACCATGCTCGGTGACCAGCCGCTTGGCCGTGGTCGCTGTGTCCGGGCCCGCGTAGCGCCGGGTGGCCCCGGCGCCGCGCGTGCCCGCAGGACACAATTCACACTGCCAACGAGCCCCGCGTCCTGCTCAACGGCATTTTCATGTAGTCCCCGTAAGCCTTCTGGCTCGCCCGCAAGGCGGGGGGCCAGCTCCAGCCGACAAGTTCGAAGATAGTCGGAGACTCGCTGCTCTCGAATACCCCTGCTCCTATGTAATAGGCGGTGATCGGGTGGAGGCCGATTTTGAGGGCGGCTTTAGTAAGCGCCGCCGTCCCGGTACTGTCGAGGGTGGCGACGCCAAGGAGCCTTGACCCGTCCGTGAACGCCACGAGTCCGATCGGGATGGCCGTGCCGGTGCCGGGAGTCACCCTGGCGGTAAAGGTGACCGGCTGTCCGGCCGGAACGGGGTCTATTGATGTGGCAAGGCTGGTGGTGGTGCTGGTGGGCGCCTGGGTGCTTGCCGGGATGGTGATCGTGTCAGTGTCCAGAGTGACCGCGGCAGTGCGGGCCAGTGCCCTGCCGTCCAGGGTGGCTCCCGTGGTCACGGTGATCGAGGCCTGGGCCAGGACGTTTCCCCGGAGGATGGAGTAGGTTCCGAGCGTGGCGGAACTGCCGACCACCCAGAAGACATTGGATGCCTGCGCGCCGTTGACGAGGACCACGTTGCTCGCAGACGCCGTGATGAGCGTGGACGCGGCCTCGAAGATGAAGATCGCGTTCGGGTCGCCCTGAGCGTCGAGGGTCAGGGTTCCGGTGATCCCGAACGTGCCCGCGGGAGAGGCATAAACGCCTGGGGTTTCGGTAGTCCCGCCGAGTTCCACCGGGATGGTGGCCGTCACCGGACTGGCTGCGGCGGCGTTGTAAGCGGCGGTCAAGTCGTTCTGGGCCTGCAGCGCAGCGCTGTTGGCCACGTCGATGCTCCCCTTGACCTGCCCTGGGGGAAAACCTGTCACCGACGTGCCCGGACTCAGCCCGAGATTGCCGGTGATCGTGGTGGCGCCGGTGTTCGTGACCGTCGAGGCGGCGAGAACCGCGTAGTTGGCGGCAGCGCCCAGCGAGATCGGCGCCGTGTCCGCCTTCGCGTACGGCGCTCCGGCTATGCCCATCAGGACGGCCGTCGCGGCGGCCAGGGTCAGGGCCAGGGCTAGCCGGGAAAGGGCGGTAAGCGCGCGGGTCGCGCGGGTGGTGCCCGTGAGACGTGCGGGAATCATGCGATTGCTCCGTCGTAGGTGTGCATCAAGGCCGGGCTGTCCGGTCGCGATGTAGTGCTCAGTGACCAACCTATGACTTACAGTAGTGTGACGCACGGGACCTAGGTGATTGCGGGACGCGTCAGGGCCGGTAATCCAGACCACCGACTCGCCATCTTGTGGGAGCACGACGACGGGGCCAGGCACCTGGGGACGTCGTCGAACAGCCAGGTGCCCTCGTCCGCGACGTAGGGGTACAGGCTCAGGTGGAACTCGTCGATCAGGTCGAGCCGCATGAGCGACCGCCAGAGGCTGGCGCCGCCCTAGGCCACGATGTGGCCGTCGCCACCTTGCCTGAGCTTGTCGATCTCTTCTGCCGTGTCACCAGCGGCGATGGTGGTGTTCGCCCAGTCGGCCGTCGTCAGGGTCCGGGAGAAGACGACCTTGCGCCCGGCGTTCAGGATGCCGGCCCACGGGCCGTCGGAGTTCGCCGGGAGGTTTGCGGCCATGCCCTCGTAGGCGGTACGGCCCATAACGTGCGCGTACGCGCTCTGGAGAAAGCCGAGTGTCTGCTCATCGTGGTCCGGGCCGCCTTGCAGGTCGAGCAGGTCGACACAAAAATCCCAGTACTCGGTGCCCTCGCCGCCGAGAAGGCCGTTGAGCGAGTAGTTGAACACCAACGCGATAAGCTTCCGCATGATCAGAACTCCTGGCAAATGACACCATTGGTCTCGGGTCAATGCCGCTTACCTCCGCTCTCTCGTTGTCACCAGCAGTCCATTGCGTCGCAGTAGGTGACGTGCACAACGAAGGCGGCGGTCGGCTTCCGTCGCTCGGCGGGGCAGTCGCTATGAATGCTGTGGATCGTGCCGCAAAACGCGGCACGATCCACAGCATTCACGCCAGGAGGCGCCTGCCCAGCCGCCTAGTGCCGCGTTCAGAGCGTCGCACGCGACCTCTGGTGCGGCATGGCCTGGCGTCCGGCCCGGCACCACTCGCATCCCGTCCACCGCGCATCGGCTTCCACAGTCGACTGCAGGCGACCGCTTAATTTATCTCGAAGAGTTTTCCGGTCGCGAAGACTTTTCCACGCTATAACGTGGAAAAGTTTACCTAACCGGAAAACTCTTCGGGATCATGACGGCGGGCCTGGACCCGCTACATCTCAGGACTCCGTCGTAGCACTAGTGCCGCGCCCAGAGCGTCGCACGCGACTCGATTGACGCTGATGTCATTGGGGTTGGAGTGGTGCATAAGTAAGCGGCATTGGGTCTCGGGTCGTCTGGGGACCGTGCTTGCTAGGGGCAACGTATCTGTCCCCGCAAGGAGCGTGGGCCGCACACAGGCCAGATGCCACGATGATCCAAGGTTCCTCACCTGTCCGCTACTGGCTGCCAGCCGCACCCGAGCCGGAGGACACGTAGTGGACCGCACGCCAACAGCGCGCTACGCCAGGGCAGTGGGGCGCGGGCGATGGTCCTGGCCGCGGGTGGGCTGGCGACTGGATTGCTGACGAGCTGCGCCAGCTTCGGTCCCAGCCCGCAGCAGCCAAGCGTTAACCTCGCGGCCCTGCCCGAGACGTGGGTCAGCGGGGACGGCGCGTCAATCACCTTCACAGGCGGCAACGAGTTCACCGCGACGAACTTCAACTACGGCAAGGCGAACCCGACGTGCGGGACCCTGTCCGGGTCCGGCAGGTGGCAGCTCGACGACAACAGTGGCGACTACCCGCCGCCCACGGCGGGCAGCCCGGACAACCTGCTGGACCTGTGGTTCACGAGCGTGTCGCCCCCGGGCAGTTGCACGGGCCTGGTGGAGATGACCACGTGGGATACCGGTAGCCAGCAGGGCCTGTGCCTGCAGATGGACCCGGACGACCCTTGCGACGGGTACGTCTTCACCAAGCGCTGACGAGTCCCAGGCGCACACACCAGCCAGTTCCGCACAGCACGATCATCCAGCTGACGCCCGCTCTCGGCTGCACACGAGCGACAGCCAACGCAAGCGAGCGACACGAAGAAACCGCTAGTCAGAGACCGTTCCACAGGCAGGAGCGGAGAGCGTGGGATTCGAACCCACGGTGAGGTTGCCCCCACAGCGGTTTTCAAGACCGCCGCCATCGGCCACTAGGCGAGCTCTCCTGGTCGCACCTACCTTACGGCAACGGGCCTGCTGACCGCACATGAGCGCGCCTGGGGACCCCGAAGCCGTCGGCCACAGTCGCGGCGAGGGTCAGGTAGGCGTCACGGGTGGCGGTGGAGAGCAGGTCGAGCTCGACCTCCGCGCCCTCTTCCAGGTGCGTGTCGTACGGGATGCGGACCACCTCCCGGCAGCGCGAGGCGAAGTGTGCCTCCAGGCGGTCCAGGTCCACGGTGGACTTGGACCGGGGCCTGATGGTGGAGACCACAACGACGGCGCTGCGCACCAGGTCGCTGTACTGGTGGGCCTCCAGCCAGTCGAGGGTGGCGCTCGCGCTGCGTGCGCCGTCGACCGACGGTGAGCTCACTAGGACGATGTGGTCGGCTAGTTCGAGGATGCCGGACATGGCGGAGTGCAGCAGGCCGGTTCCGCAATCGGTGATGGCGATCGAGTAGTGGTGCTCGATGACCCGGGACACCTCCCGATAGTCGTCGGCGTCGAACTCGATTGATACTCCCGGGTCCCGGTCGGACGCCAGGATTTCCAGCCGACTCGACGCCTGCGAGGTGAACTGCCGGACGTCGGCGTACCGCCGGATCTGGGAGCGCTCGTTCAGCAGATTACGGACGGTCGCCGAGGTCTCCAGCCGTACCTTGTCCGACAGCGTGCCGCGGTCGGGGTTGGCGTCCAGCGCGACCACCCGGTCGCCGCGCAGCGAGGCGAGCGTGGCGCCCAGCCCGACGGCGGTCGTGGTCTTGCCGACACCACCTTTGAGGCTCATCACAGCGACCCGGTGGTGGCCGCCCGCGACAGGCGTGCGGACCCGGTTGACCAGGTCTCGCCGCCGCAGGTCAGCCGCCGACTCTCCAACCTTGATCAGCCCGCCGGAGGCCCGGTACAGGGTGCGCCGCCAGCCGGGACCAGGCTGCGCTCGCCTGCCATGCAGCAGCCACTCCGCGGTGAGCACGTCGGACGACTCGGCGACTACCGGCCCGCTGTCGAGCCCGAAGTCCGCTCCTGGCGCGGGGAACGACGGCCGGGCCCGCGACTGAGCCGTCATGGGCGGTGCGGGCAGCGACTGGGCTCGCATGGGCGGAGCCGGCTGAGGCGCAAGTGCGGGGGGCCGCGGCGCGGGGGGCTGAAATACCGGTGGCTGAGCGGCCCCCGGCTGAACGGCCCCCGGCTGAACGGCCCCCGGCTGAACGGCCCCCGGCTGAACGGCCCCCGGCTGAACGGCCCCCGGCTGAACGGCCCCCGGCTGAACGGCCCACGGCTGAACGGTCCACGGCTGAGCGGGGAAGGGCCCTGTCTGCGACGGAGACGGCCCGGGTATCAGGGCATCGATTCCGTATCCTGCTTCCCTGCGCGCTCCCCCCGGCTGGACTCCGCTGGGCTGGACTCCGCTGGGCGACGGCAGCGGCGGCAGTGGCGGGGCTTCACCGCGCGCCCGCGGCGACCCGTGGACGCCAGGGGCGCCGAGGCCGCCTAGGGCACCGAGGACGCCGGGGGCACCGAGGCTGGCAGGAGAGTAGGAGGTGGGTTGGAACTGGGGGAGGGACCGTTCGGCAAGGAGGTCATAAGAAGGCGGCGGGCCATAGGACGGCGGCGGGTAGGAATTCTGGAGCTGCTCCATGACGGGCACCTCCTCCGGCTCGGCGCAGGCCATGTCGTCCTCATCTGGGAACGTCCGTGGCGTGAGCTTGGGAAATACGCCAGCGCTGGCCGCGCAAGCGTCGCCAGCCTGGTAGTCGTCATCCTGCTGGCCGCCATCGAGGTTGTCGAAGTCGTTGTGTCCCATGGGTCCCGCCTGCTCCTCTCGCGGCCATCATCTTGCGGTAAGGATCTGGCTCATCGGTGGTCAGGTTCGTACATCTTATGGTCGGCACGTGCAGCCTGTCACGATACGAGTTCAGTCGAACACGATTTAGCACGTGCAGCCGAGCCTAGAGCACGGAACTGCCCTTGCCATACTGTTTCCCTCAGAGATCCAGCTCACAACCACTGAGCGGGCACCGAACAGGCACCGAAATCGCCACGGAACCACTGCGGAGGCAGACCATGCACGCCGTCGTCATCACCCAGTACGGAAAGCCCGAGGTGCTCCGCCTGACCGAGGTCCCTGATCTGGGCGCCGGCCCCGGCGAGGTGGTCATCGACGTCGCGGCGGTCGGCGTCAACCGGGCCGACCTGCTGCAGCGCCAAGGGTTCTACGACCCGCCGCCGGGCGCGTCGCCCTACCCGGGTCTGGAGTGCTCGGGCACCATCGCGCAAGTAGGCCAAAGCGTCGAAGACTGGCAGGAAGGCGACGAGGTCTGCGCCCTGCTGGCAGGCGGCGCGTACGCGACCCAGGTCGTGGTGCCAGCCGGCCAGCTGCTTCCCGTGCCGAAGAACGTCGGCCTGGTGGAGGCCGCGGCGCTGCCCGAGGTCGCGTGCACGGTGTACTCCAATGTGTTCATGGACGCCCGCCTAGCGGCCGGGGAGACATTCCTGGTGCATGGCGGGTCGAGCGGGATCGGGACGATGGCCATCCAGCTTGCCAAGCAGGCGGGCGCGACGGTGGCGGTGACGGCCGGAACGAGGGAAAAGCTGGATGCCTGCCGCGAGCTCGGCGCGGACATCGCAATCAACTACCGGGACGAAGACTTCGTCCAGGCCCTGAAAAGCGCCACGGACGGCCACGGCGCGGACGTCATTCTCGACATCATGGGCGCCTCCTACCTGGGCAAGAACGTGAACGCCCTCGCGGCCGACGGCCGCCTGGTGATCATCGGCATGCAGGGCGGGGTGAAGGCCGAGCTCAACCTGGCCACACTCATGGCCAAGCGCGGGTCGGTGCTGTCGGCCACCTTGCGGGCACGCCCGGCGGAGCAGAAGGCGCAGATCGTCGCGGCGGTCCGCGAAAACGTCTGGCCCCTTGTCGAGCGGGGCGAGATCCGCCCCATCATCCACACGGTGCTGCCCCTCGCGGACGCCGCCGAGGCGCACCGGATCATGACCGCGTCCAGCCACATCGGCAAGATCCTCCTGGCCGCGCGGTAACCTTGCGAACCCGGTAGGTTGACGTGCATGAGCGACGAAATGAGCCCAGGGGAACGGCCGGGCAGGCCGCAGGTCGTCGTGGTCGGCCCGGATGCCCTCGCCATCGGTGCCGACCAAGACAGTGACGGTGAAGGCGAGATCGCCGACGGCGAGCGCCCGATCACTGAGATGGTTGAGCAGCCCGCGAAGGTGATGCGCATCGGCAGCATGATCCGGCAGTTGCTTGAGGAGGTCAGGGCCGCGCCTTTGGATGAGAAGAGCCGGGCCCGGCTCAAGGAGATACACAAGAGCTCGATCAAGGAGCTGGAAGACGGGCTCGCGCCGGAGCTAGTCGAAGAGCTGGAGCGGCTGTCCCTGCCGTTCGCCGACGATTCACTGCCCAGCGAGTCGGAGCTGCGGGTTGCGCAGGCACAGCTGGTTGGCTGGCTCGAAGGACTCTTCCACGGCATCCAGACCACGCTGTTCGCCCAGCAGATGGCCGCCCGCGCCCAGCTTGAGCAGATGCGCAGGGCGCTTCCGCCTGGCCTGATGCCAGCCGAGCAGGAACCGCCGCACCGGGTCTCCGGCCCCTACCTGTGACGGCCTGATCCTCGCCAGAGGCGGTCGGTCGTCCCACGGGTAACTCAGGCCCGGCCGAAGCGAAGGCGGCCGAGCCAGGCGAGGGCCTCGGCGAACTCCTGGTTGGATGCGCCGGGGCGGACGTGGGCATGACCGCCGCCGCTACGCGGGTAACTGCCGAGGAACCGGACTTCGGCGCACACCCGGCGCAGGCCCACCATCGCCTCACCGACCCTGGTGTCGTCGATGTGGCCCTCGCAGTCGATGAAGAAGAAGTAGTTACCCAGTCCCTCCCCGGTCGGGCGCGACTGGATCGTCGTCAGGTTGACACCGCGCACCGCGAACTCGGTGAGGATCTCCATCAGCGCGCCGGGGTGATCCTCCCGCAGGAAGGCCGCCAGCGAGGTCCGGTCCGACCCGGTGCGCGGCGGAATCTCGCCCGGCGGGGTCACGACGAGGAACCGCGTCACCGCGTTGGACCGGTCATGGATGCCGGGGGCGAGAACGGAAAGGCCGTACTTGGACGCGGCGAAGGCACCCGCCAGTGCCGCATCAAGGTTCCCCGATGCGACCTGCCTGGCCGCCTCGGCGTTGGAGGCCTGCGGCACCCACTCGTAGGCGGGCAGGTTGGCCGTGAGCCACCGGCGGCACTGTGGCTGGGCCTGCGGGTGACCGCCGACCGTCTTGATGTCGGCGAGCGTCGTTCCAGGAGCCGCTAGCAGCGCGAACTCGATGCCGAGCTGGGTCTCCCCAGCGATGAGCAGGTCCTTGCCGCTGGCGAGGTCGTCTACCGTGGCGGTGACGATGCCCTCGACGGAACTTTCTACCGGGACCACGCCGCGCTCGGCCTCGCCGGTGCGTACCGCCGTCAGCACCGCCCCAACGGACGGGTACGGCACAGCCGCAACGGTGGCCGCCTCCGGCAGGCTCGCAACCGCCGCCTCGGTGAACGTCCCCTCAGGTCCAAGGTAGGCATAACGCATGGGCCAACAGTAGCGGGCGCGGGCGCTCAGCCTGCCTGAGGCAAGGCCTCGACAGCTCAGCTTTGCAGCGCCTCGCGCTTGCGGGCCGCGCCGACGGAGGCGCTCAGCCCCTGGCCGAGCCGGGCGACGCGGATCGCCTCCTCCTCCTCAGGCGAAAGCTCCTGCTCGCCCTTGCCCGCCACGATGATCTTGGCGTAGGTGCGGGTCTCCGCTCGGCCGTTGATGGAGCTGAGCACGATGCCGTCGCCGCGGGAGTTCAGCAGGGCGAGCGAGAACGACAACTGCCCCGACATCGTCTGCAGCGCGTCGTACCTGATGACCGCCACTTCGCGCAGGCCAGCAAGGTCAGGCGTCCCGGGATCGTCACCGTCGGCGGACAAGGCGTCGCCGGCTGGCTTCGGCTTGCGCCCCCATGTTCGCTTTCCCGAACGCCCTTGCTCCCCCGTCGCGACCCATAGTCCTACTCCCGCGACCACTACTGCTAGCAGAGACAGCGCTACTGATATCACGCAGAGCAGTATAGCGGTTACTGATTGCGACGGGAAAGCAGCGCGAGGGCCACGTCGGCCCACTGGCGGGCGCGATGCACCTGCGAGCGCAGGTCAGTGCCGGTGGCCCGATGGTCGAGGTCGACTTCGACCTCGGTCACCCGGTATCCCTTGCGGACCAGGTCGATGGTGAGTGCCGTCTCGACCCCAAACCCGCGCGCCAGCGGGCGCGCGGCGTCGAAGGCGGCCCGGGTGAGGCAGCGCTGCCCGTTGAGGGGCTGGGCCGAGCCCAGCCGATCGCCCGGCGGGTGCCCTTCGCCGACAGTCCTACGACGAGGCCATGGCCGCCGAGCTTGACCCGCGTGGTGAACGCGGCGATGGTCATGTCCGCCGCTCCGGCAAGGACAGGATCCGCTAGTGGCCCGGCGTGGGCCGCCGTCGCGCCGAGGTCAGCGTCGAGGAAGAGCAGCGCGCGGGACACGCCATCACGCTGGTCCGCCAGCCGGACGGCCTCCGCCCCTGTCTCCATCGCCGCGGCCTTGCCCCGGTTCCTGGCGTGGCGCAACTGCAGGGCTCCTGCCTGCCTGGCGATGCGTGCCGTACCGTCGCGGGAGCCGTCATCGACGACGACGACCAGGTCGGCTCCGGGCAAAGTGATAGCGGCGGCCACGGTGTCGGCGATCCTGTCGGCCTCGTTCCAGGCCGGGATCACGATGGCAAGCCGCGCTGTGGGACCCTGTGTCATCCAGTGCCTTCCCGCGCGGCTAACACCCAGCCGCGCTCAGCCTACGGCTGCCGATGCTAGTCCGCTAGGCCTCCGGCGTGATGGTGAACACTGCGTCCAGCCCGGTTACCCGGAGGATTTTCCGGATGGCCGGCCGGGGCGCGGCGAGCTCCAGCTCGCCGCCCCGCTTGCGGACCTGCCGCAGGGCGGACAGCAGGGCGTTCATGCCGGTAGAGTCACAGAACTCCACGCCGGACATGTCGATGACGACCCGGGCGGCCGGGGCGCCGTCACTGATGATCGCGGCGAGGTCAGCCTGCAGCTTCGGAGCGGTATAGAGGTCGATTTCCCCAGCGGCGGTCACGATGACGTGATCCCCCTGAGATCGACTTGAGATATTAAGCTCCACGGCAGGAACCATATCCGATCTTCCCCGGGGGACGCCCCCTGCCGACCTCCTGCCGACCTCAGCTACCGGGCCGAGGGCAACCCCGTCAGGCCGCGACGGACTCAGGCATCGTGGCTGGTTCCCGGCCCAGCGGACAGCAGATCGCCCTGGGGCCACCACGGCACCCGGCGAACTCGCCACCGGGAACGCGGATCACCTCGATGCCCTCCGCCTCCAGGCGTGCGTTAGTCAGCACGTTCCGCTCGTAGGACATCACCGTCTCGGGGCCCAGCGCCAGCAGGTTGCAGGCGTCCTCCCACTGTGCTCCTGACCACTGCGGCCCTGGCCGAGTGCCGTGCCAGGCCGCTCCAGGCGCCGCGACGCCGGCGGGACCGCCCGCGCCACGGCCATGGTGGGAGCCGATCCCAGTCTCTATGACCCGCAGCTGGTCGATTCCCATGGCCTGCGCGGCCGCCGCCAGGAAGGGCTGCGGGTGAGACATGCGCAGCCCCTCACCATGCTGGGTGATCGTCCTGGCGACGAGCGAGTAGGCGACGGCCGGACGCATCACCACGGTCTGCGGGCCGACGATCGTGCATAGCGTGTCCAGGCAGGTGCCCCCGGGCTGCGTGATGCCCGGCGCGTCGGTCAGTACCGCGAGGACCGTGTGCGCGAACCCGGCGTGGAACACTTGGCGGGCCAGTCGCTCCATGCCCGCCGGTGAGGTCTGCCCGCCGGTGCCGATCGCGAGCACGCCAGGTCCGAGCAGCAGCACGTCGCCGCCCGTCAGCCGTTCCATGCCGGGCGTAAAGCTGCTTGGTCCCGCTGAACTGCGGGTGGTGGGCGAAGATGATCGACGCGATCTCGGCCTCCGCTCGCCGGCCGCGCGGGCTGGCGACCGCCACGCTGTCGCCGATCCACACGCTGGTATCCCGTGCGAACACCAGGTTGGGTAGCGGGTCGATGACGTAGTCCCAGGCATCGAGCAGGCCGAAGACCGCTCCCCGGCCGCCACTGAACTCACCACGCGCGAGGCCGAGGATGAGCAGTTGCGCGAACTCCTCGGGAGACAAGTCTTCTAGGTAGGCCCGCAACTGGCCGCGAAGCTCATCCCCTAGTCTCGCGTCGCCGAGCACCGCCTCGGCAGCCTGCTTCCTGGCCATCTCGTACTCAAGGGCGTCCTGCAGCAGTGCTGTGAGGTAGAGCACCGCCACGCCCTGACCTCGCAGCGCCTCCGCGAAGGCGTCATGCTCCTCCTGGGCGCGCTCGGCCCAGGGCAATGACGCGAACAGCAGCCCCCCCGCGTGCTTCGGCGTAACCCGCCGCAATTCCGGCCCTGGCCGGTGGACGAGCACTGTCCTCAGCCGTCCGACTTCACTATCCACACCGTAGAACTCGGACACGAATCCCCCGAACTCATGTCGTCCCGCCGGAGTTATCACCACTTCGGACCGTGCTTAAGCCTCCGGCTTCCGCCCCGCTGACACAGTCCCGTACCCGCCGACAGGGTCCCTATCCTGCCGAGGACACAGTCCCCACGACCAGACGTTCCGGGTCGTCATGCACTACCTGCAAGAGCGCCCAGACGGTGGTCTCCCCGCCCTCGTCGGACACCCCCCAGCGCGCTGACAGCCGGTCCACGATGCCCAGTCCGCGGCCGCCGACCGACCAGCCGACCGGCTCGTTGACCGTAGGGACGGTCTCCCCGCCCCCGTCGCTGACCGCGACCTCGACGGCGTCGCCCAGGACCCGCCAGCAGGCCCGCAACGTAAAGCCTGGCAGCGGAGTCGCGTGCCGCAATGCGTTGCTAATGAGCTCGCTGAGCACGAGCGCGGCGTCGGACACCGCTACTTCGTAGACTCCCGCGACAGCCAGGTCGCCGATGAGGCGGCGGCGTGCTACACCGACGCTAGAGGCCGTGTACGGGAGCACCAGCTCGCTCGACGTAGACACCTCCATGAGCCCCACCCCGTCCCCGGCCGTTGAACTTCAGCGATCCCGGTACGAATCGGAAAATGCCCACTGGGAACGGGGTGAAACCGTGAACAGGGTATTTCATCGGTGTAAGATGAGTCATCCTGTGCGCAGCGCCCCGACAGCCGCAGGTAGCCGGGCAGGCTACCCTCTAGGATGAGATCCCCGCCCGTGAGCAAACCGGAGAAGCGCTGTGGCTGACCCCACCGTGGTCGTCGACAACCTGCATGTGGTCTACCGTGTTTACGGCGCGGGCGGCAACAAGGGCACGGCAGCCACGTCCCTGATGCGCCTGGTGCGCCGTCAGAAGCGCGCGTCCATCCGCGAGGTGCACGCGATCCGCGGCATCTCGTTCGTGGTCAACCACGGCGACGTGGTGGGCGTCATCGGCAGGAACGGCTCTGGCAAGTCCACCCTGCTGCGCGCCATCGCTGGCCTGCTGCCGGCTGAGCAAGGAGCCGTGTACACCTCTGGCTCGGCCGCGCTGCTCGGCGTCAACGCCGCCCTGCTCGATGACCTGACCGGAGAGCGCAACGTGGTGCTCGGATGCCTGGCGATGGGCATGCCGACCGCCGAGGTAAAGGCGCGCTACCAGGACATTGTGGACTTCTCCGGGGTCGGCAACTTTGTCGACCTGCCGATGCGCGCCTACTCCACCGGCATGGCGCAGCGCCTGCGGTTCGCCATCGCGGCGGCCAAGAGCCACGAGATCCTCATGATCGACGAGGCGCTGGCCACTGGCGACGCGTCCTTCCGGGCGAAGAGCCATGACCGGATCAGGGAGTTGCGCGATGAGGCGGGAACCGTCTTCCTCGTCGCGCACAACCTCGGCGAGATCGAGCAGAGCTGCACTCGGGTCATCTGGATGGAAGCCGGCGAGATCCTGCGCGACAGCGCGGATGTCCCCGGAGTGATCGACGAGTACCTGGCCGCGACCGGCGGCGAGCCTCGCCACCGCGAAAAGGCACGACTGTAGCCATCTGCTTAATTTTGATCGCAATCGGGTAAAAGCGTTGGCGCGATCCTTAATAATATGTTAAGAATTGTGTCCCGACTTTCTATGATGCCTGTGCCGCCGCCCTCAAGGCGATACCGCGGCCTGCAGGCGTCGCCCTCCCTGACCCGAGGAGATCCATTGCGTCGATTCGGCATGCGTGCCGGAGCGGTCACCGCCTGCTTGCTCGGACTTTCAAGCCTGGCAGCAACCAGTGCCGCCGCAGCCCCCATCCTGCCCACTTCATCACCAGCCAGTTCCGCCGCCACCGAGTCACCCGCGACAGTGGCGCCAGACACGATGGCAGCTGACACGCTGTCACCCGAGACAGCCAAGGCGATGGATGTCCCACCGGGAACCCAGGCCTGCCCCAAGCCTGCGTCGCTGCTGCAGATGCAGTGCCAGGTGCTCGTTAGCCACGACAAGAAGTCGGCGGGCACCGCGATCCGCCCGGGCAGTGCCGCCACCAAGGCACTGACGATCGGGGGCCCCTCGGACCGACGGACCTGCAGGCCGCCTACGGGCTGACCAGCGCGTCGGAGGATGACGGGACAGGCGAGACGGTCGCAGTCGTAGACGCCTATGGCGACCCGAACATCGGCACCGACCTGAGGAATTACCAGAACAACTGGGCCCCGGGGGAAGGCTGCGCAAACTCGGTCACCGGCATCGGGACCACGGCAGGCTGCATCACCGTGCTCAACGAGAAGGGCCAGGCCTCCCCACTGCCGGCCGCACCCACCGGCGAGAACCTGTCCTGGGAAGACGAGACCGCGCTCGACGTGGAGATGATCTGGGCGATCTGCCCTAACTGCCACATCGACCTCTTCGAGGCGAACTCATCGTTCACCACCGACTTGGGCACGGCGGAGAACTCGGCGGCGAAGGTCACCAAGTTCATCTCCAACAGCTGGAGCAACGCCGACTATCCCGGCGAGAACGTGTACGACTCGATGTACTTCAGCCACCCAGGCGTCGCGATGTCGTTCGCATCGGGCGACTACGGCTTCGGCGCCACCTACCCGGGGTCCTCTGGGCTGGTCACGTCGGTCGGCGGCACGTACCTGACCAATAGCAGCGACTCCCGCGGCTACACCGAGTCCGTCTGGGCCGGCCAGTCCACCGGCCCGGGGACGGGGACCGCGGCAGGCTGCTCCTCAGGTGAGGGTAAGCCGTCCTGGCAGACCGACACGGGCTGCACCAACCGCACGCAGAACGACGTCGCCGCGGTGGCGGACGCCCCGTACGGGATCGACGTGTACTCAAGCTCGGGTGACTGCGACGGCTACACCGGCGCCTTCGGCGAGGACAACGACTGCGCGGTCTACGGCACGAGCGTGGCCACCCCCATCATCACGGCGACGTACGCCCTCGCGGGCACCCCGGAGCTGGACACGTACCCGGTCAGCTACCTGTACCAGCACGCGGGCACCACCGACTTCAACCGGGTCACCAGCGGGCATATCGGCACCTGCGAGTCCACTCGGCTGTACCTGTGCAACGCCGCCGACAGCCTCAGCAACGGCTACAACGGGCCGACCGGCCTGGGCACCCCGAACGGCGTCGGCGCCTTCACGCCCGCGACCGGCGACATCGTGTCGGTTGTCAACCCGGGTAGCTATGACCTGCAGGCGGGAAGTCACTATTCCTTGCCGGCCATCAAGGCCTACGACAGCGCGTCCGGCCCGATTCTGACCTACTCCGCGAGCGAGCTGCCATCCGGCTTCACGATCAACTCCGCCACCGGCGCGATCTCCGGCACGCTCTCCGCGACCCCGGTCAACCGCACGGTCAAGGTCACCGTGAAGGAAGGGGCCGGCGGGACCGGGGCGAGCGCCACGATCAGCTTCGGCATCGCGACGGTCAAGGCGATGAGCACCGACTACCACGCCGACTCCGGCCAGGTGAAGCTCGACCTTGACGACAAGTGCATGAACGACGGCTACAACGACACCCACGTCGACGCGCCGATCTCGATCTACACCTGCGGGGCCAGCGCGTCGGAGACCTGGTCGTACGCCATGCCGCAATCCCCAGGCAACCCCGGGCGGATCACGGTTCACGGCAAGTGCCTATACGTCCTCGGTTCGAAGAACTCCGCGGGCTACCGCCTAGTCGGGCTGGCCACCTGCAACTACGCCACTGGCGAGCTGTGGGAGCTGGTCGGGTACGCGGGCGAGATCTACAACCCGGCGAGCGGCGACTGCCTTAGCGACCCCAAGTCCAGCAAGACGAACAGCACGCAGCTCACGGTGCAGCCCTGCACTGGCGGCTACAACCAGGCATGGATGGTGCCGGCCAGCCCGGTCACGTCAGGCCTGGCCGGCAAGTGCCTGGCGGCCAGCGCCGGCGCGGCAATCTCCACCAGTTGCTCGACGTCCACCTCGCAGCGCGTCACCCTCGGCCTGGACGGGTCGCTGCAGTTCGGCAACGAGTGCCTGTACAACGCGGGCGGGGGCATCAACGACGGCACGGCGATCAAGGAATACGCCTGCCCCGAGGGACCCACCTCAACGGCGGAGCTGTGGAGCATTAGCGCCTACGGCCAGATCCAGAACCTGGTGTCGCAGAAGTGCCTGGCCGTCCCGAACAACAGCAGCGCCAACGGCGCGAAGCTGGAGCTCGAGGACTGCTACGGCGAGCCCGGCGAGGTGTGGGCCGTGTCGTAGGCGGACAGGGCTCATCCCCAGCCCGGTAGGCGGGAAGGCCCGGGGGCCCGCGGTCTTTGCGGGTTCCCCTGGGCAGGGGGGTGTCAGGGGGGCGCCCCCCTTGAGCCGGGGGGTCGCCAGGGGGGTCGTCCCCCCGGGGCTAAATATCCCCCCGGGGCTAAACTCATTTCCCAGATCTCTCCCGGCTGGCCGTAGCAGTCCTCGATGACGAGTTGCGTGCCGTTGGCCGTCGAGTCCCCGGGGTCAGCGAGGCACTTGCCGGAGCCCCGGGTTGTGCAGCATCCCGAACGAGCTGACGCGGAAGATCTCGTTCGCCGCCCCGTCGCAGCTCCACAGCTGTACTGGGGTCCCGTCGTTGCCCGAACTGCCGGTGATGTTCAGGCACTTGCCGCCGATCTGTATCGTGCCATCCAGGCCGAGTGTGAACCGCTGGCCTGCCGTCCCGTCGCAGGAGTAGATCGCGACGCGGTCGCCGTTCGCGTGACTGCCGCCGAAGTCGTCCGCGCACTTGCCGGTCATGCCACTCGTGATCGGGCTGGCCGGGAGCGTCCATGACTCCTGCCGGGTTCGGCTGCAGGAGTCGATGTCGACCTGCAATCCGTCGCGCGCCCCGCCTGGGTCGTTCAGGCACATCCTGGAGGCCGGGTTGTACAGCTCGCCCGCGTCTCCCGTGATCAGCCACTGCTGATTCGCCTCACCGGTGCACGGCCACAGGCCGGCCACCGATCCGGCCCTGGTAGCCTGGCCCTCGATGTCAAGGCATCGGCCGTCGAGCATGAGCTCCCCGGTGCCGCCGGGCATGGCGCCAGGCTGGAATTCCCAGCGCTGCGCCCGGTCGCCGGTGCAGCGCCAGACCTGCACCGGGTTGCCTTTCCCGGTCTGGCCGCCCCGTTCATCCAGGCACATTTGCGCCAGGTCTAGCCTGACCTCGCCAGGGGCGCCATGGTAGCTACCGAGCGGGGATCGAACGGCCGCGATACGGAACGTTATGGCGCTCCCCGCACCCGCCTCGTCCTGCACCGTGACCTTGACTGTGGCGTCCGACGCCGCCGGAGTCCCGCTGATCACCGCGGTCGACGGGCTGATGGACATCCCCGCCGGCAGCCCGGTCGCCGAGAAGGTGAGCGACTCGGGCCGGGCGGTAGGACCAGTGTCCGAGTCGCTGGCCCTGATCGCCGGCAGGTGGTAGGCCAGGCCTGCGGTGAGGTCGTAGCTTCCAGGGTTGATGAGCGACACCATGGCCCTGGTCGCCGGAGCGGTGAACGCGGCCGTGCCGTCCGGGGTGCCCATGCCATCAGGGCCGTTGTAGCCGTCGGCGAGGCTGTAGGCGTCGTCGCACAGGTAGCGGCGGCTGGCCTCGCAGGTCCCGTTAGACCCGGACGTGACGTGGTGCAGCCCGGCCGGGTCCAGGTATGGGTACTGGACCGGGAACGTGCCGGCCCGTGGCGTGCCCGCGAGCGCGTAAACAGCGGCGATGACCGGCGTCGCGACGCTC
Source organism: uncultured Actinomycetota bacterium (assembly GCA_963737285.1). Lineage (GTDB taxonomy): Bacteria > Actinomycetota > Actinomycetes > Streptosporangiales > Streptosporangiaceae > Trebonia. The sequence goes on from CAVTRT010000001.1 coordinate 412,865, forward strand.
GTGCCAAAGGCCTGGCAGGTGCCCCCGCACTCGATGGCGCTGGAGTAGAACTCCACGCCGCCGGGGGCGTCCGCGACGGCAGCCACATCGTTTTCCGTGCGGTTGGCACAGCCCGGGTCGGACTGCCAGGCCGGCTTCGGCTCGCCGGAGGAGCAGCCTGACTGGGTACCCGTTCCGGCACCGGTGGACTGGCCATTCCAGGCCACCTCGGACCAGCCGCGGGCGGAGCCGTCGGTGTACAGGTACGTGCCCCCGACGGAGGTCACGAGCTGGGATGACGCCGGGTACCCGGTCCCGTAGCGGAAGTCGCCGGATGCGACCGCGATCGCCACGCCCGGGTGATCGAAGTACATCGTGTCGTAGCGGGACTCACCGGGGAAGTCGGTACCCGTCCAGCTGATGGAGATGAACCTGGCCACCCGCGCCGCCGAGTTCACTGCGGTCCCGAGGTCGGCCAGGCTCGATGACTTGGCCTCGAGCAAGACGATCCGGCAGTTCGGGCAGATCGCCGCGACCATCTCGACATCGAGTGCGGTCTCGTCCGCCCAGCCGACGCCGGCCGCCGACGGGAGCGGCTCGCTGCCGCCGTCCTGGTTGAGGATGGTGAAGCAGTCGCCGCCTGAGCACTCACCCAGGCCCGCTAGCTTGCGATAGCGTGCCAGGTCCGAGGCGACGTACGGATCCCCGAAGGCGTCCACGACCGCGACCGTCTCGCCCATTCCCCCGGTCCGCGCCGCCTGAGTGCGCCCGTACGCGCTGCGCAGGTCGGCCGGGGTCAGCGGCTCGGTCACCACGCCACGCGACACGGCGCTTTGCATGCCCTGCCTGATCCGCGGCCTGACCGTGCCGACGAGGAGCTGGCACTGCTCCACGAGGGGCCGAGACGGCTGTACGCATGCCTCCCGCGCGCCGGGCACCCGTGTCGCGCTGGCGACAGGCGGCCTCGCGACGGACGGCCGGCCGACTGCGGTGGCGGCGGCCGCAGTGAAGGCGGTGGCGGCGGCCGCAGTGAGAGCGGTGAGAGCGGCGGCCGCGGTGAGAGCGGTGACAGCGGTGAGGGCGAGTACCCCGGCCGCCGGCGTGCCAAGCATGGTGCGCAGACGCAACGATCCCCCATTGGTAACGGACTAGTTACGCTCAGCAACCTTTCCGCTTGGACCAGGGGTCAATCACGCTCCGTTACCAAAATTACTTCGAGAAATAACCGTGGAGGCTGAGCATCATCGCGGTTCCGCCCTCGGGCCGGGACCGCGCGATTACCGTGCCCTGCTGGGCGACGGCCAGCCTGCGGACGATGTACAGGCCGATCCCGACGCCGCCGAACCGACGCCTGTTGCCGGTCTCCCCCTGAACGAACCGCTCGAAGATGCGCTCGTGGTCGCCAGACGCGATGCCGATCCCCTCATCTTCGACGGTGACCTCGATCATCTGCCCGGCCACGGTGGCCCGGACGGTCACCCGGCCACCGGACGGCGAGTACTTGAAGGCGTTCTCCAGGAGCTGGCCCACGATGATGTCCGTCGCCATCGAGTCACCAAAGGCCATGGGCAGGTCCGCGGGGACGTCGGCGACCACCTGGTGCCGGTCCGACAGCGGGCCGAACGACACCACCGCCGCCCGCAGCAGCGCCGCCAGGTCGAACGGGGCGTTGGTGACCGGGAGCTGATCCGCGCCGGCCCGCGCGCCGAGCAGCAGCTGCTCGACCAGCCTGCCGAGCGACCCGGCCCGCTCGGCGATGGTGCGGACCGCGGACCGCCGGTCAGCGTCCGACAGCTGGTCCCAGCGGCTCGCCAGGGTGCTCGCGAACCCTTGCACGACCGTGATCGGCGTGCGCAGCTCGTGGCTCGTGGTGGCCAGGAACAGGTCCTTGGCCTCCTCAAGCTCCTTGGCCGCCGTCACGTCACGGAAGTCGACGACCCGTTCGTTCCCGTCGCCAAAAGCGGTGCAGAGCACATCGATCCAGCGCCCGCCTGGCAGCTTGTGAGTCCGGCGCGCCCCCGCCTCGGGCAGCGGGAACGGCAGCCCGTCGGTCAGGACCGCCTCAGCCGACAGGCCAGTGATGCGGGTGGCCGCCGGGTTCCACTGCCGGACCTGGCCCTCACGATCCAGCACGGCGATACCGTCCGCCGACCCGTCGATGACAGCGCGCTCGTGCGCTCGCTGCCGCACGACCTCCTCGAACGCCATGGCGTTGGTCAGCGCCACGCCCGCGTGCCCGGCGAGCAGCTCAAGCAGCTCGAGCTCGACATGGCTGAGCGACCTTCTGCTGTAGAGGGCATACAGCGCGCCATAGGGCCTGCCCCCGACGTGGGAAAGGCTGAGCGCGATGGTGTGCAGGCCGGGCAGCGCGGACCAGATCAGGTCGTCGAACTCGCCGGACTCGCCGGTTGCCATCATGGCGGTCTTGCCGGATCGCATCAGGTCGGCGACCAGGCTGCCGTCAAGCGCGGCGACGCGCCCTCTTAGCCGGGCTGGCAGGCCAGCTGTCGAGACCAGCCTGAGCCGGTCATCCTCGATCAGCACGAAGCCGCCGCCGTCGGCACCTGTCAGCTCTCGCAGGCTGGCAGCGATCCGGTCGAGCACCGCCTCCAGATCACGCTGGGCGTTCATGTCCGCGACGACATCGCCCAGCCTCCGGACGACCCGGGCACGCTCGGCCATGTAGTGCCGGGCGATGTCGTCCTCACCCGTCTCGTGGCAGATATTGACCCAGCCGGTCACGTCGCCCTCGGGGTCCGTGAGGGCACTGGTGTCGATGCGGACGTCGACCAGCGCGCCGTCGCTGCGCACCCGCCTGGTGGCGAAGGAGATCTGCCCGCCGCCGCGGACCCGCTCAAGAACGGCGTTGTGCTCGGCGGCGAGCTCTTCCGGGATGTTCGGCGGCTCGCGGCCGATTACTTCCTCGCTCGTCCAGCCGAACATGCGCTCCGCCGCGGGGTTCCACAGCATGACGGTCCGGTCGGTGTCAAAGGCGACTATCGCGTCCGCGGCGCTCGCGATGACGGCGCGCGCGGTCGCGTCCAACTTCTGGTCCCCGCCCCTGAGGGAGGAGACCCCGCCTTCTGCCCTAGGGTAGGGCTCGGCCTGCTCCGCTACCACACCCTTATGGTGCCACTACCAGGCGGTTCAGGCAGGGAAAGGCGTTACATATTTTCCGGAACGAGCCGTGGCAACCCTTGCGAACAAGTGGATTTCTGTGGCTTCGCGGGGTTCTACCGTGACCAGTGTCACTCTTGTGACCGCAGGTGCGGACGCTCACCGTAGCTGCCCGGACACCATCAGGTCCGCCCCGCAGGGCACAGCCCGCCGGTCACGAATGCCCCGATTTGTCACAGACACGCTTTGGGGTGTGTACGATCCCCCTAACCTCCGAGTAAATTTGCTGTAATAATCAAACCACGTAAACGTGCGGCCGCGAGGGCACGATGGAAGAGCCTCACCCCAAAGGCAAGCCAGAACAGCGGCGGCCCGGCCAGGACCGACCGCGAGAACGGCCGCGTGCCGATAAGCGCCAGGGCTATCGGCCGCCACGGCCTAGCAGCGTCGTTCATCCTGTTGTGGTTGGCTACGATGGGTCAGGGTCGGCGCGGAACGCGCTCGCCTACGCGGCAGGAATGGCACGCCGACTCGAACGTCCCCTTCTCATCGTTTATGTGACATCTTCCGGTGTTTACTGCGAGCCGCTCACCGGGCAGGTCGTCGGCCTAGCGCGGGACGCCGACTCCCTGGAGCGCTGGCTCCTCACGGAACTCGATCAGGTTACCGATCCCGATGAGCTTGAAGTGCACGTGCGCACCCGCCGCGGGCACGCGGCCAGGGAGCTGGCCGCAGTCGCGAAGGAATTCAGCGCGGACGCGCTGGTCATTGGGGCACCACGGCATTTCTGGCATCATGTGGCGGGATCTGTTTCTGGCTGGCTCGCGCGCCATGCGAGCTGCCCAGTCATCGTGGTCCCGTAACGCCCTGCGCGGTGGCTGAGGGCGCGCGGCTCGTCGGCGTCCGTCCCGCGTCCGTCCCACGGGTATCGCCGGGATCGCCTAGGCCGTCAGGAGGCCGTCAGGACAATTGCTGCATGCGCTGCAGGGCCAGATTGAATGCCTCGGGACCGACCCTGACAATTGCGTCGAACGGGTAGTTAAGCTCATAGACGACCAGCAGGAGGCCGCCGATGAGCAGCGTGAGGGAAAACATGACAAGCGCGTGGGCAGCCGTGCTCTTCATGCCAAAGAAGAAGGGGAACCCGATGGTGATGACGGCACCCAGGACCAGGGCAGCCCACAGCATCCCCGGTATCCCCTGCGACGCCTGGTCGATCCGCTCCCGTCGCGCGTCGCCGAGCTGGGCGGCGGCATCGACTGCCTGCTGGTAGCGGACCAGCGTCCTGGCGCGGTGCCCGGCTGACGGGAAGAGGCGAATACCGCCCGGTATCCAGAAACAACGAAGCCGGCAACCTGCGTTCCCGCTGGTCACCGGCTACAGTGGGCGAGGAGGGATTTGAACCCTCACACCGGTGAAATCTCCCCGACTACAGACATGAACCCGAAGGCCAGTGAGAAATCCCCGGATTGGGGATCTCATGTGGCCATGGTGCGGGCGGAGGTAGGCTGGTGTCAAGCGGAATCGGCCGAGTCTGACCTCAGGGTGCCTGGCGTGGGTGAGTGATGCTCAGATTTCGATAGGCTCAACGCCAGGATGCCGGGCGAGCCGGATGGTCACCGCCCAGGTCTGGGACGTTACGCTGGGCTTGGCCAAGTCACTGGAGGCAGCACCACCGGACTCCCTGGCACTAGGGCCGTTGTCTAGCGGCCGTGAATGGGCCGTAAGCGTCTGCGCCACCCTCCATGGCCGCCGGGCACACCACGGCACAGCTGCGTGTAGCAGGAGGAACAAGAGCCATTCGGTGACGTTGCCGTGTTCGCGACCGGCTGCGGCGAGCTGTGCCAAGAGCACGAGAAACACTAAGCCGAGACGAACCCATCCCACTCCTTGAGCCACTGGGATCATGGGAAACGCCAGCACCTGCTTCATCTGGCTCGCTTGGCAGTGGTACGCCCGGCCTCCCCGAGTGAAAGGTAGCCCTCGTAGAGGCGATGAAGACCAAGCACCCGGGCGATCGACGTCGCGTCCGGCAACGTCCGTTGCCCCTCATGAGAGCGATGAATACCAGCCCGTCTGTCGACCCGCCAGGCGTGTACGCCCAGTTGCTGCCTCCCGCAGGGGCGACGAGTGCTGGTGACCGCACAGGCGGCGGACAGGGGTGGCCGTTGCTGCCTCTCGTAGGGCCGATAAATAGCTTCGACGGCAGCCTCACCGCCATCACCATGCTCGCCAGCCTCGTCGACCAGGCCGAGCGGATAATCCCCGAGCTCCACTACAGCCGCCGTTCCCTGGTCCGCGACACCCGCGAGCCCTACGACCCCGACTAGCCAGAACGGGCGTAGGACGTGGTGAGAATGGTCCCTTCTTCCCCCATGCAGGTCAAGCCGGACCACGGGCGCTGGGTGTCCGTGGCCATGAAAAGTGGCTCTGGCACAAAGTCCGTTTGCGCCGTGAGGCGCTGTTGGTTCGTGTGGAGGTGAGAGACCTTCGCCTGTGGCCTGTCGCAGCAGGCCGCTGAAGCTGGGGGCAGCCTGATCCGCGTGGCGGCGGGGAGGGCGGGAGCAGCCCTGACAAAGCCGGGACGTCCTAGTACTGCCAGATGGGGCGGGTCCGGCGAGCGTGGCGGAAAGGAGTACGCGAGGAACCGGCGCTTTACGTCCTTCACCTGGGCCACCGGCTCGAACCTGGCGGATCTGGGCCGGGCGCAGCGCGCACCGCTGCCCGTGAGGCGGCGGGAACTTCCGGGAGGTATACGAAAGCCGTACCGGGAGGCCATGGGGAAGGCCTGCGGTGTACTCATGGCGATGCTGCTGGGACACAGCCAGGCTCCTAGTCCGCTGAGCGAGCCACAGTGAACACGGGAACCGCCCGGTGCGGCTCCCGGCGGCGGGCATCCGGCCCGCTGGCCGGGATAGGCACGCCGACTGCCGAATGGCCGGGCGGGGCGGAGCCGCCGTAGTAGTCCGAGGCCGGGAAAGCCGGCCACACGGCGAAGGGCGGCAGCGATTTCGAGGAGGGAAGGAGCTGTAATGCCGCAAGACGCGCCGCCGAACGGCAGCGCCCAGGCCCTTGACCCGCTATGGGCGAGGGGACGGGTAGCGGGGATGCAGGCCAAGCTTCACCGTTGGGCGGCGGCTGATCCTGGCCGCCGGTTCGATGACCTGTTCAGCCTCGTGCATGACCCGGCGACGCTGCTTGTCGCGTTCAGCCGGGTCGCGGGCAACCAGGGCGCGAATACTCCGGGCGTGGACGGGATAACCACCGACTACGTCAAGGAGATGGTGGGAGTGCCAGGGTTCCTGGACGACCTGCGGGCCGCACTGAAGGACGGCTCGTTCCGGCCGCTGCCGGTGCGGGAGCGCATGATCCCCAAGCCGGGCGGGTCGGGGAAGCTGCGGAGGCTGGGCATACCGGCCATCGCGGACCGGGTGGTCCAGGCCGCGCTGAAGCTGGTGCTGGAGCCGGTCTTCGAGGCGGGCTTCAAGCCCGCCTCCTACGGGTTCCGGCCGAAGCGGCGCGCCCAGGACGCGATCGCCGAGATCCACTACTACGGCACCCGCGGCTACCGCTGGGTGCTGGACGCGGACATCGAGGCAGCCTTCGACAACTGCTCGCACTCCGCCGTGATGGAGCGGGTGCGGGCACGGGTCAAGGACAAGCGCGTGCTGGCGCTGGTGAAGGCGTTCCTCAAGGCCGGGGTGCTCACCGAGCTTGGCGAGCACCGCGACACGCTCACCGGCACGCCGCAAGGCGGCATCCTGTCCCCGCTCATCTTCAACATAGCCCTCAGCGCGCTCGACGAGCACCTGACGGCACCGTGGGAGGAAGGCGGGACGATGTCCACCGAGTACCGGCGCGCGGCGCGCCGCCGCAAGGGGCTGCCGACCTGGCGGATCGTCCGCTATGCGGACGATTTCGCCGTGCTGGTCAACGGCAGCGGGCAAGACGCGGCGGCGCTGCGCGAGGAGATCGCCAGCGTGCTCGCCGGGCTAGCCCGAGTTTCCGGGCTTGGTTGATCATGGCCTGACGGGCTTGCAGGCGGTATCGGTCCTGCCTGGGGAAACGGCGTGTCGGTGCTGGCGTGGATGCGGTCGCGCGTGTATTACCCATATATGCCTTCGGTGATCGGGAAGAAGCGCGGCGGGGCCACCTACTACTACCTGGTGGAGTCCGCCCGGGTCGGCGGCAAGCCGCGGATCACCTCCCAGGAGTACCTGGGGACCGCGGAGGAACTGGCCGCGGCGATGCGCGGCGGCGGGCTCGGGCTGCCCGACCGCGTCCAGCACAGGGAGTTCGGGACGTCCGCCGCCGTGTGGGGCATGCTGGAAGACCTGGGAGTCGCTGAGATCATCGACGGGGCCTGCGGTGCCCGGCGCGCCGATGCCGGGGCCAGCACCGGGACGTACCTGGCGCTGGCGGCGCTGAACCGGGTGGTGGCGCCGTGCTCGAAACTGGCCTTCGCGGACTGGTGGGCCAGGACGGCGGCCCCGCGGTTCACGAAGATCCCCGCGACGGTGCTGGATCACCGGCGGTTCTGGGACGCGATGCACGCCGTCACGCTGGAGGACCTGGACCAGGCAAGCCGCAAGATCGCGCTGCGGATCGTGGAAGCGCACGGGCTGGACTGCTCGTCGGTCGCGCTCGACATGACGAACTTCGCGACCTTCATCGATACCGCTAATCCACGGGCGCCGATAGCGCAGCGGGGCAAGGCGAAGCAGAAGCGCTCCGACCTGCGCCTGGTGGGCCTGGGCCTGGTGGTCACGCGTGACGGCGGGATCCCGCTGACCTGGCACGCCTACCCCGGGAACCGGCCCGATGTCACCCAGTTCCCCGTGATGATCAAGGCGCTGCGCAGCCAGTACGAGGCGGTCACCGCCGCCTGCGGGCAGCATCCCGCGGACATGACCGTGGTCTTCGACGCCGGCCAGAACAGCGAGGGCAACTTCGAGTTCCTGGCCGGCTCCGGGCTGCATTACGTCGGGTCGGTGCCCGCCAGCGACTGCCCTGACCTCACCAGCCTGCCCGCCTCCGCGCGAAGCATCGTGGACAGGGAGCGTTTCGATGGCCTGACCTGCTACGACACCCGCCGCACGGTCTACGGCGCCGAACGGCGCGCGATCCTCACCCACTCCCCGGAGCTGCACGAAAGCCAGGCCCGCGGGTTCACCGGGACCACCCTGGCCAAGGCCGGCGGCAAGCTCGACGACCTGGCCGCTACCCTGGCCCGCGGCAAGACCCGCCGGTCCCGGGACAAGGTCCGGGCCGAGATCGAGACGATCACCGCCAAGCCGTGGGTGCGCCGCGTCATACGCTGGGAACTAACCGGTGACCAGCCAAAAGACCTGCGCCTGGCCTGGCACCAGGACCCCGCCGCCCGCGCAGCCCTGGAAGAGGAGATCTTCGGCAAGCACATCCTGATCACCGACCACGACGACTGGGCGGCAGCCGACGTCGTCGCCGGGTACCGCTCCCAGTCCGAGGCAGAGTTCAGCTTCCGGCAGCTCAAGGACACCCGCGCGGTCTCCTTTTCCCCGATGTTCCACTGGACCGAGCACAACATCCGCGTCCACGTGTTCACCTGCGTCCTCGCCCTGCAGATCGCCCACCTCATGCGGCTCAAAGCCCGCCGCGCCGGCCTGGACATGTCCGTCCGCGCCCTGCTCGGCGAACTCGCGGGCATCAGCGAGGCCATCCTGCTCTACCAGGGCGACCGCGGCAGGCCCCGCGCACACCGCATGCTCACCGAAACAACGCCGGCCCAGGACAAGCTCAGCGGCATCTTCGGCCTCGACCGCTACGCGCCCAGGCGATGACATGGGTAATACACCCGAGCGCTTCCCCCGAGCCACCGACCAGCAGGAACATACCGAAGATCAACTTATCCCGGAAACTCGGGCTAGGGCTGAGGTTCTCCGAGGCCAAGACCCGGGTGGCGCACATGAGCGAGGGGTTCAGTTTCCTGGGGTTCCGCATCCAGTGGCGCCGCAAGCGGGGAACGAGCAAGCACTACGTCTACACCTTCATCGACGACCGGCCCGTCCGGTCGCTGAAGGCGAAGATCCGTGCCCTGACCCCCAGGACATCACAGCTGGACACGGAGTACGTGCTGACCAGGCTGAACCAGGTCATGCACGGCTGGGCCAACTACTTCCGGCACGCCGTGGCAAAAGCCACCTTCAGCATGCTGGACTACCTCGCCTGGTGGCGGGTGATCCGCATGCTGATGGAGCGGCACCGCTGGAAGTGGAAGGACGTCCGCCGCTGGCTCGTCGGCCCCACGGGGAAATGGCGGCCGATCGCGGCGGGCGGGACCGAACTGCGGCCGATCGCGGCGATCCCGGTTACCCGGTACCGCTATCGCGGCAGCCAGATCCCCAGCCCCTGGACAGCTGAACCAGCCTGACGGCGGGAACCGTGGAGAGCCCGTTGCGTCGAGAGGCGCACGGCGGGTTCGGCGAGAGGTCCGGGGAAACGGACCGGGAGCAATCCCGGCACCGCGCCCCGGGCCTACTCAGCGAACGTGTGTGATTCAGAGCTTGTTTCGGCCCCAGTGGGGCAGCTTGTCGTGGCGCCACCTTGATCAGTTCGAAGAGGTTTTGGGATCTGGCCCCTATTTCGGGTTCTTCCGCGAGTTTCGTGAACAGTTGCTGAGGGTGATCACGGGGGGACGGAAGTTCCGGGTTGGTCATGATCGAACAGGCGAGCGGCGTGGGGCAACGAGGCTCCGGTAAGACGCGGAGGTCTGCCAAGATCTCTTTGCCGGGGAGCCTCGTTGCCGGTTCATATTGCCATGCCGTCTGCCCTGGAAGGCGGCGATCCTCAGGCCGGCCGGGCTGAGGCCGGAGAGCTGATAGGAATGCTGTTCCCGCATCTGGCCGGACTGGATCTCAGCCGGGTGGCTGACGCCGGAGAAGCGGTGGTGGCGTTCGCGTCGGTCCGGGGCGCGCAGGCCCGGTGCCCGGGGTGCGGGCAGGCATCATCGCGGGTGCACAGCCGTTACCGGCGGCTGGTGGCAGACGGCGCGGCCGGCGGGCGCCCGCTGCTGATCGCGCTGTCGGTGCGCCGGTTCCGGTGCATGTCCCCTGCATGCCCGAGGACCACGTTCGTCGAGCAGGCGGAGGGGCTGACCGGCCGCTACCTGCGGCGGACCCTGCCGCTACGGGACCTGCTGGCTCGCCTCGGGCTAGAGCTGGCCGGCCGGGCGGGTGCCCGGCTGGCCGCCGTCCTGGGCATCCCGGTCCATTCCTCCACGCTCCTGCGGCTGGTCATGGCGCTGCCCGATCCCGAGGTGACGGCCGCTCCCCAGGTCACCGGGGTCGATGACTTCGCGCTGCGCAAGGGGCAGGCCTACGGCACCGTGATCGCCGACGCCGAGTCCGGGAAGGTCATCGACCTGCTGCCCGACCGCGAGGCCGCCACCCTGGAGGAGTGGCTGAAGGCCCGCCCCGGCGCTGAGGTCATCTGCAGGGACCGCGCGACGGCGTACTGCGACGCCGCCTCCGCTGGCGCTCCGCTCGCCGTCCAGGTCGCGGACCGCTGGCACCTGTGGCATGGCCTGGGCGAGTACGCCGAGAAGGCCGTCGCCGCGCACCGCGGCTGCCTCGCCGGAGCCCATGAGGCACCCGCCGCCGGCGACGGGGGAAGCCCGCCGCCCGGCCAGGTCCCCGCCGCGCCGCTGCCGGAGGAGCCAGACGGGCTGCGGGACGTGCTCGGCCGCGAGCGGGTCCTGGTCGCGCGCACCCTGGAGCGCCATGCCGCCGTCCACGCGCTCCTGCGCGAGGGCCGCTCCCAGCGGGAGGCTGCCGACATCCTGGGCCTGGACCGCAAGACCATCGGCCGGTTCGCCGCCGAGGCCGAAGACCGGCATGCGCGCCTTTCAGTGCAGGCTGGAGCGGCTGCCCTGGGTTAAGGCGCCCCGCTACGCCTCACCAGCCTGAGCAAGACCCGGTTCCGGTGCAAGTTCGGTGGGCCCGGTGCCTCCCACACGCCGGACGTCAGGCACGCTGAGCGTGGCCAGTGTCAGCAGCAGCTGCAACCCGCCTGCTAGCCAGAGTGTGGGAGAAAGGCCGATTCCCGCTGCGATCGGGCCGGCGACCGCCTGGCCAATTGGCTGGCAGGCGAAGGAGCCGAACGAGTCGTAGGCGCTGACCCGGGAGAGCTTGTCACGGGGAACGTGCTGCTGGATGGCGGTTGCCCATAGCGCGTTAAATATGGTCAGTCCGATTCCAGCCACGACGGCGGCTGCCGCCAGCACCGCGACCGGCAGGCGCAGAGCCAGGCTCAGGGTGGGCAGCACGCAGACCGCGGCCGCAGCCACCGCCGTCCGGACGGGGTAGCGGGACTTGACGTGCAAGACGATCAGCCCTCCGACCAGGAAGCCGGCGCCCAACGCGGTCGTGAAGATGGCCCAGGCCGCTACGCCGCCCAGGTAGTCCTTCGCGACCACTGGCCCGAGGACGAGCAGCGCGGCAAGGAACATGTTGGCGGAGGACGCGTAGGCGACCGTTATCCAGACCCAGGTCCGGGAGTGGAACTCGCTCCAGCCATCCCGCAGGTCCTGAAAGAAGGGTCTGGACGGCGTGGGCTGATGTGCAGGAAGCCTCAGCCTGGCGAGCTGCATAGCGCTTATCCCGAAGGTGGCCGCGTCGGCGGCAATGGCCCATCCGGGCCTACCGTGGCGACCAGGATCCCGGCGAGGCTTGGGCCGACAATGTTACCGACGGAGAAGGCCAGGCCGCGCAGCCCGTTCGCCTGCTGGAGCTGGTCGCTGGGGGCGATCGCGGGGATGAGGCCTGCTGAGGCCGGGTCGAAGGCCCCGCTGGCCAGGCCGTGCAGTACCTGCAGGACCGCGAGTTCCCAGATCTGCGCGTGGTGGGTGATGATCAAGCTGGCGGCGCAAGCCTGGCTTGCGAGGCGGGCTAGGTCTGCGGTGACCATGATCTTGCGGCGTGGCAGGCGGTCAGCGATGACGCCGCCGACCAGGAGCATCGCCACCAGCGCGATGGACCGGGCCCCGAGCACGTACCCGAGGTCGGCCGCGGACCCGCCTGCGTCCAGGACGGCGAAGGACAAGGCGACAGCGACCATGCCGTCCCCGAGCAGTGATGCCGCCTGGCCAATAAAAAGGCGTCTCAGCTGGAGGTTTGCCAGGACTGCTAGCGAATGCGGCAGTCTTCTTACCACGTGGCCTCCCGAGGGCAGCAGCGCCTGGCCTGGCGCATTGCGGTTCGTGCGGATTAAGGGGTCGGGTCGGCTTCAGGTCCCAGCAGCGGAAACAGCCGGATGACGAAGGCGACTGGCGCCGCCTGGGGCGGCAGCGCCGCTGGCGTGGCCTCGCGGCCCTGGTGCTGCTCCATCAGCGCCCGAACGACCTTGGCCAGTCCCACCATCTCGTCAGGTGTCAGGTAGAGCACCTGGCTGAAGGCCTCGTCTTGCTGCCAGTGCTCGGGGGCCGAGTGGCGGTGCTCAAGCCAGCGGTGGTAGCTCTCATCCTCCAGGCCGCGGGCTATCTCGTTCAGGTCAGCAACGACAGGGCCAGGACGGGCCAGCCTGGCGGGCCGGGCTGGCGCCGGCCCCGCCAGGCGCCAGGGCCGGACGCGTCCGCTGCCGGCAGGCACTTCCTCGATCACGCCGTACTCAGCGAGTCGCCGCAGGTGGAACGAGTACTGGCCGGTGTTCCCGCCGAGCTGGTCGGCCGCGCTGGTGGCGGTGACAATGCCGTCGCGGTGGAGCAGCTCCAAGAGCGCGGTGCGGACTGGATGCTGCCCCAGTCCGGCCTTACGCGTGTCATGCTGTCCTGTCGGCACTTTGCAAACTATAGTTGCTTGCAAAGAAGACCGTCAAAGGGCAAGGAGATCCCGGCGTGTCAGTCCTCCCCGTCCGCCTGTTCGGCGACCCCATCCTCACGACGCCCGCCGACGAGGTGACCGTTTTCGACAGCGAGCTGCGCCGACTAGTGCGCGACCTCGACGAGACCCTGTATGACCAGCAGGGGGCCGGCCTTGCCGCGCCGCAGGTCGGAGTGGGGCTACGGGTCTTCGCCTTTCACGATGAGACCGCAGACGGGCACATCGTCAACCCGGTTCTCGCCTTCCCCGATGAGGAGGAGCAGGACGGCCCTGAGGGGTGCCTGTCAATGCCTGGCCTCTACTTCGACACCAAGCGCCGGCTGAACGTCGTCGCCAAGGGGTACACGGCCTATGGCGACCCTGTCCAGGTAGTGGGAAACGGTCACCTGGCCCGTTGCCTGCAGCACGAGACTGATCACCTTGATGGCGTGCTGTTCATTGACCGCATGGATTCCGAACAGCGAAAGCGCGCGATGCGGGCAATCCGCGCCGCCGACTGGTTCAGTGGTGCGGCGCCGGTAGTCAAGGTCAGTCCGCACCGGATGACTGGCGGGTCGTACCACTGACAGGATGGGGCATTAGCGCGGTGATCCGATCCGCACCGATCCGGCTGCGGAGTTCGGGATCGGTTACCCCGCCCTGTCTCCGGCGCCAGGCTCAGAACCCCGATCTTGCCGACATGGTCGTTGACCTGCAGCAGCCGTGCGGCCTCACCTAGCTCGCCAAGAGGGTAGACGGACGACAGGGTCGGCATGATGCGCCCCTGCTGGATGAGCCGGTTGAGTTCCCACTGCTCCTGCAGGTTCGCCCCGTGGCTGCCGATCACGCGCTTGAGCCTCATCCAGAGGTATCGGTTGTCGAAAGTGTGGTGGTATCCCGTGCTTGACCCGCACGTGACCACCACGCCGCCGCGGCGCACCACGAAAACCGAGGTCCCGAAGGTGGCCTGGCCGACGTGCTCGAAGACAATATGCGGGTCCTCGCCGTACTCCTTCCTGATCTTCTTGCCCAGGACCCGGCCCCATGCCTGGTCGTCGGCCGAGGCGGGTGTTTCTGGCCCTAGTTCGCGCCGGTCGATCACGAGATCGCATCCCAGGCGACGCGCCATCTCGGCCTTCCTGTCCGAGCTGACCACCCCGACGGGGATTCCTCCCCCGTTGCGGACGAGCTGAATGGCATAGCTGCCCAGGCCCCCGCTCGCACCCCAGATCAGCACGATGTCTCCCTGCTTCATGCTTGCTCCCCGGTCACTCACCAGCATCCGGTAGGCAGTGCCTCCGCACAGTGGGTTGCAGGCCGCCTCTTCCCAGGTCAAGTGCGTGGGCTTGGGGAGCAGCTGGCTGGCGCGGGCGATGGCGTAATGAGCTAGGCCTCCGAAGTTCGTCTCGAATCCCCAGGCTCGCTGATCGGCACCGAGCATGCCGTCGGCGTGCGTCGCCGGCTCCTGGTCGTCAACATAGGCGGTAGCCACCACGACGTGGTCGCCGGTCTTCCAGTGCCGGACACCGGTGCCGACCCGGACGATGACACCTGCCGCATCCGATCCCAGGACGTGATAGGGCAGGTCATGGCGGGAAGCCCAGCCACCCTGGCGGCGGGTTCATGCAGCGGCTCGGCCTTGCAGGGCCGGATGGCCAGCCCTGGCCTGCGGCGAAAGTACGTGCTCTGCACGGCGCCTGCGAACGTTCCGGCCTGCTGACGAGCATCGGGGAGAGCTGTCTGTGGTTTCTCCCCCCGCTCGTCACAAGCGAGGAAGAGTGTGCGGAAATCGCAGAGCTCCTCAACGAGGGATTTCAGGTTCTCAGCAAGCAGGAGTAACTTCAGAGTGCCGGTGTTATGGCTAGCTGCCCGCCACTACAAGTGGCGGCTCCTGAGCAGGAACACGGCTTGCGCCCTACAGATCATCAGCCTTCCCCTAGCTACCGACACCCTTGTCGCAGCTGGTCCGCGACAGCCACCATAGCGAATGGCAGAATATCCATGCCCAGAACATACGGCAGCCGGCATTACGTCATGTGCCGCCCGACTTATTTCGATGTTACTTACTCGATCAACCCTTGGATGGATCCGGCTAAGCCCACGTCGGCCGACATCGCGATTAAGCAGTGGGAACTGCTCCACGATCTCTACGAGAAACTTGGGGCGGCGTGCATGCGCGCGAGCGGCCCTACCGAAGTTCTGTGCGTGGAAACGTGAAACTCCAGGTAGAGTCAGCTCCGGTCAGAAGAATCCGGGTTATCGTCGCGAAGGCCGGTCTCGACGGCCACGATCGCGGCGCGAAAGTCGTGGCACGTGCACTGCGCGACGCGGGAGTCGAGGTCATTTACACTGGCCTGTACCAGACACCGGAGCAGATCGTGACCGCCGCTATTCAGGAAGACGTCGACGCGATCGGCCTGTCCGTGCTGTCCGGCGCACATATGACGATCTTCGCGCGACTTATCGAGCTGCTCAAAGAACAGGAAGCACCCGATATCGTAGTGTTTGGCGGCGGGGTCATCCCCGACGACGATATCACTGTGCTAATCAAGATCGGCGTTGCGAAGATCTTCACTCCCGGCTCCCCCGCCACTGCCATCGTGGAATGGGTAAATGAGGCGCTACCGATTGATCGCAGCAGCTCCCTGCCAGGTGATACGGAGGGCACTCCCCGGCGCCCGTAGAACGGGGCGTTACAGTCTCCCTTTCCCTTGCCCATCATGCCTGCAGGCCTGCTGGAAAGCGGAGATGCTCACCACAGCAGGCGTGGATCAGGGCGCGGAGCACGTCCATCGCCTGGCCGGGCCAGATCGCGTCCGGGTATGACTGGGCGGCGTCTTCGAGGTCGCGCAGGATGTGCTGGGTGCACAGCTGGTGCAGCACGCCGGGGATCGCGTCGTAATTTTGGTAGCGGTCGTGGACGAGCACGGCGGCGGACAGGTCCGGGAACACGAACGCGTCGAAGGTCTTCGTCGAAGGTCTTCATGGACCGGCCGCCGAGGAAGTAATAGTTCAGCAGGTTCGTGCAGGCCACGAGCAGGTACTTGTTGCGGGTCTTCGGGCCGGCCGACCCGGATGGGGGTCTCGTCGGCGCACAGCACGAGACCGGGGCGATGACCGCTACGATGACCCTGAATATCAGCTGTCGCCGGCCGGCCCTACCACCGTGACCGGGAACCGTACCCAGGACCGGCCTTGCGGCACTGCCCGGGCGACTGCTGTTTCCCGCCTGGCATGACCCACCACCAGCATTACCAGCCACCGCGACCATCTTGCCCCCGGCCCACTCGGCGCGCGTGCAGCCCTCGACCGGGTCACTGGCCAGGACCCAGCCCCAGGGACCGGCAAAGTCGTGAATTGATGCTGTGACCTGCGGTGTCGTAACGGCAG
This sequence comes from uncultured Actinomycetota bacterium, assembly GCA_963737285.1. Classification (GTDB taxonomy): domain Bacteria; phylum Actinomycetota; class Actinomycetes; order Streptosporangiales; family Streptosporangiaceae; genus Trebonia. Next base: position 429,184 of record CAVTRT010000001.1, read on the forward strand.
GTGATGTGCCCGGCGTGTCTGCGAGTGGCGGGCAGGGCCCGGGCGGAACGATGGAAGTTCTCACGCTCACCATCGCCTGCCACGAGGGACACCCGCCCGCCGATGACATCCTCGCCTATCCCGGCTGCCCGCAGCCAGTACCTGCTCGATCTGCTTGCCCAGGTCCCGGACCCGCGCAGGAAGCGCGGCCGCCGGCACCCGCTGGCGGGGCTGCTCTCCGTCGGGATCGCGGCAGTCATCGCGGGGTCGAGGTCGTTCGCCGCGATCGGGCAGTGGGCCGCCGATGCCGGCCCGGAGGTGCTCGCCGTTCTCGGCGCGGTCCGCTGATGCCGCTCGCCGAAATAGGGGCCAGATCCCACATCACACGAACAAAACCAGCTGAGCAGGTCCAGGGCCTGACCGTCCCCTGGGGGCGGAAGACCCCGCCGCTGGGCCGCATGCTGCAGGACATCGCGGTCGCGCTGGCCGACCGGGCCGGGTCCCGCTCGCCGCGATCCTGGGCATCCCGGCGAGCCGACAGGTCCTGCTCCGGCTGGTCATGGCCGCCCCGAACCCGGCGGCGGCCGCGCTGGGGCCTGCTGAGGATTGGTCATGGTTCCGTGTGGTCAGTCGGCTGATGGCATGGGCTTGGACGGTGGCTCCCGCGCCTTGCCGCACTGGGCGCGGGAGCCACCGCCGGGACCGTCGTGTGCGCGTGGCCAGCGCGCAGCGGCCCCTGGGAGACTGCACCCGGGGTGCAGCGGGCGATGGTCTCCCCTCCGATGCCCGGCCGCGGTCGGCGGCTCGCTGCCAGGCGGTGGTTTAGTTGACCTGGATCTCGGCTCTGCGGGCTGATACGTAGTAATGACCGTTGATCTGGTCGCGGTGCAGAACGGCCCGGACCTCCAGCAGTGCGATGGCGCGGCGGACGACGTCGCGGGTCGTCACGGAGAGCTCCCCCTTCTGCCCGTGGACCTTTGGGTGCCAGCTGATGATCACGTCCTCTGCCGGGACGATGCTTCCGGCCTCCTGGCTGGCCGCCCACTCGTCGAGGATTGTGGGTATCCGCTGTGGCTTGGTGCCGGTGGTGTGCCATCTGTGGCGGTCGATCTCGCGGAGGGGCATCCGGGGGCTTCTCCTGCGTGCGCGGTGGCTGGTCATGCGCTGGGCCTTGGGGCGCGGCCAGAGGCGAAGGTCCGCAGGATCAGGCAGCGGGCCCAGTCCGGCGGGTGGGTGGCCAGGCCGGTCACATACCGGATGGCGCGGAATAGGCACAGTTCCCCGGCGGGCATGGCCCGTGCACGTCGGCGTCGGCCCGGATGGCGGCGACCAGCGCGCCGGTGCCCAGGTCGCGGGCGGCGTGCACGTCGCAGCCTGCCTCCACTGCCCAGGCCGCGAGCATCGTGGCGGCCTGCACGACGGCCCCGGCGGCCAGGGCCCAGGGCCAGCCCGCCGACCAGGCGGCCAGCAGCCACCCGGCCAGCCGGGCCAGGGGCGCGGCCCGCTGGAGGCGCGCCCGCCAGCCGCTGAGGTGCGCCAGCTCATGGCCCAGCAGCCCCATCGCGGCTGGCAGGGCGTGCTCGCCGATGACGGCGAGCAGGTAGCCGTCCTCGTCGCGGACGAGGGCTGAGCGGCACAGGCCGCGGTAGCGCGCCCCCGCCTGGCACCGCCAGGCGAGCAGGTACGATCCCTTCCGCCCGGCCCGGGAGGCGAACCGGGCCAGGTAGATCCGCTCGATGTCCAGCGTCCCGGCAGGCATCTCCCGCTCGGCGGCCTCCGCGTCGGCCGCCCACTGTGGCGGGGTAGCCGGCCAGCGCCCCGGCCGGCTGCCCGGGATGGCCAGCCGCCACGCGATGACCGCGGCCCAGGCCCCGGCAGCAGCCAGTGCCGGGAGCGGGACAAGGAGCCGGAGGCCCGCGCCCGCGCCCGCGGCGGCGGCACAGGCCACCACCACGGCCGCGAGCGCCCCCCAGGGACGCTGGAGCGGCAGGCCCGCCGCGCCCAGCAGGGCGGCCGGCGGACTGGGGGCCGCACCGTCGACAGCCGGGGAAGTGGCGGGCGCCGGCCCGGGCCGGCGCTTCGGGAGCAGCATCCTGGTGTAGGACGGCGCGGACATGGCCAGCGAGACCGGGGGCAGCAGCACGTCGAGCGCCACTGATGCCACCAGGGCCACGCGGGTGCCGCCTAGCCTGGCGTGGGTTTCCCGCGTCCGGGACTGGGCTTGGGGGCCGAGGCGGCCGGCCAGGCCCACCGGATCAGGTGGAGGTCGGCCGGGACGGCTACGGCGGCCCCTGCCGGCCATGCGATCAGCAGGAGCGTGATCATCGCTTCCCTCCGGCCTGGCCAGTGGTGGCACCAGCCAGTGCCCTGGCGAGCCGGGCCACGCTGGCCACGGTGCCGATTCCGGTCGCGAGGTCGTAGCCGCTCCTGGCGGGCCAGCCGGGTGTGCCGGGGATGCTCGTGGTCCCGCTGGTGACGTCGCTGATGCCGTCTGCCGGGCCGTGCAGCCGGTACAGGGCGGGGCCGAGCAGGCCCAGGGGATGCCCGGCGAGCGCCGCGGCGTCCGCCACGACCCCGGCGAGCAGCGGGGTGGCAAGGCTGGTGCCCCAGGCCGGATTCCACCCGCCGCTGGCTCCGGGCAGCGTATTGCCGGTGATGTAGACCCACGAGGGGGTCCTAGGCGAGGCGCTGAGGGAGATGTCCGGGACGCCGCGTCTGGTGCCCGTGACCGAGGCTGCCGGGTCCTGCCAGGCGGGGCGGGGGAACGCCGCGGACAGGCCACCCCCGCCGGCCTGCATGCCGCACGTCGCGGTCCACGCGGTGTCCGGGCCGGTCCGGGCCCCGCCGCGCTCGCGTGGAGCCAGGTGCCGCCGACCGCGGTGACCAGCGGGTCGGAGGCGGGCCACGCGACGGCCGGGCCGGACAGCTGCCCGCCCGTGCCGATGGGCTGGCCGCCCCCGGTGTCGCTGGCTGCCGCCACGACCGTGACATGGGCGGCGGCTGCGGCTATCAGCCCGGAGCGGGCGGCCATCAGCAGCCCGGCCGGGCTGCCCCCGTGCAGGTACCGGGCGGCCAGCGCCGGCGCCTCGGCCTCGGGAATCGCCTCGCTGAGGGAGATCACGTCCGGGCGGACGTGGACGGCGGTCCAGGCCAGGGCGGTGGTCAGGTTCAGCCCGGCCCACGTCCCGCCGGCGACCGTGGCACTGGTGAAGGCCGGGGTCCCCGGAGTCTGGACGTACACCAGCCGTGCGCCCGGGGCCATCGCATGCGCCATCTCGACATCGGCCGTGCCCTCCTCGATCGCCTGCCACTGCCACGAATCGGACTTGGTGGCGGGCGGGGCGCCGTGCCAGTCGATCACCGTCAGGCGCGGAGCGGGCAGCCGGTAGCGGGCGGAGTAGACGGCCACGTCATGGCGAAGGCGCGGGCTGAGGAACGGCATCACGAACGCGATCGTCGCCCCGGTCCCGGCGGGCCTCCCCCTCGACGGGCCGGGGACGCCGTAGGCGCGCTCGAGCTGGGTCCCGCCGAGCGCTGCGGCGGCATCGGGCGCCGGGCAGTGCCCGCCGCCCGCCGCCCCCGGGCCCGCGGCCGTCGCCCGCGAGCACCCCGAGACCGCCAGCACGGCGACGCCCGCAAGCGCCGCGACCGCGAGAATCACCCGGCCTGCCCTGCCCGGCCGCCGCATCACTCGTGCTCCCCGGGCGTGAGCGTGGCCGGAGCGGCCGGGGCCACGGGCCGGCCTGCGGGGGCTGCGCGGTGCCGGCCGGGGCGGGACCGGGGGGAGCCGGGAAGGCGGCCGTATCGTGCTGCTCCGTGCCTTCCTGGTGGCGGATGACCTGGTCTACCTCCTCGCGGTCCAGTTCGCGCAGGAACACCCACCGGGTGTCAGGGTGGGCAGATGATGCCCTGGCCAGTGCCTCGCCGCCGTTCACGGCCATGACCCTGGCCTGCATGACGGGGATGCCATCGCCGTCGCGGACCTCGACCGTCATGTCCTGGGCTGCTGCGGGCAGCGCGGGGCCGTCGCTGAACATGTTCCTCCAGTTGGTGGGCCGCCCGGGGGGTCCCCGGCGGGTCGTCATGATCGCGGGCGGGCTTGTCTCCTGCCCCCGCGCGCATGGGTGGTCATGTCCGTCCGGGCCGGCTCGCCGGACGGGGAAGGGTCAGGCGCGCCGCTGGCCGGGTCGTGCTCCGCCTCGGGGATTCCGCCACATCGGGTGCATCGCTGGACCGCCCGGCAGCTGGATCGGGACCGGGAGGTCGGTGTACCCGTGGGTGCGGTAGATGGCTGCCTTGACCGGGTCGGAGGCTTCCAGGTAGGCAGGCGTCCCGTCCCGGTCGTGGATGCCGTGGCGGGCAGCCAGCAGGGCGCTGCCGATGCCCAGGTGCTGCCGGCCGGGGCGCACCGCCAGGATGGCCAGGTGCTCGTGCGCCGGGCCGTCCGGGTAGTGCCGGTCCAGTGCGTGCTCTAGGGCCTCGAACCGGGCCAGGTGCTGCCCGGCCAGCGCGGCGAGCCGAGGGTGGTAGCCGGCGGCCGGCTCGCCTGGGCCGCCGGCCGGGACGGGCAGCCACAGGGCTGCCGCGTCCCGCTCCGGCGTGGTCATCACTAGGCCCTGGTCAAGGGCATGCTCGACGAGGAGGGTGAAGTAGCCGGGGAAGATCACGCGGCGCATGCCGGGATCGGGGACCAGCCAGCGTGACACGTCCAGGTCGGCGAACGCGTCAGCGATCACCTGGGCCAGGACGCCGGCATCGTCCGGGCCGGCTGGCCCGACGATATGACGCCCGGCCCGTCGGGGACTGGCGGGGGTCATGAGTAGTGTCCGGGGACCGGGGCGCGCTGGCCAGTGACGGCTGCTGCGCCGAGCCTGGCTTCGTTCGTGAGTTCTGACCGCGGATGCTTGCCTCTTTGGACCGCACTTGAGAGGTCCAGCGGGGCTGAATGCTTGCGGAAACCGACCGCGCCGGAGGGGCAAGATCCAAGGCGCACCGACGAGAAGTTGGTCATCAGCCGAGGTCAGCGCCTCGCTGCGGCATCTCGGCAGGGTGCGGTCAGAACTGACGAACATCAACCTTGCCGGATCGCGGGTGCGGTCGCCAGTCACGAACAAGTGCGGTCGCTACACACGAACAAAACCACGAGCCCGAGGCTGGCGTAGGTGCCAGGGCGCCTGGACCGCAAGAAGGCGGCCCAGGCCAGCCCGGCTGCGGCGGCTACGGCGTAGGCGGCGGGCAGCAGCCAGGCCGCCGGGCTGCCTGGGGCGACCCCGAGCAGGGTCGCGTAGTGCCCGGTGGCCAGGACCACGATGGCGGCCAGGAGGAGCGCGGCCAGGGCCGGGGCGATCAGCCGTGCCCAGCCTGACTCCCTGGCCCTGGCACCGTCCCCGGCGGCGAAGAACCGGATGACCGCGACGGACGTGAGCGCGAGCAGGATGAGGATGCCCAGGCCGCCGGTGGTACCGCCCCAGAAGAACAGGTCACTCATCGGCGGCCACCCGCCGGCCGCGTAGATGAGGATGACGGCAAGGCCGGTCAGGCTCTGCGCCAGCGACGCGAACGTGGGGATGCTGCTGGCCCCCGTGCGGGACAGGAACGCCGGCAGCACCCGCTCGCGCGACAGGGAGAAGGTATACCTCCAGACGGCGTTGTGGAACGCCAGCGCAGCAGCGAACAAGGAGGTGAGGAACAGCAGCTGGGCGATGCCCGCCACCCTTGGCCCGGCCATGCCGAACATCAGCGCCGGACCCTGGGACGCGGCAGCAGCGACGACATGCGCCTGCCCCGCGTGAGCGGACAGCGCCCACGCCGATGCCGTGTAGACCACGGCGATGACGGCCAGCGCGAGGTAGGTGGCGGCCGGGATGGTCCGCCGGGGGCGGCGGGTCTCCTCCGCCAGCACGGGCGCCTGCTCGAAGCCGACATAGCCGAGGCCGGCGACGACGGCCAGGACCCCGGCTGTCCCCCAGCCCGCCGCGCTCAGCGAGCGCGGCGACAGCGGCGCCCAGGACACGTGGCCGCCAGCGGGATGGGCCAGGCCCGCGATGACCTCGATGATGATGACCGCGAGCTCAGCGGTGGTCAGCACGCCCAGGACCCGGCCGGTGATGTCCACGCGCGCCAGCCCGAGGGCCGTGACCAGGGCCCACCCGGCCAGCGCCCACGCCCACCAGGGGGCGCTGAGGTGCAGGTGCGCCTGTGCCTCGGCCTGCGCGGCGGGGCCGAGCGCCCCCCACAGGCCCACCTGCAGCAGGGAGTAGGCCAGCAAAGCCATCAGGGCGGCGGCCACCCCGGCCGGCTTGCCCAGGCCGCGGGCGATGAACCCGTAGAACGCCCCGGCGTTGGTGATGTGCCGGGACATCGCCATGTAGCCGGGCACGAACAGCGCCAGGACCACCGCGACCGCCAGGAACGCGAACGGGATGCCGGTCAGCCCGGTCGTCGCGTACGCGCTGGTGATGACTCCCGCCGCCACGGTCAGCGGCGCGATCCCCGACATCAGGAAGAACCACACGGACGGCACGCCGACCCGGTCCCGGGCCAGCGCCTGGCTCACCGCGCTTCGTCTCGCAGGGGCAGCAGGCGAGCTACGCATCACAGGAATCTCCAGCTCTCATAGAGGGGTTACTTGCGGGTGGAAAGCACGGTGCTGTCAGCAGTGGCCTGGACCTGGGCGATCAGCTCGCGCAGCGGGCCCGGGAGCGCGGCTGTGGCCTGGCCCGCGGGCCGCACGGGCGCACCCGGAAAGCCCGGCCAGAACCGGAACTCCAGTCCGCAGGCCACCGCCAGCCCGGCCAGCAGGGCGGAATACGGGGCCAGCGTCCTGGCTTCCTCCAGCGCGCGGTGGGCGCGCAGCAGCGCGCAATGAGACCAGTCCGCGTTCACCGGCACCAGCCGCCGCCACTGCCGGGCTAGATACCCCGAGCGCTCCAGCCGCCCGGCGACGCTGGCGGCTGCGGTCTTGCCGAGGTACAGCAGCCAGTCACGAGCCGGGAGAGGCGTGGCTCGGACACGATCGCGTCGAGCACGTGGGCTGCCACTGGCTCGTCCGGCCGCACGGACACGGCCGTCAGCGTGCCGTTGCGGTCACGCAGCGGGAGCACGTACCCGTGATGAACCGTGACCGCGGGTACCTCCATGGCCAGCAGCTCGGCCAGCAGGCCGCCGGCCATTCCCACGCCGATGGCACGGCGTGGCAGGTGCGGCCTGCCCGTGACCTCGTGGTGGGCGATCAGCCACAGGTCATCAGCAATACGCCCCGTTCCGGCCAGCCGGGATGCCTCAAGCCTCACGGCTGACCGGTAAACATCACCTGGGGGGTAGTGGCTCATAACGCGCCTTCCGGGGGGAGAGAAGTACGTCGCTTACCGTGCCCAGCTGCATGCTGTGCACCTGGGGTGCCGCGCTGGCCGAGACGAGCGCGGCGGCCGGGCTCGCGCTCGTTTACGCGTCCGGCCGCCGTGCATTGTGGATGCGAGGCGCACGGCTACGGGGGCGAGCCGGAGCCTCGTGCTACCGCGCTCGTCTCGATCAGCGCGGCCCAGCCAGCCAGCACAGCGCGTCGAGGTCCGCGCCGCCAGCTGGCAGGCTAAGGGACTGGGCGGTACTGCCCGGCCTTGCGTGGTGTCCCGCCCAGCCGCCGGGGAGCCGGCCGGGCGGGTGCCTGTGAACGCGACGACATGGGGGCCGTCGCCGACCTCCAAAACGCCCTGCGTCATGACGAATGTCCTGGCCCGCTTGAAGGTGCTCGGGCGCGCAGCGACCACGCGGAACGAGTCGTCTCCCAGCAGGGGCGTGCCAGGCCACTGCATGACAGCCCACTCGGCCATCGCCGCAGCTATCAGCTTGCACGGATCGCCAGAGGCCCGCCATGCCGTGATCTCGGCGGGAGTGGCGGTCATGACCCGGGCCCGGCTTCGATCGCGGCTGGCGTGCCGAACGGAAGGCTGTCGACCACCGTGGCGGGCAGAGCCTGGGCGGCTGCCTCGCCTTCGAACAGCTCACGGTTCTGCGCAGCGATCCTCGCGACAACTGATGGCCGATCCCCGTCAACGGAGACGGTCACGATGTCGTCGCCTCGCTGGCCGGACATGACTCCGCCGGAAACCGCCTGCTCTCCCGGCCCGGCGTTCAGGGCGGGCGCGACCCCCGCGGGGACCGCAAGCTCGCTGCCCGGCGAGCCGGACGGCCACGGGTGCCATTCCAGCCGGCCAGCGCCTACAGCCCCGAACAACACCGGATACCAGCCGTTTCTGGCTGATGCCCAGACGAGCGCCACTGCCTCGCCCACCGGCGACGTGCCGAGGAACTGGCCAGCCGCTTCCACGGCTCGTTCAAGCGACGTAACGTCGTCGGGCCACGGCACTGACATGCCACCGTGGCAGTCGGCAACCCGCCACCGGTAGTGGGTCATCGTGTCCCCTCCCCCCTCGGCGACTTCCTTGCCACGCACCCGTAGAAGTACGTACTGTCTGCCGTACCGCCCTGGTGCCACTGGACCACGTCAACCAGGCCCGGCTCGACCAGCTCCAGGCCGTCAAAGAACCGCTGGACCTCAGCTCGGGTACGGCCCGTCACGCCGCCTGCAGCTGACCGGGCATAGACCGACTGGAGCGCGGCGGCGACGCTGTCCGCGCCCTCGAAGCCGTCCGCCGTGGCGTGCGACAGGACCAGGTAACTGCCAGGCGGGATAGCGTCTACCAGCGTCTTGACGATGTGCCAGGGATCGGATGCGTCCTCGACGAACTGGAGGATCGCGACGAGCAGGACCGCTACCGGCTGGTCGAAATAGAGGAGCTGCTGAGCCTGGGCGATGATCTCGCCGGGATCGAGCAGGTTGCCCTGGGCAACATCGACAGTGTGACCGGGGATGCCGCTGGTCATCAGCGCCCTGGCATGCGTGACGACCAGCGGGTCCGCGTCAACGTACAGTACCTTGGTGTTCTCAGCAGCCCGCTGAGCCACCTGGTGCGTGTTGTCGTGAGTAGGCAGCCCGGAGCCAATGTCGAGGAACTGGCGGACCCCGGCTTCGGCGGCCAGCCAAGTCACCACACGGGACAAGAACGCGCGGTTCTGCCGCGCCGAGAGTGCCGCTGCAGGAAAGACCTTCAGGATCGCTTCTGCGGCGATCCTGTCGACCTCGAAATTATCCTTGCCACCAAGCAGGTAGTCGTAAATACGCGCCACATTCGGAACTGTCGTGTCGAAACCCCACATGTGCCTCGTCCTCATCCAGCTAGTGCCGCGCGTGGGCCTGGGTAGTCCATCTCGGCCCACACGCATTTCCGGGTGCCAGCCATCCACCAGCCCCAGCGGACGCCGAGATCCGTGATCATGTTCAGGCCACGGCCGTTTTCTGCCAGGTCGCCTACCAGGCGGGGCCGTGGGCAGCCGGGTGCCTGATCCCACACCTCGGCGAGCAGTCGCCCGCCGTCGCTGTACAGGCAAACCTGGATGATTGGCACCGCCCGCCTGCCTGCGACCGGGCCGGGGCGACGGCCATTCGCGGACGCATTGACGGCGTTCGAGACGAGTTCGCTGACGACCAGCTCGAAGGTCTCGGTGGTCAGATCATCGACCTGCCAGGCGGGAAGCATCATGCGGATGTGCGCGCGGACTGCCTTAGCGGCCTCGGGCCGCGCATCGATCGCTGGCATGCCGCTCGACTGCCACCATCTGGTCCGGGCCGTCAAGACGGCCAGGCCCCCCTCAGCGGCATCGTGGCTGAGGGCAGGCCGCCGCTGCAGCTCTCCCATCGTCCATCACTCCTGGTCAGCAGGTGCTCTCCTGTTGACACCGGACGCTACGCGGGGTTACCTATCCGCCTCAACGGCCATTCATCGGCAGGCGGGGGTGAAGGTGCAAAAGGACAGGTCAGGCGACTATGGGTAGGCGGGTGGCCACGGCCAGCTCGCGCAGCTCGTCAGTCAGGGGCCCGCGCCGCTTACGGACTACAGCTTCAAGGATGTCGCGGGCATACTGTTGATTCGCCAGCCATTGCGGGGCATCGCGCCGCAATCCCTCCATGACGTCGACGACACTGGAGCAATCGCGGCGCATGACGTGAGCAGAAGCCACGTCGAGGCGGTGCCGTAGCCGCTGTGCCGGCTCGATCCGCGCGAGCGCTGGCCCAGGCAGCCGCTCGGCGATCATGAGGACCTTGTCAGGCTCGCCGGACAGGGCCGCGTTCTCCGCCGAGATCACCTGTACCTGTGCTGGCCCGAACGTCATCGTGGTCGATGCGTTCGCTGGAACCTCGCGGCCCAGCCTGGCCGCTGCTGCCCTCGCGAGCGCGAGCGCGTCATCCGCGTCGCCTGGCCTATTGTCCCTCAACAGCGCATTATTCACGTAGAGCAGCACCTTGCCGTACGCGGCCATCTCGGCGGCTGTCGCCCGGCTGAACCGAGGCTCGGAATCATCAGCCCACCGGACGGCAAGGTCCGCAGCCTCCCGGAGCCTGCCCTCCCGCAGCAGGCACCACGCCATGCTCGACACCGCCGCAATCGCGTCCGGCATGCCCGGCGCAGCGTCCAGGGCAAGCTGCCCGGCGGTCAGGGCGTCCTCGAACTGGCGGGTCATGGTCAGCAGCCAGGCCGTGGCGTTCAGCACGCGGGACTTCGCCGTCCGGTCGTCCTCGTCGCGATCCAGGGACATCGCATCACGGATCAGCCCCGGCAGCAGCAGCCGTACCTGCGAGTACTCGCTTGCCCTCCACGCGGGCATCAGGTCAGCCAGGCCCAGCAGCACGCCCTCGGGCGTCGCCGCCTCATCAGGCTCCGGCCCTTCGGCCCGCCGGTACAAGGCGGCCCGGACGTCCTCCCAAGCCTCGCCGGGTACCGGCTGATGCTCTGCTTGCCCAGGAGCAGTCAGGTCGCTGGTCCGCACCTGGAGGGCTTCCGCAATAGAGTGCAGCGTCTGGTTGCGGTGGTTGCCATTGTCGCTCTCAACGTCCTTGATAGTGCGAAGCGACAGCCGCGCCGCGCGCCGGAGATCCTGCTGCGTCATGCCTCGCAGCTTCCGGAGCCTCCTGACGCGGTCGCCGGTCGTGTCCATCTAGACCTCGCTCGATGTAGGCGTGTAGAGCTTTGGCAACTCTCACGATACTCTGCGGGGTCTTACCTTTTCCGCCCATGTGCAGCGGGGATGTCACTGCGCCGGAGTAGCCGGGAAAGCAGAAGTACGCGCGGGATGTCCGAGGGCACGTCCTGGACAAGCGGGGGCCGCTGCCCGACCACCTGAAGCAACTGGCTGAAGCTGCTCGTCCGCGAGTGGCCTGACCTGCTCTTTTGCCCCTTGGCGTTCAACCGGAGGCGAATGGCCGTTGAAGCGGCTTGATAACTGCACGTAGCTTCCCGGTTATCAGGAAAAACTACCCGATAACCGGGAGTGAGCATGTGCACTTCAAGAACCGTGACGTTGCTGACGGACGTTCCCGCGCCGCACGCGGACCTATCGAGGCCGCATTTCGTCGGCATGGGCGGAATGTCCATGTCAGGGCTGGCGCTGATCTGCGCGGCGCGCGGCGCGCGGGTCACCGGCAGCGACGCCGACCCGGCCCGGCCCGGCTGGCCGAGCTGGCCGCCGCCGGGTGCCCGGTGCGGGCCGGGCACGAAGTCCCGCCGCCGGCGGACGCGAGCTGCGTCGTCTGGTCGACGGCCATCGCCGATGACAACCCGGAGCTGGTGGCCGCCCGCGCGGCTGGCATCCCGGTCATCCATCGCGCCCAGGCGCTCCAGGCACTGGCGGACGGCCGCACCTTCATGGCCGTCTCGGGCACGCACGGCAAGTCGAGCACTACCGGGATGCTCGCCACGATCCTCACCAGGCTAGGCGGTGACCCCTCGTACGCGATCGGGGCCGTGCTCGCCGAGACCGGCGACAGCGCCCGCCACGGCGACGGGCCGGTGCTCGTCGCCGAGGCCGACGAGTCCGACCGCAGCTTCCACTGGCTCCGGCCAGACGTCGCCGTGATCACCAACGTCACCGATGACCACCCCGAGAACTACAGCGGGCTGGCCGACCACATCAACGCCTACGTCAAGTTCGCTGGCTGCATCACCCTCGGCGGAACCCTGGTGATCAACGTCGATGACCATGGCGCCGCGCGAGTCGCCACCCGGATAGGCGCCAGCCGCCCGGACCTGCGGGTAATCACCGTCGGCACCGCTCCCGGTGCCGACTGGCGCATCATCGCCATCACGTGCACCGGCATGTCCAGCACGACGACCGTCAGCGGGCCGGACGGCCAGCAGGTGACGGTGAGCCTGCCCGTCCCGGGACGCCACATGGCGCGCAACGCCGTTGCCGCGCTTGCTGCCGCCGTGGAGGCCGGCACGCCTGTCGCCGGGGCCGTGCAGGCGCTCGGGAGCTTCGGCGGAGTCCGCGGCCGCCTCACCCTGCGCGGCGACCAGTCTGGCGTCCGGGTGCTCGACTCCTTCGCACATCACCCGGCCGAGATCCAGGCGGACATCGAGGCCGCACGGGCGATCATCGGCGATGCAGGCCAGGTGATAGCGGTGTACCAGCCGCGAGGATACGAACGCACCCTGGCCTACGCGGCCCGGATGGCCGCAGAGCTGGCGGCGGCCGACCTCGTGGTGCTGCTGGACATCCACGCCCCCGCCTGGGAACCGAACCCGGGCGTGACCTCGCAGCTCATCGCCGACACCGGGACCGGCCAGGTCACCAGCCCCGGTGACGCGGTGAGCCTGATCACCCAGGCGGCCCGCCCCGGTGACATCGTCCTGATCATGGGCTCCGGTTCCCTCGCCGAGCAGGTGTGCGGTGCGCTGGACAGCGCCTTGCAGGCCGTCCACAGCTAGCTGACGCGAGCACTCTGGAAGGCCCGGCCCGCGAGCGCGTGGGCCGGGCTCTCGCGTTCCTCTGTCAGGCGGAGGGCTCTCCCGCGCCCGCCAGCGTGATCGCAAGTTCCTCCAGGTGCTTGGAGTGCGACGCTTTGGCGAGCACGATGTCGCCCGGCAGGAGCAGGTCACGCAGCGCCGACAGGGCCGCACCCGGGTCAGGGACCACGACCACGTGCATGGTCTCGTTGGTCCTGCGCGCCGCGTCGGCGAGCGCCGCCGCGTCCGCGCCCCCGACCGCCACCAGGACGTCCACGCCGAGACCGGCGGCGAGCTGCCCGGCCTGCTCGTGCGCCTGGCGGGTGATGTCGCCCAGCTCGGCCATCTCGCCCAGGACCGCGACCGTCCGGCTGCCGGCCGACATCGAGACCAGCGTCTCCAGGGCCGCGCGCACGGAGTCGGGGTTGGCGTTGAAGGCGTCATTGATCACCAGCACGCCGTCCGGCCGCTCGGTGACCTGCAGGCGGCCGTCCGCCCGCTGGGTCGCGCCCGACAGCGCCGCAGCGATCCCTGGGACGGGCATGCCCAGGCCCCATGCGACGGCAGCGGCCCCGAGCGCGTTGGACACCTGGTGCTCGCCCAGGTACTGAAGCGCAACCGGGGCGGACTGCCCCCCGGCCAGCAGGGTGAACCTGGCCCGCCCGTCAGTCCCCACCGTCACCCTGTCCGCACGGACGTCCGCGCGGCTGGCCCGCCCATACAGCAGTACCCTCGCAGCGGTCCGGGACGCCATCGCGGACACCAGGCCGTCATCGGCATTCAGCACCGCAAGGCCCCCGGCGCCAGCATCAGGCAGGGCCTCCACCAGCTCGCCTTTAGCCTCAGCGATGGCAGCCTGCGAGCCGAACTCTCCCACGTGCGCAGTCCCCACGTTGATCACCAGGCCGACCGACACGGGAACCAGGCCCGTGAGGTACCGAATGTGACCGATGCCCCGCGCGCCCATCTCCAGCACAAGGAACCTGGTGCCCTCGCCCGCGCGCAGTACCGTGAGCGGCAGCCCGATCTCAGTGTTGAGCGACCGCGCCGTGCTCACGATCGGGCCATGACACTCCAGCACCTGGGCAAGCAGGTCTTTCGTCGTGGTCTTGCCAGCCGACCCGGTGATGCCGACAACCACCGGACTCCCGATGCGGCGGGCCACGTGCCGGGCCACCTCGCCGAGCGCGGCGGTCACGTCGGGGACGACCACGGCCGGAACCCCTACAGGCCGGGACGCCAGGACGCCGACCGCCCCTGCCGCGACGACGCCAGCCGCGTAGTCATGCCCGTCGACCCTCTCGCCGATGATCGCAGCGAACATCCCGCCCGGTCCCGCCTCCCGGGAATCGCACACCCACGCCCCGGTCACACAGGCCGCCGGGTCGCGAACGTCATGCAGGACCCCACCAGTGATCCCGGCGATCTCGGCCAAGCTCAGCGAGATCACGGTTCTCCTCTCCACTCCGTCGAGCAGCATCCGGGGCCTTCTCAGCTGCGGGCAACGGCTTCAGCCGACTGCCGAAACATGTCCCACACGTCCCGATGTCACCTATCTCGCAGGTCACAGGCAACCAATGGCAACTTCCCCGCTTCCAGCCTAGTGGCTACGACTACTTCTTCCCCGTCCGTGACCACATCCCTCTAGGACCTCCGTGAGCGTTGCCCGCGACATCCCGGGGCAGGCTAGTCTCGCGGAGCACTGCGGTTCATGGACGGGGGTTCCAGGCTGGTCTCTCCGGTTGCCGCAATGCCTAGTCGTGTAGCTCATCCAGCGGTGTCCACTGGCCGGGGGCCGAGGTGCTGCTGGATGATGGTGAAGCACTGGGCCAGGACCTGGCTTTCCCCCTGACCCGGTTCAGACCAGGATCTCGGGAAGAGGGTCAAATTTCGATGGGTGCAGCTCGTTTGGAGTGAGGGCGTTACCTAGGTCAGGCTCTGAGTGTGCGTGGTCCTCCTTGGTGCTGGCTCGCCCGCGTACTCAGCGCCGCGTGCCGTTTACCGCGGGGTCCAACAGGCGGCGGGATTATCTGTGGTTCTCGTCGTCGTGTCGATCGTCCCCGGCAGGCCGCGGCGGGCGGAGCTGAGTGGCCGGTCATTCGCTGGTGCCGGGTCGGCTGTGGCTGAGGAACTCCCGCACCGTTGTGACTACCTGCTCCTGGTGGTGGGGTGTCAGCGCGATCAGGTGCCCGCCGTCGAGGAACACGCAGCGCGAGCCTGGGATGCGGGCGTGCATTTCCCTGGCGAGTGCGGCAGGGGCTATGCGGTCGGCGCGGCCGTGCACGATCAGCGTGGGCCGGGTGATCTCGCCGAGGCGGCCGGTGCAGTCGAACTGGCCGCTGGCGCGGAACTGGGCCATGAGCGCGTGGCGCGGCTGCGGGTCCTGGCCGTGCAGGACGGGCAGCCGCGATACCGCCATGCCGAGCCGCACGCGCCAGCGCCGCCGGGCTGCGCGGGGGCCGGTGGAGACCAGGACCAGGCGGTCCACCAGCCCGGGATGCGCTAGCGCGAGCGACAGGGCGATCCGGCCGCCCATCGAGATGCCCAGCACATGAGTACGGGACAGGCCCAGGTGCGCCGCCAGTGCCGCGACGTCGCCAGCCATCTGCTCGATCGCGTACGGACCGGGCGGCTTCGCTGACCGGCCCGCGCCCCGGTTGTCTGCCGCGATCACCCGGTGCCCGGCAGCCAGCGCCCCGATCAGCGGCTGCGCCTCCGACACCGCCAGTCCCAGGCCGCCGATCAGCAGGAGCGGGTCACCCGAGCCGTGCGACTCGTAGTACAGCTCGATGCCGTTCACCACGGTCAGCGGCATGCCGACGCGTCCTCCCCGGCGGGCCGCAGGCGGTGCAGCAGCGTGCGCAGCGCCGCGCCGAACTCGGAGGGGATCTCCATAGGGGCGGTGTGGCCGCCGGGGAAGACGACGCACTCAGTTCCCAGCCGGGCGGCCGCGATCTCGCTCATCCGTATCGCCGCCTGGTCGGCGGTGCCGGCGCCGCGGGCCAGGGCGGCCGGCGTCCGGCTGGCGGCGATCCGGCCGAGGTCGGGCCGGTAGCCGATGAACGGGCCGACCTCGAAGCGTGTCATGAACTCCCAGTTCCGGCTCACCCGCAGCATCAGCTCCAGCAGCGGGCCCGGCGGCATGTGCGACCCGGGATCGAGCAGGGCAGCGATAACCTCGCGGGGCGCCTGCCCGGTCGTGGCCTGGAAGTAAGTGAACGCGGCGGCCCAGCCCTCGGTGCCAAGCAGCCGGTCCATCTCGTCGTAGACGGCCAGGTAGCCCGCCGGGTCAGGCAGCACCGCCGGGACCGGGGGCTCGTGGGCCACCACGGCGCTGACCCGGTCCGGGTGGCGGGCGGCCATGTCAAGCGCGATGCTGGCGCCGCCGCTGTTGCCGAACACCAGTGCCGGGGCGGTCCCGCCGGCATCCAGCACCGCCAGCGCGTCCGCGCTCTGCTCGGCCATCACCAGCGGCGCCGGGTGGCCGTGCAGGTTGCTGCGTGAGTTGCCGCGCCGATCGTAGCTGAGCACCGTGAACTCATCGGCCAGCACGTCGGCCAGGCCGTCGTAGTAGCCGCAGTCCCCGCCGCCGCCGACGATCAGCAGCAGCGCCTGCCCGGACCCGCGCCGCTCGAAGTACAGGTCGGCTCCCGCGCCACGGGCTATCCCGGAGGTCAGCATGCCAGCATCTTCTGGATCGCCTGCCTGGTGACGCACAGCTCCCGCGCGATGTCAGCCTGCGAGAGGCCGTCGGCGGTCAGCTGCCGGATCAGCTCCCGGCGCCCGGCCGCGAGCTCCCGCGCCTTCCTGGCGTGCTCGACCGCCTCTGCCCTGACCTGCCGCAGCCGGTCAAAGAGGTCCTTATGAGCCTGCTCCTCGCATCCATGCCCCCAGTATGACAACCCTAGGTTGTCATGTCGACTAGAGGTTGTCACTGGCCGCTGGGCAAAGATAGGTGCGCAGCTTGCTTGAAGGGACTCCCGGCCGGGACCTTTGCCGGGTGACCTGCTGCCCGGGGACGTGGTCTTCTACTGTCGGGCGCAGGGGAAGGAGGCAGCGGATGGGCTCGCTGATCGAGCACCTGGAGCGCCGGGAGGCGGCTGCCCGGGCCGAGGCGGGCCGGCTGCGCGCCCGGATAGAGGAGCTTGTGGGAGACCTGGCCAGAGCGGAAGAGCAGGTCACGCGGCTGGCGATCGCCCGGGAAGAGGTCACGCGGGTGCTGGAGGAGCCTGCCGCCGCGGAGCCGCCGACCGGGCGGGACGCCGAACCCGTGGCGACATCGCGTCCGGCCTCGCCGATCGGGGCAGTGGCCGTGCCGCCGCGGCAGGACGGCACGGATGAGTCGGTGCTGCCGCGGGCCTACCGGGATCTCCTGGACGTGGCCGCCGATGCAGGGCGCCCGCTGCGGGCAGGCGAGTTCGCGGCCGCGGCGGAATTGCCGGCGGACAAGGCGAAGGTGGAGGGCGTGCGGTCGAGGCTGAAGCTGCTGGCTGCGCGAGGCTGGCTGGCCCCGGCACCCGGCGGCCTGTTCACGCTGACTGATCACGCAGCGAAAACGCCGGAAACCGAGCAGTAACGGGTCCTTCTTCCTAAATTCGGAGGTACGACCTCATCCGGACTCGAGGTCCACCTGAAGGCGCTGGCGACGAAGCACGGCAACAGCGTCCAACTACCGAGCGGCGCCACGAAGAAGACGGACGGAGTGAACGCCGATCTTAAGGCGGCCGGGGTCTACAACGGCCTGGAGGCCAAGCAGGTGACGGCTTGGCTGGCGATCCGCAACGCCGCGGCCCACGGGAACTATGGCGACTACGAGGCGGCCGTTAGAGCAATGATCGAAGGCGTCGGCAACTTCACGGACAAGTACCCGGCATAGCTCTTATGGCTACGCGACCACGAGTCGTTGCTTTCGGTGAACCTTTGCGATATAGAAGGGCAGCTGTAGGTGCTTGCAGTTGCCCTCAATCCACGAGCGCTGGTCGTCGCTGAGCCTGTCACTGCTTGACTTCACCTCAACAAGCTCAACGTCCATGGGACCGTCAGGCCCTTCGCGCCATGAGACGAGGTCTGGCCAACCCAAGTAGCGGCCCCGATAATCCTCGGCCAGGTAGCGCATGCACCCCCCGGACGGCCGGATGGGTGTCAGCAGTCGAGTCCGAGATGCACGCGACCGCAGGCGACGAGTTGTCGTTCAACCGTTCGCTCGATGCGGCTACCACGCAGGTCACAGCGCCTATGCCGGGCAGGCACTGGAAGGGCATTGGCGCGTTCACCCCCGCCAAGCTCGCCGCCTACCGCGGGGCGGGCCTCACGCGCCTGCGCCGGTACGGCGAAGCACAGGACGTCCTGGAGGCTGCTCTCGCTCAGCTCGACCCGGTCCAGGCCAAGCACCGCTGTACGGCTCACGTCGACCTAGCTGACGCCTACGCCCGCGACCGCAAGCCGGACGAGGCCGCACAGCATGCGCTCGACGCTCTGAACATTCTCGAGGTGACCCGCCATGCCGAGAGCATGCGCCGGGTCGGAGTCATCTACGAAGCGCTACGCCCGTCGAAAGCGCGAGGGACGAGCGAGCTTGGGAGCCGGCTGATGGCCGTCCGCGCTGCCTCCGTAGGGTCAGTTTCATGAATTTCAGGGGCTTGATCCTCGATTTCGGTGGCGTTGTCACGACTGACTTCTACGGTGCCCTGTCCGCGTTCAGCGAGCGGACGGGCCTGGACTCCGGGGCATTCACCGCCGCGCTTCGCGACACGGCTGAGGGCCGCCAGGCACTAGCTGCTGTTGAGTGCGGCCAGATAACCCAGCGGCAATTTGAGCAGACGATGGGACGGCTCCTCGGCCTTGACGACAACGGCCTGCTCGGCAGGGCACTGGCCGACCTGCGCCCCAGGCCAGAAGTGATCAAACTGGTCCATCAGGCCCGGCAGGCCGGTGTCAAGGTCGCCGTCCTGTCGAACTCGTGGGGGACAGGCGAATACGACCCTTACGATGGGTACGACCTTTACGGCCAGTACGACGCCGTGGTGATCTCAGACCAGGTCGGCCTGCGCAAGCCAAGCGCCGAGATCTACGAGCTGACTGCGTCAAAGATCAGCCTTCCACCAGGCGACTGCCTATTCGTTGACGACACCCCCGCGAACCTCCCGCCAGCATCTGCCCTGGGGATGGGGACCTTGCTGTTCACCGGAACGGGCGCCGAAGTCACGAAGATAGCCCGGCTGGCCGGCATCAGCTAACCACCTGCCCGGCGTAAGACCGTCTCGCGATCGAGTGCCGTTCGCTTGGGATCCCTCGCCTGCCTGGGAAGCTTCGGCGGGGCATCGTCATTTCCAGCCCTCCCGCCCTCATTCTCGGTCGGGCATTGAGTCGAACATCTCGACCAGCGCGGCATCGTAGACATACCAACCGTCCACCGAGGTACCACGGACGCCCCACCATAGATGGCACGCTCGCCTGCCACCAACCCACCGGCAATTCCCCGGAGCAAGTAGCCACAGGGCCGGGCAGCCACTGCCGGGCTGCCCGGCCCTGGCTTCCTACGGGACAGCGGCCTGCTTGCTGGCGAATTCGGCATTGAGCTGGCGGGCGAGGGCGTTAAGGCTCGCGTTGGACCCTTTCACCCCGCCGTTGCGCAGTGCCCGCCGGGACACAGGCTTCCCTGCTGTGACTAGCCTGAGGGCAATCAGGGAAGCCTGAGCTCCTCCCTGGCCCGGGGGATCGGAAACGACGCGCCCGACGGCACCGGGCTGTACTGCCAGGGGCGCGGAGGCGCTGGTCCTCCGAGACGAACTGGGCTGGACTGTGGTCCTGGTTTCGGTCTGCTGGTCCCGGACCTGCCTCCGCTGGTCCTGGTCCGGACGCTGGTCCTGGTCCGGACGCTGGTCCGCATCCGGACCGTGGTCCTGATCCCGATGCCGGCCCGGATGGTCCGCGAGATGGTCTTCGGCGGACCGACTCGGGGACCGCACGCCGGCTGGTCCGCCGGGCTGGCCGTCCGGCTGGCCCGCTGCTGCGGCGTCCTCGCGGAGCATGTGGGCCAGGGCGGTGCCCATGCCCAGGACCAGGACCGGGAGGCAGGACACGAGGGTGGTGACGCCCCAGGGTGCCCGGGTGACGTGGTCCTGGTCCATCAGGTGGAACGCGACCTGCCCGGCCATGCCGAGCGCGAACGAGCAGATCGCTGACCACCGGGCGAACCGGCGGGTCCTGTCGCTGATCGCGTGCCCGCCGGCCAGCCAGGCGCGCAGCGCGTAGGCCGCGTAGCACTCGACCCCGACCGGCAGCGTGACGGCTGTGTCCAGGTGCAGGGAGGACCAGATGCCGGGCAGGAGGGGGACCATGCCGAAGCCGGTCTTCTGCGCGATCCCGACCCAGCCGGACCACACTTCGGCGGCGGCGGGGACTGCGAGGACCAGCAGCGGCCAGGACCGGATGGTCTTCGCCTGGTCCCGGACCGCCTCGGACCGGCCCGCAGCGGGGACCGGGCCGGGGACCGCTGCCGGACCAGGACCGCGGCTGCCGGGCTTGCCATAGGCGCGCGGGCCGGCCTGCGCCACGGGGAAGTCAGCTAGCGCTGTCATAGTTGCCCTCTTCCGGGGTCGCAGGCGCGAGCGGGTGGGGCTCGCCGGTCAGTGCGGCCACCGCAGCGGCGACCTCGGCGACCGAGGCGCGCACGTACGTCGATGTGACGCTGACCTTGTCCTCCTTGCCGTCGTTGTGGCCGGCGTAGGCGTGGGCGGTGGCGAATCCGAAGTTGCGCTCCACCCAGGTGAGCGTGGTGTGCCTGAGCCAGTGAGTGCTGATCCCCTGGGTGCGGACCCA
Source organism: uncultured Actinomycetota bacterium (assembly GCA_963737285.1). Lineage (GTDB taxonomy): Bacteria > Actinomycetota > Actinomycetes > Streptosporangiales > Streptosporangiaceae > Trebonia. The sequence continues at coordinate 449,823 of CAVTRT010000001.1, forward strand.
GGGCAGGTGCCGGCCGGTGCGGTCCCATAGGTGGTCGTAGCGTCGGTCGGTGATCTGGCGCCCGTTCCGGTAGCGCAGCAGTTGCCCGTCCGGCGGAGCGTTCCGCTCCTCGGCGTGCATCACCAGCGCTGCCATCATGGTCGGGGAGACCGGCTGCCAGCGGACTGTCTCGCCTTTTTCCCGGAGGCGGACCAGGCACTGCCTGGAGTCAAGGTCCATGGGCCTGAGCGCGAGCGCGCCGCCGACCCGGCAGGCGGTCTCGGTGTGGAGCCGCAGGATGAGGGTGTCTAGCTCGGGGTCGTCGCCCGTGGTGGCGGCGACGTGGTTGATCTCCGCGACCAGGGCGCCGTCTAGCGCCCGGCGGGTGGATGCCTGGCGGCGGGGCTTGTCGACCTTGCGGGCGGGGTTGTAGTTCTCGGGGACCATCCCGTCGTCGGCAGCCCGCTGGTACAGGCAGCGCAGCGCTGAGATCAGGTTCTCGCCGGCGCTGCGCCCGCCCCGGCTGTTGCGGCGGGGAATCGCGTTCTCCCTGACGTAGGCCACGAGCTGCTTGATCTCCGATGGCGTCGGCTCGTCGATGCGCCGCTCGCCCCACTGCTCGATGACTTTCCTCCAGTAGGGGCGGTACGCCCGCAAGGTGCCGGGGGTGACCGTGGCCGACACGACCGGGACGTACTCGGCGAAGGTCGGTGCGGGCTTCCGGCTCGTGGGTGCGGCGGTCAGGTCTTCCAGGGACAGGCCCATCGACTTCAGGACCAGCAGCGCCGCGTCCACGGCGGCCTGCTGGGATGCGGCCGGAGAGGCCGGGGTGGTAGTCATGGTTGTCCTCCATGCGCATGCGGGAGCACGCCGCGGGCGCGGATGGCCTCGTGCACCACGGCGAGAGAGTAGGCGGTGAGGGTTTCATCGGCGGGCGCCCCGGCCAGCAGCACCCGGTCGCCGGGCTCCAGGCCGCAGCGGCGGCGCAGCGCGGCGGGAATCACGAGGTAGGCACGCCCGGGAACGGTCACCATGCCGCCGGGATCGCGGCGCGCGGTCACCACGCCGGCCTCGGCGGTCAGGGTCAGCCGGTCGCCGCCGGCCCAGCCCAGCGCGGTGAGGACGCCCTGGTCCGCGACCCGGCCGGAGGCGTCGATGCGGCCGATCCCGTAGACCATGTCCTCCGGCAGCGACGGCACGGGCGCCGGCTCAGCCAGGGGCAGCCGCCGTCCCGCTGCGGACCTGGCACGCTGCCGCGCAGCCGGGACAGCGGAAGAGGGAATGACGGGAGCAAGCGGCCGGGCGGTCACCGCAGCCTCCCCGCAGAGAGGGAAGCAGGGCCAGGAGCCGGAATGTGGCCGGCGTCACGGCCGGCCGCAGGCGCGCTCAGTGAATGGGTGCGTGTAGGATTTCCCGCTGGCTGGGTGTCCCGGGCTTGAACCCGCCGCCCGGTGAGATCTCCCCCGATGGGGGAGAATCTCCACGGCGTGTTCAAGCACCGTTCAGTTCGGTGAGATTTCGCCGTTCTGTGTGGGCGAGGAGGGATTTGAACCCTCACACCCTTTCGGGCACACGGACCTGAACCGTGCGCGTCTGCCGTTCCGCCACTCGCCCTCAAGCGACACGTAAGATTAGCACGACTTCGGAACCTCTCGTACCACGGATAGCATCGTTGTGTATGACCGGCGAAGGGAGGCCGCAGGATGGGAGTTCTGCAGCGGTTTGAGCGTCGGCTGGAGGGCATGGTCGAGGGGGCCTTCGCCCGTGCCTTCAAGTCTGAGCTGCAGCCCGTTGAAGTTGCTAGTGCTGTCCAGCGCGAGATGGACGACCGGGCCGCGATCGTGGCCCAAGGCCGGACGCTGGTACCGAACGACTTCGTGGTTGAGGTGTCCGCCACCGATCACGAGCGGCTGGACGTCTACGCCGAGAGCCTCGGCGTAGAACTTTCCACGCTCGCTCGCGAGTACGCCAAGGAGCAGGGGTACTCGTTCGTCGGGCCGGTGCGGATGCGGTTTGAGGCCTTTCCTGACCTTGGCACTGGCATGTTCCGGGTCCGATCCGGGGTGATCCGTGGTCACACCCTTGAATCCGGAGAGGTGCGGCAGCCGTTCAGCGACCTTCCTCGGTCGCAGGGCTCCCAGTTCTACGGCAGGCCGCGACTGGTTGTCGTCGGGTCCGAGCCCGGAACAGGCCTGACCCCCGGGAATGAGTACGAGTTGCAAACGCCCGTGACGCTGCTTGGCCGAGGGACAGACTGTGACCTGCGGCTAGTTGACACAGGGGTGTCCCGGCACCACGCTGAGCTGCGGGTGGAAGATACCCAGGTCGTGCTGGTGGACCTCGGTTCGACGAATGGAACCTTCGTCAACGGGCAGCCTGTCCGGAAGGTTGGCTTGACAGATGGCACGAACGTAACGCTAGGGCGGACTACGCTCGTCTTCAGACAGGACGATAGGTACTGACTCGCCGACTACTCTTAACCCCCAAGAGCCGAAACCGACGAAGGACGCAGGACAGCGCACTGGGATGAACGCCCTAACCCTCACCCTGATCAGGGTGGCCTTCTTGGCCGTCCTGTGGCTCTTCGTCATTGTCGCCGTGGGCGTCGTGCGCACGGACATGTACGGGACTACCGCGGCGAAGATCCGACGGGGACGGTCCGGGCCGACGGCCCCGCCAGCCCCCCGGCAGCCCCAGCGCCCGCCCCGGCCGTCCCGGGGCGCCCCGCGCTATCTCATCGTGACCGGGGGTGCGCTCACCGGAACGACTATCGACCTGACGGATCAACAAATCACGATGGGGCGAGCCAATGACGCCACGCTCGTCCTGAATGACGACTACGCTTCAACCCGACATGCCCGGATCTTTCCTCAGGACGGACAGTGGCTCGTTGAGGATCTCGGATCGACCAACGGGACCTACCTGGACCGTCAGAAGGTAACACGGCCAACGCCGGTGCCCATCGGCGTGCCGGTCCGAATCGGCAAGACCGTTCTGGAACTGCGCAGATGACACTTGCACTTCGCTACGCGGTACGTTCCGACGTCGGCCTCCTGCGGGAGGGGAACGAGGACTCGGCGTACGCTGGCCCGCACTTGCTGGCGGTCGCTGATGGCATGGGCGGCCACGCGGCCGGCGAGGTGGCGAGCGCCGCGACCATCGCGACGATCGTCTCCCTGGATGCTGACCAGCCGGCCACGGACCTGCTCCCCGCCTTGGCCAACGCCGTGGCCACCGCCAACATGCGGCTGCAGGAAATGATCATGGCGGACCCGGCCACCGAGGGCATGGGCACGACACTGACCGCCCTGCTGTGGTCCGACGGCCACGCGGCCCTCTGCCACATTGGTGATTCCCGCGCTTACCTGCTCAGGGACGGGAAGTTCTACCAGATCACGCATGATCACACCCTCGTGCAGTCACTCGTGGACGAGGGACGCATCACCGAGGATGACGTCGCCACGCATCCCCAGCGCTCGCTGCTGCTGCGCGCCCTCGACGGCCGGACGCTCGCTGACCCCGATCTGTCCAGCCACGACACGATGCCCGGCGACCGCTACCTGCTCTGCTCAGACGGGCTGTCAGGCGTGGTGACCGAGATGACCCTGCACCAGGCGTTGAGCTCCGTTCGGGACCCGGACAAGGCGGCACTGCAACTCGTTGAGCTCGCGCTCAAGGGCGGTGGCCCGGACAACATCACCTGCATCGTGGCCGACGTGGTCGACACTGACTTCACGGCGCTGCCGCCGCAGGTTCCCGTCCTGGCAGGCGCGGCCTCTAACGGCCCCCCTCAGCAGATGCGCTCCGCGGCACGGCAGAACTCGCCAGCCGGCCGGGCACGGCAGCTCCGCAGGACCGAGCCGCAAACCGCGGTGCCCGACAATGAGGACCCGCGGTGGTCCAGCGGGCAGGAGAACTACGACGACCAGACGGACATGACCTATCACGGCGGCGTGCCAGCCCGGCCCACCGGGAACCCGTACCGCCGTCCAGACGTCGGGTCCGCCGATTCCCCGGCCAGAAGCAGGAGGGGCGGCCGGCACAGTGGGCGCGGTGACGCCGACGACGACTGGTCTCGTGGCCGCGGTGGGCGCCGCCGCTGGCCAATCGTCTCCGGGGCCCTGGTGGTGCTCGTCCTGGCGCTCGGCGGCGGGGCCTTCGCCGGCTGGCAGTACGTCCAGTCGCAGTACTACCTTGGCGTCTCCGATGGCAACGTCGCCGTCTATCAGGGCGTCAACACCACCGTCCTTGGCATAAGCCTGTCCAGCCTGCACCTGAACACTGGCGTTGCGACGTCCAAGCTGCGGACCGTAGACCAGAGCGCGATCTCCTCAACGGTTGCCTACGGTAGCCTGGACGCCGCCCAGCAGATCGTCACGCGCCTGCGCGACGAGGTGACCATGTGCGGACAGTCCTGGAAAGCACTCGTTAGCTGGCAGCAGAAGACCGTCACCTACCAGGCCGAGAGCGCCCACTACACGCACTTGCCGGCCAAGACGAAGGCCAAGAACAAGCCGCCTCTCAACACGGCGGGCGGAGCCGGCCGTCCCGACCGCCAGCAGTTGCGCCCCGGCGAGCGCGTTCGGCATCACGTCGGCACAGTTGCCGACGGGCACGGCTAACGCGACAAGGACGCCAAGCGCCACCCCAGTGTCAACCCCGACCATCTCGGTCGGCCCGTCCACCGCGACCACCACCGGGGCAGCGAAGCCAACGCCATCGAGCAGCGCTACGAGGTCATAACCGCCATGAGCAGCCTGACGATGCCGTCTCCGGCGGTGAACGACCCCGACGTGGCCCCCGGGCCGCGCCGGAACTCTGAGCTTTCCCTTCTCGCCTGCGCCTTCGGCGTGGTCGCGTTCGCGTTCTTCAACGTCGAGGCCACCCTCAGGGGGCAGTCGGCGTCGACTGTCATCGAGTACCTGGTCGCCTTCATGGTGATCACGCTGGCCGCGCACCTGGCTATCCGCCGCTGGGCACGGTACGCCGACCCGCTGCTGCTGCCGCTTGCCACGGTCCTCAACGGCCTAGGGCTGGCCTTCGTCTACCGGCTGGCGCTTGTGGGCAGGCTCGGCAACCCCGGCATCCTCTCCGTGCCGATGAGCCTGTCGACCACGATGACGCAGATCATCTACACGCTGATCGGCATTGCCTGCCTCGTCGCCATCTTGAAGTTCGTCAGCGAGCCCCGGGTCCTGCAGCGCTACACCTACATCTTCGGCCTGGTGGGGGTGTTCCTCATCGCACTGCCCGCCGTCCTGCCAAGCAGCATCAGCGGGGTGGCCGACACCGGCGCGAAGATCCAGATCTCCATCGGCGGCTTCAGCCTGCAGCCTGGGGAGTTCGGGCGACTGGCGCTGGCGGTGTTCTTCGCCGGCTACCTGATCAGGAAGCGGGATGTGCTGTCCCTGGCCGGCAAGCGCATCTTGGGCATCGACCTGCCGCGCGGCCGGGACCTGGGCCCGATCGTCGTCATCGCGCTGGTCAACCTGCTGCTGCTGGTCTTCGAGAGCGACATCGGGATGAGCGCGGTATTCATGGGGCTGTTCGTCGCGATGCTCTACATCGCGACGTCCCGGACGAGCTGGCTGATCATCGGCTTCCTGCTGTTCATCGTCGGTGCGGTCCTCGCGGGCCGCTGTTCTCGCACGTCGGCGAGCGCTTCAACATCTGGCTGCACCCGTTCACCGCGGCGAACTTCAACGGCAACTCCTACCAGCTCATCCAAGGCCTGTACGGGATGGGGAACGGCGGGCTGCTCGGCAAGGGCCTAGGCGCCGGGCAACCCTACTTGACGCCACTGATCCAAAGCGACCTCGTCTTCACCGGCTTTGGCGAGGAGATTGGCCTCGCCGGCGTGATGGCGATGCTGCTGATGTACGGGCTGATCGTGCAGCGCGGGCTGCGGACCGCGATGATGGTCAAGGACCCGTTCTCTAAGCTGCTGGCCGGCGGCCTGTCCTTCATGTTCGCCATGCAGGTCTTCGTCATCGTCGGTGGCGTCACCCGGCTGATCCCGCTCACCGGCATCACCACCCCGTTTTTGTCGCAGGGCGGGTCGAGCCTCATCGCGAACTGGGCGCTGATCGCCATCCTGGCGCGGCTCAGCGACACGGCCCGCAGACCGGCGCCGCGCCCCATCGAGGACGAAGGACTGACTCAGGTGGTGTCGCTCAAGTGAACCGTGCGCTCAAGAGGATTACGATCGCCGTCCTGGTGATGTTCCTGGCCCTGCTGATCAACGTCAACTACCTGCAGGGCTTCGAGCCGGCCAGCCTGGCCACCCGGCCGGACAACCTACGCGGCTCGGAGGCGATAAACCAGTACGAGCGTGGCGACATCGTCACCTCAGATGGAGCAGTGATCGCTGGCACCAAGCCGAGCACGGGCGCCAACTCTGACATCTACAAGTACCAGCGCTTCTACAACAATCCGGACGTCTACGCCCCGGTCACCGGCTACGACACCGTCTACAGCCAAAGCGGTGTCGAGGAGGCGGAGGACGGGCAGCTGTCCGCCACCGATTCCTCGCTCAGCTTCCGCAACCTCATCGACGATGTCACGGGCAAGCCACGCAAGGGCGCGACCGTCACGGTCACGGTCAACTCCAAGGACCAGGAGGCCGCCTACGAGGGGCTGGCCAAGGTTCTTCAGGGCACGAAGAACACCGGTGGCGTGGTCGCCATCAACCCCAAGACCGGTGCCATCCTCGCGATGGCGTCGTGGCCGAGCTACGACACCAACAGCCTTTCCGTCCACGACGGGACCACGCTCCAGGCGAACGACAATGCGCTGCTGGCGCAAAGCCCCAGCCCGCTCATCAACTACGCGTCCGACGCCCTGTACCCGCCCGGCTCGACGTTCAAGATCGTCACCACTTCCGCGTGGTTCACCCAGAGTGCCACCCACACCCCGAATACCATCCTGCCGTCACCGCAACCTCTCAAGCTGCCGAACGGCAACTTCCTCAACAACGACGAGAACGAGCAGTGCGGTACCGGCTCGGGCGAGACCCCGGCCATCGACGCGTTCGCCCAGTCCTGCAACACGCCGTTCGCCGAACTGGGCATCCAGCTCGGCGGCCAGACGATCAAGTCCATGGCCGACCGCTTCGGCTACAACCAGAACCTGGACATCCCGGGTGTCACGTCGGCGGCGAGCAACTTCACCGCGGAGTCGGACCCGTCGTACACGGCCTATGACGCGATCGGCCAGCACGAGACCGTCGCCTCGCCGCTGGAGGAGGCGATGATGGCCGCCGCCGTCGCGGACAACGGCACGCTCATGAAGCCCTACCTGGTCCAGCAGGTCACCGCCTCGGACCTGTCCATCTTGAGCCAGGCCTCGCCGTCGGCGCTGAGCCAGCCGATCACCCCGGCTGTCGCTGCCTACGAAAAGCAGATGATGCTCGCGGTGGTCGCCAATGGCACCGCCACGCTCCCGGTCGATGACGCGGGAGCGCAGGGCCTGGACATCGCGGCGAAGACCGGAACCGCGCAGACCGGGATCGACAGCGCCGGCGCCAGCGATTCCGTTTTCACCGCTTTTGCCCCAGCTAACAACCCAACGATCGCTGTTGGCGTCATAGTTCAGGGCGGCGGTTACGGCGCCGTCACGGCTGCGCCGATCGCGATCGCAGTCATTCAGGCAGCCTTGGGGTAATGGTGACCGAATACGTCCTCGATGGCCGCTACCAGCTCGACTACCGGATCGCGTCCGGTGGCATGGGCGAGGTCTGGGCGGCAACCGACCTGAGGCTGAACCGCGCTGTCGCGGTGAAGATGCTGTCCGCGCAGCACTCGGGCGACGAGCAGTTCCGCGCCCGGTTCCGCGCCGAGGCCAGGTACGCCGCGTCGCTGTCGCACCCGGGCATCACGAGCGTCTACACCTACGGTGAGAACAGTCCGCTCGGCGGTCCCTACCTGGTGATGGAACTGGTGAACGGCGAGCCGCTGTCCGCCATCTTGGAGCGCGTCGGCAGGCTGTCGGCCTACAACACGATGGACGTCGTCGCCCAGGCGGCCCGCGCGCTGGACACCGCCCACGCGACCGGCATCGTGCACCGGGACATCAAGCCCGGCAACCTGCTCATCATGGGCGACGGCACCACGAAGATCACCGACTTCGGCATCGCCAAGGCCCGCGAGTGGGGCGACCCGCAGCTCACCGCCACCGGGATCGTGATGGGAACGGCGATGTACGTGTCGCCGGAGCAGGCCACGGGTGCCGTCGTGACGGGCTCCTCGGACATCTACTCCCTCGGCGTGGTCGCGTACGAGTGCCTGGCAGGCGAGCCGCCCTTCATAGCCGAGCAGCCACTGGCGATCGCGATCATGCACAAGCACGATCCCGTGCCCCCGCTCCCCGCCGATGTGCCGCGTCAGGTCGCCGACCTCGTTATGGCCATGCTGGCGAAGAACCCCGAAGGTCGTCCAGACTCGGCCCTGCACGTAGCGGATCGCGCCGAGGTGATCATGCACGCGCTGCGCCACGGCAGCGGCGGCATGAACCTCACCATGACCTCCGACCTCCCGCGCGTCCCTGACTTCCCGACCGCTACCCAGGCCTATTACACGGACCCCGAACCCGAACGAGTCCCGACTTCCCCGTTCACCCGAAGGCGACTCATCGCGGGCGGCGCTGCCATCGCGGCCTGTGCCGTCATCGCCGTCATCGCCCTAATGCTGACTTCCGGGAGCCAGCAGAACCTAACGGGCGACAGTACCCGCAGTTCCTCGGCCGTAACCCACACGACTGCGCCAGCCTCGGCAGCGGTGAGCGCAAGTCCCGCGAGCACGAGTCCAACAGGCACTAATGTAGAGACGGTGCCCGCGTCGACGTCGACGCAGCCCGCGACGGCTCCGCCGACGACTCCGGCACCAACAACTCCGGCGCCGACCACTCCGGCGCCAGCCACCACACCATCAGCGACACCATCGACGACACCGTCGGCGAAGAGTTCAGCTTCGGGACCTCCACCCACTTCAGATCCGTCGGCCAGCCCGGGATCCTCGTCCACACCACCGGGCGGGCTTGGCGGATCGGTGTCGCCAGCGACCACGGGGACGGGAGCGAGCTGATCGGGATGACACCTAGATTGCAGGGCGGTTTGGAAAAGTGCGAGACATGACTCAGCCCAAGTTGCTTGGTGACCGGTACGAACTTGAGGGTGTCATCGGCCGAGGCGGCATGGCCGAGGTCTACCGGGCCAGGGACCTCCGGCTCGACCGGGTGGTGGCGATCAAGACACTGCGCCCTGATCTCGCACGCGACCAGACATTCCAGGCACGGTTCCGCCGCGAGGCGCAATCGGCCGCGTCGCTCAACAACCCGTCGATCGTCGCCGTGTACGACACGGGCGAGGACATGTCGACCGGCACGCCGGTGCCGTACATCGTCATGGAGTACGTGGACGGCCGCACGGTTCGCGACCTGCTCATCGAGGGCCACCGGCTGCTGCCGGAGCGCACCCTGGAGATCGTCGGCGGCGTGCTGCGCGCCCTTGAGTACTCCCACCAGGCGGGCATCGTGCACCGGGACATCAAGCCCGGCAACGTGATGGTGACCCGCAACGGCGACATCAAGGTCATGGACTTCGGCATCGCCCGGGCGATGAGCGATGCCCAGGCCACGATGACGCAGACCGCCCAGGTCATCGGGACCGCCCAGTACTTGTCGCCGGAGCAGGCTCGCGGCGAGCGGGTGGACGCCCGCAGCGACCTGTACTCCACCGGCTGCCTCATGTACGAATTGCTGACCGGCCGGCCACCGTTCACCGGCGATTCCCCGGTGGCGATCGCTTACCAGCACGTGCGGGAGAACCCGATCCCGCCGTCCCGCCTGGACCCGGACATCCCGCCGTGGGCGGATGCGATCGTGCTCAAGGCGATGGCGAAGCCTGCCGGCGACCGTTACCAGTCGGCCGCCGAGATGCTGGCCGATATCCAGCGAGCCGCGTCTGGCATGCAGGTGGCCGCGATGTCGTCCCCGCCGACCCGTGCCGAGTACTTCGGCGACTACGAGGACTACCGCGGCGGCTACGGGGACCGTACGCAGCGGATAGGTCCGGCCACGATGATGGGCGGACCACCGACCGGGACGCAGCAGTACCCTTCGCGCACGGGTTCTTTCGACGGGTCCGGCTACGGCGGCGACTATCCGCGCAAGAGCTGGGCACGCCGGTGGCTGCCCTGGCTGATCCCGCTCCTGGTGATCATCGTGGCGATCGCGGTGGCCGCCGCGCTGCTGATGAGCAACGGCAAGACGGACTACGTCCCGTCCGTTGATGGCGATTCGCTGCAGCAGGCCGAAGCGCAGATCACCCAGGCCGGCCTCACCTACAAGGCGGTCGGGCAGAACTCGAACGTTCCCAAGAACCAGGTCATCTCGACGAGTCCGGCTAACGGCAATAGCACTTCTGCGGGCACTCAGGTAACGATCTACTACTCCGCTGGCACCGGCAAGGTGAACGTCCCGAACTTCACCTCGTCTCAGACGAGCGAGAACAGCGCCCTAAGCCAGCTGACCAGCCTCGGCCTCAACCCCAGCATTCAGGCGGACAATTCCTCGACCCTGCCGCAGGGCACGGTCGTCAGGCAGAACCCGCCGGGCGGCACTCCGGTTAACCGTGGGGCCACTGTCACCTTGTGGGTCTCGGGCGGCGGCGTTAAGGTTCCCTCGGTCTTGGGCGACAGCAATTACCTGAACGCCAAGCAGACCATCGAGAACGCCGGCTTCCCTGTCACCGCCCTGCCGAGGGCCGCGCCGGCGGACCAGCCCGTCAACCCGGGCGAGGTCTGGTCGGAGAGCCCGGGCGGCGGCAGCCTGCAGCCCTCTGGGACACCGGTCACGATCTTCTACCAGCCGCAGCCGACATCGTCACCGACGCCGAGCACCACGCCGTCGACCACGCCGTCGGCCCCTGTGTCCCCGACGCCAAGCACGTCCCCGTCCCCGACCGCCACCGCGACTAACGGCGGGCAGAATACCTCTAATAGAAACGCTAAGTGACCTAGCTAGGGTCTGCTGAATTCATGATGAGGCGGCCCCCGCCTGCAGTGCAGGCGGGGGCCGCCTCATCATTTGCCCCTAGTTTCCTGTTTTCCCGTTAATAGAACGAGTAGGTGTCGCTCAGCCACGGGAAGACCCAGAACCACAGGAGGAGGAGCAGCATGAGCGCCAGGGCGAGCAGCTGAAGGGTCCTGGCCCCAGGGCTGCCGGGAAGCGCGCGCCATAGCCATTCGTACACCTAGACCCCCGGCTTTCCACTGCTGGTAACGGGGCTGAGCCGCTGCAGCGCGCGGGTGGCCGCGTCCGCCCCACGGCCGGTGACCACGACCAGCACTCCGGTCACGATGACGCGGTTGGTGCCGGTCCAGGCAGGGTCGCAGGTGATGAGCGTGATCAGGCGGCGCCTGGGCCGCGTGCCCGGATGGCCGGGGACGGGGTCGAGCACGGCGAGGTCGGTCGGCGCGACCCAGGCGGGGCTCACCGATCACCTGGTAGGCATAGGTGTCGTAGCGGGTATCGACGTAGACAATGTCGCCCGCGTGCAAGGCGGGCAGCCTCCAGAACGGATTGCCAGCCGTGACCCGGTGGCCGGCAACGGCGAAGTTGCCAAGCTGTCCGGGGAGCTGCGTGCCGGGCACGTGCCCCGGGCTGACATTGAGCTGCGCAAGCTGGGCGCCCTCGATGATGGTGAACCGCCACTGCGGGCCAAAGGCCGGGATCCGCAGGAACGCGAACGGCGCGCCGGTCACAAGCGTGATCGGGTCTGGGCTGGCGGGGATGACGGCAACCGACGGCGGACTCGCCCGCCACTCCCGGTTGAGCTGCGCGGTGAACTGGCCTTGCGCCTGGGCCGCGCGCTGCCCCGATCCCCACATGAGGTAGGCCAGGAAGAGGGCGATGATGACCCCGCAGGTCAGACACACCTCGCCGGTTACGCGAATGGCTGAAGGCATAAGCGAAGAGTAACCGATTGTCTAGGCAGATCACCGTCGAAATCGCGTGCCAGTGCCTATAGGCTTTAGGTCTAACCAGTTCCCCTCGGGGGGGCGACCCCCCGTAACCCCCGGTGCCCGCCTGGTAGAGGGCGGACGTATCGGGCGTGCTGCGAGCAGGAGGTGCGTGGTGCCTGAGTCCCGCGTCCGCAAGAAGAAGCAGGTCTACACACCGCCGCTGCCCAGGTCCGCGAAGCGGAAGGTAAGCCCGGCATGGCTTGCGCCGACCATGGTCGGATGCTTGGTGGTCGGTCTCGCATGGATCGCGCTGTATTACGTCACCCAGGGCGAGATGGTCGGCCTGCGGACCCTCGGGCCGTGGAACCTGGTGGGCGGATTCGGCCTGATCGTGGCCGGCGTGGTCCTCGCGACGAACTGGCGCTGATTCAGCCGTACAGCGCCGGGCGGAAGCCGCCGTAGCGCCGGAGAACCTCCGGCGCTACGCTACGCTACGATCGTTAACTGAGGTGGCCGTTCCAGATGATGACGGCGAAGGCGAGGATCGCCACCAGTGCGACGCTTGCCACGATCTGGATGAGGGCGCGGTTATTGCGTGGCGCGTAGGCGTACGCGGCTGTGATGGCCGCACCCGTGATGATGCCGCCCAGATGGTCCTGCCAGGCGATGCCAGGCACGACGAAGCCGAACACGAGGTTGATCGCGATCAGCGTCACAATGCCTCGGACATCGAGGCGCAGCCGCCTGGAGACCACGAACCAGGCGCCGAAGAGGCCGAAGACCGCGCCAGACGCTCCCGCCGCGAACCCCGTCGGCTCGAGGTAGTAGAACATCACGCCGCCACCGACAGCGCTGAGCAGGTACACCGCCAGGTAGCGCACCGGCCCGAGCATGCGCTCCAGGGACGGCCCGACGATGTACAGGGCATACATGTTGAACCCGATGTCTAGCAGCCCCAGGCCGCTGAAGTTCGTTCCCGGCGCGGTGAAGGCGGACGTGAGCAGCCGGTACCACTCGCCGTTGACGACCCCAAGCTGTACCGCGTTGCCTGGGGCCAGCACTGGCCCCACGCCCAGCATGCCCCAGTCGTAGAGCAGGCCCGGCTTCACGATCTCGGCGAGGAAGGCGATCACGTTGATCGCGATCAGGCTCCAGGTGACGACTGACGAGCGAGAGGGACTGCCGCCGAAGACGGCCGTGGCCGGCCGACTGCCACGCTGTCCCCCTCGCACGCACTCCACGCACTGCTGTCCCACGGCCGCCGAGCGCAGGCAGTCAGGGCAGGCGTGCCTACCACAGCGGACGCAAGAGACATAGGTCTCCCGACCCGGGTGCCGGTAACAGAACGTCGGGGCAGTGCTGTCGGGAACACTGCCGTCGCCAGTGCCGGGCTGCTGATCGGAGGCGGTCATGGGGGATCCTGCACTTCTCGCTAACCGCGGTTGATGGTGACTGACTGCAGCACCACGTCGTCGACGGGGCGATCGCCGGGGCGGGTCGCCGTGGTGGCGATCGCGTCCACGACCTCCTTGCCGGAGATGACCTCGCCGAAGATCGTGTGCTTGCCGTTCAGCCAGTAGGTCGCAGCGACCGTGACGAAGAACTGCGAGCCGTTGGTGCCGCGGCCGCCGCGACTTCCCGAGTTCGCCATCGCCAGCAGGTACGGCCGGTCGAAGGTGAGGTCTGGGTGGATTTCATCGTCGAACTGGTAGCCAGGGCCACCCATCCCGGTGCCCAGCGGGTCGCCGCCCTGGATCATGAACTGCGGGATCACTCGGTGGAAGATGGTGCCGTCATAGAGCCTGTCCTTGGTGGCCTGCCGGGTGCGCGGGTCGGTCCACTCCCGGCCACCCTCGGCTAGCTCGACGAAGTTCCGCACGGTCTTCGGTGCGTGATCCGGGAACAGCGCGATGGTGATCGTCCCCTGGCTTGTCGTCAGCGTCGCCGTCAGGGTTTCCGTCATGCCATGGACTCCGGTTCGCTTGGTGGCCGCCAGTTCTGCCGACCACGCAACTTGTTTGCCTCCTTCACCGTACCGGCAAAAGGGCACCGGCGCGGGGCGCGGGGGCACGGGGGGCGCGGGGGACGTGGGGGCACGGGCCGACGGCGGCAAGGGGACAAACGGGAAGTCGGCAGGCCAGGAAGGGACGGGTCACCTGCGGCAGCAGGGTTACTTTCCGGCATCGCTGGGAAGCTTGTGGTAGTGAAACCACCAATCAACGGAGGCGAAGCGTGGTTCACAGCAAGGTTCAACTTCATCAGGGGGCGTCGAAACTCCAGGCGGGGAGCTGGCAGATGCTCTCCGAGGCCAGCTCCGCCGTCCAGTCCGCGGCTCAGTCAGCGGCTCAGTGCGCGGCTCAGTCAGCCGGGCGGCGGGCCCAGCAGGGGGCACAGCAGGCTTCCGGCTTCCTAGGCCCGCGGCTGCGCGGTGGTGCCTTCAGCGCTCGGCGGTGGGCTGCGTCCCAGCTCGAGGGCGCGGCCGATTACACCACGTCCACGATGACGCCCGCCGTCTCGAAGACGCTGGTCAAGACGGTCGCGCCGCGCGTCTCCGACACCCTGCGGAGCACGGCACGGCAGGTTAGCCCGCCGGAAACGCGGTCACCACTGCGGCGGGTGCTGATGTGGACGACGCTGGGCGCCGCGATCCTGGCCGCCGCCGGCGCCGGCGGGACGCTGATCTGGCGCCGGTACCGCACGGCGATGGCGGCTGACACCGAGGCGGACGTCGTCGTGTACGCCGCGGAGGACCCGCGCGAGGTGCTAGTCGACACTGCGCCCGGCAACAGCGCCGCATCCACGGGAACGCCGCCGACCGAGCCCGCCTCCAGCGACCAGACCAAGACGCCTCGGTCGTCGTCAGCCTGGTAACGGTCACCATCTGTGGATAACCCTGTGCACATCTTGTGCATAGTGCTGTGAGTTGCTGTGCATAACACGGGCGCTTAATGCACAGCCGTCCGCCCGGCTGTGGATGCTGTGCATTGGGCTGTGGATAAGCCCGCAACGCCGTGCGGGCCTGCTCACAGTCCTGGCTCCAGCGACCCCTGGTCAAGCAGGAGACGCAGGGCGGCCATACCCCGTGCGACGTGCCATCGGAACGCGGCACGGGTGACACCCATGGCTGCTGCGGCCTGACTTTCTGGCAGGTCGGCGTAGTACCGCAGGACCAGGGCCTCGCGCTGCCTGCCGGGCAGTTGCCCCAGGGCGGTAAGCGTCCGGCCGCTCAGGGCGGGCATGCCTCCGCGACTGGCCGCTGGCAGGCTGTCGCGGCACCTGGTGGCACCCACGATGAAGCGCCGGAGGAAAGCCACACAGCGATCAGGGTCCCGCAGCAGGCGCGACTGGCGGCACATCGCGGCGAACGCATCCTCCACGATCTCCTCGGCAATGCCAGGAACCACATCAGGGGCCATTAGCAGCCCTGTCATGAAAAATTCTCCGGTCTGTCTTCCCGTCGTGTGTGCATATTCCGGGAATGACTCGCCAGCAGCTGTGACTCCAGTTATCAGCGGGGCAGGCGCCTGCCCGGTTCTCCAGACGAGCAGGGTGGCGAGGCCGAGCAGCGACCTGGAGTGCTCGTCATAAAGCTTGACCAACACATCGTCATCCGTGCTAGACATGGACTCAGTGACCGGCGGCCCAGAAATGCCGATTCGTGGTCGAGTGATCAAGATGCCCGCCTTGAACGGGAAATTCCCGGCAGGCAGCGGTCGAGTAGTCATAGCGTTAGGTCCCCCCGGATCGCCCATGTTCCTCAGTGATTGTCATATCACGAGGAGTATCTGGACAAGAGACAAAAGCTGAGGCTCACCCTCAGTACTTCTGGCGTCCCTTATGATCAGCGGCCGAGCACCTGATCGAGGTACGGGTTGGCGAACCGCCGCTCCGGGTCCGCCTCGTCACGAACCCGGAGGAAGTCGGCGAACCTCGGGTAGAGCTCCTCAAGCCGGGACGCGTCCAGCGTGTGCATCTTGCCCCAGTGCGGGCGACCGCCCACAGACGCGGTGATCGACTCAAACGCGGCGAAGTACTCCTCATGCGCCATCCCGGCGTACTGGTGAATCGCGATGTAGGCAGTGTCCCGGCCATAGGCGGTGGACAGCCAGACGTCATCGGCGGCGGCCACCCGGACCTCGACAGGGAACATGACAGGCTGGCTGAGGCGGGGCACGGCGCGCCGGAGCTCGGCCAGCACTGCCAGAGCCGACTCGCGCGGGACGGCGTACTCGGACTCGGCGAAGCGAACCCGGCGCGGGGTCACGAAGACCTGGTGGGAGCCGGCCGAGTACGAGCGTGCCGACAACGTGGCGGACGCCAGCTTGCCCAGTGGCCGGACCAGCGACGGGACCGCCCTGCCGGCCCGGCACAAGGCGCCGAACGCCGCGTTCTCCATAACCTCGTACTCCAGGAACCCGCGCCACCTGGGCATGGGTGGCGGAGTAAGGGAAGCCGGACGCCCGGCGGGAGCCGACAGCGCGCTTGCCGCACCGCAGCCGGGCCCGACGATGCGGTTGTTCCGCTTGACCAGGGCGTTGCGGCCATAGGGAAACCAGTAGAACTCGAAGTGGTCGTTGGCCGCCGCGAACTCATCAAACCGTTCGAGCACCTCGTCGGTCGCCATGGCGCGCTCATCAGCGGCCAGCCGGAAGGCGGGCACGCAGCGCAGCGTCACGGTGGAGATCACCCCGAGCGCGCCGATGCTGACCCGCGCGGCATGCAGCAGCTCCGTATCGGACGTGGCCGACACCGACAGGAGCGAGCCGTCCGCCCTGACAAGTTCGAGCGCCTCAACCTGAGTAGCGATGCCGCCGAGGCCGGCGCCGGTGCCGTGCGTGCCGGTGCAGATCGCGCCGGAGATCGTCTGCGCGTCGATGTCCCCCATGTTCGCCATGGCGAGGCCGAGCCTGTCCAGGGCGGCGTTGAGGTCTCGCAGCGTGGTTCCCGACCGCACCGTGACCAGCCCGGTCGAGACGTCAGCGGCAATGACCCCCGTCCATGACGACAAGTCAATCGCCGCGCCATCGGTAGCGGCGGCAGGGGTGAAGGAGTGGCCGCTGCCGAGGGCGCGGACCACCAGGCCGGCCGCGGCGGCGTCGCGCACCGCGTCAGCGATTGCCTCCGCCGTGCGCGGCCAGTACCGGCGAGCAGGAGTAGCCGTGGCCGTTCCCGCCCAGTTCTGCCAGGTCATAGGTCTCCTAGCTAGGTATCGCGATTTTCGGCCAAAGCTGCACTTTTCCCCTAATCGGTCTAGTGTGCCAGCATGCCCGGCATTATCCCGCGACCACTCGCTGACACCGGCCGTATTGACCTCTACGACCGTGCCACCGCTGACCTGGACCCGCCGCTGGCCATCGTGGACCTGAACGCGTTCGACGCCAACGCCGACGACCTCGTGCGGCGGGCGGGCGGGGTGCCCATCCGGGTGGTCAGCAAGTCGCTGCGCTGCCGGTTCCTGCTCCAGCGCGCGCTGGACAAGCCCGGCTTTAAGGGGGTGATGAGCTACTCGCTGGCTGAGGCCCTCTGGCTGCATGGCGACGGCGGGCGACGGGACCTGGGCCGGGGCCTCGACGCCGACATCCTGGTTGCCTACCCGACGGTCGACAGGGCCGCGCTGCGCGCGCTGGCCGCGAGCCAGTCCGCGCGCCAGCAGATCACGGTGATGGTCGACTCGACGGAGCACCTGGACTTCATCGACGCCGCGCTGGGCGACGGGCACCCGCGGATCCGGGTCTGCCTGGAGCTCGACGTGGCCTGGCTTCCGTTGGAGCATTCCCGGCTGGCGGGCCCTCGGGTGGGCACGCTGCGCTCTCCGCTGCGCACCCCCGAGCAGGCGGCCGCGTTCGCGAAGGCCGTCCTGGCCAGGCCAGGGTTCTCGCTCGTCGGGGTCATGGGCTACGAGGGGCAGATCGCCGGGCTAGGCGACTCGCCGCACAAGGCACCGCTTAAGGCGGCCGTGCTGCGCCTCGCGCAGTCCCGCTCGGCAGCCGAACTGAACGCGCGCAGGGCCGCGGCGGTCCGCCTGATCCGCGAGCTGACCAGCCTCGAGTTCGTCAACGGGGGCGGCACCGGGTCACTGGAGTCCACCGCCGCCGACACCTCCGTCACCGAGCTCTCCGCCGGATCCGGGCTGGTGGGGCCGACGCTGTTCGACAGCTACCGCAAGTTCCGGCCGCACCCGGCCCTGCTGTACGCGCTGCCCGTCGTGCGCCGCCCGGGACCTGGCTCGGTGACGCTCTTTAGCGGCGGGTACGTCGCCTCCGGGAC
The DNA here is from genome assembly GCA_963737285.1 of uncultured Actinomycetota bacterium. Classification (GTDB taxonomy): domain Bacteria; phylum Actinomycetota; class Actinomycetes; order Streptosporangiales; family Streptosporangiaceae; genus Trebonia. The sequence goes on from CAVTRT010000001.1 coordinate 468,029, forward strand.
GGGGACGAGAGACAGGCTGCCCGGTCCGTTCTGGCCGGCAGGTCTGAAATTGACCCGGACGGAGGGCGCTGGGGAAGTCCAGACTCCCGTGCTGGGAAGTGCGGCGGACCGGCTCCAGTTGGGTGACCGTGTGTGGATGCGGCACGCGAAGGGCGGCGAGCTCGCCGAGCGCTTCGCCCAGTACTACGTCCTAGAGCCGGGTGCCATTGGGGTCCGGCCGGTCCCCACGTACCGCGGCGAAGGACAGTCGTTCTGCTGAACCCTAGGTAACTCACGCCGACTCGCCAGAGGCGCCACCGACGCAGCACCCATCCGGCACGAAGGCGCCACCGACGCAGCACCCATCCGGCACGAAAGCGCCACCGACGCAGCACCCATCCGGCACGAAGGCGCCACCGACGCAGCACCCATCCGGCACGAAGGCGCCACCGACGTGCTTTAAGTAACTCAGCTACGCCGACGAGTCCCGTGGGTTGTGATCCAGTCACGCCAGCGAGTCGCAACCTATCTCAGCACACTAATCTGGCGCACACTAATCTGGCGCGCAGTGCGGCGATCAGGGCTGGGATCACCTTGTGGAGGTCGCCGACGACGGCATAGTCGGCGCGGGACATCATCGGGGCGGCGGGGTCGGTGTTGATCGCGATGATGTGCCTGGCGCCCGAGCAGCCGGCGATGTGCTGAATAGCACCACTGATGCCGCAGGCCAGGTAGAGATCTGGGGTGATCTTCGTGCCGGTCTGGCCGACCTGCTGGGTGTGCGGCCGCCAGCCCTCGGAGGTGACGACGCGGGAGACACCCACTACCCCGCTGAGCAGCCCAGCGAGCTCCTCCAGCGGGGCGAAGCCGTCGGCGCTGCCGACCCCCCTGCCGCCGCCGACGACTACCCGCGCGGTCGCCAGTGACGCTCCGCCTGTCCCGGCGGGTGCCTCATCGGCGCGGATGACCAGGTCGGCCTCCTCCATGCAGGGCGTGACCTCGTGGATGGCGACCTGAGCCGGCTCGCCGGCGGGCACCGGCGACACCGCGTCAGTCGCGACAGTCGCCAGCGCCACCGGCGCGTCAAGGACGGCTTCCTCAAGCAGCAGCCCCGCCCAGCGCTGCCGAACCAGGTCGAGGCCACCGCCAGCGGCGGCCGACGCTGACACGCAGTTGGCCGCCATCGGCAGCCCGGTGATCGCCCCGAGGTGCGCCAGCACCTCGTTGCCATGGTCCGTCCCAGCCGCGATCACGGCCTGGCCCTCATGATCACGTGTCGAAATGGCTGCTGGAGCAGCCATTTCGACACGTGATTCCGTGGAGGTGGCCACAAGCCCCGCGAGAGTCCGTGCCCACGCCTGCGGCGCGTAGCAATCAGATGTCACCGCATACACGTCGCTCACGCCATAGGCACCCAGTTCCGCGACTGGTACTTCGGCCACGTCCGCGAACACCACAGCCGCGACGCCGGTGGCTGGTGAGCCTGACGATGGACAGGTGGCGGAGGCCAGCCCTCGGCTCAACGTCAGTGCCCGCAGCGACACGTCCGCCACCGTCGCCGCACCGTCGCCAGTTCTATCCAGCTCGACCAGGCAGTACACCGTCATGACAGCACCTCCCGGCTACCTAGGGCAGCATCGATAGGCTCTCGCACGCTCACTGGATCACTCCCAGTTCTCTCAGGACTCGCACCAGTTCAGGGACCGCGTCCACGCCGTGGCCGAGCACCGTTGCCGAGTGCTTCGCCGCTGCCGGGACGCGCAGCGTCCGCATGCGCAGCCCTTCTGGCTCTTGCGTCACAGGGATCCGCTCGATGACCGCCCGCTTGGCGCGCAGCCGGCCAGGCAGCGACGGGTAGCGGGGCAGGTTGATGCCTTCCTTGACGGTGACCACGGCAGGCAGGGGAAGCCGGAACGTCTCGGCCACGCCCCGGTACTCCCGCCGCGCCTCAAGGCGGCCGTCGGAGACGCTGAGCTCCTTGATTCCGGTCGCGACCGGTCGGCCGAGCAGGTGCGCCAGCCGGATTCCCACCTGGTAGTCGCCGGTGTCGGAGGCCTCGTTGCCGAGCAGCACCAGGTCGTACTGCCCCGCCGACGCCACCGAGGCGAGGGCGGCCGCGGTCGCGGTCGGCCCGAACTCGGCCGCGCCAGCCCATTCGAGCAGTACCGCCGTGGAGGCGCCCAGCGCCAGGCAGGCCCGCAACTGCTCTTCGGCCTCGACCGGCCCGAGCGTCACTATGGTGACCGACCCGCCGTGTGCCGACACTAGCCGTACGGCTTCCTCTACCGCGCACTCCTCGTGCGGGCTGATCGTGAACCCGGACATCCGGGTGTCCACTGCCTGCCCGTCGGCGGTCAGCGTGATCGCGCCGCCGACGGTGGGCACCCTCTTGACGCAGACCAGAATCTCCATGACCTGCCCTAAGCGCGCCTGGTAGGGTCGCGCTCTTCGACCGGGCGCGCATCGGGGAGTACGGAGGGTACGGAGGGTACGGAGGGTACGGAGGGTCGGCCCTCCGGGGGACAACTGCCGCGCATCCGCGAGCCGGACGGGTCGAAGACCGCCGCGTGTGACGCTACGGTGACCGGGTACTGCTCGCCCATGTATTCCACCAGCAGCCTTGTCCCGACCTCGGATGCCGCCGGCGGCAGGTATGCCATCACCAGGTGCTTCCCGACCGATGGCCCCGAGCCGGCCGAGGTTACATACGATGGCCGCCCGTGGGCGTCCACCAGCCGCGAGCCGTCCAGCGCCAGGATCGGCTCGCCCCCTTGCGCGTACCGCGGCGTGCCGTCAGCCGAGATGGGCGAGTCCACCGTCAGCGTCGCCAAGACGGCGGCAGGCGCCACTGACCGCTGGGCCAGGTAGGCCTCCTTGCCGATGAACGACTCGGCCTTGACCCGTGGCCGCGTCATTCCGGCCTCGACCAGGTTGTAGTCCGCCGTCAGCTCCGCGCCGAACGCACGATAGCCCTTCTCAAGCCGCGCTGTCGCCCCGTACACGCCGATGCCGACCGGCACCAGCCCGGATGGCCGGCCCGCTGCCCACAGCCGGTCCCACAGTTGCCCCGCCTGGTCCGAAGGCACGTGCAGTTCCCAGCCAAACTCGCCGACGTAGCTGATGCGCGAGGCCAGCACGACTGACCCGCCGATTTCGACTGACCTAACCGATCCGAACGCGCCCGTCCCCCCGGTCCACACCTCCGCCTCATCGAGCACCGCGGCGAGGATCTCTCCTGCTCGTGGCCCCCACAGGCCGAGCGTCGACCAGGCAGAGGTGACGTCAGTGACTGCGGCGTCGTCCGCGAGGTGATCGCAGATCCACTTGGCGTCCCGTGCCCCGTCCGCGGCCCCGGTCACGACGCGGAAAAACTGGCTTGCCAGTCGCATGATCGTCAGGTCGGCGACGATCCCGCCGCCTGCATTGAGGAAGGACGTGTAGACGACCTTCCCGACCGGCACGTCCAGCTGTGCCACGGCGATGTTCTGCAGGCTGGCCAGCGCGCCCGGGCCAGTCACGTCGAGGACGGTGAACGCGGACAGGTCAACGAGCCCGGCGCTGTCCCGCAGCGCGAGGTGCTCGGCGTTGATGATGGGGGACCACCAGCGGGAGTCCCACTCGGCGGGGCGCTCCATCAGCCGGCCGGCGTACTTGTCAAGCAGCGGCTCATTGCTGGCGTACCACTGCGGCCGTTCCCAGCGCGCGGTCTCGAAGCACACCGCACCCAGTGCCTTCGTCCGCTCGTGCAGCGGGCTGACCCGCATCGGCCGGGTGGACTCGTACTGCTCGCGCGGGTGGACGATGCCGTACATCTTGTTGAAGGACTCAGCGGCCCGGTCCCGCACGTTGGTGGCGGTCCGCGACGCCGGGTAGAACCGCGCGGCGTCGGCCTCGTGCACGTCAATGCTGGTGACCTTGCCGGACATGAGCTCGGCGACCGCGCGACCGCAGCCGGGACCCTCCTTGATCCAGCTCGCGGCGGCCGTCCAAAGGCCCTTGACCTCGGGAACCTCGCCGAGCAGCGGGTGCCCGTCCGGCGTCATCGAGATCAGGCCGTTGATGGCGTACCGGGTTCCGGCCTTCTCGTCGCCCAGCAGCTCGGGCATCAGTTCCAGGGCCTGCTCGAGCTGGGGGTCGAAGTCGTCTTGGGTGAACGGCAGCTCGGTCGGCGAGAGCGCCGCGGCCTCGTTGGAGGGGATGTCGTCCGGCCAGATGAGGATCGGCCGGTGCGCGTAAGAGCCGACCTCCATGTCGCCGCCGTGCTGGCGCTCGTACATGCCGTTGTCCACATCCCGGACGATCGGGTAGGTGATCTCCCCTGTCGTTCCGGCGAAGAGGCCGATCGGGCCGACGCTGATCATCTGGTGCACGATCGGGGTGAGCGCGAGCCGGGCGCCGGCGAGCCGGGCGATCCGAGGCGACCAGACGCCGCAGCAGATCACGACGTTGCCGCATGCGATCTCCCCGGCGCAGGTGACCACCGAGCGAACCCGCTCATTCCCGGCGCTGTCAGGAGCCGTGGTGATGTCGAGGACCTCGGTCCCGGACAGGACGGTGAGAGAGCCTGCCGCCTGGGCCTGTTCTCGCATCAGGGTCCCGGCGCGCAGCGAGTCGACGACTCCGACGGTGGGGAAGTAGCCGCCGCCGAGGATGACGGACGGGTCCAGGTAGGGGACCAGTTCCTGGACGCCATCGGCGGTCAGGTGCTCGGCGGGGATGCCCCACGCCTTCGCCTGGGTGATCCGGCGCTTAAGCTCGATCATCCGCTCCGGGGTCCGGGCCACCTCAATGCCGCCGCTTTCGGTGAACACCCCGAGTTCCTTGTACTGCTGCGTGGAGTCCCTGGTCAGCTCGAACATCATCCTCGAGTACTCAATGGGGAAGATGAAGTTGGACGCGTGCCCGGTGGAGCCGCCGGGGTTCGGCAGCGGCCCCTTGTCCACCAGCACGAGGTCCTTCCAGCCGAGCAGCGCCAGGTGGTGCACCAGGCTGTTGCCGACGATTCCCGCGCCGATGATCACCGCGCTGGCGCGGGTGGGCGTGTCACTCATGGTTCTCCTCAACGTGGTTGTCAATAAGCGCCGCCAGCGCGGATTCAAGGCGGCTCAGGCCGGTGTTGACCATGGTCAGGGGGAGGCCAAAGCGCGCGGCGATACGCCTGGCCTCGGCCTCCAGCTCGAGGGTTGGCTCCTGGGCGAGCCAGACGACCCGCGTGTAGTGGCCGAAGTAGTCCGGCCACAGTTCCGGGTACCGGTCCAGGCCCAGCGACGCGACGACCGTGCGGTCAAATGTGCGAACCAGGTAGTCGGTGAGCAGGTAGGTGCCTGGTTCCATGTGAAACAATTCACGGATCGTGTCCGGTCCAGCAAACAAGTCGTAACAGTGCAGGCCAGGAAGGCGCCTCGCACCCGACCGCTGGCAGGCCTCATCGAGCTTGCCGTAGGTACCGCAGTCGGCGTAGGCCACCACGGTACGAGAGCCGGGCTCTGGTGGGAGATCGGCGATGGCCCGCTGCGCCTGGACGGGGATCTGGCCTGGATGGTTGTGCAGCCGGGCTGGCAGGGCGTGCACGGTGACCGGCCAGCCACGGCGGGCGGCGATGTCGCGGATATGCCCGGCGAGCGCCCCGCAGGTCACAACGTTAAAGCCCGGGGTGACCGACGAGCCTGTCGTTACCGTGCCCGCCTGGGGGGACACGCCCCCAGTCCCCGCACTAAAAGCCGAGCTGGTCAACGAACCGGTCGTTGAAGTCGGACCTGTCTGAGAGCTCGACATACCTCACCTCCTCCAGAAGGGCGAGGGCTGCGGCGCGTTCGCGGACCGAGAGCAGGGCCATTTTGGCGCCCTCCCCCGCGACGTTGCCGGCCGCGACGACGCGGCGGACCGGGACCTCAGGGACGAGGCCAATGCGGATCGCGCTGGCCGGGTTGAGGTAGCTGCCGAACGAGCCGGCCAGCAGGACCTGCTTGACGTCGCCGGTGGTGAGGCCAGCCTCCTCCAGCAGGATGCGCCAGCCGGTGGCGATCGCGGCCTTGGCGAACTGCAGCTCCCGGACATCGCGCTGGGACAGGTAGATGCTGGTAGCCGGATCCTGGTCGGGGCCGCTCCAGTGCAGGACGAAGACACGCTCCTTGCCGACGGTGGTGAGCCGGTCGGCCAGGCGCGGGGCGACCGTGGCGGCATCGCAGTCCGGGATGAACCGGCCGGAGCCGTCGAGCAGGCCCGCGTTCGCCATCGCGGTCACCGCGTCGACGAGGCCTGAGCCGCACAGGCCCTTCGGCTGGACCTGCCCGCCTGGGACGGATTCGCCGATCACGGTGAGCTTGAGGTCGCCGCCGGAGGTGATCGCGACTGCCTCGATCGCGCCGTCAGCGGCGCGCATGCCGCAACGGATCGCGGCGCCCTCGAACGCTGGGCCCGCCGGGGCGGCCGTGGCCAGCAGCCAGTCCCGGCCGCCGAGGACGATCTCGCAGTTGGTGCCGATGTCGATGAACAGCCGCACCCTCGGGTCACGGTCCATGCCGGCGGCCAGCAGCCCGGAGGTGATGTCGCCGCCGACGTACGCGCCGAACGCTGGGAACACGACCGCCCGCGCCCGTGGGTGAGCGGGAATGCCGAGGTCGCTGGCCATGACTTCGGGCAGCAGCCGGGTGGACATGATGAACGGGGCGACGCCAAGCGGCTCGGGGTCGATGCCGAGTGCCAGGGCGACCATGGTCGCGTTGCCTGCCAGCGCGACCTCGTACACCTCATCTGCCTGCACGCCGCCGTGGGCGCAGACGGCGCTGGCCAGCTCGGCGAGCGTCTCCTTGGCGAGGTCACGCAGCTTGTCCCGCGCGCTGTCGTCCAGCATGGTGGCGCTGATCCGGGTGATGACGTCGGCGCCGAACGGCTGCTGCTTGTTCAGCATCGAGTCGACAGCGACCGGGGTTCCTGTCGTCAGGTCCAGCAGCGTGCCGACCACGGTGGTGGTGCCGAGGTCGAAGGCGAGGCCGAACGACCTGTCCGTCGTGTCGCCCGGCTCGACCGCGATCAGGGCGGCGTCGTCGCCGGTCAGTGCCGTGACGACGGCGGTGACCTTGAAGTCGGCGCTGCGCAGGGTGCGGCCGAGTTCCCTCAGGACGTGCAGGTCAGCCTTGGGGGCTAGGTCTTCCAGTTCGGCCAGCACCCGTTCCAGGTCGGTGCGCTGGTCCGACAGCGACGGCTCGGCGAGCTCCAGGTACCGCTTGCGGACGGCGGGCCGCAAGATGACCTGACGGCCGACTCCGACCATCGCGGCCTTGGGCCGGGTGACCAGCGGCGGCACCTCGATGTCGGCGTTGTCGCTGACCGGGGTCCGGCAGGCGAGCCGCCAGCCGCTGGCGATCTCGCCGGCTGAGTATGCCCTGATGTCCAGGCTCGCGGGGGCAGGGGGGTCGGACTTGAAGCGGACGCGGCACTTCTTGCAGGTCCCATGCCCGCCGCAGGTCGAGTCGATCGCGATGCCGTTCCAGCTCGCGGCATCAAACAGGGTCACCCCCCGCGGGACCCGTACCGGCCGGTCGTTGAACCGCAAGTCAACCCGCTGAGATCCCCCCGGTGGGTCAACAGGGGGGTCGTCCCCCCAGGGGTGCACAGCCGGATCCGCCCCAGCCCGGTAGGCGGGAAGGCCCGGGGGCGGGCGATCTGTGCCCGTTCCCCCGGGCAGGGGGGTGTCAGGGGGGCGCCCCCCCTGAGCCGGGGGGTCAACAGGGGGGTCGTCCCCCCGGGGGGGTGCGTACATCTCCATCACTGGCGGGCGCGGTAAAGGCCGATCCACGCCGCGCCCCAGTCGTCGCGGCCGAGCAGCAGGTCGGCGGCCTTGACCGCGGTCACTGCCTGGGGCGACCGGGCATCCATGATCGCGCTGGTCAGCCCCGCTCGGGCGGCCAGCGGGAGGAATGTCGCGGTGATGGCGTCCCGGTCCGGCATGCCGAACGACACGTTCGAGGCTCCTAGGGTCATGTTCACGCCGAACTCGTCCCTGATCAGGCCGATGGTCTCCAGCGTCCGGTTGGTGTGCTGCGTGTCCGCGCCGACGGGCATCGCCAGCGGGTCGATCACGATGTCCTCGATCGGGATCTTGTACGTATCGGTGGCGATGCGGATGAGCTTGCGGGTGAGCGCGACGCGCTCCGCCGGCTCGTCGGGAATCTGCTCCTCGTCGTTCGGCAAGCCGATCACGGCCGCCTTGTACCTGGCGACCAGCGGGAGGATCGTGTGCAGCCGGTCGTCCTCGGCGGTCACCGAGTTGACCAGCGCCTTGCCCCGGTAGGTCGCAAGGCCTGCCTCAAGGACCTCAGGGATCGAAGAGTCGATAATCAGGGGCAGGTCGGTGAGCTGCTGGATCAGCGTGACCGCCTTGATCATCAGGTCGGCCTCATCGGCCAGTGGCGCGCCCATGTTGACGTCGAGGGCCATCGCGCCGCCCGCGACCTGCTGCTCCACGTCGATCGCGATACGGGACAGGTCACCGTTGCGCAACTGCTGCTGGAAGATCTTGCGCCCGGTCGGGTTGATCCGCTCGCCGATGATCGCGAACGGCTGGTCGTCACCGATGACGAGGGTCTTGCCGGGCGAGGAGATAGTGGTGTGCACGGGCGTTCAGGCGGTGGCGAGGGCGTGACGGCGGTGCAGGAGCTCCTTGGCCTTGACGACGGCGGCGGATGCGTCCGCCGCGTAGCCGTCGGCCCCGACCACGTCGGCGTACTCCTGGGTGACCGGGGCGCCACCGACCATGACGATGACCTCATCGCGCAGGCCCGCCTTGGTCAGCGCGTTCATGTTCGCCTTGAACATTGGCATCGTCGTGGTCAGGAAGGCGGAGAACCCGAGGATGTCCGGCTTGTGCTCCTGGACGGCGGCGACGAACTTCTCCGGCGAGACCTGAACGCCGAGGTCGATCACCTCGAAGCCCGCGCCCTCGAACATGATGTTCACCAGGTTCTTGCCGATGTCATGAACGTCGCCCTTGACCGTTCCCATGACGATCTTGCCAATCGCCTCGGCCCCGGTTTCGGCGAGCAGCGGCCGAAGGATGTCCAGCGCCCCGGCCATTGCCTTGCCCGCGATGAGCATTTCCGGCACGAAGAAGTCGCCGCGCTCGAACCGCGCGCCGACCTCTTCTAGGGCCGGGATCAGCGCCTCGTACAGCAGCGTCTCCGGGCCGATGCCGTCACCGAGTCCCTGGTTGGTCAGGTCGAGGACCTCTGGCCTGTTCCCGACCAGGGTCTTGTCGTAAAGCTCGCTAAGCAGTTCGTCCCTATTCATCTGTTCTTCCTATGCACCCTTCTGGTGGAAAAGCATGTGTTGCCGCTCATAACGGATTCACAACTGCCCTATGGAAACTTTTCCGTTGGCCTTCGCCCTGGACCGGTAGCCGAGAGCCGACGACAGCCCGGCGGCCTCCTCGACGCAGCGGCGGGCGACAGCGGTGGCGGTGTCTCGCTTCATCCGGGACGTGGGCGCGGACACCGACAGCGCGGCGACCACCGCCGCGTCGTAGCGGAAGATAGGGGCGGCGATCGCGAGCAGCCCAGGCTCGAGCTCCTCGTCGCTGACCGCGTAGCCGCGGGCGCGCACCCCGGCGAGGTCGGCGCGCAGTGTCGCCTCGCTGGTGACCGTCTTGTCGGTGACCCTGGCCAGCGGGCCGTCCGGCAGCTGCGCGGCTGCGTAGGCGAGCAGTACCTTGCCTAGCGCCGAGGCGTGCAGCGGTACACACAGCCCAACCCAGTTCGTGCCGCCGATCAGGTAGGTGCAGTCGACCTGGGCAATCGTCTCCGCCATTTGAGCCACTGCCTGCTGGCCCTCAACGTGCGGACCGCTGGCGATGCCCAGGTTGACGGTCTCGCCAGTGGACTTGCCGAGCTGGTCCATGAAGGGCTGCGCCACCGCGACCAGGCTGGTGTCGGCCCTCCCGCGCCACGCGAAGCTGACGAACATCTCGCCGGGCAGGAAGCGGCCGTGGTTGTCGCGGCGGACCAGGCCGTTGCGCTCCAGGGCCAGCAGCAGCCGGGAGGTTGTTGACTTGGCGAGCCCGGTGGCGGCTGTCAGCTCGGTAAAGGTAACCGGGACTGTCGAGTGCACGACTTCGGCCAGCAGCTTGGCCGCCCTGTCAACGGCCTGGGTGCCGCTGGGGTTGCTCGGGTTAACCATCGAGACCGGCCCTCCAGCCACAACTGAATTCAGCAGCCACGGACAGTTCCACGTTATGGAACTCGGTCCTACTATGTGAATCGTACGGGGCTGGCTTAAGATCAGTCAAGATTCGCGAATTACCCAGCAGGCGCGGCGCGGCGAGAGGTAGCTCATGTTCATCAACCGGATGCCGAGGTACGAGATCCTCTCCCAGGACGCGGTCGCAGTCCTCGACCGAGGCTGGCGGCGCATCGTGTCGGAGATTGGCGTGCAGTTCGCCAAGCCAGAGGCCATCGAGCTGTTCGCCAAGGCCGGGCAGAAGGTGGATGGCGAGGTGGTCTACCTGGACCCCGACTTCGTGATGGAGCAAGTCGCCAAGGCGCCGCGCGAGTTCGACATGCAGGCCCGCAACCCCGCGAACAACGTCCATATCGGCGGGAACCACATGGTTTTCAGCACGGTGTACGGATCGCCGTTCGTCCGCCTGGGGGACGTGCGCCGGGACGCGACGCTTGAGGACTTCCACAACCTGGCCAAGCTGTCGCAGTCGTTTCCCGACCTCGACTCGGCCGGCGGGGTGATCTGCGAGCCAAACGACGCGCCGCTGGACTCCCGGCACCTGGACATGATCTACGCCCTGCAGACGCTGACCGACAAGATCTACATGGGCAATGTCGTCTCCGGGCCGAACGCGGCGGACACGATCAAGATGACGCAGATCCTGTTCGGCGGGCGCGAGTCGATCGAGGCCACGCCTGCGGTGGTGTCCTTGATCAACTGCAACTCGCCGCTGCGCTGGGACGACCGGATGCTCGACGCCCAGTTTGAGTACTGCGCGGCCGCTCAGCCGGTGATCTTGACACCGTTCCTGCTCATGGGCGCGATGTCCCCGGTCACCATCCCGGCAGCCCTTGCACAGCAGCTGGCTGAGGCCCTGTCCGGGATCGCCCTGGCGCAGCTCATCCGGCCGGGGTGCCCGGTGATCTTCGGGTCGTTCCTGTCAAACATCGACATGCAGTCCGGGTCGCCGTCGTTCGGCACCCCGGAGTCCGCGATCGGCCTGCTGTGCACCGGGCAGCTCGCCAGGCACTACGGGCTGCCCTTCCGTACCGGCGGCGGGCTGAACTCCTCACAGGTCCCGGATGCGCAGGCGGCCTATGAGTCACTGATGACGATGCTGCCAACGTTCCTTACCGGCACCAACTTCGTCATGCACTCAGCTGGCTGGCTGGAGGGCGGCCTGGTCAGCTGCTACGAGAAATTCATCATCGACATCGAGATCCTCAAGCAGCTCCAGGTCGAGTTCTCCCCCCTGGAGATCACCGAGGAGTCGCTCGCGTTCGGGGCCCACGAGGAAGTGGGGCACGGCGGGCACTTCCTCGGCGCGGCGCACACCATGGAGCGGTTCCGGGACTGCTTCTACCGGCCGATGCTGTCGTCCACCTCGAACTTCGATCGCTGGCTGCGGCAAGGCGGCAAGGACACCGCGGCGCGGGCCTCCGAAATCTGGCAGGCCCGGCTGGAGAGCTTCGTGGCCCCGCCACTAGACGACGCCATCCGGGCCGAGCTCGACGACTTCGTGGCCTGTCGCCGTCGTGAGCTGGGAGATTAACATTGCTTGCAAACTTCCTCAACCGACAGGCCTAGCCTCATGAGTGGACCCGGATCCGAATACATCCTCACCCTGTCCTGCCCGGACAAGCCGGGCATCGTCTACGGTGTCTCCAGCTTCCTGGTGCAGCACTCGGGGAACATCATTGACAGTCAGCAGTACGGGGACCTGGACGAGGGCCGGTTCTTCATGCGGGTCCACTTCACTGTCCCGCCGACGGGCGCCACGCTGGCGGAGCTTGAGCGGGACTTCACCTGGGTCGGGGAGTCGTTCCACATGTCGTGGCAGCTGCATGACAAGTCGGTGCGGATCAAGACGCTGCTCATGGTCTCCAAGCTGGGGCACTGCCTGAACGACTTGCTGTTCCGCTGGCGGACTGGATCGCTCCCGGTGGACATCACCGCAGTGGTATCCAACCACGAGGACTTCCGCGACCTGACCGCCTCCTACGACCTGCCGTTCCACCACATCCCGGTGACGTCGGCCACCAAGCCGGCGGCAGAGGCTGAGCTCGCCGCGCTGGTCGAGGAGACGCAGATCGAGCTGATCGTGCTCGCCCGCTACATGCAGGTGCTGTCGTCAGACCTGTGCAAGCGATTCGAGGGACAGATCATCAACATTCACCACTCGTTCCTGCCGAGTTTCAAGGGTGCCAGGCCGTACCACCAAGCGCACGCCAAGGGCGTCAAGCTGGTCGGCGCGACCGCGCACTACGTGACAGCCGACCTGGACGAGGGGCCGATCATCGAGCAAGGCCTGATGCGCGTCGACCACCGCTTCTCCGCCTCCCGCCTGGTCGAGGCCGGCCGTGACGTCGAGGCCCAGGTGCTCGCCCGTGCGGTTACCTGGCACGCCGAGCACCGTGTCCTGCTGAACGGCAACCGGACCGTGGTCTTCCAGTAAGCGAGCGCCACGCGACGAGCGTCCGCCAAGTCAGCTAGTGCTGCGATAGCCCCCAGCTGGCACGCAGGCGCACCCCGGCCAGAGCGCTCATCCGCGCGGCGAAAGCGGCGGCGTCCCGCGCGCTGTGGGGGTGCACGGCGAGATAGACCGCCGCCGTCCCCGGGAAGTGCTCGGGGTCATCGTCATGCAGGTTCCCCACGCCGTTCACGGTCAGCTGCACGCCATTGTGCCCGGGCATCGCGTCCGGCCACTCGCACCGCCAGTCGACGCAGACCAGGTCATCGCCGGTCATCGCGAGCAGCGTGTCCACGGTGGCCTCGTCGATGCCGCTGTCCTCGCTGTCCCCCGTGTGCAGCACGAACGTCGCCGACCCGACGGCCGAGAGCCGGGAGGCGAGCCCGGTTCGCCCCAGGGCGGCGAAGCCGTAGTACCCGTGGAACTCCACCGGGCCGCCGGTCGCGAACAGCGGCGCCATCTGGTCGAGGGCGGCTACCGGGTCGATGGGGATGACGAGCTGGCACGAGCCCGGCCAGTACCAGTCGTGGTCACCGCGCATGATCCTGCCACCGCGGGCTTCGACCTGGATGTCATCAACGTGGAAGGGGGGTGGGACTAGGGGCGGGAACGTTCGGAAGGAGGGACCTGGGAGGGTCGGGCGAGGACCGAAGGCGGCGGCGAAGCGGTCCATGAGGCGGCGGCCGGCCACGGCGGCGGGGATGCGCCCGGCGGCGGCGAGCTCGTCAAGCCAGCGGCCGAAGCGGCCGTTCGCAATGGCCTCGGGCACCGGGTCGTCGCCGAAGTCGAATGACACTGTCGCTACGGACTCGACGTGCCGTGACGGATGGGGGGTGCCAAGGCCGAGCGACGCGCCGAATGCTGACGCACGCTGGACCAGGAACCAGTTGTGCACTCCAGGCTCGTCACCCAGGACCTTCGCGAGGATGGGTAGCGCGTCCGGCTCGAGGCTGATGTCCGCGTTGAGAATCTCATCGGGGAGCAACCGCGCCGCGCGGGTCACGGTGCGGGGCGTAAGGCTCGCCCAGACACTGACGGTGGCCGGTGGTTTTCCACAGGCAGCCAGGAAGCACCGGGCGATCGCCAGCGCTGCGCTCGCGTCGGCCCCTTCCCCCAGACATGCCTGGTAGATGCGTGGATCAGTCATCTCCCAACCAGCATAAAGGCGCCCCGTGGGGCAGGTAACCGGTTGCGAAAGGAACGCGGCCGCTCGCGTCCTGGGCAGCCCGATCAACCTGTCACCGAACGGGCGAGCCCCCGGCGCTAGAACCTAAGTCCGCGCCGGGGGCTGGCCTGCCCGGGTCAGGCGATGTCGTACCGGTCGAGGTTGGAGACCTTGACCCACGCCGCGACGAAGTCCGTGACGAACTTCTCCCTCGCGTCGTCGCTGCCGTAGACCTCAGCCAGCGCCCGCAGTTCGGAGTTCGCCCCGAAGATCAGGTCCACCCGGCTGGCTGTCCACTTGACCTCGCCCGTGGCGCGGTCGCGGCCCTCGAAGGTCTCCGAATCCTCCGCCGTCGGCACCCACTCGGTGCCGTAGTCGAGCAGGTTGGCGAAGAAGTCGTTCGTCAGCACCCCGGGGGCGGAGGTGAAGACTCCCAGCGACGAGCCGTTGTAGTTCCCGCCAAGGACGCGCAGGCCGCCGACGAGGACCGTCATCTCCGGCGCGCTCAGCGTCAGCAGGTTGGCCTTGTCGAGCAGCAGGTACTCGGCTGGCAGCCGGCTGCCCTTGCCGAGGTAGTTGCGGAACCCGTCGGCCTGCGGCTCAAGCACCGCGAAGGACTCCACATCGGTCTGCTCCGCCGACGCGTCGCCGCGACCGGTGGTGACCGGGACCTCGACGTTGACGCCGGCCTGCGCGGCGGCCTTTTCGACACCCGCCGCGCCGGCGATCACGATCAGGTCGGCGAGCGAGACGGGCTTGCCGAAGGAGTCCTTGATCCCCGCCAGGGTCTGGAGCACCGTCGCGAGCTCGGAAGGACTGTTGACCTCCCAGTCCCTTTGCGGCTCAAGGCGGATGCGCGCGCCGTTGGCGCCGCCGCGCTTGTCGCTGCCGCGGAACGTCGACGCCGACGCCCACGCGGCCGACACGAGCTGCGACACGGTCAGGCCGGAAGCAAGCACCTGGGCCTTGAGCTGCGCCACGTCCGCGGCCTCAAGCTGGCTGCCTGCAGGGATCGGGTCCTGCCAGATCAGCACCTCGGACGGGACCTCCGAGCCGAGGTAGCGGGCGATGGGACCCATGTCACGGTGCGTGAGCTTGTACCAGGCGCGGGCAAAGGCGTCCGAGAACGCCGCCTGGTCGTCCTTGAAGCGCCGCGAGATCTGCTCGTAGATCGGGTCGAAGCGCAGCGCGAGGTCCGTCGTCAGCATCCGTGGCTCACGGTGCTTGGAGGAGTCGTGCGCGTCCGGCACCATGTCGGCGCCAGCCCCGTCCTTGGGACGCCACTGGTTGGCGCCAGCAGGACTCTGGAACAGCTCCCATTCGTAGGCGAACAGGATGTGGAAAAACTCGTTGTCCCACCGGGCCGGGTGGTAGGTCCAGGTGACCTCCAGACCACTGGTGATCGCGTCGGCGCCCACGCCGCTGCCGTGGCTGCTCTTCCAGCCGAGGCCCTGCTGCTCGATCGGGGCGGCCTCCGGGTCGAGGCCGACCGCCTCATCCGGGCCAGCTCCGTGGGTCTTGCCGAAGGTGTGACCGCCGGCGATCAGCGCGACCGTCTCCTCGTCATTCATCGCCATCCGGCCGAATGTCTCGCGGATGTCGCGAGCTGCGGCTAGCGGGTCAGGGTTCCCGTTCGGACCCTGCGGGTTGACGTAGATGAGGCCCATCTGCACCGCGCCGAGCGGGCTCTGCAGCTCGCGGTCGCCGCTGTAGCGCTGGTCGTCGAGCCAGACCGTCTCAGGACCCCAGTAAACGTCGGCTTCGGGCTCCCAGACGTCCTCACGGCCTCCGGCGAAACCGAAGGTCTTGAAGCCCATCGTCTCAAGCGCCACGTTGCCGGTAAGGATCATGAGGTCGGCCCAGGAGAGCTTCTGGCCGTACTTCTTCTTAACCGGCCACAGCAGGCGGCGAGCCTTGTCGAGGTTGACGTTGTCGGGCCAGCTGTCGAGCGGGGCGAAGCGCTGCTGGCCGGCACCGCCGCCACCGCGGCCGTCACTGGTCCGGTAGGTGCCGGCACTGTGCCAGGCCATCCGGATCATCAGCGGGCCGTAGTTGCCGAAGTCCGCAGGCCACCAGTCCTGGGAGGTCGTCAGCACTTCCGCGATATCCCGCTTCACGGCAGCCAGATCGAGGCTGAGGAATGCCTCCTTGTAGCTGAACCCTTCGCCCAGCGGGTTGGCCACGGCGGGGTTCTTCGCGAGGATCTTCAGGTTGAGCTTGTTGGGCCACCAATCGAAGTTGGCGTCACCCTTGGTGGGGTGCGTGAGGCCGTGGACGACCGGGCATCCGCCGCCGGCGCCACCCTCCGGGGTCTTGCCTTCGACGGCTGTTGGATCGTGGTTCTCAGACATGGGAATCCTTCCGGCTATCCGGATCGGCGTTGATCTCGGACTTCATGTAGTTGAACTGGAGGGACGTTGAACTGGAGGGACAAAGCAGGCGGGGCAAAGGCCCCAGTAGATAACCTCCGCCTCATCGATCGTGAAGCCACGATCGTCGGAGGCGATCAGGCAGGGCGCCTCGCCAACAGCGCAGTCGACATCGCTGATGTCACCGCACGACCGGCACACGACGTGGTGGTGATTGTCGCCGACCCGCGACTCGTAGCGGGCCACAGAGCCGGACGGCTGGATGCGCCGGACCAGTCCAGCCGCCGTCAAGGCGTGTAGCGAGTCGTACACGGCTTGATGTGACACGTCCGGAAGTTCCTGGCGTACGACCCCGATGATCGAGTCCGTGTCGGCATGCGGGTAAGCGTGCACCGCGGTCAGCACGGCCACCCGGGGACGGGTGACGCGCAAGCTAACCGACCGCAGCATCTGCTGGATCTCCACGGCCGTCGTCACGTTCTGCAGTCTTCCTCGTTATCTGGAATGAGTCAAGATTTGATGGCAAGGTTACCCCATTTTCTGGAGTTACTCCAAAAAACGAACCCCTCAGCTGTGATGCCCCACAAGGAGCATCCCTGTCCCCTCCGTCGCCACCGTCGCCACCGTCGCCCCCGTCTGCCCCATCTCCCCCGTCTCCCCCGTATCCTCCGTCGCAGGACTCCCACCCGGACCCCGCGTCGGGTGCTCGCACACTGCACGCTCCCATCTCTTGCGCAACTCTTTTGCACAGCAGCCCCTAGCCGCTAAGAAGGTCGAGGCAGGCTTAAGTGCTGTGGTTTGTGCCGCGCTTTGCGGCACAAACCACAGCACTAGAATCTTCAAGCATCTGTCAAGCCGCGGGACTGGGCGCGAGCGTCCAGGTCGCCACCGCAGGTCCCACGAGCGGCGAATCAGATGTCCCAGGAGGCTGCTGCGGTACCAGCCGACATCTCGAAGATTTGGTCGCTACTCGGCGGGTCGATCGTGGACGCTGTTGACCCTCCCCCGGCAGACATGACAGAACGGCCCCGGTGCCATCAGGCACCGGGGCCGTCCAGAGTCAAGTGGAGCTAAGGGGACTCGAACCCCTGGCCTATTGGATGCAAACCAATCGCTCTTCCAGCTGAGCTATAGCCCCATGTCGCCTCCAGCATACCTGTCCCACAAGCCACGGTGGAGCTGTCTGCGGGGGTTCCGTGAGGGCGCGACGACGGGGGAGCCGCCACGCTGCGATCACGTATGGACAACCACGCTGAGTAGCGATATGGTGTTCCTGGCGCTACGGACAGTAGCCCGGATCTTTCCCCCCGGGCTGCTGGCACCGTCGCACGGGGGGCCGTTCCGGTTCTGGGGGGTTACCGGACACCGCCCTTTAGCCGGGTCCTAGACGGCCGACCCTGCCTAGGACCCGGCTCCGCCGTGCTATTTGAGCAGGCGGGACATGCGACGCTATTTGAGCAGGCGGGACATGCGACGGTCGGCAAGAGGCTTGCCGCCGGTCTGGCAGGTGGGACAGTACTGCAGCGCTGAGTCGGCGAACGAGACCTCACGGATCGTGTCGCCACAGACCGGGCAAGGCTGCCCAGCCTTGCCATGTACCCGCAGCCCGGTCTTCTTCTCCCCCTTGAGATCCGCCGCCGCCAGGCCAGCCGAGCGTGTCACGGCATCACGCAGCGTAGTCACGATTGCCTCGTGCAGCACGGCGACCTCCTCACGCGTGAAGCTCGCGGCCAGCTTGTACGGGGACATTCTCGCGGCGTGCAGCACCTCATCGGAGTAGGCGTTGCCAATCCCCGCGATGATGTGCTGGTCACGAAGGACGCCCTTGATCTGGGTACGCCTGCCATCGAGGATTGCCGCCAGGACCTCGACCGTAAAAGAAGGATCCATCGGCTCGGGGCCGAGGGTGACGATACCTGGCACGTCGGCCGGGTCACGGACAAGGTAGACCGCCAGGCGCTTTTGGGTCCCCGCTTCAGTCAGGTCAAAGCCGGCCCCGTCGTCCAGGACCAGCCGGAAGGCCAGTGGCCCCTTGCCTGGCTTCGCAGGCGTGGATGGCAGTTCCTCGCGCCACCGCAGCCATCCAGCGCGCGCGAGGTGGAAGACAAGGTGCAGGTCACCACAGCTAAGGTCGAGGAACTTGCCATGGCGACCGACATCTGCGATGGGCAGCCCTACGAGGGCCGAGACCGGTGGGTCGAACGTCTTCATGACGGCGAACGACGCTGCCTCGCCACGGGCGATGGCATGCCCGGATGCTCGCTCGCGCAGGAAGACGGCCAGCGCCTCCACCTCTGGGAGTTCGGGCATGTTACTGAGTGTACCGACCAGAGTGCGCCGGCCCCACCAGTTAGCCGCCGGTCAGGCGGTGGTCAATCGCCTCCGCGAAGGCGCGCTCCACCACGGAACCGTCAACGACGATGCCCCCAGGTCACAGCAGACCAGCGACACGCGCGGGGTGTCGCTCTCCACCGCGTCAGAAGTCGTCGGCGGAAGTGGCCTCGCTCCACAGGTCAAGGTCAGCACGCTGCGCCTGGACCTTTCGCCAGATGGCGAAGCCCCCGAGTATAAGCAGAGCGAGAATCAGTAGTTTCTTCACTGCGCCGAACCCTCCACCTCGCGGACGCCGGGCCGAGTTGGCACGGACCGGCCACTCGGTACCTCTGGTGGCTAGCCTACCGCTCAGCGGACAAGTTCCTGTTCCAGCCCGCTAAGGCTGTGGCCTCTGTCTCAGGCCACAGCGGTACAAGTACGTCAAGGCGCCAGCGTGAAGCCGCCAATCAGGTGCTGCTCCACGCCTGCTCCACGCCTGGTCCACGCCTGGTCCACGCCTGCTCCACGCCTGCTCCACGCCTGCTCCACACCTGGTCCACGCCTAGTCCACGCCTGGTCCGTCGCAATGACCGCTGCGCACGGCGGGATGGCGCTGACACTGGGGTAGATGATCGGCATCCGACGCGACCTTCGCTAATGCCTGCCCCTTCGCGGCTCACCCCACCCACGCCCTTGTCCAGGGTCCAGAGGCGTGCCCATTTCCGCCACAGGCAGCCGGCCGCCCCGGCCGAATCCAGCCTATGTCAGAAAATGTACCCCAAAAAGTCCGTTATGCCATAGTTTGCCAGGCTGCCCACGGAGCATTTTCTGACATATGTCGGCCTATGCCATAAGCCGGCCCGGGTGCGCGGCGGCGACTGCCCCGCACACGTCACCTGCCTGGGGCCCGCATCACCCGGGAGGCTGCCGCGTCGGCGGGACGGCCGCCAGCGCACGCAGACCGCCCCCGCCACCAAGGCATCACATGCAACTCCCGCGCCCGCTAGCAGCCTGACTCGCCGCCGCTGACCGATGTATACCCGTGGATCAGGCACGCAGCGGGCACGCACACCAACTCGGGCTATGCCGCTCTTGCGAGAGGACCGGCGAATCAACGGATTGTCGAGGCCACCATCACGCCGACGTCTCCGCCTTCGCCGCCAGGAACGCGATAGGCGAGTTCCGGGCAGTCGGCATCCTCGGCCGCTACGGCAGCCGTAACAACGTCACTGACAGGGGACTGGTCGATCACAGGAACGCGGGCCATCGTTCAGAACGAATCCTTGACCTGATCGCTGCCCGCGCGGCGCGGCTCGAAGCGGAGGCGTCCGCGCTGGAGTGCCACGTGGCTAACGGGTCAGTGGGGCGACGGTAAGGCGGCAGGGCACCATCGGACGTGACGACTACTCCCGCATGCCTGAGCGGTTAACGCGCATCCCTGATGAAGGAAGCTCTGTAACCCTGACACGAAAGAGACCCCCAGGAATCAGGTTCCTGTGGGTCTCGCGTATCCGGTCCTGCTTGGTCAAACTGGTGGGGGTACCAGGACTTGAACCTGGGGCCTCTTCCTTATCAGGGAAGCGCTCTAACCGTCTGAGCTATACCCCCGAGCGAGCGGACTGGGGTTACTCTATCGCATGCCCAGCACCGCTTGTGCCATCCGCAAGAGCAGCTAGTCCGACTCGCGGAGGGTCACCTCGACCCCGCCAATGGTCTGCGCGATCAGGTTATAGATGACTGCGCCAATCGTCGAGACCGCGGTGATCAAGACGATGTTGAGCGCACCCAGCATGCCTGTGTATCCCAGGATGCGAGACGCCGAGAACCAGGACGAGACGTTCGTGCCCGCCTGGTTCTTAGCGGACGTGAGGTTTGTCACGGTGTGCTGCAGCGAGTCAAAGACACCGAGGCTTGATAGCACCATGTACAGCACCGCGATGGCCACGAACAAGATGATGAAGGCCACAACCGAGACCACGAAGCTGAACTTCATGACCGACCACGGCTCTACACGGGACAGCGTCAGCTGTGCGTGGCGGCGGGAGTTCTTGCGCTTGCCCTTGGCCGTGCTCACGCTGGGACGCGGCCGCCATGAGGACGCGCCACCGGCCGCAGGGGATTCAGTGACTCCAGGCGCATGGTCGCCAGAGTAGGCCGTACCCGCACCGGCGGCGGCTCCCGCACCGACGCTCGCCGCGCCCGCCCAGGCACTACCTGACCCGACACCGCTGGAGCCGGCGCTTCCCGCTGCGGCGCTGCCGGAGCTGGCCGCCGCCGGGCCACCGTAGCTGGCGCCGCTCGATGCTGGAGTGGAGTAGCCGGTAGTGCCGGGGTAGCCCGAGTACCCAGCGGAGCTGTATCCGGAGCTATCGGTTCCGCCGCCCTGGCTGGTGGCGGGGCTTGCGCCGTCCGACGCGCTTGCGCGGGATCCCACGCTGGTGTAACCGGTCTCGGTCCTAGATGCCGATCCCGCATAGCCCGAGGGAGACGGGGAGGACGAGGACCGACTGGATAGCCAGTTGTTCGGCCCGGTCAAGGCCTGCCGCCATGCCTGGCGGCCGCGGTCCATCGTGCTATTGAACGCCGACGTGGCCGTTCCGAAGAGGTTGGTTGAGGACGACTGGTCATCCCCAGTCTGGGCACTCAGATCCTCTGGCATCATGGCCTCAGCTCGCGTTGTCACATTGTCAGAACCTCTAAGACTCGCGGTGCCGGAGCCACCCGCCCGCGCGCTGAGGTCCGGCTTGGGCTTGCCGATCTCGTCAGCGGGGTAGGGCGGGACGCCCTCCCACGATGACGACGACGGGGAGGACGAGGGCAACGACGTGGACGTCACCGAGTCCGGCGACGTGCCCGAACGGGACGACGCAGGGGAAGACGACGTGGGCACAGGTGGTGTAGGCGCAGCGGACGTGGGCACAGAGGAAGACGACGGTGCCGAACCACTGGAGTAGGAGGTGCCGCCGCTATACGAGCTATCCGAAGACGCTTCCCACGAGGACGCGCTCCACGTGGACGTACCCCACGAAAAGGCGTCGGCATCATCGTCAGCGACCTCGGAGGTGTCAGCCGTTGAGGTGACGTCACTCACAGCATCGCTGATGGCCGTGGCGTCAGCGACCGCCGCGCTGGCGTTCTCGGCGTTCGCCACCGCAGTGCTGGACGAGGCCCCAGACGACCCGCTCGTTCCCGGCTTCGACGCCGATGACTTCGACGCTGCGTCCGAGATGACATCCTCGGCTGCCGAGGCCGTCATCAGGGGCGGCTTCGCAGATCGTCCCGCCTCGTCCATGCCGTCCTCCTCGGTACCCACTGTGTCCTAATTGCTCCAGCAGAGACTATCCGACAGGCGGGGAATGTCCGGACCACAACCACAATCCAGAAATCCCTGCTTACTCATCAGACGACGCTCTCCCCTGGATCGTTGCCTTCATCCACCTCATCGACGGATTCGGCGTCATCGACAGATTCGGCGTTACGGGCCAGCGCAACGACGCTGTCACCGGAGGCGAGGTTCATCAGCCGCACCCCCATCGTCTGCCGTCCCGACTGCTTGACTTCGCTCGCGCGAGTCCTGATGACGCCGCCTGCGGAGGTGATCGCGAAGATCTCGTCCTCGGGCCGGACCATCAGCGCGCCAACCAGCCGACCGCGATCCTCCACGATGCGGGCCGTGATGACGCCAAGGCCGCCTCGACCGCGTACCGGGTACTCCTCGGCCGGCGTGCGCTTAGCGTACCCGCCCTCAGTCGCGACAAGGACATCTTCGCCCTCACGGACGACATACATCCCAAGGAGCTCATCGCCCTCATTGAAGCGCATTCCGATGACACCCGACGTGGCACGTCCCATCGGGCGCAACGACTCGTCGCTCGCGGCGAACCGGATCGCCTGGGCCTCCTTGCTCACTAGCAGCAGGTCCTCGTCGGGAGAGACAAGCCTGGCCGAGATCACCTCGTCGTCCTCCCGCAGGCTGATCGCGATCAGCCCGCCAGAGCGTGTCGAGTCGAAGTCCGCCAGGCGGGACTTCTTCACCAGGCCCGACCGCGTCGCAAGCACCAGGTACGGTGCTGCCTCGTAGTCGCGCAACGCGAGCACCTCGGCGATCGTCTCGTCCGGCTGGAAGGCCAGCAGGTTCGCGACGTGCTGGCCGCGCGCGTCGCGGCCGGCCTCCGGCAGCTCATACCCCTTCGCCCGGTACACCCGCCCCTTGTTCGTGAAGAACAAGATCCAGTGGTGCGTCGACGTGACGAAGAAGTGGTCGATGATGTCGTCGCTGCGCAGTTGTGCCCCGCGCACGCCCTTGCCGCCACGCCGCTGTGCCCGGTACTGGTCGGTATTGGTCCGCTTCGCGTAGCCGCCATGGCTGATCGTCACGACGATGTCGGACTCGGCGATCAGGTCCTCGTCGGACACGTCGCCTTCAGAGGCGACGAACTGCGTGCGCCGCTCGTCGCCATATTTGGCGACGATCTCCGCCAGCTCGTCGCCAACGATTGAGCGCTGCCTCACGGGCGAGGCGAGGATGTCATTGAGGTCAGCGATCTTGGCCTCGAGCTCGTCCCGCTCGTCCACAAGCTCCTGCCGCTCCAGGGCGGCGAGCTTGCGCAGCTGCATGTCCAGGATCGCGCGGGCCTGGATCTCGTCGATCTCCAGCAGTGCCATCAAGCCGGTCTGCGCTACCGACGCCGACTCCGACCCCCGGATCAGGGCGATGACCTCGTCGATCCGGTCAATTGCCTTGATCAGGGCGGCGACGATGTGCAGCCGCTCCTGGGCCTTGCGTAGCCGGAACCGCGTGCGCCGGACGATGACCTCGATCTGGTGCGCCACCCAGTACCGGATCATCTGGTCCAGGCGCAGCGTGCGAGGCACGCCGTCGACCAGGGCCAGCATGTTGACGCCGAACGTGTCCTGCAGCTGGGTGTGCTTGTACAGGTTGTTGAGGACGACCTTCGCGACCGCGTCCCGCTTGAGGACGATCACCAGCCGCTGGCCAGTTCGCCCGCTGGACTCGTCGCGCACGTCGGCGATCCCGGTGAGCCGTCCTTCTCGCACCAGTTCCGCGATCTTGGTGGCGAGGTTGTCCGGGTTGACCTGGAACGGCAACTCCTTGGCCACCAGGCAGGTACGGCCCTGGATCTCCTCGACGTCGACGACGGCGCGCATGATGACCGAGCCACGCCCGGTGCGGTATGCCTCGCGGATGCCGCGACGGCCGACGATCAGGCCCCGGGTCGGGAAGTCCGGACCCTGGATCCGCTCCATCAGGCCGTCGAGGACTTCCTCCCAGGCGGGCCGCCGCGGCTGGTCCTCGTCAGCGGCCGCCACTGACGAGTCCGCCACCGACGAGTCCGCGACCGGCTCTGTTGAGGGGGGCGGCGCCGGGTGCGGAGACTCGAACCGCTCGTAGTTCTCCAGGTACCACGCGACCCCGGCGGCTACCTCCCGCAGGTTGTGCGGCGGGATCTTGGTGGCCATGCCGACGGCGATGCCCTCTGAGCCATTGATGAGAAGGTTCGGGAACCGTGCCGGGAGTACGACCGGCTCAGCGGACCGCCCATCGTAATTCGCCCGGAAGTCGACAGTGTCCTCGTTAATGTCCCGCAGCATCTCCATCGCCAGCGGGGCCAGGCGGCACTCGGTGTACCGCATGGCGGCGGGCGGGTCGTTGCCCGGGGAGCCGAAGTTGCCCTGCCCGTCGATTAGCGGCATCCGCATCGACCACGGCTGGGCCATCCGCACGAGCGCGTCGTAGATCGCGCTGTCGCCGTGCGGGTGGTAGTTACCCATGACGTCGCCGACCACGCGAGAGCACTTGAAGAAGCCGCGATCCGGCCGGAAGCCGCCGTCGTACATCGCGTACAGGATGCGGGTGTGGACCGGCTTCAGCCCGTCCCGCACGTCCGGCAACGCCCGGCCGACGATGACCGACATCGCGTAGTCGATGTAGCTGCGCTGCATTTCCAGCTGGATGTCGACCGGCTCGGTCCGGTCGTGTCCTGGCTGGTCAGTGATCTCCGTCAAGAGTTACAATCCCCTATTCCAGAAGTCCGGCCCGTCAGATGCGTCAGATGTCCAGGAAGCGGACGTCCTTGGCATTGCGGGTGATGAAGGACCGGCGGGCCTCGACATCCTCGCCCATCAGCACGCTAAACATCTCGTCCGCCTGCGCGGCGTCGTCCATCGTGACCTGCAGCAGCACCCGGCGGGCCGGGTTCATCGTGGTCTCCCACAGCTCCTCGGCGTTCATCTCGCCTAGGCCCTTGAACCGCTGCACGGAATCGCGCGGCCGGGGGTCCCTGCGGCCGAGCGCCATGCCTGCCTCAATGACACGGTCCCGTTCGGAATCGGAGAAGGAGTATTCGGGGTCGACACCACGCTCGGTCCACTTGATCTTGTACAGCGGCGGCTGCGCCAGGTACACGTGCCCGGCCTCGATCAGCGGCTTCATGAAGCGGAACAGCAGCGTCAGCAGCAGCGTCCGGATGTGCTGGCCGTCGACGTCAGCGTCGGCCATCAGGATGATCTTGTGGTACCTGAGCTTGGTGATGTCGAACTCGTCGTGGATGCCCGCGCCGAGCGCGGTGATCATCGCCTGGACCTCGTTGTTCTTCAGGACCCGGTCGATGCGCGACTTCTCCACGTTGATGATCTTGCCCCGAATGGGCAGGATCGCCTGGAAGTGCGGGTCCCTGCCGCCCTTCGCGGAGCCGCCGGCGGAGTCGCCCTCCACGACGTAGATCTCCGACTTCGCCGGGTCGGTGGACTGGCAGTCTGAGAGCTTGCCCGGCAGCGCCGACGTCTCAAGCAGCGACTTGCGCCGGGTCAGGTCGCGCGCCTGCCGCGCGGCGATCCGGGCGCGAGCCGCCTGCGTCGCCTTTTCGATGATGTCCTTGGCCTCGCCCGGGTTGCGGTCGAACCAGTCGCGCAGGCGGTCGTTGGCGACCCGCTGGACGAACGACTTGGCCTCGGTGTTCCCCAGCTTGGTCTTGGTCTGGCCCTCGAACTGCGGCTCGGCCAGCTTGATCGAGACGATGGCGGTCAGGCCTTCCCGGATGTCCTCGCCGGTAAGGTTCAGGTCCTTCTCCTTGAGGTACTTCTGGTCCCGCGCGTACTTGTTGACGATCGAGGTCAGCGCGGCCCGGAAGCCTTCCTCGTGGGTGCCGCCCTCCGCCGTGTTGATCACGTTCGCGAAGGTGTGCACCGACTCGGTATAGCTCCCGTTCCACTGCATCGCGACCTCGAGCGACATGCCCGGCTGCTCATCGATGAAGACGATGATCGACGGGTGGACCGGCTCCTTGGACGCGTTCAGGTACCGGACGAAGTCGGCCAGCCCCTCGTCGTACTTGTAGCTCACCGAGCGCGGCGCGACCTCGGCCGCGTCAACGGCGTCGTCGTCGTCCGAGGACTCGGGTCGCCGCTCGTCGGTCAGTGAGATGCGCAGGCCCTTGTTGAGGAAGGCCATCTCCTGCATGCGCCGGGCCAGCGTCTCGAAGGAGTAGTCGGTGGTCTCGAAGATCGTCGAGTCCGCCCAGAACGTCGTGGTCGACCCGGTCGCGGAGGTGGCCTCGCCGCGCTCCAGGGAAGCATCCGGCACGCCGCGGGCGAAGGCCTGCCGCCACGCGTAGCCGTCCCGGCGGATCTCCACCTCCAGGCGGGTGGACAGCGCGTTCACCACCGCGGCACCCACACCGTGCAGGCCACCGGACACCGCGTAGGACTTCGCGTCGAACTTGCCGCCCGCGTGCAGCACGGTCATAACGACCTCGACCGCCGACCGCTTTTCCACAGGGTGCTCGTCCACCGGGATGCCCCGGCCGTTATCACTCACCCGCACGCCACCGTCGGCCAGCAGCGTCACCTGGATGTCTGTCGCGTACCCGGCCAGCGCCTCATCCACAGAGTTGTCCACAATCTCTTGGACAAGGTGGTGGAGACCGCGCTCACCCGTGGAACCGATGTACATGCCGGGGCGCTTACGGACAGCCTCGAGACCTTCGAGTACCGTGATAGACGTCGCATCGTACGACAAACTGAAACTCCATCCCTGCGGCAAGAAGTCACCGGCGCCCCCGGGCATCGGCCCTGTGACTACCTTTTATTTTAGCTCTGGTTACTGACTCCTGCGGCAGCCTTAACCGTACGTGTCGCCGCTGACCTGGAGCCGAAACCCGGACCCGACGTACCGTGCCCGCGCCCAGTTCGGCCCCTAGGCGCCGCAACAGCTGGGGTGCGAGGAGCCGTACCTGGGTAGCCCACGCGGCTGAATCTGCGGCCACTACGAGCTCCCCGTCCTGGAACGCCTCGGGCCGGGTGTGCGCGGCCAGATCGGCCCCGACCACCTCCGCCCACCGTCCGAACACCGCAGCGACCGCCGCTCGCTGCCGCCATCCCCGGGCCGACAGCAGCCCTCCGAGGGCCGCGGTTAGCGGCTGCGGGTCATCGCGTCGTGGCCGTGACGCGTCGCCCGAACTGGCACCGCGCATAGCCAGGGACGGCCCCGGGCCACCAGGGCCACCGGCTGTAGCACCGCCGCCACGGGCAGCAGCGGACGGCCGGTCTCCGCGCGCCCAGGCGTCCGCGCGCGCCCGGGTCAGGGCCTCAGCGGCCAGCCTGACCCGATCCGGGTCAGTCGGCATCAGTCAGCCCGCCACCGGAGACGGTGAACCGCGCGCCGGCCAGCACCTGCGGCACGTCCTCGGGCACCGCCGCGGTGACCAGCACCTGCTCGGCCCCCGCGACCAGCCGCGCCAGCCGGTCCCGGCGCCCGGCGTCGAGCTCGGCGAAGACATCGTCCAGGATCAGCACCGGGTCCTCGCGGCCGGCCCGCAGCAGCTCAAAGCTTGCCAGTCGCAGCGCCAGCGCCAGCGACCACGACTCGCCGTGGCTCGCGTACCCGCGGGCCGGCAGCCCCCGGATAGACAGCTCAAGCTCGTCCCGGTGCGGCCCCGCGAGGCATACGCCTCGGTCAAGCTCCGCCTCTCGCACTTCCGCAAGCGCCGCACGCAGCCCGGCCTCCGCCGCCCTAACTCTTTCCCCATGACCAGAACGATTACTTCCCCCCGCTTCGGGGTTCCCCTCATCATCGACGTCGCACTCGCCTGGGCTGGGGTCACCAGGGCTGGCGAACGACCGGCGGTAGCTGATCGCGGCGGGAGATCCAGCGCCTCCGCCCGCGACCTGCAAGTAGGCGTGCTCGATATGCGGTCGAACTGCCTCCACTAGGTGCTCGCGGGCGACGAGCAGTTCCGCCCCGAGCCTGGCCATGTGCGAGTCCCAGACATCAAGCGTCGCCACCACCGCCTCGCGGGAGCCTCGACCGGGTCGGACGGCCTTGGGCCGGCCGACTTCAGCAGTGCCGTCCGCTGCTTGAGCACGCGGTCATAGTCGGAGCGCACGCCCGCGTACCGGGGGGCCATCGCGACCAGCAGGTCATCCATGAACCGGCGGCGCTCGCCGGGATCGCCCTTGACGAGCGCCAGGTCCTCGGGTGCGAACAGCACCGTGCGCAGGGTGCCGAGCACCTCGCGAGGCCGGGGGAGCGGCACCCGGTTGAGCCGGACGCGATTGGCCCGCTTCGGGTTGACCTCGATCTCTACGAGGTTGTCACGCGTGGCGTCGGTGATGCCCGCCCGGATGATGGCCTGCTCGGCTCCCTGCCGGATCAGCGGGGCGTCCTGGGAGACCCGATGGCTGGCCAGGGTCGCGACGTAGCCAACCGCCTCGACGAGGTTGGTCTTCCCCTCGCCGTTCAGCCCGCTGAAGATCGTGACCCCTGGTGCCAGCGTGACGTCCACGCTCGCATACGAGCGGAAATCGGTCAGCGCCAGCCGGGTCAGGTGCACAGTTTTATTTTGGGGGGTACACACCAACCCCCCAAGCCCCCCTCCCGCTTAGGCCGGGCGCCGTAGCTTCTGGCTGCCGTATCCCGCAACTCGCCTGGCGTGCTCCACCGAAGGACCGCAGCTGCTGGCTGCGCCGCTGGTGTCTGCCTCATCCTGCTGAACGGATTGGCATCAGGACGTAACGGTAGTCGGGCTGCGACTCGCCCTTGCCGGTGATCACTGCAGGCCGGGTGGCGGAGGTGAACGAGATGCGGGCGATGTCGGAGTCGATTGCCCCGATGCCGTCGAGCAGGTACTGCGGGTTGAACGCGATCTGCATCGGCTCCCCCTCGAAGCTGGACTCGATCGCCTCGGTGGCCTGCGCCTCGTCGCCGGTCCCGGCCTCGAGCAGCACCTCACCAGGGTTGAAGGTCAGCCGGACTGGGGTGTTCCGCTCGGCGACCAGGGCGACCCGCTTGACCGCGTCGGCGAACTGGGCGGCTGGCAGTTCGCAGACTGCCGAGAACTCGCTCGGCAGCAGTGCCTGGTACTTCGGGTACTCGCCGGACAGCAGCCGGGTGGTGGTCCGGCGCCCGGCTCCCTCGAAGCCGATGATGCCGTCCGCGCTCGCCCCGCTCGCGGCCTCGGCGGCCAGGGCGATCGCCACCTCGGCGCCGGACGTCAGTGCCTTGGCGGTGTCGCTAAGCACCTTGACCGGGACCAGGACGGCCGTGTCGAGGCCCGGAACGACGGGGGTCCAGCGCAATTCTCGCACGGCGAGCCGGTACCGGTCGGTCGCGACTAGCGTGAGCACGTCGTCCTTGATCTCCACCCGGATGCCGGTCAGCGCGGGCAGCGTGTCGTCCCGCCCGGCGGCGATGCCGACCTGGCTGATCGCCGAGGCGAACGTATCGGCCCCGACGGTGCCGGTGATCTCCGGCATCTCCGGGAGTGTGGGGTACTCGTCAGCGGGCAGCAGCATGAGGGTGAACGTGGCACTGCCGCAACGGACGGTCATCCTGGTCCCGTCTGTGGACAAGTCGACCGGCCGGGCGGGCAGGCTGCGAACGATCTCGGCCAGCAGCTTGCCGGAGACCAGGACGGTGCCAGGCTCATCGGCGGGAGCCGCGATGATGGCCCGGGCGGAGACCTCATAGTCGAAGGTGGACAGGGTTAGCTCGCTGCCCGCCTGGATGCGGACACCAGCGAGCACGGGAGCCGTTGGGCGCGCTGGAAGCGCGCGGGCGGCCCACGCGACTGCCTCTGCGAGCGGGTCGCGCTCAACTTGGAGCTTCACGGTAGTTGCCTCCTGCCTTGTTGGTCCCGCGCCCCGGTGGTCGTGGTGTTTGATCCTGCCGCGCGCGGGGCACCTACTACTTGGTTTCGAGTTTTCTAGATAGATAGGAAAGTCGTAGTAATAGGGCCTGTGGATTCTGTGGGAAACGACGTTTGCCCAGCTCATGGCCGCTTTTCCATCCACAGGGCATGTGTGCTGCCAGCGGCGTTCTGTGAGCTCCTGTGGGCAGCGCTGAGGGTATCCCCTGCTTTTCCACTCCCTGTCCCCAGGTTATCCCTAGGTAGTCCACAAGGTTATCCACAGGCTGTGTCCACAGGTTGGGTACAACGCCTGTGGACAGGGTGTGCACGCTGTTGCCAACCATTGGGGCCACCAAAATCCGCTTTTCCATGCCATTTGCTCCTGGTCAGAAACGAGGCTTCTGAACGCCAGGCCATGCTGCGACCTGCGAGGATGCGGCGAACCGTCTCCAGTTTTCTGGTTTCTGACCAGCTACGTCCGCGCCTGCATCTTGATCCGGTTGGTGAGCTCGGTGACCTGGGTGTAGATCGACCGGCGCTCGGCCATCAGGGAGCGGATCTTGCGATCTGCGTTGATCACCGTCGTGTGATCGCGGCCACCGAACTGCGCCCCGATCTTCGGCAGCGACATGTCAGTGAGCTCGCGGCACAAGTACATCGCGATGTGCCTGGCGGTCACCAGCACCCGGGACCGGCTCGTACCGCACAGGTCCTCGATGGACAGGCCGAAGTACGCGGCGGTCTGTCCCATGATCGTCGCCGCTGTAATCTGCGGTCCCTGCGTCTCCGGGATGAGGTCCTTGAGCACGATCTCGGCCAGCTGTACGTCGACCGACTGCCGGTTGAGGCTCGCGAAGGCGGTAACTCGGATGAGCGCGCCCTCAAGCTCACGGATGTTGGTGGAGATCCGGGACGCGATGTACTCCAGGACCTCCGGCGGGACGTTCAGGTTCTCCTGAACGGCCTTCTTGCGGAGGATCGCGATCCGGGTCTCCAGTTCCGGCGGCTGGACATCAGTAAGCAGCCCCCACTCGAACCGGCTGCGCAACCGGTCCTCCAGGGTAACCAGCCGCTTGGGCGCCCGGTCGCTGGAGATGACGATCTGCTTGCTGGCGTTGTGCAGCGTGTTGAAGGTGTGGAAGAACTCCTCCTGGGTGCCTTCCTTGTTCTCCAGGAACTGGATGTCGTCCACCAGCAGCACGTCGATGTCCCGGTACCGGCGGCGGAACCCATCCTGCTTGCCGTCCCGGATCATGTTGATGAACTCGTTCGTGAACTCCTCCGAGCTCACGTACCGGACCCGCAGTCCCGCGTAGAGCGTCTGGGCGTAGTGCCCGATCGCATGCAGCAGGTGGGTCTTCCCCAGTCCCGAGTCCCCGTAGATGAACAGCGGGTTGTACGCCTTGGCCGGGGCCTCCGCGACGGCGACGGCGGCCGCGTGAGCGAACCGGTTGCTTGAGCCGATGACGAAGGTCTCGAACGTGTACTTCGGGTTGAGCCGGGGCGCTGGCCGAGGAGTCGTGGCTCCCGGAATGATCGGGATCGGGCCGGTGAGATGCGGTGCCGGCGCTAGGGGAACCGAGCCGGGAGAACCAGGCTGGTGGGCCTGCTGCGCAGCGGGCGGATGTCCTGGCCCAGGAAGCCCGGGAACCTGGTGTCCCGTGAGCTGGTGTCCCGTGAGCTGGTGCGGGCCGCTCTGGTGCTGGCTACCCGGTTCCGCGAAGTCCTCTCCCCCGCGCCAGGCAGGCTGCGCGCCGTAGTCGCCGCGGTTGAAGTCCTTGCCGCCGTTGTAGTCCTTGCCGCCGTAGTCGGGACCGCTGTAGGTGGGCGAGTTGTAGTCCTGGTACTTCTGGCCGCCATATCCCTGGGCCGAGCCGTACGGGCGCGTGTCGGGGTATGCCGTCGGCTCGCCGTAGGACTGGCCGCTGTAACGGTCATCGGGATAGCCGCCCTGGGACACCGCCCCGGGGTAGTCGGCCGCGTGGCGCGGAAAGCCCACTCCCGGATGCTGCTCCTGGCCGGGCTGCCCAGTCCCGGCAAGAGCAACTCCCGGATGCTGTCCTGCTGGCGTGTGCTGACCCGGCTGCGGAAACCCGGGTTGAGCAATGGTCAGCTGTTGCTGGCCGGAGTCGATCATGGCCACCTGCGAGCCGGGATTGCCGGGACTCGGGTCCACCGTCACCGCGAGCTGGACGGCGCGGCCGAGCTCGCGGGACAGGGCATGGGTGACCAGCGGGCGGAGCTTGGTCTCGAGCTGGTCCTTGACGAAGGCGTTGGGGGTGGCGATCAGCGCGGTGCTTTCCACAAGCCCCAGCGGCCTGCTGAGCTTCAGCCAGGCTAGCTGGCTCGGCTGAACATGCAGCTCAGCGAGGCCATCCAGGCACCGTGCCCACACGTCCGTAAGATCTATGTCCGCCACCGGTGCGCTCCCCCCGCTGTGTTGTCCACAAGCCAGTCCACAAGCTGTCGCTTGATTTTCCACAGCCTAAGTCGCTGGAGGGGGGCACGTTCACCAAACGGCAGTCTTTGAGCAACCACACCTAGAGGCGACCGGCCCGCCCGGCCAGCTTGCCCTGACCAGCTCGTCTGGGCAACAGCACATGCTAAGGCCGATGCCCGCGTCGTCGCCCCCGGCACCGGGAGACGAGCACCGAAGGGGTGGACGTAACCTGGTAGCTGAGCTTGGGCTTTGGCCTGGATACCGTCACGCGGACGGTCGGTTTGACCTGCGCCGTGATGCCCCTTACCGTTAACAGGCTGACCCTGAGATTTGTATCGGATACCTATTCCCTGGAGCTCCAGTGAGCAAGCGTACGTTCCAGCCGAACAACCGCCGCCGGGCGAAGACCCATGGCTTCCGGCTCCGGATGCGTACCCGCGCCGGCCGGGCGGTCCTCGCCTCGCGCCGCAGCAAGGGGCGCGAGCGGCTGTCTGCCTAGCGTCGCTGGCGATCCAGCTGCGCAGGGGTTATCGTGCTGCCGCAGCAGGCACGAGTAAGACGGCCACAGCAGTTCCGCCTCGTGACGCGTACGGGGCGGCGGGCCGGTGGGCGGACTGTTACCGCTCATCTACTTCTGGTTCCCGATGGTGAGCCGGCGAAGGTAGGCTTTATCGTTAGCCGGGCGGTTGGCTCCGCTGTGGTTCGCAACCGCGTGAAGCGACGGCTTCGGGAGATCATGCGGGCACGACTTGCCAGTCTCCCAGGCGGTTGCATGCTCGTGGTTCGTGCCCAGCCAGCGGCCGCGTCGGCTCGCCAGTCAGACCTGGCCGCCGATGTGGACCAGGCACTCCGGCGGCTGCTACCGCGGTCGGCCGACGAACCAGGGCTTGCGCAACAGGGGCGGCGATGACAGAGCATGATGTGCCGGGGGTCCCCCTGAGCCGGGGGCGGGAACAGGGCACCGAGGGGGATTTGACGAGATCGTCTCCCCTTAGCCCGAGGCGGGAAGTCGGCCTCGCGGCACGGGCGCTCATCATCGCCGTTGTCGGCTACCGGCGATTCATCAGCCCGCTAATCCCGCCGAGCTGCCGTTTTCACCCCTCATGTAGCCAGTACGCCCTAGAGTCGCTGCGAGTGCATGGCGCCGCACGCGGGCTGTGGCTGACAGTGTGCCGGCTGGCCCGGTGTCATCCCTTTAACCCAGGCGGATACGACCCGGTGCCGGGGCGGCTCGCCGCACACCCCGCGCGGCCTCAAGGAGTTACCAGGTGAGCATTCTCAACCCGCTGTACGACGCGATCGCATGGGTGATCATGCGTATCCAGGCGGTGCTCGCCGTGCCGTTCGGACCCACCTCCGGTGTGACCTGGGCCCTGTCGATCGTCTTGCTCGTGGTCTTCCTGCGGCTGATCATGCTGCCCCTGTTCGTCAAGCAGGTCCGCTCGCAGCAACGGATGCAGCAGCACATGCCGCAACTGCAGGAGCTCCGCAAGAAGTACAAGAACGACAAGCAGAAGCTCAACGAAGAGACGATGAAGTACTACAAGGAGAACGGTGTCAACCCGCTCTCCGGCTGCCTGCCGCTGCTGGCGCAGTTCCCGGTCTTCATCTCGCTCTTCAGCGTGCTCAAGGCGATCTCGAACTGGAAGAAGGGCCAGCCCACCTCGTACGGGCTGACGACGTCCTTCGTCTCCGACGCGCTGAGGGCAAAGGTCTTCGGCGTGCACCTGTCCGATACTTTCCTGCACGGCACCACGCCATGGTCCGTGCGCGGCGTGATCCTCGTCTCCGTGCTCATCTCCGCCGCTACGACGTTCCTGACCATGCGACAGAGCATGAAGCGCGGCATGATGCAGCAGGGACCGGTCGACCCGGACAACCCGATGGCGCAGTCGCAGAAAATGATGGCCTACATCGCGCCGGTGTTCGCGCTGTCCGGTCTCTACTGGGGATACGGCTTGGTCATCTACTGGGTTTCCAACAACCTGTGGACGTTCGGCCAGCAGTATTTCCTGTTCCGCAACCTCCCGGTGGTGGGCAGCGCTACGGTAAGCGCGGCTACGGCACCGGCCAGTGGCACCCGGACGGCCGCGAGCCAGAGCAAGACCGCGGCTCCTAGCAAGCAGGCACAGGGCAAGGCTGTGACCCCGAGCAAGAGCGTGGCCGGCAAGCCCAGTGCGCCTGGCGGCGCCGGGACCGGGCAGTCGTCCGGTGCCGGCAGCCGTGCGGGCAAGCCGGCGGCGCAGCCAGCAAAGCCGGCGAGGCCGGCCCAGGCGGCGAAGACCGGGCAGGCGGCCCAGACAGAGCCGCCAGCTCCGGAAGAGCTGGCGGATGACGTTCCAGCGACGGCCAGGGGTGCCGCCAAGACAGGCGGCACAGCTAAGGCGCCTGGCTCGGCGGCGAAGGAGGGAAATGCGGCGACGAGGCCGTCCAGTGGGACGCCGAAGGCGGGTGCCACGGACAAGCCGGCGCCCGCGCGGGTCCGTGAGTCAGGCATGAACGGCTCTTCCGCCTCCTCCAACGGCGCGTCTTCAGCGCTGGCCGGCGGGCTTGGGCGATTGTTCGGTAAGGGCAAGTCACCGGCCTCAGAGCCGGAGCCGGATGAGTCGCAGAAGGTAACTGTCCGGCAGCAGCCAGTCCGGCAGACACGCAGCAAGCGTTCAGGCAAGAGGTGAGCGACTGTGGGGGATCTTCCCGGTGAGGGGTTCGGCGCGGTGGTAGATACCGAAGGCGGGCTGTCGGACGTCGCCGACCTAGAGGCAGACGACGAGTTCGAGGACGACGAGCTCGACGACCTCGATGATGACGCCGACGAGGACATCGACGAGGACATCGAAGGCGAATCCGACGACGACGACCTCGAGGACGAGGCCGACGACGACCTCGACGAAGAAGACGATGACGAAGCCGACGATGAAGACGAAGACGAAGACGAAAACGGCGGGCTGGCCGACGAGGACGAGCTGAACCTGCTTGAGCAGGAGGGCGAGATCGCGGCCGACTACATCGAGGGCCTGCTGGACATCGCGGATCTCGATGGAGACATCGACATGGACGTCGAGGGCGACCGGGCGGTGGTCTCTGTCGTCGGCGCGACCCTCGATGAGCTCGTCGGCGAGGACGGGGAAGTCCTGGAAGCACTCCAGGAGCTCACCCGGCTCGCGGTCCACCGTCAGACGGGCGAGCGTGCCCGGCTGATGCTCGACGTGGGCGGATTCCGGGTACGTAGACGCTCAGAGCTGGCTGAGCTTGGCCGTTCGGTCGCGGCTGAGGTCGCCAGGACCGGGGAGCCGAAGAAGCTCGCGCCCATGTCACCATTCGAGCGCAAGATCATTCACGATGCCGTGGCAGTCTCCGGACTGCGCAGCGAGTCGGAGGGCGAGGAACCGCACCGCCGGGTCGTGGTCTTCCCCGTCGGCTGAGGAATCTTCGATGACCGAGGCAGGGCAGCCGCCTCTTGTGACGTTGCCGTCTCCCCCGCCAGCGGCCGCCGAAGTCTTCGGCGCTGCCCTGGGCAAGGCGCGGGAGTTCGCTGCCCTGCTGGCGACCGAGGGAGTGATTCGAGGCCTGATTGGCCCGCGGGAGACATCACGCCTGTGGGATCGCCACCTGCTGAACTGCGCCGTCGTCGCCGAGTTGCTGCCTGACAGTGGCCAGCTTGTCGACATCGGGAGCGGTGCGGGACTCCCCGGTATTGCCCTGGCCTTGATGAAGCCACAGTTGGACGTCATCTTGCTAGAGCCCATGCTGCGCAGAGTGGGGTTCCTGCAAGAGTGCGTGGACTCGTTGGGGCTGGAAAATACCTCGGTGATGCGGGGGCGAGCCGAGGAATTGTCTGGAAGACTCCGGGCAGATGTAGTGACGGCGCGCGCCGTCGCCCCGCTGGACAAGCTGGCGGGCTGGGCGACGGGGCTGCTCGCGCCGGGTGGCGAAATCCTGGCGATAAAGGGGCAGTCCGCCGAGGAGGAACTCGTGGCCGCCCAACCGGTATTGAAGCGACTTGGCGCGCGGACAGTCGAGATCCGGCACGTCGGTCAGGATAGGGTGCTACCTGAGACCACGGTTGTCCGCGTTGTCATGTCAGGACGCCGTCGAGAGGAGCAGGCTCATGCCTACCGCAGACGGCCTGGGATGGCCTGAGGGCGGATCATTGGGCCCCTTCGCAGGCGATGCCGGACTAGGGTGGCCCGGAGATCGAGCGGAAGGGGCCAGTGCACCCCTTCATCCCCCGGCAGAGCCGGTGCATTTGCCTTCCCCTGAAAGCGAGACGTCGAGAGGTATGATGTTGAGCAGTCAGGACGCGTCGACCATTCCCGGTTCGCAGCGGGTACGGCAGGCTCTGTCTGCCGCAGTCTCACATGGAACACCAGGTCCTGGCGGGGCTGCAGAGAACATCCCGCCCCTCGTCTCAGTAAATGCGGAGGTGGTCGTGCCGGAGGTCCGGGCAAACCCTGCGGATACTCCTATAGGGCATGCCGCCGAGGCAGCCGTAGGAGTGCGTGGCAGCGCGAAGGGGCGAGAGGATTGGCCTCGGCCTAAGCGCTGCCGGATCATGACGATCGCCAACCAGAAGGGCGGAGTTGGCAAGACCACGACGGCGGTTAACCTAGCGGCCAGCCTCTCCCAGCACGGCTCCCGTGTGCTGGTGGTGGACCTCGACCCGCAGGGGAACGCGTCGACCGCCTTTTCCGTGGAGCACCACGTGGGCGTCGAGTCTGTTTACAACGCGCTCGTGGAGGAACGGCCCCTATCGGAGATCGTCGTTCCGGTGCCCGACATGCCGGGGCTGTCCTGCGCGCCGGCCACCATCGACCTAGCGGGTGCCGAGATCGAGCTCGTCCCCTTGGTCGCCAGGGAGCAGCGGCTGTCCCGTGCTATCCAGTCGCTGGACATCTCCAAGCTGGACTACGTGCTGATCGACTGCCCGCCGTCGCTGGGGCTGCTGACGGTGAACGCCCTGGTGGCCGCTGAGGAAGTCCTCATCCCGATCCAGTGTGAGTACTATGCGCTTGAGGGACTCGAGCAGTTGCTCCGCACGGTCGAGCTTGTCCGGGGCCACCTGAATGGTCAGCTGCGGGTCTCGACGATCCTTCTGACGATGTACGACGGCCGGACCCGCCTGGCAACTCAGGTAGCTGACGACGTGCGTTCACACTTCGGCGAGGTAGTCCTCCAGACGATCATCCCCCGCAGCGTCCGCGTGTCCGAGGCGCCGAGCTACGGCCAGTCGGTGATCACGTACGACCCTGCTTCCAGTGGCGCCCTTGCCTACGCGGAGGCCGCCCGGGAACTTGCGATACGCTCAGCTGCCATGTAAAGGACGTTGCTTTCTATATTTCTCACGCGGTGGCACCGGTAAATACCGGTGCCACCGCTATATTTTTGGCTTGTATCAGAGCCATCCTCCGCTCGCCGACCTGCGGACCCAACCGGCCCTCGTCCGGAGATTCACTCTCCTGCAATGCCCCCAGTTGAACCATCTGTGTCGGCAGGGAAACGCCAAGTAGCCTGCTGGACTTGTCTCGTCAGGCGGCGGGATCCCTCATGGGAGCGTTCACGGCCTCGAGCAGGCAGCCGAGCGCAATGATTCTCTGGATGCAGCGAGGCCATCGCAGGCGGGAGCCTGCGACAGTTTTCCCATGCTCGACCTGCACCGTGACGTTCTGCGGATTGCCGGTCAGCCGCAGTCCACAACACACAGCTAGCTCTAGAGGCGCGCGTCTCCGTAGGGGCCCATAGATCGCGATACGATCCGCGGTTCGATCGAGAAGGATCGATCGCCATGCAACTCTTCTTGTTTACGGACATCACGTGGGACCGCGCGAGGGTCATGACGCGGCACCGCCATCGGCTCGTGCGGGTCATGACGCGGCACCGCCATCGGCTCGTGCGGGTCATGACGCGGCACCGCCATCGGCTCGTGCGGGTCATGACGCGGCACCGCCATCGGCTCGTGCGGGTCATGACGCGGCACCGCCATCGGCTCGTGCGGGTCATGACGCGGCACCGCCACCGGCTCAGCTCAGCTCGGCTCGGCTCGTGCTGGTCGTGACGCGGCACCGCCATCGGCTCGTGCGGGTCATGACGCGGCACTGCCACCGAGGCCGGTAAGACCTCGCGTTGGCGTCGGCGGGTCCATCCGATACGGGTTCAGTGGCGTCGGAGACTCGCACTCGTTCCGACGCGGTGGTGCCAGCGACTTGTTAGGGTTCTGACGCGACTGTGCCAGCGAGTCGAACTTGTTGTGACACGATGCGTCGACGACGTGTGCGCGTTGAGATTACGCGTTGGTCGGCTTGGTGACAGGCGCATCCTCGGGGGCCATGGCCTTGACGATCCGGTCTAGGTCATCGACCGTGGCGAACTCCACGGTGATCTTGCCCTTGCTGCGGCCGAGCTCTACCTTGACTCGAGTCTCGAAGCGGTCGGACAGGCGATCCGCGAGAACACGCAAGGCTGGAGCGACCGGCCGGTTGCCCAGGGGCTTGCGGGTTGGCTTCGCAGGAACGTCGTCGCCGATCGCGACGATCTCCTCGACTGCCCGGACGGATAGGCCCTCGGCGACGATGCGCTGGGCGAGACGCTCCTGAGCCTGCGAGTCGCTGATGGACAGCAGGGCGCGCGCGTGCCCTGCGCTGATGATGCCGGCGGCCACGCGCTTCTGGACTGCGGGCGGGAGATTGAGCAGTCGAAGAGTGTTGCTGATGTGCGGACGTGATCGGCCGATCTTCTTGGCCAACTGGTCGTGTGTCGCACCGAAGTCGTCGAGCAATTGCTGATAGGCGGCAGCCTCTTCGAGCGGGTCGAGTTGCTGCCGGTGGATGTTTTCCATGAGCGCGTCGCGGAGCATGTCGTCGTCCTGGGTTTCCCGGACAATCGCCGGAATGACGTCCAGGCCTGCCCGCTGCGACGCGCGCCAGCGACGCTCACCCATGATGAGTTCGTACTGCCCGGCGCCGAGACTACGGACCACGACCGGCTGAAGCAAGCCCACCTCGGTGATGGACGCGGCAAGCTCATCGAGTGCGTCCTCATCGAAGGTGCGTCGGGGCTGCCGCGCATTGGGAGTGATGGCCCCTATGGCGATTTCCTCAAAGTACGCACCGGCGACCTGGCGGAGACCGAAGTCGTAACCGGGCTCAGCGGCTTGCCGAGTATCGCCAGGAAGAGCATGGAAGGCACTGCTGGGACGAGGAGATGTCCCAGTCGGTCCGCTCAACGAATGGGTGCCTGCACGCGAGGGTTCTCCTAGACCAGGGGCCGTAGGAGGAGCCTCGGGAATGAGTGCCCCGAGTCCCTTGCCAAGACCTCGTCGTTGCGGTGCCACTGAGTCTCCCTGAGTGCTACTCGTTGAGGTTCGCATCATGTTTTCGGACCTGGGAAGGTCAGTCTAGTGGACGAACAGTGCGCGGACTCGTTTCACGTGAAACGGAGGGATGGTCGCCGGTGCCCCGAGCTCATGGCCTGATATGCCGTCGGTGCCGCAAGCCTCCCTGGCATGGCTGACGGTGCCATGACGCAACGCCTTCGAGTCCCTGGCGCCGTCGCGTCATAATCCACATAGGTCGGTGGCCCTGCCGCATCGGAACGAGTGCTAGTCGCTGGCGTCGTCGAGTCGGCATGGTTTGGATGCGCCGTCGCCGTTGCAAGCTCTTACTGGCCTCGCTGGCGCTGTCGGGTCATAACGGCTGCGAGTCGCTGGCGTCGTCGGGTGATGACGGCTGTGAGTCGCTGGCGCTGTCGGGTCATGACGGCTGCGAGTCGCTGGCGTCGTCGGGTGATGACGGCTGCGAGTATCCGGGGACGTCGGGTCATGACCTGCTTGAGTCGCTGGCGTCGTCGAGTCGGCATGGTTTGGATGCGCCGTCGCCGTTGCAAGCTCTTACTGACCTCGCTGGCGCTGTCGGGTGATGACGGCTGCGAGTCGCTGGCATCGTCGGGTCATGACGGCTGCGAGTCGCTGGCGCTGTCGGGTCATGACGGCTGCGAGTCGCTGGCGCTGTCGGGTCATGACGGCTGTGAGTCGCTGGCGCTGTCGGGTGATGACGGCTGCGAGTCGCTGGCATCGTCGGGTCATGACGGCTGCGAGTCGCTGGCGTCGTCGGGTGATGACGGCTGCGAGTCGCTGGCGTCGTCGGGTGATGACGGCTGCGAGTCTCCGGGGACGTCGGGTGATGACGGCTGGGAGTGCCTGGGGCCGTGAGGGCAGAGTCGGCGCGAGTGGGTGGTGCTGACATGGCACGGTGCGTTGGCGAGTGCCTGGGCCTGGCGGGGCATGACTGCCAATGGAACGAGGGCCGGAATAAAAGAGGTGGGCCGGTTTCACGTGAAACCGGCCCACCGGAAAGACCCGAAGATTAGGAGTCGAGCTGAGCTGTTGCGGCGATGGCTGTGAGGAACTCATCGACATCGGACTCTTGCGTGTCGAAGGCCGTCATCCAGCGTACGACGGAAGCCTGCTCATCCCAGACGTGGAAGATCCACTCCTTTTGCAAGGCGGCGATGTGCTCCGGAAGCAGCCGGGCAAAAACCGCGTCCGACTGCACGGGGTGCACCAGCTCGACGCCGGGAATGGCGGCAAGGCCGGTTGCGAGCCTAGATGCCATCGCGTTGGCGTGCGCCGCGTTGGTGTGCCACAGGTCATCGCAGAGCAAGGCAGCCACCTGTGCGCCGAGGTACCGCATCTTGGAGACCAGCTGCATCTGCTGCTTGCGCAGATACGCGACGCTCGCGGTGTCTGACGGGCTCATCACGACCAGGGCCTCGACGCCCATCGCCCCGTTCTTGGTGCCGCCGAAGCTGAGCACGTCAGCATGCCGGGCCATCGAAGCGAGATCGCACCCGAGGTGCGCGGCGGCGTTCGCGAGCCGGGCGCCATCCATGTAGACCCGCAGCCCGTTGGCTGTGCAGAACTCGTGGATCGACGCCAGTTCGTCCAGGGAGTAGCACGTGCCGAACTCGGTGGCTTGCGTCAGGCAGACGACCGATGGCTGGGCGAAGTGCTCATCTCCTCGACCGGCTAGCCGGGAGGCGATGAGGGCAGGGGTCAGCTTTCCGTCAGGGGCGGGGATAGTCAGCAGCTTGGCTCCCAGGATCTGCTCGGGCGCGCCGCACTCGTCGGTGTTGATGTGCGCCGACTCCGCGCAGATCACTGCCTCGTGCCGGCCAAGCAGCAAGCCGATTCCGAGGACGTTCGCGCCAGTGCCGTTCAGGACCAGATAGACGTCCCCCTGGGCGCCAGTGAGTCGCTTCAGTTCACTGGTCGCCGCCGAGGTCCAGGGGTCAGCGCCATAGGCGGCCGCGTCCCCGGAGTTCGCCTCGGCGATGGCCGTCATGATCGCCGGGTGCACCCGGGCGTGGTTGTCGCTACCGAAGCTCTTGCGGTCTAGGGAAGAAATTGCTGCTGTGCTCATGGTCCTAGAGCCTATTTCAGGCGGGCCAGTGGGTGGCGTGCGACAATAGGAGCGACCTAACGGGAGCGCCGCTCATGTCTCACCGGGGAAGTGGATGTCACGTCGTCTTGTCAACATCACGCTCGACAACCTGAGCGACCTTCCGACAACGTGCCGCTCATGCGTTTTTTGGGAGCTTGACCCGGTGAGCAAGGTACGTGCCGAGGCAGCGGACACCGCCCTGGAGAAGGAGTCCTGGATCTCCTCGGTCCTGCTCGAATGGGGAAGCTGCGGGAAGCTCGTGTATGTGGACGGCGCGCCCGCCGGGTTCGTGCTGTTCGCTCCGCCGCACTACGTGCCTCAGTCGGCGGCGTTTCCGACTAGCCCGGTGAGCGCAGACGCCGTCCTGCTCATGACGGCGCGGGTGCTGAGCGAGTTCTCTGGAGCCGGGCTTGGCAGGATGCTCGTCCAGGGCGTCGCCAAGGATCTCATGCGACGGGGGGTGAAGGCGATCGAAGCATTTGGCGACAAGCAGTGGACGGCTCCGGCCTGTGTCCTTCCCGTCGACCACCTGCTGGCAGTCGGGTTCAAGACCGTACGGCCGCACCACCGCCACCCCCGCCTGCGGATGGAACTGCGAACCGCGCTCAGCTGGCGGGAGGACGTCGAAGTGGCCCTAGAGCGCCTGCTCGGCTCGATGACGCCGGATCGCGTCCTGCGCCCGGTGGCCGCCTCCTAGATTTTTACAGAACGAGAGCGGCCCCGGTCGCAACCGGGGCCGCTCTCGTTCTGCGTGGCTAATCGGGGGTGGCGGTCAGCCTAGATGTAGTCCGCCAGCTCGCGCAGCAGGGCCGCCTTAGGCTTGGCGCCCACGATCTGCTTGACGACCTCGCCGTTCTGGAACACGCCGAGGGTCGGGATGGCCATGATCTTGTAGCGCGTCGAGGTGCTCGGGTTCTCGTCGATGTTGAGCTTGACGACGTCGATCTTGTCGCCGTACTCGTTGGCGATCTCCTCAAGCACCGGTGCCACCTGGCGGCACGGACCGCACCACTCGGCCCAGTAGTCAACGATGACCGGCTTGCTGCTCTGCAGCACCTCGGCGTCGAACGTCGCGTCAGTCACGGCCTTGGTCGCGCCCATTGCGATCACACCTTTCTCGTGGATGTTGAAGCTTGAAGGCGAAGATGGGTACTCAAGATTCGTGGGCGGCGAGCCAGCGCTCGGCGTCGATCGCGGCGGAGCAGCCACTGCCCGCCGCGGTGATGGCCTGGCGGTAGGTGTGGTCCACGACGTCACCGCAGGCGAAGACGCCCTCGATGGCAGTCCTGGTAGACCGGCCCTCGACAAGAAGGTACCCATCCGGATCGGTCTCGAGCTGACCCGCGAATAGCTCGCTGCGCGGCTGGTGCCCGATCGCGACGAACAGCCCGCCCACGGGAAGCACCTGCTCCTCACCGTCGCGGGTGTCCCTGATCCGCAGACCGGTCAGCTTCTGGTCGCCGATCGCCTCGGTGACCTCGCTGTACCACAGGAACTTGACCTTGGGGTTCGCCTTTGCCCGATCTTGCATGATCTTGGACGCGCGCAGCTCTCCACGGCGATGGATGAGGGTGACCGACTTGCCGAACCGCGTCAGGAAGGTCGCCTCCTCGATGGCGGAGTCCCCGCCGCCGACGACGGCAATGTCCTGCTCACGGAAGAAAAAGCCGTCACACGTGGCGCACCAGGAAACTCCGTGGCCGGAAAGTTCCTTCTCCCCGGGGACCCCGAGCTCGCGGTACTTCGAGCCGGTGGCGACGATGACGGTCTTGGCGTGATATGTGTCAGTGGCTGTCTTTACGACCTTGGGGCTTGCCTTCAGGTCGACTTCCACGGCGTCATCGGTCACGAGCTCGGCGCCAAACCGCTCGGCCTGCTTGCGCAGCCCATCCATGAGTTCCGGCCCGAGGATGCCATCTGGGAAGCCGGGGAAGTTCTCCACATCCGTCGTGTTCATCAGCGCGCCGCCGGCCGTAACCGACCCCTCAAACACAAGCGGGCTGAGCTTCGCCCTAGCTGCGTAGATGGCAGCCGTATAGCCGGCTGGCCCAGACCCAATAATGATGACGTCCCGTACGTCGGTCACTGCATGCCGCCTTTCTCAAGCGTCGCACCCGGCTAAACCGATATTAGGGCGCTTAGATTCCCGCTTGGTCCCGTGGCCGATACCTGCGGCCCCGCCGGACCCGGCAAGATGCGGCTGGTGACGCGGCCGTACCGCAGGAGGTCAGCTGCCGGTGGCCAGCTGGACCGAGGCGATCAGCGTCGGATGGGCAGCGGTACAGTCAACACCCACCACCCAGGCCTGGTCCGGGGCGGCAATCACGTAGACCGGCTCAGACTGGTAGGTAGCCCGGTCAACGAACGTCGGCAGGGTGTTACCTGTGAGGTGCATCACGCAGCCAACGAGGGCCTGGGAGGGAGCGACCGTGGCGGCAGGCCTGCTCGCGGGGGAGGGGCCGGTGGTTGTCGCAGGTACTGGGCTGGGCACCGCGATGCCCGGCGTGGGGGAGGCTGCCGTTGACGACGGCACATCGGGCTGGACGGACTCTACGGTGGGCACCGAGGCCCGCGCTGCGAGCGTGTCACGTACCTGCGTGCGCAGGGTGGCCTTCTGGTAGCTGGTACCGGTGTCCGTCACCAGGAATGCCGCCGTGCGCGTGGATTGTGGTTGCCACCACCACGCGCGGATCAGGTACCCGGCTCCGACGCCGAGAACGAGTAGTCCCGCCACAGCCGGGACGAGGATCTGCGGCATCCCGAACGCCCGCTGCACGGTAGCCCCCGGCCGTCGGCCGGAGGACCTCGAGGAAGGCCGACGGGGAGGAAACCGCTGGGACACCGGTGAACGGTGAGCCCGCCTCGCACCGGGGTGATGACGTTGGCCCGCTGGGCCCGCAAGCGCATCGGGCTGTCGCATTCGCGACACGGACTCAAGGCTCAGGGCAGTGAGGACCCGCCGTTCGAGGGACTGCGGGAGTGGCGGTAGGGGTGCCGCGGCGAGGATGCCGCTCACCGCGTCAAGTTCCCTGCACACCCGCGCGCAGCGCGGGCAGCGAGCAGCGTGCGCGGAGAGTCGCTCACCCCGGCGGGGGCTGACCAGCCCGGCAAGGAGACTAGAGAGAACCGCCGGATCGGGATGGCCTAGCTGCCGGCTCATGCATCTCCTTCCTGCTCAGGCTCAGATGAGACGCTGAGAGTCGCTGCGTGGTTCCCTCCGTCCTCAAAGTTAGTACGCAAGTGCGAAAGATATGGCAGCAGCCTCGC
The DNA here is from genome assembly GCA_963737285.1 of uncultured Actinomycetota bacterium. GTDB lineage: Bacteria > Actinomycetota > Actinomycetes > Streptosporangiales > Streptosporangiaceae > Trebonia. The sequence goes on from CAVTRT010000001.1 coordinate 512,828, forward strand.
CCTGCCGCGTGAGCACCGGCTCTTGATCGTGCCGACCGAGACGCCCAGCATCTCGCTGGCCTCGGCGACTGGGTACCCGAGCATGTCAACGAGCACGAGGGCGCTCCGCTGCTGGTCGGGCAGATGACGCAGCGCGGCGGTGACGTCGAGGCGGATCTCTGTGGCGTCCATGGGATCAGGCACCGGCGGCGGCCCGCCAGTCGCGCTGTCCGCTGGGTCCTCCTGAGCAGGCCAGTTGACCGTCTTGGCAGGCCGTCGGCGTAGCCGGTCAACGGCGGCGTTTACCACGATGCGGTGCAGCCAGGTCGTGACGGCCGAGTCGCCGCGAAAGTCGCCAGCCCGGCGGAAGGCCGACACCATGGCCTCCTGGAGGGCGTCCGCGGCGTCATCAGGATCGCAGGCGGTGCGCAGCGCCACCGCCCACAGCCGCTCTTTGTGCCGGAGGAAAAGCTTTCCGAATGCCTCCGGGTCGCCAGCGACGTGACGGCGCAGCAACTCCCAGTCCGGGTCGCCGACATCGGCTATGGCGCCAGGGCCGAGGGGCACCGGGTGGGCCAGTCCTGGGTTGACCAGTGGCGGATCGCCCGGCGAGCCGGGTACGGCGACGACGTCAAAGTCCGAGGCACCAGCCCAGATCTCGTTCAGCTTTCGCCGCGCCGCCATCGGCGTGCCTGACCGTTACCCGGCAGCGGGAGCGTCGGTGCCGCGTACGGTGATCTGGTAGATCAGCCCTTGGTAGGTGCCGCCCGGGTTCCCGGAACTTGGCAGCGACGGCGGCAGGTTGGTGAGCCAGATGACCACGTACTGGCCGGTGGCGGAACTGTTGGCGTTGAACTTGTAGTCGCCGGAGGCGCCGGACGTCGATGCGACCTTCGTGAACGTGCTGAAGGCTGCCTTGGTGAGGGCGCCGTTGTTGCCCAGGTAGATATCCGCGCTCGTCCCGCCCGACCCGAAGAGCACCTCGACCTGGCTCAGCTTGACCGGTCGTCCCATGTTGAGGATCAGCCCCGCGCCAGGCTTAATGCCGCCGAAGTTCGGCTGGTAGTACCAGGCGGTGGTCCACGCGGTGCTGGGGTTGCCGTCAATGGCGAGCGATGCCCTCGATGCGTCCTCGGTGTTCCCGGGACCGCTGGGATCCTCCACGTTGTAGGAGCTATCGCCAGTGACCTTCAGCACGGTGTCCGCCGTGGCGGCGGGTGGCGAGACCGTCCCCCCCGTCGGCGTCTGACTGCCAGTCGCGGACGCGGTCCCGCTGTGCAGGTTGCTGCTGATCATCCAGGCCGTCGCGGCGATGGCCACGAGGACGAGGACAATGACCACGCTGACCACGCCGCGAGTCGCCGGGCTGCGCTCAGGACCCGGCTGGCGACGCCGGTAAGGACCCTGCCCAGGGGCGGGCAGCGTCCAGCTTCCCTGCTCGTTCGGGTTGCCGGGATACCCCGAGGCGGCGGTGGGGGGGCCACCCTGCCACGCGGTCTGTGCGGGCTCTGGAAGCGGCACGGGTGGCGCCACGGCGGCCAGCGCGTCGGCGAACGCGGATGGAGTCACGATGGGCGGTTCATGCCGGGCTGATCGTTGAAGCAACCCGCGGCAGATAACGGCGTCGATGGGCGGGGAGACTTCGGGGGACACCTGACGCGGGGTGCAGGGCGCCCCGTCCGCCTGCGGGGCCGACGGCAGGGACGTTTCCTCGGTGCCCGGCCAGTATCCCGTCAGCGCCGCGTACAGCAGGGCGGCAACGCCCTGTGTGTCAGTCACCGCCGGGTCCTCGGCCGCGGCGCCTGTGAGTCCTGCGCCGGCCAGGGCGGCGTCGATGCCAAGGCCGGTGATCTTTACGCCGCCAGTGCGAGTCCAGTGCAGTGCGGCGGGCGTGAGGCGCAGGTGGGCCAGGCCGACCCCATGCGCGCTGGCGAGGGCACGTGCGGCCTCGCCAGCCAGCACGCACGCGCGCCCAAGGTCGAGCGGCCCGGTCGACAGGAGATCGGCGAGCGTGTCGCCCGCGACCCATTCCATGACGACATAGGCACCCTCGGTGGAGTCCTCCACGTCGAATACCTGGGCCAGCCGTGGCTCGTTAAGGCGACTGGCTGCCCGGGCCGCGGTGATGACCTCTGCCACGCGAGGGAACCCCGGGGCGAAGGTGAGCACGGTAACCGGGCGGGCGAGCGTCTCGTCGATGGCCTTCCACATAGTCCAGCCGCTACCAGCGTTGACCTGGTCTACAAGGCGATACCGCCCGGCAAGCCGGGTTCCGGGCGCAGAAGTGTACGTGCTCATCGTCAGCGCCAAGAGCGGGGCCGGCTCTCGGCCTCCTTCCAGCCCCGGATGTCATGCCTACCATGCGGACTTCGCCGCGGGTACCCCTCAATGCTAGTGCCAAGCGCGAACCGGGAAGCTGTTCCCGGCTTGCCAGCCAGAGGGGATCGTCTAACCGTTATACGCGAATAACCCTGTTACCGCATCAACACACACAGTGTGCCACAACATTGCCCATCGGTGCCGGAGTGTTTCAGATCCTGTCACACGCGTGTCCTCTGCTCAGTCTCGTTGCGGTTAAACCAGCGGTCAGGCGGTGTCGCCAGACACGCCCCGCTCACCGGCGGAACCGCCCAGCAAACGACCCCATCAGCCTCGTGAACTCCTCGACCTTGAGCAGTCGGGCGCACACCGCGTACAGGGCCAGTGCCCCGCCGCCGCCAATCATGGTGGTGAGGAGCCCGTAGATCGGGCCAGCGTGCAGGAGCGAGCCTATTACCGCCATCGTCACCAGGATGAACGCCAGGCCGGGCAGCGTCGCCAGGAACATCCGGACGAGGCTTCGGGTGATCTTCCAGCCGTCCAGGCTGCCCACCCTGCGCAGCAGCAACGGCCAGGAGATCGCCGCCCCGACGAGGGTGACAAGGCCGTAGGCCGCGGCAAGGCCGATGACGACATCGCTCGGGGACAGCAAGGTCAGCGCGAGCAGGTCGCCGACGACGCCGACGACGAGCATGACCACGCCGATGAGGGCGGGGGTGCGGTTCTCGTGGAATGAGTAGAACACCCGCAGCTGGAGTTGCGTCAGCATGAACGGCACCAGGCCGAGCGAGAAGACGCCGAACACCTCGCCGATGTACCGCGCCCCGCTTGGGGTCTCGGCGCCGTAGGCGAACAGGAGCTGACACAAAGGGGTGCCGAGCGCGGCGAGGAAGACCGCCGACGGGACAACGATGACCGACGCGAGCCGCACCCCGGTGGAGAAGTCTTCTCGGACCTTGGAGTACCGCCGGTCCGTGGCGTGTCCGCTCATCCGTGGCAGCAGCGCGCTGATGACCGAGATGCCGACGATCGCGTACGGGAGCTGGAACAGCGACCAGGCGTAGGAGTAGGCCGAGTAGCCGTGGCCCGGCGAGCCGTTCCCGGCGTCGTTGGCGACGTGCTGCACGATCAGGTTGCCCGCGGACTGCGAGATGACGTATCCAAGCAGCCAGCCGGCCTGACGGCCGATCTCACTGATCTCCGAGCGCCGCAGGTCCATCCTTAGCCGCATGCTGAACCCGGCCCGGCGCAGCACCGGGAACAGGCAGATCGACTGGACCAAGATGCCCGCCGTGGTGCCGATGCCCAGCAGCAGCATCCCGGAGGTGGGCAGCTTCCGCGGGTCCGACAGGTGGATGCCGTACATGACGATGAACAGGACGGCGACAGCGATGACGATCACGTTGTTGATGACCGGCGTCCACATGTTGGCGCCAAACCTGCCGCGGACGTTCAGGATCGCGCCGAGCAGTGAGTCCATTCCGTAGAAGAAGATCTGCGGGATGAAGAAGTAGGCGAAGATCACCATCAGGTGGTGCTCGGCGCCCTGCTCGGTGCCCGCCGGGCCATTGACCGAGGAGTACAGGGAGACGAGCGGGCCAGCCAGGGCCGTGGCGACCACGGTCACGATCAGCAGGGCGATCACGCCGAGGGTGAAGATGCGCTCGGCGTAGCCCTCTCCCTTATCCGGGTCGTTCTTGGCCGCGGAGACCAGCATCGGCACGATGACGCTGGTGAAGATGCCGCCGAGCATCAGGTAGTAGACCGTGTTCGGCAGTGTGTTGGAGTTGTTGTAAGAGTCGGCGATCCGAGTCGTGCCCAGCGCGGCCACGAACGCCACCGTCCGCAGGAAGCCGGTCACCCGGGAGACCAAGGTCCCCAGTGCCATCACCTTGGCGTTGCGCATCAGGTTCGGGCTGGTGTCCGCGCTCGGGGGGTGGGGCGCGACAGTGCCCGCCGGCGCCCCATCCCGCGGCATGTCGATGATCTGGGTGGGCTGCGGGAAGCCGGGAGGCGGCAGGAAGGCAGACGGAGGCGGGTAGTTGGCCGCTCGTCGGCGGGAGTCCGGCGGTGGCGGTAGGTACCCCTCGCGCGGTGTGAACGTCGGGCGCGCACGCCCGTCATCGCGGTGCCGGGCACCGTGCCGCGACCCGCGAGGATCGTCGTGGCCCTCCGGGTGACCCTGCTCGCGTGGCGTGAAGGTCGGCCGGGTCTGTCCCGCGGCTGGACGCCCGGCATCTGGGCGGGGCGCGGACATGGGGGCCGGCGATGGCCCCGCAGGCGGCATCGGGCCTGGCGGATAGGGGGCCTGCTGGTAGCCCGCTTGCGGATACAGGCCCTGCGGGTACCCTGTCCCGGCCGCAGGCGGGCCAGGGTCACACGGATCAGGCTCGTACGGGCCTAGCATCCCTGGAGACGGCGCGCGGGGCGTGAACGTCGGGCGCGGCTGCTCGTCGGGCTGCCCGAAGCCGGGCTGTGCGGGACCAGGCTCATCCTCGGGCGGGACGGCTGGCCTAGTCGGCCTGGTCATCCGGTTCCTCCCGATCCGCTACCAGCTCCGCTGGCACTGCTCGTGCTGGCACTGCCATCGCCGGCGCCACCGCTGTTAACGTTCTTTCCCCTGACATGGTGCCCGCCACCACCATTGCGAAGCCTCGCAACCAGCCGTCGTGTCCACCGCGCCAGGGAGGCAAGCACGAGCACCCCGAGCGCCGCGGCAATCAGGATCAGCAGCGTACGGCCGAACCTGGTCGTCTCGACGCTGAGCGTCTGGGTTGCCCCAGGCAATGGCGTCCCGTCCTTTGTCACCAACTGTAGCTGCAACAACGTGGAGCCGAGGGCGGCCGAGTGCACCTTCATGCCCTCGGTCGCGGTCTGGCGACCGAGGACGACGATCGGTGAGAGGGCCTGGATGGATATCTGGCTGCCCGGTGGGATCGAGACCCGCACGTGGACCTGGACAGGGACAGGAAGCCCGTTGGACACCGAGACCGGGGTCTCGCCAGAGTTGCCGGCGAGCAGGACCTTGGTGCTGCTGACGATCTTGACCCGCTCCTCGCTCTGCCTGATGTAAGTCTGCAGGTTCGCGAGAGCGAGCGTTCCCCGTGCGCTCGCCTTGCCGCGCCACGCGGCGGACTCGGTGACCGCGACCGCGGCGGCCAATTGGTCGACGGTCGTGCTGTTCGGGTCGTACAGCAGGGAGACGAACGCGTTGACCATAACTTGGGCCGAGTTGACGTCGGCCATGTAGTTCCGGCTCAGCTCCTGCGGGACCAGGCGGGTGGCTGGCAGCGCCTCGCGGTCCGTCGAGGCCGCCTTCCGGCTCGTCAGGCTGGACAGCGTGACCGGCTGCAGCCATGGCGAGCTGGTCAGGCTCAGCAGCGTGTCCGCCTCGGCCTGCGACGGGTCCCAGCGATTGGGCGGGGCGATAACGACCGAGCGCTGGGAGTTGGGCGCCTGAGCGACGATCATCGCGGTCTCGGCGAGGAAGTCCTGGGTGACATCGAACTGTGCGCTGGCCGAGGACGACGCCGTCGCCGACCCGAGCAGGGCGGTGATCTCGGAGTCGGCGAGCAGCACGTTCATCGGGGTGCCGATCCCCGTCGTGATGTGGGCCACCGCGTCGTCTCCCACGTAAGGGGTGGCGTAGCTGGCGACGGGCATCTCGGTGCTGTTCAGCACGGTCGTGCTGACCCCGGCCTGCTGGGCGAGCGTGGTCAGCACGCTCGCGTCCGCGTTCCCGCCGTCCGGCCAGGCGATTTTTGCGCCACTACCGAATGACCTGCCGAGAATCTTCTCCGCCTCGATATTGCCGAGCGAGTACGCCTTGGCGATCTGCGAGCCGAGGCCGGCGTGCGTGAGAGCGGATAGGTCCGGGTCGGCGTACGCGGTGACGAACATGTTGGGGTCGCTCGCCGTCCCGGCCTGCAGGGCGGACAGCCACGTGCTGGCCTGCTGGCTGGCCGGCATGACCGTGGTGTCGGTGCACCCCGCGTCGCCCCCGACCTTGTACGGGCTGCTCATCACCTTCGCGTCGGACAGCAGTGCCGGGTCAACCGCCCAGGTGAGGCGGGTACTCGCGGCGTACCTCAGGCCGGCCGACAGCAGGCCGTTCAGCCGTCCCCCCGACTGGAAGCTGGGGGCGAGATCGTTGGTGGCAAGGTCCTGCGGGCAGGCGCTCTGCTGCGGCTGGTCCTCCAGGGGCCAGACCCAGGCGATATCCAGCTTCTGGGGGGCGTCGTTGGCGGCGCCCGCCCCCGGGTAGAAGGGCAACAGCGTGCGCGCGCTATCCACGATGTTCCCGCCGGAGTTGGCCGAGTAAACCGCCGCGACAAGGGGGTAAACGTTGAGGCCGCTGAAGCTGAATTGGCCGTCGCTCGCCGAGAAGGAGGCGGTCCAGGACACGGTAGCGTTGCTGTGCAGCACAGCGCCGTCCGGCCAGATCGCGCCGGTGATGTCGTCCGGGTAGAACTCGCCCTGGCCGGTGTCGTAGTCCTCCATCACGGAACGGGTGGTGAACGGGTCGCTGGTTTGCAGTTGCACCGTGACGCCATCGGCCGGTTCGCCGGTATCGTTGGTAATGGTCCCCTTGACCACGATTGTGGAGCCGGGGGTCGCGTACCGGTCGGGTCCCACAGAGTCGATGCTGATCGCGAGCCCGGAAGAGGTGGCCTGGGCCGTCGCCAGCGAGTCCTGGTCTTGGCCCTTCGCCTGGACAGTCATGGAAGAGTGGACCGTCTTCGCCGACTGAACGGCGAAAGCCGGCCCTGCTAGGACCACCCCTGCGGCGCCTATTCCGATAATGGCGAGGGCGCAGGCAATCAAGATACGAACGACGGTGCGCACGCTTGGCATGCTAGTGCTGTTAGGCCAATCGCGCCGGATGAGTCCTGCTTGGCGGACAGCTGGGCGGGAAGCACCGCGGAAAGGACTGGGTCTGATGGTCACCAATGACCAGCGTATGGCGGCTGGTGCCGTGCTCAGGTCGCTCGCCCCGGCCGCGACCGAGGAGCTGGGCGAGCTGTTCGCGCTTGCTGGCCACGAGCTCGCGCTGGTTGGCGGCCCCGTGCGGGACGCGTTCCTCGGCGGCACTCCTGGTGACCTGGACCTGACCACTAACGCGACACCCGAGCAGGTGCTGGGGATCACGAGGCGGTGGGCGGACAGGACATGGACGATCGGAATCGAGTTCGGCACCGTCGGGCTGCGCAAGAAGGACGCGATCTTCGAGATCACGACGTACCGCAGCGAGGCCTATGACCGTCACTCCCGCAAGCCCGAGGTCAAGTACGGCACATCGCTGGTGGATGATCTGCGGCGGCGGGACTTCACGATCAACGCGATGGCCGCGCGGCTGCCGTCGTATGAGCTGGTGGACCCGTTCGGAGGCCTTGACGCGCTGCGGGACAAGGTGATCCGGACGCCGGGGCGGCCGGAGGACTCATTCAGCGACGACCCGCTGCGGATCCTGCGCGCCGCTCGGTTCGCCGCCCGGCTCGGCTTCGCCGTCGCCGACGACGTCAAGACCGCGATGGGGGTGCAGGCACCGCGGTTGTCGATCGTGTCGGCGGAGCGGATCACCGACGAGCTCACCAAGCTGATGGTCGCGGCCGACCCGGCCTACGGCCTGGACCTGCTGGTCGACACGAGTGTCGCCGCGCAGGTGCTGCCCGAGCTGCCCGCGCTGCGGATGGAGGTCGATGAGCATCACCGGCACAAGGACGTCTACACCCACTCGCTGACTGTGCTGCGGCAGGCAATCGAACTGGAGTCCCGGTACGGCCTGGAGCGGGACCTCGTGCTGCGTCTGGCCGCGATCTTGCACGACATTGGCAAGCCGCGCACGCGATCGCTGCTGCCCGGCGGGAAGGTCGCGTTCCATCATCACGAGGTCGTCGGCGCGAAGATGGCCCGCAAGCGGCTGACGGAGCTGCGGTTTCCCAAGGACGTGGTGTCCGACGTGTGCCAGCTGATCGAGCTGCACCTGCGCTTCCACGGATATGGCGACGGCGAGTGGACCGACTCGGCGGTACGCCGCTACGTCACGGATGCCGGCCCGCTACTCACTCGGCTGCACGCGCTGACCAGGGCAGACTGCACGACGCGGAACACGCGCAAGGCGGCCAGGCTCGCCGCCGCCTACGACGGCCTGGAGGAGCGGATCGAGGAGCTGCGCAGGCGGGAGGAGATCGACGCTATCCGCCCGGAGATCGACGGCAACGAGATAATGGAGCTGCTCGGGCTGCGGCCGGGACCGCTCGTGGGCAAGGCGCGCAAGTTCGTCCTCGAACTCAGGATGGAGCAGGGGATGCTCGGCCGGGACCAAGTCATCGCCGAGCTGCTGCGGTGGGCGCGGTCTGAGGGGATCGAGCCTGCGACCCCCGGCGGAGCATGAGCGTGCCGTAGGCGCCCGCGGCCGCCAGGTAGCACGCCCCGACCGCGATGACGACGGAGTAGGACTTCCCGCTGCCTGGCAAGAACGGCAGGGCGATCGCTGGGCCGAGCACGTAGGTGACGTTGTAGACCATGTCCTGCAGGGCGAACATCCGGCCCAGGTACGCGTCGTCCGCCCACCTTTGCAGGATCGTGTCGACGCAGATCTGCACGCACTGCGCCGACAGGCCCATGAGGAAGCCGAGGACGAGGAACGGCACCTGGCTAAAAGTTGTACCGAGCCCGATCGTCGCCAGCCCCCCGATGGCGAGCCACCCGGTGATCCAGGCGTCCATGCTGATCCGCTTGGTGCCCACCGGGGTGATCACGGCTGCGAGGCCGAAGCCGATCGCGGTGGTGGCCACCAGCCCCGTCGCGTGGCTGAGCGCGGCGTTTCCGTTGCCACTGGGATAGAAGTAATTGCGGTACAGCAGCAAGCCCTGGATGACGATCAGGCCATACAGCGCGCGGTGCACGCCCAGCGAGCCGAGGGCATAGGCCGCCTTGCGTCGCTGGCCCAAGTGGCGCAAGGCCGCCCACAGGCTCCGGGCGATGGCCGCGATCTCGGCCGCGACGCTGGCCCGCGGCTGCCCAGCTGACAGGCTGTCCGGACCGAGGAGGCCGCGGCTCATCCGCAGCCCAAGGAGCGCTGCCAGCATGAAGAACACGGCGCTGACCAGCAGCGTGGCCGCCGAGCCGACGTTACTCCCGCCCAGCGCGAGCCGGATCCCGAGGCCAACCAGGCCGCCGACGAACCCGACGATCGTGCCGCAGGTCGGCGCGACCGAGTTGGCCATCACCAGCTTGTCGGGCCGCACGACGTGCGGGGTAGCAGCGCTCAGCGCCGCCAGGAAGAACCGGCCCGCGCCGAGGGTGGCCAGCACGCAGATGTAGAACGGAAGCCGCGTCTGGCCGGCGAACACGATGAGGGAGGCGACGATTACCAGCGCGCCCTGGATCAGCGCGCCCCAGACGACGATCTGGCGGCGCGACCAGCGGTCGATGAAGACCCCGATGAAGGGGCCGATCAGTGAGTAGGGCAGGTAGAGGACAGCGAACGCCTCGACGGCCGCGAGGGCGTCGGGGAACGTCGTGGCACTGAAGAACACGTACGCCGCGAAGCCGGCGCTGAAGACGCCACCGCCGCCCTGGGCTACGAGCCGGACGGCGAACAGCTTGCGGAAGTCCCGCTCGGCGAGCACGGTCCGCAGGTCGGCGACGAACGACGACCTCCGGCGTGGGCCTGCGGGGACCGGTTCTGCCTGCGCGGACACTTCCAGAGCTTAACCCCCGCCTTACTCGTAACGGAAATGGCAACCTGCCCCGGGGATTTCTGCCGCCGCCAGTGGCCACGGGCCGGAGTCCCAGTAGGGATTCCGGCCCGTGCGGCATGCCAGCAGGTAGCGGCTAGCGCTCTACTTCCCCGGCGATGAACTTCTCGACCAGGTCGCGGCAGACGTCGTCGCCGAACTGCTCCGGCGGGGACTTCATGAAGTAGGAGCTCGCGGAGACGATCGGGCCGCCGATGCCGCGGTCCTTGGCGATCTTGGCGGCGCGCACGGCGTCGATGATGACGCCGGCCGAGTTCGGTGAGTCCCACACCTCGAGCTTGTACTCAAGGTTCAGCGGCACGTCGCCGAACGTCTTGCCCTCCAGTCGCACGAACGCGAACTTCCGGTCGCCAAGCCACGGCACGTGGTCCGACGGTCCGATGTGGACGTCGGCCTTAGCCATCTCGCGCGAGATCTGGGAGGTGACCGACTGCGTCTTGGAGATCTTCTTCGACTCCAGCCGGGTCCGCTCCAGCATGTTCATGAAGTCCATGTTGCCGCCGACGTTGAGCTGGTAGGTGTGCAGCAACTCGACGCCGCGGTCCTCGAACAGCTTGGCCAGAACGCGGTGCGTGATGGTGGCGCCCACCTGCGACTTGATGTCGTCGCCGACGATCGGAACGCCGGCCTCGGTGAACTTGGCGGCCCACACCGGGTCGGAGGCGATGAACACCGGCAGCGCGTTGACGAACGCGACCTTGGCGTCGATGGCGCACTGGGCGTAGAAGCGGTCCGCCTCCTCAGAGCCGACCGGCAGGTAGGACACCATCACGTCGGCCCGGGCCTCGCGCAGTGCCGCGACTACGTCCACGGCCGACTCGTCGGACTCGTCGACGATCTCACGGTAGTACGCGCCCAGGCCGTCAAGCGTCGGGCCGCGCTGCACGGTCACCCCGAGCGGCGGCACCTCGGTGAACTTGATCGTGTTGTTCTCGCTGGCGAAGATCGCCTCGGAGACGTCAACGCCAACCTTCTTGGCGTCCACGTCGAACGCGGCGACGATCTCGACATCACCGACGTGGTAGTCGCCGAACCTGACGTGCATGAGGCCAGGTACACGGGCGTCGTCCGCGGCGTCCTTGTAGTACTCAAGGCCCTGGACGAGCGAGCTCGCGCAGTTGCCCACCCCCACGATGGCGACGCGTACTTTACCCATCAGGATCGCTCCTTCTCATTCAAGGGATCACTATCGAAGGTCATTCGGTTATGTTGCCGAGTCCCTACTCAGCGGAGCCGACAGAATGATCCCCGTCGGTTCGGCTTTGCTCCGAACGTCGCTCGGAGGCGATCAGTTCGTTCAGCCACCGCACCTCGCGCTCCACTGACTCAAGGCCATGACGCTGGAGTTCAAGTGTGTAGCTGTCCACCCGCTCGGCGGTGCGGGCGAAGGCCGCTCGCACCGCTTCCATGCGCTCTTCCAGTCGGCTGCGGCGTCCTTCTAGGATCCGCAGCCGGATGTCAGCCCGGGTCTGGCCGAAGAAGGCGAAGTGGACGCCGAACTCCTCGTCCTCCCAGGCGGCCGGGCCGGACTCGGCTAGCAGGTCATGCAGCCGCTCCTTGCCCTCGGCGGTCAGCCGGTAGACGATCTTCGACCTGCCCTTGGTGACGCCGGCCTTGCCGGCACCGCCACGGGCGACGACGCTGCGGGGTGTCCCGGATGCGTTGTCCTCCTTGGCGATCAGACCCTCTTCATACAGCTTGTTCAGGCATGGGTAGAGGGTCCCGTAAGACAGCGCCCGGAACGCGCCGAGCAGGGAGTTCAGCTGTTTGCTCAGCTCGTAGCCATGCATCGGTGTCCGATGCAGCAGCCCGAGCACGGCGAACTCCAGCACGCCAGTCCGGTTGCGGCCCACGGCATCCCCCAGTGGGTAGGGTACGGGTGTATCTGCCGATACCTCTACCCGATAGCTCGGTCTGATATCTCAGGCCGATATCTCGGTTCGATATATCGGACGTTGGTCCCCAGCATACGTAAGCACCCCCCGGAGGGCAACCGTTCGTAAGCGACGTCACGTAACGAACCTTGCGCATGCGTGTGAGCACGTACGGCAGTCGACCTGGGTCGCTGGGCCGCCCACATCGGACAGAATGACTACGGAATACGGCGAATTAGGCATCTGTCTAGGTGATGTCTGCCAGAGTTGACGCTGGAACCACCTCGCTACGCCGTATGTTCCGGTTCTGGTGAGTCACCTGCGCGGCGCCGACGCCGCACTGGGGCGGCCAATGACGACGGGCTGGCCTGAGGCGTAGCACGGTTGTTTAGAGCTAAATCACGCACCATGGGTGCGCCGAACCCGCAGGCGCGGGTGAACGTACGAGGTAACGTGTGGGTTCGTCATCCCAGCCGGAACGAGCGACGAACGGGCTCGCTCACAGCCACAGCGAGGACGTGTGAGTAGCGATAACTTGAACGGGCCGGACTGGCCCGCTGGGGGACGGGAAGCGTACGACAACGCCGACGGCGACTTGTGGGGAGGCCCCGGCGCGAACGGCTCAGGCCGCGGGCAGCAGGGCGGCGGGAGTTCGCGCCAGCAGTACCCAGGCGAACAATATCCCACCCAACAGGGCGGATACTCTCAGCAGTCAGGTCGCTACAACGGGCCACGGGGTGGCTACGGCGATGGCCAGCAGCGCGGCCGCGCCCGGCAGCAGGACGGATACGGCGGTCGGGGTAGCAGCCAGGACGGCCAAAGCGGCCAGGATCACCAAGGCGCGCGTGGGCACCAGGGCGGCTCAGGTTCCCGGGATGGCTATGGCTCCCAAGGTGGCCGGGGCGGCTACGGGGGCGGACAGCAGCAGTGGGACGGCGGGCAGCAGGGCGGCGCGGGCCGGGCGGGCGGCGGCAGACCGCAGCCCACGGGGCGCGGCCGCGGGCATGACGGTTCCTGGGGCGACTCAGGTGACGCGGCCCGTGCTCAGGCAGGTGCGCGCGGCGGCTTCGGTGCCACTGGTCGCCCCTCCGGGAACACGGGGCGGCACAGTGCTGACCGGGGCTCTGGCAGTGGCGGTGACAATGACTGGCGCAGCAACGGCTGGGATCCGTCCGGTGCCGGCCACGATGGGCAAGGCGGGCGGCCAGGCAGTGGCTGGGGCGGCTACCGCGATGAGATCCGCCGCGGGTTCGACCGCGTTACTGGCGGCTTCCAGGCTGCGACTGGACGGTTCACGGGCTCGTTCCGCTCCGTGGGAGAGCAACTGAGCGGCCCGCTGCGCGCGGTCGGCGACCGCTTCCCCCGCCGCGGAGGTCAGGGCACCTACAGCGGCCAGGGCGGGTACGGCGGCCAAAGCGGGTACGGCGGCCAGGGCGGCCAGGGCGGGTACGGCGGCCAGGGTGGCCAAAGCGGGTACGGCGGCCAGGGCGGGTACGGCGGGCCGGAGGATCCCTTCGCCACCCGGGTTGGTGGCTCGGCCGACCCCTACCCAACGCGGGTCGAGCCGGGTGGTCCCGGCTTCCCGGGTGGCCGTGGTCCGGGCGGTCCGGGCGGTCCGGGCGGTCCGGGCGGGCGCGGCCCCGGCGGTCCAGGCGGCCGTGGTCCCGGCAGCCCTAGTGGTCCCGGCGGGCCTCCTGGCGGCCGGCGAGCAAAGCTCAAGGGCGACTGGTGGCGGCACTGGACCTGGAAGAAGGCCAGCATCGTCGTTGGTGCCTCCTTCGGCGTGTTCATCCTGATCCTCGTTGGCGCCTTCTTCTACCTGTACAGCACCACCCAGATCCCGACCTCTTTGGCCTCTGACGTCTCAGACCAGAACTCCACGGTCTACTACAGCGATGGCACCACGCCGATCGGCACGTTCAGCCTCGTCGACCGGACGGACCTGACCTTCAGCCAGATCCCGGTGAACCTGCAGAACGCGGTGCTCGCGGCCGAGGAGCGCGGCTACTGGACCGACGGCGCGATCTCCCCCGAGGGCATCCTGCGCGCGGCCTACGACGACATCAAGAGCAGCGGTGGCAACGAGTCAGGCGGCTCGACGATCACCCAGGAGTTCGTCCGCCAGTACTACAGCTACGACATCATCGGGACCCAGCAGACCGTGACCCGGAAGATCAAGGAGATCTTCGTCGCGGAGAAGCTTTCCAAGCAGGAGAGCAAGCAGTGGATCCTGACGAACTACATGAACACGATCTACCTCGGCGACAACGCCTACGGCGTGCAGGCCGCGGCCGAGACGTACTTCGGCGAGCCGGTGAGCAAGCTGACCGTCGCCCAGGACGCGGTCATCGCCGCGATGATCCAGCAGCCGGCGAACTACCCGCTCAAGCAATACCGGCCTGAACTCATCGCCCGCTGGCGGCAGTACGTGCTGAAGGGCATGGTGTCGATGGGCAAGCTCAGCCAGGCGCAGGCGAACTCCATGAAGTTCCCCACGCTGCTGACCGACTCGCCCAGCTACCAGGTAGAGCAGCAGTTCGGCATCGCGAACCCGAGCGATACCTGGGCGCCGTACGTCATGAACGTCGTCGCGAACGAACTGGAGGGCGTCGACGGCTACACGCTGACCGATCTGGAGACCGGCGGGTACAAGATCGTCACTTCGATCAGCAGGCCAATGGAGCAGGAGCTCTACAAGGCGGTCGACTCCAACGTCCAGGCGATGGCGGCCGACGGCGGGCCGCTCCCGTCGTACGCGCTCATTGGGGCGGAGCTGCAGAACCCCAGCAACGGGCAGATCCTCGCGATGTACCCCGGCGTGGGGGAGGACGTGTCGGCGAAGGAGTGCGCCGAGAAGGACTGCAAGGACAACACCGCCGTCTACACCCGCGAGCAGGTCGGGTCCTCCTTCAAGCCGTATGTTCTGTCCCAGGCCGTGATCGAGAAGATGAACGTGAAGACCAGCGTCCTGGACGGGTACGGGCCGGTGTCGTGGATTCCGCCGGACAGCGAGCCCATGACGCTGTCCGCCAACAACAAGGCGCAGGCGCAGTCCGACTGGTACGCGGTGACCAACGACGGCAGCGCCAACTACGGCCCGATGACCGTACAGAACGCCTTCGCACAGTCGTCCAACGTCGCCTTCACCGACCTCATTCACCGGGTTGGCACGCAGAACGTCGTCAACCTGGCGGCGAAGATGGGCGTGAACGTGTCGTCGTACGCCAGCGGCGGCTCTGGCCTGCAGGATGACGTGGGCGAGGTCGGCATGGCGCTGGGCATCGCGTCCATCTCGGTCAACGAGCAGGACACGATGCTGTCGACGATCGACAATGGCGGCACCTATCACCAGGCGCACCTGATCGTGTCGGTCACCGCGCCTGGCCAGAACCCGGTCTACGGTAAGTACCAGTCGCACGAGGTGCTGACCCCGAACCAGGCGGCGGAGGTCCAGTGGGCGATGTCCACCGTCGTCATAAACGGCACCGCCGGGGGCAACATCGACATAGCCAACAACGGGCGCGAGGTCATCGGCAAGACCGGCACTACAGACAATGCCCAGTCGGCGTTCTTCATCGGAGCAATCCCGCAGTACGCGCTGTCTGTGGGCATCTGGACCGAGAACCAGAGCAGTAACACCACGCAGACGCTGAACGGCCTCGGCGGCAGCGCTAGCGGCGGTTACGGCGGTGCCTGGCCGGCCAGTATCTGGAACACCTTCGCCAACGCGGAGTTCGCGCAGCTCCCGGTGAAGAGCTATACCCAGCCGGCCTTCACCGGGAGTAAGTGGGTCCAGGTGCCTAAGCAGCCGGCGAAGAAGAAGGCCAAGCCCAAGACGAAGCCCACCTCGACGTGCAGGCCGAATGACCCCACCTGCTCGCCAGGAAAGGGCGGCAAGGGACCACGTCCGGGTCCTCCGAGCGCTCCCGTGACCACACCATCCCCGCAGCCGTCGAAGACCTGCCTGTCCCAGGCGTTCTGCTCGACGCCAAGCCCAACGCCCACGGCCACCGGTAACCCCAGTAGCAGTCCGGCGCCGTCGGCAACGGCCGGCAACGGGCAGGGTGGCGGCGGCGGGGGGACCAAGGGGTCAGCCACCGTGCAGTCGGGAATCGCGGTCGGAGGCGTGCTGTCCGTGGTTCCCGGGTCCTTGCTGTGGACCAGGGCGTCCCGCCGTCGCCGCAGAGATCGTAAAAAAGAGAGAAGACCGGTTACATAAGCAGAACGGGCAGTCCCCCGGTCCTCCCGGGAGGCTGCCCGCCTCGCGTTGCTGCTGCGCGAACGCCCACTGCTCAGGGCTGGCTGCTTGGCCGCTGAGGGTGGTCAGGCGCTGAGGGTGGTCAGGCGCTGAGGCTGGTCTGCAGCCAGTGGATGTCGCTGGCCAGGCCGGCTTCTGGCGTCTCGCAGACGACCGGGGCACCGGCGGCGCGCACCACGTCGAGCAGCACATCCTTGTCAATCGTCCCGCTGTCGCCGGGCTTGCCGGGCGAATGACCCCCCGCCCCCCCGACGATGTTGGCATGCCGGTCCGCGCCAGAGCCGAATGGGTCGCGCGAGTTGTTGCAGTGCACCAGGTCGATCCGGCCGGTGATGGCCTTGACCCGGTCAACGACGTCCGCCAGGTCGATCCCGGCCGAATTCGCGTGGCAGGTGTCCAGGCAGAGCCCGACCTCGCCGCCGCCCTCGGCGGCGTGCGCCACAGCATCCCACAGCCGGGCGAGGGACTCCAGCGACTTGGCCATCGCGCCGTTCCCGCCGGCGGTGTTCTCGATGAGCAACCGCAGTGGCCGCTCGATCCGCTCGATCGCCTTCACCCAGTTCTCCACGCCAGTGGCCGGGTCGGCGTCCGCCGTCACGTGGCCGCCATGCACGATCAGCCCCTTCGCGCCGATCGAGGCGGCGGCCTTCAGCTGCTGGTCCAGGAGCTTGCGGCTGGGGATGCGGATGCGGTTGTTGGCGGTGGCCACGTTGATCACGTAAGGCGCGTGGATGTAGATGTCCACGTCCGCCTCGGCATAGGAGTCCCGGACGGCGGCCGGGTCGCCGCCAGGAATCACCGGGCCCTTCCAGCCCTGCGGATCGCCCAGGAAGAACTGC
The DNA here is from genome assembly GCA_963737285.1 of uncultured Actinomycetota bacterium. Classification (GTDB taxonomy): domain Bacteria; phylum Actinomycetota; class Actinomycetes; order Streptosporangiales; family Streptosporangiaceae; genus Trebonia. Next base: position 529,860 of record CAVTRT010000001.1, read on the forward strand.
GCCGTGCCCGCGCCGCACGCGACCGCGTCAGCGAGGGGATTGTCAGTGTGAAAGTGGCCACCGATACGCATAGTCGCGAGTGTAAGCGCTGGCCACCCCCGCTACCCCCCGAACCCGCCGTGGGCCAGGCCGAGCGCGAACCCGACAAACCCGCCGATGATCCCGGTCACGACCAGCACCCGCTGCTCCGTGGTGGCCGAGAACATCTGGACGCCAAGGCCGCCCACCATGGACACGAGGCCCGTTGACGCGTCGATAGCCGCCCAGGCCACGCCACCTGCCGCACGGTCGTTGCGGATCACGATGGCGAGGACGAAGGACACTAGGCCTATGAGCAGGACCAAGACCGCCGCCCTGTTGAGCAGCTTGTGCGGCTTTCCGTCAGAGTTCAGCGTGAGGCGAAGGCGTCCCGAGTGAGGTGTGGGAGACCCTGACGCAGGAGTGGGATGGGACCCGGTCATAGTTGCTCTGGTTCCCCCGCATTCGCGGCCTGAACCCCTCGGACCGCTGGTACTGTTGGTGGCTACGGATCGGTAGCCCCACTGCGAAGAGCGCGGCAGCGGGCGGGTCCGTTCCCTCCTGCCACGGAGAGACCGTGGCCGCGTCAGTCCAGAGGAGGCTCAGGACGCTCATGCGCCATTACGAGATCATGATCATTCTCGACTCGAACCTTGAGGAGCGTGCGATCCAGCCGTCGCTCGAAGGGTTCCTCAAGGTCGTGACGAGCAACGGCGGCACGGTCGCCAAGCTCGACATCTGGGGCAAGCGTCGGCTCGCCTACCAGATCGAGAAGAAGGCCGAGGGCATCTACGCCATCGTCGACCTGACCGCAGAGCCAGCGACCGTCCAGGAGCTCGATCGCCAGCTCAACCTCAATGAGGCCGTGCTGCGGACCAAGGTCCTGCGGCCCGAGCACCGGTAAGCCAAGCCAAGCCAAGCCCGGACCTACCAGCGACTGGAGCATCTCATGGCGGCAGGAGACACGCAGATCACGATCGTTGGCAACCTTGTCGACGACCCGGAGCTTCGCTTCACTCCGTCTGGCCAGCCCGTTGCCCGCTTCCGGGTCGCCTCGACGCCTCGGATCCGCGACAACAGCACCGGGGAGTGGAAAGACGGCGACAGCCTCTTCCTCACTTGCAACGTATGGCGGCAGGCGGCGGAGAACGTCGCCGAGAGCCTCCAGCGCGGCATGCGGGTCATCGTCTCTGGTCGGTTGCGGCAGCGCAGCTACGAGACCCAGCAGGGCGAGAAGCGCACTGTGTTCGAGGTCGAGGTCGATGATGTCGGCCCCTCCCTGCTGAGGGCGTCGGCTAAGGTCACCCGCGCCCAGCGCACTGGCGGCGCAGACGGCGCCTTCGGCGGCGGGTCTGCAGGTGGTAATTCCGGAGGAAGCTCCGGTGGCGCCCCGCGCGGCAACGGGAACTCCGGCGGCAACCGTAACGCCGACCCCGACCCCTGGGCTTCGTCCCCGGACCCGGCCGGCTACTCCGACGAGCCACCGTTCTAGACGAGCCGCCGTTTCTAGCGGTCCGTCGCGAGCGTCGGACCGCGGCCTAACGGCCAAGGATCGTAACCAACTAGCTAGTTATCCACGTACCATCCCCGCGTTGGCGGGGGCTTGCTAAGGAGCACCATGATGGCGAAGCCACCAGTTCGCAAGCCTAAGAAGAAGGTTTGCGTCTTTTGCCAGGAGCGGATCTCCTACGTCGACTACAAGGACACGGGTCTGCTCCGCAAGTACATCTCCGACCGCGGCAAGATCCGCGCGCGCAGGGTGACTGGCAACTGCACCCGGCACCAGCGCGACGTGGCCACCGCGATCAAGAACGCGCGCGAGATGGCGCTGCTCCCCTACACCAGCACCGCGCGATAGGGAGGACGACTCAGATGTCTCGCACGCCAATCAAGCTGATCCTCACGCACGAGGTGAGCGGCCTGGGCACACCGGGCGACATCGTGGATGTCGCCGCTGGCTATGGGCGCAACTACCTGATCCCGCGCGGCTACGCGATCCGCTGGACGCGCGGTGCGGAGAAGGAAGTCGACCTGATCAAGCGGGCGCGCTCCGTCCGTGAGATCCGGACCCTTGAGGACGCGCAGGCGGTCGCCGGCCAGCTCCAGAAGCTGAAGGTCCGGATCAGGCGCCGGGCCGGGGAGAATGGCCGCCTGTTCGGCTCGGTCGGCCCCGCCGACATCGCCGCGGCCGTGAAGGACTCTGGCGGTCCGGTGCTGGACCGTCGCCGGATTGAGGTCCTGGACCCGATCAAGACCACGGGCCCGCACACCGTCAAGGTGCGCCTGCACTCCGAGGTAAGCGCGTCGGTCAACGTCGAGATCCAGGCGGGCTGACCCGCCTGCCTGGTGTTACTAGTCCACAGGGGCGGATCTCCGCGAAAGCAGTTATCCACAGCCCCAAGTGGGTTATTCACAGCTGTGCCTACAGGTCCGGCTGACTTTCCACGGTAGCCAGCCGACGGCCGGTGTGCATCCCTTAGGGACTCCCGGCGTCGGCTGTGCCTGCCGCTGCTGCGCTCGGCACCACCGTTGCGGGCGTCCCATACCGCTCGACGCGCCGGGCCAGTTCCGGGTCGAGCGAGGCCACCATGAGCCAGAGTTCGGCAACCCGCGCCGTATGCTCTGGCCTGCCCGAATGCGTCCGGACATCGGCTGTCAGCTGGTCGATCGCCACTGCGATCGCAGCAACACCCTCAAGGTCGCCGGGCGTTGTACCGTGCCCTGTCATTGCCCCCGTGCTCGAATACACAGGCGAAGACTAGCCCACCCGGGCGTGCGCCGTAGGCTACTCCGGACAGTCGGTCCGTGCTGCCTTTTTCCACAACGGCATCCCCATCACCCGCACGAGTTTTCCACAGGTAGGCCCTGATTTCCTGTGGATAGTTTCCTGTGGATAACTTCCGAGAAAAAGTGGCCAACTTTTTTCTGTTCACAGCCGGTGGAGCGAGTTACCGCAGGTAGGCAACGCGTTGCGGGCTGCTGGCGGGCAATGGTCCACACCACTATCCCCAAGATGCGCACACCTTAGCCACCGGTCATGCACAGGTTGTCCACAGGGCCGGGTTGGCGATGTGTGGCGCGTACCGCCACAATGTCAAGACCCCACCTGCTTGCCGTCCGTGGAATGTCAGACCCTCCCGATACAACTGGGTGACGGGGTGCAGCCGAGTCCGATTGGAGGTGCGTCAGGTGAGCGTGGCCGAGATCGGACAGCGGGACGACTTTGAGCGGATGCCACCGCACGATGTGGCGGCGGAGCAGTGCGTCCTAGGCGGCATGCTGCTGTCCAAGGACGCGATCTCGGACGTGATCGAGGCGATCCGGCCGGTCGACCACTACCGGCCCGCGCACCAGATCGTCCACGAGGCGATCCTCGACCTGTACGCGCGTGGCGAGCCAGCCGACGCGATCACCGTTGCCAACGAACTGTCGCGACGCGGCGAACTGCAGCGGATCGGCGGGGCACCGTACTTGCACACGCTGATCGCCTCCGTCCCGACGGCGGCGAACGCGGGCTATTACGCGAAGATCGTCAGGGAGCGCGCGATCCTCCGACGGCTGGTCGAGGCCGGCACCCGGATCGTCCAGATGGGCTACACGGGCGACGCCGACGCCGACGACCTCGTGGACCGGGCACAGGCCGAGGTCTACGCGGTGACTGACCGCCGGATCGCCGAGGACTACCACTCCCTTTCGGAGATCATGCCCGGCGCGCTGGACGAGATCGAGTCGATCGGCTCGCGTGGCGGCCAGATGACCGGAGTCCCGACCGGCTTTGCGGACCTGGACGCCCTCACCAACGGCCTGCACCCCGGCCAGATGATCGTCATCGCCGCCCGGCCCGCCGTCGGCAAGGCGCTCGCCCTCGACACGCCGCTGCCGACGCCCGCCGGATGGACCACGATGGGGTCGGTGGCCGTCGGGGATTACCTCCTCGGCGCCGATGGCGAGCCGACCAGGGTCCTAGCCGCGACCGAGGTGATGGACGGCAGGCCCTGCTACGCGGTCGAGTTCTCCGACGGCGCGGTCATCATTGCCGACGAGGAGCACCAGTGGCTGACCTGGACGCCAGGTCGACTGGTCCCGCCCAGGGTGGTGACCACCGGTCAGATCGCCCATGACCTGCACTCGCTGACACCCGACAGGCAGATGCGGCACGCGGTCCCGTCGGTCTCCCTCAGCGGCCGCGAGCTAGCGGCGGTCGGTACCGGAACCAGTCGTCCGGGCGCGACCCGTCCAAGCGCCGAAGGGCCGGCCGCGGGCACGCGGTGGCGCTACATCGTCGCGGCGCGCCCGGTGCTGTCCCGGCCAGTGCGCTGCGTCCAGGTGGACAGCATCGATCACCTGTATCTAGCGGGGCACAGCCTGATCCCCACCCACAACTCGGCACTCGCGCTTGACTTCGCCCGGTCGGCGACCATCAGGCATAACCAGCCGACGGTGCTGTTCAGCCTGGAAATGGGGCGCAACGAGATCACGATGCGCCTGCTCGCCGCCGAGGCGAAGGTGCCGATGAACCTCATGCGCACCGGACAGCTGAGCGACGAGGACTGGAACCGGCTGGCCAAGCGGATGAGCGAGGTCGTGGACGCGCCGCTGTTCATCGACGACTCACCAAACATGTCGCTGATGGAGATCAGGGCCAAGTGCCGCCGCCTCAAGCAGCGGCACGACCTGAAGATGGTGGTCATCGACTACCTGCAGCTGATGTCCTCGCCCAAGCGAGTGGAGAACCGCCAGCAGGAAGTCTCGGAGATGTCCCGGTCCCTCAAGCTGCTGGCCAAGGAGCTTGAAGTCCCGGTGGTAGCGCTCTCCCAGCTGAACCGAGGGCCCGAGCAGCGCCAGGACAAGAAGCCCATGCTGTCTGATTTGCGCGAAAGTGGATCGATTGAGCAGGATGCCGATATGGTCATCCTTTTGCATCGCGAAGATGCGTATGAGAAGGAATCACCCAGGGCCGGTGAAGCTGACCTTATCGTCGCCAAGCACCGGAACGGCCCGACCGCCACTGTCACCGTCGCTTTCCAGGGCCACTACAGCCGCTTCGTCGACATGGCCCCCGGCTGATCGGCGTACTTGTCGGGTCCTGGTGCTTGCTTTCTCGCGTGCCGCCCGCTCAGTCACCGTTCCCGGGCACCGCCTCATGCGCGGCGGTAGCGGGTGACTGCGATGGGCGTGAAGGTGATGACCAGGGCGGCTGACCAGATGAGGGTGGTGGCCAGGTCGTGGGTTCCGCCGGTCAGGGCGGAGCGGACGGTGTTGACCATCGGGGTGACCGGCTGGTACCTGGCGAAGGGCTGCAGCCAGCCGGGCATCGAGGGGGGCGGCACGTAGGTGCTGGAGATGAAGGCCAGGACGAAGGCGATCATCGACATGCCCTGGGCCGCCTGCGCGTTGGGGGCGAACAGGCCGATGACGATGAACACCACGGTGAAGACCAGCCCGTACAGCAGGCACAGGCCGAGCGCGGCGAGCCCGTCGGCGGTGCTTGCGGGCAGCCGGAAGCCGAAGGCGAACCCCAGCGCCGCGGTGAAGATGATGGACCAGCCGTTGGTGGTGAAGTCGGCGAGGGTACGCCCGGCGACGAGGGCGCTGCGGGGGATGGGCAGGGACAGCAGCCGGTCGGTGAGCCCCTGGGCCTTGTCCTCGGCGATGGCGACGGCGATACCGCCGCCGGTGAACAGCACGATCGTGGCCACGTAACCGGGGACGAGGTAGCCCACGTAGCCGGCGTGCCCGGCGTCGCTGGCGCTGATGGCACCGCCGAAGACGTAGCGGAACGAGAACAGGAACATCCCGGACTGGACCATGCCCATGACGAGCAGGCCTGGGGTACGGAAGTACTTGCGCAGCGCGCGCCCGGCGATCTGGGCGGTCGCGGTCGCGAGCGCTGGCGGGCCCGCTGGCCGGGTGATGGCGCCGGCACCTGGGGCGAGGACGGAGACGGCGGCGGTCTGGCTCATCGGAGGCTATCTGCTTTCGTGTCGGTGAGGGTCCGGAAGACTTCGTCGAGTGTGGGATGGCGCTGGGCGATCTCGCTGACCGGGATGCGGGCGCGGTCCAGGGCCGCGATGGCCGCCGACAGCTGGGCTGTCCCGTCGCTGGCCTGGCTGCGGGCCGCCGGCCGGTGTGGTCGATGACCGCCGGGCTGGCCGTGAGCGTTTCCAGGACGGCGGCCGCCGCACCAAGCTGGGCGCTGTCGGCGAGGACGACCTCGATGACGTCGCGGCTGATCCCTGCCTTCAGTTCGGTTGTGCTGCCCGCGGCGATCGCCTTCCCGTGGTCGATGACCACGACCTGGTCCGCGAGTTCGTCGGCTTCCTCGAGGTAGTGGGTGGTGAGCACGATGTCGGTGCCGGCGGCGACGAGGCTGGCTGCACGAGGCCGGGCTCATCGCCGTCCGCCAGACCGAGCGCGCCCAGCAGTACCCCGAGCGCACTGTCTACGAGCTGACCGAGGAAGGCCGCCGCACCGGGCTGCGCTGGCTGCGCGACATGCTCGCCGCCCCGCGCAGCGAGTACCCCGCCTTCCCCGCCGCCCTGTCGTTCGCCATGGTCCTCGACCCGGGCGAGCTCGCCACCGAACTCGCCCGCCGCCTGACGGCCGTCCAGGCCCGCCTGGCGCAACTCAACTCCCAGCTCCAGGAGTACCGCGAGACCTTGCCCCGGATCGCCCTGATCGAGACCGAGTACCAGCACGCCGTCGTCCACGCCGAAGTCCGCTGGCTCAGCTCCGTCATCGACGACCTCCAGTCCGGGAAACTCACCTGGGACCACGACCAGATCGCCGCCCAGGCAGCCGAAACCTTCGTCCAGGCCGCAGATCCCTGATCGGCAACTGCCCGGCCTGCGCGTCCACGGCACTGGCCAGGAGCAACATCATCATGCTGATGGCAACATTGCCCCGGGGGCGGCATTCGGTGCCGGCAACCTCCGAGCAGGTCCTGCGGCGAGCGGCCGAGGCGGTCCAGGGACTCGACGGCCAGGGTGTCGCCGGGCCGCAGGTAGTCCAGGGCCTTGCGGAAGCGGTTTGCTCGTCCTTGCCGGTGGCACCTCCACGGGATTCAGGGCAGATTATCTCTACCTCGAACGTCGCAAAATCTATGATGGCTGGAGTAGACATCGGGCAGTTGCGTGGGTAGAGTTTCTCTCGTAGCCCAGAGAGAAAACAGGGTCCGGCGGAAACGAGGTGCCGGGCGCAGCGAGGTCAGTGAGCAGTACCCCGGTGAAGGCGTCGGCTGCGGACGCGCGCACCAGGAGTAAGTGATCCGAGAGGGAAGAACGGAGGAGCCAGGCGCCATCAGGATCGCCCGGGCGGAAGCCTTGAGCCCGGGTACCGCAGGACATCGATAGTGAGGTGATCTCCGGTCAAGCAACCGCGATCCCCGCACCCCCGGCAGCATCACGGCCGGGCACGCGGAAACAGAAAGCCAGCCCAGTACCAGGGCCAGCAGATGGTGTAGAAGCTTCCTTCGGGGTCCTGGTGCCGTACGGCACCAGGACCCCTCCAGCGTTCCGCCGAGAGGTGCGATGACAGCAGGCGAGTCCTACGGCCGGCTAGACGACGACGACTACCCCGCTTACACGATGGGCCGGGCCGCCGAGATGCTCGGCACCACCCAGGGCTTCCTCCGTGCCATCGGCGAAGCTCGCCTGATCACCCCGCTGCGCTCCGAGGGCGGCCACCGCCGCTACTCCCGCTACCAGCTGCGCATCGCCGCCCGCGCCCGGGAGCTCGTCGACCACGGGACCCCCGTCGAGGCCGCCTGCCGCATCGTCATCCTCGAAGACCAGCTCGAGGAGGCCCAGCGCATCAACGCCGAATACCGCCGCGCCGCCGAGTCCCCGAACCCGACGGCCTGAGACGGCCAGGCGCTGCCAGCTTGACCATCGGATTCCCCCGCGAGAGCGGCACCGAACGTCGCTCGATCCTGTTGCCCGCGCTAGCCCGGCAGCTCACCAGCGCCGGGTTCGCCGTGATCGCCGAGCAGGGCATCGGGACGGGGGTCTTCATCGACGATGACGACTACGCCGCCGCCGGAGTCCGTCTCGCCGGGCCGGACGAGGCATGGGCTGTGCCACTGGTGCTGCGGTACAAGTCCCCTGACCCGCGGAGGATCTGCGCCGCCTTCAGCTGGGCCAGCACATTGGAGCGCTGTTTCACGCAGAAGGCGATCCCGACCTCCTGACTGCGCTACGCGTGTGGAGCTACGAGTTTATAGCCGAAGACGGCCGGTTCCCCCTGGGCAGGCAGGATCGCCGGCATCCAGGCCGTCCTCGCGGGCGCATCTGCACTGCAGGCACCGGGCGCACGGGGAACCCTGCTCGGCATGGCCGAGGGGCCAGCCCCGCCAGCGTGGCCATCATCGGCTCGGGGAACGTCTGTCTGTCTGTCTGTCTGCCGCAGCGGCGGCATGGACGGCTGATCCAAAGCATGAGCACGGCAGATCTAAGTTCTGTGGACGGCAGATCTGAAACTTGAAGGCCGCAGATCTAAATCTTCGACTACAGTTTTCCTGTGAAGATGGCTGCTGACTATGTTCCAAGACGAGCCGCAGAACTGGTCTCGGAGGCACTGGACGATACCCGGGTGGTGATCATCAACGGGGCGCGGCAAGTCGGCAAGAGCACTCTCGCCGAACGGGTTCTCCATGAGGCGCCAAGGTGGCAGGCGCGGTTCCTTGACGACCCTCAGACGCGCCTGGCGGCGGAGAGCGATCCTGTCGGTTTCCTTGACTTCGACGGGCTGATGCTGATCGACGAGGTTCAGCGAGTGCCCGGACTCTGGCTGGCGATCAAGAACAGCGTCGACAGAGACCCGAGGCCGGGAAGGTTCATCCTGACGGGATCTGCGCGGCTCCTTGCGCTGCAGAGCCTTCCTGACGCGTTGCCCGGCCGGTCGGAGACCATCGAACTCTGGCCGCTGTCCCAAGGGGAGATCGACAGCGAGCCAGACGGTTTCGTGGACGCTGCGTTCAGCGCCGATGCCGTGCTCTCAGCCGGCGTCTCGCGGTTGCACCGCAATGATTACCTAGCACGCATCGCCCGGGGCGGTTACCCCGGCGCGGTTCAGCGGGACGCCCCGAGGCGAAGGGACCGGTTCTTCACCAGTTACCTCAACGACATCGTCGTCCGGGACATTAAGCAGGTCGCGGACATTGAGCGGGCCGCGGACATGCGCCGCCTGATCACGCTGCTGGCTGCCCGCTGCGCAGGCATGATCAACATGGCCAAGCTCGCGAGCGAGCTAACGATCACAGAGCCCACCGTCCGGCGCTACATCCAGATCCTGGAGACGATTTACCTCATTCAGCTGATCCCGGCCTGGTCGTCTGGGGCGACCAAACGGGTGACGCGCGCGCCGAAGCTGATGTTCGTGGACCCGGGCCTCGCAAGCTACCTTCAGACTCCTCGCACTGGCGAGCAATCGGGCGGCTTGATGGAAAATTTCGTGATGGGCGAACTTGCGCGGCAGCTCACCTGGTCGCAGACGGCGGCGGCGCTCTACCACTATCACGACCGTGATGGTCATGAAGTCGATGCAGTCCTTGAGGACAACGCCGGACGCGTGATCGGCATCGAGGTGAAGTCCGCGCAATCCGTGAGATCAGAGGACCTGCTCGGACTTCGCTACCTTAAGGAGAAGCTCGGCTCCCGGATGCACGCTGGCTACGTCCTCTACTGCGGCGCTGACTCGCTGAGCTTCGGCGACGGACTGGGCTGTCTACCCATCTCCGCGTTGTGGACAACTGGTAGCCGCTTCTCACGGGCACCAGACGACTCGCGTCACTGAGACGTACGGCTCCCGGGGCATGAGCCCGGGACATCTATGCCGACTCCACACGGCAGAGGTGCCCCGATCAGTCAGTGAAGAAATGCCATGTGATTGAGACTGATCATGGCCGCCGACGCCACGAGACAGCAGACAAACCCCAGGTCAACGAAGATCAACATGTCACGCGATGTGAGATCCTACAGCGTACTTGTCGGGTCCTGGTGCTTGCTTTCTCGCGTGCCGCCCGCTCAGTCACCGTTCCCGGGCACCGCCTCATGCGCGGCGGTAGCGGGTGACTGCGATGGGCGTGAAGGTGATGACCAGGGCGGCTGACCAGATGAGGGTGGTGGCCAGGTCGTGGGTTCCGCCGGTCAGGGCGGAGCGGACGGTGTTGACCATCGGGGTGACCGGCTGGTACCTGGCGAAGGGCTGCAGCCAGCCGGGCATCGAGGGGGGCGGCACGTAGGTGCTGGAGATGAAGGCCAGGACGAAGGCGATCATCGACATGCCCTGGGCCGCCTGCGCGTTGGGGGCGAACAGGCCGATGACGATGAACACCACGGTGAAGACCAGCCCGTACAGCAGGCACAGGCCGAGCGCGGCGAGCCCGTCGGCGGTGCTTGCGGGCAGCCGGAAGCCGAAGGCGAACCCCAGCGCCGCGGTGAAGATGATGGACCAGCCGTTGGTGGTGAAGTCGGCGAGGGTACGCCCGGCGACGAGGGCGCTGCGGGGGATGGGCAGGGACAGCAGCCGGTCGGTGAGCCCCTGGGCCTTGTCCTCGGCGATGGCGACGGCGATACCGCCGCCGGTGAACAGCACGATCGTGGCCACGTAACCGGGGACGAGGTAGCCCACGTAGCCGGCGTGCCCGGCGTCGCTGGCGCTGATGGCACCGCCGAAGACGTAGCGGAACGAGAACAGGAACATCCCGGACTGGACCATGCCCATGACGAGCAGGCCTGGGGTACGGAAGTACTTGCGCAGCGCGCGCCCGGCGATCTGGGCGGTCGCGGTCGCGAGCGCTGGCGGGCCCGCTGGCCGGGTGATGGCGCCGGCACCTGGGGCGAGGACGGAGACGGCGGCGGTCTGGCTCATCGGAGGCTATCTGCTTTCGTGTCGGTGAGGGTCCGGAAGACTTCGTCGAGTGTGGGATGGCGCTGGGCGATCTCGCTGACCGGGATGCGGGCGCGGTCCAGGGCCGCGATGGCCGCCGACAGCTGGGCTGTCCCGTCGCTGGCCTGGCTGCGGGCCCGCCGGCCGGTGTGGTCGATGACCGCCGGGCTGGCCGTGAGCGTTTCCAGGACGGCGGCCGCCGCACCAAGCTGGGCGCTGTCGGCGAGGACGACCTCGATGACGTCGCGGCTGATCCCTGCCTTCAGTTCGGTTGTGCTGCCCGCGGCGATCGCCTTCCCGTGGTCGATGACCACGACCTGGTCCGCGAGTTCGTCGGCTTCCTCGAGGTAGTGGGTGGTGAGCACGATGTCGGTGCCGGCGGCGACGAGGCTGGCTGCACGAGGCCGGGCTCATCGCCGTCCGCCAGACCGAGCGCGCCCAGCAGTACCCCGAGCGCACTGTCTACGAGCTGACCGAGGAAGGCCGCCGCACCGGGCTGCGCTGGCTGCGCGACATGCTCGCCGCCCCGCGCAGCGAGTACCCCGCCTTCCCCGCCGCCCTGTCGTTCGCCATGGTCCTCGACCCGGGCGAGCTCGCCACCGAACTCGCCCGCCGCCTGACGGCCGTCCAGGCCCGCCTGGCGCAACTCGACTCCCAGCTCCAGGAGTACCGCGAGACCTTGCCCCGGATCGCCCTGATCGAGACCGAGTACCAGCACGCCGTCGTCCACGCCGAAGTCCGCTGGCTCAGCTCCGTCATCGACGACCTCCAGTCCGGGAAACTCACCTGGGACCACGACCAGATCGCCGCCCAGGCAGCCGAAACCTTCGTCCAGGCCGCAGATCCCTGATCGGCAACTGCCCGGCCTGCGCGTCCACGGCACTGGCCAGGAGCAACATCATCATGCTGATGGCAACATTGCCCCGGGGGCGGCATTCGGTGCCGGCAACCTCCGAGGGAACGGCGGCGCCCACCACCGGGAACCTGCCACGGCCCGCCAGAAGTGCCAACTGCCTGAGCCGGCTGAGGAAAATGCCATGAGAACGAGACGCAGTATCATGGCGAAGCTGCGGCAGACTGCTGCCTAGGCATGGGACTCATTCACGTGGCGAGCAGGTCCCCGCACTTCTTCGCGCTCAGTACCGGCGGAGTGGAAGCCCGGACAGGGTGGTGGCGGTCTGGGCGATCTCCTCTGCCGGGTGGTCCACCGCGAGGGAGGCGATCACCATGGGGGAGCCGTAGGTGAGGAATGCTCGTCTTTGCTGCCATTTGCGGAAGGGATTGCCGGGGATCGCCCGCAGGATGGCGTCCGGGTCCGCTGGTATGAAAGCGACCATGACGAGGGGCGCGGAACCGAGGAGCGCGGGCGAGGCGCTGGCGGCCCGGAACGGGTACAGCCGGATCTCCGTGACGTCCGACCAGGGCAGCAGGTAACCGAGCCTGGCGTGGTAGACGCCGCGCGCATCGAGTTCGATGAGCGGGTGGCCGGGCAGGATCCAGCGCACCAGGTAGAAGGCGTAGAACGCGGCGAGCGCGAGCGCGACCACCAGGAAGACGAGTGCCACGACTGCCTCCGCGTCGCGGCCAAGGCCCGTCTCATGCGCCAGGAAGTACCATTCGCCGAGTCCGGCTACGCATGCCGTCGCCAGCAGCGTCAAGAGCCCTCGAACGACGATGCGCCGCTCCTCCCGGAGCGTGAGCCCGGGATGTCCTAGAGCCGCTTCGGGACTCGCGACAGGGGCAGGCGACGCCACAGCAGGTCCCGGCCCGTTCGCGTTCGCGACCCGGTCGAGGAGCATGGTCCGGCGGGCCTCCCTGACCTGAATGACCACGACCACGACGAGGAAGACCAGTACCGCCACCCAGGGGATCGCCTTGCCTGCGCTGGGGGACCCTGAGGCCGCAATGGCGGTGACGATGACGCCGACGATCAGGACCGTTGACAGCACAAGAGTCCGCCGGAGCAGCCGCGCGAAGAAGGTCCGCTGCTGCCGGTCCAGCACGTCGCGGGCGTACCGGGCCGCGATGGCCGACACGGCGGGATCCGGGTGGGGCGTCAGGGTGCGTGCATGCGCGAGCACGGCGCTGCGCGTCGGCACGTCCAGGCTCTGCCACTCGTCTAGGGGCGTCGTCACGCGGGCATAGTAGCGGCATTGGCACCGGAGGCGGACGCCTTCGGTCAGCTCGACGGTGGCGCGGTGCCCACGACCTCACCCTCCCGTTGGGCGGCTAAGCGAAGACACGTGGCCGCCGGCCTTTCCCGTTAGTCGTTTCTGGCTGCCTCCGGGCCCGTGATGCGGGTCAGGATCGGGAACGTCGCCGCGATGATCGCCAGGGACACGATGATGCCGCCGACGGTCAGAAGGTAGTACGTCAGGCCCGGCGCGACCATCGGGCGGTTCTGCGCCTCCGTCGCGTACATCGCGGCGGCGCCGAAGCCCGTCCCGATCGCCACAACCGCCACCGTCAGCAGCGGGACCGCGCCCTCCAGCGCGACGACGCCGCGTAGCGTGGACAGCCGCGCGCCGGTGAGCCGCAGCAGGCTGAACGGCCGCTTGCGCTCCGCGAGCCCCGCCGCGATGCCCGCCGCCAGCGTGCACCCGGCGATCGCCAGGCTGACCAGGATCACCACGTTGGCGAGCTGCTGGTAGCCGGAGTCCTGCGAGTTGTCCTGCGCGGCGATGTCGGCGTACGTGGACGGCGGGGAGACCGTCGGGTAAACGCTCGCCTCCAGCATCGTCCGCGCCCGCTCCACCGTCGCCGTGGCGCCGTTCGTCGCCACGGCGATGCCGTCCACGCCGAGGGCGTCGAGTCCGGCGGCCGGCACATTCGCGGCCGGCCAGGTGTACGTGTCCACGTTCGAGTTGAAGCCGAGGGGACCGCTGAAGCCGTCCGCCGGGAACTCGGCCGTTGCCGCGCCTGCCGGGCAGCGGCCGAGCGCGGGCACGGTCGCGAACTGCGCGCACGAGACCACGCCGGCCGGGATCGGGGTGACGCTGCCGTCGGTGTTGACGCCGAACGCGTTGACGCCGAGGTTCTCGAAACGGCCAGGGATCGTCAGCCCGGGGACCGCGCGCACCACGAGCACCCCCTGGACGCCGGGCACCGCACTCAACTGGGCGGCGAGCGGCGCGGCGGGCGCGGCCGGCCCCGGGTTCGCGGTGCCAGACCGCACTCCCGGGGCGTTGCCCCGGGCGACCGCATTCGACGCCGATATCTGCGCGGTCAGCACGTGCGACTCGGCGATGTTGACGAACCTGGTGGGGTCCTTGGCGTCCTGAGTGGTGATCGCGATCGTCGCGACGGTGGTGACCAGCAGCGCGAGCACTAGGCCGCTGACGGAACGGAACGCGGCCCGCGGGTCGTCGCCGATGCGCCGGGCGGCGATCAGCGTGCCGGGGCGGCTGGTCCACCGGGCCATGAGCCGCGCGGCGGCCATGGTGAGCCACGGCCCGGCGATGAACAGCCCGATGATGATCAGCGCGAAGCTGGTCACGAACGCCTGGATCTGCCCCTGGATCGAGGCCGGGTGCCCGTGCGCCTCCCAGAAGCCGAGCTCAGCTAGGCCGAGAAGCAGCGGCACCACCCGCCAGGCACCAGGCGGCTTCGGCGTCACCCGGCGCGTGACGCCGAGCGGGGAGATGTTCACCCGGCGCAGCGCCAGTCGCGCTGCCACGGCGGCGGCCACCGGCACGCCGGCCGCGACGACGATGACGTCGAACAGGCTGAGCGTCAGTTGGCCGGGAAAGAACGGCTGGCCGACGAACGGGATGCCCGCCACCGGGATGCGCAGCCCGGAGAAGATCGCGAACCCGGCGGCCACGCCCAGCAGGGCCGCCGCGGTCGACTCCACCGCCGCGAGCGCGGACACCTGCGTGCGGGTCGCGCCGACCAGGCGCATCGCCGCGAACCGCTCCTCCCGGCGGGCGGCCGACAGCCGGGTCGCGGTGCCGATGAAGATCAGTACCGGCAGCAGGATCGCCAGCGCGACGACGGACAGGATCAGGTCGGTGCCGCTCGCCGGTAGGCCGGTGTCGGCCGGCATGTACCGGTAGCCCGTTGGGGTTAAAGTTCGGCGCGAACTGCGGCCGATGGCCCTTCCTGCCGGGGGAAAGCGTGACATTCCCGCCGAGGCTGCGCGGCACGGTCGTCGCGATAGCGGTCACCTTTACGCTGCCCACGGCCGTCGCCAGTTGCGCAGGGGTGCGCCCGACGACGATGGCGAGCGAGTTTGGCGAGGGCAGCGCGGCGTCGCCGATGATCCCGGCCAGGTGTCCCGGGTAGCGGTCAGCCAACTGGTCCGCCGGAAGGGACCGCAGCAGCGCTGCGAGCGCGGGCGAGGCGTAGTACGTCCCCGGCGCCGGGTCATGGGACAGCCCCGGCGGCACCGGCGAGGAAGCGCCGGTGGCCGCGACGTCGAAGCGGCTGATCGTCTGGCCGTCGTAGATGTCGCTGGTTGGGTGCCACCACAGCGGCGCGACCCCCGTGGCCGGCCCCGGCGCCGCCCACTGGGTGCCGGTCCAGAACCACGCGTGCCGGCTGTTCCACGAAGTGACCGCGCTGGTCGCGGCCACTGCGGTGAGCAGCAGCCCGACGCCGAGCCCGACCGCGACCGCCAGGATGACCAGTCGGGTAACGGCCTCGCGCCCCCCCTTCACGGCCAGCCGCAGCCCAAGCCCGACTGTGCCAGACCCGTTCATACCGGAACGGCTAGCGTCCCGTTCGAGCGTGCCAACCCCGCTCACAGTTTCGCCCCCGTAAGCGTGCTGATCGCGGGTGTGTCCCGCTCGATCGCGGTCGCCGCGCTCATGGCTTTGCCCCGGTGAGCGTGCCGACCGTGCCGTCCCGCACGACGACCTCGCGGTCGGCGTACGCGGCGACCCGGGCGTCGTGGGTGACCAGGACGACCGTGGCCCCCTGCTCGCGGACCGCGCTCACCAGCAGGTTCATCACCAGCTCGCCGGACATCGAGTCCAGCGCCCCGGTCGGCTCGTCGGCGAACAGCACTTCGGGCTCGGCGACCAGGCCGCGGGCGAGCGCGACGCGCTGCGCCTGCCCGCCGGACAGCTCACCGGACCGCCGGGACTTCGAGCCCGTCCAGCCCGAGCGTGGGGAACCACGTGCGCGCCGCCGCCATCGCCGGCCCGCGCCGCATGCCGGACAGCAGCAACGGCAGCGCGACGTTCTCCTCGGCGGTGAGCTCGGGCACGAGCTGCCCGGACTGGAACACGAACCCGAACCGGTCCCGCCGCAGCGCACTGCGCTTGTCGTCGCTGAGCTGGTCGAGCCGCATCCCGTTGAAATGCACTTCCCCCGAGGAAGGCACCAGGATCCCGGCCAGGCAGTGCAGCAGCGTCGACTTCCCGGACCCGCTGGGCCCCATGACGGCGACGATCTCGCCCTTGGCAACGCCGAGCGACGCCCCGCGCAGCGCCGGCGTGCTGCCGAACGACAGCGACAGATCGACGGCCTCGATGAACTTCCCCGACGTGCCGTGCCCGTGTCCCGTGACACTGAGGTTCGCGGCGCTGTGCCCAGCGGCGCCCCGATCGGGAGTCATGACTGCCCCTGCACTGTCCGCGCGATCATGTCCAGCCGCGCCGCCGTGTGGTCGATCCATCGCAGGTCCGCCTCCAGGCGGTAGAGGGCGTGGTCGGCGAGCAGCACGTCGAGGATGCCGCCCTGCCGCTTGAACTCGGTGAGCTCGCGCATCCGCTGCAGGTGCGCCGCCCGCTGGACGTCGAGGTAGTTGTCGGCGTGCTTGCCGAGCATGAGCGCGAGCACGACCTTGGCGAACAGTTCGCTCTGCAGGTCGGGCTCCGGCGGCGCAGGCTCGGCGAGCCACTTCTCCACGTCGGCGGCGCCCTCGTCGGTGATGATGTACCGGCGCCGTTCCGGCCCGGCCCCTTGCTCGACGGGCCCGGCCACGGCCTTCCCGTCCCTGGCCAGCCGCGACAGCGTGGCATACACCTGGCTGTAGCGCAGCGATCGCCCTTGCCCGAAGTAAGCGTCGTAGTCGCGCTTCAGGTCATACCCATGGCTGGGCCCGCGCTCAAGCAGCCCCAACAGCGTCAGCGGTACGCTCATACCCGAGAGACTACCTCACGAGTAGTCTCTCAGGTAGTAGTTGATCTACTCTCCAGTACTGGCGCTTCCTTTGCCTGGGAATGCTACGGTCAGAGGCTGGGCATAGGCGCCGGCGCGACCGACACCTGGCTGCTCTTGGCCGAGGCGTTGGCCTCGGCCATGCTGGCGGCCTCCGCCTTCGGCAGGCTCGTGACCGTGGCCGCGCTAACATACACGGTCGTGCTCTCGCCGGACTGGCACATGGTCGCGCCAGCGGGCATCTTGCCGCCGTGGCAGATCGGGACGCCCGGGGTGGTGCCCGACGTCATCGCCAGGATCTGCCCGTCGCTGGTGTCAATGGCCATCGTCCACATGCCGATGTGCAGAACCGTCCCGGTTCGGCCGAGCGAGTCGGTGTACTGGCCCTCGACGGTGACGCCGGGGATCTTCGCCGCGTCCTCGAGCAGCGCCTCACGGAACGCGGGGGACAGCGGCTCGCTGGTGATCAGGTTCCAGATGCTCTGGAACATGGTGGACGCGTTCGAGTGCGGGGACGCGGGGTCCGAGGTGAGAGAGTCGCCGTCGAAGCCCTCCAGGATCGGCCAGAGCTTGTTCGGGTCGGTCGGCAGCTCGTCCACCTGCGCCTCCGTCAGGGGCTGGTTCCCGAGCCCGTAGAAGTCGGCGAAGCCGGTGACGATCGGGAACGAGCGCCACCGCCGGCCCCCTCGCATCCCGAGTCGCTGCCCGACTTCGAGTCGATGGTCAGGCCGACCCCGTTACCGTTGCGGCTGGTCCACGTGTTGTTCGTGTAGGTCCCGCTGCCGCACGTGCCTACGGACACCATGTGGTAGTAGGGTGCGCCACCCCAGTCGACGTTCGGCTCCGACGCGGCCCCCGCCTCCGATCCGATCGCGGTCGCGGCCGCGTCCAGGACGGTCGCCACCGGCGTGTCAGATGTCGTAGTGTCGAACGAGTAGCTCACCGAGCCTATGGTGACCGGGGTCCCCGCGTTCACGCTGGCCTTCGGCCACGGCTTCACGGTCGCTTTCGCAGCCGTGGCCGCCTGTGGGGCCGTCTTCGATGGGGTTGACGACGACGGCAGGACCACCGCGCCCGCCACCACCGCCGCAGCGGCGACGGCCGCCGTCGCCCCGATGACCGTTATCCCGCGCCAGCTGCCCCACCAGCGGGCCGCCGCCTTCCTCCCGGCGGGCGCCTGCTGCGCGCTCGCCTCGGCGATCGCCGCGTTCAGGGCATGGCGCCCGCTCTTCAAGGCGTCCTCCGTGATCTCGGGAACCCGGCCGGCCGAGGAGAGCAGGTCGTCTAGAGGGCGCATGATGCTTCCCGCCTCGCGTACAAAGTCGTCACTACGTCAGGGCCGTCGCCCTGCATGCCCTGCAGCGCCTTCATCGCCCGGGTGCGGGCGCGGTGCAGTCGGCTCCTGGCTGCCACTGGGCTGATGCCGAGGGCCGTCGCGGCATCGGCGGGCGTCAGGTCTTCCCACGCCACGAGAAGGAGCAGTTCCCTGTCGGAATCCGATAGCCCAGTGAGCACTACACGGAGCCGCCCGCGTTCGGCCTGGGCATCGAGCCGCTCGTCAACCGCTCCCCAGTCCATCCCCAGGTCACGTGCCATCCCCTGAGGCGGCCGCGCCTCCCGGTAATGCCGGCGCAGCACGTTCAGCCCGATCCCGTACAGCCAGGGCAGCGCGCTGCCGCTGTCATGGGCCACCACCCGCGACGACGCGGACAGCGCGGCGACGAAAACCTCAGAGACCAGATCCTCGGCTGCTTCCGGTCCGGCACGCCGAGCCAGGTAACGGAACACGCCTCGAGCATGCCTCTCATACAGCACGCCTATCAGTTCCGGCTGACGCGGCAGGTCGGCAAGCAGCTCACTATCGGAGCGCGAATCGCCTGTCATGTACCTCCTATGCCGCGAGACCGAGCCGCGTTGCACCCTCCTGCGAGACACGAGCATCCCATGGCGCGCGACACCGGACGCGGCGGCCACCGCAAGGGCCGCTGGCGAGTATGTGGAGCGCATCTGGAGGCGGGAAGCGGCAATATGGGGGCATGCCGTCGTCCGCTCCCTCGCCGACACCGCAAGCACCCCAGCAGCCCCAGCAGCCCCAGCAGCCCCAGCAGCCCCAGCAGCCCCAGCAGCCCCAGCAGCCCCAGCAGCCCCAGCAGCCCCAGCAGCCCCAGCAGCCCCAGCAGCCCCAGCAGCCCCAGCAGCCCCAGCAGCCCCAGCAGCCGCAGTCCCGGCAGCCGAAAGAGGTAGCCATCCTCGACGGCGTGCTGGAGCGGGTGACGTTCAGCAATCCGGAGACCGGGTACACGATCGCGCGGATCGCGCCGGACCGGGGGACGGGGCGCGGGCCAGTCAGCGCCGACACCGAGCTCGTCACCGCGGTCGGCCCACTGCTCGGCGCGCAGATCGGCGAGTCCCTGCGACTGCGCGGAAGATGGACTTCCCATGTCAAGTACGGGCGGCAGTTCGAGGTCCACTCCTACACCACGGTCCTGCCCGCAACCGAGCAAGGCATCAGGCGATACCTGGGGTCGGGCCTGATCAAGGGCATCGGCCCCGTCATGGCCGAACGCATGGTCGGCCACTTCGGCCTCGACATCATGCACATCATCGACGACGAACCCGACCGGCTGATCGAGGTCCCCGGCCTCGGCCCGAAACGCTCCAGCCGCATCAAGGACGCCTGGGCGGAGCAGAAGGCGATCAAGGAGGTCATGATCTTCCTGCAGGGCGTCGGCGTCTCCACGTCCCTCGCAGTGAAGATCTACAAGAAATACGGCGACAAATCGGTCGATACCGTCCAGCAGCAGCCCTACAAGCTGGCTGCGGACATCTGGGGCATCGGCTTCAAGACGGCCGACACGATCGCCGCGTCAGTCGGCATCGCCAAGGATAGCCCCGAGCGCATCAAGGCAGGCCTCGCCTACACCCTGTCCGAGGCAGCCGATGACGGCCACTGCTACCTCCCGGAGCATGCCCTGGTCACTGATGCCGCCAAGATCCTCGAAGTCCCCGTAGACCAGATCGCGCCGCTCATCCCCGACCTGGCCGCCGAGGAGCTCGCTGTCCGCGATGAGATCCCGGTCCCCGGTGCCCCAGCCACCGGGCCACTGCAGGCCGTCTACCTTCCTCCTTTCTTTCATTCCGAACGATCCCTGGCGTCTGCCCTCCGCCACCTCCTGGCTGGCGGCGCGGACCGCCTGTCGGCCTTTCAGACCGTGGACTGGGAGAAGGCCCTCGGCTGGCTCAAGACCAGGACTGGCACGGACCTCGCCCCCGAGCAGGCAGAGGCGGTGAAGCTGGCGCTGACGCGGAAGGTCGCGGTGCTGACTGGCGGGCCTGGCTGCGGGAAGAGCTTCACCGTCCGCTCAGTGGTCGAGCTGGCGAAGGCACGCAGGGCAAAGATTGTCCTGGCCGCGCCGACCGGCCGTGCCGCCAAGCGCCTCGCCGAGCTGACCGGTCACGAGGCCGCGACCATCCACCGGCTGCTGAAGCTTCAGCCCGGCGGCGACCCAGCGTTCGATGCGGCAAACCCACTCGACGCGGACCTGGTCGTGATCGACGAGACGTCAATGGTCGACGTGATCCTGGCGAACAAGCTGGTCAAGGCCGTCGCGCCGGGTGCGCACCTGCTGCTGGTCGGCGACGTGGACCAGCTGCCCTCGGTCGGCGCGGGCGAGGTGCTGAGGGACATGATCGGGTCGCAGACTCTCCCGGTCGTTCGGTTGACGAAGATCTTCAGGCAGGCGCAGCAGTCAGGAATCGTCGTGAACGCCCACAGGGTCAACGTGGGGCGTCCGCCCGCCCTGACCGAGTTCCCCGACTTCTTCTGGTTCAACTGCGACGAGACGGAGGCGACTGCGGAGCTCGTGGCGGATATTGTCGCGCGGCGGATCCCGGCGAAGTTCAGCCTCGACCCGCGGCGCGACGTGCAGGTGCTGTGCCCGATGCACCGTGGCCCGGCCGGAGCGGGGAGCCTGAACATGCTCCTGCAGGAGGCGCTCACCCCCTACCGGGAAGGCGCGCCGGAGCGGCGGTATGGCGGTCGGGTGTTCCGGGTCGGTGACAAGGTGACGCAGCTGCGGAACAACTACGACAAGGGCGCGGCCGGCGTGTTCAACGGCACGACCGGCGTGGTCACCGGCATGTCGCTCGAGGACCACGCCCTGACGGTACGGACGGACGAGGACGAGGAGATCTCCTACGACTTCGACGAGCTCGACGAACTGGCGCACGCGTACGCGGTGACGATCCACCGATCGCAGGGGTCTGAGTACCCGGCCGTCGTCATCCCGCTGACGACGAGCGCGTGGATGATGCTGCAGCGGAACCTGCTGTACACGGGCATCACCCGGGCCAAGAGGCTCGTCGTCCTAGTCGGCTCGCGGCGGGCGCTGGCGGCGGCTGTCCGCACCGCGGGCACCGGCCGCCGCCACACCGCCCTCGCCCACCGCCTTCAGGCCTTAGAAACGCGACCAAGCTCGGTCTCGGCCGGGCGGCGGGCCGCGCCGCAGATGATGCGTAGCAGCGCAGTGCCGCCTTCGGCGAGAGAGCCGTCGTTGCGGATCACCTCGTCGATGCGGTGACCCGGGGCCGGGTCAAGGCGGGCCAGGCGCTGCCCGATGCCGGGTTCGAGCTCGCGGCCGGCGCCCGCGCAACCGCTTCGCGCGCACCTCGTCCGCCGCGGTCACGCAAACCACGACCAGCCGCCGGTAGCGTGCGTCGAGTTGGTCGATCACGGCGCGGGAGACGTTGGCAACGACGACTAGGCCGTCACGTACCTCGTCATCGACGGACGCCGGGATTCCGTACTGGAGCCCGTGCGCGTGCCAGGACACGGCGAAGGCACCACGGCTGCTCGCCTGCGAGAACTGATCCCCGGTCATCGGGTCGTGGTCCTCGCCTGGTCCTGGCGGCCGGGTGATGGCGCGCCGGGGGAAGCGGGCGAGGGCGCCGGAGCGCTCGCGGGCGTACGACAGAAGGGCGTCCTTGCCGGCTCCGCTGGCGCCCACGACGGCGACGAAGGCGCCGGGGCCGATCGGCTCGGTCACGAGACCCGTGCCCCCTGC
Organism: uncultured Actinomycetota bacterium; assembly: GCA_963737285.1. GTDB lineage: Bacteria > Actinomycetota > Actinomycetes > Streptosporangiales > Streptosporangiaceae > Trebonia. The sequence goes on from CAVTRT010000001.1 coordinate 551,933, forward strand.
CGGTACACGCCGCGGACGACTGGCACGCGCCGCCCGTGTGGGTGGCGCTCGGTGGCCGGCAGGTCGTGCGGACGCACCCGCACCAGGTCGGCACGCTTGCCGACCGCGATCTGGCCGCGGTCGTCGAGGCCGACCGCTCGCGCCGGGTTTCCGCTAATCAGCATCGCGCCGTCGCAGAGCCCGATCACGCCGTCGGCAGCCAGCTGGAACACGGCCTGCAGCGGGCTCGATGGCACGTAGTCGGAGGACAGGATGTGCAGCAGCCCAAGCCCAAGCAGATCGGTGGCGGCGACATTGCCCGACTGGCTCCCGCCACGGACGATGTTGGGGGCGCCCATGACGATGTGCTGGCCGTGCTTGTCGGCCGTGCTGGCGGCGAGCACGGTGGTCGGGAACTCGGAGATGCGCACGCCAAGGGCGACCGACTCGGCGACGTGGTCGGGCGTCGCGTCGTCGTGGGTGGCCAAGGTGATGCCGCGCTGCGATGCGAGTCCCGCGATCGCCCGGCGGTGGACGTCAGCGTAGCGGGCGGACTGCTCGACCAGGGGAGCGACAAAGGCGTCGAAGTCGGACTCTGTGACGTGCTCCTTGCCCATGTGGTAACGCTTGAACACCTCGATGTCGGCGAACTGCCGCTGGCCGGGGGTGTGGTCCATCAGCGAGACCAGCCGCACGTGCGGGTCGTCGGCGAACCCGTCGAACGCGTCGAGGCAGTCTTCGCACGATACCTCGCAGCGCACGTGGATCGCGTGATCGGCGCGCAGCAGGCCGGCGCCGGCTGCCAGTTCGATCGAGTCCGCCAGGAGCCGGGCGGCATGAATGGTGGCATCGCGCTTGCCAGGTCCAGAGCCGACGCGCACCGCGTCGAGCACGGTGGTCGCGCCGGCGGCCGCCAGTTGCGCGTCGCTGGCGAGCACGGCGGGCAGCGGTTCCCACTGCACGCCCGGGCGAGGGGTGAAGTGGTACTCCAGGTGGTCGGTGTGCAACTCGACCAGGCCAGGCAGCAGGTAGTCGCCGCCCAGGTCCTCGCCGCCCTTGCTGGGACCGGAGCTGATGTCGGCGATCAGGCCGTCGCGGATCAGGACCGAGCCGTGTGGGACCTGGTCCGTCAAGACGATGCGGGCGTTGCTGAGGACGGTTTCGCGGGTCATCGCGCTCCTTCGCTGTCTGCCGGCTGCGCGGCACGCTGGTGTGCGGAGGCCGGCTGCAGGTGGTGCACCGCGTGCAGCGCGAATGGGGCACCAGGCTCGGCCTCCGTGAACAGGGCAAGCGCGTCGACGGGCACGTTGGCCCCGAGCAACGGGGCGAACCAGTCGCGCAGGACGCGCTCCACCTCGGGGCGCTGCTCGTCCGGGATCCGGTCGGTGAGGGTCAGGTGAATGCGGAACTCATCGAGCACGTAGGGATAGCCCCATGTCTTGAGCAGTTCCCGCTGGCGTGGCGTGAGCGAGGCTGGGTTACGGCGGGCAAGCTCGCCGTCGGTCGCCGGGGCTCGGAAGGCGTCGAAGCCTTTCACTGCCTCGTCGGCGAGTGCGTGCAGCCCCGGCGCATCCGCTCCGGGCACCAGGGCGAAGAAGCCGCCGAGGCGCGCGAGCGACAACTGGGGGATCTCCGCGCCGGCGCTGCCCGCCGCGAACCGCGCCACGGCGGCGTCGAGTTCCTCGAGCGTCCGCCCCTCGGCGAGGCGGAACGGCGGCTTGAGCGTGGCGTGGAAGCCGTAGCGGCGTGCGCTGGCGGTCATCGCGTCGATGGCCCCGCGTGTCCAGCCGACGGGAATTCCAGGCGTCACGGGGTCTCCTGAGGCGCTGCGGCCCAGCCATTGCTCTGCCCTCTCGCGGAGCAACAGGCTAACAGCGTCCGTCGATCCGGTGCCTGGCGCCGCGTAGATCGCGAACCGCCTGGTCACGCCGCTGCCCCCGCGGCTACGGCGAACATCTCGACCGCGACGGCGCGGTCGGCGACGGTGTCGCGCACGTCCACGTGGTGGAACGTACCGGGCATGCGCATCCACCGCTGTCGTGCGGGGACGTCGCCCGGAGGCTTGGTTGGGGAAGTCTGTGGCACGTGCGCATCCTTCGTACAGTTGTCCAATGATCTAGACAACTTTGACGCTACCCTAAGACCTGCGAGGTCGACCACGTCGCGCTCGACGTCGGGCACGCGGATCTCGGATTGGACGGACAGCGGTACCGATGCCCCAAAGGCATGCCTGACCAGGTCGTTTTGTAAGTGCCAGTTACGGTGGCACTTTCTCAAAGATCTTGGCATTCGGGCTCAAGCTGACCCGAGATGTCCTCCTTGATCAAATCGTTGCCTCTTGTGATGTAATTTGCTCCTAATTATCGGCGTGAACCTTGCATGATGATGATGATGCTTGATTGCTCATCATGTTGGGAGAAGTTATGTTGCGTGCCAGTCTTGGCACCACGCTTACCCTCCTCGGGGCCCTCGGGATGACCGCGGCGGGATCCCTTGCGGCGAACGCCAGCCCCGCTGGCGCCCCCGCCGACACCTTCACCGTTGTCTCGGCTGGGGCGACTGCCGGCAGCCCGGACCAGTTGACCGTAGTAGTGGACTCCTCTTCCACGATCGCCGGCCTCACGGCCCAGTTCATGGCTGGGGGCAGCGACGCGTACAACCAGGTCCTGACGGCGGGTGCGACGGCGGTTGACCCGACCGACCCGAGCCAGACCCAGAGCACCTGGACGGCGAACATCCCTGCGGGGTCGGCCGGCCTAGCGCTTGGCGACTACTCCATCACGCTGAACGGCACCTTCACCGACTCCACCACCGCTACCTACAGCCAGGTCGCCCCCGAGCCGTTCGGCTTCCTCGCCACGTCGACGGTCACGCTACAAGCGGCCAACACCAACCTCAGCTACCCCGACACCACGGCAGGACTATCGGGCACCGTCACCCTGACCAATCCTGATGGCACCGCCGACACGAACTACACCGGCATACTGGTGGACATCGCAGGCGACTCCGAGTCGCTGCCCGTTGCTAGCGACGGCACCTTCTCGGACCCGAACTTCGCGCCGTCGGCCAGCGAGACCGTCACCGCCCAGGCCGTCGGGGATGGGATCCAGGGCTCGCCGTCCGCTCCGGTCAGCCTCACCGTCACCAGCACCACGCCGACCTTGACGCTGAGGTCAAAGTCGGTCACCGAGAGCTACGGCAGGGCCGTCGCGATGACCGGGACGCTGACCTACAAGTCGGGATCCACCTCCAAGCCGGTTTCGGGCCAGGAGGTCTGGATCGGCCTTCAATCGTCGGACTCGAGCAGCCCGCTGGAGACCACCAAGACCGCCGCCAACGGCACCTTCACCATCACGGTGCCGGCCGAGCAGAAGGCGGCCACGCTCTACGTGGGGACGACCAGCCAAGACGACCTGACCGAAGTCGTGACGCCGGTGGCGGTCGACGTCGTCAACCCGACGGTTATCAACGGCTTCAAGGTCTCGCTTAGCCAGTACTGGCAGCTGAGCATAAGCGGGTGCCTCGGTTTCGACACCGGCAACAAGGCGCAGACGTTCTCCCGCACCACTGGGCTGATGGTGCAGTACGCGCCGTCGGCCACGGGACCGTGGAAGAACCTGCACGCGATTAACGGGAACGAGCCCGACACGCGCTGCGGTACCGGCGGCATCAAGTTCACCTACTCGGGCATCGCGCCGGAGAACGTCGCGTACTACCGGGTCGTCTACGCCGGGAAGGCGGGTGCCACCAGCAACGCGGCGACGCACAGCATCGCCGTCCTGTCCTGGAGGTACGCCGACCGGATCACCAGCGCGAAGATCTCCCCGACCGTGGTGAACGCCGGCGGCAACCTGACCGTCAAGGGCACGCTGCAGTACTACTCCAGCAAGGCCTGGCACAACTACAGCGGCCAGACCATCTGGATCGACCTGCGCCCCAGTGGGGGCAGCACCTGGTACTGGATGGTCAAGGTCAAGACCAACTCCAAGGGCGCGTTCAGCGCGACCTTCAAGGACCCGGTCAGCGCGACCTGGCAGGCGGTGTTCGAGGGCAACAACAGCAACGGCGTCGGGCACCTGTCGGCCGGCTCCTCGGAAGTCTACGTCCGGCTCAAGTAGCCGGCGTAGCAGTCAGCACGGCATTATCTAGCAGGCCGGCCCGCCACGCGAGTGTGGCGGGCCGGCCTGCTGCGTGCCTGGCCTCGCGTGGCGCACCGCTTCTGGCCATGGCCTAGGCTGCCAGGATGCCGAGAGCAATCGTGCTGGGCGGGAACGGGCAAGTGGGCGCTGCCGCCGCGCTCAAGCTGGCCTCCGCAGGCTGGCAGGTCACGTCGAGCGGACGGACGGCGGCCCGCTTCCCCCCGGAGCTGCGGGAAGCGGGCGTCGAGTTCATCGGGTCCGACCGCTATGCCGCCGAGGACCTCCGTCAGCTCCTTCACCCGGGCGCCGATGCCGTGATCGACTGTGTGGGATACACCGCAGCGCACGCCCGGATGCTCCTGCCTTTCCAGCAGGGCATCGGATCGCTGGTGTTCATCTCCAGCAAGGCCGTTTACGTCGATGGCCACGGACGCCATTCCAACTCCGATGAGCCGCCCGAGTTCGCCGCCCCGGTGACCGAGGAGCAGCCGACCATGGCGCCATCGGACATCGACTACAACTCGCGAGGGGGATACGGGGCCAACAAGGTGGCCGCGGAAAACGTCCTCCTGGACTCCGGGATGGCGGTCAGCGTCCTGCGGCCCTCGCGCATCCACGGCACTGGCGGCAAGCGGCCGCGCGAGTGGGTCCTCGTCAAGCGCGTGCTCGACGGCCGGCGGCACCTGCTGCTCGCGCGCGGCGGCCGCGGGGCCAACCACCCGACCGCAGCGGTCAACCTGGCCGCGCTCGTCGCGTTCTGCGCGGAGCGGCCGACGGCGCGGATCCTCAACAGCGCCGACCCCGACGCGCCAGACGGCCTCACGATCTCCAAGATCATCGCCGCGCACCTAGGTCACACGTGGACCGAGGTCCCGCTCGACGAGAGTGCACCGCGGGACCTCGGCGATCACCCGTGGAACACGCTGCCGCCCTTCGTCCTCGACACCTCCGCGGCGCAGCGGCTCGGGTTCGTCCCCGCGGGCAGCTACGCGGAAACGGTCAGGGCACAGGTCGACTGGCTCGTCCAGGCAGCGCGGTCCGGCGACCCCGCAGGGGTGCTGCCATCATCAGACGACCCTTACTTCCGGTCCTTCTTCGACTACGGCCGAGAGGATGCCTGGCTAGACGCGCGATCTGGCGGTTAGCCAGGGGCCCTGCCAGCCACAACGATAACGCCATCAGCCCTGCCCGACATGACTCACGACGACATCGGGACGGGTGTCTGGGAACTCGTCGGCTCGGCGGCGGTCGGCGGTGCCGTCACGGTGATTGAGCTTGGCGATGGAGCCGTGGGCGTCGGCGCGGGCGACGGCAGCTTGGTCGGCTTGGGAGCGGCCGGGATGGTCGGCTTCGGCTTCGGCTTGGGCTTCGGCTTGGGAGCCGCCGCCTTCGGCGCCTTCCACGGCGTAACGCTCGCTGAGAACCACAGGGTGTGTGTACCGATCCCGCCCACGCAGATCTCGTACCCGGTTTCCACCGCGGTGAGGTACCACTTCGAGCTGAGCAGGCGCCGGTCCTGGGTGTACTGGAAGAAGTTCTTGAGGTTCAGGTTCACCACTTCGGACGTGGACTTCAGCCGCCAGAACCGGACGTAGTTCCAGGTGCGGCCACCATGGGAGGTAGTCCAGTTGGTGTAGTCCCACCACGTGCCGTCGATGTAGACCGGGGTGCCGACCGGGCCACCGATGTTCTTCGCGGCAAGCCAGATCATGATCTCGGCACCATGATTGACCTCGCCGCTGGTGATTGGCTTGGGGTCGAACCAGATGTCATAGGCGGCGTTGCCGCTGAACTCGCCGTTGCCGAAGTGGTAGTGGAACGTCGAGCTGGCCGCCTTGATGTTGCTGACCTGCATGGGCAGCCCGCTGTGCGGGCTGCAGACGCTGATCTCGCAGCCGAGGAAGGCGTTCGGGTAGGCCCCCCAGGCCGTGTGCACACCGGAGGACGTGATCTGGAAGTTGGGCTTGTGCTCGTAGACCGTCAGGCACAACGGCTCACCGCTGTCGTCGTTATTCCGGACGTCGATGCGCTCCACCGTGTCAATGTGCTGGTCGTTGCGGCAGATCTTGTTTGACCCGTGGATGCTCACGGCCGGGCTGGCGGGCCCAGCGGCCTTCGCGACCCCGGTTCCGATGGCCCCGCCGAGCACCACCACCGCCGCCATCGACACGGCAAGGAACCGCTTCTTCTGAATGAACTGTCCTAGCCGGTCCCATGCGTAACGCCCCGCCCGGTGGATCCGCACCCGTACATACCTCCGTGAGTTACCCCGACAGGCTTCGTTGATAGGACAGCCCATGAAGATTATTACGCATAAATACTGACATTCCCGTACTCCAACGGTAATCGCCGGTAACGATTTGGGGGACTTGCGGTGGCTGGGAAAGCCAGGTCAGGATCCGCTTTCGCCAGGACCTCGTTCACCTGTCATGCGAGACGCCCCTCTTGTCCGGGGCAGCACGGCCTCCTGCATGCCAAAGCCAACGGGGCCGGTCCAGTCTCCCGGACCAGCCCCGCCTTCTTCGGCTGCCGCGGCGCCCGCGCGCCGGTTCAGACTCGCGACGCGAGCGAGAACATCTGTGCGGGCCTGCCAGCGCCGAGCAACCTCGTCGAACTCGGAAAGTAAGGCCGTCACGGCGCCAGCCAAAGTGAGGAGTTGCTGAAGCTGAACAGGCTGTGATCGCGGACGTACTCGGTGAGGTACAACTGCGCGGCTAGCTGGGCCGTCTGCTCCTCGCGGCCGACGTACACGTACTCGTTCTTGTCATTGCTGGGGTACTCGCCGTAGGTGCTGCCGTCGGAGTTCTTGGCCTGCATGGCCAGTTCCGCGCCGGCGTGCAGCCCCTCGTAGCTGTCGGCAGTCGCGGCGGTGGGGGTGCCGGTGCCGGTGTCAACGCCGAAGGCGGCGGTCTGCGCGTCGACCAGCGCATACGGGATCTCCTCGCCAAGGCCCCAGTCGCAGCCCTGCGGGTAGTAGATCGCGGTGGAGTTGGCGCTGAGCGGCGGGTAGACCGTGTCAGTCGTGTCGCCAGCCGGGACCGGGAAGCCCGACTCGGGCTTGTACTTGACCGTCGTGTAGGCGTTGTACACCGGCCCGACCAGGGCCGTGGAAGCATCCGGCGCGGACGTGCCAGCCAGCGAGGTCAGCAGGACGTCCTCCATGTTCTGGTAGATCAGCGAGCTGTAGTCCGGTGCGTAGCGGTTGTGGTTGTACAGGTCGCCGCCGCTCAGCACGTTCGACCCACCGCCGTTGATCCAGGAAGCCACCGTCGCGCCATTGACCTCGGTGGTGCTCTTGTCGTCGGACGGCTGGGACCACGCGATTATGGCGTCCCTGGCCACGGTGTTCTGCCAGACGGGGACTAGGGCGTTGCCCGGCATCATCACCGCGGCGAGCTGGGCTGGCATCGGGTTCCAGCTGTCCGGGTCGGAGCCGGTATTGCCAGGCTGCAGGACGGTCCCGGCCTCGTTCGCGTAAAACTGCGACGGCAGGTCCATGCCCCAGGCGGCCTCGAAGTACACCATCTTGGCCACCTGGGATTGAACCGCAGGACTCAGGTCCGGCCAGAGCAGCCAGGCGGCCGTGCCGATATAGGTGGAGTCAAGCTGGCTCTCCGTGGTCGCGCCCCAGCCGCTCGACGCGCTCACCGGCGTATTTACCAGATGGGCGGCCGCGACCTTGCTGATGATCTGGACCGTGAAGCTGGTGGCGGTCGCCGTCGAGACACCGGTACCGGGGTCGGTCGAGTCTGTCGGCGGGTTGGGGTTGTAGGCACCGGTCGCGATGGAGGTCGCCAGGCTGAAGGCCTCCATGGACAGGCGCCGCACCGAGTCGGTCGTGTTGACGCTGGCCGCGGCACTAGCCGTCTCGGCCTCGGTGCCCGTCAGGGCGTTGACGTCATTGGGCAATATCTCGCTCTTCATCGGAGCGCCGACGACGGCGGGGTAGACCTTGTTCTTCCAGGTTGTCATGGCGTAGCGATTGGCGTTGGTCAAGATGGCCTCGGCTTGCGCGCCATCGGCAGTGGTCAGTGGCGTTGCGCTCGAAAGTCCGAGCGCGGAGGCCTGCGGCGGGACGACCGTCAGCACCGGTGCCGCGATCCAGCCCTGGACGTCCAGCAGCACGTTCAGGCTGCCCTGCTCGTTACGGATGGTGACCTTGCCTTCCGGGCCGACCGGCACGATGGTGGTGGTCGAGACGGAGGAGGCGCCCTTGGACAGGTTCAGTACCGAGGTTGAAGGCGTCGGGTATCCGGTGGCGAAGGCCGTGAGGTAGGTCGCCATGGTCGGGCTTAGTCCCGTTACGTGCACGACCACGGCCGCGACGCCCGTTTTCGGCACGCCGCCGACGCCGAGCACCGGCACGCTGACCGACGCGTTGGAGCCCACGGGTGCCTTATGGCCGCCCAGCGTGCTGCGGGTGTCGAGGATGCGGGTGGCCCTGGTCGCCTGGATCCCGGCGTCGGTCGTCACGTCCCCGCCGGAGACCCAGCCAGCGACGTCCACGATCACGTTGGCGTCCGCCGAATGGTTGGTGATCGTGATCGCGCCAGTGGCGCTGACCGGCAGCAGCGCGAGATTGGCGGTTGTCACGCCGGCCATGAAGTTGACGGCGGCGGCCAGTGGCTGCGACGTGCCACTCGGGTAGGCCGTCAGGTAGCCGCCTGCGCTGCCTACTGGCACCGCGGTGACGTTGGCGTAGACCGCCGAGACGCCAGTCGCCGGGATCCCGTCGGCGCCCTCGACCCGCAGCGTCAGGGACTTGCCGTTCCCGAGCGGGGCGTGGTGGCCGCCATTGGTGGTCCGGGTGTCGAGGATGCGTGTCGGCGTCGCCGTCGTGGTCTCGCCGTTGGTCGCGGTCGCGCTAGACCCGACCCAGCCCACGACGTCGACTATCACGTCGGTCTGGCCGGCGGAGTTGAAGATGCTGATCGTCCCGTCCGAGCCGATGGGCACCAGGGCCTGGTTGGCGATTGTCACCGCGCCGCGATAGTTCAGGGTCGATGCTGTTGGCCGGGTGACCCCGGTCGGGAAGAGAGTGAGATAGCCGGTGCGCGAGGTCTCGTTTACGGCGGTGACGTTGACCAGCACGGCCGATACGCCGGCCCCGGGGACGCCGTCCCCGAGCACCGTCAATCGCATGGTGGCGCCGGAGCCGAGCTTCCCGTGGTGGCCGCCGGTCGTGGTGCGGGTATCAAGGACGCGCCGCGGCAGCACCTGAGTCAGCATGCCGCTGGACGGGGTCACCGCTGCCGCTTGCACCGCCGGCCTGGCAGTGCTCGCCGACGCCACCGCCCCTGAGCTCGCCGCGCCCAGCAGGCCCGCGCCGACCGCCAGCGCCAGCCCTATCGCGGGCCATCGGGTCCTGCGTGATCTGCCTACGGCCTTGCCGCCGTGACTCAGTCGAAACCCTAGCACCTGCATTACCTCCTGCGACTACGTGACTGCATAACGAGACTGCGATAGCCATCCCGCATCCTTGGCCCGTCACTGGCCACGGCAGGCAACTGATGTCATCGGGTCCGTCCAGGCCGCGGACGCCGCGATACTTCGGGGGGTGGGCACCCCCATTGCCATGGCCTCTACTCCGGCCCACACGGTAGCAGCAGAAGGAAAATCATTTAGCGAGACCCGGCACGCCGCCGCCAACTGTCGGTCAGTATGTCCTGGTCCCCACCTGGCGTGACCGCTGCCCGCAGTGTCGTAGACTTGTCTAGCAACCTGCACTCGTAGCTCAACGGATAGAGCATCTGACTACGGATCAGAAGGTTGGGGGTTCGAGTCCCTCCGAGTGCACAGGTCAGAGGCCGGTTCCGATCGCGGAACCGGCCTCTTGCATGTCGCGTACGCCTCGGCGGCCAGCCGGGTCGTGCCTTCGGGGGGCAGGCGCGGGTGCCAGCGCCATCCCGGGCGGCCTGCGCGCCGGAGACGAGCAACCGCGCCTAGGATCGTACGAAAGCCGCCACCAGCACTGAAAAGCACCAGAAGGAGCATCCTCATGTCGGACGCACGTCCACCGTTCCGCGCCGATCACGTCGGCAGCCTGCTGCGACCGCCGGAAGTGCTCCAGGCGCGAGACGACCTTGCCGCTGGCGTGATCAACCTACGGCAGCTCAAGGAGATCGAGGACGCCGCCATCCAGACGATCATCGCCAAGCAGCGCGAGACCGGCCTGAAGACCGCCACGGACGGCGAACTGCGCCGCGAGTCCTGGCACATGGACTTCATCTACCAGCTCGGCGGCATCACCAAGGTCCAGGACGACACCATCAAGGTGGCCTTCCACAACAAGGACAAGGGCTTCGAGTGGGCTCCGCCGTCGGCGCACGTGACCGCCCCGGTCACGTTGCAGCACACCATCTTCGAGGACGCCTTCACCTTCGTGCGGGACAACGCGAACCCGGCGCAGACCGCGAAGATCACGATCCCCAGCCCGAGCATGGTCCACTACCGCGGCGGCCGCGAGGCGATCGACAAGTCCGTCTACCCGGACCTGCAGCAGTTCTGGGATGACCTGGCCAAGGCCTACGCCGAAGAGATCCGGCGCCTGTACGACCTCGGGGCTCGCTACATCCAGCTCGACGACACGTCCATGGCCTACGTCAACGACCCGAAGCAGCGCGAGCACGTCGCGGCCATCGGCGGTGACCCGAACCACCAGCACGAGACCTACATCGCCACGATGAACAAGGCACTGGCGAACCGCCCGGCCGACCTTACGGTCACCGTGCACACCTGCCGTGGCAACAACCAGTCGATGTGGGCGGCCGAGGGCAGCTATGACTTCGTCGCGGACTCGCTGTTCAACGGCCTGAACGTAGACGGCTTTTTCTGCGAGTGGGACGACGAGCGCTCCGGCGGCTTCGAGCCGCTGCGCTACCTGCCCAAGGGCAAGCGCGTTGTCCTCGGCGTCATGACCACCAAGAAGGGCGAACTGGAGTCCAAGGACTACCTCAAGCGCCGCGTCGAGGAGGCCGCGAAGTACACGGACGTCAACCAGCTCTGCATCTCAGGCCAGTGCGGGTTCTCCTCCACCAAGGAAGGCAACGACCTCACCCAGGACCAGCAGTGGGCGAAGCTCGCCCTTCTGGTGGAGACCGCCGGGGAAATCTGGGCCGACGCCTAATCTTCCGCCATCACAGAACGGGAGGGGGCCAGTCGCTCGACAGGCCCCCTCCCGGCTGAAACGGGGAAAGCATTGCCCGGGCGTTGGTTGCCTGCCACGATTGTGCTATGACGGGATCAGCCGCATCGAAGCGCGTCGCCCTCGCAGTTTCGTTCGCCGTGCAGGCGGCCATGATCGCAGGCGTCCTCGGCCTCCCAGCGCTGAAGTCCGCGTCTCCGGTGGGGGGAGTAAGCTTCGCCTCGCCGTCGCCGGTGCCTTCGCCAATGACGCTGCCCGTTCTCATACCCGATACGCTGATGTACCCGGTTTTCCAGACGAGGCTCTCGCTCACGGTGAAGGTCGCAGGCATCGGTTATCCCGTGGTCCTTCCCCAGGGAGGGGGACCTCCGCAGCGACCGATCGTTGTTCCTCCAGGCAAGGACGAGCAGGTCAACGTCACGGTCACCAACCCAGGGCCGGCCTCCGCGTCCAACGTCTGGTTCGCCGTCGTCCCGGCGTCCCGTCTGGTCGGTCCGTCCAGCCGGCCGGGTACCTCCCTGGAACACACGTCTTACGTGATGTCCGAGGTCAGCGAGCTGCCGTCTGGGACGAGCAATTTCACGTTCACCGTGCCCGCAGCAGACCTGCAGCGCGGCAGCCTGCCAGTCATCGTCATGGGCGCGCAGGAGGGCAGTAACCAGGTCACGTACGGCATCGCGCGGCTGGTCATCGGCGAGTCGTCCGCTAACGGGTAAGGCCGCGAAGGCTCCTGCTCCGGCTCGCGCGGGCGTGCGCGTCCGCGCGAGCCGGAGCAGGCTGAATCTCGTTCCCGCAGGACGGGAACGTGTCAGTCGTCTTCCTTCCAGGCCGAGACGTCCTCGCGGTAGGTGTACGGGTTGGAGAGGGTCTCGTGCTCGGCGATCTCCGGGTGCATGCCCTTGTCCCACTCCCCGGGTCCGTGCTCGGCCTGCAGGTACTCCAGCGTGGACTCGATTGCCCGCCGGGCGGCCGCGAGGTCGACGCCGACCAGCTTGTGGCCGAACTTGACGACCTTGCCGTTCACGATGACGGTGTGCACGTCGCCCCGGCCCGCCTGGAAGACGACGTGGCCGTAGGGGTGCAGGATCGGGAAGCTGACCGGCGAGTCATCGTTCTTGACCAGCACGATGTCGGCCTTCTTGCCAACCTCGATGCTGCCGACGACCGAGTCCAGCCCGATGGCCTTCGCGCCGCCCCGGGTGCCGTAGTCGACGACGTCCTCGGCGCGCAGGATGTGGCTGGTGACGCCGACGCCCTTGGCGTGCGCCTCGAAGTGCTCCATGGCACGGTCGGCGTTGAGCGTGGCGCGCATCGCGCTGAAGATGTCACCGCTCCACCAGACGCTAGTGTCCTGCGACAGCGACACCGGGATGCCGTACTTGCGCAGCTTCCAGGTGGGCGAGTAGCCCTGTCCGGCGTTGCACTCGCTTTCCGTCGAGATGGAGGCGAAGCCGCCGGTCGCGGCGATCTTGTGGTAGGAGTCCGGGGACAGCGTCGCCGCGTGCACGTAGATCGTGCCCGGGGTCATGTACCCGCCGTCGTACATCTGGTTGATGCCGACGTCGCTGGTCACGTTGTAGACGCCGGCGTGCGTGGTGACCGAGACGCCGAGGTCGCGGGCCACGTCGAACGCGGCCTTCTCCGGGAAGCCCTCGATGCCAGGGACGTCAACGGCGAGCTGGAAGCCGAGCATGTCGCCCTTGCCGTCGATGCGGCGGTTGTAGAAGTCGCGGAACTTCGGAGTCGTCGCCCACTCCCACGCGCCCTGGTGGATGTTGCCGTAGGCGAGCACGAACCGGCCCGGCACTGCCTCGAAGGCGTCGACGGCCGCGTCGGCGTGCTCGGTGGTCTTCAGGCCGTGGGACCAGTCCACCGTGGTGGTGACGCCAGAGTCAATGGACTCGATCGCCGCCAGCAGGTTGCCGGCGTAAATGTCCTGCGGGCGGAACTTCTTGCCCCATTCCAGGTAGTAGTAGACGAAGTACTGGGTCAGGGTCCAGTCGGCCCCGTACCCGCGCATCGCGGTCTGCCACATGTGCCGGTGGGTGTCGATCATGCCGGGCATGATGATGCCGCCCGTGGCATCAATCTCCGCGGTGCCGTCCGGCACCGTCAGGTTCACACCGATAGCGGCGATCGTCTCACCGCTGATCAGCACGTCCGCGCCCGCCAGGATCGTGTGCGTGTCGTCCATCGTGAGCACGCGTCCGTTCCGGAGCGCAACCGGCTGGCCCGGCTGCGGTGCCGCTGTTTCGGGGAACGCTGCTGTCATGGGAATCCTCCACTTTGAGGAGTTTGCGGACAAACGTCCGGATATCGGTCGCCAGAGGCTTGATCGGAACATTGTCGCGGAATCGGCGCCCTGTCAAGTGCCGTGAGCAACCGCCCACGCCTGGTTGATGCAGACTTGTCCGGCATGCGGACAACTGGTCATGGACGCGCTACAGTGCCAGGAATGCTGACAGTGGGAGAGGTGCGTAGTGGCTCGTCGGGACAGCAGCCCTGACTTCATCGAGGCAATCGCGCGCGGCCTCGACGTGATCCGGGTCTTCGGGGCCGGGCAGCCGGTGATGTCGCTGGCCGCCGTGGCCACGGCGAGCGACCTGCCGCGGCCGACCGCGCGGCGGATCCTCCTCACCCTTGAGCAACTCGGCTACATGCGCCAGGTTGCCGCCGGCTTCGAGCTGACGCCCCGGGTGCTTGACCTGGGCATGTCCTACGTACTGTCGCGTGGCCTGTGGGAGATCGCCCGGCCGCACATGGAGCAACTTGTCGCACGGACCCGTGAGTCCTCCTCGATCGCCCAGCTGGACGGCTCGGACATCGTGTACGTGGCCCGGGTCGCCGTGCCCAAGATCGTGGCCCTGCGAGTGACGATCGGCACTCGCTTCCCGGCGATGCAGACCTCGCTGGGCAAGGTGCTGCTCGCGGCGCTGACGCCTGCCCAGGCCGAGGAGGTGCTCGCTGAGCCCAGCAGGTCCGGCATCATGCCGCCCTGGCGGTCCGACGCCGCCGAGCGCGACGCCGCGCTGCGGGAGGTCCGCGCCCGGGGCTGGGCGTTGACCGACGGGGAGCTCGCGGCAGCCATCCGGTCCGTTGCCGTGCCGCTGCGAGACGGGGATGGCAAGGTCATCGCCGCCCTGAACGTCAACTCCCACTCAGCAGAGACGTCCCTTGACAAGCTAACGGGCGAGTACCTGCCGCTGCTGCTCGCGACGGCAGGTGCGATCAGCAGCGACTGGGCGGCGTGCCATGCTGTTCCGCAGGTGACGGTCGGCACGGAACTGTCCTGAGAGCGCGGAGGGTGGCCCTGGCTTGGTGGAGCCAGGCAATGCTTGACAGCCGCCCGGGCGAGTTACCATACTCGGCAGGCGGACAACCGTCCGTTATGCGGACGGTGTGAACGATAGAGGGGTATAAGGAAATTGAGTGACGCAAGCAGGCCCGGCCCGCTGTCCGGGCTGCTCGTGGCGGACTTCTCCCGCGTGCTCGCGGGTCCGTACTGCACGATGCTGCTGGCCGACCTCGGCGCGGACGTCATCAAGGTGGAGAGTCCCGGCGGCGACGACACCCGCAGCTGGGTGCCGCCGGTGACCGAGGACGGTGTCTCCACCTACTTCCTGGCCATCAACCGCAACAAGCGGTCCGTCGCCCTGAACTTGCAGGACCCTCACGACGTCGCGATGGCCAAGGCCCTGGCCGGGCGCGCGGACATCTTCGTGCAGAACTTCAAGCCTGGCGGCCTCGTCCGGTACGGCCTTGACTACGGCACGGTCGCCGAGTCTAACCCCGGCATCATCTATGCCTCGATCAGCGGCTTTGGCGAGAGCGAGGGCGGCCGGCGGCTGCCTGGCTACGACCTGATGGTGCAGGCGATCTCCGGCCTGATGAGCCTGACCGGCGACACTGGCGGCTCGCCGTACCGTGCGGGGATCTCGGTGTTCGACGTGATAGCCGGGCTGCACTCGACGATCGCGATCCTCGCGGCGCTTAACCACCGCAACGCCACTGGCGAAGGGCAGCACCTGGAGGCATCGCTGCTCGCATCGGCGATGTCCGGGATGGTCAACCAGACGAGCGCGTACGTGGCCGGCGGGACTGTGCCGTTTCGCATGGGAAACTCTCACCCCTCCCTGTTCCCGTACGAGCCGCTGCCCACGGCTGACAAGGACATGATCATCACGGCCGGGAACGACGTGCAGTTCCGGAAGCTGTGCGAGGTAATCGGCGCGCCGGAGCTTGCCGACGACCCGCTGTACTCCACCAACCCGGGGCGCACCGCCAACCGGGAGAACCTCCGCCCGCTGCTGGCCGCCAAGCTCGCCGCTAAGTCGGCCGCCGAGTGGTTCACGGAGCTGATCGCGGCCGGGGTGCCGTGCGGGCCCATCAACACGGTCGACGCCGGCGTGGCGTTCGCCGAGGAGATCGGGCTTAACCCGGTCGTGACCGTGGGGACGGCTACCAAGGCCCGGCCAGGGGTCCGGCACCCGATCAACTTCTCCAGGACCCCAGCGTCCTACCCGCTGGCCCCGCCGGAACTGGACGAGCACGGCGACGAGATCCGCACCTGGCTCTCCAAACTCGTGGAAGGACAGGAATGAACCAGCATTACCCAACCTCGCTCGGCGCCTCTGACGCCGACACCATCAAGCTGCTTGGCCACGACCTGGCCCAGGACTTGATGGGCAAGGTCGGCTTCGGCGAGCTCACGCTGTGGATGGTGACCCAGAAGCGGCCCAGTCTCGCGCAGGTCCGGGTCTTCGAGGCTGTTCTCGTAGCGCTGGCCGACCACGGCTTCACCCCGACCGCGATCGCCGCGCGGCTCACCTACCTGTCCGCTCCGGACTCGCTGCAGGGAGCGCTGGCCGCCGGACTGCTCGGCGGTGGCTCACGGTACCTCGGCGTGACCGAGGACGCGGGCCAGTTCCTGGCATCGGTGCTCGCTTCCGCGCAAAAGCTGCCGACCAGCGACGCCGAGTTCGACGAGCTTGCCTTGTCAGCGGTGCGCTCGGCGCGCGAGGCGAACAAGTTCGTCCCCGGCCTTGGCCACCCGGTGCACAAGGTCCTCGACCCGCGCACCCCTGTTCTCATCGGCATCGCCGAGCAAGAGGGGCTGCGCGGCCCGCACGTGCGGCTGTTCGAGGCGATCGGCCGGGTCCACCCGCAGGTCCTCGGCCGCACGCTGCCGCTCAACGGGGCTGGCACCTGCGGTGCGGTGCTCGCCGATCTTGACCTGCCGCTGGGCCTGCTGCGCGGCTTCGCGCTGCTGGCCCGGGCCGCGGGGCTGCTCGGGCAACTCGCCGAGGAGCAGCGCAGGCCTATCGCCAGTGACATCTACATGGCGGTAGACCGCAACACCACATATATCAACCCCCCATCCGAATAGGTCCCTTCGTTAGTTTCCCCCCGGGAGCCGCCATGGCCACCATCGCCGCGGTTATCGCATCAACGCACCATCCGTTCTACTACCGAGCCAGCACGTCGACGGGAGCCGACCGGCCGCCGTTCGCCGACGAGTGGGTCTCGAAGATCCTGTCCTTCCGGGAGACGCTGACCCGAGCCAACCCGGACGTCCTCGTGCTGGTGGGCAGCGATCACTTTCACCAGCTGTGGCTGGACAACATGCCGCAGTTCCTCGTCGGCAAGGCACCGTTCTACGACGCGAACTGGCACAACGAGGAACGCGAGTTCGGCCTGCCCAAAATGTTCTTCACCGGGCAGGAGGACCTGTCCGCCCACATGCTGCGCGGCGGCCTGGACGCGGGCTTCGACCTGGCGTTCAGCAACGAGCTGCGCATCGACCACAGTGTGACCTGCCCGATCATCACGCTGCGGCCCGAGGCCGACCTGCCGATCGTGCCGATCTACACCAACATCTTCGCGCCGCCGCTGCCGCAGCCGAAGCGGTTCGTCCAGCTGGGCCAGGCCGTCCGCGAGCTCGTCGAGTCGTGGCCCTCGGACAAGCGCGTGGCGATCATCGGCACCGGGCACCTGTCGCTTGAGCTGGGCGGCCCCCGGCAGTTCGGCCCGCATGGGCCGGACCCGGAATTCGACCGCAAGGCCGTCGAGTGGATCGCCAGTGGCGACATCGAAAAGGCCCTCGGCGAGGTGTCACTGGAGTCCCTGTGGGAGCCGGGCAACGCCACCCACGGCTTCATGGACTTCATGCTCATGATGGGCGTCGCCGGCGCGGGCGTTAAGGCCGACTACGTGGACACGCTCGACCTGTTCCACACCATGGAGGCCTACTTCACCTGGTACCCGCAGGAGCCGAACGGCGCTGGCTCGGATGGGGGCGCGGCACAGTGAGCAAGTACCTGCTGAACAAGTTCCTCTACACGATCGACCGCGACCCGGAGCTGGTCGAGCGGTACCGCGAGGATCCCCGCGGCACCGTCGAGTGGTGGGAGGAGACGCGTGCCAACCAGATCCTCAACGTCATCGGCGCGGAGAAGAGCAGCTGGCTCAAGTTCGACGACGTCGAGCGGGAGGCCCTGGCTACCCACGATTACGTGAAGCTCTTCGAGCTCGGCGTCCACCCATTCCTCTCGCTCACCTTGTTCATCGCCATGTTCGAGCGAGACCATGAGGAACCTCTCGCCTTTCAGCGCAAGTTCGGTGCCGCTCTGTCCCACTTCACGCTCCCATACCCTGACATCACCACCTGACCCTGCACCCCTGACCCTGCGCCCCTGACCCTGTACCCCTGACCCTGTACCCACCTGAGTCGGTGGCGGCGTCGGGTCAGAACGAGTGTGAGTCGCTGGCGTGGCTGAGTCCGTATCGTTTGGGCTCGCCGTCGCCAGCGAGGGCCTTTACATGCCTCGCTGGCGGTGTCGTGTCAGGACGAGTGTGAGTCGGTGGCGGTGTCGTGTCAGGACGAGTGTGAGTCGGTGGCGGTGTCGTGTCAGGACGAGTGTGAGTCGGTGGCGGTGTCGTGTCAGGACGAGTGTGAGTCGGTGGCGGTGTCGTGCGGGTTCTTCTCGCTAGCAGGCCCTGGGTCCCGCAGCAGGGCGCTGGCGACCGCGCCGGCGAGCAGCACAAGGCCCGCCGACAGGTAAAGCGCCCAGTGCAGGCCGGAGCCGAACGCGGCGTACGCGGCGTCGTAAACCTTGAGGATCTCCGACCCGAATGCGGATAGCTGCGCTGAGTTCGGCTGCTGGCCGGTCTCGATGCCAGTGATGATGACCGGCTTGAAGGAGGCGGGGACACCGAGGGCCGTCAGTTGGATGTTCAGTTCGGCGGCCAGCCGCGAGGTGACCAGCGCGCCCAGGATCGCCACGCCGGTAACCGCGCCGATCTCCCGGCTGGTGTTGGCAGTTGACGCCGCCATCCCCGACCGGTCCGCGGGTACGGCGTTCAGCACCGAGGTGGTGACCGGTACCACGGTGACGCCGATCCCTATGCCGACCAGGGCCAGCGTGACAATGAGTCCGGGGTAGTCCGGGTGCGGGCTGATCAAGAAGTTCGTGATGATTAGGCCGACGCCGTAGAAGAGGCAGCCGACGGTGATCGTCGTCCGCGCGCCGAGCCGTGGCAGCCACCGGCCGGTCGCCACGGAAGCGACGATCATGAGGATCGTCATCGGCGCGAAGACCGCTGCTATGCGCAGCCCGGACGCCTGGACGACCTCCACCAGGTACAGCGCGGTGAAGAAGAAGATCGCGAAGGTCGCGAAGTAGGTGCAGAACGCGACCACGGTGGGGATCGTGAACTGAGGCTTGCGGAAGAGGCTCAGGTCAAGCAGCGGGAAGGTGGCCCGCCGCTCCCACCAGACGAAGGCCGTCGCCGTGACCACCGCGATGCACAGCAGGAGGATCACGCCCAGGTCGGCGAAGCCATGCGTCTCCGCGTCGATGATCCCTGACACGAAGGTGCCGAGCGCGGCGGCACCGAGTAGCGTGCCCGCGGTGTCGACGCGTGCGGCGTGCGGGTCGGAGCTCTCCGGGACGACGAGTGCCGCGACGACCAGCGCCACCAGGCCGAAGAACAGGTTGAACCAGAAGATCCCGCGCCAGCTCCACACGCCGACCAGGATGCCGCCGATAACGGGGCCGAGCGCGAGGGCCAGCCCGGATACCCCCGCCCAGATGCCGACCGCCCGTGCCCGGGCCCGCTCGTCGGTGTAGATGTGCCGGAGCACCGACAGCGTGCCCGGCTCGCTTGCGGCCGCGCCCAAGCCCATGATCGCGCGGCCGGCGATGAGGAGCTGTGGATTCGGGGCGAGGGCGCAGAGCACCGACCCGGCGCAGAAGACGCCAGCCCCGGACAGCATCACGGCCTTGCGGCCAAGCTCGTCGCCGATCATCCCGCAAGCCAGCATGACACTGGCGAACGTCAGTGCGTACGCGCCGACGACCCACTGAAGGTCCGCGACGCTCGCCGAGAGGTCGGTCTGGATGCTGCCCAGCCCTACTGAAACGACCGTATTGTCCATAAATGTCAGGAAGAGCAGTGTGCAGAGCGCGCCAAGCGCGATCGCGGTGCCGCGCGGGCCAGTCGTGTCCCGGTTCGCGAGCCGGGCAGTCCAAGCGGTTGCCATCGCGCCCCTACTTTGAGTATGTGCACCTACCCGCATTGTCACCCCAACCCGGACGTTCCCGCGCGAGCGGTGGGCGGCATCACCGACACGCGCGTCAGGTTCCGGATCTCTGATGATTCTGTCGCACATATCGGACAGAACCTCATAGCATGAGGAGGACTAGATCGTGACTCATGAAGTGGAGGACACATGCTCGGGACTTGGGCGAAAGATATTTCGGATCTCCCAGCGAAGTACCAGGCCGGAGACCCCTTCCCTCTGGTAGTCATCGATGACTTCCTCGAGGAGGGGTTCGCCAACGAGCTGCTGGCCGAGTTCCCGAAGATCGGCAGCATGGACCGATCCAAGGACTACGTGTTCGGGGACAAGCGTGAGCAGGCCGCCTTCGGCGGCGCCGGTTCCGCCTCCCAGCAGTACTACGACTTCCTGATGTCCCCTGAGTTCGCCGAGATCATCGCCACGATCACCGGGCGGACGCTGTTCATGGACCCGGGCTTCCACGGCGGCGGCTTCCACCAAAGCGGTGATGGTGGCTTCCTGGACACCCACGTGGACTTCAACATCCACCCGGAGCACAGTGACTGGCTGCGGGTCCTCAACGTGTTGCTCTACCTGAACAAGGACTGGCAGCCGGAGTACAACGGTGCCCTCCTCATTCGTACCAACCCGAAGAACGAGCCGCGTGCCATCCCGCCGGCGTTCAACCGGTGCGTCATGATGCTCACCAGCGACAACACGTTCCACGGGTTCCGGAAGATGTCGCTGCCGGCCGACGTGACCCGCAAGTCCATCGCCGGGTACGCCTATGAGCTGATTGGCGATGGCAGCCTCAAGCCGCGCACCACCTCGTGGGCACCCGAGCAGGGCGGCCTCGTCAAGCAGACCCTGGCCAGGCACTGGACCGGGCTGTCGGCCGCCAAGAACAAGCTGTCCGGCAAGTAGGCGGAGTGGCCCAGGGGGACAACCCCTGGCACCCCTCCCCACCTAACGGCTGGGGTCGGTTACCACCGGAAGTGGACGAAGAGGCGGCCGAAGTTCTTGGAGTCCTTCTCCACCCGGTGGTAGAGCGGTCGAATGTCCTTGCGCTCCAGGAAGCGGATGACATGCTTCTTGAGCTGGCCGCTGCCCTTTCCAGGGATGATCTCGATCATCGGAGCCTTCTTCGCGACGGCCTCGTCGAAGACCCTCTTCAGCGCCTTCTCGATCTCATCGCCCTGGTTGTAGACGTCGTGCAGGTCCAGCTTCAGCTTCACCGTCTCAGCCTACGCTCAAGCGGGTTCGCCGTATGGCCACAAGGCGGCGACGATCGTGGACGCCACCTCGTTGGGGTCGCCGTCCGCGTTGATCACCCGCACGTTCGGCCGCTCGCCAGGCGATGGCTTCTCTAGGGTCTCAAGCTGGCTGTTCAGCAGCTCGTCTGGGAAGAAGTGATCCGGCCTGGCGGCCAGCCGCTTTAGCAGGAGGTCGGGACTGACGTCGAGGAACACCAGCCTGACGTCGGGTCGGCCAGCGAGCAGCTGATCCCGGTAGGAGCGCCTGAGTGCCGAGCAGGAAGCCACGCCTGACTGGCCGGCCTCGATGCGCTCGTCCATCCACTCCCCGATGGCCCACAGCCACGGGACCCGGTCCGAGTCGTCGAGAGCCCTAAGGGCGCGCATCTTCGCGACGTTGCCCGATGGGTGGAATGTGTCGGCATCGGCGTACGGCCAGCGCAGCCGCCCGGCGATCAGTGGCCCTACGGTCGACTTTCCGCTCCCGGATACCCCCGCGACAACGATGATCACGCCAGGACTCCTCTAGTGGAGGAACACGCCCACCGCTACCGCGACGAACAGCAGCGTGAGGTACGTAACCGACACGTGGAACAGCCGCATGGTGACTAGCTTCTCGCCGTCGTCGCGGCGAGACCTGATGTGCAGGCGGTGGACCTCGTAGAGGAACCACCCGCCCAAGGCGACCGCCGCTCCGCCGTACAGCGGCCCGGCGGCCGGCCAGACGGCCAGGGATGCGGCGACCATCAGCCAGCTGTAGACGATCGACTCGGCCAGCACCCGGCGCACCGGTGCCACGACGGGCAGCATCGGGATCCCGGCGCTGCGGTAGTCGTCCTTGTACTTGATGGCCAGCGCCCAAAAGTGCGGCGGCTGCCAGAAGAACACCACCGCGAACAGCCCGGCCGAGGCCCACGAGAGCGTGCCAGTGGCGGCCGCCCAGGCGATCAGAACCGGTGCCGCACCGCAGATCCCGCCCCACAGCGTGGACTGCGAGGTGTGCCGCTTGAGCAGCAGCGTGTAGATGACGACGTAGTACAGGATCGCCCCGAGCGTCAGCCCGGCGGCGAGAAGGTTCGTGGTCGCCGCGAACAGCGCGACGGAGATCGCTCCGATCACCAAGCCAAAGATCAGCGCGGCCCGCGGCGACACCGTGTGGCTCACCAGCGGCCGAGTCCGGGTCCGCCGCATGATCTGGTCGATGTCGCGGTCGATGTAGCAGTTGAGCGCGTTAGCGCTGCCCGCTGCCAGCGCGCCGCCCACGATCACGACTGCCGTCACCTCAAGAGACGGCAGTCCCTTGTAGGCGAGGAAGAGCGTTGGGACCGCCGTGATTAGCAGCAGCTCGACGATCCGGGGCTTGGTAAGGCTGACGTAAGCACGGACGGCAGCGCCCGCTCTAGGCAGCAGTGCCGGACGCTGCTGCGCAGGGCTGACGGGACGCTCGAGGTTGACCGCGCTCACTGGGATGACCACCTTCCGGCCCGCAGGGCAGGCCGGGCACCTTACCGAGACTACCCGGTGTCGTAACGAGAGTTATTCAGCGGGGCCAACCGGGCAGCGAATCGCCAACCTGGCGCAACGGCCAAGCGGCGGCAGGCGGCCAGGATCAAAGGGCTAGCGGCCGTGTGATCTTCCCATTCCGGGGGAAGTGTGATGGTCGAGACCAGAGGGGGGCAGGTGGCCGCTCGGCAGCGTAGGAAGCCAGTTTCGACGTATCGGCTGCAGCTCACCCGGGATTTCGGGTTCGCCGCGGCGGCCGAGATCGCGGGCTACCTGGCGGATCTCGGTGTGACGCACGTCTACCTGTCACCGATCCTGCAGGCGACGCCCGGCTCCGATCACGGCTACGACGTTACCGATCACTCCAAGGTACGGCCGGAGCTTGGCGGCGAAGGTGGCTTTCGCGCGATGGCGGCCGAGCTCGGACGCAACGACATCGGCGTCGTCCTCGACATCGTGCCGAACCACATGGCCATCCCGACCCCCGAGCACCTCAACCGGCAGTTGTGGTCGGTGCTGAAGCACGGCAGGGAGTCGCAGTACGCGCACTGGTTCGACATCGACTGGACCGTGCACGAGAACCGGATGCTGCTGCCGATCCTGGCCGGCCCTCCCGAGGACTGCCGCGACGACCTCGTGGTCGAGCCCGACGGGCCGGACGGCGTGCCGGTACTGCGCTACTTCGGCCACGTGCTGCCGCTATGGCCGGGGACCGCCCGGCTGCCCTTGGCGGGGCTGCTTGAGTCGCAGCACTACAAGCTCGCTGACTGGCGAACCGAGAGCAGTGAGCTGAACTGGCGGCGGTTCTTCGACATCACCTCGCTGATCGCGATCCGGGTCGAGGAGCCGACGTCTTCGACGCCTCCCACGCGGTCATCCTCCGGCTGGTCGCCGACGGCCTGATCGACGGCCTGCGGGTCGATCACCCGGACGGGCTGGCCGACCCGCGCGGCTACTTTCGCCGCCTGGCCGACGCCACTGGCGGGATGTGGGTGGCCGCTGAGAAGATTCTCGCCTTCGGCGAGCGACTGCCTGCCGACTGGCCGGTGGCCGGGACTAGCGGCTACGACACGCTCGGCCTGGTGACCGGCCTGTTCGTCAACCCGGCGGGGGCGGCCCCGCTCACCGACCAGTACACGCGGTTCGTCGGCCAGGAGGCCGCTGAACCGGTCGCCACGGACTTCGCAAGCGTCGCGGCAGCGGCCAAGCGCGAGGTAACGTGGGCGGCGTTCGGCTCGGAGATAGCCAGGCTGGCCCGCCTTGCCGAGGGCAGGCTCAGAAACGAGTTCGGCGCCAGCGCTGGCACCGGTGACACTCACCGGGTCCTGGCGGAGCTGGCCGCCGGGTTCAAGGTGTACCGCGCCTACACCTACCCGGGCGAGACGCCGACCCCGGAAGCCGAGGCCGCGATCCGCACCGCGGTGACGGCCGCCCTGACGCAACTGCCCACGCGACTGCACCCGCAGGCCAGGCAACTCGCGGAGGCGGCGCTCAACTCGACCGACGCGGAGTTCGCGACCCGGTTCCAGCAGATAACCGGACCGGTGCTCGCCAGGGGAATCGAGGACACCGCGGACTACCGCTGGCCCCGGCTGATCTCCAGCAACGAGGTTGGCGGCGACCCGGACCGCTTCAGCGTCACGCCAGCGCAGTTCCATGAGGCCGCTGGGCGGCTGCAGCGCGACTGGCCGCTCACGATGACCACGCTGTCCACCCACGACACCAAGCGGCAGGAAGACACCCGTGCCCGGCTGGCGGTGCTCGCCGAGATCCCCGACGCATGGGGCGAGACGGTCAGGAGATGGCACGCGGGGGCGATCTCGCCGCCAGGCCATGTTCATAGCAGTCACGTCGTCGACCCCGATACCGAGTACTTCTTGTGGCAGACCTTCGTTTGCGCGTGGCCGCTGAGCGGGTACCGGCTGACCGGTTACCTGACGAAGGCGATCCGCGAGGCCAAGCTGAGGACGTCATGGACCGATTCGGATCCCGGGTACGAGGCGGCCGTGCTCGGCCTCGCGACGCGGGTCCTGGCGGACACGGAACTGGCGACCGACATCAAGCGGTTCGTCGACGACATCTCCCCTGACGCGATGGTCGCCTCGCTGGGCGCGAAGCTCGTCCAGCTCACCATGCCCGGCGTCGCGGATGTCTACCAGGGCTGCGAGCTTGGCGGGCTCTCGCTGGTCGATCCGGACAACCGCCGACCGGTCGACTACCGGCGCCGCCGGGAGTTGCTGTCAAGCCTCGACGACGGACAGCTCGACCTGGCGACGCGCGATGGCCGCAAGCTCCTGGTCACCGTGAGCGCTCTGCGGCTGCGCCGCGAGCACCCCGACTGGTTCACCGGCCCGGAGGCTGCCTACACGCCGATGACCGCGGAAGGACCGGCCAGCGACCACGTCATCGCCTTCGCCAGAAGCGGCGGCGCGATCACCGTCGCCACCCGCCTCCCGGTCACCCTGCGCGATAACGGCGGCTGGGCCGACACGAGCCTGCTGATCCCGCGAACCGAGGGTGGCTGGCGCGATGTCCTGACCGGACAGCCTTACGCTGGCGGCGCCACCGCCCTGGCCGACCTGACCGCACGTTTTCCCGTTGCGCTTCTGGAACGAATGTGACGGAAATGACGAAAGGTGTGAAGGTTGATTAGCGGGTTCCGGGTCTGGGCACCGAACGCCGAGTGGGTCGACGTCGAGGTGGCGGGCACCCCGCACCGGATGCACCCTGATCCGGCCCGAGCGGGGTGGTGGGCCGCCGACGTCGACGCCCCTGCCGAGGCCGACTACGCCTTCACTCTCGACGGCGCCGCACCGCTAGCCGACCCGCGCTCGCCTCGCCAGCCGCAGGGCCCGGCGAGCACATCCCGAACGAGCCCGCCCACTCCCTTCCCCTTCACAGACTCCGGCTGGCGGGGAATGCCGCTGGCGGGGTCGGTCATCTACGAGCTGCACATCGGCACGTTCACGCCGGAAGGGACGCTGAAGGCCGCAATCGGCAAGCTCGGCCACCTCGTCAGCCTGGGCGTGACGACAATCGAGCTGATGCCGGTCGCGGCATTCCCTGGCGAGCACGGCTGGGGCTATGACGGGATCAGCCTGTGGGCAGTGCACGAGCCATACGGGGGCCGGCGGCACTCGCGAGATTCGTCGACGAGTGCCACCGCCAGGGCCTGTCCGTTCTGCTCGATGTCGTGTACAACCATGTGGGACCCGGCAATCGCCTGGCGGAATTCGGGCCGTACTTCACCAGCGCGCACTCGACGCCGTGGGGAGAGGCGGTCAACCTGGACCAGGCCGGGTCCGATGAGGTGCGCGACTTCATCGTCGGCAACGCGCTGCGCTGGCTGCGGGACTTCCGCATCGACGGACTTCGGCTCGACGCGGTGCACGCCCTGAAGGACAACCGGGCGCTGCACATCCTGGAGGAGCTCAGCGCCGAGGTCGACGCGCTAGCCACCGCGACAGGGCGGTCCATCGTGCTGATCGCCGAGACCGACATGAACAATCCGAGGCTCATCACCGCGCGCGAAGCCGGCGGCTATGGGATGACCGGGCAGTGGAACGACGACTTCCACCACGCGGTGCACGCCGCCGTTACCGGCGAGCGGCAGGGATACTACGGGGACTTCGGGTCGATGGCGGCCCTGGCCAAGACGCTGACCGGGGCCTACTTCCACGACGGCAGTTGGTCGCAGTTCCGCGATCGCAGTCACGGGCGACCCGTTGACCGCGCTCACACGCCCGCCTACCGGTTCATCGGCTTCCTGCAAGACCACGACCAGGTGGGCAACCGCGCCATCGGCGACCGGATCACTGGCTCGCTGACTCGTGACATGCTGCACGTCGCGGCCGGCCTCGTGCTGACCGCGCCGTTCACCCCGATGCTGTTCATGGGCGAGGAGTGGGGCGCCGGCACCCCGTTCCAGTACTTCACCGACCACACCGACCCGTTCTTCGCGGACGCGGTGACCACCGGCCGCCGGTCGGAGTTCGCCTCGCATGGCTGGTCAGTGCAGGACGTGCCCGACCCGCAAGACCGGAAGACGTTCCTGCGCTCCAAGCTCGACTGGTCCGAGCCGGCTCGCCAGCCCTACGCATCGACCCTGGCCTGGTACCGCGAGCTCATCGCGCTGCGCAAGTCCCGCCCGGAGCTCACCGACCACCGGCTGGACCGGGTCCGCGTGGACTATGACGACAGCGCTCGCTGGCTGCTTGTCCGCCGGGGCGCCGTGCGGGTAGCGGCGAACCTCAGTGACCAGCCCGCACGCATTCCCCTGGAAGCCGCTGCCTGTTCCGCCATTCTGGCCGCATCCGCCCCAGGAGTCACTGCGGACTCGGAGACCATTTCTCTTCCTGCGGCTTCTCTTGCCGTGGTCGAGGTTGTCAGCAGCCGGACCTGACCTCGTTCATCGCGATTCGTTTAGCTGCCCGCGTTGCACTGCGGCCTTCCGGACTGGCGCCGGGACTGCGCGCGGCGCATCCCCGTCTTGTGGAGCCGGCTCGGAGACGATCCGTGCCCGCCTGAAGCGGACGCCGCGTGCCACGTGCAGGCGAACGAGGTCACGCCAGCCGGGGATGGCAGGAACCGGGACCGGCCCGCCCGCTAGCCAGTCCTGGTACTGCCGGTCAGAGGGCGTGTACGTGTCCCGCGTCTCCAGGCACCGCTGGGTGAGTCGTCGCCGCGATCGACTCGTCAAGGCCCTGAGGGCTGTGCTGCTAAGATCGTCCCTGTTTGTGGGAGTTGATAGGGACACGGTGGGGATTGTAGTTGTCCAAGCCCGAGGTCATGCCCGGATCGCAGCCGTCGGCGGCGCACAAACGACCGTCCAGGGTGCACCGCCCGCGCCTGAATCTCGATGAGCGGGCCGCGATCGGCATGTGGGCCGCCGCGCACGTGGTCCTCTTGGTCCTCGTGTGGGCGGCTGCGTGGGTCTACCGCGATGTCCCTAGTCACGCCCCGCTGACCGGGGCATTCGAGCACTGGGACGCGAACTGGTTGCGCAACATCGCGCAGTATGGCTACTTCTCTGCGCAGTCGCAGAAGAACAGCACCGCGTTCTTCCCCGGCTACCCGATAGTGCTCGCGGCAGCCCATCTGGTCTTGCGCAACTGGACGCTGTCAGAGCTGATCGTCTCGGGCATTGCGGGATGCTTCGTGGTGGTCTCGCTGGCCCGACTCGCGGGCAGCCGGCGTGCGGTGATCTACCTGCTGACGATGCCTGCGGCAATCTTCCTCATGGTCGGGTACTCCGAGTGCCTGTTCCTGGCGTTCGCGATCCCCGCGTGGCTCGCCGCGACCCGAGGCCGATGGTGGCATGCCGCGCTGCTGGCGGCGCTGTCCGGCCTAGTGCGCCCGGACGCACTCTTCCTGATCCCGGCGCTGACCGTAATGGCGCTTACCGGCCCGCGAGGGCAGCGCCTCGCGAACGCCGCCAAGAGCTGCTGCGCCTTTGCTGGCCCGCTTGCCTACGAGACCTACCTGACTGTGCATTCCGGATGGGATACCTGGCAAAAGGCAAACCAGGGCGGCTGGGACCTGCACCTGGTCACGCCGGTTTCAGCATGGAAGACGACCTGGTGGGCAGCGTTCCGGCATCCGTTCAGCGCCGGCTACGCATTCGAGTTCCAGCTCGAACTCGGTGCGGTCGTAGCGATGCTTCTCGCCGCTGTCGCGTTCCTGTTGTTGCGCCGCTGGCCCGAGGCCGTGTACTGCGGGCTGGCCGTGATCTCGATCGGAACCCAGACTTGGTACCAGACCGGCCCGCGCACTCTTCTCGTGCTATTCCCGGTCTGGGTCGCGCTCGCCGCCGCTGACGCACGCCGCCCGTGGGTCCGGTACGCCTACCTCAGCGTGAGCATGCCGCTGGCAGTCGTGCTCGGCCTGCTGTTCCTGGCAGATCAGTGGGCCGGCTGACCGCCGGAGCACGTCGCCGAGACCCGGCATGCCCGGCGTCCCCGAGATCGTGGCGTCACTGAGCGGCCAGTTGCTCGTCGGGGACGCGCTGTCGGGTGAGACGCACGCTGGTGCGGCGTCGTCTGGCGAGATGGTGGCCGGGGACACGGTTGCCGGCCAGGTGCGGGCCGCGGTGGATATGGCCGTCTCGCTGGCCGCTCCCGAGCTGGCAGTGACGATCCGCGCTGCCGCCGAGGCCCTCGCGCCGCTGGCCGGCCGGCGCCAAACAGTCGCCCACGCTTTTCTTGTGCCCTAATGGGGGTGTACGCTGCCCTTGCCTTATTAGTGAAAATTTTCACGTGGTGTCTGGGATGGGTCGAGGATGCTTCATCGGAGAGCGCGCGCCCGTGGACTGAGCGCACTAGTCGGCATCGGCGTTACCTGCGGCGGCCTTGTCGCCGTCGGCGGGCCTGCCCTCACGGCCGAGGCGGCGGTGACCTGCCCCACGGTCTCGGCGTCCGGGGCGGTGACCCCGGCCCCCGCGGCGGGCGTGGACTGGAGGTTCTGCGACCTGCGGAACGCGAACCTGGCCAGTGCGAACCTCAGCGGCGCCGACCTAGGCTACACGAACCTCAGCGGCGCGAACCTGACCGGTGCCGCGCTGTCCCAGGCCGACCTGGACAGCGCCACCCTCAGCGGCGCGAACCTGACCGGTGCCGTGGCGTCCCAGGCCGACCTGGAAGGGGCTCTGCTCAGCCAGGCGAATCTCAGCGGCGCGAACCTGACCGATGCCACCCTGTCGCAGGCAGAACTCAAATCTGCCAACCTCTCCGGGGCGATGCTGACCGGGGCGACGCTCGACCGCACGTATACCTGCGGCGTTACCGGTACCCCGGCGGCGCTTGCGTCGTCGGACTGGCACCTGCTGAGCGGCTGCCTGATGGGGCCAGATGCCACCATCGAGAAGGCGAACCTCGCCTCGGCCGACCTGTCCGGATATGACCTTGCCGGGTCGGCTTTTGTCGACGACATCCTCACCGGCGCGAACCTCACGAACGTGAACCTCACCGACGCGTACACGATTCGGCTGAACCTGCAAGGCGCGGACATCTCCGGTGCAAACCTCACGGGGGCCTGGCTCGCAGAGGTGCAGTCCGGTGGCGTCGCCGCGTCGCCGGCACCGAAACTGCCGGCCAACTGGAACCTGGTCGGTGGCTACCTGATGGGACCGGCGGCGGACCTGTCCGGCGCGGACCTGTCCGAACTGGACCTCGCCGGCATCGACCTGGCGGGTGCGGACCTCGCTGGCGCGAACATCACCGGGACCGGGCCGCGGGCGCCACCATCACCGACGTGCAGACCGGCGGCCTCACCGGGAAGCCCGCGTCGCTTCCCGCGAGCATGGGCGTCGTGAGCGGCTACCTGGTCGGACCGGATGCCTACCTCAACGCGGCGGCCCTGAACGGTGCCAGCCTGGTCGACTACGACCTGACTGGGGCGAACCTCCAGAACGCAGACCTGGCCGGTGCCAGCCTCGCTGGCGCGCGGCTAGACGGCGCGAATCTGCTGAGCGCGAACCTGACCGGTGCCAGCCTGCCGGACGCGGACCTGGCGAAGGCTGGCCTGGAGAGGGCTGTCCTGCACAGTGCCAGCCTCCCGGGCGCTGACCTGGCTGGCGCGAACCTGCAGGCCGCGGACCTGTCTGATGCTGCGCTGCCCATCGCGAACCTGGACGACGCCGAACTGCAGGGGGCCAACCTGTCCGGCGCGATTCTCTCCGCGGCTACCTTGACCGGTGCCAGGTGGCTTGACACCACGTGCCCGGACGGCTCCAACTCCAACCTGTACGTGGACGGCTGCTTCAGCGCGAAGGACACCACGCCGCCGACGGCGACCGTGACGGGTGTCGCCAACGGCAAGGTGTACGTGACTGGCGACGTCCCCGAGGCGGGCTGCAAGACGATCGACAACGGGACGGTCGCCACGGCTGCCACGCTAGAGGTTAAGACGACGGGCAAGAACGGGGTGGGCCGGTTCACCGCGACCTGCTCGGGCGCGGTTGACCTGGCCGGGAACAAGCAGAAGGCCCCGGTCTCCGTCAGCTACACCGTCGCGTATGGCCTGCACGGATTCATCGCCCCGGGCAACGGCGGCACCGTTGCCCGCTCGTCGAAGACGATCACCGTCCGGTTCCGGCTGACCAATGCCAGTGGCAGCGCGATCTCAGCATCGCTGGAGAAGTCCCTCGCGTCGGCTCACGACGTGCGGGTGACGCTGGCCGGTCCGGCGATCAAGGCGGTCACGGTGAACTGCGGCTGGAACGCGTCCCAGGCGGACCTGACCTGCGCGATCCGCATTCCGTCGGGAGTTAGGACCGGTAGTTCGCAGAAGTACACCCTCACCGCGGCCGAGGGCCTCGGCGACGGGTTCCTGACGGTCCCAGCGGTGCGTGGCACCGCAGACCCCGAGGTCATCCACTTCAAGTAAGGCCTTGTGCCGCTGCGCGCCCAGCCGATTCCCGAATGCCATGTTGTTGTGGTTGTCGCAACAACCACAACAACATGTGATCATGACGGCTGAGGTTGCGTGGCCGCGCGGAGTGCCTAGATCACGGCGATGACGGGACAGGTGGGACCGCAGGGCTTCAGGGTCTGGGCGCTCCAGTCCCGCGCGATGAGCGCCCGGGCGAACTGCTCGGCTTGCTCACAGGGGCGATTCGCGACTTCCTTGAAGCCGTAGCGGAGCGTGTCGGCCCTCGTGGCGATCTTGGTCTCGTTGTCGCGCCGGCGATCCTTGTCGAGATCCTCCGACGGGTGAAAGGCGAGACCGTCGAGCTCAACGGCCAGGTTGAACGCCTCGTAGAAATTGTCGAGGTACCGGGTGCCGTCCGCACCGTCTCGCCTCGACTGCCGGCTAGCTCCTGGCAGCCCGTGGGCACGCTCGACGTCGCGGACCCAGCGGCGCTCGAGTGGGAAATGCACGCCATCGCTGACGTCGGTGAGCGCGTCCTTCAGCCAGGTCCGCCTGGCCATCTTCTTGCGAGCGGGAAGTGCCGCGCTGATCATCGCGGGCGTCGCCCTATTTCGCGTGATGGCACGCGACAGCCACGCGTAAGCATCGTCAAGAGTGCGAGCCGAGTCAACGAGGTCGAGGACCGTATGCACGAGCGGGACATACGGCAGGCTCAGCAGCCTTTCCTTGTACCCCGTCCAGTTGGCGTTTCGGTGGACGACTACATCGGGCAGGTCGGTGAACCGAGTCGGATTAGCCTTCCCCGGGATGGTGACGTGGACCTTCCCGGCAGGATTCGGCCTTCCCATGCCCGCCTTGCCGAACTCCCAAAACTCGGCCGCCGTCTCGTGGCTGAGTGCCGCGCCGTCCCCCATCCGCAAGATGACCGCCCAGAGCCTGGCCTCCCAGGTGAGCTCTCCGCTGAACGTTGCGTAAACCCCCCGGTAGACGGTCTGCCAGTGGCCGCGTTCAACTTGCCAGCGGATGTCCCCGCGCGATATGCCGACCGCGCGGGCCTGGACCGCAGAGATCATCTGCTTCTGGAAGTGCAGGATCTTGTGCTTCTCACCCTCAAGCCAGCGGGCATCCGGCTTCGGCATGTAGAGCATGTGACTACTGTGACTGGAAACGCGACAGAGGGTGACCGAAACGGGGCAATTTGCCCCAGTCCGGTTCAGTCCTGGTCTCTGGCTTCATGATCACATGTCGTTGTGGTTGTCCTAGCAACCACAACGACATGGCATTACGCCTGGAACGTCGGACGCCGCGGGCCGGACGGATGCCCCCCTCAGTGCATCCGTCCGGCCCTGGCCGTTTCCCATGGAAGGTGCCGCGTGAAGGCGGCCTCACGGCATTCTAGTCACTATAAGTGACACGGCGATTACTTTTCTACATGTTGACGGGTGACGTGACCTGGCTTACATTGCTGCCTAATACCTGAATCACCTCTCATATCTCATGGAGGAGACATGGGCGGCACATACGCGAGACCGACGCGCCGGGCCTTGGCGGGGCTGGCTGGGGTGGCGACGATGGCGCTGGCGATCGCCGCCTGCAGCTCATCGCCATCGAGTTCCACGAGCTCGAGCAGCTCGAGCAGCTCGAGCAGTTCGAGCAGCTCAGGCAGCGCCAGCGGCACCCCCGTCAACGTCGGCATGATCACCGAGAAGACCGGCATCTACGCGACCTACATGGCGGAGTACATCCAGGGCTTCAACATCGGCCTGTCCTACGCGACCAACGGCACGGACGCGGCGGACGGCCACCCCATCCACGTGACCTGGGATGACGACGGGGACAGCGCGACTACTGCGGTCACCGACTTCAAGAGCCTCGTCGGCGCGGGCTACAAGATCATCGCGGGCACCGGAGACTCCGGCATCGCGACCCAGCTTGCACCGCTGGCCGCCCAGAACCAGGTGCTGTACATCTCCGGCCCTGCGGCGGCCGACCAGATCACCGGGGCCAACAAGTACACGTTCCGTTCTGGCCGTCAGACCTACCAGGATGTCGAGGCCGCCAAGTCCTTCGTCGCGAGCAAGGGCGCCGGCCAGAACATCGTCGTGCTGGCGCAGGACTACGCCTTCGGCGAGTCGTACGTGACCGACGCGCGATCGGTCTTCGGCGCGATCGGCGACAAGATCACGCCGGTGCTCGTGCCGCTCACGACCACGAACTTCACGCCGACCGCCCTGGAGGTGAAGGCTGACAAGCCCAGCCTGGTCTTCCTCGCCTGGGCCGGCACCACCGGCGCGGCGCTAGCGCAGGCTCTGGACCAGCAAGACGTCTTCAACAACACCACGGTCGTAACCGGCCTTGGGAACATCGCCACTTACCCGTTCTACGGGGCGGCGGGTGCCAAGTTCGACTATCTGTCGCTGTACTTGTACCAGGGGTCGGACAACGCGGCCAACGAGTACCTGATCAGCCAGATGAAGGCGAAGTACAACTCGGTGCCCGACCTGTTCACGCCGGACGGCTTCGTCGCCGCGCAGATGATCGTGCACGCGATCGATGCTGGCGGCGGGACCAACGTGAACGCCATGATCAACGCGCTATCCGGCTGGACATTCCTCGCGCCCAAGGGCGAGCAGACGATCCGCGCCTCGGACCACGCGATGCTGCAGCCGATGTACCAGGTCAAGCTGAACGAAGTCTCCGCGACGGACTTCACGCCGTCGGTGACGGCCACCTTGCCGAGCGCCGCCGCCGCCCCGGCGCCGGACGCCAACTTCGCCAGCTAGAAGCTCACGCATACCCATGTCACTGGATATCCAGAAACTCGGGTTCACGGCCGGCGGGGTCAGCGTCCTATGCGGCGTTGACCTCGCGGTCGCCGACGGCGAGTTCCTCGGGATCATCGGGCCCAACGGCGCAGGCAAGACCACGCTGTTCAACATCCTGTCCGGCCTGCTGCGACCGTCGGCGGGGCGGGTCACCCTGAACGGCCGCGATGTCGCCGGGCTATCCCCCGCGAAGCGGGCTCGGCTCGGGCTGGGCCGCACGTTCCAGACGTCGCTGGTGTTCGGCGCGCTCCCGGCGCGGGAGAACGTCCGGCTAGCCGCACAAGCCACGTCAGCCGGGCGGGCGCAGCGGAGCAAGTCCGCCGCCGCCGCGGACGACGCCATCGAGGCCGTCGGCCTGACCACGCTAGCAGCCCGGCCCGCCGCTGCCCTGTCCCACGGCGACAAGCGCAAGCTGGAACTGGCCATCCTCATGGCCGGCGGCGCCCAGGTCCTGTTGCTCGACGAGCCGATGGCCGGCGTGAACAGCGAGGACGTGCCCGGCCTCACCGAGCTCATCAAGAAGCTGCACGCCGAAGGCCGCACGGTTCTCATGGTCGAGCATCACATCTCGGTCGTCCTCGGCCTCGCCCAGCGGATCGCCGTCCTCCACCACGGGCAGCTGCTCGCCTGCGGCACGCCGGAGGCCGTCATGACCGACGAGACCGTACAGGGCGCATACCTAGGGGAGCCGCTTTGACCACTCTTGCCGTGGAGGCGGCCGACGTCCGAGCGGCCCTTGGCGGATCGCAAGTTCTCCAGGGCATTAGCCTGAACGTTCCCTCCGCCGGTCTCACCGCAATCCTGGGCCGCAACGGCGTCGGAAAGACCACCATGCTGCGCACGCTGATCGGGCAAGTGCGCGGGTCCGGCACGATCCGCGTCCTCGGCCACGACGTGGCCGGCTGGCCGACGCACAAGATCATCCGGCTGGGCGTCGGCTACGTGCCTGAGGACCGCGAGGTGTTCTCCCGGCTGACCGTCCGGGAGAACCTGCGCATCGCCGAGTTCGGGACACCGGGACCGGACTACGACAGGGTCTATGCCCTGTTCCCCGAGCTCAAGCAGCGGTCCCGGCAGTCGGCGGGCACCTTGTCCGGCGGGCAGCAGCAGATGCTGGCCATCGGCCGGGTCCTGCTCGCCGACCGGCCGCTGCTGCTGATCGACGAGCCCACGAAGGGGCTGTCGCCCAAGTTCGTGTCGGAGGTGGTGGACGTGCTCGAGCGGGTGCGCGAGGCCGCGACCGTCCTTATGGTCGAGCAGAACGTGCACGTGGTGCGCAGGCTCGCCCAACAGGTGGTCGTCCTGGACCACGGCCAGGTAGCGCACGCCGGCCCGGCCAGTGACCTGGAGGATCAGGACCTGGTCCGCCAGTTGCTCGGAGTGAGCAGGGGCGAGCGGGGGACGCCGTGAGCACCTTCGTCGCGATCACGGTGAGCGGGCTGGCGCTGGGGGCGGTGTACTTCCTGGTCTCCTCGGGCCTGTCCCTCATCTACGGGCTTATGGATGTGCTGAACTTCGCGCACGGCGTGTTCCTGACCCTCGGCGCGTATGCCGGCTGGGCGGTCGCCACGCACATGTCCCAGCAGCAGGGATGGATGTTCCTCGTCACCGCGGTCGCCGCCACTGCGGCGGGGGCGGCGGTGGCGACCCTCACTGAGCTTGTCCTCATCCGCCCGCTCTACGGCAACCCGGTCGGCCAGATCCTGGTCACCATCGGCCTTGACCTGGCGCTAGTAGGGCTGCTCGAGGGCGGCTTCGGCAGTGACTCGCGGTCGATCGCGGTTCCGGCGTGGCTGACGGGCGTCACCATCATCGGACCGGAACGGATCCCGAATGCCGACTTCGTGTCGCTCGGCGCAGGCCTGGCGGTGCTCGGCGCGCTCACCTGGTTCCTGCGCGGCACCCGCTATGGCATCATCATCCGGGCCGGTGCGGAGAACCGGGACATGGTGCGGGCACTAGGCATCGACGTCGGCCGGGCCTTCACCATCGTCTTCGCGGTCGGCGGTGCCACCGCCGGCCTGGCGGGCCTGCTGAACTCCGTGACGTTCTCCAGCGGCCTCATCGACCCGACGCAGGGCGACACGCTGCTGATCTTTGCCTTCATCGTCGTCGTGATCGGCGGGCTCGGGTCCGTCAACGGCGCGGCGATCGCCGCCGTCGTGGTCGGCCTCGTCCAGACCTATGTCTCCTTCTACGCCGGGGGCGGCGCGGGCCTGGCTCAGCTCGGGAACATGTCAGTTGTCATCGTCTTGGCGATCGTGCTCCTGGCGCGTCCGCGCGGCCTGCTCGGGAGGACGTCATGAGCATTACGACCGTAGTGGACAAGCTGAAGCAGCGCTCCCTGTTGCGCCCCGCCCACCGGCCCCCGGCCGCCACCAGGACCTGGCGGATCATCCTCGCGATCGGGCTCCTATTCCTCGCGCTGATCCCGTTCATCGGGCTGTCGCTGCCGTCGTGGCTGCTACCCGGGCCGGTTAACGTCGTCAACTCGATTGGCACACTCGACGTGCTGGCCCTTGGCTTCGTGTTCGCCGTGGTGACGCTCGGCTACGACGTGCTGTTCGGGTTCACCGGGCTGCTGTCGTTCGGCCAGGTGCTGTTCTTCGCCTTCGGCGCCTACGGGCTGGACATCACGCTGTCGGACTGGAACTGGCCGCTGGTGCCCGCCATCCTTGCCACGCTGGCGGCCGGCCTCGCGCTCGCGCTGCTGCTCGGCGCGGTGAGCCTGCGCGGTGCCGGGATCGCGTTCGCGATGGTCACGCTGGCGTTCTCGCAGGCCATGTACTACCTGATCGAGGACAACCCGCATAATCTGACGGGTGGCGACACTGGCCTTGTCATGTCGACCAGCCGGCTTCCCAGTGCGCTGGCCGGAGTCGTCAGCACGCGGAACCTGTACTGGATCGCGCTGGCGATCCTTGTCGTTGCCTACATCGTGGCGGCGGCGGCGACCAGGTCGGCGACGGGCAAGGTGTGGCTGGCCATCAGGGAGAACGAGCGACGGGCCGAAGTCCTCGGCTTCCGTCCTTATCGCTACAAGCTGGCGTCGTTCTCGCTGGGGTCGCTGCTCGCCGTCGCCGGCGGGATGATGTACCTGCTGCTGGTGGGCACCGCGTCGCCGGACTCGGTCGGGTCGACGACGGTCACCGTCTCCATCCTGGTGATGGTGGTCCTCGGCGGTGCCGGAACGCTGTGGGGCGCCGTCGCCGGCGCGATGGTCTACGTTTACTTGCAGCAGTACCTGCTCAAGATCGCCGCCGAGCCGTCGTTCGCGTCAATGCCGGCACCGCTGCGGGTACCGCTGTCCCAGCCGGACTTCCTGCTCGGTGTCATCTTCGTGCTCTTCATCCTGTTCGTGCCTGGGGGCCTGAGCGGTCTCCGATTGAGGAAGGGAACCCGTTGAGTAACCCGGACGGCGAGGTAGAGGGCGCGGACGGAAGGACCCTCGGCGAGAAGGGCGTCCGGACCCGCCGCCGGCTGCTTGAGGCGGCTGAACAGGTATTCGGTGATCTCGGCTACCACGACGCCTCGATAGTCAAGATCACCGAGGCGGCTGGAGTCTCGCAGGGCACCTTTTACCTGTACTTCCCCGGCAAGCAGGAGGTCTTCGACGTGCTCGTCGAGGACCTCAACACTCGGCTGCGGCACGCGATGTCGGAGGCGTCCGCCACGGGCGAGAACCGGTTGGAGATGGAGCGGCTCGGATTCGAGGCGTTCTTCAGGTTCACCGCTGATCACCCGGCGCTGTACCGGGTAATCAGGCAGGCCGAGTTCGCCTCCCCGCGGATGCTCAAGCTGCACTACGAGCGGCTTGCCGAGGGGTACGTCGCCGGGCTGTGCGCTGCCAGCGACCAGGGCGAGATCTCGATCGGGGACCCGGTCGTGACCGCGTGGGCGCTGATGGCGGTCGGCGAGATGATCGGCCTGAAGTGGATCTTGTGGGACGAGGCGAGGCAGGTGCCGCCGGAGATGTTCGCCGAGCTGATGTCGGTGATCGCGCGCGTGCTTGGGGTTAGCCGTGGCTGAGCCCGCAGTGGGGATCGCGGGGGTTGCGTCGTTCCTGCCCAAGGCCTGGGTCAGCGCCGCCGAGCTTGGCGAGGCGAGCGGCATTCCCGAGGACGTGTTCATCGAGCGGTTCGGGCTGAGCGGCAAGCACATCGCGGCCGACGGCGAGCACGTGACCGACCTTGCCCACGAGGCAGCCCGGCGGCTGCTCGCCGACCTCAGCGTGGATCCGGGCGAGATCGACGCCGTCGTGTACTTTGGCTCGACGTGGAAGAACTATGCCGTCTGGCAGGCGTCCCCCAGGATCGCGCACGAGCTTGGCTGCCACCGGGCGTTCGCACTCGAACTCGACTACACCTCGTGCGGGTCACCAGTCGCGCTGCGGGTGGCGAAGGCGCTGGCCGTCTCCGACCCGCGGGTGCGCCGGGTCCTGCTCGTCGGCGCGAGCTGCGAGTCCCGGCTCGTCGACTACGCCAACGAGCGCGCCCGCTTCATGTTCAACTTCGGCGACGGGGCGGTCGCCGCCCTGCTGGTTCGTGATCACCCGGCAAACCAGATCCTGCAGAGCTCGATGATCACCGACGGGTCGCTCAGCTTGCATGTCCGGGTGCCGGCCGGCGGCTCCGCGCGGCCCGCCTCGGTCGCGACGGTCGCGCATCGCGAGCACATGCTTGACGTGTCCGACCTGGACGGGATGCGGCGGCGGCTGGGCGAGGTCAGCCTGGATAACTTCCTGGAGGTCGCGCAGAGCGCGGTCGAGCAGTCGGGACTGCGAATGCGCGACGTCGACTTCGTGTGCCCCATCCACATGAAGCGCTCGATGCAGGACACGCTGCTCGACAAGCTCGGCCTCGACGAGGGCAGGACCGTCTACCTGGACGACACCGGGCACATGAGCGGAGTCGACAACCTGCTGGCACTGGAGCGACTACAGCGGTCGGGTCGGCTGAGCGACGGCGATGTCGTCCTGCTGCTCGCGGCCGGCATCGGCTACACCTGGGCGGCGACGGCGCTGCGCTGGGGCCCGGTCATAGGGCAGGGGAAGGCATCAGGGCGGGAGAGTGCGGCATGAGCTCGGATCTCAGTCTTGCGTCCTGGCTGCCAGAGCGGGCAGCGCTCACCCCGGACCGGGTGGCGATCGAGTTCGGTGACCGGAAGATCAGCTACGCCGAGCTGGCCGAGTCCGCCACCGGATGGGCCATGCGCTTCGCCGAGGCGGGCTTGGGAGTCGGCGACAGAGTCGCCACGCTTGCCCGCAACTGCCCCGAGCAGGTAGCGGCCTTCTTCGCCTGCGCCCAGGCTGGCCTTGTCCTGGTGCCGCTCAACTGGCGGCTGACTCCCCGCGAGCTCGCCTACCAGCTCGGCGACTGCGAGCCCACGGTGCTGCTGAGCGACCCGGTGCTGCGCGCGCTCGCCGAGCAGGCGCACGGCCTTGCGGCGGCAGGAGCCGGGTCGGCAGAGGCTGGCCCCGTGATCGCGTCCCTGACGAGTCCGCCGCCGCCCCGCTTGCCCGGCGACGTTCCGCCTGCCCGTGTGTCCGGCGATGACCCGCTGCTGATCCTCTATACCTCGGGCACCACGGGGCGGCCGAAGGGCGCGGTCCTCACCCACGGGAACTGCTTCTGGACGAACCTGAGCCTGGACCGCACCGCCGAAGTCGGCGGCGGCGACATGGTGATGCAGGTGCTGCCGCAGTGCCACGTCGGCGGGTGGAACGTGCAGCCGTTGCTCGCCTGGTGGAAGGGCGCCACGGTCGTCCTGGAGCAGTCCTTCGACGCCGGCCGTGTGCTGTCCCTCATCCAGTCCAAGGGCATCACCACGATGATGGGCGTGCCGACGAACTACCTGATGCTCACCGAGCACCCTGGCTTCGCGTCGGCCGACCTGTCCAGCCTGCGGCAGGTGATCGTCGGCGGAGCCCCCGATGCCACGGCCCCTGCTGGAGGCATGGCTGGCTCGCGGGGTGACTGTCTTGCAGGGATACGGACTGACTGAGGCGGCACCGAATGTGCTATGCGTTCCGAGCGAATATGCCCGCCAGAAAACAGGTTCAGCAGGCCGCCCCTACCCGCACGTGCGGGTTGCCCTGCGGCACGTAGCCGGAGGCGGGCAGGTCGCCGGGCCAGGCACGGGGGAGCTGCTGGTCCAGGGGCCGAACGTCTTCGCCGGCTACTGGCGCAACCCGGCGGCCACGGAAGCGACGCTGGCGGGCGGCTGGCTGGCGACCGGGGACATCGCGGAGCGGGACACCGACGGCTTCTACTGGATCCGCGGCCGGACCAAGGACATGTACATCTCCGGTGGTGAGAACGTCTACCCGGCGGAAGTCGAGGAGGCCCTGATCGGGCACGAGTTGGTCGTCGAGGCCGCCGTCCTCGGGGTGCCCGACGAGCGCTGGGGCGAAACGGGCCTGGCGTTTGTGGTGCTCCGGCAAGGGCAGCTTTCCGCTGAGTCGCTGACAGGCTTCTGCCGGGAGCGGCTCGCCAGGTACAAGGTCCCAACGCACTTCCGGTTCGTCGCCGAACTGCCCCGGCTGTCAAGCGGGAAGCTCGACAAGGTAACTCTGCGGACGATGGTGGAAGGAGGTACCTGACCCATGTCAGGTCAGCTGAACGGGAAACGGGTACTCGTCACTGGTGGTGCGAGCGGCATTGGCGCGGCCTGTGCCCGCGCCTTCACGGCGGCGGGCGCGACCGTGGTGATCGCGGACCTGGACAAGGCCGGCGCCAAGGACCTCGCGGGCGAACTAGGCGGCACCGGCGTTGGCGTGAATCTGGCCAGCCCGGACTTCGACGCCGCGGCTATCGCCGGCGAAGCGGACGTCATCATCAACAACGCGGGCATCCAGCACGTGTCGCCGATCGAGGAATTCCCCGAGGAGAGGTTCCGGCTGATTCTCGCGCTGATGGTTGAGGCGCCGTTCCGCCTTGTAAGGGCTGCGCTGCCACATATGTACGACCAGGGCTGGGGCAGGATCGTGAACATATCCTCCGTGCACGGACTGCGCGCGTCGGCGTACAAGAGCGCCTACGTCACCGCCAAGCACGGCCTGGAGGGACTGTCCAAGGTCATCGCCCTAGAGGGCGGCGGCAGGGGTGTCACCTCCAACACGATCTGCCCGGCCTACGTGCGCACGCCGCTCGTGGAAAAGCAGATCGCCGACCAGGCCCGCGTCCACGGCCTCGCGGAACCCGAGGTCATCGAGAAAATTATGCTCACCGAGTCCACAGTCAAGCGCCTCATCGACCCCAGCGAGGTCGCCGACCTAGCGGTGTTCCTCTGCAGCCCGCAGATGTCCATGGTGAACGGCTCATCCTACGTTATCGATGGCGGCTGGACCGCTAGGTAGCCTGGCCGTCGTCTGGTGGACCACGCGGTGCGTCAGCGCCTCCAGATCGCGCGCCGCCAGCGCGCCCTTGCACAGCCGAGTGAGCAAGACGTTCTGGAAAACGCCCCCGGTCAGCCCGACGGTTCGGATGCCACGGGCACGGGCGGCCCGCCTCGCGCTGATGGCGACCGCCTCGGCGACCGCCACGTGGAACCCCCGGGCCAGCGCCTGCGCCGACGCTCCCGCGAGCACCCGGTCCGCCAGGTCCCTGATCAGCGGGCGGTAGTCGATGATGCCGTCGGGGGCCACCGGCAGCGGGAGGTCCGCTGCCAGCACCGACCGCTCCGCGAGGACCTCCAGCTCGTTCGCCGCCCGGGCCTCGTAGGCGATGCGATGCCGCAGGCCGATGATGGAGGCGGCGGCGTCGAACAGCAGGCCCATGCTCGTGCAGCTGACGGTGCCAGAGCCGATGGAAAGCTGGGCAGCGACCATGGAACGTTCGGCGCCGTCGCAGGCCGACACGGCGGGCAGGCGAGGATTCCAGGCCACGCCGGCGGCGGCGAGGTAGGCAAGCGCGGTCCAGCACGGGTTGCGGACGGCGGCCTCCCCGCCCGCCAGGAGCACCGGCTGCAGATGACCGAAGCGTTCCACGTAGCCAGCGGCGCCCTCGACAAGCAGGATCTCGCCGCCCCAGATCGTCCCGTCCCAGCCACAGCCGGCGCCGTCGAGGGTGACCCCGACGACCGGCTCGCTCAGCCGTCCGTGCTCAGCCAGCAACGCGGCGACATGCGCATGGTGATGCTGGATCAGCCGCAGGGCCGGCTCGCCCTGCTTCCCGCCGCTGCCTCGCGGGAAGAAACCTGGGGGCACCTGTCCGGAAGCCCCGGCCCATTCGGCCCGCGCGTGCCGCTCGGCCCAGGCGCGGGTGTGATAGCCGGGATGCAGGTCGGCGGGGATGATCTCGGGCACAGGTCGGCGCAGCGTGGCGAGTTCCGCGACCGCCCGGTCGAACGCGCGCAGCGTAGCCAGGTCGCCCATCTCACCGCTAGGCGCGCAACGGCCGGCGTTGCCGCTGTCGGCCGGGCAGCCGGGCTCGCCGGGTGACGCGCTGAGCACGCGAACGGGCCGGCCCCGGGCATCCCGTGGAGCGACGTCGGCGATCGCCCTGCCGATCGACAAGTCATGCACGTCACTAAGAGTGATCCAAACACGACCCTTAGCGCAAGCCCTGCCAGCTGGGATTCAGCGTGGATCACACGGAGCAGGCGTAACACGCCGCCCGCTAGCGTGGGTTCGCTAGCGTGGGTTCGCTAGCCCCGCCGAGACGGAGTGTGCCTCGGTGAGGGCGGCGGTCATCATGTCCGCCGCCTGGCCAGCGGCAGCCAGTGCCTCGACTACGTCCGTGATGCACGCGCCGATGTCCTGCCCGTCCAGTTGCTTAACCTGCCCGTCCTCGTGCTGGATCACGAGGAACCGGGCGAGCTGCTCGTACAGCTGCGGCAGCCCCTGGCCGATCAGCTCCAGGCTGGCGACGATGCGCTGGACATCGGCCGCGCTAGTGAGTTCCCCGCCCCCGTGCGTCACCTCGTTCAGCGCGCGGATGGCATCCGCCGCCTGGCCAGCGATCTCGCACGGCGTGAATGTCGACGTCAGCTCGGTCACTGTCCGGCCTCGGCGCTGCGTCGGTCCGGCGCGCATGCCTGGTTCGGCATCCGTCTCCTCGGGGGTTGCACTCGCGGGCTCCCGGGCGGGCTGGAGGGCCGTGCCCAGGTGGGGGCTTGTTCTCTACACGATACGAGACCTGAGCCATTGATTACCCAGCCACCAGCAGGAGATATCCCGTCCTACCAGAAGTTCGCCTGGCCGACAGCGCCGGTTACCGGAACGCCGGGGCGCGACGGGCAACAGCCCGCTAGGTCCTGGCGGTGGGGCGGCGGCCGCCGTAGATGGCGTAGTCGAGATCCTTCCAGTACACGTCTACGCCCTCGAAGCCGGCCTCGCGGAGGTAGGCCACCTGCGGGTCGAGCGGGACCATGTACCGGGTGTGATTCTCCCAGCGCAGTTGCTCCTCGGGCGAGCGCTGGTCGCGCTTGCCAGCGGCTGAGGAGTCCCGCCGGTCCTCGACGCGATGCCATGCGGCCTGGACGACGGGGTCCACGGTGGTGACCGGGTCGAAGTTGAGGAACCAGCCGCCAGGCACGAGGTGCTCCAGGATCTCCTTGAAGAGCTCGAGCTTGCGATCATCGCTTAGGTGATGGACCGCGAGCGAGGTGACCACGGCGTCGACCGGGGATGGGATGCTGGCCGGCCACGCACCGCCGCGGGCCAGGTTGAACTCGACGTATTCATACCGGCCCGCGTATGGCTCCAGTTCCACGGTGCCCTGGGCCATCATCTGCTCGGAGTAATCGGCCAGGATCGCCCTCGCCGCGGGAAAGTAGTCCATGATCGTACGGGCCGCTGCCCCCGTACCCGCGCCGAGATCGACAAAGGTGAATGCCTCGTCGATGCCGAACGGCAGCAATTCGGCGAGCAGGACCCGATGGCCGGCCCGGCGGCGCTCCCGGTCGGCGGCCGTTGCCTTCCAGAAGGTGACCCCGATGTCGCTTTTCCAGATGGCCTCGTTCGCATCCTCACCGGTGGGAGTGGGGCCGTGCGCGTGCGACTGGCCGTGACTGGCGTGACCGTGGGCGTGGGAGTTGTCGTGCTCGGGCATGGAGGCGATGCTAATCCGAGATCCCGAGTCGAGGGAATGGCAGTCGTTACGCCGTTGGCGTAGGCGGTCGGGGCGTAGGCGCGGTGGCCTCGGCCCGCATGCGTCGGCACGGTGGCCTCGGCCCGCATGCGTCGGCACGGTGGCCTCGGCCCGCATGCGTCGGCACCGCTCACCCGAGGCAAATCCTCGCAGGCAACCGCCCGCGTCCGCCTTCTCGCCATGCCCTACGTCATGCCAACCTGGCTCAAGATCACGTGTAGTTTTCCGCGCTCGGGACCAAGGCCGCTTACCTCCGCTCTCTCGTTGTCACCAGCAGTCCATTGCGTCGCAGTAGGTGACGTGCACAACGAAGGCGGCGGCCGGCTTCCGTCGCTCGGCGGGGCAGTCGCTATGAGTGCTGTGGATCGTGCCGCGTTTTGCGGCACGATCCACAGCACTCAGGCCAGGAGGCGGCTGTCCGGCCGCCTAGTGCCGCGCTCAGAGCGTCGCACGCGACTGCGATTGACTGCTGATGTCATTGGGGTTGGAGTGGTGCATAAGGTAAGCGGCATGGCGCTCGGGACCTTCTAGTAAGAGGCACGGCACGAGCGACCCTCGGGGTAGCGTTAAGTAGCTAAAAGCTTACCGGGCGTCTTATGTCAGAAAATGTACCCTATATGTCCGTTACGTCATAGTTTTCCACCCCGATCTTGGGTCATTTTCTGACATATGTCGGCCTATGCCATAAACCGGTGCCCGGGGCGCCCGGCGACTGGCCCCCGTGGGCACCTGCCTGGGACCCGCATCACCGGGAGGCCGCGGCACGGGCGGACAGCCGCCGGCGCAAGGGGGCCGCGCCTCGCCCTGTCTGGAGGCACATGAAACT
This sequence comes from uncultured Actinomycetota bacterium, assembly GCA_963737285.1. Taxonomy (GTDB): domain Bacteria; phylum Actinomycetota; class Actinomycetes; order Streptosporangiales; family Streptosporangiaceae; genus Trebonia. The sequence continues at coordinate 596,620 of CAVTRT010000001.1, forward strand.
CCCGCGCCCGCGAGCGGCCACAGCGCCCTGATGGGCCACCGGTGACGAAGGGGCGAAGGAGGCAAGCGGCATTGCGTCCAAACACGGAAACTACACAAGATAATGAGAAATAGGCCAGACGGACAGGAAGATGCACCCGGCCCGTCTTGCTCCGGGCAGGCGATGCTAATCCGGAGTGTGCGCTGAGGGAATGGGGACCATTACGGCGTAGGCGGACGGGGCGTTGGCGCGGTGGCCGGCCGGAGAGTCAGGGCGGCGGGGCGAGCAACGGCCTCTAGGCCTGGGTTCATCTCCGGCATCGCAACGCCTGCCCGGTCTAGGCTGCGCTGCTGCCCGCGGGTCTGCTTCAGCGTAGGCAGCCATGTCACGTTCCAGGCCGTCGCGTCCGCTCGGGCAGCAACCCAGACCTCCGAGCCGGCCCCGCTGAGGGCCTTGCCGACCGACGACTGGAGTCCTGCTCCCGTGATGCTAGCGGTGCCGCCGACCCACAGGATGCTGGTCCATACCCGGCTGAGGCCGTGCAAGCTGACGATCACGAGGGCGAGGACGCCCGCGATCACCGCGACGATGAGCAGTAGCAGCCACCAGAACCGGCGCAGGACCGAGGCCGTGACCGTGCGCGCTGCGCGTACGACCGAGGAACTGGCCTGCAGCCAAGCGCTCATGCTGGGAGCAACGCTGGTCTGCGGATCTCCCACCAGCACGGAATGCCACGCCATCGACTGAATGTGCAAGGCCTTGATGATCTGCTCGGCCTGTCCGTCGGCGGTCCAGTCCTTGGAGATCGCCTGCGCGTTGACCTCGATCCAGTTCTGCCAGTTCTCCAGGGAGTGCCCGACAATGCCCGCCGAGCCTGCCGGGATCGTGTCGCCCGCCGAGGCGAGCCAGGCGTTCAGCGCGGCGACCTGTCCGCGCTGAAACATGACCATGAACGTCTCTGGGCCGCCGGCCGCCGTGGGTAGCCAGCATGTGTCGCTCAGTGTCAGGCCCAGCTGGTAGGCGCTGATCTGCTGGTCATTGGCGACAAGCTGGTCCAGGATCGCCTGGTGCAAAGCCTGGAGACTCGCCGCGAGCACGTTCTCGTCAACGACTGGCGCTAGTCCCGCCGCCTTGACGGCGGCCACCGTCTCACTGGGCACGTTCGGCGCGACATCGCCCAGCAGGTCACCGAGATCGGCGAGGGTGAGTTGCCTGCGTCTGGCCAGGTCCAGGTCGGCGACGAGCGGAAGCTGCACCGAAGGATTGAACGGCGGGCTGAACAGCTCGTCAATCGCGAGCCGACGCGTGTCGAAGAGCTGCGCCATCACCCAGCCAAGCGAAAACGCGGAACCCGTCACCCAAAACCCCCTCGCCCACGAGTCGGCTAATGGTGACAGTCGCGAAACGGACCTGTCAACGTTACCGGGACGATCCGGTGAGATTCGGGTGCGCGGAGTAGCCCCTGGGTGCTACTGGTCGCGCCGCATGCGGTTGAACTCGCCTAGCTGGACGCCACCGACGAAGGCGTCCCACTCGGCGGGGGTGAAGCTTAGGACCCCGGCACGAGGATTCTTGCTGTCGCGGACCCGGATGACGTCATCCGCCAGCCCGGCAACCTCTACGCAGTTGCCGTTGTACATGCTTAGCGAGCTTTTCACCCAGGCTTGTGAGGGGTCGCCGACTGAACGGTACTTCCTGTCCTTTATGGCAAAAAACCTCATCGAACCCGTCCTAGTTGATCATGGACCTTGACGTTTACGTCGCCTAACCTAGCCGAAGTGTGGCTACACCGCGTGGCTGACTCTCCGAAACCCGTGTGACCTGTGATGTGGGTGCCAGTCTGGCGACCGTCGATGGCCGCCTCCACGGTGGTCATGTGGCCTTCTTGCCAATGCGGTCCGCAGTGCTTGTTAGCAGGCGCTGCGAATCTTCAGGCGAGAGCGCCGCCTTACCCAATGCCTGGAAGAAGATCCGGTATAGGTGCAACTCGGTTTCGCCCTCGACGTAGAGCTCGCTCTTGAGGCTCTCGATGTTGACGACGTCGCCCAGAGCGGCGGGGGAGTCCGCGGCTCGCGAGCCGAAGCTCAGCATCGCGAAGGAGCTTGCTACCAGCGGGATCGCCCGGTTCAGCGGCAAGATCCGCAGGTCAACGTTCGGCAGGTCCGCCGCTTGCGCCAGGTGCTCCAACTGGGCACGCATGACCGCGTGATCCCCGATTCTCCGCAGCAGTACGGCTTCGTCGATCACCGCGGACAGGTTGAGCACCGGCTCGCGGATCAGCCGTTGCTGGCGGATCATCCTGACCTGGACAAGTTGCTCGATGACGCGTGGCGGGGTAGGCATCACGCTCTGATACCCGACGCTCATCTGACGGGCGTAGTCCTCGGTTTGCAGGAGGCCCGGAACCACGTCGGACTGCCAGTGAGAGATCGACGTCGCCTCGGCCTCCAGGCCAATGAACTCCAGGTACTCAGGGGCGAGGACGTCCGCGTGGTCCTCCCACCAGCCGCGCTGGGCAGCGTCCCGGGCAAGGCCAAGCAGTTGCTCGCGGAATGGGTCGGCCACGCCGTAGTAGTCGAGCAGCTTCTCCACCTCGGGGGGAGGGACGCTTTCCCGGCCCGACTCCGCGCGGCTGATCTTCGTGGGCGACCAGCCGATAGCTCGCGATACCTCGGTCCCAGTGCGATTGCCCCGGAGGCGGCGCAGTTCGGCGGCTAGTCTCCGACGCCGGACCGTGGGACTGCCGGACGGCGGCATCTCATCTTCCTCGCTATCACCCATGGCCGCGCCCGGTCACTCTGCGGGAGCGGACGTACCCAAAATTCATGTCGGGAGTATTGATGAAAATTTTGCCAGGACCCACAATCAAGGTAGCAGACAACGAAGGCTTCCCGAAGGTTGAGGGGCTGCCATGGAGACCAAACGGGGGAATCGCCCGGTCTCCCGAGCGCGTGATCCGCCTGCCTGCCAGTTTGCATGCCCAGGAAAGCCACACCGCCCTAGAGGCGAAAAGGAGAGGCGATGCGCCAACATCGCCTCTCCGAAGCACCGGACTCGCCAAGCAAGCCCCAGTTACAGCTAGCTACGTTACCCGGAGATCCACCCTTTGCCTACCCCTATGCCCAACCATCTGGGACATCGGGGTCATCGGGACAGGTCGATCCCTATCGGTCCTCCGCGCGATCCGGTGCGTCTCATTTCCGACGAAAAACGTCAGGAGACGCACATGTCCGTCCCACCCAGCCAACCACAAGACACGATGACCGTCATCGCGGTTCTTGTCATCTTCGCCGCCGTCCTCGCCGTCGCGTACTGGCGTACCGCGCTGAGGGTGGTCCTCATCGTCGCCATCGCCCTCGCGGTTTACGGGGCGATCGCGGTCGTCTACGGCCTGGCGTCGGTGATGGCCGCCCATCACGGCTGATCCTCCGGGGGCGCGGGCTACCAGTGGTCGCGGCGGACTACCTCGTCGAAGGGGCGGCGGTTCGGCTTCAGTAGCGGGCGCAACGGGCGGTCCGCCGGGTAGCCCAGCCCGATGAGGAATGCCACGTCATGATCCGAGGGCACGCCGAGGATCGAGCGGGCCTTGTCCTGCTCACCTACCGACGAGTGTCCGGTTCCCACGCCCAGGTCGGCCGCCGCGACCATGATCGCGTAGGTCGCCTGCCCGAGGTCGTAGTAGCTGACGAGCCGCGCGTGGTCATCGTCGTACTGCGGGATGACCAGCGCGATGGCCGCGGCCGCGCCGGCGATGTGGCTCGCCCCCCGCCACACCGTCGACAGCGGCTCCAGTTGGGAGCGATCGGTGACGACCACAAAGTCCCAGTGCTGCCGGTTGCTCGCCGACGGCGCCCGCCAGCCCGCCTCGGCGATCCTGACCAGGTCGGCTTCCGGTACCGGGTCGGAGGTATAGGTGCGAACATTGCGCCGAGCGCGGATAGCGTCCCAGGTCTCCATTGATGCTCCTCGTCGTGCTTCCTGATGCTTGGGATGGAAATTATCTGGCAGGTACGGGGAGATATCTGCGGGGGACGACGGCCGCCGTCCTCCCGGAAGATCACTTCGGCTGGGTCAGGTTATACACCGTCACCCCGCCGACGGTCTGCGCCGTGAAGTGCGCCGCGACCCAGGACGCGATAGTCGAGGATCCGGAACCGCCGCCGAAGCTGTCGCTCCCCTGCCCAACGTAGTAGTGGACCTCGTGCTTGGCGACCATGCGCGGCCAGGACGTCCGGCCCGGCATCGCCGGCCCACTGCCCAATCGTGGCGAACGACCTCGACCCCGCGATCACCGCCGCGATCCCGACGGCCAGTAGCCCGGCCAGCGCGTGTCGGTGGGCCGCGTCTCTTTCGCGGGCCCGGGACCTGGTGACCGGGTGTGGCTGCACCAGTACGCATATCCGGCAGATGTGAATGACGGTTGGTCGTACTGTATTTCACCGGGCAGCTTTGGAGCAACCCCTCAGAAATATGTGAATCCCGAGAACATAGAGGTCGTTTCAAGCAGTTCGCACTGCTAACGGCGATCGCTCTGGATCGCTCTCGAAATGGGCGCAGAGCAGGGGTGTCCGCCGGGTGTACGGGATCCTGCCGGATAGCACGCAGAGGTTTCGGGCTGGGCAGCTGGGTAGCTGGCGGAAAACCTTAACAGACGAGGTGAGCAATGACTTATCCCGCATCGCCAAATCCTGCTACCAGCGACCGTGTCCGGCCAGACTCCAGCCGGTTCTGGGCGGGCGGCGTGGCGACCGCGGTCGTCGCGGCGCTGATCGCGCTGGTCGGCATTCTGATCTGCCGGTGGACGCTCGCTATCCCGATCCTGGCGCCGGCCGGCGCGGGCATGTGGGGCGACGCGCACACTGGCGAGTACGTCGTCGCGGCGGCGCTCGTCGCGCTAGCCGCGGCCGCGCTGCTGTACCTGCTCGTGCTGGGCACGCCGCGACCGGGACTCTTCTTCGGCTGGATCATGGGACTGGCCACGCTTGTCGCGGTCGTGTACCCGTTCAGCACGAGTGCGCCAGTCGCCCAGAAGATCGCCACAGCGGTCGTTGACCTCGTGCTTGGCGTCGCGATTGCCTCCCTGCTCAACGCGGTCGCGTCCCGGGCCGTCCAGCTAGCTGGCCCGCCGCCTACCCGCCCGGACTCTGCGTGGGTGCCCGGCCAGCGCGAGGACCTGCCGACACAGCCGAACTACGCGCCCCGGGGCCGCGCTCCCCGGCAGTGGGAGTAGTAGCTAGCTAGCTGGCCGTGAGGACGCCTGCTCGCGAAGCAGTTGGAGCACCTCCTCGTCGGAGGTCTGCGAGAAGTTGGCGTACCACTGTCCGACCGCCAGGAAATCCGCCGGCGTGTGGAGGCAAATCACCTCGTCGGCGAGATCCGCCATCCGGGCTCCCGTCTCGGCGGCGCAGACTGGGACGGCCAGCACAAGCCGCTGCGGGCGTTCGCGGCGCAGCGCACGCAGCGCCGCCTCGGCGGTAACGCCCGTGGCCAGCCCGTCATCGACCACGATGACGGGCTTGCCCGCCAGCGCAGGCAGTGGCCTGCCGTCACGGTAGACAGTGGCCCGACGGGCCAGTTCCGCGCGCTCCGGTCCCGCCAGCTCCAGCAACTCCGCCGGCCCTAGGCCAATGTTCGCCGCCACGGCGGACGCGACGGGCTCGTCGGCGCCCTCAGCGATCGCCCCGACGCCGAACTCCGGGTTTCCTGGCGCGCCGATCTTGCGAGACACGAAAACATCGAACGTCGTGCCGAGCGCGCCTGCCACCTGTGCCGCGACCGGGACGCCACCGCGGGGCAGCCCCAGGACCACAGGGTCGCGAAGGCCAAGGTCCCGCAGGCGCCGGCCGAGCTGGCGTCCGCCGTCGGCTCTGTCTTGGAACAGCATGATCGGATCCTCCTTCTCTCAAGGCTCGCTGGCCTTGCCGCGCCGCGACTACTGCCGCTGGCCAGCAGGGACGCGGAAGGCGAGCGAGTTTCCCTCCCGGGTCACGGTCAGGTGCTGCCCCGGCGTAACCCGGCCGTCGAGCAGCATTGAGGAGAGCCGGTTGCCCACCTCCCGCTGGATGGTGCGGCGCAGTGGCCGGGCACCCCACTCCGGCTGGTAGCCCCGCCTCGCCAGCCATTCGATCGCCTCGGGAGTGAAGTCCACGGTGACAGCCTGTGCGCGTAGCTGCCGGACCGTCTGCTCCAGCAGCAGCTCAGTGATCTGCCGCAGTTGCTCCTCATCGAGTTGCCGGAAGACGATGATCTCATCGACGCGGTTGAGGAACTCGGGACGGAAGGACTCCCGAAGCCGCGCCATGATCCGGTCCCGCAGCGGCTGGTCGTCGGGTCCGCCATCGGTCGCGCCGAAGCCCAGGGCTCGCCTGCCGATCACATCCGACCCCAGGTTGCTGGTCATGATGACGACCGTGTTCTTGAAGTCCACCGTGCGCCCCTGCCCGTCGGTCAGCCGGCCGTCGTCGAGGACTTGCAGCAGGATGTTGAACACGTCCGGGTGCGCCTTCTCGATCTCGTCGAGCAGCAACACGGCGTACGGCCTGCGGCGTACGGCCTCGGTCAGCTGCCCCGCTTCCTCGTAGCCGACATATCCCGGAGGGGCTCGACCAGCCTGCTCAGGGTGTGACGCTCCTGGAACTCGCTCATGTCAATCCGGACCATGCGATCCTCGTCCCCGAACAGTGCCTCAGCCAGCGCCCGGGCGAGCTCGGTCTTGCCGACGCCAGTGGGGCCGAGGAACAGGAAGCTGCCGATGGGCCGGTCCGGGTCCCCCAGCCCGGCCCGTGACCGCCGGACCGCCTCGGCGACGGACGCCACCGCCTCGTCTTGCCCGATGACCCTGCGGTGCAGGTGCTCCTCAAGCCGAAGCAGCCGGTCTTTCTCCTCCTCGGTGAGTTGCGACGCTGGGATGCCGGTCGCCCGGGAAACCACCTCCGCGATGTCGTCGGCGGTTACCTTCGGCACGGCCTTAGTCGTCTTGTCCTCGCCGGAGGCGCTTTCCACGCGCTGCCTGAGCTCGGTGATCTCGTCGCGCAAGGTGGTGGCGCGGGCGTAGTCCTCCTCTGCCACGGCCTCGTCCTTTTCCATGCGCAGCTGCTCTAGGCGCTGCTCTAGCTCCCGCTGATCGCGCGCGGGTGTCTTTGTGCGCAGCCGCACCCGCGCGCCCGCCTGGTCGATCAGGTCGATCGCCTTGTCTGGCAGGAACCGGTCGATGATGTAGCGATCGGACAGTTCCACCGCGGCGACTAGGGCCTCGTCAGTGAACCGGACCTGGTGGTGGGCCTCGTACCGGTCCCGCAGCCCGCACAAGATTTCTATGGTGTCGTGAACTGAGGGCTCGGGCACGAGAATCGGCTGGAATCGCCGTTCCAGGGCGGCGTCCTTCTCGATGTCGCGGCGGTACTCATCTACCGTCGTGGCCCCGATAATGTGCAGCTCGCCACGGGCGAGCGCGGGCTTCAGCATGTTGGCGGCACCCATCGCGCCCTCGGCGGCGCCCGCGCCAACGACGGTGTGCAGTTCGTCAATAAAGACGATCAAGTCGTCGCGATGGGCGCGGATCTCGTCGATGACGTTCTTCAGCCGTTCCTCGAAATCTCCCCGGTAACGGGTGCCGGCGACCATTCCGCCGAGGTCCAGCTGCACGAGGCGTTTGTCGCGCAGCGTGTCCGGGACCTCCCCGTCGATGATGCGCTGCGCGAGACCCTCCACGATCGCGGTCTTGCCAACGCCAGGCTCGCCTATGAGCACGGGATTGTTCTTCGTCCGTCGGGAAAGCACCTCGACCGTCTGCTCGATCTCCTGCTCCCGGCCGACCACCGGGTCTATCCGGCCCTCCCGCGCCGCGGCGGTCAGGTCGGCGCCGAACTGGTCCACGGTGGGCGTCTCGGACGGAGGCTGCCCGTTGCCCTGGCGGCCGCCGCCCGCGACGACGTTCTGGAGCGCTTCAGGAGTGGCCCGCTGATCCCGCAGCACGCGTCCAGCGGCCGACTCCGGGTTGACGGCCAGTGCGAAGAGCAGGTGCTCAGGCCCGATGTACGAGGTACCGAAGGCGCGGGAAATCTGCCGCGCATCCAGCAGCGCCCGCTTGGCCGAGGGCGTGAGGCTGGGCAGGTCGTCTCGGGGCTGGCCGCGCTGGGCGCGAGACTCAACGTCGCGCGCGATGGCATCTGGGTCCGCCCCGGCCGCCGTCAGCAGCCGGCGCACCGGCTCCTGCTGGCACGCCGCCCACAGCAGGTGATCGGTGTCCAGGTCCGGATCGCCCCACTGCGAAGCCTGGGTGGCCGCGTCCTGGAGCAGCTCCTTCGATTGCGCTGTGAGCAACTGGCCGATGTCCACACGCTGGACCGGCCGGCCGGGCACCGCGCCGCCGAAGAATCGGGCTAGGAACTCATCGAATGGACTAGCGCCAAAGTCGCCAAGCCCATACGGGTGGTAGGCCATGATGCGCATCTCCCTGACCGTCAGTGGCTGGCGTCGGCTGTTGGTAGCGGCGCCCCAAGTCGCCGGCCTACCCGCAGCCTGCCCGGGCAAACGGCGACCATGCACGCCCGCACCCAATCGCGCTGGGACTGTCCGCCACGTGGCTTGTGTTTCCGGTGGTGCGACGGAGGCAGGATGCTACGGACCTTGTCGGAGAAAGTCGACGGCAGTCAGCCTCGTGGCCTGAGAAATGGACATAAACCTTCGCGCCCGCCCCTATTATCGGGGGCATGTGGCCGACGGGTTGCGTCCCCCGGTGGCGGGCAACCGGCGGTTCCGGCGTCATGCCGGCTGGGCCTGCCCTGACAACCCTGAGATCGATGGTCGCTCGCCTCGCGTCAGTCTCCCGGGGCGCTGGAATCGTTTATATCGTCATTCAGGTCATCATTTGGCACTCTTTCTACACGGCTGTGCCATGGCGCCTGACGGCTCCCGTCATAGCCGTGGCATGGGCGGCGGCTGTACTGGCCTACCTGCGCAGAGGCTGGCCATCCCCTCTTCTCGCCTGCGTGGATTGCGCTGTTTACCTGGGACTCGCGCTCGGCGCCCAGGAGTGCGTGCCACCAAATGTCCGTGACGACGCGTTCAGCTGGCTGGTGATCAGCATGTCGGGCCAGCTCAGCGTCGTCGTTTGGTATGCGCCTGACCTGCTCTTCGTGCTGCTGGCTGTTGTCTCGCCCGCGGCCTACTGGGTCGGCGCGATCCTGCAGCCCGTTTCGGACCCTGGGACGCTGGCGGGGGCAGTGATCTTGCTAATCATCATCGGGCTGCTGCATATCTATGCCCGGCAGGAACTCTACGGGCGCGCCGCCGCCGCGGACGCCGAACTGAACCGGGCCGACCAAGCCGCCAGCGCGCAGTACGCCATCTTGTGCAGGGCGACAGAACGCCGCGAGCACGAGCGCCTGCTGCACGACACGGTCCTGAACACGCTCACCGCGCTGGCGCGAGCCGGAGGCGATGACTTGGCCGAGGTGGTGAACAGGTGCCGGGGGGACGTGGCCCTGATGGAAGTCGCGCTCACGGACCCCGGTGACCTGGCCGCGGATGCCGGGCATCCGTCGCCGGACTTGCTCAGCGAGGTGCGGGCTGTCGCCGCCGACATGAGCGCTCGCGGCCTGGACGTCCACGTCGAGACCGAGGACGGAGAAGCTCCCGATATACCCCCACGGGTCGCCATCGCGATCTCGAACGCCGTGCGCGAGGCCCTGTCAAACGTGGCTGAACACGCCGGGACAGGGGAGGCGTGGGTACAGGTCCGCCAGACGGTGCTGGAGGCAGACGCGGAGGTCTCGCGCCGCCTGGATGTGATCGTGCGTGACAGGGGCATCGGGTTTGACCTTGCCCGCGTCGACCAGACACGGCTGGGCCTCAGGAGGTCCATTGCGGAGCGTGCCGCCGACTGCGGCGGGCAGGCGTCGATCTGGTCACAGCCGGGGTATGGCACTGTGGTGCGCCTGTCTTGGCCCGCGTCCCCGCGCGCGGGCCCGCCAGATTCACGCGACCGCGCGCAGGCCGGCAGTTTCCTCGATCAGGAGAGCCTGCTGTGGTGAGCTACCAGAAGGTCGCGCGGGACACCGTAGAGGTCGGGTTGACCCGCGCGGTCGTGCTCCTTTCGGTGGTCTTGCCGTCCGTCGCGGTGGTCCAGGTGCTGGCCAATTCGCGTCAGTACCTTCAGCCGGCTGTCGCGATCGCGGCATGGCTGGTGGTCCTCGCCGCTGCGGCATGGCTTGTGCCGCGCATGCGCACGGGCGGTCTCGCCGCCGGCGAGACGGCGGCGGCCATCACGATCGCGGCCGCAGCCGTGGCCGCCATCGGGGTGACCCATCGGCCGCATGGCGGTCCAGGGAGCATCGACCTGGGTATCTTGGGCACGTCGTGGCTGCTTGCGCTGGTTGTGATGAGCCGTCCGGCCCGGGTGTGGATTCCGGGAGCGCTGCTCGTGTTCGTCGTCCATGGGGCGCTCCTCCTGCAAGACGATGGGCTGAACCCGACGAGCCTGTCCCAGCTCATGGCCTCTGGTTACATCATGGCGGCCATCTTGATCGCTTTCGCGGCCTCTCGCCCGACCTTGGCTACGCACGCCAGCATGGCCGCGCGCCGGGCCTCGCTGGCAAGCAGGACGGCGGCCGAGCGTGCCGCAGCCGCCGCCATCCAGCACGAGCGCCGCAGCAGGCTCGCGGTGCTTGAGGGGCAGGCGCTTCCGCTGCTGCGCGGCATAGCCGACGGGATGCTGGATCCCGCCACGGACGACGTACGAGAGCAGTGTGCCCGGCACGCGGCGGTACTGCGGCATTCCCTCGCCAGCCCGGCGGCCGAAACCAGCGAACTGGTGGCCGCGCTGGAGCCGGCGCTGCGAGCCGCGCATGAGCGAGGCCTGCTGGTGACCGTCCAGCTCATCGGCGACCCGGGAACTACGCACCCGTACATCGCGCACGCGGTCCTGACGGCAGTGGAAGCCGCACTCAGCGCGCTGCCTCCGCATCAGGTCATCCTCACGGTGCTCGCATCCGGCAATGATGCGGAGCTGTACCTGACGTTCGGCCTGCCGCCGCGAAACCCGCCCGACCTGACGCGCATCGGGCTGGACCTGCCCGCAGCGGTGCGCTGGCACGCCGCGACGGTTATGACGGAGACCGGTGGGGGATGCCTCGAGGTTAGCTGGCGGAAGGACGGTGCCTCGTGACCGACGTCATTGACGTCGCGGCCGTCGATGACCACCCGATCATCTTGGAAAGCCTCGCGGGCTGGGTCATGAAGGATGAGGACGATATCCAGGTCGTCGCCACCTCGGCGACTGTGGGAGCCTTGCTCGCTGGACCTGGACGTAGCGCGGACGTCGTCCTGCTCGATCTTGACCTTGCCGACGGGACCACCGTGGAGGGCAACGTGGCCGCCATCCTCGCGGCAGGTCCAGCGGTCCTGGTTCTGTCGGCGTCCGAGCGGCCGCTCGCCGTCCGGGCAGCGATTCACGCCGGCGCGCGGGGGTACGCCCTGAAGAACGAGCCGTCCGACCAGATACGTTTGGCGATCAGGGAGGTGGCCGCGGGCAGGGACTGGGTCTCCCCGCGTCTGGCTTACATCCTCGCTACCGACGACGCCGCCGACAGGCCGACTCTCAGCAATCAGGAAAAACGCGTCCTTCAACTCTACGCTACAGGCATGCCGATGAAATCCGTGGCGAAGAGGATGGAGATCGGCGAGGAGACCGTCAAGCAGTACCTCGGGCGCGTGCGTGAAAAATACGCGCGCGCGGGACGTGCCGCGCCAACCAAAATAGAGCTGTACTATCGAGCCGTCGAGGACGGGCATCTCCCCCCACCTCCATAATTCGCTCCCCCCTCCGCGAATGAGGAGTAAGGAAATGCCCGTCCCCGACCTGCATTGCTAACTTACATTCGGCAGGCGGCTGTGTCATGACCCCCATCAGGGGGTCAGGCGGTCCATCACGGTGGCCAATACCGGCCAGACTAGCTATGCTAGCGTGACCGGGCATGACCGGGCGTGACCGTCACCGACAGTCGCGGCTTCGGCGCGGGCTGGGTCCCAGCCATTCCGGGCCCGGTGACCGGGAGAGCCGCCCTGAGCGCGGCGCGTAAAGGTTGCGGGGTAACGGGTCAGGCGGGCATCGGGCGGGAGGACGCAGTGACGCTGACGCGTCGCGCTGCGGCAGTCGCCGCCATGAAACTTGCTGCAAATTCTTGCAAATGATTAGCCTTTGAAGGCGATCCGGTGACCGAAGTCTGTCGGTAAGTTCCGCAAGAGACCCCACTAGTCCCATCAGTCTCATGAGTCCCATCGTCGCGGCTCGATAAGGCGCATGGCTTGCCTGAAGGTCGATAATTTTCAGGTCATCGTTTACTTATTGCGTTACCTTGTCGTTAATGTTATGTTCCGCTTGACCAGGTACTTCACCAAGATCAGCGCTGATCCAGGCCCCCAGCGCTCGCCGCGGCAGCCATCCCTGCCGCCGCCCCTGCCGGGCGGCGGCCACCACCGCCCTTGCCATAAGGGCGGCCACCACCGCCCCTTCCATAAGGGCGGCAGCTATACCCCCCATCAGGGAAAGGCATGCACGTGTTGTCCACTCGTCACAAGTCACCAGGCGGTCAGCCCGCCAGGGAAAGACGCCACCGCTTCCGACTGACCGCCACAGCGGCAGCCGTCGTCACCGTGCTCGGCGCAGCGTCCGCGCTTGCCGTCGCGGCGCCAACGCTTGCCGTCGCGGCGCCAACGGCCACAACACCCGGCCCTGGCACACCACCGTACACGGCCCAGTCCCCCTTCGACGTCCCGAGTGGCACGGGCGCGACCGTCCCGTTCACCGAGTACGAGGCGGAGAACGGGAGCTACACCGGCACGGTCATCGGCCCGTCCTTCACCCAGGGCACCCTGGCGAGCGAGGCATCCGGACGGGAAGCGGTGCAGCTGACCGCCCAGGGTCAGTACGTGCAGTTCACGCTGACCAACCCGGCCAACGCGTTCGACCTGCACTACGCGCTGAGCCAGGGCGAGTCCGGCACGCTGTCGGTGTACGTGAACGGTACCAAGCTCAGCCAGGAGCTCTCACTTACCTCGGCCTACAGTGACATCTCGACGCCGAGCATCACCGGCAGCGACACCCACAAGTTCTACGACGACGCCCGGATGATGTTCAGCCAGACATACCCGGCGGGCACCACCGTCCGCTTCGAGGTGGACTCGGGCGACACGGCCGTCCCGTACACGCTTGACGTGGCTGACTTCTACAACGTGCCGGCCGCTCTCACCCAGCCGGCCAACACGATCTCGGTCGTCAGCGAGGGCGCCGACCCGACGGGCGTGAACGACTCGACCAGCGCGTTCCGCAACGCGATCACCGCGGCGAACGCCGCTGGCGAAGCGGTGTGGATCCCGGCGGGCACCTTCCTCGTGGGCTCCGCGCTCCAGGTGAACTCGGCGACGATCGAGGGCGCCGGCGACTGGTACTCGCAGATCAAGACCAACGAGTTCATCGACAACACCTCGGCCATCTCTGGTGCGGTCAACCTCAGCAACTTCGCGATCCTCGGCGACACGGTCGGCCGGAACGACTCGAAGCGTTGAGAACGCGATTGACGGCTCGCTGGGCAGTGGCTGGACGGTGAACGGGCTGTGGATCCAGGACACGAACGTCGGGCTCTGGCTCCAGTACGGCAACAGCAACTGCACGGTGGAAAACAGCGTCATCGAGTCCACCGACGCGGATGGCGTCAACTTCAACGGTAACGCCACCAACTGCACCGTGAAGAACAACTTCATCCGCGGCACCGGCGATGACAGCCTGGCGATCTGGTCGTACCCCGCCTTGGACTCCGACATCACGTTCGCCAACAACACCATTGTCGCGCCGACTCTGGCCAACGGCATCGCCGATTACGGCGGCTCGAACAACACCATCTCCAACAATGTGGTGGCGGACGACAACGCGCTGGGCAGCGGCATAGACATCTCCAACGAGCAGTTCCTGCAGCCCGGCTTCGTCCCGCTGACCGGAACGATCAACGTTACGGGCAATTACCTGATCCGCGCCGGTGCGTACAACCCGAACTGGGTCCACCCGATGGGCGCGGTCCAGTTCGACGCCTACGACACCCCGTTCACTGGCGTCACCGTGAATTACAGCGGCGGCGCGATCCTGGACAGCCCTTACGAGGCCTTCGAACTCGTCAGCGGCGATGGCGAAGGGAACGCCATCAGTGGCCTGAACATCAGCGACGTCAACGTGCAGAACGTGGGCACGACCGTCATGCAGGCCGAGACCTCGGGCTCGGCTAGCGTGAGCGGGGTAACCGCCAGTGGCGTCGGGGTGGCAGGTGCCTACAACTACGCGTACCCGTCAGATACGGCAGGCGCCTTCACCTTCAACCTCGGCAGCGGCAACTCCGGCTGGAGCACCACCCCGGTGCTCACCGCCTACCCCAACCCGGTGCAGGCAGGCTCGCTGACCGATTCGTCGTCGGTCCTGTCGTTCGGCGACGTGGCGTCAGGGGCGACCAGCTCGTCACAGGCGGTTACGATCACCAACCCGGGCCCCAATGCGGCCTCCGTCTCCTCGGTCAGCGTTAGCGGGCCGTTCAGCCAGACCAACACCTGCGGTACCTCCATCGCCGCGGGCAGCTCATGTACGGCCAACGTCACCTTCGCGCCGACGAGCGGTGGCCCCCTCACCGGCTCCCTGTCCGTTGCCAGCAGCGCGCCAGGCAGTCCGCTGACCATCTCCCTCACCGGCACCGGCGTCACTCCCACCACCGACCTGGCGCTGGGACAGCCGGCCACGGCGAGCAGCTACGAAGACACCTTCACCGCCTCCAACGTGACCGACGGAGATACCACCTCCTACTGGGAGAGCAGTGACGGTGCGGCGTACCCGCAGACAGTCGCGGTGAACCTGGGCTCGGTGCAGTCGATCGGGTCGCTCACGCTGGACCTGCCGCCGTCGACCGCCTGGGCGACCCGGTCCGAGACCCTGTCGGTCCTTGGCAGCACTAACGGCACGACGTTCAGCCAGATCGTCGGGTCTGCCACGTACACGTTCAACCCCGCCACCGGCAACACGGTGACGATCAGCCTGCCGTCGGGGACCAGTGCCCAGTACGTCGAGCTGAGCTTCACCGCCAACACCGGCTGGAGCGCCGCCCAGCTGTCGGAGCTCGAGGTCTTCCCCGGCACCGGCGGCGGAGGCACCAGCCCCGGTAGCGCCCTGACGGCGTCCCCGTCGAGCCTGTCGTTCGCCAGCACCACGGTGGGGTCGGCGAGCGCGGCGCAGACCGTGACGGTGTCCAACCCGAACACCAGCGCGGTGCCGGTGTCGTCGGTGTCCGCTAGCGGGCCGTTCAGCCAGACCAACACCTGTGGCAGCTCCATCGCCGCGGGCGGGTCGTGCACGGCCAGCGTCACCTTCTCCCCGACCGCGACCGGATCGGCGGCCGGCACCCTGTCGGTAGCCTCCAGCGCGACGGGCAGCCCGCTGACCGTGGCCCTGTCGGGTACTGGCGCCAGCGCCACGGGCAGTGCCCTGACCGCGTCCCCGTCGAGCGTGTCGTTCGCCAGCACCACGGTGGGGTCGGCGAGCGCGGCGCAGACCGTGACGGTGTCCAACCCGAACACCAGCGCGGTGTCGGTGTCGTCGGTGTCCGCTAGCGGGCCGTTCAGCCAGACCAACACCTGTGGCAGCTCCATCGCCGCGGGCGGGTCGTGCACGGCCAGCGTCACCTTCACCCCGACCGCGACCGGATCGGCGGCCGGCACCCTGTCGGTAGCCAGCAACGCGGCCGGCAGCCCGCTGGCCGTGGCCCTGTCCGGCACGGGTGCCAGCGCCACGGGCAACGCCCTGACCGCGTCCCCGTCGAGCGTGGCCTTCGCCAGCACCACGGTGGGGTCGGCGAGCGCGGCGCAGACCGTGACGGTGTCCAACCCGAACACCAGCGCGGTGTCGGTGTCGTCGGTGTCCGCTAGCGGGCCGTTCAGCCAGACCAACACCTGTGGCAGCTCCATCGCCGCCGGCGGGTCGTGCACGGCCAGCGTCACCTTCACCCCGACCGCGACCGGATCGGCGGCCGGCACCCTGTCGGTAGCCAGCAACGCGGCCGGCAGCCCGCTGACCGTGGCCCTGTCGGGCACCGGGACCGCGTCCTCCAACACTAACCTGGCCCTGAACCAGCCGGTCACCGCCAGCAGTGACTACGAGGCCTACGTCCCGGCCAACGTCACCGACGGCAACACCAGCTCCTACTGGGAGAGCGCCGACGGCGCCGCCTACCCGCAGACCCTCACCGTCAACCTCGGCTCGGTCCAGTCGATCGGCTCGGTCACCCTTGACCTGCCGCCGGCGGCCGCCTGGGCCACCCGGACCGAGACCCTGTCGGTCCTGGGCTCCGCCAACGACACCACGTTCAGCCAGATCGTCGGGTCCGCCGGGTACACCTTCAACCCGGCCACCGGCAACACCGTGACGATCAGCCTGCCGTCCGGGACCAGCGCCCAGTACGTCCAGCTGAGCTTCACCGCCAACACCGGCTGGACCGCGGCCCAGCTGTCGGAATTCGAGGTCTTCTCCGGCGGCGGGTCCACTGGCGGCAGCAGCGCCCTGACGGCATCACCGTCGAGCGTCTCGTTCGCCAGCACGGTCACCGGGTCGACCAGCCCGTCCCAGACGATCACGGTCACCAACCCGGGCACCAGCGCGGCCACGGTCTCCTCGGTCGCCGTCACCGGGCCGTTCAGCCAGGCCAGCACCTGCGGCACCTCCATCGCCGCCGGCGGCTCCTGCACCGTCACCGTGAAGTTCACGCCGACGGCCACCGGAGCAGCCAGCGGCACCCTGTCGGTCGCCTCCACCGCGACGGGCAGCCCGCTGACCGTCGCCCTGTCGGGCACCGGCGTCAGCTCCACCACCGACCTGGCCCTCAACGCCCCGGTCACCGCGTCCAGCTACACCCAGACCTACACCCCGTCCAACGCCGTCGACGGCAACACCAGCACCTACTGGGAAGCCACCAACGGCGCCTGGCCAGCCACCTACACCGTGAACCTCGGCTCCGTCCAGGCCCTGGGCTCCATCACCATCGACCTGCCCCCGTCAACGGCCTGGTCGACCAGGACCCAGACCCTGTCCGTCCTCGGCTCCGCCAACGACACCACCTTCAGCACCCTCGTGGCCTCCGCCACCTACACCTGGAACCCCTCCACCGGCAACACCGTCACCATCCCGCTCCCGGCCGGAACCACCGACCAGTACGTGGAGCTCAGCTTCACCGCCAACAGCGTCCAGAACGGCGCACAGGCCTCCGAAGTCCTCATCTACCCGTGAAAGTTAAGCCACGGCCATAACCCAGGCCAGCGGGGCGCGCGCATCCAGCGCGCGCCCCGCTCGCGTTGTTTCCTGCCCCCTGGTGGAGAGTAACCGGGCGCACCGGAGGCAGGTGGCGGCCGTCGGGACGTGCGGCCAGCCGGTCCTTTCCGACCTGCTGGCCGCACCGGACGCATATGCCGTACGTGCCGTGGTCGAGCCTGCCGATGGCGGCGTCGATCTCCGCGATTTGCTCCAGGGCCCGGGCGAGGAGCGCGGCGGTGTGCTGCCGCTCGAACGCGAGCGTCGCGCCCTCCGGGTCGTGCTCGTCGTCGGTCCCCGGCTGGCTCGCGGCCTCGGAAATACCCGCCAGTTCCCGGTCCAGGGCCGCCGCCCGCTCCTGGGCGCGTGCCCGCTCCGCCAGCAGTAGCCCGCGGGTAGTCGTCATCTTTCTTACAGTAGCCCCAGGGCCCTCTTCCCGACCTGCGGCCCTCGGGCGCAGCGCCTGGTGAGACCACGCGCCCGGCCCGTCCAGCCGCGGGACAGTGCCCAGGGCCAAGATGGGGCAAGATGCTTACAGTAGGTCATGCGGCAGGCGGGGCCGAAAAGGAGGCCAGGGTGCAGCGGTACCGGGTCGTGGAAATCTGCGCAGGTGCCGGCGGCCAGTCGCTTGGGCTGGAAGTGGCAGGGTTCGAGCACGAACTGGCTGTCGAGCTTGACCCGAACGCAGCCAACACCCTGCGCCACAACAGGCCGCACTGGAAGGTCGCGGAGGGCGACGTCGCTAGCCCTTCCGTGTGGGATCCAAGCCAGTACGAGGGGATCGACCTTCTTGCCGGTGGCGTGCCATGCCCGCCATTTACGGTCGCGGGCAAGCAGTTGGGCGCGACTGACGAGCGCGATCTTTTCGCCTGGGCAATCGAGCTCTGCGGGACCGTCAAGCCCCGTGCGCTCATGCTAGAGAACGTCCGTGGCCTGTCCCTGCCCCGCTTCTCCGCATATCGCCAGCACGTTCTGGACCGGCTGACCCAGTTCGGCTACGCCGGCGACTGGCGGCTCCTGCATGCTTGCGACTACGGGGTACCGCAGCTTCGGCCAAGGTTCGTCCTCATTGCCATGCGCCCGGACGACTTCCGCTACTTTCGCTGGCCCGAGCTCCGCCCCAAGCTCGCGAAGACTGTCGGCGAGACCCTTAGGGACCTTATGGCTGAGCGCGGCTGGTCCGGTGCGGACAAGTGGGCAGAACGGGCCAACGATATCGCTCCCACCATTGTCGGCGGGTCCAAGAAGCATGGTGGTGCCGACCTCGGCCCGACCCGCGCGAAGCGCGCCTGGCGGGAGATGGGTGTGGACGCCCTGAGCGTGGCCGACGCAGCCCCGGCTGCGAGTGACCCCGTTAGCCTGCTGCCCAAGCTCACCGCGCAGATGGTCGCTCGCATCCAGGGCTGGGATGACAGCGAGTACCACTGGGAGTTCACCGGCCGCAAAACGACGACGTACCGCCAGATCGGCAACGCCTTCCCGCCGCCAGTCGCGCGCGCGCTGGGAGACCAGATACGCCGCGCCTTTTCTCATCAGGGCACTGCGCGCCCACTGGTCGAGCAGTCCAGCGCCGCTCACGACCCGGTGTACGCGGTGCTCCGGGACGACGGCGGCTTCCTCACGATGGAGCAGATCCTCCGCCGCCTGCCGGGGCCGATGGACGTCCCGGCCTTCGAGCGCCACTTGGCCCATCTGCGCCAGGACTTCCACATTGACACTGATCTTCGCAAGTCCGGCGACGCTTACCGCCTCGGGGACTTCAAGGCATTCGTCGGCCAGGACAACCACCTGCGCCGCGAGGCCTTCCGCAAGCCCACCAAGATCAGCTGAAAGACCAGGCCCGGTCGGGTCCGGTCATAGCGTGCGCCGTTCCGCTCGGGCGTCGTCCCCTACGGCTTTTTGGCAATACCGCAATAGCAGCTCAGGCCGGAGTCGGCTGTGGTGGCCGGGCTCGATCCCCACCACTGGGCGAGCGGCGTCAGGCCTGGGCCGGTCATCTCCATGCCATCGAAGAACCGGGCCACCGTTGCCCGGTCCCGAGGTGTGATCATCAGCGATGAGGTGGCGTTGTAGCTGCGGGCCATCGCTGCGGCCGTACTGGCCTCGATGTCGCTGGCGGCATGCGCGATGACCAGGTAGCTGCCGGGCGCAAGGTCGGCCATCATCTGGGAGATCGTCTCGTGCGGGTCCTCCGCGTCGAGAATGAAATGCAGCACCGCGATCAAAAAGACGGCGACCGGGCGGCTGAAGTCCAGGGTCTGCTGTGCGCCGGCCGAGATCGTCGGCCAGTCACGCAGGTCGGCCTGGATATAGTCCGTCTTTCCCGCTGCGCTGCTGGTGAGCAGTGCCTGCGCATGGCGGATCACCACCGGGTCATGATCCACGTAGACGATCCGCGACTCGGGCGCGACTCGCTGCGCCACCTCATGCGTGTTATCGGCGGTGGGCAGCCCGGTTCCGATGTCCAGGAACTGGCGGATGCCCGCTGCCGCCAGTTCGTCCACCGTGGTGGTCAGGAAGCGCCGCAGCATCCGGGCGACGAGTGGCAGCGCGGGCATCGCCCCCAGCACCTGGTCCCCGGCCGCACGGTCAGCGTGAAAGTTGTCCTTGCCGCCGATCCAGTAGTTCCACATTCGGGCCGCGTTCGCGACGCTCGTGTCAAGGCCGGGGAGCTTGCTGCTGCCACTAGCCTTCGTGGCTCCTGGTGAGTCCTGCGTCACGCATGCTCCTTTAGTGCCGCACCGCGGGCGCTACGTATTCCGGATGTGTCCGCAATATTCTAGCTTGCTCCCTGGTGATTGGGGCGGTTCGCGGACCAGTGGGCGCGCGGTGCCAATGGCACCGCGATCAGCACGCTGGTCACATCATGTGGGGGCGTTGCGTCGTCACTCCTTCAGAGACGGTGCTTGCGCGCGGGCGAAATCCCGCGACCTCGTGAAAGACGAGCGCGGCCGACTCCAGCTCGACACCCCGGCACCCGCAGACGCGAGTGAGCACGTCGCCAAGGTCGGAGAAGCTGGGGCAGTCGACCCGCAGTTCGCAGTCGGCATCGCCGGTGACGAGCGCGACGTGCAGGACCGTCGGCGTCGCTCGCAGCCAACGTTCGAAAGCCTGGCATCGCAGCCATGGCGCCAGCCGTACCCGGACGATCGCCTGGACCGGCGAAGGCCCCGTCGCGCTCACCGCACACGCTGCTGATCATCTACCGCCACAGTAGTAACGGTAGTTTCGCGGCGCCCCGCCCTCTCGATATTTAACGGGCTGCTAACACGAAACGGGCAATGCTAACAGTTTCGTTACGGACACGCACGCCTGTCGCCACTTAGGGGAGCCCGGCCGCATCGGCTTGCTCGGATGCGGCCGGGTCTTGTCCGTTGTGCCTAGTTGTAGCTGATTAGGTCGGCTACTGTGCTGCCGGAGTCGACCGTGGCGCCGTTGCCGCCGTCGATGATGTGCTGGATGGCTGCGGTGCCGCTACCGCCGCGAGGACGGCGAGAAGTCGTGGCTTCATGGCAGCTTCCATTGCTGGTTGGCGGTGTCGGCGCAGGCCCAGATCTGGACCTGGGTGCCGGAGCCGCCCCAGCCGGTGTCGTCGAGGCACTTGCCGGAGTTGGGGTTGATCAGCTCGCCGTTCGACTGGGGCTTCCAGACCTGGGCCCCGGTGCCGTTGCAGGGGTAGAGGTCGACCGTGGTGCCGTTTGCCGTGCCGGCCGCGTCGACGTCCAGGCAATCGCCGAGTACCTGCAGGGTGTTGCCGGCGGCGACGGTCCACTGCTGCGCGTTCGTCCCGTTGCAGGTGTACACCTGGATCGGGTTGAAGTCCGCGGTGCTGGCCGAGCGGTCATCCAGGCACAGGCCCTCGTATCCGGTGATCGGCCCCGTGGCCCCGGTGCCGCCACCGCCACCGCCACCGCCGCCACTGCTCCCGGTGATCTGGTTGAAGATCGACGAGTACTGGTAGCCGGTCGGCTTGTCGTAGCCGTCGACTTCCCAGAAGGACAGCTCCGCGACGCCGTTGGAGGCGGCGAAGCTCTCCAGCGACTGGGCGTTCGAGGTGGAGAAGTAGGTGCCGTCGTCGTTGGTCCCGGCGATGGGCGTCAGGCCCATCATGCCGTAGGCCGCCGAGGTGGAGATCCCGTACAGGCCAGACAGCTGGCCCGCGGTGGCCTGCGCGGCGGACTCGGCGTCGGCGAGGTCGTTGGACCCGGCGCCGAAGTCCATCGTCATGATGTTGACGACGGACACCTTCACGCCCTTGGCCTTGGCGTCCTGTAGCAGCGCGTACTCCGAGCCGGTGCCGGTGGGCAGCCCCTGCGGGGAGACCGCGAGGGTGAAGTCGACTTGCACTGACGGGTCCTGTGCTTGCAGCGCGGCGAGCGCCTGGTCGCGCAGTGAGGTGGCGGCGGTGTCCGAAAGCACGCCGCCCTCGATATCGAAGTCCAGCCGGGTGACGCCGTACGTGTTCACCACGTTCTGGTAGGCGGCGGTGAGCTGCGAGACGTTCGTGCAAGTCTGCGCGAGTTCACCGCCAGCTGCGCCGCCGAAGGAGATGATGACGTTGCCGCCGGAAGCCTGAATGGCACTGATCTGCGAGGCGAAGGCACCGACGCCCGAGCCGTCGTCCTCCCACTGCGGCGTGCAGCCGGACTGCGGGATGAGGAAGGCCAGCGTGTAGTACTTCAGGCCGGTCGCGGCCTCGTCGGCGGCCATGTCCCCGGCGTCCGATGAGGCGATCTGCAGGTAGGGCGCGGCGAAGTGGGCCGGGAAGGCGGAGCCTGCCGCGGCGGCTGGTGCCGCGGTGGCGAGCGCGAGGCCGCCAGATCCGAGCGCGGTGGCGGCGGCTAGGGCTAGCGCGAGTGACGACGGTTTCATAGCGATTCTTGGTATGCGCATAGTGATCGGGCGATCCCTTCGGGCGAGCGGTCCGGCGGGAGCGGGTCACCCGCCGGATGTAGCTAGTAGGACTTGTTTCTGAAACAGTTAAGAAACTATCCTGTTTTGATTGCAGCAAATAGGCCGATCTGAGTCAAGATGTATCCGCTATGTTGACGTTTCGTTAATGCCTGGCTAGAGGACACCCGGTAACAAGTGCTGAAACAAGATCTTGTTTCAGCACTTGTTACCGGAACCGGCCAGGTAACCGTGCGCGCGATCGCGGCGGATCGGGGTGATCACCGGGCCGCGGGACTGGCCCACCCGGGACGACCGGCGTAGCGTCCGGGAGAATCGGCCGCAATCTGTGCCATGTCGTCAGTCGCGAGGCCGTACAAGATGAAATACGGCCCGTTCTGGATAATGATACCGATCTTCTGCTATCCGCAGCGGAAAGCCGCTATCCGGCGTAAGGAAAGCAAATTATGCTAATGCGCAAGAAAGTGGTCCCGCTCCTTGACCTGCCCGTTTGAGGAGCTAGACTAATGATTCCGCCACCTGCCAGTGCTGATTTCATGCTGCATCAGTCGGCTGGGAGCGGACGCTATATGGCCGAGCGTGCATTGTCCGTATTCAAAGCATCGGGGATTTCCTATGTCGACATCGCAGGAGCGGCTCTCGGTTGAAGGTCTGCGGCAGAAGGTCGCGGCTGGGGAGGTCGACAGCGTTATCGTCGCGCTCACCGACATGCAAGGCAGGCTCGCGGGCAAGCGCTGCTCGGCGCGGTACTTCCTCGATGAGGTGCTCAGCCACGGAGCCGAGGCCTGCAACTACCTGCTGGCCGTGGATGTCGAGCAGAGCACGGTCAGCGGCTACGAGATCAGCTCGTGGGAGCGCGGCTACGGCGACTTCGTTCTCGTTCCCGACCTCGAGACGCTCCGGCTCCTGCCCTGGAAGGACCGGGCAGCGATGGTTCAGTGTGGTGTCGCCTGGGCGGACGGCAGCCCGGTGCGAGTCTCGCCCCGGGAGGTCCTCAAAGATCAGGTCCGCCGGCTTGCGGAGCGCGGCCTCGTCGCGTTCGTTGGCACAGAGCTTGAGTTCATCGCCTTCAACACGAGCTTCGAGGATGCCTGGGCTTGCGGGTACCGCGACCTCGCCCCGGTCAACCAGTACAACGTCGACTATTCGATCCTGGGCATGGACCGCGCGGAGCCACTGCTCGGCGCTATCAGGCGTGGCATGGAGGGCGCTGGCTTGTACGTCGAGTCCGTGAAGGGCGAGTGCAACCTCGGGCAGCACGAGATCGCCTTCCGGTACGCCGACGCGCTGACGACGTGCGACAACCACGTCGTCTACAAGAACGGCGCCAAAGAGATCGCGGCCTCCCTCGGAAAGAGCCTCACGTTCATGCCGAAGTTCAACGGCAGCGAGGGCAACTCCTGCCACATCCACATCAGCTTGCGCGGCGTTGACGGCGAGGCCGTCCTTGCAGGTGACGGCCCCAACGGCTTCTCGCCGATCATGGATAGCTTCATCGCCGGGCAGCTAGCGCTGCTGCGCGAGCTAACTGTCTTGCTGGCCCCGAACATCAACTCCTACAAGCGCTTCGCTGATGGCAGCTTCGCGCCTACCACCGTGGCCTGGGGATTGGACAATAGAACGTGCGCGCTGCGCGTTGTCGGCAGCGGGCACGCGCTGCGCCTGGAGAACAGAGTTCCAGGCGGCGACGTGAACCCCTACCTTGCGGTCGCGGCGCTGATCGCCGCCGGGCTCCACGGCATTGACCACCGCCTGGAGCTGGAGCCGATGCTCGAGGGCAACGCGTACGTCTCGGCCAAGCCCAGGGTTCCGGCCACCCTGGCCGAGGCTGTCGCGCTGTTCGGCAGCAGCGAGGCAGCGCTGAAGGCGTTCGGGGAGGACGTCGTCGCTCACTATGTACGGGCCGCCGAAGTGGAGATTGAGGCATTTCAGAAAGCCATAACTGACTGGGAGCGGTTCCGCGGCTTCGAGCGCCTGTAGAGCCGCAGCCGTCGGCGCACCTCTACACCTGGGCAAGCCGGGTACGGTCGACCTTGCCGGTGGACGTCCTGGGCAATGCCTCACAGAACTCCACTACATCGGGCACCATGTAGCGGGGCAGCCGCCGCAGGCAGTGCTCAAGCACTTCCTGGCGGGTGAGGGTGCCTGAGCCATCCGCGACGATGACGGCCCGCAGACGGCTGCCGAGCAGCTCGTCTGGCACGGGCAGTACCACTGCCTCGCGGATGGCCGAGTGCGTGCAGAGCGCGGCCTCCACCTCCCCGAGCTCCACCCGGTAGCCGCGTGTCTTGACCATGCCGTCCCGGCGGCCGAGGAACACGTAGTTGCCGTCGGCGTCCAAGGTCACCAGGTCGCCGGTCCGGTAGGCCGGATCGTCATACGCCTCCTGGAACGGGTTGCTGACCAGCACTTCGCGGGTCTTGCACGGCTGGCCCCAGTAGCCCGCCATCAGGCCGGGTCCCCGGACGTAGAGCTCGCCCTCCTCGCCTGGCCGCGACACCCGGTCGCCCTCACTGGTGACCGCGAAGACCTCCGTGTTGGCGCACGCCTTCCCTATCGGTACCGGGGCCGTGAGCTCGGCGGCGTCCTCAGCCGCCGGAACCTCGAACGAGGTGCACACGTTGGTCTCGGTCGGCCCGAACCAGTTGAGGTAGCGCGCGCCTGGCAACTCGGCCATCAGCCGCGTGAGGTGCTTGACCGGGAACACCTCTCCGGCGAAGATGATCGCCCGCAGCGCGGACAGGTCGAACCCCTCCAGGCTGCCGTAAGTTGCCAGCATCGTGAGGATCGAGGGCACTGAGTACCAGACGGAGATCCGCTCCTGCTCCATCCATTCCGCCAGTCGCGCGGGGAAGGTAGACGTCATCTCCGGGAGCATGACCATGCAGGCGGCGGTCTGGCAGGTGGCGAAGATGTCAAATACCGACAGGTCGAAATGGAGCGGGGCGGGGCTGCAGACGCGGTCCTGCTCGCTGCGCCCGGCGCAGGTCGCGGCCCACGCGACGAAGGTGAGCGAGCTGCGATGCGAGATCATCACGCCTTTCGGCGTGCCGGTCGACCCGGATGTGTACAGGATGTAGGCAAGGTCGGTCTCGATCGCCCGGTCTTGCGCCAGTGCCTCGTCCGGTTCCGCTAGCACCGTCTCCCAGGGCAGTACGGCCGGGCCTGCGGGCAGGGCCGCCGCTGGCTGCCAGCCTCCGGGCTCCCACAGCGGACCCGCCACTATCACGGCGCGGAGCTGGGGAACGCTGTCGCGCAGCGCGGCCGCCTGGGGCGCTGTTTCCTCGTCGGCCAGGACTACGCCGATGCCGCTGTCCCGCATGATGGACGACAGCCGCGTGGCGGGCGACTTGGGGTCCAGCGGTACATGACATGCGCCGGCCTTCAGCACGCCGAACGCGGCCACCACGGAAGCGGCCGACTTAGGGGCGAGGATTCCCACCCGGTCGCCCGGTGCCACGCCGCGGCCGATAAGCGTGCGGGCGACCTGGTTGCTGAGCCGGTCAAGCTCCTGGTAGGTGAGGAACAGCCCTTTCGAGGCGACCGCCGGCGAGCGCGGTGCGCGCGCCGCGCTCTCGGTCAGCAGGTGCTGCAGCAGATGCGCCATTTCCCTTTTTCCCTTTCCTGGCTCACAAGCCCAGCATCCCGGACAGGATGACCCGCTGGATTTCTGAGGTGCCCGAGTAGATGGTGCTGCCGACGGCGTCCCGGAGGTCGCGCTCGATGCCGCTTTCCTTCATGTAGCCGTAGGCTCCGTGGACCTGGATCGCGTCCAGGCTGGACTGGATCCAGGCCTCGCTGGTGAAGAGCTTGGCCGCGGCCGCCGCGGCTAGCGCCGGGCTGCCTTGCTGCCCAAGCCATGCGGCCTGGTAGATCAGCAGCCGGGCGGCCTCCAGCCGCAGGTACATATCGGCCACCTTGTTGGCTACGCCCTGGAATTTCCCGATGGCCTGGCCGAACTGCTTCCGCATCCGGCTGTAGCTCACGCACTCCTCGAGCTGGCGCTGCATGACGCCCAGGGCGCTGGCCAGGATGCAGCTGCGCTCCCATGCCATCGACGAGTTGAAGATGGCCATCCCCGCGCCCTCCGGCCCTAGGCGGTTCTCGGCCGGGACGAGGCAGTCGGTCAGCACGACCTCGCCCATCGGTGATGTCCGCAGGCCCATCTTCTCCAGGCTGCGGCTCACGGTGAACCCGGGCGTGGCCTTGTCGACGAGGAAGGCGGAGATCCCGGCCAGTTTGGACTTGCCCGGGTGCGCGGCGAAGACAAGCACCACGTCCGCGACCGGGGCGTTGGTGATGTAGAGCTTGGTCCCGTTGAGAACGTAGTGATCTCCCCGGCGTTCGGCGCTGGTCCGCATGCTGAACGCGTCGGACCCAGAGTCGGGCTCGGTCATCGCGTGCACGCCTATGAGGTCCCCCGACATCAGCCCGGGCAGGTACGCCTGTTGCTGGGCCGGGGCACCGAACTTCACGAGCGGCAGCTCAATGGTCCACATCTGCGCATTGAGCGAGAAGATGAGCCCGTTGTCGTGACAGCCATATCCCAGCGCCTCCATGACGAGGGCCGTCGTCAGGATGTCGGCGCCACCGCCGCCCAGCTCCGCCGGGACCGGCAGGCCCTGGATCCCGAACTGGGCGCAGGCACGCCAGGCTTGCGGGGAAAGCTCGCCCGCATCCTCTCGTTTCGCCACGTCCTGGTCGAGTTCCCGGCGGGCGAAGTCGACTGCCGCGGCCTTGAACTCGCGCTGCTCGGCAGTTAGTGAGAAGTCCATGCCGTCTCCTTGTCCGCTCGCGTCCACTCTCGCGTCCACTTGGGACGGGCCGCCATGGCCGCCCGCCATCTTCCGTTCGGCCGACAGGCCAGCCTGAGCGCCGCGGCGTGCGCCGCGTCCTCCGCCTGGTCCTCCAGCGGTGTCATGAGATCCAGCGATTCCGTGTCCCGGTACCGGTGCAGCAGCGCCATGGAGATCAGGTGATCTGTCAGCCATGGGTTCTTCGGCAGTAGCGGTCCGTGCAGGTACGTGGCGTACACCTGCCGGTAGCGGGCCCCTTCCGTGCCGTCCTCGCCGTTGTTGCCTGACCCTGCGATGACCTGCCCGAGCGGGTCAGCGCCGGGGCCGAGATAAGTGCGGCCGCTGTGGTTCTCGAAGCCGACGAGGCGGTGCTGGCCGCCCTGGCCTAGGTCACACGACACTGCGATGTGACTCATGAAGCGGGTGCTGCCGCCTTCGGTGACCGCGTCCAGCACCCCTATTCCGGTGATCGGCGCCGCCTCAATAGGGGCATAGCAGTTGCCGAGAAGCTGGTAGCCGGCGCACACCGCCAGGACGACGGCATCAGCCTCGATCGCCTCGCGCAGGGATACGGCCTTCTCCCCGAGGTCGCGAGCCGCCACCCGCATCTCGCAGTCCTGGCCGCCGTGCAGCAGGATCAGGTCGAACTCGGTGAAGTCGGGGACGTCCCCGACGTCGGCTTCGACGACGCTGCTCTGGATCCCCCGCCAGGCGCACCGCCTGGTGATGGCGAACAGGTTCCCCCGGTCCCCGGCTACGCTCAGCAGCCTCGGATACAAGTGGCAGATGCGGATCGAGATCGGTCTGGCATGTTCCAATGTCACTCCTCCCAGAACGGCGGTACCCAGCCGCGTTTTTGCATGATCCGGCGGAACTCGCGCATCGGCGTGTAGCCGGCGAGGATGTACAGCGGCTCGTCCGGCGGAGTGCGGGCCAGGGCGGCGTCCAAGGCGGCCTGCCGCCCCGGTATCACCCGCATGCCGGTGTCGCCTGCCCCGGCATACTTCATGCGCAGTGCGACTTCCTCTGACCTGGTCCCGCTGATGACCAGATTCCCGAGCTTTGGCACGAGTTGCTCCAGGTCGACATCCCAGAGCCAGGCGAAATCTTCCCCGTCGACCACCGTGTTGCTGTGCGCGGCCAGCAGGTGCTTGCGGCCGGGGCGCTGCAGGATCAGCCGGAGGGTGGCGTTGTATGACGTGGGGTTCTTGACGAAGGACAGTATCGCCTGGCGGCCGTCCGCCGTTATCTCCTCGAGGCGTCCGAACGCCGGGCGCAGGCTGGCAAGAGCAGACCGCGCGGTGTCGGGTTCCAGCACCCCAAGCGCGAAGGCTCCGGCGAGCGCGGCGGCGGCGTTGTACACGTTGTGCAGTCCCGGCAGGGGCACGTGCATCTGCACGGTTCCTGCTGGTGTCTCGGCGGTCATGTCGCAGCCCCCGTCCGGCGACGTCGCAACCTCGGTGACCGCGATGTCCAGGTCCGGCCGCTTGCTCCCGCAACCGCCGCACTCGTAATCCCCAAGATGCGATACGTACACCCGGTGGTACGCGAGGGCGTGCTGGCAGCTCACGCAGCGGACCGTGTCCGCGGAGTGCTCGGGCATCTCGGTGCCGATGCCTTCCGCGCGGATGCCGAAGTACAGGCGGCGAGCCGGGGCGTTGGGGGCCAGGCTCGCAACGAGCGGGTCGTCGCCGTTGAGAGCCACGCTGGCGTGCGCGGGCAGCGCCTCGATGGAGGCCTCCAGCATTCGTGCCATCGCGTACAGTTCGCCGAAGCGGTCAAGCTGGTCGCGGAAGATGTTGGTGATGAGGACCATGTCCGGCGCCACCTCTGGCGCCACCCGCCGTATTGTCGCCTCATCGACTTCTAGCAGAAGCAACTGGGCGTCGATCGTGCCCCGCAGGCCGGCCTCCCGCACGGCAACCGAGGTCACCCCTCCGAGCAGGTTCGACCCGGCCCGGTTATGGGCGACGCTGATGGAGGCGGCCTGCGCGAGGGCGGCGAGCATTCTGCAGGTCGTTGTCTTGCCGTTGCTCCCTGTGATGACCGCCTTGCTGGCTTTGCTCGCCGTGGAGACCTTTTGCAGTATGAGCGGGTCTATGCGCCGGGCAATGGTGCCGGGCAAGCTCGTCCCGCCGCCGATATTCAGGAGCCTGCCCGCAGCCCCCGCCCCCTTGCCCAGCGCGAGCGCGAGCGCGAAGCGCAGCCGCTCAGCGGACAGTGCCGGCGCGGGGCTGTGGTCGGCCCCCGCCTGCGCGGAACTCTCCCGGCTGTCGCCGGGACTGGCTACCGTGCGCATTTGCAGTCCTCCGCCCGTCAGTCCCGCGACTGGCGGCCCGCGCCATCCGGCAAGGTCAGCTTCGGGAATGGCATGCCGCCCGAGAGGCGACGGGACCCGGCGTCACGCACGGCGTCGACGATGGATTCCACATGATCCTCGTTCAGGGCGTAGTGCAGGGCGCAGGAGCGCAGGGCGAAGCGGCCGCGGATGTCGGTTCCGGCCAGGAATGCTCGCCCCCCAAGCTGGACGTCCTCCATGATCGCCTGATTCAGCAGGTCCAGGCTCTGGTCGTTTCCCGGGCAGTTCGGAGGCACGTAGCGGAAGCAGACGGCGGTCAGCGGCCCTGTTGCCAGCAGCTCCATGTCAGGGCTGGCCTCGATAATCTTCTCCATGTGCCGCGCCAGGTCGACATGCCGCCTGACGTGGCTTTCCAGTCCGGCTCTGCCCGCCTGCTGGATATTCCAGAACGTCTTGAGTGCCCTCCCGGAATCCCTTGTCTGCTCTGCGCTGCGGTGGGAGTACCAGATGTGGCCAGCGAACCCCTTCCCCGGCGTCAGGCTGAGGTAGGAGGGGACGAGCTTGTAGGTCTCTTGCAGAAGCTCGCCCCGCCGCACCATGGCGCAGCTGCAGCCGATGGCCACCGCCATCCACTTATGCGGGTCGAGGGCGACGGAGTCAACTCGATCCATGCCCGCGTACCACTGCGCGAGCCGGGGGTCGAGCGCTCCGAACCCGCCGTAAGCACCATCTACGTGCAGCCAGAGGCGCTCCTGGCGACAGAACTCGGCGAGGTCGTCGATCGGGTCTATGGCTCCCGTCTTCACGCTTCCGGCGTTCGCCACGACAAGGAAGGGACAGTGACCCGCGCGGCGGTCAGCCTCGACCGCCGCGCGCAGATCAGCCAGGTCCATTCGGAAGTCCTGGTCAACGGCCACCTTGCGAGGGCTGCCGAGCCCGAGCGTGAAGGCAGACTTCTCCAGGCAGGAATGCCCCTCCGTCGACATGTACATGGTGAGCCGGGGATGCCCCTGAAGGCCCTCGTCCCTGATGTCCCAGCCGTTAGCCTGGGCACCCCAGTGACGCGCGACCTCCATGCAGTGCCGGTTCGCGTCGGAGCCGCCGCCGAGGAGGACACCGTCGCTCCCGTCACGGGGGAAGCCGATGAGCTCCATTAGCCAGCGGACAGCAAGCTGTTCCAGATATATGGCCGCGTACTCTCCGCCGGCACCGCTGGTGTTGGTCGCCGCCGAGGCAAAGGCCGCCAGCATGCTCAGCTTGGATGCCGCAGGGTCCACGAAGGCGGCGAAACAGGGATGATTTTGGCCACGTCCGTACGGCAGCACGTGCTGGATGAAGAACTCCAGAACCTTATCGGGTTCGATTCCCTCTGCGGGGAGTTGCATCTCCTCGATCTGCCGTCGCACCTCATCGGGGAACGGCCTGTACACCGGGTTCTCTGGCAGTGCCTCAAGGTAGGCCCCCAGGATGTCCACGAGCCGGTGACCCAGGTCGCGGAAGTCCTGGCCGTCCATCGCGAATGGTGACAGAACGTCGCCATATCCCTCAGCCTGACCCGGAGATACGGATATAGCCATATGCAGAACCCCTTCGTTGATAGCAAAGCGTTGTTTTTCGCCAAGGAGTAATAAGTCAGCCTCGAGTCGCGACGCTATCTGCGGATTCATCATGCTGGAATCCCTTACCTGGGAGAATGATTGGCTCCAGGGCCAGTGGTGCCTCGTCCCTTTCCGGCTGGATCAGCCCAAGGTCGGACAGGTCGCCCCTGCTCGCCCAGTAGGGCCAGTGGGCGGGGCTGCGCTCGATGGCGGTGCTCACCTCGGCGGCGCAGCGGGCGAATGCCGTCGCCTCGTCGTCTTCCGCCGGCAACTCCACTGGCGCGGAGATCTCCAGCACCTGATGGCGGTAGTCCGCCTCGCGGTACATAAAGCCCATGAGCAGTGGCGCGCCAGTTAGCCTCGCGAGCGTCACGGCCCCGGGCAGGAGGGTGGCCCGGCGACCGAGGAAGGGCACCTCCACGGTGCGGGCCATGTCGCTTCTCAGCGGCGGTGCGTCGATCGCGATTGTCAGGACCTCATTGGCGCGCAAGACGGCCGCCGCCTGCGCCGCGACCCCGACCCGGCCGGGCCACGGCTCGATGTTTGGCCTGTGCCGGTGGCGGCGCATCCGCCTGGCGAAGACCAGGTCCCAGAACCGCCGCTCGGCTGATGACATGCCCACGGTGTAGTTGTGCTGCCATCGTCCGATGGTGGTCACGGGGAGGCCGGTGGCACCCAGCAGCGAGAAGGAGCAGTCGTAGGAGCCGAAGTGAGCGGAGCAGAGGATGGCACCCTTGCCGTCCGCGAGGGCGGCATCCAGGTGCTCGCGCCCGCGGATCTCGACCAACCGCCGCAGGGCTCCGCCCGGCCCCGCAACCGCATCGCGTCGATCACCTCACAGGAGTCGAAACGGAACCACTGCCTGATCAGCCGCTCCACAGCGTCCGGGGTGAGCTCTTCACCGAGAAACTCCCGCAGGTTGCGTTCGAGGTCGGCGCGCTTCTGGTGCCTGGCCCGAAAGTTCCAGTCACCGCGCCAGCATGCGATGCGATAGCCCAGGGCTGCGGGAAGGCAGGCCACCGCGGGCGCCACTGCCGCCCAGTAGGCCACGCCTTCCACGCTGCGCAGCAGCCTCTCCGCGCGGTCCTTATCCACGTGCCACCTCCTGCTTTCCCAGCTCCCGCGCCCGGAGGTAGGTGCAGATAGTATTCACGTTGTTGAAATTCTCCGGGAGCAGGTCAGACTCGCCCACCGTGATGTTGAATTGCTTCTCCAGGAAGGCCACCAGCCGGAGCAGGCTGAGCGAATCGAGGATGCCTCCCTCCAGCAGGGACGTATCATTCGACAGCGGTAGCAGCGCCGGATCCTGGACGACTTCGCGGCTGATGTAGTCGTTGACAACGCTCTCCATCTGAGGACCTTCCGTTAAAGGAAAAGCTTTGATGACCTGCTCGGAAGTTATTCGCTGGATGGGAATTGCCCACTCTCCCAGCTCTCGCCGCACTTCCGGCGGCAAAGAGCGGTGAGGGAATTCACTCACTGGTATCGTCACTCGGGTCTCACCATCCCCGGAGTGACGGTGCGTAAAACGTGATCCCCGGGCATCTTCGCCGAGCGTTAGATAGAGTCAGCTGGGTATCCGGTATGGCTAGGGCGTTCTGTCTCGATTTGTTCCTTGCTCTCGGCCTACTCGGCCCCTGTCGCTCGGCCGCCAAGGCCGCCCGCGCAAGGGCCTTGACGGCTGCGGGCCCTGCGGGTTCCTTCCGTGCAATGGCCGATCATCAGCCCGTTTTCCCCCATGGCGCGGAAAATTGTGCCGCCTTACGGAACTGTTCCGGTACGCTCTGTTCGCGCCGCATACCGCCATCTGACCTGCAACGTTACCGCAGGGCCGGTAACCGCCAGGCGACCCGTTCCAAGCGGCGCACGTTACCGGCACCTGGTTGTACCTGGCGGTCGGTTGTACCTGGCGGTCGGTTGTACCTGGCGGTCGGGCTGTGCCACTTCTGCCCAGGAATCGTCGTCGCGTTACTCGCCGCTGCTTTCCGCCAATTCCGCTTACCTAATACGACCGTCCAGTTACGCCCGTCCAGTTACGTTCGTCCAGTTATGCCCGTCCAGACCCCATCCGGGTCCCATCCAGTTCTGCCCGTCCAGACCCCATCCGGGTCCCATCCAGGCCCCGTCCGGACCCCATGCGGGTCCCATCCAGTTCTGCCCGTCCAGACCCCATCCGGGTCCCATCCAGGCCCCGTCCGGACCCCGTCCGGACCCCATGCGGACCCCATCCGGGTCCCATCCAGGCCCCAAAGACATCAGACGGTAACTTCACGCACTCGAGACCCTTCAGGAAGGGACACGGCACAAGCGACCCGGCGTAGCGCTAAGTAGCTAAACCCCACTAAGCGTCTTATGTCAGAAAATGTACCCCGATATGTGCATTGTGTCATGGTTTGTGCCCCTGATCTTGGTGCATTTTCTGACATATGTCGGCCCATGCCATAAGTCGGCCCGGCCGCGCGGCGGCGGCTGGCCCGCATGCGGCACCTGGGGCCCGCATCATTGGGGAGGCTGTGGCGCGGGCGGTGATCCGGGAGGCTGTGGCGCGGGCGGTGATCCGGGAGGCTGTGGCGCGGGCGGTGATCCGGGAGGCTGTGGCGCGGGCGGTGATCCGGGAGGCTTGCGGCGTGGGCGGGACGGCCGCCAGTGCAAGGGACCGTCCCTCGTCACTGGAGGCACATGCGACTGCGGCGCTCGCAAGCCACCGCGCCCTGATGGGCCGCTGGTGACGAAGGGGCGAGAGCTGAGCCTCCCCGGTTACAGCTAGCGACCAGTGGCCGCCGTCGTCCCAGCGGGAGACGCACGGCTGCGCGCCCTGGCCGAGTGGTATCGAGCACCGCGGCCGGGTCCGTGGTCAGGCGGATACGGGAGTCAGGCGTCGCCGCCGCGGTCAGCTGATCAAGCGCGCTGGCCGGATCCGTCTGGAGGGCGCCGTGGCGGTGGTCGCCGCCCGGCACCACGTTGGCCGGCAGGCCCGGCGAGCTTGTCGATGCTCCAGTTAGGCTCCGCGCGAACGCGTTGCTGCCAGAAGGAAATGGTCCGGCCCCCGAGGTAGCTGTATACTGCTTGTTGCAGCTTCTGCGTACGTGCTTCGTGACGCGCGCGGATTTACTGCCGGGCTTCCGCGCGGTGCGGGGCCTCACTGCAGGCAAGGAGAAATGCGCGTGGCGCAGGGAACGGTCAAGTGGTTCAACTCGGACAAGGGCTTCGGGTTCATTAGTACCGATGACGGGGGCCAGGACGTCTTCGTCCACTTCTCCGCGATCGAGTCCAACGGCTACCGCAGCCTGGACGAAAATCAGCGGGTCGAGTTCGATATCACGCAGGGCCAGAAGGGTCCGCAGGCCGAGCACGTCCGCGCGATCTGACTCAGATCACCGGGTAGTCCCGCCGTTGGTCCAGGCAAGATCTTCGTTTGCCCGGACCAACGGTGGCTTCCGTTTCCCGGCAGGAGCTGTCGGCCGGTTCGTGTGTCTCGATCAGTGGCAATGCTGTCTGGCTCGATGCAGCGCCAGACGGGCCTGACTTTGTCATGCCCGTGAAGCGCCTCGGCTGGCCCACGGGCGCGTCCGCCCGCATGCACCTCGACGGGCCGGACAGCAGCAACCTGAGCACCTACGGCTCATGGCTCTACTACAAGGTCGTGAGCTAACAGCATCCTGTACCGGACAGGCCTGGCGGCACCTCGGCACCGGGTCCATCTCATCGCTGGACTGCTGCCTGGGCGCGGTACTGCGCGACGGCGGCCTCGCAGACGACCCGCACCGGCCAGCCCAGGACTCGGGCAGCAGCTTCCGCCTCGGCCAACTCCGCCGTGGCCGTTCCGAAGCCCGCGAGGTCATCTGTGGTGTCGGCTACCTTGACCGTAACGACCTGGCTGTTGCCTGGCGGTCCCACTTCCATTGCCACCGACGTCCGGGATGCGGTCAGCCGGTTCATCCGGGACCAGCGGAGACCGAGCGTCCCGGTGTGGGCGAAAATAGCGGCGGCCACGGGGCGACGGACGGGTTCAGCGCACAGGGCGGTGAGGACCTGTCCCGGTCGGCCGTGCCGGCCGACGATCGGAGTACACCAGCAGTCCCAGGCGCCGGCCGCCCGTACCGCCTGAAGGACCGAAGGCCACAGCCGGGGGTCGAGGTCATCGACTGTGGTCTCGACGACGGTCACGTCGCCCTCGTGCAGGTCCGGCTCCGCGCCGGATGCCCCAATGACCACCCGGGTGATGTTGGGCCGGTCCGGGGTGTCCCGGCCACCACCGCCGGTGCCCACCGCGCGTACCGTCATGGCTGGAAAGCCGGCCGGCGTGGCCGCTGCCGCGAGCAGGGCCGCACCGGTCGGGGTGGTGCGCTCACCGGTCAGGTCGCCGCTGGCCAGGTCCAGGCCGGCCGCGGCGGCGATACGGAGAACGGCGGGAGCCGGCACCGGAAGGCGGCCGTGCCCGCTGGTGACGAATCCGCTTCCGGCGGCCAGCGCCGAGCAGCAAACCACCGCTCCGGGCCGCAGCAGTCCGAGATCCTCCAGTGCGGCCGCCGATCCCACCACGTCGGCCAATGAGTCGAACGCACCCACCTCGTGGAAGTGCACGTTTTCGGGTGGCTCGCCATGTACCGCCCCCTCCGCCTCGGCGAGCAGCCGGAAGACCTGTGTCGCGAGATCCTTCCCGGCCGGGCGCAGGTCACTGGCGCCGACGTGCTCGAGCACGTCATCGAGGTGCCGTTGGCGGTCGGTCGCCGTCGGAGTGATGATCACGGCCCGTAGGCACCCGAGGCCGCCCCGGCGGGCGGTCTCGGTCCGCAGCCCGAGGCCGGGCACGCCGAGTGAGGCAATGGCTCCGCGCACCCGCTTCACGTCAGCGCCCGCATCGAGCAGAGCGGCAAGCAGCATGTCGCCGGCCACGCCCGCGGTCGCATCGATGTAGGCGACACCCGGCCGGTCCGTCATCGGTGAACCGCGCGGGTGATCTTGGCGGCGTGCGCGGCCGCCCCGAACCCGTTGTCGATGTTGACGACGACCAGACCCGGGCTGCACGAGGCGAGCATGCTGGCCGCTGCGGCCAGGCCGCCCGCCGCGATGCCATAGCCGACGCTGGTCGGCACGCCGATCACCGGCGCGCTAACCAGTCCGGCGACCACACTCGGCAGGGCACCGTCCATCCCGGCCACGACCACCACGCACTCGGCGGCGCGCAGGTCCTCTAGCCGCGACAGTAGCCGCCCGAGCCCGGCTACGCCCACGTCAGCGAGGACATCCGCGCGGACGCCCAGCACGGCCAGCGTCACCGCGCATTCCCTGGCCACTTTCAGGTCTGTGGTGCCGGCCGTCACAACCAGCACGTTGCCGCGCGCGGGCGGCAAGGGCCCGACGGCGACCGTTCCGGCCACGCGATCGGCGTGCACGACATCGCCAGGGAAACGGGTGGTCGCCTTGTCTAGGACGCCGGAGGGGCAGCGCGTCGCCAGAGCCGGTGCCTCCGGATCTCGGGCCCGCAACTCGGCCAGGAGCGCGAAGATCTGCTCGGGCGTCTTGGCTTCGCCGAAAACCACTTCCGGGACGCCGGTCCGCCGTCGGCGATCTACGTCCAGCAGGGCGAACTCGCCCAGCGGGACGCCCGCCGCCCCGGCCTCCGTTTCGGGCGGCCCTCCGTTCGGCATCCTCGGCGGTCCAGTCGGCATGCCGACTGCTTTGTTCGGCATGCCGGGCGCCCCAGGCATACCGGGACTCTTAGTCGGCATGGCTGACCGGCGTGATGTCGAGGTTCAGCGAACCAGACCGCAACGGCCGCTCGTCGATCTCCACGCGCTGATATCCAGCCTCTCGGACGCAGGCCAGCACCGCCGCCTGCTCGTCCGGCTCCGCCGCCCGCGGCAACTCCGCCGCGCCAAGCTGCACCCGGCCGAGATCACCGAAATGCCGCACGCGCAGTTCGCGGTAGCCGCGCTGCTTCAGGCTCAGCTCGGCCCGGTCTACCTGCGACAGCACATCGGCGCTGACAAGTGTGCCATAAGGCAGCCGCGATGCCAGGCAGGGCGACGCGGGCTTGTCCGCACTCGGAACCCCCAGGTGCCGCGCCAGCGCCCGCACCTGGTCCTTGCCCACGGACGCCTCTAGCAGGGGATGCCGGACCCCGTGCTCGGCCGCCGCTCGCAGCCCGGGCCGCCAGTCACCCGTGTCATCGGCGTTGGCGCCAGACAGCACGGCGACGAATCCCCGGCGCCGTGCCAGCGCGGCCAGCCGCTCGTACAACTCGGATTTGCAGTAGTAGCAGCGGAAGCGGTCGTTGCGCCGGTAGTCGTCACGGTCCAGCTCAGCCGTGCTGATCAGCTCGTGCCGGACGCCTACGGCCCGGGCCACCGACTGGGCGCCGTCCAGCTCTCCTGACGCGAGGGCAGGCGAGACGGCGGTAATGGCGAGGGCTTGTTCCCCGAGCGCCCGGGCGGCCAGCGCAGCGACCACAGAGGAGTCCACCCCGCCGGAGAACGCGATCAAGGCGCTGCCCAATCCGGCCAGACGCTCGGTTAGCTGGCCGGCCAGCGCGGCAAGCTTGTCAGGCACACCGTTCCCTTCTCATGGCACCTGGGTCGTCCGTGCCGGCAGTGATCTGCCCGGCGGCTTGCTCATCGCCAGGCAGCCAGTCCCGCCTGGCCGGTCGCCCGTCACACTATGTTAATAATATAATGCAGAGAGTAATCGCTTCGGCACTTCAGGAGGTCTCGTGCCCATCGAACAGGCGGAGTTCGGCCGTATCGGCCATCAGAGCAGCCGGGTGATCTTCGGAGGGGCGGCTCTCGCGCAGGCCTCCCAGAGGGTCGCGGACGAGACCCTAGACCTCCTGCTCTCCCACGGGGTGAACCATCTGGACGTGGCCTCGGGCTACGGCGAGGCGGAGGTGCGCATCCGGCCGTGGCTGCAGCGCGAACCGGGCCGGTTCTTCCTGGCCACCAAGGGCGACGAGCGCAGCGCGGCCGGGGCCCGCGAGGAACTGCACCGGTCCCTGGACCGGATGGGCGTCGACCACGTCGACCTCTGGCAGTTGCACGCCCTAGCCGACCCGATCGAGTGGGATACCGCCCTGAGTCCTGGCGGGGCGCTCGAGGCCGCCATTGAAGCTCGCGAGCAGGGCCTCATCCGCTGGATCGGGGTGACTGGCCACGGCAGCCAGATCGCCGCGACGCACCGCCGCAGCCTCGAGCGGTTCGACTTCGACTCGGTGCTGCTCCCCTACAACTTCGTCACCATGCAGAGCCAGTACTACGCCGACAACTTCAACGCCCTGTACGAGACCTGCCGCGAGCGGCGCGTCGCGGTGCAGACGATCAAGTCGATCGCGGTGCGCCACTGGGCGGGCCGACCGCACACCCGGACGACCTGGTACGAGCCGTTTGAGCAGCAGGACGACATCGATCTCGCCGTATGGTGGGCGATGAGCCGCCCCGGGGTGTTCCTGTGCAGCGCGGGGGACGTGGACTTGCTCCCGAAAGTGCTCGACGCGGCCAGTCGGTTCACCGGGGGGCCGGACGACGCGGCAATGAGCGCACTGGTCGACCGGACGGCGGCCAAGACGCTGTTCGTCTGACCGGGGAGGTACGGGCGGGAGGTCGCCGTCCCACACGAGCAGGTCGCCCTAGATGTCGACGCGGAACCTGACCTGGCGGTCGTCGACGGCCGGCCGGACCGCATCAGCGCGCTGTGTGCGGCTGGCCTGGGCCGTCTGTCAGGCTGTCGTGCCGCGGTCGGCGAGGAACAAGGTGAGCTGCTCGACGACGAACCTGTGATCTTCCAGCTGAGGCAGGCCGGACACGGTAACCGAGCCGACGACGCCTACCCGGCGCACGACGACAGGGAACGACCCGCCGTGTGCCGCGTACCGGGCCGGGTCGAGTCCGCTGCGTTCCTCGAAGGTGGATGACGCTGCCCGGGCCTTGGCTCCTATGTACAGCGAGCTGTGCCCGAACCGGTGGACCACACGTGATTTCCGCTCCACCCAGTCGTCGTTGTCAGGTGACGTTCCCTCCAGTGCCGCGTGGAATAGCCGCTGCCCTCCTCGCGTGATCGACACCACCACAGGCAGGGAGGCCTCCCGCGCCGCCGTCACCAGCTGGACGCCGAGATCCCAGGCTGTAGCGTTATCGAACTCATCGAAGACAAGGCGCTGCTCCTGCGCCGCAAGCTCCGCGAGGTCCTGAGCGTCCGAGGGACGGGTCATGCTGTCGCTCCTTCTTGGCACCCGTGAACAGTGGTAGCGGCCCTGAATGTTAGCCGCCGTCTGCGGCGTAGCCGATCGTAGCGTCACCCGGCCTTGAGCGACTTCGCGAGGCCTCCGAATCATTTCCAGCCACGGCAAGCGCCTGGCCCCGGTGCTTCGCACCGGGGCCAGGCGCTTGCCGCCATTGCGGCATTCAGGCGGAACTACCACTCATAGCGGACCATTCGGTTCCATGTGAGCAGCCCGACGATACCGTTGGGCTTGAGGCCGTACTTCCGCTGGAAGTCCTTAACCGCCCAGAGCGTGCGCGGTCCGAATGTCCCGTCGATGGTGATCGGATAGCGGTAGGCCATGCGCAGGCTGGCCTGGGCCGCGAGCACGGCCAAATGATAAGGGCTGCCGTAACGGACCTTGATAATGAGCCTTGGCCAGGTCTGCTGATCCAGCTTTCCGCTCGGGTAAAGCCCGTGCTTCCACTGGAAAAGCTTGATGTCCCGTTCCGTGTCTCGCGTGAAGCGGGTGTTGCATGGCAGCCACACCCCGAGCCACTGCCGGAGCAGGCACTGGAGGTTGACTACCCGGACGCTCCTGTCCCCGCGCTGGACGAGCGGCCAGTACATGTGGGATGGCCAGTTCGCCGCGACCGGAGCTACCGGTGCCTTCGCCGTTGCCGGTGCCATCGGCGCCAGGAGCACCGTAGGCGCTGCCGTGGCGGCCAGGGCTACCGACACCGCGCGGGACGTCGGCGCCATCGTGGTCGCGGGGGCGGCGCCGGCGACCCCGGCCACTGCGATGGCTGCGGTGGCAGCGGTAAGAACGGCCGCTATACCCAAAGCAGCCTTTCGTGAAAGATTACCCATATGTCCCTCCCCTGATTGCGTGCTGCACTTCAATGCTTACAGCATTGACGCGTGTTAGCAAATTATTAAAGGGAAATTTTTACTCGGGGATGACGTTCCAATCATTCCTTGCTGCGTGCTAAATATTTATATCAGCGCTTAAGTCGGAAATTATCAACGTGCACGCCAGAGGTGGCGGACGCCAGCGGAGAAGACCCCAACGCCAGGGACTTGCGGTGTAGACCGGCAGGGCGCGCAAGTAACTGCCGATATGGGCGACTGCGAGCGGATTGCAAATGCGTTCGTGTCGGGAAGCGGTGAAGCTGGACGTGCATCCGGTCAGCGACGTCCGCGAGGTCGTGGCGAGCGCCCTGGAGCCCGCACCTCAGCATGTGCTTCCTACCAGACGTGCCACAGGCCGGTCGGCTCCGTGCAGGTGGCAGCCATCACCAGCCACGCTGGCTTCGCGGTGAGGCTGGCGGGCGGGGCGAGGCACAGGTTCATCCCGAGGAGATCCTCGCCGAGGGGATCGACATAGGTGTCACCGGCCCACTGCTCCGCGATGTACCACTTCTGGGCCGTGCTCCCCGTGCACTTCTCCAGGACCGGGGTCTTTCCGGCCGCGCCCGCGCTACCGCTGGCGCTGGGCAGGGTGAGGCACTTGCCGCCGATCTGCAGCGTCTCGTTCGGGGCGACGGTCCAGGCCTGTGCCTTAGTCCCATTGCACGGAAAGAGGTCCACCCTGGCGCCGTTCGCGGTCGAGTCGTGGTAGTCGTCCAGGCACATCCCGGGCACACCGGACAGAACCGGCCCGGCCGGCAGCGTCCACGTCGAGGCGGCGGTGCCGCATGTGTCACTGGCCTCTACCTGGACGCCGTTCTTCGCCGCGGTCGGGTCAGGGTCGGCCAGGCAGACATAGAAGAAGTCCGAGCTGTTCAAGATGGTGGAATCGAGCGACAGCTCTACCCAGTGCTCCATCTCGGTCTGCTGCAGCGTGCCGGTGCAGGAGGCGAGCACGATGGGAGTCCCCGCGACGATCTGGTCCGCGTAGGTGTTCAGGCACTTGCCGTGGATGCGCAAGGTGCCGTCGGAGTCATACTGCCAGCGCTGCTCGGCGCTCCCGTTGCAGGTCCGCACCTCGATCTTGGTGCCGCTCGCGGCGCTGTTGCCGGTGTCGTCCAGGCACTTGTCGTGCCCGCCGCCGAGCACCACCGGGCCGGCCTGCGGGGTGACGGTGGCCGGCTTCACCGTCCAGGTAAAGGTCGTCGAACCGGATCCGGGGTAGTGCCCGTAGGCGGTGATGGTGACATGGTAGGTGCCAGGGGTGCTCGGCCAGCCGGCCAGGACCGTTGCCGTGGCGTTCCCGCTGGAGCTATAGGACGGCCCGTGGATGAAGCCGACCCCGGGCGGCAGGCCCTGCGCGTTGTAGGTGAGCGAGTCGCCCTTCGCGTTATCGGACACCGTGAAGGCCAGGTTCACGCCCCGGTCGGCGGTGGACACCTGCGCGGGCACGGTGTGGACCGTGATCAGGCCGCCGACGTACCAGTTCGAGTAGGCGGAGCCCTGCGCCCCGCCTCGTCGGTGGCGGTGATCTGGAAGGGGCCGGAAGCTGTGAGGTCGGAGTCCCACAGGGCGGTGGGCTTCCCGGAGATCACGCCGGTTGCGGGGTTGATGGTGATCCCCGGTGGGAGGCTGCTGGCGCTGTAGGTGAAGGTTGACCCGGGGGCCGAGTCGGTCGCCGACACGGTCGTCTTGAAAGGGACCCCGACGGTCAGCTGCTGCTGGCCCGGGATGGTGATCGTGACCAGGTTCCACACCCGCCAGGTGAACGTGATGGTCGAGGTGGAGCCGTCGGAGTCCTGCCCGGTGACGATGACGGTGTAGCTGGCGATCGTGGCCGAGGTGGTGCCGGAGATGACGCCAGTGCTCGGGTTGAGCGTCAGGCCCGGCGGCAGGCCAGTCGCGCTGAAGGTGTCAGTGGCGCTCTTGTCGGGCTCCTGGAAAGGCACCTTCAGAGACACCGTGGTGCTGGGCTCGGTCTGCTGGGTTCCGGGCGAGCCGACGGAGAAGTCGTTCTCGGCACCCCAGGCAAACGACACCGAGGCGCTGGCCCCGGCCGAGTCGGTCGCGGTCGCGGTGACCGTGCCGCTGTAGTCGGTGGTGACCGTCCCGGAGATCAGGCCGGTCGCCGGATCCAGCGTCACCCCGGGCGGCAGCCCGGTCGCGGTATAGGTGAGGGGATTGCCCGCCGAGTCCTGCGCCCGCAACTGGATGCTGACCGCCTGGGGGAGCACCCACGCGTACTGTTCACCCGGGCTGATCATGGCGACCTCATCGGCTCCCCCGAGCGTGAACGCGCCGGTGCCGTCCGGTGTACCCCAGCCGGCCGGGCCGTTATAGCCGGGACCCGCCGTGCAGAGGTAGGCGGCGCTGGCCGGGCAGTCGCCGCTCAGCGCGTTGCTGCCCGAGGTCACTGGGTACAGGTCAGCCGTGTCGTGATACGGGTAGCTCACCGGGTACGAGTCCGGGGCGGGCGGCCCGGCCAGCGCATACACCGCGCCGACGATGGATGCGGCCACGGTGGTCCCGCCGCCCTGCTGCCAGCCGCTCGCGCCGGCATCGGTGTCGTAGAAGGCCACCGGCGTACCGGGATCGGCCACAGCGGCCACGTCGTTCGCCGTCCTGCCCGTGCATCCTGTGTCCGTCTGCCACGACGGCTTGCCGTAGTACAGCGAGCACTGCGA
Source organism: uncultured Actinomycetota bacterium (assembly GCA_963737285.1). Classification (GTDB taxonomy): domain Bacteria; phylum Actinomycetota; class Actinomycetes; order Streptosporangiales; family Streptosporangiaceae; genus Trebonia. The sequence continues at coordinate 639,321 of CAVTRT010000001.1, forward strand.
CCCCGTCGAGTACAGGCCGTTCTCGGTGGTCGGAGGCCCCCAGGCGATCTCGGTCCAGCCGCGTGCGTTCCGCGCCTTCGTCAGCGTGGTACCCCCGACGGCCGTGACGAACTCCGAGTCCGCCGGGTAGTAGCTCCGCAGCGGAAGGTCGCCGCCGTATCCCTGGTCGCCCGCCGGGGCGACGATGGCGACGCCCGGGTGGTCGAAGTACTTCTCGTCGGCCGCGACGCTGATATTGTCGACCTCGTCCCAGCCAACGATCACGAACCTGGCACCGAGAGCTACGGCGGAATCGACAGCTGTCCCCATGTCAATGACGTTGTAGGACTGGGCCTCCACCAGCAGGATGCGGCAGCTGGGGCAGATCGCGGAGACCATGTCCGCATCGACGGGCCCGGCGAACTCATCCGGGTCGTAGAAGTCCCCCTGCGCCGGCGCGGCCGGCGGCAGCGGGCGCGGCCCCGTTCTCGTTGACCTTGCTCAGGCATCCGCTTGCCGTGGTGCAGGTGGGCAGGCCGTACTGCGTGCGGTAGACGGCCAGGTCCGACGCTGCCTCTGGGTCGTTGTCCACGCCGATGATCGCGACCGTCGCGCCCTTGCCGCCGGACGTGGCCGCAGACGCCAGGTTGTAGGCGCTGCGCAGGTCTGACGGGCTGTACCCGGCGGGCGGGGCGGCGGCGGGCTGCACGCCGACCCCGCGTGCCGCGTCCGGGTGGACGATGACGTCCGGGTCGATCGCGGTCGCCTGCACCGCGCGCGCTTTCGCCGTGCCGGAAGGTACCGCGGGCGCCGCCGCCGTCGCGCCCGCGGCGGTGGCAAGCGAGGTAAGTCCAGTTGCCAGCACGAGGCTCGCGGTCATCGCGGCCGTCCGCACCCGGCCAGCGCCAGGCAAAGCACGCATGAAGGGTTCTCCCGTCCAGGGGGCCGCCACGCCAGTCCGTCACGCGGCCCGAAATCTATCTCTAACGGATTACCTCTCTCGCCGCAATAATTCTGATCATTACGACCGGCACCTGGCGGGCCAGCAGCGGCCGGCCCCCCAACGACCCTGGCACGCTGTCGGCCTGCCGGGACGGCGGATGAGGGGATGACGGGAGCGAGGGCCGACGCGGTCATGACCGCCTCCCAGCAAGGGGAGCGGGACCGGCCGCGATGCGGACGGCAGGGCCATCCGCAGTCGTGTACTGGCAGTGTGCGTGCGGGGGATTCCCCACTGATTCGAGTTCCCTGGACGGGACTTGACCACGCAGGCCGGTGAGTCCTCCCCGGAGGGGGAGATCCCACCGCCGCGTGTTCAAGCGGTGGTGGAATCGGGGAAAATGCGCGGGTTTTCGTGTCCGAGGGGGGACTTGAACCCCCATGCCCTTTTGGGGCACTAGCACCTCAAGCTAGCGCGTCTGCCTATTCCGCCACCCGGACTCGCCGTCGTTCACGTCGGCTGGCTCAGGCTAGCAAACCTGGGGGTCCTTGGCGAACCAGTTCCAGTGAGACCTGAGCGAAGGCTCCCGCTACGCCGCCCTCGTGCAGCTGCGTGTCGAAGAGTCACTATTGCGTTGCGGTGGGCGACCGTAGATGCCTAGGCGCATCGCGGTCGCTGAGTGACTGGCAGGTGCTGTGACGAGGGTGGCCAGCACGGGAGACAGGGGTACGCGGCTCGGTGCCCGGTGCCCGGTGCCCGGTGCCCGGTGCCCGGTGCCCGGTGCCCGGTGCCCGGTGCTGGCGTGACCGGCGGTGCGCGAAGGCTGCTGGCACCAATGTCACTTACCTCCTTCGTCACTGAGAAGGCCTCCGGTGCCGGGACATGGCTGCTGCAGGAGCAGCCATGCGCCATCGCTGTCACGAGACCTTGCGGGCAGTGGGGCATTGCTGCTGCGATCGTGACAGGGGTGGCACACAGCGTACATTTTCCGATCGCGGCGATGGCGCCAGCACTGTCGCAAGGCCGGCGGGCCTGGCAAGGCGGTCGCCAGCCCGTGCGTGACCTGCTCGATCCCAAGTCGCACCCGCCGTGAAAAGCTCGCCGGGCGGTGCGAAACTGGGATGATGACTGAGAGCGCTGACCGACGAAGTGCCCACGCCGAGGATGAGGTCGCGGAACTGTGCCGCGAGCTGATCAGGATCGACACCACCAATCCTGGGGATCACTCCGGTCCGGGCGAGCGAAAGGCGGCCGAGTACGTCGCCGGGCTGCTCAGCGAGGTGGGGCTTACGCCGACTGTCGTCGAGTCACATGACAAGCGGACCAGCCTCGTCGCGCGCATCGAGGGCGAGGACCGCAGCCGCCCAGGCCTCCTCGTTCACGGCCACCTCGACGTCGTGCCAGCCAACAAAGCTGACTGGCAAAAGCATCCCTTCGGAGGCGAAATCGAAGACGGCCTCGTCTGGGGGCGCGGCGCGGTCGACATGAAGGACATGGACGCGATCGTCCTCGCGGTCACCCGCCAGCGCCTCAGGGAGGGCCGCAAGCCAGCAAGGGACGTCGTCCTCGCCTTCACGGCCGATGAGGAGGCGGGCGGTGACTGGGGAGCGAAATATCTCGTGGAGGAGCATCGCGACCTGTTCGAGGGCGTCACCGAGGGGATTGGCGAGGTTGGCGGCTTTAGCGTCGCGATCGGCGACCAGCGCCTGTACGTAGTGCAGACCGCTGAGAAGGGGATCGCCTGGCTGCGCCTTACCGCATCGGGCACGGCCGGCCATGGTTCCATGATCCAGAACGACAACGCCGTAACGGCGCTGGCGGAGGCTGTCGCTCGCATCGGGCGGCACGAGTGGCCTGTGCAACTCGCCCCATCGGTGCGAGAATTCCTTGAGACGGCATGTGCCGCGATCGGCATCCCGTTTAACCCGGAGGACCCTGGGAGCCTGGTTGGCAAGCTCGGTCCGGTGGCTCGCATGGTTGGCGCGACCCTGAAGAACACGGCCAATCCCACCGGCCTCAAGGCGGGCTACAAGGTCAATGTCATCCCGCAGACGGCGACCGCCGAGGTCGACTGCCGTTTCCTTCCGGGATTTGAGGACGAGTTCTGGGCCGAGTTCGACCGGCTGCTCGGCGACAAGGTGAAGCGCGAGTTCATTCACCACGACATAGCGGTTGAAACGACGGCGGATGGCGACTTGTACGACGCGATGGCCGCCTCGCTGATAGCGGAGGACCCGACCGCCAAGATCGTCCCGTATTGCCTCTCTGCCGGAACGGACGCCAAATGGTTCAGCAAGATCGGAATCAGGTGCTTCGGGTTCAGTCCGCTACAACTGCCGCCTGACCTGGACTTTTTTGGAATGTTCCACGGGATCGATGAGCGAGTTCCGGTCTCTGGCCTGCGCTTCGGGACGCGTGTGTTCGACAGGTTCCTCGACCTCTGCTAGCAGGCCGATTTAACTGAACAAGAATCCGTCACCCTGGTGCAAAAATCCTCATTGTCGCTTTTGGTCGCGGCGGTTATGTAAACGTTATCGGCGGCACCGTGATTGGTTCGGGCAAGTTCTCGCCTGTCATGCCGACGGTAGTAGTACGGTTACAGCCGATCTCCCTATGACTTCGGCGCGGGCCGAACAAGACATGTTGTGGCACTTGCGACAGTGGCGAGGAATGTTCCCGCGCGGGATTCGCCGGATGTATTCAGCCTCTTCAGGCACGTTCAGTTTTATGCGAGGAGCAACCATGCGTTCATGGGCTCGGCGGGCAGCACGCGGGATTGCGTCAAGCCTGCTATCAGAGACGAGGCAGCCACTAGCCTGGCCGCCAGAATTCCGCAAGGAACAATCGGGCAGGGCGCGGGCAACTGCTGCGGCGACCGGGTTCGCAGCCGTCCTTGTCATAACCTCCGCGGGTGCCGCTCTCGCCACCCCACTCGGCGTCTCGGCGTCGCGGCAAGCGTCCGTGCCGTGGCAGGCGCGGTAACACGGGCAGCGTCGGCGGCGGGCGGCGGAGCTTCCGCGCTGTCCGCGGGCTGGCTGGCCGGGATTGCCGAGCAGAGCGTCCAAAGGGCGCAAGCAGCTCAGGCAGCGGGCCTATCCGCCGGTGCCGGTAGCGGACAGAGCCTGTCGGGCGCGTGCGACGGCGCCCTGGCAATCCTGGGCCTCGCGGCAGCCGCCTGCACCGGGTCCGTGACGGCGATGGCCGCTCCGGCCCCGCCCGCGGCCAACGTGGCGGGTACGTGGCCAATGGCGGGCACGGGATCGGCGGATAGGCGGTCGTCGGCAGGTGCGCAGCCGATCGCCGCTCGGCAGACCGCGGGCATGCAGCCCGACTGCGGCTGCCACTGGCCGTGGCCGTGGCCATGGCCGTCACCAACCTCGGCTCCGACGAGCCCGGCTCCGACAAGTCCGGCTCCGACAAGTCCGGCTCCGATCACCCCTGTTCCGATCAGTCCGGTTCCCACGATCCCGGTTCCGACGAAGCCGGTTCCGACGAAGCCGGTTCCCACGATCCCGGTTCCGACGAAGCCGGTTCCGACGATCCCGGTTCCGACGAAGCCAGTTCCGACGATCCCGGTTCCGACGAAGCCGGTTCCGACGAAGCCGGTTCCCACGATCCCGGTTCCGACGAAGCCAGTTCCGACGAAGCCGGTTCCGACGAAGCCGGTTCCCACGATCCCGGTTCCGACGAGGCCGGTTCCGACGATCCCGGTTCCGACGAAGCCGGTTCCGACGAGTCCTGTTCCGACGGCCCGACTCCGATCAGTCCGGTTCCGATCAGTCCGGTTCCGACGAACCCAGTTCCCACGACGTCGCCGTCGCCGTCGCCGTCGCCGACGCCTCCGATGTGCGGGTGCCAGCCCTGGCCGACGCTACCGTTGGCGGCACCGATGTCGAGCGTGGCAGCGGCTGCGGCGAAAACCGCGTTCCCGCTCTCCCGCCTCGTCGCGTGGGTGTCACCGGCCACGCCGACGACGCCCAAAGATCCGGACGGCCGCAGTCCGCAGACGGCGATCGCCGCGGACACTGGCACGTTGCCCATGACCGCGTTCGATCTCGAGGGCGTGGCCGTGGTCACGATCGGCTTCGTGATCGCGGGAGGCGGCACGCTGCTGGCCTCCCGCCGCCTGGGCAAACGCCGGCGGAACGGCTAGCGGCGGACGGCAGGAAAGGTCGTGGAGCGCGGGGCTCGAAGCCCCGCGCTCTGCGGCTTTCTCGTCAGTATGTCCGCACGACGCGTATTATGCGACGGCGGAGTGTAACCTTCCTGCTGCCGTCGGCGTAGAGTCGCAGCCTGGCGAGTTCCCACTCGCCATGCTCGGCGTGGTCAGTCAGAATGCGGCGCGCGGCTTCACGGGTCGTTCCGCGTGGCAGCTGGACGGCCATGTAGGCGTACTCGGTCATTGCCTCCTATTGTGCGCGATGCCAGCCAGGTTGCAAGCATTGAGGGGGCATGGCGACACCGGAAGCGACGCGGGGAACACAGTGGGTTGCCCGCGTGGTTGACCGGATGAGGGGCGGGGACGGGCGTTTTGTGGCCGCGCCGCGTATGGTACTTGCGGCGAGCGTTTAGCCGCGATGGCTAGCAGCGCAGGGTCGAAGTGTGCATCATGGGCGACACAGCATCGCCTGGCGGCGATGCGCCGCGAGACGAATCGCCAGGCGCAAGGACGGGCCAGGGCGCGGATGTGAGGGTTGGGAAGAGCGTGCCAGCAAGGAGCAAGGCCGCCGCCGGCAAGGGCGCGGCCTCGGACAACACGAGTGCCGACAACGGCAGCCGCAGCGGTGGCAGTGCCGCCGCGAATGGCGGCGACGGTAATGGAAGCGGTCACGGCACCCGGCTCGTGATCGTGGAGTCGCCGAACAAGGCCCGCACGATTGCGGGGTACCTCGGCAAGGGGTACGTGGTGGAGTCGAGCATCGGCCACATCCGCGACATGCCGGACAAGGCGGCCGAGATTCCGCAAAAGTACCGAGGCGAGGCCTGGGCCCGTCTCGGTGTTGACGTGGACCGCGACTTCCAGGCCCTGTACGTCGTCCCCAATGACAAGAAACAGCAGGTCTCCAAGCTGAAGGCGCTGCTCAAGGATGCCGACGAGCTCTACCTCGCCACTGATGAGGACCGCGAGGGTGAGGCCATCGCATGGCACCTGCTTGAAGAGCTCAAGCCCAAGGTCCCGTACCGGCGGATGGTCTTCCACGAGATCACCCCCGAGGCGATCGCCCGTGCCGTCGCCAACCCCACCCAGCTCAACACGGGCAAGGTCGATGCCTACCAGGCCCGGCGGGTGCTTGACCGGCTGTACGGGTACGAGGTCTCGCCGGTGCTGTGGAAGAAGGTCATGCCGAGGCTGTCGGCAGGCCGCGTGCAGTCCGTCGCCACCCGGCTGATCGTTGACCGGGAGCGCGAGCGCATCGCGTTCCGCAGCGCCAGCTACTGGGACCTGGAGGCGGAGTTCGCCACCGCCGAGCAGGGCAAGCAGAAGCTTGCGGACAACCCCTCCAGCTTCACCGCGACCCTGCTGTCCGTCGATGGCCGCCGCGTAGCCCAGGGCCGCGACTTCACCTCCACGGGTGAGCTGCGGCCGAACGCGGCCAAGGCAGGCGAGTCCCCGGTCCTGCATCTTGACGGCGACGCCGCGGCTGCCCTCGCGACGCGCCTGCAGGACGCGCCGTTCCAGGTCTCCGGCATTGAGACCAAGCCGTACCGGCGCTCACCGTACGAGCCGTTCCGCACCACTACGCTGCAGCAGGAGGCGAGCCGCAAGCTCGGCTTCTCGTCTAAGTACACGATGAGCGTGGCGCAGCGGCTGTATGAGAACGGTTACATCACCTACATGCGCACCGACTCGATCACGCTGTCGCAGACGGCGATCGACGCGGCGCGGCAGCAGGCCCGCGACCTGTACGGGCCGGAGTATGTTCCTGACGCGCCGCGAACCTACGTCAGCAAGGTGAAGAACGCCCAGGAAGCGCACGAGGCGATCCGCCCGGCCGGGGACCGGTTCCGCACCCCGCAGCAGGCCGCCGCCGGCGGCCTCAAGGGCGACGAGCTGCGGCTATACGACCTGGTGTGGAAGCGCACGGTCGCCAGTCAGATGAAGGACGCCACCGGCCAGTCAGTGTCGGTCAGGGTGGCCGGCACCTCCGCCGCCAACGAGAAGGCGGAGTTCGGCGCGTCTGGCAAGGTCATCACCTTCTACGGCTTCCTCAAGGCCTACGTCGAGTCCACCGAGGAGAACGCGGACCGCGACGACCAGGAGCGCCGCCTCCCGCCGCTGGAGAAGGACCAGCCCCTGACGGCCCTGTCCCTCGGCGCGGCCGAGCACTCCACGCGCCCGCCGGCCCGGTACACCGAGGCGAGCCTGATCAAGGAGCTGGAAGACCGGGAGATCGGCCGGCCGTCCACCTACGCTTCCATCATCGGCACGATCCTGGACCGGGGCTATGTCTTCAAGAAGGGCTCGGCGCTCGTCCCCGCGTTCCTCGCGTTCGCCGTCGTGACCCTGTTGGAGCGGCATTTCCGCGAGCTCGTCGACTACGAGTTCACCGCCCAGATGGAGGACGCTCTCGACCAGATCGCCCGTGGCGAGGCCGAGCGGGTCCCGTGGCTGAAGCGCTTCTACTTCGGCCCCGACGGGCAGGGCAGTTCCGATGCGCCAACGGCTCTTGAGCGTTCGGATAATAGGGGCCTGAAGTCGCTCGTCACCCACATCGAGAACATCGACCCGCGTGATGTCAGCTCGTTCCCGCTGGCCGACAGCGACATCGTGGTGCGCGTCGGGAAGTACGGCCCGTACCTGGAGCGGGACGGCCAGCATGCCAACGTGCCCGAGGACATGGCGCCGGACGAGCTGACGTCGCAGAAGGCCGAGGAGCTCCTCGCGCAGCCGAGCGGGGAGAAGGTGCTCGGCACGGATCCGGACAGCGGGCACCTGCTGGTGGCGAAGACAGGCCGGTTCGGCCCGTACGTGACCGAGCAGCTCGAGGAGAGCGCGAAGGCCAAGCCACGGACGGCGTCGCTGCTTAAGTCAATGACGCTCGACACCGTGACCCTGGACGACGCGCGGAAGCTGCTTAGCCTTCCCCGGGTGCTCGGCGAGATCGACGGCCATCAGGTCACCGTGCAGAACGGCCGCTACGGCCCGTACGTCAAGCGAGACACTGATAGCCGGTCGCTGGGCAGCGAGGAGGAGATGTTCACCGTCACCCTCGACCAGGCCAGGGAACTGCTCGCGCAGCCCAAGACGAGGGGCCGAGGTGCCCGAGCCGAGACGCCGCCGCTGCGCGAGCTGGGTGCGGACCCGGCGACGGGCAAGCCGATGGTGATCAAGGACGGCCGGTTCGGGCCGTACGTCACCGATGGCGAGACGAACGCCTCGCTGCGCAAGGGCGACGAGGTGGCCACAATCACTGTGCAGCGGGCCGCTGAGCTGCTCTCCGACCGCCGGGCGGTGGCGCCCGCGCCCAAGGCCAAGCGAGCCACGACCACGAAGGCGGCCACCAAGACGACCGCGAAAACGCCGGCGAAGTCGGCTTCCGCCGCCGCCGGCGGCGCTAAGGCGGCCACCGCCAAGACTCCGGCGAAGAAGACGACAACCACGCGAAAGAAGCCCGAAACAGAAGGAAAGTAAAATCTGATTGAAGAACCCCCGACTGGGAACGCACCGACTGTCGATACCCTTACCCACGTGAACTTTCGCGCCCAGCCCGCAAGCGCAAGCCGGGAGGACGGGTCGCCGACCAGAGGAGTCAGGCGGAGCCGGTCCGGTGATAGCGTGCTGTCCATCAAGCCCTTCCGGGCGCTGTGGATCGCGCTTTCCCTGTCCAGCCTGGGGGACTGGCTGTCGATTCTGGCCCTGACCGAGCTCGCCCTGAGCCTCACCAAGAGCGGCGTTGCGCAGAACTCGGCCGTCGGCGGCGTCTGGGTCGCCACCCTGCTGCCGGCGCTGCTGCTCGGGCCGATCGCCGGTGCCCTGGCGGACAAGTTCGACCGCCGGATCACGATGATCGTCGGCGACATCATCCGCGGCCTGCTGTTCCTGTCGATCCCGCTGTTCCCGAGCCTGACCTGGATCCTCGTCGCCAAGTTCCTGGCGGGCGTGACCTCGCAGTTCTGGAACCCGGCCGCCGCGGCCTCGGTGCCGAACCTGGTCCCCAGGGAGAAGCTAGAGCGGGCCAACCAGCTCAGCCAGCTGATGACCTACGGCACCGCGCCACTGGCGGCCGGCGTGCTCGTCGTTCTCACCTACGTGGCCAACGGGCTCGGCCACGTCGCGCCGATCTTCCGGACCAACAACGTGGACCTGGCGCTCTACTTCAACGCCGCCTCGTACCTGGTCTCCGCGATCACCGTCTACTTCCTGCGGCAGATCGGCAAGCGGGAGCACAGCGGGGCCATCTCCGTCCCGTCGACCGTCAAGGCGATCTGGGAGGGCTGGCGGTTCATCGGCCAGACCCCGGTCGTGCGCGGCCTGGTGATCGGAATGCTCGGCGCATTCTCCGCCGCGGGCGTGGTGGTCGGGCTGGCCGTCACCTACATCAAGTCGACGCTCCACGGTGGGAACGCCGGATGGGCCGTGGTGTTCGCCGCGATCTTCGTAGGCATGGCACTCGGCATGGGCTTCGGGTCGAGGTTGTTCGGGCAGCAATTCTCCCGGCGGCGGCTATTCGGCTTCACGCTCACCATGTCGGCAGTGCCGCTCGCACTGATCGGCCTGGTACCAAACCTTGACCTGCTGGTAGTCTTCGTGCTGCTGATGGGCTTCACGTCCGGGATCGCCTACCCAACCGGCTTCACCATCGTCGGCCTTGAGGTCGATGACGATACCCGGGGCCGCGTGTTCGCCTTCTTCCAGTCGACGATCCAGGTCATCCTGCTCGCGGTCATTGCCGTCGCCCCGTTCATCGCCGGTGGCCTCACCGCAGCGATCCAGGCGATCACCGGGTCCAGGAACGGCGACGTGCGCGTCTGGCACATCACCTATGCCTCCGCCGGGCAGAACCTGCTGTTCCTGCTCTCCGCGCTCCTGGTCGCCTTCGTCGGCATCAAGTCCTACCGGCAGCTTGACGACCGCAAGGGCGTGTCGCTGCGCGAGGACCTCCTCGCGGCGCTGCGGGGCGAGGATCTGCGCCGGGTGGCCGGCACCGAGGGCGACGACGCGGGCATCGAACACGGGCTGTTCGTCGCGTTCGAGGGCGGCGAGGGCTCCGGCAAGACCACACAGGCCCGGCTACTGGCGATCTGGCTGCGTGAGCAGGGCTACGAGGTGGTGAACACGCACGAGCCGGGTGCCACCAAGGTCGGCATGCGGCTGCGCGCACTGCTGCTCGACCGGACCCACACGGGCATGTCACCGCACGCCGAGGCGCTCATGTACGCCGCCGACCGGGCCGAGCACGTCGAGTCGGTCATCGAACCGGCGCTGGCCAGGGACGCGATCGTAATCACCGACCGGTACGTGGACTCCTCGCTCGCCTACCAGGGTGCCGGGCGCGGGCTGCTCACCGCGGAGATCGAGCGGCTTAACCGCTGGGCGACCGGCGGCCGGACGCCCGACCTGACGATCCTGCTCGACATGCCGCCGGAAGGCGGGCTGAGCCGCCGCACCGTGTCGGCGGACCGCCTGGAAGCCGAGCCGCTGGAGTTCCACCGCCGGGTCCGGGCCGGGTTCCTCGCCCTAGCCCGCGCGGAGTCGTCCCGCTACTTGGTCCTTGACGCCACGCAGTCGCAACGCGACATCGCCCAGGTGATCAAGGACCGGGTCCAGGAGATCCTGCCCGACCCGGTCCCCAGAACAGCCGAAGCCGTCACCAGCTCCTTCCCGGTGGTCTCATGAGCGGCCCTTTCCCCGAGGGGCGAGCGGGGGACACCGTCTCATGAGCGTCTTCGATGAGCTCGCGGGGCAGGACGCCGTCGTCGGTCAGTTGCAGCGGGCCGTGGCCGGAAAGATGACTCACGCCTGGCTGTTCACCGGGCCGCCTGGCTCGGGGCGGTCCCACGCGGCGCGGGCCTTCGCCGCCGCGCTGCTGTGCGAGAACGGAGGCTGCGGCAACTGCCCGAGCTGCCGCCAGGTCCGCGCCGGAACCCACGCCGACCTGCTCCTGGTAAGGCCCGACGGGCTGTCCTACGGCGTCAGGCAAACCCGCGACCTCGTGCTCAAGGCGGCCGGCGCGCCGTCCGGCGGACGCTGGCTCGTCGTCCTCTTCGAGGACGCCGACCGGTGCACCGAGCAGGCCGCCAACGCGCTGCTTAAGGCCATCGAGGAGCCCACGCCGCGCACCGTCTGGCTGCTGTGCGCGCCTAGCGCCGAGGATCTGGTGACCACGATCCGGTCTCGCTGCCGGGTCATGACGCTGCGAGTCCCGCCGTCCGAAGCGGTCGCCAGCATCCTCACCAGCTCCGCCGGGATCGACCCGGCAAGAGCCCTGCAAGCCGCCAAGGCGGCCCAGGGCCACATAGAGCGGGCACGGCTGCTGGCCACCGACCCAGAGGCGGCGAAGAGGCGAGCGGCCATCTTGCGAGTCCCGGTCCAGGCCACCTCGCTGGGCCCGGCCCTGGCCGCCGCCGCGACGCTGGTGAAGAACGCCGAGGACGAGGCCAAGCTCATCACCGAGCAACTGGACGAGCCCGAACGAGACAAGCTGCGCCAGGCGTTCGGCGAGGGCTCGACCGGCAAGGGCATCGCCAAGGCCATGCGGGGCGTGGCCGGCGCCATGAAGGACCTGGAAGACCGGCAGAAGTCCCGTGCCACCCGCACCAAGCGCGACACCCTCGATGCGGCGCTGCTTGAGCTCGCGGCGTTCTACCGTGACGTGCTGATGGTCGCGCTGAACGTCGGCGTCGAGCTCGCCAACGAGGACCGGATGGACGACCTGCGGGCAATCGCGCAGGCTCTACCCCCGAGGCCACACTGCGGCGGATCCAGGCGATCATGCGCTGCCGTGAGCGGGTATCGCAGAACGTTGCCCCGTTGCTGGCGTTCGAGGAGATGACAGTGAGCTTGGTGCGAGGCTGAGTAAGGTTTCGTTCTGTATTGTGTTATGGGGTAGTGACCATTTCGTGCTATACCCGTATTCTGTCCGGGTGGGCATGATGATGGCGGTTAGCTTTGAGCGGTACGGGCGGCTGTACTACCTCGATCCAGGTGAGCACGCGCCGCGAGTCGGCGACCAGGTTCTCGTGCCCACCGACGGTGGCCCGGAGGTGGCGCAGTGCGTCTGGGCACCGCAGTGGGTCTCCGACGACATCGGCGGCCTCCCGGTCTGCGCCGGCCTCGCGACGGATACGGACCTAGCCCGTAATGAGGCCAACAGGCAACGCCGCGCGGACGGCAGGCGGATCGCCAGGCAACTGATCCGCGAGCACGGGCTGCCAATGAAGGTCCTCGCGGTCGACTACGTGGATTCCACGAACGTGTTCACGGTGTACTTCTCGGCACCAGGCCGGGTGGACTTCCGCGCGCTGGTGCGGGCGCTCGCCGGGAACCTGCGCGCCCGGGTTGAGCTGAACCAGATCGGCGAGCGCGACCAGGCTCGGCTGCAGGGCGGGATCGGCCCGTGCGGCCGGGACCTGTGCTGTGCCACCTTCCTGAAGGACTTCGAGCCTGTCGCGATCCGGATGGCCAAGGACCAGGACATGCCCGTCAACCCGATGCGGATCGCCGGGGCATGCGGGCGGCTGATGTGCTGCCTGAAGTACGAGCACCCCCTGTACCAGGACTTCCTGTCGTCAGCCCCCGCGATTGGCGAGTCCGTGGAGACGCCAGAGGGGTCAGGCACAGTCGTCGGGCACCGTGTCCCGGCGGATTCCGTAGTCGTCAAGCTGACCGCCGACGGGCGGACCTCCGCGTGCTCGCGGGCCAGTGTGTGCGGGTCGCGGAAGGCATACGAAGCCCAACACCGTAACGACGGGTAGTCGCGGCCCGCCGTCGTCGGCGACGCCGGATTCATGCCTCATCAGACTGCAAGTGCCACGTAATGGGACGGTGTAACAATAAAACGGTACGCTGCCCTTGATGCAATTTCCCTCGGTCCAATCGGAGACAGAGCTGCTCCGTCGGCTGCGGTCCGGCGACGAGCAGGCGTTCGCCTTCGTCGTGGAACGGTACACCGACTCCATGCTGCGCGTCGCCAGTTCCTACGTGCCAAGCCGGGCAGTAGCCGAGGAGGTCGTACAGGACACCTGGCTGGCGGTGCTGCGCGGCCTTGACGGCTTCCAGGGCCGGTCATCGCTGCGAACGTGGCTGTTCACCATCCTCGTCAACCGGGCCCGGACCACGGGCACCCGGGAGCACCGCAGCTTCCCGATCGCGGACACCACGCCGGTCGTGGACTCGGCCAGGTTCGGCCCTGACGGGGCGTGGACCGCGCCACCCGAGCAGTGGATCGAGGAGGCCGAGGACCGGCTTGAGGCCGGCCGGATCGCCGAGCTGCTCCGGGCGGCGCTCGACTCGTTGCCACCCCGCCACCGGGAAATTGTAACCTTGCGTGATGTGGAGGGCATGACCAGCACCGAGGCATGCGAAGTCCTCGGGATCAGCGAGGCAAACCAGCGCGTCCTGCTGCACCGAGGCCGCAGCCGCCTCCGGCAGATCCTCGAGGCCGAGTTGCGGGGGGTGCGATGAGGTTCTCCTCCTGGGGGCGCAACCACGACGTGGCCTGCAAGCAGGCCGTCGAGATGGTCACCGACTACCTGGAGGATGCCCTCGAACGCGGTGACAAGCAGCGATTCGAGAAGCACCTGGCCGTCTGCCCGCACTGCACCGAGTACCTGGCCCAGGTCCGCGAGACCATCCGCATGGCCGGCCGCCTCACCCCCGAGGACCTGAGCCAGCCCATGCGGGAGGCGTTCACCGACCTTTATCGCCGTTGGCGCGAAGAAGGCGAGTAGCGCGCAAGGAACTGGCCCAGGCCACCCAGCGGGTCACCCCGACGCAGATCACCGGGCCATCGGGGCGCTGCTCTTGGTACTGGGGATACTTGTGAGCGAGTAGGTCGATCGGGCCGCAGCGGTCGCCGTCCGCGAGAACACTGGCCTGGCCATCGACGCGGACCCACCAAAGCTGCGACCAGTCATCCTCGTAGTGATCGGCGAGAAGGGACACGTTCGGGTTCTGGCAGATGTTGCGTAGCCGCTTGAGGCTGGTCGTCGTCTTCGGCTTGTGGTCGACCGCAATGTAGAGAAGGTCGCCGTCAACCGCGAACGTGACGGGCACGAGGTGCGGCTGCCCGTGCTCATCGACGGTCGCCAGCCGGGCCACCCGCACGATGTCAAGCAGGGCACGCGCGTCCTGAGTACTGAGGTTCACAAGAACAACAGTGCCAGCACGCGATGCGGAGCACTCCCCGGACCCGGTAAACTGGGCGAGCGCTTGTCCGTCAGGCGAGCGCATGCCGCCTTAGCTCAGTCGGCTAGAGCGACGCACTCGTAATGCGTAGGTCATCGGTTCGATTCCGATAGGCGGCTCCCACGTCAAAGGCCCGTTCCGGTTCAGTGTTCGAGCCGAAACGGGCCTTTTGCTATCGGGTCTGCTAACAAGGGGTTTCTACGCGTCCTCCGTCATGACGCGGGCGAAGATCTCGGCGGCAGCCGTCTCGGCGGCCCGGATGATGTGCGCGTACACGCGGAGGGTGATCGCTGGGTCAGCGTGGCCGAGTCGGGCGGCGACCACGTGGACGGGAACGCCATTCAGCAGAAGCGTTGCCGCCGCGCGGCCCCGGCCCGGCTCGCCGGGCGTGCGGCCTCTCCGGGCCGACCCGCCGCGCCAGCCAGACCTGCTTGATCCAGCCAGACCTGCTTGATAGCGCCTGTCCGCTGAGCATCGTGTCGGCTTAGCATGCAGACGAGCCCGACGATCGCAGGCACACCGAGCACCCGAGTGTCCAAGTCTCAATCGACGCTACATTCAGCGACGATACCTGTAGCTCGCCCATTCCCGGGAAGGTAGGTTCTCGATTCGTTCCGGCGGCTGGCGATCGACTCTGTGCCAATGTGACCCACGAGAATCCGTGAACCAATAGTTGAATACAAACATTTCTGGTGGATGTTCGGGCCGGTCGCACTGCATTATAGGCTGAAGCTCTACATCTCTGGTCCATATCTTTCCAGGCTCGAATACATCGCTGGACATCCAGACAACCTCGGTCCCCGTGTCGAGTCGATGAATTCGTATATAGAGACTAAGAATCACTTCGTCTGTGAAGTTGTGACAAACGACTTTAATTTGGTCAAGCTGGGTCGGGCGGCTGGGCGTATCAATCGTGACCAGTACATTTCTCGCCTGGCGGGTGGTCAGGTCTGCAATGTCTTTTCTTCGATAGGAGACTTCCTTCCAGTAGAGAGCAAGTGCAGTGATGGCTGCGATTGCGGCGAAAATACTCCCCGCAACCGTGCCCCAGCCTTGCAGCCAATCAGCTAGCGAGGGATTGGTCATCATTCTATCGTCGCATAGAACGCGACGGCGCACCAGTCTCCGGAAGGTGCGAGCGCCAAGACACAGGCTCGCACAAGAACTAATTCCAACTGGCGACAACTTGCAACTAGAGGGACCAAGAAACCCCCACCGAAATGTTAAGGCCTATCATCCGATCGCTGCCAACGCCTCGGTCAGTCATCAAGCGTCAATGCCCAACGTTCATGGTCAATCCACTTACCGTTGATGTGGATGAACCCGCGCGAGATTCCTTCACAGGTGAAGCCCAGTTTTTCAGCTAGCCGCTTTGATGGCCCATTCTCGGGCTGAATGTCTGCCTCGAGACGGTGGAGTTCGAGACTCCCGAACGCGACATGAATGACATGTTCAAGCCCAGCAGAAATATAACCCATCTTGGCGTATCGCTCGAACACACCATAACCCAGGCGCCCTCGATGGTAAGGCTCGCGCTCGATGCCGGTCAAGCTTACAAAGCCAGCGATTGAATTCGAATCTGCGTCGCAGACAACAAAGAAGAATGCGTTTTCGTCATCGAACCTAGACAGGTATTGCTTGAATTCATCAGGTTCAGTGGGTAGTTTAATCCACTTTCGATGGAACTGGAAGCTCTCCGCCGCTAGGGCGACGAACTCAGACTCGTCATCAATCGTAAGAGCGCGGACACTGGTTCGAGCACCCGCCAGCGAGATCTCCGAACCCGGTGGGGTGGAACGGACGTCGTCAGCGCTAGCCTCCGAGGAAGGCAGCTTGAGGTCTGCTCGTGTAGTAGCCACCTATCGAGGTTACCGTAGAAAGAACTACGTTGAGTCACCATCAGGATAGAGTTCTGCTGGCGTGGGCACTGTGAGGGCGCTGCGCTGCAAGGCCCATCATGATCTTCGGCTACGACTACGGCGGCTGGCCGATGGAAGCGGCGATCGAGGCATTCGAGACACTGCCCCGCAACGTGTCATCCTCGGCTCACGATGGCAAGCGGCCACGATGCATCCCCTTCATCAGCGTGGAGCCGTACGGCTACAACGGGTCTGGACGAGCTTGGACGGCGGTGGAATCGGCGACCGCCAGGACCACCGCTGAGCAGGCGCCGGGGACCGGTGCGGACGGCTGTGGACATTGGCTTCTTCCCGAACAGGACCATACCCATCCGCGCCGATCACCAAGGTCGGCCTCGAACTCGATCACAAGGGCGGGATGTCGGGTCTCAGTTCGGATGGCTGGATGCCAGGCTGGCGAGGAAGCTGAGCAGGTGAGGCCATAGCTGCCCATCGCCCTCCTGGTCCGCCTGGTACGCGGGGGCGCCCTCTGCGGCGACCGTAGCCGGGCCGTACGGTTCAAAGGGGATCAGGGACCCGACGCCGTGCCCGGCCTCGGGGTAGGAATACAGCACGTGCGCCCACTGGTCGTGGTGGGCATCGAGTTCGCTCATGATGGCCTTGGCGTAGGCGCATGATGGCCAGGCCTGGTCGGCCTCGGCGCAGTCCAGGAATAGCGGGCCGGTTATCCGCTGATCGGGGATGACCGCGGCGGGGTTGTCGATGGGATAGGGATCATCGAACTCACCCGTGTAGGGCACCGGCTTGCCATGCAGTGTCCAGGCCGGACCTATGCAGTCCGAAAAGGAGCAGTTAGCGACGTCGCTGGGCACGGAGGCGACGACGGCATGCACCAAGTTGGGATAGTACACGCCGAGCAGTTGTGCGGCTTCGCTGCCCGCGGAGATGCCCAGCACCGTGATGGCCCCGGGGTCCACCCCGGGCTGATGTGCCAGCCAGGTCAGCGCCGTGGCGAAGTATTCCAGCGGGATATCCGACAGCGTCTGCGGCAGGAGCCCAAGCTTGAAGTAGGCGACCCCTAGGGCGGGGTACCCGTTGCTGGCCAGCATGGCGGGCAGCAGGGTCGGCATGCCTCCTTCTGAGCCGTCCAGCACCAAGACCGCCGGGCGGCGGGTCGTGGTCTTTGCAGCATGCCAGTACTGCCCGGTGAAGCCGTCGGTGGTGAGTGACTCATCCTGCTGGGTCAGGGGCACCTGCGAGAGCGTCCGCTGGAATTCCGCCGAAGCGACCCGTGCTCCACTGGCGGTCACCGAGACCGTGAACGTGAGCGGCTTGCTTCCCCAGTCGTATTCGCCGGTCGGGGGTGGCTGAGCCGGATTCATTGACCAGATGAGCCCCATGCCGGAGACGCCGCTGTAACTACCCGACAGGGCCGGAGCACTGCTCAGGTCAATGTCGCCAGCCGCGTCGGCGCGGTAAACCGCCGAGGAGTGCCACAGCACTCCCGCGCCGTCGGTCGAACTCATCTGCACGGTGGCCCGCTGCCCGCCAGCCAGCCCGGTAACCCGGATCTGTACCGGCTGATCCGCCACTGACATCTGCGGCGTAACTGCCACCTTCGCTGCGGGCGCCTGCGCTGATGCGGTACAACCTGCCGCCGGAACCGCGAGCAGTAGCGGCAGGCCGAGCATCCAGGCCCGGGTGAACCAGTGCAGTTTGCCCCTTCGCATACGCGAATCGTACATATCAACATCAAGTTCCCGCAAGGCACCGGGGGCCACGTCCGCCAGAGTGGTGCATGAAAAACCACCTCGCGATCTGTTGCTAACTTAAGCGGCAATCGCCTCAATTGTCAATTCTGCATCATCAGTAACTTGAGTTACATCGTCTTCCTTCTTCTCCGCAGCCTTCCGGCAGGCGGCGAGGTGACGCTGTTGATTGTGCCGCATTTCGCGGCACAATCAACAGCGAGCGTGTCGGAGGCCCGCAGCGGCACCGGCATGGCCAACATCTGCGGCCTCCGCGACCGCGTTCGTGCAGGAGGGCGGCTTCGCCTCAGTGAACGGAATAGGCGCCGGGGAATCTTCTTTCCCGGCCCGCTTGGCTTTGGTGGCTACTTCACGACCTGGAAGTAGGACCAGCTGCTGTAGTAGCTGATGTTGGTGACGTCCTTGCTGCTTGGCTTGAAGATGGTCTTCACCTCGTAGTGGCCGTAGGGCAGGCCCTTGAGCGTGAGCGTGAGCTTCTGCTGGCTCTTGCTGGTGAGGGGGAAGCAGGGTGAGTCGCCGCCGGAGACCCACTTGTTGCTGACGAGCAGGTTGATGGCCAGCACGACGCACTCGCCGCGCTTGTTGGGGGTGACGGTGATCGCGTCGGCGACAGTGCCGGTGTGGTGGTAGACGCGGTAGGTGGCGCCCTCGTACGTGGCGCTGGTATACCAGCCGCTGAGGGTCGTCGATACCCGGACGGCGACCCCGATCCGGTCGCTCACCGAGCGTGCGCTGTACTGGGCGTCGCCGCTGAACGTGGTGGTGAAGATGACGTTGCGGGTCGCGTGCGGGTAGCTGATGGCGAGGTTGCCGCTGCTGTTGACCTTGGCGGTCTTGAGCAGCTTCCTGGTGCCGCTGCCCACGAGCTGGGCGTAGATGGAGATGGTCCGGTTGGTGTGCGTGCTGCCCAGGTGCGCGGTGACGTGGATCGTGCCGTCGTACAGCGCGGTCGGCGAGCCGGTACTGAGCGTCAGCGTCGGTGATGCCTTAGCCACGGCCATCTTGTACGTCGCCGTGGCCGCCGCGATGGTCGCGGTGCCCGCGGAGCGCGCGGTGAAGGTGTACGTGCCAAGCGTCGAGAGGCCCTGGGGGATGGTGAAGGCGCCGCTCGCGCCAGTCTTGATCCCGGTAATCGCTGTGGTCGTGCCGTTCGGGTTCTTCCTGGTGACAGTGACGGGCGTTCCGGTCGCTGGGGTCCCGGTACCGAGCGAGAGCTTGCCGGAGACTGAGAAGTCCTTGAGCGGGACCACGCTTGCTGGCCCGCTCAGGGAGAGCGTGGCTGGGTTGAGCTTAACCGCGACCTGGGCTGTGGCCTGGGTGCTGGTGGTCGTCGCGGTCGCCGCAACGCTCGCGGTGTAGGTGTAGCTGCCGACACCTGGCGGGGTGTCGGTCACGCTGAAGTCGCCATTGGCGTCTGTGGTGGCTGTCGGCGGCAGAGTGGTCGGCGTGCCGCCTGGGAGAGTGCGGGTGATGGTGATCGGCGTGCCCGCAGGAGGTGTGCCGACGGTGAAGGCAAGCTTGCCCGTCAGTGTGACAGTGGTGCCGACGGTTGCGGTGGACGGCCCGGTCAGGGTCAGGGCGGAGTGCGTCACCTCTGGGGAGTCGTAGACACTCAGGCTGTACGGGCCGGATCCAGTGACGGCATACAGCTCAGAGCCATCGGGTGACCAGGCGAGGCCGTCATGAGCCACCCCCCCGGCGGGGCTGAAGATGTTGATCTCGGTGCCGTCTGGGCTGTACACCTGGAGTCCGGTGGTCACTCCGGCGGCCACCGTTCCGTCGTCGGCGACGGCGACCGCCGTGGGGTAGGGGCCGGTCGTGTAGTTCCTGACCACCGTGGCGGGGTTCGTCGTGGAAAAAGCAGTGATGGCGTATGGCGAGCCGCAGGCGGCGAGGAACTGAGCGCCACCCGCGACGATGGCGATCTGCCACAGGTTGGTGCAGCCGGAGGCCAGCGGGCCTGATGTGGCGATCTGTGTGACGGAGGCAGTCCCGGTGTCGTACGTCGTCGTCTGATTTGAGTCAACGGCGACCAGGACGCCACTACTGGAGGGATCCACCGCAAGCAGCGGGGCTTCGGCCCAGCCTGTTGACACTGACTCAAATGCGTCGGTGTACAGGTTGATCATGCCAATACCGCCATTACTGCCACCCTCGGAGGTGGCGGTGTAGCTAACCCAAAGCTGGTCGCTCCGCACCGCAAGGGAGACGGGATCGTCGCCCGCCGGCAGCGGGATCGTCGCTACCTGCTTGGGCGTCGCCGTAGGGTCAATCACGCCGATCTCGTGCTGCGAGGTCAGCGCGGCGTACAGGGTGCTGGTGTTGCCGTCCAAGGCGAGTCCGCTCGGCTCGTCCCCTGAGTCAAGCGTCGTCACGTACTGCCCGGACAGGCTGGTGACGGCGATGGCAGTGGTGTTGCTGACGCTGCCGCTCAGGAACACGTAGCCGTCGGAGGTGTCGACAGCCATCTGGTCAAAGCCCGTCAGGTTCGGCACCGTGGTGGTCGTGTCGGCGTGCGCTGCTGGAGCGGCGGCCAAGCCGAGGGCACCGGCCAGGCCGACGGCGACGGCAAGGGGCGGGACGAGCAGCCTACGGGGAAGGCGCAACGAGTCCTCCAACAAGTGATAGGTGCCGGTAGATAACCAGGCCGAAAGACGGATCCTAGTAAGCCAGGCTAAGGAAATCACCAGAAACCGGTCACAATTGACCAACATCACCCATTGTCGCCGGGGGTTCCTGGTTCTACTTCACGACCTCGAAGTAGAACCAGCCGTCAGGACATCGTCTCAGTCGCCGTCTGCACGCGCAGTCAAGCGCCGACTGCGGCGGCCGTGGTCGACCTGATGGCCATTCCCGCCCGCTGCGGTCACTGCCTAGTAGACGATGAAGTACTGCCAGGAACTGTCGTTGCCGAGGTTGGTGTTGTCGGTGGTGGGGGCGTAGTCGGTGCGGATACGGTACTGGATGCCCGATCCCTGGCTGGCGCCAGAGAGGCTGAACGAGCTGGACAGCTGGCTTGACGCGCTGAGGTGGAGGCAGCCGGTTTCGGAATTGAAGTACCAGCCGGCCCCGCCGTTGTCGTTCTCCCAGATCTCGAGGGTCACGCACTGGCCGCGCTTGTCCGGGCTGACGGTGGTGTGCGTCGTGAGCGTGTCGCTGGTGGTGTAAAGCCGGTAGGTGATGCCGCCGGACGATGTGGTGCCGTAGTAGCCGCCGATGGACGTGGTGGCAGCGGCCTTGACCCGGACGAGGTGCGAGGCGGTGGCCGCCGCGACGTGGGCATCGCCGCTGAAGGCCGCGCTGATCGTCGAGGTGTAGGAGGCCTTGTACCGGACGGTGAAGTCGCCATGGGAGTTCACCGTGCCGTGCCCGACCAGCGTCCGGGCGTGTCTGGCCACCTGGGCGAAGATCCAGACAGTGCGGTTGGTGTACGTCTTGGCCAGGCGGGCGGTAATGACGGTGGTGGCCCCGTAGTCGCTCGTGGTCGCGTTGAACCCTAGCGACAGCCCTGGGCCGAACTTGACGACCTTCACCGTGGCCGTCGAGGCCGCCGGGGCGACCGTCGCGGACCCCGCGTAGGTCGCCGTGTACGCGTACGTGCCAAGGGCATTGCCAACCGTGTGGTCGGTCACCGCGAAGGTGCCGTTGGCCAGCGTCTTCGCGGTGAGCGTCGCCTTGGAGGCGCCGGTGCGGGTGATCGTCACCAAAGTCCCCGTCGGCAGGGCCTTGCCACTAGGCAGGGTGAGCTTGCCGGACAGCTTGACGGCCGCGGTGATAAGGCTGGACGCGGGAACGCTCAAGGTGAGTGCCGGGTGCGGGAGCGTTGGCTCGTCGATAACATCCAGGGAGTAGTGGGTCGAGTTGGTTATTCCATCGATAATCTGGGTGCCGGTCACCACGTACAGCCTGGAGTTGTCCAAGGACCAGGCGAGGCCGCCGATAGCCACCCCGGAAGGCTCGTTGTAGTAGGCAGTGGCGACAGGCAGGGTGTTGAGCAGCTTCCCGCTGGCCGTGTACACGTACGCGTCGGCTGTCTCGCTATCGCCCTGAACGTAGGGTGCCTTTGTGTTGCCGGTGGCGATCGTCCCGTTCGGGCTTACCGCCGCGGCTACCGCGGTAAGCGAGGTGCCGGCGATGGTATTGACCGGTGTGGTGAGGTTAGAGACGCTGAATTCCTCTAGCGAGTGGCAGGCGGCGATGAACTGCTTGCCACCCGGGACGACCGCGATCTGGTATTCGTCCTGGCACGAGGTCGATGTGTAGGTCCCGCCGAGGGCACCTGACGCGATGACCGTCGCCGGGTCTGTCGTGGTGTTGAGGATGACCGCGCCCGTGATGGACAGACCCTGGTTAGCGGCGACAAGGACACCACTGTTGTCGGGGTCGGCGGCTAGGTCTGGGGCGTTGTACCACGAGCCGGAACCAGGCTCGAAAGCGGAAGCCGGGGTGGCAGCCGACAGGTTGATGTCGCCGATGGCCGAGTTCCCTGCGGCCGCCCCGACTCCAGGCTCGTAGCTCACCCAGACCTTGCCGCTCTGGAATGCCACGTCGTACGGGACATCGGTGCCCGACAGAGGGTAAATGACCTGCGTTGGGGTTGGCTTCGTGATCGTCGATACGGCGACCGCGCCGACCGCGCTCTTGATGCTCAGCGCGGCGTACAGCGTCCCGCCGCCCGGTGCGAGCGCGATGCCTTCCACGCCATCGCCAGAGTCGAGGGTTGTCACGTAGCCGCCAGACAGATTCGTGACGACGATCCCGGTATTGGGAGTGCCGTTCAGCAGGGGGTAACTGCCGACACCCTCGCTGAGGAAGATGTAGCCGGCGGAGTCGTCCACCACGATCTGCTGGAAGTTGGCAAGTTGCGTGACCGGCGTGATGGTGTCGGCCCGGGCGCTGCCCGCGCTCATGACGGGCAGCGCGAGCAGGCCGCCGATACCGACAAGAACACAGGTGAGGATGCTCCCCGTACGACGCATGACAATGATGCTATTTGCCAGCTAACGTCACCGAAAGCGTGTTTTATTACGGTTCGGCTCCGGCCTAGGCGGCGTGCGGCAGGTGCTGCAGGTCCGCCGGAGTTCGCCAGGCACCCGTTCGTACATAAGCCCGCGCCCCCGCGGAGCCTCGCCGGGGCGGGCTCGCGGGGGCGCGAGGGGTGGTGAGCGGTCAGGCCGTTACGCGGCCGAGATGGCAGCGTTCTGGACGAGGTGCTGGTCAGTCACGCTTCCGGTGCTGGCGGTGAAGGCGACGTAGGCTGTCGACGGCACCGTCACCGCCTGCGTTAGCACGGTCGAACCATCGATAGTCACCGTGAGCGTCCCGGCCTGCAGGGAAACGGTCACCGTATGCGTCCCGGCCCGCAGGTTGGTGGTATCGGTCAGGTCCGTGGAGGCCACGAGCGTCGGGGCGCTGCTTGCGGTGCCCGTCTCGATCCCTACGAAGTCGGCCGACGGCGCGCCGGTGACCTGCTGGGTGCCGAGCACGACCGCGAGCCCGTTCAGCCCGGAAAAGCCCAGGCCGTCGCCGTCCGTGCCCACCGCGTTTGTCTTGGTGCCGGGGTCCAGCAGCGCGAGCGTCATGCCCTCACCGCCGGTGCCGCCATTGAGCGCCACGTCGAAGGTCGCGCTGAACGACGCGGTCTTGACCGTGTGCGGGTAGAGGACCGCGCCCCGCTCGTTGGCCACCGCCTGGGTCAGCGTGGTGGTCGCGCCGGCCATGGCGGCCGTCCCGTTGTACGCCCAGCCGCCGCCGGGGGCCGGCAGCGTGCCGGCCGTCTTGCTCGTGATCGTGACGTCGGAGACGGCGTGGATGTCATCGCGGCTGCCGTTGGCGGCCGTGAAGGCGGGGAGCACGGTCGACGCGAGGGCCGGGACGGTCACTGAGAGGTAGCCGCGCCCGTTGACCTCGACGATGACCTTCCGATTGGACACCGAGACCGTGATGACGTGCGTCCCGCTGCGAAGGTTCGGCACCTTCGTGGAGGTCGCCGCGAACACCAGGTGACCATGGGAGACCCCGGTCGCGATGCCCGCGAAGTTGGCCGACGGGTCGCCCGCGTCCTTGCGGGTGCCGAGCACCACCGAGACCCCCTTCAGGCCGCCGTACCCGAGCTCGCCCGCCCCTGCAGCCCTTGGCCGTGGTCGCGCTCGTCGAGTTAAGCAAGCTGAACGTCAGCCCGTCACCGTCGTTGCCACCACTGAGGCGGGCGGTGAACGTCGCGTGCAGGCCACTGCTCGGGACCGACTGGTAGAAGACAGCCGAGCCGACCTGGTTGGCCTTTGCCGGGGTGAGCTGCAAGGTGGTTGGCGTCATCGTGGAACTGCCGTTCAGCGTCCAGCCGCCGCCGGGAGACGGAACCACCGCCGTGCCGCTGGCCGCGGGCTCGCCCGTGCCGCCGACGGTGACCGTGGTGGTGTTGGTGTTTATCCCGTCGGTCGTGGTCACCACGAACTTCCCGGTGATCGTGCCCCTGGCCTGCGGGGTGAACGTGACCGGCAACAAGACGCTGCCGCCCTCGGGGATCGGCTGGTTGAGGGCCGTCAGGGACGAGATTCCGAACGGCATGGCAGGCGTGCTGATCTTAGTGATCGTCACCGGCGTGTTGCCGTTGTTGTCCAGCTTGACCATCGTGGTGCCGACCTTGCCGAGGGCCACGTGCCCGACGTTCACCGTGCCAGTCGGCCCGGTCAGGCTCGCGTTGGGGCCGCCGAACCCGTAGACGTCGCCCACGCACTGGCTGTCTGTGCTGGTGTAGGTGGGGGATTCGAAGTCGGTGAGGCAGTCGGCCGCGGTGCCGTCGTTGCGGGCACCGACGTAGACGCGGCCGTTGCTGGTCGCCGGGACCGTGAACTGGGCCGCGTTGCCGATCGGCGCCGACCACAGCTCCTGCAGGACGCCCGTGGAGGTGGGCACCGCGGCGAACGCGTCAAGCGAGCCGCCCGCCCCGGACTCGTCGTTCGCCTGGACCTCCCACACGACCCCGGAACTGGCGCTGGTGCCGTTCGAGGTGACGACCGGGGACCCGGAGGAGAAGCCGAACTGCTGTGTGGTGCTGGCGACGTTCTGAAGGGTCGGCTTGGCCGGGTTGGCGCCGTTGAACTTCAGGGCGTACATGTTGCCCTCGCTGCCCCAGCCGGTGCCCTCGTAGTAGATGTAGTCATCGGCGGTCGTCGTCTTACCGCTGGTGGTCGTGCCCGCGAAGGCGGCCATGTGCCCCCATAGGCCATGGGTGACGCTCGGGGTGCTAGTCGTTGAGGGCGGGTTGTCGACGAGGCTGGGCGAGCCGGTGAAGACGGCGGTGCTGCCGGTTGTTGTCTTGCTGCGACCGCCGAGGCTGGCCGCGCTGAGCAGGTAGGTATAGGCCTCCTTGTCGGCGGTGGCCAACAGGCCCCTGGGGTAGTCCTTCGTGGTGAAGGGCAGCAGGATCGGGCCTCCGGACCCGAAGTCGTGGTCATCGGAGGTCATCGCGCTCGCGTTGCCCGGAGAGAAGAAGTCGGCCGGCTTCAGCGAGCCGTTGCTCTCGACGTTGAGCTTGACCAGGGACTGGGCGAAGTGGGTTACCTTCGCCACGTCAGCGCTAGGTGTGTTCAGCGGCGGGGCGGTGCCGTTACCGGTCGAGAAGTAGATGCTGTTCCCGTCCGCCACCAGGCCGCCGCCGCCCTGCCAGATGCCGCCGTAGCCGAAGCTCGATGCATCCGACTGGTCGGACCACAGCGTCTCCGACTCGGTCTTCGTGTTCACCCCGGCGATGAAGCCGTCGTAGTAGTGGTTCGTAGCCCCGTCCGAGACCCCGTCCGCGCACAGCGCGCCAAAGCCCATGTACACCGAGCCGTTGAGCAGCAGCAGGCCGGTTCGCTGCATCTGCTTGTAGGCGCTGAACGTGACACCGTGGCTGTCGGTCGGGGATCCCCCGATCGTCTTCTTCCAGTCGATCTTGCCGTTCGCCTCATTGACCGCGAACAGGTTGTACGTCGGATCGGGGGTTGACAAGTCGGTGTCGTCGTCGGGCGGTCCGGAGAGCATCGCGCTTACGTACAGCGTTCCGGTGGCCGGGTCATAGACGGGAGCGCTCGTCACGCCGATGTACGGCGAGACGACTGGGCTCTGCTCGCACTTCTCCGCCACTGCCGCGTAGGGGGTGCCAAGCTGCGTCGACCAGTTCACCGCGCCCGTGTTGCGGTTGATGCTGTAAACATAATCGTTCTCAGTGGCGACAAGCACATTGTTGCCGACGCTCAGTGGCTGCGCGTACACCTGCCCGTTGACCGGAGTCTCGAAGACCTGGCCAAAGCTCGGCGCGCTCACCCACGCGGGAGTCAGGTCCGGCTCGCTGCTGTCCCAGCCGTCGCGGGACACGTTCTGCGAAATAGTGTCCTCATCCGCGTGCGCCAGGACCGGCAGGGCGAACTGGACTCCCGTCAGCGTGCCCGTGAGCGCGAGCGCCACGGTGATGAGGGCTGTTGGGACTCGCATCATCATCTCCTAGAAAATCATCAATGGCCGCGTGGGGATGATGTCACGAGAAAAGGTGCTTAAGCCGGACAAGCAGGCAAATCGTTACGGCTGGCCTGCGGGAACGCCCAGCTAGCTGGGCACCTGGCCGTAGGTGTCGAGGCTGTTTCGCCACCCGGCAAAAGCGGGTCCGATCGCCACATGACGTACATACTGCATGTAACCGAATAATTCCCAATAGTGACTGCCGAAGGCGCGCGGCCCGGTTAAAGTCGCCATGAGCGGGGTGAAGAAGACTCCCGTAAGACGGCAAAAGGACGGGGCCATGCGCGCAGTAGCCAAGATCGCGGGAATCGTGGCGCTTATCGTGGGCATCCTGGTGATGATCATCGGGTTCGTGGCCGTGCCTGACGCGCGGGCCGGCGTGACCGGCGCTAAGCCCAGTCGGACGCCCTGCGCCGTCCAGCGCTGACCGTCCCGCGGACGTCCGAGGAAGGCTGCGACGCGGCCCCAAGTACGACCGGCAGCGCGGTACCGCCCGCCGCGCTGCCGGTTGATCGAGCCTGCGCCACGGGCACCGAAGGGGCCGACGGTCACCAGCCTGACGTACTGCCAGGAACTGTCACCGCGGCCGGGGCGCTCAGCGGCTCGGCTCCAGTCCAGGCGGCGTGCAGCAGGTGCTCTAGGTCCGCGACGGAGACCGAGCGCGGGTTGCTCGCCGGGACCGACGGCAAGATCGCCGCTGCCGCCGCCGGGATGTCGGCCTCGGCCAGCCCGTAATCGCGCAGCGCGCGGGGGGCGTCTAGTTTCTCGCGCAGGGCTTGCAGGCCCTCCAGCGCAGATCCCGTGCCGAACGCACCCGCGATTCGGCTCGACGCCTCCGGCGCGGCCGGCCCGTTGAACGCCAGCACATACGGGAGGACCGTCGCGTGGGTCTGCGCGTGCGGGAGGTTGTACTTGCCGCCGAGCACGTGGCAGATCTTGTGGTGCAGGGCCGCGCCGCCGACGCGAACGCGACCGCTGACACGTACGCGGCGTACAGGGCGCGCTCCCGGCCAGGCAGCCCCGCCGGGTCGGCGACGACCTGCGGCAGCCCGGCGGCCAGCGACCGGATCCCCTCAACCGCGAGCGCCGCGTTGATCGGGTCCGCGCTGGGCGCCCACAGGGAGTCGACGCAGTGGGCGAGGGCGTTCAGGCCGGATGCCACGCTCACGTCCACGGGCAGCGACGCGGTGAGGGTCGCGTCGTAGACGACGGATTTCGGCAGCACCGTCAGGTCGGTGCCGGTGGACTTAACGTCCCCGGTGGTCAGGCCCCAGACTGCCGTCGCCTCCGACCCCGCGTACGTCGTCGGCACGGCGATGATCGGCAGTCCGCTGGTCATCGCGATGGCCTTCGCCAGACCCGTGGTGGACCCGCCGCCGATGGCGACCACCGCGTCCGCCTCGGCCTTGACCGCCGCCTCGCGGGCACGCTCGGCCACCTCAACCGGAACGTGCATGACCACGTCGTGGTAATGCAGCACGACCGGGACGTCCGCCGTCAGCCGCTGCGCGACCGGGGCCTCCCGGCTAGAGGAGATGACCATGACGCGAGCCGCGCCGAGCCGGGTGACCTCGGCCGCGACGAGCGCCCCGGCCTCACCGGAGCCGAAGCACACCCGCTGCGGGAGGTTGTCGTGTACGAAGCGCATGCCCCATCTTCCCGCAGGCTGGTGGACGCCGGCGGCCTTATCGCCCCAGCAGGGTCGTGAGCGCCGCGCGCGAGGGGTCAGGTAGCGGCTAGCCGCCCAGGCGCCGGGTGAACCCCGCAGGGATGACCAGGTCCTCGGGAGAAAGCTCGCTAATGGACGAGTGCCCCAGGCCCAGCAGGCAGGAGTCGAGGCCGGACCGCAGCAGGTCCAGCACGTTCTCCACGCCGGCCTGGCCGTTGGCGGAAAGGCCCCACAGGTAGGCGCGGCCGATCATGACCGCCTTGGCGCCCAGGGCCAGCGCCTTGGCCACGTCGCCGCCGCGCCGGATGCCGCCATCAAGCAGCACCTCGACCTGGTCCCCGACGGCCCGGGCGATGTCCGGAAGCAGCCGGATGGTCGCCGGGGTGCCATCGAGGTTGTTGCCACCGTGGTTGGAGACCGAGATCGCGCTAACCCCGGCGTCCACGGCCCGCTTGGCGTCGTCGATGCGGGTCACGCCCTTGAGCATGAACGGGCCGTCCCACTGCGAGCGCAGCCAGGCGACGTCCTGCCAGGACGGCGGCGGCGTGCCCATCCACTGCCCGTAAGCGCCGAAGAACGTCGGGGCCTGGGCGTCGCCCACCGGCAGGTTCGGCACTGTCAGGTCCGGGATCTTGAGCGTGCGGCCCCACTGCACCGCGTACGACGGCCGGGTCAGCACCTGCGGGGCTAGCTTCACCAGCTCGCTGAGCGTCATCTTCTGCGGGATGTGCGGGCTGCCCCAGTCCCGGCCGAAGGAGAACGACCAGTCCAGCGTCACGATGACGCCAGCCGCCCCGGCAGATCGGGCCCGCGACATCCGGGCGGTCATGTCGTCGCGCGAGCCAACCCAGTAAATCTGGAAGAACGTCTGCGGGTTGGCAGCCGTGACGTCCTCAATCGGCTTGCTCGCGAACGACGACAGCCCCATCGCCACGCCCCGGGCGGCGGCGGCCCGGGCCACCGCCACCTCGCCGTCCGGGTGTACCGCCTGCACGCCCGTCGGCGAGATCAGCACTGGCATGGAAACCGGCTGGCCCATAACGGTCGTGGTCATCTCCCGTGTCGCGGACAGGCCGGCTACGTGCGGAGCGAAGCCAATCTCGTCGAACGCCTCGACGTTGTCGCGAGCGGTTAGCCCCTTCTCGGCGCCGGCGACCAGGGCGCCATACACCGACTTGGGCAGCCGCTTCTTCGCGCGCTGCTGGGCGATCGCGACCGTCTCAAACCACTTATTCGCCATTCATGCCTTTCTCAGTGCCGCCCGCAGCCGGCCGGGCAACGGGTGGAGGGCTTCCCCCGGAGGGGCTTCCCCCGGAGGGGTGCGAGGACCGGCGATGGTGGCGACGATGATGCTCATGTCAAGCAGTCTCCAGCCGGGGGAGTCGTGCCGCGAGCGGACGGGGGTCAGGACCGGCATTATGCACGCAGTCTGACAGCAGGAGTACCCGTGCGTCACGCGCCGGAACCCGCGCCAGTTCCCGGTCGTACCGGTCGTAGATGTCGGCCGGCAGATCAGGAAGCGACGCTGGCTGTTCGCGGGCGAGACATTACGGCAGCCGATGACGTAATATAACGGACGTTATTGACATCAACTGACACAAGCAAGTCTCATGGCTGGAGATGCGGGCGTGGACGCAGGTGCTGACGTTGACACTGGTGCTCCTGCAGTTGCGTCCCGGCGCGGCCGCCCGCCGGCTACCAGCAGCCGTGAGCTGCGGCAGATCGCACTGCGCCTGTTCAGTCAAAGCGGGTTTGAGTCAACGACAATCGACCAGATCACCAGCGAGGCCGGGGTGAGCGAGCGGACGTTCTTCCGCTACTTCACCTCTAAGTCCAGCGTCTTGTGGGCCGACTTCGACACAGAGGTGGAAGCGATCAGGGACGCGCTGGCCGCTGTCCCCGATGACGTGCCGATGATGGAGGCCATCCGCAGGGCGGTCGTCTCGGCCAATCACTACCAGCCGTCCGACGTGCCTGAGCTCCGCACGCGGATGAACCTTATCGCCGCCGTCCCGGCGCTGTCGTCTAGCTCCGCCGAGCACTACGACGCGTGGGAGCGAGCCGTCAGTGAGTTCGCCGCCCGCCGCCTGGGCCTCCCGGTTGACTCGCTGTACCCGCTCGCGGTCGGCCGGGCCGTGCTCGCGACCTGCCGGGCCGCCTACGACCGCTGGTCCGCGCACGCCGACGCCGACCTGCCGGGCTACCTTGACGCCGCGCTGACCGCGCTGGCGGCCGGCT
This sequence comes from uncultured Actinomycetota bacterium, assembly GCA_963737285.1. GTDB lineage: Bacteria > Actinomycetota > Actinomycetes > Streptosporangiales > Streptosporangiaceae > Trebonia. Next base: position 669,622 of record CAVTRT010000001.1, read on the forward strand.
TCGCGCCCGAGGCGATGCCTCCCGCCGGGCGACTGTGAGGCGTATCCGCCAGTTCGGCCGCATTCTCCGGCCAACCTATGTAAACATGTTAAGGGCCACAAAGCGTCTTGTAAGTCGCATTTTGACTGCCGTCATCTCGTAGGATCGTCCTCGTCTCGGCGGCCACGGGAAGGCCTGTCCGTGGCCCCGGATTCCCCGATCAGCCGGAGGTGGCTGCCCTGTGTCTCCCGAGGGGGGCAACATCCCAGGCCCGGATGATGGCCCCAGGCGGCGGCCGTACACCGGACCTGACACGAGCATGCAACTCGTTGGGCTGCAGCACCTGGTTGACATCTCCAGCGAGCAGGGACTGGAGGCAGCGGCGCTGGGCGTGGGCCGGTACGCCCCTGACACCGGGCCGTTCGTGGGACCTGATACCAGCATGCAACTGGTCGGGCTCAAGCACCTGGAAGAGATCGCCGGCGGGCAAGGGGCACCCGGTCACGAGAGCCTGGCGGGCCATGTCCGCCCGCTCGCCCGGCCTGGTGACCCCGGGCCGGCGACCGCTAGCCTGAACCGGCTGGGCCGCCCGGTCCAGACCCGCTGGGCGCGTGTCCCGGTGCTGCGCCGGGTTCCGCTGCCGCTTGCAATCGTCCTTGTCGTCCAGGCGGCACTGTCGTTGCGGCTGGTCTGGTCCAACACGGCCTTCGGCGACGAGGCGCTGTACCTGTGGGCCGGCCACCTGGAGTGGGCCCACTGGCTGCATGGCACGCAGGTCGCGACGGCCGCACTGCCGACCTACTTCTCCGGCGCCCCGGTCGTCTACCCTCCGCTGGGGGCACTGGCCGACAGCCTCGGCGGGCTTGCCGGGGCCCGGTTGCTGTCGCTGGCCTTCATGCTCGCGGCGACCTGCCTGCTGTACGCCACGACGTGCCGGCTATTCGACCGCGGCTCGGCGATCTTCGCCGTGGCCCTGTTCGCCGGGGTCGGCTCCACTGAGTTCCTCGGTGCGTTCGCGACCTACGACGCGATGGCGCTGTTCCTCCTGACGCTGGCGACCTGGCTGGGAGTGCGCTCCGCCTCGGTCGGCGGGTGGCGGGCGGCCGGCCTTCTCGCGGCGGCCGGAGCGGCCATGGCGCTGGCTGACGCGGCGAAGTACGCGGCGACGCTGTTCAACGTGGTTGTCGTTGGCGTCGCCCTGCTCGCGATGTGGCGCCTGGTGAACGGCCGCCGGGCGGCCTGGGGGACCTTCATCCTGCTCGGCGTAGCGGTGGCGCTGATCGTGGGCGCGCTTGCCCTCGGTGGTCACGAGTACTGGGCGGGCATCAGCGAGACCACCACAGGGCGTGCCTCGGGGACCTCGCCGATGCCCGGCGTGCTGTTCGTGTCCGGCAAGTGGGTGGGGGCCGTGGCATTCCTCGCCGTCTGTGGTGCCCTCACGATCGGCTGGAGCGGGACCCTGCCGGAACGCCTGCTCGGTTGCCTGCTGGCGGTCGCGGTCTTCCTCGCCCCGATCGAGCAGGCCCGCATCCACACGCTGGTCAGCCTGTACAAGCACGTCGGGTACGGTGCCTGGTTCGGCTGCATCGCCGCCGGCTTGGCCCTGGCGTCGCTCGGGCGGGCCGTCCCGCGCGCCAAGGTCGCGGCGGCCATTCGGCTCGCGGTCGCTGCTGTCGTCCTCGCGTCGCTGTCCGGCTTCTGGTACTCGGAACAGCACTTCGAGGTCTGGCCGAACTCCACCAAGTACATCGCGGCGCTGAAGCCGTGGCTGGAGTCCGCCCAGGGCGGTGTCCTCGTCGACATCGCGACGATCCCCGAGTACTACCTGAGGAACCTGAACTTCCCGCTGATCACCAACAGCTCGTACTTCGCCTACACCGACCCGCGCACGGGCCGGCGCCTCACGGCCCCCGTCGCCGCCTACGCCGACGCGATCAAGCATGGGTACTTCGCGCTGATCACGTTGACGAACGGTAACGCGCCGACGGTCTACGACCCTTACATCATCGCGGACATCAAAAAGTATGGTGGTTACCGGCTGGTGAGTTCCATCCCGTACAAGACGCCAAGCGACCAGGGCGAGTTTCTCATCTGGGTACGGATAGGCCTGAGCCATTAGCGCGCCGACCGCTGCGGCTCAGCCGGGCCTTGTCATCCCGGCCCCGCCCACCGACGAGGAGAAGGCATCCTACGCATGGCGGTCGCTGCCGTTCCTGACCGCATGCCTGACCGTGAGCGCACTGTGCGTCGTCGTCGCGCAGGCGTGGATGGAGTACAACTACCTCATCACGCTGCCGTTCGCCCTCTACACGGCGACTTACTTCGTCTACCAGGCGCTGTCCATACCGGTGAACTACACCGGCGGCAACTTCGACCTCGCCGCCCACGAACTGCGGGTCATCACCTGGCAGCCGAGGCGCTACCCCACGGTGGACATCTTCCTGCCCATCTGCGGCGAGCCGATCGAGGTGCTGCGCAACACCTGGACCGGCGTCGCTGAGGTGCGGGCCACCTACAAGGGAACCGTCCGGCCGTACGTCCTCGACGACGGGGATAGCGATGAGGCGGCCCTGCTGGCGAAGTACTTCGGGTTCGGCTACATCCGCCGCCCGATCCACTCGCACAAGAAGTCCGGCAACCTCAACTACGCCTTCACCCGTACCCGCGGAGAATACATCGTCATCTTCGACGCTGACTTCCGGCCCCGCCGCGACTTCCTCGACGAGACGATGCCCTACACGGACGACCCGGAGATCGGCATCGTGCAAACGCCGCAGTTCTTCCGGGTGGCTGAGGGCCAGACCTGGGTAGAGCGAGGCGCGGGCGCCACGCTTGAGGTGTTCTACCGGTCGGTGCAGCAGTCGCGGGACCGGTTCGGCTCGGCGCTGTGCGTCGGCTCGAACGCGGTTTACCGCCGGTCGGCACTGGAGCCGTCAGGCGGGTTCACGCTCATCCCGTACGCGGAGGACTCGCACACCGGCCTGGACATGCGCTATCACGGCTACCAGCTGAAGTACGTCCCGGTGCCGCTCGCCGCGGGCGTCTGCCCGTCCACCATCGACCTGTTCATGCGCCAGCAGTACCGTTGGTGCTGCGGCGCCACCTCGCTCATCTGGACCGAGCACATGTGGCGGGTCAAGATGCCGCTCAGGTCGCGGTTGCCATACATCGCCGGCTGGCTGTGGAACCTGTCGACCGCCATGCGCACGATCATGGTGCCGCTCATCCCGGTCGTGCTGCTCCTCGTGCTGCCGGATGAGATCAAGCTGCGCAACGCGATCCTGCTGATCCCCGTCCTCGTCACGGGTACGGTGCTCTACCCGCTGTGGCACAACACCAAGTGGCCGCTAGGCATGTGGCCACTATCCATCGCGGTCGGCTGGGCGCAGGCCCTGTCAATCTGGGATTACTCGCGAGGGAAGGTCATGTCCTGGCAGGCCTCACGCGGGCCGAAGGACGCCACCCGGCGGTTCAGGAAGGCGGTCCTCGCCTGGAACGGCACCTTGGCGCTGGCCTGGATTGGCCTGGCCGGGTACCGGACCTTCCAGACCGGCTCGGACCGTTTCGCGATCGTGGGCCTGATGGGCATTATCAACCTGGTCGTGGTCGGCAGGATCATCTTCCCTGGCAAGGACGCGTAGCACATGAGATGGCGGCTGGCTCTTGCAAGCATGTTGACGGCACTCGGATGCCTTGCCGGATGCGCGGCGCCGCTGGCCTGGCAGCCACTCGCGCCACCCCATCACAAGATCGTGAGCGTCATCCCGCGCACGAATCAGCTGATGGTCGGAACGTATGAGCAAGGACTGCCGGAAACCTGGTCAGGGGTGACCACGTTCACGACCGAGACGGGTATCCGCCCGAAGATCGTCGATTACTTCTCGGGGTGGGGCGAGGGCTTCCACACCTCCATGGCGCAGCTTGCCCACAGTGACGGCGCGTACCTCCTCGTCCAGATCCAGCCGACCAACATCAGCCTTGCCAAGATCGCTGCTGGCACCTACGACGACTACCTTCACTCGTACGCCGAAGCGGTGCGGGCCTTCGGGTATCCGGTCATCTTGTCGTTCGGGCACGAGATGAACGGGGACTGGTACTCGTGGGGCGCCGGGCACACGGCACCAGCGACCTTCGTGGCGGCGTGGCGGCACATCGTGACCGTCTTCCGGGATGCGGGCGCGACCAACGCGAACTGGTTGTGGGCGGTCAACTCCGAGAACAGCAGCTATGGCCCGCTGCAGCCGTGGTGGCCCGGCGCGGCATGGGTCAACTGGGTTGGCATCGACGGCTACTACGCTCAGCCAACGGACACGTTCGCCAGCGTATTCGGCTACGTGCTGGGGAAGATCAGGGCGTTCACGCAGGAACCGCTGCTGATCGCCGAAACCGCGGTCGGTACTACCCCAAATCGCGAATCCCAGATCGCAGGCCTGTTCAGCGGTGCCCGTTCAGTGGACGCGGTCGGCGTCGTCTGGTTCGACGCGAGGCAGAACGACGGCCTCTACCACCAGAACTGGCGCCTGGAAGACGATCCGGTGGCTCTCGCGGCATTCAAGGTGGCGGCCAAGATTCCCATCCCTTCCCCGGTCACCACCCCGAAGGCCACGACCAGCACCCCCGCCGGGAGTACCACCCCAAGTGCTTAATCCTGAGATCTTCGTCGGCACGTAGCCCAACTCGCTAGATCTTGTGGCCGGTGGCGTGCCAGAGCGCTAGCAGGAGGGCGACGGTCACGATCGGGAAGACCACGTAGGTCTCGGCGATCTTGCCGGTGGTGATCTCGATCGGGCGGGGCAGCACGTGGAACTTGTGCTGGCTGACCGGGTACAGCAGCGGGCAGCCACTGTGGGTGAGCTCATCGCCGACGATGTGCGCGGCGCAGCCAAGGCCTGTGGTCACGGCGAGTAGCGGGACGTGCCACGATGTGACGGTGATCAAGTCGGTGCCGTAGTAGATGGTGGCGGCCGCGCCGATCATGGCGATCAGGTCGCCGTGGTGGCTGCCGATCTTGAGCGCCCGCAACGCGGCGGAGTACAGCAGCGACACGAAGATGCCCGCCGGGACCAGGTGCCAGAGCAGGGCCGGGTGCCAGCCGGGCGTGCCTGGCGCGGCGTACGGGGGGTGCGGACCCGACAGCTGATACTTCGCGGCGTAGTAGGCGCCGGCCGTGAAGATCGCGATCCCGATGATGGCATGGGTGCCGTGCCGATGGCCGCCCGAAACCTTCTCCACCAGCCAAGAGAAGCTGTTGGTCAGGAAGCCGAACGACAGGGCCACCGAGCTGTCCGGGTGGTCGATGTCGGGCAGCAGTCCCGCGCCGGCACCGAGCGCGACGCCCGTGGCGAGGTCCGCGCCGGTTACGTGCAGCATGGGCGCGACGGCGGCGAACGCGAACGCCCCGCTCAGCGCGTGATCCCTGCCTAGCATTTGCTCTCCTGACCCTACGTGAAGATACTTCCAAAAATCGTGCAAAATATACCAATGTCCGGCGGAAGTGCCGGCACGTGGCAGTTCCAGTTCGTAGACTGGCGGATGCGGTGGGATCTGTTCGCAGGTCCCAGTCCTCGGTAACGGCGCAGGCCATGAGGGTTATTCAGTAAAGTGTCAGCTCGACTATACTCGACTGCATGACTGAATGAGCTTCATCGGATCTTACAAGGCTTCAACAGTGCTGTGTCCGATCAAATGAAACCCAAGGAGACAAACCCTCACATGGCTACCCTCAGCGATGCTCTACTCCGGCCTGATGTGTTTCCGCACGTAGTCCAGGACTGCCAGGCTCTGGTCGACCAGGAGGTCAGCGGGAAGGGCGGGCTGTCCGGGACCGCCGTCAAGATCGCCTACAAGGCGATCACGTCCTTCGCTCCTGGCTACTATGAGAACGCGCTCCGGAACCTCATCCCCGAGCTGACGTACCAGCTCGACCCGTACTGGACGAACTTCCTGGCGTCCGGTGGTGGCCACTTCGGCGACTACCTGGCCAGTCGCGGCGTGCAGGTGGCCGAGTCCCTGCTCAAGGTCACCGACCAGATGGCCTCGACCTCCTCGCGGGCCGTCGTCGTTAGGGCATACAACGGCGTTCGCGGTAGTGCCGCCAGGAACATCGAGGCCGCGCTGCCGAATCTGGGCGCACTGGTCCAGAAGTACGCCTACTAGGCCTAAATCCGCGCGATCGGAAAGCACGGGGCATCTGCATTGCAGCTCCCCGTGCTTTTTTCTTGCCTTAATTTACGGCAACCAGGGAAATCCGCAATTTATGCGAGCTCAATGCTGAAGCATTTTCTGATTATGTAGCCCACGCTATCCACCTGCGTTCTAGGATCTTCGCGGAAAAGCCAGTACCGGGGAAGAGGGGAACCCGTGGCACTAGCTGCGCAGCGGAGACAGTGGCGCGGTCCAGCGCAGGCCGGTTCGGCAGAGGGACAGTCAGGCGACGGCCGCGGGGGGCCGCACCTGCCACTCGTGCCGAGCGAGAAGGAGAAGGCAAGCTACGCTGACCGTAACCCTGCGCTGATCACGCAGGCATCCCTGGCTAGCTTTGGCGCGCTGCTGATCAGCCAGGCAAGGTTCGTGCGGACGGAGCCAGTACTGCTGGTGTTCGCACCGTTGCTCATGTTTACCGTTGCCTACTATCTGGTCTCTGCTGTCGTGAACGTCGGGACGCGGGGATTTGATGTCGAAAGGCACCGGGCGCTGGTGCGGAGGTGGCGCCCCGCGCGGTACCCACCGGTTGATGTCTTCCTGCCGGTCTGCGGGGAGCCACTGGAAGTCCTCAGGAACACGTGGTCCCATGTGCACGAGATGGCCCGACAGTATCCGGGCCGCATGGTCGTCTACGTCCTCGATGACGGTGCGAGCGAGGTGGTCGCGGCCATGGCCGACGAGTACCACTTCGCCTATCTGGTACGGCCAGACCGCGGCTGGATGAAGAAGGCGGGAAACCTGCGGCACGGGTTCGCCAATTCCGACGGAGAGTTCATCGTGATCCTTGACGCGGACTTCGCGCCACGCGCGGACCTGCCCCTGGAGATGCTGCCGTACCTGGCGACCGACCCGTCGCTGGGGATCGTTCAGTCGCCGCAGTTCTTCCGTGTGCACCGGCGGCAGTCCTGGACCGAGCGTGGCGCCGGGGCAGTGCAAGAGCTGTTCTACCGGACGGTCCAGGTGTCGCGGGACTGCCGCAACGGCGCGATCTGCGTGGGATCGTGCGCGATCTACCGGCGCGAGGCGCTTGCCGCGGGCGGCGGCACCACCTTGATCGAGCACTCCGAGGACGTGCACACGGGCTTCGACCTGCGGCGAGCGGGCTGGGGGCTGCGCTACATCCCCGTGCCGCTGGCGACCGGGCTGTGCCCGTCGGACCCGGACTCGTTCCTGATCCAGCAGTACCGGTGGTGTGCCGGGGCTATGTCGCTGATGGGAGCGCGGAAGTTCTGGACCACGAGAATGCCGTTGCGGACCCGGCTCTGTTACCTGTCGGGATTTTGCTACTACGTGCACACGATGGCGTTCATCTTCGCCACCCCGCTGATCCCCATCGCGATGCTTACCCTCATGCCGCAGCAGGTCCACCTCGTCAACTACCTGTTCGTGATGCCGTCGATCATCTACAACTTCGTGGTGTTCCCCGCCTGGCACCGGTGCCGGTTCGGGCCGACCGCGTTCATGGTCAAGCTGCTGTACTCCTGGGCGCACCTGTTCGCGCTGCTCGACATCCTTCGGCAGCGGCAGCTGGGCTGGCAACCCACCGGCGGAGGCCAGCGCAAGGCGGGCACTGCGCGGATCTGGGCCGGCATCTGGATCTGGAACGGCACCACGTCGGCCGTGTGGGTGCTGCTCGCCGTGTGGCGCGCAGCCGACGACGGCATCGGCAACTTCACGGTGCTGTTGATGGGCGGCCTTTTCACCGCGGTCATCACGGGCATGGCCCTGGCCGCCCGGCGTAACCACATCCGGGTCGCATCGGAAGGCGGCAGGCGGCTAGGAGCATGCTGGGACGAGCAGGCGTCGCGCGAGCTAGCCTCCACCTTGCCCCAGCGCGCCGTGGCGCCGCGGGGCGCCGCGTCGAGGGTTCCCTGGCCGCTGCTGGTCCTGCTCGCCGTGCAGGTGCTGCTGTCGCTGCGGCTCATCTGGGCGAACACGGCATTCCTTGACGAGGGCACCTACATCTGGGCGGGCCGCGTCGAGCTGTGGCACATGCTCGACGGGACGCCGGTGCCCGATTACGCCTCTTACTTTTCCGGCGCACCGTCGATCTACCCGCCGCTGGCGGGAATCATCGACATCATCGGGGGCCTGCCGGCGGTGCGACTGCTGTCGCTGGCCTTCATGCTGGGCGTGACCGGCATGCTATGGGGGACGGCGCGGTCCCTGTTCGGCCAGCGGGCGGCGCTGTCGGCGGTCGCGCTCTTCGTGATCATCGGGCCGACCCAGTTCCTCGGGGCGTTGTCGACGTATGACGCCATGGGGCTGTTCGCGCTGACGCTATCGGCGCGGCTCGTGGTGGCGGCACGCGGTCGCGACGACTCGACCCCGCTGCTGATCGCGGCGGTCGCGGCGCTGGTGGCGGCCAACGCGACCAAGTACGCTACCGCGATCTTCGACCCGGTCGTGATCGTGATGGCGATGCTCACCTGTCCGCGCGGCATCAAGGCGGGACTCGGGCGGGCTGGACTCGTCGCCACCCTCACGGTCGCGATCATCGCCGCCCTGCTGGCGCTCGGCGGGCCGCAATACCTCGCCGGCCTGGAGCTCTCGACCGTCGCGCGGGCGGACGGCACCTCATCTCCAGTCCTCGTCGCGACCGACTCGGCCCGATGGATCGGCGTTGTCATCGCACTCGCGGCCGTCGGAGCGGCCGCGGGCTGGTGGCGGCGCCAGCGCCGCTGGCTGCTGGTCGCGCTGGCCGTGGCCGGGCTGCTCGTCCCGGCGAACCAGGCGCGCATCCACACGACCGTGTCGCTGGTGAAGCACGTGGACTTCGGCGCGTGGTTCGCGTGCCTCGCGGCAGGCTACGCGATCTCCATGCTGAGTGCCTGGGGGCGTGGCCGGCTGGGGCGTGGCGTGGCGGCGGTCGTGGTCGCCGGGGTCATTGCCCTGCCGGCAGGCGCACCAGGGCGGGCCCAGGCGCTGGCCTTCGAGGGTTCCTGGCCAGACACCACGCGGGTCGTCGCCACCCTCGGCAAGCTCGTCCGGGAGTACCCCGGCCCTTACCTCGCCGAAGACCAGCAGGTGATGGGCTATTACTTGGAGAACGAACTGCCCTGGCAGGTCTGGACCGACACCTGGTACCTCGCCTATCAGGTACCGGGAACCAGGACGTGCGTGGCGGGCTCAACGTCCGGGGTGTCGCTGGCCACCATGGGGTCCTCGGCTGTCGGGAAGGCTCTGGTGTCGGCAATCAGGCACCAGTACTACGCGCTGATCATGCTCGACTTCGGTGACACGCCCGCCGTGGACCAGGTGATCATCACCGCTATCCGCCGCTACCACACCTACCATCTCGTCGCACAGGTCGCAGGGGACGACAGGTTCGGCGGGAGCAAGTACCTCATCTGGGCACCCACTCCGACGGCGCCCGGCGCAGCGGGCAGTAATTGCTGCCTACCATGCCGCCGCGTCGTGGCGCTGGAACTCCCCGTCGCGGCGGTAATGGGACATAGCTGTCGCGATCGCGACAGCTATGTCCCATTACCCGTATCGACGGCTGCGGCGATGGCGCCAGCACTGTCGCGGCTCCGAGGCCCCGTCGGGCACTACCAGTGGTGCCTCGTGGTGTTGAAGGAGGTGTCGGTGATCGGCTCGCACTCCTCGGCCGGCTGGTAGACCGACTGGATGGCGACACGCCCCTGACCCGACAGCCGCACCCAGAGGTTGCGGTACTCCAGGCGGTTGGACCAGAAGCTGATGCCCTGGTTGCGCGGGTACTCCAGGTGCAGGTGCATCCGGACGGAGGGGTCCTTGTAGATCAGCGAGCTCGGCTGCACGAGCAGGGACTGGCCATGGCGGAGGTTCCGGATGAACGTGTTGCCCGGCGAGTGCAGCAGCAGCAGCCCGTGGCCCCCGGAGGCGGTGAAGATGTCTCCGTACTGCCCCATGGGGTGGTGCCATTCCTTGTCATCGCCGGTTCCGGTCGTGTACCAGACGTGGTTGCCGTCCCAGTCGTACCCGACGTTCCCGGTGGCGCACAGCAGCCGGTGCTCGCGCACCCAGATCGACTGGCCGTGATGCAGCGGGAGCGCGATGACCTCGCCCGCGTGGTTGTCCGACAGCGAGATGTGCCCGGGTCCCTGGGCAGTCATCATGATCAGCGGCATGCCGGCCAGTTGCCGGTTCCAGCCGCCCTTCATCCGGAATGTGTCGAGCCTGGTCTGCGGCTCGGTCCACAGCATGACGTGGTGCGAGAAGTAGATCGAGTCCTGCGGCGCGAGGGAGAACTCGGCCGTCGGGACGCGGGTGCCGGTGATCTGGACGTGCGACTGGCCGAACTGGATCCGGGCCATGTCGCGGATCGCCGGCTGCTCGATCCAGCCTGAGTCGCTGACCTTTTCGCGGATGTCGACCGGCGCGCCGCACAACGGGCAGGTCGGCTTGGACGCGTCGCTCGGCTGCCGGCAGTAAGGGCAGGTGTACTGATTCATCGCTGAATGCCTGTCCGCCGGCTCATTCGCCGGCGTGGTGGTGGACGTACATGGACTGGATGCCGACCCGGCCGGGGCCAGTCATCTCCGCCATGTAGATGTGCCGCATCATGCCGATCTTGACTGGCAACTGCGCCGCCTGCATCTGCACGGTGGAGTCCTTGTAGAGGAAGCCGCCGGGCTCGACCAGGATCTTCTCGCCGGGGCGCAGCATGCGCTCCAGCACGTCGCCGTTCCCGTGCAGCATCAGCAGTCCGGGATACTGGGCCGTGACGAACCGGTCCATCCACATCCCACTGCCGCCGTGCAGCACGTTGGCCAGCCCCTTGATGCGCACGAACGAGTACTGGATGCTGTGCGAGGCCAGCAGGAACGCGTGCTCCCTGACGTCCACTTCCATCCCAGGGTGCAGCGGCAGCACTACGAGCTCGCCAGCCGCGTTGTGAGAGAAAGCGATGCGGCCAGGCCCGTTTGCCACGCTGACGATGTGAGGCATGCCACCAAGGGTGCGCTTCATGCCGCCCGCAGTCCGCAAGCTCGACAGCGGGACGGACTCGTCTTTCCATAGCATCACGTGATGCTCGAAGTAGACGCCGTCGTGAGGGGACAAGCTGATTTCCGCGACGGGAACGAGGTCGCCTTCAACCTGAACAGTGCTCTGCGAGAACCGGAACTCGCTCATGTCCCTGAGCTTGGGTGCCTCGCGCCATCCCGAATCGCTCACCTTGTCGGCCACGTTCAGGGGGGCGCCACAAGTGGCACACGTTGTACTTCCGAGCTGGTTCTGAGTCTGGCACCAGCTGCACAAGATAGCTTCCACGCTGGCAACATAGCAGTTAAGACACTTTGTCGCGGGTGTAGTCCTCGCAACTTTTCAGCCGGTATCGTTTGGTCATGGCATTCCTCAGCCGTGAGTTCATCGCTGTACCCGATGACCGCAAGGGCCAGATCGTCTTCAAGTGGCCCGACATCACTATCCGTAAGTTCACGCATGCGATCGTGAACGCCGACGAAGTCGCATTCTTCGTCAGCACCGGTCAGGTCGTGCAGACGATGGGCCCTGGGCGGCACCAGATCAGCGCCGACGAACTGCCCGGCCTTGGCGCGATCATCGACCATGCCACCGGCGGCAACGCTTACCGGGCCGAGCTGTACTTCGTCGGGACCCGCGAGTACACCGGCTTCAAGTTCGGCGGCCGGGTCGATAACGTCGAGGACCCGCGCAGCGGTCTCGTCGTGGGCCTGCGGGTCTTCGGGGACTACGCGCTGCGGGTCATCGACCCGGTCCGGCTGATCACGAACCTGACCTCGACCGTCGACGTCACGGACAACAACCGCATCGCCGGCTGGGTCAGCGACCAGTTGCTGAAGGTGCTGCGGACGAACGTCACCACGCAGATCGTGCAGAACGGCTGGAACATCCTCGGCCTGTCCATGCACTCGGCCGACATCGAGCAGGCCGCGACCACGGCCGCCAACGGGCAGCTTGAGGCCTACGGCCTCGCCGTCGCCCGGATGGGCAACTTCGACATCAACCTGCCGCCGGAGGACGAGGCGGAGCTGAAGAAGCTCGCCCACGACATGCGGTACTCCCAGCTGGCCGGCGGGTTCCAGCAGTACGCGGCGGGCGAGATGGCGCTCGGCGCGGGACAGGGCCTGGCGAAGGGCGGCGGCGGAGCCGACAACGCGTTCCTCGGGGTTGGCCTGGGCCTCGGCCAGCAGCTCGCGGGCTTCGGCCAGCAGCCCCAGCAGCCGCCCCAGTACCAGCAGCCCCAGCCGCCGCCTCCGGCTGCGGCGGCTCCGGCTGCGCCCGCCGCGGGAGTAGCCTGCGCGTCCTGCTCGACAAGCAACCCGGCTGGCGCGAAGTTCTGCATGGGCTGCGGCACCGCGATGGCACCGGCGGTGCGGCACTGCACCGAGTGCGGCACGGAACTGCCCGGCGGCGCCCGCTTCTGCGCCTCCTGTGGCACCCCGGCCGGTGCCTAGTAGTTAGTTCGTCACGCCGGAGGTTCTAGGCCTGGGAATTCCAGGTCTAGAACGCTGGTCCGCTTCGCGCGGCTAGAGCCTGACGTCCCCTCGCCGCTCGGCGATCAGCAGCAGCGCGTAGGCCGACAGCGAGGAGTTGTCCACGATGCGGCCGTCGTGGGCCATCTGCTCGAACTCGGCGCGGCTGACCCAGGCCTGCCGCATGTCCTGCTCCTCAGGCTCGCGATCCGGCGGGCCGGGCACCAGGTCGGTAGCGAGGAAGTAGTGGCCGAACTGGGAGCACATCCCGTGCGCGGTTGACGCGGCACCGAGCCGCGTCAGCGTTCCGGCTCGCAGCCCAGTCTCCTGGGCCAGCTCAAGTGCGGCGAGCTCCTCAAGGGTGCCGGTCTCCCCGTGCGGGAAACCGCCCTGCGGAAACGACCAGGTTCGTCGCCCGATCGGGTACCGGAACTCCTCGACCAGGTGAAAGCCGTCGTCCTCGGCCGGGATGACCAGGGCAAAGTTCGCCCGGTCGATGACAGCGTAGGTCCCCCTGCTCCCGTCGCTGCGCTCGATCTCGTCCTTGCGGAGCCGGATCCATCGATCTGAGTAGATGACGCTGCTGGAAAGCGCCCAGACATCCGGGCCGGTGGAGGCCGCTGGCTCGGTCGGGGCTGTATGTTCGGTCGGCACGGCCCCATTGTCGCCGGCTGGCTAAGGCCTCGCTGGCTGCCAGGCACACTGCGGGTGCGGGACGCCTCCTGGGCGCCCCAGGGCCGCCGCCCGCGGATCCGCGGGGTTGACGTGGCGGCCCAGGACCACGACGGCGACCCGGACAGCGCCGGCTCGCTTGAGCGCCACGGCGACAGACTGGGCACTGCCTCCGGATACCCACGTGTCATCGACGACGAGCACGCTTTCGCCCGCGAGGCCACCATCAACCCGGACCCAGCCAGGATCGATCTCCCGGCCGCGCGCCAGGGGTTGCGGGCCAGCCGTTAGCTGGACCGCCGGCAGCGTGAGGCATGAGGCGACGAGACCTGCCAGCGGGTGCGCGCCGGGGCGCCCCTGCCCGCTCGGCACGACGGCGAGCCTGCCAGGCGGCCCGGTCATCCCGGCCGCGTGCTGGACGCAGTCGCCGTGATCGCGCAGGAAGTCCCGCAGCATCAGCCGCAGCCGCCCGGTAGCCGCCGCATCGTCGTCTCGCTTATACCGCCACAGGTCGCTGGCGAACGCCGAGCCCTTGACGGCGTACCCGACGGGGACGACGGCGTCGGCGAGCAGGGCGCCCGCGATGCGCCAGTGCAGGTCGCATCGATAGCACCGGGCGAAGCCAGCCGTCACTGGCCCCCGGCATACCTGGCAGGCCACGTGCCGAGCCTTCATGGTCCGATGGTAAGGACCCCCACCGACATTCGACTCGCATGTGCCACTACGAGGAAAGCCCGCAATATATGGCTAGCTCTCACATGTCGCCCGTTTCACCATGTAGTCGAACCTTTCGGACATCTGGCGTAATTGCGCGAAGCGCTTACAGGAATGGGCCCACGCCAATATTCTCGTGAGCAACCTGACGTGACACCAAGGGGGCATTATGTTGCGCATAGGCGCACTGACCAGCTGTGCGCTGGCAGCGCTCTCGGCAATCACGATTGCCGGGTGCAGTAGCAGTACCGCCGCAGTTAACCCGACTCCGGAGCAGACGTCGATCGTCGTGGACTCGGTCCCCGCGGCTGAGGAGGCAGGACTTTATGTAGCGCAGTACGAGGGGTACTTCAAGCAGCAGGGCCTGAACGTCACCATCAGGCCCATCACCGGTGGCGAGGTGGCCATCCCGGACCTGCAGTCCGATACCGCGCAGTTCGTCGCGGGAAACTACGTCTCCTTCATCCTCGCGCAGATCAACAAGACGTTCGGTGGCAAGCCGGCGGACTTTCGCATCGTGGCGGCCGGGTCGGAGATCACGCCCGGCACCGAGGCTCTCTACGTCCGGAAGAATTCTCCCTACCAAACCATCGCCGACCTCGCCGACCACCATGCGACGGTCGGGCTTAACACCACGAATGACGTCGGCCAGGTGCTCTTCGGCGCGCTTTACCAGGACAACGGGTTCTCGTTTTTCAAGGACGCGAAGCAGGTAACTCCCGCGAAGGGCTTTCCGGCCCTGCTCCAGATGCTCGAGGCAGGGCAGGTCGACGCGGCCTGGCTACCTGAGCCGTTCGGGACCATGGCCGAGCAGGCCTACGGTGCCGAGGAACTCGCCGACTTCGACTCGGGTGCAACGAAGAACTTCCCCTTCACCGGCTACATCGGGACCGCGAAGTGGATCGCGGCGCACCCGAAGACCGTCGCGGCCTTCCTCAAGGCCCTCACCGAGGGCCAGCAGACCGCGGACACCCGGCGGGCCATAGCGGAGAAGGCGATGGCTCACTACACCGGCCTGTCGGCCGTCGTCGCCGACTCGATGGCGTTCGACAGCTATCCGCTGGCCATGGACATCCCCCAGTTGCAGCGGGTACCCGACGAGATGTTCCAGTTCGGGCTCACCGACGGCCTCAAGGCCCCGTACCAGATCGCCAGCATGGTCGCGCCCGAGTCCGGAGAGGTGCGCTAGCTAGTTCATGTCTTGGCAGCCTCCCGCCGTCTGCGCGGGGGGCTGCCATCGCTGCGAGGGCTTTACCGCGGGAGGCAATGCGACATTGCGGCGGGACGCTGCGGCGCGGCGGGAATGCTGGGCGCGCCGACGTACCCTTGGACGCATGGCCCCCGTCAAAGAACCCGAGACCAATGCCGCGCTGGTACGTCGGGCGCGGAAGATCAACCGGGTCCTGGCGGAGACCTACCCGGACGCGCACTGCGAACTGGACTTCGCTAGCCCGTACCAGCTTCTGGTCGCAACCGTCTTGTCGGCACAGACGACCGACAAGCGGGTCAACATGACGACCCCATTGCTGTTCGCCAAGTATCCAGGTCCTGACGATCTCGCGGCCGCCAACCCGGAGGACGTCGCCGAGATCCTGCGCCCGACCGGCTTCTTCAACGCCAAGACCAAGTCGGTGATGGGCCTGGCCACCGTACTGCGCGACAAGTTCAGCGGGCAGGTACCCAGCGTCCTGGAGGAGCTCGTCACCCTGCCTGGAGTCGGTCGCAAGACCGCGAACGTGGTGCTCGGCAACGCCTTCGGCATTCCCGGCATTACCGTCGACACCCACTTCGGGCGCCTGTCGCGGCGCTTCCGCTGGACCGACAGTGACGACCCGGTCAAGGTAGAGCATGACGTGGCGGCACTCATTCCCAAGTCGGACTGGACGATCTTGTCGCACCGGCTGATCTGGCATGGCCGGCGAACGTGCCACGCCCGCAAGCCGGCCTGCGGCGTCTGCCCGGTGGCGGACTGGTGCCCATCGTTCGGGGTCGGTCCGACCGACGAGGCTACGGCGGCGAAGCTCGTCAAGGCTGGTCCATTCTCGTGAGTGATGTTCCCGACTGGCTCGCTGACCTCGCGGCGGCGGCCCAGTCAATGGAGCTGCCCACGATCAGCCGGCCGCCCTTTTCCGGTGGTCGTCCGTCAGCGGTCCTGGTCCTGTTTGGCGAGGGACCGGGCGGTCCCGACCTCCTGTTCATCCAGCGCTCCGCCGGCTTGCGGCGCCATCCTGGACAGCCCGCCTTTCCTGGCGGCGCCCTAGAGGCCGATGAGCTCGCGGACCCGGTGGGCGGGGCCGTGGCGGCGGCCCTGCGCGAGGCCCGGGAAGAGGTCGGCGTCGAACCCGATGGCGTCCAGGTGGTGGCCACGCTGCCGGAGATGTACATCCCGCGCAGCGGCTTTCGCGTCGTCCCAGTGCTCGCCTGGTGGCGGACGCCGTCGGCGGTGTGGCCAGCTGACCCCGGTGAGGTAGCGGCCGTCGAGCGGATTCCCGTCGCCGACCTCGTCAACCCGGGCCACCGGCTCATGCTCCGGGTGCCGAGCGGATGGGCCTCGCCGGCCTTCCGGGTCGGCTCGATGCTGATCTGGGGGTTCACCGCCGGCCTCACCTCGCGGCTGCTGGAGCTAGGCGGCTGGGCGCGGCCCTGGGATTCATCCCAGGTTCGTGAAATGCCCGAGGGAGCGGCGTAGCCACATCCCGGCTTGCTGGCGGTTGTTCATCCTTCGGCAGTTGGCCACAGCGGATACCGTTAACACGTGCGCGGTGATTTGCTTGACTTGGCGCTGATCGTGGTGGCTGCGGCGTTCGCTGTCTCCGGCTATCGGCAGGGCTTCATCGTGGGGCCACTGAGCTTTGTCGGCTTCGTGGGCGGCGCGGTTCTCGGTGCGCAGTTCGGGCCAGCCCTGGCGCGCTCGCTCGTCGGCGGGCAGACACAGCAGGACGTCGTAGCAGTGGTACTGCTGGTCACCGCGGCGATCCTGGGGCAGTTCATCGCGTCCTCCATCGGGACCACGATGCGCTCCACCATGAGAAGCAAGTCATCGACGACCCTGGACGCAATCGGCGGAGCGGGCGTGAGCGTCCTTTCGATGCTGCTGATCGCCTGGGCCATCGGCTCCGTGCTCACGGCGTCGCCGTTCCCTGGTGTCGTCAACCAGGTCAACGACTCGCTGGTACTGCAGACGATGGACCGGGTCATGCCATCGCCAGCCAAGACGATGTTCACCGATTTCCGGCGGATGCTCGCCAGCGGCCCGTTCCCGCAGGTGTTCAGCGATATCGGCGGCGCGCACCTGCTGTCCGTGCCGGCTCCGGACCCGGCTGTCCTGCAGTCCCCGGGCATCATCGCCGACCGCAGCCGGGTCGTCAAGATACAGGGCACGGCACCAAGCTGCGACCGCAGCATCGAGGGATCCGGCTTCGTGTTCGCGCCCGATCATGTGCTCACTAACGCGCACGTGGTCGCTGGAGTGCAACCGGGGCCTTCGGTGACCCTCCCGGACGGGACCAGCTACCAGGCCCAGGTGGTCCTCTACGACCCGCAGATCGACGTCGCCGTGCTTTACGTGCCCGGTCTCAACCTGACCCCGCTGCGGTTCACCACCCAGCCGGGAGTGGGTGAGGACGCAGTGGTCGCCGGGTACCCGCTCGACCACGCGTTCACCGCCGTCCCGGCGCGGATTGGGGAGGTCCAGCAGGCGGAGGGACCCGATATCTACCAGACCGGCACCGTGGACCGGCAGATCTACGAGATCCGTGCCGTCGTCAAGCCCGGCAACTCAGGTGGCCCGCTCATCGCTCCGGACGGCACCGTCTACGGGGTGGTGTTCGCGGCTGCCGTTGGAATCCAGGACACGGGCTTCGCGCTCACCGCCGCCGAGGTCGAAGGCGACGCGGCAGCGGGCGCAGGCGACACGAACCCCGTCTCCACCCAGGGCTGCGACTAACGGCGTGACCGTGGCTGCTAAGTACGGGCGCAGCCGGAGCAGCAGGGCCTGCGCCGGCAGCACGGCCAGGCCGTCGCGCTCGATCTGGGCAGCTAGCTCAGCAGCACACGACGCCACAAACGTGGCGTCGACCCCATAGGACAGACGTGATGCCACGGAGCCCGTGCAGCTAGCGGGGCCCGCGTAGCGGCTCAGGTTGCCCGCGCCCCTGCGCAGCAGGGCCACGGCGCCGAGAGCGTTTCCCCGGCGGGCGTGGGTGAGGCCGACCGCCACCTGAGCCAGGCCGCGCCACAGGTCCCGCTCTGATTCGCCGGCTGACTTCCAGGCGTCCTCGAACACCTCGTGCGCGTGAAAGGGGCGGCCCTCGATGAGCAAGGTGCCGCCGAGGTCCGCTGCCTCACCAGGACCGATGGGCGCGCCAGATCCTTCGGCTCCGCTAGGCCCGCTAGGCCCGCTAGGCCCGCTAGGCCCGCCAGGCCCGCCAGGCCCGCCAGTCTCAGCGGAGGGTGTGCGGTCTCCGGAGCGGAACGCGGCGTCCCGCGGCAGCGGGCGGCCCAGCTCATCGCGGGGGCGGGAGTTGCGCGGCCGCCCACTGTGGTCGCGATCTCGTCCGCGTGAGTCGGGCGCTGGCATCAGCGATCTGGCTCCGGATCGGTCAGCCAGCCGATGAGCTCGGCGTCGAATGCCTGCGGACGTTCCTCATGCGGGTAGTGCCCGACGCCGTCGAGCACCTTCCAGCGGTACGGTCCCTCGACATACCGGCTCGCGCCACGGGCAAGGTGGGTTGGCACGCACGGGTCGGCCGCGCCGTGCAGGTGCAGGGTCGGCGCCTGAACCGGTGACTTCATTTGCCGGGCGTAGCGCAGCCCGTCGGGGCGGAAGCTGCTGCGCACGAACCAGCGGTGGTACTCAAGCGCCGTGTGGGCCACTGGCGGGATGCGCATGGCTCGCCGGTAGACCCGTGCGGTCTCCGGATCGGGCCAGCCTGGTGCGGACCACGAGGCCAGCAGCTCGCCAACCCGGACGGCGCCATCGCGGACCAGTTGCCGCTCGGGGAACATCGGGGCCTGGAAGGACAGCGGGTAGCCATTGCGGGCAGACAGCCCGAAGGCTCCGCCGATAACGGACGTCCGCAGCTGAAGTGGGTGAGGCATGCTCACGATGGCGAGCCGCCTGACGGCTTTCGGGAAGTAGGTAGCGAGTGTCCAGGCCACCAGCCCGCCCCAGTCGTGTCCGACCACGACCGCGTTCGCCTCGCCAAGGGACCGGATCATGCCGGCCGCGTCGGCGGCGGCTGTGATCAGGTCATACCCGCGGGGCGGCTTGTCGCTGCCCCCGTAGCCACGCAGGTCGGCCGCGACGGCCCGGAAGCCTGCCGCCTGCAGTGACTGCAGCTGGTGCCGCCATGTCCACCAGAACTCAGGGAAGCCATGCAACAGGAGCACCAGCGGCCCCTCGCCGCTGGCCGCCACGTGGAAGCGCGTCCCGTTGGCACTGACCGAGCGATGCGTCCACGGGCCGCTGATCGCGATCGCGGAATCGGATTGGCTGGCCATCGGCTCACCTCCCGCGCGTTCGGTGCATCGCCAGCGTCCCGCGTCAGGAACGGCCGTCGGTGACGGACTCGGCTCCGCCACTGGTGACCGCACTGGCCGGGCTGGCCGATCCCGCGGCCTTGGCATTTCCTGCCGACACGGCGGGTCCATTGGACGACTGCCCGATGCCGGCCCGCAGCATGCCAATATCGGCGGTTACGGTCTTGCGGGTCTGTCGCATCTTAGTGAACTTCTTCAGCCCAACGACGGCGACACCAGCCAGTGCGGCCGCCACGAGGATGCAGATGACCGCTGCGTAGACGAAGTCAACGTACAGTCCGCCGCCGCCCGGGGTGCCCGCCGAATGCAGTCCATAGGCCAGCGCGAAGGTGAGCAGGACCAGCACGAGGCACGCGACGAATGCCGCGAAGCCGAACAGGGCGCCAGCCATCGCGGCCCGCTTCATGTCGGCGCGCAGCTCGCTCTTGGCTAGGCTGATCTCGTAGCGGATCAGCTGCGACACGTCCTTGGCGGCCAGGGCCACCAGGTCGCCGAGCGACTCTTGATCGCTGGCCGGTGCCGCAGCTCCGTCGCCAGATTGCGTGCGGCCCCCCGCGATTCGAACCCCTGCGATGCGGACCATGGAGTCACTCCCCTCATACGGACGCCAGGTGGTCCAAGGTTATCGGCCGCCATCGACGGGCCCGCGGATATCCCGACTGTTATCCCACACTATCGGGTCGCGGCTCCAGCCTGCCAGGGCGCAGCCCCCCAGGAGCCGACGTGGCGTAGGGGGTCGACCATCATCGACAGCAAGATATTCGGCCTGAGACCAATCGGGTCCCGGCACTGTTCAAGGGCGGTACTTATATGGTCTAATTCGTAGACAACGGGTACCGCTTCGCATCTCCATCCGTGGTGTAGGTACACCACGAAAGGGGATAAGCTTTCCTGTAGAACATGGGCCGGCCTACCCCCCAGGGCCGGCCCGTGTATGCGCCCCCCGCTCTCCCCCCCGGCGGGGGGCGCCCCTTTTTCTCGCCTTTCCTGAACTTCCGAAGCAGGCGATGGGCTGTCCCCGACCGCGCGGGACCCGGGTCGGCGGGTCCCCTGTCGAAGGGCTGGTTTGTGGTCGCTGCCAGGCGTTTCGATAGCCAGCCAGAACGGTCCCTCCCTCGGCAGTACCGTCGCCGCGAATGTACTATATGGCACCATATGTGCGCTTTTGGCGAATATCACTCTGCGATAACTCGCCCGTAGTGTTGCCGAACACTTGCCACTCGAAACCTTTCGGGGCACAGCTATAACCGTGATATCGGTCAGGCCGGCGCATATCCTCGTCCGATACATCGCGTCAAGGCCAGTGGTGATGATCACGTTTAGCAGTCGGTGGCGCGCCTGCGCCGAAGGCTGAGAGCGCGGCCGCCTGTCCAGGCGATGCCGGGGCCAGCCGGCCTGACGGCTCGTCAGCCAGCCAGCTCGCTGCCCCGGCCGCGTGCCGGGCATATCGAATCTGCCCAGTTCGAGGTAGTTCGGCCAAAGCCGGGTATGTCTGGTATGTGGATGACTTCCCCGGCCCTGGTGACGGCCTGCGCAGCCGGGACGTCGGCCCACTGCCATGACTGAGGAGCCCCCGCGAACTGGAAGACTGGATGCGCACAGGCAACGGGTTCCGGAGGCTTCATCCGCCATGCGGGTGCCTGTCGCCCGGTATTCGTGTAGACATGGAGCCGGAGCGTGGTTGAATGCCGCAGTGGGCTCCCGCGCGCTCCGGGGCGGGATGCTAGCGATGACGCCGTGACGGCGCAGGAGGATTTGGTGGATCTGAAGCTGGGGCACTACAGCAAGGACGGCATCGAGGTCGTCGACGTCGAGGGTGAGATCGACGTCTACACCGCACCGCGCCTTCGCGAGTTGCTCATCGACCTTGTCAACAAGAAGAACTACCAGCTCGTGGTCAACATGGAGAAGGTCGAGTTCCTCGACTCCACGGGCCTGGGCGTCCTGGTAGGCGGGCTCAAGCGGGTGCGTGCGCACGATGGCTCGCTGGACCTCGTCTGCACGCAGGAGCGCATCCTGAAGATCTTCCGCATCACGGGCCTCACGAAGGTCTTCGGCATCCACAACTCCGTGGATGAGGCCATCGCGGAGCGAAAGGCGGACAAGTAAGCCTGACGCGCGCGATGCCTACCGTCGAAGTCACGTTCACGCCACTGCCCGCGCACGTGCGGACCGCCCGGCTTGTCGCCACCGCGGTCGCGCGACGGAGCGGCGTGGATGAATCCCTGCTTGACGAGGTACGCCTCGCGGTCGGGGAGGCGTGCTCGCGGGCGGTCGAGGCGCATCGGCGGCACTGCCCGGACAAGCCGATCAGGGTGGCGCTAACCGACGACGGGGAACGGTTCGAGGTCGTGGTGACCGATTCCGCACCCGCCGACGTCGCGATCGCACCGGAAATGGGTGGCGCGCCTCTCGTAGTGGACGGCGTCGTCCAGCAGTTGCAGGCCGGCGTCGGCCTAGCGGTGATCGCCGGGCTTGCCGACGATGTCCGGATCTTGCCCGTCGCAGATGGCACGAGCATCGCGATGAGCTGGAAGCGGCGGTCGCTGTAGGCCCTGAAGGACCTGCGACCGTCTGAGCGCAGGCACTTGACTGGTCTAAGACTGTGATCTTGGTAAACCAGTACGCTGGTGTCTGAGTGACTGAAGGGGCACTGGCAGCCTAGTGAGGCTGCCAGTGCCCTTTTTAATTTTCGGGGACTCACGCCGCGATCGTCGCGTGATGGCG
Source organism: uncultured Actinomycetota bacterium (assembly GCA_963737285.1). Classification (GTDB taxonomy): domain Bacteria; phylum Actinomycetota; class Actinomycetes; order Streptosporangiales; family Streptosporangiaceae; genus Trebonia. The sequence goes on from CAVTRT010000001.1 coordinate 691,899, forward strand.
CTGGCTAGTGCCGTGGCCACAAGCGATGAGCAACGATTTAATGGTCCTGTAATAACGCCACGGTTGCTTAAATGTTAGAAAGTTGACGGTACTAGATAAGCGGGAATGGTGTGCGTAGACTCCGGCACGCCTGTTCCTGGGACCCCGAGGGGCTGCCGGAGCGGAGCTTCACTCGCCAAACGACTGCCTTAGCGGCGCACAGACGTCTCAAAGGAGATCGAATGTCTGAGCTCAACCCCGCCCTCGCGGCGGGTGGACCGGGCGGCCCGGTCAGCATCACTGGCGGCAACCTCACGTGGGTCGTGATAGTAGCCGTCGTCGGGATACTGGCACTCGGAGTCGCCGGCCTGCTCGTACGGGAAGTCCTGGCAGCCAGCCGGGGAACCCAGAAGATGCAGGAAATCGCCACAGCCGTTCAGGAGGGCGCGGCTGCTTATCTCCGAAGGCAGTTTAAGACCCTCGGTGTATTCGTCTTCATCATCTTCTGGATCTTGCTCCTGCTACCCGCCGACGGTACCGACGTGCGATGGGGACGCAGCGCGTTCTTCCTCCTCGGTGCGATCTTCTCCGCCCTGACCGGGTTCACCGGCATGTCCCTGTGCGTTCGCGGCAACGTCCGGGTCGCTGCGGCGGCGCGCGACGGCGGCGAGCACAAGGCCATGCGGATCGCGTTCCGCACCGGTGGCGTCGCTGGCATGTTCACGGTCGGCCTCGGTTTGTTTGGGGCGGCGATCGTGGTCCTCATCTACAAGGCCAACGCCCCGGATGTCCTGGAGGGCTTCGGGTTCGGTGCCGCGCTGCTCGCGATGTTCATGCGCGTCGGCGGCGGCATCTACACCAAGGCAGCAGACGTGGGCGCGGACCTCGTCGGCAAGGTCGAGCAGGGCATCCCCGAGGACGACCCGCGCAACGCGGCGACGATCGCCGACAACGTCGGGGACAACGTGGGCGACTGCGCCGGCATGGCGGCTGACCTGTTCGAGTCGTACTCGGTCATGCTGGTCGCGAGCCTGATCCTCGGCAAGGCGGCGTTTGGCAACTACGGCCTGATCTTCCCGCTCATCGTCCCGATGATCGGCGTCATCACCGCGGTGATCGGCATCTTCGTCGTACGCCCCCGAAGCGGCGACCGCAGCGGCATGTCCGCGATCAACCGTGGCTTCTTCATCTCCGCCGTGATCTCCGCGATCGGTGTGGCCGTCGCCACCTTCACCTACCTGCCGTCGAGCTTCAGCAAGCTCACCGGCGTCTCTGACCCAGCCATCCTCGGCCACTCCGGCAACCCCCGCTGGCTGGCCATCGGCGCGGTGCTGATCGGCCTCGTGCTTGCCAGCGCCATCCAGCTCCTGACCGGGTACTTCACCGAGACCAACCGCCGTCCTGTACGCGATATCGCGGAAAGCTCCCGAACGGGCGCGGCGACTGTCATCCTGTCCGGCATCTCCTCGGGCATGGAGTCCGGCGTGTACTCGGCGCTGCTGATCGCCGCGGCCGTGTACGGCGGGTTCCTGCTCGGCACCGGCAACGCGACGCTCTCGCTGTTCGCCGTGGCACTGGCCGGCACCGGCCTGCTGACCACGGTAGGCGTGATCGTGTCGATGGACTCCTTCGGGCCGGTCACCGACAACGCGCAGGGCATCGCGGAGATGTCCGGCGACGTCGAGGGCGAAGGCGCGCTGGCGCTCACCCACCTCGACGCCATTGGCAACACCACCAAGGCGATCACCAAGGGCATCGCGATCGCGACCGCCGTGCTGGCGGCGACCGCGCTATTCGGCTCGTTCCGTACCCAGGTCACGCAGTCGCTGGGCAGCGCGGCCGGAACGTTCAGCCTGTCGGTCGACAGGCCGAACGTGCTGGTCGGCCTGATCGTCGGCGCGTCGGTGGTGTTCCTGTTCGCCTCGCTGCTGATCATGGCCGTGGGACGGGCGGCGCAGCGGGTCGTCCTGGAGGTGCGCAACCAGTTCCGCACCCACCCCGGCATCATGAACTTCACCGAGAAGCCTGAGTACGGCCGCGTCGTGGACATCTGCACCGCCGACTCTCTGCGCGAGCTGGTCACCCCGGGCATCCTCGCGGTGCTCACCCCGATCGCGGTCGGGTTCGCTTTCGGCTACGCGCCCCTCGGCTCGTTCCTGGCCGGCGCGATCGCGGCGGGCGTGCTGATGGCAGTCTTCCTGTCCAACTCCGGTGGCGCCTGGGATAACGCCAAGAAGCTCGTCGAGGATGGCCACTACGGCGGCAAGGGATCGGAGGCGCACGCGGCGACCGTCATCGGCGACACCGTGGGCGACCCGTTCAAGGACACCGCTGGCCCGGCGATCAACCCGCTGATCAAGGTGATGAACCTGGTCTCCCTGCTGATCGCCACCTCGGTGGTCAAGTACTCGGGCAACGTCGGGCTGCGGACCGGCGTCGCGCTCGGGGCGGTCGTCATCATCGTCGGCGCGATCGTCTACTCCAAGCGCCGCAGCCATGGTGGCATGGGCGACGAGGCACCGGCCAGTGCCTCGGCGCAGGCGGCGGCGGTCGAGGCCTCCGCCCCATCGGGTGCCGACGCTCCCCTGGAGGCCGTTCCCACGTTGGGTGCGTACGAGGAGGGTTCCTCCCTCAACGGCCATGCGACCGCCACGGCTCCAGCAGCCAGCGACCCGCCCGCATCGGAGTAGGAACTCCCGTCCGGTGGCCTGCCTCCTCGGGGTGGGCCACCGGTCGCTTGCGCTACGCGTCGGCGCGGTCTGCCTTCTGGACCGCGTCCTTGGAGATGCCTAGCAGGTAGAGGATCGCGTCCAGGTAGGGGACGTTCAGGGAGGTGTCTGCCTGGTCGCGGACGATGGGCTTGGCGTTGAACGCGACGCCCAGCCCGGCCGCGCCGATCATGCCGAGGTCGTTGGCGCCGTCGCCAACGGCGACGGTCTGGGACAGCGGGACCCCGGCCATCGCCGCGAACTTGCGCAATGCCTCGGTCTTTCCGTCCTTGTCGATGATCGGCTCGATCACCCGGCCGGTCAGCTTCCCGTTCGCGATCTCCAGGGTGTTCGCGGCGATGTAGTCGATGCCGAGCTCAGTGGCGAGTGGCTCGATCACCACCGTGAAGCCGCCGCTGACGATGCCGCACTTGTAGCCGAGCCGCTTGAGCGTCCGGATCAGCGTCCGGGCGCCCGGAGTCAGCCGCAGGTCCGCGCGGACCGACGCGAGCACCGACTCGTCAAGCCCGGCGAGCAGCGCCACGCGCTCCCGCAGCGAGGCGGCGAAGTCGAGCTTCTCCCCGCATCGCGGCGGCCGTGACCTTCGCCACCTCGTCGGCGCATCCGGCGCGGGCGGCGAGCAGGTCAATGACCTCATCCTGGATCAGCGTCGAGTCCACATCCATCACCAGCAGCCGCATCGCGCGCCGGTACAGCCCGCCACGCTGGACGGCGACGTCCACGCCGCGCTGGCTCGCCTCTCGAGCGAGGTCATCGCGCAGGGCGCGTGGCGAGGCACCGGACACCTCAAGCTCGATGCACGTCACCGGGTCACTGGCCAGCCGGGTGATCCGGTCGATGTTGGCGCCGTTCGCCGCGATGCGGCCGGTGATAGCCGACAGCGCCGCTGGGAGCAGCGGGTTCCCGATCACCGTCACGTGCAGCCCTGGATCGCCCGCCGATGACGGCGACGCGGATGCGGACCCCGTGGTGATCTCCGCTTCCAGTCCAAGGTCACCAGCGAGAGTGTTCACCGCGCGGTAGATGGCGGTCAGGTCAAGCTCGGTGTCGGACTTGGCTGGAGGCCCTGAGGCGAACACCCCGAGCACCAGCCGGCCGAGGATGACCACCTGCTCGATGTCAACGACGGTCAGGGGGAAATGCCCCAGCACGCCGAAAAGCCGCGATGTCACGCCCGGCCGGTCCCGGCCAGTCAGCGTGATCAGCAGCGTGATCTGTGGTTGAGTCATCGCGAACAAGGTACCCGAACGATCCCTGCCCGGTGATCGCTGAGCACTTCATCCCGCAACGGACAACGTGATATTCAGCGCCTGGTGCCAAAGCGGGTGGGCGTAACCGGCCAGCGTGGCATAGGTTCATGTCGGTGGCCAGTCTGGCCGACCGAAGAAAGGGGCAGCGGGTGTCTAACGAGGTGCTCAAGCTTCGTGGCGTGTCCGTACGGCGCGATACATCCCTGCTGCTGCGGAACGTGGACTGGACGGCCAGCGAGCACGAGCGATGGATCGTGATCGGCCCCAACGGGGCGGGCAAGACCACTCTCCTGCAGGTGGCGGCGACCTTGTTGTTTCCCACCGAGGGCACGGTCGAGGTGATGGGGGAGCGGCTTGGCGACGTGGACGTCTTCGACCTGCGTCCGCGCATCGGGCTGACCAGCGCCGCGGTGGCCGAGCGAGTGCCGGCCGGGGAAAAGGTCATTGACCTCGTGCTGACCGCCTCCTACGCGGTCCTCGGCCGGTGGAAGGAGGAGTACGACTCCTCCGACGTCACCCGGGCCGTTGAACTGCTTGACGCGCTGGGCTGCGCACACCTGATCCGGCGCCGGTTCTCCACGCTGTCGGAGGGCGAGCGCAAGCGCGTGCAGATCGCCCGCGCGATGATGCCCGACCCTGAGCTGCTGCTGCTGGACGAGCCCGCCGCGGGCCTCGACCTCGGCGGCCGCGAGGACCTGCTGCGTCGGCTGTCGGCTTTGGCCCGCGACCCGCGGGCACCCATGATGGTGCTGGTGACCCACCACCTCGAGGAAGTGCCCGACGGCTTTACCCACGCCATACTGCTGCGGCGCGGCTCTGTGCTGGCGGCCGGGCCGATCGACGAGGTGTTCACCAAGCCGAATCTGTCACGCTGCTTCGGCGTCCCCCTGGAGATGGAGAACCGGCAGGGTCGCTGGACCGCCTGGGCAGTGCGGTAAGGCAGTTGCGGTAAGAGCGCCGAACGGGGCCGGACCTGCACCCATCCAGAGTCAGTGACGCGGGACTCCAGCGACGGTTGCCTGGCGGTGGCGGGGCCGTGCACGACGGCCCCGTCGCTGACCCGGAACACCGAGCCGTGCCATGGGCAGGTGATGCAGGTAGCGTCCTGTTCGGTGACCACGCGTCCCTGGTGGAGTGGTCCGCCGAGGTGCGCGCAGTGGTCAGACAAGACGTGCACCGCGTCGCCCTGGCGGAGCGCGAACAGGCTCAGGTAGCCAAGTTGCCGTCGAGTCGGGTGCCCGTCGGGCAAGTCGGCCAGCGGGCACAGGTCGTGCCAGCCTAGGGCCGCCAGGTGCTGAACGGACTCCGCGTGGCTCGCCCCGGCCCCAAGCCGCAGGGCCAGGTGCCCGCCCAGGTAGGCGCCAACGGTAGCGGCGCTCAGGCCGGCGAGGGACAGTGCCTTGCCGGCCTTTGCCTGGCCGCCGAGCCTGGCCAGCAGCGATGCCGTGAACAGGGCGGTGGCAGTTCCCTGGGCGATCGCGTGCACGAGCCCGACGCGCTGCTGGTGGCGATGCAGGGCGGACCAGTCCGCGAGTCCAGTGGCCGCTGACGGCAGCGATGCCGCGATGCCGACGCCGATCAACGCCTGGGACGCCGCGCCGACGGGCAGGAAGTCAAGCAGGACCGCCGACATCCAGCAGCCCAGTGGCAGCCGAACCAGCGCGGGGTGCGCAGGCTGGCCAAATGGCACGCCGTGCAGCGCGTCGTCGAGCCATGTGCCGGGTGGCAGGGCGCCGGCGACGGCATCCGACAGCGCGTTCACCGAGCCGTCCAGAGAGGGTGCGCGCTCGACGCGCTCCGCGAACGCCGCCAGCCGCAGGAACGGCGGCCGGCGCGCCGTCAGCGCCTTCGCGTCATCCGCACCGTCATCCGCACCGTCGGGGGCGTCGGCCTCGCTGGGGTCACGCCGGACGGGCAGGAGGCGCCTGCCCAGCTTGCCGAGGGATTGCCTCACTCTTGTTGCCTTACCCACGCCGGTTGGGGCCAATCCAGGGCGATACACAAGCTACCATCGTGTTAATAACACGTCCGGTTCGTTCTCTTGAATAGTTCGCCTTTAGGTGATTATGTAGTACCTAAAGGCGCAGCGACCGGTGGAGGTAGCCGTGGATGGAGCCGACAGACTGCGAGCCGCGGGGATGCGCGTGACGTCGACCCGGCTGGCCATTTTGGACGTCATCCGCGAAGGGCGCCACCTGGGCGCCGACGAGGTAGCGCAGGCCGTCCGCGATCGCGTGGGCCATGTCAGCCTGCAGGCCGTCTACGAGGCCCTGGCCGCGTTCTCCGAGGCGGGCCTGCTGCGAAGGATCGACATCGGGACAGGCCCGGCCCGGTACGAGGCGAGGGTCGGGGACAACCACCACCACCTCGTGTGCCGCCGCTGCGGCGCGGTTGAGGACGTCGACTGTGCCGTCGGGGCCGCTCCCTGCCTGGAGCCTGCCGCCCGGCTTGGGTACGTCATCGACGAGGCTGAGGTCACCTTCTGGGGGCTGTGCCGAAACTGCCAGCAGGTCCCGGCCCCGAGCTAGCCGGCGCTGGCGTCCGTGATGACAGCGGCCACTTCCTCCTTACGGGCGGCTAGCTCGGCGGCATGCTCACGGTCCATCCGCTCGGCGATGTCCTCATCGTCAGCCATCAGGGCGTCCAGGTCGCTGTCGGCCGCGTCGATGACCCCGAGGTCGATATAGGCGTGCTGCACCTTCGGCCCCCACAGGCCGATGTCCTTCACGCATGGCACGATCCGGCTGAACAGCAGGTTGCGGAAGGCGAGTTGCGTCGCAGACTTGTCGGTGAACGCGATGCACTCCTCGACGTCGAAGCCCATGTGCTCCCAGACTTCCCGCATGATGAACCTGTTGCGCATCAGGTAGCAGCCCTCGACCACGAACTCCTCGCGGTCGGCGAGTTCCGCCGAGGTCAGTCCGGCATAGTAGTCCCGCAGCGCGAGCCGGCCGAAGGCCACGTGCCGCGCCTCGTCCTGCATGACGTACGCGAGCAACTGCTTGACCAGGGGCGTGGTCGCCAGTTCCCGGTGCACGCCGAAGGCAGCCAGCGCCAGCCCCTCGATCAGCACCTGCATCCCGAGGTAGGGCATGTCCCACCGGGAGTCGCCGAGCGCGTCGGCGAGCAGCGTCGCCAGGTCAGGGTTGATCGGGTAGAACAGGCCGATCTTCTCCCGCGTGAACCGGGAGAACAACTCGACGTGCCGGGCCTCGTCCATCACCTGGGTCGCCGCGTAGAACTTGGAGTCCATGTCGGGCACCGACTCCACGATCCGCGCGGATACGGTCAGCGCGCCCTGCTCGCCGTGCAGGAACTGGCTGAACAGCCATGACGAGATGTTCGTCGCGAGGTTGTCGCGCTCTGCCTCGTTGAGCTTCTCGTACTGCCGCGACCCGTAGATCGGGTTCAGGTCCGGCGGCGTCCCCATGACGTTCGACGGGTCGACCGCCTGGTCCCACTCGATCCGCTTGGCGGCGTCCCACTGCTTGTCCTTGCCGCGCTGGTACAGGTCGAGCAGGCGCTCCCGCCCGTCGTCGTACTCCCAGGTGAACCTGGCAGCCCCGCTCGCGGGGACGTCCCAGGTCTGTTTTGACACCGGTGTCGTGTAAATGTCCAAAGAGCCCACCTCTCCATGGAACACCTAAATGAGGAAACGTTCAATCGTAGGTACGTCATGGCCCGGGCTGGTGATTCCAGCCGCGCACATATGTCAGCCCTGGTGAAAAGATGCGGCTGGGCTTTCGGCGTTACGTATTGGGATACATGGTGGCGGTGGGAGCCAGGCCGGCCGGATTGCCCTGGCCGCAGGCCGAGAGCAGCGCCCCGGTCCTGTTGTGGCAGTTAGGCCTGGAAGCGGTAGCCCATGCCTGGCTCGGTGAGCAGGTAGCGCGGGCGGGACGGCTCCGGCTCCAGCTTGCGGCGGAGCTGGGCGATGTAGACGCGCAGGTAGTTGCTCTCCGACTCATATTGAGGACCCCAGACCTCCTGCAACAGCTGGCGCTGGGTGACCAGGCGCCCGGGGGCCCGCACTAGCACTTCCAGGAGCTGCCATTCCGTCGGGGTCAGCCGGATGTCGGCACTGGCGGCACTGGCGGCACTGGCGGCACCGTCATCAGGAGCGCTGTCCGCACCGTCGGCCCGCACAGCGGCGCACGCGGGGGCGCCACTGCGGGTGACCCGCTTGGCCGCGAGGTCGACCGTGAAGTCTGGGGTGGTCACCACCGGCTCATCCGGGGCAGGCGAGGCACGGCGAACCGCCGCGCGCAGCCGGGCCAGCAGTTCGTCCATGCCAAACGGCTTGGTCACGTAGTCGTCAGCCCCGGCGTCGAGGGCGGCGACCTTCTGGCTCTCCGCGCCCCAGACGGACAGCACAATGATTGGCGTGCTCGACCAGCCACGCACGCCGTGAATCACGTCCGTGCCGTCCATGTCTGGCAGGCCCATGTCCAGGATCAGCACGTCTGGCCGGTCCCGGGCGACAGCCGCCAGGCCGGAGGCTCCGTCGCAGGCGGTGGTCACCTCGTAGTTACGCGCGGTCAAGTTGATGCGCAGCGCGCGCAGGATGGACGGCTCGTCGTCGATGACCAGGACGCGGGTCACTGGGCAGCCTCCAGTGTCGCTGTCACGCCGCTTGCCGCGGCGAGCAGGGTCAGCCTCATCGTAAGCCCGCCGTACGGGGTGTCGACCGCCTCGATCTTGCCGCCCATCGCTTCGGTGAACCCCTTAGCAACGGAAAGGCCCAGGCCCACCCCGCCAGAACGCTCGTCCAGCCGCTGAAACGGCTCAAAGATCAGCTCGCGCTGGTCCCGCGGGACGCCTTGGCCGTGGTCGATCACCTCGATGACAACGCGGTCCTGCCCGCCAAGGCCCGAAGCCGGGGACTCCCTGGCCACCAGCGCCGGCGGCTCGCCCGGCGGTGAGTGCCGCAGCGCGTTGGAAAACAGGTTGGCGAGCACCCGCTCCAGCAGGCCAGGGTCGGCCTTCACCAGCGGCAGCCCGTCTGGTACGACGATCTCCAGCCGGTCGGCGTCATCCAGGCCGCGCAGCGCGACGGGAGCCACCTCGTCAACCGCCGTCGGGCGCAAGAAGGGGGCCAGTGACCCGGTCTGCAGCCGGCTCATGTCCAGCAGGTTGCCGATCAGCGTGTCCAGCCGGTCGGCGTTCTCCTCCACGGTCGCGAGCAGGGCCGCCTCGTCGGCGGGGGACCAGGACACGTCGGTCTGCCGCAGGCTGCTGACGCTCGCCTTGATAGACGCCAGCGGGGTCCGCAGGTCGTGGCTGACCGCCGCAAGCAGTGCCGTCCGCATCCGGTTCCCCTCGGCGAGGACCTCGGCCTGCGCCGCCTGGGTGCGCAGCCGGGCCCGGTCCAGCGCCGCGACCGCCTGCGCCGTGAAGCCGGCCAGCAGCGAGGTGGTCGCCGACGCGCGCTGCCCCCGCACTTCGAGGGCAAGGCCGGGTCGGACCTCGAACCGGATCGCGATCGCCTCGGGATGGGCGGTGCCAGAGACGGCGACCACGATCCATTTTCCGCCCGAGCGCTCCAGCAACTCGGCCCGCCCGTCGTGGGTTGCCGTGAGGTGGTCCAGGACGTCGGCCGGGGTGTCCGCCCCACCGAGGACGGTCTGGGCGAGGCCGAGCAGGGACGCCGTCTCCTTGGCGCTGCGCGCGGCCTGCGCCTGGCGGTGCGCGGACAGGTGGACGAAGCTGCTGACCGCCACGGCCACCGTGACGAACAGTACGAGGGCGAGCAGGTTCTTCGGCTCGCCGAGCGTGAAGGTGTGCAGCGGCTCAGTGAAGTACCAGTTGAGTAGCAGGCAGGCGGCGATGGCGGCGAGCACGGCTGGCCAAAAGCCGCCCACGATCGTGATGGCGACGACCGCGACCAGGTAGAGCAATAGGTCATCAGAGAGATTCAGGTGCTGCCGCTGCGAGGCGAGCACGGCGGTCAGCGCGGGAAGGCCGGCCACTGCGAGCGCCGCGCCGGCCAGCGTCCGGCGCCGGCTGATGCCGCTCGGTCCGCTGCCCTCGTCCTCCACAGCTTCCAGTGTGAACCGCGCCGACCAGTGCCGGAACCCCAGACCGAGGAGGGCTGCCCCGGCGGCGGTCGCGGCGATCACTATCGCGGCCTGCTCGGCGAGTGCCCCGGTCGGCCGCAGTTGCGCGAAGGGCGGCCGGGAGAACCCGATGACCGTCAGCCAGCCGACGATCCCGAGCGGGATGAACGCGAGGATTTCAGAAGCGGCGGATGTGACTCCGACCACGCTGGCGCTGGCGATCAGGACTCCGGTGACCGGAAGCCGCCCGTGCAGTCCGGCGGCCACCGTGCCGACGGCGAACAGCGCGGCGAAGGCGGCCGGGAGGGCGTACGGGGCGGGGAATCCGCGCCGAACCGGGTCGCCAAGCCGGATCAGTCGCAGCCGGACCAGGCGGCGCCGGACGAGGCGCGGCCACGGCACGCGCCACCCGGTGGACCGTCCTGGGCTGGCTGCGCGTGTCATCGTGTCTGACATTTCAGCTCTCGGCCGCCCTTAGTTTGATGATCTTAACGATTCCCTAACGCGCGCCCCGGAAGGCTTAACGCAGTGCTTGCGGCCAGCAGCGCTACCGACCTCTACCGTGAAACCCGCAATGAGAACACAACCCCCGTATCACGCTTCCCGTCACTGCCTGGCTACCCTGGGGTCGCCGAGTCGTCGAACAGTAATTTGGACAATGATTTCGGCGATGCCGAGGAGGCACGGTCTCCCGTGGTGACCGAACAGCGCGTGCCGGAGCGGCTGGGGTACACGCTCAAGCGCAAGCTCCTTGGCACCCGCTGGTCAACGACCAGATCAACGGCCAGCGGCTGTCGCGGGTGCTTGGCCTCGGCGTCCTGTCCTGCGACGGCATCTCCTCGGCCGCCTACGGCACCGAGGAGATGCTCATCGAGATGATCCAGGTCGTCGGCATGGCGGCGTTCACGCTGATCGTGCCCATGACGCTGGTGATCCTCGCGGGCATCGCGCTGGTCGTGCTGTCATATCGCGAGGTCGTCTCGGTCTACACCCGCGCGGGCGGATCATACGTCGTGGCGCGGGAGAACTTCGGCCCCCGGGTCGCCCAGGTCGCCGCCGTCGCCCTGCTCATCGACTACACGGTGACCGTCGCCGTGCAGACCGCAGCCGGAAGCGCGGCGGTCGTGTCCGCCTTCCCGCAGATGGCGAACATCCCGTTCTTCGGGCCGGACATCCTGGCGTGGCTCTCGGTGGCCTCGGTCCTGATCATGTGCTACGGGAACCTGCGCGGCATCCGCGAGGCCGGCAAGGCCTTCGCCTTCCCTACGTACTTCTTCACCAGCGCGGTCGGGCTGATGATCGTCGTCGGCATCGTCCGTGAGGTCACCACCGGGCTTGGACACGTCACCCCCTATCCCGGTCCTACTTTCCCGATCGGGCACAGCACCGAGGGCATCATCAGCGTCGGCATGATCTACATGCTGGCGAAGGCGTTCGCTAACGGCGGTTCCAGCCTCACCGGCATTGAGGCTGTGTCCAACGCGGTCGGCGCGCTACGACCGCCGGAGGGCCGCAACGCCAGGCAGATTCTCGTCACTCAGGGAACGATCGTCGCGTTCCTGATCGCGGGCATCTCCTGGCTGGCGCACGTCACGCACGCCATCCCCTATGAGGCGGGCTACCCGACGGTGCTGGCTCAGGAGACGGCTACCGTCTTCGGCTCGTCGTTCCACTTCATGTACTTCGTCGTGCAGGCCGCGACCGCGCTCATCTTGTACACCGGCGGAAACACCAGCTTCAGCGGCTTCCCGTTCCTGGCCAGCTTCGTCGCCAGCGACTCGTTCCTGCCGCGCTGGCTGACCAAGCGAGGCCACCGGCTGGCGCTGTCGAACGGCATCATCGTGCTTACGTGCGTCTCGCTGGTCCTGCTGATCGCGACCCGCGCTCAGGTCAACGGGCTCATCCCGTTCTACGCGATCGGCGTGTTCACCGGCTTCTCGATGGCAGGCTTCGGCATGGCCAAGTACCACAGGCGGGTCAAGGAGCGCGGCTGGAAGCGCCGCCGGATCATCAACGGCACCGCCGCCATCTACACCGCGATCGTCGTGGTGATCTTCGCGATCGTGAAGTTCACCGAGGGCGCGTGGGTCATCGTCATCATCTTCCCGGTGATGGTCTACCTGCTTATCCGGCTCAACAGGGAGTACCGGATGGAGGCCCAGGTCCTGGAGAACATGCAGGACCGTCGGCGCTTCGGCGTGGAGGGCAGGACACCCAACTACACCCGGCGAGTCGTCCTCATCTTCGTGGACAGCGTCGACCTCGCCACGTTCGCCGCCATCCGGTACGCGCGCGGGCTGCGCCCGACGGGCATGCGCGCCGTGCACTTCGTGATCGACGCCGCGCACGCCGAGGAGCTGCGGGAAAAGTGGGTGCAGTATGGCGAGGACGTGCCGCTGGAGATGATCGACACGCCGGACCGGCGGGTCAGCCGCGCCGCCGCGGAACTGGTCGTCCAGGAGGCGGCACAGGAGGGGACGAACGTCACCGTGGTGCTGCCTCGGCGGTCTTTCTCGCCGCTGCTGGGACGGCTGCTGCACGACCGTACGGCCGATCAGCTGTCGGCAGTGGTCAGCCGGGTGCCGAACTGCGCTGCCACCATCGTGCCGTTCGACGTCGAGACACGGGTCGCCGTGTTGCACGCCCGCCACGCCGCCACCCAGTCACCCGCCACCCAGTCACCCGCCGGGACGTCCGGCGAGGCGGCGGGGAAAGAGCGGGAAGTGACCGTTGTGGATGGGAAGGACGGGAGGCCTGCCGGGACGCCAGTGGCCCCCGCGAACGGGACGGCGCCGCGGTCCGCGGTTCCAGAGGGCGCGACGGCGATCGGCGAGCTGGCGGCCGGCGGGTCCAAGGCAGTCGTCGAGGGGCGCGTGCGGTCGGTGGAGATCCGGCCGGTGGAGCACAACTGCGTATTCGAGTGCATCATCGACGACGAGACGGGCGTGCTCACCGCGATGTTCTACGGCCGCACCGGGATACCTGGCCTGGTGCCAGGCACCCGGGTGCGGCTCGCGGGCAAGATCAGCGTCCGGGCGGGCGGCCGCCTCATGACCAACCCGGCTTACGAACTAGTCGGTCGCCCTGAGTAATTCCAGGCCCCGTCAGTCACCCTTCCCGGGGAACAGCAGTTCGTACGCGGGGTTGATGAGGATCGGCTGGCCATCGCGCATGCCAGCCGATCCGGTGAGCCGGACGCGGGCGCCGCAGACCAGGCCCGGGATGTGCGACCTGCCGTAAAACATCGCGGTGAGGTTCCCGGTATGGTCGCTGATCTCCACGGCGAGAACCGAGTTGCGCTCCACCGGCCGGATCTCGACGACGCGGACGCGACCCTCGACGATCACCTTGCCCTTCCCAGTGACCGACCCGATCGGGGCGACGCCCTGGCCAGCCGCCTTGGCCTGTGCGCCGGCCCGGCTGGGCTGCGTCGGCAGCACGTGGAAGGCAGCCACGTCGGCCTCCGACAGCAGCCGCGCGATGGTCTCCAGGGACTGCGCCGGCTCGATGATGGCGGCGACCTGCGGTGCGGCGGCCGTGGTGCTGCTGGTTCTGCTGCTGGTGGTGGTGCCGGTGGTGGTGCCGGTGGGGCTGGCAGTCCTGGCGGGCTTGGGCGTGGCCGCAGGCGTAATCTTCCGGGCTTGCAGGACCGCGACCCGGCTCGGGACGTCGTAGGGGACGATCGTCGCCGCCGAGCGGGGCAGCCTGCTGATCACCTGAGCGATCTTGTCGGCGGTGCGGTCGTGCAGCAGCCTGCCGAGCAGCGGCGAGTAGCTTCGCCGCGGCAGGACCACGGTGACATGGGTGCCCGGGTCCTTGATCTCGCGCTCGACCAGGTCGCTCGCGGCACTAGCCAGTCGCCGGTCTGGGCAGTCGATGAAATCGAGCGCCACGCCCCGGTCGGCCCGGGTCCACTTCTCCCGGAGTTTCTCGGCGCGCACGCTGTCGATGACGAAGTGCACCGCCCGAATGCTCGTCGGGCGCAGGCTCCGCGCGTACCGCAGCCCCGCCAGCGTGGCCAGGTCGAAGCTGTCCACGAAGACGAAGACCGTGCGCCGCGTGTAGTTCGGGGCCGGCGGCGGCTGCTCGCCGGTGATCGTGTCCAGCACCTCGGCCTCGGCGGCATACTCGCGATTGAGCCGGATCAGCGCCGGCACCAGGACGGCGAACAGCACCAGGACGACCCAGGCGCCCTCGGTGAACTTCACCACCGCGAAGATCAACACGACCACGGTCGTCAAGATGCCGGCCGACAGGTTGATGACGAACTTGTACCGCCAGCCCGGCTGCCGGTGGGTGTGGTGGTACTTGGCCATGCCGTACCCGGCCATCGCGAACGCGGTGAACACGCCGATCGCGTAGAGCGGTACCAGGCTGTTGACGTCCGCGTCCTTGATGATCAGCAGCGAGAGCGAGGTGACCGTGAGCACGATGATCGCGTTGGAGAACACCAGCCGGTGGCCGCGCTTGAGCAGCCACCGGGGCAAGAACGAGTCGCCCGCCACGTAGCTGGTCAGGAACGGGAAGCCATTGAAGCTCGTGTTGCCGCCGGTGTACAGGATCAGCATGGTCGCGGCCTGCACCAGGTAGAACAGCGCCTGGCTGCCGAACGTGTGCCCGAAGATGATCTGCGCCTCCTGCGCTATCACCGTCGGGTATCCGCTGATGTACGCAGTGGCCCTGGTGGCGTGCGCCAGCCAGGAGATGCCGGCGACCAGGGTGCCCAGGATCAGCCCCACGGTGACCAGTACCTTGCGGGCGTTCTTGCCCTCCGGAGGGCTGAACGCGCCCACCGCGTCGGAGACCGCCTCGATGCCGGTGAGCGACGCGCCGCCGTTGGCGAACGCGCGCAGCACGGTCAAGATCATGACGCCGGTGATCAGTCCCTCGCTGCCCGAGCCGATCGCGTAAGTGCCGTGCAGCGTGTGCGGGTCGATCGGCGTCAGGTTGCCGAGCGCCTCGCGGATCAGCCCGACGACGATCATGAGGATGACGGACCCGGCGAACAGGTAGGTCGGGACGGCGAAGGCCTTTCCCGCCTCCTTGATGCCGCGCAGGTTGCCGTAGCACATCAGCAGCACGACGGCGATGCAGATCTCCAGCTTGTACGGGCCGATAGCGGGGAAGGCGCTGGCGACGGCCGCGGTGCCGGCCGCGATCTGGACGGCTACGGTCACCACGTAGTCGATCAGCAGGGCGACGGCGCAGACCTGCGCGATCTTCGGCCCGAAGTTCTCCCGCGCCACCACGTAGGAGCCGCCCGGCCTGATGTACACCATGACGATCTCGCGGTAGGACATCAGCACGAGCACCATGACGAACAAGACGACCAGCGTCGTGGGCAAGATCAAGGTGAACGCCGCCTGGCCCGCCATGGGGAGCAAGGCGATCAGGATCTCCTCAGTTCCGTAGGCCGAGGACGAGATGCCGTCAGGGGAAAGGACACC
This sequence comes from uncultured Actinomycetota bacterium, assembly GCA_963737285.1. Lineage (GTDB taxonomy): Bacteria > Actinomycetota > Actinomycetes > Streptosporangiales > Streptosporangiaceae > Trebonia. The sequence goes on from CAVTRT010000001.1 coordinate 707,360, forward strand.
GAGAGCCAGTGGCTTCGACAGCCACTGCTCCCCGAGTTGCTCGTTGACCAGAGGCGACCCGAGCAGCCTCTTCTTCGCCGTGTACCAGAAGCTGTCCGGCAGGCTGCCACCGTCAGGAGGCAGACTCGTCGCTTCCGGTCCCCTACGGGGGCGGACTTGACTTCCGTCTGGGGACCTCTTGGCCTGGCCATTACTTTATGTGCCTTTCGTCCGCCTTGCTGGGCATGTGTTTCATACCACCCGAAAACGGACCCGGTGACGCCGGTGCTTGGTTCGCCATGGGGGGCATGGAAGAGCGACCGGCTGAGGGATACCCGGGCAGTACCTCATTCACCCCTGCGTGCGTTGCGTACGGCCCCCGGCCCCGTGGCCCTAGCCTGTTGCCGCGCCCCATTCGTGGTGGCCGCGCGGCCCCGCCTGGGCTCGCTGGCGTACCCGTGCCGTAACCGTCCTGGCTCGCTGGCGTGCCCGTGCCGTAACCGTCCTGGCTCGCTGGCGTGCCCGTGCCGTAACCGTCCTGGCTCGCTGGCGTGCCCGTGCCGTAACCGTCCTGGCTCGCTGGCGTGCCCGTGCCGTAACCGTCCTGGCTCGCTGGCGTGCCCGTGCCGTCCCGTCTGGGCTCGCTGGCGTACCCGTGCCGTAACCGTCCTGGCTCGCTGGCGTGCCCGTGCCGTCCCGTCTGGGCTCGCTGGCGTACCCGTGCCGTAACCGTCCTGGCTCGTCGGCGGTACCGCACTCCCTTATGCGGGTCGGTGGCGTGAGCGCGTCAGTTGGGCGGCGGGTCGGTGGCGTGATCGCGTCAGTTGGGCGGTGGGGCGTCCCCTAGGTAGGGGGACATGACAAAGTGACCCCGGTGCCGATGCGGCACCGGGGTCACTGAGAACGAGCGGAGGATCGGGGATTTGAACCCCGGAAGAGTTGCCCCTTACACGACTTCCAATCGTGCGCCCTCGGCCACTAGGCGAATCCTCCACCACCAAGTTTACCGGAGATCCTGACGGGGTTGTGACATGCCCCGGCGTGGGCGCGAGTGGTGTCCAGGGTGACTAAGATAATCGACAGCCCCTCGCGCGGCGTTTATCTTGCCAACCCCCCCAGGGCCGGAAGGCAGCAAGGGTACGCGAGCTCTGGCGGGTGCGCGAGGGGTCCTTCGCCCGTTCTGGCAAAAGTGCCGGACCAGGCCGGCGAGGATGGGGCCATGGCTGACTCAGCAGACAGTGCCACCCGGGAACCGCGTGGTACTACGCAGGCGGGGCTGGCCTTGTACCGCAAGTACCGGCCTGCCACATTCGCTGAGGTCCGCGGCCAGGAGCACGTGACTGCCCCGCTGCGGCAGGCTCTCAAGTCCGGTCGGATCAACCATGCCTACCTGTTCAGTGGACCGCGCGGCTGTGGAAAGACGTCTAGCGCTCGCATCCTGGCCCGGTCGCTCAACTGCGTGAATGGCCCCACCCCGGACCCGTGCGGGACGTGTGACTCGTGTGTCGCGCTTGCCCCGTCCGGCCCCGGTTCCATCGACGTGATCGAGATCGACGCCGCCTCGCACGGAGGCGTCGACGACGCCCGCGACCTGCGCGAGCGGGCGTTCTACGCGCCGGTCTCCGGGCGCTACAAGATCTACATCATCGACGAGGCGCACATGGTGACCTCGCAGGGCTTCAACGCCCTGCTGAAGCTGGTCGAGGAACCACCGTCGCACCTGAAGTTCATCTTCGCGACCACCGAGCCGGACAAGGTCATCCCAACGATCCGGTCGCGGACGCATCACTACCCATTCCGGCTCATGCCGCCATCGGTGATGCGCGATCTCGCCGAGGAGATCCTCAACTCCGAGCACGTCGGCTTCGACCCCGCCGTGCTGCCGCTGGTCGTCCGGGCTGGCGGCGGATCAGCCCGCGACACACTGTCCATACTGGACCAGCTCCTCGCGGGTTCGGACGAGAACGGCATCGCCTACGACCGCGCGGTCGCGCTGCTCGGCTACACCGACGCCACCTTGATCGACGAGATCGTGGACGCGTTCGCCACTGCCGACGGGGCCGCGGTCTTCCTGGCGGTTAACAAGGTGATCGAGGGCGGCCACGAGCCGCGGCGATTCGCCAGTGACCTGCTTGACCGGTTCCGTGACCTGATCGTCGTCGCCTCGGTGCCCGACGCGATCAGCAGCGGGCTGATCGAGGTGCCACCGGACCGGGTCGAGGTTATGACCGGGCAGGCCAGCCGGGCGGGCCTAGCCCAGCTCACCCGCGCTGCCGAGATCATCAACACGGGGCTCGACCAGATGCGCGGCGCCACCTCGCCGCGACTGCTGCTCGAGCTGATGTGCGCCCAGGTCCTGCTGCCAGGGGCGACGACCGACGAGCGCTCGGTCCTCGCACGGCTAGAGCGCCTGGAGTCCGGCGTCGGCCGCGTGCCAGCGGCCACGCGGGCCAGCGCCACCTCGGCTCCCGAGACACCAGCTGTCGCCCCAGCGGCCACATCAGCTTCGCAACCGCCGCAGGAGTTCGCTCCGGCCCCGCAGCCCGCGCCGCCCCAGCAGTACCCAGCCCAGCAGAATCCAGCCCAGCAGAATCCAGCCCAGCAGTACCCAGCCCAGCAGAATCCAGCCCAGCAGAATCCAGCCCAGCAGTACCCAGCCCAGCAGAATCCAGCCCAGCAGAATCCAGCCCAGCAGAATCCGGCTCAGCAGTACCCGGCTCAGCAGAATCCGGCTCAGCCACAGCAGAAACCGTCGCAGCAGCCAGCCTATGCCGCGCCATTCCAGCCGGCTCCGCCGGCTCCGCAGGCTCAGCAGGCCCCTTCCGCGCCACGGGGCGTAGTGACTACGGAGATGGTCCAACAGGGCTGGGACTCGGTGTTGCAGGCGCTCGCGGCGCGGCGCCGGGTCGCGTGGATGGTCGTGCGGACCGCGAACGTCGTCTCGCTGGACGAGGGCGTGCTGACACTCCGCTTCCCCCGGCCGGGCGACGTAAAGGGATTCACGAGCAGCGGGTACGAGGGGCTGCTGAAGGAAGTCCTGAACGAGCGGTTCGGCATCAATGGCACGATTCGCGCGATGTCCGGCATCGAGTCTGGCCCTGGGGACCGGCGGCGCGGCGGCTCGGAGTACGGGGCGCAGCCCGGCCAGCCTCCGGGACCGCAGTTCCAGGCGGGACAGCCGCTGGCATCTCAGCCGCCGGCCTTCCAGCCGTCGGCCCCGGTGCAACAGCCCGCCTCACCGGAGTCGGCCACGGTCCAGCAGGCCTCCGTCCAGCAGGCCTCCGTCCAGCAGGCCCCGGCACAGCCAGCGCAGCCGGTGCAACAGCAGGCTCCGATGCAATCGTCGCAGCTGCAGACACCACAGCCGCCGGCAGCACTACAATCACATCAGTACTCAGCACCACCTGCTGCGTCCGACACCGCCACGCACTCGGCAGCGCTGCAGAGTCTGGCGGTCCAGTCTCTAGCTCAGCAGCCGACGGTCCCGCAGTTCCAAGAACCATCGACACAGTCGCCCGCCACCCCACCGGTGTCCGCCTACAACGCAGTCGCTGCAAATGGCCCCGCGCCAGCCAGTCCCATGGCACCTGCCACAGTCTCCGGGTCAGCTCAAACGGCCCCGTTGATGACGCAGAATGGGGTAGGCAGGACGAGCAACCACGTTTCGTTTGGTGACGATGTTCCCTTCCCTAGCGATGACGATTTTGACGGGGACGAACTTGCGGGGTCCGTGGACATGGACGCGGACTCGCAACTCACTGGGATCAGCCTCATCCAGCGGGACCTAGGCGCCCAGATCATCGCCGAATACGAGGAATGAGGACCAGACGTGGAACCCGGCTTCGACATGAACCAGCTTCTCCAGGCGGCGCAGCAGATGCAGGCCCAACTGGCGAACGCGCAGCAGAACCTCGCGGAGGCGGAGGTCACCGGCACGGCGGGAGGCGGCCTCGTGGTTGCCAAGGTCAGCGGCCAGGGTGAACTCGTCGACCTGACCATCGACCCGAAGGCGATCGACCCCGCTGACCTGGCCGACAGCGCCGAAACGATAGCGGACCTGGTCCTCGCTGCCGTGCGCGATGCCACGAACGCCGTGCTCGCCCTCCAGCAGCAGCAACTGGGCTTCGCCGAGGCCCTCGGCAACTTCGACCTGTCCAGCCTGGGCCTGCCAGGTGGACTTCCGGGTGGCATGCCCGGAGGCATGCCCGGCGGTCTCCCCGGCTTCGGCGCGCCCGGCGCGCCCGGCAGCATCTCTGGCCTGCCCAGTTTCAGCACCCCCGTCGGCCTTGACGGCGAGGAGGGCGATGAAGACTGGGACGAGGACGACGAGGACGACGAGCTCCCAGACGATGAGGATGACGAGTTCGACGAGGACGAGGACGAGGACGGCGAGGAGTAGCAGGAGCGAGCGCGGCTTGGCACGTAGTCAGGCGGGGAGCACAGTCCATGTATGAAGGCGTTGTCCAGAACCTGATCGACGAGCTCGGGCGGCTGCCCGGGGTGGGGCCGAAAGGCGCCTCGCGGATCGCGTTCCACCTGCTGAGCGCGGACCCGGCTGACATTAAGCGGCTGGCTGACGCCTTGATCGAGGTGACTGAGCGGGTCCGCTTCTGCGTTACCTGCGGTAACGTCGCAGAAGCTGAGCAGTGCCGAATCTGCGGGGACGCACGGCGCGACTCCACGGTCATCTGTGTCGTCGAGGAGCCCAAGGACGTGGCGGCGGTCGAGAAGATCCGTGAATTCCGCGGCCGCTACCACGTCCTGGGCGGCGCGATCAGCCCCATCGACGGCATCGGCCCCGACGACCTGCGCATCCGCGAGCTCATGGCCAGGCTCGCCGACGGCGCCGTGACCGAGCTCATCCTCGCCACCGACCCGAACCTGGAGGGCGAGGCCACAGCCACCTACCTGGCAAGGCTCATCAAGCCCCTCGGCATCAAGGTGACCCGCCCGGCCAGTGGCCTTCCCGTCGGCGGCGACCTGGAGTACGCGGATGAGGTAACGCTCGGCCGCGCCTTCGCCGGCCGCCACGTCATGGACGGCTAAGCCCTCTCGGATGCGGCGTCCGTCGCCCGCAATCCCCGCGCATAACGTTCCCTCCCTCAGCCCTGCCCTACCACCTCAGCCGCAACGTCACCCCTTACGGCTCAGGGGAGGCTACGGGGCGATCAGGCGGCGGAGCAGTTCCTCTACCGCCGTGCGGCCTTCGGCCATGGCGCCCGCCGGGTTCTCCGCCTGGGCGATCATGAGGGCGATCTCGTCAAGCGACACCAGCAGGATGCGCGCGAACGAGTTGACAAGATCGGGCGCGAGGTGCCCCTCGTCAGCGACAGCCTGCAGCATGGCCCGTATGTTGCCGCGTGTCTCGTCGCCCCGGATGCGCCACCGTTCCCAGCCGAGGACCGCGGGCCCGTCGAGCAAGACAATGCGCGAGACGACAGGATCGCCAGCCAGGTCGATCCAGACGAGTGCGGCCGTGCGCAGGGCCGCGAGGCTGGAGGGCGCGGCGGCGATCACCTCGAGCAGGCCCGCCATCAGGCGGTTCTGGACCAGTTGAAAGGACGCCTCAAGCAAGGCATCCTTGCCCGCGAAGTGCTGGTGGAGGGCACCTCGGCTCACCCCGGCCGCGCCGAGTACGTCCTCGATCGTCGTGCCTTCGTAGCCCTGCTCGCCGAACAGCCTGGTCGCGACCGCGATGAGCTGGTCGCGAGTGGCCGGCCCTTGTGCGGCCTGTTCCGTCATGGCATCAGCCCCGGCTAGAAGGCGGTTGGCTGGTGCCAGCCGATTACGGTCCGATGGTCAGCGCTGAAGCGGTGGCAGTCGCCGTCGGTGGTCTCCCGGTAGTGCCGGTAGTACGGGCCGTCAGCTGGGAAGATGGCCAGCGCGGCTCCGCACGCCACGCAGAACGGCTCCTCCATGGCCTCGGCTTCCTGGTCACGGAGGTGGTCGGCCGCCCGCACGGCGTCGTGGATGACGTCGAAGGCAGCCGGAGCGTACTCGCACAAGTACTCCAGCATGTCCGACATCCGCTGCGGGTCCAGATGGTTCAGCCGGGCGTACCGGTTGTCGCTCCCAGCCTGGTGCGCCCAATCAGGCTGTCCACAGCGCGGGCACCAGTCAAGCGCCCCGAACGGCCGGGGGAACCCGGTTGGCTTCACGAACTGTTCACAAGCCTGGCCGAACTGGGGAAAGATGGGCTTTAGGGTCACTTCTGCCTCCAGTAAGGTGAGGGTGCTACCTCAGGGCCGTCCAGGTGGTTGCAGCACTCGGGCGGCCCGTTTTCGTAAGAGAATTCTATTCCAGGCGGGGTTGATCGCTGGGATTTCGATGGCGTGTCGCGGTCGCGGGAGCACGGCTGGGAGCCCGCGACATGCGTGACCTCAGGCGATTGGGTCGTGCCAGGTCTCGCCGGGGGGGAGGAGAGACGATGAGTCCGGACCCCAGGAGCCGCAGTCGTAGCGCACCACCGGAACCGACGCGTTGACGGAGGCTAGGACCGGGTCGACTACGCGCCAGGACGACTCCACGGTGTCCTGCTGGGCGAACAGCCAGCGCTCGCCGGTCAGGGCCGCGCCGATGAGCCGGTCATAAGGGCGCATGTCGCCGTCGCTGCCGGGCTCGGTGAAGGCGAGATCCTGCACCTGGGGCTCCCAGCCGGCCCCGGGCTTCTTGCCGACCAGGGTCAAGGTCGCGCGGGCGTCGGGGAAGACCCGGAACCTCAGTCCATTGGCCGCGGCTCCCGACCCTAGGCCGAAGGCGTCATGTGGAGGTCGACGGAACTTCACCGACACCTCGGTGGCCGTCACCGGCAGGCACTTCCCCGCCCGGATCAGCAGTGGCACGCCGTTCCACCGCCAGGAGTCGGCGATCAGCCGGATCGCCGCGTAGGTCTCGATCCTGGAGCCAGTCGCCACCCCGGCCACGTCCTGGTAACCCGCGTACTGGCCCTTCACCACGTCGGACGGGCCAGGGGGCGCAGGGAACTGATGGCCGCCGTCTTCGCGGTGATCCACGAGTCGAGTCCGGGGCCGCTCGGCGGATCGGCGATCACGGTCGCGAGGACCTGGAGCATGTGGTTCTGGATGACGTCCTTGATCGCCCCGGTCTTGTCGTAGAACGCTCCGCGGTCGGCGACGTCGAACGCCTCGGCCATGGTGATCTGAACCGTCTGGACATAGGTCCGGTTCAGCAGTGGCTCGATGATCGAGTTCGCGAACCGCGCGAACATCAGCGAGTCCACCGGATCCAGGCCGAGCCAGTGGTCCACCCGGTAGATCGAGGCCTCCGGGAAGTACTTGTGCATGAGGTCGTTCAGGTCCCGGGCACCTGCCTCGTCGTTGCCGAACGGCTTTTCCACCATGATCCGGTTTGCGTCGGCCCGGCCGACGGCCGCGATCCCCTCGGCGATCCGGCCGAAGAGGAACGGCGGCACCTCCTGGTAGAACAGCACCCGCTTCGCATCGCCAAGGACGTCCGACATCGCCTGGTATGTCGCGTGGTCGGCCAGGTCGCCATCCACGTACTGCAGGAGGCCGAGCATCTTGACGGCGGCCGGACTCGAGGGGTCCATCTTGTTCAGCGTCAACGACGCGGTGGCGTAGTCACGGAATTGCTCCACCCGCCATCCGCCCATTTTGGCGACGCCGATGACCGGCACGTCGAGGACGCCGCGCTCGACCAGCCCGACCAGCGCGGGAAACGTCTCCAGCTTCGCGAGATCCCCAGTAGCCCCGAAGATCACCAGCGCGTCTACCTCGCTACTACTCATTGTCACTATCCCGTCAGTGTCGTTAGCCTGCGAAACCAGACCGTCACCAACCGTGTTCGTAGCCGCTGAAGATCACCACCGGAATGCCGCGCGGTACAGCGGGAGGTGACATGATCCTCACATGGAGCGGTACCCGAATATCAGCGACCACGGCCTGATCGGCGACCTGCAGACGGCTGCCCTGGTATCCACCGACGGCACCGTTGACTGGTTCTGCTGCCCCCGGTTCGACTCGCCAAGCGTGTTCGCCTCCCTGCTCGACGCTGACAAGGGCGGGTACTTCCGCATCGCCCCCGAGCGCGACGACTACGTCAGCCGTCAGCTGTACCTACCCGACACCGCCGTGCTAATCACCCGCTTCCACACCCCGGACGGCGTCGGCGAGGTCTACGACTTCATGCCCGTCGCCGGCAAGCGGGCCACCGACCGGCACCGACTGGTGCGCCAGGTCCGGGTCGTCCGTGGCACGATGAAGTTCAACCTCGAACTGCAGCCAAGGTTCGACTACGCGCGCCGTAAGCACAAGGTGGTCGTGCAGCTCCGATGGGGTGAACTTCACCTGTGAAGGCCACCCCAACATCACCATGCACCTGGCGACCTCGGACCACGGGCACGTGGTCGAGCTCAAGCAGGAGGGCGGCGGGATTACCGCCTCGCGGGTCCTTAAGGCCGGGCAGACCTGGGGCGTCGTGCTTGAGTCGTCCTGCGCCGAGCCACGCAGGCACCACAATGACGATATTCATCGCCTGCTGCAGGAGACGGTCGCGTTCTGGCGTGGATGGCTGAACAAGTCGACGTACCGGGGCCGCTGGCGGGAACAGGTGGCACGCTCGGCGATGACGCTTAAGCTCATGCAGTACGCCCCGAGCGGCGGCCTCGTGGCGGCGCCGACGGCCGGACTGCCCGAGCAAGTCGGCGGCGAGCGCAACTGGGACTACCGGTACACGTGGATCCGGGACGGGTCGTTCTCCATCTACGCCCTGCTCGGCCTCGGGTTTACCGAGGAGGCCGAGGGGTTCGTCTCGTGGCTGCGGGCGCGGGCGAGCGAGCAGGTCGGCTCCTCATCCGGGCCGCTGAAGATCATGTACCGGGTCGACGGGAGCAGCGACCTAGACGAGTTCACCCTGGACCACTTCGAGGGCTACCGCGGCTCCAAGCCAGTGCGCATCGGCAACGGCGCGGCCGACCAACTGCAGCTGGACATCTACGGCGAGGCACTGGACGCGCTCTATCTCGCCCAGCGGCATAACGTGCTGGTGACACACCAGAGCTGGCTGGAGATCGCCGAGCTTATCGACTGGCTGTGTGAGCACTGGTCTCAGCCGGACGAGGGAATCTGGGAGACGCGGGGCGGCCGCAAGAACTTCCTTTACGGCCGGGTACAGACCTGGGTCGCGTTCGACCGGGCAATCAAGATGGCGGCCCGCAGCGGACGCCCCGCCAACGTGCCCCGGTGGATGACGGAGCGGGACTCCGTCTACAACGAGGTGTTCCATGTCGGCTGGAACCAAAAGCTCAAGGCGTTCACCCAGTCCTACGGCAGCGACGTGCTCGACTCAGCGCTGCTGATGATGCCGTTGCAGGGCTTCATCTCACCCCGCGACCCGCTGTGGATGGACACGCTGAAGGCGATCGACAAGACACTGGTCTCCGACAGCCTCGTGTACCGCTACGACCCGGCTGCCTCGCCGGACGGGCTGATCGGGAACGAGGGCACGTTCTCGTTGTGCACGTTCTGGTACGTGGAGGCACTGGCCCGCGCCGGACGCCTGGATGACGCGCGGCTGACCTTCGAGAAGATGTTCACCTACGCCAACCACCTAGGCCTGTTCTCCGAGGAGATCGGCGCGACAGGCGAGCAACTGGGCAACTTCCCGCAGGCCTTCTCGCACCTGGCCCTGATCACCGCCGCGGTCAACCTGGACTACCAGCTAGACCACAGCGCCGGCATGCTGCCGCCCGGAAGCATCCACTGACCCTCCCGGCCTCGGTGCTCACCCCGTGCGGCGCCAGTCCCTCCCAACCGACTGCGGTCCGGTTTTGACTCGTTGGCGCACCTGCCTCATAACGGAGTCGACTCGCCGACGCCAGAGCATCAGTTAAAGCAGTGCGTTGGCGGCGTCGCGCTCTGACGGTGGTGCGTCGTTGGCGCAATCGGGCTCTGACGGTGGTGCGTCGCTGGCGCAATCGGGCTCTGACGGTGGTGCGTCGCTGGCGGCGTCGCGCCAAAACGGGTGCTGCGACGATGGCGCAATCGGGTCAGATTAAGGCGCGGCGTGCTGGCAGCCGTCAAGGCCGATGCAGTCGGTGGTCGTGAATACCGCAATGAAATGCTCGTCCAGCTCGTCTGCCGTCGCAGCATTAAATCCGCAGAGGCAGGCAAGCGTCGATTGGCCCTCGTCGTGCAGCCGGCCGTCGGGCGCTATTCCGTCGAGCGGGATGAATACCTCTTGCAGATGGTCCCGGAAATCCAGGTCGTCGTTTGACTGGTACCCGCACTGGCAACGAGGTGCGCTCATCGCGCTTTCCATTCCCTGGTTTCCGCAGTTCCGATAATCGCCCAGGTGGCCTTGCCTCCGTCGTGGCCGGGGGCGTAGTTACCAGGCGGCCGGTAGCTGCCCCACGCGGCGCTGAGTTGCTGCACGAGAAACAGGCCGCGCCCGCTCTCGTCGTCGTCCCCGGCTTTCCGTGGCAACGGCGTGCCAGGCAAGGCGTCCCAGACCAGCAGCAATACTCGCGACGAGTCGCTGAGCAGCCACAGCCGGATCGGCGGCACTTCGACCCAGTGGCGGGCGCGAGCCGCGAGCAGAGAGTTAGTGATTAGCTCCGAGGCGAAGAGCTGGGTCAGCTCCTCATGCCGCTCCAGACCCCAGTCGCTGAGCACGTTCCGAGAGTGACGCCGCGCGCTTCCCGGCGCGGTCTCATCACAGACGAGCTCAAGAAAGCTGGCCCTATTCCAGGCCATGATCCAGCCGCTATCTCGCTGCCGTGAGTGGGGCGGCAGGACGGATTGTATCGGCATGTGTGGATAAACGGTCACGGTGCTTTCCTCCTCACGGGCGTGCGGCACCAGAGCGGATTGCGCGCACGCTGGAATAGACCTTTGCGCCAATCCATCTTGTAGGCGCTCGATCGCGTGGAAATCCACGATCTCACGGTTTTCCCGGGTTATGCTGCCCGTGTGCGCCCGCTTACCTAACCGCCACAATGGCCCGCACCCCTTACAGGGAGGTACTCCCGATGGCTCGACCCAACCCCCGAGACCCCAGGAAGCATCCCGTCGCCGCGCTGGGGAGGGCGCTGGCCAGGCTACGCCGAGCGGCGGGCTTCAAGACGGCGCTGGCTCTCGCCAGGAAGATGGGCTTCGCCCGCGAGACCATTGCCAAAGTGGAAAGCGGCGAGCGGACGCCGAGCGACGACGTGTACGCCGCCTGGCTGGAGGCTTGCCACTGCTCGGCCGAACTGCGCGCCAACCTCGACGACCAGCTTGAGCTCGCCCGCAACTACGAGCTGGTCGTCCCCAAGTTCGCCGAGCCATGGCTCAACGTGGAGTCGGCGGCCGACTTCATCCACGTCTGGGCGCTCGACAACATGCCCGGCCTGGCGCAGACCTACGACTATGCCTTCGCGATGTTCGTCGCGGTCGGCCTGGACGAGGACACCGCCGCCAAGAAAGCGGCCGCCCGCGTCAAGCGCCAGTCGATCCTAGACGGGCCGAACGAGACCCGAGTGACTCTCATCATCTGGGAGCCGATCCTGCACCGCCAGATCGGTACCTCCGAGGTGATGGCGAAGCAGATGACCCACCTGTTGGAGATGATGGACCGCCCGAACGTGGTGATCCAGGTGGTTCGAGATACTGGGGGACACTTCCCGGGGCTGGAGGCACAATTCGAGGTTGCGACCGGCCGGGAGATTCCGGCTACGCTGGTCATGGTCACCCTTGAGGACCAGACATCGAACGACCCGGCCCTGGTCAACACGGCCACCGCGCTGTTCGAGCGGATCCGCGGCTATGCCGAGTCCATGGAGGAGTCGCGGGCCATCATCCAGGAGGCGCTTAGGCGATGCCAGAGTCAGCAGCAATGAACCCCAGTTGGCGTAAGTCCAGCTACAGCAGCAACGGCGGCACGGCCTGCGTCGAGGTCGGCGCGATCCCGTGGCGTAAGTCCAGTTACAGCAGCAACGGTGGCTCGGACTGTGTCGAGGCCGCTCATGCCAGCGGCGCGATCCTCGTCCGCGACACGAAGGACAACGGCACCGGCGCCGTCCTCCACCTGACCCCCGCTAACTGGCGCGCCTTCACCACCCGCGTCCGCGCCAGCTAGCCACTCCGCCACCACTCATCCGGGTGCCAGTCCCGCCCGCATGAGCACCAAGAAAGCCCCCGGCAGGCCGGTGACGGCCTAGCTGGGGCTTCGTGTTGCCCAACCAAGTCTTCAGTCGTCATCTTCAGTGCAATCTCGTCGTTCTACACATATGCGGGTCGAGAAGACGAGGTTCGTGAACTCCTCACGATCCAGCTCACCGAGACCAACGGCATGACGCTCCCTGCCCGAAGCCTTCCGGAAGGAACTCTCCGGTTCTTGGCCCTGTGCGTCCTGCTGGAAGACACGTCAGTGGGCGGTCTCCTGTGTATGGAAGAGCCAGAGAATGGAATTCACCCAGCGAACGTCGATGCTATGGTCAATCTAGTGCGCGACTTGGCGGTAGATTCGGAAGTGGCCCCGGGGTCCGATAATCCCTTCCGTCAGGTCATCATCAATACTCATTCCCCGTACGTCGTCCAACTCGTTGACCCGCAAGACCTGCTCTTCGCGGACACGGCTCTTCTGCACGCACCCGACGGATCGCTGGCAAGAGCCTTGCTTCTGCGCCCACTCGCTGGCACTTGGCGGGCATGGGCAAGCAATGAAGTACCTGCAGTAACGAAGCCCGACATTCTCCCCTACCTGACAACTGGCCGGGAAGGCCAGCCCCGGACCGGCCTAGAGCGTGGCGATGTCGATAACGAACCGGTAGCGGACATCACTGCTGGTAATCCGCTCGTACGCTTCGTTGATCTGGTCAGCGCGGATCAGCTCGATCTCGGCACCGAGGCCGTGCTCGGCGCAGAAGTTGAGCATCTCTTGGGTCTCGGCGATGCTGCCGATCATCGATCCGGCGAGCGTCCTGCGCCCGCCGATCAGCGTCATCAGGTTCAGTGAGACTGGCGTTTCGGGGGCTCCCACGTTCGCCAGCGTGCCGTCCGTCTTCAGCAGGGACAGGTACGCGTCGAATTCCAGTGGTTCCGACACTGTGGAGATGATCAGGTCGAACGTGCCGGCCAGTTCCTCGAAGGTCTTCGGGTCGCTGGTCGCGTAGTAGTAGTCAGCGCCGAGCCTCAGCCCGTCGTCCTTCTTGCGCAGCGACTGGCTAAGGACGCTGACCTCGGCGCCAAGCGCGTGCGCGATCTTGACGGCCATGTGGCCGAGGCCGCCCATGCCGAGGATGGCTACCTTCTTGCCGGGGCCCGCGTTCCAGTGCCGGAGCGGCGAGTACGTGGTGATGCCCGCGCACAGCAGCGGCGCGGCGACATCGAGGGCGATCCCCTCCGGGATACGCAGCACGTAGCTCTCGTCGACCACGATGTGAGTGGAGTAGCCACCATAGGTAGGCTCACCGTTTTTGTCGAGGCCGTTGTACGTCGAGGTCATTCCCTGTGAGCAGTACTGCTCCAGGCCTCGCCTGCAGTGCTCACACTCGCGGCACGAGTCGACGAAGCACCCGACGCCTACCCGGTCGCCCACCCCATACCGGGTAACGCCCGGGCCCACCTCCGCGACGACGCCGGCGATCTCGTGGCCGGGCACCAGCGGGAAGATCGCCTCACCCCAGCCCTCGCGGACCTGGTGTATGTCCGAGTGGCAGATGCCGGCGTACTTGATCTCGATCAGCACGTCGAACTCGCCGACCGGGCGGCGCTCGATCGTGGTGCGCTCCAGCGGAGCCTTGGCGGCTGGCGCGGCGTAAGCGGCAACTGTGCTCACAGGCGGAGTTTCTCCTCATTGGGGGGTCGCGTGCCCAGGGCCTTTTCCACCAGGCAGCACAGGACGAGTATGCCTAGGCATCGCGCGGAGGCCCAGACCACAGTCCTACCTACGACCAGTGGTCGTACCACTGGCGTGATCAGGATGATGTACACAGGATATTGCATACTGGATGTATGCAAGATCAGCCTGGCCAGCCCGCGGGGGAGCTTGACGCGGGGCAGCACCTTGACCGGCGCACCAGCCTCAGCGAGTTCCTGCGTACCCGCCGCGCCCGCCTCAAGCCCCAGGATGTCGGGCTGCCCGAGTATGGCCGTCACCGGCGGGTCGCGGGCCTGCGGCGCGAGGAGCTAGCGCAGCTGGCCGGATGTCCGCCGCGTACTAAACCCGGCTGGAGCAGGGCAATGGGCACAACGTATCGGTGGAGGTGCTGGACGCGATCGCGCGTGCGCTGCGGCTGACCGACGCCGAGCACGCTCACCTGATGCACCTCGCCCAGCCCAGGGAAAACAAGAAGAAGCCATCCTCGCGTCCGCAGCCGGTGCGGGGAGCCCTGTGGCGGCTGCTGGACTCGATGGACGGTGTCCCGGCGTACGTGGTGGGACGTCGCGCGGACATCCTGGCCTGGAACCGGATGGCCCTGGCACTGTTCGGTGAGCTTTCCGTCAAGAGTGCGGACTTCCGGAGGCTGTGGGCCAGGCACGACGTCAAGGAACGCAGTCACGGGGTCAAGCGCCTGAGCCACCCTCTGGTGGGCGAGCTGACACTCTCGTTCGAGGTCTTCAAGATCCCGGACGACCAGGAACTGTCGCTGTACCTGTACGACGCGGAACTCGGGTCCCGCTCCGCGGAGGCACTGCATCTGCTGGCCAACTGGGGGACCGACGCTATCCGGGCCGGACTCCGTCCAGCGACCCCGGCAAGCGGTGATTCCCTGTCAGCCTGCGAGCCGGAATGCTAGCTGTGTTTCCCATTTGCTGAGGTCAGGCTCCTCGGCCGGGTCCGTGAGGTAGAACTCGAGGCGGCAGGCCCAGCGTTCGGCCGCGTCCGTGTGCGTTATGTCCCAGGCTAGTCCGCGCGCCTGGGCCCAGTCGAGTAGCTCGGCGGTGGCGGCCACCAGGGTGTCCGGGGCACCGGTGTGCGTCATGATGGCAAACCGGCCTGCGGGCAGCGTCCCGGCGCGGATCGCGTCATCGTCTTCGGGCGCCGACGCGACGGGAACGCCGGCCTCGACCTGGAACTGCCGCTCCATGTCGATGACGTGGTACCGGAAGAAAGGCGGGTCGGCTGGTGCGATGCCGCGAGCACCAAGCCAGCCGAAGATCTCGGGAATTCGGTCCGCCACCGACCCAATAGTCGCCATCGTGACCCATGCGGAGATGCCCACGTACGGCTGGGCCGCTCGCTGCGTGATCTCTGGTCCGACGTCCACGGAGCCTCCTTGCCTGTCAATTGTCATTTCAGTGCGACCGGCGCGGCGAGCTCAGTCGCCCAGTCATCCCGGATGCTGCTACACGTGATGCTAGACCGCGACTAGGTTTGGTCCGCGGCAACGGCCCACGACAGCCTCTACCCACCCGACTCGACCGGCCCGGTCCTTCGGGCTCGCCGGGCAGATCCTCGACGGCCGCGATTACCTGGCCGCGGACCAGCGCGACATCGAGCGTTGCCACGACGCGGCGGGGCCGGCACATGCCGCGCGAGGCGCAATTGCCCGTCCAGTGACGGAGTAACGAACCGTCCCCTCCGTCTTGCCTGGTCATGAAGGTGCTGCAGCCGAGACTGAACACCGCCACGTGGGGGGCGGTGAGGTGAGCGGAGGTCACGGGGCAGTTTCTGGCGCTACGCGTCGGCCCTTGGCGCGGCGGGCGGGTCAGCAATCCTTGGCGGCTGAACTCCTTCAGGTTCGCCTCAACGCCCTTCTTTTCCCTCAAAATGCTCGAACTTGTCAGCTCTGCGGTATGCTTTTAGCATGTCTGATCTGCGAGAACGTCAAGAGCTTGGCACCTGCGTCGAACTGTTCGCCGGCGGTGGAGGACTCGCGTTGGGTGCCCATGCGGCGGGGTTCCGACCGCTTCTGCTGAATGAGTTCGCAGAGCGTGCGTGCGGATCCTTGAGGGCCAACCCCCCGGATCCTGGGAAGCCGGAGGTGCCCTGGCCTCTAGTGGCTGGCGACGTTCGCGGACTCGACTTCGCCGCTCACGTCACCGGCGAGGTCGACGTGCTCGCCGGCGGTCCGCCGTGCCAGCCGTTCAGCCTGGGGGGCGTCCATAGGGGCACGGAGGACGAGCGGAATATGTTTCCACAGATGTTCCGCGCCATTCGGGAGTTGAGGCCGAAGGCGGTCATCTGCGAAAACGTGCGTGGCCTGCTTCGACCGTCCTTCAAGCCTTACTTTGACTACATATTGAACGAAATGCGCCTACCGTTCGTGGAGCGTCGAAAGGAATCCACTTGGGGAGAACATAACGAGTACCTCGAGAAGCTGATAGCCAACGAATCCGTTGAGTCCTCGCTGCGGTACGTGGTTCGGGAAATTGAAGTCAACGCCGCTGACTACGGCGTGCCTCAGATCCGGAACCGAGTGATAATCGTTGCGTTCCGCGCGGACCTTGGCGTGAATTGGCCCAAGTTCATGCCGCATAAGACGCACTCCGAGGAGTCGATGATTCACTCCATGCGCGAACGCGGACCATATTGGAGGCGGCATAAAGTGGTCGCTGATGTTCGGGAACTTGTCATCGCAGGCCTTCCGGACTTCGACTACGAAGACGAGAAGGTCAAGGACAAACTTAAACTGGAGCCGTGGCGCACCTTGCGAGACGCCATCACGGGAATCGACGAGAACGAAGGGAAACCGCTTCCGTACGTTACGGAGGAAGCCGTCAAGGGGAAGCTGCAGGTAGGGGACATACCCGATCACGTTGGCTGGCCCGGAGCTCGCATGTATCCAGGACATACCCCAAACCTGTTGGACCGTCCAGCGAAGACGGTGAAGGCGGGAGTCCACGGCGTGCCGGGTGGGGAATCTGTTATGCGGCTAGATGACGTCGACTTCGCAAACTTCGGTGGCGGAACCGGATATCGATACATGACCGTACGTGAGGCTGCGCGAGTCATGACGTTCCCGGACCGTTGGGTCCTTGACGGACCCAGGGGAGAGAAGATGCGACAGTTGGGCAATGCCGTGCCAGTCAAGCTCGGGACGGTCTTCTCAAGCGCCGTCGCTGACGCCCTCACCTCGGTCGGTGCCGTGCAGCCAGAAGAGAGGCTGAGATGACCGTAGCCTCGGCCGATCGGCAGAGTAACTGGAAGGACCGATTGCCTCCAGATCGTGCATGGAAGGCGAGGGCAGGAATGAGCCAAGATGCCCGATCGGCCGAGCAGGATCGGGCCGCTGGTGGCCGATTCAGGCGCGCTGTCCTATTGGGAGAAGGACGCTACGCGCGTGCGTCCATCGCGTTGCGCGTGTATCACCGGACACGTCGCATCCGCGCCTACCTGCGCTGGTCGCACGACGGCAAGACGAAGGAGCGATATGTCGGTGAAGTAGACGCTGTGGTTCGTGCCGCAAACCTGGAGCAAGCGTGGGACATGGCTCATGCCGCTGGTTACGTTACCGTGGAAGAAGTTCCTCTCGGCTCTCAGGCGTCATCTCCTGCATCTCGGTCGGTCATGATCGCCAACAAGGGTAAGGACACGAAGCCAGAAACGATGCTGCGGGCCGCACTCCACAAGCGCGGGCTGCGGTACCGTGTGGGGATCCGACCGATTCCCGACCTGCGCAGGACCGCTGACGTGGTGTTTACCAAGGCACGTGTCGCTGTTTTTGTGGATGGCTGCTACTGGCACGGCTGCCCGGATCATTACCGTCCCGCCAAGAGGGGTGCCGATTTCTGGCGAGAGAAGATCGCTGGTAATAGGGTGCGTGACTGTGAGACCACTGAGGCACTGAGCGACGCGGGTTGGCTGGTCGTCCGAGTATGGGAACATGAAGATCCGGAGCTAGCCGCACAGAAGGTGGCTAGTGTGGTTCGCGCGAGACAAGACACAGACTAATCAGCTCGGCGATTGTATGAAAGCATCCAGATGTTCCAGGGCAACGCCTTGCGCTCCCGGAAATGGTGGCCTGATTTGGAGCACGAGCGACCGTCAAGTCCAGTCGGGACCCGCCCGCATTCAGGGGTCCGTGTCTCGGTGGCCACTGCTAGTCACCAGGGCAGTCACCTGACTGGCAGGCATGGAGGACCCGGGCGGTTGACTCATCCTGGCGTAGGAGGAGTAGTACTTGGCATCCGATCGTCACACCGAGGTCTTGGACCTGTTGGCGCAGAGTGGAGATCTGTGCTGCACCGTGGCGCGCCGAACTGTGATGGGGGCGTACCGCTCGCCCATGTCGAAGGTCTTGCTCATCGGGGCCTGACGGAGGCCCAGTTGCCAAGTGAGCCATGAGTTGATCGCGATACCACTACCGCGAAGAATTTCGCTGTTGACCGTGAGTCTGACCCCAAAGACCTTTCCGGACGTATCGACCGCCATGGTGGTCGGCTTGGACGGCTCGTTCTCTTCGATCGGAGTTGCTCCGCGGGATGACAGGTCTATCAGACCGGCTGCGGTTTTCCCGACGAGGTCACTCAGGAGGCATTGATTCAGACGCCATGTGCTGACTGGGTACAGCTCAATAACCTTGGCGAACAGTGCTTCCTTTGAGATCGGCCCGAACTCTGTCACTACCGCCACTACTGCGTCGACGGCGTTGGAGTATCGCACGGTGCGCAAGTGGGACCACTCAGTCAGCCCCCAAGTCCCTGTGGGGCGGATGTTGACGAACCTGTCATCTCTCCGAAGTGACTCACGGACAGCGTGGGCCGTATGAATGCCTGTCGGCTCGACAAGTTCCTCGGAGAGAAGCGGTTCCCCCTTCTCAAGCAGCCATAGATACGCTGCGTCCCGCCGTCGTGCGCGGCGGCGCAGCCATCTGTCGTCGGCGCCAGGAACGAGTGGGCTGTCTTCATCCGCCATGAGTTGGCGAAGCGGTATCCCATCGGGGATGCCCGCCGCGCGGGCCACCCTCGCGACTTCACCAGATTGGAAGGGAGCCTGATCCGCGACCGCGCACAGTCGCTTGTTGAGTTCGCCTGGCTGGGCCGTCCACCAGCCACGTAGGGGACCTGCCCACGTCCGCGGCGTGACTAGCCCCGCAGTTGCGGCAAGAGCATCGACGGCTATGTGGTCCTCGGTACCCAGAACCTTCGCCAGCTCTGACCGGCTGACCGCCGGATTCTCCGCGAGTTTCCACACACGCTCTGGCCAGTCAGGGCAGAGGGTCTCGCCAGCGGCTGCGAGTCCGTCATGAGCCTTTCTGACGAGTTGCCGGATGCGCTCGCGGGTCAGTCCGTATTCGTGACCGATGTCGTCGAGCGTGCGCCCTTCGGCGCGGGCCACTACCATGCGCTTATCTTTCTCGTCCAAGCTCAGCCAGATTCTGGCTACCCAGTCCAAATCCGCTGCCATCGTCAAGTGTTCACCCCTCGGTGACATAGGTTATTTCGAGTTTGAGTTGCTCCCCGATGCGCTTATGCAAGGCCTTGTTCTCGGGCGTTACTCTGCGGACGAATGATTCGAGCACGCAAATTGTCCAAGGGCGAAAGTCGCCAGAAGCCCGAGCTATGATGGACGGCCACACTAGGTGCTTGATATCTCTGGCGGGCCCCAGGCGAAGTGCCGCTCATCCTCCTCGTCATCGACTTGGTGGAGGACGACCCGCAGTGGTTTGACTTTCTGAGTGTTCTCAACGACGATCCATTGTGATCCGATGGCCTTAGCCACAAGCATATGGAGGGATGTGGCCGGGTTAGCGACATACTGGGCATATTTACCAACGCCCTGTAGCGCCCGGGCGTACTCCTTCATGGGCACATCCTTGAGCCAAGGCCGTACGTTCTCGGACTTTCCCATGAAGTCCAGAAGCCTTCCCCCAATGCTGGAGTCGTTGGTCCACTCCTGGTAGAACCGCGTCCGCTCCTGGTCAGTGAGGTAGGTCCAGCCGACACTCGCTGCTTGCTGGTACAACAGCGTGAAGATGGCCTGTTCAAGTTCGGAAGGAAGGTTGTAGTCGGTCACTGGATTCCTGTAGCCATGGGAAACTGGAGACGCACTTCGTCGGCGGCGGTCTCGAGGTCAGCGGCATCCTTGACCCACATGTCCAAGAGGGAGCCGACAGTCTCGTCACTGAACTCGATCCGGGAAGAATGAGGCATCCGGACCCGTAGATGTTCGTTTTCCTCTGCCTCTAGGGTCCGGCGCAGGTCGAGGGTCGCGGCTACCCGTCGAATGTCCGTGACAAAGTCGAGGACTCTAAGCATTTGCTTACCGGGACTTAGCCTCAGTCCCCTACCGAGCTGCTGTACGAAGATTCGGCGACTGTGTGTCACCCGCAAGAAAGCGATGAGGTTCACGTCGGGCACGTCCACCCCCTCGTTGAACACATCGACGCAGGTGATCACCGGGATTCGACCGAGGCGGAACTCGTTGAGTAGGATTTGGCGACGCTGCCGAGGCAGTTCACTATGGAGAAATGAGGCCTTGGCCCAGGCTGGGTCGGATGCGGCGAGTAGGTTGGCGACATGTTCGGCGTGGTCGATAGTCTGACAGAACACGATGGCCCGAGGGTCGGAAGTCGCGCGCCACGCGGTGCGGAAGTGCTCCATGATCTCTTCATCGCGCTGAGGGAGGAAGAGTTTCCGATTGAGATCCTTGATGGAATAACCGTGTTTACTTGTCTGCTCGACGACATCCCAATCGATGTTGTCGACGAAGAGGCGATAGTCCACGGCGGAGAGGTAACCGGCGGCCATGCCCTCGGCGATTCCCATGGTGAGGCTCGCGTAGCCGAACCTGGCGGTGATGTCGAACTTATCCCCACGCCAGGGAGTCGCGGTGACTCCGAACTGCTGCGCAGTTCCGCACAAGTCGAGGAGTTCCGCAAATCTCCCGGTCTCAGCAACGTGGTGAGTTTCGTCGATCATGATCAGGTCGGGACGATACCCGGCGCGCACTGCGCCTAGGACGGACTCGACGGTGCCGACCACAACGCCGTCAAGGACGCTCGGCTTGCTGTCCCCAGTCAGGAGTCGAGTGGGCACGTGCTTGGGAACGTGCCGCCACATCGCCTTCTCGAGTTGCTCAACAAGGTCCTTCATGTGTGCGACGATGAGGGTGCTTCTCCCCGGATGGGCGGCAAGGAAGCGGCGGATGACCTCACCGCCAACCACTGTCTTACCCAGACCGGTCGCAAGGACGAGTAGTGCAGTGCCGTTCGCGGCGAGGTCCCTTTCGATGGCTGTCACTGCCTGTGACTGATACGGGCGTAGGG
This sequence comes from uncultured Actinomycetota bacterium, assembly GCA_963737285.1. Taxonomy (GTDB): domain Bacteria; phylum Actinomycetota; class Actinomycetes; order Streptosporangiales; family Streptosporangiaceae; genus Trebonia. The sequence goes on from CAVTRT010000001.1 coordinate 728,511, forward strand.
CGTAGTGGCCGGGGACAGTGTCGGGCATACGTTCGCCGATCGCGGCTAGCGTGGCACCGTGCCAGAGCCTGATCGCGATGCCGACTCCTTCCAGGGCCTTGCGCCGCTCTTGGGCGGGGGGCGCGAGATCTGTATTGGTTACGAGAACGGCATTGTCCGCACGGTAGCGAGTACGAGCGCGCTCGAGGTCGTCAATACCGGAGCGGTCGACCTTACCGTGGGCCTTCCATTTGGCCTGGAAGACCCATTGCTCGCGATCGCGGACGGCCAGAATATCAGCACCGTTATCGTGTGCTCCGTCAATTACCCGGACATCCTGGAAGTCCAGATGCCAGAGCGTCCGCTCTAGTGCCTTGGTCAGGCCAGTGGGGCCTCCCTCGAAGAGCGCCCGCGTGTCGAGAAAGATGGCGGTCATAGCTCATCCGCGAGTTCGTCTTCGAGGAGCCGCATGCTCAGACGGGCCCGGAGGAGCTGGTTGCTCGTTGCGGTACCCGAGTATGAGGCCTGGGTAGCGACGTCGGCCAGGTAGCCAGCGACACGGGCCAGACTCATGCGCTGGGCGGAGCCGGAAGAGATGCCCGCGTACAGGCCCCGGAAGACATGATTGTCCATGAACGCGATGGGCAATTCCTCGAGCAGACGCACGAGGAACAGGGCCGGGACGTGGAGCAGGAAATCGCCGCTTGCGCCTAGGTCGCTCGTTTGAGTTACCCGTCCATTGGCGATCATCGCATGCTCCGTGGCCGTGAGCTCGTCCGGACTAAGGTGTTGGAAAGCCTTGGCGGGTTCACCTATACGATCAAGTTCCCCGGCCATACGTCGGCGAATCTCGGCCAGCAAGTCACGGGCCTCAGCTGCGATCATGTCGCTGTCTAGGGCCGTACCGGGCAGCGACTCTGCGCGGATCGCTGCCATGAGCTGGGAGAGGCTCCAGTCCGTGCTAGATCGGACCCTCATGACAGAGGCAACCTCGGCCAACAGAAGATCGGCGGGTTCGACGCCGAATCTCTGATACACCTCATGGTCGAGGTCTAGGAAGGCGGTGAACGCATTGCCCGCCTGCTGGTCCATGAGAACCGGAGTGGGGTTCGCATGCTCGTCGATCAGGTGTCCCGTGGTAAGTCGGCGAACCTCGACCTCCACGTGGCCGATTCTTGGGTGGCCAAAAGCGCGACTCAAGGACGGGTACGTAGTGGAATTCTCAACGTACCGGGCGATCCGTTCCTGCTTCGTCTCCTTCGCCGGTGGTGCTGGTCGCCATGAGGTTGTCGTCGGAGTTTCGGTGGACTCCGGGTTCTCCTGAGCGTCGGCTTTATGGTTCGCCTGGGGGTCGGCCTCGGTGGGCTTGCTTACTCCGAGCGCGCCGGAGACCTCCGCCTCATCGGCTCGCGTGGGAGTGCTTTCCGAGACCTTTTCGGTCCCGCCCTTGAGCTTCGCCGTTCCGTGGTCGAGGACGGCCTGCCACCACCGCTCATCCGTTTGATAGTCGGGATTACCCTTCTGGAACTCTCTACCCCAACGCCGCGTCTCATCGTGTATTGGCTTGCGGCCGTCTCCTGGGATTAGGCATCGCCCCCCAGCGTCGTTGCGCCGGTATGCTTTGAAGAGACGTGCGAGAGGACTTGTGTTCTCCGGGTAGAGAAGATCCTTGGCACGCTTCGGCAGCAGCGGTCCGATGCCACGCAGGATTTCCACGGCGGCTCGCCAGCTACGGTCGCCGTACTCGAAGGCATCCTTCTGGTAGGTCACTAGAACGTGGTCGAGGTGGATCTCACCGATGATGCGGCCACCTTGGTGTGCAAGCTCGAACGGGATACTCCGGCTCCTCGTTGCCAAGAGCACCGTCAGGATTGCGCCAGGTGAATAGCTGCTTATCCCAGCGCAGTATCTTGCGGCCATTGCGCAGGAAGTCAATGCCGTACTCAGTCTTGTCCAGGTAGCGCTGGATGCCAAGCCATCCATGAACCCTGCGCTCGCGGACGCTCAGGGCGGTGCTGCCGCAGTCCGAGCAGGTGTCGCGATCGCCGAGTTGCCACTGTCCGCAGTCTTTGCATGCCAGGCCATCTTCCAGCTTCTCATCGATCGGGATGTAGGCCGGAACCTGCTCCGTGTTGTTATAGAGGACCGATCGATCGTCCCCCCAGCGGCAATGACGTACCGGCTTGACTCTGTACCCGCCGATCCACAGCTCAAAAGGCCGCTCGGTGAGGATCCACGAGTACACGCCGCCCAGGGTGTTCCGCAGGGCCGCGCCGTTGCGCTTCAGCCAGTCAGCCCGACTGGGCTGTAGGCGGCTGATGATGATGCGGGTGCCGTGCTCGTTAGGGTCGTCCTTCGGCTCGGTAATGTCGTCCGCCTCGAAGTCGTCGCCGATACGGTCTAGGTCGATCTCGACTCCAATCCACTCCGAGTCGCCCTGCCGAGTCGTGAGGACCCGTGTGCGCTTGCCGAGCCTTGCTGTGGACACGTTGAAGCCCATGCCGAACAGGCCGAGCTTGTCGTGCATGTCATTCCCTGACCAGCCCGCCCTGACCGCCCGCTCCAGCCGTTCGTAGGTCATGCCGCGGCCCGTGTCGGCGATCACCACCTCGCCGCTGGCGGAGTCGGGAAGCTGCACACTTACCTTGAAGCCACCGGCCCACGGGGTCCCGGCACGATGGATCTCGGCGAAGTCATCGAATGCATTGTCAACTAGTTCGGCGATACACTGCCACTCATCGAATTCGATCTCGCCAAGCATGCGCAGTACACGAGCGGAAGGGGTAATCCTCATATGGGAGAAGCTCCTAACTGGTCGATATCCGGAAGGGCCACGCAACCCGCTCGTTAGGACGGTTGCGGGACCTGGCTCTTGCGGGCCGTGGGCCTTGAGCAGAGCATAAGGGGCACTACCGACAAAACGTCAGTTTGTTATCGGCCGGTTACTCTCGCGCTGGCGGCGCCACCATCGAGGACGGGCCACCTGTCCCGTCCTCGTGTGGGCGGCAGTGCCGGTCGCGGAACCATGGCTCTGTTTCGCAGCGTCCGTCCAGTTGGCCAAGCTGGGCAGCGAAGGAACGAGACACGAGAAGGCAGCGATGTTGCTCTCGGTACCGGATCCGGGACTGGGCGAAAGGTGGAGCGACACGGTCTGTGTCCGTACTGTTCGATGATGCCATGGTGTTGAATGAGTGGTCCCCGTAAATCGCTTCCTAGGCTTATGCCCCAAAGATACACGGCGTTCTCTGCCCCGCCCTTCAGGTTGCGAATAGTTGCCCGAATTAACTGACGCTCCTGCGGCCGAGTGGCATGTTGCCAAGCTTCGCCGAGGCTTTATCGCGGGCGTCGACGTCTGTAGAGAGATGACGACTATTGACGTGATGACAATAGACAGGACCTGCGGCCATCGTGTCCTGGAACATAGGAATAGAATCTCCCGACGTTGGGCTTGGGTACGGACTGGCTCATCTACCCGGGCCGAATTTAATCCCCGGTCAGGGGCGGGAGTCGGTGAAGCGCTCTCGGCGGTCAGAGGCAGAGCCTCACTGGTACTGCAACGGCGAGCCGTGATTTCTGGCGCGGCATGGCCTGGCGTCCGGCCCCACGCCCCTCGCATCCCCGTCCGCCGCGCATCGGCTTCCACGGTCGACGATTGGCGACTCTTTAATTTATTCCGAATACTTTTCCGGTTGCGAAGACTTTTCCACGTGATAACGTGGAAAACTTTACGGAACAAGTCTTCGGGATCATGGCGGCGGGCCGGGACCTGCTTCGTCTCAGCACTCCGTTGTAGTTCTAGGACTGATGGGAGCTTGTCGTAGGAGTCGGTGCGGGGGGCTGTGAGGATCAGGGGCTTGTGGTCGGCGAAGCGCTGGGCTACCTCGTGCTGGTCCGACAGTGATGCGGACTCCTCGCTGGCCTTCTGCAGGATACGCGTTGATAACTGAGGGTGATGGTTGGTAACGTCAGGCGTTCATGGTGACTGTGGGTCACCTAGACGCACTGAGAGGCATTATGCTGTCCACAACCAAGGTCCGGGTCATCGGGGCTCACCTGCGCGCTCGTATCGGGCGGCGTGGGGACCGCCACGGTGGCGGTGGGGGAGATGACGACATCAAAGCCCACCTATGCGTCCGCTGCGATCGTAGCTGGCGCGATCAACGCCAACGGCACCATCCAGAACTCGAAGAACATCGCCTCTGTCACCCTGGCCAGCAGCGGCAAGACCGGCGTCTACTGCGTAAAGACCAAGCTGCGAAACGTCAGCGGCACAATGCCGCAGGTGACCGCCAGTGGCGTGGGGAACGTGGCGACCGTCGTCACCGGCGCGAACGACTCATGCAGCGGGACCGGCACGTACACCGTCAGCATCTGGAACACCCGCAGCGGGCAGCGCACCGCGGCAGCGTTCTTCATCTCGGTGACCTGACCATAATCCCCAGGGGGCCCCAGTGGTCAGGGGCGAGGGCCTGGGACTGGTCTTCGGTGAACAGGACCTGGCAGTCGACCTCGATCTCGCCGAGCTCAGGGTGGATCAGCGTCTTGTGGTCGGCGAAGCGCTGGGCCACCTCATGCTGGTCCCACAGTGATGCGAACTCCTCGCTGGCCTTCTGCCGGGCACGCACCAGCTCTCCGGCTCGTGACTCGTACAGTCAGGGCACACCGGGCCGTTCGCCAAGGCCTCGAAGTGCTTCCGTAAGCCGAACGGAGAGGAGCGCGCGCTCTGGGGCCGTTGGAGCCAGCTCGATGGCCGTGCGCAGGGCCGCCACCGCTTCTACGCCCCGGCCGAGCCTGCCGAGGGCGTCCGCGCGGGCCGCGTGCCACAGGTGCGACCTGTCCAGGCCGGCGATCCCGTCCAGGACGGCCAGCATGGCGGCGGGCCCGTCTCGCTGACCAATTGCAATCGCCCAATTAAGCCGAACGGCCGCTCCATCAGTCATCCCCAGCAGAAGCTCATACAGCGACACGATCCGGGTCCAGTCGGTGTCCGCCCACGACGGGGCGGTGCTGTGGCAGGCCGAAAGGTGGGCCTGCAGCTGGTACGGGCCAGCCACGCCCGAGGACCGGCGGACAGCCTCGGCCAGCAGCGAGGACGCCTCGGCGATCATCGCGTGATCCCACTTCGACCGGTCCTGGTCGCGCAGCAGCACCGGCTCGCCCCCCTGGGAGCCGGTGCGTGCTGGGCGGCGGGCAAAGCTGAACAGCAGCAGCGCCAGCAGCCCGAGGATCTCCGGCTCGCCGGGCATCAGCTCGCAGAGCAGCCGGGCCAGCCGGATGGCCTCGCGCTCGTAGTCGATCCGGGTGACCGCGTCGCCGCTGCTGGGCGAGTGCGCCTCGGTCGCGATCAGGTAGACGACGGACAAGACAGCCGGGAGGCGCCGGGGCAGTTCGGCGTCGTCGGGGACCTTGTAGGGAATCCGCGCGGCGGCGATCTTGCTCCGGGCGCGGACCAGCCGCTTGGCCATCGTCTGCTCCGGCACGCCGAAGGCCCGGGCGATCGCCGCGACGTCGAGGCCAGCGAGGGTGCGCAGGGACAGTGCCACGCGGGCTTCCGGGGCAAGCGCCGGGTGGCAGCAGGTGAAGATCAGCCGGAGCATGTCATCGCGCACGGCACTGTCCGGCTCCAGCATGGACAGGGCCGTCTCGGCTGGGTCGACGGCCCGTTCTGGATAGTCGAAGAAGGCGGTTTCCTTGGCGGGGCGGGCGGATTCACGCCGGATGATGTCGTAGGCCTTATTCCTCGGGGAGGTGCACCGGCCCTCCGACGGCTACGAGGTATTCACGGCCGAGGCGGGAGCCGCGGAGGTCATCAAGGGCGGCCAGGCCCTGTTTCCGCCCGAGATGGCAACGACCATCACGGTCTCTGGCGGCCAGGGCGGCGACGTCATCGTCACCGACGGGCCGTATGCCGAGGCGAAGGAGGTACTCGGCGCGTAGAGAGCCATGGTGATTGATCCTCCATTCTGCGGGCGGCTCGGATGCCGCCTCCTGTAGTGAGGACGATCACGCCGTGCCCGCGAGGACAGCTGCCTCGAGCCTATTTGCGGTCCGCGCTGGCACGGTCGCTGAGACGGAAAATGAGCCTTCCCGCAGGACCGGTCATGGCGAGGCGCTCGTAATCGAGAAGGGGCAGGGCAGTGCCGACTGCTATCAGATGCGCTAGCGCGGCCTTATGCGTCCCGGAGGCATCGCAATGCACCTTGACGAGTATGTCCCAACTGGGTTTTCATTTAGTCGATCATCACGCCCGGCCCGAGGCTGTCTTCCGCGTGGCGCTGCCCGTACTCGGCCGAGGGGTGCTTCCTAGGGGCCGAAGGCAAGTCGGGGCACGTCGTAGAGGTCGGGGTCGGTGGGCCTGGTCATCAGGGGTGCCGTCACCTCGACGATGATCATCTCGACGAGGAACTGTACTTGTGCGTCCAGCAGGTGGCTGGTGTGGCCGGTCGCGGAGTGCTCCTTCAGGCCGAGCGTAGTGTGGACATGGGGAAGGATGCGGCTGGCCGCCGGGTCCCAGGCGATGGTGCCGCAGCCGAGTGCCTCGGCGTTGGACAGGTGGACCCTCGACCACACGGGGGCGTGCGGGTCGTCAAGCCGGTCGCAGGTGCCGACGATGTCCGCCTCGGCGAACGCCGCGATGAACATCGGGATGTAGCCGCAGCGCAGGTCACGGGCTGCGCAGAACTCCTCCAGCGCGGGATAGAAGCTTTCCCCGGGGTCAAGGCGGAGTCCGAACACCCGGCCGGTGACTAGCTCATGGCTGTGCATTCCTAGGGCTTCCCCTCGTCCGCGCTGGCCGTCATGCCGTAGGCCGCGAACGCGTCAGCGACCTGGGACCTGCTGGCGCTGCGGGAGAGCAGGGCGTGCAGCAGCAGCCGGGCCTTGAGGGGGTCCAGCAGCCCGGCGCTGAGCAGGCCGCGGGCCAGCAGGTCCTGCTCAGAGCCAGGGAAGCCGTAGGTGCGGGCGAGCACGCTGCCTGCCCCGGTCCTGGATGCCAGGACGACGGGCATGCGCTCGGCGAGGCCGGCTAGCTCCGGGGCCAGCGCGGCGGGCACGTGTCCGACGCCGAAGCCCGCGATGATGATCCCGTCGAGGCTGGCGGCCGCGGCGCGCAGCAGCGTGCCGTCATCGCCGAGCGTCATCGTCACCAGGCCAACTCGGGCGTCCCGGGTCGCCGGCCCGGTGGGCAGTTTCCGCGCGATCCTGCCCGGGAGCGTGAGGACTAGGGGGCGGCCCTCGACTACGCAGCCGACCGGTCCCGCTGCGGGAGACGCGAACGCCATGATGCTGGAGGCGTGGACCTTGCGGACCCAGCGGGCGGCATGGATCTCGTCGGCGAAGACGACGACGCAGCCGATGCCGCGCAGGGCGGGGCTGCCCGCTGCCTGCACTGCGGCCAGGATGTTCGCGGGCCCGTCCGCGCCTGCTAGGCCGGGATTGCGCATCGCCCCCGTGACGACGACCGGCGTGTCGCCCTGGTGCAGGAGATCCAGCAGGAAGGCCGTCTCCTCGATAGTGTCGGTCCCCTGGGTGACGACAGCCCCGGTCATGCCGGACCCCGCACGGTCCCCGATAAGGGTGGCCAGCTCCTCGATGTCGCCGATAGCGAGGGAGGCTCCCGGGACGCGGCGGACGTCGCAAACGTCGACCTCGACGCCGCAGGCGCCGAGTCCGGGCACGGCCGCGATGAGCTGCTCGCCGCTGAGGGCCGGGACCGCGCCCTGTCCCGGGCCCGGGATCATGGCGATCGTGCCGCCGAGGGAGAACACGGTCACCGCCGGGGTGGCTGTCTGGGGGGTCGGCACAGCTACCTCCACGGGGTGAAGCATGACAGGCACGGCAGGCCCATGCTAGCTCCGCCTGCTGGCAGCATTCCACAACCGAGTTGCCGCGTAGCGAGCTAGTCGCGGATGATGGCGGGCATGGGTCACCTGGAGGTTGCGCACGTCGACTATTACCTGCCGGACGGGCGGATGCTGCTGAGCGACGCGAGCTTCCGGGCCGGGCAGGGCGACTCGGTGGCTCTGGTCGGGCCGAACGGCGCGGGCAAGAGCACATTGCTGAAGATCGTCTCCGGTGAGCTGAAGGCGGACGCTGGCACGGTCACGAGCAGCGGCGGGCTGGGGGTCATGCCGCAGTTCGTGGGGTCGGTACGAGACGAGCGGACCATCCGCGACCTGCTGGTCTCGGTCGCGCGCCCGGTGATCCGGGAGGCAGCGCTCGCGGTCGACGCCGCCGAGCTGGCGATCATGGAACGAGACGACGAGGCCGCCCAGATGGACTACGCGCAGGCGCTGAGCGACTGGGCGGACGCGGGTGGCTACGACGCCGAGAACGTCTGGGACATGTGCACGATAGCCGCGCTCGGCGTCCCGTACGAGAAGGCGCAGTGGCGGCAGGTCCGGACGCTGTCCGGCGGCGAGCAGAAGCGGCTCGTGCTTGAGGCGCTGCTGCGGGGACCCGACGAGGTGCTGCTGCTCGACGAGCCCGACAACTACCTGGACGTGCCCGGAAAGCGGTGGCTGGAGGCACGGCTGAAGGAAACGGCCAAAACTGTGCTGTTCGTCTCGCACGACCGTGAACTGCTGGCCCAGGCCGCGGCGAAGGTCGTCAGCGTCGAGCCGACACCCGGAGGATCTGACGTATGGGTACACGGTGGCGGTTTCGCGACGTTCCATCAGGCGCGGGAGGAGCGCTTCGAGCGATTCGAGGAGCTTCGGCGGCGCTGGGATGAGAAGCACGCCCAGCTGAAGAAGCTGGTGCAGGACATGCAGCTATACGCCAAGAACAGCGACGCGATGGCCTCCAGGTACCAGGCGGCCAAGACCAGGCTGCGGATGTTCGAGGAGGCCGGGCCGCCGCCCGAGCCGCCACGCAAGCAAGACATCAAGATGCGGCTGCGTGGCGGCCGCACTGGAATCCGCGCCGTGACCTGTGCCGAAGTTCGAGCTCACCGGGCTGATGAAGCCGTTCAGCCTGGAGATCTTCTACGGCGAGCGGGTCGCCGTGCTCGGCTCCAACGGGTCCGGCAAGTCGCACTTCCTGCGACTGCTGGCCGGGCAGCCGGTCGCCCACGGCGGTCAGTGGAAGCTGGGCGCGCGGGTGGTCCCCGGGTACTTCGCCCAGACCCATGCCCACCCCGAACTCCAGAGCCGGCCGCTCGTGTCCATACTCTGGGATACGCACGCCAAAGATCGTGGCGCCGCCATGAGCGCACTGCGCCGCTATGAGCTGGAACGGCAGGGCGACCAGGCCTTTGACAGGCTGTCGGGCGGCCAGCAGGCCCGGTTCCAGATCCTGCTGCTGGAGCTGGAGGAGCTCGACCGCGCTGCTGCTCGACGAGCCGACCGACAACCTGGACCTGGAGTCAGCCGAGGCCCTGCAGGCAGGCCTTGAGGCCTACGAGGGCACGGTCCTGGCCGTGACCCACGACCGCTGGTTCGCCCGCAGGTTCGACCGGTTCCTCGTCTTCGGTGCCGACGGCGTGGTCCGCGAGACGCCCGAGCCGGTGTGGGACGAGCAGCGGGTCCAGCGGGGCCGCTGAAAGTCGCACGTCAAAGGCCCGGAGATAGCGGGAAAACCATCCCTTAACGGTGCGATCGACGCGAGTTTTTGGATTGGCTAGGGGTCGGAGGAGGCAGATACACTCTGGCACCGTGGCTCTAGTGGTGCAGAAATACGGCGGCTCGTCAGTCGCGGACGCAGACGGTGTCAAGCGAGTGGCGCAGCGGATCGTCAAAACGCGCAAAGGCGGCGATCAGGTCGTCGTTGTCGTCTCAGCCATGGGAGACACGACCGACGAGCTCATTGACCTAGCTAACCAGATCAGCCCCAGCCCGCCGGCGCGCGAGCTGGACATGCTGCTGACGTCGGGGGAGCGGATCTCGATGGCGGTGCTCGCGATGGCGATCGCGAGCTTCGGCATGGAGGCGCGCTCGTTCACCGGGTCGCAAGCGGGCGTGATCACGGACTCGGCGCACGGCAAGGCACGGATCATCGATGTCACGCCGGGCCGGATCCTGGCAGCGCTGGAAGACGGCGCGATCCCGATCGTGGCTGGATTCCAGGGCGTGTCGCAGACGACGAAGGACATCACCACGCTCGGCCGTGGCGGTTCTGACACCACTGCGGCCGCGCTCGCGGCGGCGCTGCACGCGGACGTCTGCGAGATCTACACCGACGTGGACGGAGTGTTCACGGAGGACCCGCGCCTCGTCAAGGGCGCGCGCCGGATACCGGAGATCAGCTACGAGGAAATGCTCGAGATGGCTGCCTGCGGTGCCAAGGTGCTGATTCCCCGCTGCGTGGAGTACGCGCGGCGCTACGAGGTCCCGCTCCATGTCCGGTCCTCGTTCAGTGACAAGGTAGGGACGTGGGTCAACAAGCACGCTGATCAGGTGGAGGAAGCCGGTATGGAGCAGGCCATCATCTCCGGGGTCGCGCACGACCGAAGCGAGGCGAAGATCACCGTGGTCGGGGTTCCCGACCGGGTAGGCGAGGCAGCCCGGATCTTCGGGAAGATCGCCGAGGGCGGCATCAACATCGACATGATCGTGCAGAACGTGTCGGCACTGGCCACCGGCCTTACGGATATCTCCTTCACGCTGCCTGCCGCCGAGGGGCAGCGGGCGCTTGAACTGCTGCGCGCAGCCAAGGAGATAAGCGGCTTCCAGGAGGTCTTCTACGAGGACCGCATCGGGAAGGTGTCGCTGATCGGCGCGGGCATGCGCTCACACCCGGGCGTCACCGCCAAGTTCTTCGGCGCGCTCGCCGAGGCGGGCGTCAACATCCAGATGATCTCCACCTCCGAGATCCGCATCTCAGTCGTGGTGTCCAGCAGCGACGTGGATTCCGCCGTGATCGCGACCCACAAGGCGTTCGACCTGGACGCCGAGGAAGTCGAGGCAGTGGTGTACGGAGGTACGGGACGATGAGCGCTTCTTCTTCGCGGCCGACGCTTGCCGTCGTCGGGGCGACCGGCGCGGTCGGCACCGTCATGCTCGACCTGCTGTCCACCCGCGAGGACATCTGGGGCGAGATCCGGCTCATCGCCTCGCCGCGGTCCGCGGGCAAGCGGCTGACCGTGCGCGGCGAGCAGCTTGAGGTCGTGCCACTGTCCCCGGAGGCCTTCGACGGCGTGGACATCGCGATGTTCGATGTGCCCGACGAGGTATCCGCCGCCTGGGTACCGGTCGCCGCCGCGCGCGGCGCGGTCGCCGTGGACAACTCCGGCGCGTTCCGGATGGACCCCGAGGTCCCGCTGGTGGTGCCCGAGGTCAACCCGCAGGACGCGCTGAGCCGTCCCAAGGGCGTCATCGCCAACCCGAACTGCACTACGCTGTCGCTCATCGTGGCCGTCGGCGCCCTGAACAGCGCGTTCGGCCTTGAGGAACTCGTGGTCGCGTCCTACCAGGCCGCGTCCGGTGCCGGGCAGGCCGGGATCGACACGCTGTATGACCAGATCGACAAGCTCGCCGGGAACCGGGTCCTTGGCCAGCGGGCCGGGGACATCCGTTCGGTCGTCGGTGACCTCGGGCCGTTCCCGGCACCGCTGGCGATGAACGTGGTGCCGTGGGCAGGGTCACTCAAGGACAACGGCTGGTCCTCGGAGGAACTCAAGATCCGCAACGAGTCCCGCAAGATCCTCGGCATGCCGTCGCTTCGGGTCTCGGCCACGTGCGTCCGGGTGCCGGTCATCACGACCCACTCGGTCGCGGTGCACGCCCGGTTCTCACGGCCGGTCACCCAGAAGGAGGCGTGGGACACGCTCTCGGTCGCTCCTGGCGTCGTGCTGAGCGACAACCCGGCGAAGGGTGAGTTCCCGACTCCGGCCGACGTGGTCGGAACGGACCCCACCTGGGTGGGCAGGGTGCGCCAGTCCCTCGACGACCCGGAGTCGATCGACTTCTTCGTCTGCGGCGATAACCTGCGCAAGGGCGCCGCGCTCAACACGGCCCAGATCGCGGAGCTCGTCGCGGCGGAGTTCTAGGAGCGGAGTTCTAGGGGGCGGAGGGCCGCTAGGCCCGCCGCTTGTGTGCAAGCTCTCACGAGCCCGCGCCAGCGATCGCTGGCGCGGGCTCGTGGTGTTGCTGGGACCGCCGCGACAGTTGCTTCTGGTGGGATCTGGGGCGTAGTTGGTGGTTTGACAGGTATCGCCGTAGCCACGGCGGTATAACTGGCATGGGAACGTCGCCGTAGTCGGTTTGCAACAGGGCGCACATCAAACACGATCTACCATTTTGTGCCCAAAGCGTTATATAACCTGATACATTCGGACAGCACGACCGACCAGGTCGACCGACGCGTACGGGGCCACGCGCCGGAGTTACGCACGCACGTATGTTGCGGAGACTCTGAGGAGGTACCCCGTGGCAACGACTCGCAGCCGTCCTCCCCACGGCCGTGAGCAAGCCCGTCACGCTACCGGCGGAGCGGCCGCCGAGCACGCCGGGAAGATCTATGCCGTCGCCATCAGCGGCGCGATCGTGATCGTGGCCTTCCTGGCCCTCACCAGCATTGGCCACGTCATCGACGCGGCCGTGCAGCACTTCATGCTCTTCTACGCGGGCGTCTTCGCGCTGATCGGCCTGTGTGCCTCGGTCGGACTCGGCCTGGTGGCCACCGACCGGATGGTCCTCGGCCCGGGGCACCGGGTCGTTGTCCAGTCGGCACACCGGGTCGTGTCGTTCGGTGCGCTCGGGTTCCTGGTCATCCACATCGTGACGGAGATCCTGGCGCAGCGGGTTCACGTCATTGACGCTTTCATACCGTTCCTGTCTCCGTTTCGGACCTTTTACATCGGCCTGGGGACAATCGCCTCGGATCTCATCCTCCTGATCGTCATAACGAGCATCGTCCGCAAGCGGTTCACCGCGAAGGGCAACGCGTGGAAGTGGCGGGCAATCCACTACGCCTCGTACGCCTCGTTCGTCTTCGGGGTCTGGCACGGCCTGCTGGCCGGCCGTCCCGGCAAGCCATACGTCGACTGGAGCTATGGCTTCGTCGTCGCATTCGTCGCGCTGGGACTGGGGGTCCGCATTCTCTCCAACTCGCTGCGGCCCAAGGAAGCCCTCAGTTCGGCCCCCGTGCCCGAGTCGCGTATGGGCTCAGGCTCCGCGCCGCTGCGCGCCGCCGCCATGTTCGCGCAGCTTAAGGTCGTCCGTGACCGAGTCACGGGCGGCGAGATGGCTGGCGCAGCTATCGCTGGTCACGTGACCGGCCCGCGACTGGTGTCGGGAGGCCGGTTCGAGGCGCTGCCGGCCAGTAGCCGCAGGACTGGCGCGATGCCAGTCACCGCCACCTTGAACGCGCCAACGATGGAGCAGGCGGTCACCAACCTAGCCCCCGGGTCGCGTACTGGGGAGCACCCCGTCTACGAGCCAGGCTACGTCGGCCCGGCGCGCTACCAGGGCGCACCGCGCAACCCGTCCACAGGCCCCATGCCGCGACCGGGGACTGGGCCTATGCCGCGACCGGGCACCGGTCCGCTGCCGCGTGCGGGCACCGGTCCGCTGCCGCGACCGGGGACGGGGCCCATGCCGCGTGCGGGCACCGGTCCGCTGCCGCGACCGGGGACTGGGCCTATGCCGCGACCGGGGACGGGGCCCATGCCGCGACCGACGACGGGCCCGCCGCCGCGTGCCGCGACCGGCCCCATGCCCGCCGCGGCGAATCCGCCCTGGGACGGCGCTATGCCGGAGTTGGATCCCCGGCTGCGAAACCGCGAGCCAGGGCCGGGAATGCCGGGATATCGAGGCAGCGCTCCCCGCGGGGCGGACCCGTACGCGACTGATCCCTACGCCCATGACCTGCACTCCGCCGACCAGTACAGTGCTAACCGGTACTCCGCCGACCAGTACAGTGCTAACCAGTACACTGCCGATCCGTACCAGAACGGGGACGGCTACGGTCGCAATGGACATGAGCCGAACTTCTACGGCCGAGACGGTTACGGCTGGGACGGGCGCCAGTGAACCCGACCAGCCCCACCGAGCTTGATGTCCCCACGATCATGCGGATCGGAGCGGCCCGGATGACGGCCGGTCTGGACCGCATGACGCGACTGGACCTGGAGGCGCACGCGCGGATATTCGGCCAGCTGCCTCGGATGTCAGCCGACGAATTGGTGCAGGCGGCTACGGCGGTGGACCTGCGCGGTCAAGGCGGCGCGGCGTTCCCGTTCGCGCGCAAGCTGCAAGCTGTCATCAACGCCGCGCGCAAGGCCGGCGAGGCTCCCATCGTCGTCGTCAACGCGACCGAGGGCGAGCCGGGCTCGTTCAAGGACAAGATGCTCATGATCCGGTCGCCGTATCTGATCTTGAGCGGAGCGGCTCTCGTCGCCGAGGCAATCGGTGCCGAGGAGATCATCATCGGGGTGACGAGCAACGAGCTCGCCAATCGATCCATGGAGGCGGCCATCGCGGCCGAGCCAGGCCTGCGGAAGATGGCCCGTGTCTTCCAGCAGCCCGAGCGGTTCATCTCCGGCGAGTCCGGCGCCCTGATTCGCGGCATCAACGGCAAGAAGCCGCTTCCGCCCGGCCGCAAGCAGCTCGCCGCCGAGAAGGGCGTGGACGACCTCCCCACGCTGCTGTCCAACGCGTCCACATTTGCCCAGCTGTCGGTCCTGGCGCTGCTCGGACCGCATCGGTTCGCCTCCGTCGGCGTCCCAGAAGAGCCAGGCACGGTCCTGCTGTCCGTCAGCGGCTCGGCTAGGCACCCCGCTGTTGTCGAATGCCCGACGGGCGTGCCGCTCGGCCACGTGCTGGACATCTGCCAGGCACCGGCCGGAGACGGGGTTCTTGTCGGCGGGTACCACGGCATGTGGCTGGACGCTGAGGTTGCCTATCAGGTGCCGGTGGGCCGGGAGGGACTCGCGGCAGCGGGCGGGACTTTCGGGTCGGGGATCGTGCTGCCTCTCGGCGACGGGACCTGCCCGCTCGGCGAGGTCGCCCGGATAGCCAGTTACCTCGCGGGCGAGTCGGCCGGCCAGTGCGGTCCCTGCAAGCTGGGCCTCCCGACCATCGCGCGGGCGATGAACGCCATCGTGGACGGATCGGGCGGGATAGAGGCCCTGGACGTCGCTCGCCGGGCCGCCGCCGCCGCTAACAAGAGAGGCGCGTGCTCCCATCCAGACGGAACGACCCGCATGATTCTCTCTGCCCTAGAGGTGTTCACCGAGGATCTCGCCGCGCATGTGTTCCACTCGTCGTGCGGCAGGCCCGTCAGGGGCATCCTGCCACTGCCGGCCGGGCCGGAAAGTGAGAACGAGAAGCAATTGATGGTGGACTGGGTCCGCTGCGAGGGCCACGGCCTGTGCGCGCACCTCGTGCCAGAGCTCATCCACCTGGACGGCAATGGCTTTCCCGTCGTCATGAGCATCCCAGTTCCACCCTGGCTGGAGAAGGACGCTCAGCAGGCCGTTGAGATGTGCCCGGCGCTGGCGCTGCGGCTCGCGGCCGATCCGAAGAAGAAGGGCAGCGGCGGCCCGTCACCAGCGCCAGTGCCCGCTCCGGCCCTGCGCCCGGAACTGCTCGCCGGTCCCGGCCGCTCCGGAATCGCCAGTCGGACCGAGGCGGGCTGGCAGATCGGCTCGGCGACCGCCCCGAGGGCAATCGGCCCCAGCTGACCGGGAGGCGGGCTGGGAGCCGGGGGATGGAACGTTCGGGTGAAGTTAAGAAGGGTCGTGCGGTGCGGCAACTGTCCAGCCGGCGCTCCGCCACAGCGGCGGGTGGATCGCGCGGCAGGCGTCGATGAGGCACGTGGTGCGGACGGCGGCGGCCGCGGCGGCGGGGTTGATCGCAGCGAACTCCGCCCAGGCAGTGACGGTCAGCACTACGTCCGCCTCATGCGCGGCGGCTAGCGCGCTGTCGGCGAAGCCGAGGTGCGGGAAGGCCACCAGGGCGGTGCCGGTAGCCACCGGGTCGTAGACGACCACTTCAGCCCCGAGTCGGGTGAGCCGGTCGGCCACGTCGAGGCCAGGGGAGTCGCGGATGTCGTCCGTTCCGGTCTTGAAGGCACCGCCCCACAGGGCCACGCGCTTGCCAAGCAGCGGCCCTGCCATGCGCTGGGTGAGGTCGACGATGTCCTGCCGTCTTTGGGTGTTGACCTCATCGATCGTGGTGAGCAGGGCCTTCGCGCTCGTGGCGCTGACGGCCTGGGCGAACGCGGCGAGGCCGCGGATGTCCTTAGGCAGGCAGCCACCGCCGTAACCCAGGCCGGGGGCGAGGAAGCCGGGGGCGATCCTGTGGTCCAGTCCGACGGCGCGGGTGATGGCGTTGATGTCGGCACCGGTTGCAGCCGCCAGGTCACTCATCGCGTTGACTACAGACAGCTTCGCGACGAGGAAGGCGTTGGCCGCGGCCTTCGCCAGCTCCGCGGTGACCGTATCAGTGATGACTATCGGGACGCCGGCCCGGGTCAGCGGTCGGTAGATCTCGCGGATTGCCCGCTCAGCCTGGGGACTCGGGACGCCCGCGACGATACGGTCCGGCCTGAGCGAGTCGCTGATCGCGCTGCCGGTGCGCAGGAACTCGGGGTTCCAGGCGACCTCGACCGGGTGCGAGGCCAGCTTGTTGAGCTCTCGGCCTAGCTGGTCGGCGGTACCGGGCGGCACGGTGGAGCGTCCCACGAGGATGCTGGGGCGGGTGAGGCTTGCGGCGAGCGCGTGGGCCGCGCTGTAGAGGTTGGCGAGGTCGTAGCCGTCATCGTCGGGCAGGCTCGGGGTCGAGACGCTGAGCAGGTGGACGTCGGTGAAATCGGCCGCCTCCTCAAAGCTCGTGGTGAAGCGCAGCCGCCCAGCGCGGAGCTTGCGGGTGAGCAGGTCATCGAGGCCGGCGCATGGAACCAGGCGCGGCCGGTGCTCAGCAGGGCGATCCTGGGCTCGTCGATGTCCACGCCAAGTACCTCGTGGCCGATTTCGGCTAGGCAAGCGGCCTGGGTAGCGCCGAGGTGGCCGCAGCCGATTACGGTCAGCCTCATCGACGGGCCCTCCCGGCTCCTGGTTGAATGCTGGTCCAGATGTGGGGAGAGTATGACAGATCCATGCGTGTTTCTGGCGGAGCGTGCGGCTTGCCGACTGGGCGCGCTTAGCGCGGAGCCTGCTCGTGGTGAAGGACGGCCGTCAGATCGCGGTCGAACTCTGTGAAAGCGTCACGCAGCGTCATCTCGAGCCAGGGTTCCGGGCGGGGGCGGAAGTAGCCGCTGACGCAGAGGAAGGCACGGTTTGACGCGGTGGCGAGGCCGAGCATGATGTTACGGCCTACGAGCAGCGCCAGCAGAACCGTCAGGAAGCCCAAGTTGAACAGGAGCGGAACGCCGCGAGCGACGCTGTCCGGGTTCCTGAACATTCTGAACACCTCCCCTTGGCGCCCCGCCAAATGAGACTACTCTACGTGTTGTTATGCATGCGCTCTGTGTTGCCCGTGTCGAGGTGCACCTGCCCGAAGTACCCGGCGAATGCGTCGTTTCCCTCCTAGAGTGGACGCGCCATGAGGGGCTGCGGAGTACTTGCTTAACAGTTTTTTTATTGTGCCTTACTGTGCGTGCCTGTTCCGGTGTTGTCTACGATGATATTCGCGACAAACAAGTCATCCGGTGCGGTTGCCTACGTATGACACACCCACTACCCACCCAGGCCGCCATCATGCAGGCCACCCCCGTGAGAGATTCGCACCTCACAGTGGGTGATGAAACGACTCCGAAAGACCCCTCCGTGCGGTGGGAGATCCGCGCATTTCAAGCCCCGGCGAATCAACTGCTGCGGGGCAACCTCCGTCGGACGCTGAAGTCCGGCCTCCGGTCACGGTGTGCGGCGCTTGCCAGCCGAGGAACCAACTGAGTAACAATCGACCCCGACAGGGACGGACGCGGGCAGACATCAACGGACAAGAAGTGCCTGTTTGATTCGAATGATCCGAAAGCATGATCGGTCGCTTGGATTCCCCGGTAAGGTAGAAGTGAGACGGCCGCTGTCCGGTTTGGGTGTAATCTCGCCCGCCACCCGACTATGCTTTCGAAGCGTGGGGGACATCGTCTCAGCCGTTGCCGTGATCGGCGTTCTGGCTCTCATCATCGTGTGGGCGCAGATTGCGGCAACTCGCCGCCGTCTCGTTCTCAACAGCAGCGCGGCGCTCGGTGGTCTGGCCCAGCTCAACAGCGCCTTTGCCCCTTTCTTCAGCAGCTATCCGCCTGTTCACTTGGACTACAACACCCAGGTCAACTCGAAGGCCAAGTTCGACCGGCACAACCTCCAGGCATTCATGCGAACCTGCCTTCTCGAGTCAGAGTCGCAGGTTGCGAGCTGTATCGAGGCCAGGCTCGAGACGGAAGTGAAGTACGCCGACTACTACAAGCGCTACGACGAGCTTGGCAGACAGAGCCTGGGGCGCTCACGCTCTGATCGACTCGATGATGCCAAGTACCGCAGCCTCGAGCAGAAGCTATATGCAAGACGACGGCTGCAGCAGCCGCAGTCAGCAACCCTGATTCGGGCAACTGTCTCCTACACAAGTCCGCAAGGCAGAAACTCGTACTCGCGAGGCTGGGACCTCACGTTCGAGCAGCTACAGGACGAGTTCGCGGCGGCAAGAGCGGTGCGCTCCCAACAAAGCACGACGGCCTTTCTGCGGCAGAAAGAGAGAAGCAGGATCACGGCAGGCGTGCGATCGAAAGTACTCGCCCGAGACAGTTACCGCTGTCGGCACTGTGGCATCTCGACGGACCTAGGTGCCGTGTTGCACGTCGATCACATCATTCCGATCAGCAAGGGCGGCACCTCCGACCTGGACAACCTCCAGACCCTCTGCCAGGATTGCAACCTTGGGAAGAGCGACCAGTTGCCCTACGGGATCGCCAAAGTCATTTGAGACTTGGGTCTCAGATCGTGGATGAACTGTCCGTCCGCTGGGAGTGGCCCCGTGAAGGGGGAGGCACCGGTGAGCGGACTGTCTATGACGACGCATACGTGCGGCTCGGGTAGGCCGACGTTGAGGTAGCTGGCGGTGAGCGGATTTGGCATGATGTCATCCGACTGCACCGGGGGCACTCATCGTCTGCTGGATGACCGCGAGGAACCCGCCGATGCGGCGACTCGGGAACTGGAAAAGGAGACGGGTTACCGGGCCGGGGATGTCGAGTACATCGGATCGTTCCAGCCCGCGCCGTCAATGGTCGATGCCGAGCGCTTCATGTTCCTCGGGACGAATCCCCCCGGAGATGCGCCGACAGATGGTCGCGCTGCTCTAGGACGACTGGGAGGCGGTGCTTGACGAGCGCCTGGCGATGTCGCCGTCGTCGCCCGTCGGGTGCTGAAAGAGCGGGCGGAGAGCAGGAAACTGCGGGTTTCTCTCCCGAGATTCTCCCGAGAGGCCTTTCGGTGCCTTTGGGGGGATGATCACAGGGCACAAGATGTCTTGTGACCTGCAGTTTCCCTGGTCGGGGTGACAGGATTTGAACCTGCGACCTCGTCGTCCCGAACGACGCGCGCTACCAAACTGCGCCACACCCCGCCGCTAGGCTTTCGCTTAGCGAACAGCAGTCAGTCTAGCGGATAACCCGAGCGCGTTGCGCACGGGTTTACGTCGGCGTGGCCAGTGCCATCCGGCCTCAGCGCGGCAGCAACGTCAGCAGCGTTGCCTCCGGGCGGCAGGCGAACCGGACGGGCGCGTACGGGGACGTGCCAAGTCCTGCCGATACGTGCAGCCAGGCGGTGTTGCCATCCGGGCCTGCGACAGGCGGGTGCATGCTCAGCCCGGACACCCGTGCCCGATCCAGGCCGCAGTTGGTCGTCAGTGCGCCGAAGCCGGGCACGCAGACCTGGCCACCGTGGGTGTGCCCGGCTAGGAGCAGGTCGTAGCCGTCGGCCACGAACCGGTCCAGCAGCCTGGGCTCGGGTGCGTGCAGGACTCCCAGTCGCAGGTCAGCCGACGGATCAGCGGGACCCGCGATCAGGTCGTACCGGTCCCGGCCGCTGTGCGAGTCGTGCGTGCCGCCAAGAGCGATGTCGAGCTCGCCCGCTTTGAGGCGACCGCGGCTGTTGCTGAGGTCGAGCCAGCCCGCCGCGGACATGCCAGCGCCGAGTTCCTCCCACGGCAGGTCGATCGGGTTCTTGTCATGCTCTCCTGTGCTGGACCGCCACAGGTACCGCAGCGGGTTCTTCGGCTGCGGGGAAAACAGGTCGTTGGTCCCGTACACGAAGGCGCCTGGCCGCTCGAGCAGCGGCCCCAGTGCGTCGAGCAGCGGGGCGACGGCCTTGGGTGACGCAATCGAGTCTCCCGTGTTGACCACGACGTCGGGTTCCAGGGCGTCGAGCGACCGGATGAACGACATCAGCTTGTGCCGTCCCGGCGTGAGGTGCGCGTCGGACAGGTGCAAGACCTTGAGGGGTGCCGCGTCCGGGGGCAGCACGGGCACGGTGACCCGGCGGAGCGCGAACCAGTTGCGCTCGATGACGCTGGCGTAGCCGAACGCCGCCGCGCCCCCGGCGGCGGCGAGGGTGAACAGGGTGCGTGCTCGCATGTAACCATGGTGCCACGCCACGGAAAGCCTTAGGCACACTGGGCGGCTTCGGGCAGGATAGATCGCATGAACACACTCAAGGCACAGCTCCGCGCCGATCTGAACGACGCCATGCGCGCCCGCGACGAGGTCCGCAAGAGCACGTTGAGGATGGCCCTGTCCGCAATCCAGAACGAGGAGGTCGCCGGTAGCTCCGCCCGCGAGCTGTCCGACGACGAGGTCCTCAAGGTGCTCATCCGCGAGGCCAAGAAGCGCCGGGAGGCGGCGGAGGCGTTTGAGAACGCCGGCCGGGCGGAGCAGGCCGCAGCCGAGCGGGCTGAGGGCAAGGTGCTGGCTGGCTACCTGCCCGAGCAACTCACCGACGGGGAAATCCAGGCGCTCGTCGCGTCCGCCATAGCCCAGACTGGGGCCACCGGCATGCCCGCGATGGGCCAGGTCATGAAGGCCGTCACCCCGCAGGTCGCCGGCCGAGCCGAGGGCGCCCGCGTCGCCGCCGAGGTCCGCGCCCAGCTAGTACTAACAACGGAGTCCTGAGATGTAGCGGGTCCCGGCCCGCGGTCCAACCGAACTGCCAGCCCAGGAGGCCGTAGCACCGGCCGGGACCGGCAGCACGGACAGCACCCCTGCCATGGCCGCCCCTGACAGGGAGGACGCGCAGGGAGCCGTCGCCGGCCGAGACGCAGGCGGGCGGGAACTAAGCACGCCCGGCCCGTGCACCCAGGTCGGCACCGGGCAGCCCGACAGCGACATAGGCAGCAGCCAGCCCGAGCAGTCCGGCCAGGGCTTCGCCGCATCCGAGGTCGGCAGCAAGCCGGCACCGGGCGAGCCCGGGTCCCCCGGCGCGCCCGAGCCGGAACCCTCCCCGGTGAACAACAGCGACCTCGCCATAGCGCTGCGCCGGCTTCCTGGCTTCACCCGGCTGCTCACCCAGGCCAGCGCGCCTCCCCACGGTGGAAGCAGGGAATCGCGGCGGGACGGTGAGCCCAACGCCGGCGCGTACCAGGCCCTGGACAGCGACTCCAACGGCATCGAGATCACCATCAGCGGACCCGGCTTCCGGCGGCATGGCCGCCTGGCCTGGCCGCAGGTCGCCAGCTGGATCGATGCGGGGGTGACCCCGGCCCGGCTGGGGATCATCATCGGTGCCGACCGGCTCAGCGCGTTCTGCCGTTCGCGCCGCGAGGAGCTGGCCGCAGCAGGCAGGTGCGATCCCGACGCGGCGGCCAGCGAGCTCGACCAGATCCGTGACGACACCATCCGGATGGTCATCGACGCGGCCCTGCGCACCCGCGGTGCCGCCGCGCCCGTCCCGGCGGCGCACCCTGGCAAGCCGGCTTACTACACCGTCGCCATGATCACCCGCCCCGACCCGGCGGCTAGCCGCGAGGAAAACGCCACGCTGGAAAGGCTCACCCAGCTGCGGGCGGCGATCCGCGAACAGCAGCCCATCACCGCCGAAGAGGTCAAGGCCGAGATCCGCCGGTGGATCGGCGACGGCCTGCCCGGCTACGTCCGCGCCCTGGGCAAGCCCGTGGCAATGCGCGCCTGGATCAGCCGCCAGGCAAGTGGCCCCGCGGGGCGCCCGGTCCGGATCACCTACGACACCCCCGGCATCCTCGGCGGGCGCTGGCACGGCGCCTCACCGGAAGGACTGCTCACGGCCGTCGGTAACGACGACCGCGCCGAAACCCTCATCCCGTGGGAGGAAATCCCGGCCTGGGTACAGCCGGGTATCACCAGCAGCCTGCGCAATCGGCTCACTGCCGCCGACGACGCCCACACCGCCCTGGCCCGCCGCCGGCTCACCGCCGCCGTCCACCCGCAGGCGAACCTCACCGCCTCCAGCGACCAGGACGACGAGCAGGCCACCCGGCTGCTCCGCGAGGCCATCGCCGACGCCTGGGCCGCCGTCGAGGCCGCGCCCCCACCCGCCCCCGCCCAGTTGGAAGCCGCCCTCCGCACCTACCGCGACACCAGCCCGGTGCAGCAGGCCCTGTTCGACGATCCCCGGCAGGCCAGCCACCAAGGCCCGGGAGAGCAGGCCCGCCCGGCGACCCCGCCCCAGCCTGCCGAAACCCGGCCACCCGCGCCTGCTGCCGCGCCGTCCGGGGCGCAAGCACCCGGCATCGCGCCTGCGGAACCCGGCCGCGAACAGGACGCACCGGCTCACGCGCCCGCCCGTGCGGTCACGCATCAAGGGCAGAAACCAGGTCCCGCAGCCGGCGAGGCCCCAGTTCTGGCGCAGCTGGCCCGCAAGCCAGCGACGGGCAGCCGCCCGGGCCGTCACGTCAGCAGGCACCCACGACAGAGCCAGCAGGCCAGACCCGCGCCGCAGCTGAAGACACTACGCCCGCCGCCCTTGCATCCGGCACCCCGGCGAGCCCCGGGCCGCCGCAGGACGACATTTCACACACCACCAAGGAGGACACCATGCCATCCACCCCAGCAGACACGTCACGCGGAATGGCAGCGACATCCCGTGCACTGGACGAGGTACCCGCCTCCCCAGTTTCATCCCCTGATGTCAGCGAGCCTGTCGGTCAGGCGACCGCCGAAGGCGGCACCCGTGATGCCAGGCCGGCGGCCCAGCCCGGTGACGGGACTGACCTCCTGGGCGAGCTGGACCGCGTGCTCGACGCCATCATCGAGCGCCGCCGCGGAGCCGGCCGACAGGACGGCGGAACGCGCGATGACTTCACCGACATCCGCGCCGCGTTCACCCTCCTGCGCAACGCCCTAGACATCGGCGGACCCGCCGGCCTCGTGATGGGCTACGGCCCGCGCCCCGCCGCCGCAGCCCCGGACCCGGCCGGAACTAGCCGCCCAGCACCGGAACCTGCCCGCAGCCCAGACCCCGGCACCGACGGGTTCGACGACATCCGCTCAGCTTTCGCCGACCTCCGCCGCGTCCTGGACCTGCCCGCAGGCGGCCGGCACGCCCGCGGCTCCGCCCAGCCTCCCGATCCGTCGGCCAGCCGGCTCCTGGACCGAGCCGCCGAGGAAGCGCAGGCGTGCGCCCGGTGGTACCGGGATACTCCCGAATGGGAGCGCATCACGACAATAAGCCGGGCCACGCGGGAACTGATCAGGACAATCAGGGAAGCGGCAAGGGACTACTGGGCGGAGATCAGGCAGGACATCCGCGTCCGCGGGTTCGCCCGCACGCTCGCAGCACGCGTCTGCCTCGCCGTCTCCGGAGCCGCCCACGTCCTCGCCGGCAGGCTCGAACGCTCCGGGCGGGGCAACACCCGGATCTGGCGGGCAGCATGGGGCCTGCACCGGGCCACCACCACCTTCGCCGACCGCATCATGCGGTACACCCCGCCGGAGAGTCCTGACCGGACGGCTGACGCCCGCCGCATCATCGACGACCTCGGCGCCCGCCAGCGCAGCGGGCACGCACCAGCCCACGCCGTCGACGGCACCTGGCCCGAGCCCGCTCACGCGCCGAACCCCGTCAGGCTGGCCCGCGCCAGCTTCATTGGGCCGCCCCACCCGGCCGCCGTGCCGCCGGCCAGCCCCGCTCACCGCGCAGAGGCGCAGGACGGGCACCGCCGTCGCGCCGGTCACGGGATGTAGGCCGCCAGTCGGTTAGCTCCCATGTTGAACATGAATATTCAGCCACCGTAAAGATTGACCGAATGGGCGCACCAGGCGCACGATGGCGGTGCAATTCGCCCACCAGAAATTCGAGTTCCGGTCAGGCCGCACGAAAACGGCTGGCGAATCCACCGTCGGCCGGTCCACTGCTCTGGAAGGGATCGCGCACGATGCGGATACGCGGCGACGGACGGCAGCTCAGCCCGCAGGTCTTGTCGGGGAGGCTGCGTGAACTCGAGCAAGACGGCTACGTTAGGCACGACGACCCTTCGGTCATGCCGCTCCACCGGGTCTATTACCTCCAGCCCCCGGGCCGAGTCCTGATTACCGACCTTGCCAAGGTCATCCGGCCAGGGCGCCCGGCTTGCGACGCAGCCCATGCAGCGGGACAGTCGTCGGTGGCAGGGCAGTGACCGGAGAGGCTTCAGGGAAGCCCGACGAGGCCGGAAAGGGCAGCGCCCGGGCGTCGGCGCGGCACGCCAAGAACGCGCCAGCCATCCGGCCATCCCGCCCCTATCAGGGGCAGCACCGGCCCCCTGCCCGGGGGACGGGGTTCCGCGGGATCTTCGCGCTTGCGGAATTCCGGGCGCTGTGGGCAGCCCAATTCCTGTCGGTTGCGGGCGACCAGTTCGCAAGAGTGGCGCTGACCGTGCTGGTCTACGAGCGCACCCGGTCCCCGCTGTTGGCCGCAGCTGCCTACGCGGCGACCATCGCCCCCCTGTTCGTCGGCGGGGTCCTGCTGTCAGGACTGGCCGACCGGTGGCCACGGCGCGCGGTGATGATCGCCTGCGACCTGGCACGGGTACCGCTCACCGCACTGATGGCCGTGCCGGAGCTGAATACGGTGGAGCTGATCGGCCTGCTGTGCGCGGTGACTGCCATCGGCGCGCCGTTCGGGTCTGCCCGCGCCGCGATCTATCCCGACATCCTGGGGGATGCCTACCCGCTCGGCACGGCGGTCACAATGGCCACATACCAGGCCGCCCAGGTGCTAGGTTCGTCGCCGCTGGCGCGATGGTGGCCTTCGCGGGGGCGCGAGCAGCGCTGCTCTCCGACGCCGGGACCTTCCTCGTTTCTGCGCTGGCTGTCGCTCTCTGGGTTCGCAGACGGCCGCCATCCAGACCGGCCCGCGCGCACGGCCAGGCCCACGGCGGGATCAAGGGAGCACTCAGGCTGACGCTGGGGAGCCAGCCCGTGCGCACCCCGATGCTGCTCGGCTGGGTCTCCTGGGCCTACAACGTGCCCGAGGGCCTCGCCGTGCCGCTGGCGAGGGCCACCGGAGGCGGGCCGGTCGCGGCCAGCTCCATTATGGCCGCGGCGGCCCTGGGCTCATCGGCAGGCGCAGTCGCCCTGATCCGGATGGCAGGCCCCGCCACCAGGCAGCGCCTGGCGGCCCCCATGGCCTTCATGGCATGCGCCATCCTCACCGCGGTCGTGCTGCGGCCGGGCCTGCCGGGAATCCTCGTGATCTTGTTCGCGTCCGGCCTGTGCGACTCCTATCAGGTCCAGGCGAATGCCGCGTTCGTGGCTGCCGTCCCCGACAGCCAGCGTGGCCAGGCGTTCGGGCTGGCACTCGGCGGGATGCAGGTGGGACAGGGGGCAGCGATGCTCGCCGCTGGCGCCGCTGCGCAGTCCACAGGCCCTTGGCTGGCCATCGCCGCAGCAGGTACTGCGGGTGCGCTGGCTGCCGCCCTCATCTCAATCTCAGCGAGGGGCCATGGGCGATCTGGCTTACTCCATCCTGTGTTCCGCATGACGGACCTCCTGTCTGTATTTCTCTCCATACGGACACTGGCATTCTGGACCCGAGGTGCCAGGTCATACCGGTACTTTTATGCATAACTACGACTAATAGCCTGTTAGGGCTAATAGTCTGTAAAGGACGAAGTAGCACTGGATAGTGACGAAGTGGCACCAGATAGTCAGGCCAGGGTGAACGCGACCGGAGGCTCCTGCGACGCGCGGCCATGGCTGTACGGGATCGCCTGAACATGCTGCGCGAGCACTGAAGGACCAGCAGCGGCGATGAGTCGGACGCGGCATCGGGCGTCTTGGCGTTCAGTCGTTGAGGCGCGCAGAGCTGGATGATCTGCGGCTGACGCGGTGACGGGGAATGCGCGGTCATATCGCCCCTAGAGTGCCACTCGCAATGGTGTTTGCGCAGGCCGCAGGACCGTTGCGCCTGACAGCACGAGGTCGAGGGGCAACTTACTGAGCGTTCACCTATGCGGTTGCATGCGGCCAGGGGCGGGTTTCTGCGGGTGGCTGTGCCGAATATGTGCCGAAGTTCTGGGTGGTTGGCGTGCCGTCCACCAGGAGCGACAGGGCCAGGGCGGCCTGCTGCGGCACCACGCCGTTACCAAGGGTCTTCAGCTGGTCGGTCTTGGTCAGGTCGTGCATGTCCGTGACCCAGCCTGCCGGGAGTCCTTTTCCTCGGGACCTTCCCCACGTCGCGGACTGTCGCATTCCAGCTGGTGATGGCCGGTGCCCGACATCACGCATCGGCGTGTCGCGCACTGGTTTCAGTAGCCCAGTTATAACGTTTCGTGTCATCTGAGTCCTCGACCTGTGCCGCCGCGCCGAAGAGCGCGACGAGGAACTCGCCGCCCGCGAAGCCAACCGGCGGCTAATGACCGAGCTCGACAAGGCGCAGTCATAACGCCAGCCCCGGGATATCCGGCTGCCGTCTGCACGGGACGTGTACGCGATCTGGGACCTTCCCGCTGCGGTTCTGCTTCCCCCGCTGTATGCCCTCCTCGTGCCCATCCCGCGCATGATCGTCACACAGCTGCGTATACGGCGCACGCTGTTCTACCGCCGGGCCTACACGGCGGCCGCCGTTGGCCTCGCCTATGCTGCCGCGTCCCTGGCCTTTCATGCCGTGGCACCTGTCCTCGGCCCTGGCGCGGGGACGGGTACCGGAGGGCTGGCCATTCTGTGGACGTTGCTGGCAGTCGGCTGCGGCCTGCTCCGGCTTTTCGTCAACGATGGCCTGGTCCTCATGGCTGTCAAGGGGGCCGCGCCGCAGACGCGGCTGCTGCCCGAGATCGTCGGGGCGGAAGCGCTGTACGGGAACGTCGCGGAGCTCATCCTCGGAACGCTGTCGGCGTTCGCGGCCGTGCATAGCGTGCTCGCGATCTTGTACGCGGTGCCGCTGGTGATCTGGCTTCAGCGCAGCCTCCGGCACGCGCAGCTGGCCAGCGAGACCCGGGTCGACGGCAAGACCGGGCTCCTGAACGACAAGACCTGGCGTCGCGAGGCAGCCGGCGAGGTCGCGCGGGCGGTGCGTACCCGTACCCCAGTGGCAGTCGGCATCCTCGATATCGACCACTTCAGGGCGGTCAACGACACCTATGGGCACTTGGCAGGAGATGCCGTCCTGTCGGCAGTCGCCGCCGCCACGACGGCGCTCCTGCGCGATTTCGACGTCGTCGGCAGGGTGGGAGGCGAAGAGTTTGCGTTCATCTTGCCGAACAGCCCCAGTGCGGAGGCCGCCGAGGTCGCTGAGCGGCTTCGTGAGAAGATCCCCAGGCTAGCGTTCCCCCATGTGGATCCGGCCAGCCCTGTGCCCGCACGCGTCACCGTGTCCATCGGCGTCGCCGTAGCCGACCGCCCCGGCTGGGATCTCAACAAGTATTACCGCCTCGCGGATCAGGCACTGTACGCCGCCAAGGAGAGCGGCCGGGACGCCGTCCGGGTTGTCAGGGCAGACCCGCCAGCAGCTGCATCCGCGTCCCGGTACTGCCGGACGTGGGCCGCGTGGGTCAGGCTACGCCCGCTGTGGGCATTGCTGGTGGAGGCCGCGCCGGACGTTAAGCTGCCAACCTCGCCGGGCACGCGGTTCAGCGCCCGATACCGCCTGCACAGACGCGTGATCGAGATTCGTGACGCTGAGCTTGCGCTTCGCCCGTTCTGGGACAGTGGGGCCGCCCGCGAGGCCGCTGATGCCGCATGGCGGGACGGGCTGTCCCAAGACGAGCGTGATGCGGCTATCGAGGCCGTGATGATCGTGACCGCACTCGATGCGCGCCGGCGCGGTGCCGAGGCCCAGGGCGGCGCGGATGCTGGGCGCATCCTGTCGGAGCCGCGTAACGACCTGGAGTCGGAGACGGCGCGGCTGCTGCTGGTGTGTCGCGCGGTCAGGCGCTCGCCGATTGTGCGGCAAGCCGCTGTCGAGAGGAACCGCCCGGCAGCCACTCGCACCCTGCGCGAGTGCTGCCGGATTCGTCGGCCGCGGGCGGGATGAGGAGTAGCGCAGGTGTCAGCGGCCCCAGGCGTTTTCCGGGCGGCACAGCACCGCTGCGGCCCTCGTCCCCCTGACGGGGAGCTTGGGCGGGGAGTCGCTGGCCTGGCCGAGGATCAGCGATGCCAGCGTTTCGGCGTCCTGCTCTTCAGCGGTGGTGTACATGCTGCGCCCCAGGACCAGCCGTATCAGGGCGGGATCGACGTCCGGCGCCAGCAGGCGCGGCAGATCGCGCCCGCTTCCCTCGCTGTCGCCGTGGCCTAGCAGCATGTGCGCGACCTCGTGGAGGGCGATGTGCGTCTGGTGCCAGGGGGTGGTGCCTTCTTCGTGGAAGATGTGGTCGGCTCTGGTGGTTCCGAGCCACAAGCCGCAGGGGATGCCCGGCCCGGAGGTGAACGGGTGCAGGAAGATCTTGCGGTTGCGCCGGATCGCGAGCCGGGCCAGGAAGCGGTCCAGGTCGAACGGCTGAGGGATGTCAAGGTCTGCGACGATCGCGGCGCACCGCCGCTCTGCGGTCCCTGCAGGCACATTTCACCTCGGAATGCTCAAGCTTGCCGCCAGCCAGGCAGAGCCGCGGCCCCGTTACCCGGCAGGCGAGACGGCAATGTCATGACTTATAGTAACGTATTGGCGACGCGTATGGTTCAGCTGGCGCCCGAGGTTTCGTCCTGGCCCGAGGCAGATGCCTGCGCCTCGGCGCGTGCCGCGCGTCCGATGAGGCTGGCGAGCGTCCTGCGGCCCGTGGCGTCCATCCCCAGGATGGCGCGGAACTCGGCGCTGGTGATGGCCGCATCCCGGACCAGGGCCAGCAGTTCCACCTGATCTTGGAGCAGCCCGAGCTTGTCCTCGTCGTAGTCCTCGAAGAAGAACGCGGGTTCCACCCCGAACGTGGTGGCCAGCGCCTGGACCACCCGCATCTGCGGGTTGGTCTGCTGGCCGTTGCGCAGCTTCCAGATGGTGGTTACCGAGACCTCCTCGCCAGTGACCTTGAGGATCAGGCGGCAGACATCAGCGTTGGACAAAGGGCCGCGCTCAGCCGGGTGCGCCTGCTCGATGAGCCAGTTGACCTTATCCGCCAGGGTCTTCAGGGTCGGCCTGCCCGCGTCGGGTGCCGCCTCATCGGGCATCACTCAGCCTCCTTCACCCGTACGCGCCATCACTTCATGCTAATGCTTCAGAACACCGATCGCCATCAAAGTTGACAACTGGCCGCCTTCTCGTCATATCTTGGTTTTGATTAAAATTGACAATTAGGATCATCGACACTTATGAGGGTCTTGCGATGCGGCGACCGCGTGCCGGGGGGGTTCCTCGGCTAGGTGGGCCGGCGTCCGCCTGCCGCCTACAGGACGGCAACCTGCCGCTGCGCCTTTGCGCGGTCCGGGCAATTCCCCGCGGCGGCATCGGCTGGTGACCAGGCATGCGCGGGCGCGCGAAACAGCGGCATCAGTCGCCCAGTACCTGCTGCTCGGGGGGTTCGCCGCTGTCGCGGCCGGGATCTCCGCGCAGGGGCTGACGGGGTTCGCCCGCGACAACATGGGCCTGCGCGGGCCTTGGCCCTACCTGCTGTTCCTGGCCCTGGACGGCGCGGCCGGGGTCTGCGCGGTCCTGCTGACCCGTCGTGCCGCCCGGGCCGAGTCCGGGCTGGCGCCACGGCTGGCTGTCTGGGGCCTGGTCGCGGCCTCCGCCAGCTTCAACTGGACCCATGCGCCGCATCGTCCCGGCGCTCCCGAGGCGTTCGGCCTCATGCCGGTCATCGGCGCCATCCTGTTCGAGTTCACCCTGCGGGAGCTGCGGGTGCGTGCGGCGGACCGGGCCGACCGGCGGCTTGCCGCGCTGCGCTGGGTGCACCCGGTCGAGCGCGTCCGCGTGCAACTCCGGCTCGCCGCCGACGACCGGATCTCCGCGGAGGCGGCCACCCGCCGCGTCCGGGTCGACCAGGCAGCCAGGCGGCTGTACCAGCTCCGCCTGGCACTGCACGCCCGGGACCGGGGCGCTAGGCCGACGGGCATGGCCGCAAGGCGCGCCCGGATCGCCGAGCGGCGCGCGCACGCAGCGCTCACCCGCGCGGGCTTCGCCGACCCGGCCGTCGCGGCCGACGTGCTGCGCCAGGTGCAAGTGCTCACCAGGACGCCCGACCTGGCCCGGCTCGACTACACGACCGCGGCAGCCGCCCATGCGGCCATCGCCAGCCTGATCACCGCGAGGCCGCCGGGGCTGCCCCCGACGCCGGATGACGGCGGCACAGTGCGGAGCCTCCTGCCGGGAGACGCGGTCAACGGCCACCCAGCCGCGAGCCAGCCGGGGTACGCCGCGCCCGGACACGCCCCCGAAGCCGCGGCACCCGGCGCGCCTCACAGCACCGGACCGGAACGCGCCCGTCAGGCGGGTGCCGGCCGCGATGCGAACCTCGACCCGCACCTCGTCGCGGCCGCCGCCCGCATCCTGGCCGAGGCACGGCTGCACGGCCACAGGCTCAGCCAGAAAGCGCTCGGCGACAAGCTGCGCCGCGACGGCCACCGAGTTGCCAACCACAGCCTGCACAGGCTGGCAGCCGCAGCGTCCGGGCACCTGGCAGACGGGCAGGCAGACAGCGGCGGGTCGGCCTTCCGTCCGCCGTCCGCCCCCGCCGCGCCTCACCTGGACGAAGGCGGCGACGCGACCGCCGTGCCGCCCTGGCCCGGCATGCGGCAGGCTGTCCAGGTTGCCGCAGAACCGACAGGGGGCCGGTGATGCCCCGGCCTTCCGGTTCCGGTCAGGGGCCAGAACGCGAGGAAGAGCGCCAGCGCAAGCTGGCCGCGCTCCGCGCCCGGCTGCACGAGGACGCCCGCGCGCTGCATGCCCCCGCCGACTGGGCTAGGTGCCTGCGCCTGGCCGCGCTGATGCCCGGGGAGGACTTCGCGAACATCCTGCTCATCTCCGCCCAGCGGCCCGAGGCCGTCATGATGGCGGACTACCGGCAGTGGACCACGATGGGACGCCAGGTCCGCCGGGGCGAGAAGGGCATCGAGGTCTTCGCTGTCCCCCCGCGCCGGCAGCCGCAGGCCAGGGAAGGGCAGCAGGACGAGAGGGAGCCGGGCTGGCGGGACGCGGACCGGGTTGCCCACGTCTGGGACCTTCCGCAGACCAGCGGGCAGCCCCTCGCCATCCCCGTCGGCCTCCCTCCGTCGGGCCATGCGCCCGCCGGGCTGCGCGACGCGCTGTGCTGGCTGGCCCGCCGCGAGGGCTTCGCCGTCGAACATGAGCACGGCGCCCCGGCCGATGGCACCACCTTCTGGTCGGCACGCCGCATCCGCCTGCCGTCAGGCGCCAGCGAGGACCAGGCCGTGTGGGCGCTGGCGCACCAGCTTGGCCACGCTTTGCTGGGCCACGGCGACGGCCTCCCACCCGGGACGACCACCTCCGGCTGCGCGGGAGTCCGCAAGTCTGAGGCCGACTCGGTCGCCTTCATCGTCTGCGTCCGGCACGGCGTCACCGTGACGGCAGAGCTTGCGCACCCGGCGAGTTGGGCGGGCGGCGACCCGCGTGCCCAGCCCGCCGAGGCCATCCTGGCCGCAGGGCAGCGCATCACTATTGCCGCTGCCCGCATCACCCGTCATACCGACCGCCTCCTGAACGGTGACGACCCCGACCGGCCCGCCACGCTGACGGTGCCACCCTCCGCCGTGCGCGCTGCCGCCAGCAGCCCGGTCGCCGCCACGGCCACGCGCTCCGCTGCCGCCCCGCAGCCGATGGGACCGTCCCCGCGCATCCGCCTCGTCCTGCGGCGCGCTCAGGACTTCTACATCGCTCAGCTCGCGGCCAGCTGGGCACCCACCTACCTGGAGGGCCGTGGCATCAGCGCCGCTGTCGCCGCCGAGTGGGGCATCGGGCATGCCCCTGCCGGGTGGACCATGCTCACCGATCACCTGCGCCGCCTGGGCCACGGCGACGACGAGATCGAGGCCGCCGGACTCGCCAAGCCATCCGCCCGTGGGACGCTCATTGACCGGTTCCGGGACCGGGTCATGCTCCCGGTGCACGACGAGCAGGGGGAGTTCGCCGGGTTCATCGGACGCGCGCACCCCGACGCCGGGCCGGGCGTGCCGAAGTATCTCAACAGCCCCGAGACCGCCGGATTCAGGAAAGGCAGCCTCCTATTCGGGCTGCACAGCGCCCAGTCGGCCCTCGCGCAGGGTGCCATCCCCGTCATCGTGGAAGGACCGTTCGACGCCATCGCCGTCACCCTCGCCGACCCCGGTCGGCACGCTGGGCTGGCCCCCTGCGGCACCGCCCTGACCAGCCAGCAGGCCGACCTGCTCAGCAAGGCCGCCGACCTTCCCCGCGCCGGCATCCTCGTCGCGTTCGACGGCGACTCCGCAGGACGCAAGGCAGCTGCACGTTCCTACGGCATCCTCCGCCCGCACACATGGAAGCTGCAATCAGCCCTGCTGAACGCCAAGGACCCCGCCCAGATCCTGCAGCAGGACGGGCCAGCAGTACTGCGCGCAATTCTCCGCGAGCACCGCGAGCCGCTGTCCGCCCTGGTCATCGACACTCACATCGAAGCATGGGAACGGCACCTCGGCGATACCGAGGGACGCTTCCGGGCGATGCACAGCACGGCCTCGCTGATCGCAGGGCTGCTGCCGGCAGATACCGCGTCCCAGGTCCGCCAGCTCACCGGAGGCCGGGACCTGGTGATGCTCGACGACATGCTCCGCCCTGTCGAGAACCCGGAGCTGACCCGGATCGCCCGCATTCTGCCCGCCGACGCCGCGTGCCAGGTGGTGCGGGCCGCCTGCACGCTCGGCTTCGACGCCTCCGACGTACTGGCCGAAGTCGCCAACGCTGCTAACCGCTTCGTCCAGTCCCCAAAAGGCGATCGTCGCGCTCTGCGCGACGATCCCCGCAGTGCCCTGCCTGACCACAGCCCTCCGGCACCCGGGATTGCCAGGACTAGCTTCCCGCGCCCGCCGCTCGCCCCGGTACTGCACCGGCAGCTTCGTCGGCCTGAACGGGACCACCCAGCAGCCAGCCGAGGCTCGCGGCAAGCCCGCTGGAAGTAATCGAAGCTCGCGTGGACGGCCTCCCAGATTTTGGAATCGACCTCGTCTACCAGGCCGGACAAGCACTGGTGTTACGCGTTCTCTCCAGGAGCGCCTGACGACACGCGCGGTGAGCGTCCGTTGCTGGCATGCCCGTCCGTTTGGCGTCTCCGCCGTTGCTTTACGCTGGCGCCGGGATGCTCGCCACCGGAGTCCCGGAATCCGGGGACTCAGCGGATCTGATTGCGGGTACGGCAGAGGAAAGGCAAGATGGCACGCGGGACTCCTGTGACCGGTAAGGATTCGACACCCAGTACCTACCAGGGGTCCCTCCTCATACCCAAAACCCCGCAAAACCCCAGGTAAAACCCTCATCGGCATCAGCACGCCTTAAGTCCCTGGTGTTGCGACCACTCCCGCACCCGTAGCAGGCGAAAGTTCGCCTTCGTTCGGGTCGGCAACATGAACACGCCGAGTCGAGCACGCGCTTGCGCCAGAACAACCTTTACACGCGGCGCCAGCATCAGTATGGTTTACCCATGCATACCGGTAAAGTAGCTCAGGCTGGCTTGGGGGCCGAGGACGACGGGCCGAGTTCTCCGATCGCCTTCTACTTGGATCCGGCCTCTGGGGCACCGGTATACCGGCAACTTGTCCAGCAGGTTGAACGCGCGCTGCTGCTTGGCTACTTGGTCGAAGGGGACCAGTTGCCGCGGATCAGGGACGTGACCGCGTCGCTGGCAGTCAATCCGGACACCGTCCAGAAGGCATATCGCGAACTGGAGACCCGTGGGATCGCCGCGGGCCGAAGAGGCCGGGGGACGTTCGTGGTGGCCGCTCCCGCCGTGCCAAACATCAAGGAGATAGCCGGACTACGCGGACGGCTGCTCGGCTGGCTCGACGATGCGAAGGCCGCCGGGCTGACTGCAGACATGGCATCCGCCTTGTTCAGCGCCGCCTTGCGAGATCACGACCAGGCACCCCAGCCGCACACGGCAGCAGCGAGGATGCGAGGAGGCGCAGCATGAATGTGATTGACACTAACGGCCTCGGTAAGCGTTACCGGAACATGTGGGTGCTGACTGATTGCAGCCTCGCAGTACCCGAAGGGTGCGTAACGGCCCTGATCGGGCCTAACGGAGCTGGCAAGACTACCTTGCTGCATATGCTGGCCGGTCTCCTGACACCAACCGTCGGCGAGGCTCATGTACTGGGAGAATCACGGCCGGGCCAGAGGGGTGTCCGCGACAGGGTGGCGCTTGTGGCGCAAGAGGCTCCCGTATACCGCGGGATGTCCGTCCGGGACACGCTGCGGGCTGCCCGCGGCCTAAACGGCTGCTGGGACCAGCAGTATGCGGAGGCGAGGCTGGCGGCCATCGGCATCCCCATGCAGGCACGCGCCGGCAAGCTCTCCGGCGGTCAGCGCGCCCAGCTGGCCCTAACCTTGGCGCTAGCGCGTCACCCATCATTGCTACTGCTGGATGAGCCACTTGCAGCACTGGATCCGCTCGCACGGCAGGAAGTGCTTGGTTCGCTGATGACGGCGGTATTTGAGGAGGGCATCTCAGTTGTCTTCTCCACGCATGTGCTCGGCGATCTTGCAAACGTGGCAAATTACCTCATCCTGCTGGGCCGTGGGCAGGTGATGCTTGCGGGGCAGTTGGACGACATCCTAAGCGGTCACCGGATGCTCACCGGACCGGCGGCCGAGGCCGAGGAACTCGCCCGCAATGCGAGCGTCATCTGCAGCACGCGCGCAGGACGGCAGGCTCACGTGCTGGCTCGGTGTCAAACTCCGCCCGAAGGCTGGCAGGCCCGGGAGGTCACCATGGAAGAACTCGCCTTGGGCTACCTTCGCGCAAGCGACGCACTGCACGTGCCGGGAGGACCGCCCTTCCGGACACCTCAGACACTGGAGACGCACCGATGACCACGCTCAGCCTGACACCGTCACCCAGACCGCCGGTGCCGGGGCGATGGACGACCTGGCTGATCTGGCGTCAGCAGCGCGGCAACCTAGCCGGAATCACCGCGCTGGCTGGTGTCATATCCGTGCTGCTAATAATGGCTGCGCTGGAGACTAAGCATGCGGATGCCATTGGCCTGCGCGCCTGCCTGGCAAACGGAACAGGCCGCAGTTGCGGTCCGGCATTGTCCCTGCTGGCACAGGCAAGTCAGCAGCTCCGGAACCTCAAGGTTGCCTTGCTGGTGACGCCAGCTGTCATCGCGATGTTCACTGGGGCTCCTCTTATAGCACGAGAACGCGAGACCGGGACCTGGCGTTACAGCTGGACCCAGGGACTCCCCTCCGAACGTTTGATCGGCGAAACGCTCATTCTTAACGGCGTGGTCATCGCAGCGGTTACCGCCTGCGCCGGGCTGCTGTTCAACTGGGCATCGGGCCTAGCAAACCTGGGCTTTGGCTTCACGGTCAATTCCACTACTTTTACTGCTCAGTTTCCAGCGCTCCCTGCCTGGTCAGTATTCGCGTACACCCTGGGAGTCACCTGCAGCGCTCTGATTCACCGGACCGTCAATGCGATGGTTGCGACCCTACTCAGCTTCGGCGGTGTCGTATACCTAGCACGAGAGTTCCTGCGCCCACATTACTCTAATCTCGTGATCTGGGGCCATTATCCCAGCAATGCTAACCTCTTCTGGCAATACCAGACCATAGAAACGCTGTGGCTGATCGTGGCGACCATAGTGCTCGCATCGGCATTGACCGTTTTCCCTCGCCTCGCCAGGAACGCGGCGTGGCGACGGGCAGCTCACCGCACGAGGTAGCGCGTACCGCGCGCCTGTCGGCGCGCATCAATACCTTGCTGGGATGCGCGCCGACAAACGTAATCGATAAAGGTCCTATGCGATATTCTCGCACGCTTTTCCTTGCGAGTAAGTGTGGCCGCTCACTACCTGGAAGAACTGGAAGCAGTACTGCCCGACAACGGCCGAGAAACTTCCCGGGTAGTAGTTTGTTCCGTTCGCCCCTCCCCCGTACCACGTCTGTGTAGCGCTCTGACGGCGGAGACCGTTTGGTCCTGTGAAGACGAAGTAACCACCATAGGTAGTTGAATATAGCCATGCATGGGCGCTGTCGCTACCGCCGCTGGGGGTGTTGAGGTACATGCACACATCGCCGGCACACCCCTCCGCGGCCGCTGGTGTAGCCGTAGCGGAAGACCTAGCCACCGATGAATGAGCTGCAGGGGCAGTAGCCGCCATTGCACTTGGTGCTGTTGCCACGAGTCCGGTCGCTAGTGCGACTCCGAACAGCGCAGTCGTGATCTTCATGCCTGAAGGTCCTCCTGTTGTTGATATGAACTCTTTGCCACGTCATTAGAGTCCAAAAAAACCATTGGCGTCAAGTGGCCTCAACTTTCGCCGATTTAGGCGGCGAGGTTGCGTTTTGCCAGGTCAGCCGGATGCGCGGGTTCCGGCCAATAGCCTTGCTCGGGTGGTTGGCGAAGTCACGCAACGCGGCAACCAGGCAAAACTCGACGCATAGTGAGATGCATAGTGATATATGTCACGGTGGGGTTTTCGGCAGCGGCGAGCCGGACAGACAGTAAGAGTTCACACGGGAGACACGCGGACGTAACAGGACATGCCCGGGAGGGACGCGGGGCGCCCCGGCACCTGCCCATCCAGCCCCATCCAGGGACCTCCGTCGAATGGCCCGACCCAGCCAAGTGACGACGGCACGCCCGCATCACGCGCCCGCAAGGCCCCGATATCGGCGCTCCCGGCCGGGCCGTGTGCTTGATGGCGGAGGTCGGCACGCCGAACGGAGCTTCCGTCCAGTGATCCGCGCAGAACGTGACAATCCGTGCGCGGACACGCGCACTGCCGACACAGTCGCGACACCACGCATACTCGGCGTTCGGCACCCTTCCCGCGAGGAAGGCGACTGGCCTGCGGTCGCTCTCGGTGACAGCTGCGCCGACGGCGCGGGCTAGCGGAGGGGAGCGCCAGTGTGCGCCTGGATGGTGGCCGCTTGCCGGGCCTGGGTGAACTGGGGGAGCTCCGAAATCGCCTTGGCCGCGATGACCTTGGCGAAGTAGCCCGCGCCGAAGGCGAAGTTCATGAGGACGTACCAGAACGTCTCGGCCCCGGTCAGCCCGGGCACGAGTCCGAAGTCCTTGAGGGCCTTCTTGACGGGGATCTTGCAGAAGTAGGACGCGCCGAAGGCGATGCATCCTAGGTAGTACCAGAAGCTCTCGAAGCCGGTGGTGTCGATCTTCTGCGCCCGGGGAGGTACCGGGGCCTGGGGCTGAGACGGGCGTGCCGGGACCTGGGGCTGGTACTGGCCCTGACCCTGGGCGAGCGCTCCGAGCGGCGGCTGTCTCCAGGAATGGCCGTCACGCCCGGGGTTGGGCCGGGCAGGCATGCGCCGGGTGTGGTCGTCATACATGTGTCCCCCTAGTTGCACTTCTTGATGTCGGCCGTGGTCTGGCCGATCGAGGACGCGGCGACGTTGATGTCCGTGTTCGCCTGGGTGATGTTGCCGTTGGCGGCCATCTGCCCGGCCACCGACAGCGCCAGTTCGCCCTTGGCGAGGTCCAGGGCGACGATCGAGGCAGCGTTCTTGCCCTTCGGGATCTGGGTCTGGTCCAGGGTGCTGAGGGACGAGACGTCGGTGCTGAGCTGTGTGCCGTCCGCCTCGACCGCGCTGAGGTCCAGGTTCGAGGAGTCGGTGCTGAACTGCGAGAGGTCGGTCTCGATGTTCGTCCAGGTCACCTGGTTGTCCGACCACCACTGCGTAATGTAGGCGCAGCCGGACGCCACGGCCGGTGCTGCCGGCGCGGACGATGCCGCTGCCGTAGTCGCGATGGCCTTGGGCGTGGCCGACGGCTGCCCGGGCATCTGGTGACCGGCACAGCCCGTAGCTACGAGCACGGCGACCAGACCGCCGCAGATGCCGAGCACTACCTTTCCTGTTTTTTCCATGTTTCCCCACTCGCTTCTCTGCGGCCAGAACGTAGCAGGGCTGGGCTTGGCAGGTCAAGTAGCTACAAACTTGGGCGCGGGTTGCTGGCGCTAATGCGGTGCGCTTTGGGATGATGCGCCTAGATCGTCCAGTGCGGTACGGCGGGGGCGGTCCGCCGGGCTGGGCGCTTGCAGATGTCTCGTGGTGGACGACAGTGGCTGGCAGGGGTGGTGGCGGTGACGGTGTGTCTTTCCCGCGACGGCGGCCCCGGACGTGATAGCTGCCCTGGGCGCGGCACTTGCTCCGTTCGGCGCGACGTCCGATAGCCGTTGGAACCGTGGTTACTTCTGGGACTCGTGGCGCATTGCGGGCGGTGCCGATGGCCACGGATTCTGGATCGCTCCCGGGCGGGAGGCGGGCGCACGGCTCATCTTCGCGGGCCAGGCGAGCTTTCTGCGGCGGAACCCATCTCGGTGGTGACCGAGGCGACTCGAGTGCGGCGGCGCCCGGAAGTGGGCCTGACTAGCGAGAACGCCTGCGGGCAGACATGGCCGGAACTGCGCCGCGAACTCGACCGCATCCACGCCGGCACCTTCCGGCAGCGCACCGAGATCACCAAACCCCAGGCAGCCATCCTCAAAGCCCTGGAAACCAGCGCCCCGCCCCGCATCTACCAGCTGAAACCCCCCGTGGAGGAATAGCCCCCACGGCCCCCGCCGCCTAGATACACGCCTCCTGACCAGCCAGCGGCGTGTTTCCGCACGTCAACCCCCAGATTCATCGCCTATCGCGCTACATCAGCTGCGGAACCCAGGTTTGTGGCTAGCCGTACGTCTTGGCCCACCCGGCTTCGCAGCCGTTGGCGAACTGGGCTTCACCCGGCCCGGACGTTGGCACCTGATCGATGATCTGGGTCATGTTCGGCCAGCCCTGCTGGGCGAAGATCGTGTTCGCGCACCACGTCTCGGCGGTCCAGCCTGACGGCGACGTGTCCCCATCGGCGTAGGCCTTGGCCACGTACTTCTCACCGAGCGAGTAGTAGTTGGTCGTGCCGCCCGACGACGAGCACGAGACGATGACTGCGGCGGCGGCTACGACCAACGTAGCGGAGACCGCCTTGTGCGCCTTGATGGTGTCCATGTCGATTATCAGGTCTCGCTCTCCCAGTCCGAGGAGGTGGTGCATGAGGAGCCACCGCCCGATAGGTCCACATCTAAGGGGAAAATCGCCTCAATTGTCAATTCCACATCACCAGGAACTTCTGTAACATCCCGGGTGGACAGCTCCGCGTCGAGGCCACCGCAAGCAAGAGCGCATCCGCGCCCGTGTCCTCCTCTACCGGCTCGCCCTCCTGCTCGCCCGCGCTGCCGGGAAAGCCTGCGGCCAGACCTGGCCCGAGCTCCGCCGCCAGCTAGACCGCATCCAGGTCGGCAACTTCACCGGCCCCGCCGGAACCTTCCGCCAGCGCACCGAGATCACCCCAGCCCAGGCCGCCATCTCTAACGGCTCGGCTTGGACCTCTGAGCTTGGTGCGGGGGCAGGATTTGAACCTGCGACCCTCTGGGTTATGAGTAGTCCCAGTATTGTCTCGCTAATCGTTTTTGCAGGTCAGACCAGGTTCGGGGACACCCGGGACACTTTCTGGCCGGTCGGCGCGGGCACCGCTGCTCTCCGTCGACCCCCGCCCGTCTTGGCGCACTTGCGAGGAATGTCAGTATTGCCCAGTAGAGTCCACTATGTACCGGGCATGGCGCGGCCTGGCGAACGGGTGCCGAGCCATCGGGTGATTGTTCCGTTAGGGGAAGTGGTGAAGACGCGCGGGATGGTGGCGCAGGGGAGCGACATGACCGTGGCCGAGAGGAAGGACCCCAGGCCCCGGTACGGCCCGCGGATGCTGCAGGTCACCGCGTTCGTCCGCGACAACCCTGGTGAGTCCAGCAACACCGTGTCCTATGCCACAGGCCCGCACGGCATCCGCATCCACGGTCAGAAGGCTGTCAACCGCGCCCTGTCTGCTGGCCTCATCGAGGGCCGGGGCACAGGCCGGGCCTTCGAGCTCCACATCACCGACACCGGCCGGGATGCCCTGGAAGCCGTCTGGCCCCGGTGGGCAGACGACGCCCATACCTGGAAGGCCACCGACGTCCAGGCCCTGGATCCTAGGTTCATCGAGGTGACCCATCGGGACAGTGTGGACACGCGGCATGATCCACGCGGAGTCATTAGCACCGGTACCACCCGGACAGGCCTCCCGGTGCGGTTCTGGCTTCCCCGAGACTCCTACTGGACACTGCGCGACACTTTCAACGCCAACGGCAGTCGCAGCACCGCTCGGCGGAAGGCTTGCTGAACAAGGCAAACCGCCTCGTCAATGCCGCTGGGGACAAGTTCCCCGATCTGCTGCCATCGGGAACGGGGCGGCGTCTGGTTGATGAGGCCTTGCGCTACTTCAACGCGGTGAACGCGTTCTACAGTCGCTTGCTTGCGCAGGCCAGCGTTTCCCGCGATTTCTCGATGCTCTCCCCGGAGCAGTACCTGAGCGCCGCCATGTACCGGAGCAGGGAAGAACTGGCGGTTTCCTTGGCGCGCATCGTCTTCGACCCGCCTTCCATGATGCTGCCTGCGGAGCGGCTGATCTCCGCAGTGGAGAAGTACCGCCCCGCTCCTGTCCGCCGTCGTCCGCCGCGGCCGCCGGACTCCGCCTCCGACCAGGACCCTGTGGCGGCGGCCAGAGAGCGCGAGCAGACCAAGCGGGTCGTCATGGAGGCCGAGATGGAACTGCACCTGCAGGGGAGTGACGAGGCTGATCTCACCAGCCGCATCCGGGGCGCAGGATGGAGAGGGGCCGCGCACATTGTGACCAGTGCACTGCTGGCGAGCGCCGATCCAGTCGTTCCACTCGCGGTGGATCTGTCAGACGCCCTGATCGTTGACGCCGCTGGGCCCGTCAGCCACGTCACCCCAATGACACTGCGCAGGATGCCGACTGTACCTACCCGCGATGCCGCGGCTGCCTTCGCGGAGACGAGCGATGCCTGATCCACTGTCCCTGGCCCGGATGCGCGCGCTCCGCCTGATCTGTGTCCCGTGGGCAGCGGAGGAACTGGCCCTGCTGCAGGAGACCGCCGAGGTCGCGGGGCGGCGTCTCATCGACGTGGCGGGAGATCACGGTGCGAACGCCTTGATGCTTGGCTGGCCAACCGATGTAAACCCGATGGTAGTGCTCGGCGCCGACGGTGAGGACCTGCCCGGTGCCACGCCGACCACCTGCTTGGTGCTCGCTGCCTGCATCGGCTGCTGCTGGCCCGACCCTGAGGCCCCCTTGCTGCCGGGCATCCCCGCCCCCGAGAGCCAGGTCTTGGACGCGCTTGCCCGTTTCACCCGGCCTGGGCGCCCCGTCGGAGAGTCACTCCAGGTTCGCCAGACGCACTGGAAACCGGCGATCAGGCGGCTCCGCGCCTGCGGGTACCTGATATCGGGGGAGGGAGAATCCCCGATTCGGTTGGGTCCTGCTCTCGCCGGATGGGGCGATGCCGAGGTCCGGTGCTTGCGCGACAGGTACGCCGATCTGCCCCGGCTGGCCGGAGAGCCGGCATGACCATCAGGCTGGACGTCCTGCCACAGCAACGGCAGGCCGATGTCTTGGCGGCACTTTGCGCTCTTGAGACCGATAGCAGGCCCGTGCCTGTCACCTCCTACCGGGCGTTGGCTGAGCCTGCTCTCCGGCAGGTCGTCAGGGAGACGCTGGCGGCCGCCGGGCGCGTTCTCATCGAGACGGGAACGGGATATACATCCGGCTATGACGATCGCATCGCGGATCGTCTCGCTGAAGAAGGCATCGGCGTGCTTTCCCCGGACGACCGAGCCGTTCTTACGATAGTATTGCTGCTCTCCGTGGCCATACCCCGCGCTGAGGGCAAGCTGGCTCCCGAGGCCCCATGGAGTCGCGGTCGCCCAGTTCCGCGGGAACGCCTGTACGACGCGAAGGTTCAAAACGGTGTCGTCACAGCGGCGCTCCGGCGCCTGCGGGAGGCCGGAATTACCTACGAAGCTAATGGCAGCGTGCGCGCGGGTCCGCAGTTCGACCGGCTCACCCCGGCGATGAGCACCACGATTTTCGAGGAACTCCTGCTGCTTGCCGACCCCCACGGGCCGCTGGCCGATGCCATACGGCGGCGCCGCGCCTCGTCTGCCCCGGAGCCGGCTGAATCTCCCGTTCCCGAGGAGGAACGCTATGAACGTTAGCCCCGGTACCGATCTCGGCATCGTCGGTGACCGGCACCTCGTAGCGGTCCAGACCTTTGACATCTCCCGGCTCACCACGTATCCCGTGGAGATCGTGCCGGGTACCTTCGTCGCGGTCTCCGGAGCCGGTCCCAAAGGGGACTCCAATGGATCGGGGAAGACCAGCTTCCAGGCTGCGGTTTCGGTCCTGCTCGGTGATCCCCAGTGGAGGCTGGAGACCAGCGGAGGAAGCTTCGCCAGGGAACTGCTGTTCCGGCCCGACGCCGCAGGGCTCTCTGCCGCGGAGAGGGGGCAGTCCGCGCCGCACGGGTACATCGTCGGCGTGTTCGCCGATCCGGTGAGTCCGCTCGATTCTGCTCTCACCGTGTGGGTGAAGATCTCCTCAACCGCGCCTTACCTTCAGGCCCGGTACATCCCGGGGCTTCACGTCGCGAACGCCGACGGCGACGAGGAGCGCGTCGTGCAAGCCGACATGCTGTGGCAGCAACTGCCCAAGGACCAGACGATCGGCGCACGGCATCTCGCCAGGAAGCTTTACGGAGAGGCACCCCGGTGCCTGTCCTATCTCGACACCAGCATGCGCCCGAGTGTCCCGTCGCTGCTCAGCCAGGAGATGACCAAGATGCGCCCCGACGAGATCGGCACGGCGCTGATCGCGCTCTCGGGGCTATCCGGGCAACTGGAGGAGGAGAACAGGGCGCGCAACGAGCGGATCGAGATCCAGGGGAAATACGCCGCGGCCGAGGCGAGAGACAAGAAGGAGCGTGTCAGCGAGAATGCCCAGCTAGCGGCCATCGGCGCGCGCGACAGGGCGCGCAGCCTGCTGAGCGGGGCCGGAGAGAAGTGGCGTCTATACGCTGCCTGGAACTACCGCGATGCCCTTGAGCGGGAACGAGTGGCTAGAGAACGGGTTGGCTCGCTGACAAGCCGGGTTGAGGAGGCGGCCAAAGCGGTCGCGGAGGCGAAGAAGGCCCTCGCCCGGCTGGGAGACGGGAGCGACCTCGCCAGCCGCGAGTCCCAGGCCCGTGCAGCGCTTGCGAAGGAGAATGCTCTCCTCAAAGAACTGGAACACAAACACACCATTGCAGCGACCCAAAAGAGTGGATACATCAACGAGAGGAACAAGCTGAGGCCTGCCGCAGAGCACTGGGACGGCAGAACCGTAGCCGAGACGGCTGTCTCTCTTGAGGCGGCCAACATCGCCCGCGCCCGCGCCCAAACAGAGGTAGACACGGCGGACCGAGCCGTCAACGCGGCCAAGATCGACTTGGCGAACGCGAGGGAAGGACGCGGCGGAGTGGCGGGGCTCGCTGGTTGAAAGACTGGGCGCTGAACCAGAAATCCCTACAGTAGCCGCCTTCGCTGACATCGTTGACGTAGACGAGAATGCGCGGGGCAGATGGGAGCCGATGCTTCATTCCCTGCGCGATGCCGTTGTCGTCCCTCGCGCTGCGGCTGAGCTGGCACGCACTGCCCTGGCTGACCGGCCTGGCAGCCAGATCATCGTGGCTGACTCCTTGGATCTGGCGGCGCAGCCCGTTTCAGTGGACGGTATCCGCTGCCCCCCGGGCCTTGAGTCCTTGATTTACGCGTTGCGGGAGCGGTTCGTTCAGCGCCATGCCCCCACACGGGCCGATGACGACGCGCTCGGACTCTCTGTCCTAGGCGACTTCCCCGAACCGCTGGTTGGAAAAGACTCGCTTGTTCGGCGCGCGGAGCGGGAACTCGCCATCGCTGAAGGTGCCAAGTCTACGGCCGAATCGGTACTGCGGGTAGCCGACGCCGCCCGCACATTGGCAGATATCACGCATAAGGCCGCCGAGGCCCACGCCCGACTCGTGGAAATCGACGAAGAAATGCGGGTCCTTGACGCAAATATAGCGAGCATAGATGGG
Organism: uncultured Actinomycetota bacterium; assembly: GCA_963737285.1. Taxonomy (GTDB): domain Bacteria; phylum Actinomycetota; class Actinomycetes; order Streptosporangiales; family Streptosporangiaceae; genus Trebonia. Next base: position 772,941 of record CAVTRT010000001.1, read on the forward strand.
AAGATCGGGCCTACCAAGGATTCCCAGGAGGTCGCGCGCAAGACGCACGAGGATGCCCTCGTGGGGCTCCGGACCTACGAAGGCACCATGGAACGGCATAAGCAGCAGATAAAAGACGCAAACGACGCCGAATCCGGCGTCCGCAGGGAGCTGGACACGGCAGTTGAGGAGCGAAAGAACATCCCCGTTGAAGCCTGGAGCGGCGAGTTCGGCGGTACCGAGGAGGATGCGGTCCTGCTCTGGGAGGCGAACGCCGGCGGCCCGAAGGCACAGACGCAGCCTGGCTCCCTGCTGCGCCAGACGAGCGAGGAGCTTCGCGCGGCCCTGGCGGAGTTCGAGGCGGGCAGTGGCCCTCGCGATTACATCGCCGCTGCGGAAGACGAACGGGCTATCTTCGCGGACCAGAAGGCAAGCAACCCGGTTCCGTTCGAGCGCATCGCTGGTCCGATGCGGACTAGGTTGCAGGGCTTCGTCGATCACGACCGGGCCACCCAGGTTCGTATCGAGTCTATGCAGGCGCAACGAGAACAGGCCCTCGCGACGCTCCAAGGCGACCTAGAGGACTCCAGCGGTGATCTGATCACGGTCCAGGAGATGGCAGCCATTATCCCGAAGAGTTCTCCGGTTAGGTAAAATTTTCCACGTAATAGCGTGGAAAAGTCTTCGGGACCGGAAAAGTATTCGATATAAATTGAGCGGTCGCCTGCAGTCGACTGTGGAAGCCGATGCGTGGTGGACGGGGATGCGAGTGGCGCCGGGCCGGACGCCAGGCCACCATGGCGCACCAGAGGTCGCGGCCCGCTGCTGTAGTACTAGCCGCCCCCTTTAATTCACCTAATTCCCATACAGAACGTCCCTGGCTCTCTGCCCTACCGGCGGCGCACTGATTCCCCCGTCAGTGAGGATGCCCGCGAGCGCGGCCAGAACGGCTAGCTGGGTGCGTCTGCGGCAGTTGGTTCGCTTGAGCATCGCGGCCACATGCTGTGCCACGGTGTGGCTGCTGATGTACAATTTTTCCGAGATCTCGATGTTGGTTAGCCCGGCGGCGAGAAGGTTAAGAATTTCTTTTTCCCGGCCGGTGAACCGTTGCGCGGCCTGGAAGCCGGCTGGCGATCGTCCGTCGCTGCTTGAACCTTCAGGCCCAGTCATGCTGCCCCCGTAATCTCATCGGTCCCCGGAATGTCCGATGGCGCAAGGTTACAAGAGCGCTTCTGGCCATCAAGTGAGATGTAGTCATTTCCGGGATGGTGATCCCCAGCACATGCTGTCATCGTAGTCACCGGGGACATCGTAGTCACCAGGGACGACGTGGGGGGATGAGCGCCGTGCCGGTATCCTCACGCCTTGCCCCAAGCCGGGGCCGTGCTCGTGCTGCCGCCCGGCGCGCTGGCTTCCCACGAGGCAGGAAGCCGCATTTACGGCTATGCCCTGGCATAGGGGGAGCTTGCCACCTATACGCCATAAGGCGTTTTGGAATTCGCCTCTTTAGTGCGCAAGCCAGTTGCCGCGGACGACGGTTCGGAGTCGATGTGCAATGCCGCTGACCTAACACGAGATCATGTCGATATTGACGAACGTGGCCTTAGCCCGGGTGTCTGGCCGGGGCTGACGTGGGGGCTGACGGACAGGATGCCGAAGGCCCCCGTCGCGTGGCGGGGGCCTTCGGAAAGACTGCTGGCTGGATAGCTGATTACCGCTATGCGGCTGGGCTGCCGCCGGTGTTGCCGGGACCGCCAGGATTCCCGGTGGTGCCAGGACCGCCGGGACTCGCGGGACCGCCAGGGCCCGCGGTGGTGCCAGGACTCGCGGTGCTCTTGCCAGCCTTGGGCGCCTTCGGCTGGATGACGACCTGGCCGTTGCCCAGGCTCCACAGCGAGCTCGATGGCGAGACGGTGTCGAACGTCCGGTAGTGGCCGAGGTCGGCGTTGTCGAAGGACATGTGCCAGATGGACGCGGGGGCGTTGGCCCCGTACATCTCCTGCGGGCACTCATACCCGCCATACTCAAACCGGTAGCAGGAGGACTGGTACGTCATCGTGTCGCCAGTGGGTGAAATCGGATTGAACACGGACGTGAAGCTCGCGAGGTTCGTCGTGTAGCCCGCGAAGCCCGCGTACGGCGTGCCGTCGCCGCTGGTCACGTTCGAGGTGCCGGTCTTTCCGGCGGCGACGTACCCGTTGCTGAGGACGCCAGGCCCGGCCGGCGGGGCCGCCGTCCCGGTGGTGAGCACGCCCTGCAGGACGTAGTTCACGCCATTGGCGACGTCAGCAGGCATAACCCGATGGCAGCCGGCCGACGGCACCGGGATGGAGTCGCCGTCGGAGTCGGTTACCGAGGTGATCGCGATCGGCGTGCAGTAGATCCCACCGGACGCGACCGTGGCGTAGGCATCGGCCTGAGCCAGCGGGGAGACGTTGACCGAGCCGAGGGTGAAGGCCGGGAGGTCGTCGGCCGGGAGCTGGCTCCCGTCGGCGGACAGCAGGGAAGTACCATCAGCCCGCGTCATGCCCATGCTGACGGCGGTCTTCACCACGTTGCACAGGCCGACCTTCAGCTCAAGCTGAGCGAAGAACACGTTGATCGAGTCGGTGGTACCGGTGTAGAGAGAGTCGGTGCTCGTCCCTGGTCCCTCGGAGTTCGTCACGGTCCAGGGACTGTCCTGGTCGCCGGCGCAGTTGGTGTAACCGCTGATCGTGGTCAGTCCGGGGACGGTGTCCGTATAGCCGAACGGTACCCCTTGCTCTAGGGCTGTGACCAGCGTGAACAGCTTGGATGAGGATCCGGTCTGGACACCGTTCGCGCCGCCGTACTGCGCATTCACGGCGTAGTCAACTTCAGTCTGGCCAGATCCTGTCCCGTAGGGCCGGTCCTCGGCGATGGCCATGATCTGGCCACTGCCGGGCGTGACCATGGCCTCGGTGGCCGCGTTGTGTGCAGGGTTGTACGTGCTGCTCCACTGCGGCATCACCCAGTTGACCGCCTTCGTGGCGGAGGTCTCATCCTGCGGGCTGAGGGTGGTGTGGATTTGCAGGCCGCCGGTGGCCAGCAGCCGCGCACGGTCCGCAGGGGTCGCGCCGAATTCCTTGTCAAGCAAGATGGTGTGGACCACGTAGTCGCAGAAGAACCCGTCATCGCCCACGGTGCTCGCCGAGCACCCGCTCTGCACCTGGCCGAGGTGCAGGCCGAGGGGCTGCTTGGCCGCCGCCGTCTCCGCCGCTCGTGACAGGACACCGGTCTGCATCATCCTCGCGAGGACGGTGTTGCGCCGCTCCAGCGCCAGGGTTGGGTCGAGCAGCGGGTCGTAGGCCGTCGGATTCTCGACCATGCCAGCCAGCAGGGCGGCCTCGGGGAGAGTGAGCTTGGCGGCCGTCGTGTCGAAGTACGTCTCCGCGGCGGCCTCGACGCCGTAGGAGCCCTGCTCGAAGTAGGCGTCGTTCAGGTACCCGGCCAGGATGTCCTGCTTGGACATCTTCTGTGCGACGTCGAGCGCCATCCGCAGCTCGGAGTACTTGCGCGACAGGTTGTCCGCGACGGCGGCCTGCTCGGCTGCCGGGTTGCCGAGGGCGGACAGCTCGAGCACGTTCTTCACGTACTGCTGGACGATGGTGGACCCGCCCTGGACCGGTTCGCCCTCGACGTCGTTCACGACCGCGCGCAGCGTGCCCTGGAAGTCGATGGCGCCGTGCTGCCAGTACCGGTCGTCCTCGATCGCGACGATGGCCTTCGCCATGTTCGGTGAGATCTGGCTGTAGTCCACGGGCTGACGGTCGACGCCGCTGTAGGTCTCTCCAGGCCCCTCATCCACGCCGTAGAAGTACGTGATCAGGTGGCCGTCGCGGTCGTACACCGCTGACCGCTGCGGGAGCGTGGTGGCGTCCAGCGCGGTCGCAGTGATCTTGTTGGCGGTGTTGCGGACCAGGATGCCCGTGCTTGCCGCGATCGGCAGCACGAGGGCAGAGCAGAGTACCCCGCTCAGCCCGGCCATTAGGAGCAAGCGCGCGACGGCGCTCACTTTGCTTGATCCCCAGCGATTCGCCCAATCCGGAAGCTGCACGGGGCCAGCCTACGCGGGGGAAGGAGGTACTACGGCGATGGAGTGCTCGGCTAGAGCGACGGGCTGCCATGTTTGTCCGGCCGTGACCTGCGCATGACCGGTACGTGACTAGTCCCGGCTGTGTACATAGCCCAGAAGGACTATATGTGAAATGGCCACTCTGAGGGCTTGGCAGCAGGGGCCCGGAGTCCGTAAGTTGCATTGTCACGAAGTGATAAACCGTGGAGCGGTGGCCGCACACCCCCACGGGCAGCAATCCGTCGATGAGGACCGCTCGGGTATCAGTATGCCCGGCGATCGATCAAGAGGAGTTGGGCACATGTGGATCACCGACTGGACCACACGCGCCGCCTGCAAGGGGACCGACCCTGACGAGCTGTTCGTCCAGGGTGCGGCCCAGAACCGCGCCAAGCTCATCTGCCGGGGTTGCCCGGTCCGGACCGAGTGCCTTGCGGACGCGCTCGACAACGGCATCGAGTTTGGTGTCTGGGGCGGAATGACCGAACGCGAACGGCGCGCGCTTCTCCGCCGTCGGCCTGATGTCGTGTCGTGGCGCGGGCTTCTCGAGGACGCTCGGGACCGCTACGAGAGCCAGGGCATCAACGACTTGGTCGCTGGCTCGGCGAACTAGCGCAGGCCGGACTAGTTCAACGGCGAACTAGCTCGGCGCGGACTGAGCGAGCCGACGTAGGCCCTCCAGATCGTGCACGTCCGCCGGGAAGGCGGGAATCTCCACGACAGGGACGGCCGGGTGTGCTGACGTGAACGCGGCGGCCACCCGCTGTTCCCGGTCGCTGAGTGTCATCCGCTGCGCGTGCAGCCGCAACGCCGCCACCGCGACCGCAGGGCCGTCCGGCTCCAAAGTCTCCGCGGTGGCCAGCGCGCGCGCGGCGGATAGCGGGATGGCTGGCACGCGATGCACCCTGTTCAGGATGAGTCCAGCGAGCGGCATGCGCTCCTCACCGAGGCGCTCCACGAAATACGCGGCCTCCCGCAGTGCATCCGGCTCGGGTGCCGCCACGACGAGGAACGCCGTGCCCGGAGCCTGCAGCAGCTTGAAAGTCGCGTCCGCCCGCTCGCGGAAGCCGCCGAACATCGTGTCGAACGCGGTGACGAACGTCTGCGCGTCGCGCAACAGCTGACCGCCGAGGATCTTGGTCAGCGCTCCAGTCATCATGGAGAACCCGGCGTTCAGCACCTTGGTGATCGGACGGCCCGCCTTGACTGGCGAGGTCAGCAACCTGATGAGCCTCCCGTCAAGGAACCGGCCGAGGCGCTCGGGGGCGTCAAGGAAGTCCAGCGCCGACCTGCTCGGCGGGGTGTCCACCACGATGAGGTCCCACTCGTCGGAGCGGCGGAGCTGGCCAAGCTTCTCCATGGCCATGTACTCCTGGGTGCCGGCGAAGCTGGATGACAGCGACTGGTAGAAGGGATTGGCCAGGATCTGGGCCGCCCGTCCAGGCTCGGCGTGCGCCTCGACGATCTCGTCGAAGGTGCGCTTCATGTCGAGCATCATGGCGTGCAGGCTGCCGCCCTCCTCGCCGGAGACGCCCTCGATGAGGCGAGGCGTGTTGTCCAGCGAGGTCAGTCCCAGTGACTGGGCGAGCCGGCGTGCCGGGTCGACGGTGAGCACGCACACCTGCCTGCCTCGCTCGGCGGCGCGCAGCCCGATGGCCGCGGCCGTCGTAGTCTTGCCGACGCCACCGGAACCGCAGCACACGATGATCCGGGTGCGCCGGTCATCGATGATGCGGTCGATCTCCAGCCGTGGTGGTGTCATGCTGCCCCCTGGTCGCGAAGTTCGGCCGCCAGCCGGTGCAGGCCTGCCAGGTCGATGCCCTCTGTGATCAGCGGGAGCTCGTAGATCGGCTGTCCCGCCGCGTCAAGCTCGGCCCGCTCCCGGTCCTGCAAGCCGACTTGCTCGGCGTGCTCGCCTAGCGCGGCCGCCAGGTGCGCCGCAAGGTCCTCGGCGGCTGGCAGCCCGGCGGACCGCAGCGCCTGGGCGAGGGCCGCCTCGTCCGGCGAAGAAGCCAGTTGCTCGCGCGGCAGCAGCGAGGGCTGCGCCTTGTTGACGAAGATCCCGCCGATCTGGATGCCCTTGATCGCCCGCAGTTCGGCGATGCCGTCCAGGGTCTCCTGCACTGGCATCTCCTCCAAGGTGCAGACGAAGTGCACGGCAGTCTGAGGGGAGCGGATCACGCTGGAGACGGCGTCGGCATGGTTGCGGACCGGCCCGACCTTGGCGAGGTCCGAGACCTCGGCCGTGACGTTAAGGAACCGGCCGATCCGTCCTGTGGGCGGGGCGTCCATCACGACGGCGTCGTAGGCGTACAAGCCGCCAGTCCGGCGGCGGGTGGCCTCGGTTGCCTTGCCGGTGACCAGGACGTCGGCTAGGCCCGGCGCGATCGCGGTCGCGAAGTCCACCATGCCGACCCTGGTCAGGGCCTTGCCTGCGCTGCGCATGCCGTAGAACATCTGGAGGTAGTCAAGCAGCGCACCCTCGGGGTCGATCGCCAGCGCGTAGACGTCACCGCCGGGCATGCCGGCGTCGCCGTTCCCGCCCTGGCCGATGGCGATCTTCCGCTCGGCGTACGGCAGCGGCGGGCTGTCGAAGAGCCGGGCGATGCCCTGACGGCCCTCGACCTCGATCAGCAGCACCCTGCGCCGGCTGCTCGCCAGGGCGACTGCCAGGGCGGCCGCTATCGTTGTCTTCCCGGTACCGCCCTTGCCTGTCACGACGTGCAGCCGCACTCCGTCCCAGTCAGAATCCCTCGCGGTCATGCGCTAGTACTTTCCCCGCTACCGTTCCGTAACATGACGCCCCTTGACTCGCCGAGCGCCCCTACGCGAGGGTACGCCGTGGGAGCACCCAAATACGCCGATCCAGGTAGGCTGGCTGTAGATGCTAAGGAGGCGACGTCCACATGGCAGGAGTGGTCGCGCTCATCGTGGTCCTGGTCGTCCTGGCGATAGCCATGGCCAGCCGGTCGTTCAAGGTCGTGCAGCAGTATGAGGAGGGCATCCTCTTCCGCTGGGGACGGGTTATGCCTGGGGTGCGCGGCCCGGGGCTGCACGCCATCCGGCCGCTCGGTGACCGCATGCAGAAGGTTAACATGCAGATCATCGCGCTGGCGGTGCCCGCCCAGGATGGCATCACCAGGGACAACGTTTCCGTTCGAGTGGACGCGGTGGTGTACTTCCGCGTTGTGGACGCGATCAAGGCGACCATCAACGTGCAGGACTACCAGTACGCGATCCTTCAGCAGGCCCAGACCTCGCTGCGGTCGATCATCGGCCAGTCCGAGATGGACCAGTTGCTCGCCGAGCGCGACTCGGTCAACCGGGAGCTACGGCGCATCATCGACGAGCCGACTGAGGAGCCGTGGGGCATCCGCGTCGAGCGAGTTGAGATCAAGGACGTATCGCTGCCGGAGGGCATGAAACGATCCATGTCCCGGCAGGCAGAGGCCGAGCGTGAGCGCCGCGCCCGGATCATCACCGCCGACGGCGAGTACCAGGCTTCCAAGCGGCTGGCGGCCGCCGCCAACGTTATGGCCCGCGACCCTGCCGCGCTGCAACTGCGCTTGCTGCAGACGGTCGTGGAGGTGGCGGGCGAGAAGAACTCGACGCTCGTCATGCCGGTCCCCGTGGAGCTGCTGCGCTTCTTCGACCGGGCGGCGGCCGGCGCCGCAACTGGGGCGCACCCGGCGACCGATCTCAACGAGGAGCCTGCCGACCTCGGTGACGCCGAGGTAGCGGCCGCCGAGGCGGCGATCGCGCCCCCGCTGGTTCCGGAGATCGGCGAGGTGCCCGTCCCTGAGGTGCCCGAGCTCGCGGCCTCCGCCACGTCCGCCGACGAGGAAGCGGAGCGCCCGACCGTTCGGACGTCACCCCCGCAGGCCACAGGAGCTGAGAAGCGCTGACGCGGTCGGGGAAGGCACAGCCGCAGAGGTTTCCGCAGCCGGACTAGTAATGTTCGGTTATGCAAAAGTGGGAGTACGTAACGGTTCCGCTGCTGGTCCACGCGACCAAGCAGATCCTGGACAACTGGGGCGATGACGGCTGGGAGCTGGTCGCCATCGTCCCAGGCCCGAACTCTGAGCAACTCGTCGCCTACATGAAGCGGCCTAAGGCATGAGTGAGCCTAGGGGCGCGGTGATGCCTGGACTGAGCGGAGCGACCGAGGGACCAGGGAGCGCAGTGAGGGGAGGCGCCGCCTCCCCAGGCGCCCCGCAGCGAGCGGGAAGCGAGGCGTAGACGCGATGACTACCCATTCGCAGCGGCTTTCCGAGCTGGGCCTGACCCTGCCGCCAGTGGCCGCGCCGGTCGCGGCCTACGTCCCCGCGGTGCGCACGGGGACCTACGTCTACACCTCCGGCCAGCTGCCGCTGATCGAAGGCAAGCTGCAGCGCACCGGCAAGGTCGGTGACGACGTGGCTCCCGAGGAAGGCGTGGTGCTCGCCCGGGTGGCGGCGCTGAACGCGCTAGCCGCCGTGGCCTCGGTCGCCGGGAGCCTGGACGCGATCATCGCGATCGTCAAGGTGACTTGCTTCGTGTCGAGCGCCCCTGGCTTCACCGGGCAGGCCCAGGTCGCCAACGGCGCGAGCGAGCTACTCATCGACGTTCTTGGAGACGCCGGCCGCCACGCCCGCAGCGCGGTGGGCATGGCGGTGCTGCCGCTCGACTCGCCGGTCGAGGTCGAGATCATCGCCGAAGTGGCCGCAGCACAGTGAGCGAGCGGGCAGCACAGTGAGCGAGCGGGCAGCACAGTGAGCGAGCGGGCAGCACAGTGAGGATTCAGCTCAAGTGGCTTGACGACAAGCTGGCGAAGCGGATTGCCGACATCGCGGCGGGCGAGCTTGAGCCGACTGCCTCCAGGAACGCCGCGACCGTGATGGTCGTCCGCGACGCGCCGGCCGGCGGGGTCGAGGTCTTGATGCTGAGGCGCCCGGTTTCGATGCAGTTCGCCGGGGGCGCCTACGTGTTCCCCGGCGGCTCGGTCGACACCGCTGACTTTGGCAAGGATGGCGAGGCTCAGGCGAAGGTCGCCTGGCAGGGGCCATCGGCGCAGGAGTTCGGTCAGCGGCTTGGCACGACGCCCGAGCTTGCCCGGGCCCTGGTCTGCGCCGCCGTCCGGGAAACATTCGAAGAAGCCGGAGTGCTGCTTGCCGGAACCCCAGACGGAACCCCAGACGGGGCCGTCGTCGTGCCGGAAGGGCCGGACTGGGAGGCGGACCGGGCGGCCCTTTGCCAGGGCACGGTCACCCTCGCTGAGCTGCTCGTCCGCCGTGGCCTGGTGCTCCGCGCCGAGCTGCTGACTGCCTGGGCGCGCTGGATTACCCCGCTGGCCGAGCCGAAGCGCTTCGACGCCTGGTTCTTCGCCGCCGTGCTCCCGGCTGGCCAGCGGGCGACTGCGCATGCGGCCGAAGCGGACAAGATCATCTGGGTACGCCCCGATGACGCCCTTAACGCGGCACGAAGGGGCGAGATGAGCCTGCTGCCGCCGACGGCTACCACCCTCGGCGAGCTCACGCTCGCCGCCGGGGTGGCCGACATCCTCGGCCATCCGCGACAGGTTGCTCCGATCCAGCCTGTCCTGGTCAATGAGGATGGTCAGGCATGGCTGGAACTGCCCGACGGCACTGGGTACCCGCTATGAACGTCATTGACGGGTCGGGGACGCCGCGGGCCGTTTGCGTTCTGGCCCCTAACCCATCTCCCATGACCCTGGACGGGACCAATACGTGGCTGGTCGCCGAGCCAGGGTCGGCGGCGGTGATCGTGATCGACCCAGGCCCGCAGCACGAGGGGCACCTACGGCGGGTCCTGGCGGCGGCCACCGCCGGTGACCGGCGAGTGGCCCAGATCGTGCTGACGCACGGGCATCGCGACCACGCGGAGGGCGCGGCCACGTTCGCCGCCGTCAGCGGCGCCCCGGTCGCCGCGCTGGACCCCGCGCACCGGCTTGGCAGCGAGGGGCTGGTCTCCGGTGACGTCCTGACGGCCGCTGGCTGCGAGTTGCGGGTGGTCGCGACGCCCGGGCACTCCGCTGACTCGGTCAGCCTGGTGCTGTCGGCCGACGGTGCGCTGCTGACCGGCGACACCGTACTCGGCCGCGGCACGACCGTGATCGGCCGCGATGGCGGCCTCGGGCAGTACTTGCGGACGCTCGATGAGCTGCGTGCGCTGGCCGACGCGGTTCCGCTCCGGACGCTGCTGCCAGGCCACGGGCCATTGCTTGACGACCCGATCGGGGTTCTCGACTACTACATCGCCCACCGCAGGGAGCGGCTGGATCAGGTGCGCTCCGCGCTAGGGGCCGGTGCCCGGACCCCGGCTGAGGTCGTGGCCATCGTCTACGCGGAGGTCGACAAGTCGCTGTGGCCCGCGGCCGAGTTGTCGGTCCGCGCCCAGCTGGAGTACCTGCGAAGCCAGCAGCGCTGAGAGGACCCCGGGGATTGGCTTGTATCCCCCGGATAACCTGGCGCGCTTGCGGAGCCGCTCAGCGTCCAGGATGAGGACCGAGCGGGCGGAGATCTGGAGCCAGCCGCGCGCCGCGAAGTCAGCGAGCGCCTTGTTGACGGTCTCCCTGGAAGCCCCGACCAGCTGGGCGAGCTCCTCCTGGGTCAGGTCGTGGTGCACGTGCAGCCCGTCGGCTTCCTTGCTGCCAAAGCGGTCGGCTAGGTCAAGCAGGTTCTTCGCGACCCGGCCAGGGACATCGGTGAACACAAGGTCGGCCATCACGTCGTTCGCCCGGCGCAACCGCTGCGCGAGCGCGCGGAGCATGTGCAGCGAGACCTCCGGCCGATCCCTGAGCCACGGCGTCAGGGCCTCGTGCTTGAGCGAGGCCAGCACCGCGTCGGTCACGGCGCTCGCTGTCGACGTCCGGGGCCTAGGGTCAAAGAGGGACAACTCGCCGAACATCTCGCCCGGTCCGATGACGCTGAGCAGGTTCTCCCTGCCGTCCGACGCGGCGCGCGTCAGCTTCATCTTCCCCTCAAGCACCACGTACAGGGCGTCACCGTCCTCGCCCTCGCTGAACAGGTGCTCGCCACGGGATAGCTTGACTTCTGCCATCTGACGCCGGAGCGTGCGGGCGCCTTCGTCATCAAGAGCATCGAACAGGGGCGCCTTCTTCAGCACTCCTTCGGCGTTATCCACCGGTCCTCCTTGTTACATGCACTGTCATTAATAGTGTGAACGATGCGGTGGCGTGCTCTGATCGTGGCATCAACGTATGGCCCGGGCGCTGGTCGGCACTAGTGGTCTGCTAGTTGCGTGGCTTCTGAGGCCAGATCATCTACGTTACGTGCTGTACTGATTACCCAAAGAGATGGGGGGTAACGGCCGCCGGCTGGCCGGAACTCGCAGGGTGCCCCAGTCCGCTGACTAGTCACTGCTAGCCAGGCGAGGAAGCACGGACAAATAGTGTCGTTTAGTATCTTGCTAGCTACATCGTGTTATGAGACGATCTTCGCGTGGGCCGCTAGGCGTGGTTAACCGTGGAGAGGTCCCTGGCATGTTCAAGGTCCGGCTGAAGCCGTCGGAGCAGGGCAAGCTAGAGCGGCGCTATGAGTTTCACCTCAGTGAGGCGGTGCGAGCCGCGCTGCTCGGCGATCATGAGAAGGCGGCGAAGCATTCCCGCACGGCACTGGCGATAAGCCGCGAGCTGTACGTCGGCGCGCGCGATCCCGCTCGGCAACGGGCCGGGCTCGCCGCCGCCCTGGCCGACAGCGCACGGTATCAGCGTGCCCTGCAGGCCGTGGAGTCGCTCACGGAGTCAGCGGGTCACTACGCGGCGCTGGCCGTCGCCGAGCCGAGCCGCTATGAGGTGGAGCGGATTGACGTCCTCGTTCGGGTCGCGCTCACGGCCGACGAGGAGGGCAACACCCGGGACGCCATCAGGCTGCTGCGCGAGGTCGTCGACATGTACCGGAAGGTCACCGCGGCGGACCCGGCAGCCCGGGACGCCGGGCTGGCCAGGGCCTGCTTTCACCTAGGCCGGTGCCTGCTGCACGCGGGCGAGGTGGCCGACGGCCTGGCCTACACGGACACCGGCCTGCGGGCCGCGCAGGACGCGCTCGGCGACCTGCCGATGCCCGCCGGCTGCACTGCCTGCCGCCCGGAAGGCAATGAGCAGGGCTGGCTGGCGCAAGCCCCCCGAGCCGTCCAGGTGCTGGCTCCCGACTGGGTGGCGGCGGCCACCCGCGCGATGGTGCTACACGCCGCGGCCGGCCAGTGGCCCGCCGCGGCGAACGCCGCGGCGGCGGCTGTCAGGGTGTCCGATGGCCTTGCCGCGCTCGGTAACGAGGAGTGCGGAAAAAAGCACTCGACCACCATCGCCCACGCACGAGTAGTCGCGGTCGGCGCCTGCTGTAGCGTGCCTCAGGCCTCGTGGGCCTCGGTCTCCACGTAGCGCTTGCGGGAGACCTCGATTTCCGCCTCGGCGGCCGCGCGATCAACCCAGCGGGCACCCTCGACCGACTTGCCCGGCTCCAGGTCCTTGTAGACCTCGAAGAAATGCTGGATCTCCAGTCGCTCGAACTCGGGCACGTGGTGAATGTCACGCAGGTGCTCCCAGCGAGGATCCTTCGCCGGTACGCAAAGGATCTTGTCGTCCGGGCCCTTCTCGTCGGTCATGTGGAACATGCCGATGACGCGAGCGGTGATCAGGCAGCCGGGGAACGTCGGCTCCTCAAGGAGCACCATGGCGTCCAGGGGGTCGCCGTCGCCGCCCAGCGTCTCATCGATGAAGCCGTAGTCAGCGGGGTACCTAGTCGAGGTGAACAGCATCCGGTCCAGCCTGATCCGGCCCGTCTCGTGGTCCACCTCATACTTGTTCCGCTGTCCCTTGGGGATCTCGATGACGACTTCTACGTCCATGTCACTCCGATGCGATAGTTAGTGATTTACTCCATTGTCGCCGGTCGTGTGGTAGCGACCGGCGGAAGGGGAGTACCAGAAGGGGGTGGTGTGAGGTGCGACGTAACCGGGGTCCCCGGCTCGCCGCCCTGGCGACGCTGGTGCTGGTGAACGTATTCACGCTAGCCGCCGGGGTGGTCGTGGCGCACATGCTGCCACCGCGACTCGCCCGCCTGAAGATACCGGTCGCCGCGTCCGGCGGGCCGGTGATCACGGCCAGCCCAGTGCTCCCGGCCGCGATGCCTGCTTCCGGTTCGTCCGGTGCCGGCTCGTCCGCGTCCAGCGGGAGCGGCACCAGCCTGAGCTCCGCCATGGCGCCCACGGCGGCCGGCCTGGCGAGCCTGATCGCCAGCCAGATGCCCGCCAGCCAGGTCGGCCCCGGTGCCGGCGTCCTGATTGGCGACGCGGCCACGGGGAAGGTGCTGTACTCCGAGAAAGCCGACGCCCTGGCCACGCCCGCCTCCACGACGAAGCTCGTGACCGCCGTCGCCGCCCTTGCCGTCCTGGGGCCGCAGGCGCACTTCACCACCAGCGTCAAGCAGGTGCCAGGCGGCATCGTGCTCGTCGGCGGAGGAGACCCGACACTCGCGGTTAATAGCTATCCCCCCTCCGACTACCCGCAGCCGGCCACGCTGGCGTCGCTCGCGGCCAAGACGGCGGCGGCGCTCAAGGCCGCCGGCCACAGGTCCGTGCAGATAGGCTACGACACCTCGCTCTACAGCGGGCCTGGCTTGGCCCCAGGATGGAGCAGTAGCCTGGTCAGCTCGGGAAATGTGACCCCTATCACCTCGCTGGAAGCCGACCAGGGGCGGCTGACGACGGCGGGCACCCTGCAGGACTCCGACGACCCGACCAACTACGACCCGCGGACGATGGACCCGGCCGGCGTGACCGCACAGGCCTTCGCCACCTTGCTTGGCGGGGACGGCATCACCGTCAGCAGCCCGCACCCGGCCACCGCCCCTGCCGGGGCACCCGCGATCGCCCAGGTGACCTCACCGACGCTGGCCTCGATCGTGGAGCAGATGCTGCAGGAGAGCAACAACGTCATCGCCGAGAATCTCGCCCGGCATGTAGCGATCGCGACCGGGCGGCCGGCGACGTTCAGCGGTGCCGCGGGCGCGGTAATCGCCGAGATCCGGCGGCTTGGCGTGACGACGCCGATCAGCTTGGTGGATGACAGCGGGCTGTCGCCGGATGACGGGATCGCTCCGGCGACGCTGGTGGCAGTGCTGGCGGTGGCCGCGCGCGACCCGCGAGTCCGGGCCGTCATCACCGGGCTGCCGGTGGCCGGGTTCACCGGGACCCTATCTCCGGGCAACAGCGTCTTCGGCGGGATCAGCGGCACGGCCAGGGGCGTGGTCCGCGCCAAGACCGGCAACCTGAGCAGCGTGGCCACCCTGGCTGGCCTCGTCGTCGACAGCGACGGCCGGCTGCTGATCTTCGCGCTCATGGCACCCCGGGCGGCCGATGTCGGAGGCGTCCCGGTCACCGCGGCCAACGCGCTCGACTCCACGGCCGCCGGCCTTGCGGCCTGTGGCTGCCAGTTAACGGGGGCGGCTCGTAATAGTTGCCCGCCGGTAGTGCCCTCAGTGTCGGCCAGCACGTACGGTAGAGGAGTGAGCAACGCGCAGATGATCGACTGGGAACTGGCGATCTCCACGGGCGTCAGGTTCGCCCGTCAGGGGCCGAATGTCAGCCTTGCCGACGCTCGAGCCGTCGTCGCCGAACTGCGCGCCCTGACCGCTTTCGTTCAAGACCCGGTTCGTGACGTCACCGGGCTGCGCAGCCTGGGGGAGGCCGGCCCGGTCGCGGTGGTGGACCGGCCCGGGTGGATTCGGGCGAACGTGGGCGGCTTCCGGGTGGTTCTTGAGCCGCTGACGGACCGTCTGTCCGAGCGAGGCAGCTCCATGCCAGGGTCGGGCGTCATGGGGCCCGTCGGCTCCCGGGTTACCGGCATGCAGGCCGGGCGCGATCCTGGCCTACATGTCCTCACGGGTGCTCGGGCAGTACGAGCTGTTCCTCCCGCCGGGCGAGGGCGTCACGGCCACGGTGAACGGCAACGGCGCCAGCGCCGACGCCAGTGCCCCGGGTGTCGGGCGGCTCACCTTGGTCGCGCCGAACATCGTCGCGGTGGAGCGCGAGCTCGGCGTCGAGCCGCACGACTTTCGACGCTGGGTCTGCCTGCACGAGGAGACGCACCGGGTTCAGTTCACGTCGGTGCCCTGGCTCCGCGGTTACGTGCAGGGCCTGATGACCGAGTTCCTGCTTGCCTCCGACATGGACCCGGGCGCGATCGCGGACCGGCTGCGCGCGGCGGCCGGGGCGGTCACCAGCGCGGTTCGCGGCAGCGACGGGGCGAGTCTGGTCGAGGCGATCCAGACTCCGGAGCAGCGCGAGCTGCTCGACAAGCTGACGGCCGTGATGACCCTGGTTGAAGGACACGGCGACTACGTGATGGACGCGGTCGGCCCGCAGGTGGTGCCGACGGTCGCTGACATCCGGGAGAAGTTCACCCACCGGCGCGGCTCGGCTAGCCGAGTCGAGCAGGTCATCCGGCGCATCCTCGGCATCGACCTGAAGATGAAGCAGTACGCCGAGGGGTCGCGGTTCGTGAAGACCGTCGTGGAGACCGCTGGGATGGTCGAATTCAACAAGATATGGACCTCGCCTCAGACCCTCCCCACCCGCGGCGAGCTGGCCAGCCCCGCTGACTGGCTGGCCCGGGTCGGCTGACCTTTCGTGCGAGCTTCCGAGCGCGCCGCGAGCGAACCAGGGGGGCATCCGTCTCCCGCCGTCGCGGCGATCCGCAACGCGGTCCGCGCCTGTATACGCGACCTGCCACCGGGTGCCCTGGTTCTCGCCGCCTGCTCCGGCGGTGCCGACTCGCTGGCGCTGGCCGCCGCGCTCGCGTTCGTTGGGCCACGTGCTGGCATCCGGGCCGGCGGCGTGACAGTGGACCACGGCCTGCAGGACGGGTCGGCCGACAGGGCGGCCTCGGTGGCCGCACGGCTCGCGGACCTTGGCCTCGACCCGGTGCACAGCGTCGCCGTGGCGGTTGGGCAGGCCGGCGGGCCGGAAGCGGCGGCACGGGCTGCGCGATACCAGGCACTGCAGCAGCTGTCCGATGAGAGCGCCGCAGCCGCCGTGCTGCTCGGGCACACGCTGGACGACCAGGCTGAGACGGTCCTGCTGGGGCTGGCCCGCGGGTCGGGCAGCCGGTCGCTGGCGGGAATGGCGCCCCGGCGCGGGATCTACCGGCGGCCGCTACTGGAGATCAGGCGGTCGCAGACGACGGCCGCCTGCGCGGCGCTGGGGCTGCTCCCCTGGCACGATCCGCACAACGACGACCGCCGGTTCGCTCGGGTCCGCGTCCGGCGCGACGCCCTGCCCGCCCTTGAGGCGGCACTTGGGCCGGGCGTTGCCGAGGCGCTGGCGCGGACCGCGGCCCAGCTTCGCGCCGACGCCGACGCCCTTGAAACCTACCTTCCAGAACGGGCCGTCCCCTCCGTTCCCCTCCACGCCACTGACCTGGCCGGACTTCCGGACGCCATCCGTACCCGCGTGCTGCGCTCGGCGGCGGTCGAGGCCGGCTGCCCGCCAGGTGCGCTGAGCGCCCGGCACGTACGGCGGCTGGATGAGCTCGTCACCAGTTGGCACGGTCAGCGCTGGGTAGACCTGCCAGGTAAGGTGCGAGCCGAACGGCGTGAGGGAGAGCTTTTGTTCAGCGTTACCGGAGGTGTGCCAGATGGACGCCAATGACATGGGATCTTCGCTCAAGGAGATCCTCATCACTACCGAGCAGTTGCAGGCGCGAGTCGTTGAGCTCGCGGCGCGGATCGACGCGGATTACGCCGACCGCGAACTTCTGCTCGTCGGCGTCCTTAAAGGCGCGGTGATGGTGATGGCGGATCTGGCCCGCGCGATTCACCTGCCGGTGCAGATGGACTGGATGGCAGTCTCTTCGTACGGCTCGGGGACGAAGTCCTCCGGCGTGGTCCGCATACTCAAGGACCTGGACACTGACATCAGCGGACGGCACGTCCTTATCGTGGAGGACATCATCGATTCAGGCCTGACGCTATCCTGGTTGGTCGGGAACCTGCAGTCAAGGGACCCGGCGTCGGTCGCGGTATGCGCGATGCTGCGCAAGCCGTCTTCTGCGCAGATGGAGGTTGAGGTCGCTTACACCGGCTTTGAGGTGCCCGACGAATTTGTCGTAGGGTATGGACTCGACTACGCGGAGCGATATCGCAACCTGCCGTTCATTGGAACGCTAGCCCCCGCCGTATACGGAGGAAGAGCGTGAACTGTGGCGAGCACCAGGCACTACGGCGGGCGGGCTGGAGGCGCGCGGCCAGGGGCTTCGGGGGGTCGGCCTGTACCCCTTGGGGAAAGCAGGAAATACCCCGAGCCCCGGGGAACGTTGACGTGGAGGTAGATCTGTCGGCGGCGCCGTCGTGACAGGTGTACCGTCAGATATTCCTTACGCGCGGCAAGGGCAAGACCGCGTTGAGCAGGCATGGCAGTGCCGCCGGAGGTCGGCGGGACGTGAGGCTGGTCAGGAGGGAACGGCCCCGAGCCGACGGGGTCGCTCACAATGGAGTTGAAGCGCATATTCAGGGGCCCGCTGCTGCTGGTCCTGCTTGCGGTGCTGGTGATCACGATCACCCTTGACTGGGCCAACTCGGGCAGCTCCTATACCCAGAAGGACACCTCGACCGTCGTCCAGCTCATCGAGCAGGGCAAGGTGAAGTCCGCCGTCCTCACTGACAAGAACCAGACGATCCAGATCACCACCACCAGCGGTGCCCTGTACCAGGCCAGCTTCATCTCGGGGCAGGGCCAGCAGCTCCAGCAGGAACTGCAGAAGGAGTACGACGCCGGCAAGCTGCCCGGTGGCTACGACGTCAAGATCCCGTCGAGCAACACATTCCTGAGCCTGCTGTTCGGGACGTTCCTGCCGTACATCCTGATCGCCTTGTTCTTCTTCTTCCTGCTGACCCAGATGCAAGGCGGCGGGTCGCGGGTCATGAACTTCGGCAAGTCGCGGGCCAAGCTGATCACCAAGGACACGCCCAAGACCACGTTCGCTGACGTGGCCGGTGCTGATGAGGCGATCGAGGAACTGCAGGAGATCAAGGAGTTCCTGCAGAACCCGGCCAAGTTCCAGGCCATCGGCGCCAAGATCCCCAAGGGCGTGCTGCTGTACGGCCCGCCCGGCACCGGCAAGACGCTGCTGGCACGCGCCGTGGCCGGGGAGGCGGGTGTCCCGTTCTACTCGATCTCCGGTTCCGACTTCGTGGAGATGTTCGTCGGCGTCGGCGCGTCCCGCGTTCGTGACCTGTTCGAGCAGGCCAAGGCCAACGCTCCCGCGATCGTTTTCGTGGACGAGATCGACGCCGTCGGCCGGCACCGTGGCGCGGGCCTCGGCGGCGGGCACGACGAGCGCGAGCAGACGCTGAACCAGATGCTGGTCGAACTCGACGGGTTCGACACCAAGGGCGGCGTGATCGTGATCGCCGCCACCAACCGGCCAGACATCCTCGACCCGGCGCTGCTGCGGCCGGGCCGCTTCGACCGGCAGATCGTGGTCGGCCAGCCGGACCTGGCAGGTCGCAAGGGCATCCTGCGGGTGCACGCCCGCGGCAAGCCCATCGCTCCCGACGCCGACCTTGACATCATCGCCAGGCGCACTCCCGGCTTCACCGGGGCGGACCTAGCCAACGTGATCAACGAGGCGGCGCTGCTCACCGCCCGCACCAACGGCAAGCAGATCGCGATGGCGGCGCTTGAGGAGGCCATCGACCGCGTCATGGCCGGCCCCGAGCGCAAGAGCGTGCTGCTGTCGGAGTCCGAGCGCAAGCTGATCGCCTACCACGAGGGCGGCCACGCGCTCGTGGGCCACGCGATGGCCAACGCTGACCCAGTGCACAAGGTCACGATCATCCCGCGCGGCCGGGCGCTCGGCTACACCATGGCGCTGCCGACCGAGGACAAGTTCCTCGTCACTCGCGCCGAGATGCAGGACCAGCTTGCGATGCTGCTCGGCGGGCGCACCGCCGAGGAGATCATCTTCCACGAGCCGACCAGTGGTGCCGCTAACGACATCGAGAAGGCCACCTCGATCGCCCGCAACATGGTTACCGAGTACGGCATGAGCGAGCGACTCGGCGCGCGGAAGTTCGGTGACAGCGGCGGCGAGCCGTTCCTCGGCCGCGAGATGTCGCATGCCCGTGACTACTCCGAGGAGATCGCGTCCGCGATCGACGAGGAGATCCGGCGGCTCATCGAGGCCGCGCACGACGAGGCGTGGGACGTGCTCAATGAGTACCGCGACGTACTCGACAACCTCGTGCTCCGACTGCTGGAGAAGGAGACGCTCTCCCGCAAGGAGGTCCTCGAGGTCTTCGCCCCGGTAGAGAGGCGCCCGATTCGCGGCACCTACACCGGGTATGGCAAGCGGCTGCCTTCGGACCGGCCGCCGGTGCTGTCGCCGAAGGAGCTCGCGCTCACCGCGTCCTCGCCAATGGGCGACGGGCTTGGTGGCGGCATCAACAGCAACGGCCAGACCTTCGGCTTCGGGCTTGACGGTGGAGTGGAAAGCGGAAATGACAACCCGTGAGCAAGTCCGTGTTTGAAGGCAATCCACTGCCGGTTCCAGATGAACAGCCCGAGTCCAGCGGTGTGCTCGGGCCTGCCCTGCCAGGACCGGTTGACCAGCCGCGGATCGAGCGCGCTGTTCGGGAAATCCTGCTGGCGATCGGCGAGGACCCGGACCGCAGTGGGCTGCTCGACACCCCGGCCCGGGTCGCCCGGATGTACGCAGAGCAGTTCGCGGGGCTGCGGCAGCGGCCGCAGGACGTGCTCAGCACCATCTTCGATGAGGAGCACGACGAGATCGTGCTCGTCCGCGACATCGAGATGTACAGCATGTGCGAGCACCACCTGGTGCCCTTCATGGGCAAGGCGCACATCGGCTACATTCCGAACCCTAAGGGCGAGATCACCGGCCTGTCCAAGCTCGCCCGCGTGGTCGACGTGTTCGCCAAGCGGCCGCAGGTTCAGGAGCGGATGACCTGCCAGATCGCGGACGCGCTGGTCAGCAGCCTGCAGCCGCGCGGCGTGATCGTCGTTCTTGAGGCCGAGCACCTGTGCATGACCATGCGCGGCGTGCGCAAGCCCGGCGCGAAGACCGTGACGTCGGCCGTCCGCGGAATCTTCCGCGACCAGTCCCGGACCCGGTCCGAGGCGATGAGCCTGATGTTCGGGCACCGGTGAGCTAGCGGCGAGCAGACGCAGAACGGCACGTGCCCACGAGCGGGCACGTGCCGTTCTGCGTGAGTCCCTTGGAATTTTTGGGGGCGATCTGGGAAGCTCTCGGTAAGAAATACCCTGAAATGCTCGAACTATCGAGGCCCTATCGACGTCTAACCAATAGCACCGGGAGGTACGGTGTTGAGCGGACGGGGATCGCGGTTGCGGTACAGACAGTGCTTGCGTTGGGTACGCTGCTGCATCGTGGTTCGGGGCCTGACAAGAGATTCGAGATGAGCGAGAGCACCTCAGCCGAGCGGACGGACAACGAGCGCAAGTCCGGGGCGGGCAAGAAGAGCAACTGCATCGCAGGGGACGAGGCCGCCAAGACCAAGGGCGGTTCGGCTGGCTCGGCCCGGTCGCAGCGGACCTGGCTCCCAGGCGTTGCCGCGCTGGTATGCCTGCTGATAGGCCTCTCCGACATCATGGCCGTCTTCAAGCCAACCTGGCACGACAAGCTGCACAGGATCAACGCCGTCTTGCCTGGCACGCTGACCAACGTCACCGTCCCCGCGTACGTGATCATCGGCCTGCTGCTCCTGCTGCTGTCCCACGGCCTGCGCCGGCGCAAGCGGCGGGCTTGGCAGGCGGTGATTGCGCTACTCGCCTTTGACGTTGTCATTCACTTCGCCCACGCCCCACGCCCCGAGCACATTTACTCGTCGGTGGTGGCGATCATCCTGCTGGGGGCGCTGCTTTACTTCCATGACCAGTTCTACGCCGTCGGCGACCCGCGTACCAGGTGGAGTGCCATCTGGGTGTTCTTTGGCCTGGTGATCGCCGACGTGGCGATCGGCCTTGGGTACCTGTCGCTCGGCCACCTCGCGGCGGATTACACCTTCACGGAGCGCGTCAAAGACGTGGTCTTGAACCTGGTTGGCGCCACCGGTCCCGTGCAGTGGCTCGACGACAACCGTGGCGACTCCTACCAGGTGCTGACCACCGCGCTCGGCCTGTTCACCCTTGTCGTCACCGCCTACCTGTTCTTCCGCTCGGCGCAGCCGCGAGCCCGGCTAGCCCGGCGGACGCCAACGGCATACGGGACCTGCTCGCCAAGCAAGGCGACCGGGACTCGCTGGGCTACTTCGCGTTGCGCAACGACAAGAGCGTCATCTGGTCGCCGTCCGGCAAGTCCTGCATCTGCTACCGGGTGGTGTCCGGCGTGATGCTGGCGGCCGGGGACCCGATCGGCGACCCGGAGGCGTGGCCAGGGGCGATGGCTGTCTTCCTGGAGGAAGCGGCGCGGCACGCCTGGAGGCCCGCGGTCATGGGCTGCAGTGAGCAGGGCGCGGAGGTGTGGTGCCGGGAGGGCGACCTGACCGCGCTCGAGCTCGGCGACGAGGCAATCGTCAACATCGCGGACTTCAGCCTGTCTGGCCGGGCCATGCGCAACGTCCGGCAGATGGTCACCAGGGTCGCCAAGAACGGCTATGTCGCGGAGGTCCGCCGGATCAGGGACATACCCCTGGCCGAACTGCGCCAGATCGTCAGGGTGTCCGACTCATGGCTCGGCGGCCAGACCGAGCGCGGCTTTTCGATGGCGCTTGGCCGGATCGGCGGTCCTGGCGACGAGGACTGCGTGCTGGTTACGGCTCGCGAGGACGGCGCGCTCCGCGCGGTGCTGCACTTCGTGCCCTGGGGCAGTGACGGGCTCTCGCTCGACCTGATGCGGCGAGACCGGACGGCACAACCGGGCCTGAACGACTTCATGATCGTCGAGTCCATCAAGGCGGCACCCGCCCTGGGCGTCAAGCGGATCTCGCTCAACTTCGCCATGTTCCGCGCCGTCCTTGAGCGCGGCGAGCGGATCGGCGCGGGGCCGATCCTGAAGACCTGGCGCAACCTGCTGGTGTTCGCCTCCCGATGGTTCCAGATCGAGTCGCTGTATAAGTTCAACGCGAAGTTCAACCCGGTCTGGCAGCCACGCTTCTTCGTCTTCCCCGGTGGACGGGACGCGCCGCGCATCGCGGTGGCCGCGCTGGAGGCCGAGGCCTTCCTTGTCTGGCCCCGGCTGGAGATCCGCAGGTACGCGAGAAGGACCGTCCGCGTGCTCGGCCTGGGGCGTCTGCGCGCAGGTAGCCGCCGCCGGGACGAGCACGTCGCCAAGCAAGCCGATGACAGTCTTGCGCTAGCCAGCGATGACGACTTCCAGTGCGGCGATGGCATGGCGCGACCCACGTCCGCCGACGCGCAGCCGCAGGTGCCGGCCGAGTCCGCTGCCTCTTCTCCGGAGGACTGAGGCCTTCATGCCCGTCGCGTCAGCCCTGCCCCCGTCGCCATCCGCCCTGCCATCCGCTGATCGCTGCCTGGTGATGGGCGTGGTCAACGTGACGCCTGACTCGTTCTCCGACGGCGGGAGCTGGTACGACCCGCGCGCCGCGATCGCCCATGGCCTCGAGCTAGCCGCTCAGGGAGCCGACATCGTCGACGTGGGCGGCGAGTCCACCCGGCCCGGTGCCCAGCGGGTGTCGGCTACCGAAGAGCTTCGGCGGGTCATCCCGGTCATCGCCGAGCTCGTCAGGTCCGGTGTCGTGGTGAGCGTGGACACGATGCGAGCGGCGGTAGCCGAGGCGGCCCTGGAGGCCGGGGCCGCCCTGGTCAATGATGTCAGCGGTGGCCTGGCCGATCCCTACATGCCGCGGCTGGTCGCGCAGGCAGACACGCCCTACGTCGTCATGCACTGGCGCGGCCACAGCCATGACATGAATTCCCGCGCTGCCTACGCGGACGTTGTCAAGGAGGTCCGCGCGGAACTGGCCGAGCGGATCGACGCGGTAACAGCCGAGGGCGTCGACCCGGCGCTGATCGTGCTCGACCCCGGGCTGGGCTTCAGCAAGGTTCCCGCCTCCTCGGGACCGGACGCACACAACTGGCAACTCCTTGCCCATCTGCGCGAGGTAGCTCGCATCGGTGGCCAGGACTTCCCGGTTATAGTCGGCGCGTCCCGCAAGCGGTTCCTCGGCAGGCTGCTCGCCAACCAGGACGGCACTCCGCGGCCCTTCACGCAAAGCGACGCCGCGACTCTCGCGATCACCGCGCTCGCCGCCGCCGCCGGCGCTTGGTGCGTGCGGGTCCACGAGGTTCCCCAGAACGCCGACGCCGTCCGTGTGGCAGCCGCCTGGCGTGCGGCTACAGTGATCACGTGATTGGTCGCCGCGGCGCGCAGGACAACGCTGCCTCTTCATCGGGCGCGCATCGAGGGGGACGGGCAGGCATGCCCTCGACAAGCGTTGTGCTCGCCCTCGGCAGCAACCTCGGATCCAGGCTGGACATCCTGCAGGGGGCCGTCAACGCGATTACGGGGCTTCCTGGGGTGTCTATCGACGCGGTGTCCCCGGTGTACGAGACGGCCCCCCTGGGCGGCCCACAGCAGCCCGATTACCTCAACGCCGTCCTGCTCGCCAAGACCACCCTGAACCCGTATGAGCTGCTGGACGCGGTTCACCAGGTAGAGGCGGCCTTCGACCGCGTGCGGGAAGTCCGCTGGGGGCCGCGCACCCTCGACATCGACATCGTCGACTACCAGGACGCGGTCTGCGGTGACCCGAACCTGACGTTGCCGCATCCGCGCGCCCATGAGCGGGCGTTCGTTCTCGCCCCGTGGCACGACGCCGACCCGGACGCGGTGATACCCGGCCACGGTCGCGTCGCCGACCTGCTGAAGGCGGCGGCATCCGGCCCGGGCGGCGATGGCGGCATCCGGCGGTCGGCGGGGAAGCTGGTCCTTCCATGACGCCCACCCGGCCACGCTTCTTGCTGTTCATCGCCCTAGTGTGCGGTGCCATCACCTGGGCCGCGCTGCACGTGATCTACAACAGCCTTCCCCAGCTCACCTGGTCGGCCGTTCCCGCGCTGCTGATCGCGGCGGCCGTGGAGGCCTGGCAGGGCCGCATCCTGCGCGCGCGGATCGCCGGCGAGCGTAGCCCGGGGGCCCGGCAAGGAGCCGGCCCCGCCGCTGTTCGTCGCGCGCATGCTCGTGCTGGCCAAGGCGAGTGCCCAGGTCGCCGCGATCTTCGGCGGGGTCGCCATCGGCTTCATGATCTACCTGTCGGTCATGCTCAACGCCAGCACACCCCGCGCGGACATGCTCACCTCCGGCCTGACCTTCGCCGCCGCCCTGCTGCTTGCCGTGGCCGCGTTGTGGCTCGAGTACTGCTGCCAAGTCCCCAAGTACCCAGGCGGCTCCCGCGGCCGCGACGATGACGACAGGCCAACTCCCTTCCCGCACCCCTGAGCAGTCCCGTTAGTTTTTGCCCCGGAAAGGATGGCCGGTACTCGTGGAGACTGGATCGCAGCATCCGGCCCGGCTTCGCGTAGGCATCATCGGGCCTGGCCGGGCGGGCACCGCTCTTGGCCGAGCGCTCGCTGGTGCCGGGCATCGTGTGGTCGCCGCGCACGCCGTCTCTGACGCGTCAGTCCAGCGAGTCCGGGAGAACTTCCGGCTGGCCCAGCTAGCCGATCCGGCGGAGGTTCTCGATAAGTCCGACCTTGTGCTGCTCACGGTTCCCGACGACCACCTGCCCGGGCTGGTTCGCGGACTGGCCGAGACCGGGGCGCCGCTAGCGGGCCGCATGCTGGTGCATGCCAGCGGGCGGCACGGGGTGCGAGTCCTCGATGCCGCGACCCGCAATGGCGCGCTGCCGCTGGCGCTGCACCCGGTGATGACGTTCGCCGGCCGGGAGGACGACCTAGACCGGATCAAGGGCACCTGCTTCGGGGTGACCGCGCCGGAGTCGCTGCGTGCCGTCGCGCAGGTGCTGGTCATCGAGATGGGCGGCGAGCCGGTCTTCATCCCGGAGGAGAGCCGACCGCTGTACCATGCCGCCCTCACGCTGGCTGCCGATCACCTGATCGCCCTTGTAGCGGAGGCCGCCGCCCTGCTCGAGAAGGCTGCCGCCGGGCTGCCGCCCAGCGAGCCGGTGGTCAGCGGGCAGCGCGAAGCCGCCCATTCGGACGCGGAACTGGCCCAGCCCGGTCAGGCCGGGGGGGTGCCGCCGGGCCGGCTACTGCGGCCGCTGCTCGCCGCTGCCCTGGACAACGCGGCGCGACTAGGCGACTTGGCCCTCACCGGGCCGGCCGCGCGCGGCGACGCGATGAGCATCGCCGCAGACGTGGCGGCCCTCGCGGATGCCTCACCTGGGGCAGCCAAGGCATACCTGGTCCTGGCCAGGCTCACCGCTAGCCGGGCGCTCGCGGCCGGGCAGCTGCGCGCGGCCGATGCCGGGCGACTGCTTGACATCCTCGGCGACGCATGAGGCTTGGGCGAGAGATGGGCGCGGTTCGTTCGGTATGAAGGTATTGGGACGCGTTAGGGACGGGAGCAGGCGATGCTGCTGACGATTGATATCGGGAACACCAACATGGTGCTCGGGGTGTTCGAGGGGGAGACGATCGTTGAGCACTGGCGAATCTCGACTGTGCCCGACCGGACGGCCGATGAGATCGCAGTGGTCCTGCATGGACTGTTCGCGCAGTCCGGCGTGATCAGGGAGTCCGACTTGCACGGCATCTCACTGTGCTCGACTGTGCCTTCGGTGCTGCATGAAATGCGCCAGGTGTGCCGCAAGTACTACGGCGACCGGTCCACGGTCATCGTCGAGCCGGGCGTGAGGACTGGGGTGCCGATCCGGTACGACAACCCCAAGGAGGTCGGCAGCGACCGCATCATGAACTCGCTCGCCGCCGTGCACCTATACGGCGGGCCGGCGATCGTGGTGGACTTCGGCACGTCGACCAACTTCGACGCGGTCAGCGCCAAGGGCGAGTTTGTCGGCGGCGCGCTCGCGCCGGGCATTGAGATCTCGGTGGACGCGCTCGCCAGGCGGGCCGCCCAGCTCCTGAAGGTAGAACTGACCAGGCCGCCCCGAATCATCGGCAAGTCCACCGTGGAAGCGCTGCAGTCCGGCATCGTCTACGGGTTCGCCGGCCAGGTGGAGGGGATCACGCGGCGGATGGCCGCCGAACTGTCGCCCGAGGACCCGGACGGCGTGACGGTCATCGCTACCGGCGGGCTCGCGCCGCTGGTCATTAACGAGGTGTCGGCCATCGACCACCACGAGCCGTGGCTCACGCTGATTGGCCTGCGCCTGGTTTACGAGCGAAACGCCACGTCAGCGGCCACTCGTCCGGAAACTAACGTGTTCCCAGAGGCTATCCCAGGTAGCCTTCGAACGTGACTGAGGATAACGTTCCGGAGCAGGTACGCGTCCGGATGGAGAAGAGGACTCGCCTCATCGAGTCCGGCATTGACCCCTACCCCGTTACCTTTACCCGAACGGACACAGCCTCCGCATTGCGCTCCCGCTTCGGTGACCTGCCGGCTGACACGTTCACCGGCGAGCATGTGGCCGTCGCTGGGCGACTCATGCTCTCGCGGATCGGCGGGAAGCTGTGCTTCGCGACCTTGCGGGACGGGAGCGGAGACATTCAGGTGATGATCTCGCTCGCCGGCGTGGGCGAGGACTGCCTTGCGGCGTGGAAGCGGGACGTGGACCTCGGCGATCACGTAGGCGTGACCGGCGAGGTGATCACGTCGCGCTCGGGCGAGCTGTCGGTGCTAGCGGACTCGTGGACGCTTGCCGCCAAGTCGCTGCGCCCGCTGCCGGAAAAGTACGCAGGCCTGACCGACCCCGAGGCGCGAGTGCGGCAGCGCTACGTGGACCTGCTGGTGAACCCCCAGTCGCGGCGGATGGCCGAGATGCGCTCCGCGGTCGTGCACTCGGTGCGCTCGGCGCTGGTCTCGCGGGGCTTCATCGAGGTGGAGACACCGGTCCTGACCGCGCTGCACGGCGGGGCGAATGCCCGGCCGTTCATCACGCACTACAACGCGTATGACATGCAGGTGTACCTGCGGATCGCGCTTGAGCTGTACCTGAAGCGGCTGGTCGTCGGCGGGATCGAGAAGGTCTTCGAGATCGGCAGGAACTTCCGCAACGAGGGAGCGGACGCCACTCACAACCCAGAGTTCACCATGCTCGAGGCCTATGAGACGTACGGGGACTACAACACCATTGGGGAGATGACGCAGTCGCTGGCGCAGGGCGCAGCGGTGGCGGCGTTCGGCTCGACGGTGATCCGGCGGGCTGACGGGGACGAGTACGACATTGGCGGGCAGTGGAAGTCGCTGACGGTGCATGAGGCGATCTCCCACGCGCTCGGCGAGGAAGTGACCGTGGACACGCCAGAGCCGCAACTGCGTGCACTGTGCGACAAGGCGGACGTGCCGCTGCAGCCGTCATGGAATGCCGGCCAGGTGGTGCTGGAAATGTACGAGCGGCTGGTGGAGAAGCAGACGGTGGAGCCGACGTTCTACCGCGACTTCCCAGTCGAGGTGTCGCCGCTAACCCGCCAGCACCGCACCGAGCCACGGCTGGCGGAACGCTGGGATCTGGTGGCATTCGGTGCCGAGCTGGGAACTGGCTACTCGGAGCTAATCGACCCTGTCGTGCAGCGGGAGCGGCTCACCGCGCAGTCGCTGCTGGCCGCCGGTGGCGACTCGGAGGCCATGCAGCTAGACGAGGACTTCCTGCGGGCGCTGGAGTACGCGATGCCGCCCACCGGCGGCATGGGCATGGGCATCGACCGCCTGATGATCATGCTGACCGGCGAGAGCATCCGGGAGACCTCCCTGTTCCCGTTCGTAAGGATTTAATTTTCTGGGGGGTACACACATTTTCTGGGGGGTACACACCACCCCCCAGACCCCCGCCCGCTTGGGCTGGCCGCCGTGACGCCGGGCGGCCTGCTGCTCGTCCTGCAGGCCGGACAGGCGCATCCCCGCCTCGGTGTTCAGCGCCGCGACGATCGAGGCTTGGTCGAGGAACTGCTCGGGGCTGCCAGGGTCGGCTTGGGCAGCATGGTCTGCGCGTCGCT
Organism: uncultured Actinomycetota bacterium; assembly: GCA_963737285.1. Lineage (GTDB taxonomy): Bacteria > Actinomycetota > Actinomycetes > Streptosporangiales > Streptosporangiaceae > Trebonia. The sequence goes on from CAVTRT010000001.1 coordinate 801,106, forward strand.
AGCACCGACGGGCAACATGATGGCCAAGGCCGCCGTGGTGGCCGCGAGTGGTACAAGGCGTCTTACTCCACGCACAACGACGCACGATACCGTGACCGGGTAGGCCTTGGAGTCAACTTTTGGCAGTCCGTAAGGACTGCGAAACCGGACTGGTCCATGGCTAGGCATAGAACAAGACCAGGCCCATCCAGCGGGCCTGCAGAAAGTGCGGATACAGTGGTGCCGCCATGGGGTACAGAGTGAGGCAAGCGCGCACCCAGGATGTGCAGGTAATCCGTGCGCTGATCGACCAGAACGTCGGATCGGGACGGGTGCTAGACAAGCACACGGTGAATCTCTACGAGGACATACTGGAGTTCTGCGTCGTCGAGAGTTCCGCCGACGGGACGGCTGTCGGCTGCGGAGCGCTGCACGTAATGTGGGAAGACTTGGCCGAGATACGGACAGTCGCCGTGCACGTCGGCCTGCGTGGTCACGGCCTCGGCCACTTGATCGTGGACGAGTTGCTGGAGCGCGCCCGGGCCGTCGGGGTGGCGCGGGTATTCTGCCTGACGTTCGCGGTGAACTTCTTCGCTGCCCACGGGTTCCGCGAAATCTACGGCACCCCGGTCGCCCCCGAGGTGTACGCGGAGCTGCTGCGTTCTTACGACGACGGAGTAGCGGAGTTCCTGGAACTAGATCGAGTGAAGCCGAACACGCTTGGTAACACCAGGATGCTGCTGAGGCTCTGAATGTGCCAAAGGCACGTGCCGTCCTTGTGCGTGGATGTGGTGATATGCACAGCCTGTCATGTGTCGCTCAAGCCACGCTAAGTGTATTCTCTGTATGCGCTTAGGGGCCGTAGCCGGCAGCCACAGGTCGGCCGCGCCTCGGGGCGGGTTCCTTATCGGGTAGTATGGCCTGTATGCTGCAGGATCTTGCGGCGCTTGCACCGCCCGTCATTGTCTGCGTGGCCTTCCTTGTCGGCCTGGGCGCACTACTCCGTCGCGAACTCGCGCCGAAGCGGCGCCCGCCGGCCGGCGGGTCTAGTTCAGCTGTGCCAGCGGGAACCGACAGGCTAGATGACGGCGAAACCGGGCGCTAGCTGGACCCTGGAAGCGAAGGTCTAGGAAAAATTAGGTCACATCGGCATTATCTATCGTCCACGATGTCGGCTATCGAGGATGATGTGCCGAATGTTCGGTTACGCAGCGTTGCTGTACGTGTGTTAAGGCGTCGTACTACACAGGGTGCCGGGCCGTGCCGACTCTGGGCGCGCAGGTGCGGAACTGCTGAGCGCGCCGTTCATACATACGAATCTGCCGCGACGAATTGTACAAGGCAAGATCGTGGGTATATGTTTGGCAACCAAATAGGTTGCTCCCACAGAGGGGATGTTCCGTGGCCCAGAAGGTACAAGTGCTTCTTGTCGATGATCTCGACGGTAGCGAGGCGACCGAGACGGTGACCTTTGGTCTCGACGGTGCGTCGTATGAGATCGATCTAAGCTCCGGCAACGCTGGCAAGCTTCGCGAAGAACTCGCCCACTATGTGGAACACGCGCGCAAAGCGACGAAGGCCGCCGCCAAGGAGCGCCCCCGTCGCGCGCGCAGCGGCGACGGTCGTGAGCGGAGCGCGCGAATCCGCGAGTGGGCCAAGGCAAACGGCTACGAGGTCAATGCGCGCGGCCGAATCCCAGCCAACATCGTCGCCGAGTACGAAGCCGTTCACTAGCCGCCCTGAGCGGGCTGGCGAGGCAAGACGGCCTTCTGGGCTTTCGTCCCGTACGGGGCACAGTCCTGCGATCGCCCGCCGTCGCTTCGGCTGCTGTTGCACCGCCTCGACACCGCGGCGGTCAGTGCTGCCCGACTCCGTACTGCCCGACCCGCACTCCTACTACGGGATGCGGCCCGACTATGTATGCCGCCGTGGGGTCGCCCTCACCCCTCGGCGTGCAGGGCCGCCATGGGGCCGTTCGCGGTCTGGCATCTGCCCGGATGGGGTCCGTTCGCTAGTGGCGTACTTGGAACTACAGCGCTAGTTCACGCTGTTGGATGGGGTACAGACGCTGTGTCCGGGGAACTTCTCCTGTAGTTGACGCATATTGCGTTAAGTCCAGGGTCGGGCACGCGGCTACCATGCGGAGCAGGACAGGCACGCCAGAGCCTGCCGGATCCCCCGCTGTGAGGAGAGCGACGAGATGTTTGAGCGGTTCACCGACCGAGCGCGGCGGGTTGTTGTCCTGGCCCAAGAAGAAGCCAGGATGCTCAATCACAACTACATTGGCACCGAGCACATCCTCCTAGGCCTCATCCACGAGGGTGAAGGCGTGGCGGCTAAGGCGCTTGAGTCGCTGGGCATCAGCCTGGAGGCGGTTCGCCAGCAGGTCGAGGAGATCATCGGCCAGGGCCAGCAGGCGCCGTCGGGACATATCCCTTTCACGCCACGTGCCAAGAAGGTGCTTGAGCTATCGCTGCGAGAGGCGCTGCAGCTCGGCCACAACTACATTGGCACTGAGCACATCCTGCTCGGCCTCATCCGCGAGGGTGACGGCGTGGCAGCGCAGGTGCTCGTCAAGCTGGGTGCTGACCTGAACCGGGTCCGCCAGCAGGTGATCCAGCTGCTGCACGGCTACCAGGGCAAGGAGCCCGCGTCGGCCGCGGCCGGGTCCAGCGAGTCGGCGCCATCGACGTCGCTCGTGCTCGACCAGTTCGGACGCAACCTGACGCAGGGCGCGCGCGAGGGCAAGCTCGACCCGGTTATCGGCCGGGAAAAGGAAATCGAGCGCGTCATGCAGGTGCTGTCCCGACGCACCAAGAACAACCCGGTCCTAGTCGGCGCCCCCGGCGTTGGCAAGACCGCGGTGGTTGAGGGCCTGGCGCAGAAGATCGTCAAGGGCGAGGTCCCTGAGACCATCAAGGACAAGCAGCTCTACACCCTCGACCTGGGTGCCCTGGTGGCTGGCTCCCGCTACCGCGGTGACTTCGAGGAGCGGCTGAAGAAGGTCCTCAAGGAGATCCGCACCCGCGGTGACATCATCTTGTTCATCGACGAGATTCACACTCTTGTCGGGGCGGGCGCGGCCGAGGGCGCCATCGACGCCGCCTCTATCCTCAAGCCGATGCTGGCCCGCGGCGAGCTGCAGACCATCGGCGCCACCACGCTGGATGAGTACCGCAAGTACCTGGAGAAGGACGCCGCCCTCGAGCGGCGCTTCCAGCCCATCCAGGTGGCCGAGCCGACGATCGCGCACACCATCGAGATCCTCAAGGGCCTGCGGGACCGCTACGAGGCGCACCACCGTGTGTCCATCACCGACGGTGCGCTAGTCGCCGCGGCTCAGCTCGCGGACCGCTACATCAGCGACCGGTTCCTGCCGGACAAGGCGATCGACCTCATTGACGAGGCCGGCTCGCGGATGCGCATCCGCCGCATGACCGCTCCGCCGGACCTGCGTGAGTACGACGAGAAGATCGCCCAGGTCCGCAAGGAGAAGGAGTCGGCCATCGACTCCCAGGACTTCGAGAAGGCCGCCGCCCTCCGGGACACCGAGAAGCAGCTGCTTGCCAAGAAGGCTGCCCGGGAGAAGGAGTGGAAGGCCGGCGACATGGACGTCGTCGCCGAGGTCAACGAGGAGCTGATCGCGGAGGTCCTCGCCACCGCGACCGGCATCCCGGTCTTCAAGCTGACCGAGGAGGAGTCCCAGCGGCTCCTGCGCATGGAAGACGAGCTACACCGCCGGGTCATCGGGCAGAACGACGCGATCAGGGCGCTGTCCCAGGCGATCCGCCGTACGCGGGCCGGCCTGAAGGACCCCAAGCGCCCCGGCGGGTCGTTCATCTTCGCAGGGCCGTCCGGTGTCGGCAAGACTGAGCTGTCCAAGACGCTCGCCGAGTTCCTTTTCGGCGACGAGGACTCGCTGATCCAGCTAGACATGTCTGAGTACATGGAGAAGCACACAGTCTCCCGGCTGTTCGGCTCCCCGCCGGGCTACGTCGGCTACGAGGAAGGCGGCCAGCTCACCGAGAAGGTGCGTCGCCGGCCGTTCTCGGTGGTCCTGTTCGATGAGGTCGAGAAGGCCCACCCGGACATCTTCAACTCGTTGCTGCAGATCCTTGAGGACGGGCGCCTCACCGACGCGCAGGGCCGCACGGTCGACTTCAAGAACACCGTGATCATCATGACGACCAACCTGGGGACACGCGACATCTCCAAGGGCGTCTCGGTCGGCTTCGCCCGCACGGGCGAGACCCGCGGCTCCTACGACCGGATGAAGGCCAGGGTCGGCGAGGAGCTCAAGCAGCACTTCCGCCCCGAGTTCCTCAACCGTGTCGATGACATCATCGTGTTCCACCAGCTGGCCCAGGAGGAGATCTTCTCCATCGTGGACCTGATGATCGCCAAGGTCGACGACCGGCTCAAGGACCGCGACATGGCCATCGAGCTGCGGCCGGCCGCCAAGGAACTGCTGTCCAAGCGGGGCTACGACCCGGTGCTCGGCGCGCGGCCGCTGCGCCGCACGATCCAGCGGGAGATCGAGGACTCGCTGTCGGAGAAGATCCTGTTCGGCGAGCTCCGGCCGGGGACGATCGTCATCGTCGACAGCGAGGGCGACGGCGAGGAGGCGAAATTCACCTTCACCGGGAAGCCAAAGCCCGAGTCCGTCCCCGAGGCGGTTCCGGTGGGCGCGTCCCTGGCGAGCGACTCGATCATCAGCAGCAGCAGCAAGCCGTCCTCCGGCGGCAGCGCCGCCAGTGAGGGACCCGGCACCGCGTCCGCGATGGGCTAACTGGCCTAACCGCCTAAACGGCCATAAGGCCCCCTCCCCGCCCGGGAGGGGGCCTTTCGCGTACGGCAGCGTAACGCGAGCGGAGCGAGCGTGCCTGCGGCGCGAGCGGGCTAACAGGGCGAAGCGGCCGTCGGGCAGTGGGTCGACCAGGCCGTCGGCTACCAGGCCATCGAGCGCGCGGGCGCGCTGTGCCGCGTCTGGCCAGGCGACGTCCAGGTGCTCCGCGCTCAGTGGCACGGGAGACTCTCGCAGCAGCGCGAGCAGCCTTCCCCGGCACTGCCGGTCGGTGCCCTCATAGCGTTGCCCGGGCCGTCGTTCGCTAGACAGCGGCTGTCCGGCCGCCCGCCAGGCGCACTGCCCCGCCACCGGGCAGTCCCCGCACCGGGGGCGTGCCGCGCTGCAGGTGAGCGCCCCCAGTTCCATCACCGCCACCGACCACCTGGCGGCTACTGCCGGATCGGCTGGCAGTAGTTCCTCCGCGAGCCGGTACTCAGCGACGGAGGGCTGCGTCCCCGGGAACTGCCGTCCGCTGGCTAGCCTGGCAAGAACGCGTCGCACGTTAGTGTCGAGCACCGCGTGGCGGCCGCCGAAGGCGAAGACTGCGACCGCTGCGGCGGTGTACGCGCCGATGCCCGGCAGCTTCCTGAGGGTGTCGTGGTCGTCCGGGATGATGCCATCGTGTCGTTCGGTGACGATGCGGGCGGTCTCATGTAGTCGCAAGGCCCGCCGTGGGTAGCCGAGCCTGCCCCACTGGCGAACCGCCTCGCCTGATGCCTCCTTGGCGAGTGCCGCCGGCGTGGGCCAGCGCTCGAGCCACGCCTGGTGGGCTGGCAGGACCCGGCTGACTGGCGTCTGCTGCAGCATGATCTCGCTGACCAGCACCGACCACGGGCTGGTCCCTGGCCGTCGCCACGGCAGGTCCCGAGCGTTTGCCGCATACCACTCCAGCACCGGCTGCGTATAACTCAAGGGCATACGAAACGATACGGCCTCTGTGGCGTTGACGGCTTCTGCGCCCGCGACCGCCTCCCGTGAGTAATACTGTCCGTGTGGATTCAGATACAGACAGTAATTGCGTGGTGGCTGGCGATACCGGCGCGTACTGGCGTGACGCCCCGCCAGGTGGTGACCTGAGCGGTGAACTGAGCGGCACCAGCAGTGGCCTCGGTGCCTGGGGAGTGAGCGATTACCGCGATCCCGGCTCCTACTGGCGGCGGCGATTCCTCATCCTGGCGAGCGGGTTCGCGGTCCTCGGCGGGATGACGTGGGGGCTGTCCGTCCTGCTTGGGCCGGCGAAGTCGATCGATGTCGCGGGCCGGAGTAACGCGCATGCGGCACTGCCGGTTCGTGACACGCTTCCCCCCGCCGCGTACGGGCTGCCTTCCGGGCCCAGGCCCACCCCGCAATCTGGCCCAGGGAGCTACGCCCCGGTGGATGGCCGGCCGCCGGCGCCGTCGCCGCCGTCGCCAGGGATGGCGACGGCCCCGCGGACACTGTCACCGGGTGCCGCACCCCTGTCGCCAGCGGCCTGCTCGCCGGCCAGCATCGTGCTTAGCCTGTTCACCAGCCAGGCACGATACGGCCCAGGCGAGCGGCCTCAGTTTGAGGTCTACGCGGTGTCCACGGCACCCGGAGCCTGCGACCTCGCATACGGCCCCTCGGCCCTGCGCGTGATGGTCACCAGCCACAGCCATGTCGTGTGGGACTCCGCCGCGTGCGACTGGCGCGGACTGGCACCCGGATCGGGCCCGGTGCGGTTCACGGCGGGCGTTCCAAGGGTGGCGACCATCGCCTGGAACCGGCAGGCGGGCACCGCGGGATGCGCGGGATCAGTCCCGGCCGCGGCCACTGGCACCTTTGATGTGGTGGCCACGGCGGACGGCGAGTCCAGTCCGGTACGCACCTTCACCCTGACACGGTGACCGTCAGCATCAGTCCATGAGCGCCGCCTGCACGGCCGCCGCGACGTTATCCACCTCCACGACCTCGATGCCGCTGCTGCCGGATGTCGGACCGGAGGCTCCACCAGGAACGATCGCCCGGCGAAATCCCATCCGCTCGGCTTCGGTGACGCGCCTTGGCACGCCCGCGACCGGGCGTACCTCCCCGGCAAGGCCGACCTCGCCGAACGCGATCACGCCCGGTGGAATGGCCAGGTTGGACACCGAGCTCGCCATCGCCAGTGCCACCGCCAGGTCCACGGACGGCTCGGTGAGCCGTACCCCGCCCACGGTCGCGGCGAAGATATCGGCCTTGCCGATCTTCACCCCGGCCCGCCGCTCCAGCACCGCGAGCACCATCCCGACTCGTGAGGAGTCCAGCCCGGAGGTGACCCGGCGCGGCACGTCGAGGTACGACTGCGCCACCAGTGCCTGCACCTCCGCGAGCAGCGGGCGCTTGCCTTCCAGGGTCACGGTCACGCAGGTTCCCGGCACTGGCTCGTGATGCCTGGACAGGAACAGCCCGCTCGGGTCGGCCAGGCCAATCAGGCCGTACTCGCCAAGGTCGAAGCAGCCGACCTCATCGGTCGGGCCATAGCGGTTCTTCACCGCGCGGACCATGCGCAGCCGGGAGTGCCTGTCCCCCTCGAAGTGCAGCACCACGTCAACGAGGTGCTCCAGCGTGCGAGGGCCGGCGACGGCACCGTCCTTCGTCACGTGGCCGACCAGGATCGTTGGCAGGGCGCGCTCCTTGGCCACGGCCGTGAGCGCCGCCGAGACCTCCCGGACCTGGGTTATGCCACCAGGCACGCCGTCCACCCCGGCGACGGAGATCGTTTGCACCGAGTCCACGATCAACAGGGTCGGCTCCACGGCCGCGACATGCGAGATGATCGCGTCCAGGTCGGTCTCCGCTGCCAGGTACAGGTTCTCGCTGACCGCGCCAATCCGGTCCGCCCGCAGCCGCACCTGCGCGGCCGATTCCTCCCCGGTGACGTAGAGAACCGGCCCCGACGCGGCGGCCAGTGCCCCCGCCTCTAGCAGCAGGGTTGACTTGCCCACGCCCGGCTCTCCGGCCAGCAGCAGCACCGCACCGGGCACCAGGCCACCGCCGAGAACCCGGTCAAGCTCGTCCAGGCCAGTGGGCCGGGCGCTGGCCGCGGTGGCGTCGACCTGGCCGATCGGCACGGCCGGCGTGCTCACCGGGCCGCCGCCGAGCGCGCCCAGCCCGCGCTGCCCGCCAGCCGCGCGGGCGCCACCGCCGCCGTAGCCGGCCGCCCGAATTCCGGCTCGGACCAGCCGGGATGGGGCCATCTCCTCGACCGTCCCCCACGCCTGACACTCCCCGCAGCGTCCGGTCCACTTAGGGGTCTGCCAGCCGCACTCCGTGCAGCGGAATCCCGACACCGACTTCGCCATGGTGGCACCATACCGAGGGGTACCGACATTTGCGGGCCGCATAAGCTGGCTGTCGTGCCTGGGCTATCACCGATTCCCGTAGCGCTGTCCTCTTCCTCTGTCTACCCCGAACGCACTCCGGACGCCTTCGACGTGGCCGCGCGGCTCGGCTACGACGGTGTCGAGGTCATGGTCTACACCGACCCGGTCAGCCAAAATGGTGACGCCCTGGCAAGGCTGGTTGACTACCACCAGGTGCCCGTCCTGGCGGTGCACGCGCCGAGCCTGCTGCTCACCCAGCTCGTCTGGGGCCGTGAGCCGTGGGCCAAGCTGATCAGGGCCAAGGATCTCGCTGAGCGCCTGGGCGCGAAGACCGTCGTGCTGCACCCCCCGTTTCGCTGGCAGCGTGACTACGTGCGCGGTTTCGAGCAGGGAATGGCCAAGATCGCCGAGGAGACCGATGTGACCTTCGCGGTGGAGAACATGTTCCCGATCAGGGCCGGCACCGCCGCGATGTCAGGGTTTGCACCGCACTGGGACCCAAATCATCTCGATGTGCCGAACGTCACACTCGATCTTTCGCACACCGCCGCCTCCGGGTCCGACGCCATGTCAATGGCCAACGGCCTAGCGGGACGACTTGCTCACGTGCACCTGGCGGACGGTATCGGCGGCGCCCAGCAGGGGCTGGTACTCGATGAGCACCTCGTACCCGGCCGGGGCAGGCAGCCCTGTGCCGAGCTGCTGCGAGGCCTGGCCGCGACCGGCTACCGGGGAGTGATCGTCGCAGAGGTCAACACCAGGCGTGCCCCCAGCCGCGAGGGCCGAATAGCTGACCTGGCGGAGACCCTCGCATTCGCCCGGCAGCATCTGTCGGCGGTCGCCACCCCCTGACCCGGGAAAGCCACCCCCTGACCCGGGAAAGGCTTGAGCTGACCCGGGAAAGGCTCGGCTGCTTGCATATGCAAGCAGCCGAGATAGCATAGAGGTGAGAGAAAGCAAGCTGGAGGCAGAGCGTGGCTTGACGTTGCGGCCGCGCGGGAAGGCAGGCCATGACCAGCATTGGCGAGTACATCAGGCAGCAGCGGGAGCAGGCGGGGAAGTCGGTACGCCAGCTTGCCGAGGCGGCCGGGATCTCGAATCCTTACCTCAGCCAGATCGAGCGCGGGCTTCGCAAGCCGAGCGCGGAGATCCTCCAGCAGGTCGCCAGGGGCCTGCGGGTCTCGGCAGAGGCACTGTACGTGCAGGCCGGGATCCTTGAGGACCGCCCAGGCGACTCCGGCGTGCGCTCGGCGCTAATGACCGACCCGCAGCTGACCGAGCGGCAAAAGCAGGTACTGGTCGAGATCTACGAGTCGTTCCGCCGCGAGGCGCAGCCCTCGGAGACGACCGCCGAGGTGATCGCGGTCACCCGCGAGCCCCACGACGAGCCTCCCACCGCCGACTCCCCTGCTGATTAGGCCTGAGAACAGGTAGGTTGAACTCTGTGATCGGAATTATTGGCGGCAGCCCTCGCGCCCCTCACGATCTTCTTCGCCCTGCTCCTGCTCGCGGCGTTTGCCGTCGAGCTGTGGGCACTCATCGACGCGGTTCGTCGGCCGACGGCCGCGTTCCAGGCGGCCGGCAAGCAGACCAAGCAGATCTGGCTGATCATCCTCGGCGTCGCCAGTGCCGTCGGACTCGCGTCCGCCGCGGTTGGCAACCTCACGTCGATACTCGCGGTAGCGGCGTTCGCGGCCGCCGCGATCTACCACGTCGATGTCCGGCCGAAGGTCAAGGAGTACCGGAAGGGACGCGGGACCAGCAACGGGCGCTACGGTCCCTGGTAACGAGTCGCCTGCACGGGACCCTGGCCAGGCCCCCGTGCAGGCGCCGTAACGGTATTACCAGCAGGAGCACGACGCCGCTCACCAGCAGCGCCGCAGCGAAGACAATGCCAGCCTGAACGAGGCGGGGCAGCGGTGGCGGCGGCTCGAGCAGTCGGCTCACCCGGGCCGTGATCTCGCCCCCGGTACCCCCGGTACCCCCGGATGCCCCAGTGCCTGAGGGGCCAGCGCTCAACGGCCTGGCAGCGGCACGCCCGGCCCTGGCCGTGGCAGCCCCGGTCACGGTCAGCGCACCCTCCGGCGCGCAGTTGGCGCCGGCCACGCCGAATCGCAGCAGCGCCTTGGCCAGCTCCCGAGCTGGCAGTAGCTCCCTGGCGGTCTGCAGCTCCGGAGCGGGCAGCGCGCGCAGCGCGTGATCGTCGGCCATCATCTCAACGAGCAGCGCGACCGTCCGGTAAGACTGCGCCATGACCCGCGACCGGGGGAACGCCCGGCGCAGCGAGGTAAACGGGATGAGCACCAGGTCGTGCCGGGCCCGCAGGTGGGCACGCTCGTGCGCGAGCACGGCCGCTAGCTCGGCGGGCGCGAGCAGGTCCAGGGTCCCGACGCTGACGACGATCCGTGACCGGATGCCCGGCAGGCAGTAGGCCGCCGCGGTGGGGTGGTCTACGACCAGGGCACCGGGCGCCTTCGGGTCACCGTGCGCCAGCAGCGCGAGCAGTTCCCGCTGCCGTCGCCGGGCCTGCACCACCGCCGCGAAGGCCATCAGCAGCACCCACCACAAAATGGCCAGCAGCGCGACTCCGGCCACGAGACAGGTGATCTGCGCGAGGGTGGCCAAGGGCGGTTCCCGGTGCCTGGTGAGCTCCCCACTGGCCAGCTGCCGCCCCACGATGAGCACGCCGCCTACGACGCCGGTGCCCTCATCGTTCACGCCGACCGCGACAAGTGCTCCTACCGCCGCCAGGCCGCCGGCCAGGCCGAGCGCTTGCCACAGCAAAATCGCGGCCGCCGGGGACCTGCGTGGCCAGGAGGCGCATACCAACGCGTTTGCACCCTGCACGCTTCCCACGGCGACCGCGGCGAGCAATGTCGCTTCGGCCAGTTCCCCCATAACCCGTTCCCGGTATCTCCTTCGGACGGCTGAAGCTCGTCAAGGTGGCAGAGTGCCTCGCGCAGCATGTCCGCCTCGGCACCGGTAACGCTCTGCGCGAATCGCGCGAGCGCCGCACCCCGGTCGCCGGTCTGGTCGAGTGCGGTGAGCATCAGCTCAGCCACATATGCCTCTCGGGTCGCTGCCGGGCGGTACCGCCAGGCACGGCCATCTCGTTCCCTGCGCACGAACCCTTTTTTCGCCAGCCTGTCAAGCACCGTCATCACGGTGGTGTGTGCCAGGGTCTGGGGAAGGCCGATGCTGACTTCTCTGACTGTCAGCGCCGAGTCCGTCCGCCAGAGTTCCTCCATGATGGCCCGCTCGAGCTCGCCCAGCCTGTTCACGACGTTACTGTACCTGGGAGGCGGTCCACCGTGCTAGATGGTCCGCCTTCTGACGCTATCGGGGATTTCGCGGTCTGGACGCAGCCATAGATGATTGCCAGGAGCGCGACGAGCTGCGGTACCAGCCACCAGCCGGTTCGCAGGGTCTCGTTGTAAAGCGTGACGCCGTAGCTGATGCTGATCAGCGCGTCGCCCACCGTCAGCATCGGCTGAGAGGCGACGAGAGTGCCTGCCTGCAGCGCGTTTTGCAGCAGGAACAGCGCGCCCACCCCCGCGACGGCCGTCGCGTAGATGTGCCAGCCAGTGAGCAGGCCAATCCCGCCACCAGTGCCTAGGTCGGCCATCGCGTTCTTCATCAGCGCGGCGGTCAGGGCATACCCGCAGGCGGCCGCCAGCCCGAGCAGGGCGGCTCGCCCTTCGCCGCGCAGCGGCAGTGCCGTGGCGATCAGTGCCAGCTCGAAGCCCGCCGTGACGATGAGCGTGATGATCCAGGTGGTGTTCGAGGCGGTCTCGACGGCCCCGCTGGGAGCGGCGCAGGCCAGCCCGGCACCGAGGCCGAAGGTCGTCGCCGCGATAGAGGTCCACGGCAGCAGTCGCGGGGAACGGCCATTGGCCAGCGCCGCGAGCAACAGCGTGACAGGGAGCTCGATGATGAAGATCGGCTGCACGAGCGCGATCGGGCCGCTTGCCAGCGCGGCGGCCTGGCACACGGCGGCGACGAGCACCAGGCCGATCCCGGCCAGCCAGATCCGGCGGCCGAGGAGGTCCTTGATAAGCGAGACGTGCATGGCGCTCTCGGGCGGGACCTGGGCGGCGGCCTTACGCTGCAAGACCGAGGCGGCAGCATTGCTCGCGGACGTGAGCAGGGCGAATATGACGCACAGCAGGTTATCGACCGTCACGTGCACAGGGACGTGGACATTGAGGGTGACGTGGTGCAGCGCGAGCGCGCCAGTCGCGCTGACTCCGGCCATCGCGCGCAGGCCATCCATCACGCGTCCCCGTCGATGAGGGACTTGAAGGGCATGAGGTTGGCCAGGCTCTCACCGCGCTTGGCTCGCCACGCCCACTCGCGCCTGATGGCCGTGCCGAAGCCGATCTTCAGTGCCTCGTCGAACGTCTCGTCGCAGTAGCTGAGCACGCAGCCGAGCAGCCGGTCTAGTTCACCGGCTTCCGTGGCGGCAAGAGGCAGCCGTCCGGTCAGGTGGACATCCCCGAGCTTGTCCAAGGCGAAGTGAACGCCATACATCCGGGCGCTCCTGGTCAGCAGGAAGCGGTAGAACTCAGCGTGGTTCTCATCGGGCTGCCGGCAGAAGAACGCCTCCACCTGCAGGCTATGCTGGCCGACGATCAGCCAGGTCATCGTGGCGAGCTTGTGCGTGCCCTCGAGCTTAACCAGGTACGCGCCAGGCTCGGGGCGCTCGTAGGGCAGCCCAAGTTCGTCAAGCGCTTTCCCGATAGCACTCGCGGTGTCGCTATCAGCTTCCCCGGTCGCCATGTTTACCTCAACCTAAGCACCGACTCTGGCAGCGGCCATGCCTTCGGGGGGGACTACGGACTGTCCTTCCGAATAGCACTGCAGGGCACCGGCATACACTGACGTCAGCCGCTCGACCGTGGCGGACCAGCCGAAAGCGGACGCGTGCCGTCGGGCACCCTCCGACAACGTGGCCAGGCGGCGTGGCGCGGTGAGCAGTTGTCTGATTACCCGCTCCCAAGCCGCCGGGTCATGCCCATCAACGAGTATCCCAGAATAATCGTGCCGAACGGCCGTGCGCAGCCCTCCGACGCTCGCGGCCACCACCGGGGTCCCGCACGCTTGTGCCTCAAGCGCGACGAGGCCGAAGGACTCCGAGTGCGACGGGGTCAGCACCAGCGTCGCGGCCCGGTACCAGTCGGCCAGCTCGGCCTGCGGGCACGGAGGCTCCTGCCGCAGCAGGTCACCAATTCCCAGCTGGGTGGCCAGTTCCCGCATGCCGTCAGGATCCGCCCGCGACGCCTTCCCGCTAGGCCCGCCGACCAGAACGACCCGAACCTTCTCCCGCAGCGCAGGGTCGCTCTCGACGAGCCGCGCCGCTACCTTCAAAATGACGTCCGGGCCCTTGAGTGGCTGAACTCGCCCGGCGAACAGCAAGACGATCGCGTCGGGTGCCAGGCCAAGCCTGTGCCGGATCCGCGCCTGTGCTTGCGGCGTGTCGCAAGGGGAGAAGACGCTCAGGTTGGCGCCAGGATTGACGGTTCGCACCTTGGCGGGATCCGCGCCGTAGAGCTCCACGAGGTGGCTGGCCTCCTGGGCGGTGTTCGCGACCAGCCGGTCGGCGGCCGCGACCACCTCGTGCTCGCCCCGGATCCGGTCGGCGGCGTCGGCCGGGTCACCAGCGGCGAGCGCGGCGTTCTTCACCTTGCCGAGGGTGTGCATCGACTGCACGAGCGGCACCCGCCAGCGCTCCTTGGCGGCCGCGCCCACCAGCCCGGACAACCAGTAATGCCCGTGGATCAGGTCGTACCTGCCAGGCTCAGCCTCCGCCTCGGCGCGCAGCACCTCCAGGGTGAACTGGCAGACCTGGCTAGGCAGGTCTGCCTTGTCCAGCTCCTCGAAAGGACCGGCTGGGACGCTGCGGACGGTCACGCCCGGCGCTAGCTCTGCCAGCGGCGGCGTGTCGCGGCAGACCGCTCGGGTGAAGATGTCAACCTCGATGCCGCGCTCCGCCAGGCGTCGCGTCACCTCGACGACATAGACGTTCAGGCCGCCCGCGTCACCGGTTCCCGGCTGGTCGAGTGGCGAGGTGTGCACGCTGATGGCAGCGATCCGTCTAGGCGCGTGGTGGGGCGTAGTAGACACAGATGTAACCAACCGCGCCCAATCGCGCTGTGTTCCCCTGCCCCGGGGGGACGACCCTGCTTACCCCCGGGGGGCGACCCCCCTGTCGACCCCCCGTCATAGGGGGAGACCCCCTAAGACCCCCTTCCCAGGGGAACCCGCAAAGACCGCGGGCCCCTGGGGCTTCCCGTCTGCCGGGCTGGGGACAATCCACTGCCGGCCTGTGAGGCTTCCCGTCTGCTGGCCTGTTGGGGCTTCCTGCCTGCTGGGGTGGGGAAGTCCACCGCGGGCCTGTGGGGGCTGAGGTGAGGCTGACGAACCGGGGTCGCGGCGGCTACTCTGGCTGGCATGGGAACCCTCGTGCTATTGCGCCACGGTGAAAGCGAATGGAATGCCAAGGGCCTGTTCACCGGATGGGTGGACGTGCCACTGGCGGCTAAGGGCATCCAGGAGGCCTCGGCCGGCGGCCGGATGCTGCTGGACGCGGGCCTGCGCCCCGACGTGGTCCACACGTCTGTCCTTACCCGGGCTATCCAGACCGCTAATTACGCCCTGGAGGCGGCTGGCCTCAGCTGGCTGCCAGTGCATCGAAGCTGGCGCCTCAACGAGCGCCACTACGGGGCGCTGCAGGGCAAGGACAAGGCCCAGACCCGCCAGGAGTTCGGCGACGAGCAGTTCATGACCTGGCGGCGCTCCTACGACGTGCCACCGCCGCCGATCGCCGACGACGACCCGCTATCTCAGGCCGACGATCCCCGGTACGCGCTGCTGCCGCCGGAGCTGCGGCCGCGCACCGAGTGCCTCAAGGACGTGGTCGCCAGGCTGCTCCCGTACTGGTACGACACCATTGTGCCGGACCTGGACGCTGGCAAGGCGGTGCTGGTCGTCGCGCATGGCAACTCGCTGCGCGCGCTTGTCAAGCACATGGACGGCGTCAGCGACGCGGCGATTGCCGAGCTGAACATCCCGACCGGCATTCCGCTGCTTTACGAGCTGGATGCGGCGTTTAGGCCGACCACGCCTGGTGGCCGCTACCTGGACCCCGAGGCGGCGGTCGCGGCGGCGGAAGCGGTCAAGAACCAGGGTCGCTAACCATAAAACGGGTGACGGCGGGTGAAGTACACATGAATCCTGCATGTCGGATCAAGGATAACTTGAGTGAACATTAAGGAAAGTGTGAATTTTCCCGCAATCGTCGGATTGTGGACGGCTGGGCGCGGCCACGTACCATCGGATACGTGAGTACGGACAGGTCACGGCAGTGCCCGCCAGCGCGGGATAGATCCGCGCGGCAGTGTCGAAGAACAGTGCGGTGGCCATAAGGACCCGGGCTGGCGCGCCTGACCGCCAGCCCCGCGCCAATCGATCCCGGGACGGGCAGCAGACAGCGAAGCTCCCGCCCGGGATCGCATCCGTCCTTGCTGTGCTCTCATCCTCGGCCGTTGTCGTGGACAGCGAGGACCGCGTCTTGCGGGCTAGTGCCGCGGCACGCGCGTTCGGAATCGTCAAGGGCGACCGGCTGATGGTCAGCGATCTGCTGGCGCTGGCCCGCCAGGTCCGCCGCGACGGCGAGATCAGGGACACCGAGATCGAGGTCCAGGCGCCTGGCCACGCCGGCCGGACTACCAACTTCGCCGTCCGGGTCGCGCCGCTGTCAGGCGCGGTGGGTGGCGGCGGGCTGGTCCTGGTCCTCGCCGAGGACCAGACCGAATCCCGCCGTGTCGAGGAGGTCCGGCGCGACTTTGTGGCGAACGTCAGCCATGAGCTCAAGACCCCGGTCGGCGCCCTTGCCCTGCTGGCCGAGACGATCGAGGACGCTGCTGACGACGCCGAGGCCGTCCGGCGGTTCGCCGGGCGGATGCGACAGGAGGCCGCTCGGCTTACCTTCCTGGTCCAGGACCTCATCACGCTCAACCGCATCCAGGCGGCCGAGCCCATCCCCGACCCGCGTCCGGTGGAGATCGACATGGTCGTCGCGGAGGCCCTCGACCGGTGCCGGATGAAGGCGAACGCGCGGGGCATCGCCCTCGCCTCGACGGGTACCCGCGGCCTCAGCGTCCTGGGCGCTGAGGACCTTCTCGTGACCGCGGTGCGTAACCTGCTGGAGAACGCGGTCGTCTACAGCCCGGAGCGCACCAAAGTCACGGTCAGCGTCCGCAGATCCGGCGACGGCGGTGTCGAGGTCAGCGTCGCCGACCAGGGCATCGGGATCCCGGAACGGGACCTTGAGCGCGTCTTCGAGCGGTTCTACCGCGTAGATCCGGCCCGCTCGCGGGCCACCGGCGGCACTGGTCTAGGCCTCGCCATCGTGAAGCACGTGATGGCCGCCCACGGCGGCCGCGTCGCCGTGCGCAGCGTCGAAGGCGAGGGGTCGATTTTTACCTTGTGGATACCACTGCGCCAGGAGGCAGTTCAGTGACACGCGTGCTCGTGGTCGAGGACGAGGAATCCTTCAGCGATGCCATTTCCTACATGCTCCGTAAGGAGGGCTTCGAGGTCGCCGTCTGCGCGACCGGCCCGGATGCGCTGGAGACATTCGACCGCACCGGTGCCGACCTTGTCCTCCTTGACCTGATGCTGCCCGGCCTGCCAGGCAGCGAGGTGTGCCGGGCGCTGCGGGAGCGCTCCAGCGTCCCGGTCATCATGCTGACTGCTAAGGACAGCGAGATCGACAAGGTCGTTGGCCTTGAGCTCGGTGCTGACGACTATGTCACCAAGCCGTTCTCCTCACGGGAACTGGTCGCCCGGATGCGTGCCGTGCTGCGCCGCCGAGGTGACGTCGAGGAGGTCGCCGAGGCGACGCTTGAGGCAGGTCCCGTCCGGATGGATGTCGAGCGGCACGTCGTCAGCGTCCGTGGCGAGGCGGTGCAACTGCCGCTCAAGGAGTTCGAGCTGCTGCAGGTCCTGCTGCGCAACGCCGACCGCGTCCTCACCCGCATGCAGCTCATCGACCGGGTCTGGGGCGCCGACTACGTGGGCGACACCAAGACGCTGGACGTCCACGTGAAGCGGCTGCGGGCCAAGATCGAGACCGACCCGGCCAAGCCCAGGCACATCGTGACCGTGCGCGGCCTAGGCTACAAGTTCGAGTCCGTCGGATAAGGGCCGCCAACGCCCTCAGCTGGCCATCTGCGCCGCTACAAGCCAACCGGCGCGGATGGCCACCGCCGACCTGTAGAAAGCCGAGAACGGGCCGTTCGGGGATTAGGAACGGCCCGTTCTGGCTGTTGCGGCCTTAGCTATTCGGGGTCGTGGTGTTGCCTGTCGGGGTCGCGGTGGCCGTGGGCGCGACCGTCGGCGTCGCCCCGACGGAGGCCGTGGGCGCGGGCGTCGCGGTCGGCTGGTCTAGCGTCGAGTAGTAGAACGACTGCGGCTCTACTGGAACGTCCAGTTCGACCGGCCCGGCCTGCGCGAAGTCGAGGATCACCTTGATCTCCTGGCCACCGCTCAGCGACTTGGTCAGCCCGTTGAGGACGATCTGTGGCCGCGGGCCGGTGAGGTTCACTCCCTGGCCCGCTGGCAGGGCGACCGAGCCGCCGGTGATCGAGACGCTCTTGGCGGCGCTTGTCGCCACGGAGACCAGCTTGTCGCTGGTCGACCCATTGTTGTTGAACAGGCCCATGAACAGGCTGGCCTGTGAGCCGACTGGCAGCGACGACGACCCTGACGGCCCGGCGAGCACGAAGAGGTTGTTGATGGAGATCCCGTCGACGACAGCGTGCGCGCCAGCGGATGCGGGGTGGAACTCTAGCGTCGGCGCGTTAAGCCCGGCCTCGCACCCGGCGAGCGCAGGCACGACCAGCATGGCTACGGCACCGGCCAGCAGGCCTCTGCGGATCACGGCGAATGCCTCCTCGGTAACGTTATCGGGAGGGAGTAGCGCACTCCCGTCGGGCCAAGTGGCCTGCCTAGTCCACTACGGCGCGTAGAAATGCTATTGGGTACCCCTTAGGCTCCGCAGGGCGGGGGGCAGATCGGGCCAGCCGGCAAGCGCCCGGACCACGTGAACGATGCCGTCGCCGTACGCGACCAGGGCGGTGACCTGGTCCGTCGCAAACGCGAAGAAGAACACCCGCTTGAAGTCGTATACGGTACGGGCGACGCCATCGCCGTACCGGGCCGTTATCTGGCGCTGGCCCGCGTCAGTGCTGCGCCCGTCGTAGATGAAGTAGACCGGGACTTCGGCCGCCTTGGCCTGCCGCGCGAGGTCCTCCAGAGCCGTCCCGCAGCTACAACTGGGCGCGACCAGCACCAGCAGCGAGCCATCCAGCGCGGTTGTCGGCACGATCCGCGCGTCGTCGAGCCGGACTTCGCCCACTGGCAGGCTGGTCACCGACGGCTGGGGCGAGGCCGACACGAGGGGCGGCGACCCGGAACCGATCGAAGTGACCGATAGCATCGTCCCGGCGAGCAAGGCCAGGGCGACGCACGCGGCAATCAGCGGGAAGGCGCTCTCATGCCCGGTGAGACCTAGTCGGCGCACTAGCCAGGCAAGACGCTCCTGCCGTCGGCGGGAGCGCATCTCGCGCCGGTAGGCCAGGACATCCCTGGCCAGCGCCCGCGCGTCGTTCGGGACCACGATGTCAACCGGAGGCAGGCTGCCGTCGTCGGGTCCCGGCTCACGGTCGAAGCTCACAGGGCACCTCAACTCCCGGAGGTTCCAGAGGCCGTTCCCCCTGGATCTTTGCGCTAGCTGGCGGACTACCCACTACCTAGTATGAGTCCTGCTCGGTCCGGCCCGCGAAGCCGGTGACGGCGGATCTCCGGAACTGATCGCGGAAACCGGGGTAGACTAGATACCTAATCGTCAGCGGCGACGGACAGCGAGGGCAGACGCCCTAGGCATCCGGCACCTAGGTATCCGGTCCGCGCCGGGTTCCCGGGTGTCCCCGGACCAGGGTGGTCAGCCTTCGAAGCGCGCTTGCGTGTGCTCGAAAATAGCCCAATGACCTGCATATTTGCCATCTGGGGCAGTTTATTGGTGGGGCGCGTCGTGGTAAGATGGCCTTCAGCGGAAGGGGTACTTGCCAGATGTCTTTTAAGGTCGGCGATACCGTCGTATACCCCCACCATGGGGCTGCTCGCATCGAAGCCGTTGAGACTCGCACCATCAAGGGCGAGGAGAAGACCTACCTAGTCCTGAAGGTCGATAAGGGTGACCTGACCGTCCGGGTCCCCGCTGACAATGCAGAGCTCGTGGGCGTGCGGGACGTGGTAGGAGCCGAGGGGCTTGAGCGAGTGTTCGAAGTGCTTCGCGCCCCCCACACCGAGGAACCCACTAACTGGTCGCGGCGCTACAAGGCCAACCTGGAGAAGCTGGCGTCCGGCGACGTCAACAAGGTTGCCGAGGTAGTCAGGGACCTATGGCGCCGGGACAAGGAACGTGGCCTGTCCGCGGGCGAGAAGCGGATGCTGGCCAA
The DNA here is from genome assembly GCA_963737285.1 of uncultured Actinomycetota bacterium. Classification (GTDB taxonomy): domain Bacteria; phylum Actinomycetota; class Actinomycetes; order Streptosporangiales; family Streptosporangiaceae; genus Trebonia. The sequence goes on from CAVTRT010000001.1 coordinate 820,776, forward strand.
GGCCAGGCAGATCCTCGTAAGCGAGCTCGCCCTAGCGGAGAAGACCAACGAAGACAAGGCGGAAGCCCTGTTGGATGAGGTCTTGGCCAACTGATGCTTCAGCGGCCTCGCGCGCTCGGTGCCTGAGGCACCTTCGTCGAGGCCGTCGCGTCGAGTGCTAGTCCAGGGGGCGATCCCTGGAACCCCCATTCGCGGCCACAGGGTCGCTAGCACCAGGCTCCGCTGGGGTCTAGTGCATCGCCTGTCTGCCTGCTCGGTATGCTCCGCGGGTGGAGATCTTGCCGCGGGTTGGGGTTGGGGTGGACGTCCATCCACTTGAGGAGGGGCGTCCACTGCATCTCGCCGGGCTGTTGTGGCCCGATGAGACGGGGCTGTCAGGACATTCGGATGGCGACGTGGCATCGCACGCCGCGTGCGATGCACTTCTTTCGGCGGCAGCGCTTGGCGATCTTGGCGCGCATTTCGGCACGTCGCGACCGCAGTGGGCAGGTGCCTCCGGAGCGGCTCTGCTGCGCGAGACCGCCCGCCTGGTCCGCGAGGCAGGCTTCACCATCGGGAACGTGGCCATCTGCGTGATCGGGAACCGTCCCAAGATAGGATCCCGGCGTGCGGAGGCGATAGCCGTGCTCGCGGAAGCGCTGTCCGTGGCGACCGGGCAGGTGAGCCTGTCCGCGACCACCACCGATGGCCTCGGGCTGGCCGGACGCGGCGAGGGCATCGCAGCGATGGCCAACGCTGTCGTGTACCCGAGTCGCTAGCTCACCCGCTCCGATTCGGGAAACGGCGTCCAGACCACCCCTCCCGTCTGGCTTAGATGCCCGGACCATCCGGTGCCGGTCCGTACGTAGCAAAGGCTGAGCGCGCGCGCGCCCATGGCAGTGTAGGCGCACTCGATGTAGGCAGACCCCGCCTGGCCGGTTTGCAGCAGTGACTCGGCCGCCTTGCGTGCCGCGATCGCGTTGTCGGTGACCCCGCTGGCGTGTCGTGCAGCCTTCGCGTCGCTTCCTGAAGCGGTCCAGAGGTACATCATCACGGTCGTAACGCCCCCGTTTGGCGTGTCGGTTCCTTTATGGCGTCATAGGCCTTCGAGGGGTTCTCAGGAAAACGATGCCAGCCCCGTACTAACTTTGTTGGCTGAACACACTGCACCAGGGGTAAGTGCAGTAATACATCGCGTAGTGAAATCGGGGGTAGGGCCGGTGCAGTCATCTGTGCCTGACATGAAGACCAGCGCGCTCGCCGCATTCGGCTCGCAATTGCGGTCGTGGCGCCTCCACCTGGGTTGGACGCAGGTCGAGATGGGGACAAAGCTCGGCTACTCGGCATCGCTGATCAGCGGGGTCGAGACAATGGACAAGGCTCCGACGGCGGACTTCGCCACTCGCTGCGACGAGCTCTTCCGCACCCCCGGCACGTTCGCGACGCTCCAGCAACTGGTCGCGCGGGAGGCGTACCCCGCCTTCTTCGCCCCGGTCATCCCGTTCGAGCGGGAGGCCATCCGCATTCACGGCTGGGAACTCGGCACAGTCCCCGGACTGCTCCAGACCGAGAGCTACGCGCGGGCGCTGATCTCATCCGGCCGGCCGATGGACAGCGCTGACGAGATCGACCATCTCGTCGCCGACAGGATCGAACGGCAAGAGGTCATCACCGGCGAGAATCCACCGCTGCTGTGGTACGTACTAGATGAGAGCGTCGTGCGCCATGTCGTGGGAGGGCCGGGCGTCACAGGGACTCAACTGGATAGATTGCTTGAGGCATCGACTGGGCCTGGCATCGTCCTTCAGATACTCCCGTACGCGGCGGACAACCACGCCGGGGCGGACGGGCCGATCTCCCTCTACGAGTTCGCCGAGAGTCCCAGCGTGTGCTACACGGAGTGCTACGGTGGCGGGAGGATAGTGGAGAGCCGGGAGGAGGTTGCGGACCTGATGACGATCATCAGCCTGATCCGCGCCGCTGCCCTGTCCGAGCGCGAGTCCCGGGCGCTCATCCACCAGGTAAAAACCGAGATCGATAACTAACGGCAACCTGATCTGGGCCAAGCCCTGTCTGTCAGACGCCAGGCTCGGACGGCCTGCGGGGGACTACTCGTCTTCGGCGGGTGGCACGGGAAGCGAGCGGACCCGCCGCAGCCGTGGCCCGGTGGCGTACGGTATGCCGCCGACTTCTGTTATCCCATCAGCCTCGCTCGACTGCCCCGGCTCATCCGCCACGGGTTCCTCGCCGAGATCGACCGACGCGGCATCGCGGGCGGTCGCGTTGCGGGCCGTCGCGTTGCGGGTTGTCGCATCGGACAGAGCAGCCGCGGTGCCGGCCGGATCGGTGGATTCCCGGTGGTCATCGTCCGTCGGTGTCTGCCCGGCGACCGTCTTTGCGTCCCGTTCCGCCTCCTGGTCGGGCGCGGGCGGCAAGGCGGGCCGGAGCGAGCGCCCGGCACGTCCGGCGTTGGTGCTCGCCTCGGTGGCCTCCGGGGCCTGGTCGGCCATCGAGGCGTCGGTGACCTGGGGGAGTTGCGGGGCTTGCCGGGCAGCGGTCAATTCCGGAGTGTTGGGTGACTCTGGAGCGTTAAACGGCACCTGGGAGGGCCGACGCGACTGCTGGACCCGGAAGTGTCGCAGGACCACTAGCCATAGGCTGAACGCCAGCAGCAACAGCACCCACGGGAGCACCGCTACGGTCCCAGCGGTCTGCCGGTGCGGCAGTGCCACGCTCATGGCGTGCACGGCGTCCATCGCGCCGACGAGCCCGATCACGACGAGGATGACGAGCCACGTGTAGAGCCGGGTCCACAAGCGGGCATCCCGCAGCGGCGCGGCGGCGCAGGCGATGACGAGCACGGCATCGAACACGCCCGGGTAGTACCTGGCAAGCGAGGAGGACACGCCGGACTGCAGGGCGACCGCCTGCACCCCGGAGTACGAGAGCACGAAGGTCGCGACCGCCACCGCCACTACGACGATGACTGTCGCCAGTGTCACGAGCCGACCGGGCCAAGTTCGCTGCTCGGCCGGGAGCGGTGCCTGGACAGGCGGGGGGATATGGACGTTCATCGTCAAGAAAGCTATCCAGATTTATGCCTTAATGGAACGATCTAGGCCTGCGGTGAGGGCGTGTCGCGGAGCGGGTCGATCTTTTTACCCGGCTTGAAGGCAGACACTCCCGTAGGCTGGCCCCGATGCCGCTCCATCTTCCGCGAATACCCGACATCGGCCAGGTCCGCGTGGCCGTCTGCCTCGATGTCATGATCCGCTGGCTGCTAGCGTCCCTCGCCGAGCCTTCGGAGATACGGCCATCGGAGCAGCAGGCCTGCATTGGCCCCGTCTCGCCGGTCGTCCCGCTTAGCCAGGCTCTCGGCGTCGTCCGGCCACAGGAGTTGCGGTACTACCTTCTCGCCGAGGCCCACTACAGCCAGGCGATCACCTACACGGACCAGGCCGCAGAGGATGCGGCCATTCGCTACCAGCGCATCGAGCGGTTCATCGACAGGGCTGGCGGGGCACTCATGTTCACCCAGGCACCGGCTCAGCGGCAAGGAAAGCCGCCCTCGCCGAGGCGGCGCACGCGGCCAGCCATGCCCCCGGACCTGCCGTTGTCGTTCGTCGCCGCCTTGAACGATGACCTCGCCATCCCGGCGGCGCTGGCCTCCGTGCACGCGACAGTACACGATGGCAACTACGCTGTAAGCGTGGGCGACCGGGACGCGGTTGCCACTTCCCTGGCCCAGGTCCGGTCAATGCTCGAGGTCCTCGCACTGGACCCGCTGGACCAGCACTGGGCAGCTGGCCGGTTCAGTGACCGGCCGGACTCGGCCGATCCGCGCAACCGGGCCATCGACGCCCTTGTCGGGCTGGCGCTGCGGGAACGAGAAGCGGCGCGGGGACGTGGTGACTACGCGTCGGCGGATTCCATCAGCGACATCCTGGAAGGCACCGGGATCGAGGTAGTGGAGACGCCGGCAGGTCCCCACTGGGAACTTAGGCGATAGCGATGGGACGGCAGATGAGCGCGGGCAACACCGGTGGCGGCAGCAAGGGCGCCAAGAAGAGCCAGGGCCGCGCGCCAGGAGGCGGCGGTTACACCAAGTCAGGCAAGCCACGCCCCGGAACTGGTGGGTACGGCAAAGACAAGCTAGCAGGCAAGGGCCCACGCCCCCCGCCGAGATGCGCCCTGGCCATCCGGCGCAGCGCGCCGCCACCCGCGCCGCCAAGGCCGCCGCGCCGGGAGCCGCGCGCCGTCCCACGCAGGGTGGCCAGGCCGCCCAGGCCGCCGGGCCGGGAGCCGGGCGCCGTCCCACGCAGGGCGCCCAGGGCCGAGGGACCGAACGGCGTGACCGCCGTGATGACTCACCCGAGATGGTCGCCGGCCGCAATCCGGTCGTCGAGTCGCTGCGCGCGAAGGTGCCGGCGATGGCCCTGTACGTCACCAGCCGGGCCCAGGAAGACGAGCGGGTCGCCGAGGCAGTGCAGCTCGCGGCGGGCGCTGGCATCGCCGTGCTGGAGACCAGCATGTTCGAGCTCGACCGGCTCACCGACAACGCCGTCCACCAGGGCATCGCCCTCCGCGTCCGGCCGTACGAGTACGCCCACCCGGAAGACCTCCTCACGCAGGGCAGCGGCCAGCTCGCCCCCCTCATCGTCGCCCTGGACGGCGTGACCGACCCGCGCAACCTCGGCGCCATCGTCAGGTCCGCGGCCGCGTTCGGGGCGTCAGGTGTCCTGGTGCCCGCCCGGCGCAGCGCCCACGTCACGGCCGGCGCGTGGAAGGCGTCCGCCGGGGCGCTGTCGCGGCTTCGGGTCGCGCAGTGCTCCAACCTGACCCGGACCCTGGAGGCCTACAAGCGCAACGGCTTGTTCGTCGCGGGGCTGGATGCCGAGGGCACGGTCGACGTCCACGACATGACCATCGCCGACGGGCCGATGGTCCTCGTCGTCGGCTCGGAAGGCCGCGGCCTGTCCCGCATCGTCGCCGCCGCCTGCGACATGCTGGTCAGCATCCCGATGTCGTCGGGCATGGAGTCGCTGAATGCCGGCATCGCGGGTTCCATAGCCCTCTACGAGATCGCCAGCCGCAGGAGTTAACGGGACAGCGTGGCCGTGGAGAGCCGCGGTGCGGATATAGCCGCGGCCCGAATAGGCCGGCCGTCTCATTCACCGGCCCCAGCCCCGGCGCCGGCTAGCGGCTTTGGATGCTAACGAGCGGCGTCATTAATGAGCGGCCGCAGCTGGCCGTTCGCTGGCCGAAACGAGGGTCCGCCTGGCCGCCACCGGGCGAGCCATTGTGTGAGGGTCCCAGAAGAGTCGGCGTGAGAAGCGCGCTCGGCCGGCTCCGCGCCCAGTTGCGGAGCCAGCCGAATCGCGCGGGGCGGCCAAGCGGCGGGAGCTTAGACGGTCAGGGCGTCCGCGGCCTCCTCGGGTCCGGCCCCGGCGTCGGCGTCGCCGATCCGGCCGCCCTTGGGGATCAGGACGATGAGCAAGGCCGCGAGCACGGCCACCGCGGCGAACAGCCACAGCGCGTTGCGGTAGGAGCCGTCGGCGTAGAACGCGGTTCCCTGCACGACGTGGTCGTGCTGGGCGACGAGGACGAAGGCGACCTGGGTGAGCACGGCGAAGCCCACGCCCTGGATCAGGTTCTGCGCGCCGTTGGCCTTGGTCTGTTCCTCGGCTGAGACCGATTCGATGATCATGAGGGGCACGAGGGCGATGCAGATGCCGATGCCCGCCGCGGTGATGAGGGGCAGGAACATCAGTTGCGGCACGCTGTGGTGGAATTCGGCGAGCAGGGCGAGGCCGGCCGCGGTCAGGATGGCGCCCGCGCCGAGCAGCCGGCGCGAGTCCACGCGCCGCACGATCGTGCCGGTGGCCACCGCCACCGTGGCGATGAGGGTGCTCGAGGGCGCCCCGACCCAGGCGGCCTTGGTCGCGCTCCAGCCCAGGCCCGCGGACAGGTGCGGGATGGACGGCATGAGTTCGAGCAGGTTCAGCACGATGCTCTGCCCGTAGAACCCGCCCACCACGAGGGTCGTGACCAGGAACATCGTCCACACGCGCCGTCGGCCGAGCAGTGAGAGCGGGAGGATCGGGTGAGCGGTCCTGCTTTCCACGAACAGGAAGGCGAGCACGGCCGCGAAGCCGCCGATGATGTAGGCCAGCGTCCCGATGCTGGTCCAGCCCCAGGCGGAGCCGTTGCCGACCCCGTAGATGACGGCGGTCAGGCCACCTCCCAGCAGGAGTCCGCCGAGCCAGTCGATGCGGGTGCGCGGCTCGCGCACCGGACTCTCCGGCACTAGGAGCAGGGTCAGTGCGGCGAGCGCGGAGGCGATGGCCATGAACCACAGCACGCCGCGGAATCCGTAGTCGCCCAGCAGCCAGCCGGACAGGAACGGGCCGCCGAGCGCCAGCAGGCCGGTGCCGCCGGCGAACAGGCCGCTGACCGGGCCTACCAGCCGGCGCGGGAACACATCGCGGGTCAGCGCGTATACCAGCGCGCTGGAGGGCACGTAGAGGCCGGCGAGGCCGCGGCCGATCAGCAGGGTCGGATAGTTGGTCGACAGGGCGGCGATCAGGTCGCCGATGAAGCCGAGGGCGGTGATGGCCATCAGCGTCCGCTGCTTGCCGAACATCCCGGCGGCCTTGATCGTGAACGGCGTGGAGAAGACGCCGAGGAGCAGGCTGATCTGGGTGAACCAGACGATCTCGGTGGTGTGGTAGTGGATCGCCACCTGCGCTTGCGCGTTGCCGGCCATCAGGCCAACTAGGCTGTTGAGCATAAACGACCACAGCAGAACGATCACGATCATGCCGAAGCGGGCGCCGAAGCCGGATCTTCCCACCGGTCCCGCTTCGCGCTGTGACTCGACGTTCAGTGTCATGGTGTACCTCATCCTTGAGTTACGGGTGGAGCCCTTCGCTCTGTGCGCGTCGGGCGAACGGCGGCGTTCGAGAAAGCGCCGGACCGCTAGATCGCGGTCACAGGTGGTCGGGCTGCCAGGCGTGGACTTCGATGGTGGCGGGGTCGAAGTCGTCCGGGAGCCCGGTGACGTTGATCGTCGCGGTCTGGCCGTCGCGCAGGTCGAGGTAGTTGGTCTCGAACCTGGCTCCGGATGCGGGAGTGAGGGCGTGGACGAAGTAGGCGAAGCCGGTGGCGGTGATGGTCGCAGACGCCTCGCCGGGGCCGGTCTTCACGGCGAGGACATCGAGCTTGGGCTCGCCGAACGGGATGTCCTTGATCTCGGCGAAGAACAGCCGGTTCGCGGGGAACGCTCCGTCCTGGCTCTCGACCCAGGCGTAGCGGTCCGCGGTCAGCTCCACATCGGTGCTGCGCCACACAGCGCGGGACTCACCGGGCGCGACGGTCGCGGTGACCTCTGCGCGCAGGTGGTCGGTGCCGTCGAAGCCTGCGATGGTCACGGCGGCGTTGGCGTTCACTGCGGTGCGGCCGCTGTTGCTCACCCACAGCTCGAGGGTGTCGCCGTCGCGTCGGAAGCTGGCCAGCACCGGCGTGAACGCGCGGGAGAGGTAGTGGTATGAGGCTTTCGGCACGAGGTCGTAATCGACGATCGACCAGCTCAGGCCCGGCCAGACGTCGTTGAACTGCCACACCAGCGTGCCGCTGCAGTGCGGTGCGCGGCGCCGGTAGTGCTCGACGCCGAACTTCAGGCCCTCGGCCTGGGAGATCATGGTGAAGTCCACGTACTGCTCGATCGTCTCCGGCAGGCCCGTCACGATTTCGAGCACGGCGTCGTGCTTGTCTTTCGGGTTGTCCTTGTTGTGGTGGTCGAAGGAGTCGCTGTGGATGCAGAGCTGGTCGGCCGGCAGATAGCGGCGCAGGGTGGCCAGCTCCGGTGCGGCGTGGATGCCGAACTCGCTGATGAACTTGCCCGTGTCGTCGGCGTACCGGCGGTAATGCCGCGAGTCGCCGACGCTGGCGAACTCCTGGCCGTCCGGGCCGGGGCCGAAGCCGTGCCACACTTCCCACGCGTGCCGGTCACCGTCCATCACGCCCCCGGCCGCCATCCAGCCCTCGCTCGTGTCCTCGCCCCATGGGCTGCCCGGCCAGTACGGGGTCGCGCCGTCGAACTTCGCGACGGCCTCGGGCAGGACACGGTAGAAGAAGTCGTAGCCCCAGTCTCCGGGCTCGTAGTTCTGGTAGGCCGCGCCGTGCAGGACCTGCACCTCGTTGTTGCCGCACCACACGGCCAGGCTCGGGTGGTTGCGCAGCCGCTTGACCTGGTATTCGGCTTCGAGTTCGACCTCGGTGGCGAGCTTGGGGTCGCTTTGCGGGTAGTCGGTGCAGGCGAACATGAACTCTTGCCAGACCAGCACGCCCTGCTCATCGCAGGCCTGGTAGAAGGCGTCCTGCTCGTAGATCCCGCCGCCCCAGACGCGCAGCATGTTCATGCCGCCGGCCCGGGCCAGGCCCACCAGCGCCCTGACCCGCTCGGGCGGGATCGAGCCGACCAGCATGTCCGCGGGCAGCCAGTTGGCGCCGCGGGCGAAGACCGGCACTCCGTTGAGCAGGAAGCGGAACAGGCGCCCGCCTTCCGGGTCCTCGGCGCGGTCCAGGACGACGGTGCGCAGCCCGACCCGGTCGATCGCGCGGTCCAGGACCTTCTCGCCGTCCAGCAGCGTGATCGTGGCCTCGTGCAGGTCCGGGGCGCCTAGATCGTGCGTCCACCACAGCTCCGCGGCCCGCACGGTGATGGTGTGATGTGCCTGGCCGTGCGATACAGGGGCCTCGACCCTGACGGTCCGGCCGGACGGGGCCGTGAGCTCGACCAAGGCGGTGAGCCGGGCGTCCGTGGCGAGCTGCTCGACCTCGACGAGCACGTCGACGGTGGCCGAGCCGGCCGCGTCGATCGCGTCCGTGCGGATGTGGTGCCCGGTGATCGCGGCCGCCTTCTGCACGCGCAGCTCGACGGGACGCCAGATGCCGATCGACGCCACGCGCGGCCCGAAGTCCCAACCCCACGAGAACGGCGCCTTGCGGCGCAGGGTGGCCAGAGCCCTGGTCGTGCCCAAGATGCCGTCCTCGGATTCGCCGGACGCCTCATCCTGCGGCATGAGGTGGGCGAACATGGCCGCGAACCGCGCCTGGAACTCGGCGGCGGACGGGGGAACCGTCAAGGCGGCCAGCGGCGGGGAGAAGCGCACCAGCAGGTCGTTGTAGGTGCGCAGTCTCCCGGTCAGATCGAACTCGGCCGGCCGGAACATGTTCTCGTGACGGCCCAGCGGTTCGCTGTTGAGCCAGATGTCCGCGACCGTGTCCAGGCCGTGGAGCACCAGCCGGGCCCGCTCGTCCTGGGCGTGTTCGGTCGGCGTGGCGAACGATGCGCGGAACCACCAGTCGCGCTCTTCGATCCAGCGCACGCCGTCTTCGCCGCGGTCCTGGTACGGGTGCTCGATCCGGCCCGCGGCCAGCAGCGACTCGTGCACCCCGCCCGGCACCACCGCGCGCAGCCAGCCGCTGACCGGGAGCGCGGAAAGGTCGCATCCGACTTCGGTGTCGATCAGTTCGAAGTCAGTGATATTCATGGTCTCTCCTTGCCTTCGGAAGCCTCGGAAGCCTCGGATGCGTGTGATCGATGCGGCACGCTCTGACGTGTTCTCGTGTCCTGCATTCGGTGATCGCGGAACACGGGCAGCGTCGAACCGGAGGCGCACGGCCGGTGTTGGGTACGTGGTCTTTCCAGGCGGCGGCCCGGGGGATATTTTTCCCCTACGGCGAAAAATAGACTCGCCGGGGCGGAACCGTCAAGAGGCACGTGCAATAGGCTGGACGCGGTGTCCGGCGCCGGACGTGAAGAGGGATCTATGCCGAAGTCGACAGGTAGCGGCGAGGTACGCGGGCGGGGGCGCCCGGCCCGGATCGACCGGGAGCAGATCCTGGAGGCGGCGCGGGAGCTGGGGCCGGAGAACCTCACCATGCAGGCGGTCGCCGACCGGCTCGGTGTCCACCGCAAGGCACTCAACTACCACGTGCGCGATCGCGAGGGATTGCTCGAACTGCTCCTGGTGGACACGCTGAACTCCGAGCTCGGCAAGTGCGAGATCGTGCTCCACGGCGACTGGCGGGAGGTGCTCAGGTCCTTCGCCGTGGCGATACGCGAGAGCATGGTGCGCACGGGAGAGTTCTACGACTACGCCCACCTGCGCGTCGCGGCCGGCCTGTTGACCCTGGCATGGGTGGAGCGGGTGGCCGAGGGGATGATCGACGCGGGGTTCGACGAGCGGACCGCCGCGTTCGCCCTGACCCTCGTCTCCGAGCTGACCTATGCCTCCGCCCGCGACGCCGCAATCGTCGCCCGGCACGGCGAACACCCGCAGTACCCGGAACTGCGCCAGTTTCTCGAGCGCGTCCCGGAGGAGGAGTTGCCGCTCATGCGCCGATGGCTGGCTCAGCCGCGCGCGGGCAGTGACGAGCAGTTCGCCTTCGACCTCGACACCCTCATCGCGGGCCTGGAACGGCGACTCGACCAGTAGAAGCCTCACGCCGGGCGCACGGATCGCGGATCCCCCGTTCGCCCTTCGATCGATCACGACGGGTGCCCGCGGTCGGCGCATCCCGGGTGCGCCGCGTCGGCATCGGACGCATCGCAGGCGCGGGGAAAGGCCCGAGACCTGCGTCGCAACCGCCGCCGCGCCCGAGGCCGGGCCTCTTGCACGCCGCGTCTGGCCCATGGCACGCGTCCCTTGACACGGTCATGTCGGCGAGGTTAATTTTTCCCCTAGGGGAAAAATTAACAGTCCCCGCCGCCACGCAGAAGGGCCGCTTGATGGACGCTTATGGATCTGCTGCGCGCTTCCCGTACCAGGACCCGGCGCTTCCCGTTCCGCAGAGGGTCGAGGACCTGCTGGCCCGGATGTCCCTGGAGGACAAGGCCGGGATGGTGTTCTACGCGCACGCCGTTGTCGGGGACTTCGACACCTCCCACTTCGGGGGTCGGATGCCGAGCCTGCGGACGTTGTTCGCCCACGGGCTGAACCACTTCAACATCTTCATGGTTCCGGGCACACGCGAGTTCGCCGAGTGGCACAACCTCGTGCAGGGCGAGGCTCGGCACTGCGGGCTCGGCATTCCGGTGACCATCGCGGCCGACCCCCAGCAGCACGACGTGACCTACGGCCTGGTCTCGCCGTTCTCGAAGTGGCCGGAGCCGCTCGGGCTCGCGGCGATCGGCTCAGAGGAACTGGTTGAGCAGTTCGCGGAGGTGATCCGGCGCGAGTATCTGGCCGTCGGCATCCGGGTGGCCCTGCATCCGCAGCTTGACCTGGCCACCGAGCCCCGGTGGGCGCGTCAGAGCCACTGCTTCGGCGCGGATGCCGAAGTGGCTTCCCGGTTCGGCGTCGCCTACATCCGCGGCCTGCACGGGGGCGAGTTCGGCTCCGGGTCGGTGTGCGCGGGGGCCAAGCACTTCCCCGGCGCCGGCCCGCACAAGAACGGTGAGGATTCGCACTTCTCCTACGGCCGCGAGCAGGTCTACCCCGGCCACCGGTTCGACTACCACCTCAAGCCGTTCGAGGCGGCCATCGAGGCGGGGGTGCGGCGGCTGCAGCCGTATTACAGCATGCCGGTGGGAACCGAGTTCGAGGAGGTCGGCTTCGGCTTCAACAAGTCGGTCATCACCGGCCTTCTGCGCGAGCGTCTCGGGTTCGACGGCATCGTGTGCGCCGAGTGGTTCAGCTTGTCCCGCATGGTGTGGGGTGTCGAGCACCTGAGCTTCGAAGAGCGCATGCTCAAAGCGCTCGACGCGGGTGTGGACCAGTTCGGCGGCGAGTATCGCAGCGATGTGCTGGTCTCACTGGTCAAGGCCGGCGCCGTCACCGAAGCCCGACTCGATGCCTCGGTGCGGCGGCTGCTGCGGGAGAAGTTCGAACTCGGCCTGTTCGACGACCCTTTCGTCGACGCCGACCGGGCGGAGGCGATCGTCGGCACAGACACCGCCCGCGCCCAGGGCCTGGCCGCCCAGGAGGCCGCGCACACCCTGCTCAAGAACACCGCCGGGCCGGCCCACCTACCGCTCGCCACCGGCCTGAAGATATACGCCGAAGGCATCGCCGCGGACTCACTCGGTGAACGCGCACTACCGGTCAGCACGCCGGAGCAGGCCGACATCGCCGTATTGCGCCTCAAGGCCCCCTACGAGAAGCGCGGATCCGATGCTTCCGCCGATCTGGCGGAGCAGTCGGACCAGGCCCTTCTCGAACAGGCCTTCCACGCCGGCTCCCTGGACTTCGAACCGCAGGAGGCAGAGCGCATTCGCGCCATCTGCCGCACCGTGCCCACGGTCGTCGTCATCTACCTCGACCGGCCCGCGATCCTCTCGCCGTTCAACGACGAGGTGGCCTCGCTGGTCGCCGAATTCGGCTCTACCGAAGACGCCACCGTGCACGTCCTGTTCGGCGAGGCCGAACCACGCGGGCGGCTGCCCTTCGACCTGCCCTCCTCGATGGCCGAGGTGGAGGCCGGACGCTCGGACGTCCCGTTCGATACGGCCAGCCCCCTCTACCGGTTCGGGCACGGGCTGACCTACCCGGCCAGGTCCGTGTGCGGGGCGCTCGATACCCCGGTCCGGTGAGCGCGCGGCCGGTCGCCGTGAATCTCCAGCCCCCCATCCACCTCGACGGCGACGGACGCCGTGAAACGAAGCCCTCCGGAGGAGATCTCTTGAACGCCCTGTCCGCATCCTCGTACAGCATCCGGGAGCAACTCGGCCCCCTCGTCTTCGACTTCACCGATCCCCAGGGCAACGACGTCCACTTCGAACTGCCCTACCCGAAGCTGCTGCGCGTCTCGGAGTTCCCGGCCCGGGCTCGCGACGTCTTCGGTGTCGACGGCGTCGAGACTGTAGCCTTCCAGTTCTCCGGAGTGGACGACCCGGAGCTCGACGCCTTCGCCGCGGCGCTTGCCGCCAGCGGCGTCCGCCTGGTTAACGCCTGCATCGACGCCGGCGACCTGCTCGGTGCCGACGAAGCCAAGCGCGCGGCCGACATCGAGCTGAACAAGCGGTGGATCGAGCGGTTCGCGGCGCTGGGCCCGCAGTTCGTGCGGGTCAACCCCAGCTCGCCGTTCAGTCCGCACCAGCCCGACGCGGTGCCCGCGTATCTGGTCGACGCGCTCGGCGAGCTCGGCTCGTTCGCCAAGGAGCGCGGAATGCGGCTGCTCGTGGAGAACCACGGCGGGCGCAGCAGCGACCCGGTGTGGATGCGGAGCCTGCTCGATGCCGTCGGGCGCGATGCGTGCGGCCTGCTCCTTGACCTCGGCAACTTCGACGCGGTCATGGGGCCGATGACAGCGGCGTTCCTCGGCGGCGCCTCCGGTACGGGCGACCCGGCCGAAGCATACGCCGGCATCGACCTGACGTCCGTGTACGACGGCATCGAGGCGCTGGGCGATCGTGCAGAACTGGTCAGCCTCAAGGCGCATTATGTTGCCCAGGACGGGGCCATCGGGCCGGTCGACCTGAAGCGGGCGCTCGGCATCCTCGTCGATCACGGCTACACCGGTCCGCTCTCGCTGGAGTACGAGGGCCACGGCGGCGACCCCTGGGCCAAGAGCGCGGCGATCCTCGACCTCGCGAGGTCCGTGCTCGGCACGGAGGCACTTGATGCCCCAGCCCGGTAACCGTCGGGCCGCGGTCATCGGCACCGGGATGATCGCGGCCGTGCACCACCGGGCGATCCGCGCGGCCGGCGGCGTGGTCGTGGGGGTGCTCGGCTCGCGGCCGGAGCGCTCGGCCGAGGCCGCCGCCGCATGGGGCTGCGCCGCCTACCCGGACTTGGAGGCGCTGCTGGCCGCGGACGTTGACGTGGTTCACGTGTGTACCCCGAACGCGACCCACGCCGCCTTCGCGACGGCCGTGCTGCGGTCGGGCCGGCATGTGGTGTGCGAGAAGCCGGTCGCGGTCTCCGCGCAGGAGGCGGAGGGACTCCAGGCGCTGGCCGCCGGGTCCGGCCTGGTCGCGGCGGTCCCGTTCGTCTACCGCTACCACCCGATCGTGCGGGAGCTGCGGGCACGCCGGATCGCCGGGCAGTTCGGCGCGTGGCACGCCCTGCACGGAAGCTACCTGCAGGACTGGATGCTGGCGCCCGATGCGGGGAACTGGCGTGTGCACCCCGAGGCCGGCGGGCGCTCACGCGCCTTCGCCGACATCGGCTCGCACTGGTGCGACCTGGTGGAGTTCACCTCTGGCGAGTGCCTGGCGCGCCTGACGGCGCTGGCCTCGATCGCCGTGCCGCAGCGTCCGGCCGGCTCGGCGCAGAGCTTCGCCGCACAGGCTGCCCGGGCCGAAGCAGCTCCAGCGCTCGCGCCGGTGACGACGGAGGACGTCGCGGTCGTCGCGTTCCAGACCGCCTCCGGCGTACCAGGGAGCGTGGTCGTTTCGCAGGTGGCCGCCGGGCGGCGCAACCGGCTCTGGTTCGAGCTGGACGGCTCTGCCGGATCGGCCGTCTTCGACCAGGAGGCCCCGGAGACCGCCTGGCTTGGCTCGCCGGACGGCGCGCGGGTGATCGCCCGCGGCGCCGGTCAGCTCTCCGCCGGGCAGGCGCGCTTGTCCTACCTGCCCGGCGGGCACCCGCAGGGCTACCAGGACTGCTTCAACGCCTTCACCGCCGACGTATACGAAGCGATCGCCGGGAACACGCCGGACGGGCTGCCGACCATGTCAGACGGGTTGCGCGCGGCCCGGATCACCGACGCCGTCCTCGCCTCCGCCGCCTCCGGCGCCTGGAGCGACATCGAAGGGACCCCGCGATGACCGCTGCTACGCACCCGGTGACCCTGTTCACCGGGCAGTGGGCCGACCTGCCCCTGGAGGAGGTGGCCCGCCATGCCGCTGAGTGGGGCTATGACGGGCTGGAGATCGCCTGCTCCGGTGAGCACCTGGACGTGTGGCGCGCAGCCGAGGACGACGCCTACCTGCGCGGCCGCCTGGAGATCCTCGACAAGCACGGCCTCAAGGCCTGGGCCATCCCCAACCACCTCAAGGGCCAGGCGGTCTGCGACGACCCGATCGACTTCCGCCACCAGGCCATCGTCGGCAGCCGCGTGTGGGGCGACGGGGACGCCGAGGGCGTGCGGCAGCGCGCGGCCGAGGAGCTCAGGCTCACCGCGAAGGTCGCCCGCAAGATGGGCATCGACACCGTCGTCGGATTCACCGGATCGAGCATCTGGCAGTACGTCGCGATGTTCCCGCCCGTGCCCGCCTCGGTTATCGACGCCGGCTACGAGGACTTCGCGAACCGCTGGAACCCGATCCTGGACGTGTTCGACGCCGAAGGCATCAGGTTCGCGCACGAGGTGCACCCGAGCGAGATCGCCTACGACTACTACACGAGCGTCCGGGCGCTGGAGGCGATCAGCCACCGCGAGGCGTTCGGGTTCAACTGGGACCCGAGTCACATGATGTGGCAGTTCATCGACCCAGTCGCGTTCATCACCGACTTCGCCGACCGGATCTATCACGTCGACTGCAAGGACACCCGGATGCGGCCGCACAACGGCCGCTACGGGGCGGTCGGCTCGCACCTGCCCTGGGGCGACCCCCACCGCGGGTGGGACTTCGTGTCGACCGGGCACGGTGACGTGCCCTGGGAGGACTGCTTCCGGGCGCTGCGCGCGATCGGCTACGACGGGCCGATATCCATCGAGTGGGAGGACGCCGGGATGGACCGGCTGCGCGGTGCGGCCGAGGCGGTGGAGTTCGTCCGCTCCCTGCTATGGCCGCTGCCCGCAGCGTCCTTCGACTCCGCGTTCAGCAACCAGAACTGACCCGCGAGCACATATCGTCGACAGCCGCCGGGCCCGAAGCCGCCACATCACCTCACACCCCACCGCCGCACGCCGGCCGCCGACTGACACAGGAGAGCCCAAGAGATGACCACACCTTCCGCATCCACGCAGGGCGCCCCCACGCCCGAGCGGCCGGCGCCGCGTGACCTCACCGAACTGGCAGCGAGGATGCCTACGCCGCGCGAACTCGCCCGCATGCTCGAGCAGGCCCCCGGCGCCCTCGCGCGGGCCCTGGCGCCTGGTCAGACCTGCCGCCTCCACGTGTTCACTGTGGCTTCCCGTTCGGACGCGGTCGTCGCCGAGTTCGACGACACGCTCTTCGAAGCGCCCAACTGGGGAGGTGACGGCGGAACGCTCTACCTGAACGGGGACGGCGGGCTGTGGGCGTTTCCGCTCGACGCCCCCGACAAGCCCCGACGCATCGCCCACGAGGGCCTGCCAGGCATCAACAACGACCACGTGCTCGACCCCGGCAGCGCCTCGGTCTTCATGTCGGCGATGGACGGGCACATCTACCACGGGCCCCTGAACGGCGGCAGCGTGCGCCGGGTCACCAGCGAGGATGATGTGTGGCACTTCCTGCACGGCGTCTCACCCGACGGGAAGACGCTCGGCTTCGTGCGGATCGACACGACGGGCAGCCCGTCCAGGCTCGCACTGATCTCCTCCGAGGGCGGCCCCGTCACGGTGCGGGACACAGGCGCCGGCCACATCGACGGGCCCGAGTGGTCCCCCGGCGGCGAATGGATCTACTTCAACACCGAACGCTGGGCGTCCAGGCCGGGACACGCTCAGCTGGCCAGAGTGCCCAGCGCGGAACCCTCCCCGGACAAGGTCGAGCGACTCGCCACCACCGACACCGTCGACTGGTTCCCGCACCTCTCACCCGACGGGCGCCTCGCGGTCTACCTGCAGTACCCGGCGGGCACCGAGGGCCACCCGGAGAACCTGCCCGTGGAGCTCGTCCTCGTCGATGTCTCGGACTGGTCCGCACCGCTGGCCCGAGTGCCATTGCTCGGCGGCCAGGGCACCATCAACGTCAACAGCTGGAGCCCTGACTCCACGCGCTTCGCCTTCGTCTCCTACCCCCCCGCCGCCGATACCGACGCATAGCCCCGCCGACAGGAGATCCCAGGCGAGCTCCGGCCCAGTCGATCCGCGTCCCGGCACGTATTCCAAGCGGACCATGGCCACCGACATCGTGACGCTCGCCAAGGCCCTCGGGCACGACCGGTTTGCCCTGGCCGGACACGACCGGGGCGCGCTGGTCGCGATCAGGGCCGGCCTGGACCACCCGGGCGCGGTCAGCTACCTCGCCATCCTGGACGTCCTCCCCACGCTCGACATGTGGAGCGTCCTGCCCGGCGCCGGCGCGGCCGTGGCCTTCCACCTGTACCTCATGGCACAGCTACCGGACCTGCCGGAACAGATGATCAGTGCCAGCGCTGACGCATTCTTCGGGCACTTCCTCGACGCCTGGGCGAAGGACCCCGGAGCGATCCCGGACGACGTCCGCGCCGAGTACCTGCAGGCCTCCCGCCAGGCGGGGTCCCCTCCATCGTGGCCGACTACGGTTCTTCTCAGCGGGCGCGTTGTCGCCGGTGAGTTTCTGGCCGGTGGCGGTTCTGTAGTGCAAGACTGCTGCCTCGGCGCGGGCGCGGTCGATCAGGCGGGCGTCGAGCAGGATGCGCGGGTGGGCGCCTACGGTGCCGGGGGAGAGCCCGGTGGTGGCGGCTAGGTGTGTCGTGGTGGCGGGTTGGCTGAGTAGCTCGACCGGGCCCTCCCGGCACTGGTCATCATCCGCCCGGACGCGATGCCGCCGGGCTCATGACCCGCCTCAACACCCAGGCCTGACTACGCGAGCTCAACCGCATCGCGAAGGCGGAGCGCCCTGTCCCGGACGGGCAAGCAACCGGGATGGCCGGCACCGTGCCGGCCACGTTCACCAGCCGGACAGCGGCGCCGGACACCGCCTCGGCGGCGTGCAACTCGCCGCCTGGCAGGATGCCGTCCCCGGCCCTCAGGCTCTTCGCCCCGGTTGGCTACGGATGCCGGCCCGAATGGTCACAGCGGCGTGAGGATCATCAGGATCTCGTCTCTGGTGTCGTCCGGGGCGAGCCGGAGCTTGCCGGGCCAGCGGCCTGTTACCTGCCAGCCGAGCCGGGCGTAGAAGTCCTCGAGTCCCGTTCCGCCGCAGGCCGCCAGGTGGAGCTGCTCGAGTCCCATCTCGTCGCGGGCGACTTCCCGGAGCCGGTGCATCAGGGCCGATCCGATGCCCCGGTTGCGGTGCGCAAGCTGGGTCTGCAGGTGGCTGACTGTCCCCCAGTGGGCGATGAGGGGACTGGGGTCGCGGCTGAGGGCCACCCATCCTGCGAGGGCACCGCTGATCCGGGCGAGCAGTACCCGGCTTCGCTGCGGGTCGAGGCGGGCAGCAAGGGCATCGACTGCCGGGGCGACGTGACTGGCGTTGACCGGGGGGAACGGGAATCCCGCAGCGCCGCCGGCGTTCGTGACCGAGATCCAGCATGCGGTCAGCTCCTGCCTCACCGCCGGAAGAATCAGAAACTTGACTCAGAATTAAGGACCAGGATCACCCAAGCTTCCTAGGCGGCTAGCAGGCCGGGCATGACATGACCGGCCTGCGGGGGCCTGATCGGGGTCTGCTTGCCGGAATGCCGAGCACTTTACCTGAGCCGGCCATTTCGCATCCAGATGTCTATGTGCCTGGCGATAGCGGGCCGCAGTTCGCTCGCGGCGATGACGGCATCGACCGAGCCGACCTCGACGGCGCGCTGGATAGAGTGGATGGCGTCGAACTCGGCAGCCAGGGCCGACAGCTTCTCGGCCCTGACCGCCGAGCGGACCTCGGCCAGCTCGCTGGCCAGCTGGGCCTTCTTCTCCGGCTCGGTGGCGGCCGACGCGCGTGCCTCCAGTCCGCTGACGCGCGGGTCGGCGGCGGTGCGCGCGTCAACCTGGCGGGCGAAGACGACCGCTGCGGCGGGCGCGCCGCCGATGACGGAGGCGAACGCGCCCTGCACCGCTAGCACGGTCATGTTCTCGTTGAGCGCCTTGGAGAACACCACGAACGCGCCGCCGTGGTAGCGGGAGATCAGGCAGAAGACGATCTTGCCGCGGAAGTTGACGATGGCGCGGCCGATCTCCGCGCCGTACTCGAGCTGGAGGCGGCGCATCGACTCGGGAGAGCCATCGAAGCCGGAGAGGTTCGCCAGCACCACGACCGGCTGGCTGCCGGAGGCGGCGTTGATCGCGCGCGCGACCTTCTTGCTGGAGGCGGGGAACAGCGTGCCGGCGGTGAACGAGTCGGGGCCGTCCGCTGGCGGGAAGCCGCGGCGCGGCACCGGGCGGGACTCGATGCCGATGAGGCACGCCGGCCAGCCGCCGATCCGCGCGTCCGCGACGACCGCGGTCTCCGCCTCGGCCATGTCGGCCCAGCGCTCCAGGAGCTGATGGTCTTGGTCGGCCACCGCCCGCATGACCGGGCGGATGTCGAAGGGCTTCTTGCGGTCAGGGTTGACGGTCGCCGAGAAGATGTCGCCGACCGTGCTGAAGCTCGTGTCGGGGTGGCTGTGCGGGTAGCCGGTGATATCCCGCGACACCGGGTCGGCGGTGGCGGCGCGGCGCGGAACTAGCTCGCCCCGGGCCACATGGGTGTGCGCGTAGTGGCTCATCAGCACGTCGCGGGCGGCCGCGAGGTTCGCGGCCCAGTACTGGGCCTGCCCGTTCGGCCCCATCACCCGCGCGTACCCGCCGATGCCGAAGTTGTCCTCGGCGGACACGCCGCCGGAGAAGTCCAGTGACTGCTTGCCGGTGAGCACCATCGCGGAGGCTGGCATCATCACGAGGATGCCCTTGGTGTGCATGAGCATCGTGGCCTCGGCGTTCCAGTACGGCTGCGCGCCGACGTTGATGCCCGCCACCACGACGTTGATTTCGCCGCCTCCTTGCGTGAACTCGACGATCCGCCGCAGCGCACGGGCGATCCAGTCCATGTTCTCTGTGCCGGAGTCCATGGAGATGCGTGCGCCGGCCGACAGGGCGAACCACTCCAGCGCAAGGCCCTCGCGGTCGGCCAGGTCCAGCGCTGCGATGACGCGGGCGCATTCCGGCTCGCCCAGCGCGCCCAGCGCCCTGGTCGGGTCGCCGAGCAGGACCACCCGCCTGATGCCGTCGGGATGCAGCGACGTCGGCGTGCTGACGAGGCCGGCCACGATTCCCGCGGTATTGTGGCCGGGTGGCCGGCCGGCTGGCAGCAGGGTGGTGCCTTGCAGGTCCAGCTCGGTGAACTCGCCGTCCGGGCCGGACAGGAGCCTCACTAGCTCGTACGGGTACACCGTGCCGCGGCGGCGTGCCCGCAGCACCTTCTGCTGGTAGTCGTTTACTGGCGCGAGCGGCTGGGTCGGCGGCCCGTCCACCGAGACGGCGACGCTCCCGCCCGGCTCATGCGACAGCCGGATCACGACGTAGCGGAGCGTGCCATCCGCATCGGCCAGCCGCCCCTGCACGAGTACCTCCTCGACGCCGGCCTGCGCGGCCAGCAGCGTGCTGGCGCGCTGGTACGCGGCCAGGTCCTCGGGATTGACGTCGAGCACCGGGCGGATGTCGAGCCACACGTGGTTCATGTCCAGCCACTGGCCGGCCGGGTCGAGGTGCTGGCGGGCCTTTCCGATCGCGTCCATGCACGCGGCCAGCACCGTCTCGGCGCCCTTGACCTCGGTGATCTGCCCGTTCATATCGCGCGCGACCTCGAACCGGTGCACTTGCGCCAGCGCCACCAGCCGCTGGTTGTCGGCGTTGCCCTTGGCTATGCAGTGGTACAGCAGGACGCCGTCAGGCAGGGGCCCGCCGTCACCGCCGCGGCCGACTCGCTGACCCGGGTGACGTGGAAGTTCTGCAGGCGCCACAGGTGCAGCCGCCGTCCCACCAGCGGGTGCACCCCGCGGACCAGGTCGTCCTCCTCGAACTCGCCATTGCCGGTGGCCATCCGACGGCGGAAGGTGAAGAACTCGACGCAGGCGCCGTCAGGGCCGCTGCCCGCCACCCCCACGACGATGCGCCGCACCGCGTCGGCGATACCGCACGAGACCAGCGCCTCGCGCAGCTCCGCCGCCCGCTCCTGCGCGGTGACGGGGGCGTCGGCCCAGGTGAGGTACAGGTCCGCGACGCGGACGTGGCCGTCGGGCGCAGCCCGCAACTGCTTCCGCAAGTCGGCGGGCAGCCGTCCGCCGGCGACGAGCTCGTCGAACCGCCCCACGGTCATCACCGCGGTGGTCGCCGACGCCCGGCTCGGCTGGATCTCCAGGTTGTAGTCGCACCTCACGAACGGGCGGCCGGACAGATCAAACGCCCGGAGCGACTGCATGTCCTGCAGGCCGTAGTGCCACCGCGCTGACACCTCAAGCATCGGCTCGCGCGCCGACCAGTCGCCCCGGACCCGCTCAGCCAGGAAGCTGTCCAGTGGCTGCGGGATGTCGACCAGGGCCGCGATGCGCCCGATGCGTTCCGGTCCGTCGGGTATGTCGGCCAGCACCTCCAGCTCGCCGGGCACCCCGGCGCGCGCGGCGGCGCGCACGGCCTCGGCCTCGGGCCAGCGGAACCAGCGGAACGCCACCGCGCGTGCGATGTCGGCGGCTTGCGGTGAGCGCGGCTGCAAGGTGCGCGCCAGCCGGTCGATGACGCCCGCGTGCCCCGGGGACGGGAACGGGCTCGGCGATCCACGCTGTCAGCAGCGCGCGGACCACGTGCACGCCGTCGTCGTACCGCTCGCGGGCGAGGAAGATCCGGAACACCGCCTGCTCAAGCTCTGAAGTGGGATCCAGCTCAGTGACGCCGTAGTGGCGCAGCGCGTGCTGCAGCGCGCGACGGAACTCATCCGATACACCGGCCCGGCTCGCGTCCAGGCTCTGCAGGTAGGTGTGGAATTGCTCGCGCGGGCTGCGATGCGAATCGGCGTCTGGCTGCGCCGACGACAGCTCCGCGATATCGGTGAACGCCGTCATCAGGTCCAGCTCGCCTGGCAGCATCGGCGCGCCCGCGGCGTCGCGATCGGCGAGGTAGCCGGCGATCATGTCCGCCGGGAGCTCCCCGGCCACGTCGAAGCCGAGCAGGATGCCCCGCAGCCGCGCCAGCGTGGTCGCGGCGCGCTCCGCCGTCGATGCCCGCGCCTGCTGCGGGACCATGAGGTCGACCGGCGCGGCAGGGGACTGCGGCCTGCCGCCGGTGGCATCCGTTCCGGCCGGCTCCAGCCGGGCCAGCGGGGTGCCGGAGGCGACCTGGCTGCCGATGGTGACCAGCAGCTCGCGTACCCGCGCGTCGAACGGGGCGCGCAGCACGGTCTCCATCTTCATGCTCTCCAGCACCAGCACCGGGCCGCCCGCGCTCACCCGCGTGCCGACCGTGGCCGGCGTGGCGACGACCAGCGCCGGGGCCGGGGCGCGCAGCACGCCGCCCTCGTCCCGGCTGACCCGGTAGGTGACCCCGTCCACCTCCACCACGTGCACCGACTCGTGGATCGCGGTGGCGAGCCGGTAGGCACGCCCGTTCACGGTCAGCCGGCTCAGGTGCGCGTCCAGCCGCTCCAGCGCGCAGTCGAAGACGACGGCCTCGCCCGCGCCATCGTTGATGCGGGCGCGATAGTGGTCCGCGCCAGTGCGGGCGACGCCGATCTTGTACGGCCGGCCGCCAGTCGTCAGCTCGATGACCTGGCCGGGCTCATGGCGCACGTGCGGCCGACCGCCGCGGCCGGACTCCCGCAGCCGGGCGCGCTCGACGCTCTCGGCCTGCTCGTAGCCGTCGATCGCCGCGGCCGCCAGCGCGACGCCGGCATGCCGGCGGGGCATCAGGCGCCCGGCGGCGCGCGCCCGGTCCACCCAGCCGGTGTCGGCGGTCGCCCCGGCCACCTCCGGCGCCTCCAGTAGCGCTGACAGGAAGCTCTTGTTGGTCGTCCCGCCGACTATGATCACGGTGGTCTCCGCCACCGCGCGGCGCAGCCTCGCCAGGGCCTCGGCGCGGTCCCGGCCGGTCGCGATGATCTTGGCGATCATCGAGTCGAAGTCCGGCGGGATGACGTCCCCCTCGGCCACGCCAGTGTCGATGCGGATCCCGGGACCCGTCGGCCAGCGCAGCAGCTGGATGCGGCCCGGCGCTGGCGCGAAGTCACGGTCGGGATCCTCCGCGTTTAGCCGGGCCTCCACCGCGTGCCCCTGCTCCGCCGGCCTGTCCCCGGCCAGCCGCCTGCCCGCTGCCACGTGCAGCTGCGCCTTCACCAGGTCGAACCCGGTGGTGGCCTCGGTGACCGCGTGCTCGACCTGCAGCCGCGTATTGACCTCGAGGAACGCGAAGAGCTTCTCCCCGGGGTGGTACAGGAACTCGATGGTGCACGCACCCCGGTAACCGGCCGACACGGCCAGCCGCTCCGCCGACTCCTTCAGCTCGGCCACCTGCTCCGGCGACAGCAGCGGCGAGGCCGACTCCTCGATGACCTTCTGGTTGCGCCGCTGGATGGAGCAGTCCCGCACCCCCAGCGCCCACGCCGTGCCGAGGCCGTCCGCGATCACCTGCACCTCGACGTGCCGCGCCCCAGTAACAAGCCGCTCCAGGAACACCACGCCGCTGCCGAACGCCCGCGCGGCCTCCTCGCGGGTGCGCTGGTAGGCGTCCCGCAGCTCGTCATCCGAGCCGATGGCGCGGATGCCGCGGCCGCCACCACCCGCCGTCGCCTTGAGCATCAGCGGGTAGCCGATGCGCCGCGCCTGCTCCAGCGCCTCCCCCAGGGTGCTCACCGGCCCGCGGCTCCACGGCGCCACCGGCACCCCGGCCTCCTCGGCGAGCAGCTTCGCGCCAATCTTGTCGCCGAGCTTGCGCATCGCCTCCGCGCTCGGGCCGATGAAGGTCACCCCAAGCCGGTCGCACAACTCGGCGAACTCAGGGTTCTCAGCGACAAAGCCCCAGCCCACCCAAGCCGCCTGCGCGCCGGTCTCGACCAGCGCCCGCTCAAGCACCGCTAGGTCCAGGTACGGCCGCGCCAACGCCGGCCCCAGGCAGTAGGCCAGGTCCGCCTCCCGCATGAAGGGAGAGTGCCGCTCAGAGTCGGTGTACAACGCGATCACCTGCAGCGGCGGGTGCCACCCTGCCGGGACCCTCTCGGAATTGAGTTCCCGGACCGCGTGGATCAGCCGGCGTGCTGCCTCGCCCCGATTAACCACGGCAATCCGCGTAAACATTAATACCACCCAGTCCAATCTGCATTTGTGTCGGCTAGCGGCGCGCCTGTCTAGGAATTTCTGGCCGCAGCCGAACGGAATGCGCGTTCCATCTCTTGCTGAAGTCGATTCGGGTGGGTGACTGGCAGGGTGGCGAGGTGCGGTCAGCCGGGCCATACTGCCACCAGGTAGCCGATGACCAGCGAGGCGACTACCGCCGCGAGGACGGCCCGCCCGTGCCCGCGAGGACGGTGGCCTGGACATCACGGTCGAGTTCCCTTGCCTTCCACCGCCTGATCGCGCGGCTTTACTGGCCTGACCAGGTGACGAGGAGGGTGCGCGGGCGGCTGAAGGCGACGTTCTCGCTCCATTCCAGCTCAGGCTCCGGCGTCATCAGCCGCAGCTGTCCCAGGCGCCGCGCGATCGAGCCGAGCGCGATCCGCAGCTCGGTCCGGCCGAGCTGGGCCCCGATGCAATGGTGGATTCCGTACCCGAAGGCGACATGCGGGTTGGGCGAGCGGGCAGGGTCGAAGCAGTCGGCGTTGGGGAAGGCCGCGTCGTCTCGGTTGGCTGAGTTGATCGAGGGCAGCACGGCCTCGCCGGCGCGGATGACGCGGCCGCCGATCTCGACGTCCTCGAGCGCGATGCGCATCGCCCCGAGGCCGCCGCCGGCCTGCGAGCGGCGCAGCAACTCCTCTACGGTCGTCGAGACCAGCCCCGGGTCGTCGCGGAGCCGGTCCAGTGCGCCGGGCACGCGCAGCACGGTGAGGACGCCGTGCACGATCCCGGCGGTCGTCGCATGGTAGCCGGCCCCCAGCAGGGTGTAGCCGAAGGCCAGCAGTTCCTCTTCGCTCAGCCGGTCGTCTTGCTCACGCGCCAGCAACAGCGTCCGCAGCAGGTCGTCACCCGATTCGCCGCGCTTGGCGTCGATCAGCCGGGTCAGGTAGGCGTTGAGCTGGTCCCGTGCGTCGAGGACGGCCGCGTCGGAGTTCGCGCCAAACCTGAGCATCAGGTCCGTCCAGGCCCGGAACTGGGGCACGTCCGCGTAGGGCACGCCGAGCAGCTCGCAGATCACCATGATGGGCAGCGGCTGGGCGAACGCCTCGATGAGGTCAGCGGGTGGGCCGGCGGCCACCATGTCCGCCAGGAGGCTGTCGGTTATCTCCTGGATCCGCGGCTGCAGCGACTCGATGTGCCGGGGGAGAACGCGGTGGAAACCAGGCGGCGCAGCCGGCTGTGCTCCGGCGGGTCCATGACGAAGATGGACTTCGACTGCTTGGCTATCGGCAGGAGCCGCGGCGCTCCGGGCGCCGTGATGGCCTCGCGGCTGAAGCGCGGGTCGGCCAGGACCCGGCGGACATCCTCGTACCGGGTGATCAGCCAGGCCCGGTCACCACTGGGCAGGGTGATCTCGGCCACGGGATCGGTCGCCCGGAGCTTCGCGTACTCGGCGGGCGGCTCTAGCGGGTCGGCGGTGCGAAACGGGAACGCGGGGGGCTGCTCCGGCACGGGATCTCCTCATCTCAGTTCGGGACTACTAAAAGAGCAGGGTGACGGCGAGGCCGTTGGCGGCCAGCGCGACGAGTGCGATCCCGGTGCGCAGCAGGTGCCAGCGGCGCCATTCTGATCGCGGGTCTTGCCACATGGCCGGGATGGCGGCCGGGTCGATGCTGTGGACGCGCTTGTTGATCGGCACGTTGCACAGGTGCGAGACCGTGCTGACCGCTACCAGGCAGACCGCGGCCACGATGAGCAGGGACCGGGCCGCGGCACTCGACGTCAGTACGGCGAGCGCGATGTCCAGCATGGTCGATCCCACCACGATCAGCGGCATCATCGGGTCCCAGTTCCGGCCCAGCAGCGTGTGGGTGTACACGTAGCGGTCGGGGGTCATGGCGTCGAGCGCCGGCACCATGCTGACGGCCACCGCGAGCAGGACGCCGGCCGCGGCTCCGCTGCCCAGCACGACCAGCATGCCTAGCACGTGCATCATCGCGACCGCCCCGGCAGCGCGTTGGCGATGAGGTCCAGTTGCCCCAGGTCCGGAACGCACGGGAACAACAGGAGCTCGTCGCAGCCCGCAGCCTCGTAGTCGGCCGCCAGGGCGCGCAGCTGGTCCGCGTCGGTGACCACGCTTCGCAGGGCCATCTCGGCCTTCGCGCCGATGAACGCGTAGTAGTCAGACAGGTAGCGCGCGGCCGGATCGCGCGCGGCCGGGCCCAGGGCCACGTAGGCAATGGCCAGCATGCGCGGCTCGCAGTCGCGGCGGGTCGCGCGCCAGGCCGCCCGGGCGCGCTCGGCCAGCGCCCGGTAGCCGGCGCCCGAGCTGCCCCCGGCGATCCATCCGTCGCCGAACGTGGCCGCCCGGCGCAGGGCCGGGCCGGAGTGGCCGCCGATGATCAGCTGCGGCCCGCCATTGGCGGGCCGCGGGCCGGGGACTAGCCCGTCGGCCTTTCCCGCCCACAGCCGCCGCAGCTCCTCCAGCAGCTTATCGAGCCGCTGGCCGCGTCCGCCGTACGGCATCCCGTTACCGTCAAAGTCGTCCGCCCGCCCGCCCGCCGCCACCCCCACCACGAGTCGGCCACCGGACAGGCGGTCGAGGCTCAGGAGCTGCTTGGCCAGCAGCGCCTGGTCGCCGCGGTAAGCGGCGATCAAGATGGTGGTGGCGAGCCTGATCCGGCTCGTGGCGCCGGCCGCGGCCGCGAGCGATATCAGCGGCTCGTAGCAGTCGTACATCAGCCGGTCGGTAACGCCAAGGGACGAGAAGTCAAGCTCCTCGGCCCGCTTGGCCCAGGCGATAATGACCTGGCCGGCCGTCCCTGGAATCGTTGTCGGCAGTCCGATCCCGATCTCCATGCGTCCTCCGTGCCTCAGCCGGGCTAGGTCCTGTGGGGCGCCGCCATCAGCGGCCGGTCGGGTGGTGGGTGTCCACCGACAACTGGGAAACGCAGCGCATGACCGCGTCGCGGAAGTACGCCCCGAACGCCTCCGGCGTCGAGGTATCGCGCTGCTGGGCGAGGTAGGGCACTAGCTTCTCCTCAATGAGGTGCACGCCTTGCTGCCCCGCCATGTGCGCGGCCACGGCGGCGAAGTCGCCTTCGTAATGGATGATCCGGACCATCACGTCGTCCTTGATGAAGACGGCCGTGCCGAGCAGGCGGCCCGCTTCCTCGTCCTGCGCACCGCGCATGACCGGGGTATCGACCCGCTGGAAGCCCGCGAAGATCTCCGCGATCTCGTCCTCGTGCCCAGGCTTGACCCGGTAGGTAATAGCAGCGAATGGCATCACATGCCTCCGTCTACGTTGATGGTGACTCCGGTGACGTACTGAGACGCGTCGCTGGCGAGGAACACCACGACGGCGGTCACGTCGGCGCTGGTGCCAAGGCGGCCCAGCGCGGTCATGGCGCTGAGGCGGGCCCGCACCGCGGGTGGCGGCCCGGCTCCCGGCTCGGTCTCGATGACGCCGGGCGCGACCGTGTTCACCCGGATGCCGCGGCCGCCGAGCTCCTTGGCTAGTGACCGGGTCAGCCCGAGTAGCGCCGCCTTGGACGCGCCGTAATGCGCGGCGCCGGCCCGTCCGCGCAGCCCGACCGACGCCCCAAGGTTGACTATGCTGCCGCCCTCGCCCAGCAGCGGGAGCGCGGCCTGGGTCACCAGGAAGCAGCTGGTCAGGTTGGCATCGATAACCCGCTGCCACTCCTGGGCGGTGAGCTCGGCCAAGTGGGCCTGGCCGTCGACGCCGACGTTGTTCACCACCACGTCGAGTCCGCCGAGCGTCTCCTGGCAGGCAGTCGCGAGGGTCGCCGCGCCGGCGGCGGTCGTGACATCGGCCTGAACGACGCGGTGGCTGTCGCCCAGCTCCTTCAGCTCCCGGGCCAGGCCGTCGGCCGCCCCGTCGTCGTCGCCGCGGCTGGCGGTCACGACCCGGGCTCCGCCCGGGCGATCGCCAGCACGGTATGACGGCCGATCCCGCGAGTGCCGCCGGTGATAAGCACCCGCTTGCCGGTTACTCCTAGGTCCATGCTGTACCTCCCTGGGGCAGATGCGATAACGATGAACGAGCTCGCTCGCGGCGGGCTGGAGCCCCACTCGGCTGAGCCGCGCCCGGCTGGCTCAGGCGATCGAGGCCGTGCCGGTCATCGCGTACACCACCTGCATGCTCACCATCGAGCCGCCCGAACGGAACGGATGCAGCTTTGTGCGATGGGCCAGGTGCCCGTCGCTGTGCTCGAACTCGCGGAACCGCGGCTCGTCGGTCCAGTCGCTGATGATGTAGTACACGCCCTGCTCTTCCTGGCTGCGGGAAAGCCACTGGCCGTGGTTGGCCGGATGATCGGTGACCACGCTGCCGACCTGGTACCAGGTCCGCTCGAACTCCTCTTCCAGGCCAGGACGGATCTCCATCCGCAGCAGGATGCGGAAGACGGGTTGTGGCTGAGGCATGGCTGGTCCTTCCTGCGCTGGCTGGCCGCTGCTGGACAGCCTCGGGCCAGCACACACGGGAGGCCTAGCCGTCCGGTGGTTTTCCGCTCGAATCGGTGCCGGCCGCCGCGGGCACCCGGCCGCTGAGCCATTCCCGAGTGGTTCTCAAGAGCGGGACGTCATCCTGGCGAGCATGAATCAAGGGCTTGCGGGCAAGCGCGTACTAGTGACCGGTGGCACCAAGGGCATCGGCCGCGCGACAGTGCTCGCGTTCGCGCACAGCGGCGCGCACGTCGTCACGTGCTACCACTCCGACAGCAAAGCCGCGGACAGCCTGGCGCGAGAGCTGGCTGACCTTGGCGGCAAGCACGAGGTCGTCCGGGCGGACGTCACCGATCCCGACGACGTGGCCGCCCTCACGGGAGCGGCCGAGAACACCCTCGGCGGCCTCGACGTTCTCGTGAACAATATGGGCGTCGATAGCCCGGTGGCGTTCGAGGACCTCACGCTGACGGAATGGCAGCGGGTGGTCGGGCACAACCTGACGGCCGTGTACCTGGTGACCCAGGCGGCGCTGGGGCTAGTGGCCGACGGCGGCTCGATCATCACCGTCGGGTCTTCCGTCGCGCTGCGCGGCCGGGCCCGCGGCGTGCACTACACGGCGTCCAAGGCTGCCGTCATCGGCTTCACTCGCGCGCTGTCCAAGGAGACGGGAGCGCGCGGCATCCGGGTCAACGCCGTTGCCCCCGGCCTCACCGAGAGCGGGACCGCGCCGCGCGCCGGCCTGCCGCCGGAGGCGGTGGCCCGGATCGTCGGGATGACCGCGCTCGGCCGCATCGGCCAGCCGGAGGACGTCGCGGGCGCCGTGCTGTTCCTGGCCGGCGACACGTCCCGGTACATCAGCGGGGTAACGCTGAACGTAGACGGGGGAGTCTGACGATGGCGTCCAGTGTCCCGCTCGCGGTCATCGGCTTGGGCGGCATGGGCGCGGGCATCGCGCAGTCGCTGCTTAAGGCCGAATTCCCGGTCGCGGTATACAACCGCACGCGGTCCAAGGCCGCCCCGCTGGAGCAGGCGGGTGCCACCGTCGGCGAGTCCGCGGCGGACGCCGCGGCCGGCGCCAGCGTCATCGTGCTCAGCCTCGCGGACGAGGCGGCGGTGGAGGAGGTCCTGTTCGGCCACCTCGGCCCGACCCTGCGGCCCGGCCAGCTCGTGGTGGACACGTCCACGGTGTCCCCGCAGTTCGCGCGGACGTCGGCCGCGCGGGTCGCCGCCCTCGGCGCGCGGCGGATAGAGGCGTGCGTCCTCGGGAACCCGATGATGGCGGCCAGCGGCCAGTTGCGGGTCTTCGCCGCGGGCGACAAGGCGGACGTGGCCGAGGCGGCCGACTTGCTTAGCGCCATCGGCCAGGAGGTGCGCTACCTCGGCGGCACCGGCCAGGCCAGCTCGCTCAAGCTCGCGTTCAACCTGCTGCTTGGCGTTCAGACGCTGGGCCTGGCGGAGGCGGTGAGGCTGGTGGAGGGCGCCGGCCTGGAGCGCGACGTCTTCTTGGACGCGCTGGACTCGAGTGGCTGGCGCTCGCCCGTGCTGAGCTTCCGGGCCGCGTTCATGCGCCGGCGCGCATACCAGCCTGCGGGATTCCGGAGCGCGCTGATGCACAAGGACCTGAGCCTGGCGGTGCGGGAGGCGGCCTCCCATGACGTCGACCTGGCCCTGGTCCGGTGCGCCGCTGATCGTTACGCGGCGCTGCTCTCGGCCGGGTGCGGCGATGACGACGCCGCCGCGATCGTGGACCTGCCGAACATCCCGGCCCAGCCGCGGGCGTAGCCGCCGCCGACGTAAAAGAGGGCACGTGAAGACACAGGTACCCGAGTGGGGGCGGTCCGCCCTCGTGACCGGGGCGAACCGGGGCATCGGCCTGGCCGCCGCGATGCGGCTGCACGAGCGGGCCATCACGCCGATCGTGGCGGCCCGCGAGGAAGCGGCCGGCACGCGCGGCCGCCGTGCAGGCAGGCCGCCGCGCGGTGGCCCTGGCCCTGGACGTCACCGACCCGGCCTCGATCGCGCGGGCAGTCGACGAGCTGGGCGAGGTTGACATCCTGATCAACAACGCAGGCGTCTTGCTGGACTGGGATGTCGCGCCATCACGCGTGCCGATGGAGCTTGTCGAGCACTGCCTGCAGGTAAACCTGCTGGGGGCGTGGCGGGTCACCCAGGCGTTTCTGCCGGGGATGGTGAAGCGCGGGTGGGGCCGGGTGGTGATGGTCTCCAGCGGCACCGCCTCGTTCAGCAACGGCATCTACGCCCGCACGCCGGCCTACTCGGCGTCCAAGACGGCGCTGAACGCCCTCACCGTCATGCTGGCCGAGGAGACAAGGGGCACCGGTGTGCTCGTGAACGCCGTCAACCCCGGCATGGCCAGCACGCGCATGTTTCCGCAGGCAAGCCAGACGCCCTGCGAGGCGGCCGACGCGGTGGTCGCCGCGGCGACCCTGTCGGACGACGGGCCGTCGGGGGCGTTCCTGCGCGGCGACCGGCGGCTAGCCTGGTGAGGCGCCCGAAGCAGGCCCTCAGCCGCGCCGCTTAACGGTCACCGAGCCGAACAGCACCTGACAGCGGACATCGAGTACCGGTGAGCCCGGCCGGACCCGGCGGCGAAGCTTTATCGACTTTGAGCCAAAGATCACGGGACCGCTCAGCCGCACGTCCAGGCCCTCCGGGACCAGAAGCGTCACGCTGCCGAAGAGCGCGGTGACATCGATTCTCGTCACCTGGCCCTGCAGTCGCGCCTGCCCCATCTCGATGTGGCAGTCGCCGCATATGGACGTTGCCGCGAAATGCGTGGGCACGGTCCACTGGCCCTTGCGCGTTTCGTTTCCGAAAATCGCCACCAGGTTATCCACGGCAACGGCCGGGGGGCCTGGGCGCGGCGCGTCTTCGGGCAAATCGGACACGACGGTGTCCAGGTCCGCATATGTTCGTGCCGTCAGCGCCGAGGACATCCGGCTCTCGTACTCCTCCATCGTGAGGCGACCGTCCCCGACGGCCTGGGAGAGCATGTCCAAGGTGGCGTCGCGATCCTTGTCGGCGGCAAGCTTCCGGCTGCGTTCCACATCAGGCGATGACATGCATACGAGATTAGGGCAAGTCTCAGCCACATGCAAAGTAGTTGGCGGCCGCAGGGGCCGGCCTTATCCGGAGCAGCCTGAATCTCGAGCTGGCTTCGAGCACTGTCGGTCAAGGTAGAGGCGACTGGTGACGCTGAGCGCCCGGTTAGACCGGCGCTGAACTGGCATTAGACAGAAAGGGCCAACACGGCATGGAAATGCGGACCGTTATTGAAGCGACCCAGGAAATAAGCCCGAAGCCAATCTTGGAACTCGGAACGGCGTTCTTCGCGGCCCGGGCGCTCCAGGCCGCCGTGGAGCTCGGCCTGTTCGCCGCGCTCCGGGACGAGCCCGCGACCGAGCCCGAGCTGCGCGAGCGGCTGGGGCTGAACGAGCGCGGCGCGCGCGACTTCCTCGACGCCCTGGTCGCCCTCGGCCTGCTCACGCGCGAGGAAGGCCGGTACGGCAACAGCCCGCTCGCCGCGGCTTACCTCGACCCGGAGCGAGATTCCTACATCGGCGGCTGGATGCTGTACCCGGTGTGGAGCCGCTTGACGGCGGGACTGCGCACGGGCCAGCCACAGGCCCAGGGCCTCGGCGACGACGGGTCATTTCCCCGGATCCACGGGGACGAGGCCTTTTTCGCGGACTTCACCGCGGCGATGGACGCCTACACGGGGACGCTCGGCCCCGAGCTCGCGAGCGCCTTCAACTGGGGCGATTACAAGGAA
Source organism: uncultured Actinomycetota bacterium (assembly GCA_963737285.1). Taxonomy (GTDB): domain Bacteria; phylum Actinomycetota; class Actinomycetes; order Streptosporangiales; family Streptosporangiaceae; genus Trebonia. The sequence goes on from CAVTRT010000001.1 coordinate 853,047, forward strand.
TTCACCGACGTGGGCGGCGCCCGCGGTAACCTCGCGGCCGCCCTCGTCCGCGCGCACCCACACCTGGACGGCGCGGTCTTCGACCTGCCGAACCTTGAGCCGCTGTTCACCGAGCACATGGCGAAGCTCGGCCTGACCGGCCAGATCCGGTTCCGGGCGGGCAACTTCTTCGCTGAGCCGCTGCCCCAGACCCAGGTCATCGTCTTCGGCCACGTGCTGCACGACTGGGACGTGTCGGAGCGGCGGCAGCTCATCCAGAAGGCGTTCGACGCCCTTCCCGCAGGCGGTGCCCTGCTCGTCTACGACCGCATGATGGACGATGACCGGCGGGTCCGGGCACTCAGCCTGCTGGGCAGCCTGAATGTCCTGCTCGTCACCCCAGGCGGCTCCGAGTACACCGCCGCGGACGGCCGCTCCTGGCTGCTTGAGGCGGGCTTTTCCGACATAACCGCCACGCCCATCCTGGGCGACACCGAGACCCTGCTGATCGCGCGGAAGCGCTGACCGGCGCGGGCCAGCTTCCGACAAGACTCGACTCCATCACTAGGGCCGCGGACGACAATCGTCGGCGTCCGGCTGGTGCGCCGCACCGGCCGGACGCCATGGCCCCAACCGGCCTTAAGACCATCATGACAGCAGGAAGGAACCAGGTGTGGCCCTCACCGAGACGACCATCTCGCCGAAGCCGATCGTGGACTGGAGCCTGGCGATGCTCGGCAGCCATGTGCTTTTCACCGCCCACGAGATCGGCCTGTTCACCGAGCTCGCCCAGCGGCCCGCACGCACCGCGCGGGAGGTGGCCGAGGTGCTTGACCTGAGTCCCCGGCTAGTGCCAGAGCTGCTTGATTCGCTGGTTGCCATGGGAATCCTGGAGAAGGACGGCGACCAGTACGGCAACAGCCCATCAGCCGATCAGTTTCTTGACCCGGCCAAGCCGGTGACCTACATGGGCGGATTTATGAATTTCGCCCAGAAGATGCTTAGCAATCGGGTAACGCGGCTGACCGGCGCGGTGCGGACGGGCCTGCCGCAGGGCCCGAATGGTGCTACCAACGAGGATCTGCGCCAACTCTATGCCAACCCGTTCGCGGTTAAGGCATTCGCCGCGATGATGACCGGCTACACCATGGACCTCAACCGTGCCCTGGCCGACATCTTTCCGTGGGCGGAATATTCGAGCATCGCCGACGTGGGCTGCGCTCAGGGGGGCCTGCTCATGCAGATCCTGATGCGGCACCCGCACCTGGCCGGAATCGGCTTCGACCTGCCCGAGATGCGGCCGGCGTTCGACGAGTACGTCGATCAGTGCGACATGGGCGAACGCGCCCGCTTCCAGGCCGGTGACTTCTTCGTCGACCCGATTCCGGCGGCCGACGTCGTCACCGTCGGCAACACCATCGCCGACTTTGACGACGCCAAGCGCAAGCAGATCCTGGCGAAGATCTATGACGCGCTGCCCTCGGGCGGCGCGGTGCTGATGTGGGGGTCAGACCTGGACAAGCGGGTCACCGACCTCGGCGACCTCTACAAGGGCCTGATCCTCGGCCTGACCACCGCCGGCGGCGGTACTTACAGCGCTGGCTCCGCCACCTGGCTGCCCGAGGCGGGCTTCCAGGACATCTCCGAAGTGCCCATGATCGGCTCGACCACGCTGATCGTGGGCAAGCGTCCCTGACCGCGGGCCGCGGGCCGCGATCAGCTCATCTTCTACAGAAAGGCAGGCACGCCGGTGGCAGGCATCGCGGGCTGGGTGGACTACGAGCGGGACCTGAGCTGCTGGCGGCCGACAGTTCAGGCAATGACGGCGACGATGGCCTGTCGCGGGCCGGACGGCGAGGGGCTGTGGCTGGATAAGAACGTGGCCATCGGCCACCGCCACCTCGCCGTGACCGCCGCTGACCAGGAGCGGCAGCCGTTCCAGCATGCCGGCCTGGCCGTGGTGTTCGACGGCGCGCTGCAGGACACGGCCGGCCTGCGTGCCGAGCTGGCCCTGGACGCCCGGCTCGCGGGCGGCGATGCCGAGCTGGTGGCGCGGGCCTACCAGCGCTGGGGGGACGAGTGCCCCGGCCATCTCGGCGGGACGTTCGCGTTCGCCGTGTGGGACGGCCACCGCGCGGAACTGCTCCTGGCCCGCGACCGGCTGGGCCTCGCGCCGCTGTTCTACTACCCAACGCCTCATGGCGTCCTCTTCGGATCAGAGCCTAAGGCGATCCTCGCGCACCCGCTGGCCGAGGCCGTGCTTGACGCCGAGGGCCTGTGCGAGCTGCTGACCTACGCCGGGACACCCGACCACGCGGTGTTCGCGGGCATGCGGAAGGTCCGGGCCGCCCATACCCTGCGGGTGAGCCGGCACGGCGCCGTCCCGCGCCGGTACTGGCAGCTCTCGGCCCACGGGCACGCCGACGACCTTGAGCGCACGGTGCGCACGGTGCGCGAACTCCTGGTCGACAGCGTCGCCCGCACCATCGACGTGGCCGCGCCGACCGCAGCGATGCTCTCTGGCGGCCTGGACTCCAGCGCCGTGGTCGGCCTCATGAAGGCGGCGGCCCCCGGCTCGGCGCCGCTGACCTACACGGTCACGTTCGCCAACTACGCGCGGCAGTTCGTCCCGGACCAGTTCCGCAGCACGCTCGACGCGCCCTACGTCGCGGACGTCGTCGCCCGGGCCGGCGCGGATCACCACGACGTGGTCCTCGGCACCGCCGAGCTGACCGACCCGGTCGCGCGGGCGGCGGTCATCCGGGCCAAGGACCTGCCCTCGATGGTCGGCGACATGAACACCTCGGCCTACTTGCTGTCCAAAGCGATCCGGCAGGACACCGCCGTCAGCATCTCGGGGGAGACCGCTGACTCGGTCTTCAGCGGAAACGTCTATAGCGGGAACACCGGAGCGGATGAGATGCGGCTCTTTCCCTGGATGAGGCTGCGCTACAGCAGGACCGGCAGCCTGGCAATGGGCGGCCGGCTCCTGAGCGACGACCTGCTGAAGCGACTGGACCTGTTCGGCTACGCCGCCGGCCGCTACCAGGAGTCCTGTGCGGAGACACCGCTGTCGGACCAGGATTCCCCGGATGAGCGGCGCGCCCGCCAGGACACCTACCTCCAGCTAACCCGCTGGGCGGACAGCCAGCTCGCCCACAGCGAGCGGCTCTCGCTGGCGGCTGGCGTCCAGGTGCGCATGCCGTTCACCGATCACCGGCTAATCGACTACGTGTTCAACGTGCCCCCCGCGATGAAGGGATTTGACGGCCGGGAGAAGAGCCTGCTGCGCGCGGCCGTCTCGGACGTGATTCCCGAGTCCGTCCTGCAGCGGCGCAAGAGCCCGTTCCCCGTGGCCGTCGACCCGGCCTACCAAGCGGCCCTCAGCCGCCAGCTGACCGCCATCGCGGCCGATGACGGCGCGCCCGCCGCGTCGCTGCTTAGCATGCCGGCGATTCACGAGCGGCTAGCCGAATGGTCGGGCACGGATGCCCACTGGGTCTCGCGTACCGACGCGGAGTTCCTCATCTCACTCAACACGTGGCTGCGCGAATACGGAGTTCGCGTCGCGCTGTGACGCGGGCGCGGCCTCAGCGAAAAGATCCCTAGGAGGCAACGGAACCATGCCTGAGACCACCAGTGACGGCCAGCCCCGCCCGCGGAGCATGTGGGAGTGGCTGTCCACCTACCAGGAGTGGCCGGCCTTTGACCGGCTGTTGTTCCTGAACTACGGAGTGAAGATCGTCGCCGTGCTCTACGAACTCGCCGACCTGAGCATCGCGGACCATCTGGGCGACGGCGCGCGCACCGTTGAGGAACTGGCCGAGGCAACGGCCACCGATCGCGCCGTCCTGTACCGCGTGCTGCGCGCGGCGGCCTCGGTTGGCCTGTTCGAGGAGCTCCCCGACGGCCGCTGGGCGAACAACGAGGACTCCCGGTACTTGATCAGCACCGATCCGTACACCCTGCGCGATCTTGTTCTCTTTAGCGGAGGGCAGATGCTCAACAGGGCCTACGGCGCGCTCGGGCAGACGCTGCGCTCCGGCGTCCCGGGGTTCCAGCACGTCAACGGGACCCCGTTCTACGAGTTCATGGAGTCACACCCGGACGAGGCCGACCTCTTTGACAAGACCATGGTGCAGCGCAGCTGGCTGACCGCGGTCACGCTGCTCAAGAAAGTGGACTTCACCCGGTTCTCGACGCTCATCGACGTCGCCGGCGGCCGCGGCCACCTCATCGGCGAGGTGCTGTCCCAGTTCCCGGACATCACCGCCACGCTGTTCGAGCGGCCTGCGGTCCTGCCGCACGCCGCGCCGCTGCTAGCAGAGTACGGCGTGACCGACCGCGTCACGACGGTCGGCGGGGACTACTTCGACCGGGTCCCGTCCGGCGCCGAGGCTTACTTCCTGAACGCCGTGCTGAACGGCCTGAACGACAACGACGCGCGGATCGTGCTCGGCAACGTGCGCCAGGCCATCGGCGACAGCACCACGGCGCGGGCCTTCATCTGCGAGAAGGTGCTGACCGCGACGAAAAACCAGTGGGACTACAGCAAGCTGATCGACCTCGACCTGCTGCTGCTCACCGGCGGCCGGGAGCGGACCTACGCCGAATGGCAGTCGCTCACATCCGAGTGCGGCTTCGAACTGGTCAGCCCGGCCCCGGAGGGTACCTCGCCCTGGACCGCGCTGGAGTGCCGGCCCGTCTGACCATGGAGGCCGGCCGGTCTTGATCGGCCGGCCGTCCCGCCGTCACCGGGCCGGAGGCGACTATGTCGCCTCCGGCCCGGCGAATAGCCGCTTCAGCTGCTCGGCGTACCGCGCCCGAAACTCAGCCGCGCCGAGATCGGCTCCGCTGGCGACCTGGACCGCCTGCGGGATCGTGACCGAGGCCATGGCCGCGGACCACAGCACGGTCAAGATGACCTCCGGATCGAACTCCTTCGTCACCTCACCGAGCTGCTGCCGTCGGCGGATGTCCTCGACCGCGTCCGCCAGGCCCGCGAGCTGCGACGCCCCAGTCTCCTGCTCGGATCCGTCCCCGAGTGCCCGCCAGATCAGCAGCCGGGCCCACGCCGGGTGATCGAAGACCGCGCCAAGGTAGGTGCCGATCATCGCGCTGAACGGCTGGTCGGAGGCGGTGAAGACCGACCCGATGGACTCCCAGTTGCTGCGCAGGGCATCGTACAGCCCGTTCTTGCCGCCGAAATAGTAGGCGATCAGCTGGGCGTTGACCCTCGCCTCAGCCGCGATCTCGGCCACCCTGGCGCCAGCGAATCCCTTAGCGGAGAACACCTTCAAGGCGGCGTCGAGGATGCGCTGCCGGCTTCGCTCTGCGTCCCGCTGGCGCTCTTCGGGCGGGGGAGTCCGTCGTGGGGACCGTGTGCCAGAACGGCCCATGGCGGCACCTTGACGTTCCACCCCCTCAGTATAAGCGCAGGAGGGCCAGGTTCCACCACCCTTGAAGCTCTGTCAATCAGACAGTTGATTGACAGAATCATGCTCCCGAAGGATAATGGTCATCTACTAGATGACACCTGCCAAAGGAGAGCCCTTGCCTGCTTCACCGTCGGCCTCCGAGTCGGCCCCGAATCCCCGTCGCTGGCTGGGGCTGACGGGCCTGGCCCTCGGAGTGTTCGTTACCGTCCTAGACTCGACGGTGCTCACCGTCGCGTATCCCACGCTGATCCGTGACCTGCACGCCAGCACGGAGGCGGTCCAGTGGGTGATCGCCGGGTATTCCCTGGCGTTCGCCAGCCTCCTTATCCTGTCCGGCCGACTTGGCGACCTCTTCGGGCACCGCCGGATGGTGGTAATCGGGCTCCTGACCTTCGCCATCGGTGCCCTGGTCGCGGCGCTGGCGCACAACGCGACAACCTTGTTCATCGGCGACGCGGTCGTCGAGGGCATCGGCGCGGCGATGATGAGCGCGTCGTCGCTCGCCTTGATCAACAACGAGTTCACCGGCAATGAGCGGGGCGCTGCCTTCGGCATGTTCGGCGGCTTGGCGGGCATGGCGGGCGCGTTCGGACCCGTTGTCGGCGGCGCGCTGACCACCGACGCCTCGTGGCGGTGGGCGTTCGGGATCAACGTGATCCTGGGGCCGATCCTGGCGGCCCTGGTCATCATCGGCGTGCGCGAGGTGCCGCGCGCGAGCCGGCGTCCCCCCATCGACCTGCCGGGCGTGCTCAGCGTCACCGCCGGGCTGTTCTTCCTGGTGTTCGGAATTATCGAGGCCCCCTCCTACGGCTGGTGGCACCCGCTGCGGGCGTTCACGCTAGGAGGCGACCGGGTCAACCCGTCCGGCCTGTCCGACGTCCCCATCGCGCTGGCCATCGCCGTGGTAAGCCTGTCCTTCTTCCTCATCGTGGAGCGGGCGAAGGACCGGCGCGGCGCCAGCCCCCTGTACCCGTCCTCGGCCCTGCGCTACCGGAGCTTCCACTTCGGGGTCCTAACCACGGGGCTGCTGGCCGCCGGGGAGTTCACGATGTTCTTCGTGCTGAGCATTGTGCTGCAGGCCGTCAAGCACCTGTCGGCCCTTGACACCGGCCTGTGGATCTTGCCGTTCGGAGCGGTCTCCATCTTCGGGGCCGGCTTCGGGATCGGCCTGTCCAAGCGGCTCGGCGCCGCCCGCACGGTCACCCTCGGCCTGATCCTGGAGGCCCTGGGGCTAGCCTGGGTCGCCTACAAGATCGGGCCGCAGGTCACCCTGCTCGGCCTCGTGCCCGCGATCGTCACGTACGGCATCGGGCTCGGTTTCGCTACGGCCCAGCTCGGCAACGTGACTCTGGAAGAGGTCCCGCCCGCCGTGGCCGGCGTGGCCAGCGGGGTCAGCAGCACGGTCCGCCAGGTCGGCGCCGCCCTCGGGATCGCCGTCGTGGGAGCGGCCTACAACAGCGGGGGAGGCCGGTCAGGCGTCAGCGTGGCCGCCGGCGCGGTGTTTCTCGGCCTGCTTGCGTCGCTGTTCATCGCTGGCAAGGCCAGCCCGGGCGCGCCTAGCGTCCCGAAAGCCGGCAGCAGCCCTGAGCCGGCCACGACTGGCTGAGCGGGCGGCGAAAGAAGCGGGACAGCAAAAGGCCCCCGGCGGAGTCCCTGGACGGTCCGCCAACTGGATCGGCGGACCGGCCGGGGGCCAGGGCGGTTATCTAGTAATGGGCGACAACGACCTAGACCTCCTCCACGTCGGCCATTATTGCGGGATGACCACTGGCGTCGCCACGGGTTTATCGCGTGCGGGCTGCGCGGCCGACCGCGTCCCACTGCCCGGCGGCCTCGTGCACGATACCGGCCGCTGACGGGCCGGGCACTGCCCCGGCCCGCCGGGCCTCGGCACGTGGATCGTGAAGTCCAAGTGGCGTGCCGTCGCGCATGACCCGGATGTGCTCAAGTCGTCCGGTTGCAAGTCGAACACACTTGGCCCGTGCCTCGGCGCGCCCGAATCGATCTGTCGCCAGCTCGGCGCGCCGAATTGCCGATCTCGATCACGCTCTGCGACGGCCGCAACCTCGCCCAGAGGGCCGCCCGCGGGAGATCCGGCATACGGCCTGGTCAACGGCGCCAGCCTGCTGTGGTCAGCCGGGCTGATCCTGATGTTCGCCCTGGCCGCCGTGCGGCTGTACCGGGCCCGCGCCAGTCGACACCACGATCGCGCACCAGGCGCGGGCCTATGACTACCTGATCGGCGGCGAGGACAACCACGCGGCCGACCCGGGAGGCGGTCGAGGCGTGCGAGGAGCTGGCTCGTAGAGATCGAGGACGGGCGCCCCGATAGCGCGGAGGCCGACCCGAGCCGGTCGTTCCTGTGGGGCGCGGCCGGCCGCAAGCGCTGATCCCGGGAGCTACGAAACGGCGCCCGGCGGGGGGCGTGCCCTCGGGCACGCCCCCGCCGGGCGCCAGGCCTGCGGGGCGGCGCTCAGGACGCCTTGCGCGCGACCACCAGCGTGTCGAACTCACCGAGCGGCTGGGCGGCTACCGAGGCAAAGCCCGCCTGCAGCGCATGCCCCCGCATTTCCTCCACCGAGTACTCCGAGCCGCCATCGGTCACCAGCAGCATGTCCAGGCTGATGACCAGGTTCTCTACCCGGACGGCGTCGCGGTCCAGCATCCGGTCGTAGATGAGTAGGACACCGCCCGGACGGACGCTGTCGAAGGCCTTGGCGATCAGCGCCTTCCGTTGCTCTGCGCTCCAGTCATGCAGGACGTGCCCGAAGATCACGATGTCGGCCGCCGGCAGCGGATCGGTGAAGAAGCTGCCGGCGTGGAACGTCAGCCGCCCGGTAAGCCCCTGCTCAGCGGCCAGCTCGTCGAAGAGCGGAGCTATCTGCGGCACGTCGAACACGGCCCCGTCCAGGTGCGGATGCGCCTTAACGATCTGGGAGACCAGGTTGCCGCGGCAGCCGCCCGCGTCGAGAACCGACGAGTACCGCGACCACCCTTCGTAGGTCTCGATGAGCTGCGGGGCGATAATCCGCGTCAGCGCGTCCATCGACCGGACGAACTGGCCCAGGATGGCGGGATTCTCGATCATGGCCTCGAAGCTGCTGCCAGACTGCTGCTGCCCGGTGCGCAGCGCGTCGGCCAGCTTGCCCCAGGCCGGGTACAGATTACGGTTGGTCCTTTCCAGGAACCCCCCGATGTAGGACTCCTCGGTCCGGACCAGGTAGCGGTCGGCGCCGGTGGCGTTACGGTAGCTGTCGCCGTCACGCTCCAGCAAGTCAAGCTCCACGAGCAGCGCCAGCCAGTCCGAGAGCCCGCGACCGTTCAACCCGAGGCGCACCCGGATTTCGTCTTCGCTGGCTGGCCCGCTGTGCAGCGTGGTGAACAGGCCGAGCTCCACCGCCGTCAGGAGGGCCTTGGCGTCACAGAACATGTTTCCCAGCCGCAATAGTCCTGCGGCCGTACTGGTATCCGTATTCTCCGTCACGTGTGAGACTCCCTTTTTCCTTTGCTGGCCAAGGCATCTGCTAGTCATGTCCCCGGCATTCTTTCCATTACGGCGTAAGCAGTCTCCGGGCGTCGCCTAGAGTCCTACTTGAACCTTGGTCGATAACGAGCCGGCTGGCCGGGGAACGGACAGGTGCGTGACGCGCCGCAGCATGCTGGCCTTGAAAATCTGCTTGAACCCCTCGACGGTGCTGGTGTCGCGGGGCGCGTTGAGGTAAGGCTTGAGCTTGCGCTCTACTTCCTGCACGCCTGGCTGGACGGCCATGAACTCCGCCACCGCGTCAAGGTCGCCTTCGTATTCGACGAACCGGACCAGCAGGCCGTCCCGGATGAAGACAGCGGTCGCCAGGATGCGCGCGGCCTGCTGCCCGCCCGCGCCGGGCACCACGGGTGATTTCGGCCGCTGGAAGTCATTGAAGACCTCGGCCACCTCGTCCTCGTGCCCGCTCTTAATGTCGTACGTGATCGCAATGACCGGCACTGGAGCCTCCTGAAAGTTATCACTGGCTTCATGATGTGTAATCACGCTCGGAAGCCCCTCAACTGCGCCGCCCGCCGGACCAGCGACGTTCTCTAGCGAGCCTCAAGCCTGCCATGACATTTTTGCCCTGCCCAAAAGGTCCACAGCGAGCGTGGGAGGCATCGCTTTGCGAGTAAATGGACAAGCATTCCGGTGGAAATCTGTGTTGCGCCTTATCTTGCGCGAGGCCTGGGAATGCGTGGTGTACATCGGCTTTACCTCCCCGCTCGCCCCGTGCATGGGTTATGAGGAGTATGAGTGGCTGACCCGGCACATCCGAGGCATCGAGCCGCCGGACCCGGTGGCGCCCAGCTCCTCTCCCCCGCCGGGGCACCCCGAACGCGCGGCCGCTCATATGCCGCCCGACGAGGCCGAGCGATGGCTGTGGTCCCAGTTCAGCGACCGCGCCGGCACCCCGGACCACGAGGGTTAGACGCCGGCCGTCCGCACGATTTCCTCCAGGTCGTGCACGACCTGCGCCGGGGCTGGCTGGGCGCGCAGCTGCCACCGTAGTTTGGTCGCCATGGCCCGGTAGCCGGGCTTCTCCAGCAGTTCGGCGGCCTGGTCGCGGATCATCGACGAGTCGCTCGCGGACGCGGGAATGACCAGCCCCGCTCCCGTGGCGGCGATCCGGGCCGCGTGACGCGAGTGATCGGGAAGGCGCGGGACGAGCAGCAGGGGCAGGCCGTGCGCGATCGACGTCAGTATCGTGCCCGCGCCCCCGTGGGCGATGACAAGATCGCAGTCCGGCAGCAGCAGGCCCAGTGGCGCCGACTCCACGACGTGCGCGTGTGGCGGCAGCGCGCCGAGTAGCTCCCGCTGCTCCGGCGTCACGGCGATCATGATCTCGGCGTCGACGTCCGCGATGGCGCGGGCCACCGACCCGGCCAGGAAGAACTCCGGATCCAGTCGGCTGAGCGTGGTGCCCCAGGTAACGCAGACGCGCGGCCGACCGGGTCGGCTAGCCGAGGCAGGCCGACCAGCCTCGGCAGGCAACACCCCCGCCCCGTTGTACGGCATGTAGCGCATGGGCAGCCGACGAGAGCCGGTGGGGGACACTTGCAACCCGGCCGGGTACGGGTCGATCGTCGCCGCCCCGAACGGGGCGACGGAGTCCACGCCGAGCCTGGCCGCCAGCGGGCGGATCGCCGCCGAGATGAACTGGCCCGCAGCGCTCATCAGGTCCGTTCCGTACAGGTGCCGGACGACCGGGACACCGGCCGCCGCCGCGGCCAGCGGGCCCGCGAGGGCCGTCGGGTCGGACACGATGAGGTCCGCGCGCCACTGCCGGGCCAGCGCGGCCAGGTCCGCGGCCATGCTGTCGGCCAGGGCGGCCAGGAGGCTCATGACGCGCGGGCCGCCCCGGCCCGGCTGAGCGAGCTGCGGCGACATCGCGATTTCGCGGAAGGTCGCTAGTGCGTCGACATCGGTGCCCACGGGGGCCGCGGGCAGCCCGGTTTGCCCGATCGCGGCGGTGAGGCCGGGCTGGCTGGCAACGACCACCTCATGGCCAGCGGCCCGGCAGGCCCAGGCCAGCGGGACCATTGCGTACAGGTGAGACGGCCAAGCCCAGGAAACGAAGATTACGCGCATGGGCCTATCGAAGCATCGGCCACTGGCAGGCGCCTTTATCATCGCTCGGCGGGGGCCGCCCCGACGGACGGCCACTCGAAAGCCATTCGATTCTGGCCTATCCTGAGCAGATCTTAATATTTTTCGGCGGCAATCTTAATAAGAGGAAACGATCTCGTAAACGCAGAATGCCTGTCCGCGGCTCGGGTCCTGCAGGGGACGCAGCACCGCCGTCGACTGCCGGTGCGTAGTGCCCTCTTCCCAGGCGCTAAAGGCGCGCAGGTCGGTCCACTCGCTGAGCACCGCGAAGGCCCGGGGGTCGGCCACCGAGCGGAGCAGATGGTTTCCCGTCAGCCCAGGAGTCCCCGCAAGGGCGCGGCTTACCTTGTGGTACGCGGCCTCGACCGATCCGGGGCCGTCATCCGGGTCGGCGACGTAAAGAACCACGCGCACTGGATTCATCACAGATCCCATCCAACTGGCCGTCGGCGGCCGTTATCGTGAGGAGCGGGTCACGCCCGGAGCATGGGCACAGTCGTATTGTCGAGGTCATCGAGTATGCCGCCGGGCTGGCCGTATTCACGCTGGAATCGTTCGCGCGCGTATAGCCAGAAAAGCCGGTTGAGCTGGTAGTGTGACTCCCCGGCCTCATTTCTCCCCCGAGCCTGGACAAAGTGGGAGCACAGGAGCCGGGTGAGCTTGGCTTCCACGGCATCCGCCGTGCAGCCGAGCAGGGCGGATCCGCGGTCCGGGGAGAATCCGCTCGGCGGCAGGAGGCCGAGCAGCCGGAAGATGGCGCGGTCCTGCTGGTCGAGTAGGGCGTAAGCGCCGTCGAACGTGGCCCGGACGTCGAGGTCAGCGAACCGCAATTCGTCGAGGAGGCTTGATCCGGGCCGCAGCAAGGTCTCCATTCGGTGGGCGGTCCAGGTGCGCAGGGCCTTCAGCCGCGTGCCGACGCACCGCAAGGCGAGCGGGAGATGCCCGCAGAGGCTGACGATCCGGGCCGTGGCCGTCGGGTCAGCCATCCGGCTGTCGCCTACGATGCGCTCGATGAGTTCGATGCCCTCGTGGGTGCTCATCCCGGTGATCTCGACGACCTTGACCCCGACCAGGCTTTGCAGGTCGTAGCGGCTGGTGATGATCACCGCACAATGTGGCGAGGCCGGCAGCAGCGACGCGACCTGAGAGGCATCGCACGCGTCGTCCAGGACGGTGAGGACACGCCGGTCAGCGCTCCAGGTGCGAAACAGCTTGCAGCGCTCTTCGAGGGACCGCGGAATCTGCTCGCTGGGCACGCCCACGGCGCGCAGGAAGCTGGCCAGGACGTCCTCGGGCATCGCGGGGTCGGCCGTGGAGCCGCGCAGGTCCGCGTGGAGCTGGCCGTCAGGGTAGCGGGACCGCTCGATATGCGAGGCGTGCACCGCCAGCGCCGTCTTCCCGACACCCGGCATGCCAGTGATCAGCACTGCCCGGGCCGTCGTGCCCGTTTCCCCCGGTGCGGCGAGCCCGTCGCGGATCTCCCGCAGCGGGCTGATCCGCCCGGTGAAGTCGGCGATATCGGGCGGCACCTGCGCCGGGATGGTCAGCGCGATCGATGGCCCCACGTCGGCCGGGGCCGGGTCGGCCAGGTCAGGCCGCTTCGCGTCCGGCGGCGGGGAGGTATCGGTCAGCAGCGACCGGTGAAGGCGCTGGACGATGACCGACGGCGTCGATCAGTACCTTCCGCAGCCGCTGGTAGACATTCAGCGCCTCATACCGGCGGCCCGACTTGTGCAGCGCCGTCATCAGGTCGGCGTGAAAGTGCTCGTGCAGCGGATACCGGGAGGTCAGTGACTTGAGCTCGCCGATGATCTCCTGATAACGGCCCAGCAGCATGTCAGCCTGGATACGCATTTCCAGCGCGCGCAGCCTGCCCTCCTCCAGGCGGGTCACGTAAGCGGAGAGGATCTCCCCGGTCGTGACCCCGCCCAGCGCCTGGCCCTGCCACAATGCCAGGGCCTGCGACAGCCACTGGCTGGCGCTCTCCGGATCACCGCCCTCGAGGGCCATGCGACCCTGCGCCAAGAGCCGCTCGAAGTCGAAGGCATCCAAGCTCTCGTCATCAAGGTACAGGCGGTATCCGCTCGGCCGCGTCTCCAGGTTCGCCAGCCCAGACGGGCCGAGCACGTCCTTGCGCAGCTTATAGATATATGTCTGCAGCGTTGTCATCGAGCTCTCCGGTGGGTTATCCGCCCAAAGCTCGTCGATAAACTCGCTGACCTGGATCAGCTGATTGGACCGGACCAGCAGGAAAGCCAGTACCTGCCGCATCTTCGGCGCTGTCGGAGTGATATCACTAGCCCCGTGCATGACTGCCAGGGGGCCGAGAATCCGGAAGCTCACGACTCCTCCAATTTAAATACATTGCCTCGTGAACTGAGCCATAATAGGTCGAGTTCGCTAGAAGATCACTCGAAGCCCGATTGATCATCTTTCTCGTAACACAAAATTAACATGGACTTTAGTGACGCCCGGAGAAAAGCTCAATAGCACGAGAGGCCGTTCCCGCGGGGCCGGAACTGGTCGCGCCCCACCTCCGCGCCGCTCTTTCCGCGGCCGGCGTTTAAGCTCTCTGTGTTCTGCGAATGCTCAGTCGCAGAGCCAACAGCACCGCCTGTAACCATCTAAGTTAAAATTATCACGCGGAGCCACAATAATCCTCTCGATGACGAAAGCTTGGTCTTACTGATTGTGCCGCATCTAAGTCCGCTTCGAAAGCCCTCCAGATCACTGATTGGCCAGACCGGCCCCCGCCAGGGCGCACATCCGCCGGGCGGCGCCGCGCGGTAGCGGCAGGACCAGGTACAATGCCGCTTAGGGCTTGCCGGAAAATAACATGCTGTCTTGATCTTGGCCCAAAGAATCGATATCCGTCGATCTCGCGAGTTCGTAGAGATCTTCCAGGTTAGCGAGGCGCTGCGGGCCTGGCTGAATGGTGATGCCTGCCTGGTCAAGGAGCTGACGGATGTCGCGGAGGCGCTTGCTGACCGTCTCGGGGCGGACGCGGAACAGGGTGGCGATGGCGACCTGGGGCAGGGCGAGGCGGTAGTGCAGGATGGCGGCCAGGAGCCGGTCGGCCAGGGTGAGGACGGGACGCCGGCCGGTTCCCAGGGCGGCGAGGCGGGGCCGGTGGCCGCGGCGCTTGTCCAGGCTGTCCTCGCGCTGGTGGTCATGCAGCGTCATCAGGGTAATGATCAGGGCGTCCCACCCGGCGGCCGGCAGCCCGGTCAGTGCGGGGTGGCAGAGCCAGGCCAGGCCGGGGCTGGGCTGGTCGAAGGGGCCGGGATCGCTGGCGGGCTGGCCGTGTTGGCGAGGGCGGATGACGTAGTTCCAGTCGCCGTGCTCGCGCGGGTGAGCGGGTGAAGGGTGTAGTTCCAGTCGCCGTGCCAGTCGTGGCGGGCCAGTGGCCGGGCGTCCATCTGGGCGTCGCTGACCTGGATCCCGGTGTCGTAGGTGCCCGGGTCGAGCTCGGCGTGCACGCGCAGCCTGGTGCGGGCCGTGGTCGCGGCGATGGCCTGCACCATGACCTCGTGGCTGGTCAGCGGTCGTCCCCGCCAGTTCATCGTGATATGGGAGAACAGCCGGTGCTCCACCTTGCTCCACCTGGAGATAACGGGCGGGAAGTGGCAGCAGGTGATCTCCAGCCCGGTCTCCACCGCCAGTGCGGCCAGCTCGGCCTTCCATGCCCGGGTGCGGTAGCCGTTGGAGCCGCCCGCGTCCGCGGCGACCAGCAGCCGCCGGGCCTGCGGGTACTCGCCGCGGCCCGCTGCGTTCCACCAGCGGCGGACCAACTCGACGGCGAAGGCGGCGGTGTCGTGGTCGGTGCCGACGGACACCCAGCCGGCGTTCGCGGTCAGGTCATGGACGCTGTACGGCACCGCCTTGCCCAGGCTGTCATCGGGAAAGTCGTGCGTGCGGGTCGCGGCGGGTTCCCCCTTGGGCTGCCATACCCGGCCCGCGTTCTTGAACTCGCCGACCAGTTCCTTCTTCTTGGTGTCCACGCTGATCACCGGATCGGCGGTGCCCTGGTGCGTCTTGACCTGCTCGCTGATATACCGGAACTGCGCGTCCCGGTCCGGGTGCCGCTGGCCCTCGACGGTCTTGGCGTTGCCCTGCAGGCTGAACCCCTCCTCGCGGAGCAGGTCACCGACGGTGTCGGCACCGACCCGGTGGCCCTGGCGGGTCAGCTCGGCAGCCAGGTTGCGGGTCGACTTCGTGGTCCACCGCAGCGGCGACATCGGATCACCCCGCTCATCCGGCTCTACCAGGGCCAGCAGCGCGGGCCGCAGCCCCTGATCCAGGTCAGCGGCCCGCTTGCGCCCGCCGCCCGGCCGCCGCGCCCGGCCCAGCGGCTCCGCACCGGAATCCAGCTCATCGACGCCCAGCGACACCGTGGCCTCACGGACCCCGGCGGCCCGAGCCACCAGCCGGATACCGCCGTGGCCCAGCGAACGCGCCTCCGCGCCCATCAGCAGCCGCCGCTGCCGCTCATCCAGATGCGGGAAGATTACCGTGAACTTCGCCGCCAGAACCTCTGCTGCTTCCTCAACGCCGCCCATAGCACATCAGGATGCCGCGTTCCGGGAAGCTACGGATTATTTTTTCCGCAAGCTTGAGCTGGTTGCCGGCATGATCGCTGGTTCTGGCGCAGACTGCCGGGTGTGGCCGAGGGCCGTCTGAGCGACTGGATCTCCCTGGGCGTGCTGGCGTCCTGGGTTCCGTGGGACGCGGTCGATGACGCGGTTGGGGTGACGGAGAAGGCAGCGAAGCGGAGGGGGCGTTCCTCGGGCCGTGGCGGAAGACGAGCATCGACGGCCTGGAGTGGGACGTGCCGGACACGGAGACCAGCACGGCGGCGTTCGGGTATCCCGGCACCAGGAAGGACGATGCCGGGGGCGTTCCCCAAGGGGCCAGGGCCTTGTACCCCGACTGGAGGACTGGCTGCTGATCGCCGGCCGGAACTTCTACAGCTGGCAGGGCTGGCGCGCGGCCGCAGACACCAGGGCCGCGCTGCTGTGGCGGGTGAAATCGGACCTGATCCTGGAGCCATCGACGGACCGCCGTCGGCGCCACGACAAGACAACGACAACGCTGAAGGGATCCCGGCAGCGTTGCCGGGGTCCCTGACAGCCAGCGGCACCGCTGGCGGTAATGCGACGATGCGGACGGCGATCCTTGCCGACGAGAGCGGCGACGCGCCAAGCGGTCGCCGCTGATCAGCAAGCCGAGTCCCGCTTAATCACTATCGCAGACTGAAAACCGCCGAACCCGCTGCCTACGCTCAACACTGCGTCGATCACGTGCTCACGCGCAGTTATCGGTACGTAATCAAGATCACACTCGGGATCGGCGTGATGGAGGTTGGCGGTGGGCGGCACCACTTGATGCTCGATGGCTAGGGCACTGGCCGCGACCTCGATTGACCCAATCGCCCCGAGCGAGTGCCCGATCATCGACTTGATCGAGCTAACCGGTACCTCGTAGGCCCGGCCGCCAAGGGCGCGCTTGAAGGCGGCGGTCTCGTGCCGGTCATTTTGCCGGGTACCCGAACCGTGCGCGTTAATGTAGTCAATGTCCGCAGCGGCTAGCCGCGCCATGGACATGGCCTGGGTGATCGCCTCGGCCATCTCACGGCCGTCCGGCTTGAGGCCCGTCATATGGTAGGCGTTACTGCGCGCGGCGAATCCGGCGATCTCTGCGTAAATGTGCGCCCCGCGGCGGCGTGCGGCGTCGCGTTCCTCCAGGACAATGACCGCCGCGCCCTCACCGAGCACGAACCCGTCGCGCTGGGCGTCAAATGGCCGCGAGGCATGCGCCGGGTCGTCGTTATTCGGCGAGGTCGCCTTGATCGCGTCAAAGCAGGCCGCGGTAATCGGTGACAGCGGCGCTTCGGTCGCGCCGACGATCGCGACATCCGAGCGGCCCGACCAGATCAGGTTGCAGCCCGCGCCGATCGCGTCCAGCCCGGCCGTGCACCCGGTGGAGACGAGCGACACAGGCCCTTCCGCCCCTACCGCCCAGGCGACTTCCACTGCCATCGTGCTCGGCACCATGTACCCGTACAGGTGCGGCACCGCGTAGCCGGGGTCAACGAGCCAGCGGCTCCCGCCGTCGCTCAGTACGACGTATTCCTCCTCCAGGCTCGTGGTGCAGCCCACCGCGCTGCCGATGACGACTCCCACTCGCTCGGGCGCGACGTCGCCGTCGGCCAGGCCGCTGTCGACCACGGCTTGCCGGGCGCTGACCACGCCGAACTGCGCGGCTCGGTCCATCCGGCGGATCTCCTGCGGGCTAAGGCCCTCAGCGGCCGGATCGAAGTCGCACTCGGCTGCCACGCGGGACCGGAACCCGGACGCATCGAACAAGGTGATGGCCCGGGTGGCGGTGCGGCCAGCGGCCAGCAGGTCCCAGAACGCCTTGGTGCCGATGCCGCCCGGCGCCGTCACGCCGATCCCGGTGATGACCACCCGCCGGCCACCTGTCGGCTGTCCGCTGGTCACTGCTGGCCTCCGACGTCCGGCACCGGTGCCCCGCTCCCGGCGGCGGGCAGGGGCTCGGTGTCAACGTGGCCGAGCTCAGGCCGCGGCGCGAGAGGGCTGAGGTGGAAGACGGCGGTTACTTCTTCCTGCCCCTCGTTCACCACCCGGTGCCGCAGGCCGATGGGGATCATGAGCCCCTCGCCGGGGACCAGCTCAATCTCCTTGGCGCCCTCGATGCAGGCGGTCAGCCGACCGCGCACCAGGTACAGGAACTCTTCGGAGTACGGGTGGTAGTGCTCGCTGACGTACTCGCCCGGCGCGAGTGTCAGCGTGCCCATGAACCCGGAGGTCGACCCGACGGTCTTCGGGCTTAGCAGCACCCGGATGTCGCCGCCCCGGCGCCGGTTGGCGGGCGTGGTCCAGACAGCCACCTTCGTGAGCGTGGCCAGGTCGACGGCGCGCTCACTCATCGTCAGCCGTCCAGGTGTAGAACGGGACCGCCATGGCATCCTTCGGCTCCTGCCAGTTCGGGTCATAAGGCCGTATGTGGTGCGACAGGCGCTCATTTATGTCGGCGTACAGGGGGGTACTGCGGGCCTTGTACAGGCTCGGCGAGATATTGTCGTCCGCCTCCACGAGGTGAAAGTACAGCTCATGGAAGCGGAAGAGCGTCCGTCTCGACACTCCGATCATTCGGGGTAGTTCGGTCGCGTCTGAGTCCTCGAATATCTTCGCCACTTGTGGTGCCTCGGTCGGGTCCATCCGGGCCACGATCAGCGTTCGATGCACTGGGGCCTCCTTTGCCTGCGCTGTCATGTTCCAGCCTCGCCCTCACGCCTCGGTCGAATAAGACTCGAATGCGACGAAGACGGGGATAGCCGGGCCGCAGCCCGGAGTTGAGCAGCTATCCAGCAATGGCTGAGGGGTCGTCTACGTCTTCGGTACTACTGTCATCTCGTACAGTCGCCGGAGCGGAGAATTTCATGCCTGACTCAACGCAAATCCTCGTCATCGGGGGCGGCCCGGCCGGCTCGACGGCTGCGGGCCTACTAGCCCGCCAGGGCTTCGACGTCGTCCTGCTGGAGAAAGAGCACTTCCCCCGGTACCACATCGGGGAGTCGATCCTCCCGTCGTGCCGCCCTATCTTCCAGTTGTTGGGCGTCTGGGACAAGCTTGTGGAGCACGGGTTCCAGGGAAAGGGCGGCGCCTATTTTTTCTGGGGGCCGGAGGAATGGCAGGTGCTGTTCAGCCAGCTCGGCGACTCCACTCCGAACGCGTGGCAGGTCGTCCGGTCCGAGTTCGACGAGCTTCTCCTTAATCACGCCCGGAGCGTCGGCGTCCAGGTCATCGAAGGGGCGACCGTGCGGGAGATCGAGTTCTCCGATGGGCGCCCGGTCGCCGCCCAGTGGTCTTCCGCCGAGGGCGGGGATGAGCACCGGATCTCATTCGACTTCCTGGTCGATGCATCCGGGCGCGGCGGGATCATGTCGACGCGCTACCTCAAGTCCCGCCGGTTCCACGACGTCTTCCGGAACGTGGCCGCCTGGTCTTACTGGACCGGCGCCCAGAAGCTCACCCGGGCGGCCGAGGGTGCCATCGCCGTCTGCTCAACCCCGGACGGCTGGTTCTGGTTCATCCCGCTGCACAACGGCACCGTGAGCGTCGGCCTGGTCACGGGCAAAGAGCACTTCAACGAGCAACGGACGAGCCTCGGCAGCGTCGAGGCGGCCTATCTCGCCGCGATGCAGGACTGCCAGCCAGTGCTCGATCTCTTGCAGGGCGCCACCAAGATCGCCGACATGAAGGTGGAGCAGGACTACTCCTACGTCACCGAGCATCTCGCCGGCCCCGGGTACATCCTGTGCGGCGACGCCGCGTGCTTCCTGGACCCGCTCCTGTCCACGGGCGTTCACCTGGCGACCTACAGCGCGCTGCTCGGTGCCGCGAGCATCGCGAGCACGCTGCGCGGCGAGGTCACCGAGGAGGAGGCCATGCGCTTTTACAGCACGGTCTACCGGAACGCCTACGAGCGGCTCCTGGTCCTGGTGTCGGTCTTCTACGAGAGCTACCAGGGCAAGGACCATCACTTCTACAACGCCCAGCGGCTGACCAGGCACGAACATGATCAGCTGAACTTGCAGGTGGCGTTCGATCGCATCGTGACCGGAATCGAGGACCTGAGCGATGCCCAGGAGGTTTACGGCGTCGTCCGGGAACACCTCAACGGAGCCGAGAGCGGGGACCCGAACCCGCTGGCCAACCTCAACCGCGAGCACGAGCTGCGCCAGTCGCCGTTCGTCCCGGAAAACGCGATCTCAGGTCTCTACCTGGTCATGCAACCGCAGCTTGGCCTGGGCCGGGCGGCCGAGCGCGCACTGAGCCAGGATCCCAGCTCGTGACGGGGACGACATGACTGACCATCCCGTCGTCACGGGAATAGGCGTGACCGCCCCGAACGGGCCGGCACCGAGGAGTACTGGACGGCGACCCTCGCCGGCCGCAACGGCATCAGGCCGATCAGCCGGTTCGACCCGGTGAGCTACCCGTTCCAGGTAGCCGGGGAGATCTGCGACTTCACCGTGGCCGAGCATGTCCCCAGCCGGCTGATCCCGCAGACGGACAACTGGACTCATCTCGCGCTGACCGCGGCAGAGTGGGCACTGCGCGACGCCGAGATCGATCCCGCGACCTTCCCCGAATACGAGATGGCCGTGGTGACGGCAAGCTCCTCGGGAGGGACGGAGTTCGGCCAGCACGAGATCGAGCGGCTGTGGTCCAACGGCCCTCGGTGGGTCGGTGCCTACCAGTCGATCGCCTGGTTCTACGCGGCGACCACCGGGCAGATCTCCATCCGCCACGGCCTGCGCGGGCCGTGCGGGGTAATCTGCGCCGAGCAGGCCGGGGCACTGGAGGCCGCAGGGCAGGCCTGCCAGTTGATCCAGCAGGGGACCCGCCTGGTGGTTACCGGCGGCACCGACGCGTCGCTGTGCCCCTACGGCATGGTCTCGCAGTTCAGCAACGGCAGGCTCAGCACGAGCGGCGACCCGGATCGCGCGTACTTGCCCTTCGACGTCCGCGCGGCCGGCTACGTGCCCGGTGAGGGCGGCGCCATGCTCGTCGTGGAGGACGCCGCGAGTGCCCGGGACCGGTCGGCCCCCCGTGTCTACGGGCAGATCGCGGGCCATGCGGCGACGTTCGACCCGCGGCCGGGAACTGGCCGCGAGCCAGGATTGCGCCGGGCCATGGCGCTGGCCCTCGCCGACGCGGGCCTGACCTCCGACGACATCGACGTCGTGTTCGCGGATGCGGCCGGCGTGCCGGAGCTCGACCGGCTGGAGGCGGACGCCATCCGGGCGGTCTTCGGGCCACGGGGCGTCCCGGTCACCGCGCCCAAGACGATGACAGGCCGCCTGAACGGCGGCGGCGCCGCGCTCGACATCGCCTGCGCCCTGCTGGCCATCCGGGATGGCGTCATCCCGCCCACGGCCGGTGTCACCGACCTCGCTCCTGGTTGCGACATTGACCTGGTTAGCCAGTCCCCACGCGAGGCCCGCGTCCGGGCCGCCCTCGTGGCCGCCCGCGGATACGGGGGATTCAACACATCGCTGGTCGTCACGGCGGCGAGTTAGGAAGTTAAGGAGTAAAGGATGACAGGAACCATCGAAAACGAGCCTTTCGGCCTCGATGATCTGAGGAAGATCATGCGCACGTGCACAGGCGTGGACGAGTCCGTCGACCTCGACAGCGATATCGGCAACCTCACCTTCGAGAGTCTGGGGTACGACTCGCTCGCGGTCCTCGAAATGGCCGCTAAGGTCCAGAACCAGCAGGGGGTCTTCATACCCGATGACGCGGCCGAAGAGCTAACGACGCCGCAGTCGATAGTCGATTACGTCGCCAGCTTGCTGGTGCCGAACCTCCCCAGTTCTTCGATGGCCTGATCCTGGCCCGGCCTGATTCTGGTACGGCCTGATTTCGGCACGGTGCGGCCACTCCCGCAGCAGCACGGGAGGGGTAATGGATGCTCCATTGCCCCTTTCTTACACGCCCGCCCTGCGACTTACGGCACGGACATCAGCGGTCCGAATCCCGCTACGACAGCGTCCTCGTGGGGACCGGCATGGAGGAAACATCATGGCAGGACACACTGAGAACTCGATCATCATTGACGCGCCCATGGACCTCGTCTGGGGCATGACCAACGACGTCGCCTCGTGGCCCTCGCTTTATAGCGAGTACTCCGCCGTGGAGATCCTCGGGCACGATGGCGACACGATCACCTTCCGCCTGACCACGCACCCCGACGCAGACGGCAACGTCTGGACCTGGGTCTCGGAGAGGACCCCGGACGCGGCCACGCGCCAGGTGCGGGCACGCCGGATCGAGACCGGCCCGTTCGAGTACATGAACATTTACTGGGACTACCGTGAGATGCCGGGCGGCGTGGAAATGCGCTGGGTCCAGGACTTTCACATGAAGCCCCAGGCACCCGCCGACGACGACGGGATGACCGCGTACCTGAACCACAATACCGCCATCCAGATGGACCGGATCAAGCGCCTGGTCGAGGCGGCCATCGGCGCGTGGACCCAGGCCCAGGCATGATCTCGGTGCTGGTCCCGCTGGCGCTGCTCGCTAGCGGGATCGCGGCCGGAGTCATGCTTGGCAACGCGGTCGGCCTAGGGGCATTCGCGCTCGGCCTGCCCTACGAGCGCTACATCGACCTCATCAAGTTCATGTGGGGACGCTATGACCCCTTCGTGCCGATCCTGAACGTGCTGGCCTTTGTGCTGGACATTGTTATCGCCGTCGTGGTCAACGGCATCGGCGCGCCGATCCTCTTCGGGCTGTCCGCCGCGCTGCTGGCCGCGCTCATAGCGATCTCGCTAACCAAGAACGTCCCGATCAACAAGTACGTGTCCTCACTTGACCCGGCCATCCAGCCGGCCGACTGGCCGCAGCGCGACCCGCGCGCCCGCTGGAAGAAATGGAATGAGATCCGGGTCGTGTTCGCCCTGGTCGCGCTGATCGCCGGGCTGGCGGGCGCGGCAGTCCTCCTTTAGCAGTCAACTGGCAACGCACGGAGACAGAGGAGTTATGGATCTAAATCTGGCCGGTAAAAAGGCCCTCGTAACTGGCGGCACCCGCGGCATCGGCCGGGGAATCGTCCTCGGCCTCGCTCGCGCCGGGGCAGAAGTGGTGACGTGCTACCGAACCGACGGGGAGGCCGTCGTGAGCCTCGCCCGCGAGCTCAAGGAGGTCGGCGGCAAATACCACCTGGTGCAGGCCGACGTGAGTGACGCGACGCAGGTCGAGACGCTCATCGGGGAGTGCCGCGCCGAGCTCGGCTCCCTCGACGTGCTCGTGCACAACGCGGGCGTCATCAGCCAGGTGCCGTTCGCTGAGCTACCAGAGCAGGAGTGGCGGCGCGTCGTGGCGAACAACCTCGGCGGGCCGTACCTCGTGACAAAGCAGGCCCTGCCGCTGCTAGGGACGGGCGGCTCCATCATCTTCATCGGATCCCGGGTGGCCAGCGTCGGCATCCCTCTGCGGGCACATTACACCGCCACCAAGGCTGGCCTGGTCGGGCTGGCCCGGGCGCTCGCCAAGGAACTCGGCCCGCAGGGGCTGCGGGTGAACGTGGTGGCACCGGGACCGGTGGAGACGGAGGAGCCAGTGCCGGCCGCGGTCCTGGAGCGGTACCGGCACATCATCCCGCTCGGCCGGCTCGGGACCCCCGATGACATCGCCGGCGTCGTCGCGTTCCTGGCCAGCGATCTGTCGCGGTTCGTGAACGGCGAGACGATCAACGTCGACGGAGGGATCTGATGGGCGACACCGACGTCCCCGTGCTGATCGTCGGGGGCGGCCCGGTGGGGTTGTCGGCCGCGGTGTTCCTCGGCAGCCTGGGCATCCGGTCAACCCTGGTCGAGAAGCGGACCGACACCTCCACGCTGCCGCGCGCGCCGGGCCTGCAGGCCCGCACCATGGAGCTGTTCCGGGTAGCCGGCCTCGGGCCGGAGATCCGAGCCCTGGAGATCGGCGATTCGCACGCGTTCTTCGAGGGCGGAATCCTGCGCGTGAACACGCTCGCGGAGATCGCGGACGCGGTCGTCATCGAGGCCCCGTCCCTGGATGGCCCGGAGATCAGCCCGGAGCGGGTGATGGGCTGCGGCCAGGACCGCTACGAGGTGATCCTGGGCCAAAAGGCCCGCGAGTACGGCGCCGACGTGCGCTTCGGCACCGCCCTGCGCTCACTGGAGCAAGACGGCGACGCGGTGACCGCGACGGTAGAGAACCTGGAGACCGGCGAGACCACCACCATCCGCGCCGGCTACCTCATCGGCGCGGACGGCACGGCCAGCTCGGTCCGGCGGCTGCTCGGGGTGCCCCGCTCTGGCCTCGGCACCGTGTTCAACGCGCTGAGCATCTACTTCCGCGCACCTGAGCTGGAAGTCGTCCTGGCGGACCGGCCGTTCATCTTGTGCTACGCCACTGCGGGCGGGGAGCTGGTGGGGCTGTCGCGCCTGCACGGGTGCGATCCATGGCTGATCGCACCGGTATACCACCCGGACAAGGGCGAGTCGCCGGCGGACTACACCGACGAGCGCTGCGTCGAGATCGTCCGGCGGGCGGCCGGGAAGCCGGACCTCGCCGTCGAGATCATGGAGAAGGTGCCCTGGCAGGGGGCGCAGCTCGTGGCGGAGCGCTTCCGGGACGGCCGGGTCTTCCTGGCCGGCGATGCTGCACACGTCCACCCGCCGGCCGGCGGGTTCGGGGCCAACACCGGCATTCACGACGCGCACAACCTGGCCTGGAAGCTCGCGGCCGTGCTGCACGGCTGGGCGGGCGACGACCTGCTCGACACCTACCACGACGAACGGCACGCGGTGGGCACGGCCATGGCCGAGCAGGCCATGATGCGCAACCGCATCCGGCACAACTACGCCGATGATGAGGTGCGCGCGAAGATGGTCGACGACATCATCATCACTCTCGGCTACCGTTATTACTCCCAGGCCGTCCTGGCCGAGGAACGCAAGCCCGTCCTGACGGCACCGCTGCAGCTCACCGGCGAGCCTGGCACCCGGGCTCCGCACCTGTGGCTCGACCGCGACGGCGACCGGATCTCGACGGTGGACCTGTTCCACGAGAGCTACGTCCTGCTCATCGGGCCGACGGGCACGGCCTGGCGCGAAGCGGCCAGCGCCCTGGCCAGCCAGACGGCGGTGCCGCTGCGGATCGTGGTGATCGGGCCGGACGGCGACTACACCACCCCAGGCGACAACTGGGCCGCCGCCTACGGCGTCTCCCCGCAGGGAGCCGTGCTCGTGCGGCCGGACGCATTCGTCGCGTGGCGCAGTTCCGGGACCCAGGACGATCCCGGGCAGGTGCTCGGCGACATCCTGGGCACCGTGGCCGGGATCGCCCGGCCGGTCCTCTCCTAGTACGGCTCGGCATCGTAGACCCCGGGCGCCAGGTGAGGCATTCAGGGCGGCGAAGGCCTGGGCCATCAGGGCGCTGATGAGCCGGTCGTTGCCCCTGCAGATTATCAACATCAGTTCGCGACAGCCGGCCAGCGCCAACGTCAGTGGGCACGCATCCTTGCTGGCTCTGGGTCGCGTCACCGGAACTCCATCGCCCGCCCGCCGGGAACCCACCACGAGCGGGAGCTACCCCAGGGGAACCTGGACAGAGCCGCCGTCTCCGCACTTCCAAGCATTAGCATCCACTGCCATCCACGGATCTCAGGCAGCCCAGATTTTCTACCATTTTTTCTAAGAAGGACACACTCGGCCGCGCCCTGGAACCGCCAAAGTGCTTGCATATCGAAGATTTTTTCCAATATGTTGCGTAACAGTAGTACGGAGCTTCCCAAGCTGACAGTGCAGGTTCGATTCCGTCACCCGCTCCAACGGCGAAGGCCCAGGTCGGAGAGATTTTCCGAAGCCTGGGCCTTGTTCGATTGGTGGCCGTCCGTGGCGGCTCTACCAGGACCAGGCCGTGCATCTGCTCCTGGTAGAGCCGCAGCCAGACGAACGAGTCCGGCGGACGTCGGGAGCTGCTAACACGGGCTACCCGTGAGCGTCCGCCCGGTCTGCTTACCTTCCGCCAGTGGCGCGTTTGTCGTGCCTTGGCCGCGTTCAGCTGCGCCGACAGCCTCCGGGCGGCGGCCTTGACGAGCTTCGCGCGTTCGGCCGGGTTAGGCCGCCCTTGCGGGTCGACCGCGCGCTCCAGCCGCGCCCGCATCACCGAGCGCGAGATATCCGACTGGTCTTCCCGGGCCATGTACCGTGACCATCGCGCGTTGGCGGCGATCTGGGCGCGCAGTCGGCGCTGCTCTGGAGTCACGCCGCACCGCCTGTCGTGGCACGTGCCTGATGCTGCCTGCGCCTACGGGCCAGCGAGCGGCGTTCGGCCTCGTTCAGGCCGCCCCACACACCCCAGGGCTGACCGGTGGCCAGCGAGTACTCCAGGCAGTCTCGCCGTACGCGGCAGCGGGCGCAGACCGCCTTGGCCTTGACATCAGTCTTCCCGGTGGCGGGGAAGAAGATTTCCGGGTCGGCCACCGCGCAGGCTGCTCCGAGAACCCAGTCGCCCATCGCCGGGGGCACCTCGGCTGGGAGAGCTTGAGCTCGCAACGGGATGATGGCGCCGCCCAGGTCGGCGTTCTTTGAATAGGACATGCGAGATCGCTCCGTTCGCCGTGGGGGCGGGGGAGCGATGTATGTCCCTGATTGGTAGGCCGCGCAACCTTCGCGCCTAGGCTGGCGTATTGGTACTAATTTAAACCATTGTGAAAATTGAGTCAAGGACGGTGCGGCCAGGCAGTGGAAGCCTGGCCGCAGCCGTACGGACGATCACTGGCCCTGAACGACCCCTAGAACATGTCGCCCTTGCGCTGTTTGGCCTCGAGTGCCCGCTGGTTGGCGACGTCGTCGGCGTACCGGTCAACCATCGCCCGCGACTTCCAGCCCATGATCCGCATCAGGTCGCCCTCTGACCCGCCAGACTTCAGCCAGGCGTCGCTGAACGTGCGAAACTGGTGTGGCGTGACGCCCGTGTAGCCGGCCTGCTCGGCACGGCGGATGAGCATCTTCCGGATTCCCGTGGCGGCGAACCGCCCGCGGCCGCGCGTGCCGAGCCATACCCAGTCGGAGTCGGCGAACCGGTGGTGCCGCCGGGCACGCAGGTAGACGGCCAGTGCCCGCGCCGCGGACGGGCCGAGCGAGACCAGCCGCCCCTCACCTGCTTCTCGGGCGCTCTTGAGCGGGACGAGCCGGAAGACCGGGTTCCTGGTCAGGTCCGCCGGCATCGTGTGCATCACCATGCCCAGCAGCTCCGACCTGCGGACCCCTTCCCCGCACAAGATCCGGATGACGGCGTGATCGCGGGCCGCCTCAAAGTCGCGGGCGCTGCCGCCCCCGGTGACCTCAAGCAGGGCCGCGATGAACTCCCCGTCCAGCGTCTTGGGGCGTCCCTTCACCTCGGCATAACGGTTCAGCCCTGATGCGTACGGGCTGGGGTGCCTGAGCTCTCGGCTCAGGTAGTTGAACAGCTGGATCAGGTTGCGCTGCATCGTGTGCGTTCCGCCCTGGCCGTGCTCCCGGAAGTAATCCCGGAAGAAGCGATTGAGCACGGCAACATCCGCGACCGTATAGTCGCCCTCGATGCCCTTAGCCGTCATCCACTCATCGAGGACCTTGGCGGGACCGACGTAGGCATCAATGGTCGCCTCCTCGTACGGGCGGCCGAACTTGTTGTTGGTCGTGCGCAGGTAATCCTCGAACTCGGCGCGGGTGCTCTCGCGATCGGTGAGCCTCTCCGGATACGTCGGTGCCGTGAAGCCGTCGAGGTCAGCGTGCCTCCGCTCGCTGCTGGGGCCACTGGGTGCGGCCAGCGGGCTCTTGAGGGGGCGGCCAGGGTAGCGGCTGGGGATACTAGCGGCGGTCATGGGCAGGGGCCCTCCCGTTCAGGCGTGGGGGAGCAAGGTCACTTTTCAAGCGTCCTAGCACCGATGTGCTTGGCATCCACGCCTGCAAAGACGACCTAGCTCGCTACCGCGAGCCCGCCGGACCCGGTACCCTAGCAGGGATTCCCTGTGCCGGGGTACCCCCAGCACGCGCCGGTGTAGCTCAGTAGGCCAGAGCGCCCGCCTTGTAAGCGGATGGTCAGGGGTTCGAATCCCCTCACCGGCTCCACCCTCCTCGACCTCCTCCACCCATCCATCCCATCCACCACCACCAAACCAGCGCGGAACTTTCCAGGCTGGGCAAGGCCTGCCTGGGCAGCGCGTTCGGCGAGCGCCGCGATGCTGCGATCATCGCGGTGTTCCTGGCGATGGGCATCCGGCTCGCTGAGATGGCCGGCATCCGCTACCTCCCCGGTGACCTGTACCACAGCGATGTTGACCTCGGCGCCCGCGAGGTCCGGGTCCGGGGCAAGGGCGGCAGGCCGAGGACCCCGGCCCCATCCCGCTCACCGTCCACGAGGTCAAGTGCCTGCTCGCCGCAGCCCTCAGCCACCCCAAGCCCCAATGGCACGCCGCCCACTGGCTCTAATGGCGACGCGACCACCAGGCACGATCCCGCTGGTTCCCGAACCGCGCACGCCTCGGACGCAACTACGCCCTGGTCAGATAGCGATTGGCGGCTGCCGTACCAGAATAGGGACAGATCGCGAGGTGGTTTTTCTCATACACCACTCCGGTGGACGTGGCCACCAGGAGAGCACCAGGAAAATTGGCATGAGGCTAGAAACGGATGTCGACAATCAGTAACCGCACCTCAAGCCGCCTGAACGATTCAGGTCACCTACTGGTTTGCCTGTCCACGAGAGATACAACTGTAAATGTCTGTACCCAGCCTTGAAGTTTTGTTACAGTACGACATAATCAACCTAAAACCGCACGTGTCGCACATGTCAGCTTAATGATGGGATGGGGACTGATGGTGTCTGGGGGCAGCGGTACGACCTCACAGTTCGGATCCTTGGTACGTGAGTACCGTCGCGAGGTGGGACTAACCCAACGGGAGCTGGCGGCAAGGGCGGGACTCAGCGTCGCCACGTTGCGAGACTTCGAGCAGTCTCGCCGATACCGGCCACGGCCCCATTCGCTGGCCGCGCTGGCTAACGCCCTCGGCCTTGATAGCGCCCAGGCAGCCAGCCTGGCCCGGGCAGCCGTGCTGCCGCGGCGACGCCCCGACGAAGTGCCGTCGCCGCGTTCCTTGCACGACGATGCCGATTCGGCGCGAACGGCACACTCGTCCGGACATGATGAGGGACTGTGGCTGACGGTGCTTGGCCCGCTCCAGGCGTGGGAGGACGGTACGCCGCTGTACCTTGGGCCTCCCGCCCGGCGCGCGGTGTTCGGGATGCTCCTGATGGATCCCGGTGCACTTGTGCGCCGGGATCGGATGATCGACCTGCTGTGGGGTGATTCGCCGCCCCGCACTGCCGTAGGCCTCGTACAGGCGCATGTGAGCAGGATCCGCAAGCTCCTAAACGTCGGCAATCGCTTCGGGGGCAGTGACGAAGTGATCGAGTCGGTCGGGGGCGCCTACCGGCTGAGC
The DNA here is from genome assembly GCA_963737285.1 of uncultured Actinomycetota bacterium. GTDB lineage: Bacteria > Actinomycetota > Actinomycetes > Streptosporangiales > Streptosporangiaceae > Trebonia. The sequence continues at coordinate 882,151 of CAVTRT010000001.1, forward strand.
CTTTCAGACACGGAAGTTGACCTGCTGGTCTTCAGGAAGCTGGTCGCCCGTGCCGCCGCGGCGCGGGCAGGCGGGGACGATGTGACTGCCGGCGAGTGCTACGAGCGCGGGGTGAGCTTGTGGCGTAGTGAGCCGCTCGCCGACGTGAACCTGCTCTGCGGCCACCCGGGCATCACCGCGCTGAAGCAGGAGTTCATCGAGGTACTCCTGCGGTATTCGGAGGTCGCCTGCGCGTTGGGCCAGTACCATCGAGTGCTATCACGACTGCAAGCGCTTGCCGATGCTGAGGAACTCAACGAGCGAGTACATTCCCATCTGATGATCGCGCTGGCTGGTTCTGGGCAGCAGGCTGCCGCCATCCGTGTGTACGAGGACGTGCGGTCGCGACTCGACCAGGAGCTGGGCCTGTATCCGGGTGAGGAATTGGCCGAAGCATACGTGCGAGTGCTGCGGCAGAACGTCCGCGCGGCGGGCCGAGGGCGGATAGAGGTCGGCCTGCCAGCGCTTGCCGCCACCATGCTCATGGCGCCGAGGCAGCTTCCCGCCGCACCGCGATGCTTCACTGGCCGGGCGGACAAGCTGGCCAGACTTTCCGCCCTGGTGGAACGAGACCTGATGCAGGCGAGCTGTGTGGTCATCGCGGCGCTGACCGGGATGGCCGGGATCGGCAAGACCGCGCTAGCGATGCACTGGGCGCATCAGGTGGCCGATCGTTTCCCTGACGGGCAATTGTTTGTGAACCTCCGCAGTTCCGGGCCATCGGGAACGCCGGTCGCGCCGGCTGACGCGGTAGGCGGTTTCCTGACCGCGCTCGGCGTGCCACCCGCGCGGATCCCCCCGGACATCGACGGGAAGGCCGCCCTGTACCGGAGCCTGCTGGCCGACCGGCGCATGCTGATCGTGCTGGACAATGCGCGCGACGCGGAGCAGGTCCGTCCGCTGCTGCCGGGATCGCCGCAATGCCTGGTGCTGGTCACCAGCAGGAATCGGCTCACTGGCCTAGCCGCGGAGGGCGCGCACCTGATGACGCTGGGAGTACTGACGGAAGCCGAATCCCGCGATCTGCTGACCTTGCACCTGGGTGACGGGCCGGCGACGGACGAGCCTGCGGTGATCAGCGAACTGACAGCCCTGTGCGGCTACCTGCCGCTGGCCCTGTGCGATACCGCCGCCCGCGCCGCCGCCCGGCCTGGCCTGCCACTGGCCGCGCTCGCGTTCGCACTGCGGGACGAGCGGAGGCGGCTGGACGCCCTGGAGACGGGGGAGCCGGTCACTAGTGTCAGGATGGTGTTTTCTTGGTCGCGGGCCAGGCTCGGGAGTGCGGCATGGCGCATGTTCCGGTTGCTAGGGATTCATCCGGGTCCAGATATCACTGTTCCGGCAGCGGCGAGCCTAACCGGACTGTCACCAGGACAGGCATCCCTGGCACTGGCCGAGCTGTGCGACGAACACCTGCTCACGGAGCATGTTCGCGGCCGCTACGCCTGTCATGATCTGCTGCGCTGCTACGCGGCGGAAGAGGCAAGCATCCGCGAGGACCAAGCCGAACGGCGTGCTGCGGTGCAGCGCGTGCTCGACCATTACTTGCACACTGCCACGGTGGCGTCAGGCTTCCTTTACCCCTACCGGGCCGAGGTTACGCGGACCCCGCCGCGGCCTGGGGTCTCGCTTGAGGAAATCGGAGACCCCGGGCAGGCGGCCGATTGGTTTGAGAATGAACAGCAAGTCCTGTTTGCCATGATCAGGCAGGCTGCCGAAGGCGGCTACGCTCCGTACGCGTGGGAACTGCCCAGGGCTGCCGGGTGGTATTTCCAGGACGAGGCGTCCTGGCAAAGGCTTGCGACCGCCCAGGAATCCGCACTGGCGGTCGCCGCCAGCCTGGATGATCTCGCCGGGCTAGCGATGGCCCGTCAGCATCTTGGCTGGCTGAGGTTCCTGCTCGGCGATATTATTAGCGCCGGCCATCACCTGGATGAGGTCGTCGGGCTGGCCCGGCAGCTCGACGACCAAGCGGCTCCGTGCGCTGGCAGGCCTCAGCCGCGCCTATGTCCTACAGTCGCAGGATCGCGTCCTGGAGGCGCTGGACCAGGCCAGGCGGGCGCTACGGCGCTACCATGTCGTCGGCGACCCGCGCGGGGTGGTCCACGCCCTCTACACGATCGGCTGGCAACTCATCCAGCTTGGCGACCGCCAGCAGGCAGCACACTTCAGCAGCCGTGCGCTCATGGCTTACCACGAGTCCCTGTATGCCGCTGACTCCTGACCACGGGCGCTGCTATTCCCAGTTGCCGAGCGGACACGCGGTCACCCCGGTAAAACCGCCACGCGATTCCGCGGTCACCGCGCTGGGCAGCGGCGAACTGCCATGCGCGGCAGGGAACGGCGTGTCCTGCTGCTGTCTGCCAGCCTCGCCCACCAGGCGCCAGCACGAACAGAGACCAGGCGCCGTGAGCCTGACTCATTGAGGTCAGTTGCCCATCAATGCTGCATAACGGAGGCTGGCAGCACGATGAAAGGGTCGGCGGCCAGGACGACCTGCTATGGTAGCCGCATGCGAGCCTGAAGCTTATCGAGGATGTCCCGGGGAAAGGCCTGCGGGAATGAACAACACCAGCGAGCGCACAGAAATGCTACTGTCGGAGCCGGCCCGTGCGCTCAGCGGGCTGCTGGGTGTGCGTGTACCGGACCTCGAGCACGGCGACGGACTGCCGCTACTTTGGCATTGGGTCTACCTGCTCGACCGGCCCGCGCAAGCCGATCTTGGGCCGGACGGGCACCCGCTGCGCGGGACGACTGCCTCTTTTCCTGGACGAGGGCGCCGAAGGATGTGGGCCGGTGGCCGTGTCCGGACCAAAGGGCCGCTCAGGTGCGGGCAACCGGCTACCAAACGTAGCCGTGTGCTCTCTGTCCAGGAAAAGCAGGGCCGGTCCGGTCCGCTGACCTTCATCGTGGTGGAACATCAGATCCTGCAAGATGGCCGTGTCGTCATTGACGAGCAGCAGGACATCGCCTATCGCGAAGCGGTCTGGGCCGGGCAGGCGCCGGCTCCCTCGGGGGAAAACCCCGTAGTCCGGCCCGCTGATGGCGAGTGGGAGATCGAAGTCTCGCCGACCCTGCTCTTCCGCTTCTCGGCGCTCACTTACAACGCGCACCGCATCCACTACGATCGCGACTACGCAAGGAATGTGGAAGGTTACCCGGGGCTGCTCGCTCACGGACCGCTGCAGGCGCTGGCCATGGCCGAAGCGGCCCGCATGGCGGGATTCGGTGGCGACCAGCGCGGCGGGCGCCTGGACTTCGAGTACCGGCTGACCTCGCCGCTTTTCGACTCTCAGGGCATGGTGGTCAGCACCGCCCGGGAGCAAGACGCGATGGTGACCGCCGTGCGGGACATTCATGGACGGCAAACGGCCACCGGGACGCTCCGGAACGCCAGTCAGTGATCACGCGGAACCCGGGTAGCTGATGTGCTCTAGCGAGTGCTCAAGGACCGAATCGCCACGATTGACTCCAGTACCAGTCCGCGGGAATTACCCGTCGGCGGATCGGGTCAGCGGATGGCTGCCGACGGGGTCGATGATGCGCGCCCGGCCATCCAGTTCCCGAGCGAAGTCCTGCCACATGTTCGCGTATTGGCGGGCGAGCTGCTCGATGATGGCGACGCAATGCGCCGGTACGGCTGCGGCCACATCCGGTAGCTGTTTCGTGCCGGTCGCGTTGACCTGCAGCAGGCGGAGCATTTCCTTGCCCTGCTCGTTGTTTCGCAGGGACGGGTCACGCATGAGCTTCTCCATGGTGGCGGTAGGATCTGGCGGTGCCGGGGCACAGGGGGCCGACCGTGGCTTGAAGCGTAGGGGCGACACGGGATTAGCGTTGCCGTCGTCCCCGCGAGTGCTGGCAACGTGACCGGCCATCTCGTTGTCGGTGGTCGTGTCGGTACTGGCGGCACTTGCCTGGCTCGTGTGACCGGTTGCCCTCCCTGGCACGGGTGACTCGCCACGCTCAAGTCGCTTGCGCACGTCGAGCGCTGTCGCAGGGGATATGCCCGCGGCGCGAGCCACATCGCGCAAGGACGCGTCTGGCTGGTCGGCCAGCAGCTCCGCCGCTCGCCGTCGGCCTATACCGCTGTCCAGCGGCCGGACCTTGCCATCCCTGCCGACCCGTACGTTCGACTGAGGTACTCCTTCGCCGGAGCGCTTCCTGATGGCCGCGATGGTCTTCGCTGCCAGGCCTGCCGTCTGGCCGATGGCCCGGTCGGACATGTGCGGGTGCGATACGATGATCCGCTCAGCGGCGGCGCGGCGGTCGGCCTGGGCCAGCGGCAGCCCATGGGTGACGTTCTCACGGACGGCGCGCAGGAAGATGTCGGTCTCGCTGCCCTCGAAAAACGTGACGTCGATAGTCTCCCTGCCCTGCAGGGACGCGGCCATCAGGCGGTGCATCCCGTCGATCACCCGCATGGTCCGCCGGTCCACCAGGATCGGCGGAAGAGGCGCTTCGGTCTCGGCGAGCCGCGCGATATGTGCCTTGTCCTCACCGTTCAGCCGCGGGGAGTCGGCCGGGCGGAGCGAGAGCACGGGGACGGCTACCACCCCGGTCGGAGCATCTGTAGCCTGTGCGGCAGGGTCGTGAGCGCCCGCATGAGACGATGTATTGCTCCTGGGGCTAACTGGCTGGGACACATGATCACCTGGCTGTACCACGGCGGCTTCCCTTCGCAGGGTTCGGTCGAGCGTCACTGTGTTACGACGACCTTACGAGGCGATGCTGGCGGGTTAGTTGGTGGTCGGCTGACGGTGAATTGCCGTACCCGTCACAGATCCGCACACGTTTCCCCCCTTCATAAGTGTGCTGTCGTGACGAGTGGGCTACCTTGTTGCCGTAGTACGCGAATTTGTGGGGGGTGCGCCCGCCCGAAGTCATTTCGAGGTAGCGCTGTTGCCGTCACGTTACGTGTCCATTTGGCTTCGCCATGAATTCCTGTCCTGGCCGACGCTCTCGCGGCGGCGGGCCGCCGGGCGTCGCCCGTCGCGGACCAGGGCAGGTAGACGCGGGCCAGGTCCAGTCGCCGTAGGCATGATTGATTGAGCCTTTTCATCCAAGTTGCAACTGAACCACTGCGTTGAGTGTCGGTATCGTTGTCGTGACGGAATGGCCACGCTACGGTCACTGCACGGCGTGTTGCCCCCGGGGAAGGGCGATGCCCCTGGTAGTTGAGGCGGTTACCACACGAGCCTCATCCACCCAGGGGCTTCTTCATGCTGTTTTACCGTGCCGCGCTGCCGCTGTCATCCAAGACGCTCAACTACACAGCGGGGATCATCCGCCGGCACCGGGTGGCGATCGGCTCTCCATGGCGGAAGCTCAGCCCCGGCCAGCAGGCCCTCCTTGTCCTGGCCCACCTGCGGAAAGGCGAGACGTTCGCCTTGCTGGGCGCCGGGTTCGAGGTCAGCACCACGACCGCGTGGCGGTACGTCAACGAGACCGTGGACCTGCTCGCCGCCCGCGCCCCGAAACTCCGCCAGGCGATCCGCGACGCGAAAGGGGCACGTCACGCCAACGTCATCCTCGATGGCACCCTCATCCCGATCGACCGGGTCGCCGCGGACCGGCCCTTCTACTCAGGCAAGCTCCGCTGCTGCCCCTGGCGAGCCGGGAAACTCGCCAAAGCCATCTACGTATTGCAGCTCCGCGAGGCATAACCAGGATGAAAAAGGCTCATTGATGCCCGGCTGCGAAAATATTTATAGGACGGCTGGATGATAGAGCGAATTCTTCCTTTGCGGGCCGCTGGAGCTGAGTCATTCGGAGGCTATCCGCTGCCGTGCTATTTTTTCGCAAGAAAACGGTGTCATCGCGCAAGTAGCTGAAAGCCGGAGGAGGGAATTTACCGCCGCGCGCCTGCTCGTGCCGGGTCTGCTTGTCAACGGGGCACCGCTAGCCATGCTGAGCCTACGCTGGCTGGCCGATCATGGGTTCCTGGTGACCGCGGTCGTGGTTCCCGTTGCATAGTGTCCGGGGGCGGCCGGGAGGATCTGCCGTAGGGTGCGCGGCCGTCCTGGATTAAGGCTGAGTTCTTCCGGATAGCCGAGCGAGACTTCCTCGAACCGGACGCCGTCCTGCCAGGTGGTGCCCGGGATGTGCAGGTGCCCGTAGACGACGGCTTGCGCACCGAATCGCAGGTGCCAGTCCGCTGTCCGTTCGGTGCCGCACCACTGGGCGAACTCGGGATATTTCAGGACTCGCGTTGGCTCGCGAGTCAGCGGAAAGTGGCTGACCAGCACCGTTGGGGTGCCCGGCGGCAGCGCTGCCAGCCGCCGTTCGGTCGCCTCGGCACGCGCGTGGCACCAGGCGTCCCTACTCGGATAGGGGTCAGGGTGCAGCACGGCCTCATCCGAGCACACAATGCCTGTCTCGTAAGCCAGGGCGAGCGCCTCGTCCTTCGTGGTCGCGCCGTCCGGGCGGAACGAATAGTCATACAGCACGAACAACGGCACGATCGTGATCGGCCCGCTAGCCCCCTGCCATCGCGGAAACGGGTCCTCCGGCGTGATCACGCCAATCCGGCGGCACATTGTCACCAGGTACCGGTACCGGGCTTCGCCGCGCAACGGGACCGGGTCCGTGCTGAGTGTCCACAGTTCATGGTTGCCGGGAACCCAGACCACGGTCGCGAATCGCGTTCGCAGCACGCGCAGCGTCCATTCGATGTCCGCGGCTTTCTCCGCCACGTCCCCGGCGACCAGCAGCCAGTCGCACGGACTGTCCGGCCGGAGGTTCGCAACCCATTCCCGGTTTTCCGGGAAGGTGACGTGCAGGTCGCTGACCGCTAGCAGCCGCCCTGGCGGGTTTATGCTCAGCGTGTCTCCTCGCTGGTGCTAGCTTCCCCGGTTCCTGGGGCTTCTTCCTCGTCGGTGAGGGCCGTGAGCAGGCTGTTGAGCCGTTGAACGAACGTGGTGGGGTCCTCGATCCGGGCACCAAGGGTGAGGACCGCCTGGTTGAACAGGACCTGCGCCCACTCGCCGATGTGCTTGCCAGCTTGTGCGCGGTTGAGCCGCTGGATGAGCGGATGCTTCGGATTGAGTTCCAGCACCGCCTGGCGCGGCAGGCCAGTTCCGCGCAGTCGTTGCATGAGGTTGATGTCGATTTCCGGCTCGTTGCTGACGATGCAGGCAGGGGAGGTGGTGAGCCGGGTGGACAGGCGCACGTCCCAGGCCTGCCCGGCCAGGTAGGCCTTCAGCTTGCCGAGCAGCTCGGCGTACTCGGTGTCGGCCTGCTCCTTGGCCTGCTTTTCCTCCTCATCGGCCAGCGCGCCCAAGTCCCCGGCGCCCTGGGCGACCGACTGCAGCTTCTTGCCGTCGAACTCCCGCAAGCTGGACACCACCCAGTTGTCCACGCCCTCGCTGAGCAGCAGCACCTCCACGCCCTTAGCGCGGAACACCTCCAGGTGCGGGCTGGACTTGGCCGCGGCCAGCGACGGTGCCAGCAGGTAGTAGATGTCTTCCTGGGCATCCTTCATCCGCGCGGCGTACTGGGCCAGCGAAGTATCCGGGTCGTCGGTGGCGGACTTGGTGGAGGAGAACCGCAGCAGCTTGGCGATCTCGTCCCGGTTGGAATAATCGTCGGCGATACCATCCTTGAGGGTCGTGCCGAACTCCTTCCAGAACGTGGCGTACTTCTCCGGCTCGCTGTCGGCGAGCTCCGCGAGCCGCCGCAGCACTCGCTTTACCGCGTTGTTCCTGATGTTGTCAAGCGCCCGGCTGCCCTGCAGGATCTCCCGGGAGACGTTCAGCGGCAGGTCGGCCGAGTCGATGACGCCGCGGATGAACCGCAGGTACTTCGGCAGGATCTGCCCGGTGTCCTCCATGATGAACACCCGCCGCACATGCAGTCGCACCCCGCGGCGCGCCTCTGCCACCCACAGGTCATACGGCGCGCGGGACGGGATGAACAGCAGCAGCGTGTACTCGTAGGTTCCCTCGACCCGGGCGTGCACCCAGGCCAGCGGATCGGTGAACTCGCCTGCGATGTGCTGGTAGAAGTTGCTGTAGTCCGTGCCAGTGAGCTCGCCTTTGGGGCGGGTCCACAGCGCCGATCCCTGGTTGACGGTAACGTCTTGCTGGGGCTTGGCCGGTTCCTCCTCAGCCCTGTCCTCGGGCTCGCCGGGCATCAGGATCGGCACGCTGATGTGGTCGGAGTACTTCCCGATGATCGACCGCAGCCGCCACCCGCTCAGCAGGTCGTCCTCGCCTTCCCGCAGGTGCAGCACCATCGTGGTGCCCCGCTCGAGCCGCTCGATTGTCTGCAGCGTGTAATCGCCCTTCCCGTCTGATTCCCAGCGCACCCCCTCGGCGGGTTCCAGGCCGGACCGCCGAGTGGTCAGCACCACCTTCTCGGCGACGATGAACGACGAGTAGAAGCCCACCCCGAACTGGCCGATCAAGGCCGCGTCCTTGCGCTGGTCGCCGGTCAGCGACCGCAGGAACTCCCGGGTACCAGACTTGGCGATCGTGCCGATGTTCGCGATCACCTCATCACGGCTCATGCCGATGCCGTTGTCGGAGATGGTGATCGTGCCGGCGTCCTTGTCGTAGCCGACCCGGATCCGCAGCGGCCCCTCGCCCTCAGGAGGCTCCCCGCCCGACAGGAGTTCCAGCCGCAGCCGGTCAATCGCATCTGAGGCATTCGAGATCAGCTCGCGCAGGAAGATCTCCTTATTGGAGTACAGGGAATGGACCATCAGGTCCAGGATCTGCGCTGCCTCCGCCTGGAAACTGAAGACTTCCTGCCCGGCCCGCTCCGCCTGCACTGTCATCCGACGCCTCCCGATCCCCTTTGAATAGCATGCGCGGGGTCCAGTGCTGGCGACACCTATGTGTGAGTCAACTCGCCAAGGACGGGACCCGCAGCGCTTAGCGTAGCCCGCCTCCCTGCATTCGCACTAGCCCGCTGGAAGCAGATGTCGGCGGCGCAGCCGCCATCGCCATCTCTATGCGGAGGCCCTGTGCCCGTCGCCTCGCGAAAAGATCTCGGTCCGCCCCGCATGACACAGTGGCGCCAGGCGGACTGGTCTAGCGCCCGGGATCATGTGGATGAAGGTCATTGCCCCCGCCGCAGAGCTCCCACTGGTGCCGCCGGACACGGACCGCGCGCTGTCCTTGACCATGCCCAGGCAAGCGGGGATCGCGGTGCCGCGACTACGCGGTCCTGCTGCTAGTCGCCCGCCTTGGCCTACGTGCCTGCGAGGCGTGCCTGGCTGAGCCTGGAAGATATCCGCTGGCGCGCTGGCACCGTGATGATCCGCCGCAAGGCCGGCCGCATCGAGGAACTCCCACTGCCCGGCGATGTCAGGCTCGCACTGGCGGGCTACCTGCCTGCAGGCCCGCCCGCCGGTAGCACCTGCGACCCGTGCGGTGTTCGTGACTACGGTGGCGCCCCGCCGCGCGATGAGCAGGCAGAGGATCGGTGCCATCGTGCGCAGGGCGAGCGCTCGCGCGGCCAGGCCGGCGAAAACTCAACAGAAGATCAGCGGCCGACTCCGCTCCGAGATCGCCACCGCTACGCTATCCGCGGATACCTCGACACCGCCCACAAGCACCACGTCGACGTGATCACCGCCATCCGCGACGCCCTCACCGGAAACCCCTGGATGCCCCCATCCCCGCATGAGCACAACCTTGCCCGCCGCTAGTCACGTTAGGCCACCGCCGTTAACACTGCGGGATAGGCCTGAATATTCAGCGAGGGGACCGAGCGGGCAGCCGGTGGCTCTGGCCCCTAGGCGTGCTGAGCGGCGGTACCGCAAGCGTCGCTGCGGATGGGGGGACCGCACGACGATCATGCCGTGTCGCGATGTAGGGAAACCGCCCGGCGCGGTACCGCCGCACTGCGTAACGATACAAGCTGCCCCTAGTCCCTACAAGGCATGCCCTGGACCGGTCTAGCTTGCCGCCAATTCCAGCCCGTCTCGCTCTTTCTGTTCTGTCGGGACACGTTCAACTCACGCTGCTCCGCAGTTGAACGCGGGGGCCGGCTGGACTGCTGGAATTTGCTTGCCTTTTTGAATCGGGAAAGGCGCATTGCTGTCATTCAGCGGTCGCTGCGGCCTTTTCCGCGAGCGCTAGCCTGCCGGTGCCCTTGAGCGTCGCCAGATTGATATCCGCGATGCAGCGGACGGGATCGCCGTTTAGAGTTAGATTGCCCTCTACGTGCACCGTCCCCGTGCCATTGTCGAAGTCCGCGCCGCTGACATCGGAGGCGTCACGGTCCAGGGGAAATCCGAGTTCGGTACCGCCTCGTGTTTGGGTGAACTTGACCAGAATATACCCCATTTCTCCGGTCCGGTTACGGAGTTCTTCGACGGCCGGGTCCGTCCCGCCCATAATAATCGGCTGGTTGACGGTCAGGCGCTCGGTTAGTTCATTCATGAGTAACCTCCGAGGGGAAGATGTTACCTGAGTACAATGAGTATCGCCTGTGCAATCTTCGCGGCGTTGGCGCTGATCCGCAATTGGTGCGACATGACGTGGCCCCGGCACGGCGAGGGAACCAGCGCCGGGATAAGGGCTACCTCGCCGCAGTCGGTAGTCCAGCGCGGTGTGCTGCTTTACAGAGCCTCTGGTGCGGACCGCGACGGCGAGCGCTCGCCGGGAGCCAACGAGCACGACCGGCTTCTTGGCGCGGGTGATCCCGGTGTACAGCAGGTTACGCTGCAGCATCACCCGTGATGCCACGGTGAGCGGGATGACCACGGCCGGGTACTCACTGCCCTGGGACCGGTGGAAAGTGACCGTGTAGGCGTGGGTGAGTTCATCCAACTCGTCGAACCCGCAGGCGAGGGACTCGTCCTCATGTGGGCAGCACGACGGTGTAGGAGAGGACCTCGAATTGCTTGCCATCTTGGGATAGGAGGTCCACTGCCCGCTCATCCGCAGCGACTCGCCCGCATGCGTGCCGAGCAGTGGCCCGACGGTCGTGACCAGGTCCGGGCCGCGCCCAGTGGCTATCCTGGCGATGATGTATTCCAGGACCAGCCAGCATATCTGTAATAATGGGTCGGTCGCCAGGCAGGGGCGCTCGGCCGGGGAACAGCGTAAGGACTCCTGCTCCGTCCGCGGACCACAGGTGAGGGGACTGGGCCAGTCCGAAGGTACTGTTCGACCGGCGCAGTGCCGCAGTTGAACGCGTCTCGATCGCCTTCTCGTATGATCTGATGTGCTCGCCGCACCTGTGCGCGGAAGTGGCCGAGGCCAGGCGGGGCATCTGGGGCGGTTGCGAAACGCGGCGTGAGCCGATGCCACGCTACCGGTTCCGGCGTCCCTGATGACGCTGCTCGCTACTTTCTCGCCGTTGTTCACGTCGAAGATCCAGCAGCGGAGCTGGTCATCCCAGGCGGCCTGCGGGTAGGCGATCGCCGTCCAGGCGTCTTCGGGGATTGAGGCGATGGCGGCCCGGATGCTGGAGTTCATGGGCACGGTGACGGAGAAGCACGCCCCGTTGTGGCGGATCGTCCCGGTCACGGCCGCGTTGTAGTAGGCGGAGTCCATCCGGACGATGATCGTCCCCGTGCAGCTGGCGTCCCGGGCCGTCCCGATGGCCTCGGCGGCGAGCCCGGCCGCACCGCGGGCGGAGGCGGCGTTTCCGCCGCGCAGCCGCACCGGGCCGAGGACCGGGGCGGCCAGCGAGGTGCTGATCACCGAGACCAGCGGGTTCAGGCCTCGCAGCAGCAGCGACTTCCCCTGGACCTTGGCGTGCCCGAGCGCCGCGCCTTCCTCCTGGTAGCCGTAGACCCGAAGCTGCGTGGAGTCGATATCGATGAACGTGAGGACTTCCGCGCCGGGCAGCAGTCGGGCGTCCCGCGCGAGCGCGGCGGTCAGCCCGCGGTGCGCCTTATTCGAGCTGCCGGACGTTGCCCCAGGTATAGGAGCGCAGGTGCGACCCGTGCGTGGACGGGGCGCGGACCCGTCAAGCAGCGTCTCCATCGCTTTGTCCCGCAGCAGGTCCATGTCGTCGACCGGGTCAGCGCCGGCGGCCATGCCTGCGACCAGGCACGCGACCTTGGCCGCCGCGTTCACCCCGCTCGCGCCGCCGGGCCGCACGCCCGCGAGCAGGCCCGGCAGCCCCGCCCGGTCCGCGAGGGCCATCACCGGGGACAGGCCCCGCGTGCGCCAGCAGGTTCGGGTCATCGAACACCGCACGCGTTTTACCAAGGCTGCGAGACAATCGCACTTGAAGGGTGTCCTCTCGGATGGGCCAGATGGAAGCGTCAGATACTCCCATCATCCCAGGTCAGAGGCACCTTCCATTTAAATGCCGGCAAAATCGAGGACTTTCGCCGGTGGATCCAGGCTAAGCTCCGCCGCGTCCTCATCGTCGCCGGATCTCGCGCATCTCACCCTGACCAGCCAACACCCGAGGGAAATCCGCGCCATCCGCCTGGCCTGGGACATCGTCGCCGCATAACTACTACGACAGAGTTAAACGTATTATGCCATGCGGTGCCGGGAGATATAATCATGGGTGAAAGTCCCGGTCATGAGCCGTAGGCAACCTGGAAGGGATGTTCGGTGGCAACTAATCCGTTCGAGGACGAGGACGGGAACTACTTTGTCCTGGTCAACGATGAAGGTCGGCACTCGCTGTGGCCTGTCTTTGTCGACGTGCCAGGTGGCTGGGAGATTATATTCGGGGAGGACAAGCGTAAGGCGTGCCTTGACTTCATAGACGAGAACTGGACTGACACGCTTCCTAAAAGCCTGGTCGGGCAGATGGAAGCGGATACTGCCGCGAGGCAGGACGGTCCTTCCGGAAACGGTTCGAAGGCGGCCAAGACGAAAGAGCGAGTCGGCGAAAAATGATCGATCTAAAGGCTCTACACGAGGACGTGGAGCGTGACGGGCTCGCTGCGGGATGAACGTAGAATCTCTTACCGGGTCCACCCCGACGGCAAGCCTCCGGCAGGAAGATCTACACGCCAGCGTGTCCGATCCTGTCCTGGACACGATGAATTTCCTGAATGAAGTAACTTTCCGCTACCCAGACGCGATATCCTTTGCGCCCGGCCGCCCGTACGACGGTTTCTTTGACACCGAGCAGATCTTCACGTACATCCGGACCTATCTCGATCACCTAGCCGCGGAAGGGAATTCGCCCGGTCAGATCCGCAGTGCACTGTTCCAGTACGGTCCGACCGCTGGCCAGATACGGGAACTTATCGCTCGCTCACTTCGTGATGACGAGAACGTCGACGTCCCGGCCGAATCGATCGTGGTCACCGTGGGCTGCCAGGAAGCCATGCTCCTGGTTCTCCGTGCAGTGATCGCGGGTCCGCAGGATGTGTTCCTGGTCTCCAGCCCGTGCTATGTCGGGATTACCGGTGCAGCGAAGCTTCTGGACATCGACGTGACCGAGGTCGAAGAGCGGGAGAACGGGTTCCGCTGCGCCGACCTGGACGCGGCGATCCGGGCCGAGCTCGCCCGCGGCCGTCGGCCACGGGCGTTCTACGTGGTGCCCGACCACTCCAACCCAACGGGAACCACCATGCCGATGGAAACCAGGCACGAGCTCCTCGAGCTGGCCTCACGGCACGACATTCTGATCGTGGAGGACAGCCCATACCGGATGGTCAGCCCCGCCCCGCACCTGCCAGCGCTGAAGTCGCTTGACCAGCAGCGCCGGGTCATCCACCTGGGTTCCTTCTCCAAGACCGCCTTCCCTGGTGCCAGAGTGGGATTCGTGGTCGCCGACCAACTCGTCACTGGCGCCGCGGGACACGTCAGCCTGCTGGCAGACGCGCTGGTCAAGATCAAGAGCATGGTGACGGTCAACACCCCGCCGGTGAGCCAGGCCGTCATAGCGGGCATGCTCCTCACCTGCCATGGGCGAGTGTCGGAGCTTAACGTCGAGGCGGCCGCCTACTACGCGAATGCCATGAAGGCCACCCTCCGCAGGCTGGACCAGTGCTTCCCGGCGGAGCGCCGTGCCGCCCTAGGCGTGCGCTGGAACGAGCCAGAGGGAGGGTTCTTCCTCACAATGCGCGTTCCGTTCACAGCCGGGAATAAGGAATTGACACGATCGGCGGAGGATTTCGGAGTCATTTGGACGCCGATGTCTTATTTCTACCCGCATGGCGGCGGGGATCGAAGTATCCGGCTATCCATCAGCTACCTGACGGAAGAAGACATAACCGACGGGATTGCTCGGCTGGCCCGCTTTATCGAAGCCGAAGCAGGCCGGGATCCGCTTTTACGGCGTTCAACCGGTGTGGTGCAGCAGTTGAACATGCGAGGCGTTTGTCTTATTGCCGGTAGGATAAACCTCGCGGTAGCCGGATATTGGCAAAAGGTGGTCACGAAATGCCCTATGTATCCACCAATGGTGTCCGCTTGGCATACGAGCGTACCGGACGTGGCGAACGCGTGCTCTTGATCATGGGCCAGGCGGCCGGCGGGAATGTCTGGTCGATGTATCAGGTTCCCGCCCTGAAAAGTGCCGGATATGAGGTAATCACCTTCGATAACAGGGGCGTGCCGCCATCAGAGGTGCCGCCGGGAGATTATTCGCTAGCCGACCTCGTGGCGGACACCGCAGGGCTGATCGAGGTGCTGGATGCAGGGCCATGCCGACTAGTCGGAACCTCGCTGGGTGCGGTGGTCGCCACCGAACTAGCCGTCCGTAGGCCGGACCTGGTTAGCTGTTGCGTGCTGATGGCCGTACGCGCCCGGGCAGATGCGACTCGTCGCGCGATATCGGCGGCGGAAAGAGTACTAACAAGTGGTGGCGTCCAGCTGCCGCCGGCTTACGAGGCCTCGGTATCGGTTCTTCAAATGTTCTCCCCGGCCACCCTCAACGACAATGCGAGGGCCTCGGTATGGCTGGACGTCTACGAGATGTCCGCCGCCCGCAGGGCGGCGGCTAAAGGGCAGGGCGCGATCGACATCAGCTCCGACCGCCGTGACGCGCTACAGGCGGTGCCGGTGCCATGCCGGGTGATCGCCTTCTCTGATGACCTCATGTGCCCTCCGCATCTAAGCGCTGAAGTGGCCGAAGCTATCCCGGACTGCGACTATATCGAGATCGGCTCCTGCGGCCACCTCGGTTACCTGGAGCGTCCAGACGAGGTCAACTCGGCAATCGTCGAATTCCTCGACAAGAATTAGCCATACTCTACTTTACCCTGGTGCCCGGCGGCGAGCATTCGGCATTATGCCAAGTCGGTGATCATCGGTATGATTGCGGTAATTATTCTGGCCGTGAGCCGCAGGAGCGAATGAGAGGAAATGCGTGGTGGCGACGAATCCTTTTGAAGATCCCGATGCCAGGTACCTCGTCCTGATCAACGCCGAAGGACAACATTCGCTGTGGCCCGTCTTCGCGGATGTGCCAGGCGGCTGGGAAGTCATCTTTGGTGAAGACGGGCGTCAGGAGTGCCTCGACTTCATCGAGAAGAACTGGACGGACATGCGGCCGAATAGCCTCATCAGCCAAATGGAGGCGGATGCTGCGGTGAGGCAGGGCGGTGTCTCGGGCAACGGCACGTCTGGCAACGAGTCCGGGCCGGCGAAGTAACCGAATAGATCGCGCGCGTCGAATAAAGAGATAGCCGGCGAAGAATAGCCGGTCAGGCGCCGCATGAGCGGGTGGAGGGGCTTCGATGGCTGCGCAGGACATTGAGTATGTCGAGCTGTACACGAGCGATATGCCGTCCGCTGTCGACTACTTTGTATCGTCCTTCGGGTTTACCCGGATGGCAGAATTCGTGGGAGAGGGGAGCCGGTCGTCATTGCTGCGGCATGGGACCGTGCAAGTAGTCGTGACGGCAGGCCGAGGGACCGAGGAGTTCATCGAGGCGCACGGAGACGGGATCGCGGACATCGCCTTCGGATGTGACGATCCTGCGCGGACCTGCGAGCAGGCCGTGGTGGCTGGCGCCTCGCTCATCAACTCGGCACCCGGCAAGCTGGTCGTCTCTGGATTCGGTGACACACGCCACACGCTTCTCACTCGCTCGGCCGGCGCTAGCCTTCCCAGCGATCGTGCGTGGAAGCCAGTGTCCGAAGCATCGGCCACGCCAGGACGGATCTGGCTGCTTGATCACGTCGCTATCCTCGTTGAGGGCGGGACGCTGACGGACTACGCGGACTTCTGCACAGAAGCCTTCGGACTCGCCCGATATTCGGGTGAGTACATCGAGATCGGCGAGCAGGCGATTGATTCAATCGTTGTCCGCAGCCCATCCGAGGGCATCACCTTTACCATTCTTGAACAAGACCCAACCAAGAAGCCGGGGCAGGTGGGGGGGTTCATCTCGCGGCACGGCGGACCGGGCGTCCAGCACCTCGCTTTCGTCGTCGATAACATCGTTTCCGCGGTGCATGAGTTCCGCGACCAGGGAGTCGAATTCCTGCACACCCCGGACGCTTATTACGAAATGCTCGCTCATCGACTTCCTGGCGTAAAGGCGGAGATAGCAGGACTGCGCGCTACGAGCGTTCTTGCGGACCGCGACGAATGGGGCTATCTCCTCCAGTTGTTTACGCGTTCACCATATAAGCGGAACACCCTGTTCTACGAGCTCGTGCAGCGCCGCGGCGCTCGCGGGTTCGGCACTGCGAACATCAAGGCCCTCTATGAGGCCGTAGAGCGCGGCGAATCGGGTGCCGAAGGATAGCACTAGAGGAAGGTGGAATGAATGCTTATAGCAACGCGATCGGTGCGCAACCGTCGTCGCCAGTGGGGTTGGATGTACCGATGACGATGAGCGTGAGCCCTACCACAACAGAGATAGAGAACTCCACGGGAGCACCGGCCCGGCAGCACGTGACGCTGCCGAGGATAGCAGGAGTCGGGACGGCCGTGGCCGGGGAACCTTACTCGCAAGATGACCTGCTCGAGATCTTTCGCATAACAGACCCCAGAGTCCGCTCTGTATTCCTCAACAGCGCCATCGAGCGGCGTTACCTATCGCTGCCTCCGGAGGGCGATGATGGGGTGCGCGTCCATGAGACACAGGGGGAACTGCTCGCTAAGCACAAGGCCCTGACGCTTAGCATGGGGGTGCGCGCCATCGACGCGGCCCTAAAGAACGCCGGGGCCGGGATCGAGGACATCGGTCACCTGTGCTGCGTCACCACGACTGGCTTTCTGACACCGGGCCTGAGCGCCCTGCTGATCCGTGAGATGGGAATCGCGCCGCAGTGCACCAGGGTCGATGTCGTGGGCATGGGCTGCAACGCCGGACTGAACGCGCTCGGTGTCGCGGCTGCCTGGTCGGCGGCCCACCCTCGCAAGCTCGCGGTCCTGCTGTGCGCGGAGGCATGCTCCGCCGCGTACGTATTCGACTCGACCATGCGGACCGCAGTCGTGAACAGCCTCTTCGGCGACGGCGCGGCGGCCATCGTGCTTACTGGCGATGACGCGGGCGACCGCCTGCTTCCGGCCTCGCAGGGGCCGCGGATCCTGTCGTTCGCCAGCCACATCATCACCGATGCGCTTGGCGCCATGCGGTTCGACTGGGATAATTCGCAGGGCAAGTTCAGCTTCTACCTCGACCCCGATATCCCCTACGGGGTCGGCGCCCACGCGGAGCTGGTCATCGACCGCCTGCTGGCTGAAGCCGACCTGCGCCGCAGTGACATTAGCCACTGGCTGGTGCATTCCGGTGGCAAGAAGGTGATCGATGCGGTCCGGGTCAATCTCGGGCTTACCCGGCACGACGTGCGCCATACCATCGGCGTGCTGTGCGATTACGGCAACCTGTCGAGCGGTTCGTTCCTGTTCTCCTATGAGCGGCTGCTTTGCGAGCGCATGACCAGGCCGGGCGACTACGGAGTCTTGATGACCATGGGACCCGGATCGACGATCGAGACGGCGCTGATCCGGTGGTTACCGGGCGCCGGGCGGATGCCGACAGCCTGGCCGCGACCCGTGATCTGATGCTTCGGATCGACGGTAGCCGCGCGCTGACGGCGGAATCGGTGGCCGAGCTCGGAGCGCTGTGCGACAGGGCCGAGGACGGTGCCGCCGACAGGCCGGGAGCCGCGAGCTGTGTGATCCTCCGGGTGTCGGGCGTGCCCGGGCCGGGGTGGCCCGACGACCTGTCGGTAGGCCTGGTGAGCAAGTGGGAACGAGGTCTGCGGAGGCTGGAACGCCTTCCCGCCATCACCATCGCGGTCGCTGATGACGACTGTGGCGGGCCAGCCCTAGATGCGCTGCTGGTGACCGACTACCGCATCATGTCCACGGGAGCGCGGCTGGTGATGCCTCTCGTGGCCGGGGCGACCTGGCCCGGCATGGCGTTGTACCGGCTCGCGCGGCAGGCGGCGGGGGCTGCGCTGGCTCGCAGGGCAGTACTGCTCGGCACGCCCATCGGGGCCGCCGAGGCGCAAGCGATGGGGGTCATCGACGACGTGGCAGGCAACCCGGCGCTTGCGCTTGAGCAGGCAATGGAGATGGTTGGCGTAGCTCCGGGCAGCGAGCTCGCCATCAGGCGGCAGCTCATGCTCGAGGCGATGAGCACGACCTTCGAGGAAGCGCTGGGCGCTCATCTCGCGGCCTGCGACCGGGCGCTGCGGTCGGTAGCTACAGGGGTGGCGTAAATGGCGTTGCGTCAGCCACAAGACGACGCCTGGGCCGTGCGCGGCGAGCTTGCCCGCGCACGGCGCACCCTGTCTGAGACCTCGGAACGCACGGACGAGCTGATCGCCTCGCTGCCAGAGCCGGGGCAGCGGTCGCCGCGGCAGCGTGCGACCGCGCGGGCGGCGCACGATGCCGCGCGTGCGATTCGCAGCCTATTCATGGACACCCACGCCGAAGCGGTCTACCACGAGCTCACGGACTGCCGAACCCGTTACCTTCGGCTCCCAGAGCTTGTCGAAGCCGCGGCTGGCGCGTTTCCCGGACTAGTGCCCGAGGCGGATCAGATGGCAGCCGAGCGAGCGCGACCGCAGGCCCGCAAGGAAGGCCGTGAGATCGACCAGGGCATCTTCTTGCGTGGGGTGCTGTGCTCGCCGCTGGCCGGCCCGCATCTGATCAGGGCCATGCTGCGGCCGACTCCCAGGGCGCTCCAGCTGCTCCCGGAATTCAGCCGGACCGGCGTGGCCGACCTGGGCTCGGTGCGCATCGAGCGCGGAAATGGCGCGGCCCGGCTGACGATGTGCCGGGACGATTGCCTGAATGCGGAGGACAGCCAGCAGGTCGACGACATGGAGACCGCCGTGGACCTCGCCCTGCTTGACCCGGACGTGCGTGTAGGCCTGTTGCGCGGCGGAGAGATGAGCCATCCCCGCTACGCCGGCAAGCGCGTCTTCAGTGCCGGAATTAACCTCAAGGTGCTGCACGCGGGCGGTATCTCGCTGGTGGATTTCTTGCTGCGCCGTGAACTGGGCTATATTCACAAGCTCGTGCGGGGGATCCTTGTTGAGGATGGCCCACGTTGGCAGTCCCCCACGGTCGCGAAACCATGGGTCGCTGTCGTGGATGGTTTCGCCATCGGCGGCGGGATGCAGCTGCTGCTTGTGTTCGACCACGTGCTCGCCGCCGCTGACGCCTATTTCAGTCTCCCGGCCGCCCAGGAGGGTATCGTGCCGGGCGCCGCCAACTTCAGGCTGACCAGGTGCGTTGGGCCGCGGCTAGCTCGCCAGGTAATCCTGGAGGGACGCCGGATCTGGGCGAGTGAGTCCGCGGCCAGGCTGCTGGTGGATGAGGTCGTCGAGCCCCCAGAATTGGCGGAGGCGATCGAGAGATCTCTCGAGCGCCTCCAGAGCCCGGCGGTAGTGGCTAACCGCCGTATGCTGAACCTTGCGGCGGAGCCGCTGGATGAGTTCCGCCAGTACATGGCCGAGTTCGCAGTTCAGCAGGCGCTGCGACTCTACAGCGAGGATGTGATCGGGAAGGCTAGTCGCTTCCACCCGTCAGGCGGAAAGTGACCAGCTCAAGCCGTCGGGCGAGGCGACCAGGCCGCCATCGAAGAGCGGGGTCTCGGGATCGGAGTCCTGGCCGAGCAGTACGCGGGCTTGCTCCTTGGCTCCCTCTTGCATAGCGTTCGTGACGATCGAGGACCTGAACAGGGGAACCATGCTCTGCTCTTTGTTCGCGACCAGATTGTCTACAGCCGCGGCGAACTCGGTGGATCTGCTCTTGTAGTGATCGGCCAGCTCCGTGGGACCGAGGGTTGCCTCGCCGGAGGACACGCCGCCGACCAGGCTAACGAATGACTCCAGCCCCGAACTGGTGCTGTCGGTTACCTTCTTGGCGGACCAGAAGTAGGAATTCTCGTCGACGTGCATGTCGTAGAAGGACACCAGGAACTCATAGAAGACGCCGTACTCCCGTCGGTAGCGCTGCTCGAACTCGCGGAATGCGGTGTCCTCGTCGACCGTCCCAGCCAGGACGCTGTTGATGGAGCGTGCGGCCAGCAGTGCGCTGTAGGTGGCCAGGTGCACGCCGGAGGAGAAGATGGGGTCGACGAAGCACGCCGCGTCGCCGATGAGTGCCATGCCTGGCCGCCAGAACTTCGTGTTCGCGTACGAGTAGTCCTTGCGGACCCGCAACTCCCCGTACTGGCCCTCAGTGACCCGTTTGGCGTTGCGCAGGTAGTCGCTGATAAGCGGGCATTCGGCGATCAGCGCCGTGAGGGCCTCTTCGGGGTCGCCCTGGACCTTGCTGGCCATTTCCTGCCGCACGACCGCTCCGACGCTGGTCAGAGTGGGGCTGAGCGGGATGTACCAGAACCAGCCGCTGTCAAAGGCGGCGGAGAGGATATTGCCTGAGTTAGGTTCGGGCAGGCGCTTGGCGCCCTCGAAGTAGCCGAAGAGCGCCAGGCTGCGGAAGAAGTCCGAGTATTGCCGTGTTGCCCCGGCTCGCTGGTAGATGCGGCTCTTGTTGCCCGAGGCGTCCACAACGTACTTCGCGCGGATCGTGCCCGCGTTGCCTTCAGCACCTGTGTAGGACACGCCGCGGATCCGGCCCTCGTCGTCGATCACGTCGGTGACGGCGTGCTGCTCGCGGACGTCCACGCCCATGTTACGTGCATGGTCGAGCAGAATCTGGTCGAACTTGCTCCGCTCGACCTGGTAGGCGTAGGATGTCTCGCCGGTTATCTTCGGTGACACCGAGAATGCGAACGTCCACGGCTCGGGATTGGCACCCCATCGCATCGTCCCGCCGCGCTTCTTGGTGAACCCGGCCTTGGCCAGCTCGTCGGCGACGCCGGTGAGGCGGCAGACGCCGTGGACCGTGGAGGGCAGCAGCGACTCGCCGATCTGAAAGCGCGGGAACTTCTCCTTCTCCAGCAGGATGACCTTGTGTCCCCGCATCGCGACGAGCGTGGCCAGCGTCGATCCGCCCGGTCCACCCCCCACGACGACTACATCGGCCTCTTCGCTAAGGTGCTCAGCATTCATCTTTTACCTTCTCGTCTCTTAAGGATTTCACGGTTCAGTTACCAGCGCCATTCATGCTGACCAATCAGATGTTCCGATTTGAATCCGTGATCGGCGCACCAGGCCATGAATTCCGCGACCTGCTTAAGCTGGTAGGAGTCTTCGTTGTAGGTGGTGGCCATGACGTGGCCAAGCCAGCTTTCTTCGCCCATGGCATAGACGTAGGCCTCGTTCGCGCCTAGCTCCGTCATGATCGCGGCGGCCTGTTCAGCGTTCGACCCTGACAGCGTGCGTGAATCACTCATCCTCTTGGTGACCGGCTTGGTGAACAGGCCCTGGTACAGCCAGGTCAGCGGTGCCCCAGCGCATTCCATGCCAAGGAACGCCATGTCCACTTGTCCGACGTGGCCGCGCATGTACCTGTACAGGGCAGGGTCGATGCCGGAGGAGTCCGCTCCCACGAATATGGTCCGGCCCGCGAGCCGGACGCAGTAGGTCGACTTGGCCCGGATGTCCAGGTCAGCGTGCTCACCGAGGAACGGCGTCGCGACCACCTTGCCACCGGGGAACTCGACCTCGGAGAAGTCATCCACCTCCACCACCGGCAGGCCCAGATGCGACAGGTACAGCGCTGGTGACGGGTCGGCCATGTTGCCCCGTGATGACCGGGGCACGACGACCGCGCCGATCCTGCCGCGCAGCGCCAGCAGGGTCTCCAGGACGATATGGTCCTGATGCCCATGGGTGATCAGGGCGAGATCGATGTGGTCCGGCAGGTCCCGGTAGGTGAACCGGTCGGTGGCCGAAGCGTCCGCGCTGACCCAGGGATCCGTGATGATCGCCGCCTCCGGTGTCTGCATCACCAGGCAGGCATGGTTGATGTAGCGGATCCGGGCGCCGCTGTCGATGTGACGGTCGGCGGAAAGGTCCGGCTTCCCGGCCAGCAGGCGGCTGAGCGTGACTGCCTGCTCGTCGTCGAGGTCGAGCAGCTCGTGCAGGCGGCTCAGCGTCGTGCCGTGCACTCTTGACCTGAACAGTTCCTCCAGCCCTGGGTGCCGGAACGGTATCCGCAGGTCGAGGCCATCTGGTGATCTCAGCCGGGGTGTACTAAAGATGAACGGGCGTTCGACCCCGGTTTCCAACGACAGCTGAACCGACTGACGGTCCTCGGTATAGACGCTGCTCTCGTACACCAGCGGTTCGATGAAGCGCACGGCAGGCTGGTTGCTGGTGTCGTAAGCGATCTCCACCAGTCCCGACAGTGCTGACGGGAGCTTGGGGTACAGGGGAGTGAGGTCGAACCCGGTGGCGCTGTTCCGCACGAGCTCCTCGGCCTCGGCCACGGCCGCGGCAAAGTCCAGCATCTCCGCCCTGTCCCGCTTAATGGAGGCGAGGAGCTCGCGGAGCTCTCCCTTCCTGGATTCCTCGATGTTGACGAAGAACCCGCCTCTCAGCGCCGGGTTGTTGCTCGCGTTGATGTGCACCTGGGGGGACTGCAGGTACGACTCGAGGAGCGGGACCTGGACAAACGCCAGGTTCATCGCCGCCTGAACGGGCGCTACGGTATACATCCACGCGTAGAATCCGTCTACCAGGGGCTCGATAATAGCGTCGGGCCTGAGAAACCTGGCCTCATCACCCATGTGGGTTCCTTCGTCTAGATAATTACCGGGTATATTTATCAAGGCCGACAATCAAGCGAGGTCGACAATCCAGGCGGCCGGGCTTTGCAGGGGTGCTGCAGTATTCAGCCATAACATTATGGCACCTAAAGGTTATGCTAAATGCGCGAATGTCGCGACGTTCAACTGCGGGGCCGAGCCGGTTGAACGGCGAATCACTCGTTTGGCTCATGGCTCCCTGTCGTGCGCATGACCCTTCGGCGCGATAATCTCAGATGCCGGGGGCGTAGCTATTTCGATGCGCTATTGAAGTGGCCTGACCCGGCCATTGCGAGCGGAGCCGATGACGTGATAGCTGCTGAAGGCCAGCGGTGGCACGTAGTGCCCCTCCTGACTATCAGGGTGGGTCACGCTAGCCTCGATCTTTCGCGCCGCTGGCATGCTGGCCTGAGTTGTTCGGCTGGTGGGTGATTTCCGGTGCCGGCCATGGTGGGCTGTCCGGCTGTCGCGCCGGGTGGGCGGGGTTCCACGGGCCCCGGGGTCTCTCCTTCCTGGTCGTAGGGGTGTTCCGGCTGGTCAGCCGGCGGGGAGGGCTTGCAGGCGGGCGATGGCGGCGGTGACCTCGTCAGCCCAGGGCCATCGTTCGGCGAGTCGTAGCCGCAGGCGGCGGCCGCCGCGCACGAGCCGCCCGGCGATGCTGAAAAGCCGCAGGCGCAGGCGTTTCGGTCCCCAGCGGCGGGCCTCGCAGGCGAGCGCGATCATCTGGGTCCAGGCGAGCAGCTCGCAGGCCAGGGCGACGATCTCGCACCAGACCTGATTCTGCGCGTAGCCCTTGAGGGGGAGGTTCAGCAGCCCGGTGTCCTTCGCATTGCGGATCCGGTCCTCGCACCGCGCCCGCCGCCGGTGCCTTAGCTCCAGGTCCGCGAGCTGGCGGGCACTTTCCCGATCGCGGCCTGCATGTCGCCGGTGATGGTCATGCCGGCCGAGTAGTGCAGCCGCCGTGACCACCCGCGATACCACCGGGTCGGACGCGACCGGCCCCGCGAGGTCCGGCTGCTCCCGCAGTACCGCGATGTCGGCCAGGCAGTCCCCGCCCAGCGCGACCGCCGCGGCCAGGTCCGCGACGATCTTGCCCGGGTCGTGCACCGCCCGCGGCGCCCGCCACCGGGAAAGGCCCTGCGACAGGTTCCGGCCCAGGCCGGTGACCCGCAGTGTCTCCCACAGCAGGACCGCCCCGGCCTGGGAGACCATGCCCTTGCCGTCGGAGGACACCGTGACACGGGCAGTGCGTGCGCTATTCTTCACGTGAAAAGTGCCTTCGATGTGCGGCTGATAGGACCCTAAACAAGCCCTATTATCCCAGGTCAAAGGCACTTTTTTTCATGCAAGCGGGCAGTCTGCGCTTATGCCGGGCGAAAGCCCGAGGCTAGTGACGGCCGGTGACCGGCGTGTCATCAACCAGCAAATAGCCCCCAGCCGCGGGCAGTTGGGGGCTATGCCTTGCCTGGTTAAGCCGGTCGTGATCTGCGGTCAGTCCGCCCCGGCCTGGAGGACTTCCCGCGGGGAAACCCGGGCTGCTATCCGGGCAGGGATGGTAGTGAGTCCCGCCACTACGAGCAGGGTCCCGATGAACGTGGCGACCAGCCACAGGGCTTGCGGAGAGCTTGTCGTGCCACTGGCCAGGACGTCGAACAATGCGATTCCCAGCGGGATGCCGACGATGGCACCCGGCAGCGCGGCGAGCACCTGCGCCCACGCTAGCCCGGCGCTGACCTGGCGGGAGGTGGCGCCGAGCGCTCGCATCAGCGCGCAGGCGCGCCGCGCATCCAGCACGGTTGCCCAGGCAGTGAAGATCGCGCTGATGGCCGCGAGGATGGCTAGCATGATTGTGATGACCAAAAGCAGCTGCTCGTCCCGGCTGACCTGCGGGTTGGCCAGGCCTGCGCCTGCGGAGGACATGCCGTGCAGTTGCGCGTCGACGGCGGCGTGGAAGGTCAGCAGGGCGACGATACCGCAGACGGTGACGGCGATGCCGGCCGCGCTCAGCAGCGTGCGGCGTGGCCTGCGGGTGGCTAGCCGCAGCCCGAACAGCGCCGATACCGGCAGCCTGCTGGACAGGCTGATCAGCGCACCCTGGCGCCGCACCGGCCGGGCCGAGTCGGCCAGTGCGCTGACGGTGCTGCTGCGGGCGGCCCGGATGGCTGGGACGAGGGTTGAAGCGAGCGCCACCGCTAGGGCTACGCCCACCACGCCCGCCACCGTGGCCGCCGTGAGTGATGGGGCGCCCGGGGCACCGATCAGATCGGCCCCGGGGTTGGTGAGCAGCGGGGCGGTTAGCCGCCCGGCCACCAGCCCGATGGCCGCCGCGACCAGCGCCAGGACCAGGTTTTCGGCCAGGAAGATGGCGCCGATCAGGCCTGGTGTGCCACCCGCGGCCTTGAGCAAGCCGACCCGCCGCTTGTTTTCCGCCAGACGGCCTCCGACCAGCACTGCCACGCTGGCGAGCGCGAGCAGGCCAAGGAGCACGGCGCCGGGAGTAAGGACGTTCTGCTCGTCTGTGATCAGCAATGCGTCTGCGCTCGCGATCTGCTCCCATGTGTTAAGGAGCGGGCCGTTTATCGCGGCGCCGTACGTGCTGGCGAACGCTGGTGCCTGGTCGGGCTGGCTGAGCGCCAGGTTCAGGATGTAGGTGCTCACTGGGTTGGCCGCCGAGGCCAGTTCGGTGACATCGGGCGCGGTCATCCAGACCAAGCCGATCTTCTTGGCGGTTATCCCCTGCGAGGCCCAGAAATTGTTGATGTAGCAGCCGCTGTAGCAAATGTTCGGATACGGTGCCATGGCGGCGGTGACCGCGATCCCGGCGACCGTGAACTGATGGCCGTTGATGGTCACATGGTCACCGACGCCGGCCCGAGCGCTTCGGCGAAGGCCCGCTCGATGACGACGCCGCCAGGCCGCACCCAACTGCCAGACAGGACCTTCGGCTGATCGACAGCGGTCGGCGCCTGAGCGCGGCCTTCCGCCTCCACCCCGGCTGTGATTCCGTGTATCTGCACAACGGCATCGAGCAGGGAATAGGGGCCGCTGGAGCGGGTCACTCCGCTGGCGTGAATCAGCGCCTTCGCCTGGCCAGGGTTCCCCAAGGACGCCTCGATGTCGGGTCCGCGGGTCGCTGCCCGGGTCTGCTGATAGGGGTTGTTGGTCACGCCGTTGAGGGCCAGGCCCAGGGTGAGCACGGTGGTGGCGGCGGTAACCGAGAGCATCAGCAAGATGGCCTGGGTCAGATGCCGCCGAGTCTCGCGGGCGGCCAGACGGCAGACGAGCAGGATGCGGCCCATGATGATCTCAGCCCTCCAGCTGGGCCAGGTTGTTCAGGCCGCTGCCGCCGTTACCGCCTTGCAGACTGGTCTGGTCGGTGAATACGCCGTCACGCATCGAGATCATCCGGTCGGCGGTAGCGGCGATCCGGGTGTCGTGGGTGACGATGACGAGTGTCTGCCCGGCCTGGTGCAGGGTGTCGAACAGCCGCAGCACGTCCATGGCGGCGACGCTGTCGAGGTTGCCGGTTGGCTCGTCGGCCAGGACCAGCACTGGGTCGGCCACCAGGGCGCGGGCGATCGCGACCCGCTGGCGCTGGCCGCCGGACAGCTGCGTGGGCAGGAACTTGGACCGGTCGGCGAGCCCGACCCGTTCCAGCAGCTCCCCGGCCCGCCGCCGGGCCGCCCGGGCCGAGCGGCCGGCAAGCAGCGCAGGCAGCTCGACGTTCTCCACCGCGGTCAGCTCGTCCATCAGGTGGAAGGCCTGGAATACGAACCCGAGGGAGTCACGCCGCAGCCGGGCCAGCCGACGTTCGGACATCCTGGTCATCTCCTGCCCGTCCAGCCAGATCTCGCCGGAATTGGGCCGGTCCAGTCCGCCCAGCAGGTACAGCAGCGTGGACTTCCCGCAGCCACTGGGACCCATGATCGCTACCGTCTCGCCGTGCTCGACATCCAAGTTCACTCCGGCGACCGCGTGAACCAGACCCGCCTGGCTACCGTAATCACGGCGCACCCCGTGGACTCGCAGTACACAGCTACTCGCGTCTGTGTCTTTCATGATTCGCCTTTCCGGCTAGTGTCACTAGTCCAGTTCCGTTCGCAGGCCTCCAGCCAGCGAAGGTCTGCTTGCATCCGTAGGACGACGCCGGTGAGCAGCAGCCCGGCATGTGAGTGGTCTGGCTCCTCCAGCGCCGCGTGCTGGACCTCCCGCATCTGCTGCAGCAGCTCAGAACGCTGCCTGTGCACGATCTCGATCGGGTCGGCCAGGCCCGCCGTCGCGGCCGCGATGAGCTTGAGGTGGAACTCGGCCAGGTCGGGCTTGGGCCAGCTCACCTCTTCGATCCACTCGGCGACTCGCTGCTGCCCCGCTGCCGTCAGCGCGTACACCTTGCGATCCGGCCTATCGGGCAGGCCGGCCGTCTGCTCCACCGTTACCAGCCCAGCCTTCTCCAGCCGGGCCAGCGTGACATAGATCTGGCCGTCGTTCATCGCGTCCCCGACCGGGCCTAGGGCCTCGCGGAGTCGGGCGCGCAGCTGGTACCCGTGCGCCGGCTCCTTAGCCAGCATTGCGAGCACGACTCCCTGCTGCACGGTTCCTCCTAACGGTTATCTAATTGGATACCCGTTATCTGTATGGACTGTCAAGTGAAGTTGCGGGGCGGCCCGGCCCGCACTACCAGGTGGTGGCCGGCGCACACGCTCGCCGGCTGGCTGGCCGCATACTCGCGGATGGCTGTTTTACCGGGAAGCGCCCTACTCTGGCCTGGTGTTTGGGCCGCTCGGAGAGCGGCCTGCCCGGGAGAGGAGACAGCAGATGCTGCGGGTCAGCGATACACGGGTGGTGGCCTACGAGCCGTTGCTCCCGTCGGCCGCGCTGCTGGACGAGCTGCCTCTCGGCGAGGCCACAGCCGAGGTGGTGGCACGGTCCAGGGCCGATGTCCAGGCTGTGCTGGATCGAGCAGGCGACCGGCTCCTCGTGGTGGTCGGCCCGTGCTCCGTGCATGATCCGGCGGTGGCCCTGGACTACGCGGGCCGACTGGCCCGCTTGCGCGACCAGTTCGCTGACGACCTGCTCGTCGTGATGCGGGTCTAGTGGCCGCCAGGGGCCTAACTACCAGGCGGAGCACGTCACCAAGGCACTGGACCTGCTCGCCGGCGCCGGGCGGCTGCCAAGGCGGGTGATGGTGGACGCCAGCCACGGTAACAGCGGCAAGGACCACCGGCGCCAGGTCGTGGTCGCGAGCGCACTCGCGGACCAGGCGGCCAGCGGGGAAAGCGACCTGGCCGGGGTCATGCTGGAAAGCTTCCTGCGGGACGGAAGGCAGGAATCGGGCGCCCCGGCGGAGCTGGTGTAAGGACACAGCGTGACCGACGCCTGCGTGGGCATCTCGGTTAACCAGAATGGCCTGATGCGGTCAATTCGGCGATCATGGAATGTTCTCGCGGGCATTAGCTGTTCAGGTGCTGAATCGCCTCAGTTGAACATTGGCCTGCCTGAGTATGCCCTCTGTTCACGAGCACGCGGCCCGCATCCGTGGCAGGCACGGTGGTTTGCCTAAGGAATCCGGACTAATATGGCCACGATCACTAGCCCTGTGAAAGGAATGTGCGGTGGCGACGAATCCTTTTGAAGACCCGGATGCCAAGTATTTCGTGCTCATCAACGATGAAGGGCAGCACTCGCTCTGGCCTGTCTTCGCCGACGTGCCTGCTGGCTGGGAGGTAATCTTCGGGGAAGACGGGCGCCAGGAGTGCCTTGACTTCATCGAGAAGAACTGGACCGACATGCGGCCCAAGAGTCTAATAAAGGCGATGGAGGAGGACGCCGCCGCGCGGCAGAACGGCTCCTCCGCCAACGGGTCGGCGGCGAACGGGCGGAACGGATCCCACGCCGCAAAGGCAGTGGCATCCGTAGCTGACGACTGATCCGACGCCCGGCCGGAGTTCGGGTACCGTCGTGGCGACACGGCCACGGACCTGGCAGCCGAACGGTTATCTGCACGTCAGGGCAGGCTCTATCCATGAGCTGGCTGATGATCTGTCCAGGCAGATCGATGGCCGCCAGTCGCGGCCTGCTGCGGGTTACGTGCTGTTCGGCCACAGCATGGGCGCCGTGACCGCCTTCGAGATGGCCCTCACGCACTCCGATCATGGCCTGCAAACCGCCCGCGCTGGTGGTGATCTCTGGCCGTAACCCGCCGTACCTGCGGTCCCGCTGGGGCACCGAAGTCCTCGACCTGCCCGACCGGGAACTTCTCGAGCTGCTCCAGGTACTCGGCCGCGTTCAGGCCAGACCGCTCACCGCCATCGCGGCGCACTTCGTGCCGCGACTGCGAGCTGACCTCCGTATCGTCATCGAATACCAGCTCAAGGCGGCTGATGCCGCCGTGGACGTCCCGCTACTGGTGCTGCGCGGCCGCACGGACCCCCTGGTCGATCCGGAACATGTCACAGGCTGGGCGCGCTATACGCGGCGGCAATTTACCATGCGGTATCATGCTGGCGGCCATTTCGCGCTCTTTGAGGGCACCGCCCAGCTGGATGAGCTGATCGACGCTATTTGTGTGGTTCTGGGGTTCAGCCCGGCCGTGGCCGATGCTGGCTGGTTACGGCCACGATATGACACGCTACCAGTGGCGGAAAATAGCGATTAGATATGGACAGCAAAGGCTGACGTTATGGGCAGGATAATGAACGGCGCGGTGCGGGTGCCAGTCCTTTGCGGGCTTGGATCATGGACGCCCCCCGACGTCGTCACGAACGACGAGCTTGCTGCCGTCCTGGATACCTCGGATGAGTGGATACGACGCAAGACGGGCATAGCGCGCCGACATATAGCCGTCAACGGGACGGCTACCTCCGAGCTCGCCGTCGAGGCGGGCCGGCGCGCGCTCAAGTCAGCCGAGGTAGACGCGGTGGACGCCCTGATCCTGGCGACGACCACTCCTGATCGCCGGTGCCCGGCGACCGCGCCTGAGGTAGCGAGCCGACTAGGCCTGGGTACAATCGCCGCCTTCGACGTGGCCGCGGTTTGCTCGGGCTTCATATATGCGCTGGCAAATTCGGCAGGCCTGATCGCGGCCGGCATCGCCGACCGTATCCTGGTGATCGGGGCAGACGTCTTCTCCAGCATCTTGAATCCGCGTGACCGCACAACCCGGGTGATCTTCGGCGACGGTGCCGGCGCGGTAGTTCTGCGTGCCGGGAATGCCCATGACCCAGGCGCGATAGGGCCGTTCACCCTCGGCAGCGACGGCCGCGGCGCCGATCTGATCATGATTCCGGCCGGCGGGTCGCGCATGCCATACGTGGCGGCCGGCGGCGACGAATCAGAACGCTACTTCGTCATGCAGGGCCAGTCGGTTTACCGGCAGGCGGTGGAGAGCATGGCTCAGTCCACCACGCGTGTGCTGGGACTCGCGGGGTGGCCGGCCTCGTCGGTTGACTGGCTGGTCTGCCATCAAGCGAACCTGCGCATCGTGGACGCCGTCGCCCGGCGCCTAGGGATTCCGGCGGAACGTTGCCTGGTCAATATAGACGAGGTAGGAAATACTGCGGCAGCGTCTATTCCGATGGCGCTGGCGCACGGCGTAGAACGCGGGGCGTTCCGCCCGGGAGACCGCGTTGCGCTGACCGGGTTCGGCGGCGGGCTGACCTGGGGCTCTACGTTGCTGCGCTGGCCGGAAATCGTCTGCGAAAACTAATCCCGCGGAAACTGATCACGCAAGGGCCGTGCTGGGAGGGAGCATCGCGCAAGGCGCACGAGAAGGAACAAGGAACTATGGTGACGAGCAGCAGATATTCGAGACGGCGCGTCGGTTGAACACCGGCCTGCCGTCGCCTGATGCCGGAAAGCCTGGATCGTGAAGCGCGGAACCGGACGGCCCACCGCAGCCTGTTATTATGATAAAACTCTCCGCGTGAATGGCAGGCCCGGACGCGAAATCGATGACGCTACTGTAGCTGAATTTAAGAGCTTCAAGGCGAGAGAGGTTCAACATCATGACAGGTTCCGGCAGGCCATTCGGGATAATGCGTCTTGATGATTCCATCACGAGCCAGAAAGTCAAGCCGGGAACGATTCGGCGCATCTTCCCTTACGCCAAGCCGTACCGCTGGGCGCTGGCGCTGCTGCTCGTCGTGACCGCGCTTGACGCGGCTATCGCCGTGGCAAATCCCTTGCTGCTCGGGGTCATCATAGATCGTGGCATACTGCCGCATCGGATTGACGTAATCAGGACATTGGCTATAATTGTCGCGGCGCTGGCCGTGCTGGATGCCCTAGCCGTGTACCTTGAGGCCTGGACTTCCGAACGGATAGGCGAGGGACTCATTCTCAGCCTACGCGTCGAAGTGTTCGAGCATGTCCAGCAGCAGCCCTTGGCGTTCTTTACCCGTACGCATACCGGTTCGCTGATCAGCCGGCTCAACGCCGACGTGATGGGGGCTGAGCAGGCGATTACCACACTGCTTTCCCAGACGCTATCTATAATTCTGACGCTGGGTCTTGTGCTGGGTGCGCTATTCCTGCTGTCCTGGCCGATTACCACGATCGCGCTGGTGATAATCCCGCTCTTCATCCTTCCCGGCAAGGTGATCGGCCGACGACTGCAGCGGGTTTCCCGGGAGCGCATGCAGCTGGACGCCGAGCTTGGCTCGATTCTGACCGAGCGGTTCAATGTGGCCGGCGCGATGCTTACCAAGCTGTACGGTCGGCCAGACGAGGAATCCGCGCTCTTCGCTGGCCGGGCGGCGCGTGTGCGCGACATGAACGTCGTCTCCGCTATCTACGGCCGCGTGTTCGGGATCCTCATCGGCTTGCTCGCCATGCTGATGAGCGCGCTGGTGTACGGCCTCGGCGGGAGCCTCGCGATCGGTGGCGAGCTTGGCGTCGGCACCCTAGTGGCCATGGCGGCCTTGATCACCAGGCTGTATGGACCGATCAATCAGCTGACCAGCATGCAGGTTAATTTCATGACCGCATTGGTCAGCTTCGACCGGATATTTGAGGTGCTCGACCTTAAGCCGCTCATCACCGACCGGCCCGGGGCGCTGGCACTATCGGGTGGGGAGATGGGTAACGGGAGCGCGCCGCAGGTCGAGTTCGACCGGGTCTGCTTCAGGTATCCGGTCGCGAGCGAGATTTCCCTGGCGTCACTGGAATCCATCGCCCTCCCCACACCCGAGCGCATCGGCAGCGAATGGACCTTGCATGACGTGAGCTTCTGCGCGCCGGGTGGGAAGCTCACCGCGCTGGTAGGGCCGTCCGGGGCCGGGAAGACCACGATTAGCAACCTAGTGCCCCGGCTATATGACCCTGCGTCGGGAGCCGTCCGGATTGGTGGGCATGATATCCGGGACCTAGCGCTGCGGTCAGTCCATGAAATGGTGGGAGTGGTCACGCAAGACGCCCACCTGTTCCATAACACCATCCGCGCCAACCTCCTCTATGCCCGTCCTGATGCCGGGGAGCGGGAACTGGTCGAGGCGTGCAAGGCGGCGCGGATCTGGGACCTTATCTGTTCGCTTCCCGATGGCTTTGACACCGTTGCCGGAGATCGTGGTTACCGGTTCTCCGGCGGGGAAAAACAGCGCTTCGCACTGGCGAGGCTGCTGCTCAAGGCCCCCCCGGTAGTCGTGCTTGACGAGGCCACGGCCCATCTGGACTCTGAGTCGGAGACCGCTATTCAGCAGGCGCTGAAGACCGCACTGGCGGGCCGGACCTCACTGGTGATCGCGCACCGGCTCTCCACCATCCGCGAGGCTGACCAGATCCTGGTCATCGATGCGGGCGAGATCCGCGAGCACGGCACCCATGACGAGCTCCTGGAAACTGGGGGCCTCTACGCCGAGCTCTACCACACCCAGTTCGCCCGCTACCCGGCAAGCGGCAAGACCCCCCCGGGCGCAGGCGGCATCTGACTGTCCCTGACGCGAGGACATCAGCAGGCCGGGCGGTGCTGCTGTAGCCGCCCGGCCTGCTGGCCTGGCCACGCCGCCAGGACAGGCCTGCCGAAGGCACAACGGCCGGATAAAATAGCCAGTGCCTGGGCGGTGATGAGTTCAGCCATCGCCACGACGATCTCGCGCGGAGGGGTAAAAGGCTCGCGTCCGTGCGCGGTGAGCATGTTGTCGATGATGAGCACGTCGCCTTCACGATAGTCGAAGCGCACGGCGGCGGACCTGTAGCAGGCCCGCACGTGCTCCATAACGTCGTCCGGAATAGGCGAGCCATCACCAAAATAGGTGTTACTGGGCAGGTCTTCCCCGCTGAACAGCTCCCGCAGGCCTTCTTGCGTGTCGGGCGGGAGCGTGGAAAGGTGGAAGAACGCGGCGTGGTTGAACCAGACTTCGTCTCCTGTCCGCGGATGACGGCGGACGGCGGGCCGGATAGCGGTCGTCCGTAGCCTGCCGTCGGCATGCCACTCCGCGTCAATGGTTTTGGCGGCGCAGTATCGCGTGACCTCGGCGCGATCCTGGGTGTTGAAGACCTCCTGCCAGGGCATGCCGATCCTGGCATCGAAGTTCCGTACCAGCATCCATCCTCGGCGGGTGAACTCTTCTCGGACTGAAGGATCGAGGATCTTCAGCACCTGCCTGGTGTCAGACAGAGGCGTCGCGCCACGTTGCCGAGGAGGCTGTATGCAGTAGAAGAAAAGCGACATCGGCCATGACGTCTGATAGGAGTTCTCGTTGTGGAAGAAGATCTCCTCAGTCGGCGGGTAGTCAGTCGAAGTGTAGACGTTTCCCTTCACGCTGTGGCGAGGCGAGGAACGCTCGGTGTAAGAGAGCGGCT
This sequence comes from uncultured Actinomycetota bacterium, assembly GCA_963737285.1. GTDB lineage: Bacteria > Actinomycetota > Actinomycetes > Streptosporangiales > Streptosporangiaceae > Trebonia. Next base: position 915,989 of record CAVTRT010000001.1, read on the forward strand.
CGCCTGACAGTGCGCGGACAGCGGACGCGAAGCCATCCACTCCGCCCACGTCGAAACCGCGCATCAGCACCGCGCCAGAATCGCGCAGCCTGTTGAGTATCTCCTGCTGCTGCGCCGCTAGCCGGTCCATGAGACGGCCATCACTGCCATCGCTCTGAATGATGTGGGGGAAACCCATTTGTGTCTCCTTATCCATGGGTGGGTACGGATACCAGGTCGGCGATCCAGGGCGCTAGTCGGACATCGCTACCAGGACGCGGCGGGCGCCGGTGAACTTGCGGCGGCCGTGGGCTACCAGGACATTGTCGATGAGCAGCAGGTCGCCCGGCCGCCAGTCCACGTCGACGGCCGATTCGAAGCCGCGGTCGCGTACGTGATGCACGTACTCATCGGGGATGGGGCTGCCGTCGGCGAAGCGCACCGACTGGGGCAGGCTTTCCTCCGGCAACATCCTGGCGAGTGTTGCCGCGGTCTCGTCGCCGAGGGTGGCTGGGTGCCATTGGTCGGCCTGGTTGAACCAGACCTCGTCACCGGTCACCGGGTGCCGGGTAGTAGCCGTCCTGATCTGCGTGACTCGCAGCCCGCTTGCCGTCCACTCCCACGTTGCCCCGGTGCCGGACAGATAAGCCTCGACGGCGTTCTTGTCAGCGGTCTCGAAGGTGGCTTGCCAGGTCTTGCCGAAGCCACGGCCATCAGGCAGATTCTGGATGTACCGGATGCCATCGGCGAAGCGGTTCCTGACCTCGCGATCCAGGGAGTCGAGCCAGCGGGCGCCATCTGCGACAGGTGTCGCGCCTCCAGTCGATGCCGCGGTCTCGCAGAAGAAGAGCAGGCGGGTCGGCCACGTGGCCGCGTAGGAGAGCTCGTTGTGCATCGAGATGGCGAACTCAGGCGGATACTCGGTCGACGTGTAGACGTTGTCGCCGACCTTGGTGCGGGGAGAATTACCGTGGACGTACGGCAGGCGGTTCCGCAGTAGCAGATCTGCGACTTCGGTAAACTGCCCAGCCGATATCCCGAAACTTCGGAATACGAGCGCCTTCTTGTCGGTCAGTAGCTTATCGATCGTTTCTTCGTTGTCAAGGTAGCTGCTGAGGCCGTCCACGCCTGGGGGGACCCCTAGCCTTTCGGGCGTTATCTCGAACGGATGCCAGCCGACGCAATCGTCCATCGTGGTGTCCTTTGCGCTCTGTCAATTAACTCATGCGGTTCTTCTGCCGCAGTATCTTCTGGAAGGCTACGCGCATAGCGTAGCCTCAGCACTGGCACGCGGTGTGATGCCGCCGGAAGCCGGTGCTGGTAGTATTCAGCACCGCGACTGGGCGGCGTTCAAGTGGAGCGTAGTCGCGGTTGAACGGGAAATCAGCCTGGCAGCGCATGGCCTCGCCGGGTCGCGCGCCCGTCGGACCAGGGCGTATCTTCGACGGGTCATCGCAGGTCGCCCGGACCTTCCCTTGGCCTAAGCCCGGTTTAGCATTTTCGCCTTAGAGGGCTTGCCGTTTGTTGTCCGTAACAGGGACTCGGGCGGATCTGCCTCTCGGCCGTAATGGCGGATTAGTATTCAGCTGGGTAGTCGTATGGGTCGATCGATTGGGGCGCCAGGCGTGTCTGGATCTGATGGTGGTTACCGTGATCTGATGGTCGGGCAGCTGGGTATCTGGTATGCTCAGCTCCTTGGCGGCGACAATTCGATATATAACATCGCCGAGTATCTTGACATTCGTGGCGACTTGGACGTTGCTCTTTTTGAGAAGGCCCTGCGGTACACCACCCGGGAGGTGCAGGCCTATAGCCTGCGCTTCCGGGAGAACGGGAGCGCGCCGCAGCAGTGGGTTAGCGATCCGGGTGACTGGCCGCTGCATCTTCTTGATGTCAGCTCGGCCCCCGATCCGCAGGCTGCCGCGGAAGAGTGGATGCGGGCAGAAATCCGTCATCCAGTGGACCTGCTGGAAGGCGCCGTATTCAGTTACGCGCTGCTCAAGATCGCCGAAGGCCGGCACTTCTGGTATCACCGCGTTCACCACGTTGCGAGCGATGGCGTGGGCGGTGCCATCATCGCCGCCCGGCTGAGCGAGGTCTATGCGGCGATGCTGGCTGGTTCCGTGCCCGCTGACGGGGCGCTGGACCCAGTTTCCATGCTGATGGACGACGAAGCGGCGTACCGGGTGTCTGCCGACTTCGACAGCGACCGCGAGTTCTGGCTAGACCAGCTCGCGGATCTTCCCGAGGTGCTCAGCGTCACCGGAAAGCAGGTCCCGCGGATCACCCGGATGCCCGTGCGGGCCCAGCGGGACGTCGATCCCGCCGGGGTGCAGGCGCTTAAGGACGCCGCGCGGCGGCTGCGGACCAGCTTCGCCGGGCTGATGATCGCCGCGGCGGCCGCGTATGTGCACGGCATCAGCGGGGCAGCGGACATCGTGATCGGCCTGCCGGTAATCGGCAGGACAGGCGCACGCCAGCGGCGGATCCCAGGCATGACCACCAACATGCTGCCCATCCGGCTCCGGGTCGAGGCAGGGATGTCGGTGGCCGACCTGGTGCGGCAGGCGTCCAGGACTGTCCGCGAGGGGCTGAAGCATCAGCGGTATCGCTACGAGGACATGATGCGGGACCTGTCCCTCATCAATAACGGCACCCTATTCGGCCTGATTATCAACGTGATGTCGTTCGACTACGCGATCCGGTTCGGTGACTGCGAGGCTGTCGCGCACAACCTCTCCAACGGACCGGTCAATGACCTGCTGATCGCCGTGCATGACCGGCTGGGTGGCGGTGACGTTGAGGTCGTTTTCAACGCGAACCCTGATCTCTACCGCATTGCGGACAACGAGGCGCTCGTCGGCCGGTTCCTGATGGTTCTCGACTGGCTGGCAGCGGTTTCCCCCGATGACCGCCTCGACGGGGCTGACGTCATGTCCCCATCCGAACGACGTCAGGTAATCAGTGAGTGGAATGAAACTGTCACGGCGGTGCCGCGGGCAGGTGGGGTGCATGAGCTGGTGGCAGCTCGGGCCGCCACCGATCCCGCGGCGCTGGCGGTGGTGTGCGGCGACGTCAGCCTGACCTTTGCCGAGCTGGTCAGCCGGGCAAGCCAGCTGACGCATTACCTGCGGGATACCGGCGTGGGGCCGGAGTCGGTGGTCGGGCTGTGCCTGCCGCGTGGCGCGGAGATGCTGACGGCACTACTGGCGGTGTTGCAGGCGGGGGCCGCCTATCTGCCACTGGATCCCGGTTACCCGGTAGACCGCCTGGCCTTCATGCTCGCCGACAGCAGGGTCTCGGTCGTGGTCGGGACGCAGGAGGTCCTCGAGGACCTGCCAGCCAGGCGGGTCCGGCTCATCGCACTTGATGACCCGACGGTCGCCGCGATGGTCGCCGCATCCCCAGCTGAGGCGCCGGCGGTGCGGGTGCTGCCGGATCAGCTCGCCTATGTGATCTACACGTCGGGGTCAACCGGGACGCCCAAGGGCGTACAGGTGACTCACGGCAGCCTGCTCAACTACGTGTCATGGGCCGCAGCTGCCTACCGGGTAGGACCCGGGGCCATCGGCGCGCCGATGCATTCGTCGCTCGCGTTTGACCTGACCGTGAGCAGCGTGCTGGTGCCGCTCGTAGCGGGCGCGGCCGTCGCGGTCAGCCCGCAAGGGGGTGCGGAAGGCCTCGCGGCGCTGCTGACCGAAGGGCAGGGGTTCGGGCTGGTGAAGGTGGTCCCAGCGCACCTTCCGATGCTGGCCCAGATGGTCCCGGCGGAGCAGCTCGCTCGTGCGGCCGGACGGCTGGTGGTGGGTGGTGAGACGCTGCCGGGACACCTGGTGCGGTCATGGCTGGCTGGCGCTCCCGAGTGCGTGGTAGTGAATGAGTACGGCCCGACCGAGACAACAGTCGGCTGCTGCGTGTTCGAGGTCACCGCCGGGCAGGACATCCCCGATCAGGTGCCGATCGGCCGACCGGTGGCCAACAGCCGCCTGTACGTGCTGAACCAGAGGCTGCGGCCAATGCCGCCGGGAATGACCGGAGAGCTTTATATCGCGGGCGCTCAGCTTGCCCGCGGCTACGCACACCGCCCCGAGCTGACAGCGGAACGATTCGTGGCGTGTCCGTTCGGCGCGGCCGGGGAGCGGATGTACCGGACCGGGGACCTGGCCTGGTGGACCGCCGAGGGGCAGCTGCAATTCGCCGGGCGCGCCGACGACCAGGTGAAGATCCGCGGCTTCCGGATCGAGCCGGGCGAGATCGAGGCCGTGCTGGCCGCCCATCCCCTAGTGACGCAGGCGGTCGTGGCGGCCAGAGAGGACACGCCGGGGGACCGGCGGCTGGCTGGCTACGTCGTGCCGGCCGCCAGCGACCAGACCGACGGGCTGGCGGCGGCGGTGCGGGAGTACGCGAGCGCCAGGCTGCCGGAGTACATGGTCCCGGACGCGGTCGCGGTGATCGAGGCGGTGCCGCTGACCGGGAACGGCAAGGTCGACCGGGCGGCGCTCCCGGCGCCGGATTATGTCGGCCCGGGGGCCGGGACCAGGGGGTCGGCCACGCCAGCGGAAGAAATCGTCTGCGCGGTGTTCGCGGAGGTCCTCGGCTTGGACCAGGTCGGAGCGGAGGACAACTTCTTCACGCTGGGCGGGCATTCACTACTGGCGGTGTCGCTGGTGGAGCGGTTGCGAGAGCGGGGAATCCCGGTCACGATGCAGACGCTGTTCGAGACCCGGACCCCGGCCGGGCTGGCAGCTCTCGGACCGGCCGGGCTGGCACAGCGGGAGGTGTCGGCGGTGCCCCCGAACCTCATCCCGGCCGGAGCCGCGGCGATCACCCCGGACATGCTGCCGCTGGTCGACCTGACGCTCGCACAGGTGGATCGGATCACCGCCTTGGTCGAGGGCGGGGCGGCGAATGTCGCGGACGTGTACCCGCTGGCGCCGCTGCAGGAAGGCTTCTTCTTCCACCACCTCATGGCCGCCGCGGACGACGGAGATGTGTACCTCGAGTCCTTCGGCCTGAGGTTTGACTCCCGGAGCAGGCTGGACGCGTTCCTGGCCGCGCTGCAGCAGGTTATCGGGCGGCACGACATCTACCGGACCTCGGTGGCCTGGGAAGGGCTGTCCGAGCCGGTGCAGGTGGTCTGGCGCGACGCAGTCATGCCGGTGACGGAGCTGGGCCCGGACGCTGTGGCGGGGGACGCGGACATGGTGGACCAGCTGCTTGCCGCCGCCGGGCTGTGGATGGACCTCAGCCACGCGCCGCTGCTGCGCGTCTACATCGCCGCCGAGCCTGGCGGCGGGGAGCACTGGTTCGCGCTGCTGCAGATCCACCACCTGCTGCTGGACCATACCGGTCTGGACGTGGTGCTGGCCGAGGTGCGCGAGATCTTGGCCGGGGAAGAAGACCGCCTGCCGCCGCCGGTGCCGTTCCGCGACTTCGTCGCGCACGCCCGGCTGGACGTGCCGAAAGAGGAGCACGAGCGCTACTTTGCCGAGCTCCTTGCGGACGTCACCGAGCCGACGGCGCCGTTCGGCCTGCTTGAGGTGCACGGCACCGGGATGGACAGCCCGCGGGCGGGCGAGGGCCTGCTGGTGCTCGAGGACGCGCTGGCCGACCGGGTACGGAACCGGGCCAGGGTCCTCGGGGTGTCCGCGGCGTCGCTGTTCCATCTCGCCTGGGCGCGGGTGCTCGCGGCTACGGCCGGCCGTGACGACGTCGTGTTCGGCACCGTGCTACTGGGCCGGATGAACGCCGGTGCTGGCGTCGGCATGGTCACTGGCCCGCTCATTAACACGCTTCCGGTGCGAGTCGACACCCGTGCCACGGTGAACGACGCGGTCGCCGCGATGCAGGGGCAGCTGGCCCGGCTGCTCGTGCACGAGCATGCCCCCCTGGCCCTGGCCCAGCAGGCCAGCGGCGTGGCACCACCCGCCCCTCTGTTCACCTCCCTGTTCAATTACCGGCACAACACTGGTGCCGCGCAGGGAGTCGATGTCGGCATCGAAGGCATGGACGTGGTGCTCGTCTGGGAGCGCACCAACTACCCGCTTACGGTGTCGGTGGACGATAGCGGGACTGGATTCGGCTTCGTCGTGGAGGCGGTGCCGCCCATCGACCCGGAGCATGTCTGCGCGATGCTGCATGCCGCCGTGGGCGGGCTGGTCACCGCGTTGGAGGAGGCTCCGGGGGCTGCGTTGTGGCAGGTGGAGGTGCTGCCGGAGGGGCTGCGGAGGCTGGTGGTGGCTGAGTGGAATGAGACGGCGTGGCCGGTGCCTGATGTCACGCTGCCGGGGCTGGTGGCGGGGCATGTGGTGCGGTCCCCGGATGCGGTGGCGGTGGCCTTCGGGGACGTGCGCGTGAGTTATGCGTGGCTGGATGAGCGGGCGGGGTGGCTGGCGGGGGTGCTTGCCGGGCGGGGGGTGGGGCCTGAGTCGGTGGTGGCGGTGATGATGGACCGTTCCGCTGAGCTGGTGGCGGCGCTGCTGGGGGTGCTGAAGGCGGGGGCGGCGTACCTGCCGCTGGATCCTGGGTACCCGCCGGAGCGGGTCGCGTTCCTGCTGGCTGACGCGGGGGCGGGGGCGCTGCTGGCGGACCGGGCCTGGGAGGGGCCTGCCGGGGGGGTTCCCGTGGTGGTCGCAGGGGACTGCCTGGCGGCCGGCGGGGCCAGCCTGGGTTGGTGCTGGTGCTGGTGCTGGTGCTGGTGCTGGTGCTGGTGCTGGTGCTGGTGCTGGGCCGGGTCAGCTGGCGTGCCACCCGGATCAGCTGGCGTACGTGATCTATACCTCTGGCTCCACGGGGCTGCCCAAGGGCGTGGCGGTGACTCACCGCGACGTGGTTGAGCTGGCCTTCGACCGGCGCTTCGACCGTGCTGCCCACCAGCGGGTGATGCTGCATACTCCCGTTGTCTTTGATCCCTCGGAGTACGAGCTGTGGGTGCCGTTGGCTTTGGGGGGGACGGTGGTGGTGGCGCCGCCTGGGTACCTGGATGCGCGGGCGCTGGGGGTGCTCATTGCGCGGCACGGGGTTACTGCGACGTGGCTCACGACGCCGTTGTTCAACCTGGTGGCGGCTGAGCGGCCGGAGGCGCTGGCGGGGCTGAGGCTGGTGCTGACCGGGGGCGAGGCGGGCTCGTCGACGGCGATGAGGCGGGTGCTGGCGGCGTGCCCGGGGATCGTGGTGGGCAACGGGTATGGCCCGACTGAGGCGACCGCGATCGCGACGTACTTCTTCATGCGCGGTCCCGGGGAGGTGGCGGACGAGCCGCCGATCGGGCGGCTCGCTGGACAATACGCGGGCCTACATCCTGGATGGCGGGCTGCGGCCGGCCGCGCCGGGGGCGGCCGGGGAGCTGTACCTTGCCGGCGCGGGGCTGGCGCGGGGGTACCTGGGGCGGGCGGGGCTGACCGCTGAGCGGTTCACGGCCTGCCCGTTCGCGGCGGGCGAGCGGATGTACCGGACCGGGGACCTGGCCCGGTGGTCTGCGGGCGGGCAGGTGGAGTTCCTGGGGCGCGCGGACGGGCAGGTGAAGATCCGCGGGTTCCGGATCGAGCCGGGCGAGGTGGAGGCGCTGCTGACCAGTGACCCGCGGGTCGGGCAGGCGGTCGTGGTGGCCCGGCAGGAGGGGCCTGGTGATGTCAGGCTGGTCGGGTACGTGGTGCCGGTGGGCGGCGCCGCGGGGGGGCTGGCCGGGGAGCTGCGGGCGCTCGCGGCCGGGCGGCTCCCGGAGTTCATGGTTCCGGCGGTGGTCACCGTGCTGGACGCGCTGCCGCTGACCGCGACCGGCAAGGTCGACCGGGCGGCGCTGCCGGCCCCGGAGTACCTGGCCGACGCGGGCAGCCGTGGGCCGGCCACCGTGCACGAGGAGATCGTGTGCGGGATGTTCGCCGAGGTCCTGGGGCTGGACCGGGTCGGGGCCGAGGACAGCTTCTTCGCCCTGGGCGGGCACTCGCTGCTGGCGATGCGGCTGATCAGCCGGGTGCGGGCGGTGCTCGGGGCGGAACTGCCGGTGCAGGCGGTGTTCGAGGCGCCGACCCCCGCCCGCCTCGCGTCCCTGCTGACGCAGGCGGGCCCGAACCCGGCGGCTCCCCGGCCGGCACTGTCGGCACGGACCCGGCCAGACCGCGTCCCGCTCTCGTTCGCCCAGCGGCGGCTGTGGTTCCTGTGGCAGCTTGAGGGGCCGAGCCCGACGTATAACATCCCGGTAGCGATAAGGCTGACCGGCGACCTGGATGTCCCGGCGCTCACCTCGGCGCTGGCCGACGTCGTCGGCCGGCACGAGGCGCTCCGCACGGTCTTTCCCGCCACGGTGGGACAGCCTCACCAGCGGATCCTGACCCTGGCGGAGGTGGCCTGGAGCCTGCCGGTGACGACGGTAGCCCAGACGGCCCGGCCGGCGACGGTGGCGGCGGCGGCCGCGTACCGGTTCGACCTCAGCACCGAGATCCCGGTCTATGCCCGGTTGCTGGCAACCGGTCCTGGCGAGCACGTGCTTGTCGTGGTCATCCATCACATCGCCGCGGACGGCTGGTCGATGAGAGCGCTGGTCCGGGACATCGCCACGGCGTACGCGGCCCGGCGGTCTGGACAGGCGCCCGGCTGGGCGCCGCTGCCGGTGCAGTACGCCGACTACGCGCTGTGGCAGCGGGACCTGCTTGGCGACGATGGCGACCCGGATAGCCTCGTATCCCGGCAGATCGGCTACTGGCGCCAGGCGCTCGCCGGAGCACCGGAGGAACTGCCGCTGCCGGCCGACCGGGCGCGCCCCGCGGCGCCCAGCTACCAGGCACACGCCGCGCCGCTAGATATCCCGGCGAAGCTCCACCAGCGGCTGACTATCCTTGCCCGCTCCCACGGCGTCACGCTCTTCATGGTGATGCAGGCAGCCCTGGCTGCGCTGCTGTCCAAGCTGGGCGCTGGCGACGACATCCCAGTCGGCTTCCCGGTGGCCGGGCGGTCTGACGAGGCGCTTGATGACCTGGTCGGGTTCGTCGTCAACACGCTGGTGCTGCGCACCGACCTGTCCGGCGACCCCACGTTCGCCGAGCTGCTGAGCCGGGTCCGCGCTGCCAGCCTTGGCGCGCTGGCACACCAGGATGTACCGCTGGAGCGGTTGGTCGAGGCGCTGGCGCCGACCCGCGTACTGGCCAGGCACCCGTTGTTCCAAGTCAACTTCGCGTTGCAGAACAACGCCGTGACCACGCTTGACCTGCCTGGACTCCACGCCAGTATCCTGCCTGCCGAGACCGCGGCGGGCAGGTTCGACCTGAACGTCATCGTGGATGAGGTGCTCGACGAGGGACGGCCCGCCGGCCTGCGCGGATCGGTGATCGTCGCGGCCGACCTGTTCGACCCGGCCACGGCTTCGACGATGGCCCAGCGATTCGTCCGGGTACTCCGGATGGTGGCCGCTGACCCGCTGCTCCTGCTGCACCGGGTGAACATCCTGGGCGAGGAGGAACGCCAGCAGATTCTCGGCGGCCCGACCGAGACCCAGGCGCCAGGCGGGATACACGACCTAGTCGCGGCGCGAGCCAAGGTGGCCCCGGACGCGCTGGCGGTGATATCCGGCCCGGAGTCGCTCAGCTATGGCGTGCTCGAGGAGCGGGCTAACAAGCTGGCGCACTACCTGCTCAGGGCCGGCGTCGGCGCCGAGTCGGTGGTAGGGCTCTGCATGCCGCGAGGCGCGGACGTGATGACCGCGATCCTCGCGGTCTGGAAGGCAGGGGCTGCTTACCTGCCGCTTGATCCCGGCTACCCGGCGGAGCGGCTCGCGTTCATGCTGACCGACAGCCGGGTGACGGTCGTGGTGGGGACCGCGGCGGACCTGGAAGATCTGCCGGCCGGGCGAACCCAGATGATCGCGGTCGACGATCCGGTGGTGGCCGCGATGATGGAGGCGGAGCCGACGTCCCCGCCCACGGTAAGGGTGCTCCATGACCAGCTGGCGTACGTGATCTACACCTCCGGGTCGACCGGCGCGCCAAAGGGAGTTCAGGTTACCCACGGTGGCCTGCTCAACTACGTCACGGAGATGCCGGAACGACTGAGCCTCGGCGCGCCGGGCGGCCGGTATGCGCTGCTGCAGCCCACGGCCACCGATCTTGGCAACACGATGATCTTCGTTAGCCTGAGCACCGGTGGTGCCCTGTACATCCTCGCCCATGACATGGTCACCAACCCGGCCGCGGTAGCCGGGTACCTGGCAGACCATGACATTGACTACTTCAAGGTCGTCCCCTCGCACCTGGCCGCGCTTGGCCGCAATGGCGGGCTGGCGAGGCTGGTGCCAGGGCGGGCTCTGGTCCTCGGTGGCGAGGCGGCCCCGCCCGCCTGGATGAGTGATCTGCTGGCTGCCGCGGGCGAGCGGGCAGTCGTCAACCATTACGGTCCGACCGAGACCACGATTGGCGTGGTCACCGTCCGGCTCACTCCGGCATGCCTGACCGGGGGGCGGGTCCCGATCGGAACGCCGGTGCCGAACAGCCGGGCGTACGTGCTCGACGCGCACCTGAACCCGGTCCCCGTGGGCGTGCCCGGAGAGCTGTTCGTCGGTGGCGCGCAGCTGGCGCGCGGATACGGCCGACGTCCGGCGCTCACCGCGCAGCGGTTCGTCGCGGACCCGTTCGCTGCCGACGGGTCTCGCCTGTACCGGACGGGAGACCAGGTCAGGTGGGCCAAGAGCGGGTACCTGGAGTTCCTCGGCCGGATAGACGATCAGGTGAAGATCCGCGGGTTCCGGGTCGAGCCCGGCGAGATCGAGGTAGTGCTGGCCGAGCATTCCTCGGTAAGGCAGGCAGTGGTACTGGCTCGCGAGGACACCCCGGGTGAGAGGCGGCTGGTAGGCTACGTTGTTCCCGCGGAAGCCGGTCATGATGGTGAACTGGCGAGGGTCCTGCATGACTACGCCGCCACCCGACTGCCGGAGCACATGGTGCCGGCTGCGGTGGTCCCGCTTGAGTCGCTGCCGCTGACCGCGAACGGCAAACTGAACCGCGCCGCGCTGCCAGCTCCCGACTACTCAGCCGCGATACCGCGGAGCCGGGGACCGGCGACGCCGCGAGAGGCGATTTTGTGCGAGGCGTTCGCGGAAGTTCTCGGCCTGGACCAGGTCGGAGCCGAGGACAACTTCTTCGAGCTTGGCGGCCACTCCCTGATCGCAGTTTCGCTGGTAGAGCTGCTACGCCAGCGAGGCGTGCCGATCTCGGTGCGAGTGCTGTTCGAGGCGCCGACCTCGGCCAAGCTGGCCGCGGTAGCGGGTTCGGGCGGCGTGGAGGTACCGCCGAACCTGATCCCGGCCGGGGCCCAGACGATTACCCCGCAGATGCTGCCCCTGGCAGAGCTGACACAGGCGCAGATCAACCAGATCACCGAGCTGGTCGATGGCGGCGCGGCGAACGTGGCCGATATCTACCCGCTGGCCCCGTTGCAGGAAGGTGTCTTCTTCCACTACCTGATGACCCCTAAGGGCAGCGAGGACGCTTACCTGCAGCCGTTCGTATTGAGGTTCGATTCCCGGGTCCGGGTCGACGGATTCGTGTCCGCGCTGCAGCGAGTGGTCGACCGGCACGACGTGTACCGGACGTCGGTGGCCTGGGAAGGACTGCCCGAGCCGCTTCAGGTGGTCTGGCGGCAGGCGCGGATGCCAGTCGGCGAAATAACGCTCGACGAGCGGCTAGATGTGACCAGCCAGTTGCTCGCCGCCGCGGGCTCGTGGATGGATGTCAGCCGTGCCCCGCTGCTCCGGGTGCATATAGCCGCCGAGTCCGGAACCGGCCGCTGGCTGGCACTACTGCAGGTCTACCAGCTAATACGCGATCACACGGCGATGGACATCCTGCTGGACGAGGTGCGGACAATCCTCGACGGAAGGGCCGACGAGCTCGCACCGCCGCTGCCGTTCCGTGACTTCGTGGCTCAGTCCCGGCTAGGGATGGCGCGGGAAGAGCATGAGCGGTACTTCGCGGGGCTACTGGGAGACGTCACCGAGCCGACGGCGCCATTCGGGCTGCTGGACGTGCTCAACGACGGGACTTCGGTAACCCAGGCCGTGCTGCCGGTGGAGGATGGCCTGGCGGCCCGGGTGCGGGAGCAGGCTCGAGTGCTCGGAGTGTCCCCGGCGACGCTGTTTCACCTGGCGTGGGCGCGGGTGCTGGCGACCCTGGCCGGGCGTGATGACGTGGTGTTCGGCACGGTGCTGTTTGGCCGGATGAACGCCGGGGCCGGCGCGAACAAGGTCCTCGGCCCGTTCATCAATACGTTGCCTGCGCGAGTACGGGTGGACGGTACCGGGCTGACGGACGCGGTAGCCGATCTGCAGGTTCAGCTAGCCAAGCTGCTGGTGCACGAGCACGCACCGCTGGCGCTGGCGCAGCGAGCCAGCGGCGTCGTCGCGCCCACGCCCTTGTTCACATCGATATTCAACTATCGCCACAGCCAGGATCTCGGTAATGACTCCACCGCCACCGGCTTCGAGGGCATGGAGATCCTCTACACATTCCCGCGGTCCAACTACCCGATGACCACCGCCGTCGATGACCTGCAATTCCGTTTCCTCATTACCGTTGACGTCCTTGCCCCCGCCATTCCGGAGCCGGTGTGCCACCTGCTGCACACCACGGTGCGGAGCCTGGTCACGGCTCTTGAGCAGGCTCCCGCTACCCCGTTGTACCGGGTGCCGGTGCTGGGTGCGGCGGAGCGGGAGCGGGTGGTGTCGGGGTGGAATGACACGGTGGCGGGGGTGCCGGCGGGGTCGGTGGGGGATCTGGTGGTGGCGCGGGCGGGGGAGTGCCCGGATGGGGTGGCGGTGGCGTGCGGGGATGAGCATGTGACGTTCGGGGAGCTGGTGGCGCGGGCGGGGCGGCTGGCGGGGTACCTGCGGGGGCGGGGCGCGGGGCCGGACGTGGTGGTGGGGTTGTGCCTGGAGCGGGGCACTGAGATGGTGACCGCGGTGCTGGGGGTGCTGCTGGCGGGGGCGGCGTACCTGCCGCTGGACCCGGGGTACCCGGCTGGGCGGGCGGGGTTCATGCTGGCCGACAGCGGGGCCGCGCTGGTGGTGGGGACGGAGGAGTCGCTGGCGGACCTGCCCGCGGGGCGGGTGCAGATGGTGGCCGTGGATGACCCGGTGGTGGCCGCGGCGGTGGCCGGGCTGGCTCCGGCCGGGCCGGCCCCGGTGCGGGCGGGGCAGCTGGCGTACGTGATCTACACGTCGGGGTCGACCGGGACGCCGAAGGGGGTGGGGGTGGCTCACGGGGCGGTGGTGAACTACCTGGCGTGGGCGGCGGGGGCCTACGGGCTGGGCGCGGGCGGGGCGGGCGCGCCGCTGCACTCCTCGCTGGCGTTCGACCTGACGGTGACCAGCGTGCTGGCGCCGCTGGCGGCCGGGGCGGCGGTGACGGCCAGCGTGGCGGGCGGGGCTGAGGGGCTGGCCGGGCTGCTGGCCCGCGGCCCGGGGTTCGCGGTGGTGAAGGTGGTCCCGGCGCACCTGCCGGTGCTGGCCGGGCTGGTCCCGGCGGGCGTGCTGGCCGGGGTGGCGGGGCGGCTGGTGGTCGGCGGGGAGGCGCTGTCCGGGGCGGTGGCCCGGTCCTGGCTGGAGCGGGCGCCGGGCATGGTGGTGGTCAATGAGTACGGGCCGACCGAGGCGACCGTGGGCTGCTGCACCTGGGAGGTCCGGGCGGGGGACCCGGTGCCCGGGCAGGTCCCGATTGGCAGGCCGGCTCCCAACACCCGGCTGTACGTGCTGGACCAGTGGCTGGAGCCGGTCCCGGCGGGGGTGACTGGCGAGCTGTACATCGCCGGGGCGCAGCTGGCGCGGGGGTACCTGGGCCGTCCTGCCCTGACCGGGGAGCGGTTCACCGCGTGCCCGTTCAGCGTGGCGGGGGAGCGGATGTACCGGACGGGGGACCTGGCGCGGTGGACCGGGGGCGGGGAGCTGGAGTTCGCGGGCCGGGCTGATGACCAGGTGAAGATCCGCGGCTACCGGATCGAGCCGGGCGAGGTGGAGGCGGTCCTGGCGGCGCATCCCGCGGTGGGGCAGGCTGTGGTGGCGGTGCGGGAGGACTCCCCGGGCGACAGGCGGCTGGCCGCCTACGTCGTCCCGGCTGGCGGCGCGGGCGGCGACGGTGGCGTCCCGGACAGCGGGGCCCTGGCGGCGGCGGTGCGCGACTACGCGGCCAGCCGGCTGCCGGACTACATGCTGCCCGCCACGGTGACCGTGCTGGCAGGGCTGCCGCTGACCCCCAACGGCAAGGTCGACCGCAAGGCGCTGCCCGCCCCCGGGCAGGCCGCCGCGACCGGGGGCCGCGCGCCGGCCACGGCCCGCGAGGAGATCCTGTGCGGGATGTTCGCCGAGGTGCTGGGCCTGGACCGGGTCGGGGCCGAGGATAACTTCTTCGAATTGGGCGGGCACTCGCTGCTGGCTACCAGGCTGGTGAGCCGGGTGCGGGCGGTGCTGGGCGCTGAGCTTACGGTGCGGGCGGTGTTCGAGGCGCCGACCCCGGCTGGGCTGGCGGCGCTGGTGACCGCCGCGGCCCCGGGGCGGCGGCGGCTGGAGGTGCAGGCGCGGCCGGGGCGGGTGCCGGTGTCGTTCGCGCAGCAGCGGCTGTGGTTCCTGGCTCAGCTGGAGGGGCCGAGCGCGACGTACAACATCCCGCTGGCGCTGGGGTTGTCGGGGGCGCTGGATGCGGGGGCGCTGGCGGCGGCGCTGGCGGATGTGGCGGGGCGGCATGAGGTGCTGCGGACGGTGTTCCCGGCTGAGGGCGGCCGGCCGTTCCAGCGGGTCCTTGATGCTGAGGTGGTGGGCCGGGACCTGGAGCTGGGCCTGGCGCTGACCGAGGTGGGCGCTGGTGAGGTGGCCGCGGTGGTGGCGCAGGAGGCGGGGTACTGCTTTGACCTGGCCACTGAGGTCCCGTTGCGGGCCCGGCTGCTGCGGGTATCGGACGGCGAGCACGTGCTGGTGGTGGTGGTGCACCACATCGCCTGTGACGGGTGGTCGATGGCGCCGCTGGCGCGGGACCTGTCGGTGGCGTACGCGGCCCGGGTGGCGGGGGGTGCGCCGGGGTGGGATCCGCTGCCGGTGCAGTACGCGGACTACGCGCTGTGGCAGCGGGAGCTGCTGGGCAGCGAGGATGACCCGGATAGCGTCCTGGCCGGGCAGGTGGCCTACTGGCGGCAGGCGCTGGCCGGGGCCCCGGAGGAGCTGGCCCTGCCGGCCGACCGGCCGCGCCCGGCGGTGCCCAGCCACCGCGGGGTGAGCGTGCCGCTGCAGATCGGGCCGGAGCTGCACCTTGAGCTGACCGGGCTGGCCCGGGCGCACGGGGTGACGATGTTCATGGTGGTGCAGGCCGCGCTGGCGGTGCTGCTGGCCCGGCTCGGGGCGGGTACTGACATCCCGCTCGGCTCCCCGGTGGCGGGGCGGACTGATGAGGCGCTCGATGACCTGGTCGGGTTCTTCGTCAACACGCTGGTGCTGCGTACTGACCTGTCGGGTGACCCGTCCTTCACCGGCCTGCTGGCCCGGGTCCGGACGGCGGGGCTGGACGCGCTGGATCACCAGGATGTCCCGTTCGAGCGGCTCGTGGAGGTCCTCGCCCCCGCCCGGTCGATGGCACGCCACCCGCTGTTCCAGGTCATGCTCACCATGCAAGGTGGCAGGACGGCGGCGCTGGAGTTGCCGGGAGTGCGGACTGGCTCGCTATCGACTGGCGAGCGTGCCGGGAAGTTCGACCTGGACCTCATCGTGGGCGAGGTTCCCGGTCCAGATGGCCAGGCGGCCGGGCTGCACGGCGTGGTGACCGGGGCGGGTGACCTGTTTGATGAGGTCACGGTGGCAGCGATCGCGCAGCGGCTGGTCCGGGTGCTGGCCGCAGTAGCTGCCGCCCCGCAGGTGCGGCTGCGCCAGGTCGTGGTCTTGGACGCCGCCGAGCGGGAGCAGGTGCTGTCGGGGTGGAATGACACGGCGGCGGGGGTGCCGACAGGGTCAGTAACGGAGCTGGTCGCGGCGCGGGCGGGGGAGTGCCCGGATGCGGTCGCGGTGGCGTGCGGGGAAGAGCATGTCAGCTACGGGGAGCTGATGGCGCGGGCGGGGCGGCTGGCCAGGGTTCTGGCCGCGCGGGGCGCCGGACCGGAGTCGGTGGTGGCGGTGCTGATGGACCGCCGTGTGGACCTAGTGGCCGCGCTGCTGGCGGTGCTGGCAGGCCGGGGCGGCCTACCTGCCCCTTGATCCTGGCTATCCCGCCGAGCGGATTGCGTTCATGCTCGCCGACGCGAGTCCGGTGTGTGTGCTGACCACGGGCACTGTGGCCCAGAGTCTGCGGGTGATGGACAGGCTGGACTACGTGGTGGTCGGTGACCAGCAGACGATGGCTTCGGCGGAAGGCCTGGACGGCTCGGGTTCGGCGGATGCCGTTATGAGTGCTGCCTTGCTGCCTGCCTGCCCGGCGTACGTCATCTATACGTCCGGTTCAACCGGCGCTCCTAAGGGGATCGGCGTCACTCATCGCGGGCTAGTGAACTTTGTTGCGGCGATGGCGCAGTGGTTCCCGATGGATGCGGGCGATCGGATGCTCGCGGTTACCACGGTGGCTTTCGACATCCATGCCCTGGAGTTCTACCTTCCACTGGCTGCAGGTGCCGGTATAGTGCTCGCCGCCCCAGATGAGGTCCGGGACCCGGCGGCACTGGCCGGGCTGGCTGGCCGCAGCGGGGCGACGATCATGCAGGCTACTCCGGCACTATGGCAGGCACTGCTGCCGGAGCACGCGCGGGCGGTTCGCGGGCTGCGGATGCTCGTCGGAGGCGAGGCGTTGCCGCAGGCGCTAGCCGCTGGCATGGCAAGCGTCGCGGCAGATGTCGTTAACCTTTACGGGCCGACCGAGACGACGGTGTGGTCGGCTGCCGCCAGGATTGACGCGGGCGTTGCCACAGTGCCGATTGGCGGGCCTATCTGGAATACCTGCCTGTACGTGCTGGACCAGTGGCTGGAGCCGGTCCCGGCGGGGGTGGCTGGCGAGCTGTACATCGCCGGGGCGCAGCTGGCGCGGGGGTACCTGGGCCGTCCGGGGCTGACCGGGGAGCGGTTCATCGCGTGCCCGTTCAGCGTGGCGGGGGAGCGGATGTACCGGACCGGGGACCTGGCGCGGTGGACCGGGGGCGGGGAGCTGGTGTTCGCGGGCCGGGCTGATGACCAGGTGAAGATCCGCGGGTTCCGGATCGAGCCGGGCGAGGTGGAGGCGGTCCTGGCGGCGCATGCCCGCGGTGGCGCAGGCCGTGGTGGCGGTGCGGGAGGACGCCCCGGGCGATAGGCGGCTGGCCGCCTACATCGTCCCGGCTGGTGGCGCGGGCGGCGACGGTGGCGCCCGGACGCGGGCCTGGCGGCGGCGGTGCGCGACCACGCGGCGGGCCGGCTGCCGGACTACATGCTGCCCGCCACGGTGACCGTGCTGGCCGGGCTGCCGCTGACCCCCAACGGCAAGGTCGACCGCGGCGGCGCTGCCCGCCCCCGAGTACGCCGCCGCGACGGGAGCCGCGGGACCGGCGACCGCTGCGCGAGGAGATCCTGTGCGGGGTGTTCGCTGAGGTGCTGGGCCTGGACCGGGTCGGGGCCGAGGACAGCTTCTTCGAGCTGGGCGGGCACTCGCTGCTGGCTACCGGCTGGTGAGCCGGGTGCGGGCGGTGCTGGGCGCTGAGCTTTCGGTGCGGGCGGTGTTCGAGGCGCCGACCCCGGCTGGGCTGGCGGCGCTGGCTGACCGCGCGCGGCCCCGGGGCGGCGGCGGCTGGAGGTGCAGGCGCGGCCGGGGCGGGTGCCGGTGTCGTTCGCGCAGCAGCGGCTGTGGTTCCTGGCTCAGCTGGAGGGGCCGAGCGCGACGTACAACATCCCGCTGGCGCTGGGGTTGTCGGGGGCGCTGGATGCGGGGGCGCTGGCGGCGGCGCTGGCGGATGTGGCGGGGCGGCATGAGGTGCTGCGGACGGTGTTCCCGGCTGAGGGCGGCCGGCCGTTCCAGCGGGTCCTTGATGCTGAGGTGGTGGGCCGGGACCTGGAGCTGGGCCTGGCGCTGACCGAGGTGGGCGCTGGTGAGGTGGCCGCGGTGGTGGCGCAGGAGGCGGGGTACTGCTTTGACCTGGCCACTGAGGTCCCGTTGCGGGCCCGGCTGCTGCGCGTACTCGGCCGGCGAGCACGTGCTGGTGGTGGTGGTGCACCACATCGCCTGTGACGGGTGGTCGATGGCGCCGCTGGCGCGGGACCTGTCGGTGGCGTACGCGGCCCGGGTGGCGGGGGGTGCGCCGGGGTGGGATCCGCTGCCGGTGCAGTACGCGGACTACGCGCTGTGGCAGCGGGAGCTGCTGGGCAGCGAGGATGACCCGGATAGCGTCCTGGCCGGGCAGGTGGCCTACTGGCGGCAGGCGCTGGCCGGGGCCCCGGAGGAGCTGGCCCTGCCGGCCGACCGGCCGCGCCCGGCGGTGCCCAGCCACCGCGGGGTGGCCGTGCCGCTGGAGGTCAGCGCGGGGCTGCACGAGCAGCTGACCGGGCTGGCCCGGGCGCACGGGGTGACGATGTTCATGGTGGTGCAGGCCGCGCTGGCGGTGCTGCTGGCCCGGCTGGGGGCGGGTACTGACATCCCGGTGGGGTCGCCGGTGGCGGGGCGGACTGATGAGGCGCTCGATGACCTGGTCGGGTTCTTCGTCAACACGCTGGTGCTGCGTACTGACCTGTCGGGTGACCCGTCCTTCACCGGCCTGCTGGCCCGGGTCCGGACGGCGGGGCTGGACGCGCTGGATCACCAGGATGTCCCGTTCGAGCGGCTCGTGGAGGTCCTCGCCCCCGCCCGGTCGATGGCACGCCACCCGCTGTTCCAGGTCATGCTCACCATGCAGAACCACGACGGCACCGCACCGGCCGCGGCGCTGCCCGGGGTGCGGGCCAGCCTGCTGCCCATGGAGGGGCAGGCGGCCAAATTCGACCTGGATGTTGCGGTGGGCGAGATTCCCGGTCCGGGTGGGCTGCGGGGCGTGGTGACCGGGGCGGGTGACTTGTTCGATGAGGCCTCGGTGGCGGGGATCGCGCGGCGGCTGGTGCGGGTGCTGGCCGCGGTGGCGGCGGATCCGGGGGTGCGGCTGCACCGGGTGCCGGTGCTGGGTGCGGCGGAGCGGGAGCGGGTGGTGTCGGGGTGGAATGACACGGTGGCGGGGGTGCCGGCGGGGTCGGTGGGGGATCTGGTGGTGGCGCGGGCGGGGGAGTGCCCGGATGGGGTGGCGGTGGCGTGCGGGGATGAGCATGTGACGTTCGGGGAGCTGGTGGCGCGGGCGGGGCGGCTGGCGGGGTACCTGCGGGGGCGGGGCGCGGGGCCGGACGTGGTGGTGGGGTTGTGCCTGGAGCGGGGCACTGAGATGGTGACCGCGGTGCTGGGGGTGCTGCTGGCGGGGGCGGCGTACCTGCCGCTGGACCCGGGGTACCCGGCTGGGCGGGCGGGGTTCATGCTGGCCGACAGCGGGGCCAGGGTGCTGGTGGCCTGCCGTCGGGATGGCGCGGGCCTGGCCGGGGAGCTGGGCGGGGGGCTGGCCGGGGGGGTGGTGTGGCTGGATGACGAGCTGTCCTGGCCGGCGGTGCCGGGGGTGGCGGTGGCCCCGGTGCGGGCGGGGCAGCTGGCGTACGTGATCTACACGTCGGGGTCGACCGGGACGCCGAAGGGGGTGGGGGTGGCTCACGGGGCGGTGGTGAACTACCTGGCGTGGGCGGCGGGGGCCTACGGGCTGGGCGCGGGCGGGGCGGGCGCGCCGCTGCACTCCTCGCTGGCGTTCGACCTGACGGTGACCAGCGTGCTGGCGCCGCTGGCGGCCGGGGCGGCGGTGACGGCCAGCGTGGCGGGCGGGGCTGAGGGGCTGGCCGGGCTGCTGGCCCGCGGCCCGGGGTTCGCGGTGGTGAAGGTGGTCCCGGCGCACCTGCCGGTGCTGGCCGGGCTGGTCCCGGCGGGCGTGCTGGCCGGGGTGGCGGGGCGGCTGGTGGTCGGCGGGGAGGCGCTGTCCGGGGCGGTGGCCCGGTCCTGGCTGGAGCGGGCGCCGGGCATGGTGGTGGTCAATGAGTACGGGCCGACCGAGGCGACCGTGGGCTGCTGCACCTGGGAGGTCCGGGCGGGGGACCCGGTGCCCGGGCAGGTCCCGATTGGCAGGCCGGCTCCCAACACCCGGCTGTACGTGCTGGACCAGTGGCTGGAGCCGGTCCCGGCGGGGGTGACTGGCGAGCTGTACATCGCCGGGGCGCAGCTGGCGCGGGGGTACCTGGGCCGTCCTGCCCTGACCGGGGAGCGGTTCACCGCGTGCCCGTTCAGCGTGGCGGGGGAGCGGATGTACCGGACGGGGGACCTGGCGCGGTGGACCGGGGGCGGGGAGCTGGAGTTCGCGGGCCGGGCTGATGACCAGGTGAAGATCCGCGGCTACCGGATCGAGCCGGGCGAGGTGGAGGCGGTCCTGGCGGCGCATCCCGCGGTGGGGCAGGCCGTGGTGGCGGTGCGGGAGGACTCCCCGGGCGACAGGCGGCTGGCCGCCTACGTCGTCCCGGCTGGTGGCGCGGGCGGCGACGGTGGCGTCCCGGACAGCGGGGCCCTGGCGGCGGCGGTGCGCGACCACGCGGCGGGCCGGCTGCCGGACTACATGCTGCCCGCCACGGTGACCGTGCTGGCAGGGCTGCCGCTGACCCCCAACGGCAAGGTCGACCGCAAGGCGCTGCCCGCTCCCGAGCACGCGACGGAAGGGAGCCGGGGACCGGCGACGTTGCGGGAGGAGATCCTGTGCGGGGTGTTCGCTGAGGTGCTGGGCCTGGACCGGGTCGGGGCCGAGGACAGCTTCTTCGCGCTGGGCGGGCACTCGCTGCTGGCTACCAGGCTGGTGAGCCGGGTGCGGGCGGTGCTGGGCGCTGAGCTTTCGGTGCGGGCGGTGTTCGAGGCGCCGACCCCGGCTGGGCTGGCGGCGCTGGTGACCGCCGCGGCCCCGGGGCGGCGGCGGCTGGAGGTGCAGGCGCGGCCGGGGCGGGTGCCGGTGTCGTTCGCGCAGCAGCGGCTGTGGTTCCTGGCTCAGCTGGAGGGGCCGAGCGCGACGTACAATATCCCGCTGGCGCTGGGGTTGTCGGGGGCGCTGGATGCGGGGGCGCTGGCGGCGGCGCTGGCGGATGTGGCGGGGCGGCATGAGGTGCTGCGGACGGTGTTCCCGGCTGAGGGCGGCCGGCCGTTCCAGCGGGTCCTTGATGCTGAGGTGGTGGGCCGGGACCTGGAGCTGGGCCTGGCGCTGACCGAGGTGGGCGCTGGTGAGGTGGCCGCGGTGGTGGCGCAGGAGGCGGGGTACTGCTTTGACCTGGCCACTGAGGTCCCGTTGCGGGCCCGGCTGCTGGCCACTGGCCCTGGTGAGCACGTGCTGGTGGTGGTGGTGCACCACATCGCCTGTGACGGGTGGTCGATGGCGCCGCTGGCGCGGGACCTGTCGGTGGCGTACGCGGCCCGGGTGGCGGGGGGTGCGCCGGGGTGGGATCCGCTGCCGGTGCAGTACGCGGACTACGCGCTGTGGCAGCGGGAGCTGCTGGGCAGCGAGGATGACCCGGATAGCGTCCTGGCCGGGCAGGTGGCCTACTGGCGGCAGGCGCTGGCCGGGGCCCCGGAGGAGCTGGCCCTGCCGGCCGACCGGCCGCGCCCGGCGGTGCCTAGCCACCGCGGGGTGGCCGTGCCGCTGGAGGTCAGCGCGGGGCTGCACGAGCAGCTGACCGGGCTGGCCCGGGCGCACGGGGTGACGATGTTCATGGTGGTGCAGGCCGCGCTGGCGGTGCTGCTGGCCCGGCTGGGGGCGGGTACTGACATCCCGGTGGGGTCGCCGGTGGCGGGGCGGACTGATGAGGCGCTCGATGACCTGGTCGGGTTCTTCGTCAACACGCTGGTGCTGCGTACTGACCTGTCGGGTGACCCGTCCTTCACCGGCCTGCTGGCCCGGGTCCGGACGGCGGGGCTGGACGCGCTGGATCACCAGGATGTCCCGTTCGAGCGGCTCGTGGAGGTCCTCGCCCCCGCCCGGTCGATGGCACGCCACCCGCTGTTCCAGGTCATGCTCACCATGCAGAACCACGACGGCACCGCACCGGCCGCGGCGCTGCCCGGGGTGCGGGCCAGCCTGCTGCCGGTCGGCGACCGCGCGGGGAGGTTCGATCTGGATATCCGGGCAAGCGAGGTTGTCAGTCCGGACGGCCGCGCGAGCGGGCTGCGGGGCGTGGTGACCGGCGCGGCTGACTTGTTCGATGAGGTCACGGTGGCGGGGATCGCGCAGCGGCTGGTGCGGGTGCTGGCCGCGGTGACCGCGGACCCGGAGGTGCGGTCGCATCAGGTCGAAGTGCTGGACGCGGCGGAGCGGGAGCAGCTGCTGTCGGGGTGGAATGACACCGCGGCCGGGGTGCCAAGGGCTGAAGGGGTGCAGGAGCTGATCGCGGCGCAGGCCGGGATGTGCCCGGATGTGGTGGCGGTGGCATGCGGGGAGAGGAGTGCCTCAGCTACGGAGAGCTGATCGTACGGGCGGGTCGGTTGGCCGGAGTGCTGCGTGAGGCGGGGGCGGGGCCGGAGTCGGTGGTGGGGCTGTACCTGGAGCGGGGCACCGAGATGGTGACGGCGGTGCTGGCGGCGTGGCTGGCCGGGGCGGCCTACCTGCCGCTGGACCCGGGGTACCCGGCCGAGCGGATCAGGTTCATGCTGGCCGACAGCCGCGCCGAGGTGCTGGTGACACGCCGCCAGACGGGCACGGACCTGGCCGCAGGGCTGGCCGGACAGGTGGTGTGGCTGGATGACGCGCCGTCCCGGCCGTCTGCGGATGGCGTGCCGCCAGCGTCGGTCAAGGGCGGGCAGCTCGCGTACGTGATCTACACCTCGGGATCGACCGGGATGCCCAAGGGCGTGCAGGCCTGCCACGCGGGGCTAGTGAACCTGACAGCGGGGCTGCGGCCGGTACTCGGGGCGGGTCCGGGAGTGCGGGTGCTGCAGTTCGCGTCGTTCAGTTTCGACGCGTCGGTCTTCGACATGGCAGTGGTGCTGGCGGCCGGCGGCACGCTGATAGTGGCATCCTCAGCGGAACGGGCCGATCCAGGCCTGCTGACCGAGCTGGTCCAGGGCGCGGGAGTCGTGGCGGCAAGCGTAGTGCCGTCATTGCTGGGAGTGCTGGATCCGGGTGCGCTGGCGGGTGTGTCGGGGCTGCTGCTGGGCGCGGAACTGCTGACCGAGCCGATGGCCAGGCGATGGTCGGCCGGGCGGCAGCTGGTCAACACCTACGGCCCGACAGAGGCTACGGTAATGACCACTGCGGGTAGGGTGCGCGAAGAGGACGGCCTGCCGTCGGTGGGGCGGCCGGTGGCTAATACGCGGCTGCTACGTGCTGGACCAGTGGCTGGAGCCGGTCCCGGCGGGGATAGCCGGCGAGCTGTACATCGCGGGTGCGGGGCTGGCGCGGGGGTACCTGGGCCGTCCTGCCCTGACCGGGGAGCGGTTCACCGCGTGCCCGTTCAGCGTGGCGGGGGAGCGGATGTACCGGACGGGGGACCTGGCGCGGTGGACCGGGGGCGGGGAGCTGGAGTTCGCGGGCCGGGCTGATGACCAGGTGAAGATCCGCGGGTTCCGGATCGAGCCGGGCGAGGTGGAGGCGGTCCTGGCGGCGCATCCCGCGGTGGGGCAGGCTGTGGTGGCGGTGCGGGAGGACTCCCCGGGCGACAGGCGGCTGGCCGCCTACGTCGTCCCGGCTGGTGGCGCGGGCGGCGACGGTGGCGTCCCGGACAGCGGGGCCCTGGCGGCGGCGGTGCGGGACTACGTGGCCGGCCGGCTGCCGGAGTACATGGTGCCCTCGGCGGTGATGGTGCTGGCGGAGCTGCCGCTGACCCCCAACGGCAAGGTCGACCGCAAGGCGCTGCCCGCTCCCGAGCACGCGACGGAAGGGAGCCGGGGACCGGCGACGTTGCGGGAGGAGATCCTGTGCGGGGTGTTCGCTGAGGTGCTGGGCCTGGACCGGGTCGGGGCCGAGGACAGCTTCTTCGCGCTGGGCGGTCACTCGCTGCTGGCGGTGTCGCTGGCCGAGCGGCTGCGGGAGCGGGGGGTGCCGGTGTCGGTGCGGGCGCTGTTCGAGGCGCCGACCCCGGCCGGGCTGGCCGCGGCTGCCGGGCAGGCGGCGGTGGAGGTGCCGCCGAGGCTGATCCCGGCGGGCGCGCAGGCGATCACGCCGGGGATGCTGCCCCTGGTGACGCTGACCGAAGAGCAGGTCGCCGCGATCGTGGCTGGCGTCGATGGCGGCGCGGGGAACGTGGCTGACGTGTACCCGCTGGCGCCGCTGCAGGAGGGGATGTTCTTCCACCACCTGATGGCGGGCGGGGGTGATGGCGGCGATGTGTACCTGCAGGCTTATGTGCTGGGGTTTGACGGCCGGGGGCGGGTGGATGAGTTCCTGGGGGCGTTGCAGCGGGTGGTGGACCGGCATGACATCTTCCGTACGGCGGTGGCGTGGCAGGGGCTGCCCGAGCCGGTGCAGGTGGTGTGGCGGCGGGCGGTGCTGCCGGTGACGGAGCTGGTCCTGGAGGCCGCTGCCGGGGACGGGGGGCCGGAGGCGGTCGCGGCGGCGGTGGGGGAGCTGCTGGGGGCGGCTGCGCCGTGGATGGACCTGGGGCGGGCGCCGCTGCTGCGGGCGTACGTGGCGGCGGGGCCGGGGCAGGGGTGGCTGGCGCTGGTGCAGATCCATCACCTGCTGCTGGACCATACCGGGATGGACGTGGTGCTGGGGGAGGTGCGGGCGATCCTGGCCGGGGAGGGGGACCGGCTGCCGGCGGCGCTGCCGTTCCGGGACTTCGTGGCGCATGCCCGGCTGGGGGTGCCGCGGGCTGAGCACGAGCGGTTCTTCGCCGGGCTGCTGGGGGACGTGTCGGAGCCGACGGCCCCGTACGGGCTGCTGGACACGCACGGGGATGGCAGTGGCGCGGTTCGTGCCGCGCTGCGGGTGGGTGACGGGCTTGCCGGCCGGGTGCGGGGGCAGGCCCGGGTGGCGGGGGTGTCGGCGGCGACGCTGTTCCACCTGGCGTGGGCGCGGGTGCTGGCGACGCTGGCCGGGCGTGATGACGTGGTGTTCGGCACGGTGCTGTTCGGCCGGATGAACGCCGGGGCGGGTGCGGACCGGGTGGCGGGGCCGTTCATGAACACGCTGCCGGTCCGGGTCAGGGTCGGGCCGGACGGGGCCGCCGGGGCGGTGGCCGGGCTGCAGGCCCAGCTGGCCCGGCTGCTGGTCCACGAGCATGCCCCCCTGGCCCTGGCCCAGCAGGCCAGCGGCGTGGCACCACCCGCCCCCCTGTTCACCTCCCTGTTCAACTACCGGCACAGCCAGCCCCAGGCCACCCAGACCCCAGGCGGCGGCGTCATGCCCGGCGTCCACGCCCTGCCTAGCCCGGAGCACACCAACTACCCGCTCACTGTGGCGGTGGACGATGTCGGGACCGGATTTGCCGTCACCGCTAATGCGGTGGCGCCGGCGGAGCCGGGGCAGGTGTGCGCCCTGCTGGTGACCGCGCTGGAGGGTCTGGTCACGGCTCTTGAGCAGGCTCCCGCTACCCCGTTGTACCGGGTGCCGGTGCTGGGTGCGGCGGAGCGGGAGCGGGTGGTGTCGGGGTGGAATGACACGGTGGCGGGGGTGCCGGCGGGGTCGGTGGGGGATCTGGTGGTGGCGCGGGCGGGGGAGTGCCCGGATGGGGTGGCGGTGGCGTGCGGGGATGAGCATGTGACGTTCGGGGAGCTGGTGGCGCGGGCGGGGCGGGTGGCCGGGGTGCTGCGCGGTGCGGGGGCGGGGCCGGAGTCGGTGGTGGGCGTGCTGATGGACCGTTCCGCGGGCCTGGTGGCCGCGCTGCTGGGGGTGTGGCTGGCGGGGGCGGCGTACCTGCCGGTTGATCCGGGGTACCCGGCTGGGCGGGCAGGGTTCATGCTGGCTGATGCGGGGGCGCGGGTGGTGGTGGCGGACCGGGCCGGGCCGTGGCCCGGCGCGGCCCCGCGGGTGCTGCGGGCGGCGGAGGTCCTGGGCGGTGCCCCCCGCGGCGGGGACGGGGCTGGCGTGCCGCCGGCGCTGGCGCGGCCGGGGCAGCTGGCGTACGTGATGTACACGTCGGGGTCGACCGGGGTGCCCAAGGGCGTGGCGGTGACTCAGCAGGACGTGGCTGGCCTGGTCGGGGACCGGTGCTGGCGGCGGGATGGCGCCCGGCGGGTGCTGTTCCACGCCCCGCACGCGTTCGACGCGTCGGTGCTGGAGCTGTGGGTGACGCTGGCGGGCGGCGGGACGGTGGTGGCCGCGCCGGGCGGGGACCTGGACGCGGGGGTGCTGCGGTGGCTGGTCCGGTCGCGGGCGCTGACTGACGTGCACGTGACCGCGGGGCTGTGCCAGGTGCTGGCCGAGGTGGACCCGGGCTGCTTCACGGGGGTGGCGCAGGTGCTGACCGGCGGGGACGTGGTCCCGGCGGGCGCGGTGCGCCAGGTGCTGGAGGCCTCGCGGCCGCGGGCCGGGGTACGGCACCTGTACGGGCCGACCGAGGCGACGCTGTGCGCGGCCCAGCACGTGGCCGCGGCCGCGGCCGCGGTCCCGGCGGTGCTGCCGGTCGGGCGGCCGCTGGACAACACCCGGCTGTACGTGCTGGACCAGTGGCTGGAGCCGGTCCCGGCGGGGATAGCCGGCGAGCTGTACATCGCGGGCGCGGGGCTGGCGCGGGGGTACCTGGGCCGTCCTGGCCTGACCGGGGAGCGGTTCACCGCGTGCCCGTTCAGCGTGGCGGGGGAGCGGATGTACCGGACGGGGGACCTGGCGCGGTGGACCGGGGGCGGGGAGCTGGTGTTCGCGGGCCGGGCTGATGACCAGGTGAAGATCCGCGGGTTCCGGATCGAGCCGGGCGAGGTGGAGGCGGTCCTGGCGGCGCATCCCGCGGTGGGGCAGGCTGTGGTGGCGGTGCGGGAGGACTCCCCGGGCGACAGGCGGCTGGCCGCCTACGTCGTCCCGGCTGGTGGCGCGGGCGGCGACGGTGGCGTCCCGGACAGCGGGGCCCTGGCGGCGGCGGTGCGGGACTACGTGGCCGGCCGCCTGCCGGAGTACATGGTGCCCTCGGC
>CAVTRT010000002.1:0-2379498 GCA_963737285.1 uncultured Actinomycetota bacterium
CGTGCCCTGGAAATGGTAGCCGAGGACGGGCGGCGCGCCAAGGCGCACATGCTGGAGGCCAACCTCCGGCTGGTCGTCTCGGTCGCCAAGAAGTACAGCGACCGCGGGCTGTCCCTCCTTGACGTGGTGCAAGAAGGAAACCTGGGCCTGATCCGTGCCGTCGAGAAGTTCGACTACACGAAGGGCTACAAGTTCTCCACTTATGCCATGTGGTGGATCCGGCAGGCCATCCAGCGTGGCTTCGCGGACTCGGCCCGGACGATCCGGCTGCCCGTGCACGTGCTGGAGATGCTGTCCAAGCTGTCGCGCGTCGAGCGTGACATGCACCAGCGGCTGGGCCGCGAGCCCACCCCCGAGGAGCTGGCCGTCGAACTGGACCGGACCCCGGACCAGATCGAGGAACTGCTGCGCACCTCACGGCAGCCGATCTCGCTTGACTCTACGATTGGCGAGGACGGGGAGACCTCGATCGGCGACCTCATCGAGGACGTCGACGCGCCCGAGGCTTCGGAACTGGTTGACCGGCAGCTGATGGCGGAGCAGCTGCGCTCGGCGCTGGACGCGCTGACGCCGCGTGAGGCGACGATCATGGCCATGCGATTCGGGCTATACGACGGCAACCCGCACACGCTGGATGAGATCGGCCGCGCCCTCGGCCTTACCCGGGAGCGCATCCGCCAGCTGGAGAAGCAGTCGCTGTCCAAGCTGCGTCACCCGTCGCGTGCGCAACCGCTGCTCGACTTCGCGTCGTAAGCCGAGGCCTCCCGGCCTCCAAGGATGCCCTGGACCTGCTCCCCCACTAGGTCCGGGGCATCGGTGTTCGGGTGGACTATGCGTGAACCAGGCGACCACGCGTCCAGCCCCATGCCAGGTGCACTAGTATTCCCAAGCCAGCCCAAGACCGGGCGGATGGGACAGACGAAGGCGGTTCGAGATGGACGACGAGGGCCTGCTGGACGAGCTTCAGGAAGAGCTTGGCGGTGACTACAGCCCGCAGCTTCGAGTGGCGGCTGGGATGCTCAGCGGCGACGCGCAGGCGGCAGTGCCCTATCTGCTGTTCTCCATCGCCAAGAGCCTGGAAGACATCTCCTACCTCCTCCAGAACGACAACGTCAGCGTCATCATCGACGAGGCGGAGTAGCTCAGGGGCGTAGCGTAGGGGGATGCAGGGTCGCTGCGTCTCCCCGGCGGTACAGCAGGGGCGGGCGACCGCCGGCCGCGCCCGCGGCCGGCGTCTGCGATCGCGCCTCCTCGACAATGAAGCCGGGGGTGCCCAGGACCTTGCGGCGGAAGTTCGCCAGGTCCGGGGCCTCACCCCAGACTGCCGCGTAGACGCGGCGCAGGTCAGCGATCGTGAACGGCTCGGCGACGAAGCTGGCGGCGAGAGTCGTGTACTCCAGCTTGGACCGAACTCGCTCCAGCGCGTCGGCCAGGATGGCCGCGTGGTCGAACGCCAGGGGCACCGACTCCGACTCCAGGTCCTCGACCGGCCACCAGCGCGCCGCCCCAGCGTCTCAGCCGGCCTGCGGGTCGGGCAAGTCCGGGGCCAGCGCGACCGCGTCCCACTTGATCAGCGTGTAGTCACAGCCGTACTCCCGCACCGATGGCGTGCGGGACCACGCTCCGCCGCGCTCCCGGTAGTGCTCCGCCACCAGTCCCGCGATTGTCGTGGTACCACTCGACTCCGCGCCGAGCACGACGACGCGGGTGGCAAGCCCGCCACGTGCGGCCGGGACCAGCATGTCCCAGGTGGCGTAGAGGTCAGCGCGTATCCGGCTCGCAGACACCGGGACAGGTTGTCCAAGGCTCGCACTTTATGTAATCGAATAACTACCTGATGTGACATCGTGTGCCATGTCACCGTCCGATCAGTGCCATCCGGGGCATGCCAGGGCGCTATCTGTGGTTACACCCATCAGACAGCACCCAGGCGTGTGATGGTTTCCCTCATTCACAACATGTCGCCCTGACCCGCGTCGACATCCGCGCCCCTGCCCATCGCCGTAGTGCATCGCACCGGCTGGCAGTGCCCCTGGGTGAAAAGCGAGCGCCGTCCCCCCGGCGCCCCGTCCAAGGGTTACCTCCTTTGACTTTCCGCAAGCACACCACCCCCGCCACCCTGCTCCGCAACGCCACCAGCGCCGACCTGCGCGCCCTGGCCAGCACCGCCCGCGACGGCATGACTCACGGCACCCGTGGTGCCATGGCCGGCACCGCCCGCCTCGCCGCGCGCAAGCCGGCCCGGTGGACCGCCGGCATCGCCGCCGCCGCCACCATCGGCGCCATCGCCGCCACCGCCCCCTGGGCAGGCGCCGCCGCCAGCACGGCCGATGCCGCCCACGGCGGCCACGCCACCACGACCAGCACCGCCACCCAGGACAGCTCCACCAGGCAGGCCAGCAGCTCCTCCCAGCCGACCACGATCTATGACTCGGTCTCGCCCACCGCCATCCCCTCAGGCCAGACGGTCGCCACCTATGCCGACGGCCCCTACCAGGCCACCAGCGCCTCAGTCGCCGACCGCGGCAACGTCCTGTGGATCGACACCAACGGCAGCGACCCCAGCGCCAACGCCCTCGACGTCGAGCCCGGCGACGCCACCCCCGCCCAGGCCGCCAGCTGGGTCTCTGCCAAGCTCACCGCCACCCCCAGCGCCACCGCGATCGTCTATACCTTCCAGTCCGACTGGAGCGCGGTCCAGGACAGCATCAACACCCTCCCCTCGTCGATGCAGTCCCACGTCAAGTACTGGATCGCCGACCCCACCGGCACCCCCCACATCGTCCCCGGCGCCGCCGCCACCCAGTGGTACTGGGGCCCCAACTACGACATCACGATGGCCCAGCCCGGCTTCTTCAGCTAATCCTGACGCCGCCGTACAGGCCGCCCTGCCTGAGCTGGCCCGGGAGCACCAGATGCTCCCGGGCCAGCTCAGTGTTGGTGACCCGACTGCTCCCTGACCTGTCCGGCAGCGACGGCTCCCGCGCTACGCGCTTCTTGCTGTTATCATCAGTGTGCCGTCACCACGCGTAGTGCTCCGGCGCGGTCTTATAGCCAGGGAAGATCTCGTTGAGCCTCTTGAGCACGTCGTCGCCAAGCTCCAGGCTCACCGCCCGCTGCGCGTCGTCGAGCTGGTCATGCGTCCGCGGGCCGATGATGGGCCCGGTCACTCCCTCGACGTGCAGCAGCCACGCCAGGGCGACGTTGGCCGGCTCCTCACCGAGCTCATCGCACAGGTCCTCGTAGGCGGTGAGCCTGTCTCGGTTCGCTTCCACCGCCGCGGCCGCCCGGCCGGAGACGCGGCGGGCACCCTCGCGCTCCTTCCTGAGCACGCCGCCGAGCAGGCCGCCGTTGAGCGGCGACCACGGGATGATGCCCACGCCGTAGTCGATCGCGGCGGGCAGCACCTCAAGTTCAATCTCGCGAGTCATCAGGTTGTAGATGGACTGCTCGCTGACAAGGCCGAAGAACCCGCGCGCCGGCCGCCGTGTCGCATGCCTGCGCGATGTGCCAGCCGGCGAAGTTGGACGACCCCACGTACAAGATCTTGCCCTGCGCGACGAGCACCTCCATGGCCTGCCAGATCTCGTCCCACGGCGTGTCCCGGTCCACGTGATGCATCTGGTACAGGTCGATGTAGTCGGTCCGCAGCCGGCGCAGCGACGCCTCACAAGCCCGGCGGATGTTGAGGGCGGACAGCCGGCCATAGTTCGGCCAGTCGCCCATGTCGCCGTAGAGCTTGGTGGCAAGGACCGTCTTGTCCCGCCGGGACGGCTCGGCGGCGAACCAGTCGCCGATGATCTCTTCAGTCCAGCCTGCGTGGGCGCCGTCGGTGGACCGCGACGCCTGGCCGGGCGGACTGTCGGCCCGACCGTACCGGTTGGCGGTGTCGAAGAAGTTGACGCCGATCTCGTGGGCGTGGTCCATGATCCGCTCGGCCTCAGACGGGGAGGTGAGCGGCCCGAAGTTCATCGTCCCGAGGCACAGGCGGCTGACCTTGCGCCGGACCGGCCAAGATGCGTGTAGTCCATGCTGCTACTTTTTCACACGCACGCCTGCCGGGGCTGGCACGGTAACCCTCCTGCGGCCTCCGGTGACCGCGTGGTTCGCGCCGCCTCGGACCCGGCCCGATTGTCCATGGCCGCGATTGCCGCTATCACGGCGGCGGCGCAGGCGGCGAGGGCGATCTCCGGAAGGACTCCCGCGGTGGCCGCGAGCAGGGCCAGGGCGGCGATCCCGGCGAGGCGGTTCCACGAGATGTGCCGCCAGATGGCGTACTTGAAGGCAGCGTGGCCGGCCACGAACAGGGCCGGGCCGCCGAGGATCATCGCGGCGGACGCGGCGGACGCGTGCGAGGAGGGGAGGGAGAGCATCTTCTCGTCGCCGGCCGCCGCGACGATGATGCCCGCGACCATGACCGGGTGGATCAGGTGGTAGGCGCCGCGGGCGAGCGCCCCGGGGTCCTGCGAGGTCGCGATGACCTGCGAGCTCGCCTGCGCCGACCGGTCGAAGTACAGCCACCACAGCGATACCGATCCGGCGAAAGCGACGATGAACGCGGCGACGTCCGAGGGTCCGACGTGAGCTGTCCCCGACATTGTCGCGCCGATGATGACGATGGACTCTCCCAGCGCGATGAGGATGAACGCCTGGCAGCGCTCGGCAAAGTGGCCGCCCTCGATCGTCCAGTCTGACGTGAGCGACCGCCCTAGCCAGGGGGTGCGGAACCCGAGGAGCCCGCCGCCAGCGTCGGTGACCACCACGGCAGTCCACAACAGGTCGCGCGCCCAGCCGTGGACGACCCCGCCCGCGATGGCGAAGGCGCCGGACAGGACGCACCAGGCAAGGATGCGCTGGAAGTTGCGCCGCAGCGGCTCCGGGGCCTGCCTGCGCAGCGCGACAACCATGAAGGCGCTGCGGCCGACCTGCTGCACGGCGTACGCGCCGCCGACGACCAGGCCCGGGCCGAGGACACCGGATCCCGCGAACGCCCGCGGCAGCGCCGCGGACATGGCAAGGGCGACCAGCATGAGGGCGATGAGCAGGATCCGCAACTCACGCCGGTCGGGATCCATCCAGTTCGTGACCCAGGTCGTGTAGGCCCACACCAGCCAGACCATCGCCCACAGCAGCGCCGTCTGCAGCGCCCCGCGCAACGTCGGCTCGCCCAGCAAATGGTGCGAGAGCTGGGTGACCGCGAAGACGTAAACGAGGTCGAAGAACAGCTCGATATTCGTGACCCGCTGATCCCCGGACCGGTCCCGCAGCAACCGTCCGGCCGTGTGGTCCATGCCGCTACCTTTTCACATGCACGCCTGCCGGGCTGGCACGGTAACCCTCGGGAGGCGGCCTGAATGCTATAGTCAACATCGTGAATAACGTGCGAGGTGCCCAGTGGTGGCGTCCCTGACGGGGACGGTCGCCTAACCTCACCCACCTGAAGCTGGCCGTCCGATTGGGCGGCCTTTTCGCTGTCGTGGCCAGCGTAGCCTTCCGGGACCGCCGTGACCCCCAACAGATCACTGGAGGAACCCGTGACCGCGGTACTTTCTGACACCATCAGCGACACGCTCGCCAGCGCCCTCATCCGCTCGGCCGGGCTTGAGGCCGCGATCGAGCGGGACGCCTCGCCGTTTCGCATCCTGACCGGGGACCGCCCGACCGGGCCACTGCACGTGGGGCACTACTTCGGCACGGTCGCCAACCGGGTCAGGCTGCAGGATCTTGGAGCCGAGGTCTTCATCCTCATCGCCGATTACCAGGTGCTGACCGACCGGGACAGCGCGCGCCAGCCAAATCGCCGACACTACCCTCGCCGAGGTCAGGGCCGCGATGGGCATGAGCTATTAGTCGCAAATAGTTGCCCGGTAAGCGGCATGGCGCTCGGGACCTTCCAGGAAGAGGCACGGCACGAGCGACCCGATGTAGCGTTAAGTAGCTAAATCTTACCGAGCGTCTTATGTCAGAAAATGTACCCCATATGTCCGTTACGTCATAGTTTTCCACCCCGATCTTGGGTCATTTTCTGACATATGTCGGCCTATGCCATAAACCGGTGCCCGGGGCGCCCGGCGACTGGCCCCCGCAGGCGCCTGCCTGGGACCCGCATCACCGGGAGGCCGCGGCACGGGCGGACGGCCGCCGCGCAAGGGGGCCGCGCCTCGCCCTGTCTGAAGGCACATGCAACTCCCGCGCCCGCGAGCGGCCACGGCGCCCTGATGGGCCGCCGGTGACGAAGGGGCGAATGAGGTAAGCGGCATTGTGCTATCGCACGGAAAGTACACACATAATCGCATAGTCCGCTGTCTGCGGCCTCGGAAATCTGACAAAAAGGACAAATGGCCGCCAGTCGGGTCGATGCGACACGCCCGAAGTTGATTACCGACGCGTCCTTATCCATGGATCTTTGCCCCGCATCGGGTTACCGTCGAGAGCGGGACAGACGGCGGATGGACCGCCTGGATGGGGAGGCAGTTCCTTGCGTAGATCTTGGCGTGCCGCGACGGGGATCGCGGCGATGGGAATCTCGGTCATCGCGGCCAGCCTGGCCGCGATGCCGGCACACGCGGCACCAGCGCGGACGGTGCCGGCGCGGGCGGCGAGCACGAAGTACACCGCGGCGGGCACGCTGTACGGCGTCGCGGCCGCCGCGAGCAACAACGCCTGGGCCGTCGGGCAGGCCGGCAGCAATAACGGCACGCCGCGGATCTTGCTACTGCACTGGAACGGCTCGGCATGGTCGCGAGTCACCAAGCCGAGCCTGCTGACCGGGACCGGGTCGCTATCAGGGATCACCGTAGTCAACGCAAAAGACGCCTGGGCGGTGGGAAGCACGGGCAGCGACACCGATCCGCACTCGCTGCTGCTGCACTGGAACGGGTCAGCCTGGAGCGAGGTCACCAGTCCCGCGCCGGTTGGCCACGCCGGCCTGTCGGGGGTGAGCGCGACCGCGAGCAGCGGCTGGGCAGTCGGGTACGCATACACCGGGCAAGCGGCGATCGACTACTCTCCGCTGGTCTTCCGGCTGACCGGGTCGAAGTGGACCCGCGTCAAGACCAGCCTCGGGTTCAACGCCACGTTGGGCCAGGTGGCCACCACCACGACGGGCGTCACCTTCGCAGTCGGGGACGAGGTTGGCATGATCACCGGCGTCATCGCGCGCTGGAATGGCCACGCGTGGGGCTGGACCAGCAAGCTACCTACCTACCAGGGACTGTCCGGCCTGGCGGCCGGGCCTGGGGGGATCGCGTTCACCGTCGGCGAGAATGGGGCCACGGTCAGCCCCGCGATCAGCGAGGAGTGGACCGGGCGCGCGTGGAAGAAGGTGACCGTCGCCGCACCCAACGGCTCCTGGCTCGACGCGGTCACGTTCGCGCCGGGCGGGACGGCCTGGGCGTCGGGCAGCGCCTACCCGCACTCGCTGATCATGCGCTGGAACGGCCACGAGTGGTCCCGGGTGACGAGTCCCTCACCTGACGACCAGCTGGAAGGCCTAGCGTTCTCCGCCGCGAAGTACGGGTGGGCGGTCGGCTACAGTCTCAACTCCTCCGGCAACCCGCAGACCGTCATCCTGCACTGGAACGGCAGCACCTGGAGCTAGGCGCGTCGCGCGGAGCGTGGATGGGGCAGGAGCGCCGCGATGGCGGTCCGGACCGCGATGTGGTCCGGACCGCGCGCAGATCGCGCTCCCCGCACTGCTCGGCTGGCACAGCGAGCTGGCTGGCCCGCTGTGCGGCCGGGACCATGCCTATGGCTCTACCTGACCGTCATCTGGACCTGGATCCTCATCGCCGCGCACTGGTTCTACCCCGGAGCGCTATCCGTCGCGCCTGGGTAAGACGTGGTGGACAGGTCTTAGCGCGGTGAGATTAGGGCGGCAGGTTGCATGGGGGCTGGGGTGAAGGCTCGTGCGCTGGCCGCCGCGATCGCGGTGGTCGTGGCGGGCGGCTGCTCATCGGTGCAGTCGGCAAGCCATCGGCGTGTGGCCGGCGGCGGCGGACTGCCCGGTTTCTGGACTAAGTCCAGATTGCTTGGCGCCCATCCGATGGGCGGGCTTGGGTACCGGCAGGCGAACGCGCACCCGGTCCGGTGCCATGCCGGGCCGTCCGGGTGCGTGCCGAACGGGCTGGCCCTGCGCGTTGGGGCGCTTTTTTATCATGACGTCGAAGGCGGTCATTACTGCACGGCGAGCGTGGTCGCGAGCCCGGGACGTGACCTGCTGATCACGGCGGCGCACTGTATCAACAGCGGGAAGGGCGGCGGCTACCGCCAGGACATCGTGTTCATCCCGGACTACCGGGACGGCCAGGCGCCGTTTGGCATCTGGACTCCCGCGCGGCTGGTGGTCGCGCCGCAGTGGACAAGTTCGTCCGATCCCAACCTCGACGTCGGCTTCATCGTGCTCAAGCCGCACGACGGCAAGAACATCCAGCAGGTGCTGGGCGCCAGCCACCTTCGCGTCGACTCCGGATACCGGTACCTGGTGCGGGTCACTGGCTACCCGGCGAGCGGGAGCGTTCCGGTCACCTGCGTCAACCCGACAACCCAGCAGAGCGCAAGCCAGCTGCGGTTTGACTGCGGGGGGTACACCGGCGGCACCAGCGGCAGCCCGTGGGTCACCCATATCGACCCGCGTGCGCGGACCGGCACCATCGTCGGGGTGATCGGCGGCTACCAGCAGGGTGGCAACACCCCGGCCATTTCCTACAGCGCCTACCTGGGCGATGCGGTTGCGCAGCTCTACCGGCAGGCAGTCGCAGACGAGGCTGCTTTTGCTGGCTAACGCCACGTGAGCCGCGGCCGCGCGGGCAAATGCCGCTCCCCGGGCCGTGCCAGGATGGCCGTGTGACTATTCCGCACTTTGAGCTTGTTGTCCGTGGCGCGACCATCGTCGCGCCAGGCCACCACGAGATCGCCGATGTTGGGGTGCGATCCGGCCGGATAGCCCAGATTGGCGGTGCGATGACGGGGCGGGAGGAGCTCGACGCCCGCGGCCTGCTGGTCATTCCTGGCGGCATCGATGCGCACGTTCACCTGGTTTGCGCTGCGCTCGCCGAGGCGGCGGCCGGCGAGCCGATCTGGGTGGATGACTTCTGGACCGGCTCGCTGGCTGCCTTCGCGGGAGGCATCACGACGATCGGGAACATGACATTCGCGCTGCCTGGTGAGTCGATGACCGCGGCGATCGCGCGGGAGATGGCGGGTGCCAGCGCTGAGGCGGCCGCGGACTGGTTCTTGCATCCGGTGCTGGCCGGCCTCAGCGACAGCACTGCCGCCGAGGTCGCCAGCCTGGCGCGGGACGGGCACGCCAGCATCAAGGTGTTCTTGTCCGATCCGGGCTACGCGGCCGGAACGCCTGGCCTGGCCGACGCGATCGCAGCGGCCGGGCGGGCCGGATCAGTGACGCTGGTGCACTGCGAGGATGCCGGAATGCTCGCCCGGGCGGGCCGGGATCTGATCGAGTCCGGGCATGGCGCAGTACGCCATTTCCCCGAGGCGCGCCCGGTTAGCGCCGAGGTCGAAGCCGTCGACCAGGCCATTGAGCTGACCCGCCAGACCGGCGCGCCCGTCTACATCGTCCACCTGTCCTCGGCCGCCGCCCTAGACCGGTGCCGGCGGGTCGTGCCGCGGGGCTGCCCGTCTACGTGGAGACCAGGCCGCTGTACCTGCACCTGACCCGGGAGCGCTTCGACGAGCCCGACGCCGCCAAGTACGTGGGTGCGCCGCCACTGCGGGACCGATGCGACCGCGACGCGCTGTGGCGCGGGCTGGCTGCGGGCGAGATCGATACGGTCTGCAGCGATCACGCGCCGTGGACGCTTGCCGCCAAGCTCGACCCCGCCCTGGACGTGGTGACGGCGCGGCAAGGTGTCGCCGACCTCGAAACGCTCATGCCGATGCTGTTCTCCGAAGGCGTCGTGGCCGGGCGGATCTCGCTGGACAGGTTCGTTGAGCTGACCTCATCCAACGCCGCGCGGCTGTTCGGCCTCTATCCGCGCAAGGCCGCGATTGCCGTCGGCTCCGACGCCGACCTCGCGCTGTGGGACCCGCAAAAGCGCATGACCATCGACGGGGCCCGCCTGCGTTCTCGGGCCGGCTATTCGGTGTATGACGGCTGGACGGTCCAGGGCTGGCCGCGGTTCGTGATCCGCCGCGGCCAGGTCGTGCTGGCCGACGGCGACTGCCTGGCGCGGCCGGGACAAGGCCAGTGGATCCGCCGGGCCACGGCAGCCGCCCGGCCGCCAATCACGCCATCCGGCTATGCCACTTAGCCAATGATCACCGCTGGTCCGCACGTTGCCAGGGATGACCGCCTATAGGCGGCCCCCAGCGCACGTATCGGAGCAGCCAGGGGCATATACACTCGCGTGCCGTCCCCGCTGAGCAGTTGTTGACAACGCACTCGATTCCGCGCATGATGTGGCTATGCCACTTTTCCACTTCTGGCGAAGGACGGTTCGATGAGTGCGACGCTGCACGTCTCCGACCCGGGGACTACCTGGACCGTGCCAGACCCGCGTGAACTGGCCATGCGGATCCGCCTGCGGGCCGTGCGGATGGTTGCCCCTCAGGGATTCGGCTATCTCGGCCAGGCACTGTCGTCCGCCGAGCAGGTGGCGGCCATCTTCGCCCGCGCCCGTCCAGGCGTGGACCGGCTCGTCTGCTCGCCGGGGCACTACATCATCGGCCCATTCGCGGCAGCGGCCGAGGTAGGGCTGCTCGGCGACGATCTGCTCTCCACCTACGGGCGCAACGGCTCGCCGATCGAGGCCATCGGAACTGAGCGCTCGCCCGTCGTGGACTACACCTGCGGCTCGCTCGGCCAGGGGCTGTCGGCGGCCGTGGGGTTCGCCCTGGCCGACCGGCTGCGCGGGTCGGACGCGCGGATCTTCACCATGGTCAGCGACGGCGAACTGGAGGAGGGGCAGGTCTGGGAGGCCGCCCTGTTCGCAGCCCACCACCGTCTGGACCGGCTGGTGGTGCTGCTGGACGCCAACAACTCACAAGTGGACGGCCCCGTCGACGCCATCACGACGATCGAGCCTATCGCCGAGAAATGGGCGGCGTTCGGCTGGCACGTGCAAGATCTCGATGGCCATGACGTCGATGCCGTGATCAAGGCCCTAGATGATGCTGGCAAGGGGGACCGCCCGGCCGTCGTGATATGCCGGACATCAACCACGCACGGCCTGGACTGCCTTCCCCCGGACGCCGACGGTCACTTCATCAAGCTGCCGCCAGAACTAGCCAAGGCCGCGATCGACGAACTTACCGGCAAGCTGGAGGCCCTGAATGCGTGAGCCGCCCTACCCCACTGAGCTGAAGCCCTACGGCCGGGCACTGGTGGACCTGGCCCGTCGGCGCGAGGAGATACTGTGCCTCAGCGGAGACCTGACCAAGCAATGTGAGGTCGACCTGTTCCAGGCCGCACTCCCGGAGCGGTTCATCCACGGCGGCATGGCCGAGGCGAACATGATCGGAATGGCCGGCGCGCTCGCCCGCAGCGGCTACATCCCCTTCGTGCACACGTTCGGTGTCTTCGCCACCCGCAGGCCCCTGGACCAGATCGCCAACGCCATCGCATACCCCAACCTGCCGGTGCGCATCATCGGCTTCATGCCCGGCGTGTCGACGCCGGGAGGGCCAAGTCACCAGGCCATCGACGACGTCGCGCTGATGCGGGCGCTGCCCAACATGACGGTTGTGGACGTCGCGGACGCCGTCGAGACCCGCCAGGTCGCCGAGGCCATCGTGGACGTGCCGGGCCCGGTGTACGTCCGGCTCAAGCGCGGTGAGATCCCGGTCATCTTCGACGACGACCACGTGCTGAACCTCAGCCGGGCCGAAGTCCTCATGCCCGGCGCGGACGTGGCCCTGTTCGCCAGCGGGATGATGCTCGCCGCCGCGCTGGCCGCGGCGCGAACGCTCGGGGAGCACGACGTTTGCGTGTCGGTCATCAACGTGCCGGTCATCAAGCCCCTTGACGTGGCCACCGTGCGGGACGCGGCCGCTGCGGCGAAGATCGTGGTCACCGCCGAGAACCACACCGTCATCGGCGGTCTCGGCTCGGCCGTCGCCGAGACGATCGCAGAGGCGGGACTCGGCCGGCCACTGCGCCGGGTCGGGCTGCGGGACACCTTTGCGGAAGGATCGCTCAGCGGCCCCTACCTGTTCGACAAGTACGGCCTGTCGACCGCGACGCTCATCGAGACGATCTGGTCGGCACTGGGCAGGCCCGGCCCGGCACCTTCCGCGCCGGCCGTCTCCGCCGAGAGCGGCGAGTACTCGCCCGTCTGACCTCAACCTCGTCGGGGAGTACGCATGAGCGCCGTGGCCATACGGTAGCCGGCCCGCGCATCTTTGTCCCTTTTCATAGTCACACGCTGGAGGATCGCCATGTCACTGCAGGAATTCGCCCCCACTCCCCGTTTCGAGGACTACCGGGAGACGTTCAAGGACTTCTTTCGCATGGAGCGCCGGGACGACGGCGTCCTGCTCGTCCAGGCACATACCGTTGGCGGTCCCATCCAGCTCAGCGTGCAGAACCACCGCGCGCTCGGCCAGATGCTGAAGACCGTCGGCGCCGACCCGGACAACGAGATCCTCATCCTCACCGGATCCGGACAGGAGTTCATGATGAGCTCCGACCCCGAGGGCTTCGCCCTCGAAGAGGCCGACATGGAGCACTGGGCGTATGAGTATGCCTACAAGGACGGGCGGATCAACGTCAGCTCCCTGGTCAACGACCTGGAGATCCCGACGATCGGCCTGCTCAACGGACCTGGCTTCCACCCCGAGATCGTGCTGATGTGCGACCTCACCCTCGCTGCGGACGACGCCACCATCTTTGACCTGCACTACGACATCGGCTCGGTGCCCGCCGACGGCATCCACAACGCCTTCCAGGAGCTCCTCGGCGTCAAGCGCGCCGCGTACGCCCTGCTCACCGGCGAGGCGATCAGCGCCCAGCAGGCCCTGGAATGGGGAATGGTCAACGAGGTGCTGCCGCGCGACCAGCTGATCAGCCGCGCTTACAAGATCGCCGACCACATCATGACCCAGCCCAGGACCACCCGCCGGCTGACCACCCAGATCATCCGGCGCCCGTGGAAGCAGCGGATCGTCAACGACCTCGACGGCGGGTTCGGCATCCAGATGTTCGGCCACATCGCCAAGAAGCGCGCCGTCCACGGCGAGCAGCACATCCGCTCGACGGTCGACTACGTCCGTGAAGGCCGCAAGAACAACTTCGACTGAGGACCCGCACCGTGCTGCTGACCACCCACGACATGACCGAGGTAAGCCGCCTGACGCAGCGGGTCGTCCTCATCGACACCGGACGCGACGAGGATCGGCTACCTGGTTGGCGGCCGTCGTCGGCGGCATCGGGGTCGCGGCTCGGCTGGTACCTCGCCCTGCGCAAGTACGGATCTGTCGGCGGATAACTCACGGGGGGGACTAGACGACAAAGTAAGGCATGCCTTACCTTAGATCCCGTGAATTGGGCCGATAGTGTTCCGAATCTGCTCATCGGGCTCCGCGAGGGCCTGGAGGCCGGGCTTGTCGTCAGCATCCTGCTGGCGGCGGTGAAGAAGATTCCGAGAGCCGACGGGAAGCAGGCGTCCACCGCGCCCATATGGCTGGGCGCGCTCGGGGCCGTGATGCTCGCCGGCAGCTTCGCCGCGGTACTGACGTACTCCACCAACGTCTTGTCAAGCAGCGGCCAGGAGGCCGTCGGCGGGCTGCTCAGCGTGTTCGCGGTGGGCCTGGTCAGCTGGATGATCTTCTGGATGCGCCGCACCGCGCGAACCCTGTCGGCCCAGATCAGGCAGGAGGTCGCCCGCGCCGCGGCGATAGGGGCGGGGGCACTGACGGTCACCGCGTTCTTGTCGGTCGGCCGTGAGGGCCTGGAGACCACCTTGTTCCTGTGGACGGCGGCGCGGGCGTCCGGGCAGACGGTCGGGCCGCTCGTCGGGGCGGCCATCGGCATCGCGGCGGCGATCGCACTGTGCTGGGGCCTGTACAACCGGGCGGTCAAGCTGAACCTCGGGGTGTTCTTCAGCCGCACCGCGGTCTTCCTCATCGTGATCGCCGCCGGGGTGCTCGCCTACGGTTTGGGCGACCTGCAGGACGCGAGCCTGTTGCCGGGCCACGCCTGGGTCGCGTTCGACCTGTCCGGGCACATTGACACCGGCGCCTGGTGGGTCTCGATCATCAGCGGCATCACCGACCTGTCGCCGACAATGACCGTCTTGCAGGTCACCGCGTGGATCGTCTACCTGGTGGTCGTCCTTTGGAACTTCCTGCGCGCCCCCGTGTCAAGCACCGAGCCCGCCAAGTCGGCGCAGGCCACTGGGGCTGGCGGGGCGGACCTGGCGACGCGCCCGAGCCGCTGGGAGCTGCTCGCCGGGCAGCGGACGTGGACGGTCGCCGGGGTGCTCGTGGTGGTGCCCGCGCTGGCCGCCGGG
The DNA here is from genome assembly GCA_963737285.1 of uncultured Actinomycetota bacterium. Lineage (GTDB taxonomy): Bacteria > Actinomycetota > Actinomycetes > Streptosporangiales > Streptosporangiaceae > Trebonia. The sequence continues at coordinate 14,469 of CAVTRT010000002.1, forward strand.
ACGACGATCGCCGCGCTGCCGACCGCCAGCTCCGCCTCGTCCACCGTGACCGTCACCAACACGTCCTGCGGCGACGACTTCACGAGCGCGCACGCGGGGACGCAGACGTTCACCGTCGCCAACAACTCAAGCGCCTCCGGGGAGATCAACCTGCTGGACTCAAGCGGCGGGATCGTCGGGGAGATCGAGACGCTCGGCCCGGCGACGAGCGCCCCGCTGTCGGTCACGCTAGGTGACGGCACTTACACGCTGGCCTGCTTCATGTCCGGGAAGGCCGCGATGTCCTCGGCACCGGTGACGGTCAGCGGGACGACCACCGCCGCGACCCCGGTGGCCCCCGCGCCCGTCACGGCGGCCGAGCTCACGCCGCCAAACAACTCCTACCAGGCCTACGCCGCCGGCGTCCTGGTCAAGCTGGAGGCCGACGTCGCGCTCATTCAAGGCGACCTGAAGGCCGGCCACATCGCCAGGGCCAAGGTTGACTGGCTGGCCGCGCAGCTGGAGTGGGAGCGTGTCGGCGCGTCGTACGACAGCTTCGGCCAGCTCGGCCTCGATGTCGACCTGCTGCCGACCACGCTGCCGCAAGGCGTCCATGACCCGGGCTTCATCGGGCTGCACCGCCTGGAGTACGGCCTGTGGAACGGGCAGAGCGCGTCGGCGCTGCTGCCGGTGGCGAACCAGCTGGCGGCGAACGTCGCCGCGGTGCGCAAGAACCTGTCCAGCGTCAACCTCGCCGGCGACCCCGCGCAGCTGCCGATCCGCGCGCACGAGATCCTCGAGGACGCGCTGCGCGACCACCTGTCCGGCATTGACGACCAGGGCGCGGGCGCGGCCTACCCGATGACGTACGCCGACCTGCAGGTCGACGAGGTCGTGGTCGGCTACCTCGGCTCGCTCATCTCCACCCGGCAGCCTGGCCTGCTGCAGACGATCCAAAGCGAGCAGGCGGCCCTGGCCAACGCGCTGCTCGCCACCCGCTCGGGTGCCCAGTGGCGCACTCCCGCGCAGGTGCCGCTGCGCACGCGACAAGCCGTCGACTCAGCTATCGGGGTGCTGCTGGAGTCGCTCTCGTCCGTCCCGGACCTTCTTGAGGTGAGGAACCCATGACCCCCAGTCGCCGCAACTTCCTGAAGGGCGCCGTATCAGGCGCGGCCGGGACCGCCCTGGCCGGCGGGGTGCTGATCGGCGGCGCGCACGCCGACGCCGACGCCGCGACAACTGGTGACACGATCGCTGAGGCGGCGGCCTACCCGTTCCACGGGCCGAACCAGGCGGGCATCCTGGCGCCCACGCCGGCTGGCAAGCAGGCGGCGTCGATTGTCGCGGCGTTCGACGTGGTGGGGACCAGCAGGACAGAGCTCACCGCCCTGCTGCAGACGCTGACCTCGCTGGCGCGGACCCTCACGACCGGCGGCCCCATGCCCACCCTGGGGATCTCCGCGCCGCCAGCCGACAGCGACGTGCTCGGGCCGTCGATGCCAGCCGACGGGCTGACGATCACCGTCGGCTTCGGCTCGAGCCTGTTCGACGAGCGCTTCGGCCTGGCCAGCCAAAAGCCGCTGAAGCTGACCGGGATGACCGCGTTCCCGAACGACGCCCTCGAGGCCGCCTGGACCGGCGGTGACCTGTCGCTGCAGATCTGCGCCAACCACGCGGACGCGGTCCACCACGCGCTGCGCCTGATCGCCAAGCACACTAGGGGCTGGATGCAGCCGCGGTGGAAGATGCAGGGCTACGCCTCGCCGCCCCGGCCGTCGGGAACCCCCAGGAACCTGCTGGGGTTCAAGGACGGCACCGCGAACCCGACGGGCCCCTGGCCTCCGAGCTGGTCTGGGTGGACGATCCCGCCCAGCCCGCCTGGACGCAGGGCGGCACCTACCAGGTGGTCCGGCTGATCCGGATGCTGGTGGAGTTCTGGGACCGGGTGTCGATCAACGAGCAGGAGACGATGTTCGGCCGGCGGCGCGACAGCGGGGCCCCGCTGGACGGCAACAGCGAGTTCGACACGCCTGACTACGCGGCCGACCCGCACGGGAAGGTCATCCCGCTGGACTCCCACATCCGGCTGGCCAACCCGCGGACGACGGCCACCGCGGACCAGCGGCTGATCCGCCGGTCATACAACTACGACCTCGGCTTCGACGTAAACGGCAACATGCAGACCGGGCACGTTTTCATCGCCTACCAGCAAGACATCCAGCGGCAGTTCGAGACCGTTCAGACGCGGCTGATCAACGAGCCGCTAGTCGACTACGTGCAGCCGTTCGGCGGCGGCTACTTCTTCGTGCTGCCGGGCGTGGCGGACGCCAGCGACTGGTACGGCCGCATACTGCTCGCGTAACGTACGCTAAGCCACGTGAGACGCCGCAGCTGGACTATCGCGGGCGCGGTAGCGGTGCTGGTGGCGGGAGGTGCGGGGATTGCGGCCTGGGCACTGCCCGCCGCTGGCAGCGTGACCAGCGCCGTGACGGTGACGGATACCTCGTGCGCGAGCCAGTGGGGCAGTGCCTCAACCGCCGCCGGGACGCGAGTCCTGACGATCGCCAGCAATGCCACGGCGGCGGGCGGGGTGGACCTCCAGACGCCGAGCGGCGGGATCGTCGCTGAGGTCGAGACGCTTGCTCCCAGCTCGTCCGACCAGCTGACGATCAGCTTGAGCAGCGGCACCTACCAGTTCTACTGCTACCTGGCCGGCCTGCCCGTCACCCGTTCGCTGCCGCTGACGATCGTCGGGAAGTCCGGGCCAGGGCCCGTCCCAGTGGACCCGGTGACGGTGGAGCAACTGGCCGGCCCGAACAACGAGTACCGGGCGTATGCGGCGCGACAGCTGTCCGCGCTCGCCGCCGCGGTGACCCGGATCGAGGCGGACCTGTCGGCCGGGAACCTGACGGCGGCCCGGTCGGACTGGCTGGCCGCGCAGCTGAGCTGGGAACTGGCCGGAGCGTCCTACGACAGCTTCGGCCCGCTCGGCCAGACGGTCGACGGGCTGCAGTACGGGCTGGCTGACGGGGTGAGCGACCGCCAGTTCACCGGGCTGCACCGGCTGGAGTACGGCCTGTGGCACGGCCAGGCCGTGGCCGCGCTGCTCACGGTGACCAGGCAACTTGCGCTCAACGTGAGCCGGGTGCAGGCAAACCTCGACTCCCCGTCGCTGGCGGGCGACCCGACGACCCTCCCGATCCGCGCGCACGAGATCCTCGAGGACGCGCTGCGCGACCACCTGTCGCGGCTTGACGACGAGGGCGCCGGGGCCGAGTACCCCGAGACCTACGCGGACGCGCAGGTCACCCGGACCATCCTCACCGAGCTCGCACCGCTGATCAGCGTCCGCGCGCCGAGCCTCATCGCGACGGCCGACAAGCAGCTCGACAGCCTGCAAAGCGCCTTGCTCGCCACTACGGTCAGCTCCCAGTGGCGGCTGCCGAGCGCGGCCACCCTCGCGCAGCGGGAGAAGATCGACTCGGCGATCGGCGCGGTGCTCGCGACGCTGTCGGCGGTGCCCGACATCTTGCAGCTAAAGAATTGAGGCGATCGTGAAGCACGCCAGGCCCGGCCAGGCCCTGCTCGCCCGAGCTCCGCACCCCGGATTTTAACTACTCCTTGAACCCCACTCGGATTCGCTACGTAGTCACGAGTGTGAGCAACTGGGACAACGGCGCCTACTTCGACGACGACACCTGGCTCCAGCCGGTGACCTATGACCAGACCGACTACCGCGGCGTCGACGCTTACCTGGAGCCCGACGCCCGTCCTAGCCACGCGCCCGCCGACCGGACAGGTACCGGCAGCGCCGATGATTGCGGCTGGGACGAGTACGCGGGGTACGACGAGCTCGGGTACCTGGGCAGCGAGCCGGCGCCGCTGGCGACTGATTCCTGGCAGCAGCTGCCACAGCTAGGTGAGGCCTGGGCGCCTGGGACGGACCCTCACGGCGAGCCCTGGCGGCCTGATGTCCCCCGGCGGCCCCGGCGGCCCCGGCGGCTGCTTGTCGGCATCTGCGCGGTCGCCGCCGCCGCGCTCGGCTTCAGCGTCGTGATCGTGACGCACACGGGGAATCGGTCGCTGCCGTCATCGACGCTGCCATCCGGCACCGTGTCACCGGCAAGCACGAGCGTCGCGCCGGCCAGCCCGGCCACGGCCTGGCAGCCGCCCGTCACCCAGTCCCAGGCCCGCCACGTCCTCGCGGCCTATACCGCGGCGAACAACACCGCCAATGCCCAGGCCAGCCAGTCCCTGCTCGCAGGCGTGGAGACCGGCGGCAGCCTCGCGATCGACGCGGGGATCTACGCCGCGCAGCGGGCAAGCCATGCCGCCGGGTACCCGGCGTTCGGCCCGGTCGCGGCCAGCTACTACATCCCGCTGGAGTCCCCCGCCGCCTACCCGCACTGGTTCGCGGTTCGGGTGACGAACGCCCTGCTGCGCGGCTCCTCACGCTCAGGAGCGGTGATCAACGCCGAGTACCTGGTGTTCACGCAGGCCGCTGCCGGCGCGCCGTGGCGCAACGCCATCGAGCCGTTCGTCTTGACGCCGGTCGCGATGGCGTCGATCGCCCTGAACGTCAGCGGGTACGCCACGGCCGTCCCGCCGTCGGACACCTCCTTGGCGCTATCGCCCGCCACCGCTAGCGCCGCGACCGCGACCGCCATCGAATCCGGGGCCGGCCAGCCCGCCGACCCGGGCAACCTGGCCGATAAGGAGGAGCTGATGTCCCTCCGCAAGGCTATTTCCCCCCATTCGTCCATAACGTCCAGTCACTCGGCCACCACCGACTCCGTCTTCGGGCTGCGTACCACTGACGGTGGCGCGCTGCTGTTCTACGACGTCGCCGCCCGGCTCACCATTTCCGCCGCGCCAGGCGGCACCCTGCGCCTGGACATCCCCGGCATCGCGTCGCCAGGCAGCCCCGTCACCGAGGTGGCGCTGGACTACCTGGAGCAGTTCGCGGTCAATGACCCGCCCGCAGGACACGGGATGGCGGCGCGCGTCATCGCTGACTACTCGGGCCTGGTCGGATCGGCTGGCTAGCTGGTCTTCGTGCTCTGCTGCTCGCTGGCTGGCTGGCGAGCGCCGCTGCGGCGGCGGGTGGTCTGGCGAGGCTTAGGGCGGACGAAGATGACGCCTGGCTTGCCGTCGCCGGATCCCCGGTTCTCGATATCGAACAGCTTGGTGGCGGTCACCAGGTCGCTGAGCTTGGCGTACCCCCAGGTCCGGGAGTCGAAGTCGGGGCTGCGATTGGTCAGGATCTGGCCCACGGAGGCCAGGCCTGCCCAGCCATCGTCGCCTGAGGCGGCCTCGACCGCGTGCCGCAACTGTGCGACGAGGGCGGTATCGGCCTTGAACTGAGCGGCGGTCACCTTCTTCGTGGCGGCCGGGGGCGCCTCGGGTGACTCGTCGTCCTCCTCGGTCTGGCGCAGGTTCTCGATGTAGATGAACTTGTCGCAGGCCGCCACGAACGGCCCGGGCGTCTTGCGCTCGCCGAAGCCGTACACCGTGCAGCCCCGACTCCCGCAGTCGCGCGGCGAGCCGGGTAAAGTCGCTGTCGCTTGACACCAGGCAAAAACCGTCGAACCGGCCCGAGTACAGCAGGTCCATGGCGTCGATGACCATGGCGGCGTCCGTGGAGTTCTTGCCCCTGGTGTAGGCGAACTGCTGGATCGGCTGAATGGACTGGGCCAGCAACTGGTCCTTCCATCCCTTGAGGTTGGTGCTGGTCCAGTCACCGTAGGCCCGCTTGACATGCGCGGTACCGTACTTGGCGACCTCAGCCAGCAGCGCCTCGGTGATCGACGCCTGCGCGTTGTCCGCGTCAATCAGCACCGCGAGGCGCGCGGTACTGACGTTTTCCCCTGCCATCCGCAAAGCGTAGCCGACGCGGTCGTCCCGCGTGGTCTAGCCGACGCTGCCGATGACCAGCCCAGCCGCAGAAGGCCGCCCCAGGACCCGTGGCACGCGGTCGTGGCACTTGCTTTCCATCGCGGGTGAGGAGGTCGTAAAAACTATACGGCCGACGCCGGGTATGGGCATACGGGCAGTTACTGGCGACGGGCGCACCCGCTTTCCGCATGCCCGAATCTGCCTTTCGCTCGCAGCGTGACTGCTAAAGCAACTGGGCGTCAGTGCATGAAATAGTCATTTAGCCGGATCCTGGCGGGGCGCAGTTCCCCCGACACCGATCATGATCCGGCATAATTGTCGTTATGCGCATCGAGGAACGCCTCGCCGATCGTGGCCTTGTCCTGCCCGCGCCGATGGCCGCTCCGCCGGGCATGGTGCTGCCGTTCCCGTGGGTCCGGCTGTGGCCCGGCGACCGGCCCGGGCGGGCGTTCGTCTCCGGGCACGGGCCGCTGCTGCCCGACGGGTCGATCCCGGCGGCCCTACTCGGCACGGTGGGCGCGCAGGTCTCCGAGACCGACGCTTATGAGGCGGCCCGACTGACGGCGCTGTCTGTGCTTGCCAGCCTGCAGCGCGCCATCGGCGACCTGGACCGGGTGACGGGCTGGCTGCGCGTCTTCGGCATGGTGAACGTCGCGGACGGCTTCACCCGCATGCCCTCAGTGATCAACGGCTTCTCCGATCTCATCCTTGACCTGTGGGGACCTGAGGCGGGAGCGCACGCCAGGTCGGCGATCGGCGTGGCGGCGCTCCCGCTCGGCATCCCTGTAGAGATCGAGGCCGAGGTCGCGATCGACTAGTGGAAGAGCACGCTACTTGTTGCCGAGGGCGCGGCCCTCGGTGAGGGCCTCCGCGGCCAGGACCGCCTCGTCGGGGATGCCGGGGACCTCGGCGGCGGCTTGTTCCGCGTCAGCCCGGTCGTGGGAAACCGCTTGCGTGGACTCGACGTCGGCGGCCGCCAGTGGCCGGTGCACCGTGGCCAGGACGAGTCCCGCGAGCAGGACCGTGCCGGAGCCGAGGAGGAACGGCACGTGCGGGTTGTAGTACTCGACCAGCTTGCCGGCCACGAACGGGGCCAGGCCGCCGCCGATGAAGCGGACGAATCCGTAGGTCGCGGAGGCGATCGGGCGCGGGACTGGGGCAATGGACATGACGGCCGTGGTGACAAGCGTGTTGTTCAGGCCAATGACGATGCCGGAGGCGACGGTCGCGCCGATGACGGCGGCCTTGTTCCCGGGCCAGATGCCGATGATGGCTGACAGGATCGCCATGAACGTGAAGGAGCAGTAGAGGGTCTTCGGGGTGCCGAGGCGTGCCTTGAACCAGGGTGCGCCGAAGACCGCGAAGATCGCCACGAAGATGCCCCAGCCGCAGAAGACCGCGCCCAGCCGCAGCGGGGACAGCTCCATCAGGAACGGCGCGTAGCCCAAGATGGTGAAGAACGTCCAGTTGTAGAGCAGGCCGGTCAGTCCGGTCGTCGTCAGGGCCCGGTGCCGCAGCGCGGCGATTGGCTCGATGATCGACGTCTTGCGCTCGGCCGGCGGCGTCTTGGGGACCAAGACGATGGTCGCGATCAGGGCGATGAACATCAGCACGCACACGCCGTAGAACGGGCCGCGCCAGCTGATGTTGCCAAGGAGTCCGCCGAGCAGCGGGCCGCAGGCGATGCCGACGCCAAGCGCGGTCTCATACAGCACGATCGCGCCAGCCATGCCGCCGGAGGCGGAGCCCACGATGACGGCGAGGGAGGTCGCGATGAACAGCGCGTTGCCCAGGCCCCAGCCCGCGCGGAACTCGACGATCTCGTTGATGCTATGGCTGCTGCCGGCTATGCCTGCGAAGACGACGATGAGGACCAGGCCGGTGACCAGGGTGCGCTTGGCGCCGATGCGGCTAGAGACCCACCCGGTGACGAGCATCATGACCGCCGTGACGACCAGGTAGCTGGTGAACAGCAGCTCAACCTGGGCAGGACTGGCCTTCAGCTTGCTGGCCAGCGACGGCAGGATCGGGTCGACGAGGCCGATGCCCATGAACGATATGACGCAGGCGAAGGCGACGGCCCAGACGGCCTTCGGCTGGCGGAAGGGGCTGACGGTGCCGCCATTCCCGCCAGCGTCGTGACCGTTCGCATGGCGACTAGTATTTTGCATAGGAGTACTATATTCTTCTCCTATATAGGCCGTCAATGCAACGGCGAAAGGGGTGCGCCACTATGCTCCCTGTCATGAACAGCGACGTGATGAGCGCGGACGAGACCGGCCTTGCCTCGGCCGCCGCGGTCTATGGGCTGCTCGCTACGCTGCTGCGCCGGGCACCTCGCGACATCAGCCTTACCTCGCTGGCCACGCTGGCCACGCTGGACCGCACCGGCACTAGGCGGATCACTGAGCTTGCCGCCATCGAGGGCGTGACACAGCCATCCATGACGACGCTCATCGCGTCGCTGGAAAAGCAGGGCCTCGTCGCGCGCAGCGGCGACCCGAAAGACAAGCGGGTCTCCCTGGTCTCAGTCACCGAGGCCGGCCGACAGTACATAGTCCGCCGCCGCCGTGCGGGCACGGAGGCGTTCGCGGCCCTGGTCAGCCAGCTCCCGCCGGAGGACGCGGCGGCACTGTCGGCCGCCGTCCCGGCGCTGACGCGGCTACGCGACCTCGACCACGCCGAACGCGACGCCGCGCTCCGCCGCCCCTAAGAGGCCCCGCCTCCCCAGCGCAATGCCGCCTACCTCGCACCTGGCTCAGTCGGTGGTGCGGTAGATCGTCTGGTCGCCCTTGGCAATGACGAACGCATCGCGGCCCGCCGTCACGGTCTGGGCGACACCGTGGCGATCGGCTTGCGCACTCTGGTTGCCGGTCACGTTCGGCCGGGCCTCGGCCAGCATCTCGCGGGCTTCCGCCAGCATCGCCGGGTTGGCCTCCAGGACCTTGCGGATCGCGGCCCGCAGCGTGCCAAGGTAGTCCGCGTCGCTGGGGTTCTCGATAACGTCAGCCAGCACCACCGGCAGCGGCTCACCGTCGTTCTTCCGGCCGAAGATCAGCTGCAGTAGCCTGCGGCCCAGTCCGACGGTCGCGTCCGCCGTGTCATCCCGGACCTTCGCCAGCACCGCTCCGCCATACGCGCTCAGCGCCGTAGTGATGTACGGCGTCATGTCCGCCGCGAGCGCCGCCAGTTCCCCTGCCACCAGACCGCCCTCCCGCCCAGCGCGATACCCGATGCTCCATTATCACGCCACCGGACGCTCGCCGCACCGATGTGCGCGCATTTCTCACCAACGCACGTATCGCGAATGCGGTGGTCAGCCGGCGACGATCTCGCAGGCTGCCTTGGCGAGGAAGTCCGCGCTCTCGGCCGGGGTCAGTGCCGCGTCGCGGAGCCTGTCCTAGAGCTTCTCGTACGGGGAGACCTGCGCCTCGCGCTGCTGCGCCCCGACAGGTCGCCCCGCTGACCGGCCCCGTTGACCCTGCCCGCCGGGACGACTGGCGCCGGGGGCGGGCAGGGGCTGGTGCGGTGCGGCCTGCGGCCTCACGTCAGCAGTTCAGCGGCAAGCTCCGCGAGCTCGCCAAGACTGTCGGCCGCGAACTTCCCTGCCGGGCCAAGGAGCTGGACCACCACATGGTCGGCACCGGCGTCCAGATGCTGACGAATGCGGGCGAGAGACTCGGCCGGCCCGTTCGGCGTGATGGTGGTAATAAGGTGGTCGCTGCCACCGCCTGCGATATCAGCGTCGGTGAACCCAAAGCGGCGCAGGTTGCTCGTGTAGTTGGGCAGCTGCAGGTAGAACGCGGCGTACGCGCGGGCGTTCTCGGCGCCGTCGGCACCCGGCGTGAGGGACAGCGCGACCTCCGGGATGAGCAGCGGCTGCGGGCCGATGGCCTGGCGCGCGAAGGCGGTGTGCTCGGGCGGGGTGAAGTACGGGTGCGCGCCGAACGTGCGATCCCGCGACAGCTCGAGCATCTTCGGGCCGAGGGCGGCGAGGACGACCGGTGCCTGCGTGTCGGGTAGCGCGTCGAGGAACTCGACCGTCTTCGAGTATGGTTTCGTGTACGCTTGGCCCAGTGCCTGGACGACCGGGGCGTGGCTGTTGCCGAGGCCGAGGATGAACCGGTCACCATAGCTGGCAACGAGGCGGTCTGCCCGGGCGGCCAGGTCCGCTGGGTCCCAGTGCCAGACGCTCGCGATGCCGGTGCCGACATACAGGTCGCTGGTCCCGGCGAGCGTCGCCTCGACCGCGTCCAGGCTCTTGCTGTCATTGACCCCGGGGAACCAGACAGAACGGAACCCCCGACTCTCGATCTCCCGCCCGTACTGTCGCGGGTCGAGGCCGAGCGCCGACATCGGTGGCATCCAGATGCCGATCTTGCCAAGTGCGTGCCGTAGCTCTGTGGTCGTTGCCATGATCAAATACTGTCACGGCCTCCCACGCGGGCGAGAGCGGCCCGGTGTTCCTCACGAGCGAGCCCCGTGGCGGCTCGTGATACGGCGAACACACATGAACACCACGCTCGGCACATCCGTATCACCTCGCAACACGCCGACCACCATGTCAACACCTAAGATCAGCGCCCAATGTACATCCGTTCGTCACCGTGAGGTCATGTTGGGTTCAAGGCCCTGATCCGGTTGTCGCCTAGCCTGTCTAGATGCTTGACATCCGGGCATGCGGGCGATGCGGCACGCAGTTCACGCCGCCTCAGGAGCACGCCCGGTTCTGATCGGCGGGCGTGCCGCGTGCCCTGGACCTGCGACTGGCCGCGGTGCGCCTGTCGGCAGAGCCGTCGCTCACCGCGTGACGGGGACTGGACGTCATGACGAGGCGATCGGGGTTACCAATGACGGCATATAGTAGGCAGATGGCCGATGTGCGCCGGTGTGAGCAGTGCGGAACGGAGTTCCTCCCGCGGCGAGAGCATTCCCGGTTCTGCTCGGCGGAGTGCCGGCTCGCGTGGAACAAGGCCAACGCGCGGCACGCCAACGTCTCGGCGGCCGCGCTCGACTGGTCGCTGAGCGCGATGTCTGAGGCGGCCGGTCGGCTGGCCCGCGCCCGCGTCCTCGACCCCAGGCACGCGGCCGTGGCGGTAAGCGATGCGACCTGGTGGGTGACGATCGTCGACGCCACGCTCGTCCGCTACCTTCCCGGCGCCTACGACGCCGCGCTGGACGCACAGTCACCGCAGCAGCGCGCGGAGATCGAGCAGACCCTGGCCGGCCTTCGCTACGTCCGCAACCAGATGGGGGTCCACCTGGATCCCGCGGAGTTCATCACGGTGGTGCCGACCGGCCCCGGGACCGGCACCGCGCTGACCTGGAGCTCGCTGCCGCCCCCGGAGGCGGGGGAACTGACCCCGCGCGGCCAGACCTGGGAACGGGGCCGGTACCTCGCCTACCAGGAGCGGCTGGCCAGCCGCAGCGTCACGCGGACGTTCGCGCTGGCGGCCCGCTTCCTGCGGCTCGCGGCCGCACCCCTGCCCGGCCTGGCCGCAACCGGGTCCGGGGATGTCATGCATGCCCGCGAGGAGCCGGCGTAAGGACCGCGGACGGGCCGGCAGGGTTAACGGCGCGCTGTTAAGACAGTCCCCAGCGGCGGCGTAGCGACCTGTCGGCCGTGCTGAACGCGCTGTCGACCACGACGCCGATCACCAGGATCACGATCATGATCGCGGTCGCGCTGGCCATGTCGGCCTGGTCCTGGTCGGTCGACAGCAGGACGCCGAGTGACGGCTGGTTCGCGATGACGACCAGCAGCTCGCCTGCCATGAGTGACCGCCAGGCGAAGGCCCAGCCTTGCTTCAGCCCCGCGACGAACGACGGGAGCGACGCCGGGAGGATAAGGTGCCGGTACAGCGACAGGCGACGCAGTCCCATCATGTGCCCGGCCTTGAGCAGCAGCGGCGGGGTGTAGTCGACGCCAGCGATGAGGCCGTTGGCGATGGACGGCGCGGCGCCCAGCACGATCACGAACATGATCGCCTGCGTCGTCAGGCCGAACAAGATGATCGCGAACGGGAACCACGCGATGGACGGCATTGTCTGCAAGCCGGTGAGCAGGGACCCGACCGCCGCCCGCAGCGGCCCGACGCGGGAGACTAGGGCGCCGACGACTGACCCGATGAGGAGCGCGAGCGCGAAGCCAATCAGCGCGCGGTACAACGTGGTGCCCATGGCGTGCCACAGCAGCCCGGTGCCCAGCTGGTCCCACAGGTTCGCGAGGGTCGGGCCGGGAGCGGGGAAGATGAGCTTCTTCCACCCGGAGGCCGCGATGACCTCCCAGATGGCCAACACGATCGCGACGGCTAGGAGCTTGGGCCAGGTGCCCTTCCAGGCCCGGGTGGCGAGGCTGTCGCGCCGGGACGCGCCCGGCTCGGGCTGCTCGAGGGCGTCGAGGCCAGCGATGGCAGCGTCAGTGTTAGCCGCCATGACGGCCTCCCTTCCCGGCGATGACCGCGCGGAGCGTGTCGGTGATGGTGGCGGCGAGCTCGGCGACGGGCGCGGAGTCGATGCGGCGGGGCCGCGGGACCGTTACCGGGAACTCCTCAAGGACCCGGCCGGGACGGCTGGACATGACGACGACCCGGTCCCCGAGCCGGACGGCCTCGCGGACGTTGTGGGTGACGAACAAGACGGTGATCCCGCGCCCGGCCGTGATCCGGTCGAGCTCATCGTGCAGCAGGTCACGGGTCATCGCGTCGAGCGCGCCGAACGGCTCGTCCATCAGCAGCACGTCCGCGTCCTGTGCCAGGGCGCGGGCCAGCGCGACTCGTTGCCGCATGCCGCCGGAAAGCTCATGCGGGCGCTTGGTGCCAAAGCCGCCGAGCCGCACGGTCTCCAGCAGCTCCCTGGTCCTGGCCTTGCGCTCGGCACGGGGAATGCCGCGGGCGCGCAGCGCGAGCTCGACGTTGCCAGCCGCCGACAGCCACGGAAACAGCGCGGCTTCCTGGAACATGAACGCGACCCGGCCACCGACGCCGATCGCGCCGCTTGTGGGCCTCTCAAGGCCCGCGACCAGGGACAGCAGTGTGGACTTCCCGCAGCCTGACGCGCCAATGAGGCAGGTGAACTCGCCCGGCTCGATGGTCAGGGAGACCTCATCGAGCGCCCGGATGGCCGTGGCGCCCTTGCCGTACACCTTGGAGACGCCGGACAGCGTGACCGCCGCCGCGGCGCCCGGCACTGCCTGCGTCGCAGATGTGGTGGTCATCGCGGGCTACGAGCCGCTCACTTGTGGCTCGCCGGCGGCGGCGAGGATGGTGTTGAGCGGTCCAAGGTCGAAGATGCCGCTCAGGCTGACCGGCTTGAGCAGTCCGAGGCTGACGGCCTCGCTCGCGTCCTGGGACAGCGACGCCGCGTCCGGGTCGTCGGTGAAGGTGATCTCCTTGAACGAGTCGGCGACCAGGGATGCCTTCAGCGGCTTGCCGGTGTAGGCGGCGAGCTCGGCGTTGGCGTCTGCCTGCGCCTGCGCCGGGTTGGACTTGATGAAGTCGTTGGCCTGAACCTGCGCCTTGAGCAGGTCGGCGACGATGGCCGGGTGCGCGGACAGGAACGACTGGGTCACCACGAGCAAGGTGGTGACGCCCGGCTCGGAGAACAGGACCTTGCCGCCGTCATTCACCATCTCGATGTCATACGGCGCGGGCTCGGAGGCACCAGCGATCTGGCCAGACTCGAACTCAAGCACCGCGTCGGAGTTGGACGTGGTGGGCCGGACGGAGGCGTCGCCGCCACCGGTAATGCTGGTGGCCAGGCCCTGCTGCTTCAGCCAGTACCTGATGGCCACGTCCTGGGTGTTGCCGAGCGAGGGGGTGGCGATGGCCTGGCCCTTGAGCTGGGCGGCGCTGGTGATGGACGGCTTCACGACGAAGGAGGCGCCGCCGGTGGCCACGCCGGAGATGATCTTGATCGCGGTGCCGCCGGACTTCTGCCAGGCGTTGATGGCCGGGTTCGGCCCCACGTAGGCGGCATCGAGCTGGCCGGCCAAGATCGCGGTCGTCTCCTGGGTGCCGGAGGTGAAGGTCGTGGTCTGGAGCTTGCCCGCGGAGCCGAGGGCCTTGGCGAAGTAGCCCTCCTTCACCGCGACGAGGGCCGGGGCGTGGGTGATGTTGGCAAGATAGCCCAGCCGCACGGTGACTGGGGCAGCGGCGCCGCTTGCGGAGGTGGAGCCAGACCCGGAAGAGCACGCCGCGACGAGCAGCGCGGCGCCGACGGCGGCGGCTGATGCCAGGATGCGTCGCATGTAGAACCCAATCTCTATCGATTAACTAGACAAGGGGCTACTATACCGACTCGAAATGAAGGAATTTACGCATGTCACGAATCTCGCGACCACAGAGGCTGGCCTTGCGGCAACGTTGCCAGCGGGCGACGGGGATCGCGCTGCTCAGTTGCCCATGTCGGTGGAGTCCTCGAAGTCCAGCCCGGACACGGACGGGTACTTCGCCAGGCACTCCTGCAAGCGCGCCTCTTCGGCGTCGTCGGCGTTGGTGACGTTGAAGGTGACCTGGCTGAGGCTCTCCGACAGCGGCACGCCAGCGGGCAGCGGGACCGGGGCAACGTCGGGCAGCTTGCCGCATGCGGCGCGCACCTGCAGGCGCGCCGTGTTGGACGTCCCGTCCTGGAAGCTGACAACGGCCTGCTGCTGGCCGAGTTCCTTGTCGAGCGACGAGCAGCCGGTGATGCCCAGGACGCACGCACCGACAACGAGGGCGGGAACGACGACACGGCGCACGCCCGGTACAGCCGCCTTTCCATTGGGCGTGTATCGGGGAGTCCCGGGGGTCGTCCCCCTGGGAAGGCAGGGGACGCGCATGGAAGCAGCCTACGCGCTCCCCGCAGCGAGTACGGTATCGGGGAGTGAGGGTTATTCTGCCGTGTTGCGAAGTCGCCTGCTCGGTCGCATGCGCGCAATGGCCCTCAGTGCTCCCTTACGACACTGCCATCGCCGGTAGCGCGCCCGATGGCAGCGACCAGGAGGTTGGAGTCTGTGCTCGCCTTCACTACGGCCAGGTGACCCACGGTTCGCTATGTCTTCGCGTTACATCCTTATCGTCAACTCGCGGAAGGTCGCCCGGCCGGTCTTCGTGATCGGGGCGCCGCACTCTGGCGTGCCCGAGGTGGGAGCCGCGCTCAAGCTGTCCCCGGGGTTCCACGTCACCATCGGCCAGCCGGCGGTGCTGCAGGCCGTGCAGGGCTTCGCCCGCCGCCCCTCTTTGCTGAGGGGGCGCGGAACGGCCGCGGTCACGGTGGTAAGGGACGCGTTCGCGCAAGCCTGGCAGCTCACGCCGACCGGGTGCCTGCAGTGCACCCCGCAGTGCCGGTCGGCGGCGGGACTTGTCGCCGGCCAGGTCGGACCCTGCGCGGAGTCGCGAGGCCTGGCGCGGTTTGGTGATGCCACGCCGGACCTGGCCTACTGCACCGAGGAGCTGATCGAGGCGTTTCCTGATGCCCAGATCGTCCAGGTGGTCCGCGACGGCCGCGACGTGGTCGCCGGGATGCTCGCCGATCCCGACCTCCAGGCGTGGTACCGGCCGAGCGTGGTCAACATCGACAGCGAGTTCCCCAACCCGTTCTACGGCGTCGAGGACGAGCTCGACCGGGCCACGTGGAACACAGCGTCTGCTGCGGGCAAGTGCGCGCTGCGCTGGCGGTGGGCGGTCCGGCTGGCGGCCCGGCTGCGCAAGGAGCTTCCCCGACGGCCAGCTCAAGACCTTGCGGTATGAGGACATGGTCCGTTCCCCGGGCGGCGCGGCCACCGCCTTGTCGGAGTTCACCCAGGCCACCGTCGCGGCACCGGTCGTCCCGGCCAACCGCAAGTCGCGCGGCGAGGCGACCAGCTGGCGGCGCGTCCTGGCGGCGGCCCAGGTCGCCGACATCGAGAGCGTCGCGGGTGAGGAGTTGCGCCGCCTAGGCTACGCCTGACCACCCCGCGGCCTAGACGGGGTTGTGCGCCTGGCCGGCGAACTGGGTGTGGTACAGCTCGGCGTACAGGCCGCCGTCAGCGAGCAGGTCCTCATGGCGGCCGCTTTCGGCCACCTGGCCGCCGTCGATGACCAGGATCTGGTCGGCCTCCCGGATGGTGGACAGGCGATGAGCGATCACCAGCGAGGTGCGTCCGGTGAGCGCGGTCTTCAGTGCACGCTGGACGGCCGCCTCGGACTCGGAGTCCAGGTGCGCGGTGGCCTCGTCGAGAACGACGACCGATGGGGCCTTGAGCAGCAGCCGGGCGAGGGCGACCCGCTGCTTCTCGCCGCCGGACAGCCGGTAGCCGCGGTCGCCCACGATCGTGTCGAGGCCGTCGGGCAGCATCGAGATCAGGTCCCAGATCTGCGCCGCCACGCACGCCTCGATGACCTCCTCCTGCGTCGCCGACGGCCGAGCGTAGGCCAGGTTGGCGCGCAGCGTGTCGTGAAACAAGTGCGCGTCCTGGGTGACGACGCCGACCACGTCGTGCAGCGACTCCAGTGTGACGTCCCGCAGGTCCAGGCCGCCGATGCGGACGGCGCCGTCGTCCGGGTCATACATCCGGGCGACCAGTTGCGTGATCGTGGTCTTGCCCGCACCTGAGGGCCCGACCAGCGCGGTGAGCTGGCCGGGCGGGGCGGTGAATGAGACGTCCCTTAGCACGGTGGAACCCGCGTCGACACGCTCGGGCACCTTGAGCGCGATCGACTCCAGCGATGCCAGGGACACCTCCGCCGCCGTGGGATAGCGGAAGAACACGTGGTCGAAGCGGATTTCAGGGGACGCCTCTTGCGCACCGGGCTGGTCGGCGGCCGATAGCCGGGACAGCGCGACCGCGCCAGGCTTCTCCGTGATCAGCGGCTCCAGGTCGAGGACCTCAAAGACCCGGTCGAAGCTGACCAGCGCGGTCATCACCTGGACCTGCACGTTGGACAAGGACGCGATCGGGCCGTACACGCGGGTGATCAGCTGTGACAGCGCCACGAGCGTGCCAATCTTGAGCGCGCCGTGAACGACCAGGGTGCCGCCCACCCCGTACACAAGGGCGTAGACGACCCCGGCGAGCAGGCCGATCATGATCGGGAACACCTGGCCGTACATCGCCTGGGTGACCCCGACGTCGCGGACCTTGGCGGCGTTGCCCGCGAACGCCGTGGCCTCGTCGCGCGGCCGGCCGAAGAGCTTGACGAGCATCGCGCCGGCCACGTTGAAGCGCTCGGTCATCATGGAGCCCATCTCAGCGTTGAGCTGCATGGTCTCTCGCGTGAGGCGCTGCATCCTGCGGCCGACCAGCCGCGCCGGGAGGATGAAGAACGGGATAAGCACCAAGGTGATGATGCTGACCAGCCACGACAGGTAGAACATCGTGACCAGCAAGACGATCAGCGCCAGGGCGTTAGCCAGGATCGACGACAGCGTGCCCACGATCGCCGTCTGGGCGCCCACCACGTCACCGTCGAGCCGACTGACCAGCGACCCCGTCTGGGCGCGGGTGAAGAACGCGATGGGCTGCCGCTGCACGTGGCTGAACACCTGCGTGCGCAGGTCATAGATCAGTCCCTCGCCGATCCGCGCGGACATCCAGCGGTTCGCGAAGCCGAGGGCGACGTCGAACAGCGCGACGCCCGCGACCGTCAGGGCAACGACCACGATGACGGTCTGGTCGCGGGCCAGGATGCCCCGGTCGATGACCTCGCGCAGCAGCAAGGGGTTCACGACCGTGATGACGGCGTCCAGCGCGGTGCCGAGAAGGAAGGCGATGAGCAGCCCGCGATAGGGGCGCGCGTAGCCGGCGATCCGCCGGATGGTGCCCGGCTTGAGCTTTTGCTTGGTGACTGCCGGGTCCAGCCGGAACCCGCGGCCGACCGGTCCTTGGAATGCGCCCCTGCCGTACATAGTCCTCACAACCTACAGCCGCTGCAGGCCCTTCCCGTATCGGTTATTCCGGCGGCGAAACCCCTCTAGCCCGCCGCCAGCCGCGACCGCGTCGACCCGCCCCGGCCGCGCAGGGTCACGCCCTGCTCGGTGAGGATCCGGTGGATGAACCCATACGATCTCCCCGTTGCCTGGGCCAGTGCCCTGATGGACTCGCCGGCGTCATAACGGCTCTTCAGGTCCGCCGCCATCTGCGCGCGATCGGACCCGGTCACCCGGCTGCCCTTCTTGAGTTCCTCGGTCACTTATACCTACCTCCCGTTAGGTGGACCACTCATTGCGTAACCCCCATTTGCAATGATCACGCATCAGCGCGTGAGTAGCCACCCATATCAAGGCAAATATCAGTCAAGCCGGGAGCGCGACGGCGGGGCCGTGGTTAAGCGAGGGCGACCAGCTCGGCGAAATCGTCGCTCCAGGTGTCCTCGGTTCCCTCGGGAAGAACGATGACACGCTCCGGCGTGAGCGCGTCCACCGCGCCCTCGTCGTGAGTGACAAGGACAATCGCGCCCTGGTACCCGCGCAGTGCGCCGAGGATCTCCTCCCTGCTGGCCGGGTCCAGGTTGTTCGTCGGCTCATCCAAAAGCAACACGTTCGCGCCAGATACGACTAGGAGCGCCAGCGCCAGGCGGGTCTTCTCTCCGCCGGAAAGGACGCCCACGGGCTTATCCACGTCGTCACCGGCGAACAAGAAAGAGCCAAGGACGCGCCTTTGCTCGGTTTCTGTCAGTTCCGGCGATGCCGTCTTCATGTTCTCAAGCAGCGTCCGGCTGGTATCCAGCGTCTCGTGCTCCTGGGCGTAATACCCCATTTTCAGCCCATGTCCGGGTATAACCTTCCCGGTGTCCGGTTCCTCGACGCCGGCCAGCAGCCGCAGCAGCGTAGTTTTCCCCGCGCCGTTGAGGCCGAGGATAACCACCCGGCTGCCCCGGTCAATCGCCAGGTCGACGTCGGTGAAGACCTCCAGCGACCCGTACGACTTCGACAGGCCAGTGGCGGTCAGCGGGGTCCGGCCGCACGGCGCCGGCTCGGGGAACCGCAGCTTGGCCACCCGGTCGGCGCTGCGCTCAGCCTCGATTCCCTCCATGAGCTTGTCCGCCCGGCGCAGCATGTTCTGCGCGGCCTTAGCCTTGGTCGCCTTGGCGCGCATCTTGTCGGCCTGCAGCTGCAAGGCGGTGGCCTGCCGCTCAGCGTTCGCCTTCTCCCTGCGGCGACGGCGCTCGTCGGTCTCGCGCTGCTGCAGGTACGCCTTCCATCCGACGTTGTAGATGTCCAGCGTGGAGCGGTTCGCATCCAGGTGGAACACCTTGTTGACAACCGCCTCGAGCAGGGTGACGTCGTGGCTGATCACGATCAGCCCGCCGCGGTAGTTCTTGAGGTGATCACGCAGCCAAATGATCGAGTCGGCGTCCAGGTGGTTGGTCGGCTCGTCGAGCAGGAGCGTCCGCGAGTCGCCGAACAAGATGCGCGCCAGCTCGACCCGCCGCCGCTGGCCACCCGACAGCGTGTGCAGCGGCTGCTGCAGCACCCGGTCGGCGAGGCCCAGCGACGCGGTCAAGCTGGCCGCCTCCGACTCCGCCGCGTACCCGCCGAGCACCGCGAGGCGGTCCGACAGCGTGCCGTACCGCTTGATGGCCCGCTCGGCGACGTCCGGGTTGGGGTCCGACATCTGGGCCTCGGCCTTGCGCATCTGGGAGCGGACCTCATCTAGGCCACGCGCGGACAGAACCCGGTCCAGCGCCAGCACGTCCAGGTCCCCAGTGCGCGGGTCCTGCGGCAGGTAACCGACAGGCCCCGACTGCCGGACGGTCCCGGCGGCCGGCAGCCCAGTGCCGGACAGCACCTTGCACAGCGTGGTCTTGCCCGCGCCGTTTCGCCCCACCAGGCCGATCCGGTCGCCCTCCGCGACCTGGAAGGATGCCTCCGACAACAGGAGCCGGGCACCGGCACGCAATTCGATGCCACTGGCGACGATCACTTTTCCCCGCTCCCGTTTTCAGGCCATCCCGCGCGCCGCTAGTGGCTGCAGTCCCTTTTTAGGATACCTGCGGGCGCCATCACCCGAGTCCGGCTGCCCCCAGCAGGCGTGGGGGTTCCAGGGGGTCGCCCCCTGGGCAAGCACCGGTCTTAATAGGGCGCCGCGGCGCCTGGACCGAGCGGAAGCTCCGAGGAACGAGGAGCGAGAGCGAGGGAAGGCACCGCGTCAAGGCGCCCGTATCGGGGGTTCCAGGGGGTCGCCCCCTGGGCAAGCACCGGTCTTAATAGGGCGCCGCGGCGCCTGGACCGAGCGGAAGCTCCGAGGAACGAGGAGCGAGAGCGAGGGAAGGCACCGCGTCAAGGCGCCCGTATCGGGGGTTCCAGGGGGTCGCCCCCTGGGCAAGCACCGGCAAGCACTGGCAGCAGGCCGCTATTCACTGTGTGAATCACATTGCTTACCATGCGTAGGTCCCGACGATCCCGAGGAGGCCACCATGATTCCGTACGGTGGCACATTCCTGCGCCCGGGGGCCATCGCGTGGGATGGCCTGCTGTCGCCTGGTCTTCGCTCTGCGGCCAGGGCGGACTACTGCTCCTGCGAGGTCGTCGAGCAGGCCATTACCGCAGCCCTCGCTGACCTGAACCGCCTGCCGGACCTGCTCAGCGAGCTAGCCGACGCCCGGCTGTGGCTGCCGCTGCCGGATGGCCCCAAGCCGATCACCGACGGGTCGGCCATTGTCTTGCCGATCATCACGTGTACGGCGCCTGCGCAGGGACGGGCCGAGGAGGCCGCGGGGGTGCCCCCGGAAGAAGGCTGCGACTTCGTCCCCGCCTTCACCTCGGTACAGCGCCTGGGCACGTGGTCTGACCCTCGCGCGATGCGCGCCGACCCGGCAGCCGCGACCGGCCCGGTCCGCTCCGGCGACCCCGCGTGGGTCAGGGACATCGCCACCGGGACCGGTATGGTGCGGCACATCGTCGTCCCCTTCCCGGGGCTGGTAAGCCGGCTGCCCCCTGGGGTGGGTATCGCGATCAACCCTGGTAGCGGACTCGGCCTGCAGGTGTACCCGGATGCCGTCGCATGCCTGGCCGGGCAGTCCGCGCATTACCCTGATGGCCCGTGACCGGGATCCCGGTCACGGGCCATCAGGGTAGGCAGCTCAGATGTTGAAGCCGAGGGCGCGCAGTTGGTCGCGGCCATCCTCGGTGATGTGCTCGGGGCCCCACGGCGGCATCCAGACCCAGTTGATCCGGAAGTCGCTCACCACGCCCTTGAGCGCCTCCCACGCCTGATCCTCGATCTCCTCGGTCAGCGGGCAAGCGGCGCTAGTCAGCGTCATGTCGATGGTCGCGACCTGCTTGTCGTCAATGTCCACGCCATAGATGAGGCCGAGGTCGACGACGTTGATGCCGAGCTCCGGGTCGACAACGTCGCGCAGCGCCTCCTCGACGGCATCTTGGGTCGGTGCCTTGGAGATCGCCGGCATCGGCCGGCTCGTGGTGGACTCGATCTTGAAGTCCGGGAAGCCGGCTGCGACAAGAGCCGCCCCGACCTGGTTGGTGACCTTCTCGGGCAGCTGGGCCGCGTCGCTGGTCCGCAGCACCAGCACGGCTAGGTTGCCGTCCTCCACGCGGGCATCCACAAGCAGTTCCGCGAAGTTCTCTGCGCCCTCGGGGCCGGGCAGCTCCCGCAGCACCGCCCGAACGTCGTCCTGCGTCAGCAGGACTGTGATGGCATCCTCCCGGGGGACAGCCGCCTGTACTGACTCGCTCACTTGTCTCCTCCGCCTGGGTTGGAACCGTCTGCTTCGGGACCCGCCTGCGCTAGCGCCTGGGCGGTCGCGTCCTTCCACGCCATCCAGCCGAGCAGCGCGCACTTGACGCGTGCCGGGTACTTCGAGACGCCCGCGAACGCCACCGCGTCCTCCAGGACGTCCTCATCAGGCTCGGCCTGCCCCCTGGACTGCATCAGCTCAAGGAAGGCATCGCCGATCCGCATCGCCTCGGCGACCGGCCTACCGGTCACGAGGTCGGTCATCACCGAGGCACTGGCCTGACTGATCGAGCAGCCCAGGCAGTCGTAGGAGACATCCTCGACTACCTGCTCGCCAGCCACGTCCTTCAGCGCGACCCGCAGCCTGACTTCGTCGCCGCAGGTCGGGTTGACGTGGTAGACCTCGGCGTCAAACGGGTCCCGCAGCCCCTTGTGGTGGGGGTTGCGGTAATGGTCCAGGATGATTTCCTGGTACATCGACTCAAGTTGCATATGATTGCGACCTCGCTAGTGCTCCGCCATTGAACACCGCGCCTCAAACGCCGAAGAACCGCTGGGCGTACC
Organism: uncultured Actinomycetota bacterium; assembly: GCA_963737285.1. GTDB lineage: Bacteria > Actinomycetota > Actinomycetes > Streptosporangiales > Streptosporangiaceae > Trebonia. The sequence goes on from CAVTRT010000002.1 coordinate 36,565, forward strand.
GGATGCCCTCGGCGAGCGCCTCGACCTCATCGTGGGTGTTATAGATGTAGAAGCTCGCCCGGGTGGATGCCTGGCAGTTCAGTGCCCGGTGCAGCGGCCACGCGCAATGATGCCCGGTCCGGACCGCCACGCCAAGCTCGTCGAGCACCTGGCCCATGTCGTGCGGGTGAACCCCGGCCACCTCAAACGCGACGGTTCCGCCACGGTCCTTGGTGGTGTCCGGGCCGATGATCCGCACGCCGGGGATCTCCCGCAGCGCGTCGAGCGCGTGCGCCGTCAGCGACTCCTCGTGCGCGGCGACGTTGTCCATCCCCAGCACGGTCAGGTAGTCGACGGCAGCGGCCAGGCCAGCGGCCTGCGCGACCGGCGGCACGCCCGGCTCGAACCGGGCGGGCGGCGGCAGGAACGTCGACTGCTCCATGCGGACGACCTCGATCATCGACCCGCCTGTGAGGAACGGCGGCAGCGCTTCCAGCCGCGCGTACTTCCCGTACAGCACGCCAAGGCCGAGCGGGCCCAGCATCTTGTGCCCGGAGAAGGCGAGGAAGTCCACGTCGAGTGCGGCCACATCCACCGGGTGGTGCGGAACCGACTGCGCGCCGTCGACGAGCACCAGCGCGCCCACGTCGTGGGCGAGTCGGGTGATCTCGGCGACCGGCGGGATCACGCCGGTGACGTTCGACTGACCGGTCACCGCCACGACCTTGGTCCGCTCGGTGATCAGTGCCGGATCGACGTCGATCTGCCCGTCGGGCAGCGCCTTGAACCACTTCAGGGTCGCTCCGGTGCGCTGCGCGAGCTGCTGCCAGGGCACCAGGTTCGCGTGGTGCTCGATCTGCGAGATCAGGATCTCATCGCCTGGCCGCAGCGAGCTCGTCAGCGTGTAGGCGACCAGGTTGATCGACTCGGTCGTGCTCTTTGTGAAGACGACTTCGTTTGGCGAGGCCGCGCCGATGAACCGCGCGACCTTCGCACGGGCCCCTTCATAGACCTCGGTGGCCTCCTCGCCGAGCAGGTGCGCTCCCCGGTGGGCGGCGGCGTTGTGCCGCTCGTAGTAGGCACGCTCGGCGTCTAGCACCTGGACCGGGTGCTGTGACGTCGCGCCGGAGTCCAGGTAAACCAGCGCCTTGTCATTGCGGACCCGCCGGGACAGGATCGGGAAATCCGCCCGGATGGCCGATGAGTCCAAAGGTCCGGTCACAGTCATTGTGCTCCGCCTCCCCGCTCGCTTACATCCCCGCTAGGCCCGGCCCCGAGGGCGCTCATAGCCAGGCTCTCCGCTGGCTTACATCCCCGCTGGGCCTCGCCCTGAACTCGCTCATGGCCGTGCCAGCCCGGCTGCCGTGTACCGCTCGTAGCCTTCGGTCTCCAGCGCCTTGGCCAGCTCGGGGCCGCCATCTTCCACGATCCGGCCAGCCACGAAGACGTGCACGAAATCTGGCTGCACGTACTGCAGGATCCGGTTGTAGTGGGTGATCAGCAGCACGCTGCGGCCGGGCCTGCCGGGCTGTGCTTCCTCGGGAGAGCGACCATCCGTAGCCCCCCGGAACCGGTTGATGCCCTCGGCGACGACCTTCAGCGCATCCACGTCGAGGCCGGAGTCGATCTCGTCGAGGACGGCGATCCCCGGACTCAGCAGTTCCATCTGCAGGATCTCCTGGCGCTTCTTCTCGCCGCCCGAGAAGCCCTCGTTGAGGCTGCGCTCAGCGAACTTGGGGTCGATGGACAGCCCGCCCAACGCGCCGCGCATCTCTTTCATGAAGTCCCGCAGCTTCGGCGCCTCGCCGCGCACCGCGGTGATGGCGGTACGCAGGAAGTTCGACACTGACACGCCCGGCACCTCGACCGGGTACTGCATCCCCAGGAACAGCCCGGCACGGGCGCGCTCGTCCACTCTCATCCCCAGCACGTCCTGCCCGTCCAGGGTGAGGCTGCCGGAGGTGACGGTGTACTTCGGGTGCCCGGCGATGGCGTACGCGAGGGTCGACTTACCCGAGCCGTTCGGCCCCATGATCGCGTGCGTCTCCCCGTCGCGGACCGTTAGGTCGACGCCGCGCAGGATCTCGCGCAGCGAGCCGTCCTTGTCGGTGACGGACGCGTGCAGGTCCTTGATCTCAAGGGTGGACAACTTAGGACTCCTCTATCGACACGAGGACGTCAGCGCCCTCGATCTTCACTTGGTACACAGGCACCGGCGGTGTGGGCATGTTCAGGCACTCGCCGGTGCGCAGGTCGAAGCACGCCCCGTGCATCCAGCACTCGATCTCGTAGCCCTCGACCTCGCCCTCGGTCAGCGGCACCGCGGCATGCGAGCAGACGTTACGGATGGCGAACACCGAGTCCTCGCTGCAGATGATCGCGACTGGCTCGCCGTCAACCTCGGCCTCGAGCATCTTGCCCTCGTCGAGGTCGTCCAGCGAGCAGACGCGGGTGAAGCCGCTCATTGGCCCTCCCGCTCGACTACGGGGTTCCCGGCCCCCGGCCTAGCCTGGCTCATCGACCCAGTTCCCTCTCGATCGCCTGCGTCACCCGCTCGCGGATCTCAGGGACGCTGACCTGCTCGACCAGCTCGCCGAAGAAGCCGCGGATGACCAGTCGGCGGGCCTCGGCCTCCGGGATGCCGCGGGACATCAGGTAGAACATGTGCTCGTCTTCCAGCCTGCCGTTGGCACTGGCGTGACCGGCGCCGGCCACCTCGCCCGTGAGGATCTCCAGGTTGGGCACCGAGTCGGCGCGCGCCTTGTCAGACAGGACAAGGTTGCGGTTGTACTCATAGGTGTCGGTGCCGGTCGCCTCAGGGCGGATCAGCACGTCGCCGATCCAGACGGTGTGCGCGTCGTCGCCGCTCAGCGCGCCCTTGTAGCGCACCAGGCTGCGGCAGTTGGGCATGTCGTGGTCGATGAACAGCCGGTGCTCCAGGTGCTGGCCGGCGTCGGCGAAGCAGATCCCGTACAGCTCGGCGTCACCGCCCGGCCCCGCGTACCGCACGCTCGGCGACAGCCGGACCAGCGAGCCGCCGAGCGTCACCGCGACGTGCTTAAGGTGCGCGTCCCGGCCCAGCGTGGCGTGATGCGCGGACACCTGCACGGTGCCTGAGTCCCAGTCCGCGATCGTCACGATCTCCAGGTGGCCGCCGTCGCCGACGACAATCTCGACGTTGTCGGCGTAGGTGGCGCTGCCCCGCTGGTCGATGACCACGGTGGCCCGGCCGAACGGCTGCACGTCGATGACCAGGTGCCCTGCCGTGGCGACGCCCTCGACGACCCCAGTCCCGGTGATCTTCACGTAGGTCGGCCGGGACGCCTGCGCCTCCTTGGGCACGGTGATGACAGTGGCCTGCCCAGTGGCCGCATAGGCACGGGCACTGACCCGGTTGGCGGGACTGAACGTGGAGGTCGAAGGAGCGGCGCTGGCCCGTTCGGCTTGGTCATAATGAATTTCTGGCGCGGGGTCGACCTCCACGGTCACGCCGGCCGGGCCAAGTGCGGCATTGGAATGCAGGTTCCGCAGGCGACGCAGCGGCGTGAAGCGCCACTCCTCCTCGCGGCCAGCCGGGACCGGGAAGTCCGCCGGGTCCTTGGAGAACAATCCGTGCATGCTGGCAACCGGGGCGGTCTCGACCGCCCCGCTCAGGGATGCCATCAGCCGACTGCTCCTTCCATCTGCAGCTCGATCAGCCGGTTCAGCTCCAGCGCGTACTCCATCGGGAGCTCGCGCGCGATCGGCTCGACGAAGCCGCGAACGATCATCGCCATCGCCTCGTCTTCGGTCAGGCCTCGGGACATGAGGTAGAACAGCTGGTCCTCGGAGATCTTCGAGACGGTGGCCTCATGGCCCATCTCGACGTCGTCCTCGCGGATGTCGTTGTACGGGTAGGTGTCCGAGCGGCTGATCGTGTCGACCAGCAGCGCGTCGCACTTGACCGTCGACTTGGAGTGCTCCGCGCCGTCCCGGACCTCGACCAGGCCCCGGTAGGAGGTCCGGCCGCCGCCACGGGCGACGGACTTGGAAACGATGGTTGAACTGGTGTTCGGCGCGCAGTGCACCATCTTCGCGCCCGCGTCCTGGTGCTGGCCCTCGCCAGCGAACGCGACGGACAGCGTCTCGCCCTTGGCGTGCTCGCCCATCAGGTAGACCGCCGGGTACTTCATCGTGACCTTGGAGCCGATGTTGCCGTCGATCCACTCCATGGTCGCGCCCGCCTGGCAGACGGCGCGCTTGGTGACCAGGTTGTAGACGTTGTTCGACCAGTTCTGGATGGTCGTGTACCGGCAGCGGGCATCCTTCTTCACGATGATCTCGACGACGGCCGAGTGCAGCGAGTCCGACTTGTAGATCGGCGCGGTGCAGCCCTCGACGTAGTGCACGTAGGCGCCCTCGTCGACAATGATCAGCGTCCGCTCGAACTGGCCCATGTTCTCGGTGTTGATCCGGAAGTAGGCCTGTAGCGGGATCTCGACCTGCACGCCCTTCGGCACGTAGATGAAGGACCCGCCGGACCAGGTGGCCGTGTTCAGCGCGGCGAACTTGTTGTCGCCAGCCGGGATGACCGTGCCGTAGTACTCGCGGAACAGGTCCGGGTGCTCCTTGAGCGCGGTATCGGTGTCGAGGAAGATGACGCCCTTCTCCTCAAGGTCCTCGCGGATCTTGTGGTAGACGACCTCCGACTCGTACTGGGCCGCGACGCCGGCGATGAGGCGCTGCTTCTCCGCCTCCGGGATGCCGAGCTTGTCGTAGGTGTTCTTGATGTCAGCGGGCAGGTCTTCCCAGGACTCGGCCTGCTTCTCCGTTGACCGGACGAAGTACTTGATGTTGTCGAAGTCGATGCCGGACAGGTCGGAACCCCAGGTCGGCATCGGCTTTCGGCCGAAGTACTTCAGGCCCTTAAGCCGCAGGTCCAGCATCCACTCGGGCTCGTTCTTGCGGGCCGAGATGTCGCGGACAACGTCCTCGGACAGCCCGCGCCGGGCGGAGGCGCCGGCCACGTCGGAGTCGGCCCAGCCGAACTTGTACGTGCCAAGCCCCTCAAGCTGGTCATTCGCGGTGGTCGTCATATGGAGAGCCCTCCGGACTCCGTAGTGATGTCGTCCTTCCGGCCACGGCCGGCGTACAAGTAACGTGTGTCGTGCAGACCCCATCGCCGTGCGCGATCGTCGCCAGGCGCTGCACCGGCGTGCCGAGCAGCCGCGCGAACGCCTCCGTCTCCGCCTCGCACAGCTGCGGGAACTCGGCCGCCACGTGCGCGACCGGGCAGTGGTGCTGGCAGATCTGCTCGCCGCTCGCCGCCTTGCCGAGCAGCGCCGACCCGACCAGTGGCGCGGGGCGCACCGAGGCGGCGTAGCCGTCGGCGTTTAGCGCTTCGGCCAGAGCCTGTACCCTAGCGGTCAGCTCGCCTCGGGCCGCGACCGGGGCATACCTGCGCTCCAGTTCGGACACCTGCTGCCGGGCGAACTCGGCGACCGCCTGCTGTCCCATCCGCTCGGCGATAAACCGCAGCGCGCTCGTCGCCAGCCCGTCATAGGCATGCTCGAAGGCGCTGCGCCCGGCGTCGGTGATGACGAACAGCTTGGCTGGCCGTCCCCGGCCCCGGTTCCCGTAGGTCCGGGCGGTCCGGGTCTCGACCATGCCTTCCGCTATGAGGTTGTCCAGGTGCCTTCGGATGGCCGCCGGAGTGAGGCTGAGCCGCCCGCCCAGCGTTGCGGCGGTCGACGGGCCGAGCTCCAGGATGAGCCTGGCGACCTGTCCCCTGGTCCCTCGCTCGCCTCCGGGGGCAGCGCTGACCGGCGTCGAGGCCTGTGCCAGTGCCACCTCGGCTCCTGTCTGCTTGTCCGCTGTCCCCACGTTTTCCACAACGCAAGCATGCCCTAAATCGTTACCGCGTAGCAAGTTTTTTCCCAACACCGGCGTGACGTAAATCACCGGGCTAGCCAGCCGCGGGCCCGGCCACGGCGTACGATTCCGGCTCGCCTCCTATAGTGGCCAGCTGGTGGGTGCAGGATGACCTAACGGGGGCATGGACAATCAGTGAACCTTCATGCCGAACGGCACGTCTAATCTAGGGAAAAACGCTACGCTTTGGGCGCCGAGCTGCACACTTCGGCGGTATCACCGAACTTGAGGCCCCGCCCAGCGCATCATCGCGTGTACCGGGGGAAGGAACCAGACTGTCATGGCTTCGCCACGGCCCGATGTAGCCGACCTACTCGACGTTCCCGTCGCGTCGGGCAGCACGGTGATCGCGATCAGCGATCTGCACCTGCCGCCCCAGCGCACCGCCGTGTCCGGCCGCTGTGCCGATATGCTGTCCCGTCGGCTAGCCGGGCATGCCAGAAGCGACCTCACGGTGGTGCTCGCTGGTGACGTCGTGGAGATGCTCGCCAACCCGGGCACGAACGCCAACACCATCCTTGAGGCGCACGCCGACCTGTGCCAGGCTCTCGCCGAGGTCACCGTGGGTGGCGGCCAGGTCATCTACATCGTCGGTAACCACGACGGCGACCTGGCGTGGGACCTGAAGGCGGCTACCGCCGTGCGGGACATGACTGGGGCCAGACTGTGCCTGGCGGCCGATCTGGTCATGCCGGACGGCCGCAGGGTCCGGGTGGAGCACGGCCACCAGATCGACCCGTACAACTGCTTCCACGATGCGCGCAATCCGCTCGACACGCCTCTGGGCCACCACATCGTCCGTGAGGTCATGCCGAAGGTCGAATGGCTCGGCCGGGACTGGCTCAACGGCGCCCATGAGATGGCCGACCCCGCGGACTTCCCGTCGTTCCTCGCCTCCCGCCTCGTCTACCGCAAGCTGACCCGGCATCTGTGGTGGCTCGTCCTGCTCCCAGTGATGCTGTTCGTGGTCCTGCGGATCACCCAGGCCGTGAACCTCCGCAAGAACTACCCGCTCGGCGCCCGGTGGCTGCATGACGGCGAGATCCTCGGCTACGGCGCCGCCCTGGACCTGGCGGTCATCGCCCTCATCATCGCGATCGTGTCCCGCCGCGCCTGGACGTCACTGAGCGCGCTGGCACTGGCCGAGCGCGGCTACGGGCAGAACAGGGCCGCCCGGGGACGGGCCGATGAGCTGATTGCCGATGGCTACGCGGGCTTCCTGTCCGGGCACACTCACCATCCGGAGCTGCACGCGCACGGCGCCGGCTTCTATGCCAACGCCGGATCCTGCACGTCCGTGGTGGAGGCGATCGACACGGCTCGCGGGATGCCACCGGTCTACCTGCGGACCCAGCAGATCTCCTGGCTTGAGCTGACCGCCTACCAGGACTGGTTCAGCGCCGTTCTCAAGTCGGCGCGGATCGAGCTGCCCGGCGCGACCAGAGTGGAGCGCTTCATGGCCTCCGCCCGCAATCCGCACGCGTCGGCCCCCTGCCAGGTCGCGTCCTGGCCTGACGGCCCCGGCTGGCCGTCTGACAGCCGTGCCGTGCGCAAGCGCAAGCGGTTGAAGGAAGCCCACCGGCAGGCGGAGAGCGACGCCGCCTAGTCCCGCCTGGCTCGGACATGCATGGAGTGTAACGGGAGGCAATGATCACTATGCGCTGGGCTACGTGCAGGCAGATGATCTAATGCACATTGTCGGCCCGGACGGCATCGTGGTGGCACACGGCCTTTAGACTGCGTGGGTGAGTCATAAGCTCGCCGTTGAGGTCTCCGGCATGGTTAAGCGCTACGGCGAGCGCGTCGCCGTAGACGGGCTGACGCTGACCGCCCGCCGGGGAGAGGTGACCGCCATCCTCGGGCCGAACGGTGCGGGCAAGACCACCACGATCGAGACGTGCGAGGGATACCGGCGGGCCGACGGCGGCACCGTCCGGGTGCTGGGCCTGGACCCTGCGACGGACGGCCAGCGGCTGCGGCCGAAGGTCGGCGTCATGCTGCAAAGCGGGGGCATCCCGCAGTCCGTCCCGGGCGGCGAGTACCTGAGCCTGCTGAGCCGGTTCCACGCGAACCCGCTCGACCCGCGCTGGCTGCTTGAGGCGGTGGGCCTGAGCGGCGTCGCGAAGACCCCCTTCAAGCGGCTGTCGGGCGGCCAGCAGCAGCGCCTGTCGCTCGCGGCGGCCATCATCGGGCGACCCGAACTGGTCTTCCTCGACGAGCCTACGGCGGGGATGGACCCGCAGGCCCGGCATGCCACCTGGGACCTGGTGTCCGCGCTACGGCGCGATGGCGTCAGCGTGATCCTCACGACGCACTTCATGGAAGAGGCAGAGCGCCTGTCCGACCACGTGGTGATCATCGACCATGGTCAGGCCGTCGCATCCGGCACTCCCGCCGCACTAACCGGCTCGACTGGGCAGTTGCGGTTCCGCGCCCAGCCCGGCCTGGACACCGATAGCCTCGTCGCCGCCCTGCCCGCGGGCACCGCCGCCAAGGAGTCGCCGAGCGGGCACTACCTGATCGAGGTGCAGACGGCCGTGGACCCTGGCCTGCTGGCCGCCGTCACCGCCTGGTGCGCCGAGCGCGGTGTCCTGCCAAGCTCACTCAAGATCGAGTCCCGCACGCTGGAAGATGTCTTCCTGGAGCTGACCGGAAGGGAGCTGCGCTCGTGACCGAGGGCATGCCAGCGACGGCCTTTGAGGGGGCCTCCTTCAGCCCGGCTCCCGGGGCGGCGCCGATGCGGGCGATGATCGCCGCGCAGGCGGCGCTGGAGACCAGGACGCTGCTGCGCAACGGCGAGCAGCTCACGCTGACGCTCGCCATTCCGTTGCTGCTGCTCGCCGCGTTCAGCACGGAGAACCTTGTCAACCTCGGCGTCCCCATAAGCCGGATCGACTTCCTGACTCCTGGCGTCATCGCCCTGGCCGTGATGTCGACCGCGTTCACCAGCCAGGCGATCGCCACCGGCTTCGAGCGCCGCTACGGCGTGCTCAAGCGGCTGGGCGCGACCCCGCTGTCGCGGGCAGGCCTCATCGCGGCGAAGACCTCGACCGTCATCGTAGTGGAACTGTTGCAGGCGGTCATCATCATCGCCGTTGCCCTCGCGCTCGGCTGGACGCCGAAGGCCACCGGATGGGCCGTCCTGACGGTGCCCCTGCTGATACTGCTGGGAACGGCGGCCTTTAGCGGCCTTGCCCTCGCGATGGCCGGGACGCTGCGGGCCGAGGCGACCCTGGCGGCCGCGAACCTGGTCTACGTGGTGCTGCTCGGCATCGGCGGGGTGGTGTTCCCGCTCACCAAGTTCCCGGCGGGTGCCCGGCCGCTGCTTGAGCTGCTGCCGACTGGGGCACTGTCGACCGGCCTGCGCGACGCACTCGCTTACGGCACCGGGATACCCGTGCGAGACGTTGTCACGCTTGCCGTCTGGGCGGTCGTCACGATCACGCTGGCGGCGCGCTTCTTCCGGTGGGAATAGCCGCCCCCGTGCCAACCCGGTCCAGCTCACCAGCCACGCCCGCCACAGCTGCCTCGCAGCCATCCGCAGCCCCGCAGGCCCCAGCGGACCAGCAGGCTCCACCACAGCCGCGTGGCCGGGCGCACGGCGACCGCCGCGCTCCCCGTCATGCTCGTGCTCGCCGGGGCCGTCTCGGTTCAGTGCGGCGCCGGGATTGCCAGCCGCCTGTTCACCCAGGTACCCCCCGCCGCCGTGACGGCGCTACGGCTGTGGGCGGCGACGCTCATCCTGGTGGTGATCGCCGGGCCGGGCACCGCGCGGACCATCAGGGGCCTGGTCGCCCGCCGCGCCTGGGGCGACGCGCTGACGATGGGCGCGTTCGGTATCGGGCTCGCGCTGATGAACTTCGCGATCTACCAGGCGTTCGCGCGGATCCCGCTGGGCATCGCGGTCACCATCGAGTTCCTCGGGCCGCTGGTCGTCGCCCTGGCTGGTGCGCGGCGCGCGGCCAGCCTGGCATGGGTGGCGCTCGCGGCAGCCGGGGTACTGCTGCTCGCGCGCGGGTCGGGGGGGCACCTGAATGCCGCAGGGATCGGCTGGGCGCTGGTCTCCGCCACCGGATGGGCCGCCTACATCGTGTTCAATAAGGCGACCGGGCAGCGGGTTGCGGGGGCCTCGGGCCTTGTCATCGCGATGACGGTAGCCGCCGCGCTGGTCAGCGTGCCAGGCGTGCTGGCCGGGGGCCGGGCGATGTTCCGGCCGCGGTTCCTGGCAGAGGGCGCGGCGATCGGGGTGCTGTCGTCCGTCATCCCGTACTGGCTGGAACTGGAAGCGCTGCGGCGGGTGCCAGCCAGGGTGTTCGGCGTGTGGATGAGCTTGCAGCCCGCCGTGGCGGCGCTGATCGGCCTGGTCATGCTGCGGCAGCGGCTGGACCTGGCGGAGTGGGCTGGGATCTGCTGCGTGGTACTAGCGTCCGCAGGAGCGGCGCGAGGAGGATCGGCATGAGCGACGCGTTGGCTTGTACGCGAGCGGGGAGCATGGCATGAGGCTGTCGCTTGGGGCAGTGTTTTTCAAGGCGCTGGACTCGTTGTGGCGGCCCACCGCGGCGGCCGTGCGCGGCTGGGCGCTGGCCGCGGTGATATCCAACGCCGTGATCATCACGACCGGCGCCGCGGTGCGACTGTCGTCGTCCGGGCTCGGCTGCGACGACTGGCCGACATGCACGACGACGAGCCTGATCGCGGCCCACGTGTCCGGACAGAGCCTGCTCAACACGTGGATCGAGTTCGGCAACCGGCTGCTGAACTACCCGCTGGTGGCTATCGCGGGGCTGGCGTTCATCGCCTGCTGGCGGTACCGGGTTGACGGCGCACGGCGCCGCGACCTGGTGCGGCTGTCAGCGGTGCTGCCGCTGGGCATCGTCGCGCAGGCGGTCGTCGGCGGGATCGTGGTGCTGACGAAGCTGAACCCGGCCGTGGTCGCGGTGCACTTCCTGCTGTCGTCTGGGCTGCTGGCAGTGGCTGTCGTGCTGCATGCCCGGGTTTCAGAAGGCGACGGGCCGGTTCGGGCCCTTGTTCGCGCCGACCTCCGAGTGCTGGCCTGGCTGCTGTCCGGGGTGACCGCGGCGATGCTCGTGGCGGGGACCGTGGTCACCGGGACCGGGCCGCTCGCCGGAACCGAGATCGACTCCCACGGGCACTACACGACGGTGCCCCGTTTCCATCTGCCGCTGGTGGACGTGACGCAGTTCCATGCGGACATCGCGTGGTTCATCTCCGCGACGTCGCTGGCACTGGCCATCGGGCTGCGGTACTCGGCCGCGCCTGCCCGGGCCAAGCGGCAGGCATGGATCGTGGTCGGCGGGGTGATCCTTCAGGCCATCATCGGGTACACGCAGTACTTCCTGCACTTGCCAGCGGGACTGGTCTGGGTTCACGTCGCCGGCGCGGTCCTGCTGTGGATCGCCGTCCTGCGCCTCTACCTGTCTACCCGCGAGCGGGTAGCCGAACCGGCGGCCGCGGTCCCGGAAGGCCCCGCGGCCGCCGTGGCGACCCCGGCGCGCGGCTTACCGCGCCCATCGCCCGTATGGCGGGAGGGGAGCGGTGCGGGGAGTGCCGTGCGCGAAGCCAGAGCCGCCCGTCGATGCCCACGGGGCGGGCGGCGGGGCCTGCCTGCGGGACAGGAACGCCTCGCGGGCGGCATGCATGAGGGCGACCAGGTCGTGCTGGCGGTCGAGGAACTCGGTCGCGGTCACGACCCCGTGGTCCACCTTGCTGTGCAGCAGCGCCAGCTCGGTCGCCGCCAGCTGATAGTCACTCATCGCCTCGGCGGCGGGCAGCCCCGCGGCGGCCATGGCCCAGGCCCGGGCACGCCGCCTGCGGCGCAGCGAGCCGAGCATCCCGATGTCCGCAGCCGTCACCAGGCCGGTCGCCTCGTAGGGCGGCAGGTACTGCCCGATGAGCCGGACCAGTCGGCGCCGGTCCCTGACCAGCACGACCGTCACGCCGACAGCCACGCAGAACATCACCGCGTACCCGATCGCCACCCCGCCCGGCCCCACGGCCGAAAGGCCGTTCCACAGCCCGTGCAAGAACATGGCGGCGAGCCATCCGCCGATCACCGGCCACGGGGAGGAGGGCAGGCGGGCTGCCGCGCCGGCCACCCCCAGCCCGGTCATGGAGGTGAACAGGGGGTGCAGCATGGGACCCAGGATGCCGCGCAGGACGAACGTGAAGCCGAGCAGCTCCACGCCCCCTCGCACCGGCGTGACTAGCGCGTTGACGTAATAGCCGACGTTTTCGATCATGGCGAAGCCGAGACCCACCATGGCGGCGTAGATCACCCCGTCGGTCGGCCCGTCGAACTCCTGGCGGCGCCGCCACAGCAGGCCGACAAGCACCGCGCCGTTGAGGGTCTCCTCGACGAACGGTGCACCGAAGGTGGCCGACACGAACTCGCCTCGGGTGGTGCCAAGCTCGGGCTGGGTGATGTAGATGAGTCCGGCGGTGTTGATGAGCAGGGCCAGCAGCGCCGCGATGCCAGCGCCCCAGGCGAAGGCGAAGGCGAGGTTGCCACGTGGCTCTGGCTCCAGCCGGTCAACCCACAGCACGACGGCGACCAGCAGCGGGACCGGCAGCAGCGCCAGCGGCAGCGCCACGAAGAATGGGACGGCGCCGTCGCCCGCCGCGAGGGTCTGTGCCATGTCGATGCCGAGAGCGACGATGCCGCATATCGCGGTGATCGCGATGCCGATGATGAACGTCACGGGTGTGCGGCCGCCGCGACGCCCGTCAAGCACCGCGCGCGGGTCGAACACCGGGATGGGGCCGTCCATGGGGGAAGCATAATGCGCGGGGCCTGGTAGGCCCTCGCACATAGTGGTCTAGACCGGTGGATAATGAACGTCGTGGGAACGCTCTGCCCCGCGACGGCGATGCGCCGACACGCAGGGATAGGCTCTCCTAATAGATGGCGCCGCAGCCATACGGGGGTTAACTGTGCCCGCATCCGTCGAGGCTGCTCACGCGTTCCAAGTCTGCAGAAGGGATTATGGTGAGCACAAGCGCCCTTGACTGGTCCGCCGCCGACAAGCGGGCCGTCGATCTCGTTCGCGTCCTTGCGATGGACGCCGTCCAGAAGGTCGGCTCCGGGCACCCGGGGACCGCGATGAGCCTGGCGCCCGCGGCGTACCTGCTGTACCAGCGGGTTCTCCGGCACGACCCGGCGGACCCCAAATGGCCAGGCCGGGACCGGTTTGTACTGTCTTGCGGCCACTCTAGCCTCACTCAGTACATCCAGCTGTACCTGTCGGGCTACGCCCTGACGCTAGATGACCTCAAGGCCCTGCGCACGTGGGGCAGCATCACTCCTGGCCACCCGGAGTACGGGCTGACCCCGGGCATCGAGGTGACGACTGGCCCGCTTGGCCAGGGCGTGGGCAACGCGGTCGGCATGGCGATGGCCGCCCGCCGCGAGCGCGGCCTGTTCGACCCCGACGCCGCACCGGGCACCAGCCCGTTCGACCACTTCGTCTACGCCTTCGCCTCCGACGGTGACATCGAGGAGGGCATCACCCACGAGGCGTCGGCGATCGCCGCGGTGCAGGAGCTTGGCAACCTCATCGTCTTGTACGACGACAACCAGATCTCGATCGAGGACAGCACGGTCATCTCCAAGTCCGAGGATGTCGGACTGCGGTATGAGGCTTACGGCTGGCACGTCCAGCATGTGTCGTGGGTGACCGACAGCGGCTACGAGGAGAACGTCCAGGCGCTGCTTGAGGCCTTCGAGAACGCGAAGGCGGTCACGGACAAGCCGTCGTTCATCGTGCTGCGCACGATCATCGGCTGGCCAGCGCCGAACAAGCAGAACACCGGTGCCGCTCACGGCGCGGCACTCGGCGATGCCGAGGTCGCCGCGACCAAGGAGATCCTGGGGTTTGACCCGGCGGTGAACTTCCCGGTGGAGGAGGACGCGCTGGGCCACGCCCGGCAGGTCGCCGAGCGCGGCAAGCAGGCGCACGCCCAGTGGGATGAGTCCTTCGCCACGTGGGCCAAGGAGAACGCGGAGCGGCACGCGCTGTTCGACCGCCTCAGCAGGCGCGACCTGCCCCAGGGCTGGGAGAAGGCGCTGCCGGCGTTCCCCGCCGACCCCAAGGGCACCGCCACCCGCCGTGCCTCCGGCAAGGTCCTCACCGCGCTCGCCCCCGTGCTGCCGGAACTGTGGGGCGGGTCAGCCGACCTGGCGGAGTCGACCATCACCACGATGGAGGGCGAGCCGTCCTTCATCCCGGCCAGGCACCAGACGGCGATGTGGCCAGGCAACCCGTACGGCCGGACGCTGCACTTCGGCATCCGCGAGCACGGCATGGGCGCGATCCTCAACGGCATCGCGCTGCACGGCGCCACCCGCCCGTACGGCGGCACGTTCCTGCAGTTCAGCGACTACATGCGTGGTGCGGTCCGGCTGTCGGCGGTGATGGAGCAGCCGGTGACGTTCGTCTACACGCACGACTCGATCGGCCTGGGCGAGGACGGCCCGACCCACCAGCCGATCGAGCACCTGTGGTCGCTGCGCAACATCCCCGGCCTCGACGTCGTCCGCCCGGGCGACGCCAACGAGACGGTGATCGCGTGGAAGACGATCCTGGAGCACAAGGACCGCCCGGCGGCCCTGTGCCTGAGCCGGCAGAACATGCCCACCTTCGACCGCGAGGTGTTCGGCTCGGCGGAGGGCACCGCGAGGGGCGCCTACGTGCTGGCCGACGGGACCGACGTTATCCTCATCGGCACCGGCAGCGAGGTGCAGATCGCGGTTGCCGCCCGGGAGCTGCTCGCCAAGGAAGCCATCTCCGCCCGGGTTGTGTCGATGCCATCGGTGGAATGGTTTAAGCAGCAGGACGTTTCCTACCAAGAGGAAGTACTCCCCGCGGCGATGCGGGCGCGGGTGTCGGTCGAGGCAGGGATCACCGAGCCATGGAAGGCGATCATCGGGGACGCCGGGCTGAGCGTCGGGATTAACCACTACGGCGCCTCGGCAGCGGAGAAGGTCCTTTACGAGAAGTTCGGCATCACGGCGGAGGCAGTGGCGGAGGCCGCGAGGGTCGCCATCGCGGCAGCGCGGGCGTAACGGCGCGGATCGCGGGCCGCGGGCATCGGCCCGCGGCCCGGCGCACCACGAACCAGGCAACGACGACGATAAGAGGAAAAGCGGTAAACATGAGTGACGCGCTCAAGGAGCTGACCGAGGCGGGAGTCTCGGTATGGCTGGACGACATCAGCCGGGACCGGCTGCGCACTGGCAACCTCAAGGAACTGATCGACAAGTTCCACGTGCGCGGCGTGACGTCGAACCCGACGATCTTCGCCGGCGCGCTGAGCAAGGGCAACGCCTACGACGAGCAGACCGCCGATCTGAAGCTGCGCGGCGTCACCGTCGAGGAGGCAGCCCGGATGATCACCACCTACGACATCCGCTGGGCCGCCGACGTGCTGCGGCCGGTCTACGACGCTACCGACGGCCTCGACGGCCGGGTGTCGCTCGAGGTCGACCCGCGCCTAGCCCGCGAGACCGCGCCGACCATCGCCGAGGCCAAGCAGTTGTGGTGGCTGGTGGACCGGCCGAACGTGTTCATCAAGATCCCGGCGACCGCCGAGGGCATCCCGGCCATCACCGAGACGCTCAGCCACGGGATCAGCGTGAACGTGACGCTGATCTTCTCCCTGGAGCGGTACGGCGATGTCATCGACGCCTACTACGCCGGCTTGGAGAAGGCCGCCGCGAACGGGCATGACATCAGCAAGATCGCGTCCGTCGCGAGCTTCTTCGTCAGCCGGGTGGACACCGAGGTGGACAAGCGGCTGGACAAGCTGGGCACGGACGAGGCCCGCAGCCTCAAGAGCAAGGCGGCCATTGCCAACGCGCGGCTGGCGTACGAGCTGTACGAGAAGAAGCTCGACACCGACCGCTGGCGGGCGCTGGCGGCCAAGGGCGCGAAGGTGCAGCGGCCGCTGTGGGCGTCTACGTCCACCAAGGACCCGTCGCTGCCCGACACGCTGTACGTGGTGGACCTCGTCACCGCCGACACCGTCAACACGATGCCCGAGGCGACCTTGAAGGCCACGGCCGACCACGGTGTGCTGAAGGGCGACACCGTCCACGGCACCTACGCCGAAAGCAGGGAGCTCTTCGCGAAGCTCGAGACCCTCGGCATCAGCTACGACGACGTCGTCGAGGTGCTTGAGGACGAGGGCGTGGCCAAGTTCGAGGTCTCGTGGAACGAGCTCCTCCAGACCATTCGCGCCGAGCTAGCTACCAAGTAGCGGAACTACCAGGAGGTTCCACGATGGAAGAGCCGAACGCCGGCGCCCGGCGCGGCGCCGGCGAATCCCGGGGTGATCGCGACCGCGGGGGATTCAGGCAATCCCCTGCGGGACCCGCGAGACCGCCGGATACCGCGGGTGGCCTGCCCGTGCGTGCTGGTGATGTTTGGTGTCACCGGTGACCTCGCCAGGAAGAAGCTGCTGCCGGCCGTCTACGACCTGGCGAACCGGGGGCTGCTGCCGCCGGGCTTCTCGCTCGTCGGGTTCGCCAGGCGAGACTGGGAGCACGAGGATTTCGCCCAGGTCACCTACGAGGCGGTCAAGCAGCACGCGCGGACTCCCTTCCGCGACACCGTGTGGCAGCAGGTTTGCGAGGGCATCCGCTTCGTGCAAGGCGAGTTTAACGACGACGCGGCGTTTGACGAGCTCGCCTCGACCGTCGCGGAACTGGACGAGGAACGGGGCACCGGCGGGAACTACGCGTTCTACCTGTCAATCCCGCCGCGGTCCTTCCCGACCGTCGTGCAGCAGCTCAAGCGCTCGGGCCTGTCCGATCCCGGCCCGGACGACCCGGTCACCGGGCGACGGCCATGGCGGCGCGTCGTGATCGAGAAGCCGTTCGGCCGCGATCTGACGACCGCCCGGGAGCTGAACGACATCGTAGACGCCGTCTTCCCGGCGCATTCGGTGTTCCGCATCGACCACTACCTGGGCAAGGAGACGGTCCAGAACATTCTGGCCCTGCGCTTCGCCAACACCCTGTACGAGCCGATCTGGAATCGCTCGTTCGTGGACCACGTCCAGATCACGATGTCGGAGGACTTCGGGATCGGCGGCCGGGCCGGCTATTACGACGGCATCGGCGCGGCCCGCGACGTCATCCAGAACCACTTGCTGCAACTGCTCGCGCTGACCACGATGGAAGAGCCGGTGTCGTTCGACGCGGACTCGCTGCGGCAGGAGAAGGGCAAGGTGCTGTCCGCCGTGCGGCTGCCCGTCGACCTAGCCGCCGGGACCGCCCGCGGCCAGTACGCGGCCGGCTGGCAAGGTGGCCGACAGGTCGCCGGCTACCTGGAGGAAGAGGGCATCCCGGCCGACTCGCACACCGAGACATACGCGGCGGTCCGGCTGACTGTCGACACCCGCCGGTGGGCGGGCGTGCCGTTCTACCTGCGCACCGGCAAGCGGCTGACCCGGCGGATGACCGAGATCGCGCTGATCTTCCAGGGCGCACCGCACCTGCCGTTCGCCGCCACCGATACCAAGGAGCTCGGCAAGAACGCCCTGGTCATCCGCGTCCAGCCGGATGAGGGCGTGACAGTGCGATTCGGCTCGAAGGTACCGGGCAGCGCCATGGAGGTCCGGGACGTCAACATGGACTTCGCCTATGGCGAGTCTTTCACCGAGTCGTCGCCGGAAGCCTATGAGCGGCTGATCCTCGACGTGCTGATTGGCGACCCGCCGCTGTTTCCCCGGCAGGAGGAGGTCGAGCTGTCCTGGCGGATCCTCGACCCGATCGAGGAGTTCTGGGCCGAGCACACCAAGCCGGAGCAGTACAGCTCCGGCGGCCCTGGCCCCGCTTCCGCCGATGCCCTGATGGCCCGCGACGGCCGTGCCTGGCGCCGGCTCTAGGAGGGGCGACAGACAATGACGATCGACCTGACCGACACCACGACCGGCGCGATCAGCCACGCGCTCATGGAGGCACGCCGCAGGCTCGGCGGCATGACCATGGGCATGGTGCTGACGCTCATCATCGTGACCGACGAGGCCGCGCAGTACGACGCGATCCGGGCGGCCAACCAGGCCGCCCGCGAGCACCCTGCCCGGATCCTCGCCGTGATCACCCGCAAGCCTAAGTCCGACTCCAGGCTCGACGCCGAGATCCGGGTGGGCGAGACGTCGCCTGGCGAGACCATCGTGCTGCGTATGTACGGCCCGCTTGGCCAGCACGCTGACTCGGTCGTGGCACCGCTGCTGGTGCCCGATGTCCCGGTGGTCACCTGGTGGCCCGACGAGCCGCCGATGAACCCGGCCGCGGCGCCGCTGGGCGCGCTGGCACAGCGCCGGGTGACCGACTCGGCAGCCACCGACGCCGACGCCCGCCAGATCCTCACTCGGCTTGCCAAGGCGTACTCTCCGGGCGACACGGACTTCGGCTGGACGCGGGCCACGCCGTGGCGCTCGGTGATCGCGGCCACCGTCGACCAGCACATGCCGCCGCTACGGGGGGTCTGTGTCGAGGCGGAGCCGGGCAACCCGACCGCCGACCTGATCGCCGCATGGCTCGGCCACCGGCTGTCCATCCCAGTGCGCCGCAGCGACTCGGCGGGCCCGGGCATCACGGCGGTCACCTTCGATACCGAGTCGGGTGACTTGTCGCTGCTGCGGACGGACGGCCGCACCGCCACCTTGTGCTGGCCAGGGCGGCAAGCCCGGAGCGTGGCCCTGCACCGGCGCGACACCGCCGAGTTGCTGGCCGAGGAACTGCGCAGGCTCGACCCTGACGAGGTCTACGCGGAGACCCTGCGTGCCCTCGGTTGGAGCCTGCAGCCGAGCGACCTGTGGACGGCCGATGCGTAAGCGAGCGGGAAGCACCCGCGTGAGGAGGTCAACTAGTGACCGCTACTCCTGAGATCCTCGTCCACTCCAGCGGGGCACTGCTCGCGAAGGCGGCCGCCGCCCGGCTCGTCACCCGGCTAGTGGACGCGGTATACGCGACCGGCCGCGCCCACCTGGTGCTGACCGGGGGCGGCATCGGCACCGCGGTCCTCGCCGAGCTGGCCGCCGCGCCTGCCAGGGACGCGGTCGACTGGCAGGCCGTGGACTTCTGGTGGGGCGACGAGCGGTTCACCCCCAGCGGGCACCCGGACCGGAACGAGACAGGCGCCTGGGCCGCGCTGCTTGACAAGATCGACATCGACCCGGCCAGGGTGCACCCGATGCCGGGCCCGGACGGCCCCGACGGCGATAACCCGGAAGCCGCCGCCGCCCGGTACGCGGCCGAGCTGGCCGCCGCGACCAGGCCGGAGGACCACGGTCCCGTCCCGGCGTTCGATGTCCTCATGCTCGGCATCGGCCCGGAGGGGCACGTCGCGTCCCTGTTCCCGGCCCTGCCGGCGGTGCATGACAACCGTCCGGTCGTCGCGGTGCGCGGCTCCCCCAAGCCGCCGCCGACCAGGATCTCGCTGACCTTCCCGTCGATCCAGGCGGCCCGCGAGGTCTGGATCCTGGCCTCGGGCGCGGAGAAATCCGAGGCGGTCGGGCTGGCCCTGTCCGGCGCGGGCCCGGTGGAGATGCCGGCCGCCGGGGCGCGCGGCCGGCAGCGCACGCTGTTCCTGCTCGATGCCGCCGCCGCGGCTAAGGTCCCGCACGACCTCGGCCGGGTCGGCTAGATCCTTCGTCCGCGCGATCCGGGGCCGACGCGATCCGCACGCGGAGCGCGGCCCCGGTACCGGCGCTGCACGGCAACCGGTCAGCTAGCCTCACGCTGGAAAGGCGGCCGGGCGCGGATCCAGCCGATGAGGCTGCCCCGCTCGGCGAAGGCCAGGCCTGCCGCCAGGCAGGTGGCGGGGACTGCGGCCAGGACATACCGGTAGCTGAAGCCTGCCGTCATCGGAGGGATTACGATCAGCGCCGCTCCGATGAGCCAGGGCAGTAGCGCGGGGCCTCCCCAGCCCCAGCGGGCCCGGACTGGGTCCCCGGCCCGGCGACGGCGCGCGGCGCGAAGCACCCCGGCTAGGCCCGTCAACAGCAATAGCCCGAGGAAGGGCCCACGCAGGTAGGCCTGCTTCTCGTAGAGCTGCAGGAACCCGGCCCAGGGCTGGACAATGGTCGGGCGGCCGAGGGAGGGACCGCCATAATCGGTGGCGGCGGCAAGGTTCGTCTGGTTGGCAGTCACCCATGCCGGCACCGTCGCGGTGGTGTCCTCGAAGCGGAACAGGTAGCCAGATCCGGCTAGATCGGACTGGAACCGGTGCCAGCCGAAGGTCCGCCACGTGTCGTCGGCGACGACCGCGACGTAGTCCAGCGGCTGGGCCACCACTGCACGCTCAGCGAACTTGCTGGTCAAAGACTCAACATACGGGGTGAACCGGTAGATGTTGTTGGTCCCGGTCAGCTCTCCGAGCGGGGTGTCATTGGCCCACAGGTACTCCTGGGAACTGCCCCGCTCGCCGGGCGGGCGCGGGTCGCATAGCACCTTCAGGGATGGCGGCGGGTTCATCGTCGAGCATTTAGCGAAGCTGCTGACCCGGCTGTAGAGGAAGGTGCCCGACGACTCGGTGATCGCGTAGGTGCCGTAGGTCACGTGGAACCATGCCATGTACCCGGCGATCGGGATGACGCCGGCGACCAGCGTGGCGAGTAGGCGACGCCAGCCGACCCGGCGCAAGAGCAGAACGACCACGAACACGACGAGCAGTGGCTCGCCCGTCCCCCGAACGGTGGCCGAGTAGCCGACGAGCAGCCCGGCGACGATGACAGCCCACAAGGGCGGCCGCTCCCACCAGCACAGCAGGATCACCGCCGCGAGGATGAGCGTGGTGAACAGCGTGTCCGCGGCGATCATGTGCTCGAGTTGCATCTCCCACACGTCGAAGAGCACGGGCAGCGCCGGGATCGTCGCACCCCACCAGGGCAGGCCACGGCGGCGGAGCAGAGCGTAGATGGCCACGCCCATCCCCAGTCCCATCAGTGCCTGCAGGCCGGTCACCAGGGCCAGGCTATGGAACCGCAGCAGCAGCCGCAGGAAGAACGGATAGCCGTTCGCCCGGACCACGTCCGGCTTCATGGTCAGCGCGTCGGTGATGTAGTTGTAGGAGTCGTTGAAGAACATCGCGGGCGGGTAACCCAGCATCACGATGCCCCGGATAGCCGTGGCAAGCAGGAGCAGGACGGCGAACGGCCAGTGCCCGGTCGGCATTCCCCGCAGCCAGCCACGCGGGGAGCGCCACGGGACGGCCCGTTGCTGGACAGCGGACCGGTCATCCTGTGAAATTCTGACCGGCAGCGTACCCTCCTGTTGTCGCGGCAAACGGGATAGTGCCACGACGCTACAACATGAGCCTGAGAAGATCCTTACTAGATCGTAAGTGTGTTGCCTTCCCCTTAGCTACTTTAACACGTACTGTCACATAACTCTCTCAGCGGCCCCCGCCACGGCGGCCAGCCGACGCGACCACCACCAGCACCACCAGTGCGATCACGAAGGCGATCGCGCCACCGTCGGACCTCATGACCAGGGCGAACAGCACCCACATGCCGACGACGGGCAGCAGCGGTCTGACCACACGGCCCCGCTGCGGGGGACGCCCTGGCTCCAGCGGCTGGAGAGGCTGGCCAGGCTCCTGTGGCTGCCCCCCGCCGGGCGGCTGGAAAGGATACGGTGGCTGGCCGGGATACAAGGGCCGCCCGGAGAACGGCGGATGCTCGGGAAAAGGCGTCCCTGAGCCTGGCTGCGTCCCTGAGCCTAGCTGCGCTCCGGGGCCTAGCTGCGCTCCGGGGCCTGGCTGCGGCGCGGGCGCGTCCGGAGGGAGCGCGCCCGCCGGCAAGTCGCTGCCAAGGACCGGCTGAACAGGCAGGTCCCCGGTCAGCTCACGCAGGTCACCCCAGGTTAGCCCTGCATAGGCCGCCGTAGTCCGCTCCTGAAACTCCTCAAGGCTCAGCCGTCCTTCGCTGTAGGCGTCCCTGAGCGTGCTAACCACAGCGTCCCTGTCGCGATCCGACGCCCGGATGTGCTCACTGGCCATTAGACGGGCCCTCCTATCCACTGGAGCAGTCCGTTTCCCATGGTACCGGGGGCCTTTGCATATGATCCTGCCCATGCCCGCGCTTCCCCAGTCCGGCAATCACTTCATCGTCTGCGGCGATGGCCCCCTCGCCTACCGCATCACTGAGGAACTGACCTCACGCTACCGCGAGCAGGTCACGGTTATCCGGCCGTCGCGCCGCAGGGGCTCTGGGCCGCGCATCAGCACGCTCCCTGGCGTCCGCGTGCTGGAGCGCCGGGAACTGACCGACCAGGCGTTCACCGATGCCGGTATCACTTCGGCGCGGGCCGTGGCGCTGCTGTGGCAGGAAGACATCGTCAACTTTCACGCCGCGCTGCGCGCCCAGGACCTCAACCCCGCGATCCGGCTCGTCGTAGCCGTGTTCAACACCCGGCTGGCCGAGCACTTCGGCGCCTTCTTCACCGACTGCACGGTGCTGTCTGGCACCGAGATGGCGGCCCCGGCGTTCGTGGCCGCCGCGCTCGGCGGCCCGCTCCCAGCCACGTTGAGGTCTTTGGCCGCACTTTGTATGTCGCCCGGCGTGCGGATGTCTCGGCGGAGCATGTGGTCTGCGGGATCGTCGCGGTTCCCGGCGACCCAGCGGGCGCGACTCGGCTGCTGCCGCCCGGGATGCGCTATATCGAGCCAGATGCCGACCCGAACATGACCCGGCCCGACCGGCCGTCCACGCCCCGCAACGAGCCGCTCGTCCTCGCCGTGGCGAACGGCGAACGGCGAGATCCGCTCGCACGCCAGCGCCACCCGATGCGGGCCGCGCTCGCGACAGCGCGACGGGTAGCCAAGAACAAGTACGGCCTTGTCTTCGCCGTGCTGCTCGCCGTGATCGTGGCCGGGTTCGCCCTCATCCTCAGCGCGTATTACCCCAAGGCCCACGCGACGTACTCCGTCAGCAACGCAGCCTACCTGGCGATCATGGACCTGGCCGGGTCCGCCCTCACCAGCGTGTCGCTGAGTGGCCCGGAGAAGCTGTCCCAGGTCATTCTCACCATCGACGGCCTGGCGTTCCTGCCGGTCGTAACCGCCCTCATCGTCGGCGCCCGGGTGACCGGGTCGCTGCGCGGCGAGCCGAAGCCGCCGGGCGGGCACATCATCGTGGCGGGCCTTGGCAACGTCGGCACCAAGGTCATCACCGAACTGCACGCCCTCGGCTTCGACGTGGTCTGCGTCGACCCCGATCCGGCGGCCCAGGGCATCGCGGTCGCTCGCCGGCTCGGCCTGCCCGTCGTGATCGGGGAGGGCTTCGCCGAAGATACCCTGCGGGCGGCCGGCATCGACACCAGCACCGCGCTAGTCTCCGTGACCAGCAACGACATCGTGAACCTCGAGACCGCCCTGCAGGCCCACGCGCTGCGCGAGGACCTGCGCATCGTGCTGCGCATGTTCGACGACGACCTGGCTCGACGGGTCCAGCAGACCATAGGGAACATCGTGTCCCGGAGCGTTTCCTACATGGCCGCCCCCGCCTTCGCCGTGGCCATGCTGGAGCACTCGGTGCTATGCACGATCGCCGTCGGGCGCCACGTCCTGCTGATTGCCGACGTCCGCGTCACTGACAGCGCCGACCTGATCGGCAAGCGACTCGTCGACATGGAAGACGACGGGCTCGCGCGGATCCTAGCACTGCAGGCACGGGGGACCCACCGGCCCGACTGGGAACCTCAACGTGATTACGAATTGGCCACGGGCGACCGTGTCATTGTGGTAGCCACCAGAGCTGGACTCAGTCGTTTCCTCTCCGGCACCAGGTCATCCTTATCGCCCTGCGCACCAGTAACGGAATCTCGTCCAGGTCTCGCGTGGGAGATCCTCGCAGCGTTACGCTGAGCGCGTAATCATGCCCGGACGACGGCAGAACAGACATTTCCCGGGGGGCATTCCCCTTACCCGGGAAGGGGCCACACCGGCCGGGCTGGAAAGCTCGGAGGCATTATATGAGCGTCAACGAAGACAGCACGGTACAGCCAACAGTTCAGCTCGCAGTTCCCCCCCCGAGCGGCATCGCGGATCCCGCCCCTCTCGGCCTCGCCGCGTTCGCGCTCACCACGTTCCTGCTTTCCGCCGCCAACGCCGGGTGGATGACCTCCGCCACCGGGGGCGCGTTCCTCGGGTACGCGTTCGCCTACGGCGGGCTTGCCCAGTTGCTCGCCGGCATGTGGGAATTCCGGAACCGGAACGTGTTCGGGGCCACCGCGTTCTCGACGTACGGCGCCTTCTGGATCGGACTCGGCCTGTGGGCCTTGCTCGTGGCGCCGGCCAAGACCAATACGGCTGTGATGATCGCCCATGACAAAGGCTGGATCCTGCTCGCGTTCGCCATCTTCAACACCTACATGCTGGTGCTGAGCTCGCAACTCGACCTGGGTGTGTTCACCGTGTTCCTCGCCCTTGAGATCACGGAGGTCCTGCTGTTCATCGGCGGCTTCGCCAACAGCACCGACCTGGTCAAGGCGGGCGGCTACCTCGGCGTCATCACCGCGGTCGCGGCCTGGTACAGGTCCTTCGCGGGCGTCGCCAACGGGATCGGCGGCAAGATCAAGATCCCGGTCGGCAAGCCGCTGGTCTCCTGACAGTTCCCGCCTGATCTTCACGCCTGAATCGGGCGTGGATTCCGTTCACCTCGCTCTCGCCGGGTACGGTGGTGCCGGTCAACCTCGGTACCGTATCCGGCGAGACGAGAGGTTCCCCGTATGCACCTGCCCGATGGGCCGCAACTCGACCTGTCCGCGCAGGTCGCCAAGGTGAAGGCGAAGGCCAGGCCTTGGCGGTCGATCATTGCCCTAGTGCTCGCGATCACCGCCGGCGTCACGTCCGACTGGGCGCACCGGGGCTTTCATGACTACTTCACCACCGAGCACGTGCCCAAGCAGATCATCGCCGCAGCGTGCACGGTGGCGTTCTGCGCGTTCGCGAGCATCGCCACCTACGGTCTGTCCGGGAACGCCCGGACCGTGCTGGAGCCGCGCGCTGGTGCCGCGCACGCCGCCATCGTCCGCTATGCGCTGCTGCTCATCGGCGCGTTCACGACCTTGATCATCACGCTGGACCTCTTTCGGGTCCCGGTCGGCCAGCTTGTCCTCGGCGGGGCACTGACCAGCGTGTTCGTCGGCATTGCCGCCCAGCAGGCACTCGGGAATGTGTTCGCGGGGATTGTGCTGCTCGTCGCCCGCCCATTCCGGGTCGGGGACCGTGTCCGGCTACGGGCCGGGGCGATCGGCGGCGAGCTCGTGGGGACGGTCACTGAGATTGGCATCACGTACGTTCGGCTGTTCTCCGGGGGCGTGGTGGTGTCGGTGCCGAACTCGCAGGTCCTCAACGCGGTGGTGGGGCCTGTGCCCCCGGACGGCGTTTCCGCGCAGAGCGTTCCGCCGGCCAGCGCTGCCCCGGGGCAGGCAGACAACGTTCCTCCCGGACAAGTTCCCCCTGGACAGCCTTCCCCACAATAAAAGACGTCCCCCTGGTCGCTGACCGGGGGGAACGCTACGTATCGGGGGTCCCGGGGCGATCCCCGAGATACGTCAGCGATCCCTGTGCCTGTGGCACAGGGATCGCTGAACGCTGTTAGGGCCGGTGCGACAGGTCGCCTCCTCGGCGAGAGGCTCAACGCGGCTCCAGCCGAACGGTATTCCGCGAAGGCGATATTAGGTGCGGCCCGGGGGACCCTAGACGCACCGGCAGTACATACTAACGCCGCTGGGGATACTCCTGTTCCCTGGAATCCCGCCCGTCTTCCGTCGGGGTGAACGGGGGAGCCCTCGCGATAGCCAGCGTCACCGGAGTAGCTCGCGCCGTTCGGATAGCTCGCGCCGTTCGCGCCGTTCGGGGCCGGGTACCCGTCTGGCACGCGATACCCGTCAGCTCCATGCGCCTCGCCAGCGCCGTACTCGTTGGCGAGGCCCTGAGCGCTGGCGCCGTCCTGCCCGTTCGGTGCGGCATAGCCGTTCGCCGCGGCATAGCCGTTCGGTGCGGCATAGCCGTTCGCCGGAGCGTAGCCGTTCGGTGCGGCATAGCCGTTCGGTGCGGCATAGCCGTTCGGTGCGGCATAGCCGTTCGGTGCGGCATAGCCGTTCGCCGGAGCGTAGCCGTTCGGTGCGGCATAGCCGTTCGGTGCGGCATAGCCGTTCGCCGGAGCGTAGCCGTTCGGTGCGGCATAGCCATTCGCCGGGGCGTAGCCTGCAGGAGCGCCGTGTCCCTCCGGG
Source organism: uncultured Actinomycetota bacterium (assembly GCA_963737285.1). Taxonomy (GTDB): domain Bacteria; phylum Actinomycetota; class Actinomycetes; order Streptosporangiales; family Streptosporangiaceae; genus Trebonia. The sequence goes on from CAVTRT010000002.1 coordinate 62,717, forward strand.
TCCCCGTATCCGTTGGCGGGGCTATACCCCTCGGCTACGGGATATCCCTGGTAGCCGGACCCGGCGAATCCCTGGCCTGTCGGGTACCCGTTCACCGGGTAGCCGCCGCTCCCGTAAGCGTCGTCCTGCGGTGCCACCGCAGGGACCAAGGTGTCTGAGTGGCCGGGGGCACCTAGGTGCGGGGCGGGACTGGGGGAGGTGACGTTGGGAATAAATGCGGGATTAGCGGCGCCGGGCGTGAAGGTCGGCGCGGCTGGAGCCGCCTCATATCCACCCTGGGCGGCGCCACCCGGGCTGCTAACGACGGGATAACCGCCCGTGCCTGGGTAGCCCGAAGCTTCCGGGTAGTAGGCCGCACGGTCCGGATACGCGGGCTGATCCCGGTAAGCGAGCGGGAATCTTTCAGCGGACGAGGCGTCCACCTGACCTGCGGCTTCCGGCATGGCCGTTAGCCCAGCCGCAGAAGCGCCCGCAGCGACGGGAGCTGGGGCGGCGAACGGGCCTGGCTGCCCTAGGTCCAGCTGCCCGCTCCCCTGCTGACCCGGCAACTGCTGGCCTATGACAGGTGCAACCGGGCTGGGCGGGACAGGGCCAACAGGCGCGGACAGTGGCGCGGAATACGGCTGGGCCGCGGCTCGTGCAGGCCGTAGCCCCGGTTGCCGAAGCCGGCGTCAGCGTAATCCGGTCCGGCAGACACTTGCTCGGCGTACCCGGGCATGGCGTACCCCTGTGCGTCATAGCCCTGTGCGTCATAGCCCTGTGCGTCATAGCCCTGGCTGGATCGCCCTGGACCAGGGTATCCGGTGACTGGCCGCTGGCCGTTGCCGTCCACTGGGGCGCCGATGTACGGGCGAGCATCCGGGAAGCCCTGCTCCGGGGAGTAGGAGCGGCCATCGCCATAGGACTGCTGACCGTCGCTGTACGACGTCCCCGCGCCATAGGGCGGGCCGTCAGCGGGATAGGACTGCCCCGCGGCGAAGCCCTGCGTGCCGCCATAGGAGGGCACGCGACCCGTGGGCTGGGCATCCGAGTAGTCCTGCGGGGCACCGTAGCGCTGTGAGTCGTATTGCGGTGCCTCGGCATACTGCTGCGCCTGCGCGTACTGCGGCTCACGGTACTGGTGTGAGGCGCCGTCCGCGGGCCCGTCGCTGTAGCCCTGCCCGCCGGACTCGGCGTGGTAGCCCGCCTGCTCGCCGTAGCCCTGCTCGCCGTAGCCCTGCTCGCCGTAGCCCTGGGAGTCGGCGTAGGAGCGCCGGCCGCCGTCCTCGCCCGGGTGGGCCGGGCCTGCGGCATAGTCCTGCCCTGCTGCTCCCATGGCCGGGGCCATCCGGACCCCGCCCGGGCCAGGCTGGCCCGCCTGCTGCCCTGGCTGGGGCAGCGGACCAGCTCCGCCGAGCGCGAGCAGGGCGCCGGTAAAAGGCTCAGGGGCGGCGCCAATGGCCCGCCGTGGACGCTGGCTACCCGTGACTTCCCGGGCCTCGGGGTCGTCATCCTGGCCGCCGCCTTGCATGCCCCGGCGGAGCGCGGCCACCAGACGGGGCAGGTCATCCATCGGCAACCGGAATGTCCCGGTGCAGGTGCCGCCCTGCCAGATGCTGAAAACGGCGATCCCGGTGTCGGCGTACCAACTTAGACGCATGCTGCGCGAACTGCCGCGCACGTCAAAGAAGACTTCTCCGAGCCGGGGCAATGGTGCTGCGTCCGACGCTGACATGCTGCCCATGGTGGCCCCCTCCCCAGCGCTTGTCCAGTTCGTACAGGGTATCGGCGGCAGCACGCGGACGGGGGCCTGTCTCGTCATTCTGTCAAGCACACCTGGCCTACCGGCGTGTCGCGGGATGGCTGGCAGGGAGAAAAAGGACGCACCTTTTACCCAGCACGACCGTCGGCGAACCCCACGGGCACCAGAAATTCTGGCGACTCGCACAAGAAAGTTCCCACCCCGCGTGCGCGACCGGTAGTCAAGGTGGCATCATAGTCCGCAGGCTTCACTGCCCCGGACCAACGCTGCCCCGCACTGCGCCAGAAGGTCCCGCGCCCCACGGCGCTGGATCCGACAACCTTAGCGAGGCACCGTCCGACGGGGCAGTCATGTCACGCGTGAACCGGGCCCCTCGGTAACCCGCAAGCAAGCACCGCCCTGAGCACCACCTGAGCGCACCATCGCGCACGGGATGTTCCCGGACAGCCGGGAACACAACGGTGCCGCGGAACGTTGCTCATGCAGCGGCAGTGACCGCACGGGACTGGACTCGTGTGCTAACGAGCCACTACCAAGAGGGTAACGCAAGACCAGAGCTACTTTGTTTGAGGTGACTGATCCATGTCTCAGGTGCGTAGGCAGACAGCGATGCTTCCCCGGCCAAACTGGGGGTGGCAGGACGCTGCCGCGTGTCGTGGGGAGGATCTGATGCTCTTCTTCGGCCCGGACGGTGAGCGGCAGCCGGAGCGGGACGTCAGGGAGCGCAAGGCCAAGGCTATCTGCGCGAGCTGTCCCGTCCGGATCGACTGCCTGAACTACGCCGTCGCGCGTCCTGAGAAGTACGGCACCTGGGGCGGACTGAACGAGGACGAGCGCTCGGCGGAGCGCCGTCGCAGGATGCGCCGCGCGAACGCGGCCTGACTCTCGGCCGCGCCTTCCGGGGCTACCCGAGAAGGCGCGGCACAGCGCGCTACAGGGGGCAGCGAACAGCGTCAGCACAATCTCCCACGCTGTGGAACCGGCGAGGGCGGGACAGTAAGGTCACGCCCCCGCCGGTTTTCTGCTCTCCTGGCCCCGGTGTTCCGCCACTTGGACCTGCGGATCTCCCGCCGCCATGGCGCTGCCCCCACCGGTCACGCTGAGTACCGTGCCAGGCACTGCGCCGGCCGGGTGGCTACGCGACAATGGGTGCATGATCTGCGCCTCCTGCCGTCAGCGGCATCACGAGGACTGCCCCGGCGGCAGCTGGTGCGACTGCCAGCACATGCCGCCAGCCGACGCCGCCCGCGACCCGGAGCACGCCCCTAGCCGGCCCTCACCTGGGTCCGGCAAGGCTAAGAGGCCGGCGTCACCACACCACCGTGGGCTGCGACGGTGCCAGCGCGTCAGCGGATCGCGCCAGTGGCGCGGACATGGGGTAGCACTCCTGCTCCCGTACCCGCACGGAAGCGCCCGGGATTACGGCCGTGTAACGCACTTCACACGAAGCCGCGATTTACAAGTGCAAACGCCTGTCATCAGGCGGAATAGCGCGGCGCGGCGGGTTGTTGGCGTGAGACATGAACCTCCTCCGCTGGACAGACAGGGCTATTTCGTGTGATCCTGCTGAGGTGAGTGTTACGGACCCCATGCTCGTCGTGCGTCGGCACGTCGACCTGCTGCGCGTCCGTAGCGCTATTTGTCGCCACGCTCGCTGACCGCCCCGACGTTACAACTACGTTCTAACCTCAGGGCGCGCCGCAGCGGCGGGCTGACGTCTATCACGGCTGGCCCCACGCGACTCAAACGCGCCCGTCATGCCACCACTCGACGTCAGTAAGGAAGCTGCCAAATGGCTCCCGCTCCAGGGGACACAGCGACCCGTCGCACTACCGAAGCCAAGCCACCTGCCCGCCGCAAGCGTGGCGAGGGACAGTGGGCACTGGGCTACCGCGAGCCTTTGAACAAGAACGAGGAAAACAAGAAGAACGATGACGGGCTGAACGTCCGCCAGCGGATCATCGACATCTACTCCCAGCGTGGCTTCGACTCGATCGACCCCGCCGACCTGCGCGGCAGGTTCCGCTGGTACGGGCTGTACACCCAGCGGCGCCCCGGGATCGACGGCGGCAAGACGGCGGTCCTGGAGCCGGAAGAACTCGACGACCGCTACTTCATGCTCCGGATCCGCATCGACGGCGGCCAGCTCACTAGCGAGCAGTTGCGCGTCATCGCGGGCATCTCACGAGACCATGCCCGAGGCACCGCGGATGTCACCGACCGGCAGAACGTCCAGCTCCACTGGGTTGAGATCGAGAGCGTCCCGGCGATCTGGGACGCCTTGGAGAGCGTCGGGCTGGACACGACGGAGGCCTGCGGCGACACGCCCCGAGTCGTGCTGGGCTGCCCTCTGGCGGGCGTCGACGCCGATGAGCTCATCGACGGAACCGCGGAGATCGAGGCGATCCACGAGCGGTTCATCGGCGACCCCTCACTGTCCAACTTGCCACGCAAGTTCAAGTCCTCGGTAAGCGGCTGCCCTGGGCAGTGCACCCACCACGAGATCAACGACATCGCCTTCGCCGGCGCGCGCCACCCGGAGACCGGCGAGACCGGCTACGACCTGTGGGTCGGAGGCGGGCTGTCCACCAACCCGATGCTCGCCAAGCGACTGGGCGTCTTCGTCAAGCCGGGCCAGGTACCCGAGGTCTGGGCCGCGGTCGCCGCAGTGTTCCGTGACTACGGCTACCGGCGGCTTCGCCACCGGGCCCGCATCAAGTTCCTGATCGCCGACTGGGGTCCGCAGCGCTTTCGCGAGGTACTGGAGAAGGAGTACCTCGGTTACGCGCTACCAGACGGCCCCGCGCCGGAAACCCCGGACAACGGCAACCGCGATCACATCGGGGTCCATCCGCAGCGAGACGGCAACTTCTACGTAGGCTTCGCGCCGCGGGTGGGCCGCCTGAACGCCGATGCCCTGTTCGCGATCGCCGACCTCGCCGAGCGGTACGGAAGCGGCCGGGTGCGGACCACCGCGCAGCAGAAGATGGTCATCGTCGACGTGCCAGCAGACCAGACCGACGCGCTGTCCGCCGAACTGGAGGCGGCCGACCTGCGGGTCCGGCCGAGCACGTTCCGGCGGCACACGATGGCCTGCACCGGCATTGAGTTCTGCAAGCTGGCCATCGTCGAGACCAAGGCCCGCGCGGCGAGCCTCATCGACGAAATGGAGCGGCGACTGCCAGACTTCGACGTGCCCGTAACGATCAACGTCAACGGCTGCCCGAACTCCTGTGCCCGCATCCAGGTCGCCGACATCGGCCTCAAGGGGCAGCTTGTCACCGACGACGCTGGCAATCAGGTGGAGGGATTCCAGGTGCACTTGGGCGGGACGCTGAACGGCGGCGACGCCATCGGCTCTGGCTTCGGGCGGAAGGTCCGGGGCCTCAAGACGACGTCCGAGGACCTCCCGGACTACGTGGAGCGCGTACTGCGACGGTTCCAGGCGGCACGCGACGGGGATGAGTCGTTCGCGGCGTGGACGCTACGGGCCAGCGAGGAGGAGCTGTCATGACTAGTCCGTCAGGCCGCGCGGTGCCGTTCTACTGCCCTTACTGCGGCGAGGAGGACCTGGAGCCAGCCGGCCCGGTGGACGGCGAATGGCACTGCCGCGGCTGCACCCGGAGCTTCCAGCTCCGATTCTCTGGCATCGGAGCGGCGCTATGACTGATTTTGCCCCTAGGCTGAGCAGCAATATATTGCTCAACACCACAGCGTCCCACAAGGCGTCTCACAGGCACCAGGAGGATCCTCAGTCCATGCGCAGCCTCGCAGCGAAGGCCGCGGAGGAGCTGGAAGACGCCTCCGCGCAGGAAATCATCCGCTGGGCGACCGACACGTTCGGGGACCGCATCTGCATCACCTCATCGATGTCGGACGCGGTCATCATCCACCTCGCCTCGTCCGTCAGGCCAGGCATCGACGTGGTGTTTCTGGACACCGGGTACCACTTCCCCGAGACGGTCGGCACTCGCGACGCGGTCGAGGCGGTGTACCCGATCACGCTCATCAACGTCACGCCGTCGCGCACGGTCGCGGAGCAGGACGCCGAGCTTGGCCCGAGGCTGTACGGGCGCAACCCGGACCTGTGCTGCTACCTGCGCAAGGTGCAGCCGCTGGAGCGGACGCTGGGCAACAACTACGACGCGTGGATCTCTGGCGTGCGCCGGGATGAGACCTCGTCGCGGCGCAATACCCCGGTCGTCAACTGGGATGCCAAGCGGCAGATGGTTAAGGTTAACCCGATCGCCCGGTGGACCGCCGCCGAGGTCGACGAGTACATCGCGGCCGAGGGGGTGCTCGTCAACCCGCTCGTCTACGACGGGTACCCGTCGATCGGCTGCCGCACGTGCACGTCCCGGGTTGAGCCCGGGGCGGACCCGCGCAGCGGCCGGTGGGCCGGGACAGGCAAGACCGAATGCGGCCTGCACGTCTGATGCTCGTCCGGGGAGACGGGCTGGTGCCCGTGTCCCCCCTGCTGGCAGTCGCGCACGGGAGCAAGGACCCGCGCGCGGCCGCCACGGTGTCCGCCTTGCTGTCGCTGGCTCGCGAGCGGGCCAGGCAGCGGGCCGCGGCCCAGCCGGGGACTGGACAGCGGCGAGGCTAGCCGACCTTCCGGGCTTTGCCGTGCGGGCGGCGTTCCTTGACCATTGCGTCCCATCACTGCCGGACGTGCTCTCGAGCCTGGCCGCCGAAGGCGTTGCCGGCCACAGGGGCACCTGGGGCCGTGCCACCCCGGGGATTATCGAGGTAACGGTTGTCCCACTACTGCTGACCGCCGCCTATCACGCCGTGACAGACATCCCCGCTCAGGTCGCCGCCGTGAGTGCCCGCCTCCCTCAGTTGCGGGTACGCCAGGCGGACGCTCTTGGCCCGCACCCACTGCTGCTGGCGGCCCTGGAACGGCGCCTGGCGGAAGCCATCTCGCGGGATATGCCTCGGGAACGGACCAGCGTGGTGCTGGCCGCCGCCGGCTCCTCGGACCCGCGAGCCAACGCCCACATAGCCGCACTCGCGGACCAGTTGCAGGAAGCCGGCGGCTGGCGGCGCGTCGTCCCGGCCTATGCCTCGGCGGCTTCCCCCACCCCGGCGGATGCCATCCGCTCACTGCGCGACGACAGTGCCAACCAGGGCCCCACCGGCAGCGGTCAGGTCGTGGTCGCGACCTACCTGCTCGCGCCAGGCTACTTCGCCGACAAGATCCGCGAGCAGGCCCGCCAGGCTGGAGCCGTGGCAGTCAGCGCCCCGCTGGGTGCGGCCCCGGAGGTCGCGGATGTCATCATCGATCGCTACCTCGACGCGGCCTGCGCTCGGGTTCACGAGGACATCGGGGCGCACCGCGACAGCGCCCCAGGGCGCGTCGCACTCGGCAATGGCCGCACACCGTTACAAAAGTCCCTTTCGTGGGCACTCACGATCACAAGAAGCAGGAGAGGCTCACACGGGCGCGATGACGTGAATACCCTAACGCGGAGAGGCAATCGCGCGGGCCGGCTGATGAGACAGTCCGGCTCCCGTGGGAACAACGACCTGGGAACTACAACGACGATGAGAGGCGACGGCAGGACCGCAGGCGGCTGGAAGCCGCGTAGGGAGTGAAATTGCACATCTGGCCGGGAGCTGCGTACCCACTGGGGGCTACGTGGGACGGGTGGGGGACAAACTTCGCCCTGTTCTCGGAGGCCGCCGAGCAGGTTGAACTGTGCCTGTTCGATACGGTCGGCACGGAGTCTCGGATCAACCTGACCGAGGTCGACGGCTTCGTCTGGCACGGCTACTTGCCCGCGGTCGGTCCTGGTCAGCGCTACGGCTACCGGGTCCGCGGCCCCTACGACCCACGGCGCGGTGCGCGGTGCGCACCGTCAAAACTGCTGCTCGACCCGTACGGCAAGGCGTTCGAGGGCGACCTGACGTGGGATCAGGCCCTGTTCGACTATCAGTGGGGCGACCCGCGCAAGCCGAACACGGAAGACAGCGCGCCCTTCATGCCCAAGAACATTGTCATCAACCCGTTCTTCGACTGGAGCAATGACCGGCCGCCGCGCATCCCCTACCACGAGACGGTCATTTACGAGGCCCACGTGCGCGGCCTGACGCTACGCCATCCGGAAATCCCGCTGCACCAGCGCGGTACCTACGCGGGGCTGGCCCACCCGGCGATCATCGAGCACTTGCGACGGATCGGCGTCACCGCCATCGAACTGCTGCCGGTTCACCAGTTCGTGGAGGAGCAGGCGCTGACGGCCCGCGGGCTGACGAATTACTGGGGCTACAACACGATTGGCTTCCTGGCCCCGCACAACAAGTACAGCAGCGCCGGGCAGCGCGGCGAGCAGGTCGGCGAGTTCAAGGCCATGGTCAAGGCGATGCACTCGGCTGGCATCGAGGTCATCCTCGACGTGGTCTACAACCACACGGCGGAGGGGGACGGGCGCGGCCCGACGCTGTCCTTTCGGGGGATCGACAACGCGGCCTACTACCGGATCGATGACCGGGAACGGTGGCGGTACGTCGACTACACCGGCTGCGGCAACAGCCTCAACGTGCGGCACCCGCACTCGCTGCAGCTCATCATGGACTCACTGCGGTACTGGACCCTGGAGATGCATGTCGACGGGTTCCGCTTCGACCTCGCCTCGGCCCTAGCGAGGGAACTGCACGATGTTGACCGGCTATCGACCTTCTTTGACCTAGTGCAGCAGGACCCCGTGGTGTCGCAGGTGAAGCTGATAGCTGAGCCGTGGGACGTCGGCATCGGCGGCTACCAGGTGGGCAACTTCCCGCCGCTGTGGACGGAGTGGAACGGCAAGTACCGCGACACTGTCCGCGACTTCTGGCGCGGCAGGCCTTCGACACTGCCGGAGTTCGCCTCCCGGCTGACCGGGTCCAGCGACCTGTACGAGACGTCCGGCCGCCGTCCGGTGGCGTCGATCAACTTCGTCACCTGCCATGACGGGTTCACGCTTGCCGACCTGGTCACCTACAACGGAAAGCACAACGAGGCGAACGGCGAGGAGAACCGGGACGGCAGCGACGACAACCGGTCGTGGAACTGCGGTGCCGAGGGGCCGGCGGAGAGCCTGGAGATCGCCGAGCTTCGGTCCAGGCAGCAGCGGAACTTCCTGGTAACCCTCTTCTGCTCGCAAGGCGTCCCGATGCTGCTGGCCGGTGATGAGATCGGCCGCACCCAGGGCGGCAACAACAATGCCTACTGCCAGGACAACGAGGTCTCGTGGGTGGACTGGTCCCGTGCGGCGGGCGAGCGGGACCTGCTGGCGTTCGCCGAGCGGCTGGCCAAGCTGCGGCGGCGGCATCCGGTGTTTCGCCGCCGCCGGTTCTTCAAGCCCGGCGACATCCAGTGGCTCACCCCCACGGGCCAGGAGATGACCGAGTCCGACTGGCGGGCAGACTATGCCAAGTCGGTCGCGGTCCTGCTTGATGGCACCGCGATCAGCGAGCCAGACCCGCGCGGTTGCCCGGTGACCGACAGCAAGTTCCTCATGCTCTTCAACGCGGGCGCGGAGCCGATCACCTTCACGCTGCCGGAACCGCACCTAGGCGGCGAGTGGACGGTCGTCGTCGACACCGCGGCGCCGCGAGGCATCCCTGAGGTTCCCGACCTGCCCAAGTCCAAGGTCGAGGTCACCAGCCACGCCGTCACCGTGCTGATGTCGGGCGCGTGACGATGCGTCTGCTGCTGCCGTCTGCACCCGATACCCGGGGATTGACCCTCGATGACTGCGCCATCGCCCGCCTGCACGCCTACCCGGCCGGCGGTGGTCCCTGGCTGCGCGGCAACATGGTAGGCAGCCTCGACGGTGCCGCCGCCGTCGAGGGCCTGTCCGGCGGGCTGTCGTCGCCGGGCGACCGCCGGGTGTTCTGGATCCTGCGCGGCCTAGCGGACGTAATTCTCGTCGGGGCCGGGACCGCCCGCGCGGAGGGCTATCGCCCGACTCGCGGTAAGGACAACTGGGCCGAGCTTGGCCTGCGCGACGGCCGCCCGCCCGCTCCCCCGCTGGCTCTGGTCAGCCGCTCGCTGTACCTGGACCCAGCGGCCCCGCTGATCGCTGATGCCCCCGCCGGCGCCCGGACGATCGTGATTACCTGCGAGTCCTCCCCCGCCGACCGTCGCAAAGCACTGTCGGCGGTTGCCGACGTCATCGTGGCGGGCGATGATTTTGTGGACCTGAAGGGCACACTCGCGGCCCTGGCCGACCGGGGCCTGGGCGCGATCTTGTGCGAGGGCGGCCCCCGGCTGCTGTCCGAGATCACCGCGGTGGGCCTGCTGGACGAGTTGTGCCTGACCCTCAGCCCCGTACTGGCCGGCCCGGAGCCGGTTCGCGTCCTTGCCAGCTCAGGGCCACCAGGCGACAGCCCATTCTCCGCTCGCCGCCTCCAGTTGGCTCATCTCCTGGAAGAAGACGGCGTCCTGTTCGGCCGGTACAGGGCCGCCAGCACCTGACCCCAGCGCCCGCAACCGTTGCGACACGCCGCCGCCAACGCCCCGCGACCGTTGCGACACGCCGCCGCCAGCGCCCCGCGACCGTTGCGACACGCCGCCGCCAACGCCCCGCGACCGTTGCGACACGCCGCCGCCAACGCCCCGCAACCGTTGCGACACGCCGCCGCCAGCGAGATGGCTGAGGGAGCACGGCAGCGCTAGCGAGCTCAAACGGCTAGGACTCACCTACGCCAGCGAGCTGGCATGGTAATACCGCGCGGGCACGCCAGCGACTCCGGACAGGCCGGGCACCTGTGGCCGAATTGATCAGGCTCACCTTATAAGACTAGGCTTACTGTATGACCGAGACTGGGCCCGTTTCGTATGAGGAAATCGAGGAGCTGGCGGGGGCACTGCGCGTCAGCGTCGGGATGCTGGTACGGCGGCTGAAGCAGACCGATCCCATGGACGACCTCACCATGCCCGAGACGTCGGCACTTTCCCGGCTGGATCGCGGCGGGTCGATGACCTCCAGTGAGCTGGCCCGCCACGACCGGGTCAGCCCGCAGTCGATGGGCGTCACCGTCGCGGCCCTGGAGCAGCGCGGCCTGATCGCGCGCGACCGTGACCCCGAGGATGGCAGGAGGATCATGCTGTCCCTGACGGGAACAGGGCGGCAGGTAGTGCACACCCGGCGCGGCGCGCGGACCGAGCAGATCGGGCGGGCGCTGCGCGACGGGTTCACGCCCGGCGAGCTCGCCCAGTTGCGGGCGATCGTGCCACTGGTCGAGCGGCTGGCGGAGAAGCTCTGATGGCGGGCACAGCGAAGACGTCCGGGCGCGACGACAACTACCGGTGGGTGGCGCTCGCGAACACGACGGCCGCCATCTTCATGGCGTCGCTCGACGGGTCGATCGTGATCATCGCGCTGCCAGCGATCTTCCGGGGCATCCAGCTTGACCCGCTGGCGGCGGGGAACATCAGCTACCTGCTGTGGATGATCATGGGCTACCGGCTGGTACAGGCCGTGCTTGTGGTGAACCTGGGACGGCTGGGCGACATGTTCGGCCGGGTGCGGATGTACAACCAGGGCTTCGTGATCTTCACAGTGGCGTCTATCCTGCTGTCATTCGACCCTTACCACGGCACTCACGGGGCGATGTGGCTCATCGGCTGGCGGCTCCTGCAGGCCGTCGGCGGGTCGATGCTGATGGCCAACTCGGCGGCGATCCTCACCGACGCGTTCCCGCCCGAGCGGCGCGGCTTCGCGCTCGGCACCAACCAGATCGCAGCCCTGGCCGGCATGTTCATCGGCCTCGTGCTTGGCGGCATTCTCGCGGTGTGGGACTGGCGAGCGATCTTCTGGATCAACGTGCCGGTCGGGGTCTTCGGCACGCTGTGGGCCTATCTGCGGCTGCGAGACAACGGCGAGCGGCACAAGGGCAGGATCGACTGGTGGGGCAACATCACGTTCGCCCTCGGTCTAGGCGCGATCCTGGTCGGCTGCACCTACGGCATTCAGCCCTACCACGGCAACTCGATGGGCTGGGAGAGCCCGGTGGTGCTGGCCGAGCTCATCGGCGGGGCCATGCTGCTGGTCGCCTTCGTGATCATAGAGACTCGCATCGAGGAGCCGATGTTCCGGATCGGGCTGTTCAGGATCCGGGAGTTCACCTTCGGCAGCCTGGCCGGCCTGCTGGTCGCCGTCGCACGCGGCGGCATCCAGTTCATGCTCATCATCTGGCTGCAGGGCATCTGGCTGCCGTTGCATGGCTACAGCTTCGAGCAGACCCCGCTGTGGGCGGGCATCTTCATGCTGCCGATGACGGCCGGCTTCCTGGTGTCCGGGCCGACATCGGGCATCTTGTCCGACAAGTTCGGGTCACGCGGAATCGCGACCTCCGGCATGGCGGTATTCGCGCTCAGCTTTATCGGGCTGCTGCTGCTGCCGGTGAAGTTCTCCTTCTGGCAGTTCGCCATCCTCCTAGCGCTCAACGGGATCGGGTCGGGCATGTTCGCCTCGCCGAACTCCTCCTCGATCATGGGCAGTGTTCCGGCACGGGACCGGGGCGTGGCATCTGGCATGCGCGCGACGTTCCAGAACTCCGGGACCGCGATCTCCATCGGCATCGTGTTCACCTTGGTGATCGCCGGCCTGTCGAGCAGCCTGCCGGCCTCGCTGAGCAACGGGCTGACTCACGTGGGCGTGCCGGCGGCGGTGGCGCATCAGGTGTCGACCCTGCCCCCGGTGGCGTCGCTGTTCGCCTCGGTGCTGGGCGTTAACCCGATCCAGCACCTGCTGGCGCCGACCGGGGTGCTGGCGCACCTGCCCGCCGCGTCACGGGCCACCCTGACGGGCCAGTCGTTCTTCCCTGGCCTGATTTCCGGACCGTTCCACAGCGGCCTGATCGTCGTGTTCAGCGTGTCGGCGGGACTGTCGGTGCTCGCCGGCCTGGCCTCCTTGCTGCGTGGATCGCGGAAGACGGCCGGCGCGGCCAGCCAGTCCGGCGCGGCCAGCCAGTCCGGCGCGGCCAGCCAGTCCGGCGCGTCGGCCGGGGACCCCGAGCCAGCCTCTAATGCGGGCTAGGCCGCCGGGTGCCATGGGGCCAGCGAGGTAACCATCCAGGTCACTTAGTGGCGGGTCGCAGCCCGGGCGGCGCCGCTCCACCGCAAGGTTCCACACGTACCGGACATCCAAGTAATGCCGCGGCAGCGCATCAGCCTGCGCGGCAGTTGGCTCAAGACGGTACTGGGCGACACCATACCGCCAATAGTGATACACGAGGTGCTACCTTGAGGTCAAAGCCCGCGCAGCCGGTCCCGTGCCGGCTCCTCCCCGCCCTGAAGGGCAGCGTGCCCGCCCTGAAGGGCAGCGTCCCCGCCAGGAGAGTTCGATGACCGGTGCGGGAGAAGCGGAGGGATTGCCGGAGGCGTATTACCTCCCTGGCCCCGGCGGGGTCTTCGAGCCGACCATGGCGACGGAGAGCCCATGGGCCCACGATGCCCAGCATGGCGGCCCGCCGACCGCGCTGCTCGCGCACGTGCTGCGGACTCGGCAGAACGTGGATGGCATGCGCATCGCCCGGATCACCAACGAGTTCCTCGGGTCGATCCCTCGCGTGCCGCTGACAGCGCAGACGAGCGTCATCAGGGACGGCCGTCGAATCAGGCTGGTCGAAGCATCGCTGCTCGCCGCGGGCAAGCCGGTCGCGGTCGCCCGCGCCTGGCAGATCGCCACTAGCGGCGAGGGCGGCATCCCCGCTCAGGGCCTGGTGTCCGAGGCGGCTCCCCCGCTGCCGGAGGCGATGCCGCAGAAGTACTTCTCCGGCTTCCGGCACTGGGGCTACGGCGAGTCGATCGAATGGCGCTGGGTGCACGGCTCCTACGACAGCGCCGGCGAGGCCCTGGTCTGGGCGCGGCCCCGGATGCCACTGGTCGCCGGCGAGTCCATGCACCCCCTGGAGCGGATCCTTGTCGTCGCCGACTCCGCCAACGGGGTTAGCTCGGCGCTCAGTCCCAGCGAGTGGCTCTTCATCCCGCCGACCATAACGGTCACTCTCCATCGCTACCCGGCCGGTGACTGGGTGTACCTGGCGGCGGTCTCCATGCTCGCGCCCGACGGGCTCGGCTCCACCCTCGGGACCCTGGGGGACGTATCCGGCCCCATCGGCTCGGTTGCCCAGCCTCTGCTCGTTGCCCGCCGACAGTAGCGACGTTCACCCCAGGCGGGACCGTTAAGCGCTGAAGTAGTGGCCCGCTCGCGGCCGCTGACGTCTGCCGCTAGGGAACCGTGTCCGAGGTGTAGGTGTAGTCCAGCTTCGCGGCGGGGGACTGTACCACGATCGTCGAGTAGGCCTCAAGGCCGGTGCCGTAGGGCTTCAGGCCCGCAAGCGTCACGGTGGCGGGGTAGCTCGCGTAAGTTCCCTGAGCGCAGTTCGGCTCGCAGTTGTTGACCTTCAGCATGCCGGTGCCGGTGGCCCTCGCGCCGCCCCAGCCGGACCACGTGATCCCGTCTACGTAGCCGGATCCGTCGCCCGACGTGACAATCTGCTTTGGCCGGATCTCCATGTACTGGGCGGATCCGGGCTGAGTGCAGCCGACCGCCGGGTACTCGCAGGCAGTAACAGTGATCGGCGCGCTCGACGACGACCGGGACGTCCCCACCGGCGACGCCGACTGCGTGCCCGCGGTCGGGGAGCGGCCGACCGACGTGCTGCTCGTGACCGGACTGGAGGTCAAGACCAGCGCGAGGATGGTGCCGGCAGCGGCAGCGACCACGCCCGCGGCCACGGTGATGACCACCCAGCGCCCGCCCGATCGCCGCGTCGGCGGCGTCGTGGCGTGATGCACCATGGGCACGGGGGTCACCGGCCCTGGTACTGGGGCTACCGGCCCGGGGATCACAAATCCCGGGGCCACCTGCCCCGGTGTCACTGGCCGGCCAGGCGTCGCCGGCCCACCCGATGCCCACGGCCCGCCTGGTGTCACTGGCCTGCCAGGCGTTACCGGCCCTGGTGGTACCGGGGTCAGCTGCCCTGGCTGGACGGCGACCGTCCGGGACTCGATCGCCGTAGCCAGCTGACGCGGCCAGAAGCTGCCGGGCGTGACCGGCGGGAAGGCCGTGCTCGCAGTTGCGATCGCGGTGATTAGCTGGGCGAGCGTCGGCCGCCGCGCGGGGTCCTTCGCCAGGCACGAGGCCACCACGGCGCGCAAGCCCGGACCAGTCGGCCCGTAGGGCCCCTCGGTCAGCTGGCTGAGGTCGGGCTCGGAGGTTACGACGTTAAACAGGATCGAGTACGTTGCCCCGCCATCGAACGGAGCGGTCCCCGTCGCGGCGAAGGCGAGCACGCTGCCGAGCGCGAAGACATCGCTGGCTGACCCGACATCGCCGCCCTCAACCTGCTCGGGGGACATGAATGCCGGGGTGCCCATGGTCATCTTGGCGGCCGTCATCTGGGTGCCCATCAAGGCGCGCGAGATGCCGAAGTCGATGACGCGCGGGCCGTCGGCGGCGAGCAGGATGTTGCCCGGCTTCAGGTCCCGGTGCACCAGTCCCTGGCCGTGGATCGCCTGCAGCGCCTCGACGAGCCGCCGGCCAGTCGCCACACCGCCGCGTCCGGCAGCGGTCCCGAGCGTGCGACGAAGTCTGCCAGGGACGGCCCGGCCACGTACGCGGTCGCGAGCCAGGGCGGGCTGTCGGTGGGGCCCGCGCCGACGACGGGGGCAGTGTAGGCGCCGCTGACCGCCGACGCTGCCTGGGCCTCGCGCTGGAATCTGGTCATGAACTGCGGGTCGCGCGCCAGTTCCGGGTGGACAACCTTGACCGCCACCGCCCGGCCGCCTGGCGAGTATCCCAGGTAGACCCGTCCCATTCCGCCCGCGCCGAGCCGGGCATGCAATCGGAACGCGCCGACTTGCCGGGGATCGTCTCCCGCCAAAGGCTCCACTCGGCTACCTTACCGCTTCTTTTGGGCAACCACACGAGAGCGATTTGCCCAATTTCACTGGCTGCGGGCTCGCCACTCCCCCGTTCCGTCCGAAGATTCTAAAAAGTGATTAACGCGATTCAATGCGTTTTGGCCGTGGCTAATTTAGGATGTATACCCGCCGGCGATCGCGCTGGTCATTACGGTGCTCGGGTTCAACCTGATCGGCGAGGGGCATCAGGGGCTAGGCCAGCGGCGACTTCACCAGGTAATCGGCAACCTTCCCCCGCCTGCGCCGCAGCGCGTTAGCCTGGCCCCATGGCCCTGCACAAGCGAGTCCCAGCGCACGAGTCGGCCGCCGAGCTCGACATTAACCCGGTTTACTTCCGCGAGAAGAGCTGCGAGATCCCGCGGTTCAAGCTGCCGGAGTGCGGTGTGCTGCCGCGCACCGCACTTCAGGTGGTCCGTGACGAGCTCATCCTGGACGGCAACGCCCGGCTGAACCTCGCCACCTTCGTCACCACATGGATGGAGCCCGAGGCCGAGGTTTTGATGGCCGAGTGCGCCCAGAAGAACATGATCGACAAGGACGAGTACCCGCAGACCGCTGAGCTTGAGAAGCGCTGCGTCAACATCCTCGGACACCTATGGCACGCGCCGCACGACGAGTCGATCGGCTGCTCGACGACGGGCTCCAGCGAGGCGTGCATGCTCGGCGGCATGGCGCTGCTGTGGCGCTGGCGGGCACGCCAGAAGGCGGCAGGCAAGCCAGGCCGGCCCAACATGGTCATGGGCTCCAACGTCCAGGTCTGCTGGGAGAAGTTCTGCCGCTACTGGGACGTTGAGCCCCGGTACGTGCCGCTGGAGCCGGGCCGCTACCACCTCGGCCCCCAGGAGGCGGCGGACCTCTGCGACGAGAACACGATCGGGGTCGTGGTCATCCTCGGATCCACGATGGACGGCTCCTATGCGCCCGTCGCCAAGGTGAACACCGCGCTTGACACCTTGCTGGCCACCCAGGGCATTGACGTCCCGATCCACGTCGACGGCGCCTCCGGCGGGTTCGTAGCGCCGTTCTTGCAACCGGACCTGGACTGGGACTTCCGGGTGCCGCGCGTCGCGTCGATCAACACGTCCGGGCATAAGTATGGCCTCGTCTACCCAGGCGTCGGCTGGATCATATGGCGGGATAAGGAGGCGCTGCCCGAGGAGCTCATCTTCAAGGTGAACTACCTGGGCGGGGAGATGCCGACGTTCGCGCTGAACTTTTCCAGGCCCGGTGCCCAGGTCGCCGCGCAGTACTACAACTTCCTGCGCCTAGGCCAAGAGGGCTACCGGCAGGTGCACCAGACCAGCCAGGACATCGCCCTGTACCTGTCCAGCGAGATCGCAAAGCTCGGCCAGTTTGAGCTGCTGAGCGACGGCAGCGAGTTGCCGGTGTTCGCGTTCAAGCTGAGGGACGAGATCACGAGCTACTCGGTGTTCGACATCTCCGAGCGGCTGCGGCAGCGCGGCTGGCAGGTGCCGGCCTACACGTTCCCGGAGAACCTGACCGACATGGCCGTGATGCGGATCGTCGTCAGGAACGGGTTCAGCATGGACCTCGCGAACCTGCTGCTTGATGACTTCCGCCTGCACCTGCGGGTCCTAGAGCACCATCCGCAGACCCAGCCGCCTGCGGAGATCCAGACCATGCGCGAGTCATTCAGCCACTAAGGCCCGCGCACCCCCATCCCGAACGGGTCGTGTCTCCGTCCCACGGAAACCTCATGTATTCACCCCCAGCCCGCCACCTCTTTCCTTGCATGAGGTTCAGATTGACGTGGCGGCGATGCTAGGCCCATCATGGCTCGTGGTCGATGACTCATCGAACGGCGAGCTTGTCGCGGCCGCCGCCGCGGGAGACCAGAAGGCGTGGGACGCCCTGGTCGACCGGTTTACCAGCCTGCTGTGGAACATCGCCAGGCAGTACCGGCTCTCCCCGGCGGATGCCGCCGACGTAGTACAGACGACCTGGCTGCGGCTGGTCGAAAACCTTGACCGGATCACGGACCCGGAACGGCTTGCGGGCTGGCTGGCGACGACGGCCCGACGGGAATGCCTGCGAGTGTCGCGGCGCTCGGACCTGCCCCGGGCCAGCGACGACTTCGCCATCATCCCCGACGACGGCCCCGCCCCTGGCGAGCGGTTGCTGCGCGAGGAGCAGGACGCCGCCCTGTGGGCCGCCCTCGCCAGGCTGGGCGAGGCCTGCCAGCGGCTCATCCGGCTGCTGATCTCCGATCCGCCTCCCTCGTATGCGGAGGTGGCGGTGATCTTGAGCATGAAGGTCGGCAGCATCGGGCCCACCCGGCAGCGGTGCCTGAACCAGCTGCGCAAGCTGGCGGGACTGAACGGGGCCAGGGCATGATGGGGCAGGCAGCGTCAGGCGTGCCCGGTGGCACGGGGGCTTGCGGTGGCACGGGTGACGGCCGGCTGTCTGAGCTGCCGGATGAGGACCTGATCCGCCGGCTGCGGCGGGTCGCGGCCGAGGCGGATCCCATTCCGGACTCGCTGTACATGGCGGCGCGGGCCGCCTTCGCGCTGCGGGATCTGGATGCCCGGGTCGCAGAACTGGTCCGTGACTCGGCGATGGACGCACCGCTCATCGCGGTGCGCGCGTCACGGGCCGAGGATGCCCGGATGCTGTCATTCGAGACAGGCGACACCGTCATCGAGTGCGAGATCACGGTCCGCGCCGGGGCGCGGGACATTAGCGGCCAGCTGTCCGGTGGCACGGCAACCTCCGTGATAGCCGAGGTGGCCGGCCAGCCGCCGGTGCGCGCGCAAGTCCGGGCCCATGGCTTTTTCGCCGTGCGAGGCCTGCCGCCAGGCCCGTTCCGCCTGAAGTGCCAGCTGGCCGACGGCGCGACCATCGCGACGAGCTGGACGCCGGTTTGACGCGCTCCCCCGCCGGATGGCGCCTGAGCCGGCTCGGGCGCCCTTCCTGGCGGGACTTTCCCGTCGGCTTAGACATTGATATAGGTATAACAACCCGATTGACCAATGCCGCGCGCGATGCCTAAGGGGGAAGCCGCCGCAGTGACGAGACCAGCATGACGCGAGTCCCGGTGCCGGGGGCAGCCGCGCAGGCAGCGCAGGCGGCACTGGACCTCGTGCCCGCCGACCCGCGCCGGGCAGCGGCCGAGGCGGGCCTGGCCTTGACGCTTGCCCGCCGCGAGCGAAACCCGGCCGCCAAGTCGATGGCCTACCGCGCGCTCGGCCTTGCCGCACGTGACCTGAATGACCTTGACGCCGCACTCAGCGCCCTGCACTCCGCGGTGCGGGTGGCGGATTCCGCAGGGCTGGGTGCCTGCGCCGCGCAGGCCCGGATGAGCCGGGCGTTCGTCTACTCCTCCCGTGGCCGGATCACAGCCGCCCGGCGTGACGTGGACGATGCGGTCAGCGCACTCGCGGGGGTGGACCGGGCCCGCGCGCTGGCCCAGCAGGCACTGATCCTTCAGCAGGCGGGCGAACTGGATCACGCGCTCGCCGTCTACAGGACGGCGCTGCCCGCACTTCGGCGATATGGCGACCGGCTCTGGGAGGCCCGGCTGCGCAACAACCGGTCACTCGCCTATTCCCTGCAAGGCCACCCACGACGCGCGAGGGCGGACCTCACCCGGGCCGCCGAACTGCATGCCGCGATGCGGAACCCGCGGGCGCTGGCCAAAGCGCGACTGAACCTCGGCGCCATCGAGGGCATACACGGGGACATCCCCGCCGCGCTGGCCGCGATCGACCGCGCCGCCGATGAGTACCGCAAGGGCGGCTGGCCAATGGCAGCACTGCTGATCTACAAGAGCACGGTGCTGCTGTCGGCCGGGCTGCCCACTGAGGCACTCGCGGCCGCCTCGGTCGCCGTGGCGGAGCTTTCGCGCGGACAGAAGGCCGCCGACCTTGACGAGGCCCGCATGCTGCTCGCGCAGGCCCAGCTCGCCACCGGCTCACCGGGCCAGGCACGTGAGAGTGCCGCGGCCGCCCGCCGTGGCTTCGCCCGCCAGAACCGGCCGGGCTGGGCAGCGGTAGCCCGGTATGTCGAGGCGCACGCCGCATGGGCGTCCGGGGAGCAGTCGGAGGCCCTGCTGCGGTCCACCCGCAAGGCGGCGACCGACCTCGACGCGGTGAGCTGGTCAACAGCGGCCCTGGACCTGCGGCTGCTAGCCGCCCGGATCGCGACGAGCCTCGGGCACCTCGAAATCGCGCGCGCCGAGCTACGGGCCGCCGCCCGCGCCCGCAGTTCCAGCCAGCTAGAGCGCCGCGCCCGAGCCTGGCATGCCCTCGCCCTGCTTCGGGTGGAGGCAGGCAACCGGCGCGGTGCCTACTCGGCGGTCACCGCCGGGCTCACGGCGGCCGAACGGGTCCGGCTGCTGCTCGGTGCGACCGAACTACGGGTCACCGTCGCCTCGCACGTGACACAACTGGCCGAGCTCGGCGTCTCCCTTACGATCCAGGACGGCCCAGCGAATCGCGTGCTGTGGTCCGCCGAGCGGTACCGGGCAGCCACCCTCCGGATCCGGCCGGTGCTTCCGCCCGCCAACGAGGAGTTGGCGATGCTTCGCGCCCAGCTTCGCGCCACCACCGGCGAGGCGGAACGGGCCCGGCTGGCGGGCATGCCGGTGCATGCGCTCGAGCGCCGGCAGCATGCCCTCGAAGAGGAGCTGCGGGCTCGACTTCGCCACCACCACGCCGTCACGGGGAAGGCCCCGCGCACCGACAGCGCACTGGGTCCAGCCGCAGTGGCTGGCGGGTCGGCGGCGGGGCTGGTCAGAAGACTTGCCGCTGCCCTTGGCGAGTCGGTCCTCGTCGAGTACGTCGAATGCGCCGGCATGCTGCACGCGGTCGTGGTCAGTGGCACCGGCGGCGCGGTGAGGGGACGCTCAGCGTCGAGCACCAGCCCTGCGCTGCGCTGGCTTGGTCCGGCCGAGCCATTGCTGGCCGACCTCAAGGCGCTACGGTTCGCCTGGCGTCGGCTGCTGACCGGGCACGGGTCGGACTCGTCGCTGCAGGCTGCCATGGAACTGGCCACGCACGCGGCGCAGCAGCTTGATCAGGGCCTGCTCGCCCCGCTCGCGCCACTGCTGTCGGGCCGCCCGCTCGTGCTCGTCCCTACCGGCGCCCTGCAGTCGCTGCCCTGGCCGATGCTGCCTAGTTGCTTGAACCGCCCGGTGACGATCGCCCCCTCGGCGTCCAGTTGGCTGGCCGCCCGCCCCGGGCGCCCCCGACGGACCCCGGCACGTTGTCCTGATCGCGGGTCCCGGTCTGCCGGAGGCGGTCGCTGAAGTCGACTCCCTTGCCGCCTTCTACCCCAGTGCGCGCGTGCTTGCCGGGCCGGACGCGACCGTCACCGGGGCACTGCGTGAGCTAGAAGGCGCGGACATCGCGCACATCGCGGCACACGGCACGTTCCGCGCGGACAACCCGATGTTCTCCTCGGTGATGCTGGCCGACGGGCCGCTGACTGTGTATGACCTAGAGCGCCTTCGGCGGGCACCACAGACGATCATGCTCGCCGCCTGCGACACCGCGCGCACGCTGCCCTATCCCGGCGACGAGATGACCGGGCTGGCCTCCGCCCTGCTCGCCGTGGGTGCCAGCTCGGTGATCGCCCCGCTGCTTCCGCTGCCCGACGATGTAGCGGCACGGATCTCCCGCGGCTGGCATGCCCACCTGAACGCGGGCCAGTCCCCCGCTGCGGCCCTGTCCGCGACGGCGGCGGTCGTCGCTGAGGACGGCCCGCTGTCACGGCTGGCCGCGACCTGCCTGGTATGCCTAGGACACGGGTAGCGGAAGCTACCCGTGCCGTGCTGCATCCAGGGTCCGCGCCTGTCAGGCGCCGGCCGGGATCAGGACCGGGCCAATGCCTGGCTCCCACCTCGCTGACGCCAGAACCTGGTAAGCCGCCTGGCGGGCGGTTAGCCCGCCATGAACGAGCCTGGCGACCTCGGCGGTGACATGCGGCGCCGCGAACGACGTCCCGCTCCACTGCGCCCAGCCTTTCAGGTGCTCCAGGTGCTTGCCCGGGTCCTGGTAGACGCCGTCCAGGTAGGTGCTGTGCACGCGCACCCCCGGGGCGTAGACGTCGACCCAGTGCCCGTAGTTGCTGAAGTCCGCCCGGCGCGGCGCGGCGTCCGTCGTGTCCAGGGCACCGACGGCGATCACGCGATTGAACGCGGCCGGCCAAAACAGCTCCTGCGAGCTGTTGTTTCCTGCCGCCGCGACCACGGCAATCGAGTCATTGAGCTGCGCCAGGGCCGTCGCCAGTGCCACCGGCGGCCGCCCGCCGTGCGTGTAGCCACCAAATGAGAGGTTGATGACCGCCGCGTCCGCCATGGCCAGTCGGTGCGCCACCGAGACGTCGTCGCCAACCCCGGCCGGGTCCAGCACCTGGACCTGGCGGATGCGGAGCTCAGGCGCCAGGTGCATGATGATGCCGGCGATGAACGTGCCGTGTCCCGCCTCGCGCTGCAGGTCCCCGTCAGGCCTCAGCGGGTCCTCGTCGCCCTCAGCGATCAGCCGCCGGTAGAGCGCGGGGTGAAGGCGCTCGACCATGTGGTCGAAGCCAGTGTCGAGCACCGCGACCCGTGGCGACCCCGCATCCGGGTCCTGCTCCGGCTCCCTTCCCTCGGGGGTCGGCTCCGGGGTCCCGTACGGGCCGCCGTCGACTTCATGCTCTCCGCAGTACACATGGTTGGGGCCTACGTTCGGCACTGGCTTGCCATGATCATGGCCTCGCAACCGATCGACCAGGTCGGGGATGTGGTGGTCGTCCGGGACATGGAACGCCCGGATCGGCAGCCCGGCGAGCTCGATGCGCTCGGACAGTTCGTCGTGGCGCGCCGCTCCCAACTGCTGCAGGTGCGCGACCACGCGGCCGGTGTACTCCTGGTCGTCCTCGACGAGGATCTGGCCCGGCCGGTACAGGTACCCAGGTCCCTGCAGGACGTCGGGCCGCTCCTGGGGTCTTCCTCGCCACGCGCTGCCGTCCAGGTCGTAGTGCGTTCGGTTCCCGTCGCTCATGCGTTAAGCCCGCCCTTCTCGTCAACCTGCCTCCTGATGCTCAGAGGATCGTCGGGACCACCAGATACGCCCGACTAGGCTCCGGCGCAAGCCAGCGATTGACCGGCGGCAGGCCGGCGAGTGAACCTATCCGCCGGCCGGGTCGGTGTCCGCCGGCGGCAGGTCGCGCACCCGCTGCCGGGTAATGCGGAGGCGGATCCCGTCGTCGAATCCGGCCACGGCGTCGAACGGGATCGCGACATCCTTGCGGCCCAGCAAGTGGCCTTCCCTGACCAGCACGTGGGTCACCTGGCGGCTGGCCGGGTCGATGCGCAGAGCACGGAGTTGCCCTACGTCGCCATCGGTGGCGTGAACGTGCCCGCCGAGGCGCTCGGCCACCTCACCTCGCGGGATGACGTCGACGGTTTCCTTTTCCTGGATCCGGGGGATCGTGCCGCCGTCGGCGGCAGGCCCGCCCGTACCGCGCCAGCCGGGGGGCAGCAGCTGAACCGGGACCTGGTAACCGAGCGCGAACTCCGCCAAGGTCTCCTCCGCGGCCTCAAGGCCCGCGAACTCCGCCTCAGTGCAGCGGAGCCTGATCCCGCCCGGCGTCGCGTCGACAAGGTCCAGTGACACAAGCCGGGCAAGCCCGCTTCGGCCCGCTGGCTCGACCACCAGATGAGTCACCGTGCCAGCGGCAGGGTCGAGAACAACGGCCCGTACCTGGCCCCGGTACCCGTCGCTGCAAACAGCCTCACTGCCAAGAACAAGCGTCACCACCACTGCGCCCTCCCTCTACCGGCACCTTAACGCGTACGCCGTCGCGCCGAGCACGCCCCTGGCGAGACAGCGACTGCACGACAGGCCGCCGTTGCTAGCGGCGACGGCCGTTGACCTGGCAAGCTCCAGCGACTTGACTCGTTAGTGCATTAATTGATAGCTTCCTAATAGTTAGAGCGTATATCAATTGGGCTACGATTGGGCGCCATGGAAGACATCGCAGACGTGGACAGCCGAGCAGAGCTGCCGGAGATACCGGGCGATCCGCTGGCCCTAGAGCGCCAGGTGTGCTTCGCCCTGTCGATCGCGGCGCGCAGCGTGCTGAGCATCTACCGGCCGATCCTGGAGTCGATGGGACTGACGCACCCGCAGTACCTGGTGATGCTGGCGCTATGGGGGCAGTCGCCGCTGGCAGTGAAGGAGCTCATCGACATGCTCCAGCTTGACGGCCCGACGCTGTCGCCGATGCTCAAGCGCCTGGAGGCCGCTGGCCTGGTCACCAGGACCCGCGCCGCCCACGATGAGCGGCAGTTGCGCGTCGACCTGACCGAGAAGGGCCGCGCCCTGCGCCAGCAGGCGCTGAACGTCCCGCCCACGGTCGTGGCGAGACTCGGCATGAGCCTCGGCGAGCTCGAGGAGCTACACAGGGGCCTCACGACACTCAACGACGCGGCCCGGCGGGCCGACGTCAAGCCTCTGCCCGCCCCCGCGCAGGACAGCATCTAGCGCGGCCCGGCTACCGCAGGAGCGCGTAGAGATATCGGGGTGGACGACCTCATCCTGGCCGAAGCCGGGCCTAGCGAGGTAGACCGCGCCGCGAAGCTGGACGAAATCGTTTGAGGCGCGGGTTGCGCCAGGCAGAAAGGGAGAGCGAAGTGAGCAGCAACCTGACCCTGATAGTCACTTTGGTGACGGTGATTCACGTGGCCGTACTCGCGATCATGATCTGGATCCGGGTCCGGCGGACCGAGGGCGATGGCATCCCGGTCGAGAACTCGAAGGTCATACCATGCGCCCTGTGTGGCGAGCCGGCTACAGGCTGGACCTACGACGGGCTCGACCCCAATGAGCAGCGCGACCCGCACACCGGCAAGACCTGGTCCCCCGACATGGCCCACTACCGGCCGGTGTGCGCGACCCACTGAGCCTTTGCGTCTTCTTCATGGCCCTAGGCGCTCAAAGCGCTCCGCATCCGCTCTCACCAACGCCAACGCTGAAACGGTCGCCCTAGCCGACTTGATGGAGGGCGCCCAGTTCACCGGCGCCCCCTGACCCCGTCGGCCTACCAGGCAGGGTCGCCGAGCTTGGGGTTCTCGGTCGTGAGGGCTCGCCGGGCGATCCGCGGAAAGCTGCTCCGTAGCCCACTCAGTACCGCTTGGCAACTGACGCCTGCGGCTGCGGAGCAGGACTACGAGCCCGCGGTGGTGTCCAGGTCGGTGACGGGGACACCAGCCCAGCGGGCGGCCTCGGCGAAGGCACCGTCAAGGAGTTGCAGATCGCGCAGCGCCAGCTGAGGACTGGTGGTTGGCACATGCTCGGGGAGCATGTCGGCGGCGACCGCGAACAGTGACGCCGCGCGCACGTACCGCCGACCGCCGGGCACCGGGGTCTTTCCGGCGCCATCGCCAGGGGCGGGGGCGAGCGCCCCGGTGATCGCGGCGATGGACGCGGACAGCTGGGACCTTGCTACGGCGAGCGCCGCTGTGCCGGCCGCGTCGAGGTCGGCGCGCTGAGCCGACACGTCGAGCAGCAGGTTGCGCGCGTAGTGCCGGGCGGCGACCACGGTCGCCATGAACCCCGCGATCTGCGGTGCCTGCCGTCCGAATAGGGGCGTCCGCATCGGCCAGACCGTCGCCACGAGCGCCTGGTAGGCAACGTCCACCCGTCGCGCCGCCGCCCGCAACTCCAGGTCGGACCCCGCTGCGCTCGACGCCCCGGCGAGCCGGTCCGCGCAGCGGGCGATGAGGTCGGCGAGTGCCTCGACCTGATGGCGTGCCGCCACCCGCGCGACCCGCCGTATGTGCAGTGGGAGCACGAGCGCCGCGGTGAGCATCGCGACGGCGGCACCCACCGCGGTCTCCCCGAGCCGCAGCAGCAGCAGGTTATTGGAGAACTCACCGAGCTCCACGTAGAGCTGCGACATCGTGACCGTGATGCCAATGGTCATGAAGGTGTAGTTGACCCTGAACAGGTACAGGCCCAGGAACAGCGCGACGAGCACGACTACGATCTGCAGCCACACCAGGTCGCCAACCGCATGCGCGAGCAGCGACCCGATCACCACCCCGACCAGCGTCCCGGCCACGCGGAAGAAGCCCTTGCGGACCTGCTCTCCCGCGGTGTTCGTGCCCATGAAGACGAGGTACGCCGCGATCACGGCCCAGTAGAACCGCCGCCCGGACATCGCGTCGCCCGCGAGGATCGCGCCGCTCACCGCGATGCCCACCTGGATCGCGGTCCGCGCGTACGGCGCCAGCCGAAAGCGCTCGAGCCATCTCGCGCCGCCGCGCTCGGCTGACGCGTTCCCGGCGATGGACGCCGAGCCTGGAAGCCACCCGCCGAACGTCGTTACCTGCGTGCGGAACTCCACGTCCGCCGACCCGGCAGGCGCCTGCCGCGCCGGGTAGAGGCGGAACGCGCGCAGCGCCGTGGCGAAGTCGGTGACCGACGTGGCGAACCGGTGCAGCAGGACGCGGTCATCGGCAGTCACCTGCGATTCGCCCTGATGAGGGTCGTCAAGCGTGCCGCGAATTGCCTGCGCCGCAGCGAGGACCGTGGCGAGGTCGGCATCGCGGATGCCGTCGAGGGCCCGGCCGACGGCCGTGGTCACGTGCTCGGGCAGCGCGCGCGGCGCGAGCGCGGGCGCGAACCGCGCCACGTTGCTCAGCCCCACCTCAACATCGAACAGGCGCTGGTGGAGCGTGGCGGCGCTGCACCCGACCGCGGCCGCCGTCTTGTCGTCGAGCCTCGCGTCGATGAGGAGCGCGGCCTCATTGAGCCGCAAAAGCTGCCGTTGCAGCCGCCGCTGCGCCCGCTGCCGGATGCCGGACTCGGTCCCCGGACGGGTCATGGCCGCGTAAAGGCCCGCCACCTCGCTGGCGAGCTCGTTGGCACGCGCGCTGTAGGAGCGCTGCATCCGGCGCACCGCCATGCCCGGGCGCGGGCGGAAGAACGCGAAGTGCACGGCGATGGTCACAGCCGCGCCGATGGCGACCTCGGCGGCCAGCCAGCCGAAGTCGGCGAGCGGCACGTCATCTTGGATGAAGAAGCCAAGGAAGACGCCCATGAACGCGAGCATGCCGCCCATGAAGCCCCGCGGGCCGAACCGCCGGCAGTACGTGCCGATCGCCAGCGTGACGGCAAGCAGCGCCAGCGACACCGCCCGGACGTGCACCTCCAGGCCGATCGCGAGCGTGGCGATCAGCAGAACCGGCAGGAGCAGCATGGTGATGAGCTGGCCACGCGCCGTCGGGTGCATGCCGACGGCAAACCCGGTGATCATCGCGAGGATCGCGCCAAGCAACATCGCAATGACCATGAGAGCGTGATTAAGCCCCCACAGCTGCGTCGCCTCGGCCACCGGTGCCTTTGACGGGATCGGCACCTGGAGGGCACCGGAGGCACGCACGAAAACCCATTCGGCCACCACGACAAGCCCGATGGCCACCACGATCTCGGTAGCCATCCGAAGGCGCATCAGGCCAGGGTCGGTCGCGTCGAGCCAGTCAAGCCACGCGGACCTGCGGCGTCCTGCCGCCGTATCGGGGATGTCATCGAAAGCACGAGCGGTATCGGCGTGCCGCAGGGAGCCTGCGGTCACCGGCGCACCCAAGATACGATATCCACGTCTAATTAGCTTAGCTCACGAAATGATTGGCTCAGGGCTGAGCCTGCGCAGGCCGCCCGCAGGCGAGGGCACCCGCTACGTCCTAGGGCCGGCGCGGGCGGGGACGTTCCATGTAGTTGCCCGCTGGCTCGGTGAAGCCGTACTTGCGGTACAGGCCGTGGGCGTCGGCTTAGTGGACAGGAGGTCCCACATAGCATCCCGGTCGATCCGGTCAGGGGCATCGTCAAGCTCATAGGCGCCAAAGGTGTACATCATTCCCGCATGCCAGCCACGGGCGAGCGTGATGGTTCGGTGCGCGGCTAACGGCCGGCAGCGCCAGCAGGGCCGGCGGCGGTCACGTCTGCGCGTCCATCATCATCAGCAGCCGGGCGAGAGCCTCGCGATCCTCGCTGGCCAGCGGGGCGAAGAGGTCCTCGGCGGCGCGGCGGCGCGCCTCGCGCATGTCGTCGCGCACCGCGCTGCCCTTCTCCGTCAGGTGCACGAGTGTGGCGCGGCGGTTGCGCGAGTCGACCTCACGGCGGACCAGCCCGGCGTCCTCCAGCGCGTCGATCACCGTTGTCAGCGAGCGCGGCACGATGCCCAGTTGCTCGGCGAGCTCCGTCATCCGCCGCGACTCCCCGCCGCGGGTGATCACCCGCAGGGCACGCTCTTGCGCCGGGGTGAGCCCGAGTGGTGCCAGTTGCTGTGCCTGCCCCCGGCGGAGCCGCTTGGTCAGCCGGTGAAGCAGGTCCGCGAGCTGGACCGGATCCTCGTAGGCCATCCTCGCATTTTACCAGGAGTTACCCTCATATTGAGCCAGGAAGAATTATGAGGTAGGCTCTGTTTGAGCTATCAAGCCTTACACCCAAGGAGAACCTTATTGCCTAGGCACACATCAATCCCCAAGCTCAACCTCAAGCCCGCATCCAATGCGCGCGTCCCGCTGCGGCGGATCGCGCGGCTGTTCCGCCCGTACCGGTGGAGCCTGCTGTTCGTCGGCCTCCTGGTCGCCGCCTCGGCACTGTTCTCGCTCGTCAACCCGTTCCTGATCCGCGCCGTCATCGATGTGGCCCTGCCGCAGCGGCGGATGGGCCTGCTGACCCTGCTCGCCCTCGGCATGATCGTCGTGGCCGTCGCCAACAGCTCCTTCAGCGTCTCGCAGACCTACGTGTCGACCAAGGTCGGCCAGCGAGTCATGCATGACCTGCGCACGGGCGTCTACTCGCATCTGCAGCGCATGTCGCTGGCGTTCTTCACCCGCACTCGCACCGGCGAGGTGCAGTCTCGCATCGCCAACGACATCGGCGGCATGCAGGCGACCGTCACCACGACCGCCACGACGCTGGTGCAGAACCTTACCCTCGTGGTCGCCACGATCGTCGCCATGATCGTCCTCGACTGGAAGCTCACCATCGCCTCGCTGGTCATGATGCCGGCGTTCGTGTGGGTGAGCCGCCGCGTCGGGACCGAGCGTCGCCGCATCACCCGCGACCGGCAGCGCCAGCTCGCCACGATCTCCTCGATCGTGCAGGAGTCACTGTCAGTGAGCGGCATCCTGCTCGGCCACACGATGGGCCGGTCGGCCTCGCTGACCGGCTCCTTCGCGACCGAGTCCGGCAAGCTCTCCGATCTTGAGATCGCATCGAACATGGCGGGCCGCTGGCGGCAGTCGACCATCCAGATCGTCATGTCCTCCATGCCGGCCGCGATCTACTGGGTGACCGGCCTGACCGGCAACGGGCACCACATGGCCATCTCGATTGGCACGCTAGTCGCGTTCACCACCCTTCAGCAGAACCTCTTCCGCCCATCGGTCCAGTTGCTGGGCGTAGGCGTGGACCTGCAAAGCTCGCTGGAGCTGTTCGGCCGGATCTTCGAGTACCTGGACCTGCCCGTCGATGTCGCCGAGCCGGCCCAGCCGGTGGCCATTGGCGGCAGGGCACGCGGCGACGTGCGCCTCACTGACGTCTCGTTCCGCTACGCCGGCGCGGAGCAGCCCACCTTGTCCGGCGTCGACGTGACCGTCCCGGCCGGGCGCAGCCTGGCGATCGTGGGCGAGACCGGCTCTGGCAAGACCACCCTCAGCTACCTCATCCCGCGCCTGTACGACGTGACATCAGGCAGCGTGACCATCGACGGGACCGACGTGCGGGACCTGTCTTTTGACGCGCTCGCCGCGACGGTGGGGGTCGTCTCGCAGGAGACCTACCTGTTCCACGCCTCGGTGGCCGAGAACCTGCGGTTCGCCAAGTCCGGCGCCACCGACGCCGAGCTCGTCGCGGCCGCGAAGGTGGCCCAGATCCACGATCACCTGATGTCCCTGCCTGACGGCTACGACACCGTCGTGGGCGAGCGTGGCTACCGGTTCTCCGGCGGGGAAAAGCAGCGGCTGGCCATAGCGAGGGCCGTCTTGCGGGACCCGCCCGTCCTCGTTCTGGACGAGGCTACGAGCGCCCTGGACACGCAGACGGAGCAGGCCGTGCAGGCGGCCATTGACGCGGCGAGCGCCGGCCGTACCACGATCACCATTGCCCACCGGCTGTCGACCATCCGCGACGCGGACGAGATCATCGTGCTGGACCACGGGCAGATCGCCGAGCGCGGCACCCACGCTGACCTGCTCGCCGTCGGCGGCCACTACGCCGCCTTGATCAACCGGGACGCCGACATGGTTGAGGCTGCCTAACGCCCGGGGGGCGGCTACCCGGTCCCTGCCCGCCCTTTGGGGGAGGGACCGGCAGCCGCCTAGGCAGGACCGGCAGCCGCCTTTGGCGGCAGGCCGTTCGCCTCGTCCGACGACCGCTACAAGCCCGGCGCGATGGCCATCACGCTCGAAAACGCCGTAGCGCCCAGCGGCATCAGCCGCCAGGCCTGTCGCTAGCACCGCTATGGTGCGATGCGTGACTGACGACAAGCGAGGGCAGGACGTGATCCTGGTCGAGGGCGGAAGCGTCGTCAACCTGGTCGCGGTGTGGACGGCGCATGGGCTGCCCGCGATCTTGCGGGACTGCTGGGAGGCGGGCGTCGTCCTGGCGGGGCCGAGCGCGGGCAGCCTGTGCTGGCACGTGGGTGGGCCCGCCGACTCGTTTCGCGACGCGCTGGACCTGTTCACTGGTGGACTAGCCTTCCTCCCCTACAGCAACGGCGTCCATGACGACCTCGACGACCAGCCCCGCCGACGCGCCTACCGTGCAGCTCGTCGCCCAGGGCAAGCTGCCCGCCGGGTACGCGACCGAGGACGGCGTGGGACTGCACTACGTCGGCACCCAATTGCACGAGGCGGTCAGCGTCCTGCCTGGCAGCCGGGCCTGGCACGTGGCACCCGACGGGCGCGGCGGCTACACAGAGCAGGAGATCGTTCCGCGCCTGGCCTGACAGGGCGCCTGCCGCCCCGGCCGCGCTGCGGCCATCCTGCAGGTGACCGCCGCCTGAATTCACTGGCGAGGTCAGCACGGCTCGTGCGACCCTTGGCCACGTGCTAAGTGCGGCCGAGGTCGATGCCTTTGTCACGGACGGGTTCATCACCGTCCGGAACGCGATCCCCCCGGACACACTGGCGGCCTGCCAGGACGAGATCTGGGCGGCCCTCGGGACTACGCACGGCGCAAAGCGCGACGACCCGGCGACCTGGGACGCGCCGGTGCTCAGGGTTCCGTGCCCGGAGAGCGCGGCATTCGCCGCGGCGGGCACCCAGCCACCCTTGTGGGAGGCGTTCGACCAGCTCATCGGCAAGGGCCTGTGGTACCGCAGGCAGGGCGTCGGCGGCTCGGTCCCCGCCCGGTTCCCCCACCTGGCCGATCCCGGCGACGCCGGATGGCACATCGATGCCAGCTTCGAGAAGGACGGGGGCTGGTGGGTGAACTTCCGGTCTCGTGCCCGCGGCCTGCTGTGCCTGTACTTGTTCACCGACGTGGACACGGCCAGCGCGCCTACCCGGCTGCGACCCGGCTCGCACTACGACACCGCGCAAGTCCTGCGGCCCGCGGGCGAGGAGGGCATGCCATCCATGGCAGTCTCGCAACTCGCGGCCCGGGCAAGCGCCAGCCGACCAACGGTCCTCGCTACTGGCGAAGCTGGCGACGTCTACCTCTGCCACCCGTTCCTCGTCCACGCCGCATCCTGGCCGCACGCCGGGCAAGGTCCCCGCCTGATCGCCCAGCCCGGCGTCCTGCTGCACGACGCGTTCCCGCTGACGTCACCGCTGCAGCCCGGTGGAACTGGCCATGACCGCAGCGCCGTGAAGGCCGCAAGCCTACAGCGT
This sequence comes from uncultured Actinomycetota bacterium, assembly GCA_963737285.1. GTDB lineage: Bacteria > Actinomycetota > Actinomycetes > Streptosporangiales > Streptosporangiaceae > Trebonia. The sequence goes on from CAVTRT010000002.1 coordinate 94,226, forward strand.
GGTGCGGTCGGCAGAGCGCAGGTCGCCGGTGACAGCCGTGCCGCTGTGCACACACCACCACGCCATTATTGGCCATCGGCAAGCCCGCGGCCCAGCCATTTACTGGCTGGCGGCCCAGGCCCGGTAAGCCGCCTGCACGGCCGCCCGGCGGCCTGGGCTTGACAAGACGTCCGCGCAGTCGACCCCTGCTGCCGTCCCGCCCGCCTAGGCGCTCACTGCTGCCGCGAGGCGTCCAGCCACAGGCGGATCAGGTCGCGGCGGCGCTCCGGCTCGGGGTGCTCCTCGTACGCGGTGCGGCTGTGCAAGGTGATGTGGTTGTTCAGGAACTGCATGTCGCCCGGCCGCAGGTCCATTGTCACCGAGAAGCGTGGGTCGCTGTTCATCTGGTCGAGCACCGCCATCGCCTCAAGCTGCGCGGGGCTAAGCGGCGGCACGTGCGCGCCGCTCTGTGCCGAGCGTATGTAGTCCGGGCCGTACGACACGGACAGCCGCCCGCGGCGGGACTTCGCCGGCCGGATGCACAACAGCGCCACAATGCCGGTGAACTTGCCATCACTATGGTGCGACGCTTGCGGACAATGTGCCATAGCTGTCGCAGCCCGTAGCATCGGTGCGCCATCGCATACATGTATCAAGGGCAGGGATGGCGCCATTGCTGTTGTGACCATTGGCGATGGGACGCCATCGCATGCATGTTCAGCCCGGGCGATGCATCCGTTGCTGCTGTGGTCAGGCACGACGTCAGGTCAACCGAAACAGCACCGAGCCGATGGATGGTGCAGGCCACAAGGGCCTGATCGTGCCGTCTCGCAGCCAGGACGCCGCAGGGCACGTGATTCCGGACATCACGGTCGCGCCCAGGGAACTGAGCTTGTTCCGCGACGCGCCGTCGTGGATGCCGACGGAAAGCGTCGCGATGGTCGTGGAGGTCACGTCGTCGCTACCTGGCAGGGGCCGGGGCGCGGGCGGTGGTGGCACTTCGTCCCGGCGCGGATTGGCGCGGATCGGCGCGGTACCGGACGGGGCTAGGCGGCCGCGCATGGTTGTGGCAAGCTCCACGTCCAGATGCTTCGCATCGAAACGGGAGCGGGGGCTGGCATCAGCTTGGCCTGGGTGCGCTTGGGCCGGGCCTGGCTTTGCCGCTAGCCCTGGGCTTGTCCTTCGTGCCCGTCGCGCAGGACCAGGACTGGGCAGTGGGCGTTGAGCACGCACTGCAGGCTAACTGAGCCGACTATCGCGGAGGCGAACCCACCGCGGCCTCGGCTGCCCACGACGAGCAGGTCTGCGTCTTTGGCCTCGCGTAGCAGTACCTCGGCGGCGTGTCCCTCGCTGACCAGTGGGCTGATTGGCACGTCTGGCTGAGGACCGCCTACTTCCTTGATGATCTCGGTGAGGGCCTTCCTGGTGCCGCCTTCCAGGTCGACGTCGGAACCCGCCATGGGTTCCCAGGTGGTGGAGATCCGCCATGCCATCACTACCTCGACAGAGGCGCCAGTCAGCTTGGCCTGCTGGATCGCCCAGCGTAGCGCTGCCTTTGATGAGTCCGACCCGTCGACGCCTGCCACGATCCGCCGTGAGCTTGCGGCCATCACATGTCCCCCGTAGGTGCCTGCCACTGATCTTGTTCATCCGGCTGGACTGCCCCCGCAGGACCGTTGTGCCCGCCTGGCCGGGAAGTCAGTCCTGCGGGTTTCACACTGAGGGAATCGCGCATGCTTCCACAAACGATTTCTAGAACCCCCTGGTGGTTAGCTGGCCGCTCAGGTACCGCTCCGCCAGGTCACAGGTGCCGCGCGTGTAGTCCGCGCCCAGAGCCGCGGCGTCGGCCGCTGCCGGGTGGGAGCCGATCCAGGCGGTCAGCAGCAGCCTGCGGAACAGAACGAACGTCCAGGTCTCGGCGATGTCGCTCGCCGTCAGCGGTATCACGGCCGCCCGTTGGTAGCCATCGAGCCACGCGGCGAGCAGGCTGGGGACCGCTGGGTCGTCTTCGAAGAAGCTCACCGTGGTTCCGAGGTCATACAGGTACCACCCGAACCCGGCGTCGTCGAAGTCGATCACCGCCGTGGTGCCCTCGTGGACCAGCAGGTTGGCGAGCCGGGTGTCGGCGTGGATGAGGCCGAACCGCTCCGACGACATGCCAAAGGCCGCCAGTCGCCCGCGAAGCCCGCCTTCCAGGCGGCGAAGGATCTCGGCCTCGGCGGAACCGACGCCGACGCCGTCGCGCCATCTGCCCCAGCGTCCTGGGCTACCGGCCAGCGCGGCGCCGAAGGCGTCATCGTCGTCCCAGCGGAACCGGGTGAACCACGCCGGCCGCCGCCAGCCCCGGGCGTGGGCATGCATCCGGGCGGTGATCGCGCCAAGCTCCGCGAAGTGCGGGAGTGCCGTCGCTGCGTCCGCCGCCCCGGCGGGCTCGGTGCCGGGCAGGAACTCGAACCGCACGCAGTGCCGTCCCCCGGCCTCGACCACCTGGCGGCCATCGGCGGCAGGCCGCACCCGGGGCGTCACGATGCCAGCCTCGGCCCGCAGCGCGTCCATCCAGGCGAGCTCGGAGTCGATCGCCGTCTTGCTGTGGTAGCCGAGTCGATGGACCCGGAGCACCGAACGGGCACCGTCGGCGCCGGTCACCAGGAACGTCGCGTTCTCCGACACGTTCAGCAGGCTGACGTTGGCGTCGGGGCACACGTCATAGGCCGCCAGCGCCTCGCGGGCGCACGCCGTCACCCGGTCAAGGACATCCCCGCCGGCGGACAGGTCATGAGCCGGGTCGCCGGCCGTCATCGCGCAGTCAGCGCCCGCGGCGACAGGGCGCGCCGGGCTGGCCATCGCCGCAATCACCTGCGCCCCTCGTTCGACGCCACCGGGTACGGGGCGTCATGGCCCACACCAGGTCGGGCGCGACGCCGTGCTTGGTGATGGCCCACAGCTCCCCGGTGCGCGTCAGGTCGGCCTGCACCCCTCATCGGCGATGTACAGCGCGCCATGCCGCTCGCACGCCTCCTTGACCGCTTTCAGCATCCCGTCCGCCCATGTTTCGGCAAACCAAAACGATGGATTCTCGACCATTATAAGTCAAGTGGTCCTTGTTGCCGGGACATTAACTCAACCAGAAGTCTTGATGGAGAATCTAATTAGCTGTTATGTTCCCCGCACGTAGGCCTCTTGGAGGAACGCATGGCACAGACAGAACCCGCCACACCGCCCGCGGCGACGGAGGACTTCGACGTCTCTGCGAGCGCGGACGTCGCCAAGCTCAAGAAGGGCGCCGTCGGCCTCGGCGGCGTGCTCTTCCTCACCCTGACGGGATCAGCGCCGATCACCGCGATGCTCTTGAACGTCCCGATCCTGGTCGGCAGCGGCGAGGGCGTCGGCTCCCCGGCGGCCTTCATCGTCGCCGCGATCGTGCTGGTCATCTTCTCTGTCGGGTATGTCTCCATGTCGCGCAAGAAGACCACGACCGGCGGCTTCTACTCCTACATCAGCCACGGCCTCGGCAGGGAGATCGGCTTCGGCGCCGGGTTCGGCTCGCTGGTCGCCTACGGCGTCTTCGAGGCGTCCCTGGCCGGCGGCTTCGCCTACTTCGCCAACCTCAAGCTAGCATCCCTCGGCCTGCACGTCGGCTGGGCACCGCTGGCCCTCGGCATGGTCGTCGTCATCGGCGTGCTCACCTACTTCGACGTCAGCTTCTCCGCCAAGATCCTCGCGGTCGGCCTCGTCACCGAGGTCATCATCCTGCTGATCTTCGACGCGGCGCTGCTCGGCAAGGGGAACGTCTACTGGTCGGCGCTGAACCCGGTCGAGGCATTCAAGTCCTTCCACGCCAGCCCTGGCAAGGGCATCGTCACCGCCGGCGCGGTCGGCATCGGCCTGTTCTTCGCGTTCTGGTCGTGGACTGGCTTTGAGATGGCACCGAACTACGGCGAGGAGTCCCGCGATCCCAAGAAGAACATCCCGCGGTCGCTGTACATCTCGGTAATCGGCCTTGGCGTCTTCTATACCCTCACCTGCTGGGCCTCGCTGGCCGGCTACCCATCGATCAACTCGGCCATCGCGTCAGCTCAGGGCAACGCGGCCGACTTCTTCTTCACCCCGGCCAGCCAGTACGCCGGCCACTGGGTCACCTCGCTGATGAGCTACCTGATCATCACCGGCTCGTTCGCCTGCGGCATGGCGTTCCACAACACCACCGCCCGGTACGCCTACTCCCTCGGCCGCGAGGGGATGCTGCCGCCGGCCCTCGGCAAGACCCACCCTAAGTGGCAGTCTCCGCACATCGCGTCAACCTCCGCCACGGCGGTATCGCTGATCATCATCGGCCTGTTCGCGATCTTCGTCGGCACCAACGACCCGTCCAGCCAGGCATACGGGCAGCTCTACGGCCTGATGGCGGTCATGGGCGTGATCATCATCTTGTCGGTGCAGGCGGTGGTCTCACTGGCGATCCTCGTTTACTACCAGCGCTTCCACCGAGACGAGGTGCACTGGTGGAAGACGCTGCTCGCCCCGGTGATCGCGTTCATTACCCAGGGCTATGTCGTCTACCTGCTGTTCAAGAACATCGACTTCCTGGGCGGCGGCTACAGCTACGCCAACCTGTTCGGCCCGATCGACGCCGCGGTCGTCGTTATCGGCATCGGCCTGGCCTTCTTCTACAAGAGGTTCAAGCCCGAGACCTTCGAGAAGGTCGGCCGCCTCATCAACGAGGGCCTGTAGCGCTGATCACTTCGAAAACACCAGCCTGACGCTGGCAAGCAGAAGCGCCCGGGAAGCATCGCTTCCCGGGCGCTCGCGCGTACTGCTAGCCCCGCAGGCGCTGCAGGGCCTCGGCCAGGATGGCCTCGCCGTCGGCGTCGCTGCGGCGCTCCTTCACGTAGGCCAGGTGCGTCTTGTACGGCTCGACGCGCGGCGGGGCGGGGGGATTCGCCTCGTCACGGCCGGCCGGGAAGCCGCAGCGCGGGCACTCCCACGTGTCGGGAATGGCGGCGTCAGACGCGAAGCTCGGCTTGGTCTCGTGACCGTTGGAGCACCAGAAGGCGACATACACGCGAGGCGCCGCCTCACCGCGCTCCGCCTCTCCCATCGGGCCAGCACCTACCCTGCTGCCGCGAATCGCGTTGCCACTGCTCACGAACCACCCCTTGTCAGTACCAGAACATCATGGCCGCCACCCGTGACGGCCACACCATCGACGCGACGCTAATGGTTCAGCAGCCAGCCCAGGCCGATGATGCAGACGAACCAGAGTACGCCGAAGAAGATAGTGATCCGGTCCAGGTTACGCTCTACGACCGAGGACGATCCCAGGGTTGACGAAACTCCTCCACCGAACAGGTCGGACAGGCCGCCGCCCTTGCCCTTGTGCAGGAGGACAAGCAGGATCATCACCATGCTGGTGATGATCAAGATGACCGAGAGGGCGATGACCATCCGGGAACTCTTCTCTCCTCTAGTTGCTAGCTCGGCGTTTTTGCCAGGCTAGCCGGGCTGGCAAGCTCACGATACCGGCAGATCTGGGCGAACTGCCCGGCATCAAGACTGGCGCCGCCGACGAGAACACCGTCGATGTCCGGCTGCGCCATGATCGGCGCGATGTTATCACTCTTGACCGACCCGCCATAAAGGATACGGACACTGGTGGCGACTTCCGCCCCATGCGAAGACTCGACCTTCTGGCGGATCGCGCGGCACATCTCCTGCGCGTCGTCGGGCGAGGCAACCTCGCCGGTGCCGATCGCCCAGATCGGCTCGTAGGCGACCGCCATCGCCGCGACGGCGGTGTCCGGGACCTTTGCAAGCGACCCGGCCAGCTGGGACAGCACGTGCTTGACGTGCTGTCCTGCCTTGCGGACCTCCAGGGTCTCGCCGACGCACAGGATCGGAGTAATGGACACCGCGAGGGCGGCCCGGACCTTCGCCGCGACCAGCGCGTCATCCTCGCCGTGGTACTGCCGCCGCTCGGAGTGCCCGCACAACACGTACGAGCATCCGAGCTTGGACAGCATCGGCCCGGAGATCTCCCCGGTGTAGGCGCCCTTCTCGTGCCGGGAGATGTCCTGGGCACCGTAGCCGATCTTGAGCTTGTCCCCGAGAACCAGCGTTTGCACGCTGCGCAGGTCGGTGAACGGCGGCAGCACGACAACCTCGGCGTGCTGGTAGTCCGCCGGCCTCAGCGTGAACGCCAGTTTCTGGACAAGGGCGATCGCCTCGAAGTGGTTGCAGTTCATCTTCCAGTTCCCGGCGATGAGCGGCAGCTTCTCAGAAGGCTTGCTGTCGGTAGCCATATGCTGCTATCCCACCCTCTTCTCGGCCCCGCCCGGACCCACCGAGGCTCGCTCGCTCATCCGAGGGCCACCAGGCCGGGCAGGGTCTTGCCTTCCAGGTACTCCAGCGAGGCGCCGCCGCCGGTGGAGACGTGGCCGAACTGGTCGTCGGCGATGCCCAGTGCGCGGACGGCCGCCGCCGAGTCACCGCCACCGACCACGGTCAGCCCGTCCAGCTGGGTGAGAGCCTCGGCCACCGCACGGGTGCCGTGCGAGAACGGCTGGAACTCGAATACGCCCATCGGCCCGTTCCAGAACACCGTCTTGGCGTCGGCCAGCTTGGCCGCGAACAGCTTGCCGCTCTGCGGCCCGATGTCCAGGCCGATCCGGTCCGCCGGGATGGCGTCGGCCGGGTAGACATCGTGCTCCGCGTCGGCGGCGAACGCCGTCGCGGCCACGATGTCGACCGGCAGGACGATCTCGACACCACGCTCGGCGGCGTCGGCGACGATGCCCTTGACCGTCTCGATCTGGTCCTTTTCCAGCAGCGAGGTGCCGACCTCGTGACCTTGCGCCGCGAGGAACGTGAACACCATGCCGCCGCCGATCAGCAGGCGGTCGGCCACCTTCAGCAGGTTGCCGATCACGCCGAGCTTGTCCGACACCTTGGACCCGCCGAGGACGACCACGTACGGACGCTCGGGGGACTGGGTCAGCCGCTTCAGCACCGCCACCTCGGTGGTGACCAGGTCGCCTGCGGCGTGCGGCAGCAGCTTGGGCAGGTCGTAGACGGACGCGTGCTTGCGATGGACCGCTCCGAACCCGTCACCGACGTACAGGTCACCGAGCTCGGCGAGGGAGGCAGCGAGGTCGGCCCGCTGCGTATCGTCTTTCGAGGTCTCCGCGGGCTCGAACCGGACGTTCTCCAGGAGGGCGACGTCGCCGTCGGCCAGGCCTGCTACGGTCTTGCGCGCCGAGGGGCCGACGAGGTCGTCCGCGAAGGCGACCGGCTTGCCGAGCAGCTGCGACAGGCGCTCGGCGACCACCCGTAGGGAGGGACCGGCGGCGGCGCACTCGGCGAAGCTGGCGCCCTTGGGCCTCCCGAGGTGGGCCATGACGACCACCCGGGCGCCGCGCTGCGCCAGCTTCTGGATGACGGGCAGGCTCGCGCGGATCCGGCCGTCGTCCGTGATGGCCCCGGAGCCGGCCTTGTCGAGGGGCACGTTCAGGTCCGACCGGAGCATGACGCGCTTGCCCGCGACGTCAAGGTCATCGATGGACTTCATGACGCTAGCTCAGCCCAGACGCCACAAGGGCGGTCAGGTCGGCGAGGCGGCAGGAGTAGCCCCACTCGTTGTCGTACCAGCCGAAGACCTTGACCTGGTTGCCGTAGGCCATCGTGATCGACGCGTCGAACGTGCAGGAGGCCGCGGAGCCGACAATGTCACTGGACACGATCGGGTCCTCGGTGTAGTACAGGACGCCCTTGAGCGGTCCCTCGGCGGCGGCCTTGAACGCGGCGTTGACCTCGTCCTTGGTCACGTCCCTGCTGAGCTCAACAACCAGGTCCGTGATCGAGCCGGTCGGCACCGGAACGCGCAGCGAGTAGCCGTCCAGCTTGCCCTTGAGCTCGGGAAGCACGAGCGCCGTCGCCTTGGCGGCACCAGTTGAGGTCGGCACGATGTTGAGGGCGGCGGCACGGGCACGGCGCAGGTCCTTGTGCGGGCCGTCTTGCAGGTTCTGGTCCTGGGTGTAGGCATGCACCGTGGTCATGAGGCCCTTGACGATGCCGAAGTTCTCCAGCAGCACCTTCGCCATCGGCGCCACGCAGTTGGTAGTGCAGGAGGCGTTTGAGATGATGGTGTGGGCCGCGGCGTCGTACTTGTCGTCGTTGACGCCCATCACGATCGTGATGTCCTCGTCCTTGGCCGGCGCCGAGATGATGACCTTCTTCGCGCCGCCGTCGATGTGCGCCCTAGCCGTCGGGCCGGTGGTGAACCGCCCGGTCGACTCGATGACAATGTCGACGCCGAGGTCCGCCCACGGGAGCTTGGCCGGCTCGCGCTCGGCAAGGATCTTGATGGCCTTGCCGCCCACCTTGATGGTGTCACCGTCCACGGCCACTTCCTGCGGCAGGACGCCGTTGATCGTGTCGTACTTGAGCAGGTGCGCCATGGTCTTGACGTCGCCCAGGTCGTTGGCGGCGACGATCTCAATGCCCCGGTCGGCCCCGTCGGCGTTGACCGCACGCCAGAAGTTGCGCCCGATGCGCCCGAAACCGTTGATTCCAACTCGAATTGTCATGACACCAGTCTCCGTTCTGATTGCCCCGGCATGGCCGGGGTCCTACGTCATTCAATGCGGCATGCAACGAGGGGGCAACATCCCCCCGGAGATTATCGGATCAGGTCCTCCTCCCGCCCGCACTGGGCTCTGTGCTAGGGACGGGTTGTCCAGGACCGGCTGCCAGGCGATCTCCGCGGCACCGATCAAGCTGGAGTGCTCCAGCGCGGCGGGTGCCAGGGGGACCCCTGCGGCGCGGCCCCACGGGCTGCGGTCGGCGACCGCGGCCCGCAGCCCGGCCGGGTCGGCCTCCAGCAGGTGCCGGTGCAGCCCGCCGAGCAGGATCCGGTCCGGGTTGACCACGTTGACCAGCCCGGCCAGCCCGACGGCGAGCCGCTCGATGAGGGCCACGGCCGCCGCGCGGACGGCCGGGTCCTGCCACCGGTGGCGCAGCATGCCGATGGCCCGCGCCAGGTCCGTACCGCCGGTGCCCGCAGGCACGGGCTGGCCGCCAACGGCCTCCAGGAAGCGCGCCGCATCGGTCTCGACGTTCAGGCAGCCCCGGCTGCCGCACGGGCAGGGCCGGCCGCCGGGGTCCACGCTGATGTGCCCGGCCTCCATCCCAAGCCCGCCGCTCCCGGTGTACAGCGCGCCGTCCAGGACGAGCGCGCCGCCAACGCCCCTGTAACCGGTGGCGAGCATCAGCAGGTGCGAGGCATCTCGTCCAGCGCCGTGCCGGTGCTCGGCGAGCGCGGCAAGGTTAACGTCGTTCGCAGCCGAGCAGCCCGCGGTCCATCCGGCTGGCCCAGTTTCCCGAGCAGGCACGATTTCCCCGGCTGGCACGATATCCGCGGCTGGCACCGCCACGCCGGCCAGGAGCAACTGCTCGGTGAACAGGTTCCGGACCGCGGTGCCCTCCGGCCAGTCGATGCCAAGCTGGCCCACCATCACGCCATCGGGGCTGGCGACGGCGGAGGGGACCGCGAGCCCAGCCCCGACGCACGGCCGCCGCGCCTGCGCCAGCAGCCGCGCCCCGGCCCGCGCGACCTCGGCCAGGGCGAGCGCCGGGTCACCCGCGATGCCGTCGGCGCGGGACTCGGCCGCCACGACCTGGGCACCAAGGCCGACCAGCGCGACCTGATAGCCGTCCGCGTGGACCTCGGCGGCGAGTGCCACCGGTCCCGCCGGGTCGACCGACAGCCGGTGCGACGGGCGCCCCTGCTGATGGACGCCAGCGGCCTCCGGCCCGGTGTCGTGGACCTGGATCAGGCGCAGCGCCTGCAGTTCGCTGACCAGCGTGCCGGCCGTGGCACGGCTGACGCCGAGCGCGGAGGTGAGAACGGAACGGGTGGGCGCCCGTCCCGTATGTATGAGCATCAATGCCTGCCCGAGCATGCCATATCCTCATTTTGTGCAGTCGCTAAACAAACTAGCAGGCTTGCGTCCGCTGCGCACCTACCGTCGCGTGTCAATCCACCTGCCGTCCAGCGACTCACCAGCCCCGCAGACCCCGTCACTGCACAGGGTCCGCGGCTGCCTCACCACGTTCTTCGCCCTGGATGGGTTCCTCTTCGCGAGCTGGGCGGTCCGGGTGCCCGCGGTCAAGGCGCAGGTCGGCGCCTCCCCCGCCACGCTGGGCCTGGCGCTGCTCGGGCTGTCGGCGGGGTCGATCGCCACGATGGTGGCGTCTGGCGCGCTGTGCCGCCGGGCCGGCAGCCGCAATGTCGTGGTCGCGTCCTCAGCAGCGCTGTCGGGCGCGCTGGTCCTGCCGGCCTTCGCTCCGACCGCCCTGGCGCTGGGGCTGGCGCTGGCGGTGTTGGGTATGGCCTACGGGGCGCTGAACGTCTCGATGAACAGCGTCGCCGTGGACATCGTGGCGGCTGCGCGCCGTCCGATAATGCCGTCCTTCCACGCGGCGTGGAGCTTCGGCGGGCTGGCCGGCGCGAGCGTGGGCGGACTGGTCGCGCCGCACCTGTCCCCGCGCCCGGGACTCGCGGTGATGGCCATCGGTGGGCTGCTCGTGACGGCCGCGGCCGGCCTGTCGCTGCTGTCCCCGGCCGCTGGCCAGGCCCTGGTGGCGCCTGCCGGCGAGTCCGCGCCGGGTGAGGGAACCGGGTCGGCCCGCCTGTCCTCGCGTGCCTGGCTGGTCATTGTGGTGTTCGGGCTGATCGCACTGTGCTCGTCCTTCGGCGAGGGCTCCATCGCTGACTGGGGCGCGCTCCACCTTCGGCAGGACCTTGGCACGAGTGCCGGCCTGGCCGCGATGGGATACGCGTCGTTCGCGGTCGCCGAGGCCTGCGGGCGGCTGGCCGGCACGCGACTGCTTGACTGGCTGGGCCAGGCCCGGGTGCTCGCGGGGGGCGGCATCGCGGCCTTCGCCGGCATGCTGGCCACCGCGCTCGCACCGGACCTGGGCATGGCCCTGGCCGGCTTCGCCATGACCGGCCTCGGCGTTGCCAACATGTTCCCGGCCGCCATGACCGCGGCCGGGCGGGCCGCCGGGCCGCGCGGCGTCGCAGCCGCCTCGACCTTCGGCTACGCGGGCTTCCTGATCGGCCCGCCGACGATCGGCCTGCTAGCTGACACCGTAGGCCTGCGGCACGGGCTGGCTATCATGTCCGTGCTGGCACTGGCCGCCGCGGTCCTGGCCATGGCGGCCCGGCGGCTGCCGCACCCGGGCGAGTCAGGGAGATTACGACCGAACTGCAACCGGATGTCCAGGCCCGGCCCAGGGGTGACATGGTACTTTGTGCCTCATCCTTTGCATTGCGCTAAGACCACACGTGCTTGCTGACCGCTTAGCCGGAGTGCCCCCTATGTCCAGGAAGCCCGCCTCATGACCGACCTCGCCGCCAGCAACAGCCGAAAGAATGCAGCCGGCGGCGGGGAATGCCTCAGGGATGGGCAGCACGCGCCTGGAGCGGTTCCGGGCTTACTGGCTGTCCCCGGCCGGGCTGGTCATCGCGGGCGCGACAGTGCTGGCGCTGGGGCTGCGGTGCTTCATCTTCACCCAGTCGTCATTCCTGACGTCGGGCGCGGTCGAGTACGACGACGGCGTCTACCTGGGCGCGGCCATCCGCCTGCTGCAGGGAGCCTTGCCCTACAAGGACTACGCCTTCATCCAGCCGCCAGGCGTCATGGTCGTGGCGCTGCCGGCGGCGGCGATCGCGAGGCTGACGAGCGCGACGTTCGGGCTGGCCGTTGCCCGGGTGGCGACGGCGTGCGCCAGCGCCGCGTGCGTCCCCCTGGTCGGCAACCTCGTCCGGCACCGCGGCGCGGCAGTCACGATGGTGACGTGCGGCCTGCTCGCGGTGTACCCAGCCGACATCATGTCCGGGCGCACCCTGCTGCTCGAGCCGTGGATGAACCTGTGCTGCCTGCTCGCGGCGACCGCGGCGTTCCGGTTCGGCCGGCTGGCGGAACCCCGTCGGCTAGGGCTGGCGGGCATCGCGCTCGGCTTCGCCGGGTCGATCAAGTTCTGGGCCGCGGCCCCGGCCGCGGTTCTGCTTGTCGTCGTCGCGCTCGTGCCGCAGCAGCGCTGGCAGCGGCTCCGCTGGTACGTTCCGGGCGTCGCGGTCGGGTTTCTCGTTCCACTGGCGGCGGTCGCGGGGGCCAGCCCGCTGAGGTTCCTGCGCTATACGCTCATCTACCAGGCGACGCGCGAGGGCGCGTCCACAGCGATGGCGCTGCGCCTTGACCACCTGACCGGCCTCGTCCTGGCGCTCGCGCACCAGGGCTTCTCGATCGACCCAGGCTCGTACACGCTCTTCCAGGCGGAAAGCACCGGGACCATGGAGACAACGGCCGTCGGGCTGGCCGTTCCGCTGGCCGTCACGATCGCGGTGGCGGCGCTGATCGTGTTCCCGTACGCGCGCATGAGCCGGGACCGGACGCACCTGGAGTGGTTCGCGCTCGCTACGGCCACGCTCGCCTGCGCTGCCATCCTTAGCTATTCGGCGTTCTTCTACCACTATCCGGCGTTCCCCGCGCCGTGGCTGGCCATCGCCGCGGGCGCTGCAGTCGGAGTGCTGGCCAGCCGGGCGAAGAGCAGCGACCGGGAAACGATCACCGCCGGGGGAACTGAGGCCTCCCAGGTGGCACCGGCGGGCCCGTCCGGGCGGGCCCGCCGGCGGGTCACCACAGTCGCGGCCGTCGCTATCGCCGCCGTCGCGGTGGTTGAGCTCGTCCAGCTGAACAACGTGTACATCCAGGGCAACCCCAGTGTCGCGAGCGTGATCCCGGCGGGCTCGTGCGTGGTCAGCGACCAGGCCTCGGTGACGATCGCCGCGGACCGCTTCACCACCGCCCCGGGATGTCCGGATGTGGTTGACCCACTGGCGCAGACACTCGTGCTCAGCCATGGCGTCTCCCCGGCCGGCGGGGCCGGGAAGCAGCAGGCCGTGGTGCTGGCCTGGGAGTCCATCTTTAGCCGGGCACAGTACGTGTGGCTCACCGGCGGCTACAAGGCCCGGATCCCGTGGACGCCGCAGCTGAACACCTGGTTCGACGCGCACTTCCACGAGATAGCCACACTGAACCGCTACGTCGACAGCCACATCTACGAACGCGACTGAGCCAGGGTTTACCCCAGCCCGGCAGGCGAAGCCAGCATAACCCCAGGGTTTATCCCCAAAGGGCCCCCAAGCGGTTTACCCCCAGTGGGTTTACCCCCAGTGGGTTTACCCCCAGTGGGTTTACCCCCAAGGGGTTTACCCCCAAGGGCCCCAAGGGGTTTACCCCCAGAGGGTTACGCCCAAGGGCCCCAAGGGGTTTACCCCCCAAAGGACCCAAAGGGGTCTACCCCCAGCCCGGTAGGCGGGAGGCTCCAGGGGCCCGGCGGTCTTTGCCGGGTTCCCCTGGAAAGGGGGTTAAAGGGGGTCTCCCCCTTTGCCGGGGGGTCGACAGGGGGGTCGCCCCCCGGGGATACAGCCGCCGGGGGGTCGACAGGGGGGTCGCCCCCCGGGGATACAGCCGCCGGGGGGTCGACAGGGGGGTCGCCCCCCGGGGATACAGCCGCCGGGGGGTCGACAGGGGGGTCGCCCCCCGGGGATAAAGGCATCATCTCCATCGTGAGGCATGCCTCGGTGCTGGGCAGGCCCAGGTCGCTGGCGCGGCGATCGGCCATCGCCAGCAGTCGGCGGATCCGGCCCGCGATGGCGTCCTTGGTCAGCGGCGGGTCGGCCAGCTGACCAAGTTCCTCCAGCGATGCCTGCCGGTTCGCGACACGCAGGCCGGCCATGACCAGGTGCTCGGGAGCGTCCTCGCCGAGGATCTCCAGGGCGCGCTCCACCCGGGCACCCGCCGCGACCGCGGCCCGTGCCGAGCGGCGCAGGTTCGCGTCGTCGAAGTTGGCGAGCCGGTTGGCGGTGGCCCGGACCTCGCGGCGCATCCGCCGCTCCTCCCACGCCAGGACCGAGTCGTGCGCGCCCAGCCGGGTCAGCATGGCGCTGATCGCGTCACCGTCCCGGATCACCACCCGGTCCACCCCGCGGACGTCCCGCGCCTTGGCCCCGATCTTCAGCCGTCGCGCACAGCCGACCAGGCCGAGCGCCGCCTCCGACCCGGGGCAGGTGACCTCCAGGGCCATCGAGCGGCCCGGCTCGGTCAGCGACCCGTGCACGAGGAAGGCGCCTCGCCAGGCAGCCTCGCAGTCGCAACTGCCGCCGGCCACGACCTGCCTGGGCAGCCCGCGCACCGGGCGGCCAAAGCTGTCGATCAGCCCGGCCTGCCGGGCCAGGCTGTCCCCGCCCTTGCTGACACGCACTACATAGCGGCTGCCCTTGCGCAGACCGCCTGGAGCGAGCACGAGCAGTTCAGACGTGTGCCCGAATAGCTCGGAGATTCCCGCGCGCAGCCGCCTGGCAACCGCCGCCGTGTCAAGCTCGGCCTCGATCACGATGTGCCCAGCGGTCAGGTTCAAGCCGCCGGCGAACCGCAGCAGCGTTGACACCTCCGCCTTCCGGCAGCACGGCCTTGTCACCGAGATCCGGCTGAGCTCATCCTTCACGACGCCGGTCATCGCCATCAGCGCACCCCCAACCTAGTTTCCCCCGTGGAACCCAACAGCTCCCGGAACGCCGCCGCCAGCCGCTGCGGGTCATGCCTTGCACCATCTTCCGCTGCGACGTCCGCCAGTACCAGGCTCGCGCCGAGCAGCCCCGCGGCTTTCTCCAGCTCCTCCTCGCAGCCCCGGACGGCCCCCCTGTCCGCGAGCACGACGTCCACCGCGAGCGACGGCGCGTGCTCCGCGAGGACCTCCAGGTGCCGGTGCGGGGAGAACCCTTCGGTCTCCCCGGGCTGTGGCACCAGGTTGAGCGTCACAAGCCGCCGCGCGGCGGTGGCGTGCAGCGCCCGCGCGAGCGCCGGGACGAGCAGGTGCGGTAGGACGCTAGTGAACCATGAACCTGGCCCGAGGACCACCCAGTCCGCTTCCGCAACAGCAGATACGGCCTCCGGGACCGCGGGCGGGTCGGCTGGCTCCAGCGAAATCGACCGGACCTTGCCGGGCGTGGCGGCGCAGGCGGCCTGACCGCGGACGACAGACACCTGCTCCGGCCGCGCCGGGTCAAGCCCGTCCACGAGGGCGATGAGGTCCAGCGGCACGGCTGCCATTGGCAGCACCCGGCCGCTGACCCGCAGCAGGCGACCCACCCAGTCCAGGCCGGCCACCGGGTCCCCGAGCAGGTCCCACAGCGCCGCGATGAGCAGGTTGCCCGCCGGGTGCCCGCCCAGGTCCCCATCGCCGCCGAACCGGTGCTGGACGACCCGCGCCCAGGTCATCCCCCACTCGTCGTCGCCGCACAGCGCGGCCAGCGCCATCCGAAGGTCGCCCGGTGGCAGCATGCCGAACTCCCGGCGCAGCCGTCCCGACGACCCCCCGTCATCGGCGACGGTGACGATCGCCGTCACGACGGCCGTAACCCGGCGCAGCGCGGACAACGAGGCGAACAGGCCGTGCCCGCCGCCGAGGGCCACTACTTTCACGCCGGACGTAGCTCCAGGGGAATCACTCACGACCCAGGTCCCGGTGCGTGACCCGGACATCCCAGCCGCGGCCATCACGGCGGGCGGGCACCCGGGCCGCGAGCTGCTCGGCCATCGCCACGCTACGGTGCTTGCCGCCGGTGCACCCGACGGCCAGCACCACGAACCGCTTGCCCTCACGCTCGAATCCCGCCAGCGACACGTTCAGCACCCCCATGTACGCGTCGACGAACGCCGTCGCCGCAGGCTGGGCGAGCACGTAGTCCCGCACTGGTGCGTCCTGCCCGGTCAGCCCCCGCAGCTCAGGAACCCAGTGCGGGTTGGGCAGGAACCGCAGGTCGGCGACCAGGTCCGCGTCGACGGGCAGCCCGTACTTGTAGCCAAACGACATGATGGTCAGCCGTGTTGTGCCGCTGCCCGCTCCGCCGCCGAAGTAGCCATTCATCCGGGCCCGAAGCTCGTGCACGTTCAGCGACGAGGTGTCCAGCACGATGTCCGCGTCGCCACGCACACTGCGCAGCAGCTCGCGCTCGGCCTCGATGCCGTCCACGATGCGCCCCGTGCCCTGCATAGGATGCGGGCGCCGGACGTTCTCGAACCGGCGGACCAGCTCGTCGTCGGATGCCTCAAGGAAGACCACCTGCGGCGTGACGCCCTTGGCGCCCAGCTCTGAGATCGCGGTCTTGAGGTCGGTGGTGAACGCCCGGCTGCGCACGTCAACGATGGCCGCGACTCCGGGCAGCGACGCCCGGTCGGCTAGGTCGATCATCGTCGGCAGCAAGGCGGGCGGCAGGTTGTCCACGACATACCAGCCGATGTCCTCCAGGGACTTGGCGGCGGTTGACCGCCCAGCCCCCGACATGCCGGTGACGATCACGAGGTCAGGGCCACCGTGGAGCGGGTCGCGCTCCCCGATCGGATCAGCCACCGCCGCTCCCTCGTCCGTGCCCATGTTCAACATTGCTTCCCCCAGATGAAGCCGTTGGCGCAGCCGCGGGCGAATCCCCGCGCAATGCGGCCATTATCGTCTGCGCGAGCCGCGGTCCAATACCTGAAACCTCGGCGATCTCCTGAGCCGTGGCCTGCGATACCGCCCGCACCGACCCGAAGTGCTTCAGCAGCGCGGCCCGCCGGGCCGGCCCCAGGCCGGGCACCGAGTCCAGTGCCGAGACGGTCGCTGCCTTGCCGCGCTTTTGCCGGTGATAGGTGATCGCGAACCGGTGGGCCTCGTCCCGCACCCGCTGCAGCAGGTACAGCCCCTCACTGGTCCGCGACAAGATCAGCGGGTACTCCTCACCCGGCAGCCACACCTCTTCTAGGCGCTTGGCCAGCCCGCAGATCGCGATGTCGTCGATGCCAAGCTCTGCAAGGGCCGAGAAAGCCGCCTCCGCCTGCGCCCTGGCACCATCCACGACTACCAGGTTGGGCGGATAGGCGAACTTGCGCTGACCGGCCAGGGCCCGTTCGGAAGCGGGATCTTGATCTTCGCTCCGCTCCCGGGCGCCCCGCGCCACGGGGTCACCCAGCATGTCGAGCTTCTCCGGTCTCCTCGCGCTCGGCCAGGTACCGGCGGAAGCGGCGGGTGATCACCTCACGGATAGCGGAAATGTCGTCAGACCCGTCGTGCCCCCGCACCGAGAAGCGCCGGTACTCGCTCTTGCGGGCCAGCCCGTCCTCGAAGACCACCATGGACGCCACGACGTGCGTGCCCTGCAGGTTGGACACGTCGTAGCACTCGATCCGAAGCGGCGCGTCCGCCAGTCCCAGGGCCTGCTGGATCTCATGCAGCGCCTTCGAGCGGGTCGTCAGGTCCGACGCGCGGCGCGTCTTGTGCAGCGCGAGCGCCTCCTTGGCGTTGCGCGTGACCGTCTCGGCGAGGGCCTTCTTGTCGCCGCGCTGCGGCACGCGCAACTGCACCGGCCCGCCGCGCCGCTGCGTCAGCCACTGCGTCATGGTCTGCGTATCCGGCGGAAGCCACGGCACTAGGACCTCGCGGGGAATGCCCGCGACGGTCCCCTCCGGCCCGGCCGAGTCGCCGTAGAACTGGCCGAGGAAATGCTCGACAAGGCCTGCCGCCGTGACGTCCTCGACTTTCTCGAGCACCCAGCCGCGCTGCCCGCGGATCCGGCCATCGCGGACGTAAAAGACCTGGACGGCGGCCTCCAGTTGGTCCTCGGCGAGCGCGATCACGTCGCAGTCGGTCCCATCGCCGAGCACGACAGCCTGCTTCTCCAGCGCCCGTTCCAGGGCCTTGATGTCGTCGCGCAGCCGGGCGGCGCGCTCGTACTCCTCCTGATCGGAGGCGGCCTTCATCTCGGCGGTGAGGTTACGGACGAACTTCGCCGTCTGGCCGCCCATGAAGTCGCAGAAGTCCTCGGCGAGGATGCGGTGCTCAGCGGCTGTGACTTTCTTGACGCATGGCGCGGAGCACTTGCCGATGTAGCCGAGCAGGCATGGCCGCCCGATCTGGCCGGCCCGCTTGAACACGCCGGCGGAGCAGGTCCGCACCGGGAAGACCCGCAGCAGCGTGTCGACCGTCTCGCGGATCGCCCACGCGTGTGAGTACGGCCCGAAGTACCGGGTGCCCTTGCGCTTGGCCCCGCGCATCACCATCACGCGGGGGTACTCTTCGTCCACCGTCACGGCCAGGTAGGGATAGCTCTTGTCGTCGCGGTACTTGACGTTGAAGCGCGGGTCGAACTCCTTGATCCAGGAGTACTCCAGCTGTAGTGCCTCGACCTCGGTGCCTACGACGGTCCAGTCGACGCGGGCGGCGGTCGTGACCATCGCCTGGGTGCGCGGGTGCAGGCTGGCGAAGTCCGCGAAGTACTGGTTCAGGCGCTGCCGCAGCGACTTGGCCTTCCCAACGTAGATGACCCGTCCGCGCTCGTCGCGGAACCGGTACACCCCCGGCGACTCGGGGATCTCACCGGGTGCCGGCCGGTACGCGTTGGGGTCTGCCACGGTCTTCACTCTATGCGCTGGGCAGCCCGTGGTAGGCCTGCTCGCGCCCGCGATTCTCCTTTCATCGATCCCGAACGGCCCCTCCCCCAGTGCTGCCCCAGCCGCCCGGCGTCCCCTCTCCAGGCCGTCTTGCCGACAAATCACGCGGCGCGGCCATCGCCGCCTGGTCGCCGAATTTGCCACGGACAGTAACTGCGTCATTACAGATCATGCTGTAAGGTTGCCCGGGGTGCAACGGGCGGAGGGTAACGGTGGGAAGGAAACGGGGCTTGCCGGCTCGGCTGTGGCGTCACGAGCGCCCGGTGATCCGGCTGCTAGCTGCCTTCCTCATCCTGATCATCTCCGTCCCCGCGTTCACGGTTTCCGAGCTAGCGGGGCTGCGCACCGTGCACATGATCTACCCGCGGCACGCGGCCAGCTTGCCGCTGGCCGCTGGCGGTTACTCGCTCGACCAGGACCCGGACGCGACCGGGTTCCCCGTGGCCAACGACGCGATTGTCATCACCGGCCCGTACGGCTCGGTGCCCACGTCGCCGACGCCCTATGACCTCTCGCCCGCCGACTTCGGCGGCGCGTTGCTCGGACTGGGCACGTTCGCTCAGGCGGCGCGCTTCACGATCGCCCGGCCCGGCCTCTACCGCATCTCGGTGACGGATCCCCTGGCGGGCGCGCGGCTCTTCGTCTCCGAGACCTACACCGCGTCCGCGACCCGGACCGGACCATGGGTTCTCGCCATCGTCGTGGCACTGATCACACTAGTGGTTACGGGCAGTCAGCTGACCAAGCGGCGATGGCAGTCCGGCCGTCTGCGGCGCCTTGTTCACGTTCGGCCGGTGGCGGGCCGGGAGGCCACGTGCGTCTAGCCGGGGAAGGCTGACCCGGTCGTTCTGGACGATAAATCACGTGCCCTCCGTCGCGGCAGCCTCTACCGTTTCGGGCATGGAGCACTTGGCGAAAAGGCTGATCAACTGGGCGTCGATCCTGGAGCCGCAGACACGGGAGCAGGCCCAGCGGACCGCCTCCATGCCGTTCATCTGGCCCCATCTCGCGCTGATGCCGGACGCCCACCAGGGAAAGGGCGCCACGGTAGGGTCGGTCATCCCGACCCTGGGCGCGATCATGCCAGCCGCCGTCGGCGTGGACATCGGATGCTTCCTGGGCGAAACGCGAGTACCGCTGCTAGACGGCCGCCAGCGGACGCTCAAGGATATGGCCGAGGCCGATAGAACTTGGTGGGTCTACTCCCTTGACGCCAAGGGGCAGATCGCGCCGGGCCGGGCCGTCGCGCTGAAAACCCGGACCAGCGCCGAGTTGATGAAGGTAACGATCTTCGGCGGCGACGAGATCGTCTGCACGCCAGATCACCAGTTCATGATGGTCGACGGCACCTACCGCGAAGCGCGGGAACTCCGCCTCGATGACAGCCTGATGCCGCACAAGAAGCGAGAGCATGGCGACAGCCACAAGGTGATCGCCGTGGAGTCGCTGGCCGAGCGCGCCGACGTCTACTGCCTGCAAGTTGAGGAGCATCACAATTTCGCGCTCGCGGCTGGCGTATTCGTGCACAACTGCGGGATGATCGCCGCGCGCACCGAGCTTGGGCAGGCGGATCTCGCGGGCCGGCCGCTGACGCCGCTGCGCGAGGCGATCGAGCGGGCCGTCCCGCTGTCGGCCGGACAGTACAACGAGGCAGTGCGCGACGACGCGGGAGCCAGGGCACGGATCGCGGAACTGGAATCCCGCGACGGAGCCGACAGCGCCCAGGCGATCGCGCCGAACTGGCGGCTGCAGCTTGGGACGCTCGGCTCGGGCAACCACTTCATCGAAGTGAGCCTCGACGAGGCCGACCGGGTCTGGCTGTTCCTGCACTCCGGGTCGCGCGGCGTCGGCAACAAGCTGGCCGTCAGGCACATCAAGGCGGCGCAGGCCTGGTGCGAGCGGGCCTGGATCCCACTGCCCGACCCGGACCTGGCGTACCTGGTCGAGGGCGACGAGCGGTTCTGGGCCTACATCCGTGACCTGCGGTGGGCACAGCACTTCGCGCTGCTTAACCGCGAGGAGATGATG
Source organism: uncultured Actinomycetota bacterium (assembly GCA_963737285.1). Lineage (GTDB taxonomy): Bacteria > Actinomycetota > Actinomycetes > Streptosporangiales > Streptosporangiaceae > Trebonia. Next base: position 114,781 of record CAVTRT010000002.1, read on the forward strand.
GCGCGCGTGCACACGTGCCTCAACGAGTTCATGGGCCGGGACGTGGCGGTGGCCGAGACGATCCAATGTCACCACAATTACACCGAGCAGATGAGTGGTGACCTGATCGGGCACTGGAAGTTCCCCAGGGGGCGCACCGGGCACATCTGGCTGTCCCGCAAGGGCGCGATCGACGCGTCCGCTGGCAAGCCGGGCCTCATCCCCGGCTCGATGGGGACGAAGTCGTACGTGGTGACCGGGAAGGGGAACAAGCTCGCGCTGAACTCCTCCCCGCACGGCGCGGGCCGCGAGTACAGCCGGTCGGCGGCACGCCGGAAGTTCCGCCTAGAGCACCTTGACGACGCGATGAGGGGCATCGAGTGGCGGCGCACTGACGCGTTCCTAGATGAGATCCCGGCAGCCTACAAGGACGTGGACGTCGTCATGGCTGACGCCGCCGACCTAGTGGACATCCAGCACACGCTACGCCAGATCGTCAACGTGAAGGGTGATTGACGCCTTCCCCGGCCTGATGGCCCGGGAAGGCGATGTCGTCGAGGACGTGCGGCCCACCAGGTCCGCACGTCCTCATGTGCGGCTGCACGACGTGGCTGCGCCTGACCAGGCCACCGTGCCCACTCGCTGGCGTACCCGCCTCCCAACCGTGCCCACTCGCTGGCGAAGCTGGGACACGACAAGGCACTCGCTGGCGCCGTCGCGCCCAAACGGTGCCGCTGCGCTGGCGGCAACGCGCCAGGACGATCTCGACCCGACGGCAGCGACGCATCGAAACGATCCCGACCCGACGGCGGCAACGCAGGTTGCTGCGAAGAACACTGCGTTTAGCTAGCGGGAAGGTACTCCTTGAAGCCCGGCGTCTGCCAGGTCGAGCCGTCGGGGAGGATGGCCCAGGCCTCGTAGCCGTCGAGGGCGTCGCGCGTCCACTGGCGGGCGTGGGACGGGCCCATCGCGAAGGCAGCGGTGGCATACGCGTCGGCGAGGGTCAGCGATGGGCCGACGACGGTAACGCTGGCCAGGCCGGTGGCGGCACGGCAGGCTACCGGGTCGATGATGTGCGCGCCGCGCTCGGCGATGCCGGAGGTGGCGACCGCGAAGTCCCGGCCGCTCACGACGAGCGCGAGCCTGCCGGGCTGGAGGGGGGATGAGATCCCGATGCGCCAGAACGTGGCGTCGGGGCGGGCACCGACGCACTGGACGTCGCCGCCGCCGTTGACGGTATGAGCCGTTGACCCCGCCTCGGTGATGATGCGCGCCGCACGCTCGACCGCCCAGCCCTTGACGTAGCCGGAGGGGTCAAGGGCGCCTGCTGGGTAGGCGGTGAAGTAGCCGCCGGACTGCTCGCGCAGCGCGTCGCAGGCCGCGAGGACCTCGGCGATCTCGGCGGCGCAGTCGGCGACCGTGACCTCGCCGCGGCCCAGTCGGGACACGTCGCTGTCGCGCTGGTAGGTGGAGAAGGTCGCGTCCACCCAGTGCAGCCAGCGGACCGCCGCGGCGAGCGCGCCGTTGTCCTGGACAGCCGAAGGCACGTCGAACGAGACGACGGTGCCCATCACGTGCTCGGCGTGCCGCAACCTGCTCACGCGCCAATACTAGGGCGCGGATCCCGAGCGCGGCCGGGTGGCGTGCGCACCGCCCTTGCCACATCACTCGCCGCGATATCCTCGCTAGCCTGGCCACCCACACACTCTCCGTAATTATCACGGAAAGTAACCTCACCGTCTGGCGACGGGGCGCAACTTTCACGGAAATTGCTTTCGCCTGGCTTGGTTACACAGCGCGAATCTTGGCGCTGACCTGAACGAACTGTGTTCTCCCTATCCAAGTGGATAGTTTTCTGTTACTAAAAGCTACGCCACTATGACCCTACAGAAAGTATCCAAAATAATACGCAGAGCCATAACCTTTGCTATGTAGGAATCACGGATAGGACACGATCAGATGCTAAGAGTTAGCAAGGTCGAGGAGTGGCTGCATCGCGCACCGACCCGTCCAGATGTGACCACGCATAGTAATTGCGTGGTCATCCGGTCCGATGAGCATTACGACGGCAAGCAGGGCGTGAGCCTCGCCGTCGGCATCAGCAGCCGGTCCGCCGGCTCCAAGGCCCTTTGCCTGCACCTGATCATCATCCCGCCCGGCACCCGTGGCATGCCGCACTACCACGCCGAGCACGAGTCCGCGATCTACACGGTGAGCGGCGAGACCGAGGTCTGGCACGGCAATGGCCTCCTCCAGCGCACCGTGGTGCGGGCCGGCGACTTTATGTACGTGCCAGCGGGCACCCCGCATCTACCAGTTAACCGGGGCGACGTCATGTCCGTCTCGGTCGTCGCCCGGACCGATCCGCAGGAGCAGGAAAGTGTGGTGATCGTGGAACTTCCCCGGCACCTTGCCGATCTGCTTAGCCTTCCGGTCGCAATCCAGGAATAATTACCCCCGCGCCCGCCTCACGCGGGGACGCGGTAAACCGGCAGCACTGGCGGCGGCCTCCTCCTCCGCCAGTACCCAGGGGCTTCTCTCCCCCCGCAATCGCCGGCGAGCCGCCCGTCTGGCCGCGGTTCTCGTCTGGTGTAGCAGCGAGGACCGCGGCCAGACCTATTTTCCGCTCGTCCCGCATTCGAGGCGGGCAAAAGAAAGCGGTCACGCAATCGACGCGCTCCTTCACGGGAAGCGACGACCGCGTGACCGCAATGGCTGTAACTCGGCGGCACCTGCCGTCAGGTATTCACGGAAGTACTCGACCGTACGCGTGATCCCCGGATGGAAAGGGATGGTCGGCTCCCAGCCGAGCAGTTCGCGGGCGCGGGTGATGTCGGGACGGCGGCGCACCGGGTCGTCAACGGGCAGTGGGTGGTACTCCACCGGACTGGCGCTGCCGGTCATGGCGAGCACCTTCTTGGCAAGCTCCAGCATGGTGAACTCATCCGGATTGCCAATGTTGATCGGCCCGGTCACCTCGTCGGGAGAATTCATCAGCCGGATGAGACCCTCGACCGTGTCGTCGACGTAGCAGAATGACCGGGTTTGCGAGCCGTCGCCGTGCAAGGTGAGCGGCTGCCCATTCAATGCCTGGACAATGAAGCTAGACACCACCCGGCCGTCATTCGGGTGCATGCGCGGCCCATAAGTGTTGAAAATTCGGGCGACCTTGATCTTCAGCTTGTGCTGGCGGTGATAGTCAAAAAACAGCGTCTCGGCGGCGCGCTTGCCCTCGTCATAGCAGGACCGCGGGCCGATCGGGTTGACGTTGCCCCAGTAGGACTCGGGCTGCGGGTGGACCGCCGGGTCGCCGTACACCTCGGAGGTGGACGACAGCAGCACGGGGGCGCCCAGTCGCTTGGCCAGGCCAAGCATGTTCAGCGAGCCGACCACGCAGGTCTTAGTAGTCTGGACCGGGTCCCGCTGATAGTGGACCGGCGAGGCGGGGCAGGCCAGGTGGTACACCTCGTCTACCTCGACGTAAAGCGGGAAGGTTACGTCGTGCCTGATGAACTCGAAGCGCGGCTCGCTGAGCAGCTCACGCAGGTTGCGCCTAGCGCTGGAGCTGAAGTTGTCGACCGCAAGGACCTCGTGTCCAAGATCGAGGAGGCGGCGGCAGAGGTGGGAGCCGATGAACCCGGCTCCTCCGGTGACCAGCACCCGCCGCGGGGTGTCCTCGCGCCGGGAAATCGGCCCTCTTAGTGACATCTTTGCTTTTCGTCCACTTTCATCCGGCGAGTCGTGCGTACCTGTAAGATCAAGTCCCTATGAAGCTCTCGATCCTCATGCCCGTATACAACGAGTACGCAACTCTAGCAGCAGCTGTTAAGGAGGTCCTCGAAGTTAACTACCCCTGCAGCTTTGAGCTCCTCATCGTGGATGACGGTAGCACAGATGGTACTCGTGAGCTCTATCCGGCTCTGACCGACGACCCTCGCGTAGTCGTCAAGCTGCATGAGAAGAACCAGGGCAAGGGGGGCGCGATCAAGACCGCCGCCCGCGAGGCCACCGGCGACTACATAATCATCTGCGACGCCGACCTGGAGTACTCACCCGCGCAGATCCCGTCGCTGCTCGCGCCTATCATCGCCGGCGATGCCACCGTTGTCTACGGAACCCGGACGTTCGGCAGCCACAACGCGTACTCCTACCTGTACGTGCTGGGCAACAAGGGCGTCACGACGTCCGCGAACATCCTCTTCAACTGCTACATCTCCGACCTGGAGACGTGCTTCAAGCTGATACCGACCCAGCTGTACCGGGCGCTCAACGTCAAGTCCGCCGGGTTCGGCATGGAGGCCGAGATCACCGGGAAGCTGCTGCGCCGCGGGGTCCGCCCGTACGAGGTACCGATCAGCTACAAGGCACGCAGCCGCGAAGAGGGCAAGAAGCTGACCATGTGGGACGGCGTCGAGGCCCTCGGGATCCTAGTCCGCGAGCGCCTGCGGCCGGTTCCTCGCAACGCGGGCAAGTAACGCGCAAGCGCCCATCATCACGCATGCCCGGAAACCCTTTTCCCGGATCCTCACCGGCACGACCCGGCCCGGCCAGTCCCGATAGCGCCGGGACTCGACGCCGTCCCATGGACGCCGGGGCGGATACCACCACTCCTGGCAGCGGTGGCAAGCACCCTCGCAAGGATGTCACCGCAGCCCAGGGCAATGCCACCGTCACGCTCGCGGATTACTGCCTCGCGGTAGCTGTCGGCCTGACCGTCCTACTCGTCACTGACATCCACTACCTGCTATCGCAGCCGTACTGGCTGGACGAGGCGTGGGTCGCCGACTCGCTACGAGCGCCGCTGGGCCTAGTTTCCCGGCTATCGTCGAGCACCCCGCTGGTGTGGACGCTCATGCTGCGCCTAGTGCCCTTTGGCGGACTGCAGCGGGCCCGGCTGGTGCCGCTGGCGTTCTACGGCCTGGCGGTCGCGACCGGGTACCTGCTTGGCCGGGAACTGCGGCTCACCCGGTTCACCGCCGGGCTGCTCACGGCGGGCGCCGTGCTGCTGTCCCCGGCAATGCTGAGCCGCGGGGACCTGAAGCAGTACACGGCCGAGGCATTCTCCGCGGTGCTGGTGTGGCTGCTGGTAGCCCGCCTGGAAAACGGCTGGAGCCGCCGGCGGCTGGCCGCGCTCGCGCTGGTGGCCTCCGTGGGCTGCCTGCTCGCGAGCACGGTAATCATGACCGGGTGCGCCGCGCTCGGCTGCCTGGGGCTGGAATGCCTCATCCGCCGGCAGTGGCGTCGGTTCGTCGAGGTCGCGGTGGCCACCGCCGGTACACTGGTCATCTTCGGGATGATCTACGTGCTGGTCCTGAAGCCCCGGATCAACGGGTCCCTCGCCTACTACTGGCGGCCCAACTACCTGCCGGGCAACGAGTCCAGCGCACTGTCGTTCCTGCGCTTGGAGTTCCACGGTCTCGCACCGTACCTGGCCTTCGTGCATCGCGGCGGGACGGGCGTGCTCCTCGGTGTGGCCCTGCTCGCCCTGGGGGGCGTGATCGCGCTTGCCGTGGGCGGCCGCCTGGCGCTCGCGGCCCTGCTGCCGGTCACCGTGGCAGTGGTCATCGCCGCCAGCGCCGCCAAGGTCTATCCGTTCGGCGACGAGCGGACGTCCACCTTCTGGCTAGTCATGGTCCCGGTGGTGATGGCCATCGGGGTCGCGGTCGCCATCAGTTGGACGACCGACCACCTCTTGGGCGCAAACCGCCTGCTGGGCTGGGTCGCGGCGCTCACGGCGACCGCCGTCGTGCTGGCGGCGTGGGCGCAGGCCAACAAGAGCTGGATCGACAGTCCGGCCCCGGCCATCAACGCGCAAAACCCGTATGCCCAGATCAGGTACGTCGAGGCGCACTGGCGGCCGGGGGATGTCATTCTCGTCAACGAGGAAGCGAGCTACGCGTTCGCCTACTATTACAAGACCCCGCCCTCCGCCTACCCGGCGGTCGCCAACTCAGCCAATGGCTTCATCCCGCAGTACTCCGCCACGCCGTGGATCGTCGTGGCGACCAACCGCACTGCCCCGGCCATCACAGATGCCGTACAGCACGCGGAGAACCTGATCGCCGCCGACCCGCCACCCGCCGCGGCCGGATCTGGATCATCAGGGACCATGTCGCCACGGAAGAGGCCACGTTCTGGCAGTACGCCCTGGCGGGCAGTATCGTAACCACGATCCGGATGGGCAAGTTCGACGGCAAGGAGCAAGAGTCTCTTCTGCTGCTCCGGCCGAGGCTCCACCAGCCTGCCCCCTCATCGCTGTGGAAGAGCGCCAGCAGCCCCTGGCAGTCGATGCTGTCGGTTGCCCCCTAGGAACGAGTACCCATCTCATGAGCCACAGCGCCGTCCGGCACGCCCGCGCCCGCACGCCCGCCGTCCCCGGCTCCTCCGCGCGCAAGGCGGTGGCCATCGGGCTGACCGGACTCGATGTCATCCTCGCCATCGTGGCCGGGGTCATGGTGATCTTCGTTCACGACGTGCACTACATCCTCCAGGCCCCGTACTGGCTGGATGAGGGGTGGGTCGCCGACTCGATCCGGGCGCCCCTAAGCGATGTGCCCCGGCTGGCGTCGAGTACGCCGCTAGGCTGGACGCTGCTGCTGCGCCTGGTGCCCGGACACGGGCTGCAGCGGCAGCGCCTGGTGCCGCTCATCTTCGCCGGCCTTGCGGTGGCCGTCGGCTACCTGCTTGGCCGTGAACTGCGGCTGACCCGCTTCGTGGCCGGACTGCTCACCGCCGCCGCCGTGCTGCTGTCACCCGCGATGCTTGTCCGCGATGACCTGAAGCAGTACACGGCTGAGGCATTCGCCGCCCTGGTGATCTGGCTCCTGATGGCACGGCTGGAGAACACCTGGTCTCGCTGGTGGCTTGCCGCGCTCACCGTGGTCACGTCGCTCGGCACGCTGCTCGCCGAGACGGCGATCTTTACCGGCGCGGCGGCGTTCACCTGCCTGTTCGTGGTGACGCTGGCCCGGCGGCAGTGGCGGCGACTGGCGGAGGTGGCGGTCGCCGGAGTGGGCGCGCTGGCGATCTTCGGCGTGATCTTCTTCGTCGTCCTGAAGCCACGGATCGACCCGGAGCTATCTAGCTACTGGGCGCCGCTGTACTCGCCCACCAGCGTGACCGGTGCGGCGCGCTTCTTCTGGACGGGGCTGACGCAGTGGCTGGGACCGGACATCGGGTTCCCTGCCGGGGTGCCGAAGACCTCGGCGATGCCTGCCACCGCCCATGAGCTGGCCGTCCCGCTCATCTTGACGGTGGCCGGCATCGTGGCGCTCGCCGTAGCGCGCCGGTACGCCTTGGCGGCCATGCTCCCGGTGACCCTGGTCGTCGTCATGACGGCCAGCGCGGCCCGGCAGTACCCGTTCGGCGACGAGCGGACCTCCACCTTCTGGGAGGTGATGGTCCCGGTTCTGATGGCGATCGCCGTCGCGTCCGCCATCCATGGGTTCGGCCTGGCGCTCAGCCGCCTTGGGACGGGTACCGCGAAGCGGTGGACCCTGCCGGTCATCGCGGTCGCCGTCGGCGCCGCGGCCGTCGCCGGCTACGTCCAGCAGGTCCGGCCCGACATCAACTCCCACCAGATCCCGCACGACGACTCCAGGTCGCAGGTCCAGTTCGCCCAGGCGCACTACCGGCCCGGCGACGTGTTCCTCGTCGACTTCGGTGCGAGCTATGGCTTCGACTACTACTACCGCACGCCGACGACCGACTTCCCGACCGACCCGGGCAACGCGGCCGGCTACATGCCGCACTACACCGACCCGCACGTCATCATCATGACTACCCGCAAGGGGCCGGACTTCGCCGTCGCGATGCGCAAGGCCATTGCCGTCCTGGACGCCGAGCCGGCGAGCGAGCACGGCCGCGTCTGGGTCATCCGCGAGCACGTGTTCCCCACCGAGGTCCACGCGTGGGCGGCGATCTTCGCTCAGCTGGGGAAGGGCGGGGGGCACGTCACCGTCTACAATCTCGACAAGTACGGCTACGAGCCGGCTTACATGCCCGTCGCGTTGTACACCCCGCCCTCCCGCGCACTAGCACCTCACTCGGCGAAGGCCTCTGGGGCGGGGCACGCGCAAACGAGGTTACGGTCGCCGTAGGCCGAGTCGATGCGCCGCACCGGAGGCCAGTACTTGGCCCTGCTGCCGCGGTGATCGCCATGAGCGCCGGGCACGCCAGCCGGGTAGCCGCCGTCCGCCGCCGGGTAAGGGTGCTTCCACTCTCCTACGATGAGCATCTGCGCGGTGTGCGGGGCGTTCTTCAGCGGGTTGTCCTCGGTGTCGTACTCGCCGGAGGCGACCCGGTCGATCTCGCCGCGGATCGCGATCATCGCGTCGCAGAACTGGTCGATCTCGGCTAGGCTCTCGCTCTCAGTTGGCTCGATCATGAACGTCCCGGCCACTGGGAACGACATGGTCGGCGCGTGAAAACCGTAGTCGATCAGACGCTTGGCGACGTCCTCGACTGAGATGCCGCCGGGCAGGTGCCGCAGGTCAATGATGGTCTCGTGCGCCACGAGGCCACCAGGCCCGGTGAACAGCACCGGGTAGTGCGGGGCGAGCCGCCGCGCGATGTAGTTAGCCGACAAGACAGCCACGCTGGTCGCGCGGCGCAGCCCCTCGGCTCCCATCATCGCGATGTAGGCCCACGAGATCGGCAGGATGCCGGCCGAGCCGAAGCGACCGGCGGCCAGGGTCACCTGGGGGCGGTCAGGGGAGTTGGCACTGGCTGGCAGGTACGGTGCCAGGTGGGCGCGGGCCGCTACCGGCCCCACTCCCGGACCGCCTCCGCCGTGCGGGATGCAGAAGGTCTTGTGCAGGTTAAGGTGTGATACGTCCGCGCCGAACGAGACCGGCCCGGTCATTCCCACCAACGCGTTCATGTTGGCGCCGTCGATGTAGACCTGCCCGCCCGCCTGGTGGACCAGGTCGCTGACCTCGCGCACTGTCGTTTCGTAAACGCCGCTGGTCGATGGGTAGGTAAGCATGATCGCGGCGATCTGGCCGCGGCGCGCGGCCAGCTTCGCCTGCAGGTCATCGAGGTCGATCGCGCCGTCCGGGCCGCACTTGACGACCACGACACGCAGCCCGGCGAGGACGGCGCTGGCCGCGTTGGTGCCGTGCGCGGACTCGGGGATCAGGCATACGTCGCGGTGCGACTCGCTATTGGCCAGGTGGTAGCCCCGGATAGCGAGCAGCCCGGCTAGCTCGCCCTGGGACCCGGCGTTCGGCTGGAGGGAAACCGCGTCATAGCCGGTAACCGCGCACAGCCACCGCTCCAGCGAGCCGATGAGCTCGGCATACCCACGGGCGTCCTGCGCCGGCGCCAGCGGGTGCAGCCGGGCGAATTCGGGCCAGGTAACTGGCTCCATCTCGGTGGTGGCGTTCAGCTTCATGGTGCACGAGCCGAGCGGGATCATCGACCGGTCGAGCGCCACGTCCATGTCCGACAGCCGCCGCAGGTAGCGAAGCATCGCGGTCTCACTGTGGTAGGAGCTGAAGACAGGGTGCGTGAGGAACTTGGAGGCGCGCAGAAGGCTGGCGGGAATGCTGGCGTCATCAGTGCTGGCGAGGACTATGTTCTGCGGGTCTGCAGCCAGCAGTGCGGCCACCACGTCCCGCAGGTGCTCGTCGGTCGTCGTCTCGTCGCAGGCGATCTGCAGCACGCCCTCCCCCGCGTCGTACAGGTTGTAGCCGGCCTCGCGGGCGCGCTGGAGAGCCGCCGTCGCCTCCTGCTGCCCTGGGAATGAGACTCGGGCGGTGTCGAAGACGGGGCCAGGGCCGACCTGCAGTCCGTTGGCGCCCGCGGTGGCCGCGAGGAGCGCGGCGCTGCGGTGTACGCGGCGGGCGATGGCGGCCAGTCCCTCGGGGCCGTGGTAGGTGGCGAACATGGCGGCGGTGACGGCGAGCAGCACCTGAGCGGTGCAGATGTTGCTGGTGGCCTTCTCGCGGCGGATGTGCTGCTCACGGGCCTGCAACGCAAGCCGGTAGGCCGGGTTGCCATCCGCGTCCACGGAAACGCCGACGAGGCGGCCGGGGATCTGCCGCTTGAGGGCATCGGAGACGGCCATATAGGCGGCATGCGGGCCGCCGTAGAACATTGGGACGCCAAACCGTTGCGTCGAGCCGAGGGCGATGTCCGCGCCGAGCTCGCCGGGCGGGGTGAGCAGCGTGAGGGCGAGGATATCGGCGGCGATCGCGACCGTGGCCCTAGCGGCGTGCGCGGCCTCGGTGACCTGGGCGAGGTCTTCCCTGACGACGCCGCAGGCACCGGGGTACTGCAGCAGGACGCCAAAGGCCTGGCTGAAGTCGGTGGCGGCCGTCACGTGCTCCACGCGAAGGTCGATCCCCAGGGGCTTGGCACGGGTGCGCAGGACATCGAGGGTGGCCGGAAGGCAGTCGCCGTCGGCGAGGAAGACGTTCCCCGCGTTCTTCGGCGCGACCCGTCGGGCGAGGGTCATCGCCTCAGCGGCGGCACTGGCCTCATCGAGCAGGGAGGCGTTGGCGACCGGAAGCGCGGTGAGGTCAGACACCATCGTCTGGTAGTTGAGCAGGGCCTCCAGGCGGCCCTGGGAGATTTCCGGCTGATAGGGCGTGTAGGCCGTGTACCAGGCGGGACTCTCAAGGACGTTGCGGCGGATCACTGCGGGCGTGATCGTGTCGAAAAAGCCCTGGCCGATCATCGAGACGCGAACGACGTTGCGGGCGGCCAGGCGGCGCAGTTCGGCGATTGCCTCCGCCTCGCTGAGCGGTGCGGGCAAGTTCCTGAGGCCCTCGGGAGCGGTGGCACCCGGCAGTGCCTGCGCGAACAGGTCCTCAAGGGAGCCGTAGCCAAGCGTGGCGAGCATCGCGCGCTGCTCGTCGCTGGACGGGCCAATGTGACGGGCGGCGAATGGAACGTCAGTGGAAAAATCTGGCATCGAAGGAGCCCCCTCGCTGGCTCCCCGTCTGTCGCCGGCTGGCTCCAGATGCGCCTGTCCCGCCTGGTCCTGGTGCCTGAGAGGTTCCGGGGAAGTGTTGCCCCTTCGGCGCTCCTGCGTAAGTGGAGTCTCTCCCAGGCGGGATAAATGGCTGCCGCCTAGTTTACCCGGCTTCTTCCGGCCGCACACGCCGAACCCTGTGATGTGGCAACAAGCCCCTTATAGACGACCTGTGACGCAGGCACAGGGAACCTCGCTGCCTCACCCGGTCTTGCGGGCGGCACGGCGGCGGGCAAGCTCGTCGCTGCCGGCCGTGATGAGGCCATCTTCCTCACGGACGGTCGGGAGCTCAGCCAGCTCGCCGGCAACCTCCTGCCAGACGCGGCCGAGCGCGATGCCGAAGACACCCTGGCCCCCGGCCAGCAGGTCAACCACCTCATCTGGCGAGGTGCACTCGTAAACGCTGACGCCATCGCTCATGAGGGTGACCTGGGCCAGGTCCTCGGTGCCCCGGTCGCGCAGGTGCTGGACGGCCGCGCGGATCTGCTGCAGCGAGATGCCAGTGTCCAGCAATCGCTTGACCACCTTGAGCACGAGGATGTCGCGGAAGCTGTACAGCCGCTGCGATCCCGACCCCTGGGCAGCACGCACGCTTGGCTCCACCAGGGCAGTGCGTGCCCAGTAGTCGAGCTGGCGGTACGTGATGCCGGCGGCGTGGCAAGCCGTAGGCCCGCGATAGCCGTCCTCGCTACCGCTGAAGAGCCCGTCCTGATGGGACTCGGACCCACCCCTACTTACCGACACGGCCACCTCCTGTGACTGACCACGGCACTTGGCACCGTAATCCGACGTGACGGGCACGTCAACGATCACGCGCGGCGAGTCGCAACATAGGGGCAAAATCCCTCAGGTCGACCTGCCGAAGTCCTCGGGCGAGATCGTGTCCAGGAACTCCCGGAACTTCTCGACCTCGTCTTCCTGCTCATCTTGCGGGATCGCCACCCCGACCTCGTCGAGGATCTCGTCGCTCGCGAAAATCGCCGCGCCAGTGCGCAGCGCCAGTGCGATCGAGTCCGACGGCCGTGCGCTCACCTCGGCGCCGTTCGAGAACACGAGATCCGCGTAGAAGATCCCGTCCCGAAGTGCCGTGATATTCACCGTCCGCAACTGCACGTTGAGCACTTCGAGCACGTCCTTGAACAGGTCGTGCGTCAGCGGGCGCAGCGACACCATGCCTTGCTGCGCAAACGCGATAGCGGTTGCCTCGACGGCCCCGATCCAGATTGGCAGGTAACGGTCCCCCTGCGCCTCCTTAAGCAGGACTATCGGGCTGTTGGACGGCATCTCGACTCGGACGCCAACGACCTCCATCCGCCGCACTACAGCTCCGTCCTCGAACACGCTCAGCGCCTCACGCCGCGCGCACCGAACCCTCTCCTGGCCCACGAGAGTTATCCAGCCAGGCCCGCACGGCGGCAGCCATGCCAACAGGCTGAATACCCCTCAAAGTACACCCACTATCGCCCGGAAGCCGAGCGTAGGCCCGGAGTCTCCGGCGCCTCTCGTTCTATCCCCTGATGCATACCCGCTACGGGCGGTACGCAAGCGAGCCCGGCGTCGTTTAGTCCCTCTTCGACCAAGGTTGCGTGCAGGGCCGCGATCAGCGAGGCAACGGCGCGGCCCGTGCGCAGGGCCGGCTCCCGGCTCGCCCGCTGCCGGGCGAGCGGAGCCACCACCTGCTCCACCAGGGAAATCTCGCGCTCCGCGCTGGCCTTGATCCCGCGCAGGTGACGTGGCTGGATTCCGTACTCACGAAGCTGAACGGCGCCGCGGACCACGTGCAGCGCCGCTGCCTGGTACTGCCGGGCGCGACGCACCAGTCCGTAGTCCTCAAGCTCGGCGAGCAGTTCCTCGTCCGCTGCGGCCGCCTCAAGCAGCTGGCTGCGGGTCATTCCGACGGGGGCGGGCTCGGCAATTGCGTTCTCGCTGTCCATGGCGGCCAGCCGCTCCTTGATCACTCGCAGCGGCAGGTACTCGTCCCGCTGCACGGTCAGGATGTAGCGCAGGCGCTCGATGTCACGGACGGCGAAACGACGGTAGCCTGACTCGGCCCGCTGCGGCTGGATTAGCCCCTCGGCTTCCAGGAAGCGGATCTTTGAGGGGCTAATGTCGGGGAAGTCCGGGCGCAGCTCCGCGAGGACCTGGCCGATGCCGACGTTAGCCGCTGAGGCCCTGCTACCAGAAGTCCGGCCACCGGGGACACTGCTCGCGCCGAACCCAGAGCGGGACGCTCCCATCATGCGTAGCCCTGTGCTCCACCATGTCCGCGGCCGCGGCCGACCTCCGGGCTGCGGGTGAGGAACCGGAGCCGGAACTTGCCGATCTGCACCTCGTCGCCACCGAAAAGCTCGGCCTCTTCGATCCGCTCGCGGTTGACGTAGGTGCCGTTGAGGCTGCCCACGTCGCGCACGGTGAACCGGGCGCCCTGCCGGTAGAACTCTGCGTGGCGGCGGGAAACCGTCACGTCGTCAAGGAAGATGTCGCTATCGGGGTGGCGTCCGGCGCTTGTGAAGTCATCGTCGAGCAGGAACCGGCTGCCGACATTGGGGCCGCGGGTGACGACCAGCAGCGCCGCGTCGTCCGGCAGCGCGTCGATTGCCGCGTAGTCGATGACCGGCTCGTCGAACGTCGCCGAGTCGGCCTCGCCGATCGCGCTCAGCGAGATCATCGAGGTGGTCTCGGTCACCGGCTTGCTCGGCGCGGTTCGGATCAGCGGCGCGCCGCAGTTGGAGCAGAACCGTGACGTCTCAGGGTTCGGCCGACTACAGCGGGAACAAAAAACGCTGGGCATCTGGCCGTTCGACCTCCCCTCGTCGGGCACCAGTATCGATTGAGGCACTGTTGCCGAGGGTATCGTTCCCGAGGGTTGCCGGTCTACGCGCCGCGCGAATAGCCTGCCCAGGCCGCCCTGCCTGACAGGGCTGCCGTGCTTGCCAAGGCCATCTTGCCTCGGGTCCTGGCCACCCGCCTCGCGACGTTTCCGCCACACAGCCGCTCCACCTCCGCGTCCACGAGCTGCGAGCCGCACGATGCGCGTGCGTCTCAGCGGCAGTGACTCAGCCATGTGCGGCTCCTGCTAGGCAGGACCACTGAATCACTTCCGGTGCATCGCGAATTTCGCACGACTGCGTCGTTAACTACAGCCTAACCGACCCAGGAACCTTCATCTGCCCGCGTTCGTGGGATTGCGCATGCCCTTGCGTTGATATCTCTGCGTTACCACTCCAGGGCTACACCCTACAGGGACATGGGCCTAAAGTTCAGCCCTCCTTGGAGTTCGGTGCCCGGAGAAATCGGCCCCGCGGGTCCCATGGCCAGCCAGCTCAGACCTCCGCCCGGTCGACCACCGCGGCCCACTCATCGAGCAGGGCCTGGGCGGTGTCCGCATCGGCGCCCTCCGCCCACAGGTGTGTCACCGCCTCCGCCGGGTCCGGCAGCACCAGGACCCAGCCGCGGTCCCGGTCCACGACCCGTACACCGTCGGTGGTGTCGATAGCGAGGCCCGCCGACGCCTCAACGACCGTCCGCATGACGGCGCCCTTGGCAGCCCACGGGGTTGGGATCGACCGACGTAGCAGGTGTGCCTCGGGGATGCGGGCGTCGATCTGGCTGAGCGTCAGCCGGGTCCGCGCGACCAGGCCGAGCAGCTTCACGAACGCGGCGATGCCGTCCATCGTCCGGCCGAACTCGGGCACCACGAACCCGCCGCGCCCGTCGGCGGCGAAGATGACGTTGTCCTTCGCCGCCTCGTTGACGAGCGAGTCCAGCGAGGTTGGCGTCCAGCCCACCTGCACGCCGTGGAACCGGCAGACCTGCTCGGCTACCCGGGTCGTGGTGACCGGGAGCGCCACCCGCCCCGTGTGCGTCTCGGCGGCCACCAGGTCCAGCACGACGAGCAGCGCTCGCTCGTCGCTGACCAGGGTGCCCTTCTCGTCAACGAGCTGGATCCGCTCGCCCACGGGGTCAAAGCGAACCCCGAACGCCGCTCGCGATGACGACACGACCTCGGCGAGCCGCTGCATGCCCGCCCGCTGCTGCGCGACGGTCTCGGTCGGTGTCACCTCATCCAGCCGGTTGTTGAGGGTGAGCACCTCCACGCCGATCCGGCCAAGCAGGCTGGGCAGCACCAGGGACGTGGTGCCACCAGCGCAGTCGGCGACCACCTTGAGGTTCGCCTCCCGGACGCCATCCAGGCTGACGGTGCGCAGCAGCTCGTGGGTGTACCAGTCCACCACGCGCGGCGGGTAGGACAGCTCGGCGATCTCGCCGGGGAAGGCGCGACGGAACTCCTGCCGGGAGAACGTGCGCTCAAGCTTGCGCTGCGCCGCCTGGGACAGCTCCGCGCCATTGCCGTCGAGGAAGATGATGTCGACGGACTGGGTGTCGCCAGGAGTCGTCCGCAGCGCGACGCCGCCGCTGTAGTTCGCCCGCTGGGTCTCGAAGCGGGCAACCGGCAGTGGCAGCGCCTCCAGGTCCATGACATTGATCGCGGAGGCGTTCAGGGCGGCCTGGACGGCGCGCTTGAGGGTCCGGGCGGCCCGTGAGACGTCCCGGGACGTGGTGACGGTGGCGCCCTTCTTCAGTGTCGTCGCGTAGGCGGAGGCGAGCCGGACGGCGAGCTCGGGGGTGACCTCGACGTTGATGAGGCCGCTTACCCCGCGCTGGCCGAACAAGGTGCGCTGGCCGCGCGACTCCCACACGACGCTCGTGTTGACGACCGCTCCGGCTTCGATGGTCTTGAACGGGTAGACCTTGACCCCGGCGGAGATGTAAGCCTCCGGCTCGATGACGCACTCGTCGCCGACGACCGCGGTTTCCTCGATCCGCGCTCTGCGCATGACGTCGGTGTTCTTGCCGACGACGCAGCCCCGCAGCGTGGTGCCAGGCCCGACGAAGACGTTGTTGTGCACGACCGCCCGATGCACGAACGCGCCTTCCTTGACGACTACGTTCGCGCCGATGACGCTGTACTCGCGGATGTGCGCGCCGGCCTCGATCTTGGCGTACTCGCCGATGACGACCGGCCCGGTCAGCACCGCGTCCGGGTCGACGGCCGCGCCCTCGCCGAGCCAGACGCCCGGCGAGACCTCGAACCCGGCGATGTCCACCTCGACCCGGCGGGCGAGCACGTCGGTATTGGCCTTGAGGTAGCTCTCGTGCGTACCGACGTCCTCCCAGTAACGGTCGGACACCCAGCCGTAGATGGGTGCCCCACGCTGCAGCAGCTTGGGGAACACGTCGTGGGACCAGTCGACGGACTCCTTCGCGCTGACCTCGGCGAGGACCTCCGGCTCCATGATGTACACGCCAGTGTTGACCGTGTCGGAAAAGACCTGGCCCCAGGTGGGCTTCTCCAGGAACCGCTGGATCTTGCCGTCTTCCTCGGTGATGACGATGCCGAACTCCAGCGGGTCCGGTACCCGGGTAAGCCCGACCGTGACGAGCGCGCCGTTGTCGCGGTGGAACCGGACCATCTCCGACAGGTCCATGTCTGTGAGCGCGTCGCCGGAGATGACGAGGAACGTGTCGTCGCGCAAGGCGTCCTCGGCGTTCTTGACGCTGCCGGCGGTGCCCAGCGGGCTTTCCTCGGTGGCGTACTGCAGCCGCATGCCGACGTCCTCGCCGTCGCCGAAGTAGTTCCGCACGAGGGCGGCGAGGAACTGCACGGTGACGACGGTCTCCTCGAAGCCGTGTCTCTTCAGCAGTCGCAGGACGTGCTCCATGATGGGCCGGTTCGCCACCGGCAGTAGGGGCTTGGGCTGGTTGGCGGTCATCGGGCGCAGCCTGGTGCCCTCACCGCCTGCCATCACGACGGCCTTCACGTTGCTGCCGCTCCCTTCATGCTCGCCCCCCTGACTAGGTCTCTTATCTGTGTGAGATACAACCACGCCGCCCACCAGTACAGGGCCGTCCCCCAGATGGCGAAGGCCCAGCCGACGACGCGGACTACCTCGGACGGGACACCGCCGTGCGCGCCGAGGAAAAGCAGCGGGAAGGCGTACATGAGGCAGAGCGTGGCCGCCTTGCCGACGAACGCCACTTGCAGTTCCCCGTACTCGGTGCGCACCCGCAGCACCACGATCCCGATGCCCACGAAGAGCTCGCGGGCGACGAGGACGCCGAACAGCCACCAGGGGATGATCGAACGTACCGCGAGGCCAATGAGCGCCGCGAGGATGTAAAGCCTGTCGGCAGCGGGGTCAAGCTGCTTGCCGAGCTCGCTGACTTGGTTAAGCGCCCGGGCCAGCTTGCCGTCGAGCCAGTCGCTGCACCCGGCGAGCGCGAGCACGCCGATCGCGATGAGGTCGGCGTCCGTCGTCCGTGGCCCGACGACGAGCCACAGGAACAGCGGCACGCCAGCCAGCCTGGCTGCGCTGAGGACATTGGGCCAGGTAACAATCCGGTCTCGCACAGTCGGATCCTGGTAGGGCTCAGATCCCCACCCCCCGATGGGCTTGGCTGTTATGCGCCCATTGTGACACATCCCACGCACAGAGCGAACCTTTCCGCGCCCTCGCTCATAGTCTTGCCAGGTCTTCAAACCGTCCCCCCACAAGAGGACGCCATGCGCACAGTTACCGAACGCATAAAACCGCGACACGGGGGGCAGGACGGATACGAACGCACGTAGGGGTGCTGGCCGTGCCCCGCCTCGGGCACGAGATATGTTATCCACTATTACAAGCGAAAATATCGGGTTTGCTTAATGTGGGTAGGTAGCGAAGGGCCTGGTAGCGGCTTGATCACGTTCGAGCGGGTGACGAAGCGGTACCCGGACGGCACCGTGGCCGTCCACACGCTGGACCTTGAGGTGCCCGCCGGGCGGACCATGGTCCTCGTCGGGCCCAGCGGCTGCGGGAAGACCACCTCGTTGCGGATGATCAACCGGCTCATCGAGCCGACCGAGGGGCGGATCCTGCTCGACGGACAGGACGTGCGCAAGCAGGACCCAGCCCGGCTGCGCCGCGGAATCGGGTACGTCATCCAGCAGGCTGGCCTGTTCCCGCACCGCACCGTGCAGGACAACATCGCCACCGTCCCCGTCCTGGTGGGGACCCGGCGGTCCGTGGCCCGGCCCGGGCACGCGAAATGCTGGCCCTGGTAGGCCTCGACCAGGAGCTGGCGACCCGGTACCCGCATCAGCTGTCCGGCGGGCAGCAACAGCGGGTTGGCGTCGCCCGGGCGCTGGCGGCCGACCCGCCGGTGCTGCTGATGGACGAGCCGTTCAGCGCCGTTGACCCCGTGGTGCGCACGTCGCTACAGGACCAGCTGATCACCTTGCAGGCGCAGCTGCACAAGACGATCGTGCTGGTAACCCACGACATCGAGGAGGCCATCAAGGTCGGCGACCGGATCGCGCTGTTCCACCCGCACGGCACCATCGCGCAGGTCGGCCCGCCCGAGCAATTGCTGGGCGCGCCCGCTGACTCCTACGTCGCCGACTTCGTCGGCTTCGACCGGGGCATCCGGCGGCTGTCATTCGTCTCGGCAGCCGACCTGCCGCTTGACGCCGGCCCGGTACTCGACGCCGCCGTCACTGTCGAGCAGGCCAAGGCGCGGGATCGGAGCCAGCAGTGGCTGCTCGTGACCACCGACGGCCGCCCGTCCGGGTGGGTAGCCGTCACGCGGCTCGCGGGCCTGCCCTCCGACATGCCGCTGCGCCAGGTCCCGGCCGAGGGCTTCGGCCACGCGTTCACCATTGGCGCCGACTCGCTGCGGGTGGCCCTGGACGCGGCGGTGCTCTCCCCCGCTGGCCTGGCCATCGGGGTGGACGGCGACGGCCGCGTGCTCGGCCTCGCCTCGTTCGAGGACCTGCGCGCCGCGATCACGGCGGCCAGCCAGCAAGGCACCGCCAGCCAGGCAGGCACCGCGGGCCGCGAAGAGGCCGTCACCGTCCAAGAGGAGCCTGTCCTTCACGAAGAGGCGGGCAGCCAGCCGCCGGCGGTGGCCAGCCAGGAGGACAGCCAGCCGGCCAGCCCAGCTGGGGCAGCCTCGTGATGTGGTCCTGGATTCCCGGGAACAGCTCGCTGATCTGGCAGCTGACCCAGGCGAACGTCTACCTCGGCGTGGTTCCCGCGCTGTACGGGCTGATCCTCTCGCTGCCGCTTGGCATCCTCGCGGCCTGCTGGCGCTGGTTCTACCCGCCGGTGCTGACCGTGACGAACATCCTGTACGCGGTGCCATCGCTGGCGCTGTTCATCGCGCTTATCCCGGCTCTCGGACTCACTGACACGAATGTCGTCGTGGCCCTCACGGTGTACTCCCTGTGCGTGATCTTGCCTAATGTGGTGGCCGGGTTGCGGTCCGTCCCGGAAGATGTGAGGCAAGCGGCTACGGCGATGGGATATGGCCCGCTTCACCGGCTGGTCACGATCGAGCTTCCGCTCGCCGCACCGGTGATCATCGGCGGGCTGCGGGTCGGCGTGGTGTCCAGCATCAGCCTGGCTAGCATCGGCCAGCTCATCGGCGTCTCCAGCCTCGGCTACCTGTTCGTCGACGGGGAGCAACGCGATTTCCCGACCGAGATCTACGTCGGCATCGTGCTCGTCATCGCCCTCGCGCTGGCCTGCGACCTGATCCTGGTCGCCATCCGGCGGGTGATGACCCCGTGGATGAGCGAGCGGAAGGGCCCGGCGGGAGAAGGCGCCGCCCTTGAAGGCGCACCGGAGCTGGCGGCAAGCACGGCGATGCCCTCATGAGCTTCTTCTCCTGGGCGTGGGACTGGGTGATCCAGCGGTCGAACTGGAGCGGCCAGGGCAGCATCCCCCAGCAGATCCTCGCCCACCTCGGCTACAGCGGCCTGCCGCTGCTGATCGCGGCGCTGATCGCGATCCCGGCGGGAGTCGCGATCGGGCACACCGGGCGCGGCTCGACCCTCGTCATCAACATCGCGAACGCCTGGCGGGCCATTCCCACGCTCGGCCTGCTGGTCCTGCTGGTGGTGCTGCTCGGCTTCTCGGCGCTGACCTGGCTGCTGCCGCTGGTGGTCCTGGCGATACCGCCGATCCTGGTCAACTCCTACGAGGGCGTGGCCGGCGTTGACCCCGGCGTCCGCGACGCAGCCCGCGGCATGGGCATGACGACATGGCAGCAGGTGACGCGCGTCGAGATGCCGGTCGCGCTGCCGCTGATCCTGGTCGGCCTGCGGACCAGCGCGGTCTTCGTGGTGGCGACGGCGACGATCGCCGCGGACATCGGCCTTGGCGGCCTTGGCCGCTTCATCATCGATGGGCTGTCCAGCGACCAGTACGGGCAGGTGGCGGGCGGCGCGCTGCTCGTCGTCGCGCTCGCGGTCCTCGTCCTGGCCGTGTTCGCTGTCTTGTCCCGGCTGCTCGTCCCGGCTGGCCTGCGCACGCGTCAGCGAGTGGACTAGCAGCGCCAGTTCCGGCAATGACACTGCAATCCCCGATACACAATCCCCGGCCCGAAGGGAAGCCATTGATGGTCAGCAAGACTGGCACGAGGCGCGTGCGCGGCCTGGCGGCGCTCGCCGCCGTCGCGGTCATCACGGTCACGGCCACCAGCGCGTGCGCCAGCTCCACAAGTTCGGCGAAGTTGTCCAGCTCATCTGCCGCTGGCGGCGGCAATCCGCTGGCGCCCAGCACCAGCAGCACCGTGGTCGTCGGCTCGGCGAACTTCCCTGAGAACGAACTGCTCGCTGAGATCTACGTCCTGGCATTGCAGGACAAGGGCATCAAGGTCACGTCGAAGCTCAACATCGGCGCCCGCGAGGTCTACTACCCGCAGGTCGAGAAAGGCGCGATCTCGATCATCCCCGAGTACAACGGCACCCTGCTGTCGGTCGAAGTCAACCCGAAGAGCACCGCGAAGACCACCGCCGCGGTCGACGCGGCCCTCGCCGCCGGGCTGCCGTCCACGCTCACGGTGCTCAACCCCGCCTCGGCGCAAGACAGCGACTCAGTGACCGTCACCGCCGCCACGGCCGCCAAGGACCACCTGAAGTCGATCGCTGACCTGAAGCCGTACGCCTCGTCATGGGCCTTGGGCGGGCCGCCGGAGTTCAAGACACGCTCTGACGGGCTGGCCGGGCTGACTGCGAACTACGGCCTGACGTTCAAGAGCTTCGTGCCGCTTGATGAGTCCGGCCCGATCACCCTGGCGGCGCTGCTCGATGGCAAGGTGCAGGCGGCCGACGTGTTCACGACCACGCCGCAGATCATCTCCGACCACCTAGTCTCGCTCGCGGACCCTAAGTTCAACTTCGCCGCCCAAAACGTCATCCCGCTGGTCTACAAGCCGGCCCTCACCCCGGCGATCGAAAGCGTCCTGAACGCGATCTCCGCCAAGCTCACGACGAGCGCCCTGCTCCAGATGGACAACGCCGTCATCACCGACAAGGACAACTACTCGACTGTGGCGGCCGGGTTCCTCAAGGCCGAGGGACTCAGCTAACCCCAGTCGGACCAGCGCTCGGGCCCGTTTTAGCCTGCCGCGCTTCGGCAGGCTAAAACGGGCCGGCCGGGCGAGCGCGCACTGCCGCTACGATCGCAATCCTGCGCACATATGCCTAGGCGCAAGCCCATGCGGAAATTTAGGTATGTCCCGATCCCCCGAGATCTCCCGTTGGTAACCATCCGTGAGTACATTGGCCAGATGGGACGGAAGCTACCGGGACTCGACTTTTCAACGCCGAACGTCGCCCGGATGTATGACTACCTCCTTGGGGGGCTGAACAACTTTGCCACCGACCGGGCGGCCGCCGAGCGGATGCTGACGCATCTGCCGCAGCAGCGGGCGGCAGCGATCGAGAACCGCCGGTTCATCGACCGCGCCGTGCGCTTCCTGGCCGCGCCCGAGGAAGGCATCACGCAATTCCTGGACATCGGCGCGGGCCTGCCGACCAAGCAGAGCGTGCACGAGGTGGCCAAGTGGGTGAACCCTGCGTGCCGGGTCGCGTACGTGGACTACGACCCCGTGGTTGTCTCGCACGGGAAGGCGATGCTCGCCGAGCGTGACTGCAGCATCGTCGTCCAGGAGGACCTGCGCAACCCGGAGGCGCTGGCGAGCAACCCGGAGATCCAGGCGCACCTCGACTTCAGTCGGCCCATTGGGCTGATCCTGGTCAACATCCTGCACTGGATCCCCGACGCCGACCGTCCCCGGCAGGTCCTGGCGGCACTGCGGGACGCCCTCGCGCCGGGCAGCTATCTGGTCCTGACGCACATGAGCGAGGACCTGATCGGGATGTCCGACATGGACGCCGCCAAGCGGGCCGCCCGTGTCTTCGACACCGCGAGCGCCCAGCTGTCGTTTCGCGGCCGGCCGGAGATCTTGGAGCTCTTCGACGGCTGGCAGCTCGTCGACCCTGGCCTGGTGCCCGAGCACGAGTGGCGGCCGGACTCCAGCGCCCTCGCCTCGATCTTCGACATCACCTATGGCGGCGTCGCGTGCAAGCCCTGAAAGCCGCGCGATGAAAGAGGCAGCTGAGATTCCTGTGGACACAAATAGTTATCGATCATGTCGAATCGGTAAATACTCTGCTATGTGGTGCCCGCAGGTCTAGCGCGTTCCGTAGTCACATGCTTACAGTTTGCTTATGGATTACTCGCTTTCGTGGCTTCGCGAGCCGGACGTTGAAGACGCCCTGCCTGACCTCATCACTGGGATGATCAGGGACATCCGGCTGATACTCGTGCACCCGGACCTCGGCAACGCGGCCAAGCTCGCCGCGATCGCCGAGGCAGTCGACCAGTTCGCCCCGCCGCCTGGACCGCAGGCGAACGGCACGGAAGTGACCGGATTGCAGGCCGCGGCCTCTGTTGTAGCGCTGCTCGCGCGCAACGCTGGGCCCGCGACGCTCCTGTTCGAGGAACTGGCCAAAGAGCAGATCCGCATCGAGCTGACCGGGCGCGCGGACCGGCTGCTGACCTCCGCCGAGTGCTACGAGCTCCACGCGGACCCGGGGACATCCGGGCACTATCGCTGCGGGGCGCTACGGACAGTGAGTTCTGGCCTGGTGGTCGCCGAGGTAACGTCGCTCGTCTTGCCGTGGCGGCTTCCCGTGTCCGCGCGCCATGCGCTTGGCATCCCCGGTCCCGGCGAGCCGGCGCCCCCGCCGTCCAGCCTCCCCCTCGGCAAGGCCCTGGCCGGGCTCGGCGTACGCAGAGAACCGCTCGGCGCCCGCCTGGTCCGTGACCCCATCACCACTGGCGGCCAGGTGTCGGTCGAGTCGTCGGCCCTGATGTGGCTCGGCGACGTGCCGGTCGCCCTGGCCGGCGAGCGGGTGACCGCCCAGTTCTGCCGCCGAGCCGTCAGCCGCCTGACCCACCCCGCCGGCCAGTCACAGTGCCAGTCGCAGTGCCGGTCGCAGCAAGGCCAGCCGCAGACCCAGTCACGACGCCCAGAGCGCGCGCTCCAGGCGGTCGCGGAAAATCACTAGTCCGCTTTCACCGGGCCTGATCACGCGGCTTTCGGCAGGGGCCGACCCCAGCGTTGCTGGCGCTCGCCGCGAACGCGGGCGCGCTCACGGCGCTGGGCGGTAGCGGCACGTTCTTGGACCGCTACCGCCCAGGCTGAGAACTGCTACTTCTTCTTGTCCTTCTTCTTGTCTTTCTTCTTGCCCTTGCTCTTCTTCGCCACGCGTCTCACCCCGCTTCCCAACCCGGTTGGTCAACGAAATGTTGACCAACCGATGTCAACGTATCATTGACCAGTACCAGTTGTCGAATACGCTGTGACGATGGCCCCCAAGAGTCCTGTCAAGCGGATCCTTGCCGCGCTCGGCGCCCTCGACGTCGCAGACGGGCCGCTCAGCCGGCTCGAAGCCGCCCGGCTCCTGCGAGAAGCGGCAGAGGAACTGGAGGCCGCCCAGGTTGAGGCCGCCCGCAAGGCCGGAGCCACGTGGAATGAGATCGGCGCGTGCTACGGACTCACCAAGCAAGGTGCCCAGCAGCGCTTCCGGGCTGCCCGCGACCAGGCCAAGGCCGTTGCCGCAGCGGCGGGAGGCAAGAAGGCCGGGCCGGCGGCCTGACCCAGCCCACGGGCCCATCCGCTACGGGCGGCGTCACCACCCTGCGCCAACGCCCTCAGTAACCGCGTAGTTCGCAGGGACGGAGACCTTCCGCAGAAGAGACTCCGAGGGGTGTTGCGGATTGCCTCGGCACGGCATTATTAGCGGGAAAGGTGCTGCGACAATCGTGGGAGAATAGATGTTCCGGGGCCGGTCGAAGCAGGCAGCGAGCGATACTCCCGCGCTGATCAGTTCCGGGCTCGCGCTATTGCAAACCGGGGACCGCGCCGGGGCGCTGAAGCAGTTCGCGAAGGCCGCCAGGACCAGCAATGCCCTGTCGCTGCGCTCACTGGGGTCGGCGTACCTGCAGGCGGGCGACAGCGCGGCGGCCGAGCAGTGCTTCCGGCGCGCGATAGCGGCCGGTGCCCTCGACGCGCACAACGACCTTGGCGTACTCCTCAAGCAAACAGGTCGGCTGGGTGAGGCGGAATTCGTGCTCCGCCAGGCGGCCGACGCGGGGGACCCGAACGCCATGAACAGCGTCGGCAACATCTTCTCCGAACGCGGCGACCAGCAAGGCGCGGCGTGGTTCTGGCATCAGGCCGCACTGGCGGGCCTGCCGCGCGCGATGTGCAGCCTGGCGACCTTCCTGGCGGGCACGGAATATCAGGCCGACGCCCGCCAATGGTATGAGCTCGCGCTTGCCAAGGTGGGCGAGGCACCCGACATCCGCGAGCAACTGGAAAATCTTAATGGGATCCTGAACGGGCCTTTCCCTGGCCCCGACGAAGGAGGGCCGGCATCCCAGCCGTCGGGGCAGGTGCCGCCTGCCTCTGCCCTGCCGGATTCAAGATCGGCCGATCGCGGCCCGAGGGCCTACCAGCCGACGACGTTCCAGCGGGTTTTGGGCAATGCGGGTGATGAGGTGCCGCCCTCCCCCGCCGCGGACGCGCTCGCGGCGGCGATCGCCCCGGTCATCTCGCCCCTGGCCGTCGACGTGGCCGACGCGGCGACTCTCGCACCACGGCCGCAGGCACCACCGGCGCAGGAGTCGTTCGAGCCGACGGAACTTACCCGGGTGCGGCCGTCGCGCCGAGACCCGGTGGCATCTGAGCCGCAGCCGGCCGACTCGCAGCCGGCCCGCCCAGCGCAGGCCACCCGGATGGACACCGGCTTGGCGCAAGTCGCGACGCCACCGCCCGCTGCGATCTCGACCGAGGGCAACACGGTGCTGGTCGACCGGGCTTCGCTCGGCCTGCCCGTGCGGGACGACTCCGCGTCCGGCGGGTCCTCGGCGCAAGATCCCGAGTGGACCGCGCGACTGCGAAGCCCTGGACCGCAGTCAGCGCAATCGGAGACCGCACGCCTGCGACTGCCCCGGCCGCAGCCCGCGCCAGCACCGGCCGAGCCCGTGCGGGACGCGATCTACCATCTGCGGATCACCGAGAGCCTGCGCGAGCAGTACCTGCAGACCGGTACCGAGACGACGCTCCAGATGGCGATCGAGTCGAGCCAGATGGCCCTCGATGCCGCGACGCCCGGCGACACCCACGGGCGTGCCCTGGCGCTGGGGACGCAGTGCGTCCTGCTCCGGATGGCATACCAGCGCGACAAGGACCCGGCCAAGCTGACCGAGGCCATCGGTGCTGGCCGAACCGCCCTGTCGCTCACCAGGCCGAACGATCCCGCCTACAGTCGCCACGTCAGCAACCTCGCCAGCGCCTTGCAGGAGGAGTACGGCCGGACCCGGGCCCCGGCTGTGCTCGACGAGGCCCTGTCCACCTACCGGGGGGCGGCGAGCACGCTGCCGCCAGGCAGCCCTGAACGTGCTGGCATGCTGTCCAACATCGGGAACGTCTTGCTGACCCAGGGGCTTGAGCAGCAGAGCCAGCCGCTGCTCACCGAGGCTGTCGAGGTCGCACGGGAGGCGGTCGGGGCGACCGACCCGGATGCCCCGGCCTTCGGCACGCGCCTGGCCAGCCTGGGGATGGCACTCGTCGCGCACTACGCCAACTGCGGACGTCCCCGCGGCGAGCTCGACGAGGCGGAACGGGTGCTTAACGTGGCACTGACCGCGCTGCCGCAGGCCCACCCGCTGCGCGGCCAGGTCCAGGACTACCTCGCCAGCGTCTCGGCCCTGCGCAGGGCGTCCTGACGTCGTCCGATGGCGTGACCGGAGTCGATGCCTGCCCCGGTGGCTGGGTCGCGGTCACGCTTGCCCCTGCCAGCGCGCGCAGTGCCTGCCGGCCGACAGTGCGGGTCGCCGCGTCGCTTGAGGCCCTGGACCTCACCGGCCTCACGGGGATTGACATGCCGCTGGGGCTGCTCGCCGACGGCTGGCGCACGGTCGATGCCCTGGCCCGTCGTGCCCTCGGGCGGCGCGGGCCGACCGTGTTCGCGATCGCGCCGCGTCCGGTCTGGGAAGAGAAGGCGTACGCCGACGCGAATCGCCGCTGCCGCCTGCTGACGGGCAAAGGCCTCAGCGTGCAGGCCTGGGGCCTGCGGCTTCGGCTGCTGGAGGCCGACGGCTACCGCCGGGCGTGCTGGCACCAGTTGCGTGAGGTGCATCCGGAACTGGCCTTTTCCGCCCTGGCCGGATCGCCGCTCGCGGAAAGCAAGCACACGCCCGAAGGCCGGGCCAGGCGCCGCGCACTGCTCGCGGCAGCGGGCGTCGACCTGCCGCCCGTCCGGGCGATCCGGTCCGGCGCTGGCGGCCCGGCGCCCGCCGAGGACGACCTTCTCGACGCGGCGGCCGTCGCCTGGAGCGCCCTGCGGATCGCCGCTGGCACCGCGGCGACCATCACCGACCCTCACCAGCGCGCCGACGACGGCACCGAGATCGCGATCCGGTACTAACTCGCCGCTAATTCGCGAGCTGAGTGTACTTTCCGTTGTGATAGTACAATGCCGCTTACCTCCGCTCTCTCGTTGTCACCAGCAGTCCATTGAGTCGCAGTAGGTGACGTGCACAACGAAGGCGGCGGTCGGCTTCCGTCGCTCGGCGGGGCAGTCGCTATGAGTGCTGTGGATGGTGCCGCAAAACGCGGCACCATCCACAGCACTCATGCCAGGAGGCGGCTGTCCAGCCGCCTATGTATTACAGCAGCGGGCCGCGACCTCTGGTGCGGCATGGCCTGGCGTCCGGCCCGACGCCACTCGCATCCCCGTGCACCGCGCATTTGGCTTCCACAGTCGACTGCAGGCGACCGCTCAATTTATCCCGAAGACTTTTCCGGTCGCGAAGACTTTTCCACGTGATAACGTGGAAAAGTTTACCTAACCGGAAAACTCTTCGGGATCATGACGGCGGGCCGGGACCCGCTACATCTCAGGACTCCGTTGTAGTGCCGCGCTCAGAGCGTCGCGCGCGACTCGATTGACTACTGATGTCATTGGGGTTGGAGTGGCGCATAAGGTAAGCGGCATTGTGTGATAGTAACGGTATCTACACATGATCATGACTTCATGGCGGCGGGGAAGCGATCGCGACGAGAATCCAGCAGGAACAAAGAGCGCGGATCTCAGGTCCGGGACACTGGCGATATCTCTGGGCAAATCTCAAGCTCTTGGTATCAGCGGGCCGCAAGAGGCCAACTGGAGCTCAGGAGAAATAATGTCAGGAAGACAGTCTTTCCGGTGGCGCATGGCTGCCGGCATCCTCGCGGCTGCCGGGCTGGCCGCGTTCTCGGCTACGCTCGCCGCGGGAACGGCCGCGGCGAGCGCGGCGAGCGCCGCCGCGCCCGCGCCGACGTGGAAGACCGTCGCTACGGTGAACAGCGGGCTGTCGAGCGACTTCACCGCCGTCGTCGCGTCCAGTGCGACCACCGGGTGGGCATTTGACGGCGGAGGTTACCCCGGCGCGCCGGCCCCAGTCGCGTATGAGCACACCGGCTTGAACTGGGCGTCGTGGACGAAGTACCCGGCGTTCCGTGGCGAGAAGGGCGAGAAGATCGTCGCCGTCGCCACGACCGCCGCTAGTGACGTGTGGGCGGTCAGCGAGATCCCCAGCTCATCAACTGGGCTGCCGGGCAGTGGCCGGGTCTTCTACTGGAACGGGCACACGTGGAAGGTCATGAAGACGTTCGCCAAGGGCGTCGGCGGCCTGGCCGTGCTCGGGCCGAAGAACGTGTGGGTGTTCGGCGACCAGGAGCTCTACCCGTCAAGCCTTGACCTGGGGGCCTATCACTACGACGGGGCATGGTCGCAGCCCGCCTCCGGTAAGGGCCTGGCCGGAGGCAGCGCGCTGTCCGCCACGGACGTCTGGGCCTTCCACGGCGCGAGCGTCTACCAGTGGACCGGGTCGGCGTGGCGCGGGACGTCGGTTGCCAGCCTGCTTCCCAAGAAGACGGAGCTGAACGCCCCGCAGGTCACCGGCATCATCGCGCTGAGTAAGGACAGCGTCTACGCGATCGGGAATGGCTCGGCCGAAGACGATGGCGGCCCGACCGTCGTGCTGCACTACAACGGTCACACGTGGGCCAAGGAGGCCAGCGGTAACTACGGCTACGGTACCGTGGTCAACCTACCCACCCAGACGGTGAGCTCGGATGGCGGGTCCGGCCTGTGGCTGCCGCAGCCCGGCGTCGGCGGCGCTTCCACGTCCATGACGCGATACGCCTCCGGGGCGCTCAAGGCGGTGCGCCTCCCGGTGAGCGGCCAGCTGATCGACCTGTATTCGGTGTCCCGGATTCCGGGCACGGCATGGCAGCTGTCGAGCGGCGCCAGGCACAACTCCACCTACAGCTCGGCGACCGCGGTCATCTTGGAGTACGTCAGCTAGTCCGAAGCGCGCCGTCGCCGGTCTCGCCAGACCGGCGACGGCCCGTTCCGTATCAGGAGAACCGGCGGAGCTACTCATCCACCGGGGCGCCCGTCAGGCGGTTGGCCAGGGTGGAGAGAGTGTAGGTAGCGATGCCAAGGACGACCTCCAGTGCGTTCTGGGACGTGTAGCCGCTGCGGAGGAAGGCGCTGAGGGCGTCGTCGCCCACGTCCCCGGCCGTCTCGAGGACTCGCAGCGTGAAGATCCGGATCGCCTCTAGCCGCGGGTCCGCCAGCGGCTCGTCCGGGCCATCGCGGAGCGCGGCGATGAGTGCCTGGCCAGCGTCCATCGCCGACAGGCGCGCGGTGTGCATCGCGACGCACAGATGGCACCCGTTGCGGGTCGCGACCGTCATGATGAGGACCTCACGGGCGACCGGGTCGAGTTCCGAGGACTCGAACAGGCCGCTGAGCTTGCCGAAGCCGTCAAGTAGGTGCGGGGATGTCGCCCACCGGGCGGTGGCCACCGGAAGGTAGCCGAGGTGCTTGGCTGTCGCCGCCATGAGCCGACGGGACGCGGGCGGCGCGGACTCGATGGTGTGGCCGACGAAGGCGGTGTGGCTTGCAGGCATCTCGCTCCCTACCATGAAAGACAAGTTGGTTGTCTAAATAGTAAATGAGGTTGTCTATCATGGCAAGCGCGAGCGCTGGTGTTCCGAGCGCGGGGTACGAGCTTCCCCTGCTGCTGTTCGGCGGGTTCCGCGTGATCATTGACGAGCTGCACGCCGAGCTGGCCGGGCGCGGCCATCCGGACCTCCGCCCGGCGCACGGGTTCGCGATGCAGGCCATCGGGCTGCACGGGGCAACCGCGACGGAGGTCGGAAGGCGGCTGGGAGTCTCCAAGCAGGCGGCCGGGAAGACGATCGAGCGGCTGGAGGCCGTCGGCTACGCGACGCGGGCGGGCGATGCCTGCGACCGCCGCCGCAAGCTGGTCCGGCTGACGCCGCGCGGGATCGACGCGCTCGCGCAGTCGGCCGCGGTCTTCAGCGACATCCGGGAACGCTGGGTCGCGGCACTAGGTTCCGGCCACGTCGATGACCTGGAGGCGAGCCTACGGCAGATGGTCCCGGACGGCGCCTTCCGCCTCGACGTGGCTGGCTGGCTCGGTGCCAGCTGACGAGCTCCTCGCACCAGACGCGGGATAACGGCTTGCGGGCAACGAAGCCGTAAAGCGGCACGTCGCGCGGCGACTCGTTCTCGCCGGGGCGCCACTGGTCCACCTGGACCACGCCGGGCTCGATCAGCTCCAGCCCGTCCGTCCACGAGGTCACCTCCGCGCGCCCGCGCAGCACGACCGGCGTCGGGGCAATCTGGTTCCACCGCACTGCGGCCGATACCAGTGAGGGATCCAGGTCGCCCGTCGGCTGCATGACCACTAGATAGCTCCCCGGGGCCAGCGCGTGAAGAAGTGTCGCGATGATCTGGGCCACCGTGTCGGCACCCTGGATGAAGTTCAGGATGTCGATGAGGATCACCGCGACCGGCTGGCTGAAGTCCAGCGTCGCCCGTGCTTCGGAGATGATCGCCGCAGGATCGCGGGCGTCCGCGTCGATGTAACTGGTCGCGCCCTGCGCAGACGACGTGAGCAGTGCCCTCGCGTGCGACAAGACGATCTGGTCGTTGTCCACGTAGACGATGCGGCTCTCCGGCGCCACCGCCTGCGCGACGTCATGGGTGTTGCCCGCCGTCGGCAAGCCGGTGCCGATGTCGAGGAACTGCCGTACTCCCGCCTCAGCTAGGAAGCGCACCGCCCGCCCGTGGAACGCGCGCGTCGCCGGGGCGACCTTTTCCATCACCGGGGACACCGAGATGAGCTGACGGGCCGCCTTCCGGTCGGCCTCGAAATTATCCCTGCCCCCGACGAGGTAGTTCCAGACCCTCGCCACGTTCGGTGCCGTGGCGTCGATCTGGGACATCTCGACTGGGCGCGTCGTCTTTTTGAGCCACTCGTCCGCCACTGCTGGCCAGCCCGCCTGTACTCGTGTGCCGTCTCGTACATCGCGCAACGCCGTGCCATCACGGCACGGCGTTACTCGATTCCTATCACACGTGAGTGCCGCTGAGGCAGCCGAACCCGTCGGTAATAGTAGGTAAAAATGCCTACCGTACCTAGGGATGCTTAGGGAGGCTTAGGTAATGCGATTAGGCGGTGGCGTCACCTGCCGAACGGGGTGCCGGTGACCTTCACCGAGATCCCGGTCCGGTCGAGGTACGGGGTGATGCCGCCCAGGTGGAACGGCCAGCCCGCACCGAGGATCATGCACAGGTCGATGTCTTGCGGCGCGGCGACCACGCCCTCGTCGAGCATGATCGCGATCTCCTGCGCGAGCCCTTCCAGTGCCCGCCGGAGCACCTCCTGCTCGGTCGACGGCGCGGGCCCGCCGCTCAGCAGCGCCACCACCTCGGGGTCGAACGCCAGGTCCGGCCCGTAAACGGCGGTCTTGCCCGCCGCGACGAGAGATTCCAGCTTCGACGACACCGAGTACCGGTCCGGGAACGCCTCATGCAGCGTCTGCGCGACGTGCAGCGCGATCGCCGGGCCAACCAGTTGCAGCAGCAGGAACGGCGGCATTGGCAGCCCGAGCGGGTCCGCCGCATGCTCAGCCACCTCAAGCGGGGTGCCCTCATCGACGGCCTTGGTGATCTCGCCGAGGAACCGGGTGAGCAGCCTGTTGACCACGAACGCCGGCCGGTCGGCGACGATCACGCAGTCCTTCTTGAGGCTCTTGCCAACGCTCAGCGCGGTCGCCAGCGCGCCGTCGTCGGTGGAGCTGCCCCTGACGACCTCCACCAAGGGCAGCACCGCGACCGGGTTGAAGAAGTGGAACCCGACGACCCGCTGCGGGTGGGCCAGATCGCTCGCCATCGCCGACACCGACAGCGATGAGGTGTTGGTGGCCAGCACGCAGTCTGGCCGCACGACCGCCTCGACCTCGGCGAAGACCTGCTTCTTGACTGCTAGCTCCTCGAAGACCGCCTCGATGACGAAGTCGGCGTCGGCGAACGCGTCCTTGGAGACCGACCCGCTAACTAGTGCCGTCAGCCGGCTCGCCGCGTCCGCCGAGAGCCGGCCTTTCGATGCGAGCTTGGCGATCTCGCCGTGCACGTACCCGACCCCCTTGGCGACCCGCTCGTCGTCCAGATCGGTCATGACGACGGGCACCTGCAGCCGGCGAGCGAACAGCAGTGCGATCTGCGCCGCCATCAGGCCGGCGCCCACGACGCCTACCTTGGTGACCGGTCGCGCCAGCTTCTTGTCCGGTGCCCCGGCGGGCTTGCGGGCGCGCTTTTGCACAAGGTCGAAGGCGTACAGCCCGGCGCGCAGCTGACCTGACAGCAGCAGGTCCGCATTGGCCTGGTCCTCGGCGTCGAACCCCTCGTCACGGGAGCTGGTCCGGGCAGCGGCGACCAGGTCGACCGCCCGGTACGGGGCCACGGCAGCGCCGTGCAGCTTGCCGTCGAGGAAGAACCGGGCATGAGCCACCGCCTGGTCCCAGTCCTGCTCCGGCACCAGGGACCGCTCGATGGCGACGTCGCCCGACAGCACCTTCGCGGCCCAGCGCAGCGACTCCTCCAGGAAGTCGGCCGGCTCGAACATGGCGTCGGCCAGGCCGAGGGCGAACGCCTGCGGCCCGCGGAGCATCTTGTTGTTAGACAGCGCGTTCTCGACCATGACCGTCAGGGCGGCTGACGGTCCGATCAGCCGGGGCAGCAGGTAGGCCCCGCCCCAGGCGGGCACCATGCCAAGGAAGCACTCCGGCAGCGCGACAGCCGGGACGCCGGAGGAGATCGTCCGGTAGGTGCAGTGCAGCGCCACCTCGACGCCGCCGCCCATCGCCGCGCCGTTGACGAACGCGAACGACGGGACGGGCAGCTCGCCCAGCCGGCGGAACACCCCGTGCCCCAGCCGCCCGATCGCGAGCGCCGCCTCACGGCTGTCGATGGCCGGGACACCACTCAGGTCGGCCCCGACCGCGAAGACGAACGGCTTGCCTGTCACGCCCACGGCCACGATCTCGCCCGCGGCGGCGCGCGAAGCCACCACGTCCAGGGCCGCGTCGAGTGACGCCAGGCCACCGGGGCCGAACGTCGACGGCCGGGTGTGGTCCTTGCCGTTATCCAAGGTGATCAAGGCCAGGGTGCCAGCAGCGCCCAGCGCCGACAGGTCCACGTCGCGAACAAACGCCTGGGTCACGACCTCGTCGGGGAAGCCGACCGCCAGTTCGGCGGCCAGCTCCGTCAAAACCTCACTGGTGCTCATCGAGCGCTGCCTTCCGAAAAAGCCGTGTTCTCCCACAGGACGGTGCCGCCCATGCCGAGCCCGATGCACATGGTCGTGAGGCCGTAGCGGACCTGCCGGCGCTCGGCGAACTCGGCAGCCAGCTGGGTCATCAGCCGCACGCCCGAGGAGGCCAGCGGGTGACCGAAGGCGATCGCGCCGCCGAGGGGGTTCACACGCGGGTCCTCGTCATCGATCTTGAAGTGGTCCAGGAAGGCGAGCACCTGGACGGCGAACGCCTCGTTGATCTCGATAAGGCCGATGTCGTCCATCGTGAGGTTGTTGCGGGCGAGCAGCTTCTCGGTGGCGGGCACCGGGCCGACACCCATGACCTCGGGGTCGACGCCAGCGAACTGGTAGTCCACGAGCCGCATCCGGGCCGGCAGGCCCAGCTCAGCGGCAACCGACTCGGCCGCGATGAGGCAGCCGGTCGCACCGTCGTTGAGGCCGGCGGAGTTGCCGGCGGTGACCCGGCCGTGCGGGCGGAACGGCGTCTTCAGTCCGGCCAGCGCCTCCAGCGTCGTGCCGGGCCGCGGCGGCTCGTCGGCCGTGGCCAGGCCCCAGCCAAGCTCAGCGGTCCGGATCGCCATCGGCACTAGGTGTGGCGCGATCTTGCCGGCCGCGTAGGCCTGCGCGACCTTGCGCTGGCTGTGGTAGGCGTACCGGTCGGCCCGCTCGCGGGTGACGGCCGGGAACCGGTCGTGCAGGTTCTCCGCCGTCTGGCCCATCACCAGGGCGGAGGTGTCGACGAGCTGCTCGGAAACGAAGCGCGGGTTCGGGTCGATCCCCTCGCCCATCGGGTGGCGGCCCATGTGCTCGACACCGCCGGCGATCGCCACGTCGACGGCGCCTTGGGAGACCTCGCCCGCGACGGTCGTCACGGCGGTCATCGCCCCGGCGCACATCCGGTCGATGGCGAAGCCAGGAACGGAGCGCGGCAGTCCCGCGAGGATCGCGGTGGCCCGGCCGATCGTCAGCCCCTGGTCGCCGGTCTGGGTGGTAGCCGCGACCGCGACCTCGCCGATCCGCTCCGGTGGCAAGCCGCGATTGCGGCGAAGCAATTCCCTGATTACCCGGACGACCATGTCATCAGCTCGTACCTGCGCGTAGATCCCGTTGGGACCGGCCTTGCCGAACGGCGTCCGGACGCCATCGACGAAGACCACCTCTCGTGCCCTCATTACAGTCCTTCCCGCGCGGCTATGAACCAAGCCACGCTCGGCCTTCGGCCTGCTGCCCTGCTCGCGGTTCTCGCCTGAGCTCACTGCCTATCGTTATGCTACTCATCGGTAACAACGTTCCGCACGCTATTCCTTCCGGAAAAACCGGCGCAGTTCCTCAAGCGGCCAGGTGTTGATCACGTCGTCGGCAGTGAGCCAGCCGCGCTGGGCCGTCCCGACCCCGTACGGCATGTTCGCCAGGTCCCCGACGGCGTGCGCGTCGGTGTCGACGGCGAACTTCACGCCCGCGTCCCGTGCTGCCTTAATGTGCCCCGACGGCAGGTCAAGCCGCGCGGGCGAGGCGTTGATCTCCAGCGCTGTCCCGGTGCGCGCGCAGGCCCTGAAGAGCTCGGTCAGGTCTACGTCGACCGGCGGACGGCGGCCGATCTTGCGGGTCAGCGGGTGCCCGATGATGTTCACCCGCGGGTTCTCGCACGCCCTGATGAACCGCCGGGTCATCTCGCCGCGATCCTGGTCGAAGTGCGAGTGCACCGACGCCACGCACATGTCGAACCCGGCGAGGAAGTCCTCGTCCCAGTCCACCGACCCGTCCGGCGCGATGTTCAGCTCGGACCCGTGCAGCAGCGCCATGCCCTTCGTTGTCAGCCCCTCAAGCTCCGCCCGCTGCGCCAGGACCTTCTCATCGGTCATCCGCTGCATGAACAGGTTGGGCGCGTGATCGGTGACGGCGTAGTACGCATACCCCCGGGCCTGCGCCGCCGCGACCATCTCGGTCAGGCTGGCCACGCCGTCCGTGAGATTCGTATGGGTGTGCAGGTCTCCCCTTACGTCCTTGTCCGAGACGACCGCTGGCACCTGCCCCCGCGCAGCCGCCTGCACCTCGCCGGAGTCCTCGCGCAGCGGGGGCGGCACCCACTGCAGCCCCAGGGCCGCGTACACGTCTTGTTCGGTCTGGCTCGCGATCAGTTCCTCATCCCGGAACAGCCCGTACTCGCTGAGCTTCAGTCCGGCGCGCACCGCGATCTGCCGGACGGCGACATTGTGCGCCTTGGACCCGGTGAAGTACTGCAGTGCCGCCCCGTAGGCCGCGGGCTCCACCACGCGCAGGTCGACCTGCAGTGGCCGGCCCTGCGGCCCGGCGGGGACCCGGATCGAGGTCTTGGCCGGCCCCGAGACGACCACCTCGCCCCGGTCGGCGAACGTGGCCATGAGCCGCGCCGCGTCGCCCTCGCCCTCGGTGCTCGCGAGGATGTCGACGTCGCCGATCGTCTCCCGCATGCGCCGCAGCGACCCGGCGTACTCCATCCGCTCGGCCATCGGCCGCAGCGCTTGGACGATCTCGGTCGCGGTCTGGCTGGCCACGTCCAGCAGGACGCGGTCCTGCGACATGACGGCCAGCCCGCGCAAGATGCGCTCCTGGCTCTTGCCCCCGAAGCCCGCGAGGTCCCGCAGCCGCCCGGCCTGCAAGGCTTCCCGCAGGTCAGCCACGGAGGCTATGTTCAGCTCCTGGCTGAGCTGCAGGGCTCGCTTCGGCCCGAGGCCAGGCACCCCGGTCAGCTCCCGGACCCCCGGCGG
Source organism: uncultured Actinomycetota bacterium (assembly GCA_963737285.1). Classification (GTDB taxonomy): domain Bacteria; phylum Actinomycetota; class Actinomycetes; order Streptosporangiales; family Streptosporangiaceae; genus Trebonia. The sequence goes on from CAVTRT010000002.1 coordinate 150,561, forward strand.
TACCTTCCCCCGCAGCTCGTCCAGGGCGGCGATGGTGCCGGTCTGCCCGTACTCGGCGATCTTCGCGGCGATCGACTTGCCCACGCCGGGGATCTTGACCAGGTCCGCCTGCGCCATGCCGTCGATGTCCCGGGCGTACCCGCCGACGGCCTTGGCCGCCTTCTCGTAATTCCGCGCCCGGAACTGGTCCTCGCCGGTGATGGCCAGCAGCTCCGCGTACTCGCGCAGCAGCCCCGCGACAACGTCATTGATCCGCGCCATGCCTCCCATTGTCCGCCGTCGGCCTGCCGCTGTCCCGGCTGACCTCCTGTTCGCGGATCAGTTGCTGCTGACGCCGTGCGCGGATTGCGGGCGCAGCCTGCCGGGACGGGCCCACGAGCGAGGCGACTACGGGTTCCGCTTGCGCCGTCCATTGCCCGCAGTTGCGCCACAGTGTCACCGCCACGCCGCACAGCACCAGGAAAATCGCCATCCCAGCCAGGACGTAGGCGTTTCCGGTCAGCAGCCACAGGCCGTGCCAGTGGTACTCGACGAACGAGGGCTGGTCACCGTGCTCGACGTACAAGATGGGGTTGGTGTTCGGCGGGGCCCACAGCAAGCCGAGGGAGAACCTGCCGAGGTTGCGGGCCTTCTCCCAGAGGGCATCGGGCCAGGCTCCAAAGACGATGACGATGCCCGCCGCCAGGCCGATCAGCCACCAGGCCCGGCGGCGCGCCTCGCGCCGCCGGCGCGCCGCGTACACCACGGCCGTCATGAACCCTGGCGCGATCCAGACCCAGTGGTGATCCCAGCTGATCGGGGACACGAGCAGCCCGGTCAGGGCGGTCATCAGCAGCGCCGGCACCTCATGCCCGGCGCGCGACAACAGCGCCGCCGCCGCGATGCCGACGATGACCGCGATGACCGCGGCGATCAGCCACGGCAAGGTCCCGGCCGCGATGCTGCCAGACAGCCGGGTGATCAGGGCGTACAGCGACTGGTTGCCCGCCCAGCCGAGGAACCCGGCCCTGGTCCCCCGGGCGAACACCCCGTCCAGCCACCAGTCGGCCGAGTCCTTCGGCAAGACGGCAAACCCGACGGCGACGGTGAACGCGAACCCGGCGACGGTGGCCGCCGCCTCCCGCAATCGCCGGGTGGCCAGCAGGTAGGGGACAAAGATGAGGGGCACCAGCTTGATCCCGGCCGCGATGCCGGTCCCGAACCCCTTCCACCAGCGCGGCTTGCCGCCGCGGCCGACGCTCGGCTGGCACAGGTCCCACAAGATCAGCGCCATCAGCACCAGGTTGACCTGTCCGAGGTTGAGGTTGCGCAGCACGGGCTGCGTCCAGAACATCGCCGCCGCGCATAGCAGCGTCACCCCGGCGCGGCCGACCCGGCCCCACGGAACCAGGTCACCTTGCCTGCTAAGGCCACCAAGGGTGAACCAGAGCGCGACGACGAGCGCGACGATGCTCGCCACGACCGACGCGGCGGTCACGACCGACGTCCGCAGGAACGAGCCGAGGGCGAACGCGACGGCGGCGAACGGCGTGTAGGTGAACTTCAGCGCCAGGTCGCTGTACCCACCCCAGTCATACAGCGGGGCGGCGGCATGCGGGTCGTAGTACGGTGCCACCTCGCGCGCGATCAGGCCGCCGTCCAGGTACACGGTCAGGTCAACTGGGAAGACCGCCGTGTACGGGATGAGCAGCCAGTAGATCACCCACCCGACTGCGGCGAGCGTGAACGCGGCGATCCCGGCCCACAGCAGCCGGTTCTCCCGGGACCGCCCCGGCAGCCGGGTCGGCACCACAGCCTGCGACGACACTTGCCTTTCCGGGGGCACTACCACCCGCCCAAACATATCCGCACCCGAACCCCAGCCTGGCCGGACGCGCGCTATGCCGCGTAGTACATACTGGACCTCATGTCAACCAAAACGGCACCGTTGACTCCGGCGGTGCCAGCCCCTGCGGCCAACCGCATCCGCATGGCGAGCTTCGGCGCCCTGACGATGCTGATCATCCAGTTCATCCTCGGCACTAGCTATGCGCTCTACGGCACCGCGCCGACGAGCAGCAAGTCCGTCGGCATGTTCTCCAGCCCGCTGCTGGCCATCCATGTGATCTTGGGCATACTGCTGATCCTCGCCGCCGTCATGCTGGTGGTGCGGGCGTTGCAGGCCAAGGCCACCGCGCTCATCGCGACCTCTGTCATCGGCCTGCTGGCGATCTTCGGGGCATTCGGCGCGGGGTCGGCGTTCGCCGGGTCGGGCGGCAACGGGGCGTCCCTCGCCATGGCACTGCTGGCCGCGGTCGCTATGGCGGCCTACGCCGTGAACCTGGTGATCGTCGGCAAGCCGCGAGCCGACGGCTGATGAGCGTCGCTGACGTAGTCGGTTCGGGCCCGTTGCTGCTAGCGATCCCGGTCGCGGCGGCGGCTGGGGCCGTTACGTTCCTTTCGCCCTGCTGCCTTCCGCTCGTGCCCGGGTACCTGTCGTACGCGACGGGCATGAGCGGCGCCGACGCGGCGCAGGCGCAGACACCGGCGGCAGGCACCGCGAGCACCAGGGCACGTACGGTCGCCGGGACCATGCTGTTCGTGCTGGGGTTCTCCGCGGTGTTCGCGACCTACGGGACGGTGCTCGGCGGTCTCGGGCAACTGCTGCGCACCCACGACCAGGGGCTGACGCAGGTGCTCGGCGGCTTCACCATCCTCCTTGGCCTGCTGTTCGCCGGAGCGTTCGACCGGTTCTCGTTCGCGGGCCGGATCGTGAGGCCATCGGCCCGGCCGCGTGCCGGGCTGGCGGGAGCGCCGCTGCTCGGAGTCTTGTTCGGCGTTGGCTGGTCGCCGTGCCTGGGACCGACGCTGGCGGCCGTTTTGAGCCTGTCGGCATCGTCGGGGACGGCCGCCCGAGGCGCGTTCCTCGCCTTTGTCTACGGCCTTGGCCTCGGCATTCCCTTCCTGCTCGTGTCGCTCGCGTTCCAGCGGATGATGACGATGCTCAGCTTCTTCCGGCGTAACGCCCGCCTCGTCACCCGCGTCGGCGGCGCCATGCTCGTCGTGGTGGGCATCCTCGAGGTGACGGGGGCATGGACGTGGGCGCTGAACTGGCTGCGCGGCAACTGGATCAGTGGTTACCAGCTGCCACTGTAGAACCACGGTTCGGGCTGCCCGGCCGCTTGCCTTATGCCACACTGGCCGGTGTGACACCCGCCATGGCCTCGGGTGCGACACCCGGAAGTCCCGCGATCGCCTCGGCCTGTGGCCTGCCTGAGGCGGCGATGATGTTCTTCTACGGTCACGTGTTCGCCGCTGAGCCGGACATCCGGGCGATGTTCCCGGCGGCGATGGGTACCCAGCAGCGGCGCTTGCACCGTGCGCTGACTGGCGGCCCCCCTAGCGGGTACCTTGAGTCGCTCGGCCGCGCGCATCGCAAGTACGCGGTGCGCAAGGAGCACTACGCGGCATTCCGGGCGGCGCTGCGGGCGACCTGCCGCCGCTGCGGGATGCGGGCCGCGGACGAGGCAGCGGTGCTCTCCTCGTTCGACCGCGCGGCGGCCATCATGATCGCGGCGGCCGACGCCGACGCCGTGAGCGCTCCGGCGTGGTGGGCCGCGCAGGTGACCGGGCACGATCTCGCCGCCCCGGACATCGCGGTGCTGACGCTGCGCACCGACCGGCGGATGGCCTACCTGCCGGGCCAGCATGTGTCCGTGCAGGCACCGCGATGGCCACGGCAGTGGCGCCGCTACTCGCTCGCGAGCCCTCCACGCCCGGACGGGACGCTCACCCTGCATGTGCGGGCGGTGCCTGCCGGACTGGTCAGCACCGCCCTTGTCTACCACACGCGCCCTGGCGACACCCTGCTGCTGGGCCGGGCCGAGGGGACGATGACAGCCGATACCAGGTCAAGCCGGGATGTGCTGTGCCTCGGGGACGGGACCGGCATGGCCCCGCTGATGGCGATCACCGAAGCGCTGGCCGCGACGAACGGCGCGGCGTTCGCCGGCGTGGGCAGCCGCCGGGAGATCGTCGTCTACCACGGGGCGGCAACGATTGAGGGCCTGTACGCGCTGCCCGCGCTGCGCCGCATGGCGGCCAGCTATCCGGGCCTCGCGGTGATCGCGGCCACGTCGGCTGACCACGTGCCGCAGGCCGTCCACGGCACGGTCGCCGGCCTGGCGGCCCGCACCCGCTGGCAGGACCGCGACGTCTACATCGCGGGCCCCGACGCGATGATCACCGCGACCGTGCGAGCGCTGCTAGCCGCCGGGGCCGGTCCAGGCCAGCTGCACTACGACCTGCCGTCCGTGCTGTGACGTGGTGACCCGCCACTGGCCACGCAGTAGGCGGCGGGACCGCTGCCGGCCCGCCCCGCTCCGCCGCGCTCCGCGCCCTCGATCTCATGCTCGAAACCGGGGAACGCCGCGTCCCACGCCTGCAGTAGCCGCAGGTAGGACAGGAACGGCCCGTCTTGGCGGCCTGCGTCCTCGCCGGGCAACAGGATCGGGATCCCCGGCGGGTAAGGCTGGATGCCGACCGCGAGGGTCCTTCCTTCCATCGCGCTGAACGGAACCAGTTCCACGTCGCCACGCACCAGCCGCTCATACGCCTGCCTCGGCGTGATCCGAGCGGTTGGCACCGAGCTGAACGCCGCCTGCAGCGCCGGGCCTGGCGGGTCCGCCCGCAGGTGCGCCCACATCCGCTCGCCGAGGTCGCGCAGGCCGAGCCCGGCGTACCGGCCACCGGTGGTGGCCAGCAAATCGGGCAGCGCCGCGGCCAGCGGAGCGTTGGCGTCCCAGTCTCGTTTGAAGGCCAGCAGGGCATTGAGCAAGGTGCCCCACTTGCCGCGGGTGATACCCACCGAGAACAGGCACAGCACCATGTGGTCGGTGCTCCGCGACGGGACGATCCCGTGCCTGCCCAGGTAGGCGGTCAGCAGCGTTGCCGGGACGCCCCAGGGGCCGAGCTCGCCGTCGTCTCGCATGCCCGGCGCGAGGATGCCCGCCTTGGTGGGGTCGAGCATGCACCAGCCGTCGGCGACGTCACCGAACCCGTGCCAGCTTTCGCCGGGGTGCAGCAGCCAGCAGTCCGGCACGGTCCGCAGCAGCTCGGGCGGGGCGTCGGCGAACGCCAGCCGCTTCCCGGTGTACGGGTCGGTCACCTCCGGGGCGTTCCAGGGCGCGAAGAACCAGTCGCCCCGCTCGGCGAACTGCCGGTGCGCGCGGGCCAGGGTCTGCCGGAAGGCGACCGCCTCGTCGATCGTCTCCTGGATCAGCGCCCGGCCCCCCGGGCCGTCCATCATGGAGGCGGCGACATCGTTCGCGGCGATGAGCGCGTACAGCGGCGAGGTCGTCGTGTGCATCATGTAGGCCTCGTTGAACGCGCCGTGCGGGATCTTCCGGCGGCCTTCCCTGACGTGAATGAACGACGCCTGGCTCAAGGCGGCAAGCAGCTTGTGCGAGGACTGGGTGGAGAACACCGTGGGGCCGTCCGCCGGGTGGGAAGCCGGGTCGCCCCGCATCGCGAACCGGTTCCGGTACAGCGGGTGGAACCGCGCGTACCCGTACCATGCCTCGTCGAAGTGGATGACGTCGGCGGACTGTTCCAGCATGCCCTGGGCGGCCGCCGCGTCGTAGCACAGCCCGTCGTAGGTGCAGTTCGTGACGACCGCATAAGCGGCTGTGCTCGGCTGGGGTGCGGGAACCAGGGGACTGGCGGCGATCGCGGCATCGATGGCCTCGGGGGTCATCTCCTGCGGCTGGATCGGGCCGATGACGCCATACCGGTTGCGCGACGGGACGAGGTAGACGGGGACCGCCCCGGTGATCTGCAGGCCCTGCATGACCGACTTGTGGCAGTTGCGGTCCACGATAGCGATGTCGCCAGAGCTGAGCACGCTGGACATGACGGCCCGGTTGGACCCGGACGTCCCCACCAGGCCCGAGTAGCTGCGGTGCGCGCCGAAGACCCGAGCCGCGTATGCCTCGCTCGCGCCGATCGGGCCAGTGTGGTCGAGCAGCGAGCCCAGGCTGACCCGCTCGATGCCCATGTCGGTGCGGAACAGGTTCTCGCCGAAAAAGTCGTGGAACATCCGGCCAACGGGGGTCTTCAGGTAGGCCACGCCGCCCTGGTGACCGGGGACGGCCCAGGCGTACTCCTGTTCCCTGTTGTACTCAAGCAGGGCCCGGAAGAACGGCGGCAGCAGCCCGCTGACGTACCGGTCCATCGCCGCGAGCACGCGCCCGGCGATGAAGTCGGCAGTGTCTTGGAGCACCCAGACCAGCTCGTCGGCGTGCTCCATGGCCTCGATGGTGATCTCCTGCCCGGCATCCCCGCGAGCTAGCAGGAAGATGGGGAGCGTGCCGTTACGCGCCCGGATCGCCGCGAGCATCCGGGACGCGTGATCCCCGGGCTTGGCGTCCTCCTCCAAGCCTGCCGGAGCGCCTCCTGCGAGGCTCCAGTCGACCAGGACCGCGCACAGCCCCGCGTCGGAGGCGACGACCGCCGCGCCATCCTCATAGGAAACGGACTTGGTGACCTCCACGCCGCGCCGGGCGAGCTCGGCGACGAGGCCAGTCGCCGCCCGCCCCACGGCGGTGTGGGGCGTGCTCAGCGCGTCGTCCACCACCAGGACGCGGCGGCGCAGCAGGACGTCAGTCTGGTCGATCAAGCTCAGACCTTGCGCCAGCCTGGTACCCAGGCACCGTCGGCGGACACCTGGTAGTCGCCGAACAGCGCGGGGGCCTCCTCGCGCATGATCGCCCCGATCTTGGCGAAGATGAGCCGGATCTCCTCTTCCGCGCCAGGATCGGTGCGCATCTCGATCGTGTGCCGCAGCGTGCGGATGTTCGCGGTCCAGACGATGCCGGTCGCGATGCCGTCGGGGGCGAACCGGCGCATGAACGAGGTCTTGTGCTTCTTCTCATGGAACGGCACGCCCTCGTCATCGAGCTTGAAGTGGTCCGCCAGCCAGCCCTGGAACGCCTCCATCTCGGCAATCAGCGCCGTGGCCCGCGTCATCAGCTCGCGATCGTCCCGTGCCCAGGCTGGGAACCAGAAGGGGATCTCGTCGAGCCGGACGAAGCGCAGCGACTCCTGGGAAATGGCCGTTCCTGGTCGATGCCTCACAAGCTCGTGGGTGAAAACACGGCTGACGTTGTGCAGTACGAAGGTGAAGCTGACGTGCTCAAGCACCGACCCGTGGCCGCTGCGCAGGATGTTCTGCAGGTACTTGGCGTGGTCGTCACGCACCCGGCGGACGTTGGGGTTGAGGCCGGCTTCCACGAGCGGTAGCACATCTTGCCAGCGAACTCGATGAGGTTCTCCCCATCGTGACGCGGCTCGCTCGCCTCGTCGCCCAGCTGGTCGCGGTCCAGCCGCTCCAGCCACCGCTCGCCGCCGACCTCGCTCAGGTAGGCGGCGACGCCGTCGTAGTCGACCTCCGGCCGCGCGACCAGGAACACCTCAGGCTCTACCGACTTCATGGGATAGCACCCTACCCGCTGCGGCCAGCGCTTCCCTGCGGCCCGCAGGTCCTAGCGCAGCTCAGCCGCCGCGAAGACGCCCCGGACCTTCCCTACCCCTGGCACCTGCCAGGTGGCCGTCACGGAGCCGTAGCTGGGCCAGCCCACCTCACGGATCCCGCCCAGGCCCGCGATCGCCTCCAGGCTGGCCCGCTCCGCGCTTCCCCGATCCAGGACGCGGGGCACCTGGATGACGAGCTGCCCGGGGGCGGCCGTGCCAGCACCAGCGCGAGTACCGCCACCGCCGCCACCACCACCACCACCACCGCCCGCGCCGACGCCGGCCACGGCGACCGCGATGCTCACCTCGGTACAGGTCACGCCGTCCACGGCCGTGAAGCCGCTAGCGGTCACCGGGTCGGCCGGGATGCGCCTGCTGCGTACCGTGGGATCAGGGGTATGGCTCTCGCCTTGTGCCTGCGGCTCGGCCTCACCCTGGATGAGCGCCACCAACTGCGTGACCAGGACAGGGTCCCGGGTGCCGTCGTAGATCCAGCGCCTGCCGAGGACGCCATGCTCGGTGGTGCCGATGAGGGCGTCGTCGCCACCGTCCAGCGGCACGCCACGGTAGGTCATGGGAACGTGATAGGTCACCGGCTGCGCGCCGGACCCGTCGATCGCCACCATGAACTCGATGCCAACCTCGCCTTCCGGGTCATCGAGCCGGAAGCCGCCAGCCTTCACCAGTTCCGGCGGGCGGCCGGTCACGCGATGCCAGGTGCGGGTCGGCAGCCACTCGCTCAGTAGCTCCAGCTTTCCCGGCGTGAGCGTCGTGCGGTAGATGATCGACACCCGGTAGAACCTAACCAGTTCCGCTACAAACTAATCGCAAGCAGCGCACGGAACTCCTCATTCAGCCTGATCACGGCGTCCTTCAAGGCGGTGACATCCGGCCCGGCGGCCAGCAGCGAACGGGACGCCGACGGCAGCACGCGATCCGGGCATGCCTCGAACGTGCGGGCGACGTCGCGCGGGGTAGCGCCCTGCGCGCCGACGCCGGGGACGAGGAACAAGGCGTTGGCGGCGGCCAGGTCCAGGGCAGCCTGGCCGGCCACCGGGCCGATGACCGCCCCGACGGGGCCGATCTCGCCGGGTGCAAGCCGGGCGTTGATCGCCCCGATATCAGCGAGGATCCGCTCCTCGACGGACGCGCGGCTGTCCGTCGCCGCCTCCTGGATCGTGCGTCCCTCGGGGTTGGATGAGCGGGTCACGACAAGCAGGCAGGCGCCGCAGCCGTGGGCGCGCTCAACATAGCTGCCCATCGCGGCCAGGCCAAGGTACGGGTGGAGGGTGATCGCGTCGGACTCGATGGCAGCACCGTCGCCGAGGTAGGCCTGCGCGTACGCCTCGTTGGTGCTGCCGACATCGCCGCGCTTGACGTCCAGGACCACCAAGATGCCCGCCGACCGGGCCTCGCGGACCAGTCGGGTCAGCACGCGGATGCCCTGCCAGCCGTGCCGCTCGAAGAAGGCGGACTGAGGCTTGATGATGCCCGTCGTCCCGGCTGCCGCCTCGAGCACGATGTCCGTGAACCGCTCCAGGCCGTCGGCGTCGTCGCTTAGCCCCCACGCGCCAAGCAGTGGGCCGTGCGGGTCCGCCCCGAGCACCAGCGGCCCGCAGCGGTCGCGAACAGCGGCGAATCGGGTCGCAAAGGAATCGGTCATGCCCGAACAGTAGCTCACGCTGTGTTTCCCGCTCAGTCCAGGCACCGCCGCGCATCCGGCGGCCTGGCAAGCCAGCCCGCAAGCTCGTCGTCAGTCGCTGCCGGGCCGTAGGACATCATGCCGTCCGGCGCCGCAGCGTCAGCGCGCCGCCTACCAGGGCGGCGATGGTGAAGGCGAGGATGACCGCGACGTCAGCGCTCATCGCGCTGGTCCATGAACCCGAGACGGTGATCCGCTGCATCGCGTCGACCGCGTACGACAGCGGCAGCACGTCTGAGAGCCACCGCAGTACGTCCATCATCTGCGCACGGGGCACCACCAGGCCGCCCAGGAGGGCCTGTGGTAGCACGAACGCGGGCATGAACTGGACGGCCTGGAACTCAGTGCGGGCGAAGGCGCTGGCGAACAGGCCGCACGACATGCCGAGAATCGCGTCAAGCACCGCGATGACCGCCATCGGCACCGCCGAGCCGGGCAGCGTGACGCCCAGCCAGGTCAGCGAGATGACCAGCACGAGCGTCACCTGGACGCAAGCCATCAGCCCGAACGCCAGCGCGTAGCCGGCCAGCAGGTCAAGCTTGCCCAGCGGCATGGCCATCAGCCGCTCCAGCGTCCCCCGGCCCGCTCCCGCTGGGTGGTGATCGCCGCGACGATGAACATGATGACGAAGGGGAACACGCCGATGTACTCGGGACCTACCCGGTTCAGCACGAGCGGGTTACTCACCACATACCGCAGCAGCGTCATCATCACCGAAGGCACCACGAGCATCATCGCGATCGTGCGCGGGTCGTGCCGCAGTTGCAGGAGCACCCGGCGAGCGGTCGCGGCGGCCAGCACCGGGCTGACGACGGGCCGCATCACCGCACCGCCGCTTCGGTGGGGCTGCTGGCCAGCGCGAGGAACGCGGACTCCAGGTCCGGTGCTGCGCTCTGGTGGAGAATCTGCGCTGGCGAGCCCTCGGCGAGGAAGCGTCCCTCGCGCATGAACAGCAGGTTGTCGCATCGGGCGGCCTCGTCCATCACGTGGCTGGACACCAGCAGCGACGTCCCGGCACTGGCCAGGTCATGGAACATCGCCCACAGGTCGCGGCGGAGCACCGGGTCCAGGCCAACGGTTGGCTCGTCGAGGATCAGCAGGTCGGGGCCGGCAAGCAGGGCAACCGCGAGTCCAACCCGGGCGAGCTGCCCGCCGGAGAACGTCCCGACCACCCGCTTTTCCAGCCCGCCCAGGTCAAGCCGGGCGATGGTCGTCCCCGCCGCCTCGGCGAGCCGGCGGCCACGCAGTCCCAGCACGGTGCCGAAGTACGCCAGGTTCTCCCCAAGCGTCAGGTCCGTGTAGACGGCGGGCGACTGGGTGGCGTACCCAACGCGGGCACGCAGTCGCGGATGCCCGGCTGGGCGCCCAAGGACCGTCACCGATCCCGCCGTGATCACCTGGACGCCGACCAGCACCCGCATCAGCGTGGTCTTCCCGCACCCGCTCGGCCCAAGCAGCCCGGTGACCTGCCCACGAGCGATGGTGAACGTTAGGTCATCAAGGATGACCTGCCCGCTTCGGCGCACGACGAGCGCCCGCCCCTCGATGACAGGTTCCGCGCGGGAACCCAGCCCGGCACCGTCGCCTTCCTCCGCACTGGCCATACGCATATTTAGTCACACGTCGCGGGCCGGAAGCCAGGGACTAATGCCTCATCGACACGCAGCCCGACCGCGTGCACCATGGTCCCCGAGCCCCCGGGAGACCGCCCAGGCATCCGGCCTCCGGTGCCTAGCGCGGGGCGCGGGAGCACGATTGCGCGGGGTGCGGTAATTCGAATCCTTCTGGGGGCACTCTTTTCACCCGTGACCTGCGGTTTCTCCGCTAGTCCCTCCTCCGGCCTGGCTGGCCAGAGTAGTGCAGCAACGGAGATGACGTGCAGGGAATATTGGGGCGCCAGCCGGGGCCGGGGTGCGGCCGCGCGGGCACCGTGAATTCCGGACTCGGCGAGAGGTTGGTCAATCATGCGAAGGAACGACTGGCACGTAGTCCTTGCCGGGGTGGTCGTCGCCCTGGCGATCCCGTGATCAGATACCGAGCCAATAAGTTAGGTTACTCGCCATTTGCTGCCATCTCGGCTTACTCGAAGCACCGGCAACGCACGCGCATTCCACTTCTTTGGAAGTGGAATGGCCCACCAGGAAACGGGCCGCAGGCGCCGCGAACTCGGTGACCTGCGCGCCCACGCCAGTATCGTGCTCGGGATCCTGCGACGGGAGCCAGCCCGGAAGGCCTCGAGGTCTTAAGCATCCCGACCGACAAGGCCATCATCGCGGCTACCTCACCCTGCTCGTCGTGACAGGGCCGGGCCGCGGGCGCTTGATCGAGGTCAGCTCCGAAGGCTTCTTCCTGCCCCGCTTCCACGCGGACTCGAACTTCCTCTCCTGGTACGAGCGGTGGCTGGACTTCGTCCTGGCCGGACATCGTGACCTGACCTGGTTCGCGGACCAGATGGCCGGCGACGAGACGGAACTGGTTGGCCACGCTCTTGAACGACGCTCTCGCGACACGACGCCGGGCCGCTGCGCAGGATTGGGCCGGACGCGGTGCCGAAGGTGCTCAAGAAGGTTCTCATCCTGCTCGACTCGCCGGATGCCGGCTATCCGCTCGGCGGCGAGCTCACGGGATTTCGCAAGCTCGTCGTCGGGTGCAACACGTGGCGGATCGTGTACCGGGTAGTCGACGAGAAGCAGATCGAGATCTGTGAAGTCTGGGCGGTCGGCGCTCGGGCCGACGTCGAGGTCTACGCGGAGGCAACCGCGCGCGTCCGGGCCGTGTCGGGACAGCGGCTAGAGGTCCGCAGGCTCGCCGACGTCATCGAGCGCCTCGGCAAGCTGAGCGGCGGCGTTACCGTGCCCGCCGCGCCGACTCGCGACCCTGTACCGGACTGGCTCGCAGCGCGGCTGATCCACACCGTAGGCATGGCACCGCAGGAAGTCGCTGCTCTGAGCCTCGAAGAGGCGGTGGACCGCTGGGGCGAGTACATATCCGAGCCGAGGTAGAGAATACGATCAGCCCAGGCGGCAAGGCAGCATGAAACTGCCAGCAACCACCAGACGCCCCACCCCAACCCGCGACAATCGGGCCGACGACGATGGTCTGCGTGGATCCCCGCTGGGGGCACTTGGCCACGAACCAGCGGCGGTCCTTGTCATACGGCAGGAACCTGCTAGTCCCGGCGACCGACACGATGGGCCTCGAACAACTCCGGCATGTCCGCCTGGGGGTGGACCGGGCCGAGAGTCGGGACGTAGGGGACGCGAACGACATCAGCGAGCCAGTGCTTGCTGGCCCGGCGGATCGCGGCGTGCCTGGCGGCGGTCGAGTCCGGTACGGTCGCGGCGCTGGAGAACGGCAGCCCGGGGATGTCCAGCGCGGTAGAGAGCTTCCCGCCGTTGGTGAGCACGATCGTGGCGTCCGCCGTCGGCGTGAGGGCCGTGGCGATCAGCGCCCAGCCGAGTGCCGTGCGGCCGGCGGCGGCCCAGACCACGAGCGGCACCGCCCCGGAGGTGATGTCGCGGACGCCCTTGATCTCGGTCAGGGCGCGGAGATCGCCGGCGCCGACGCCGCAGGCGAGCGTCGCCTGCCGAGGTGCCAGCAGGAAGCGGCTGCCGATGGCGATGGCGGCGACGCAACCGATGAGCGCGACCAGGACGGCGGCGAGATGCATGGTGAGAGGGCCCTTTCAGATCTGTAGGCTAGCAACGTTATATAACTATGATAGTCTATGGGCATGTCCCCTAGACCAGCTCCAGATCTCGACCTGAGACGCGATCAGGTCATCCGCGCCGCCCGCGACCTCGCCGAGGCCGACGGCTGGCCCGCCGTCACGATGCGCCGCCTCGCCGGGGAGCTCGGCGTCACCCAGCCAGTGCTCTACTCGGCCTTCGCCAGCCGTCAGGCGCTCCTCGACGCGGTGGCGCTCAACGGCTTCGATGACGTCGCCGCGGCGCTCGAGGCGACGGACGCCTCGCCCATGACGAGGATGCGCGCCTACCTCGACTTCGCCGCCGCGCACCCCCGGACCTACGAGGCGATGTTCTCGCTGCCCTCGGGGCTGGCCTTCGCGGCCGACGACACCCCCGGACCGCTCCAGCGCGCGTTCTCGGGCATCTGCGACGCATTCCCCGATGCCGACGGCACCCGGGCGGAAGTCGCCTGGTCGGCGCTGCACGGCCTGGCCACCCTTCAGGCCAGCGGGCGCCTACGCGCGAGCCAGGCCCAGTCCCGGCTCGACCTCGCCCACCGCATGCTCACTCAGCAGGAGACCCACTGATGCACACCCCCATCGAGATCCTCGCCGGCCTGGCGATCCTCGCCAACGCCGTCATCTACGGCACCGACGTCTTCGGCGCGATCGTCTTGCGCCCCGCCCTCGCCGCAGTCGATGATCGCACCCTCACCCAGCTGCTCGGCCACGTCCACCGCATCGCCGACCGCCGCCTGGCGGCGATCAGCATCGGCGGCCTGATCGCCGCCATAGCGATGGCCGCGCTCGCCGCCGCGACCGGGCACTGGGCGAGCACCGCGGCCGGGACCCTCGCCTCACTCGCCCTGATCATCTTCGCCGGGGTCTACACCCAGGTCAGCAAGCCCGTGAACACGACGCTGACCGCAGCGGCACTCGCCGGCCAGGTGCCAGGCGATGCCCGCCAGCTCCAGGCCCGCTGGGACTCAGTCATCAACGGGCGCGTCGCGCTGCAGACCCTCGCACTCGCCGCACTATGCGTCGGGCTCGTCGCGGCCTGACCCCCACAGCACGGTCCTGACCCCCGCTAGTCAAACCCGCCTCGTACCCGATCGACTACGACAACAGGGAGTCCCGTGATGACGCCTCGCGAAGTTTTTGACCGTCACCTGCGCCATCTTCTGGAGGGCAACATGGACGCGATCCTCGCCGACTACGCCCCGGACGCGGTTGCCGCTGACCCTGACGGCATCGGCTCGGGGCACGACCACATCCGCGAGAGCTACGAGCGGACCCTTCCGCGCCTTGGCTCGCTGGACATGACGACCTCGGTCCAGGTGCAAGGCGAGCTCGTCTACGTCACCTTCCGCGCTCAAGGCGACGGCGGAGATGAGCTCGCGGGAGTCGACACATTCGTGATCCGCGACGGCCTCATCCATGTTCACACTTTCTACGCCACCACCGCGAGCCCGATGGTCCACGACCGGTCGTGAGCGTCCGCCGCCCGCGGTCAGCCCCTATCCGGTCTTCGCTGCCGCGCGACGTTGATGGTGACTCGCGATGCGCCGCTTGGCTTCGTCCTGCGCGTCGCACTGCAGACCCTCGCACTCGGCGCACTGTGCGTCGGGCCCGGCGCCACTCGCATCCCCGTCCACCGCGCATTGGCTTCCAAGGTCGACCGCAGGCGACCGCTCAATTTATCTCGAAGCCCTCCGGTTGCGAAGACCTTTCCACATGGGAATGTGGAAAAGTTTACCTAACCGGAGAACTCTTCGGGATCATGGCCGCGGGCCGGACCCGCTACATCTCAGCACTCCGCTGTAGTACCAGGTGCAGTCCGGTGGTCTCCGACCGTCACCGGGCCGGGCTGGGCCGATGGCTGGTACCGGTCCCGCGCCTTCTACCTTGCCATGGCGGCGCTGGCCAGAGGACCCGCTGCCGCGCACCGGCATGGGGCTGGGAAACTGCCTGGGCAGGAGGCGAAAGTCTGTAGCCGGAACGCGGAGCGGTAGTTTGGCGTTGTCCGGGCGTGCAGATATCGAGCATCGTGCGGCGGTTGCTGCAGAAGCCGGGAACAACGGAGCTGGCACCGTTCTGGAAGCTGCTGGCCCAGGTCGGCGGGCATGAGCAGCGACTGCGCGGGGTGACCGATGGCGAGCTGACGGCTGCGGCGCAAGCGGCCCGTGACGGCGCGGAGATCTGCGCTTGTGGCCGCGAGGCGGCGCGGCGCGCCCTCGGCGAGCGGCCGTACGACATGCAGGTGCTCGGCGCCCTGGCGATGCTTTCCGGGCTGGTCGCCGAGATGGCGACCGGTGAGGGAAAGACCCTGGCCGGCGCGCTCGCCGCTGCCGGATATGCGCTGCACGGCCGGTCGGTGCACGTGATGTCGGTGAACGATTACCTGGCCCGCCGCGACGCCGAGTGGATGCGCCCGGTCTACGACCTGCTGGGCGTGACCGTCGGCTGGATCGGCCAGGGCTCGAACGCCGGCGGAACGGCGGCGCGCCTACGCGGCGCAGGTCACCTACGCGCCGGTAAGCGAGTTCGGCTTTGACGTGCTCCGCGATCGCCTGGTCACCGACGTCGCCGATCTGGTCGCGGGTGATCCGGATGTGGTCTTGATCGACGAGGCTGACTCGGTGCTGATCGATGAGGCCCGGGTGCCACTGGTCCTCGCGGGCACGGCGGAGAGCGCGGGCGCCGACCGCGAGATGGCGCGGATCGCGGCCGGACTTCACCCACGGCAGCACTACGAGGTCGACGACGACGCTCGCAACGTGTCCCTGACCAGTGCGGGAGCACGAGCCGCGGAACAGGCGCTAGGCGGCATCGACTTGTACACAACCGAGCACGCCGAGGCACTGACCCGGCTCAACGTGGCCCTGCATGCTCAGGCGCTGCTCCAGCGCGATGTGGACTACATCGTGCGGGACGGCGCGGTGCACCTGATCAGCGAGTCCAGGGGCAGGGTGGCCCAGCGGCAGCGCTGGCCCGACGGCCTGCACGCGGCGGTCGAGGCCAAGGAGGGCCTGGTCGCGAGCGACAGCGGCGAGATCCTCGACACCATCACCGTCCAGTCCCTGGTCCGCCGCTACCGGGCCATCTGCGGGATGACGGGAAGCGCCGTGGCGGCCGGCGAGCAGTTCCGGGAGTTCTACGGCCTGGAGATCGCGGTGATCCCGCCGAACCGCCCGTGCATCCGCGCCGATGAACCCGACCAGCTATACCCGACTGTCAAGGACAAGGAGAAGGCGGTCATCGGCCAGGTGGCCGCGGCGCACGCCACCGGGCGGCCCATCCTGATCGGCACGCTCGATGTAGCCGAGTCCGAACGGCTCGCCGGCGAGCTCGACCGCGCCGGGCTGCGGTGCACCGTGCTCAACGCCAAGAACGACACCCAGGAGGCCGCCATCGTGGCCGAGGCCGGGGCCTACGGCGCGATCACGGTGTCCACCCAGATGGCCGGGCGCGGCACGGACATCCGCCTCGGCGGCACTGACGGCGACCGGAACCTGATAGCCGGGCTAGGCGGCCTGTACGTCATCGGCACCGGCCGGCACGCGAGCAGCAGGCTGGACCAGCAGCTACGCGGACGCGCCGGGCGCCAGGGCGACCCGGGCGGGTCCGTCTTCTTCGCCAGCATGGAAGACGAGCTGATCCTCCAGTACGCGCCCGACGAAACGCGAGCCCAAGTCCCTGCCCCAAGGGCGCACTGGAGGCTGGGCCACGCGCAGCGCGTTGCCGAGGGCGTCAACCTGGAGATCCACCGGAACACATGGCAGTACAACAAGCTCATCGAGGACCAGCGGCGCATCGTCCTGCACCATCGCGAACGGGTACTGCGGACCGACGACGCCCTGTCGGCGCTTGCCCGGCAATGCCCGGAGCGCCTGGCGGAGCTGAGCCCGGGCATCAACGGGACCGTCCTGGCCAACGCCGCGCGCCAGGTCGTCCTGTTCCACCTGGACCGGGCCTGGGCGGAGCACCTGACCTTCCTGGCGGACCTCCGCGAGGGCATCCACTTGCGCGCCCTGGCCCGCGGGACCGTCCCGCTCAATGAGTTCAACAGGGAAGCGATCCGCGCATTCAGCACCCTGCTGGAGGAGGCAGCGGCGCAGTCCGCCGAGACGTTCCGGACCGCCCCGATCACCCCCGACGGCGTCGATCTCGAGGCCATCGGCCTGAAGCGCCCCACCGCTACCTGGACGTACCTAGTGCACGAGAACCCGTTCGGCACCGATATCGACCGGGCCCTGCGAAGCATTGCCCGCCGGCGATCCGGCGGACGCTAGGTCGTGGGGAGGCGGCGGGCGGCTGCGGCTGCGGCCTCGTGGGCGGCGGACAGCTCGCCGCGGCTGCGGTCGAGCTGGTCCGCTAGCGTCGGGACCGTTTCGGCGAGGGTCAGGCTTGTCGTGATGACCTCGACGTTCATGCCGAGCGCCGTGCCAAGGATGAGCTGGAGCACCGGGATCGCATGGTCCCAGCCCTCCCTCGGGCCGCCCGTGTCATAGCAGGCGCCACGGCTGGAGACGATCACGGCGGGGCGGCCCGCGAGGGGCTGCGTCTGGGCGTCGAACGGCGCTGTCCGGCCGGGTACGTGGATGTGGTCGATCCACGCCTTCAGCGCCGACGGCACCGAGTAGTTGTACATCGGGGCGCCCACCAGCAGGACGTCGGCCGCGAGCAACTCACTGATCAGCTCGTCCTGCAGCGACTGCGCCGCCTCGAATGCCGCCTGGTCAGCTCCGGCTGTCCCGCCCGCGCCCTCCGCGCCCGCCGGGCGCAGCCTTTGCGGCCAGTGCAGCGCCGCGTCCGCCACGTGCGGGAGCGGGCTGGCGTGCAGGTCGCGATAGCTCACGGTGTACGCGGATCCACGGTCGCGCCATGCCTCGGCGAAGGTGGCGGTGATCTGCCTGGAGCGCGAGTTGTTCAGGGCAGCAGAGGAGTCCAGGTGAAGCAGACGTGGCATATGGCCATGCTAGTGCCCCGTCGTGTGGCGCCCCGTCTGGCACCTACGCCGTTCCGCTGCCCCACACGCCGGTCGCGGCGCTTCCCAGCGGGGCCGTGACGTGGATCGGCCGCAAGGTAGCCGGGTCCACGAAGGTGCTGCCGGACCGGCCGGTCATGACGGCCTCATGCGTGGCGCTGCCCCGCAGCAGCTGCGGCCAGGTCAAGAACCAGTAGGTCCAGCCGTTATCCCAGGTGCCCGCCTTGGGGCTGAGGGTAATCGTGATGGGATCACCGGGAACGGCCAGCTCGTAGTAGACCTCGGCGGCGGCTGGGGGCAGGTTCACGCAGCCGTGGCTGACGTTCTCATAGCCTTGCTCACCGACCGACCAGTAGGCGTCGTGGTAGTAGTCGCCGCTCCAGGTGAACCGTACCGACCAGGGCACTAGCAGGGAGTAGCCCGGGCCGGTCATCCGGACGGGGTTCTCCTTCTCGATCGTGAGGTAGGTGCCGTTCGGCGTGTCGTCGCCCGGGCGGCCGGTGCTGATCGGCCAGGTGTAGGCCAGCTTGCCCCCGACGTAGATCTCCGTGTGGTGCGCCGTCGTGCTGGCGACCGCGATCACCGACTGTCCGATGGTGAACGCCTGCCTCAGCGTGTGGAAGCCGTACACGCCCGGCGCGCCTTCCACGCCGTCGAGGTGGCCGGTGAAGGTGACTGTCGTATGCGCCGGCCAGTAAGAGCGCGGCCGGAACGCCAGCGACTCATCGGTGTCCCAGTACCACGCGCCGACGACAGGCTTCGACGTCTGGACCTGCAGCGATCGCTCGACGGCAGCCTTGTTCATGATCGGCTGGCTGAAGGTCAGCAAGATCGGCATCCCGACGCCGTAGGTCTGGCCTTGGCCCTCGAAGATCTCGGTGGAGAAGGTCGAGTGCGGCGTCAGCGTGGTGAACGCGGTCGTGGTCGTGTTCGTGATGCCGTGGTAGGTGGCGGTGGCGGTCACCGTGTACGGCTGCGCGACACCGAGCGCCCAGGTGCTGTGCCATTGGGTGTCTTGTGCGCTGAACGTGCCTGGCACCGGGCCGGACGGGTTACCGCTGTCGGCCGCGAGGCTGCCGGCGGCGGAGGTCGCTGCCGGGGTGACCTTGACACTGCTGAGCGTGCCGCGCGTCGCCGTGACCGTGACGCCTGCCGAGGGATCAGCGGCCTTCGCCCCGTTGCCCGGAGAGACCTCGATGGTCGGGCCGGGCGGCGTAGGGGTGGCAGCCGGGCCTGCGCCCTTTCCCGGGGCAGCGGTCGCGCTGGCGTTCGCTGGCTGGCTGGCTGACCCGCTGCCGTTCGCGCTCGTGCATGCCGTCACCAGTGCTACCAGCGCCATGGTCGCGATGACCACCAGCCGCCTGATCGTCGGTCCCTTGTTCACTCGCATCGCCCACACGAGGTGCACCCTTCTCCCCGCTCCGCGCCATTTATCCTTCCCTTCGAAGGGGACGCCGAACGCGAGCACGCGGTTCTAACCGTGTCAGAAACGGTGCTCCCGGACGGCCTGAGCCTGAAGCGATCTGGCCACGTGCCGCAACCTGGACCGGGGCGCCACTGACATGGACTCGTAACATCCGCACGGCAGTATGGAGGGATGCCATTGCGGGGATGCCGGTTACGTGGATCTCGCCACTGTGACCGAGTTCGCTCCCGCCACGGGGACCCCGTGGCGGGACGGCGACGCATACCTCGGCGGCGGCACCTGGCTGCTGTCCGAGCCGCAGCCGCGCACGACGCGGCTACTGGACCTCACCACGTACAACTGGCCGCCGCTGACTGAGACCGACGATGGCCTCCAGATCGCTGCCACCTGCACCCTGGCGGAACTCGCCCGCTGGCGGCCCGTGGGGCACTCCGGCTGGCCGGCCGCCACAGCCCTGCCAAGGAAGTGCTGCGACGCCCTGCTTGGCTCTTTCAAGGTGCAGAACGTCGCGACCGTCGGCGGCAACGTCTGCCTATCCCTGCCAGCGGCGCCGATGATCGCCCTCGCGGCGGCGCTGGACGCCGTCGCGACGATCCTCAGTCCTACCGGGGCCGCGCGCGCGGTCCCCGTCGCGAGCTTCGTCACCGGCGTGCGCCGCAACGTGCTGCGCCCCGGGGAGCTGCTGCGCAGCGTCTTCCTGCCGGCCGCCGCTCTGCGCCGGCCCGCCGCCTGCCGCCGGGCCTCGCTGTCCCCGGCCGGCCGCTCCGCCGTCCTGCTCATTGGCACGCTCGCCCCCGATGGCGATGTCCTGCTCACCGTCACCGCCGCCGTCCCTCGCCCCGTCCAGGTCCGCCTCCCGCTTTCTTCCAGCCCGAACGAGACCGCCAGCTCCCTGACCGCAGCCGTCGCCGCCGCGACGGCCGGAGATGCGATGACGGGTGATAATGCCGCGGGCTACCTCGATGATGTCCACGGCAGCGCGTCCTGGCGGCGGGTGATGACCGAGCGAGCCGCACTCGAGGTACTTAGCGAGCTGGCCGGACTGCCTGCATGAGGGTCAACGGCGAGGCCGCGACGGGCAGCCCCTGGCCGGGGCAGTGCCTGCGGACGTTCCTGCGGGAGCTCGGCTGGACCGGGGTCAAGAAGGGCTGCGACTGCGGTGACTGCGGCGCCTGCACGGTGCACGTCGACGGCGTCCCCGTGCACAGCTGCATCTACCCCGCGATGCGCGCGGCGGGCCGTGAGGTCACCACGATCGAGGGCCTTGCCGACAGCCACCCGCGAGGCGCAGACCTGCAAGAGGCGTTCCTGGCGGCGCAGGGATTCCAGTGCGGCTTCTGCACGCCGGGCATGATCATGACCGGCGTGGCACTGCGCGACGAGCAGCGGGCCGACCTGCCACGCGCGCTCAAGGGGAACATCTGCCGCTGCACCGGCTACGGTGCCATCAGGGATGCCCTGGAGGGGATCGCGCGCATCGGGCCGGGCGACACGGGTAACCCTGCCAGCCCGGTCGGCACTAGCGTGCCCGCTCCGGCGGGACCGGACGTCGTGACGGGCCGGGCCGGTTCACCCTCGACATCGCCCCGCCAGGGGCATCTGACCTGGACTCCCCCCCGGCGCCGCCGCTGGGGACCCCAGTGCTGCACATGCGGCTGCTGCGGTCCCCGCACGCGCACGCGTGGATCCGGTCGGTCGACGCCAGCGCGGCGCGGGCACTGGCGGGCGTGGTCGCCGTGCTCACCTATGAGGACTCGCCGCCAGGGCTGTTCTCCACGGCGCGGCATCACGACCCCGACGATGACCCATACGACACGATGGTCCTGGACCGGGTGGTCCGCTTCCAGGGGCAGCGAGTCGCCGCCGTGGTCGCCGACACCGTCACGATCGCCGAGCGGGCTCTCAGCCTGATCTTGGTCGACTATGAGGTCCGCCCCGCCGTGGCCACCCCGCAGGAGGCGCGCAGGCCCGGTGCTCCCCGTCTGCACGCGCACGCGCCGGGCAACGTCGCCGCCGAGGTGCACCGGCAGGCTGGTGACGTCGAGCGAGGCTTCGCCCTGGCCGACGCGGTGTTCGAGGGGACGTTCCTGACCCACCGGGTGCAGCATGTGGCACTGGAGACGCACGCGACCATCGGCTGGCTGGCCCAGCCCGCGAACGGGGCTGACGGTGCTCCCAGGGCCGGTGATGCCCCCGGCCCGGTGATGCTCCCAGGGCCGGTGATGCTCCCAGGGCCAGCAATGCGTCCGGGCCCGCGCGGCTGGTGCTGCGGACCTCGACGCAGGTGCCGTTCCTGACGCGGGACGCGATCTGCGCGCTGTTCGGGCTGCCACGTGACCACGTCCGGGTGGTCGCCAAGCGGGTCGGCGGCGGCTTCGGCGGAAAGCAGGAGATGCTGACCGAGGACATCGTGGCGCTCGCCGTGCTGACCACCCGGCGGCCGGTGCAGTTGGAGCTCACCCGCGAGGAGGAGTTCACCGCCGCGACGACCCGGCACCCGATGGCGGTTACGGTGAAGGCAGGCGCGACGCGAGACGGGACGCTGACAGCGCTGCAGCTGACGACGGTGGCGAATACTGGCGCGTACGGCAACCACGCCGGCGGGGTGCTGTTCCACTCGTGCCAGGAGGCGGTCACCGCCTACCGCTGCCCGAGCAAGAAGGTCGACGCCGTGTCCGTGTACACGAACACGGTGCCCGCCGGGGCATTCCGGGGCTATGGCATGTCCCAGGCCGGGTTCGCGGTGGAGAGCGCGATGGACGAGCTGGCAAGGCGGCTGGGGATCGACCCGGCCGAGTTCCGGGGGCGCAACCTCATCCGGCCAGGCGAGTCCCCGGATAACGCCTCTGGCGACGGTGAAGACGGTGAAGGGGTCCAGACGACCGGGCACGGCGCGTTCTGGACCGTGGAAGCGGTGGAGAAGGCCCTGGCCAGCGGGCGTGGCGAGGCTAGCCCGCGCGGCCCGCAATGGCGAACCGGGTCGGGCATGGCGATCACCATGCTCGACACCATCCCGCCGGGCGGGCACGTGGGGCACGCACGGATTTTGTATATCCCCGGGGGGGCGACCCCCCTGGCACCCCCCTGCCCAGGGGAACCGGCACAAACCGCCGGCCCCCGGGCGCTGCCGCCGACCGGGCTGGGGACAACCCCCCAGCACGGGCAAGGCCCTGCGAAGACAGCTACATACCGGTACCGGTTGTTCGTCGGAACGGCCGAGTTCGGGAACGGGACGGCGACGGTGCACCAGCAGATCGCGGCCTCGGTGCTGGGCTGCTCGCCGGGGCAGGTGGAGGTCGTCGCGTCAGACACCGACAGCTGCGGGCACGACACCGGCGCGTTCGGGTCGACGGGGACGGTGGTCGCGGGGACGGCGACGCTGCGGGCCGCGCGGGCCCTGGCGGAGCTGATGGACTCGGCGGCTGATGGCTCCAAGCCCCTGGAGGCAGAGGGCCGTTGCGATGGGACGGCGCGGTCGGTGACGTTCTGCACGCAGGGGTTCCGCGTGGCGGTGAACGTGGCGACTGGCGAGGTCGCGATCTTGCAGTCGGTGCAGGCCGTCGACGCGGGCACGGTCATTAACCCGGTACAGCTGCGCGGCCAGGTGGAGGGCGGGGTGGCGCAGGCACTCGGCGCGGCGCTGTTCGAGGAGGTGCGCGTCAGTGACGGCGGCCTCGTGACCACTCGGGCGCTGCGCGAGTACCACGTGCCGGTGCTGGGTGACCTGCCACGCACCGAGGTGCTGTTCGCGCCCGGCCACGACCCGCTAGGCCCGCTAGGCGCGAAGCCGATGAGCGAGGCCCCGTTCAACCCGGTCGCCCCGGCGCTTGCCAACGCCGTGCGGGACGCGACCGGGGTCCGCGTATTCTCGCTGCCCATGCGGCAGGACTCGCTGCTCGCGACTTTCACGGAGGTTAGTGCCGATGGTGCGACTCGGGCCGAACCGTTACGGCAAGGCGGAAGTGCGCATGGTGCGGGTGGCGCGCGGAGCCGCCCCCGGTGGCGGCGACGTGTTGCGGGACTGGAACGTATCCACGTCGCTTTCTGGGGACCTGGACGCGGCTAGCCTGGTCGGCGACAACTCCAACGTGCTGACGACCGACTCGCAGAAGAACAAGGTCTACGCCCTCGCCAAGGAGCTTGGCGGCATCGTCGAGCCGGAGGCGTTCGGCCTTGCGCTCGCGTCGTACTTCGTGACGTCGCAGGAGCCGATCTCGCGGGCGCGAATCACGGTCGAGGAGTACGGCTGGTCGCCGATCGGGGCGACCGGGTACTCGTTCGCGCGGTCCGGTGACCTGGTGCGGACGACCGTCGTGGTGCTTGACTCCAGCGCCGGGGCCACGGTCGTGTCGGGCGTGCGCGACCTGGTGGTGCTGAACACGACGGCATCGGAGTTCTGGGGCTACCCGAAGGACGCGTACACGACGCTGCCGGAGACGAAGGACCGCATCTTGGCGACGGCGGTGAGCGCGCAGTGGCGGTACCGGCCGTCTGCCACGTCGCTGGATGCCGGGACCGACTGGGCGGCCGCATTCGCGGCGGCGAAGTCGGCGCTGCTTTCTGCGTTCGCCGGGACCTACAGCTACTCGCTACAGCAGACCTTGTACGCGATGGGATCCACCGTCCTCGCGGACGTGCCAGCCGCGTGCGAGGTCCGGCTTGCGCTGCCGAACAAGCACCACTACCTGGTCGACTTGTCCCCGTTCGGGCTGGAGAACTCCAGCGAGGTCTACAACGCCGGGGACCGCCCCTACGGGCTGATCGAGGGTCATGTCCTGGCCGATGACGCACCGGACGCGGGTCTGGCCTGGACCTAATAAGTCCAGCGCAGGCCGCCACCCAGATAGGCCCCGGCGCTTCCTTACTATTTCTACGCAACTGCATTTTCTCAATGCACGGGCTTATTACTGTTACAAATTGCGCAATCACTGCTACGATCAATGGCATCGTTTCCGTCCGGACCCCGCGGAGATGCAGATGGATGCCAATGAGACTGCCGATTACTCTGCACACGCTTCCAACGGCATTCCGGCTGACCGGCCGACTACCGTCCGATGGCGTAAGGCCACTCGCAGCAACCCGACTGGCTCCTGCGTTGAGCTGGCAGAACTCCCTGGAGGCAAGGTTGCCCTGCGAAATTCCAGGCATCCGGCCGGGCCGACTCTGGTATTTAGCCGGGCTGCATTTGCAGCCTTGCTCATCGCCGCCAAATGCGGCGGGGCTCACCGCCCTCGACCCAGCTACCGTGAAGAGGCGGAAGCGGCGAGCGGCGGTCCATGATTACAGGGGGCACAGATGAGCAGCGACGACGGGGATGCCGACGGCTCCGGCGGCCGTGGCCCGACCGTCCACCGGCTGATGCTCGGCAGCCAGTTGCACCGACTGCGCGCCGAGGCTGGGGTCTCGTCTGACGAGGCCGCCCGCGCGATCCGCGCGTCGCGCTCAAAGATCAGCCGGCTGGAGAACGGCCGGGTCGGGTTCAAGGAGCGGGACCTCGATGACCTGCTCGCCTTGTACTCCGTGACCGACCCGCACGTGCGGGCCAAGATGAAGGCGCTGCAGCGGCAGGCGAACGAGCCGGGCTGGTGGACGCCCTTCGCCGACGTTACCGCCGACTGGTTCGAGGAGTACCTGGGCCTGGAGACGGCGGCTGTCCTCATCCGCACGTTCGAGATGCAGTTCGTGCACGGGCTGTTCCAGACGCCCGACTACGCGCGCGCCGTCATGCTGCTCGGCCACTTCGCGGCGCCTCCCGCGCAGATCGACCGGCGGGTGGCGTTGCGCCTGTCCCGGCAGCACCTGCTGCGCCAGCCAAGGCCGCCGATGGTGTGGTCGATCCTGGACCAGGGCGCGATCCAGCGCCCGGTTGGTGGCCGCGCGGTGATGCGCAGGCAACTGGCCTACCTCCTGGAGGTCGCCAGCAGCCTGCGCAACGTGACCGTCCAGGTCGTCCCGTTCGAGTCCGGCGGCCACGCGGGCGCTGGCGGCTCGTTCACGATGCTGCGGTTCCGCGGCGAGGAAGTACCGGACATCATCTACATCGAGCAGCTCACCAGTGCCCTGTACCTGGACAAGCGCGAGGACGTTGATCACTACCTCGAGGCCATGGAGTCACTTTCGGCCGAGGCGCTGTCCCCGACCGAGAGCCTGGACTTCATCGCGAAGGCAGCCGAGGAGCTGTTATTCCCCCGGGCTTGCGTGCTCGCCTAACCGCGCCCGTGCTCGCTCGCTGGCGCTCGCTGCGCCGCGCGAGCCTTCGCCCGTAATTCCCGGCCGGCACGGGCGCGGGCCAGCGACAGCGCGTTGCCGATGACCTGGTGCCCGCAGCGGCCTGCCGCCGTGAGAATCGACTCGGGGTGGAACTGGACCGCCCAGCGGCCCGCCGCGTCATCCTCGATAGCCATGACGCAGCCGTCCGGAGTGGTCGCCGACACCGTGAACCCGCCCTTGACGTGCGCCTCGGTCGTGTACAGCGAGTGGTAGCGCGCCGCGGTGAAATCCTGCGGCAGCCCGCTCAGCAGCGACGAGCCGGAGCGGACGGATACCAGGCCGGGCTTGCCGTGCTGCGGATCGGGCAGCAGGGACAGTTGACCCCCGGCGTGCTCGACCATGGCCTGCAGCCCTAGGCACACCCCGAACGCCGCAAGGCCCCGCGCGTCCAGCTCGTCAAGCAGCTTGTCACAGCCAAAGTCCTCAGGGCGCCCCGGCCCCGGGGACAGTACC
Organism: uncultured Actinomycetota bacterium; assembly: GCA_963737285.1. GTDB lineage: Bacteria > Actinomycetota > Actinomycetes > Streptosporangiales > Streptosporangiaceae > Trebonia. Next base: position 176,596 of record CAVTRT010000002.1, read on the forward strand.
ACGAGGTCCGGGGCCATCTCGTCCAGCAGGGCGTAGGGGAACCCGGCGCGCAGCGTCGTCACCTCGGCGCCGTGCTGCCGGAAGTAGTCGCCGAGCGTGTGCACGAATGAGTCCTGGTGATCGACGAGAAGGACTCGAAGTCCGCGGCCTGCCTCCTCGGCGTTCCTTGCGGGCCCGGCATTCCTGGTGGCCGCCGTCCCCGCGGGTCGGTCAGCCTCGGCCAGGGTCTCGATGAGGGCGCGCGCCTTGATGTGCGTCTCGCGCTCCTCAGCGGCCGGGTCGGAGTCGAACAGCAGCGTCGCCCCGACCCTGACGGCGGCGATCCCGCCGGTGATGTGCGCCGTGCGCAGCGTCAGGCCGGTGTTCATCGAGCCGTCAAAGCCGATCTTGCCGACGGCCCCGCCGTACCAACGGCGCGGCGTCTCCTCGTTATCCTCGATGAACTGCATCGCCCAGGCCTTCGGCGCCCCGGTAACGGTGACCGCCCACATGTGGGTCAGGAATGCGTCGAGGGCGTCAAAGCTGGGCCGCAGCCGGCCCTCGATGTGATCAACGGTGTGGATGAGGCGGCTGTACATCTCGATCTGCCGCCGCCCGATGACCTTCACCGACCCCGGCACGCAGACTCGCGCCTTGTCGTTGCGGTCCACGTCGGTGCACATGGTGAGCTCGGATTCCTCCTTGGCCGAGCCGAGCAGGGTGGCGATGTTGGCCGCATCCTCCAGCGGATCGGTACCGCGCGCGATCGTCCCGGAGATCGGGCAGGTCTCCACCCGGTCGCCGGTCACCCGCACGTACATCTCGGGCGACGCGCCCACCAGGTGCTCGGCCGTGCCGTCCGGGCCGGCCCCGAGGCTGAACAGGAACTCATAGGGCGCAGGGTTGCGCTCCCGTAGCCGCTCGTAGAACCCGGCCGGCGACGCGCACCGCCCGTGGAACACGTGGCCGGGCACGACCTCGAACAGGTCACCGCAGGCGAAGCGCTCCTTCGCCCGCTCGACCATCGCCGCGTACCGGCCGGGGACCGGCTGAGGCGGGAGGGACAACCGGTCCACTGTCATCGCGGCGGCTGCGCCCTGTACCTCTGGCGTTTCCCGCGACAGGCCGACCGTGCTCGCGTCGCCGACCTGGAACTCATAGCGGTACCTGACGGCCTCCTCGCGGCGGCGGTCCACCGTCCAGATCTCGTCGGGCAGATGCAGCACCAGGTCACGCTGCCCTGCCGGGCGAGCCAACTGCTTGCGCACCGGCTCGAACTGGAACGCCAGGTCATAGCCGAACGCCCCGTACAGGCCCAGGTGCGGGTCGTCGCAGCCGAGCGCGGCAACAATAGCACGCAGCGCCGTAAACACAGTGGGCCGACGGCTGCGCTCCTCCTCAGTGAATGCCCCCTCCCCCTCGGGGACGTAGACGGTGACCTGGTCGGGCGTGGCGGCTGGCCGCCCCTCCCCCGCTGTGCCTTCTCCGGCACCGTTCACTTCGGCACCGTTCACTTCGGCACCGTTCACTTCGGCACCGTTCACTTCGGCACTGTCTTTTCCGGCGCTGCGCAGTGCACCGGCGACCACGGGAAGCAGCAGGCGACCACGGTCGTTCAGCGCCGTTGCCGTGATCGTCCGGCCGGAGGCGGTGATCTCCAGCGGCGGGTCCATGTAGGCCATGTGCCAGCGAGAGTAGCGACCCGGGTACTCCATGCCGGAGCTCATCACGCCGCCTCGGCGGCGGTCGGCGGCCGCGGCGACGCGCTCAAGCTCGGCGGGGTCGAACAGTTCGGCGATGCGGGTCACGATGACGCCAGAAGGCGTCGCCAGCACGTCTGCTCGGAGAGTACGGGGGGTCGTCCCCCCAGGGGAAACTACCAGTGCTTGGGAGTCCATCCACGGGCCCTTCAAGGTCTGGCCCGGCGCTGGCGGGTGATACGAAAAGCGACCGCCATCCCCGGGCGGTCGCGCAGCCTCAGCTGGGGTCACCGCCTACTGGCGGTGCCACCACTGGAGGTTGCAATAGGTTCGCATCGCTGGCGATCGTATCACGGAGAACCCGACCGCGCCGGGTCAGTGGTAACTCGGCGCGCAGGGCGGTGGTGGTCCTGATCCTTGCTGCTCGGCTCGCCGGACGGGCACGCTGACGCGTCGGCCGTTCCGCTGTCCGGTCGGGCTTGGATGATCGCGATGATGAGGAGCGGATAGAACCAGGTGAGGTAGCTGTAGAACCAGTAACCAGACAGTAGCTGCGCGCCGATGAGGAGCGCAGCGGCAAGAGCCGCTTGCTCGCGCGCTTCCCGCACTCGAGGACGCAACATCGGTGAGAGTGCGAGCAGCACTAGCGCGGCGGCGAGCACTGGCCTTGCCACGGTCGCGACGTGCGGCAGGTAGGTCCAGATGCTGAACTGCACGCCGCCCCCGCGCTGCAAGAGCTGGTAGCCGAACGTCGAGTCGAGGAACTGGGCCGGGCCGGAGGTGATGAGCGGCCAGGCGAGCATCACGGCAAGCGAGGCGACGAGCGTCAGCACGTACCGCGATCGCCCCTGTCTCACGCCCAGGAACTGCAGTGCCAGCAGGCCTGGGAGGAATTTGGTCAGGGCAGCGGCGGCCATAAGCAGTCCGCGAGCGGCTGGGCGCTCCGCTGCCACGACGATGGTCCATACGCAGAGGGCGGCGATCAGCGCATCGTTGGTCTCCGCCATCAAGGAGAGGTCAGGAAACGGGTAGAGCAAGTAGGCGAACACGAACGCTCGCGCGAGCGGCCGCCCGCCGAGCCGTCGACCAAGCCTGTGCAGTCCGGCGAGCGTCGCCGCGTCGAAGCACACCGCCGGCGGCAGCGTCGCGAGCACTGCCCGCACTATCGTCGCGGGCAGCGCCGGCGCCGGCGGGAAGACAGCCGCGAACGGGATGTACGCATAGTAGGCAAACGGGCCGTAGGAATCCGGGCGATAGATCCGAAGTCCATCGGGTCCCTGCCAGGACACGGCTCCGTAGAGGTGCAGGCCGCGCAGAAGGCGCCAGGCACCGAGCGAGCTCGCCTGCCCGACGTCCATGATGTTGCCCCCGGCGACACTTGCGATTCGGACGAGCAGCAGGGTCAGTATCGCCACGCCCAGCCGCCGGGAGCTGATGGACGGGCGCAGTTCCGGCATCCGCCATATACCGAAGGCCGCTCCGAGCACGCGAGCGAACAGCCAGCCGAGACAGACGGCTGCCAGCCACAGTCCGACTGCAGGGACATCATCGCTGAGCAGCATCGCCACGGGAAAGAAGCCGGCGAGCGCCAGCAGGTCCAGATGCTCTACTCGCCACGGGCGGCGCCAGTCGAGCAGCCCGAGGACAAAGCAGGCCGCCCACGGTACGGCGACCAGCAGCGGCTGCAACGTGAACACGCCGCCGACGACCGCCGGGGTGAACCACCCACCGCCCTTCGGCTCGAACCCGTGGCCGACTGGCACGAGCGCGGCCAGCACCGCCAGCCCGCCGGTGAACGCGGACACGAGCAGGCCAGCGATCACCAGCTCGCTTCGTCGATGCAGTCGCCTGCTAACGCGCGGGGGGCGGCCGGGCAGCCGCTCAGTCGTGTGCCACATGTGTGCTTATCGTGGCCAGCCCTGCGTGGCGTCTTCGTGTCCTGCCGGAAGGGCCTGCTGCCAGAAAGGCCTGCTGCCGGGCGATCGGGCCGGGCAGCAAGTCGGCGCCTGGCTCAGCGTAGGGGGCGCCGCCCGCATCTCGTTCAGGATACTCACTCAACGCAGCGATCTGGGATTCCAAGCCGTCTGTGAACAGCAAAGTAACATCGCTCCAGCATGAATCGTCGCACATCTTGGCCGGAGCATAGAATTCGAAATTCTTGTCCCTGACATTGAAGCACAGACCAGCGAAATGCCGGTCATGATTCCCATACCGCGACTCGCCATTTTGTCGCCCTCTCGACGGAGATCGCGAAGGTGCCGTCGGCGGCTGATGCCGTCAGCCGTCCGGTGTAGATGGCCGTGCTGTCGCATCCGCCGCCGAGAATCAGCCCACGCCGTGCACCATCGATCTTGAACCTCGCTCCCATGGTGTCGCATACCATGCTCACGGTCATCTTCCGGCCGACGATCATGCCCGGAATGCTGAATTGCGCCGATCCCTGACCCCCTTTGTAGAGGAGCAGGGATCCTGGCTTACTGGCACCGGTGTACGAGAGCAAGTCGGGCAGTGGGTCCTGCTGTGGCGATGGGCTTGAGTGACGATGTACTCGCAATTTCCCTCGTAATGCCCATATTCCCAATTCATGCTCACGCGGTCGGAACCCGCATGCAAGTACCGACCTTCCAGCTCTTCGGAACCGTCCAGCTGAAGCTGTAGGCGACCGTGTTCGTGATCTGCTTCTGGAAGGCGATGCTAAGGGAAATGCTCGCACTTTCGATGAACAGGCTCTCGCTCGTCGCGAGGCTTCCCGTGTAGGTGGTACTGCTTGTCCGCCCCTTGGTCAAGGTGATTCCGACCATGGCACCAAAGAACACTACCAGCCTTCGACCAGTTCCTTGATTTGAACCCGAGCTTGGATGCGTTACTAGCTGTTTCCAGGTCATTTTTCCCCTTTCCTGGCACCACCGGCCCCGCTGCCCGGTTGGAGGCTTCTAGTACAGCATGTAGTGGTTTGTAGTGTCTAGTAAACGAACAGACAAGCCATGGCTCTATCTCGATCGCCTCCTGGCGAAAACAATCAGGTTGTTCTTCCTGGGGTCATTCACGGCCGATGAGCCAGGGCGAGCATCTCCTCGCCAGCTGAGCCGTCACCGGTAATGAACGAGATGACCGCCAGCACCACGGCCATCGCCTGGCACCATGCCCAGGCCCGGTCCGGGCTGCGCCCGTCAACGCGGACCGCCAGCCAGTCAATGCGCTGCCGAACGGCCCGCTCGCCGCCACCGCCGGCCACGACCCAGTCGATCACGTCGAAGGCCGGGTCGCCCAGGCAGGGCCGGGGGTCGATCGCCACCAGCCCGCGCTCTTCGCTTCCCCGCAGGACGTTCCCCGGGTGCAGGTCTGCGTGCAGGAGCCGAACCTCACCCTCCCCGGCCAGCGCACCGGCCAGGTTCCGGGAATCTTCCATCACCTCCCGCGGCACGCGCCCGGCGGCCGCCGGGTGACGGTCAAGCCGCTGCCGGGTCATCTCGAACAAGAACTCCGCCCGCTCTCGCAAGTCCGGCAGCCCGGACCCGGGACCTGGCCGGAAGGGCCGGGACCACAAGGCAGACAGCATCGGCGCGATCTCCTCAAGCGGCCACCTGTCCGGCTCCTCCGCCAGGCGAGTGCCCGGCAGCACCCGCTCCAGCAGCAGGGCACCATGATCGAGATCGGCATCATGCAGCCTCACCACGTGCTGGCAAGCCCGCCACGCGACCAGCGCCGCCGCCTCGTCAGCAGCGATCCTCAGGTCCGGGGTCAGCTTCAGCGCCAGCAACTCGCCAGCAGCAGACTCGCACGGCAGCACCACCGATGTCCCGCCCGTCGGCCAAGGCCGCCCGACACGCAGTCCCCACCGGACGGCAATCTCGTCCACCAGCACCGGCAGCCCTACGCACCACTCTGCTACCTCCGGGCCGAACCGCCTCGCCAGCCTCGCACGGACATCTTCAACATCGATAACGGGAGCATCGCGCACACCAGACGATCCCACACACCCACCTGACGCGTGAACTCATTTTGCCCGGGCTCAGGGCCGCAGGCAGATAGCGGACGACCTCACAGCCAGATGCTCGATTTCGGGCCCATATAACTGCCCGCCCCGGGTGTCGTTGCTGATTATGCTCCAGCAGGATCACCCCAACTGTGGGCCGCCCGCGTCCTGAACCGCTGGCACCGCGGTCTCCTTCCTGCCAGGCAGTTACTCCGATTCTGCGGTGCTTCTAGCTGGTGACGCCAGGTAGGTAGGTGGTAAGCCGCCGGATGATGGCGCTGACGACCGCGTCGGTTCCGGCGCCGTTGGCGAGGGCCTTGGCGGGGGCGATGTCGAAGGCGGCGCGGCTCAGGGTTGCCGCGTCGGTTCCGATGACCAGCGAGACATTGATCGGGGCGGGGGCGCCGTCGGGGCCTTGCTCCTCGCCGATGTCGAAGACGTAGATCCAGTCCACAGGGTTTGCCTCATCGTCGTCAAGGAGTCGCCACGTCCCATCCGGCCGCTGATGGAGTTCTGGTGCTCCGAGGAACGGCTGCCAGGAGTCCCAGACGGGCCGGGGCAGCGCCAGGATGCAGCCGGCTGAGGTCTCGCGCCGGGTTATCTGGAATTTGAGCGCAATCTGGTAGAAGGTCCTCTTGAAGACGTTAGAGATGTTGGGGCCTTCGACCTTGCGTCCTGCCCACTCAGGGTTCTGCTGGAGGATGTCGTGAAAGCCCCTGCCGTGCAGGTCTAGGGCGTTGGCGAGGGCGGTCACCGACTGCGCGTAGCTGCCGTGCGTGTCGGTCGTCTGGAGTTCGATCACCCCGTAACGGTCGACTCGCAGGTCGTCGCCGTGAGAGGTGAGCTCGATGACGGTGATGTCGAAGGACAACTCGGGAGAGGCAGGGGTCTTCGACAAGCCGATCTCGCCGCCCAGCTTGTCTTGGAAGTACACGAAGGCCCTGCGCGGGTCTGACTCCTGCGAAGCCGCGAGAACCTCGTCCCTGATGGGCGCATCGGACAGGGCGCGGACTGGCCTGATAAGGACCGGCTGTGCCGCGTCCAGCCCGTAGAGGCGCCGGATCATGCCATTGAGCAGGGACTCGTCGAGCGCGCGGTAGGGGCAGACCAGCCAGTCCTGGCGCTGCCCGTTGCTAGACGCGCTGATGGTGCAGACGCCACGCGAGTTGGCCGTCTTTACGCATGCCATGGTCTCCCCAACGGTCTGCGTCAGGAAGGGGCACTGGCCGCTGGCCTGGTCGCCGCTGGCCCTGGGGCCGCTGGCGACGGTGGGGAACACCCGGTGCCCGAACCACTCGGCGATGTGCGGCCGGGACTCGATATTGCGCGGGGAAGAGCCTTGCGGCGATCGGGAAGGACTCACGGCGGTGCTAGCCCTTTGCTGTTGGGGGGCGGGTGGGGGCTACGAGAACAGGGGGTCTTGCTCTACGAACTGGCCGCGGGAACTGATCAGCGGCACGGGACGGCGGCGGAAGGGGTCGTGCAGGCTCGGTCCGGGGCTTCCCTGCAGGCACCGGGCTACCTCGCTCGCGATCGCACGGGCAAGGTAGGTGGGCACGGCATTGCCCACCTGGTCGTACTGGCTGGACCGGTCCCCCTGGAACACGAAACGATCCGGGAACCCCTGGAGCCGGGCGGCCTCGCGGATGGTAATCGTCCGGTCCTGCTCGGGGTGGGTGTACTCGCCGGACTTGGGGTCGCGGAACCGGGTGATCACCGATCGCGGAATCCCGTTCCAGGTCATTCGCCGGTACCGGCGCGTGTGGTCCTTGCGCAGCGCCCGTTGCATGCCGCCAGGGAGCATGTCATGCGGAAGGTCGCGCCAGTCCTGGCCTGGCCTGAGCACCCGCAGGCGTGCCAGGTTCGCGGCCGAGAGGTTAGCCGCGTAGTGGTTGGCCAGGAACCCGGAAAGGTCCCCGTCCAGCCCGGCCCGCATCTCCCGCTGGTAGTCGCTGGCCGGCGGGCCAACATACCGGATAGCCTCCTCGCCCGCCGCAACGGGCGGCAGGTCACCGATCGCGTCGCGGGTAGTGACGAAGCCCGCCGTCTCCTTGGCGGTGATGGTGCAGTTGGGCAGCAGGTCGCCAATGCTCCCGAGCCCTGCTGCCGGGACCGGGAACCCGTACCCTCCCTCGATGCCAAGGTCCCGCCGCCAGGCGATGATGATCAGCCGCCAGCGCATCTGAGGGGCACCGTACTGCGCCGCGAGCAACTCAGCGCAGGCCGCCGAGTAGCCGATCTCATCGAGGCCCTGCAGGATCGCGCGCAGGTAAGCGCCGCCCGCCAGGGTGACCAGGCCGGGAACGTTCTCGATCACGATGCAGCGCGGGCGCAGGTCCCGGCCGAGTCGGAGCACCTCTCGGAACAGGTTGTTCCGCTCGTCCCAGACAACCCGAGCGCCGATCATCGAGAACCCTTGGCAGGGTGGGCCCGCGAACAGCAAGTCAAGCTCGCCAGGAGCGACACCCGCCGTGTTCAACACCTTGTCCGCATCGACTTCCCGGATATCCCCGACGATGAACTCGCCAGGCAGGTTCGCCGCGTGCGTCAACCCGCAGGCAGGATCGAAGTCCGCCGCGAGGCGCAGGTCAAACCCCGCATCCGCCAGCCCGAGCGACGCACCGCCAGCCCCCGAGAACAGGTCAATCACGCTCAGCTCACTCATAGTGACAGCCCCGCATGCGGCAGCATGCAACTGGGCACCCCGGCAACCAGTGTGAGCGCGTCATGGCCCATCCACCTTGAAGTGCCACAGCCCCTCCTCCCGCCCGGAAGCTATCAAGGTTACGGTAGCGGCAAGCACCGACATTCCGCGCCGCCTGCGGGACGGTGGTACGTCCGGCCCCCTTGGCAGTGGACGCTGGTTGATCTTGCGCTGGCAGGCCGTGCCTTCTCCGAAGTCTTGACTGGAGGCTGTGGTGGCGCAGAGTACCTAGACATCCTGTCGACCTGCCGCCTCTGGAAGGCCACCGCCAAGCCAAGCCTGCCACAACGCCGGTGACGCAAGTTTTCATAGCAGACTCACGCTCCGCGATGGCGAGGTCGCGCGATGGCGGGACTACCTCGACCCACTCGCCATATTCGACGCTGTCGGCTGGCCGCAACGCTGACGTCCGGCTTCGCGCCGAGGGCTAGCGCTCTGGACACGTGGTCGAGGGGCCAGGGTCGGGGATCCGCGAGCCGTGAAAAGCCCATGGGCATTGCCTGCTAGGCGTTAGGTGGCCCGCGCCGAGCCGGGAGTGAGCCACCAGACGGCGGCTCAGGTCGGTTACTTCGGTCTCCGTCAGTCCCGGCGTAGTTCCTCCTCCACCGGGGGGAGCTGGCTCTCGCGCATGTGCTCGGCGAGGCCGGAGTGGTTGTGGTGACGGTGCTGATAGGCACGTTCCGACTCGCTGCGTTCGGGTGCTGGCTGGGTGGGCACCGAACGGAGCACCTGCGTCAGGTTGGCGTAATCCCCGGGCGGCAGCGCCGCCAGGGCCCGTGCCGGGTCGGTGCGCGAACCGGTCCGGCCGCGCGCGTGCTCCACGATCTGCTCCTTGCTGGCGGGGAAGCGCATGTCGTTGAGGACGCCACGGATGTCATCGACGCTCTGTACTCTCATAAACTTCTGCTACCCGGCTACCGCTGTCCATGCGTCTGCGCACAGGTCAGCAGTCCCGTCATCGCGGCGCCGGGTTTTCGTGGCCATCAGCCGCGACACGCACCCAATGCCATGGACTGACAGGCATTTGGGTGCTTTGTCCAAATTCTCGCCGTCTGCTCACTCAGGGTGCCTGCCGGACACCCGGCTTCGTGCCGCAAGCCGGCCGAGGCGATGGCGCCTCAAGCAGTTTTCATGATCGCATGTCGTTACCGGCGTCCCCACACCGCCAACAACACACGATCATGAACCAGGCGAGCGTGCAGGCTGGCGGCGCCTGCCCTGGATCGCCCGCGAGCCGCGCCCCGCCACCCTGCCGGTCACCCACCGCAACCCTCACGGACATCCCAGTCGGACAACCCGCCTTAACCCCCTGGCATTGGGCCCAGGCCATCCCCGGCCTGTCCCCGCAGTTGTATCTCTGTCGTGCAGCCTGAAGGCGTTCCCGATTTGTCGGCCTGAGGCTGGTCATCGTGATTTCCCGCTACTGGATGGCGCGGAACCCCGGTGGGCGGTGCCGGACGCGGCGGATGTTAGGGGTTGCTGAGGGTTGCGGTGCCGATGACCACGTCGATGTCGTAGCCGGAGGTCCCCGTCACTTTTGCCGCATCGCAGTGGATCTCCAGCTGAGATGAGTTGTCCAAAGGGAGGGTGATCGTCTGCGGGTTGCCCAGGGAGACGGTTAGCGCCTGGCCGAGCTGGGTCGGCCCGCCGTCCTTGAAGAACTGGATGATAGCGGAATTGCCGACCGCATTGGTGGCGTTAGACGGGATTCCGATCGTCGCGGTCAGCGCCGCGAAGCCAGCCACATTGTAGGTCACGCTGTAGTGGCCACCGTGCGTTGGCGCGCTGCAGCTGAAGCGTATCGCGTGCGGATAATAGGTGGCACCGATCCGCTGCGGGCTGTCCGCCGTGTACAGAGCTACGTCGGCCTGGAGCACGGGGAGCAACGACAAGGCCGTGTCGGCGGGCGGCGTGACGCTCGGGGTCGAGGCGCCAGTGGTCGGGGTCGCGACGTTCAGGCCGGTGACGAGCCCGCTGCCGAAGCCGACGAGGAGGCAGCCACCGAGGATGGCCGCCACCGCGAGGGCGGTGATAGGCCTCGGCCTGGTCCTGGAGGCGGTGAGTGCCGGCTCTGGTGGCTGGCCGTTCGAGGGGGAATGCGGCCCGTTGATGTACATGGTCTCGGCCCGGTAGACATCGCGGCCGCCCGCAGTGGCATCCCGGTCAGCCTGGAAGGCCTGCCCCTGCGCAGGTGTTCCTTTATTATCCCCGGCCATGGTGCCCTTCATATCGCCGCTGACCTGTCCGCCGCGCCCATTATGAGGGCATATTACGGCGTTGAGGTGATCTCGGCGAGTTCAACTTGATGTGCTTGTGCTCGCATTGGGTGAGGACGAGGATGGCGCGGGTTATCTTGGTGATCCGGGTGGGGCTGGCGGCGTTGCGACGGGTTTCCTCGGCGCGTCTGGTCATTCGGTGAATGCGGGACGGGGAGCCTGCGGGCATCAGATCCACACGGACAGGAACTGGTGGGTTCTCAGGGGTTATGGCAAGTCGTCGACATGTCGGGCATCCGCCAGGCTGTCGCCGCGCCGGTGATGACCGCGGTAGCGGTCCGCATCCGTGCCTGGCCCGGGCCGGTCGTGGCTGTTGGCTGTCCTACGAGGAACCGGGCGACCACGGGCAGCACGGCGGGGTCGCCAAGCAGGCCGCCGTGGAGCCCCAGGTACCACCATGACCCCATGCGGGAGGCTGCAGGGCGGCAGGGTGAGGGCATCAGCCAGCGGGACTATCGTCAGCCGGCCCGCCTGCTGGGTGTTGGACGCGCCGGAGAAGTACTGGGCACCGAAGCGGCTCACCGAGGCGAGCAGTTGCTGCGCCCCCGTGTTGCCGTACGGGGACATGCTCCCAACGAGGTGGTTTAGCTCAGTGAGTGCCTCGGTCGGCACGGCACTGCTCCCCTGCTCGCTACCGGGGAGGCTAACCCGGTCCGGCTCGATGATGGGGCTGAGCAGCACCACGGAACTGATGGGCAGGTCCGGGTGCCGAGCGAGCGCGGCATAGACCCCGAGGGTACCCTCGCTCTCGGCGACCACGTCAACCGTCCCGTGGGCTACCGAGTGCAGGTACTCGACCTGAGTCGCGATCTTGTCGCCAAGGTCGGGCAACGGCAGGTCGTCGTCGTCCGGGCTGCTGCGTAGCGGGTTGCCTGCCGAGTCCAGGCCCAGGTAGGAGAACTGGCGGACCAGCATCCTCGGTTCCAGGGCGCCCAGCCCGTTGCCGGCGTCGCAGCACCATGTCCCCCATCCCTCGACCACGAGCACTGCCGCGGCGGGGTCCTTGCCGTGACCTGTCGCGCTCCCGGCGGCAGTGCCCGCTGGCACCGTGTCCCTGCCAGCGCCAAGGGCGGAGCCAGCCACGGGAGTGGGCGGATGGCGGCCCATCGTGATGACCCCGTCGAACATGAGCCGGGCGATCCCCACGACAAGGACGAGCACGAGCACGCCGGCCAGTGGGGCCACCGGGATGGCAGACAGCACCCTGGCTGGCACCCGCGGCGGCGCATCCCGCGGCGAGGGGGCGCGCCGCGAGAAGATGCGCCACCACGATCTTGAGCGCGCTGGCAGCCGGGCGGCGAGGACAGCCATTCCGTACCAGGCGCGGGCGTTGAACAGGCCGGTGACAGCCGCGACCGCCAGCAGCCCCGCAGCGTCAAGGCGTGAGGCATCGAGGTTGGCGATCACCGCGGCGGAGGCCGACAGCGCGATGAAGCTGGCCAGCACCCAGCCGACCGCCCGCAGTGGCGGGAGCCTGCGCCACCAGCCTTCGGCTATCCCCCCGTGGCTGAGCACCAGCAGGACGCCGACCATGATGGGCAGCGCGCCAATCAGCGGCCAGGAAAACGGCAGCACCCCGACACCAAAGGTCAAGGTGGCGGCGGGTGCCAGGAGCACCCAGCACACCGCCGTCAGGGCCAGGCACGACCAGAACGCGCGGCTCGCCCGGGGCGGGGCTGGCTCCGCTGGTCCACGCGGCCAGGCCAGGCGTAGCAGGACGGCATCCAGCACCGCGTGGGCCAGCGCCGCGGCCACCGTGAGGGCGGCAAACGCCAGCCAGGACTGGCCGTTGGCGAACAGCCAGCGCAGGTCGTGGTAGGCCGCGACCGGCGGGAGGGCGGTGACCTGCGGGGCAACTGGCAGTGCAGCAGGGGCTATGACCGTCAAGATCGCGCCCTCGGCCACGGCGCCACCCGCCGCGACGAGGATCAGTGCCCGATGCCGGAAGAACCCATCGGCCTTCAAGGCGGGAATCTCCGCGCTCATCGCCGCTCTGGATGGAGCAGCACTCCGCTTGCCGGATTCAATGCCAATCTAATGACCACTTTCGTGTAAAGCTATCCCCATGGATCATGAGGAGCACTGCGCCCGCGTTTCGGCCGAGATCACGCGGATGGCGTCGGTTACCGAGGGGGCTGCCCCCGCCTCCCCGGTCCCTGGCTGCCCCGGCTGGGACCTGGCGAAACTGGTCAAGCACGTCGGGATCATCCACCGGTGGGCGGCGGCCATGGTGGCCACGAAGGCGACCGAGCGCATCGCGCGAGATGCCCTAGACGTTGGCCTTCCCGCAGACCCGGTGCACTACCCTCAATGGCTGGCGGCGGGGGCCGCGCCGCTCATGGCCGTGCTGCGCCACGCGGGACCGGCCACCCCCGTGTGGTCGTGGGCCGGCGACGCCGACAGCGGCTGGTGGGCACGGCGGATGCTGCACGAGACGACCGTGCACCGGGCCGACGCGGAGATCGCCCTGGGCATCGAACCGTCGATCGACGCGGCCCAGGCGGCCGACGGGATCGACGAGTTCCTCACGAACGCGCGCCATCGCAGCCGGCCCAGCACGCGGCTAGCCGAACTGCCGGCGGGCCAGTCGATCCACCTGCACGCCACTGACGAGGGGCTAGGCGAGGCGGGCGAATGGCTGATCAGCCTTGGCGACGGTGCCGGTGGCGATCACTACGCATGGTCTCACGGGCACGCGAAGGCCACCCTCGCGGTGCGCGGGCCGGCGTCACTGCTGCTGCTGCTTGCCTACGGCCGGATCCACGCCGACGATGAGCGCCTGACGTTCTTCGGCGACGAGTCGCTGATCGTCACCTGGCAGGAAGTCGTAACGCTGTGACGACAACGATAGGTGCGACAACGATGCCAGTTTCCTGACGACATCGGGTGCTGACACGGCAGAACGACGACGTGGACGGTCAGGCAACGATGACGGGCGCTAGAACGCGAACCCGCCAGGACGGTCGTTGCGGTCGGCGAGCAGGCCCGCCAAGGTGGCGATCGCGATCTCGGGCGGGGTGCGGGAGCCGATGTTGAGGCCGATCGGGCGGTGCACGCGGGCGACCTCGGCCGGCGGCACGCCGAGGGCTGCAAGAGCCTCGACGTGGTGCCCGGCGTGGCGGGGATTGCCCATGATCCCGACCCAGCGCGCCTTGCCGGCCAGGGCGTCGCGCAGCGCTACACCAAGCTCGTCGCGGTGGTGGTCGGTCACGACGACATCCGCGCAGGCGTCAAGGTCGTCGGGGACGGCCGGGGCGACCTCAAACCCGGCCATCCTGGCTCCGGCGGCGCGGTCCTGGTCTGGTTCCACGAGCAGGCCGCGAAAGCCCGCGTCCGCCCCGTAACGCAGCAGGAACCCGGCGACCGGGGTGGCGAAGACCGCCACCAGGGTCCGGCCAGCAGATCCTGGCTCAGGTCCCGCGCCAGCCGTGACCGGGGCCACCGGGGCCTCGCCGTGGGCAACGGCGCAGCTATCGCCGCGATGGACGTCCTCCTGTTGCCCGTCGCGGGAGTGCTGGTGCTCATCAGCCATGCGGCCAGTGTCTCACTCGGGGCTAGTGGCCGGAACCTGCGCGTCCTCCTGCACCGTGTCCGTGATGGTGAGGGACTCGGAGAACGTGGCGACCGGTCCGGGACGGGAAAGAACCGGTGCCTGCTCGCCAGGTGGCGGCCCAGACAGCCGCCAGGCCTCGCGGACGATCACCTGGAGCGCGCCGGCCGCGGGGATGGAAAGGAGCGCGGCCACGAAGCCGCCGAACAGGCCGCCCACCCAGTCGCCTACTTCCGCGCCCACCAGCACCGAGATCAAGACAAGCAGCGGGCTGATCCGGACGGTCTTGCTCATGATGACCGGGTTCAGCACATGGTTCTCGATCTGGGTGTAGACCATGAACACGACCAGCGTGGCCACCCCGGCCGTGGTCGATTGCGTGAACGCGAACAAGATCGTGGGGATGCCCGCCAGCGCGCCACCGATCATCGGCAGGAAGTCCACGAGCGCGACCCACAGCGCCCACAGGACCGGGTACGGCACGCCGGTCATGAGCAGCGTGACGAACACGACCCCGCCGGCGATCATCGACGTCAGGAAGTTGCCGAGCATGTAGCCGGTAACCGCGCGGTTGACTTCGGCGGAGATCTTGGTGACCTCCGCGCCCTGCTCCCTGCCCAGTACGTACAGGATGCCCCGGCGGAGCTTCGGCCCCTCAAGCAGCAACAGCAGCACCAGGATGAAGATCGTGACCATCTCGATGAGCAGCGAGATCGCGCCCTTGCCCACGTTCAGCGCGGGCTTGCTCAGGTCCTGCGCGAAGGTGACGAGCTTAGGCGCGTTGGTCCTCACCCAGTGCTGGACGTGGTACTTGGTCGCCAGATGACCGATCCAGCCCTTGCCGGTCTGCGCGCTGGCGACGTAGGAGGGCAGCTTGTTCGCCAGGGCGGTGATGGCGTTGACCAGCGGGTAGCCGAACGCGACGAGCAGCCCGAGGAAGACCAGCAGCGCGAACAGGGTGACCACGAGGACCGCCATCCCGCGGCGGGGTACCAAGAGGCGCTGCAGGAGCTCCACGACGGGATTCAGCAGCAGCGCGATGAAGCCGGCGACCATGAACATCAAGACAACGTCGCGCAGCCGGAAGATCAGCTTGTAGGACAGGTAGGCCGCCGCTATCACCAAGACGGCGACGATGATCGTCCGTAGCGGGATTCTCGCCATGTCCACGCCCGCCCACAGCCGCCGCATCCGGTACTGCAGCGGCGATACGTCCTCCTCGGCGCGTCTCACGATCTGGTCCTTGCCCTCCGATGTCATGGCCACTCCTACAGCATCTCAGGTTCGGGAGCGGATGACGCGTAGTGGCGGCCCATTTACAGGCCATCTAGCAGGGCAGCAGGCCGAGTGCCTGCTTGGCGGCCAGGATCTTCATGACGGCGGCGGCGACCTCAGCTCGGAAGGAGGCGCTGGAGTTCGCGTCGGCGAGCACGGTGGTGGCCATCGCCTCGGCTGGGGGGATGACCTGGGAGGTGATGAGGTCACCGCCGGCGTTGAGGAAGTCCACCGCCCGCTGGCCATCGGCCATGTCCTGCACCTGGGCGGCTTCCCCGAGGTCGTCGGAGACGACAACGCCGGTGAAGCCCATCCGCTGGCGCAAGATCGTCTGGATCACCGTCGGGGAGAAGACCGCGAAGTGCGCGGGGTCAATCTGGGTGTACAGGGCGAGCGCGATCATGACAAATGGCACGTTGGCATTGATAGCGTCCTGGAACGATCCCAGGTACGGGTCGTCGGGCGTGGTCACCGTGTCGGTGACGCCCGACGTGAAATCCGTGTTGCCGGCCACCCGGCCGAGCCCCGGGAAGTGCTTGGCGGTCGCCGCGACTCCGGCCTGCGCCATTCCCTCGATGAAGGCCGCGCCGTGCGTGCCGTTGGTCACCGGGTCATAGCCGAACTCGCGGTCCAGTTCGCCGATCGGGGCGTTGGTGGATGCGGTGGCCTGCGGGACGACGTCCATGACCGGCGCCAGGTCGAGGTTGACACCCGCCGCCTTCAGTTCGCTTCCCCACTGCGCCGCGTCGGTGCGCTCCGCGGCCAGCGAGGACTGGCCCTGGACAAGCTCCGACGGCATGGCCGAGAACCCGGAGCCGGACAGCTGCTGGATCTCGCCGCCCTCCTGATTGGCGGCGACCAGGAACCTCACCCCGCCGGTGGCCTGCTGGGTGGCAAGCGCCTGGATGCCCGCCGTGTCGCTCGCCAGCGCGGCGACCGACGCCGAGGTCTGCGTCAGCAGCACCGACCCGAAGTGGTAATCGTCGATCGCTGCCACGACATTAGAGGTGGCCGCGTCCGACGCCACGCCAACGAGGAAGAGCTGGCCGACCCGCTGTGCCTCGGTCATCGAGTTGAAGACCCGCTGCGGGCAGGATGCCGAGGCCGAGGAAGCCGGGGAGCGCGACGTTGACGGCGTACTCGCGGGCTTGCGCGTGGATACGCCGACTGGGGAGATCGTGATGCCAGACGACGGCACCGCGGCCACGCTCGCGTTCGGCGTGGCGGCGTTGCCCGCGCCGAGGCCGAAAGAGCACCCTGCGCACGCGGCCGTCACCGCGAGGGCGATCGCTACCGACCGGCCAGCTGCCGGGAATGCCCGCTTCGTCATCTTGCCTGTCACCACCGCCATGGTACGCACAGCTGGGCCCTCACCGGTCCGACAACCGTGATCTCGCAGCCGGGCACTCCTGCCTTAATCGCACCGAACCCGCCTAGGACCTCGCGCGGATCTCGCGCGGATCTGGAGGATCTCGCGGATCTCGACGTCTGGGTTTTCATAAGATTTTTAGCGCTCAGTCCCGTCCGGCGGTTACGTATACCAGCGCGTACATGCCGCATTTAGGTACGTAGGTAGTATGCGTACGTTTCCGCAGGTGACAGCAGGAACGTAGGGATACCCGTTACCCTGAGGTCACTGTGGAACTACGGGGCATTGTTCTCGGTGACCGCTATCTCCTTGATAAGCGGATCGCGGCAGGGGGCATGGGGCAAGTTTGGCTCGCCGCCGACCAGGTGCTGGGGCGCCTAGTCGCGGTAAAGCTACTGCGCCCTGAATACGCTGAGCACCCTGAGACACTCGAACGCTTCCGGGCTGAGGCCCGGCACGCGGGGGTTTTGAACCACCCGCATATCGCGCAGGTGTACGACTACGGGCCATTTCATCACGCCCGGGGTGCCGTCTTCCCCGGCGATTGCCCTGGGCCATTCCGGGAGCCGTACCTTGTCATGGAGTACGTCGACGGGCCGTCGCTCGCCGAGGTCATCGAGCGCGGGACACTGTCCGCCGACTTCACCTGCGACGTCATGGCGCAGGCCGCCTCCGGCCTCGACGCCGCGCACCGGGCCGGCCTGGTCCACCGCGACATCAAGCCAGGCAACCTGCTGCTGACCTGCGACGGCCGGGTGAAGGTCACGGACTTCGGGATCGCGCACGCAGCAGGCTCCGCGCCCATCACCGCGCCTGGCATCGTCATGGGCACCTCCCTGTACATGGCACCAGAACGCATCGCTGGCGGCCCTGGCACGCCCGCCAGCGACCTGTACTCGCTAGGCATCGTGATGTGGGAGTGCCTGCTGGGCCAGCCGCCGTTCCGTGGCACGTCACCGGACGTGATGGCCGCCCACTTGCACCAGGCGCTGCCGCCGCTGCCGGCCTGGGTGCCGGCCCCGGTCTGCGAGCTGGTAGCCCGGCTGACGGCGAAGGACCCGGCGTACCGGCTGTCCGACGCTGGCCTGCTCGCCGCGCAACTGCGGAGCCTGGAGCTGGTTGGCGTAGGCAGCCGGGAGCGCGGCCTGTCCGGCTACGCTCCCGAGTGGGAAGGCCCGCTGCCCTGGCCCGGCCTGGGACGAGACTTCCCGCCAGGCCCTGGGCCAGACCTGGAGCTGGTCAGCCCGGACGCCGGGTACCTGAGCGCCCCGCCGGGCGCTGTCACGGTTTTGCTGGCGCGCGCCAGGGGTGCCGCGACGGGACCGGCCTGGCATGGTGCCCGGCGCCAGGGCGTGGCCGTCGCTGTAGTCGCCTTCGTGGTGGCCGGCCTGGCGGCTGGCGGCCTGGCGACATCCGGGGCGTTCGGCGCCGCCCCCACGGCGCAGCAGGACTCCGCCGGGCCGCCGGCAACCGCGAGCGGCACGTCAGCAGGCGCCGGGGCGTACATCCAGGTGCCGAGCTTTCACGGCCAGCAATACGCCACCGTGGGCGACTGGCTGCGCGGCCACGGGCTGACCGCGAGGATCGACTGGGACGACCGCAGCGGGCTGCCGACCGGCACCGTCGTCTCCGTATCGCCCAGCGGCCAGGTCCCGGCGGGGAGCACGGTCACCGTGACCATCGCGTGGAACTCCGACGCGCCGCCGCCGACCGCGGCCCCGTCCCTGACGCCAGGTGCCAGGCCCGGCAAGGACGCTTCGGCTGCGGGCGGCGGCTCGGCCCAGCTAGGCGCGGGCACTTCCCCCGGCGCGGGCACTGCGCCGGTGCCCAGCACCGCGGGCACCGCCCCGCCTGCCCCGGAGCCGACGACGGTCCCGCCGACGCCGGGCAGCCACGCAAGCACCGGCGCGGCCCCAACGCCGTCCCCTACCTGCGCCTTCCCGCTGGGACCTGTCTGCTTCTCCTCACCGGTGCCTAGGCCCCGATCGGCTCCCCTCGACCGCGAGGCCCCGGGTAAGGGTTAGCAGGAGCGCCTCGAAGGTCGCCTCCGGGTCCGGGGTGAGGATCATGCCCCTGAGCTCGAGGGCCGTACCGCCGGGTACCCGGCGGCCAGGACACGGAGCTCGGCTTAGCGGGACACCGTGAGGGTTCTGGCCGGCGACGCGGACGTGCCGAAGTTACCGTCGCCGAGGTAGTACGCGACCAGGTGGTACGTTCCAGGGCGCAGCTGGCTCGCGCTCAGCGTGCACCCTCCCTTGCCACCGTTCAGGGTGACCGTGCACCAGACCATGCTCCCTGCCTTGATGGTGACCTTGCCGGTCGGCGTCCCGCTGTACTGCGGCGAGACCGTGACCGCGAGCTTTTCTGACTGCTCGTGGCCATACTTGGCCGTCCCGGCCGAGAGCGTCAGGGCCGTGCTGGTGCCCGCCTTGGCGACGGCGAGCGACACGGTGCCGGATGTCGACGGCGAGAAAGCGACCGGGCCGCTCGCGCCGCCCAAGTAGGACGCGGTGAGCTTGACGGTTACGCCCTTGACCGCCGTGCCGCCGAGCACGCAGGACCCGCTGCCCGACGACAACGTGAACGTGCAAACTGTGGCCGATCCGGCCGTCACGTTGACCTTCCCGGTCGGGGGCCGGATGCGGCCGAGACCCGCGCGGTCAGCCGCTCGGACTGCTCGTGGCCGTAGGTTACCGTCGGGGCGGATAGCGACAGCGTCGTGGCCGTGGCGTTGGTGGTCACCTTCTCCGCGACCCAGCCGTCCCAGGAGGTCGTGCCGGATGCGCGGGAAGTGCTGGCGATGGCGCAGCTGGTCGCTGACGGGCAGGAGATCGCGGAGTACCCGAGCGCTAAGAACAGCGTGGTCAGGTCGGTCTCCGGCGTCGTGCCCGGTATCTCCTGGGCGGTGCCCCAGGTCCCGTTGACCTCATCGGCGAGGAACATCGCGATAGGGCCGCTCTGGCTCGACGTGCTCACGTAGTCACCAAAGACCGCGCAGTCTCCGGGTGCGCCGCACGACAGGCCCCGCAGGCCGCCGAAGTTGCCCTTGTCCAAGGTGGTAAAGCCCGGGATGGCCACCGGGGTGCCCCAGGTGCCGTTCGACTCGCCAATGACGTAGACCCGGTCTGTCATGGTCGAGTCCTGGTAGCCGCCGGCGGCGGTGCAATTTCCCGGCGACGTGCACGAGAGGAACCTGAGGTTCGCGCTACCCGCGGCAACCCCGGCCGGTACGGCGATGAGCCGCGCGTTGCCCCACGTCCCACCGGTCTCCCGCACCGAATACGCGCCGACGGCGTCACAGTTCCCGGCGGACGTGCACGACAGGCCGCCGATAGGGGTCTGGTCAGCCGCGGGGAGGCTGGCGAGCCCGGGCACCGGGTGCGCGGCCTGCCAGGTGCCTGCTGCCTCGTCCGCGATCCAGGGCAGGTCGCTGCCAGTTCCCGGGTCGTACGTAACGCCCGCCTCGGTGCAGTAGCCCGCAGCCGCCGGGGCACACGATAGCGCGTCGAAGTAGGCCATCCCGTAGGGGCCAGGCGGTTCCGTCCCCTGGATCTCCTGGGGAGACTGCCAGCTCCCGCCAACCTCATCGACGATGAAATTGTGGGTCACGCTCCCGCTGCTGTCGGTGAATGTATCGGCGACGGTGCAGTTCCCCGGGGTCGAGCACGACACGACCGGGGCATCCATCGTGAAATCGCCAGCCGCCACCGGGATGCCGGCGGCCTGGCCCCACGTGCCGTGTGACTCGGTGGCGACGAACGTCCGCCGGGCCTCGACAACACTCGTCGCAGGAGTCGCGTGAGTGCTGGCGTAAAGGCCGACGGCGGTGCAATCGCCGGGTGCCGTGCACGAGATTGACGTGACCGAGGACAACTCCCCCACGTCCAAGGCGGCGAGTCCCGGCACCATCTGGGCGCCGCCCCAGGTGCCATTGACCTCGTCCGCGACGTAGGCCCGGGCGGTGCTGCCCGCCGCGTCCGGCGAGCCACTGCCGCCGGTTGCGCAGTTGCCCGCGGAGGCGCAGGAGATCGGCCTGGCATCAAGGACAGCGTCGCCCACCGTCCTGCCAAGGGCGGGCATGCCAGGAACGCTGTGCGCTCCTCGCCAGACGCCAGTGACTGGCAGCGCCGCGGCCACCGCGGGCGCGCTCGAGGCCGATACCGCCATCCCGCCTGCAATCGCGGCGGACGCCGCGACAAGGACGGAAATACCAAAGCTAATGACCGAACGCCGCATTCGTCCCGCTCCCCGCCGCGCCACTGCCTGAACAAAATCTCCCAGAACGGACAAGATTATAGTGCTCAGCGGGTCGAGATGGCTTCCATGTGAATATGAGCTTGTGACGAAACCGTGACTGTCGGTGCCGCGCTGACCCGCTCGGTGAGGTCGACCCGTAAGCCAGTGCCCGCGCCTTGTCCCGTGCGGCTTTCCGTGCGGTTCCCGGGCACGGGACTACTCCGCCCCGCCCCCTGATGGGCGGCGAGGCAGGTGCTACGGGGGCTGGCCCTGGCGTTCCTGCGGGCACGCCTCGTTCCGGGCGGCCCGGCCGCGGCCAGCCTCGACATCGGCGAACCGCACAGTTCCCGCCAACCGGACCGCGCCCGGCAAGAATCTGCCAAGATTCCGTCCGCATGAGGATTGTCCGGTATCACCGCTACCGACCTGAAGGTCATCTATTCGGACGCCTCCCGCATGCGGCCCAGCCCTGCCATCAGCCCCGCACGGCGGCAGCACGCGGGTTCGGTTCTCACGGGCCCTAGCCCCTCGCAGAAGACAGGAAGGCACATTTCATGGCAACGCTTCGGGACATCCTGCTCGCGCCGGAGACCCAGCCGAAGGTGATCGACGACGGCCTCGCCCTCGTTGACGAGCAGATTTCCGACAAGTCCGGGATCTCCGGCGCGGCGGTCAAGATCGCCTACAAGGCCGTGGTCACCTTCTCGCCGGACCACATCCGGTACATGGTCGAGCAGCTCATGCCCGGGATGCTGGACAAGCTTGAGCCGTACTGGCAGCACTTCCAGGCGTCCGGCGGCGGCTCCTTCGGTGACTACCTCGCCAAGAACGGCGAGCAGGCCTCCGAATCCCTGCTCGAGATCACCGATGCCCGCGCCGAGGGCTCCAACCGGCCGATAATCGTGAAGGCCTACAAGTCGGTGCGTGGCGGCGCGGCGAAGAATGTCCAGGCCGCCCTGCCCGAACTGGGTGCGCTCGTCCAGAAGTACGCGGGCTAGCTCGGCCCGGTCCAGGCGGGGACTGGCGCGTTCACCCACCCACAGCGCGCCAGTCCCTTTTGCTTGCCCACAGCCGAACCTGGCCACCCGTCCGGATTTGAGGCCCAGACGAGACATTGTTGCTCTCCGTAGAGATTACCGGTCGCTTTGACTCGGTACATGTACGGAGTTTTGCCTGTTCAGCATCGATGATTGCGCCACTCCCGATAATCTTCCGCTGTGCCAGGACAGGGGATCATAATCGCACAGCGTTATCGGATGGACAATGAGCTCGCGGCCGGGGCAACAGGGCGGGTGTGGCTCGCCATGGACGTGCTGCTCCGCCGACAGGTGGTGGTCAAGGTGCTGCGGCGCCAGTACGCCCATGACCCCGCCGTCCTCCCGCGGTTCCGGGAGGCCGCCAAGCACGCGGCCGCGGTCAACCACCGGAACGTGGCCAAGGTCTACGACTGGGGGTACAGCGGCCCCCAGGACGCGCCGTACGTCGTCACCGAGTACATCGAAGGCCCGGCGCTCGCGCAGGTCATCGATGGCGAGACAGTGCCCGCGTCGTTCATCGCGAAGGTTCTGGCCCAGGTCGCCGACGGACTGCACGCGGCACACCGGGCCGGCCTCGTCCACGGGGACCTCAAGCCGGCCAACATCCTGCTTCACCGCGAGGCTGACCACCGGGCGACGATCACTGACTTCGCCATCACGCACGCGCTCGGCGCGATCCCCCGGGCGGGAAACACGCCAGGCACGGTCCACGGCACCGGGACGGTCTTGTACCTAGCGCCGGAGCGGGTCAGCGGCGAGCTGGGCACGCCGGCCAGCGACCTGTACTCACTGGGGATCATCGCCTACGAGTGGCTGACTGGGGTCCCACCGTTCACCGGAACCTCGCAGCAGATGATGGCCGCGCACCTGCGCAAGCCCCTGCCGCGGCTGCCGGCCGCCGTGCCGCCGGGTCTGGCCGAGCTTGTCGGCCAGCTGACCGCCAAGGACCCGGCCAGCCGCTTCGAGGATGCCTCCGAGGCCGCCGGGGCGGCGCGCGCCCTGGCCCGGAAACTGCGTGAGGCTGCCCAAGACGACGCCGCCTTGTTCCCTGTCAGGCTAGCGGAAGACCCCGACCTCGCCGCCACCTTCGAGCAGGCCGCGATCGCGGTGCCGCCAGCGGGTGAGGAGACGGCCGGGTTTTGCCTGTCGGAACTGGCCGCCTGCAAGCGGGAGATCGCCTGGGCGGCCAGCGCGCTGGTGCTGGCGGGGCTGATCGGCTGGGCGGCCTGCGGCCCATCCCCGACGGCGCCTAGCAGGTCATCCGGCACGTCGCCGCAGCCCCCGGCGGGCCCGACATCCCAGCCCTCGTCAGCGTCGGCACCGCCGCCGATCCCGCTGCCAGTCCCGACGCTCCCGATCAGCGTCCTGCCGGTAAACGTTGCGCCCCTGCCTTCGCTGCCGGTGCCCTCGCTGCCACCGACTGCCTCGCCGACAATGCACCTATAGCAGTTGTTTTAGTATCAAGATCCCTGCCTTACCGTCTTATGCAGAATAGAGCGGCCATCCCGGCCGACTGGGCCTGCGCAAAGGACGGGACATGATGCTTCCTGGCAAGGGGCTTACTCCCCTGCGCTCGAGACGAGCGCTCCTCATTCCCTTTATCGTCATGGCGACAGGGATCGGCACACTCGCGACGGCGTCACTGGCAACAGCGGCCCCCTCCATCGCCGCCCCCGCGGTGCCCGCGAGCAAGCCAGCGGTGCTGGCAGGCAGCGCGGCGCCAAAGCTCCCGGCGGGCGCCGTGCGGGACGGCGTGCTCGCCGCAAGCCAGCGGCTGACCGTCGAGGTCACGCTCAGCCCGCGCAACCAGGCGGCGCTGACCGCCCTGCTCAATGGGCTAGCCGACCGGAAGCTCGCCGTACTTTCACGACTTCCTGACCCCGGCGCAGTACGACGTCGCCTTCGCGCCGACCGCCGCGCAGGTCCAGGCCGTCGACGCTGCCCTGCGCGCCGAGGGCCTGGCTCCCGGCCACGTCTCCGCAAGCGGCCTGTCGATCCCGGTGACGGCGACCGCGACCGCGCTTGAGCACGCCTTCGGGATCACGCTGGCGGCCTACCGGCTGGCCGGCGACCGGATCGCGTACGCCAACACGACCGCGCCGCGGATCGCCTCGTCCGTCTCCTCGATCGTCGCGGGCGTCATCGGCCTTGACGACCTGTACCAGGAGCAGTCGCTGTCCGCCCCGGCGTACGTACGGTAGCGCCGATCCGCGGCCAACCTCCGGGAAGGAGGACCGATGACCTGGTGGGTCGCATGGGTGGTCTTCGTGGTGGCGGCGGTCGTCTTGGGCGTGACCGCCAGCTACTTCAGCGTGCGGACGGTGCGGTGGGTCACCGCGATCATCGCGGTCAGCCTGCTCGTCGCGGTCACCGTGTACAGTCTCGACAGCGCCCGCAGCCTCGGCATGCCGCCGCCGGGGCCGCCGGACCTGCAGGCCGCGTTCGCGAAGGGAGCCGACGCGGTCGCAGGGGCGCTGCTGCGCCCGCTGTGGCCAGGCCATGCCGGCCATACGGTGCCCGAGCCTGGCCGCGTGGGCTGGGCCATCCTCACGGCCCTGGTGCTGCTCGGCTACCGGCAGCTGGAGGCGCAGGCCTACTCCCGGCAGGCCCCGGTGATCGACACCTCGCAGCTGAACGACAGCCAGCCGACCATTCCGGCCGCCCCGGCTGCGGGGGCCGGTGCCACCGGCAACGTCGCCGCAGTGCTCACCGACGCGCAGCGCCATGACCAGCTCTCGGCCGAGCTGAAGTTCCGGCTGGCGGCGATGGAGATCCGCGCCCCCTCGATCCTGCCCGGCGGCAGCCGGTCCAATGGGCTGGCGTCGATCGCCGAGGACAGTGGCGTGACCGGGGCCGACCTGGCGGGGGCGATCATCCGGTTCTTCGGCCTGCTGTGGCCGGGGCCGCGCCGGTGGATGCTGCGCGTGTGGGTAGAGTCCCCGAGGCCCGGCGAGGAGGACGGCGCCATGCGAGTCACCGTTGAGCTTGACGACCCGCGGACCGGGGACACGGTGGCGACCAAGACGATCACGGCGGCCAGCCTGGACGAGGCCGCCTCCATGGTCGCCGGGTACGTGACGCGGCAGGTATTCGCCTGGGACCCAACGACGCCGGGATGGTGTTACGGCGCCGCCGACGGCCACGACCTGGGCGCGATGCTGGTCGCCCGGCAAGAGCGCGTCTACGCCGACAGCTGGGACGCCGTCCGCAGGTCCCGGCGCGAGCAGATCAGGGTGCTGCAGACGGTCACCAGCGGCAACCGATGCGCCGGGGTTGTCAGGTACGACCTTGCCCAGCTGCACGACCTGGGCACCCACCACCTGACCGCGCTGTGGCTGCACGCGATGAACCGGGAGCAGTATCCCCGGTTCTTCCGGGGCCGGTACCGGCTGGGCATGTCGCTGGAGATGGCCGCCAACGACGGGCTTACATTCAGTAATAGGGAGGGGGCACAGTACAGGATTGGTGAGGTGCTGGCCGTCTTGTCCCGGTGCGGCCTGGGCGGACAAGCCGTGGGCAACGACACCGTCGCGGCGAAGGACGGCCATGGAAACTACCGCCTGTCAGACGACCTGAGCCTTGAGCTGCTGCGTCTCGCGCTGGCTGAGCTGCGGGTCCTCAAGCGGCAGCTCACGCTGCCCGCCGTGCTGTGGGCCGCGTTCCGCCACCGCGAGGAGCGCGCGGTCTGGCGGCCACACCGCAGGCTCCGCGTCCGGCAGGCCTTCCGTGACGGGGTGTGCGTGGCCGAGTTGCTGGTCGCCGTCCGCATCCTGCTGAACTCCTGCGGCGCGCGGTCGCAGGTACCGCTCCCGGCCCCGCGGAAGGCCCTGCGCATCACCGCCGCGATCACCGGCGACGTGGCACCGATCGAAGCACTGCTGCGGCGGCCAGCAGGACAGGCCGCGGTGCCCGGTGCCGCTGAGGTCGCAGTGGCACCAAGGGCAGCGGCACCAAGGGCAGCGGCACCAAGGGCAGCGGCTCCAGGGAGCGCGGGGGCTGCACGTCGTGGCGGCGGCGCGCGGCCCGCGTCCAGGGACCGGGTCCGGCTGCTGCCGTGGCTGCGGCGGACGGCATCTTGGCAGGCGGCATACAACGCGGCGTGCATCTACTCTGCACTCGCGCAAAAGGGCCTGGCCAGCGACGACCTGGTGGTCACCTGCCTGCAGCGGGCGATCGACAACAGGGACTCGGAGATGGAGCGCGCCTACGACTGGATCGCCTACGATCCGGACTTCCTGCCCCTGAAGAACTCCCCGCCCGGCCAGTTCCAGGCCTTCAAGAAGTTTCTGCACGACCAGAACCGGCACGACTACCCGCGCCGTCCCCGGCCCGCTTCCGACGACGAGGCCGACGCCTAGGACTCTCGAGAGTGCTTCCTGACCACTGCCAGCGTTCGGTAACACTGTATATCGACAGTTCACAGTCGCGATTCGAAAGGAATCACCGATGGAGTCGCTGGTCAGCCACCACGTCCCGTTCTGTAACGTGGAGCGGAGGTTCGAGCTCGCGCTCACTCCCAGCGCCGACGAGAAGGACGCGGTGACCTTTTGTGACTGACCGGCAACGCCCCTGCATGGGGGCCGCTAGGCCGCGGGTGCCGTCCAGGCGTCCGGCGGCGCGCGCCATCCTCGCGGGAGTCGTTACGACCCTGCTGGTAGCGGGCTGCTCGGCTGCCAGTGGCGGCACGACCAGCACCCGCAAGCCGACGTCGACACCAACATCGACGCCGACACCGACGGCGGTGGCAGCTCCCGTCGCGACGGCGAATCCCACGCTCGCGACAGGCCAGTACGTCGCCCTCGGCGACTCTTATACCGCGGCCCCCAAGATCTCCAGCCAGGTCGGCACCCCCGCGGGATGCGGGCGCTCCAGTGACAGCTACCCGCTGCTGGTCGCAAAGCGGCTCGGACTGGACTCTAGCCGGGTAAACGATGTCAGCTGCGACTCGGCGACCATCCCCGACCTGACGGGGTCCCAGGTCACCACCGACGGGACCAACCCGGCGCAGCTTGATGCGCTGTCGCCCGCCACCACGCTGGTCACCCTCGGCATCGGCGGCAACGACGTGCACTGGACCTCGGTCCTGGGCCAGTGCGTGAAGCTGGACCTGATCCATGTCCTGGCCGGCGGCTCGGCCGCTGAGGCCTCCACGGCGTGCAAGAATCACTACACCGCCGGCGGCACGAACCAGGTACAGCGCTACATCCAGGCCATCGCCGGGCCGCTGGCCACCGTGCTCGCCGACATCAAGGACCGCGCTCCGAACGCCCGCGTCTACGTGGTCGGCTACCCCGACCTGATGCCCGCCTCCGGCGACTCCGCGTGCGCGCATACGTTTGGCATCACCGACGCGGACATGACGTTCTTGAATACCGAGGAGCAGCAGCTCAACGACATTGTTCGCCAGCAGGCCACCGCCGCCGGCGACGCCTACGTCGACACCTACACCCCGTCTGTCGGCCACGACGCCTGCGCCGCCCAGGCCCAGCGCTGGGTCGAGCCATGGCTGCCCACTTCCCCCGCCGACCCGCTGCACCCAGACGCGGCCGGCGAGAAGGGCATGGCCGACGCGATCATCAGCGCCATCGCCGCCGCGAGGTGAGGCAGCACCCTGCCTTCTGCGTCGCAGGCTCGTCGAGGTCGTATGTCTCCAGGCCAGTGATACGTGTCACCAGAAGTCTCCTCACGCGATCCAGCGCATTCCAGGCGTGCAGACCCGTCGACGGACCCGCCCCGATCGACGTAAGCTACTCATTAGTAACAGTGTCCCTGGAAACGGAGACCGATGCCGCATGAATGCCGTGAGCGAGACAGGTACCGATAGCGTCGCGCGTGCGGACGGCAGCGCGGCTGAGCGGGTCGACGTGCTGATCGTCGGGGCCGGGCTGTCGGGGATCGGGGCGGCCAGGCACCTGCAGGCGGCGCTGCCACGGCGGACGTACCTGATTCTGGAGGGGCGTGATGCCATCGGCGGGACGTGGGACCTGTTCCGGTACCCAGGCGTGCGCTCGGACTCAGACATGCACACCCTCGGCTACCGGCTCCGGCCGTGGACGGCCGCGCGCGCCATCGCGGACGGGGCCTCGATCCTGAGCTACATCAACGACACGGCCACCGAGGGCGACGTTGGCAAGCACATCCGGTTCGGGCACCAGGTGGTCTCGGCGGCGTGGTCCTCGGCGGACGCCCGGTGGACCGTCGAAGTCATCCATGACGGCCAGCCGGCCAGGTTCGTCGCACGGTTCCTGTACCTGTGCACGGGCTACTACCGTTACGACGCCGGCCACTCGCCGGATTTCCCGGGCCTGCCGGAGTTCGCTGGCGACGTCATCCATCCCCAGCACTGGCCCGCTGAGCTGGATTACGACGGCAAGCGCGTCGTGGTGATCGGCAGCGGCGCGACCGCCGTGACGCTTGTCCCGGCCCTGGCCGGGCGGGCCGCGCACGTGACGATGCTGCAGCGGTCGCCGTCCTACGTAGCGCCGCTGCCGTCATCGGACAAGATCGCGGACCGGCTACGGCGGCTGCTCGGCCCGCGCCGTGCCGCCCATGTGACGCGGTGGAAGAACATCGCGTATCAGACGTTCTTCTACCAGCTCAGCCGGCGTCGGCCGGACAAGGTGAAGGCGCTGCTGCGAACGGCTGCGGTCAAGATGCTGCCCGCCGGCTTCGACGTCGACACGCACTTCAATCCGGCCTACAACCCGTGGGACCAGCGGCTGTGCGTCGCCCCGGACGGCGACCTGTACAGCGCCATCAGCCAGGGTCAGGCATCGGTGGTGACCGACCGGATCGCCAGCTTCACCCCGTCTGGAATCACGCTGGAGTCTGGCCGCGAGCTTGCGGCCGACATCATCGTGACCGCGACCGGGCTGCGGCTGCTGGCCCTCGGCGGCATCGCCTTGTCCGTCGACGGCCGGCAGGTGAAGCTGCCGGAGACGGTCGTCTACAAGGGCGTGATGCTCAGCGGCGTGCCGAACTGCGCCTACACCTTCGGGTACACCAACGCGTCGTGGACCCTGAGGGCCGACCTGGTCGCCGAGTACGTCATGCGACTGCTGCGCTATATGGCGTCGCGCGGCTACGACCAGGCAGTCCCGGTGAACGACGGCCCGGCGGTCGACGCGCTGCCACTGCTTGACTTCCAGTCCGGGTACGTCGCGCGCTCGATCCACGAGTTCCCGAAGGCCGGGTCCCGTGCTCCGTGGCAGATGGTCATGAGCTACCCGCACGACCTGCTAGCCCTGCGGTTCGGCCGGATCAGCGACGGCGCGCTGCGGTTCTCTCGCCGCCCGGCCTCCCGCCAGCCGGTGCCGGCTGGCGGGAGGTGACGGTCTCTATTCCTGCGAGTCGCCGCTCGACAGGGCCGCGAGCTCGGCGGCGACGAGGCGCTCGTGCTCCTCAGCCTCCTCGCGAGCCTTCTTCGGCTCCACTGGCCGGCCATGACCAGGATGAACGGCAAGAAGACGACCATGCCGCCAACGCACACCCACCACCAGTTCCGCCACTGGCCCGGGGCGGCGGCGCTGGGACCAGCCACGTGCTCCTGGATGAACGCCAGGTCGGCCAGCGGGATCTTCTGCGCGGCCATCAGATCGCTGATGGCGACGGTCTGGCTCACGCCGAGGCCCGAGGCGACCTCCCCCACCGCCTTCAGCCCAGCGGCCTGGTTGGTCGGGTCTTTCTGCAGCGTCGCGGCAGTCGTCGGGTCGAGTTGCTGCAAGGCGGCGAACCCTGCCGGGTACTGGGCCTCGTATGCCTGGGCCTGCGGCCCGTAGGTGACCAGCGGGGTCATGGAGCTGACCACGGACGGCAAGATCGCGATCGAGATCGCGATGACGGCGCGGATGATCCAGCCCCAGACGGCCAGGCCGGTCGCGGTCAGGGCGGGATTATGCTTTTCCACCGTCTCGGTGAAGCTTGCCATCCACGGCCCGTAGGCAATCGCGAGGAAGACCGCGATAAGGCTGATCCACACGGCGAAGGTCGTATAGCTGGTCTTGGAGCCAAGGCCAGCGAACACGACCGTGGCACAGATCCCGCCGATCGCGCCGACGACCATGAACGGCTTCCGCACGCGGACCCGGTCGGAGATGATGCCGACAATGATCAGCGTCGCGGCGTCAAATGCCCAGAACCAGTTGCCGATGCTGTTGGCTCGCGACAGCGAGAACCCGTGCAGGGTGGTGAAGTACACGGTGAAGAAGCCGACGGCCGTGTAGTAGATCAGCAAGAACACCGCGATCGCGAACGCCGACCCGATGATGTCCAGCCGCATCATCTGCTTCCACGGCTTCTTCAGCGCCTCGGTGATGTCGATGCCGCGGGCCTTCGCCTCGATGAGCGCCCTGTCCCGCAGCGACACCATGAGCTGGTCCCGCAACTGCGGCGACAGCTCGCGCAGGCCGACGAGCGCAATCGCGCTGACGACCAGGCCGACGATGCCGCAGATGACGTACTGGTCCTGCCATGGGTGCAGGTGGCCCACGGTGTTGGTGGACACGATGGAGACAACCAGGCTGCCAACGACCGGGCCGAGCGTCCAGAAGCCCATCGCGGACGCGCGGCCAAGCTGCGGCGAGAAGTCACGGACAAGCGCGGGCGTGGCAACGAGGATGACGCCCTCGACGAGGCCAACCACGGCGGTCAGGATCAGGAATTCCCACTTGGTCGACGCGTTCGGGATCCCCACCAGCGTCAGCAGGGCTGTGATGACTAGCCCGTAGGCGACCATGTTCGCCCGGCCCCAGCGGTCAGCAAGGCCCGCCGCCAGCGACCCGAAGGCACCCACCGCATTGGCAGCCACCGATATGTACACATAGAACGGGAACGTCATGCCGTAGCCGGCGATGATCTCCGGGGAGACTGCGCCACTGATATAGAGCTCGTAATAGAGCATGATCGTGGCAAGAACCACGATCGACAGGTAAAGCATACGCGGCCGCGTATCCGGGTAATGTCTCAGCTGGCGCCGCCACAGGCCGCCGACGGGACCGTTCGGCGGAGCTTCGTTCAGGGTTCCTGTCATCATGACCCCTTTCCGCGCCACGTCAGCTGTGACATGCGCACGGGATAAAAGTACGACTATGTACTTCTGGGATTTTCCAGTTACGGTAGACCTGTGTCCGAAAGTGCGCAAGAGGGCACCCCGAATGGCGGGCCGTGCCCGACGAGGCCTACCTGGCACTGGCCGGCGGGACCCGCGAGCTGGTGAGCTCCATGGTCCGCGCCGACCGCACCAAGGACCTCCCTGAACTCGAGAACACCCTCGTTTTCCTCCACCTAGCCGTCCTCACCGGCCACCGCTGGGCCAGCGACTCCTGACGGCACCCACCGTTTGCGGCCAGTCTCTAGCGGCCGGACGGCATGGTGGTAGCTCCCTGATCGCCAGGGGAAGGATCCAGTACCAGGGCGAGGGGGCGCGATGACGATGACACCAGCGTTCGGGCCGCAGGGCCGGACGCCGTGACTGATCACGGGGCGAAACTGCGATTGTCCCGGCTACTCAAGCGGCCAGTGGCCGACCGCACCGGGCAATCGCTTGGGCGGCTGTCGGACGTAATCGTTCGGCTGAGCGGGACGGACTACCCGCTGTTTACCGGGCTAGTGGCAGCGGTGGGCGGCCGGGAGGTCTTCGTGCCTGCTGAGCAGGTCAGCGACCTTCAAGCCGACCCGCTGCGGCTGTCAAGCGCCAGGCTGGACCTGCGGCGCTTCGAGCGGCGAGATGGCGAGGTGCTGCTGCGCGCCGACGTGCTGGGGCACCGGCTGATCGACGTGGCCAACGCCCGCCTGGTCCGGGCAGCCGACCTGGAGCTGGCCAGGGACGACGGCGGCTGGGCGCTGGCCGGGGTGGACACCCGGCGGCGGCCGCGCCGCCTGCTCGGCCTGCTCGGACCGCGGGCTGTGCCACAGGACACTGCGTTCCGCGACTGGCATGACTTCGAGTGGCTGATCGGGCATGCCGGGAGCGCGCTACTGCGCGGGCCGTTCGCCAGAATCCGCAGGCTCAAGCCCGCCCAGATCGCCGACCTGCTCGAAGAGGCATCAAGGGAAGAGAGGACCGAGATCCTCGGCCACGTGCACGCCGACCCGGAACTGGAGGCCGACGTCTTCGAGGAGCTCGACGAGGATCAGGCCAGCCGGCTGCTCGGCGCCCGCTCCGATCCCGAGATCGCCGCCGTGCTGTCCCGGATGCACGCTGACGACGCCGCCGACGCGGTCGCTGAACTGCCACAGCGGCGCCGGCAGCCGGTACTGGACCTGCTGCCAGCCGGGCAGCGCGTCAAGGTGCTGGCCCTGCTGGGCTACAACGCCACCAGCGCCGGCGGCCGGATGGGCGTGGAGTACGTCACCGCGCCCACGATGGCGACAGTCGCGCAAGCGCTGGAGAAGGTCCGCCAAGCCACCACCCTGCAGCGCGAGGCACTGACGAGCGTGCATGCCGTCGATGCCGACGGCGGGCTGCGCGGGGTGGCGCACCTGGTCAAGCTGCTCCAGTCGCCGCTGTCGCAGGCCCTGATCGACGTCAGCGATACCGACCCGGTCCGGGTCGGCGCGGACACCGACGTGGTGGACGTGGCCGTGCTGATGACCGACTACAACCTGACTACGATCCCGGTGGTGGACGGTGAGCGCCGGCTGCTCGGCGTCATCACCATCGATGACGTGCTAGAGGTCACCCTGCCCGAGAACTGGCGGCGCCGTGAGGCCGCCGAGCCGCCAGACGCCCGCTACGGAGACGACCGGTGACCAGCAGCGAGCGCTCCCGGCCCGAAACATCACCCGATCGTGGCCCCGGACCGCAGCGGTCCACGCTGACAGCGGTACTGGACGAGGCGCACCTCGGCGATATCGAAGGGGCACTCGGCCGGGTCAAGGCCGACGCGGCCGAGGCCCAGGGAGTGCGGCGCAAGCTGATCACGTTCCTGGCCATCATCGGGCCCGGCCTGATCGTGATGGTGGGCGACAACGACGCCGGCGGGGTATCCACCTACTCCCAGGCCGGGCAGGACTACGGGTACAGCCTGCTGTGGACGCTGCTGCTGCTGATCCCGGTCCTGATCGTCAACCAGGAGATGGTGGTCCGGCTCGGTGCGGTCACCGGCGTCGGGCACGCCCGGCTGATCAACGAGCGGTTCGGCCGGTTCTGGGGCTGGTTCAGCGTCGGCGACCTGTTCATCCTCAACTTCCTGACGATCGTCACCGAGTTCATCGGCGTCTCACTCGCCCTGCAGTACTTCGGCATCAGCCAGTACATCTCGGTCCCGGTCGCCGGCGCCCTGCTGATCGTGATCGCCGCCAGCGGCAGCTTCCGCCGCTGGGAGCGGGCGATATTCGCCTTCATCGCGGCCAGCCTGGTGCTGGTCCCGCTCGCCTTCCTGTCCGGTCCGCACTGGAGCCAGATCGCCTCCCACCTCGTCGTCCCGGGCATCCAGGGCGGGGTGAGCTCCAACGCGGTGCTGCTCATCATCGCGATCGTCGGGACCACCGTCGCCCCGTGGCAGTTGTTCTTCCAGCAATCCAACGTCGTCGACAAGCGGATCACGCCCCGGTTCATTGGCTATGAGCGGGCGGACACGACGCTGGGTGCCTTCGTCGTGGTGGGCGGCGCCGCGGCGATCATGGTCGTCGCCGTGTACGCGGTCCGCGGCACCAGGCTGGCCGGCCACTTCACCGACGCGCTCGGGGTCGCCCGCGCCCTCGGGACGCACCACCACGCGCTCGGCGCGCTGCTGGCCATCGTCTTGCTCGACGCGAGCATCATCGGCGCTTCCGCCGTGACCTTGTCCACCAGCTACGCATTCGGCGACGTGTTCGGCATCCGGCACTCACTGCACCGCAAGTTCACCGAGGCCAGGCCGTTCTACGCCAGCTACGCGGCGATGATCGCGGTCGCGGCCGGGATCGTCTTGATCCCCGGGACCCCGCTGGGCCTGCTCACCACCGCTGTGCAGGCCCTGGCGGGCATCTTGCTGCCCAGCGCGAGCGTGTTCCTGCTGCTACTGTGCAACGACCGCGAGGTGCTCGGGCCGTGGATGAACGCGCGCTGGCTCAACGTCGTCGCGACCGTCATCATCGGCGTGCTGCTGGTCCTTTCCGGCACCCTGGTCATCGACACCATGTTCCCCGGCCTGAACGCCGCGCAGACGGCGCTGTGGCTCGCTGCCGTACTCATCGTCGGCGGCCTGACCACCGGAACATGGCTCCGGCTTACCCGCTCCCGGCGCCCGGCACGGTCGGCCCACCCCAGGACCGCGATGACCGAGGCCGAGCGGACGAGCTGGCGGATGCCGCCCCTGGCTCTGCTGAAGCCAGTTCAATGGTCGGCCGGCACCAAGGTCGGCATCCTGGTGCTGCGCGCCTACCTGATCATCTCCGTACTCCTGCTGGTCGTGAAGGCGATCCAGATCGGCTGACGATGACAAGCACCGCGACCCGGCTGGCCCCCGTGATCGCGGCACGGCGAGGACTCACCCCTCGGCGTGGATCTCCTTCAGGAAGAGCTGGAGTTCCTCGTCGTCGATCGAGTAGCTGTGCTCAGGGCCGGGGAATGCGCCGTGCCTGACCTCGTCGGCGTACTGCGCGGCGCCGGCCACCATCTGCGGCCTGACTTCCGCGAAGTGCTTGACGAATCGGGGGGTGTGCCCGTCGTAGATGCCGAGCAGGTCGTGGAACACTAGGACCTGCCCGTCGGTGCCCGGTCCGGCGCCGATGCCGATCACCGGGATCGCGAGCATCTGCGTGACCACCGCGGCGACGGCGGCCGGAATCGCCTCGAGTACAACCGAGAAGCAGCCGGCCTCCTGGAGCGCAAGCGCGTCGCGGGCGACCGCGAGGGCGCGCTGGGCAGTCCGGCCCTGGGCGCGGTAGCCGCCGAGCACGGTAGCCGTCTGCGGGGTGAGGCCAACGTGGCCCATCACTGGGATCCCGGCCTCGACGATCGCGCGGGCGCGCTGGACGCTGGTCCCGCCGCGCTCAAGCTTGACCGCGTCGCACCCTGCCTCCTTGACGAACCGCTGGGCGGTCGCGATCGCGAGCGCGTCGCTGGCCTCATACGACCCGAACGGGAGGTCGCCGATCAGCAGCGGCGTCCTTAGGCCGCGACGAACCGCCGACGCGAGCATCAGCATCTCATCTGTCGAGACAGGGACGGTCGAGGGATAACCGAGGACGGTCATCGCGCCGGAGTCGCCGACAAGCACGATGTCGACGCTCGCCGCTTGCGCGACCTGGGCCGAAGGATAGTCGTATGCGGTGATCATCACGATTGGCTCGCCGAGCAGCTTCTTCTCCGCCAGGCGGGGCAATGTCACCGGCAAGGGCTCTTCGAGACTGTACGGAACTGGGGTGCGGGGCGTTGCTGACATTGCCTGCCTCCTGTACACGGCGGATGCCATTGATCACTGTTGCGACTTGGCGGTCGAAGTTGCGCGCGGTCATGTGAACCACGCATGGTCAGGGCTTGCCTATGGTGTCGTTGTCGATCAGCCGGGTGGCGCCCACGTACGCCGCCACGACTGCGAGCACCTCGCCCTCGATGCGCCGCACAGGCGCCAGCGTGTCGGCGGATACGAGCTCGAAGTACTCTGGCTCGATCCCGGCACAAGTCAGTGCCGCGATCGCGGTGGCCTTGACGGCCGCGGCGTCTCGCTCGCCGGCGGCCACCGCCTCCTTCGCGGCAGCCAGCGCGTGGTGAAGCCCGGTGGCGCGCGCCCGCTCGGTGCCAGACAGCCGGATGTTCCGGCTCGACATGGCAAGCCCGTCGGGCTCGCGCGCGGTCGGGCAGACCTCGATCCGAACTGGCATGTCGAGGTCGGACACGAGCTGCCTGATAACGGCGACCTGCTGGGCGTCCTTCTGCCCGAAGTACGCGATGTCTGGCGAGACGATGTTGAAAAGCTTCGTGACGACGGTCGCGACGCCGTCGAAGTGGCCGCGTCCGCGGTTGGCGCCCTCCAGGGTCTCGGTCACGCCGGCAACGGACACGGTCGACGCGAATCTGGGCGGGTAGATCTGCTCGACCGGCGGCGCGAACAGGAAGTCGACGCCAAGTTCCGCCGCCGCCGTGGCATCCCGATGCTCGTCGCGGGGGTAGCGGTCGAGGTCGGCGTGCTCGTTGAACTGCGTCGGGTTAACGAACAAGGACACGACCACCCGATCGCACTGCTCGCGCGCGCGTCGCATCAGTGACAGATGACCTTCGTGGAATGCACCCATCGTCGGGACCAGCCCGATTGACGCGCCGGCACGTCGCGCCTGCGACACGGCCGCACGCATGTCAGCCACGGTGCGCACGGTGATCATGCGAAGCTCCCCCCGCTCTCCTCCTGGGCCTTGCAGGCTTTCCGGGTGCCGGCCAGCGCGCGGGTGGCCTCGACGAGCGCGTCGAACATCGGCAGCAGGTCAGGTGCCCGGTCCGCCACCGCGGTCCGCTGCCGGGTAACCGTAGCCTCGTCGCCGCGCGCGACCGGGCCGGTCAGTGCGCGCTCAGGACCGAGGGCGGCCCAGTTCTCGACTGTCGCGCGAACCAGCGGCAAGAGCAGCTCGCGGCCAACGCCGACGCCCACGGCGATTCGCTCGGCTGCGGCCTCGAGCGTGACCACCAGGTTCGAGGCCATCGAGGCCGCCACGTGGTACGCGGCACGATCCTCGTCGGCGATCACGACCGCGCACATCCCGAGCGCGCCGGCTAGCTCAGCCGCGAGCGCCGTCGCGCGAGCAGTGCTGCCGGCGATCGCCGCGCCCGCGCCAGTGAACCGCGCCCCTTCGGGTGTGACCGTCATCAGCGGGTGTAGCGAGAACGCCTCATGTGGCGCAAGCGGCGCCAGCGTCGTGGCCCCCGAGCAGTGGCCGACCAGCGGACCGGGCGCGACCAGCGACGCGGCGGCCTCGATCTCCGCGTCCGGGACGCAGAGCAGCACCGCGTCGGCACCGCGGCCGTCGGCGCCACGGCCGAATGGTCCAGCCACATCGCATCCGGCGGCTGCCAGCGCGCCAGCCAGCGCGCTGCCTAGTCTGCCCTGGCCGACGATGGTCAAGCGCGTACAGGCAAGGATGCCTGAGGAGTAATCCCGTTCCAGTTCCCGCATCTGAGATACCGGACGGCTTTGGAAATCGTGTTCTGTTGACAAGGTCCGTCCCGAAGAAGGTGATGGCCTATTCGAAGATCATACCCCTGTCGAGATGCAGGACCAATGGCTGGCCGCCATACCCTAGCGGCCTATGGAGTTCGACTACGTGGTCGTGGGGGCGGGGGCCGCTGGGTCGGTCGTCGCCGGGCGGCTCGCCGCCGAGTCCGATGCCAGCGTGCTGCTCGTGGAGTACGGCGGCACCGACCACAATCCGCTGCTGCACGTGCCGAAGGGGTTCTACTACACGCTGCGGGGCAAGCGGTACCTGTACCGGTACGCCACACAGCCGACGGGTCCCGGCGGCCGCGCCGAGACCTGGCTGCGCGGGCGCGTCCTTGGCGGGTCGGCGGCCGTCAACGGGATGATGTGGTCGACCGGGGCGCCCGCCGACTGGGACGCTCTTGAGCAACGAGGAAACCCTGGCTGGGGCTGGTCCCGTATCCAGCCCGCATACCAGGCCCTCGAGGAACGCCTTGGCGTCGCCGTCACCGAGTCGGACGAGCCGGTCACCGGTGCCATCCTCCAATCCGCTAAGGCGTACGGCTGGGAGCACGTCGCGGACTTCAATGCCCACGACGGCGAGCGGATCGCCTTCACGCCGTCCACGATCCGCGACGGCCGCCGGGCCACCTCGTACCGGGCCTTCGTCCGCCCAGCACTGTCTCGCCCCGGGAGCCGGCGCAACCTCACCGTCGCCACCCACACCCGCGCCGAGTCCCTGCTCTTCGACAGCCGCGCCGGCACCCGCGTGGCCGGCGTCCGCGTCCGGCACGGTGCTGGCAAGCACGCGGGCACCACGCGTGACATCACCGCGCGCCGCGAGGTCATCGTCTGCGCGGGCACGGTCGAGACGCCGCTGCTGCTGGAGCGCTCCGGCATCGGGCACCCTGACATCCTGCGTCCTCTTGGCATCGAAGTCCGGGCCGCCAGCCCGCATGTCGGCGAGCGTGTCACCGAGCAGCGCGCCGTCGTCTTGCAGGTCCGGCTCACCGACGACATCGGCCCGGGCCGACGGGTCGCCTCGCTGGGCGGCAAGGCCCGGGAAACCCTTCGGTACCTGCGCAGCCGACAGGGCACGCTCGCCACCGCGGGCTACGATCTGGTCTGCCAGTTCAAGTCGTCGCCGGGACTGGCGCGACCGGACGTGCACGGGCTCTTCACCCCCATGGCCATTGACCCGGCGAGTTCCGAGCTGAAGCTGGCCCGGCACTCTGGCGTGCTGTTCGTTGGGTACGGGATCAGGCCAGCAACGTTCGGCACGGTGCACGCGAGCGGCGCAGGCCCGCAGGACCCGCCGGTAATCGCGGCGAGGTACCTGGCCGACGCCGGGGATAGGGCGGCAACCGGGGCGGTGCTGGGGGTCGCCCGGGCCGTGCTGGGCTGCGGGCCTATCGCGGACCTCATCGGCTGCGAGGAGTTTCCTGGCCCGGCGGTGGCAACGCCGCAGGAGGTCGTGCGATACGCGCTGGCGACGGGAACGGGGATCTACCACGCGGTCGGGTCAGCGGCAATGGGACCGGGCGACGACGACGTGGTGGACGCAACGCTGCGGGTACGAGGCGTCTCGGGGCTTCGGGTGGCGGACGCTTCCGTGCTGCCCGTCCAGGTGTCAGGCGGCATGGCAGCCCCAGCCATGGCAATCGGCTGGCTGGCGGCGCAGGACATCCTCGGCTCTTGACCTCAGGTCGTCACGGCGAAGTACAGCCAGGTGCTGTCATTGCTCAGATTTGTGATGTCCTTCGCCTTGGACGGGTAGACGTTCTGGTAGCTGGCCTGGAGGCGGTACCTCGCGCCAGCCGCCCTCGCCAGGCCGAAGGCCCCGGGGATCGTGCTATTGGCCCACAGGTAACCACTGCTGACGAGGTCTGACCGCCACGCGCCCTTGAGGTAGACGTCAATGACAACCTCGATGTACTCATCCGCCTTGTTCGGCGTGACGGAGATGGTGTCATCCAGCGTGGCGGTGTCGTGGTACACCCGGTACAGGGTGCCCTGGTAGGTTTCGCTCTTGTAGTAGCCGCTGAGGACCTGGCTGACCCCGGCCCGGACGGACACCTCGGCGACGGTGGCCGTGACCGGCGCGTACAGTTGGTCACCCCAAAACGTCGCGCTGAAGTAGGTGCTGGAGGGCGGCCCGTACGTCACGGCGGCGACTCCCCTGGAGTTCGCGGTCGCCGTCCCGATGAGCCTCTTGCTCTTGCTCCCGGCCGACTGCGCATAAAACGACACCGCGCGGCCGTTGTCGGTCTTGCCGAGGGTGGCCGTCAACGTGACCCGCCCCTCGTAGTTGACGGTACTCGCGCTGGTGGCCAGGCGCAGCGTGGTCGCCAGGCCAGTGACAGTCACGTAGTACCTGACGCTGGCCGGGGACTGGGTCGCGCTGCCCACATAACTGGCCGTGTACGTATAGATACCGGTGGTTGGGGGCGCGGCGATGAAGCCATAGGTACCGCCGGTCCGGGTCGTGACCCTGCCGAGCGAGAACGGAACGCCTGTGGGGCTGGTGCGCGAGATAGACACAGGAGTTCCGGCTGGGACAACCGTGCCCTGGCCAAACGACAAGGTCCCGGTGAACGTGATCGCCTTTCCGGCGACGTCCGTCGCCGGGGCGGTCAGGCTCAGCGTGGACAGCGCTCGCGCGGCCGTCGGCGTCGGGGAAGGCGTCGCGGTCGGGGGCGTGGTAGTCGGGGGCGCACTGGTGGGTGGTGCCGTGGTCGGGGGCGCGGTGGTCGGCACCGGCGACGTCGTAGCGGAGGCCGACGAGGTTGGCGTC
This sequence comes from uncultured Actinomycetota bacterium, assembly GCA_963737285.1. Lineage (GTDB taxonomy): Bacteria > Actinomycetota > Actinomycetes > Streptosporangiales > Streptosporangiaceae > Trebonia. The sequence continues at coordinate 216,602 of CAVTRT010000002.1, forward strand.
ACAGTCGCGGACGGCGTCGGCGGTGTCGTGTCCGAGGCGGACGGAGTTGGTGCCACGGTCTGCGTGGGCGAAGCGGAGACCGTCGGGGTCGCGGAACCCGTCGGCGAGCCCGAGTCCGTGGGCGAGTCCGAGCCTGTCGGCGAATCCGAATCGGTTGGGGTCACCGAGCCTGTTGGCGAGCCCGAGTCGGTCGGCGAACCGGAATCTGTCGGAGTCGATGAGCCGGTCGGAGTCGATGAGCCGGTCGGCGAGCCCGAGTCGGTCGGCGAATCCGCATCCGTGGCCGACGACGAGCCGGTCGGCGAGCCCGAGTCGGTCGGCGAATCCGCATCCGTGGCCGACGACGAGTCGGTCGGCGAATCCGAGGTGGTGTCGGTCGGGCACGGCGTTGCCGAATCTGAGTCCGTAGGCGAATCTGAGTCCGTAGGCGAATCTGAGTCCGTTGGAGAATCTGAGTCGGCAGGGGTCCCCGAGTCTGTTGGAAAGGACGAGTTCGTCGGGGACGGGCTTGCGCATGAGTCGTCCATCGGGATCGTGGTCACATTCCCGGTCAGCATCACGAGCCCGGCAACGGGCGTGCCCTGGCCGCCAACGAGCAGCGCGACACCTAGGGCCGTGGCGCCGAACGCCGCGACCACAGCCGAGCCGGCCCGCCATCGCATAGCTGGGACGGACAACAAAGCCCGGAGATACCGGACGTAGCGCATGAACACCCCCGCTGGAAAGACAGTCGAGCGGCCAAATCATAGCCAATCCGGCAACACGGGATTCAGGTATTTACCGGACCCGTGCTATTTGCATCCCGTACCGACTCTGGCAGTCCCGGGCGTTTGGACTGGTTACTTGATGTCATGTCCGGCGGCGGATCGGTAACGCTGCAGGAGCAGCCCTGGCCCCATAGCTGCAGTCGGCACATGTATGCGCTGCGCCATAGCTGCTGCAATAGCAGCAGCTATGGCGCAGCGCCCGCAAGGTCCCGTGACAGCTATGGGGCCGGCGTGGTCCTGGCGCGTGTCGGGTGCGGGCCTGCGGGTGTCCTGGCCCGGTGGCTGGTGCGATAGCAGCAGCTATGGCGCAGCGCCCGCAAGGTCCCGTGACAGCTATGGGGCCGGCGTGGTCCTGGCGCGTGTCGGGTGCGGGCCTGCGGGTGTCCTGGCCCGGTGGCTGGTGCGATAGCAGCAGCTATGGCGCAGCGCCCGCAAGGTCCCGTGACAGCTATGGGGCCGGCGTGGTCCTGGCGCGTGTCGGGTGCGGGCCTGCGGGTGTTTTGGCCCGGTGGCTGGTGCGATAGCAGCAGCTATGGCGCAGCGCCCGCAAGGTCCCGTGACAGCTATGGGGCCGGCGTGGTCCTGGCGCGTGTCGGGTGCGGGCCTGCGGCGGGCGGGTGTCCTGGCCCGGTGGCTGGTGCGGCGGGCGTGTTCAGCTCGGGGTGGTACCGGGCCTGGGGCGCGCTTCGCGCGCCGTGTTGCGGCGGCTGCCGCGTGCGGCGGTGGCGGCGGTCCTTCATGAGCACCGCGGGTGCCGCTCAACAGGCGGGGCTGTGGCGGGCTGCCGCCGCCGGGTTAGTGCTATCCGTTGACGCAGGTGTTGCCGGATGCGGCGTTTAGCAGGGCGATGATGTCGATGCTGTTGCCGCACAGGTTGATCGGGACATGAAGGGGGATCTGGATGACGTTGCCGGAGACGACTCCTGGCGATCCTGCGGCTACGCCTTTTGCTCCGGAGTCGTCGGGGCGGGCGCGGGGCGCGTCGGGATTCGGGGTGTTGCCGGTGGTCTCTGGTCCTTCCTCGTCTTGCCGGGTGCCCTCGTGGTTGGCGACGGTGAAGAATCCGACGTCGTCGGTGGTGTCGTTGATTATGGAGCCGACCGTACTGGCGGGCACTTGGAGTTCGACCCAGTAGTGCGTGTTGTCGTCGGTGATGGCGAGGTAGCCGGTGCCTGTCTCGTTCGGGCCGGTGAATAGGGCGTAGTCGCCGACCTGGGAGAATAGGCTGGCTGCGGCCTGAATCAGAGGGGCGGCGCCGGAGGCTCCGATGAACCCGTCGTTGTCGACCACGTCCAGGCCGAGTGCCTGGAGCGCGGGCACCGGATCGGTGGGGGTTGCGGGGCGGGCGGCGGCGAGGGCTGGGAGTGGGATGAGTGCCGTCGTTGTCGCGATTGTCATGGCGGTGAGGGTTGCGGCGGTGGCGGCTAGGCGCGCGGCGTGGCGACGGGTCATGTGGTGCCTCCTGGGCGTGGCGGCGGGCAGGTGTCCCCGGCCCACTTATTGTTCACTCTAAGTATCTAATCGTGAGCTGATAGTAGCCTGATTGGGGTGTGCTGTGGTGCGTGCGGGGGCAGCCTGCTGTTCATGGTCGTGGCCTAATGCCCGCGCGGCGGCGGCCGGGCGGGCACGTTGAGGGTCACCGTATTTGGGGGCACTGGCGCGTAGCGCTCGTTCCGCTCCATTGCGATCTGGATTTCCTCGCGAGCGGAGCGAGTCCAGGGAGCGAAGCGACGGGAAAGGGGGTCCGGGGAACGGGCTGTGGGGGTTTTCCCGGTAGGGGAGTGAGCACGCAAGCGCCTCTGACTCCGGATTTCCCTTTATGCTCGCTACCTGGGCATATATCCATTGTCACAGTGATGGGGCCAGCGCTGTCGCATGATTCAACCCGCAAGCCTCCAGCCCTATGCCGCGCTCACGTCCTACTATCGTGTGGCTGGTGCCATTTAGCGTACGACAAACGCTGGGGAAAGCTGGATTACCATGGCGATCGAATACGCGGCCGGGCCGGTCACGGTTGATTCGGCTCAACTGGCGTCCTGGCATGGGTCGGCTTCGGCCGACGTGCTGACCTTGGACGGGCCATGCCCGGTGTGCGGTCACCCCTCGTCGCACGAGATCCCCCGCCGGGTCCGCGCCCTGGAACGGGTAGGTCCCGCCAAGCCGCAGCCGCTCACCATCCAGCTCGCCTGCACCTGCACCGAGGACCATCCCGGCCGGCCGGCCGGGGTGAGCACCGGGTGCGGGCGAACGTGGCTCGCGGATACCGTGGTCGCCGACGACGGGACGGTGACCCTGGCGCCACCGCCCGCGGCCGCCGACCCGACCCTGGAGGCAGCGGCGCAGGCACTGAGCGTGGCGGGACCGAAGCAGCTCGCTGACGTGCGAAGCGCGGCCGAGAAGTGGATCGGCGGCGTCACGGCGCTGTTCGGAGTCTTCGGGCTGGCTGGCGTCATCGGTGCCCGGTCCACCCTGACCAGCTTGGTGACCGGCTGGGAGGTAGCCGTCGCAATCTCGGCCGCCATCGCGATCGGCCTGGCGGGGCTGGCTGTCTTGTGGATCTACCGGGCGGCATACGGCTGGCCGGTGACGTATCCCATCCACGACGACGACGAGCTTCGGACGTGGTATGCGGCGCGACAGGCCGCGCCACGCGTTGCGGCTGGATTCCTGCAAGATGGCGTGCGGGCGGCGGGCGGGGCGCTCGTGATGCTCGTGATCACGGTAGGCCTGTTGTGGTTTGCGCCAGCACAGTCTCCGACTGTGCCCTTCGTGCAGGTGACGCTCACCAACGGGTCACAGGTGTGCGGGACGCTGCTGCCCGCGACACCGGGGGCGACGCTGATCCGCCGGGCCAGCGACGGCACCGCGATGGACATCACGGCGCGCTCGATCGTGGCGGAGACCGTGGTGACGGCCTGCTGAGGCCGGCCGGCACTCCGGCTAGCGGCGCTCGCGGCGTGGATGTGATCATCGTGGGTGTGACTGATGCTTCCACACCATCGCGGGGGCCGCTCGCTGGCGTCCGCATCGTCGAGCTCGCCGGGATCGGGCCCTGCCGCTGGCCGGCATGCTGCTCGCGGACCTCGGGGCGGAGGTCGTCCGGGTCGACCGGCCCGACACCGTGCCCATCATCCCGCCGGAGTCGGACATCACCAGCCGGGGCAAGCGCTCGATCATCGTGGACCTCAAGCACGAGCGCGGGCCCGGCGTCGTGCTGGACCTGGCGTCCCGGGCCGATGTCCTGCTGGAAGGGCTGCGACCCGGCGTCACCGAACGGCTCGGCATCGGCCCATCCGAGTGCTTGGCGCGCAACCCGTCGCTGGTCTACGGCAGGATGACGGGATGGGGGCAGGACGGTCCCCTGTCGCAAGCGGCGGGCCACGACATCGGGTACATCGCGATCACCGGGGCGCTGCACGCCATCGGCCGAGCCGGGGGACCGCCGCAGGTCCCGGTGAACTACGTCGGGGACTTCGGCGGCGGGTCGATGTTCCTCGTCCTCGGCGTGATGGCCGCCCTGTGGGAGGCGCGCGCGTCGGGCCGGGGCCAGGTCGTGGACGCCGCGATCGTCGACGGGACCGCGTCCTTGCAGGCGATGACGTACTCGCTGATGAACGCCGGCCTGTGGCGCGACGAGCGCGGGGTGAACTTCCTCGACTCCGGGGAGCCGTACTACGACGTGTACGAGACATCGGACGGTCGATACATGGCGGTCGGTGCAATCGAGCCGAAGTTCTACGCGACCTTCATCGGCCTGCTGTTCGACGGGGCTGCACCGGCGGACTTGCCGCAGCACGCCGGCGGACAGGACCGGGAGCGGGCTCGTTCGGTAATAAGGGACAGGTTTTCCTCGCGGACGCAGGCGGAATGGGCCAGGCTCTTTGAGGGGACGGACGCGTGCGTGGCGCCGGTGGTGTCCCTGGCGCAGGCGCCGGGGCATCCGCACCTGGCGGCGCGATCCACCTACGTGTCGGTGGACGGGATCACCCAGCCGGGCGTCGCGCCCCGCTTCTCGCGGACGCCTGGGTCCGCCGGGCCAATTGAGCTGCCTGGCACGCACTCACGCTCGGTGCTTGAGCAGTGGGGCGTCCCAGACCCGGAGTCGCTGCTGGCCAGCGGCGTGGTACACGGGCGCTGATCTCGCGAAGGCGGCTTCTTTCGGCCACTGGCCGCGTCGCGGAGCTACCGGACGCGGGCCGGCCCCGTCACGGCGAGCGGGACCGGCTGGCCTGCGGGGCGCTAGCGGTGCATCATGCCCTTCAGGGCGTTCTTGCCACGGGACATGGCGCTCTCCCCGGTCGGCATTTGCCCCTCCGGCGTGGCCTGGTCCATGAGGTGCGGCAGCACCTGCGCGGCATGGTCACAGACCTGGTCGGCTCCATGCCGGTCTTCTGCGACATGCGCTGCAGCGCCGCTGGGTCCACCGCCTGCTTGATCTGCTGGCCGGAGATGGACTGATTGTCGCCCTTCCCGATCCATGACTGGACCTGCTGGCCCATGCCGGCCTGGGTCATCCGCGACACGATGCCCTGAATGCCCTTGCCGCCGAACAGGTCCTGCATCTGGTCCATGGCGCCCTGCTGGCCGCCCATCTGGCTAACGATGTCCTGGATTCCCACGTGTAATCCCCCCGTTGGGCTGTCTCGGGAACTAGTGGCACCACGAAACGTAATCATTGAGTAACTCTTCGCGGTCGATAGGTTTTCTAGTTCCCCGCTGACGCAGCTTTAACCCATCACAGCCCTGCCAGCAGCGCCATCTGCCGCGCCGCGTACTCGAACAGCTCGTCGGCTGGCTCAAAGGTCCGCGCGAACTGGCCGAACAGCTCGAAGCTGATCATCCCGAAGAGCTGGGTCCAGGCCAGGACGCCACGCAGCAGGACCTCGGGCCGCACGGAGGGGGTCAGCATGGCCACCACTGCCACCGCCTGTCCGGCGAGGACTCCAGTGACATCCATCTCGGCTCCCTTAACATCGTCAAGCAGGGAGATCAGCGCTAGCGGCACCCGGCCCGCCGGGCCGATCGTCGCCTCGGGCGCGCGGTACCCCGGCACCGGCGAGCCGTAGATCAGCGCGTACTCGTGTGGGTTCGCTAGGGCCCAGGCGCGGATCGCGCGGCAGGTCGCGAGCCATTGCCCGCGCGGGCCTAGTGCCCGCTCCCCCGCCGCTTTCTCGGCCACCTCACCGACCGCGTTGTAAGCATCGACGATCAGCGCGGTGAGCAGTTCATCTTTGCTCGGGAAGTAGCGGTAGAGCGCCGAGGACACCATGCCAAGCTCGCGGGCGACAGCCCGCAGCGACAGCCCGTCGGCGCCGACCTGGGCAAGCTGCCGCCGGGCCTCCTGCTTGATGTCTGCGGTGAGCGAGGCCCGGGCGCGCTCCCGCGCCGTCGTGGATGCCTTCCCTGGGGCCATGACTCGTACCTCCGAGATCGCCGGAACAAAACGAGAGCACTGCTCTTGACAATTGCCGCCCGGGCGGGTTCACTGATCTTAACAGAGAGCGGCGCTCTCGAAATGAAGCAGGAGGAGATCACGATGAACACCGAGACTCGCTACGTAAAGCCCGCCAAGTCGACCAGCTTCTTCAACGAGTCCGTCGCCTGGCTGAGCCGTCGGGGCATCAGCGTCTACGGCTCACGGGTGCTGTACGTACGCGGCCGAAAGAGCGGCGAGCTTCGCAGCCAGCCCGTCAACCCGCTGCCCTACCAGGATCAGCGCTACCTGGTCGCGCCGCGTGGCAATACCCAGTGGGTCCGCAACATCCGTGCCGCGGGCGGCGAGGCCGAGCTCCGCATCGGCCGCAAGGTCGAGCCGATCCGGGCCAGCGAGATCGCCGATGACGACAAGCCCGAACTGCTGCGCGCCTACCTCAGGAAGTGGGCCTTCGAGACCGGCGTCTTCTTCAATGGCCTCACCGCCAAGTCCACCGACGAGGAGCTCCGCGCCGCCGCCCCCGGCTACCCCGTCTTCCGTATCGAGTCACGCTAGCGAGGCCGGGCCGCAGCGACCCGGCCTCCGCCAGCATTAGGCGTCGACGCCGAAGTCGGCCGCGAGCTTGTCCATGAGGGCGTCGAGCCCGGGGCTGACGACCTGCCGGGCCGGGTCCGCGAGGTGCCATTCCGCGATCTGGTGGGCACCGCGCTCGAACGGCACCGCAGCGTGCCAGCCCGGCACGATGGTCCGCAGCTTGGAGTTGTCAAAGATCATCGAGTGCGCCTTGTCCCCGACCAGCCCGACACCCCACTCCGGGTCAGCGGCGGCGATCACCTGCGACGGCACGTGCACGATCCGCGGTGTCACCCCGAGCCCGGCCGCCAGGGCATGGGCGATCTGGTCCCAGGTCAGGAAGTCGTCCGAGGTGATGTGGAACGCCTCGCCGTAGGTCCGCGGGTGCCCGAGCAGCGGCACGAACCCCCGTGCGAAGTCCGTGTTGTGCGTGACGGTCCACAGTGACGTCCCGTCGCCGTGCACGATCACCGGCTTGCCCGCGAGCATCCGCGCGAGCAGCGTCCAGCCGCGCTCCAGGACCGTCCTGCTCTCGTCGTAGGTGTGCGACGGCCGCACGATCGTCACCGGGAACCCGCTGTCGCGGTACTCGGCGACCAGCAGGTCCTCGCAGGCGATCTTGTCACGGGAATACTGCCAGAACGGGTTCCGCAGCGGCGTCGACTCGGTCACCGGCAGCCGCGACGGCGGTGTCTGGTAGGCCGAAGCGGTCGAGATGAACACGTACTGCCCGGTTCTCCCGCGGAACAGGTCCAGGTCCGTCCGCACGTGCTCGGTCGTGAACGCGACCCAGTCCACGACGGAGTCAAACTCGCTGCCCCCCAGCGCCTCCCGGACGGCGGCGGCATCGCGCACATCCGCCCGCACCTCGGTGACACCAGCCGGCAGCGGCCTCGAGGCCGTCTGCCCCCGATTCAGCACGGTCAGCTCGATCCCGCTCTCAACGGCGACCCGCGCGCACGCCGATGAGATAAGCCCGCTACCACCTATGAAAAGAACCCTAAGTGCACTCACTGCTCCATCCTAGGCCCCGGCGGCCCGCCAGGCAGTGGCTGCGCCGTGGCGGTGTCTAGCGCGCTACCCGAACCCGGTTCCCCGCGATCCTACGGGCACCATTCGCAGGCTACTGGGGCAACGGGAAGTACATGCATAAATCGCGTCGGCAACCGCGACTAGCGGCATAGCGGCATAGCGGCATAGCCTCTATCTCCGCTTATCAGGCGGCCCAGGGCTTGCGCAGGGCGTAGGCCTCGGAGTTGGCGCGGCGCAAGATCGGGCCGACGCCGATGTACTGGAAGCGGCGGACCTGCGAGCGGACAGTGACCGCCCAGGCGACCACGGCGACCAGCACCAGCCAGAAGAACAGGCCCGCGAACAGCGCGATGAGCAGCCGGTCGAAGCCGGGCGCGGCGATCCGCCACAGGGCGCGCTCGTTGAAGAACTGCTCACCGGTCGAGTCGTTGATGACCGCGATGTACTCGGCCCGGTGGCCATTGACCGCCTGGCAGACGGTTGCCACCTGGCCAGGGTGCAGCCAGACGTCGAAGCCGTCGACGGACACGGTGTACTCCATTGTCCCGTCGGTGAGCCGCAGGAGGTCAGTCACCCGTGTGAACAGTGCGTTCTCACCGAAGCCGTAGGCCTCGGTGTGCGACTGCGAGTTCGTCACATAGCCAGTGAACGTATAGATCTCCCAGCCCGAGTTCGGGCCGGTCAACCGCGTGCCCGTGCTGTCGGACCCCAGTGGGGCTTGTGCCCGTATGACACTCGCGATCACTGGGACGATGAGCAGCAGGTTCACTAGCAGGTAGGCAGCAACCACGCTTCCCCCCGTATCCGGGCAAGCCACGTTCCGGACGGGGACGCGGAGTCCGGGAACGCGACGGTTCCCAGCCCTCGACGCCACAAAGTACTGTCCGGAACGCCACGCTTTACTCTTGCTCAGCGATCAATACCCGAAGAACCAGACCGTAACCAAGGGCGACTAAGAAGATACGGATGGTAACCGCTAGGCGCGGGCGGCCTGCTCGGCCGCCAGGGCTAGGAGCTCAGCCGCGTGGGCCTGGCCGAACTCCGAGTCCTCCATTCCTGCCAGCATCCGCGACAGCTCCCGGACCCGGCCGTCATGGTCGAGGCGGAGAACGCCGCTTGAGGTAATGGTGCCGTCGCTGGCCTTTGCCACCACGAGGTGGTTGTCCGCGAACGCCGCGACCTGCGGCAGGTGGGTGACGACGATGACCTGCGCCATCCGGGCCAGCTTCGCCAGGCGGCGGCCGATCTCGACCGCCGCCTTGCCACCGACGCCGGCGTCCACCTCGTCGAACACGAACGTGGGCACCGGGTCCGCCCCAGCGAAGACGACCTCGATCGCCAGCATGACACGGGACAGCTCGCCACCGGACGCGCCCTTGTGCAGCGGCAGGAACGGCGCGCCCGGGTTAGACGCGAGCCGCAGCTCGACATCATCGACGCCGAACGGTCCCGGCTCGTCCATCCGCGAGACCACCGCCGCGATCCGCGCGTGCGGCATGGCCAGCGCGGTCAGCTCGGTGGTAACGTCCGCGGCGAACCGCTCGGCGGCCTCGCTCCGCAGGCCCGACAGCTGCTCGGCCAGCGCCGTTACCTCGGCCGCGAGCGACGCTTCCTCGGCCGCCAGCTCGGCGATCGCGTCATCGTCGCCGTCCAGCTCGGCCAGCCGGACGGCGGCGTTGCGCGCCCAGTCGAGCACGGCCGCTACTGTTCCCTGCGCGAGAGCGGGACCGGTAGCGGGTACCTCGGCTGGCGCCTTGCTCAGCTCGTAGGGGCCGCCATACCCGTAGGCGCGGATCAGCCGGCCCAGTGCTGACCGGCGCTCCTGGACGGCCGCCAGCCGTGCTGGGTCGGCGTCGACGGACTGCACGTAGGACGCCAGTTCGCCCGCCACGTCTGACAGCAGGTAGATGGCTTCCGATAGGCGCGCCCCAAGGCTGGCCAGCTCGGCGTCGTACCGGGCGACGCCGTCCAGCGCCGATCGGGCGTTCCCGAGCAGGGTAAGCGCGTCAGCGCCCTCGGAACCAGACGACGGGTCGCCCTGCAGGGCCCCGTGCGCCAGCGACGCTGCCGAGTGCAGCGCGTCGGCGTTGGCCAGCCGCTCTTCTTCGGCGCGCAGCGCCTGGTCCTCCCCATCGGCTGGCTCAAGCTTGTCGATCTCCGCCAGCCCGCCGCGGAGCACCTCGGCCTCGGTAGCCCGCTGCCTGGTAGTGGCCGTGATCTGCGCCAGCGATGCCTTCACCGCGCGATGGCGCTGGTAGATCCGCTGGTAGTCGCCCAGCACCGCCGTGAGCTCGCCGCCCGCGTACTTGTCGAGCGCATCCCGCTGCCGTCCCGGCTTCAGTAGCTGCTGCTGGTCGGACTGCCCGTGCACGGCGACCAGGTCGTCGGCCAGGCCGAGTAGCAGCGACACGTTCACGGTGCGCCCGCCGGCCGTCGCGCGCGACCGGCCCTCGGTCGAGATAGACCTCGTCAGGACCAGCGTCCCGTCGTCATCCAGGTCCCCGCCCGCCTCCTCGACGTGCCGCGCGGCCTTCCCGTCCGCAGCGACCCGCAGCCGGCCTTCCACCGAGGCCCGCTGCTGCCCGGGGCGAATGCGGGCCGGGTCCGCCTTTCCGCCGAACAGCATGCCCAGCCCGGTGACAACCATCGTCTTTCCCGCGCCGGTCTCGCCCGTCAGCGCGGTGAAGCCGGGCGATAGCTCGAGCAGCGCATCGTTGATGACCCCGAGCCCGGTGATGCGGACTTCCTCAAGCATGACCGCCAGCCGTCTCCCTGTCTCCCGCGTGGCTACACACCAAGCCGCGCTCAGCCCTTGCTAGTCCAAGATTGCCAGAATTATCCGCCGCACGTAGACCTGCCACGCCAGCCCGCAACGGGCAGCCCGAACTTCGCGACCAGCCGGTCGGTGAACTCGCCACCGCTGCCCAAGTCCATGCCGTGAACCCGCGCGAGCAGGACCGGCACCGACCCGCGCCGGACCTCAACCCGTGCTCCGGGCGGCAGTTCCACCTTCCGACGCCCATCGCACCACATCACGGCACCACCTGTCTCGCCAGCGCAGCCCGTCTCCGTGGCGGACTGGCCACCCTCGTCGGGTGCCTCACCGGCACGCTGCACCTCGTACAACAGTTCTACCGCAAGGACTGACTCCGGCGATACCACCATCGGCGGGGCGAATAGCGCGTGGGCGCTGATCGGAACCATGAGCAGCGCCTCGACTCCCGGCCAGACGACTGGTCCGCCAGCGGAGAACGCGTAGGCGGTGGACCCGGTCGGGGTCGCGCACACCACGCCGTCGCAGCCCCACCGAGACAGCGGGCGGCCGTCGATCTCGATGACGACCTCAACCATCCGCTCCCTGGCGCCCTTCTCCACAGTCGCCTCGTTCAGGGCCCAGGTACGCGCCAGCTCCGTCCCGTTGGACCGGGCAACGACATCGACCGTCATGCGCTCCTCGACCGCGTACCTGCCTTCGATGAGCTTGTCGACGGTTGCGGCCAGGCCGTCCACCTCCGCCTCGGCGAGGAAGCCCACGTGGCCCAGGTTCACCCCGATCAGCGGGGTGCGGGCCGGCCTGGCGAGCTCGGCCGCGCGCAGCAGGGAGCCGTCGCCGCCGAGAACGATCACCAGCTCGGCGCCGTCGGCGGCGTCCGCGCCAGCCGGCACGACCATCTCGGCGGGGCAGCCGAGCGCGTCCGCCTCGGAGTCGGTGACCCGTACCGTGACGCCGGCCTCGCGGAGCCTGCTGATGACAAGCCGGGCGCTGTCGAGCGCCCGAGGCCGGCCGGCATGGACCATGACGAGCATCGTCCGCTGTGATTCACCCACCGGGTGCCAGTTCCTCTCGCTGTTGTCTTCCGGGGGGCGACCCCTCGTACCCCCCGATGCGGCTGTCTTCCGGGGGGGCGACCCCCGTACCCCCCGATGCCGTTGTCTCCCGGGGGGGCGACCCCCCGTACCCCCCGATGCCGTTGTCTCCCGGGGGGGGCGACCCCCGTACCCCCCGATGCGGCCGCCTTCACGCGCTGCCTTCCCTCGCTTCGCTTCCTCGTTCCTCGGTCGCTCCACTCAGTCCAGGCATCGCGGCGGCCTTATTGTCTCCCGGGACCCGACCACGGGGGCCGGGGTGGCCTTATTGTCTCCTGGCCGACCGTTATTCAGGTCCCTCGGCGATGGCGTGCCGCAGGTCACCCTCGTCAAGCGGCGGCCACCCCCGGTGCAGCCACAAGAAGTACTCCACGTTGCCGGCCGGTCCCGGCAGCGGGTCGCGGTCACGCCTCGCACGCCGAGGCCGCTGTCAGCGGCGGCCCCAGCGACGGCCCGGACAGCGTCCGCGCGTGCCTGCGGGTCTCGGACCACGCCCCCGGATCCGACCCTATCCTTACCGACCTCGAACTGTGGCTTGACCATCAGGACGTAATCGCCGTCCGGCTCGCAGCAGGCGACCAGAGCGGGCAGCACCAGCTTCAGGGAAATGAATGACAAGTCCCCCACGACCAGCGACGGCGGCGGTGCCACCTGGGCCGGCTCCAAGGCCCGCACGTTCACCCGATCCAGCACCGTCACCCGCGGGTCGGTCCGCAGCGACCAGGCGAGCTGTCCGTACCCCACGTCCACCGCGACCACGTGCGCCGCGCCCGCGCGCAGCAGAACGTCAGTGAACCCGCCCGTGGACGCGCCGACGTCCAGGCACCGCCGGCCTGCGACGGCAAGCCTTGCCGGGGCAGGGGCGGCACAGGAGGTTGGAGTGGTGAACGGGGCTAGGGCCGCCGAGGGCGGGGCGGGGGACATCAAGGGGGAGGCGGGGGACGCTGAGGGCGGACCATCGGCGGACAGGCCTCCGAACACGGCGAGCGCTCCGGCGAGCTTGTGGCCGCCCCGCGAGACGTACTCCGGTGGCGCGTCGGTCTCCGCCGGGGCGACGAGGACCGCCGCGTCCTTGCCGACCTGGGTCGCGGGCTTGGCGGCTGGCTGGCCGCCGACCGATACCCGGCCGGCCGAGATCAGCTCCGCGGCCTGCTCCCGGGACCGCGCAAGCCCCCGCCTGACCAGCTCGGCGTCCAGCCGGACCCGAGTTGTCATCGCCGCCGCTGCCCGTACTGCCCCGACGGGCCCGGATGCTCCTGCTGTCCCAGCTGCCCCTGCTGCCACTGGCCGTCGGGAGCGCCGCCTCGTGAGGGACCGGGGGTCGTCGTTCCGGGCGAGGGAGTCGCCAGCTCGCCGAGGATCTCCCGCAGTCGGTCGTGCACCCCTTCAAGGACGGACGGGTGCTCGTCCAGGGGCAGGTCGCTCAGCACGGCCAGCCCCGCGATGGCGTCATCCACGCGGCAGTCCCCTGTGGGCTGCGGCTGGGGGAGGCTCGTTCTGTGTCCATGAAATTGATTGTCCCCTACCTCTGCTAATCTCCGCGTGAACGCTACCGTCCAGGAATGAGCGAGGCACAACATGCACACCGCGCAGGAGTGCCAGCAGGCGCTGCAGAAGCTGGCTGGGCGTCTGTCGGAGATGCGCCCGCAGGAGCGGCAGGAGTACTTCGGCAACCGGACGATCAGCGTCACTGTTTCGGACCTCGATGTGACCTTCGTGACGGTTCTGGGGGCGGGCGAGGACCCGGTGCGGGTCGCCGGGCCTGACGAGCAGAAGGCGGACATGCGACTGATCGCGGCCAGCGACGAGGTGATATCGCTGGCTGAGCAGCCGATGAACATCGCCCGCGCGTGGATGCAGGGCAAGGTGAAGATCGAGGCGAGCGTCAAGGACCTGTTCCGGCTGCGGCGCCTCCTGTAGGCCCTCGTCAGCCGATCAGGTCATCATCGGACGGCATGGCGGCCATCTCGTGGCCCGGCAGCCCAGGCCGCGGACGGCGCAGGGAAACGATGAGCGCCGCGAGGGCGATCGCGGCGAGCACTGCCGCGATGATGGAGACAACCACCCAGGCCACGACGAGCGTCCCGTTCCGGTGCGTGACCACGATGGGTGCCGGGGACCGGGCGACCCGCGCTTTCCTGCTGGCCATCGTCGCGCCTAGGCGGGCGGCCTGCCGGGACGCGATGGCCAGCGTGGCGGCGGCTTTGAGCGCGGCGGCGGCGTCCACCTCGCCGAAGCCGGCATCGACGCTGTAGCCGCCCGCCGGCTGATGGCTGGCGGAGCTGATGATCGCCTGCTCCACCAGCGCCGGGGACAGGCCGGGATACTTCGACAGGACCAGTGCGGCGACACCGCTGACGAAGGCGGCGGCCGGGCTGGTCCCGGCCGCGTCGACGTACTCGTCGCGGGGCCCGTCCCGATCACGTCGACGCCGGGCGCGGAGATGACGACCGAGGAGTTCTGCTCGGAGAACGCCGCCCGCACGCCATCGGGGTTCAGCGCGGCAACGGCGATCACCCCGGTGAACGATGCGGGGTAGACGTAAGGAGCGAAGGCACGGGGCGTTCCGTTGTTCCCGGCCGAGGCGACGACGACGACACCACGGGAGATGGCGTACGCGATCGCCGCGCGCAGCCCGCCGGTAGGCTGCTGCGATCCCAGCGACATGTTGATCACGCGGGCACGGTGCTGGACAGCGTAGTAGACGCCGTCGGCGATCGCATTGGCATACCGCGGCTTCTTGTTGTAGGCAGCGAGGCCTGGCTCGCTATCGTCAGGTATTACCCGGACAGACAGGATTCGCGCCCGCGGCGCGACGCCGATGACGCCCAGGTCATCGCCAGGTCCCCGGCCGTGCCCTGCTATCAGCGAGGCGATGTAAGTGCCGTGGTCAAGCGGCAACTGGTAGCCGGATGGGTCCACGCCATGCAGGTAGTCCGGGCCGAGCGTGACTTGCCCGGCGAGGTCGGGCACGGTCGAGTCGACTCCGGTGTCCAAGACCGCGACGAGAATGCCCTTGCCCATGGTCACCCGCCAGGCGGCCGGCACGTCGATCGCGTCCAGCGCGGGCATCTCGGCCGCGCGGACCTGCGTGAGCCGCGCCGGCGGCGCGGGAACCGTGATCCCGGCCGGGATCGCTGGCGTCGCTAGGGCGGCGGGCGGGGCGATCACTGGTGCCCAGATCGTGGTGGCAGCCAGCAGGGCGCGCCGGGCCGCTAGCACGTGAACTCCGGGGCTGCGCAGCTGACTTGCGCGGGAGCGGCGAGCGGTGCCTCGACCGCGGCCACGAGTTGCCTGGCCGGCCCGAACACCGGGTCACGGGGCTGCGTTGCCTTGCCCGCTGGCCTGCCGTCGGCGTACCCGGACACGGCGACCACGACGTACGGGCCGGCGACCCCGGCGACGGTGGCCTGCCGCGCCGGGTTGGTGAACCGCGCGGCGGCAGTGCCGCTGACGGCCAGCGCGTTCAGCCCGGTAGCGAGATAGG
The DNA here is from genome assembly GCA_963737285.1 of uncultured Actinomycetota bacterium. Lineage (GTDB taxonomy): Bacteria > Actinomycetota > Actinomycetes > Streptosporangiales > Streptosporangiaceae > Trebonia. Next base: position 231,762 of record CAVTRT010000002.1, read on the forward strand.
CGCCCACTGGCATCGAGCTGTCGAAGTCGCGGGCGGCGCCGTTGTCGGGAAACACGACCACGCCGACGGTGTAGACCGTGCCGCCCAGTTCGTCGGCGTAGCTGGCGCGCAGCACCGCCAGGCAGCCGTAACGATCCGCCGCGCCCGCCACGGTCACGTCCAGGGACTGCCCGCAGCTGTCGCCTGGACTGATGCCGAGCCGGGTGGCGATCTCGCTGGTGTCCTGCGCGGTGGTGTACGCGACGGTCGCGGGAAAGATCAGGCGGAGCGGCAGCCGCTCCCAGCGCTGCGCGACGGCTGTCGCTTGCGCCTGCGCGATCTCTGCTTCTGATGGGCCGCGAGTGGACTCGTCGTGCGCGTACCGGGCTGCCTGGATGACGATGCCCAGACTCCCCGCAGCGATAATGCCGCAGATCGTGATCAATGCCGCGCGCATGCCCGTCACATAGCGAGGGTAGCCGACTGGCGGTGGTGCCGATGGGTCATCATTGGCGCATGGGTGAACTGATCTTGCTCCGGCACGGCCAGACCACATGGAGCGTGGCCGGCAAGCACACCGGACGGACCGATATCCCCCTCACGCCGGAGGGAGAAGCGAGCGCGTCGGCCCTGGCCCCGAAGCTCGCCTGCCGGGTCGCCGACGGGAGCGCCATCGTGGCCGCAGTCACCTCGCCGGCCAGCCGCGCGGTGCGGACGGCGGAGCTGGCTGGGCTTGGCGGGCCGGACGAGCCGGGTTCGGTGAGCGCGGTGAAGTCGCAGACCGACCCGGACCTGTGGGAGTGGGACTACGGCGGCTATGAGGGGCTGACGACCGCCCAGATTCAGGCTGAGCGGCCGGGCTGGTACCTGTGGCACGACGGCGTGATCCCCGGCGACGCGGAGCACCCCGGCGAGACGGTCGAGCAGGTCGGCGCGCGGGTCGACCGGGTGCTTGCCCGGGTGCGCCGGCTGCTGCCCGATGGCGACGTCGCCCTGGTCGCGCACGGCCACGTGCTGCGCGTCCTGGTGGCCCGCTACCTGGGCCTAGAGCCGGCCGAGGGACGGCTGTTCCGGCTGGATACCGGAACGGTCTCCAGCTTGGGCACCGAGCATGACGAGCCGGTCATCGTGACCTGGAACGTGCCCTCGAAATAGCGCCTGCTCGGGCTTGGGAATTCGATCCCCGTCCGGGCCGATTCTTGGGCCAATCGGTCTGGGTAACCGTTAGCGCGGCGTGCAACGAGCCGGTAACATTCGATGCAAGGGCATGCACCAGGGAGCGGGGAGGGGCATACGTGATAGAACAGGCAACGCGGCTGGCTGATGTTCGATACGACATCCGGGGCCCGGTGCTGCGGCGAGCGAGGGAGCTTGAGGCCGAAGGGCACGAGATCATCAAGCTCAACATCGGCAACCCGGCGCCGTTCGGGATGTTCTCGCCGGACGCGGTGATCGAGCACGTGAAAGCCGCCGTGGCCGCCTCGCAAGGGTACTCCGACGCCCGCGGCATACTCCAGGCACGCGAGGCCGTGCAGCGGTACTACGACCGGCGCGGCGTCCGCGGGCTGTCCGTGGACAGCATTTACCTTGGCAACGGCGTGTCCGAGCTGATCGTCATGTCACTGCAGGCACTGCTCAACGCCGGTGACGAGGTGCTGGTACCCACCCCGGACTACCCGCTGTGGACCGGGGCCGTGAGCCTGTGCGGCGGGCGGGCGGTGCACTACCGGTGCGCCGAGGACCTGGACTGGAATCCGGACGTCGAGCACGTGGCCTCGCTGGTCACGGACAAGACCCGCGCGCTGGTCATCATCAACCCGAATAACCCGACGGGCGCCGTTTACTCCCGGCAGACGCTGGAGCAGCTGCTCCAGATCGCCAGGGAGCACAACCTGCTGGTGCTCGCCGACGAGATCTACGACCAGATCGTCTACGACGGCGCGATTCACCATCACGTGGCCGCGCTGGCGCCGGACCTGCCGATCCTCACGCTGGGCGGAATGTCCAAGACCTATCGGCTGGCGGGGTTCCGCTCGGGCTGGCTGCTCGTTACGGGGCCGCGCGAGCCGATCGCGGAGTATCTCGAGGGCCTGGAACTGCTCGGGAACATGCGGATGTGCCCGAACGTCCCGGCGCAGCACGCGATCTCGGCCGCGCTCGACGGCGGCATCGACATCACGCCGCTGCTGCTGCCCGGCGGGCGGCTGCGCGACCAGCGGGACCTGGCGTGGCAGCTGCTGACCGCGATCCCCGGCGTCGACTGCTACCAGCCAGCCGGGGCGCTGTACCTGTTCCCGCGGCTCGACCCGGAGGTGCACAAGATCTCCGACGACCAGAAGATGTGCATCGACTTCCTGGAGCAGCAGCACGTGCTGCTGACGCACGGGACCGGGTTCAACCTGCCCTCGACGGACCACGTGCGCGTGGTGTTCCTCGCCCCTGTCGACATCCTGGCCGAGGCGATCGACCGCCTGGCGACCTTCTTGTCGGACTACAGGCAGTAGTAACCGTCCGGGTGACTAAGGCTGGCCAGCCTTGTCCCAGGCCAACGACGTGCCCCGACCAACGAGGACCATACGCAAGCAGGTAAAGTGGGGCAAATGGGTCAGCGTGCGGTTCTTGTGACAGGTGGGTCTCGCGGGATTGGGGCGGCGATCGCGAAGGCGTTCGCTGAGCGGGGGGACCGGGTGGCGGTGCACTACCGGGAGGCAGCCGACGCCGCTGAGGCTGTCAGAGCCAGCTTGCCGCGCCCCGCGCAGCCGGGCCAGGAACACGTAACCGTCCAGGCGGACCTGGCGGACCCGGACGGCGTCAGGGCCATGGTCGACGCGGCCGCCGCGCAGCTTGGCGGGCTCGATGTCCTCGTCAACAACGCCGGTGTCTACCCTGATCACCCGGTGCTCGAGTCGTCCTACGAGCAGTGGCAGGCGGCCTGGCGGACGACGCTGGACATCAACCTGGTGGGCGCGGCGAACGCGACCTGGTGCGCGGTGCGGCACATGGCCGCCAGCGGTGCTGGCGGCCGCATCGTCAACGTGGGATCGCGCGGTGCCTACCGTGGCGAGCCGACGCACCCCGCCTACGGGGCGAGCAAGGCGGCCCTGCACGCGTTCGGGCAGTCGCTGGCACAAGCCCTCGCGCCGCACGGCATCACCGTGGCAAGCGTGGCCCCCGGCTACGTGCAGACGGACATGGCCGCCGGGCTACTCGCGACCGCGGCAGGCGACGGCATCCGGGCGCAGTCGCCGTTTAACCGGGTGGCGAGGGTCGAGGAAATCGCGGCGGCTGTCCTGTACCTGGCCTCACCGGAGGCGGAATGGGCGAGCGGGGCCGTGCTTGACCTGAACGGGGCTTCCTACCTGCGGTAAGCCGCAACTTACGAGAGTCGCGCGCGGGCGGCCCGCGGTGACGGCACAATAGCGACATGCCCAATCACATCGCGCTGCTCCGGGGCATTAACCTTGGCGGGCGCAACAAGGTGGCCATGGCGGACTTGCGTGCAGTCGTGGCCAGACTCGGGCACGGGGACGTGACGAGCTACATCCAGAGCGGAAACGTGCTGTTCACGGCGGCCGCCGGGGCCGGCGACACCGCAGCCATGGCGCAGGAGATGATGGCCGCGATCACCGAGAAGCTCGGCGTCATCGCCCCGGTCGTGATCTTGACCCGTGACGAGCTGGCCGCGGTCATCGCGGCCAATCCCTTCCCCGGTCAGTCCGACCCCAAGAAGGTGCACGCGGTCATCTTGAACCAGCTGCCGACTCCCTCCCTGACGGAGCGGCTCGATGCCGCTGCGGCGCAGGCCTCGTCGAAAGGGGCGGCGGACCAGGTGCGGGCCGTCGGGCGGACGCTGTACCTGCACACGCCGGACGGGTACGGTAATAGTGACCTTGCCCAGGCGGTCTTGCGGATCGTCAGTTCCCCGAAGTCGGGCGCTACCGGGACGGCGCGCAACTGGCTGACCATGACGAAGCTGGTGGAGTTGTGTGATGAATGAGGCCACCAGTTGCGTGCTCGCCCAGGTCAACATCGGGCGGCTGGCCGCGCCGCTGGACAGCGAGCAGCTCGCGGGTTTCGTCGCGGCGCTGGACCCGGTCAACGCGGTCGCGGACGCCGCGCCGGGGTTCATCTGGCGGCTGCGGACGCAGGAGGGAAACGCGACCTCACTGCGTGTCTTCGAGGACGCCGAGGGCGCTGACGGCGCGATCCTGGTCAACATGTCCGTGTGGGAATCGGTCGAGGCACTCGGCGCGTACGTGTACGGCGACGCGCATCTCGCCGTGCTGCGCCGACGCCGGGAATGGTTCGAGAAGATGAAGGACGCCTACGCCGCCTTGTGGTGGATCGAGCGCGACCATATCCCGACGACCGGTGAGGCCGAGAACCGAGTGCGGCACCTACGCGAGCATGGTCCCACGCCCTACGCGTTCACGTTTCGCACGCACTTCCCGCCGCCCGAGTCAGACGGCGCCCCGGGCAGTTCCAGTACCGGCCTGCTGCACAGCCTTGGAACTGGGCCGGCCTGACGGACTAGTCCAACGGTAAAATCGCCTGCCGGCCGCGCATTACCGTAGGGCAGGAAAGATGCGAAGGAAAAGTCCTTCGGTGCGCGGCCTGCAACGGATGATAGAGGAAGAGAAGTACTGCATCGCTATCCTCACTCAGGTATCCGCCGCGACTAGGGCCCTGGAATCACTCGCCCTCGAACTGCTTGAAGATCATCTCGGCCATTGCATCGCGCAGGCCATTGCCGAGGGCGGCGAGGGCGCTTCCGACAAGGTCCACGAGGCCTCGGCCGCGATCGCCCGCCTCGTGCGGTCCTGATTAGCGAAGCCCTGCCCGGCGGAAACAACAGCGTAACAGGACCTGGGATAAAGGCTGCTGCCGGGCACGGCAGCGTGCCCGGCAGCCCGTCTGGCCGTCAGGTGGCGGCTAGTGCACCCAGTATCTCGTCGAGGTGGCCAGCGCGAGCCTCCTCGACAAGAACCTGGAACTGATCCACGCTCATCTGCACCGATTGCCCGAAATCATCGGCGATGACGATCCGCCGCTCTGGCGAAGCGCTGTTGTCGATGAGCACCTCTGGGCATCCGCAGTTGCACTGGCCGCACAGCAAGACCATCCGGGTGAGGTGTCCGTGATCGTTCATCCGTACTCCCGTCGGTCACTTAGCTAGCGGTTCCAGCATTACACGACCGCCAGGTCAGTGCAATACCCAAATGAGCGGCGAGATGCTCGCGTAACTACCTGGTACGTTTGCCAAATACCCCCAGGAGGTTTAATCACAGCAATTTAACCGTGATTGCCCCGATTGCTCCCGCGTCGCATTGGCTAGCTTGATGACCCGCTCTGGATTGGCACCGAGATCACCTGCCCCGCCGTCCATGACCCGGCGCTGGTCAGCTGGTAGATGGTAAGGCGGGCGCCGGAGACAGCGAGGGCTTCGTAGCTGCCATCGGGGCCAGCTGCCAGGGCGGCCGTCCCCCGCGGCGGTGCTGGAAGCTCCCGCCAGGCGGCACCAGGTGCGGCCAGGGTTTGCGCGCGATCACCGGACAGCAGCACCCACAGGGCGCCCCCCGCCCCGGTTCCGGAGGCCTCGACCCGGTCACCGTGCAGCGGCAGTGACGGTGAGACCGTCCACTGCGTGCCGTTGCCCGTCCACGCGGCGAGCAGGCTCGCGCCACCGGAGGCACCTTCCTGCAGCAGGGCGGTGTCGCCGACGGGCGTCTGGGAAAGTCGCGCGACCCGGACGGCCTGCCCGCCGGGAACCGTTGGCCCGGATGCCTGCCAGCTGCCCGCTACCCGGGCGAAGATCCCCGCGATGCCCGGCCGGGCGCAGGAGGCAGCGGCGAGCGGCGTGCCTGACGGGGTGTAAGCCACCGCGGTCAGGCCGGTGACCTGGCAGCTGCGACCCGCCGCGGATACCGCGACGGCACCGGGAGTCGACAGTTGCGCCCAGTCCCCGCTGGCGGCCTGGCCCGTCGTGGACTGGTCGATGTCACCGTCGTTCAGCAGCGCGAGCATCGCGGTGCCGTCCGCGGCGAGCGCGTCGGGGACGGTGGCCACCGAAGCGTCCAGCAGGCCGGTGCCCCAGGTCCGGCCGCCGTTGCTCGTCTGCGCCAGCGGGGAGAAGACCAGGTCCTGGCTAGCCTCGAAGGCGACCGTGAGCGGCCCGTTGCTGCCGGTGGCGACCAGGCCTCCGTTGTCGGCGACCCCGGGTGGCGTGACCAGCTTCCACTGGCTGCTGCCCGGCAGACGGGTAACCAGCTCCCAGAACAGGTCGCCGTCCGCGGCCGATCCGCCCATCGCGACGATCGCCCACGCTTGTCCCTTGGCCGTCGTCATGGAGGTAGCCAGCGGGGCCGTCACCGTGCGGGTAGGGGCTGTGGGCGTCGGCCGGGCTGCTGGCCGACGCACATCCGGCGAGCACGCCCCCGACGGCGAGCACTCCCAGCAGCACCCGCACCGCCCTGGCTGGCACCGCCCTGGCTGGCACCGCCCTGGCTGGCACCGCCCTGGCTGGCACCGCCCTGGCTGGCACCGCCCTGGCTGCCCGCGTCCTGGCTGGGACTATAACGACTGACACTGTCATGACTGGCTCATCGCCTGGCGCGCGTCCGCGGCGAACAACGCGGAGAACGACGTCTGCGTCGTGGTCGTGCCGGGGCCGGGGTCGGCGTTGACCTCTTGGACGATGTTGCCCGCGGGGTCGATGACGACCACGAGGTCGGGGTGCATGGCCATCGCGCCGGCTGGCAGGTTCTCGACCTCGGCCCCGTAAGCGTCCCACACCTTGCTGAGCCGGGACAGGCTCCCGGTCAGGTACATCCAGTCAGGGACGCTGGCCATCCCCTCCTGCTCATCGAACGCCCGGGTGAACGCGACGCTGTAGTAGCTAGGATTGGCGGAGATGGCGACCAGCTCGACGTGCTGGGCCTGGCTGCCGAGCAGTTGCGCGGTGATCTTGAGCTCCTGCGCGATCACGGGGCAGTCGGTCGTGCAGACCGGGTCGAGGAACGTCATCAGCACGACCTTGCCCCGCAGGCTCGCCAGGGTCACTGCGGCGCCACTGGTGTCAGTGAGCTGGAAGCCGGGCGCGGGGGTGTTAATCGACGGAGTGAACCCGCTGACGGCCTCGGCGACGATCGGGTCGGCCGTGCCGTTCGTCGCCGCCATCGCCATCGGGGCGACGCCGATGATCACCACGGCGACGGCCCCGATCGCGGCCGTCGTGTCGAAGCTGATGGCCGCCAGCGCCGCGCGCAGCCGCTCTGGCCACGGGCGCGCGCCCGCTCCCGCCGGCTGCGGGACCGGCCCGTCCGGGGACATCTCCTGCTGGACAGCCCTCTGCGCGGCCGCCACGGCCGACGGGGCCGACTCGGCGGATTGCACCCTGGTGAGTGCCAGGTACCCGGCCACCAGCACGATCATCGTCGGGATCATGCTGTTCGGGTCGGTGCCAAGACCGCCGAGGAAGCCAAGGTCCTGGACGAGGACCCAGGCGGCCAGGCACAGCGCGCCGGCGGCGATCACCGCGGCGCGAGTCACCCGTCGGCGGCCAGTGAGCAGCCCCGCGCCGACGGCGGCCAGGGCGATCACCACGACCAGGTTGACCGCGAAGCCATGGGCGGCGTCGAAGGAGCCGAACGCGGAGACGATGTGCACCAGCAGGCGCGGCTGCGACATTTGGGCCTGCTGGTCGATCGCGCCAGCCAGGGTGCCAGGCTGCCCGTGGATCGTGCCCTGCCAGAAGCCACGGCCGGGCCATGCCTGCAGGACCGCCATGCCGATGAAGAACAGGCCGGCCCCGGCCAGCAGCAGGCGCCCGGTCCGGCGGGTGCTCCACGCGGCCGCCGGGAGCGCTACCAGCGCGCCCGCCAAGCAGTACAGCAGCGCCGCGCCGGGGGCCCCGGTCAGCCAGGAAAGGCCGGGGGCGAAGATCCCGCCGAAGGACTCCGCCGCGGCCCAGACGGCAAGCCCCCATGCCACGCTGGCCAGCCCGGCCACGCGCGACCAGCCGGCCGCGCACCGCGACCAGCAGCCACAGGCCGATCCCGACCTGAACCCACACCGAGGCCGCAGCCATCTGGATGGGGTGGTTGGACCACACGGTCCCGCCCGCGTTGACGATGCCCTGCACCCAGCCCGGCGAGCTGCGCGCCGACGGCTCGATGACCTGCGACGGCAGGCCACCGGGCATTTGCGGCTGGGCCTGCAGGATGCCGTCAAGCACCCACAGCAGCCCGAAGCCGACCCGCAGCACCCGCCGCGCCGACGGCTCGGCGACCGGGGCGGCAGAGCCAGCCGGGCCGGACGCCGCGGGAACCCAGTTCCGTGACGCGCCCCACAGCAGCAGCAACGCCACGACGATTGCCGCGGCGAGCAAGCCCTGATGGATCAGCGCGGACCGGAACGCCGCCTCCAGGGTGGGGTCATTGGGGCTCAGCCCGGAGTTCAAGCCTGGCACGTCGCCGGCTTTTCCTTGTTCACACCCCACTAGTTCGCCGACGGAGCGGGAAAGTTCCCGACAAACCTAAATAGCCCGATTTACCCGAACGGCCTCGGGCTCGGTCCTGAGCCTGAGGATGCCTCAGGGGGTCCCCGGGCCGGTGACAGGGGCGTCGATGGTCACCGTTCCGGCGTTCCGGAACACAAGGGTCAGCGGTACTTCCTTGCTGGACTCGTACGAGACCGGATCCTCCAGCACCACGTCATCGGCGAACGGGCTGAGCGTGACGGTCGCGCCAGCGGGGATGGCGAGGCCCTGGACGACCGATGAGGGCCCGCTGGGCAGGTCACGCTGGATCAGAACGACGCGGCGGGCGACGGGGCTGCGGACGGCGATCAGCTCATCGGGGCTGGCGGTGAGGTTACGGATGGTCAAGAAGGTGTGGGCCGCCCCGACGGCGGCGGCCGCCGCCGGCGTGTAGGCCCGCATGGGGACGGCAGCGGACGTCACCTGGATGCGGACCCGGGTGAGCGTCCCGGCGCCGCCGGTCGCGACCCACCCTGATAGCAATCCGACTAGCACAACCGCGCAGGCCACCGGTCCCACCATCGACCGCGCCAGCTGGGCCACCCGGCCATCGCCGGTCACTGGCTGCCGCCTGCTGGCTGCGACGGGACCGGACGCGGCTGTCCTACGCGCAGCCGGAGCAGCCGCAGGCTATTGCCCACGACGATCAGCGAGCTTGCTGACATCGCGATCCCGGCGAACATCGGGTTCAGGTAGCCAAGGGCCGCCACCGGGATGGCGGCCAGGTTGTACCCGAAGGCCCAGGTGAGGTTGGCGTGGATCACCCGCATGGTGGCGCGGGAGAACTGGAGCGCGTCGGCGACAGTGGCCGGGTCGCCGCCGACGAGGGTGAGCCCCGCGGCACCGATCGCCACGTCCGCCGCGCTGCCCGCGGCCATGCCTAGGTCGGCCTGGGCCAGGGCGGCGGCGTCGTTGACGCCGTCGCCCGCGAAGGCGACGGGCTGCCCGCCGGCCTGCAGTTGCCTGATGACCGCGGCCTTGCCCGCCGGGTCGGCCCCGGCGAACACGCTGTCCGCGGGGATGCCCAGCTTGGTCGCGACCGCGAGCGCGGTGCGCTCGCCGTCGCCGGTCAGCATGACCGGCCGCAGGCCCATCCGGCGGATGCGCTCGACGGCATCGGCCGCGCCGGGGCGCAGCTGGTCGGCGAGGACGAGGACGGCGCGGGCCTGCCCGTCCCAGCCGACCAGGACGGCGACGTCGCCGACAGCGGTGGCGGCCTCCAGGGCCTCGCGCAGGCTGTCCGGCACGTCGAGGGCCATCTCAGCGAGCAGCCGTGGGGACCCGACGGTGACGGCGTGCCCGCCCGTGGTCCCCCGTACTCCGGCACCCGGAAGCGCGGTGAACCCGGTGACCGGTGCCAGCCCGCCGGCACGGGCCGCTGCCGCCCGGGCGATGGCCTGGCCGATCGGGTGCTCAGATCCGTCCTCGACCGCCCCGGCGAGCTGGAGTGCCTCGTCTTCGGTTGCGCCATCGCTGGTGATGACCCTGGTGAGCGTCATCGCGCCCGCCGTCAGGGTCCCGGTCTTGTCGAGCGCGACGACGCGGATGCGGCGGCCCGCCTCCAGCTCCCGCGCGCTCTTGACCAGGATGCCCAGCTCGGCGGCGCGCCCGACGGCGGCGGCCAGCGCCGCCGGGGTGGCCAGCCCGAGCGCGCACGGGCAGGCGACCACGAGGACGGCCACGGCCGCGCTCCAGGCGGCCCCGCCGGGCAGGCCCGCGCCCAGCCAGAATCCGAGGGTCGCGATGGCCGCGGCGATCACGCAGGGCACGAAGACGGCGGCGATCCGGTCCGCGAGCCGCTGCGCGCTCGCCTTAGTGCCCTGCGCCTGGCTGACCAGGCGGGTGACCTGGGCGAGCAGCGTGTCGGCCCCCACCCGGGTGGCGCGGATCACCAGCTTGCCGCTCATGTTCACGGTGCCCCCGGTCACCACGTCACCGGGACCGACCTCGGCGGGCGCCGACTCGCCGGTGACGAGGGACGCGTCCACCGCGGAGCTGCCCGTCGTCACGACCCCGTCGGCGGCGATCTTCTCCCCGGGGCGCACCACGAACAGCTCCCCGGCCGCCAGTTCGGCGGCCGGGACCCGGTACTCGGCACCGTCGCGCAGCACCGCGGCGGAGCGCGCGCCGAGGGCGGCCAGCGCGGCCAGCGCGGACCCGGAATGCCGCCGGGCCCGGGACTCCAGGTAGCGGCCGGCCAGCACCGCGGTAGTGACGCCGACAGCGGCGTCCAGGTACAGGGTGTTGCCGCTCGCGGTGGTGAAGGTGAACGCGAACGTCATCCGCATGCCCATCATGCCCGCCCCGCCGAAGGCCAGCGCATACAGCGACCATCCGCACGCGGTGATGACCGCGATGCTGACCAGGGTGTCCATCGTCGCCGCGCCCTGCCCCAGCCCCTTCACCGCGACGCGGTGCAGCGGCCAGGCACCCCAGACCGCCACCGGGGCGGCCAGCGCGAGGCTCACCCACTGCCACCCGGTGAACTGCGCGGCGGGCACCATCGCCAGCACCACCACGGCCAGTGCCAGCGGCGTGCAGATGACCAGACGGCGGCCCAGCGCCCGGGTCTCCGGGTCGGTGCCCGGCGCGTCCTCCTGCGGCGGGGCCGGCAGGGCCGCCTGGTAGCCGGTCGAGTCGATCACCGTGATCAGCTCGGTCATGTCTCGGCCGCCGAGGCTGGTGAAGTAGGCCCGCCTGGTGGCGTAGCTCACCGTGGCCGTCACGCCGTCCAGCCGGTTGAGCCGCCGTTCGATCCGTGCGGCGCACGCGCCGCACGTCATGCCGGTGATCACCAGCTCGGCCTGCTCAGCCTCAACACGAGTGTCGGTCACGGTTGCCCCATCATGGTCATGCCACCCGATCCAGCGCCGCCTCCGGTGTATTGCACATGGGAATGGCTCGTGGTGACCGGCCCGAGGCGCGCTCCGGCCGTGTGGGCACCGGCGAACACCAGGACAAGCAGGACCAGGAAGCCAACCAGCTTGACATCAGGAGTCAACACGCCACCCCTATCTAGATCATGATCACGAGCATGAGTGCCATCGCCATGCCAAGGGCCACGTCCCAGCCAGCCCTGGTCTCGGGCGCCAGCAGGAATGCCTGGACAGCGAGGCCGCGGCCAGGCGCCACAGCAGGTGAGGCCACAGTTCCGGACGCCACAGTGCCCGTCGCCACAGTGCCGGTCGCGGGGCCGCCGGCCACGGCGCCGGCCCCGCCCAGGCTGTAGCGCCTGCCGGACAGCTGATTGAGGTCCCAGACGCTGTACCCCACCAGCAGCAGCACGAACGCCCCGGCGACAGTGGGGTAGCTCAGGGTCTGGACGGCCGGCCCGCCCATGCCGCCCATGACCCCGCCGCCGTTGGCGGGACCCCCCAGGGCGAGGAACATGTACAGCATCGCCGCGCAATGCACCACGTGAAGCGTGCAGCGGTCGGTCGCCATTTCGCGGACGCTACGAGTGTCGGCCCAGGCCCGGTAGGCGAACCAGGCGGTCAGCAGCCCGAATATGACTTCCCACGCCACGTTCGGCAGCGTGCTCAGGCTCGACGCGAGCATGCCCGCCATGGCGATGCTCATCAGCGCGTTCGCCAGGTCGACGTCGGCGCCTGCCTGCACGGGCCGCCACGGCCGCCCCGCCAGCGGCGGGCGCGCCACGACCCGGGCCACGCTCGCCGCGGCGATGGCCGCCATGATCGCGGCCACCAGGTCAAGCAGCCACGAGGGGGTCATGATGCGATTTCCTTCCCCATTGTCTTCACTCCTGTGCGGGCGGGCCAGTAGGCGACGGCGAGCAGGATGAGCAGCGGCCCGGAGTTGACGTCGGTCGCCCCGCCCGCCAGGATCCCGCCGAAGGCCTCGGCGACGACCCAGATCACCAGGGACACCACGACGGCCAGCGCCATCGTGCCCTTGGCCACGGGAGCTGGCAGGTAGACCCCGACGGCGATCACGACGAGGGCCACGGCCAGCGCGATCGACGTGGCCAGGCCTTCCCCGCTGACGAGGGAGGCCGCGCCGTTCATGAGGGACGACAGCCAGTGGGGCTCGCCGCTCGTCATTCCCGAGATCATGCCGCTGACTGCTCCTGGCGCCCGGTTGGCCGGGGTAAGCGCGAAGTACGTCAGGCTCAGCCACAAGACCAGCCACAGCGCCCGGGCGACGTGCGCGCCGACCGCACGCGCCGCGGGGAACGGCGCCGGCGTCGCGCGGTCGGCTGGCCACAGCAGCACCGCGAGCAGCGCGTAGATGATCACCGCGCCGGGCGCGCCGTTGAGCGGCTCGCGGCGCCGCTCAGCACCCCGCCGAGCCCTTCGCCGAACCACCACACGCCCAGCGACCAGGCGATGGACCCGGCGAGCGCGACCCGCGCCGTCGGCCGGATCGCGATGCCCAGCCCGATCAGCAACTGGATGGTCGCGAAGGCCGTGTCCAGCAGGACGAGGTGATGGTTGAGGAGGCCGGCTTCCCAGGTGATGGGCCTGGCGATGACGGACGGGTTGCCGGAGGCGGTCCCGGCGAGCATCTGGCCGAACGCCTTCGTGTACATGGCCGGCTGGTACTGCAGCACCCCGTCCAGCAGCCAGATCCCGGCCAGGCCCAGCTGCAGGACCCTCCCGGCGTCCAGTTCCGCCATGGCCCGCGATTGCCCGCCACCTTCCGCTGCGGTGCCCAGCATGGCCCGCCATCCGGCGCGGCCGCCCTGGACGGCGACTTCACTCATCGGGACTCACCTGGATACTCCTTGGTTATTCAATCAAGGGGCGCGAAGGAGCCGCACCTCCACGGGTATTCGTAAAACACCATAAAAGCCCGCCCGTCAATATTGCAAACCAGCCCGCTGCGTGCCGCGCCGCTGGTAAACCCCGTACCGGTATTTAATAAACCCCTTTGGGGTATTTGATAAACCCCAGTGGGGTATCCGGAAAACCAGCCGGGGGTATTGCGAGTCATTCGGCGGACGCCGCTGAGTAACGACTGCACAACGGGCTGAATGACCCCGTCAAGATAGGTAATTGCCGCACCCGGGGGAAGGTGACTTCAGCGCGCCGCGCTCGCCGCCGACCGCCTGCGTTCGGCGTCCGGCAGCATGGCGTCCAGATCCTCGCGGGCGCGGGCGACCCGGGACCGGATCGTGCCGACCGGGCAGTCACAGATGGTCGCGGCCTCCGCGTAGGAGCAGCCGAGCATCTGGGTAAGGACGAAGGCCGCCCGCCGGTCCGGGTCCAGGGCGGCCATCAGCTCATCGGCCACGACCTGCGTCCCAGGCTCCGTCGCCGGCTGGCCTAGCCCGGTGTCCGGCAGGGCCGCGATCCGCTCGGCAAGCCGCCGGTCCTTGGAGCGGGCCGCGATCTCCGCCGCGCAGGCCCGGCGCGCTATGGCCAGCAGCCACACCCGCACCGGCGCGTCGCCGCGGAACTTGGCCAGCGACCCGATGGCGCGCAGGTAGGTATCCTGGGCCAGGTCGTCAGCGGCGGCCGGCTCAACGAGGTGCGCGCACAGTCGCCACACGTCCCCCTGGGTCTGCTGGACGAGCCTGGCCAGCGCGCCCCGGTCACCACGTCCGGCGGCCCTGGCCAGGGATGTTAGCTCGTCCATGGGAAAAGGTTACGACTACCTGCAGGAAGGTTCGTCCCGGGGTTGGCGGAACTTTCCCGCCCGCGCCGCGCACTACTAGGTCATGGAATGCGACAGGGCGCGTGAGGCTGTCTCCGCCCGGATCGACGATGAGGACAGCGGCGTCCCGGATGCCGCGACGGCGGCCCATCTGGCTGGCTGCGCCGACTGCCGTGCCTGGGAGCGGCGGGCGCATGTGGTGACCAGGCGCGCGCGGCTCGGCGGCCCGCTCCTGGACCATGACCTGTCCGCCCGGGTGCTGGCGGCGACCCCGCCGGCGCGAGCCAGGCGTAGCCGAACGGTTGCCCAGCGGGCCGCGCTCGCCGCCGTCGCCGCCCTGCAACTGGCGATCACCGTGCCACTGCTGATCCTCGGCCACGACCGGGACGCCGGAGTGCACGCCGCGCACGAGCTTGGATCGTTCGACCTGGCCCTGGCCATCGCCTTCTGCGTGGGCGCGATCCGCCCAGCGCTGTCGGCGGGACTCGCCTGGCCATGCGGCATCGCCGCCGGGGGCCTGGTCGGGACCGCCGTCATCGACATGATCGGCGGGCAGACGTTCGGCGCCGACGAGGCACAGCACCTGGTCGCCCTGGCAGGTGCGCTGCTGCTGATCTGGCAGGCCCGGACGGTCGCCGCTCCGGTGGCTGGGCCTGACGCAGCTGCCACCCCGGACTCGGCTGCCCGCTACTGGAGCCCCTTCCCCGCCGCGATGCCAGCGGCGGGCCTCCCGCCGATGGCGGCCACGTCCCTGCCCTTCGGCGACGGCACCGACGCCGCCAGGGCCGACGGCCCGCACGTCGCCGCCCACGACAACCAGGCCAGCACGCCAGCGGGCGACCGCGACGGCGATCTGGCCACCGAGCCACAACGGCCCGGCCCCATCTCCACCCGACAGGCCACTGACCCGAGGGAAGCTGTCGCGTGACCGTGAACCCCACGGCGGACGCGACCCGCGCAAGGTCCGCCGCCACTGCCCCCAGTCTCCCCAGCCCGCTGGAGGTGCCCGCTGCCATGCGCGAGGTCACCCTGGTCATCGGGGGGATGACCTGCGCCGCGTGCGCGGCCCGGATCGAACAAGAAGCTCCTGCGGCTGGAGAACGTGACCGCCACGGTCAACTACGCGACCGGGACGGCCCGCGTCATGGCTCCGGCCAGCCTGCCAACGGCGGACCTGATCGCCACGGTCGTCAAGGCCGGCTACACCGCCACCGAGGCACGTTCCCACGCTGGCGTACTTGACGCGCCCGGCGCAGCCAGTCCCCGTGCGGCCGTCCCCACCTCAGCGGACACCACCCCCGAAGACACCACCCCCCAAGACACCACCCCCGAAGACACCGCCGCCGAAGACACCGCCGCCGAAGACACCGCCGCCGTGGAGAC
Organism: uncultured Actinomycetota bacterium; assembly: GCA_963737285.1. Lineage (GTDB taxonomy): Bacteria > Actinomycetota > Actinomycetes > Streptosporangiales > Streptosporangiaceae > Trebonia. The sequence goes on from CAVTRT010000002.1 coordinate 247,276, forward strand.
CGCGTATCAGACGCCCGCCAGTCAGGAGGCCGCCCGGCGCTTCGCTGACCTGCGCCGCCGGCTCATCGTGTCACTGGTGTTCTTCATCCCGCTGACCGACCTCTCGCTGGTGCTGTCGCTGATGCCATCGATGCGGTTCCCTGGCTGGCAGTGGGTGCTGATCGGCTGCGCGGCCCCGGTGGCGCTGTGGTGCGCCTGGCCATTCCACGCCGCCGCGCTGCGCGGCGTCCGCCATGGCACCGCGACGATGGACACGCTCGTCTCGCTGGGCATCGTCGCGGCCTGCGGCTGGTCCTGCTATTCCATGTTCGTCGTCGACCGGGGCGAGGTATACCAGACGTTCTGGCAGCTGCTCACCCGCGGCTCCGGCGGCGGGATCTACCTGGAGACGGCCGCGACGGTCACCACGTTCCTGCTGGCCGGCCGACTGTACGAGGCGCGTGCCCGGCGCCTCGCCAACTCCGACATCGGGGCCCTGGCCGCCACCGCCGCCGCCAGGGACGTCACGATCTTGGACTGCGACGGCACCGAGCGGAAGGTCCAGGCGGGCCGCCTGCGACCAGGTGACACGCTGGTGGTGCGGCCCGGCGAGGCGATCGCCGCCGACGGGCAGGTGCTGCTCGGCACCAGCGCGGTGGACCGCGCCATGATGACCGGCGAGTCGCTGCCCGGTGAGGCAGCCGAGGGCGACGCCGTGACCGCCGGGACCGTAGCACTCACCGGGCGACTGCACGTGCGGGCCGAGCGAGTGGGGGCCGATACGCAGCTGTCGCAGCTGCTGGCGATGGTCGAGCGTGCCCAGTCGGAGAAGTCCGGGATCCAGCGGGTCGCAGACCGGATCTGCGGGTGGTTCGTCCCAGTGGTCCTGGCCTGCGCCGCCCTCACGCTGGCCGGCTGGCTGGCCTCGGGTGCCCCGTCCGGGCGCGCGGTCAGCGCCGCGCTGTCGGTGCTGATCATCGCCTGCCCGTGCGCGCTTGGCCTGGCGACCCCAGCCGCCTTGATGGTGGCCTGCGGCCGGGGAGCGCGGCTCGGGGTGTTCATCAAGGGGTACAGGGCCCTGGAGTCGTCCCGCCGCGCCGACGTGGTGGTCCTGGACAAGACCGGGACTGTCACGACGGGCCGGATGACGGTCGTCGGCGTGCGGCCCGCCGCGGGCACGGCCCGGGCCGATCTGCTGCGCTACGCGGGAGCGGTCGAGCAGGCGTCCGAGCACGCGGTAGCGGCGGCGATCACCGTGGCCGCGATAAAGGAACTGGCCGCTATGAAGGAAGCCGCGGGGGCTGCCGAGCCGGGAGGCGGCCCGCTGCCCCAGGTTGATGGCTTCGTGGCGCTGCCTGGGCTTGGCGCGCGGGGGAACGTGGACGGGCATGACGTGGTGATCGGCCGGGCCGGGCTGCTGGCCGGCAGCCTGCCAGCCGCAGGCAGCTTGCCAGGGACGGGGCAGGGCATGGTAGTGCCCGATGACATCGCGGCGCAGTGCGCGGACTGGGAACGGGCTGGCTTCACCACGGTGCTAGCCGGCTGGGACGGTGCCGTGCGGGGCGCCGTCGCCTGCGCGGACGCGATCAAGCCGTCGGCCCGCGCGGCCGTCGCGCAACTGCGCGGCCTGGGGCTGCACCCGGTGCTGCTGACCGGCGACAACGAGGCGACCGCCCGCGTGGTCGCGTCGGTCGTCGGCATCGAGGAGGTCATCGCCGGCACGCTGCCCGCCGGGAAGGCGGAGGTTATCGCCGGCCTTCAGGCACGGGGCCAGTGGGTGGCGATGGTAGGCGACGGCGTCAACGACGGCCCGGCGCTGGCCGCCGCCGATCTAGGCCTGGCCCTCGGGTCTGGCACCGATGTGGCGATCTGCGCCGCCGACATGATCTTGCTCAGGGACGACCTGCGGGCCGTGCCAGAGGCGATCGCCCTGGCGCGAGCCTCCTTCCGGGCGATCCGCGGCAATCTCGCCTGGGCGTTCGGCTATAACGTCGCGATGGTGCCGCTCGCCGCGGTCGGTTTCCTCAACCCGCTGTTCGCCTCCGCCGCGATGACGCTGTCGTCCGCGTTCGTCTTGTGGAACAGCCTGCGCCTGCAGCGTTTCCGCACCCAGGGCACGACCATCCCCCATCAGCAAGACGCCGCCGCAGCGCGGTAAGGACCCGGAGGGCGAGTTGCACGGTTATACCCCCGAGAAAGACAAGTACCTCAAGCGACTGCGCCGCATCGAGGGACAGGTACGCGGCCTGCAGCGGATGGTTGACGAGGACCAGTACTGCATTGACATCCTTACGCAGGTGTCCGCCGTCACCCGGGCCCTGGAATCGGTCGCCCTCGGGCTACTGGAGGATCACCTCGGCCATTGCGTCGCGCAGGCGGTGGCCGATGGCGGTGATACCAGCGCCGAAAAGGTCCGGGAGGCATCCGCCGCGATCGCCCGGCTAGTCCGGTCCTAACTCGGCGAAAATCCCCGCTCCCCGTCGATGAGCGCCCGGCCCTTCTTCGGCCCGGCCACGGTAGCGGAGGGCACCGCGTTCCCCGTCACCCTAGGCGAGGATCGTCCAGCTGCGGGCTGGCACCAGCACGGGGTCTGACGACGGGTCGCCGGGGTCGGGAATCTCGGCGACGGACAGGTCACCAGGGTCGACCGGGAACTTGGCCGGCTCGTCGCCGCAGTTGAGCAGCAGCAGCACCTGCTCCGGCCCGGCGTGAACGCTGATGGCCATCGCCGTATCCGACAGGTACACGGTGGACATCCGTGCCCGGACCAGCCACGGGTGCCGCCGCCGGAAGCCGATCAGCCGCTGGTGCAGCCGGTAGGTGGGCCAGCCGTACGGTGCCAGCCCGGCCGGGGAGGCGGGGAACGCCGGGCGGATCTCGTCGTCGCCCCCGGCGCGATGCTCCTTGACCCCCCGGAACGCCTGCTCATCCCCGTAGTACACGCTGGGAATCCCTGGCATGGTGAACAAAATGGCCAGTGCGTGCCCGTGCAGCGCCGGCTCGCTGATCGCGGTGGCCAGCCGGGTCACGTCATGATTGCCGACGAAGACCTGCGGCAGCAGCCCCTCGTCGCAGAACGCGTTGTGGCGGCCGAGCGCGTGGTCAAGCTCGTAGAAGTTCCGGCTGTCCAGGCTCGACCAGATGGCCTTCCACGTCTCGTACTGGGTGACGGAGTCAAGCCCGGCGCTGGCCGCGTAGCCGGCGTAGTCGCCGTGGATCATCTCGCCGGCAAACCACGCCTCGGGGAATGCCTCGCGGACGGCTGGCAGCACGCCGTGCCAGAACCCCGCGGGCACCGCGTACGCCGCGTCCAGCCGCCAGCCGGACGCGCCGCGCCCGAGCCAGTACCGCATCACCTCGGTGACGTAGGCGACGACGTCCGGCTCGTCGTGGTTGAGCTCGACCAGCTGGCGATGGCCCTCGAAGACCTCGAAGTCGCCAGTGGCCGCGTCCGGCTTGAACCAGTTCGCCGCCGGGGTGGCGACTGTTGACGGGCTGCGGTCTTCGCCGCCACCGGCGAGGGCCGCTTGCGCCGCCGCGAACGCCGGGAACCGTCGCCCGACGTGATTGAACACTCCGTCGAGCACAATCGCGATCCCACGCGCGCGGGCCTGCGCCACCAGGTGGTCGAAATCGTCGTCATCGCCGAGGCGACGGTCAATCCGGAAGTGGTCGACGGTGTCGTACCCGTGCGTCTCGGAGGCGAAAATGGGGCCGAGCAGCAGCCCGTCGCAGCCAAGCTCGACCATGTAGTCGAGCCAGCTCGCCACATGAGGCAGTCGGTGCCGCACGGGTGTTTCCCCTGGCAGGGCCTCCGGCTCGGCCCCGGTGAAGCCGAGCGGATACACCTGCCACCAGATCGCCTGCTCAGCCCACGCTGCCACCCGGCCACCATACTGGCCCCGCCCCTGCGTCGCCTAGCAAAGACGCACAGTAGTACCCGCGCGTCGCACCGTATGCCCCTGCATCCAGTCGCAGCCGGCGGCGCCGGATCACGGGCAGCCAGATCACGGGCAGTACGTCTACAACCGGCGTGCGGCTGACCGCTTATAGTCTTCGGCTGTGCCAGACGACGCCTTCTCCACCGCAGCCATCCGTAATCGCGTGCTCGACGCATGGACAGCATCACCCGCCCGGTTCCGGGAAGACGCCAACGCCGAGGAGGACTACGCGCTCGGCGGCTACCGGGACCGGGTCGTGGTGGAGCTCGCGCAGAACGCCGCCGACGCCGCCGCCCGGGCCGGCATCCCCGGCAGGCTGCGGCTGACGCTGGCCGACGGCACGCTGACCGCCGCCAACACCGGCGCGCCACTGGACGCCGACGGGGTGCAGTCGCTGTCCACGCTGCGGGCCTCCAGCAAGCGAGACGACGCCCCCGGTGCCACCGTGGGCCGGTTCGGCGTCGGTTTCGCGGCGGTCGTGTCGGTGAGCGACGAGCCGCGGATCGTCTCGAGGACCGGAGCCGTCCGCTGGTCGCGAGCCCAGTCGCGCGCGCTGGCCGCCGCGATTCCCGCGCTGGCCGCGGAGTTGGAGGCGCGCGGTGGCAACGTCCCGGTGCTGCGGCTGCCGTTCGCGGCCGACACCGTGCCGCCTGAGGACACCGCGCCGCCCGAGGACACCGTGCCGCCCGAGGACACCGTGCCGCCTGAGGACACCGTGCCGGACGGGTTCGACACGGCAGTGACCCTGCCGTTGCGCGATGAGGCCGCGATCACGCTGGTGGAGCGGCTGCTCGCGGAAACCGGCCCCGCGCTGCTGCTGGCACTGCCGACCCTGGCCGAGGTGACCATCGAGACTGGCCAGGGCATCCGGACCCTGACCGCGACCCACGCCTGCGCCCTGGGGACCGGCGGCGGCACGGTCACGATCGCCACCACCGGCCAACGCGGCCTGGCGACCCAGGACAGCTCATCGGACGCCACTGCCAGCACCTGGCGGCTAGTCGCCGCAGGCGGCCCTCTGGATGCGGCGCTGCTCGCCGACCGCCCAGTGGAAGAGCGCGACCGCCCTGCCTGGTCGGTCCGCTGGGCGGTGCCCGTTCTGGACGATGGCGACAGCCCGGTCGGCTTGCCAGCCACGGTGGCCCCGGTGCTGCATGCCCCGACGCCGTCGGAGGAGCCACTGGGACTGCCCGCGCTGCTGCTCGCCTCGTTCCCGCTCAGTCCCGACCGCCGCCATGTGGCGCCCGGGCCGCTGACGGACTTCCTGGTGGACCGCGCGGCCGACGCCTACGCCGGGCTGCTGCCGACGCTGGCACCGGGGCATGGCCTGCTCAACCTGGTTCCCGGGCCTGTCGCCGCTGGCGAGCTCGACGTGAAGCTCCGCCAGGCGATCGTGGACCGGCTGGCGGACCTGCCGTTCCTGCCAGCGGCCGGGGCCGCCGGCGCCGCACCAGCTGCCGTCAGCGGCCCGTCGGCTGACCCGTCGGCTGACCTGCTGGCTGACCTGCTGGCCGACCAGGCGCCCGTCATCGCGGACGGCAGTCCCGCACGCGTCCGGCCTCGCGACGCCCTGCTCCTCGACGTGACAGCGCCGCCGGCCCTCGCCCCTTACCTCGCAGACCTGCTGCCGAGCCTCATCTCCGGCCCGTCGCGGCATCCGGCGTACGCGACCCTGGGCGTCCGGCGGATGCCGCTGGCCGACGTGGCGGACCTGGTGGCGACACTAGACCGTCCCGCGTCCTGGTGGCGGGGCCTGTACGCGGCGCTAGCCGATGTGGACCCGGTGGCGCTGCCAGAAGCTCGGCGCGCTGCCCGTGCCGCTGGCGGACGGCCGGCTGATCCGCGGCCCGCGCGGCGTGCTGCTGCCCGGCCTGGGACTGAGCAACCCGGCGAGCCTCGCGCCGCTCCGCCTGCGCGTCGTCGACCCCGAGGCCACCCATCCTCTGCTGTCGCGGCTCGGTGCGCTGGAGGCCACGCCGCGCGGCGTGCTGGATCACGCGGCTACGATCGCCGCCGTCGACGCCTCGCTGGACGAAGACGATCCCGAGCCAATCGCCGAGGCGGTCCTGAGCCTCGTGCAGGCGGCCGACGTCGCGCCGGGCGAGTTCCCCTGGCTGGCGGACCTCGCGCTGCCGACCGAGGACGGCGAGTGGGACCCGGCGGGCGACCTGCTGCTGCCCGGCGGAGAGTTGGCGGACGTGGCGGCGGCGGACGCGGACTTCGGCGTCGTCGACCCCGAGTTCGCTGACCGCTTCGGCAGTCGGGTGCTTGAGGCGGTAGGCGTGCTGGGATCCTTCGGCCTGCTGACCGCCCAAGACGTCGACTTCGGTGACGCGGACCGCGGCGACTTCGACGACCAGTCATCCGGTGCCGCTGACCTGGACCTCGATGGCGCGCAGGACTGGGCGGCCGACGTCCGTGCCCGGTGCGGCTGGTCCGGTGACGACCTCGTCCCGCCAGTGGCCGTCGAGGTCACCGCCGTCCGTGACCTGGAGCTCGTCGACCCCGCCCGGTGGGTGAAGGCGCTGCAGATCCTCACGACGCGGCCACGGCTGCGGGCGGCCCTGGTGAAGCCGACCCGCGTCCGCCTCCCTGACGGCACCGTCATCGATGTCCCCTCCTACACCTCCTGGTGGCTGCGGACACACCCGGTCCTCGCCGGACGGCGCCCGGCTGACCTGCGCACGACCGGCGCTGACCCGCTGCTCGACGGCCTGTACGACGATGCCGCGGGTCTTGCCGACCCGGCAGTCGCCAGCCTGCTCGCCGACGCCGCCATCGCCCGCGTCCTCGGCATCCGCTCCAGCGTCGCGGACCTGCTCGCCGAGTCAGACGGCCCGGACGACCTGCTGGACCGGCTCGCCGACCCGCAGCGCCAGGTCACTCGCCAGCAGTTGCGGTCCCTGTGGATGGCGCTGGCGACCGCGAGCGCGACGGCCTCCGCAAGCGCGAACGTGACACCTCCGGCCGCGATCCGCGCCATCGCGGCGGGTGAGGTCGTCGTCGCCGACCCCGCCGACGTGCTGGTGCTCGACTCCCCCGACCTGTACCCCCTGGTGGCCAGCCACCCGCTTGTGCTGGCCCCCTACGACCTGGCCCTCGTGCTATCGGAACTGCTCGACGTCCCGGTCGCGTCGCAGGAAGCCCCCGGCCACGTGGAGACGGTCCCCGAGCGGCGGGAAGTCCCCGCCCTCGTCCACGCCGTGCTGCCTGACGCGCCACAGTCCTACCTCGCGCACGACAAGCTGGTGGTGGACGGCGTCGGCGTCCCCTGGCGCTGCACCGACGGCGAGGTCCACGCCGCCACCCCGCAAGGCCTGGCCTGCGCTCTTGCCTGGGCGGCCGGCCAGTGGCACTCCCGCCACCTGCTCACCACCTTGCTGTCCAGCCAGGACGAGTCCGCTCGCCTGCTCGCCGAAGCCGACCTCGACCCGCTGTAGCCCAGCGTCATCCCTTGCAGCGCAACCACCGGGGCAACTCCCGGCGCTGGCTGACGGGTAGAGGACAGTGATAGTTCACCCGTTTAAGTCAGATGGGCGGGTCACGTAGCTGCCCCGGTTGGGCACCGTGTAGACCAGCCCTTCCTCGCGCAGCACGCCCACCGCGCGGCGAGCCGTCGTCCGCGCAACCTCGAACTCCCCGACGATCTCGCTCTCGGTCGGTATCCGGGTGTCCGGCTGGTACTGGCCAGCCCCGATCCGCCGCCGGATGATCTGCGCTATCTGCTGGTACGGGGGAACCGGAGCAATCGGGTCAATCCGGTCAGTACGCCCATCTGCCACAGGAACAACTCTACTTGTACAAGTCTGACGTCCTACGCATCGAGTCGTGCAGACGCAATCTCATACGTTGGTAGACAGGCAGATACAAGTCTGGGTAGGCTGCAAGGGTCCGGCAGGGTCGTTCGGTCACCCGCTACGGGTACCCGTTTCCCGCGACCCTGCCGGCCCGAAGGGCGCCCGTGCGGCTGCCCGCCAAGAGCGAGGGGATGAACGACGATGCAGGCCGCTGGTGAATTCGCCGACATCGATACCAAGACGGCCAGCGGGGCCCGCATCTACGACTACATGCTCGGCGGGGCCGATAACTATGCCATTGACCGCAGGACGGCGGAACTGACCGAGCAGATGCTGCCCGGCACCATGGCCATGGCCCGCAACAACCGCCGCTACATGGAGCGCGTCGTCCGCTACCTCGCCAGGGAATGCGGCATCCGCCAGTTCATCGACAACGGCTCCGGCCTGCCCACCCGCAGCAACGTCCACCACGTCGCCCAGGCCATCGACCCCGCAAGCCGCGTCATCTACATCGACAACGACCCCGTCGTCCTGCGCCACCAGAAGGTCAGCGCTCTAGCCGAGAACCACAACACCGCGTTCATCCTGGCCGACGCCACCCACGTGGACGACATCCTCAGCCACCCCGAGGCCACCCGGCTACTCAGTCCCGATGAGCCCGCCGCCGCGCTGTACCTGACGTTCCTGCACTTCATCCCCGACGAGGCCGACCCCTGGGGCATGATCGCCGCCATGATGGACCGCCTCGCCCCCGGCAGCTACCTGGCCATCTCCCAGGTCGTCTCCGACGACCCCGCCATCCGCCAGCGGATGACCGACTTCGCCCTCAACAACATCAAGGGCAGCTTCGGCCGGTTCCGCAAGAAGCAAGATGTCCGCGCCTTCTTCAACGGCCTGCAAGTCATCGAGCCCGGCCTGTGCAACATCAACGACTGGCACCCCGACGGCCGCGAAGAGGAACAGTCCAGCCTGTGGATCGAGTTCGGCGGCCTCGCCCGCAAGCCAGCCTGACCCCCATGCCATCAGCGCCACCCACGGTACAGCCCACCGTCGCTGCCCCAATTTTTCCCGAACGCGCCCGCCAACTCCCTCCCTCCAGGCGTCCCGCCCACCGTGGCCGGTGGCCTGCTCGCGCAGCCGACGGCCAGCGTGCGGCCGACAGTCCGGGACTAATAAATGCGAAGAGCCCCAGGCGCGGGGCCCTTCACGGGACGGGACTGTCGCCTAGGCGAGTTCACCGCTCTTGACCCGGCGGGCCAGTACCCGCCAGGCAGCGGGGGCCAAGACCAGCGCCGGCCCATCCGGATCCTTGGAGTCCCGGACCGCCACGATGTCCGGCAAGGTGTCGGCCACCTCGACGCAGTTCCCTGCCTGACCGCTGTAACTGCTCTTGCGCCATGCAGCCTGACCGAGGCTTATTTCCATGTTCTTTCCTGTCCTTCCCTGCGGATTAGTCACTTCATTCCCCCTATCATCCGGTACCCGAACGAGGTGCTCTTCAGGAAGGCCTGCGAGTCCTCGGGCGACAGTGCACTGGCCTGGAGCGTGCTCCAGATCTCGTCGTAGACCCTGACCTCGGCAGCTTCCTCCAGGAACAGCGTGCCAGTGGCGTTCTCCACGTTGACGATGCCCAGTTCCTCGGGGTCGGAGAAGGACATCATGGTGAACGGCCCCACCATGGCCGGATGCACGCCCGCATCGAACGGCAGCACCTGGATGGTGACGTTCCCCCTGTCCCGCGGGCGCAGCATGGACTCCAGCTGCCCGCGCATCACCTCGCGCCCGCCGACCGGACGTCGCAGGACCGCCTCGCTGAGCACGACGTGGAGCCGGGCCGGTGGCGGGTCCGACCGCACCAGGATCTCCTGCCGCTCCATCCGGACCTCCACCCAGCGGTCGATCTGCCGGGCAGTACCCGTTGGCCAGGCGGCCCGGGAGTATGCGCGGGCATACTCTGCCGTCTGCAGCAGGCCGGGCACCAGCTCCTGCTCGTAGGTGCGGATGACGCGCGCCTCCTCCTCCAGGCCGATCAGGTCCGCGTACTCGCTCCCGATCAGTCCCGCATATTTCTGCCACCACCCGCGCTCGTTCACGCGCCTGGCGAGGTCGGTCAGGTACTTCCGGTACTCCTCATCCCCGACCTCGTACTCGTTCAGCAGCTTCCGCAGATCAGAAGTGGGGATTCCGGACTGGCGGGTCTCGATCCTGGACAGGCGCGACGCCTGCCATCCCAGCTTCTTCGCCGCGTCCGTGAGCGACAAGCCGGACTGCTCGCGTAGCTTTCGCAGCTCAGCGGCCAGTCTCCGGCGGCGCATGCTCGGCGATAGGGGCACGGGTCCCATCTCCTTCCCTGAGGTTCCTCACGAATACTAGCCGTTTTGGTTGCCGTCGTATAGAAATTGCACCATCATGGGGAGCATCTAGCGGATAGACGTGCAGTCTACGGCTAACGCAGAACGTATAAGGGCACCTCAGCCCAGCCATGATGGGAGACGATCATGCGCAGAGACGTACGTGCATGCAGTACAGGAGTGCCGAGGCCAGTCCTGACCGCCGACGCCGGGGACACGGGGAGGCTCTCCCGTGGGCATGAGGGAGGCGTTACTCGCAAGGTCGCGGGGCCTGCCTCCAGACCCGCCCTGGGCCGAACTGACCGCGTGCGGCCTTCTCGGGGCATCCCCGGCGTGAACCCCGCCGGTGGTGCGTTATGGGAAGAATCCAGGCACCGACGGCATCCCCGCTGCCGCTGTGGTGGTCACGCCCGTTCCCCGGGCAGCCGGTGCAGGTCGGCAAGGCACGCTCGTGGGTGGCGGGGCTCCTGCCGGACTGCGAGCCGCTGGATGACCTGCTCATCTTCACCAGTGAGCTAGTGACGAACGCGGTGACGCACACCCGCAGCGGCGAGCCCGGCGGGCTGTTCACCGTCGAGGTCACCTGGTCCCCGAAGGCGGCCCGCGTCGTGGTCGGCGACCAGGGATCCGACGAGGTCCCCGCGAGCGCGGCCAGCCCGGACGATGATGACGCCGCCGACATGGAGGACGGACGCGGGCTGCTGCTCATCGACGCGCTGTCAGCCGCCTGGGGCACGGCCGGCGACGCTCACGCCCGCTGGCTGTGGGCCGACGTCGACTGGCGGACCCGCGGCGGACCCCTGCCGACCACGCAAGACGAGAATTCCGCCCGGCTGCAATTTGCCGCAATGCGTTGCGCACACCCCGGCAGCGAGGCCTGGTACGCCAGCGAGACGGGCGAGTGGCACGCGACCCTGCCCGGCGCCACCGGCGCCGGCAGCACCCTCACCGCCCCGTCCCCCGGCGCGCTCGCCAGCATGCTGGCAGCCCGCTACAGAGCAGCCCACACCGGGAGCCCGCCTAGGCCCTCGCACCTCACGACCGCACTCATCACGATGACCGCACCCGTCACGCCAGACGCGGCCAGCGCCCAGCCCACTCCCCTTCAGCCTGCCCTGCCACGCCAGCCCGGAGGCCACGTGCCATGACGAGCAGCACCGCACTAGCCGGGCCACGCCCGCAAGGAGGCCGGATGCACCCGCTCAGGCCCCTCAGCACCTACCCGGCCGCCACCCTGCACGCCGCCAGGGCCGCCGTCACCGCGCTGCTGAGGTACCAGGACCTGCTCCCCACCAGCCTGTACGTCCAGCTCGACCTCCTCCACGACGACATCAGCCAGGCCCTCCACCCCAGCCCTCGCCCGGCCCCGGCATTCACCCCGCACCCGGCCACCCCGCCCAGGCCACTGCCCAGCCACGGCACCACGGCCCGACCACAGGCCCCCCGCCGCCCCAGCGCACCACGCGACAACCCTCCACCAGAAAGACGCCCGCAATGACCCAGGACCGCTGCACCTGCGGCTACCAGGCAGAAGACCCCGACGACCTCGCCATCCACTTCGGCGAGATGTTCATCCCCGGCAACGACACCGCACCCGACGGCCAAGTCCACAACGAAGCCGCCAAGGACAGGCCCTGGGACAGCGGAGCACCCGCCTCGCGCACCCTGACCTGCCGCTGCGGCCTCACCGCCGCCGCCGACGCCTTCGATCACCACCTGCTCGCCGTGTTTACCCCGCCCGACCGCATCGGCCTCGACGGCAAGCGCCACGCACCAGCCGCACGATAGGCGCGACCATTACCGGAGCTACTCCCAGCACGCAATCAAAATGGCCGGACGGCCACGCCAATGACGGAATTAACATGCGAAAAAACCGGCGGACCGCCCCAGTCTTGCGAGCACGAGAGCGGCCCCAGGAAGCACCCCACCTAATCAGGAGGCGAAGTGTCCCTTCAGCCCATCTTCCCTCAATTCTCCGCAGCCTGCGCCGAGTTCGCCCTCACGGAAGGATTCCCGCGCCCGTTCGCGGCACTCGACTGGTGCCCGCGCTGCGGCCAGCCAGACTGGGCCCGCCAGGCCGGCAGCAACGAGCGCCTCTCCAGGCTCCACCACTTGGACCCCGACGACATGACCGACGCCCTCGCCTACCTCGCCGAGTACAGCCCCGCCACCCTCGACACCATCCTCGATGGCATCATCGACACACCCGCCCCCGTCCAGGGCAGCGACCTCGACGAGGAGCTATTCTGCGCGACATGCAACGCCCCGCTCGGCGTGTTCACGGCAGACGGCCCCTATTACCGCCCCTACCAGCAACACGGGGACGACGGCGAGACCCGTAGGAACAGCGTTGACCACCCCACCGTCATCGCCTGGCGACAGCCCACGAGACCCTAACAATCCAGACGCCACCCCTCCCAACCCGATGTCCTCACGCTCACCCGAGCATGAGGACATCGGCATCTATCCAGAATCGATCGCGCACGCCACCGTCCAGGCCCGGCGACTACTACCACTCAGCCTCGGGGTTTCGATCCTCGTCGGCCCCAGAGGACGGACGCCACACCTTCTTCAACTCGAGGTTGTCGGACACGTTCGCGTAGTTGCGATCCTCGTCCGCGCCGGAGGGCGGACGCCACGACGGGCACCGCGACTTCGCGTCCAAGCCGGCGGTGGAGTTGCGATCCTCGTCCGCCCCGGAGGGCGGACGCCACCACTGGGCGCCCAGTGGTCCGCCTGGTACAAGACGGAGTTGCGATCCTCGTCCGCCCTCGAGGGCGGACGCCACGACGCCGGTACGCGACACGACCTCGACGGGGACGCGGTTGCGATCCTCGTCCGCCCCGGAGGGCGGACGCCACGATCCTCGCGATCTGCTCATACCGAGCGATGCCGGAGTTGCGATCCTCGTCCGCCCCGGAGGGCGGACGCCACGCGCCACCGACATGCTCGCGTTCGCTTACTCGGCCGCGTTGCGATCCTCGTCCGCCTTCGAGGGCGGACGCCACTGGATCAGGGCCGCGGGCATGGAGCTGCACCCCCAGGGTTGCGATCCTCGTCCGCCCCGGAGGGCGGACGCCACCACCGCGAGCTGAAGGCGATGGGCCAGAGCCTGTCACCGTTGCGATCCTCGTCCGCCCCGGAGGGCGGACGCCACGCGAGGTCGATCGCGCTGCCGCTGTTGAGGCCTGGTTTTGTTCGTGTGTAGCGGGATCTGGCCGCAATTTGATGGCGCTGTCGGCCTCACCGACTGGCGGCTGGGCGCACTCCCGTCGTCCTCACCTGTATTCGTGGTTGTCTCATTACCGTGTGAAATGAGCGGGCTCCTGGTAGTCCAGCGGTTGTCTAAGCCTGCTGTTCTTTCCAGGAGTCCGTGGTGTCATTGTCGCAAGGCGGCGTGTGCTTGTCATGCCCTGGTCTCGTTGACCTGGGCGTTCTGCTGCCGCACCTGTCCGGGGTAATCGTCGAGGACGTCGCCGTCACGGCCACGCTGCTGCTGGTGACAGCCAGGGCGAGGCAGGGCACGGCTGCGTGCCCGAAGTGCGGGACGGCGTCGGGCCAGGTCCACAGCCGCTACTCCAGGCGGCTAGCCGACGCCGCGATCGGCGGCCGGCAGGTGGAGATCCGGCTGACTGTCCGGCGGTTCCACTGCCGGGCTCCCGGCTGCGAGCGGAAGATCTTCTCCGAGCAGGTCGACGGCCTGACCGCACGCTACGCGCGGAAGACGCCGCTGCTAGCCAGGATGCTCGGGAGCATCGCGGTCGCACTGGCGGGCCGGGCGGCCTCCCGGCTGGCCGCCGCCCTGATCGTCCCGGCGTGCCGGCAGGTCATGCTGAGGCTGGTCATGGCGATCCCGGACCCGCAAGCGCCGCCCCCGCGGGTAGTCGGGGTCGATGACTTCGCGATCAGGCGCGGCCAGCACTACGGCACGCTGCTCATCGACATCGAGACCGGCGCCCCGCTGGACCTCCTCGAAGGCCGCGACGCCCAGCCCCTGGCCGACTGGCTGGCTGCCCACCCCGGGGTGGAAGTGATCTGCCGGGACAGGGCGAGCGCCTACGCCGACGGCGCCCGCACCGGTGCACCGACAGCGGTCCAGGTCGCCGACCGCTTCCACCTATGGCAGAACCTGGCCAAGGCCGTTGAGAAGTGCGTCGCCGCGCACCGCTCCTGCCTGGCCGAGCCCGCCCTCCGGGCCGCAGAAGAAGATGCCGCGCCCCCGGCACAGGCCGCGCGCCCGGACCCGGCAGGGAAGTTCGCCGAGCGCGCCCGCCGCAAGCACGAACAGGTCCACGCCCTGCGCGCCGAGGGCCGCGGCCTGCGGGAGATCGCCCGCCACCTGGGCTGGGGACTGCACACCGTCCAGCGCTACGACCGCGCCGCCACCTGGCAGGAGCTCGCCGAGAGCCGCTGGCCAGCCTCGCGCCCCAGCAAGCTCGACCCGTTCAAGCCCTACCTCGACCAGCACGCCGGAGGCGGCCACGGCAGCTTCACCCGCCTGTTCAACGAGATCAAGGCCCTCGGCTACGACGGCAGCTACCCCGTCGTCCGCAACTACCTCGACCGCACCCGCCCGGAGAAGGCACCACTCGGCGAGGCCCCGCCGACCGTCCGCGACGTCACGAACTGGCTCTGCCGCCGCCCCGACGACCTGACCGAGGACGAGCGCCACAAGCTCAAGGCCATCCTGGACCGCTGCCCCGAGCTCCACGACGCATCCGGCCAGGTCCGTGCATTCGCCACCATGATCACCGGCCTCACCGGCCAGGACCTCCCCCAGTGGATCGCCACTGCCCGCGACGCCAGCCTGCCCGGCATCACATCGTTCGCCAAGGGACTGGACCACGACATCGACGCCGTCACCAACGGCCTGACCATGAACTGGAGACTCCGGCCCCGTCGAGGGCAGGGTGAATCACATCATTCTGTGGAATCAGTTTGTCAAGTCCTTTCAGGCAGCCGGAACTGACTGGCGTTCTCACGGTGAGATCGCGAGAATCCTGTCGTGAGGATGGGCATCTCCGGCTTTGACCCGGCGTTCCTGGTGGGGATCGACGCGATCCGGGAGGAGCATGGAACTCAGCTGGCGGCGCTGGGCGGGCGCCGCTTGACCGCGAATGCGCTCGTGCGCTTTGCCGAGAGCGGGGAGTGGTTCGCGGACTGCCCGGTTGTCCTCGACTTCGACGGCGTGCAGGTGGAACTCTGCCACTGGAAGCTCGATGAGCTGTCGATCGGCTGGAACACGATCGACACCTCAGCAGTGGTCACGGGATGGGACGGGCTGGGGCTGACGCCTGAGTGGTCCTTCGCTGACGACCGGATCGGCAGGTTCGTCGTCCAGGAGCTTCGCGAGGTTGCCCTGCTGGAGTGGCGTTCGCCAGGTCACGACCTGGCGAACGGTTCCGTCGCTGTGGAGTTCACCTTCGGCAGCGGCCGATTCCATGTTGCCAACGGCCTTGACGAGAACAGCATCGGCGAGGCGGTTCCCGGTTTTGTCCGGCACCCGCTGGGCCGCAAGGCCCGAGCCTGATTACCTGGGCTTCTTGCTGACCTCGATGACCGGCAGCAGCGTTGCCTGCGCTGGGGCGCCGATCTGGCGGGGTGTTGGGCCAGCTGGGGTGGGGACGTCCGCGAGGCGTTCCAGGAGCTTGTCGAGGACGGCCTGGCCGTCATCGACGGCGCCGCGCTCGTCGTCGGTGAGCGGGATGGCCGCGAGCATGCGCTGGAGGTTGTCCTTGGCCTCCAGCAGCTGGGCCTTAGAGGAGTCCTTGGGCGTGTAGAAGTCGCACTTGGCGCAGGCCATGCGGTGCTGGCACTGCTCGAAGAACGTGTAGGCGCAGTAGCCGTGGCCGAGGTCGTAGTGCTGCCAGGGGTCGCCGGCCGCTGCGGCGCCGGAGGTGATGGCGTCGCGGTCGACGAGGACCTCGATGGTGCGGACGTTGCGGGAGAAGTACCCGGCGTCGTCGTAGGCGCGGGTCAGGGTGGCGGGGCTGATCTTCGCGTAGAACTGGGTGGACTGCGGGGAGCGGTGGCCGAGCCAGGCCTGCAGCTCGAACAGGGTCATCGGCTCCTTGGCGTTGTAGAGCTGGCTGGCGATGGTCGATCTGGCCCGGTGGCTGGTGATGTTCCCACGGACGTCGGCGGCCGGGACGCCAGCCTTGCGGCAGAGCAGCGGGATGACCGTGTTGTTGATGTAGGACGTGGAGACCTTCCGCGCCCGGACGGCGAACAGCATGTCGGCCCGCTCGCCGGTGCGGCGGTCGGTGAGCTTCGGCTGGGCCGGGCGCAGGGCCTGCCAGATGTCGATGGCCTGGCCGAGGACCGGGTCGACGGGCTTGGTGAACGCGGTGCCGGTCTTGTGGGTGGGGACGTCCAGCAGGCAGACCGCCTCCCGGGCCAGGACCTGCCGGGAGTCGCCGGGGATGGCACCCCCGTCGTGCTGCCAGCGGATGCAGCCCACCCGCAGTCGGGCGATCTCGTCGCTGCGCTGGCCGGAGAATAGCCAGGCCATCGTGATGGCGCGGACCAGCTCCAGCGGGTAGAACCTCCCGGCCTGGGACTGCGGGAGGTCGGCCTCGGCGAGGTTCAGCCCGGCCCACATGAGCTTCGCCCAGACCTCGTCGGCGATCACCCGCGGGTTCGGGCCGACGAGGCCCGCGATGCTGCCCGGGGTGCCCAGGGCGCGCTGGGGATCAAAGCGCCGGGGCAGCCACTCCCACTCGTGCAGGTCGCCGAAGAACGTGCGGAGCGCTGCGATGTGCCCGGCCTTGGTCGACGCCTCCAGCGGCTTGCCCGCCCGGTCTCCCAGCCCGGCGGTGCGCTGGGCGAAGTCGCCGACCTGCATCCGGTCGACCTCCGCGACCCAGGCGGCGCAGGTCTGCCTGGTCCAGCCGGCAGGGTCGGCGGCCTGCGGATGCTCGGCCTCGATCCACCGGCCTGCCTTGAGCAGCGTGGTCCGGACGTTTCCACGGGCGCGGGGCGAGAGCGTGGATGTATCGTGCCAGCGCTCCACCCATCGCGCCCACGCGGGCGAGCCTCCGGTTGCTCTAGGCGAGTGGCGGCCCGTCAGCCGCTGCGGCGGGTCGCAGAAGCCCAGCTCGGCGACGGCGCGCTGCATGGCGTGCAGCGTGTTTCCCCTGGCTGCGGGCAGGAGCCGGCCGCGGCGGGCCTGCTCGAACAGCCCGGTGCCCAGGTCCTCCAGGTGCGGGCTGCGGTTGAGCAGGAGCATCTGGCAGGCGACCATCGGCAGCATCGGGTCGTCGTCGCGGCCGAGCTGGTAGCCCCACCCGGCCAGGACCGCGCGGATGCGCGCGATCTCGACATCCACGCGGTCGCGGCCGAAGACGTTCCGGGCCAGGGTCAGGCGGCTGAAGCTGCCCAGCCGGTAGAAGGCGGTGAAGCCGGCGAGCAGGAAGGCGTGCGCGGCGAGATACGGGCGAACGGCATCATCGGCCCAGCCGGAAGCCGCCTTGCGGAAGCCCTGCTGGTCCTGCCCGAGGAGGCCAGCCCACTCCTCCTCGTCCCAGGACCAGTAGGACCGGCCAGTCTCGGCGCACCTCAGCAGCACGACGGCAGTTGCGTCCAGCATCGCCCGGCGGCGGTGATGGGTGAGCTGCACCTGCAGGGCGGCGCTGGCATCGTCAAGCGGCCTCAGCAGCCGCCGGACCTGCCTCCATCCCCGGGCCGCAGGATCGTGCCGGGCCAGGCGGCGCAGCCCGCTGGCGCCAAGCTCGATGATGCCGTCCCTCTCGGCGTCCCGGAGCGCGGGCGTGATGTCGTAGCGGGCCGGATCGACCGGCCACCGCCAGCGGCCAGGCCGCTCCGGCTCGCCAGCCGGGGAAAGAACGGGCATCACTTGCCCTCCGCCATGCCTGCCAGCGCCTGGACCCGCCAGGCGTGGACGTGCTCCATGCCGCGGGCGAGCTTGTCGGCCAGGTCCCGGCCCGACAGGTGGATATACCGCAGCGTCGAGTCCGTATGCCTGTGCCCGGCGAACGCGGCGATCGCGTGCACCTCCCAGCCCATCCTGGCCAGGTCCGTCAGGCACAGGTGCCTGGTTGTGTGCGTCGAGAACCGCTCGACGCCGGAGTCCACCGCGATCCGCCGGACCACCTTCGACCAGGTCCACAGGGTCAGCGGCTGCGCGTGGTTGCGCCGCGACTCCGACAGGAACAGCGGCCCCCTCGCCCGGCTGATCCCCGCCCGGTGAACGAGGTACTCCTGCAGGAGCGCCCCCGTCGAGGCCGAGTACGGCACCATCCGCTCCAGCCGGTTCTTCGTCGTCTCCGCCCGGATCCGCAGCATGCGGCGGCCAGGATCGATATCGTCGGTACGCAGCGAGCACAGCTCCTCCCGGCGCAGCGCCGCATCGTAGGCCAGGGCCAGCATCACCCGGTTCCGGACCGGCTCGCCGCGGGCCGCCTCCAGCAGCCGAAGCCACTCCTCCTCACCGGGAATCCATGGCAGCTTCGTAAGTCGCGGCACCAGGCCACGCTGCACGCCAGCTCCGGCCCGGCGCCCAGGGGTATAGCGGCCCCGGCCTACCGGGTTCGACTGGCGAAGCCCCTCCTCCATCAGGAAGTCGTAGAACAGCCGCACCGGCACCAGTCGCTGCTGGATCGTCGCATTCGCCAGCCCAGACCCCGAGTCGATCGCCACCACGTTCGCGCCCCGCAGGCTCGGCCGCGACGTCAGCTCCCGCACGAACACGGCGACATCGGCCCTGCTCGCCTCCACCGGATCGACGCCCTGCCGCTCGCACACCAGCAGGAACTCCGACAGCCCGCGCCCGTAGGCATCGATCGTCCTCGGCGCCCGCCCCAGGTCCGCCCACACCTGCAGCCACGCCAGCGCCTGCTCGTGCCTGCCCAGCACAGGCCACTTCTCCGACAGCACCATCGACCCGCTCAAGCTATCCCCAAGTCCCGTGAACGTACCAGCGAGGAAGGCTACCCGCCGGATTCCACGTAACTTTAAAAATGGTCAAGCGCCAGATGTTCGGCCGTGCAGGACTCCCGCTCCTCCGCAAGCGCGTCCTGCTCACCGCCAAGAACTAACCGCTGCCGAACCGATCATCAAATTGCGGCCAGATCCCAGAACTCACGAACGAAGCCAGAGGCCCTTGTTGCGATCCTCGTCCGCCCCGGAGGGCGGACGCCACGCGAGGTCGATCGCGCTGCCGCTGTTGAGGCCCTTGTTGCGATCCTCGTCCGCCCCGGAGGGCGGACGCCACCACCGAGACGATCGACGCGAACGCGTAATCCATGGTCAGGTTGCGATCCTCGTCCGCCCCGGAGGGCGGACGCCACCACTACGTGCGACCGACGCCAGGGTGATCCCGTCGATGTTGCGATCCTCGTCCGCCCCGGAGGGCGGACGCCACCAGGCTGTGGGCCTCGTGGCGCGGGCCGTCACCAGGTTGCGATCCTCGTCCGCCCTCCGAGGGCGGACGCCACCGCGAAGCTCGCCAGCTTCGCCAATGCGCTCAACGAGTTGCGATCCTCGTCCGCCCCGGAGGGCGGACGCCACCGCAGACCTTGCGGCGCTGTTCGGCGTTGAGCCGGGTTGCGATCCTCGTCCGCCCCGGAGGGCGGACGCCACCGTGGACGGCATCTACATCCGGCACGCCCACAAGGTTGCGATCCTCGTCCGCTCCGGAGGGCGGACGCCACCGATCCAGGCGACGATGAGGACGTTGAGGACGATCAGGTTGCGATCCTCGTCCGCCCCGGAGGGCGGACGCCACGCCGCCCGCTGTCGGCGTGCTGCTGTTCGGCACGACGTTGCGATCCTCGTCCGCCCCGGAGGGCGGACGCCACGATGGCCAATGTGATCCGCCCGCTGGCCCGCAAGTAGTTGCGATCCTCGTCCGCCCCGGAGGGCGGACGCCACCCAGCCGGCGCAGTCGTCCGGGTCGGGGCCGCCATAGTTGCGATCCTCGTCCGCCCCGGAGGGCGGACGCCACCGCCCGCGTCATAGGCGCGTTCCATGTCGTCCTTGGAGTTGCGATCCTCGTCCGCCCCGGAGGGCGGACGCCACCGCGACGTGATCGGCGAGCAGCGCGAGGCCGAGCTGTTGCGATCCTCGTCCGCCCCGGAGGGCGGACGCCACTTCCGGACCACGCTGCCCGGCCTGCTGACCAGGGCGTTGCGATCCTCGTCCGCCCCGGAGGGCGGACGCCACCCTGGCGAACTGGATCGCGATGGTCTACAGCAAGCCGTTGCGATCCTCGTCCGCCCCGGAGGGCGGACGCCACGTGCGCTAGCTCAGTGACGCTACCCCCGTAGTTTTGTTGCGATCCTCGTCCGCCCCGGAGGGCGGACGCCACATCGAGGCCAGCGTGACGATCGCCGCACTGCCGATGTTGCGATCCTCGTCCGCCCCGGAGGGCGGACGCCACCCCCGAGCCGGGCCAGCTCGTCATCATCGCCGTTAAGGTTGCGATCCTCGTCCGCCCCGGAGGGCGGACGCCACGCGGGACGCCCCAGAGCTTGATGGACGGGAACCAGCGGTTGCGATCCTCGTCCGCCCCGGAGGGCGGACGCCACCACCAGGGTGACCACCGAGTGGGCCGAGCGCGTCACCCAGTTGCGATCCTCGTCCGCCCCGGAGGGCGGACGCCACGCTCCATGCTGACCAGCCCCTCGCCCTCAAGGACGACGAGTTGCGATCCTCGTCCGCCCCGGAGGGCGGACGCCACCAGGCGGGGTAACGCCGTCCAGCGCGGCCATGCAGTGGTTGCGATCCTCGTCCGCCCCGGAGGGCGGACGCCACCCGTCATCGCCGCGGTGGTCCTGATCGTCAAGTACTGGTTGCGATCCTCGTCCGCCCCGGAGGGCGGACGCCACACCGACACCGACCCGTACGACCCGCGCACCCCGGACGAGTTGCGATCCTCGTCCGCCCCGGAGGGCGGACGCCACAGGACCGTTTGGGCGTCGCCAATGCCGGTAGAGCGGTTGCGATCCTCGTCCGCCCCGGAGGGCGGACGCCACACGCCCCGGCCCCGACGGTCTGCCGGCGAAGCCAGTAGTTGCGATCCTCGTCCGCCCCGGAGGGCGGACGCCACGGGCAAGTACCCGCCCGGCACCGCCGAGCAGATGAGGTTGCGATCCTCGTCCGCCCCGGAGGGCGGACGCCACTGGACAGCACGGCGTGCGACATGTTCGCGGCCACGTTGTTGCGATCCTCGTCCGCCCCGGAGGGCGGACGCCACGGTCGACCTTCTTGGCGAGCTGGCGGCTCAGCCAGTAGTTGCGATCCTCGTCCGCCCCGGAGGGCGGACGCCACCGCCCGTCCCGAACGTGACGGTGTTGGCGGTGACGAGGTTGCGATCCTCGTCCGCCCCGGAGGGCGGACGCCACTGCACCAGACGTAATCTGATGCCAATGGTCGACTACGTTGCGATCCTCGTCCGCCCCGGAGGGCGGACGCCACCGTGCGCCATCTGGGCGCGTGTCGGCGGGACGGACTGGTTGCGATCCTCGTCCGCCCCGGAGGGCGGACGCCACGCAGGTCAATGCACATCGCCGCGCCGCCCAGCGTGTTGCGATCCTCGTCCGCCCCGGAGGGCGGACGCCACCTGCGCCCGCCTGCTGACTTCCAGGCGCGCCTTGCGGTTGCGATCCTCGTCCGCCCCGGAGGGCGGACGCCACCCGGGACGATCGCCGCCGCGCTCGGCACCAGCGAGGACATGTGGCTGTTGCGATCCTCGTCCGCCCCGGAGGGCGGACGCCACGTCGGCAGCGTCACCGTGGGATCGCTGCCACTGACGGAGTTGCGATCCTCGTCCGCCCCGGAGGGCGGACGCCACTCGGCCACCGCGTCCCGGCCGGCTCGGACGTAGTTGCGATCCTCGTCCGCCCCGGAGGGCGGACGCCACCGCTGGCCCGGGTGAGCGGCACACCAGGACAGCGACCGGTTGCGATCCTCGTCCGCCCCGGAGGGCGGACGCCACGATCTGCGGCCAGCCGCTGGTCAGCGCGCCCAGCACGTTGCGATCCTCGTCCGCCCCGGAGGGCGGACGCCACGGACTTCGACGCAGACGTGATCGTCGCGGCGATCGAGTTGCGATCCTCGTCCGCCCCGGAGGGCGGACGCCGCCGCCGCCGCCGACAGGTCCACGGGCGCGATGCCGACCGTGTTGCGATCCTCGTCCGCCCCGGAGGGCGGACGCCACCTCCCGCCGGTGGATGCGGCAGCAAGACCGGGACAAGTTGCGATCCTCGTCCGCCCCGGAGGGCGGACGCCACGTGTCCGTCTACGACAGCGGCCAGCTCGCCGAGGGCAAGGTTGCGATCCTCGTCCGCCCCGGAGGGCGGACGCCACACCCCGCCGCCCGTCCCGTTCTGCGGCGGCCAGTCGTTGCGATCCTCGTCCGCCCCGGAGGGCGGACGCCACAAGGCCGACCAGGTCGCGAACGCCGAGCGGGCGATCGCGTTGCGATCCTCGTCCGCCCCGGAGGGCGGACGCCACCTCGTCTGGCCCGGCGTCCAGCCGGTTCCACGGGCTGTTGCGATCCTCGTCCGCCCCGGAGGGCGGACGCCACCGCGCTGAGCGCGCTGGCGGCGATCATGGTCGGCGTGTTGCGATCCTCGTCCGCCCCGGAGGGCGGACGCCACTCCCGTGCGGACGAGGACCAGGCGCGGGACCTCGCGGTTGCGATCCTCGTCCGCCCCGGAGGGCGGACGCCACTTGCACAGCGCGGCGCCCACCCGGTCCATCGTGCCCATGTTGCGATCCTCGTCCGCCCCGGAGGGCGGACGCCACTCACGTCGGACAGCGGCAGGTACCACAGGTCCATGCTGTTGCGATCCTCGTCCGCCCCGGAGGGCGGACGCCACTGCCGCTCAAGCCGGCCATCATCGTGTTCGACATCAAGTTGCGATCCTCGTCCGCCCCGGAGGGCGGACGCCACTACGCCGCCGAGCTTGCCGCCTGGGTGGCAGACGTGGACGTTGCGATCCTCGTCCGCCCCGGAGGGCGGACGCCACCCTGATGACGTCAGCGGCGATGTGCAGCTCGCCGTCCTGTTGCGATCCTCGTCCGCCCCGGAGGGCGGACGCCACACGGCAGGCCCGTCCGGTTCACGAGCCAGCGGAAGGCGTTGCGATCCTCGTCCGCCCCGGAGGGCGGACGCCACCGCGACCTCCCCAAGCCCGAAAGCGAGTGACCATGCCGTTGCGATCCTCGTCCGCCCCGGAGGGCGGACGCCACTGCTCGGCGTCGGGCCGGTGCTCGTGAAGCCAGCGGCCGATGTTGCGATCCTCGTCCGCCCCGGAGGGCGGACGCCACCGCCGGGGCGGCGACGCCCTACGGGTGGTTCGTCGACGAGTTGCGATCCTCGTCCGCCCCGGAGGGCGGACGCCACCCTTCAGGTCCCGGCGTACGCCTTCAGCCCGAACTGGTTGCGATCCTCGTCCGCCCCGGAGGGCGGACGCCACTGCGCGGTAGCCGGGGTGATCTCCCTGCTGCGGCCGGAGTTGCGATCCTCGTCCGCCCCGGAGGGCGGACGCCACCTTGACGTCGAGCCGTACGACGCCTCGGCGGGGCAGGCGTTGCGATCCTCGTCCGCCCCGGAGGGCGGACGCCACGGTTGTTGAACAGCGGATACGACTGTTCCCCTCCTGGATCTTGACAGCACCAAGAGGACTCGATCTGGACAATACCGGATGAACATACTTCGGAACATACTGGCGTTTTCATGCCTACTTGGGGTTCCGAGCAGCCCCCTTGAGCTAGATGTCACTAGATAATCTCTCGCAACTATTAGCAACACCCATGCGTGCGACAGTCATATTTCCTAGAGTTTCGGCTTATCGGGTTAGTTACGCGGGCACCAGCGCGCTGGCTGATCCTGAAATGTCGGTGGTGCCGTGTAGCGTCCTCGCTACCGGCAGCCGGATCGGGGGCGACGATGGGCGATGAACTCTGGGCGCACAGCGCCAATGACCACGGGGCGCGGCATGCCCTGGCTGATCACCTGCACGGGACTGCCGGGCGGGCACGGGCCTTCGGGGACGCGTTCGGCGCTGGTGACTTGGCGTGGTTCCTTGGCCTAGTCCATGACGTGGGCAAGGGGCACTGTGCATGGCAAGACGGCCTGCTTGCAGCGGAGAAGACGGGCAGGCGCGTTGGCATCGACCACAAATACGCGGGCACCTGGATGGCCCGGCGAGCTGCTGGGCAGCTTGCGATGTGCGTCCACGGGCATCACGGCGGGCTTCCCGCACTTGCCGACCTGACAGGCGACCTGAACCGGGCATCTGGTGGGGTGGTCAGGGACTGGGAGGCGACTGCAGCCAGAGTCGCCGAGGTGGTACCGGAGATAAGCGCAAGCTCGACAGCATCCTTGCTCCCACCCTGGGCGACAGACACGGCGGCTGACCCGACCGCGCTCGACCTGCTGACCAGAATGACATTCAGTGCCCTGGTCGATGCAGACTTCCTCGACACTGAGGCGCACTTTAGCGGCATGAGCAGGCCATCTGGAGGAGTGCCCATCGGCGACCTGGCCGAGCGGTACGAGCAGCGACGCGTGAAACTGCTGGCTGAGCGCCCGTCCTCGCCCGCCGATCAGTGGCGCACGGACGTGTACGCCGAGGCAATGGCCGTGGCAGCGCGAACGCGGGGCATGTATCGGCTGGCTGCGCCGACCGGGTCGGGGAAGACGATCACGGCGGGCGGCTTCGCGATCCGCCACGCGCAGGCACACGGGCTTCGCCGGGTGGTCCTCGCAGTGCCGTTCATCTCGATCACCGAGCAGAACGCCGCCGTGTACCGGACCTTGCTAGATGAGCCGGGTAGCCCTGTGGTCCTGGAGCATCACAGCGGCGCCGGCCTGGACACGGACGATAACTCTGCGAAGTGGTGGCGGAAGCTAGCCGCGGAGAACTGGGACGCGCCGTTCGTGGTGACGACCACGGCACAGCTGTTCCAGTCGCTGTTCGACCGCCGTCCAGCAGCGATGCGGAAGCTGCACCGCCTGGCCGGGTCAGTGATTGTGCTCGATGAAGTGCAGGCTCTGCCGGACCGACTGCTGATGCCGATCCTGTCGGCACTGCGGATGCTGACCGAGCGGTTCGGCGCGACGGTGCTACTGGCCTCGGCGACGCAACCTTCGTACTGGACCCTAAGGCCCTTCCGTGGCCTTGAGATCCACGACGTGATCGCCGAGCCAGGCCCTCTGTACGCGAAGTTCCGGCGGGTCAGGTACGAGTGGCGGACCGACCCCGAACCGTCGCTGGCCGACATCGCCGCTGAGGTAGCCGGGCTGCGGCAGGCTCTCGTCATCGTCAACACCACCACCGACTCGGCGACGCTGCACAGCCTCGTGGCGGAGCGGCGTCCGTCCTCGATCGGGAAGGCCCTGCACCTGTCCACCCGGATGACGGCCCGGCACCGACGCGAGGTGCTTGATGAAGCACGCGGACTGTTGGATGCCGGGGAGCCGATCGCGCTTATCTCGACCCAACTAATCGAGGCCGGCGTGGACGTCGACTTCCCGGTCGTCTACCGGGCCTGGGCCCGGCGGACTCGCTGCAGCAGGCCGCGGGGCGGGCGAACCGCAACGCGCGGCTCACCGAGGGACGCGTGGTGATCTTCCGCCCATCTGACGGGAAGCAGCCCAAGGACGGGGCCTACGACAAGGCGCTGACCGCCACGGAGGCACACTTCGGCCCAGGGCGGGCAGACCCTGACTGCCTGGAAGAGCTTGACCGTTATTACCCGCTGCGCTACCGGCTGCAGAACCTCGAGCGCACCGGCCCCGGAATTGACATCGAAAATCTGAGGCAGCAGCTGGACTTCCCGGCAGTCGCAGAGAGGTTCCAGCTGATCGAGGAGGTCACCGTCCCGGTTGCCGTTCCCTACCCCGACGATGACGAGACCAGGGACAGGTTCGACGACCTGGTCTCACGCCTCCGCGCTACCGGCCCCAGGGCGGCCGGCGAGGCCCGTCAACTGCTGCGCGATCTGCGCCCGTACCTCGCCACCATCCCGAAACATGTGGCGCGCAAGGCCTACGAGAGTGGCCTAACAGAGCCGATCATCGGTGACCTGTCGGAGTGGAAGGGGCCATACGACAGGTCACGCGGCATCGACCCCGCCAGCCTGTCCGACCTGAACATTACGGAAGTACATATCTGGTGAAGCTCCCCTACAAACGGCATCGCGCGAGATCTATGGAGGCCATTCTTGGACAACACGCGTCACCCCCATCCCCCGCTGACCGTGGAGATCCGCGGCCCTTATGCTTGCTTCACCCGCCCCGAGCTTAAAACGGAGCGGGTCAGCTATCCCGTGATGACTCCGTCAGCGGCCAAAGGCATCCTCGAGGCTATCTACTGGAAGCCCGAATTCGACTACGTCGTCACGATGATCGAGGTGCTCAAAGCAATCAAGTGGGCCAGTATCCGCCGCAACGAGGTCACCTCGATGCTTACCCTGGACTGGGTGCGGAAGGCGATGACGGACGCCACGCTGCGATTCGACGTCGAGAACGACAGGGATCAGCGCAACACGGTTTTCCTGCGCGATGTCAGCTACCGCATCCGAGCCCAGGTCCGCCCGCGCCCGCATGCCGGGCATCCGGAGGCGACGTACCGGGAGCAGTTCCGCCGCCGGGTGGATAAGGGCGCGTGCTTCTCCCAGCCGTTCCTCGGCACGCGCGAGTGCTCGGCGCAGTTCTCCGCAGAGACCGGCCAGCCTCCGGAGCCGATAACTGAGGACCTCGGGGTGATGTTGCACAGCATCGGCTACGGCAAAGCGGGCGAGTCGTATACCTGGTTCGACGCTCAGCTCGACAGCGGGGTGATGCGTGTTCCCGAGCGCGGCATGCAACTCTCCGCGGCGCCCACTCAGCAGACCCGGGGTACCTGATGCTGCTGCATCGCCTGGCCGAGCACGCCGAGCGGGCCGGGACAACCTGCCGCCGCCGTACTACCGCTGGCGATCCGTCCGGTGGGCCATCGTGCTGCGGAAGGACGGGACCCTGGATCTTCCGGGACTCGCCGATCAGGCGGACAGCGAGCATCCGGCCGGGACGCTCCTGGAGGTTCCGTATATCACCAGGTCAGGGGTGCGTCCGCCCCCGATGCTGCTAGCTGATGACCTGCGGTACGTGACCGGACTGGCGGCGGGCGACTCGGACCGGGACCGAAGTGACGCGGAGCGCCGGAAGCAGGAGTTCATCGCGCTGGTGGCCGCTTGGCGGGACAGCGCCCCCGACGACCCGGTGCCATCTGCGGTCGGCTTGTTCTTCGACCGCGGGCTGCACGTAGAAATACCGCCAGCGGCGAAGGCCACGGACGTAGTGGCCTTCATGGTCGATGGCGAGTGGGCGCACGACCAGCAGTCAGCCGTGACGTTCTGGGGAAACGTGGCCCGGGACCGGAAGTCTTCGGCGAGCACCGGGATCTGCCTGGCGTGCGGCACGGAAGGTCCATTGCTGGAGACCATCCCCGAGATGGTCAAGTCCGGGGCGATCCCGGCTGGTAGCGGGCGAGGCAGGGATGCCGCACTGGTCTCCGTGAACAAACCTGCCCAGGGCCGGGGAGGCAAGATCCAGCTGGCGAGCAGCCCAGTGTGCGGCAAGTGCGGGTCAGCGGCGATGAGCGCGCTCAACGCGCTGCTCGCCGACGACTCGTCCCGGTACCGCACGACCGACAGCGTCATGACCTGGTGGTTGCGGGACGGCCGGAAGATCCCCGTCGCCGACTGGCTCAACGATCCGAAGCCAGAGCAGGTCAAGGCACTCATCCGGGACTTGTCCGAACCGTCCCGCTTGGGCACGCCCGGAAAGATCGACCCCAGCGCGTTCTGCTCGGTCACGCTGTCGGTCAACCAGAGCAGGGTCGTAGTGCGGAACTGGCTAGAGGTCCCGCTCCACCACCTCCAGGAACGCCTGGAGCACTGGTTCGCCGACCACAAGGTAGCCGATCTTTGGAGAGACGGACCCCAGGTCGTCCCGCTGTGGCTGCTCGCCGTGTCCACGGGCCGCTGGGGCTCGGAGAACGGGCAGGAGCGCTACCTCCGCAGCGCTATGCCTGATGGCTGCGAGCGCGACCTGCTCCTCGCCGCGCTACACGACACCCCGCCACCGGGGTACCTGCTCGCTCACCTGCTCAACCGCATCCGCGCGGACAGGCACGTCGACCTCCCGCGCGCCTCGCTACTGCGCCTCATCCTGGCCCGCATGTCAGGCCGCCCCAAGAAGGAGGACTACATGACTGGTCTTGACCCGGACCTTCCCAGCCCCCCGTACCAGTGCGGACGCATGTTCGCTGTACTGGAAGACATCCAGCGCTCCGCGCTAGGGCGAGATGTCAACACCACGATTGCCGACAAGTACCTCCCTGCGGCGACCGCCACCCCACTGGCGATCCTGACCATGCTGCGAAAGAACGCCAACGGGCACCTGAGGCGCCTCCGCCGCGCCAACACCGGTGCGTACTACGCCCTCAACAGCCGTCTCGACGAGGTCATGGCGCAACTGAGTGCGCACCCCGGCATCCCGGCGACCCTGCCGCTGAGCGGGCAGGCCGAGTTCATCCTCGGCTACCACCACCAGCGCGCCGCCGACCTCGCCACGGCCCGCGGACGGGCCGGCAATCACACCGCAACCCCCGACGACGGAGAAGACTAGTGACGACCACCTCGACTGACGCAGCCCTCGCCCCCCACCTTGACCCCAGCCGCAAGCAGGACTTCGTGTTCCACTTCGACGTCCGTGACGGCAACCCCAATGGTGATCCCGACGCGGGCGGCATGCCCCGCACCGACCCCGAGACCCAGCAGGGACTGGTCACCGACGTGGCCATCAAGCGGAAGATCCGGAACATGATCGCGTTGCTCGGCGAGGGAAAGCCTGGCTACGACATCTACGTTGAGGCCGGGATCGCGCTCAACGCCCAGCACAAGCGCGCATACACCACGCTCGGGCTGAAGCCGGGCGAAGGCAAGAACAAGCCCCCGGTCGCCGACCAGGCGCGCGCCCAGCAGTGGATGTGCGAGACGTTCTACGACGTGCGCATGTTCGGCGCGGTCATGTCCACCGGGAACGCGCCATGCGGCCGGGTCCAGGGACCGCTGCAGGTCAGCTTCTCCCGCTCGGTCAGCCCCGTGCTGAGCCAGGAGCACGGACTGACCCGCGTCACCCAGACCCGTGAGGAGGACATCGCCAAGGGCGAGACCACCGAGATGGGCTCCAAGCATGCCATCCCCTACGGCCTTTACGTCGGATATGGCCACTTCAGCGCCCCGCTCGCAGGCCGCACCGGGGTGACCAGCGCCGACCTCGAGATGCTATGGCGCGCGTTCACCCTGATGCTCGAGCACGACCGGGCGTCCACCCGGGGCGAGATGACCCTGCGCGGCCTGTACGTGTTCACCCACGCAGACAGGTTCGGGTCCGTTCCCGCGCAGCCCCTCTTCGACCGCATCCGCGTCACCCCCGTCGCCCAGCAGCCGCCGCGCAGCTATGCCGACTACAAGATCGAACTCCCTGGCGACAGCGAGTTGCCCGCTGGGGTGACGCTCACCGTCATCCAGGGATGAGCGCTGACCCTACGGGCCAGGCCGGGCACCAGCCTGGCCTGGCCCAGGTGCCGCTGTCCGCCTTGGAGCATCATGACTACTGTCCCAGGCAGGCCGGCCTGATCCTCCTTGAAGACGGCTACGCCGACGATGCGGCAACCGTCCGTGGAACCGTGCTGCACGAGCGCGTCCATGAACCCGGTGAGGAGGTGCGAGCGGGGGTCCGCACGCTGCGGGCGCTCCCGGTCTGGAGCGACGCTCTTGGCCTGACCGGGGTCTGTGACGTAGTCGAGATCTACGACGACGGCCGGATCGTCCCCATCGAGCACAAGTCCGGCGACTACCAGCCAGGAGGCCCCGCGGAGGTCCAGCTCGCCGGCCAGGCCATGTGCCTGGAGGAGATGTTCAAGACCTCTGTCAGCGAGGGCGCGATCTTCTCCGCCGCCAGCCGGCGACGTCACCGCGTCGTCATCGGCCCGGCACTGCGCCAGCGAGTCACTTCCAGCGCCCAGAACGTCCAGGCCATCATGGTGCAGGAAAGACTGCCTCCCCCGGCCTCTGACCGGCGCTGCCGCCGCTGCTCCATGAACCACACATGCCTGCCCAAAGTCATCGCGGGCCAGCGGGCGTTCGCCAGCACGGCAGCCACTCTGTTCACGGCCAGCCCCGAAGCAGGGGCCTGCTGGGATGACTGAGCTCCTGAACACGCTGTACGTGCAGACCCAGGGGGCGGCCCTCTTCCTCGACCACGACTCTGTCCGGGTAACCGCGCCCGACCGGCCTGGGCACCAGTCCCTCCCGCTGCGCCGCCTCGACTCGATCATCGCCTACGGTCACGTGAACTTCAGCGCCGACCTGCTCAAGCGATGCGCCGAAGATGGCCGGGCTGTCGTCTGGATGTCGCGGTCGGGCCGGTTCCTCGCCCGCGTCGATGGTCCGGTCCAGGGCAACGTCCTGCTCCGGCACGCCCAGCACCTCGGCCACGCCGAACCCGCCCGGCGGCTCGCCATCGCCCGCTGCTGCGTCGCCGGAAAGATACAGAACAGCCGCCAGATGCTGCTGCGCAGCGCCCGCGACGCTGACACTGGACGGCAGTCCGCGCTCCGCCAGATTGCCGAGGACCTGGCGGCCATCATCCCCGCGCTACCCGACACGTCGGGGATCGACCAGCTCCTGGGCGCAGAAGGCAACGGCGCGCGCCTGTACTACCAGGGCTTCGCACTGCTTCTGCGTCCTGGCGAGGGAATCCCGCCGTTCACGCTGCGCACCAAGCTGCCGCCAACCGACCCCGTCAACGCCGTGCTGTCCTTCCTCTACGGCCTGCTCCGCAGCGCCGTCCACGGCGGCGCCGAGGAGGTCGGGCTTGACCCCTACGTCGGGTTCCTCCACGGCCTGCGCCCCGGCAAGCCCGCCCTCGCCCTGGACCTCATGGAGGAGTACCGACCAGTTTTCGCCGACCGGCTCGCGCTCACCCTCTTCAACCGCCGCCAGCTGGGACCAGACCACTTCGAGCAGCTTCCCGGCGGAGCGGTCCGCCTCACCGAGGACGGACGGAAGCTCGTGCTCACCGAGTGGCAGCGATCCAGGCAGCGCGAGTGGCCGCACCACCTCCTCGGACGAGCCGTCGCAGCGGCTCTGCTCCCATCCATTCAGGCCCGGCTGCTGGCCCGCCACCTGCGCGGCGACCTGCCCAGCTACATGCCATGGCTGGTGAAGTTAGGTGGAGTTGCTCCTTACCTACGACGTCAGCACCACCACGCCAGAAGGCCGGCGCCGGCTCCGCCAGGTAGCCCAAATCTGCGAGGGATACGGACTCCGCGTCCAGAAGTCCGTCTTCGAGATCGTCTGCACCGACGCCGACCTCATCAAGCTCACCGCCAGAATCAGCCACATCATCGACCACGCCAACGACAGCATCCGCATTTATCCCATGCATGCAGGCGCCTTCCGGATCGCCAAGACCCTGGGAACCGCGACAACGCTCCCCCACCGCGACCCCCTCATCCTGTAGCAAGGAACAAGGAGCACCCAACGAAAAGCCAGCCCATCCCGAAGTTCATTCGTCCCAATGCCACCTGTGCCCTTGCCTGGGCAGCCGGCGGGTCATCGCGACAGATGCTGCTCAAGCCTCGTGGTAGCGACGCAGCACCAGCCGTTCGGCCGTGGCCACCACGTTGTAGACGAGGAACGCGAACAAGGTGATCGCGACCACGGCGGCCCACAGGAAGTCGAAGTCGGAGGTGTTGGCCGCTTCGAGCATCTGGTAGCCGAGTCCCTGCCCGGTGGCGAGCCACTCGGCCACCACGGCGCCGAGCGTCGCCGCCGGAGCGGCTATGCGCGCCGAGGCGAAGATGGCCGGCAGGGCGCAGGGCACACGAATCTTGCGCAGCACCATCAGCGAGGACGCGCCATAGGCCACGGCCACGTCCACCGCGCTGGCCGGCGCCGAACGCAGGCCGTAGACCACGTTGACCAGGGTCGGGAAGAAGCTGATGATCCCGGCGATGACGATGACGCTGGTCAGGCCCTGCCCGAACGCCAGTATCAGCAGTGGGGCCATCGCCACTAGCGGAACCGAGCGCAAGACCATGGCGATGGGCATGACGGTGCGCTCGACGGTACGGGACGCCGCGACCGCGACGGCGGCGGCCGCGGCGGCAGCGGTGCCGGCCACGTAGCCCAGCGCGGCGTCCCTAGCCGTGATGGCCAGGGCGGACAGCAGCTGGTGCCAGCTGGATCCGGCCGTCGGTGAGCTCACGAGGTACTGCCAGATGTCGGCCGGTCCCTTGGCGAAGAACGGGTTGAGGTGCAGGACGTCGATGAGGGCCTGCCACAGACCGATAATCACGGCGGCGGACACGACGGCGTAGGCGAGGGCGCGAAGCGTCCTTGCCAGCGGCCCGAGCCGGCGGTCGCCGTTAGCGAGCGAGACAACCTGCTGGCTGACCTGGGCCCAGGGCACGGCCAGCCGGCCGGCCGCGCCGGCGACGAGGTAGGCGGCGCCGGCTAGCGCGGTGACGATGGACGCGAGCAGCCACGTCTGGTTGACCTGCAGGCCCTGCTCGGAGTTGACCATGGCCACCCCGAGGCCCTTGGCGCCGCCGAGGTACTCGCCGATAACCGCACCGAGCACGGCGGCAGGGCCGCTATCTGGAGGGCGGCGAAGGTCGCCGGCCGGGCAGCGGGTATCCGGACCTTGCGGAGCTGGGCGATCCGGCCGCCGCCGTAGGCACGCACCAGGTCGAGCGAGGCCGCGTCGGCTGAACGCAGGCCTACCAGCGTTCCGATTAGGGTGGTGAATACCACGGACAGGGCAGCCAGGACGGCTGCGGGGGCGATCCCGCTCAGCACGACGTCGAGGATGGGCGCGATTGCGATCACGGGCATGCAGTAGGTCGCCAGGGCGACTCGCAGCAAGGCCGCCTCAGCCACGGGGACCAGGACGAAGACGATAGCCAGGCCGATCCCTACGGCGTTGCCGACGACCCAGCCAACCGCGGCCTCCTGAAGGGTCGTCGCTATGTTGGGCCACAGGGCGAGGTCGGGATGGTGCCAGGCGGTGGCGACCACGGCGACCGGCGTCGGCGCCAGGTGCCGGGGTGACAGCCATAGGAGGGCCAGCACTTCCCAGGCCGCGAGCACGCCCACGATCGCGGCCGACTCACGCCACAGACGGAACCGGCGGTCGGTCACCGCTGCCCCGCTCACCGCAGGGCCGGCCCGCGGCCAGCGAAGAGCAGCTGCGTCAGCTCGTCACAACAGGCGTGGAAGGCGGGGTCTCGCAGGAGCTGCGGTGACCGAGGCCGGGGGAAGTCGACGGGGACGACGCTGACAACCCGCCCCGGCCGGGGCGACAGCACCACCACGGCGTCGGCCAGGAACGCGGCCTCGCTGATCGAGTGGGTCACGAGAACCGTGGTCGCGGACCGCTGCGACCAGATGTGGAGCAGCTCAAGGTTGAGCTGCAGGCGAGTCAGCTCGTCGAGCGCCCCGAAAGGCTCATCAAGGAGCAGCAGCTCCGGCTCGGTGACCAGGGCCCGGGCGATGGCGGCTCGCTGGCGCATGCCACCGGACAGCTGCGCGGGCCTGGCCCGTTCGAAGCCCTCAAGCCCTACCAGGCGGACGAGATCAGCGATGGCCTCCCTGCCCACGCGGACCCCGCTTACCTCCAGGGGCAGCCGGATATTGCCGGTGACGGTGCGCCACGGCAGCAAGGCCGCATCCTGGAACGCGATGCCGATCCGGTGCGCGGCGCGTAGCGCCGCCGGCGACTCACCGTGGACGGATACCCGCCCGGCGGTAGGCCGGTCGAGATCGGCGAGCATGCGCAGCACCGTCGACTTTCCGCAGCCCGAGGGCCCGAGGAGCGCGGTGAACGACCCGGCTGGACGGATTAGGTCAAAACCGTCCAGCGCCGTCAGCGACTCGCGGCCGAGCCGGAAGACCTTCTCCAGGCCGGCGATCTCGATGCCGTCGGCGGAGGCCGGGGCCGTCGGTGGCGACGCTGCCTGATCGAGTGTGGCGGGATTAGTCGAAGACCTGTCCGTCATTTTACCCAAATCTTGAGTAATGCAATAGATATTGTACTTGAGTAATAGAATAGATACCCTTCTTGAGTAATACAACAGATGCCGTACCGGACAAGCGAACCGCGACCGACAAGACAGGCAAAACGCGAAGATGGATTACCTCATGGACCCGGCGACGGCCACGCCTGGGCTCGTCCGGTCCGCGTCATGACCGCGCCCGACAAGAGCACGAGCCTGCGGCCGCTGCTGGGCTCGGCAATCCCTCAGGTGCCGTTCCCGCCGGCCGAGGCCGCGGTCCTGGCAGCCGTCCAGGAGGTGATCGACGCCGAATTGGCGCCCGCGGCCGGCAGGGTGGACGAGGCCGGGCGTTATCCCGATCACGCGATCGCGGGCCTCAAGCGCTCGGGCCTGCTGACGGCTGCCATCCCGAAGGGCTATGGCGGCCTCGGCGCGTCCAACAGGTTCAGCGTCGAGGCTCAGGTGAGGCTCGGCGCCGCGGACTCATCGGTGGCCCAGGTCTTCAAGGTCCACGACGAGCTGGTCAGGGAGATCTTCCAGTACTGTCCGGACGGCTTCGGGCCCCGCTTCGCCCGACTGCTTCACGACGGGGCGCTTATCGGGCTGGCCGTGGCCGAGAACGGGCGGCGCGTTGACGCTCCGATGCAGACCGTGGCGGTCGCCGGACCGGACGGCTCGTTCACGGTCACTGGCGAGAAGATCTACACGACCGGGGCAGCGGGGGCCGACTACATCGCGGTGTGGGCGTTCGACCCTGCCGCCGGCGCGCAGGACTTCCGGCTCGGCCTGCGCCTCAGCCTGATCCCCCCGGCAGCACCCGGCGTAACGGTCCACCGAGACTGGGACAGCATCGGCCAGCGAGGCACCGAATCGGGAAGCCTTACCTTTACTGGCGTGCGCGTCGAGCCGGAGTTCCTGGCCAACGTGCCGGGCCGGTCGCCGCTGCCCCACGCTCCCCTGCGCTACCAGGTAGGTTTCGCTGCCATCCTGGTCGGCCTCGGCGTTGGCGCCCTGGACGCGGCTCGCTCCTTCGTGGTCGAGCTTAGCCGCCCCTGGCCGTCGGCCGACGTCGAGCACGCCGGGCTGGATCCGATCGTCCGCCGCCTGGCAGGCGAGCTGACCGCCGACCTAGCGGCCGCCTATGCCGTCACGTCAGCCGCCGGTGAGCAGCTCGACGCCTTCGAGAAGGGGGACATCGGCCGCACCGACCTTGCCTTGCCCGTCTATGTAGCCAAGTCCGTGGCCTCGCGTGCCGCCTTGCGAGCCACCAGTGAGGTCTTTCAGCTCATGGGAACCCGGTCAACGGCGCGCCACCACGGCTTCGATCGCTGGTGGCGCAACGCCAGGACCCTGACGCTGCACGACCCAGTCGACTGGAAGCACGTGGAGATCGGTGACCACGTCATCAACGGGTGGGACCCGCCGTTCGGGATCTACACCTGAGCCACCCCGCCTGCCCGCTCCACCGCCCGATAAGAAAAAGAAGAAGAGGACAGCCGTGCAACGCCGCAACCCCGCACCAGCCCGCCGCGCGGCACAACCAGCCCGAACGGACGTCTCCCGCCGGACCTTGCTGCGCCGCGCGGCACTCACGGCCGGCGGCCTCGCCGCAGCCGCAGGGCTTTCCGAGCTCATCGCGGCCTGCAGTTCAAGCTCATCGGCGCCGGCCTCCGCGAGCGCCTCACCGGCGGGCGCGACAGCGTCGGCCGGGGCAGCGTCGGCCGGGGCAGCGTCGGCCGGGGCAGCGTCGGGCAGTGCCTCGCTCGGCACCGTCGCGCTTCAGCTCGGGTGGACCGAGAACGTGGCCTACGGCGGCAGCTTCCTGGCCGACTACCTGGGCTACTACCGCAGTCACGGGGTCGACGTCGACATCCTGCCCGGCGGCCCGACCGTGTCTGGCATCCCCATCCTCGTGTCGGGTAAGGCGCTGGTGGCCATCAGCGACCCGACAACCACCAGCGAGGCGGTGGCCCAGGGAGCCAGCCTTGCCGTGGTGGCCGCCGGGTACCAGATCAACCCCGAGTGCATCATGTCCCTGGCGTCCAACCCCATCAAGACGCCCGCGGACCTCATCGGGAAGAAGATCGGCGTCGGATCGTCGGACGAGCCGGAATGGCAGGCGTTCCTCAAGGCCAACAACATCTCGGCCAGCAAGGTTGACACCGTCCCCGCCGGCTTCGATCCCTCGCCGGTGGCATCCGGTGAGTGGGATGGCTACCTGGCCTTCGCGAACAACGAGCCTCCCGAGTTCGCGGCCAAGGGCATCAAGACTCAGCTCCTGCTGTTCCAGGACTACGGGCTTCCTGAGCTCAACGAGATCTACATCGTCACGACCGACACGCTGAACAACCCGCAGCAGCGCAAGAAGGCGGCCGCTTTCCTGGCCGGCGAGATTCAGGGATGGACAAAGGCGGTGAGCGACCCGTCCCTCGCCGCCCGGGTCACCGTCGACAAGTACGCGACTGGCCTGGGCTTGAACTACCAGGGAGAGTACCTGGGCGCGCTGGCCACCAGCGGCGTGACGGTCAGCTCCCAGACCAAGGCCCACGGCGTGCTGTCGTTCAACGAGTCGCAGGTCGCCCAGACCATCGAGACCCTGGCCCTCGCCGGCGTCAAGGCCAGCGCCAGCCTGTTCGACGCGTCGCTGCTGTCCGACGCCCACGCGCTGATCAGCTGAGAGCCGGCTGACAGCCCGCTGACAGCGCAACGTGCGCGAGCTGGCAGTCGTATCTGTCAGCATTTAGGCATGAACACACCCGATGCCGACATCGCGATCGAGGCACGAGGCCTGGTCAAGCGGTTCGGCAAGACACTCGCGCTCGACGGGGTGGACCTGACCGCCCGCAAGGGCACGGTGCTCGGCCTGCTCGGGCCGAACGGCGCGGGCAAGACGACCGTCGTCCGCTGCCTCGCGACGCTCTTGCGCCCAGACGCTGGCACCGCGAGCGTGCTTGGCTACGATGCGCAGCGCGACGCGCACCAGGTCCGCCAGCTCATCGGGCTGCACCGGGCAGTACGCCTCGGTAGATGAGATGCTGTCGGGGTTCAACAACCTGGTCATGATCGGCCGCCTGCTCGGCATTGGCCGCAAGGCGGCCAAGGCCCGCGCGAGCGAGCTGCTTGAGCGGTTCGGCCTGACCGACGCCGCCAGGCGTCCCGCCAAGACCTACTCCGGCGGCATGCGCCGCCGGCTCGACCTGGCCGCCAGCATGGTCGGCCGGCCTGCGGTGCTCTTCCTCGACGAGCCGACCACCGGCCTGGACCCGCGCAGCCGCAATGAGCTGTGGGACATGGTCCGCGGCCTGACCGCGGACGGCGCGACCGTGCTGCTGACCACGCAGTACCTGGAAGAGGCCGACCACCTGTGCCACGACATCACTGTCATCGACCGGGGGACGGTGATCGCCGCCGGCACCCCGGACCAGCTCAAGGCCAGGGTTGGCGGCCGGGTTCTCGCCGTAACCGCTGCCGATCCGTCACGGGCGAGCGACATTGAGGCCCTCGTTGCCGAACGGACCGGCCGCACTCCCGCAACCTCCCCCGACTCAGGCACGGTGACTGTGCAGGTGGCCGACCCCTCCGTTGTGCCAGCGCTGGTCCGTGACCTGGACGACAAGGGCATCGCGGTCGAGGAGCTCACGCTCCGCAAGCCCAGCCTGGACGAGGTCTTCCTGTCCCTGACGGCATCGGCACCGCCTGGGGAGCCGCCCACCCGCACCACTGCGAGCACCGGGAGCACGTTGTGACCGCCTTCACCCCGGCTCGCCGCCTGTCCCCGCTGACCGGCCTGGCCAATACGTTCACGCTGACCTGGCGCAGCCTGGTCAAGCTCAAGACGAACCCGGAGGACCTGCCCGGCCTGGTCTTGACGCCGATCATGTACCTGGTGCTGTTCACGTACATCTTCGGCGGCGCGATCTCCGGGAACGTCCACAATTACCTGCAGTTCGAGCTGCCTGGCATCCTGGTACTCGCCGTCATCTTCTCAACGCTGGGCACCGGCCAGATGCTCAGCCAGGACGTTGAGACCGGGGTCTTCGACCGGTTCCGCAGCCTCCCGATCGCTCGCTGGGCACCACTGTTCGGCGCGGTCCTCGGCGACGTGGCCCGGTACGCCCTGTCGGTCGCGGTCACTTTGGCGTTCGGGATGCTGCTGGGCTTCCGGATCCAGACCAACCCGCTGGCGGCGAGCCGCCGCGTGCCTGCTCGTGCTCGTCTTCGCGCTGGCCATGTGCTGGTTTTCCGCGCTGCTGGGCCTGGTGGCGGGCAGCGCGCGGGCCGTGCAGTGGATCGGGTCGCTGATCTACTTCCCGCTGACCTTTGGCAGCAACGTGCTGGTGCCGACAGACAAGCTGCCGGGCTGGCTGCAGGCGTTCGTCAAGGGCAACCCGATGACGTTCCTGACGGAGGCCGAGCGGGGCCTGCTGGTCGGCGGCCCAGTCCAGACGCCGGTGATCCGGACCCTGCTGTGGTCACTGGGCCTGGTCGTGGTCTTCGCGCCGATCGCCGTCCAGGTCTACCGCCGGCGTACCTGATTGAAGTGAGCCTTCCGTGTCAGGTATCGAACCTAGTCGGGCGCGAGGCCTAGTGCCTCCCGGGTCAGCGCCACCGCCTCCTCGAACCCGAGATCGCGGCCCCGCTGATAGGCGGCCCTGAATGCCTCACCGCCCAGCCGTTCTTGGAGGGCAGCCCGGATACCCGGAGCGTCCGGGCTGCCCTCGTCGAACGCGCCGCGCACCGTGTGCGCCGCGCCGAGCAGTGTTGTGGCAAGCACTGTTGTGGCAAGCACTGTTGTGGCAAGCACTGTTGTGGCATGCGCCTCGAGCTTGGGACCAGTCGCCATTACATAGGCCGCTGTCGCGTCCATCACGGTCGCGAGCGGGGGGCGCTCCACCCAGCCCGTCGCGGCGGCGAGGGCTTCGTGCAGGAGGTGGCCGGCCCGTTCGGTATCGGTCTCGATGAGGGCGACCATGGCGAGCCTGGCCTTGGCCTGGGCCCGGAGCGACTCCCACCACGCGGCGCGGTGGCCGCTGATGCCGTCGAGAACCGCGGCGCAGGACCGGGTGACCTCGGCCATGTCACCCGCGCGCCAGGCGATCTCGGCCCGCATGAAGGCGAGCCACCGGGCAGAGTCGACGTCCCCCTTGGCGGCGGCGTCGCGGTCCGCCTTGTCCCACTCCCGCCAGGCGCCGGCGATGTCGCCGCACCGGGCGCGGACGGTGGCCAGCCGGCCGCCAATGTAGGGCAGGTCGCCCCAGGCGCCAAGCTCACGCCCGAGCCGCGCCGACTCCTGGAGCGCGGAGATCGAGGCGGCATGGTCGCCGCGAAGCTCGGTGTACTCGACGAGCTGAGCCAGCGTAACTGACGCTCCCCAGTTGTCGCCGAGCGCACGGAAATCCGCCAGCGCCGCCTGGCAGTTCTCCTCGACCTCGTCCAGCGTGCCGAGCCCGCTGGTGTACGAAGCGCGGTACAGCCGGGCCATGGCCCGCATCCACGGGTCCGGGACGGTCAGGTACCGGTCGAACATGCCGATGGCGCGGTCGTGGTCGCCGTCGTAGAGCGCCATCATCGGCTCCGCGAGGGCGGCGAGCGGGTGGAACCTGGGGTAGTCCTGCGACCAGCGGCGCAGCTCCGCGAGTCCCTCGGTCAGCGGGCCGCGGATCGCGTCGACCTCATACGACCAGCCCGCCGCGATCAGCGCGCAGATGACCCTCGCCTCGGCTATCTGCAAGGTCGCGGCCTCGGGGATGCCGAGCGCGAGGGTGTCCCTGGCGAGCACGTCGCCCTCGCCGTGCCCCAGTTGAACCCAGTAGAAGCTCAGCGCCCGGACGAACAGCAGGCTGGTCTCGGCGTCGCCGCAAGAGATCGCCCAGCGCAGCCCGGCGTGCAGGTTGTCCTGCTCGGTGAGCAGCGTGCGGTACCAGCGGACCTGCTGCCCGGAGCGCAGCAGCGGGTCGGCGGTCTGCGCCAGGTCCAGGTAGTACCGGGCGAACGCCTCCTTGACCCGGGCCTCCTCGCCGGCGCCTGCCAGCTTCTCCAGCCCGTAGGCCCGGACGGTCTCCAGCATCACGTACCGGGGTGGTTGCCCGAAGGGACGGCCCTCCGGCCCCCCGGACACGGCGCCATGCGGTCCGTCCTGCACTGTGATGAAAGACTTGCCGACCAGACTCGACAAGGTCTGCAAGACCAGGCTAGGCGGCAGTTCCGAGGCGGTACCTTGCCGGCCACTGTCGCCTTGCCGGCCACTGTCGCCTTGCCGGCCACTGTCGCCTTGCTGGCCACTGTCGCCTTGCTGGTCACTGTCGCCTTGCTGGTCACTGTCGCCTTGCCGGGCGCTGTCGGCGCAGACGTGCTCGACGGCGGCGAGCGTCGCGCCGGCGGGGAAGACCGCCAGTCGCCGGGCGAGTGCCCGCTCAGCCTCCGACAGCAGGTCCCAGCTCCAGTCGACGACGGCGCGCAGGGTCTGGTGGCGGGGCATCGCGCTGCGGCTTCCGCCGGTCAGGAGCGCGAACCGGTCGTCGAGCCGCTCGGCCAGTTGCTGGGGGGTGAGCGTGCGCAGCCACGGTGCGGCAAGCTCGATGGCCAGCGGCATCCCGTCCAGTGCCCGGCATAGCCGCGCGACGGCCGCCGCGTTGCCCTCGCCGACCGCGAATCCGGGGAGCACGGCCGCGACCCGGTCTTCAAGGAGCTTTGCCGCGGGGTAGGCACGTACCGCCTCATCGTCGGGCGGCACTGGCAGCGGGGCGAGCGGCCACAGGGCCTCCCCCGTGATGCGCAGCGGCTCCCGGCTGGTCGCCAGGACCGTGACCTTGGGGCAGTCGTCGAGGACCCGCGCGGCGAGCGCCGCCGCCGCGTCGATGACGTGCTCGCAGTTGTCGAGGATGAGCACAGCCTCCGCGGCGGTGAGGGCGTCCGCGAGCCGGTCTAGCGGGCTGCCGCTGCTGGACGCCTGCCGGGCGATGAGCCGGTCGTGGCCGCCGATGGCGCTGAGCACCGCGTGCGGGACCTGGTCGGGGTCAGTCACCGGGGCGAGCTCGGCGAACCACGCCTGGCCGCCCGCCCGCGCGCAGACCTCGCCGGCCAGCCGCGTCTTGCCGACGCCACCCGGCCCGGTCACGGTGACGAGCCGGTGCTCGCCGAGCTTCTTCAGCACCCCGGCCGTATCGTCGTCGCGGCCGATGAAGCTGTTGAGCGCCGGCCGGGGCTTGCCGCGAGAGCGCCTGCTAGCCGCTGTACTCCCGTCAGCCACAGTCCCGTCAGCCATAGTCCCGCTAGCCACAGTCCCGTCAGCCACAGTCCCGCTAGCCTCTACAGCCTCATCAGTCACACTGGCTGCGCCGTATCGCAGGATTCTCAGGTAGGCCTGCTCCAGCACCGGGGAAGGGTCCAGGCCGAGCTCGTCGGCCAGGTGCCTGCGGAAGTCGTGGTACGCGGCGAGCGCCTCAGCATGCCTGCCCGCGCCAGCCAGGGCCCGCATCAGCAGCAGCCGCGGCAGCTCGGCGAGCGGGTCAGCTGTGGTGAGACCACGCAGCTCACCGACTGTCCCAGCGCCCTCGCCGAGGGCGAGATCCGCCTCGATGCGGTCGAGCTGGGCGGCACTTCGCGCCTCCCGCAGCCGGGCGGTGACGGCGACGGCGAACCCCTCAACCGCCACCTCGGCCAACGCGGGACCCCGCCAGGCCGACAGGGCCTCCCGCAAGATCCGCGACGCCTCGGCGGCGTTCCCGCTTCCCAGTGCCCTGGCCCCGGCGCGGGCGCTGGCCTCGAAGGCGATCGCATCGACATCGCGTCGAGCGACCGCGAGCCGGTAGCCCGTAGGCGAGGACTGGATGACACCCGGCTCAAGCCCTCCGTCGCGCAGCGCCGCCCGCAGCCGGGAGACGAGCGACTGCAGGGCGTTGGCCGCGTCCGCGGGGCGATTGTCGTCGTCACCCCACAGCCGCTCGATCAGCGACCAGGCGGGGACCACCTGCCCAGCGTCAAGGGCAAGCACGATGAGCAGTGCGCGCACGCGCTGCCCGCCAACCCGCACCGGCCGCCCGGCGTCATCGTGCACCGTCAGCGTCCCAAGAAGCCCGATCCGCACCCGTCTCCGCCGGTCTATCTCGCCTGAGTCCCTGTACTCCTGACGATAACGGCTCCCGGTCCGGTCCACGCCAGCCCGCGTTGCCACTTACCGCCATATTTGAGATATATCGTAACCTGCGTTGTCGAGGCCCGCCCTGAACACAGGAGAACCGGGATGCGCCAGGTGCGCCGAACCGAGTGTCCGGCCGTGGCACGCCCGCCCGGCCCCAAGGACATCAGGCGGTAACTTCCCGCTCCCGGGGCCCTGTGGCTAAGTAGCTATACCTCGCTGGGCAGCATCAGCAAAGCTTATGTCAGAAAATGTACCCCAATATGTCTGTTATGCCATAGTTCGTCACCCTGATCCATGGGCATTTTCTGACATATGTCGGCTCATGCCATAAACCGGCGCGGGCGCGCGGTGGCGACTGGCTGGCGAACCGTCCGAGCGTGATGGCCCGCAAGCAGCTCGCGGTCGCGTCAGGATATCTCTGCACATGGTGCTTTCGGAGCTTGGGTGGCCGATATCATCCAGGCCCTTTAGCTAGCGCAACTTCCGGCAACCGTCATGGTTTACGTAGGAAGGCTTTAAAACCTGCTCAGTTTCCACTGGAACCGCCGGGGTACCAAGGGCTGGAGGACGGGCCTAGGTGCCTCTAGGCGAGGAATTACGCCGGTACCTGGAAAGACACGAACTTTGCGCTGAATCGCGGCGCGCGAACTCATGAGCTAGCGGCGCTTCTGTTAGCGGGAGCGCCGCACCCAAGGGGGACACCAATGACGATGGCAGCTGACTCCGCCACGTCCGGGACCGATCGGACAGGGCTAGGCAAAGAGGCTATGACGATGAAGGTCGGGGAATTCCTGCTCCGACGCATCCGGGAGGCGGGCGTCCAGCATGCTTTCGGCGTGCCGGGCGACTTCAACCTTGAGTTCCTGCAGCAGCTCGAGGAGTCCGGCACGCTAGCCTGGATCGGGACGTGTAATGAGCTGAACGCGTCCTATGCCGCGGACGGGTACGCGCGGCTGACTGGCATGGCCGCGCTGATCACTACAAATGGCGTGGGCGCCCTGAGCGCCATCAACGGGGTCGCCGGCTCCTACGCCGAGCACGTCCCCGTGATCTGCGTCTGCGGGTCGCTGCCGCTGAGGGCCGTAGAGGGCCGCCTGGGGATGCACCACACGATGGCCGACGGGAGCGGCGACCGGTTCATGAGGGCCTTCGCGCAGGTGACGGCCGCTCAGGCGAGGCTGACCCCGCAAAATGCGGCCATCGAGGTCGACCGGCTGATCCTCACCGCATGGCGGGAAAAGCTCCCGGTGTACATGGAACTGCCTTCCGACATCGCCTACCTCGACATCGAAGTTCCAGCGGCGCCGCTGTCACTGCAGGAACAGCCCAGCGACCCCGAGCGGCTGGCCTCGTGCGTGACCGCTATCGCGGCTCGCCTGTCCGATGCCAAGTCCCCGGCCATCCTGGTCGACCTGGACGCGCACCGGTACGACCTGGGGCGCGAGATCATGGGACTTGCCGAGAAGCTGCAGGCAAAAGTAGCGACGATGGCCACGGCTAAAGGCGTGATCGATGAGACGTTTCCTTATTACGCCGGCATGTACGCGGGCATGTCAAGCGTGCCGCAGGCGCTCGACGCTGTCGAGTCCAGCGACTGCCTGCTCGCGATCGGCTACAAGCCAATCGACTTGACCACCGGCAGCTTCACCGATTCTTTGCCCGCCCAGACGATCCACGCCCACAGGCACTCAGTCGATGTCGGGGACGACAACTACCAGGCGGTGACGCTCAAGGAGGTACTGCGCGGGGTCATCGACGCGGTGCCGCAAGTCACTAACCGGGCCACGCGCCCGCGCGTGCCCGCCCGGGCGACGACAGCC
This sequence comes from uncultured Actinomycetota bacterium, assembly GCA_963737285.1. Taxonomy (GTDB): domain Bacteria; phylum Actinomycetota; class Actinomycetes; order Streptosporangiales; family Streptosporangiaceae; genus Trebonia. Next base: position 291,384 of record CAVTRT010000002.1, read on the forward strand.
AATCACGGCGACCGCTCCGGAAAGCTCACCCAAGCCGCGTACTGGGAAGCAATCCAGGGATACATCCGGTCCGGCGACGTCCTCATCGCCGAAGATGGCACGTCCTACGCTGCCTTCGGCTTCGATCTCCCGCCGAACTGCACCTTCATCTCGCAGGCGATCTGGGGCTCGATCGGCTCCACAGTGGGATCCCTGCTCGGCACGCTGGCCGCGGCACCGGATCGCCGCCACTTGCTCTTTGTCGGGGACGGGTCGTTCCAGCTGACCGCGCAGGAGCTGTCGACCATGCTTCGTCTCGACTACAAGCCCGTGATCTTCCTGATCAACAACGGCGGATACACCATCGAGCGCTGTTACCTGGGCAAGACCTCGCGATACAACGACATCGCAACCTGGGCATACGCGGACCTGCCCAAGGTGTTCCGCCCGGACACCACGGCCCGGTCTTTCGTCGTCAAGACAGCCGAAGACCTGCACAAGGCCCTCAGCGCTCCAAACGACACCCTGATCTTCATCGAATCGATCATGGATCCCTACGACGCGCCCGAGGCCATCATCAAGGGAGGCAACAGCGGGGCCGAGCTCGACTATGGTCCACGCGGCCCACAGCACCTCGGCAACATGATGCTCCGGCCAGTGCCTCAGTAACCAGCGGCGGCCAGCGCGAGCTCGCTTGGCAGGGTCCCGGGAACGGTGAGACCCTGCCCTTGATGGAGATAACCCTGGTCAAAGCGGCCAGTCCGGAAGACCGGGACCGCACCTACCTGGAGGTGGACGGCGTCGTCCGGCGCGGGCCGGTTCACGTCGTACATGATCTTCCGCATCTTGTGGTCGAGTCCCTGTTCGGCCTCCATGACGGACTGTGGGGAGAACTGGCCGCCGGGTCCCACGCGGCATCCGGCCACGCGGCGACGGCCCGCGACCCCAGGCGCCACAAGCAGGGGCGGATCGTCTCCGGGGCGGCAGCAGGCGCCCCTACCGGGACGTGGCTCACTCCCGGGCACCAGCGAGCGAAGGCGATCACGAACTGCGTGGCCAACCGCTGGGACGACGGCCCCGACACGCCACGCGGGGTCAGGGACCGGGCAGCGCGAGCCAGCAGCCCGTCACTGGAGGACCTTCTCGCCCGCGTCGACGACGAGACGATCGCCATGGCCATCCAGGGCGTCCGGGACCTTGGGCAGCGCTGGACGGCCGTGCCGCCTGGCGGGACGCTCAGGCTGTCCTGGCCGCTGCAGCGCGACTTCTTCACGACAGATGGCCAGCAGCGCGCGGGTTCGCTCGGGAAGTCCGCGAGGCAGCGACGCGGCGATGTCGGCGATGGTCACCGTGGCAAGCGACTGGCGCCAGGCGGCTAGATATCGTTGACGGAACGCGAGAGGGGAATCGATCATGCGCATCGCAGTCGCCGGCGCCACTGGCCGGATCGGGCAGCTCACCATCACCGCACTGGAGGACGCGGGCCACCAGACGGTCCGGATCAGCCGCAGCGACGGTGTCGACGCGCGCGCCGGCGTCGGCCTTAACGACGCGCTCCGGGCCGTGGACGCTGTTATCGACGTCACCAACAACCCCTCGCAAGACCGGACGGAGATCATCGACTTCTTCGGCACGGTCACCCGCAACTTGCTCGCCGCCGAGGAGCAGGCGGGGGTGCGGCATCACGTCCTGCTGTCCATCGTCGGGCTCGAGAACAACGGGCGTGCGCCGCACTACGCGGGCAAGCGGGAGCAGGAGCGCCTGGTCACCGCCGGCCCGGTACCGTGGTCCATCATCCGGGCCACCCAGTTCCACGACTTCGCGGCCATGGTGGCCGGGTGGGCACAGCGGGACGGGGTCGCGACCATCGCCCCGCTGCTCGTGCAGCCGATCGCCCCCGCCGACGTGGCAGCCGTGCTCGCGGAGATATCGGCCGGCGCGCCACTGGGCGACAAGCTCGACATCGCGGGCCCGGAAACCCAGGACCTCGTCGACATGGCCAGGCGCACCTTCGCCGCCCGTGGCCAGGACATCACGCTCGTCCCGACCTGGCGGGGCGCCTTCGGCCCGGACATGGCCGGCGAAATCCTGCTGCCAGGCGAGACCGCCCGGCTGACCTCCACCACGTTCTCAGACTGGCTCGCCGCGGGCGCTCGCTGACACGAGGGGTCGCGCCCGGCGGGCCAGCCCGTGCCCACGTCCGGACCGCGTGCTCAGCTAATGCATCGCTAGAGCACACTGGTCTGATGCCTGATGAATACGAGATCGCCCTATCCCGCGCTACGGGCCACGCAATCCGCTGGCTGGATAGCCTGCCCACCCGCCCTGTCCCGCCACAGGCCGATGTCGCCGAGGTGACCGCCAGGCTAGGCACCGGGTTGCCCCAGGAGCCGACGGCCGCGGGCGAGGTGATCGACCTGCTGGCGACCGCGTGCGCGCCCGGGCTGACCGCGATGCCGTCGGGGCGGTTCTACGGGATGGTCGTCGGCGGGACGCATCCGGCGGCGCTGGCCGCCGACTGGCTTGTCAGTGCCTGGGATCAGAACGCGTGGCTGCGGCAGGTGACGCCGGCCCATTCGGCGGTCGAGGACATCACCAGCTCGTGGCTACTGGATGTGCTTGGCCTGCCGGCCGACAGCGGCGTCGGTTTCGTGACAGGCGCCACGATGTCGAACTTCACCTGCCTGGCAGCCGCGCGAGGGCGCGTTCTGTCCCAATGGAACTGGGATGTTGCCCGAGACGGGGCCGCTGGCGGGCCGCGGGTCCGGGTCCTGGTGGGGGCCGAGCGGCACGACACGGTCGACCTGGCGCTGCGGTACCTGGGGCTGGGGGCACCCGAGGTGGTGGCCGCCGATGACCAGGGGCGTATCGACGCCGGGGCGCTTGCCTCGGCGCTGGCCAGCGGGCCGACGGGCCCGCGATCGTGGTCTTGCAGGCGGGCAATCTTCACTCCGGGGCGTTCGACCCGTTTGGGCCGGCGATCGCGGTGGCGCATGAGCATGGCGCGTGGGTCCACGTGGATGGCGCGTTCGGGCTGTTCGCCGCCGCGTCCCCGCGCTACCGCCACCTGGTGGCGGGATACTCCGGCGCCGACTCGTGGACCACCGATGCGCACAAGACGCTCAACGTGCCCTACGACTGCGGCCTCGCGATCGTGGCGGACCGGGCCGCCCTGCGAGCCGCGATGGGCATGGGCGGGGACTACATCATCCGGGATGCGGCCGGGGATCCGTTCGAGACAGTGCCCGAGACGTCGCGACGCGGGCGGGCGCTGCCGGTATGGGCCGTTATGCGCTCCCTGGGGCGGTCCGGGCTGGCTGGGCTCATCGACGGGCTGTGCGCCAATGCGCGGCTGTTTTCTGAGGGCGTGGCCTCGATGGACGGTGCCCAGGTGGAGAACGACGTGGTGTACACGCAGGTGTGCGCGACCTTCGGGTCTGACACGCGGACGCAGGAGGTCACCCGGCGACTGCTCGCCGACGGCACCGCCTGGATGACCGGCTCCCGCTGGCGTGGCAAGTCGGTCCTGCGCATCTCGGTCAGCAACTGGTCCACCACGGCGGATGACGTAGACCGGAGCCTCGCGGCCCTGGGCAAGGCGGCAAGCGAAGCGGGCTAGAGGACACGCCAGGTCATCGCGTCCCAGGCGGGAAACGGCCATACTTGGGCCACGTGGAGCGGGACCATGCACGGGGCGCGGCCCCCCTCTTGTCGGGCGGTCTGCGGGGCCGCGCAGGAAGGCCCGCCGCGGCTGACTCGCGACTGTCGTGCGCGCGGCCGTCGCGGCCAAGGCCGTCCGCCGATGTGAAAGCGGTCAGCAGGTGGGCGTCCAGGGTCGCCGGGTCGGTGGCGCGCAAGCCGCACATGCACGCCTTCGAATCGGCGGCGCAGACGCGTTCGGCGTGGATGACCCCGTCGGCGGCTAGGTCGTCGTCGGGCACCAGCGCCTCGCTCAGGTGGGCGGCCAGGTCGTCGTCGCTCGCAGGCTGGTAGCCACAGCGGCAATGGGGAGTGGGCATAGTGACGCTCCTTGTCTTGATCTCGGGAAACGGGAAATTCGGACCACCCGTCACGCGGCGAGGATGGCCCAGACTCGCTTCGCGTCGTGGCTGGGCACCCGCTCCCAGCCCCAGTCCTTGCTGAGCGCGCCGACAAGCTCCAAGCCGCGGCCGGACTCGTCGTCATCGGCGGCCAGCTGGCGCACCGGCACGCCGCAGGACAGCGGCAGGTCATCCCGGACCTCGACGCACAGCCGGACGCGGTCGGACAGCAGGCGCAGCCACAGCACCGGCAACCGCCCGCCCGCATAGCGCGGCCACCCGTCGGGCCCGGTCGCGGCCTGTACGACATTCGCGGCAAGCTCACTGGTAATGAGCTCGGCATCCGCCGCCAGCTCATCCAGGCCCCAGCCCCTCAAAACCACAGTGCAGAACGACCGACCCATCCGTGGCACCGAATCTAGCGCTCCCACTGGCCCCAGTCCCGTGAACAGCGGCCACTCGCCGGAACCCTCAGAAATCATCTCGCGACCCGCATTCATAAATGCAGATTGCCACGCCCCGCATGGCTTACGATGAGAATTACTCGGAGACATCCGGACAAACCATTCGGCTCGTCACTGGGTAATAATCAGGAGGCTGGAGTAATACTAGGCCCTCCTCGGTAATAAGCGCAGCCTGGAAGGGGTTCGCGATGGATAACAGCTCCGTGGAACACAGTCCGGTCAAGATCGCCGGCGAGGTGCTGCGCGCATTCCGCGAGGAAGCCGGCCTCACCCAGGCTGAGGTCGCCGAGAAGGCGTACTGCTCGCAGTCCCTCATCAGCGGCCTGGAGCGCGGCACGAAGACGACCCGCAAGAAGACGATCGGCCTCATCGACGAGACCATCGGCGCGAAGGGCCTGATCATCAAGATCTGGCCGGTCACGGAGTCGGGCTGGCAGTCACCGGAGAGCCTCGCCGACATCGAGGCGAAGACCACCGTGATCAACGACTGGGACGAGCGACTGATACCGGGACGGCTTCAGACACCGGATTATGCGAGGGCGGTCACTCGGGCTGCATGGCCACGGGCAAGCGTGGATGAGATAGAAGACGCCGTGAAGATGCGTATCGCCCGGCAGGGCATCCTCGCCAAGCCGAAACCGCCGCTAGGATGGTTCGTGTTTGGCCTCACGCCTGCCTGGATCAGGCTGTGCGTGAAAGGGCAGGCCGACCTGTTGTCTTCAGGACTGGGCTGCCTGCGCGATGAGGGCACGGTAGTGCATGTAGCGGCCGCCCAGGCCGATGAGCAGCACGCCTACCAACTGGGCGTCGCGGTGGTAGCCGACGGCCACCTCGCCGTCGAGGTCGCCCTCCAGGACCCGCACGTCGTCGAGGCCGGTGACGCCGAAGGACTGGATGCGCAACTCGTACTGGTCGCTCCAGAACGTCGGCACCGCCGTGAATGGCCCGCCCGCAGCCGGGTCGCCGCCGGCCAGGTGCCGGGCAAGGGCCGCTCCCGCGTACCTGGCGGTGTCGGTGGCCACGGTCCAGTGCTCGGCCCGCAGCGCCGCGCCACCGAACAGGGGATGCGGGAACCGCGCCACGTCCCCGGCCGCGATGACGTCATCGCGGCCGGTGCCCTGCGAGGTGATGCCATCGCGGGCAATCACGCGCAGCCGGTCGTCGGCGAGCACGCCGTCGGCTAGGTCCAGGCCATTGCCGTCCAGCCACTCGGTGTTCAAGACCGACCCGACCGACTCCACCACCACGTCAGCCGCCACCGACGTGCCATCGCTGAGGTTCACGGACTCAACGCGGGACTCCCCCGCGAAGCCCTCCGGCAGCACGCCAAGCCGGAACGCGACCCCGTTCGCCTCATGCCGGCGCAGCAGCGCAGCGGCCACGTCAGCGCCAAGGGGCCGCAGCATCGGCAGCGGCTCCGGCTCGATGACGGTCACCTCCAGGCCACGCCTGACCGCCGCGGCCGCCACCTCGCAGCCGATGAACCCGCCCCCGATGACCACGACCCGCCGCGCCCGGTCCAGGTCCTTGCGCAGCCCCTCGCAGTCATCGAGCGTGCGGATGGCATGCCGCCCGGCCGCGGGACCCGTCAGGGGCAGTCGCCGCGACCGCACCCCGGTGGCGGCGACCAGGCCATCCCACTCCAGGTGCGTGCCGTCCTCCAGCGTCACGGTGCGCCCGGCCAGGTCAGCGGCCGTCACCCGGGTGCCAAGCCGCCACTGCACGTCAGCAGCGGCCCTCGCCACCCGCAGCGGCAGCATGCCCGCATCGAACCCCGCCCCGATCGCGTCCTTCGACAGCGGCGGCCGGTTATAGGGCATGCGCGGCTCCTCGCCGAGGACCACGACCTCCCCGGTAAAGCCGGCCTTCCGGAGCGACTCAGCAGACCGTAGCCCCGCCACGCCAGCCCCGACAACCACGACGCGCATGCCCTACCCCTTTAAGTCCTCGACAGCAATGGCCTGAAGCGGGCAGACGTCCGCCGCCTCTTCCACATCATCGCGCAGCGACTCATCGAGCTTGCCGCAGACATAGGCGCCGACGGCCGCGGTCAGTCGCCAGTGAAGGCGCAGAACTCGTTGCCCTCCGGGTCAGCCAGGACGTGCCAGCGGATGTCCTCGTCCGGCTCGCGCACGACGGTGGCTCCAGCAGAGACGAGAAGTGCCACGTCGGTGACGTTGACGTCCCAGTGGACCCGGTTCTTGACGGTCTTCGGCTCGGGTACCGGGACGAAGTCCATCGTCTGGATTGGCATGCCGGGCACGGCCCGCAGGGTGTGCCAGCCGCCATTGTCGGTGACGTCGACGCCATAGACCATTCCCCACCACCGGGCCTGCGCCGCCGGGTCCGCGCAGTCCACCACGAGGCCGTGCAGTCTCTGCGCCGGGAGATCATCGCGCAAGAACGCGCAGAACTCCCCGCCCTCGGGATCGGCCATCACGGTCCACCGGGGAAACGGCTCGATGCTCGTCGCGCCGAGCGCTTCCAGGTCGGCCAGGGAGCGCGCATAGACGTCGAGGTGCACCCGGCTCTTGGCGGTCTTCGGCTCGGGTACGCCATTAAGCCAGATCGTATGCTCCGGCGTCACGCCGGTCGCCACGCCGTCGCCGTCGTCCTGCAGCTTCCAGGTCAGGTCAAGAGCAGCCGCCCAGAACTCGCCCAGCTGTGATACATCCCCAGCGTCCAGGCACAGATCCTTGAACCACGCGATTGACATGGGCCAAGACTATGCCCGGCTCCAGCCGGGAGGCCACCATTGAAAATATCCAACTTCGTTCGGTATGGAAATAAGGAATTAGCTTTTCGCCTCCGCCGGGTGGTGGTCAACGAGGTGGCTGTCGGCGTCGTCGCCCAGCATCGACTGGGCGAGCCGGACGACCACGTCGGACAGCTCGGCATGCTGGTCCGGGGACCAGCCCGACAGGTGCTCCCTCATCCAGGCTTGCTGGGCATGGACCAGCTTCTCGGCGATCTGCGCCCCCGCCTCGGTGAGCGCGAGCACGCCGTTGGTCCGGGTGACCAGGCCGCGCCCGACCAGCAGGTCGCCGGTCGGGCGGCCCTCCTCCAGGGTGACCCCCGCGTGCCTTGCCAGTTCCGGTCCCGGCGTGGCGCCCACGCGCGCAAGCTTGCACAGCACCCAGCAGGCGCCGCCGGGCAGGTCAATGCCGGCTGAGCGGCACAGCCGCCCGTAGCCGACCCGGCGCAGCTCGACCGCGGTCAGCCGGGTCAGCACGCGCTCGGCCTCCTGCTGCGACGAGCGCTGGGTCGGGGCCGCGCCCAGGACCTCGCCCAGGTCGGCCGCTTGGGAGGAGGACTTGACGGTATCGCCGGCGGCGGTGCGCAGCGGGACCTCGCGCAAGAACCAGGCGAGGATGAACGCGATGACCGCGACCGGCACCGCGGTCAGGAACACCGGGTGCAGCGCCTGGCTGTAGGCGGTCAAGATCGCCTGCCGCAGTGATGGCGCGAGCGACTTGACCCTGCTCGGGTCGGACTGGATCAGGGCTGGATTGAAGCCGGGCGGGAGCTTGACCCCCTTCAGGGCCGCGGCCGTCTTGCTGGCAAGCTGGTTGGAGAAGATCGCCCCGAAGATGGACACGCCGAACGCACCGCCGATCGTGCGGAAGAACGTCACGCCCGAGGTACCGGCCCCAAGGTCGGTGTAGCTGACGCTGTTCTGCACGGCGATGACGAGGACCTGGATGATCAGGCCCAGGCTGGCGCCGAGGATGAAGAAGTACAGGGCCATCAGTGCAGTCGGGGTGTTTTGGCCCAGCGTCGACAGCAGGTACACGGCCACTGCCATGAGCGCGCCGCCGACGATCGGGTAGACCTTGTACCGGCCGGTGCGGGCGATGAACTGCCCGCTGGTGACCGAGGTGGCCAGCAGGCCAGCCACCATCGGCAGCAGGTAGACGCCGGAGATCGTGGCCGACACGCCGCGCACCACCTGCAGGAACAAAGGCAGGTAGGACAGGGAGCCGAACAGAGCGAAACCCGCCGCGAGGGCGATCGCGCTCGCCGCGGAGAAGACGGGGTTGCGGAACAGGCGCAGCGCCAGCACGGGCTCCTTCGCCTTCGCAGCGGAATACCACCAGGCGGCGAGCAAGACGACCGACCCGGCGAACAGGGCGATGATCACCGGCGATCCCCACGCATAGGTGGTGCCGCCCCAGGACGTGGCCAGCACGACGGCGGTCGCGAAGGCGGCGAGCAGGACTGCGCCGGCATAGTCGATCGTGTGCTGCTGCCTGCTTGACTGGCGCGGCAGCACGACCGCGATGACGACCAGGGCGATCGCGCCGATCGGCAGGTTGATGTAGAACACCCAGCGCCAGCTCAGGTTGTCGACGAAGAACCCGCCGAGCAGTGGCCCGGCCACACTGGCGACCCCGAAGACCGCACCGAACGCGCCCTGGTACTTACCTCGCTCCCGGGGCGGGACCACGTCGCCGATGATCGCCTGGGTGAGCACCATGAGGCCTCCGCCGCCGACGCCCTGCACGGCGCGGAAGGTGATGAGCTCGCCGATGTTCCGCGACTGGCCGCACGCGGCCGACCCGACCAGGAAGATCACGATCGCGCCGAGGAACAGCGACTTGCGGCCGTACTGGTCGCCGAGCTTGCCCCACACCTGGGTGGTCGCGGTGGACGCCAGTATGTAGGCGGTCACCACCCATGACAGGTGAGACAGGCCGCCCAGGTCACTGACGATCGTCGGGAGGGCGGTGGAGACGATCGTCTGGTCCAGGGAGGCCAGCAGCATGGCGAGCATCAGCGCCAGGTAGATGACGAGCAACTGACGCCCGCGCGCCTGCGCTGGCGATGCGGGGTTGCCCTCGGTTGTCGACACGCTCAGCCTTTACCCAGCTGGCGATGGCTGACGAACCCGCGGCCGGGGTGATCTAGCGGCGCCGGGGGGCGGTCACCGCTCGTAGGCGGCCCGCGCTCAGCCTGCCATCCGCTGGCATAGCCAGGCCAGGGCCATCGGGTACCGGTAGCCGATCGCGGCGTGCGTCCCGGGGAAGATCTCGTAGTGGATCGCGCTGGAGCTCACGCCGGCGCTCAGCAACGCCGAGCGGAACGCCGCGGCCCCCACGTCGAGGTGGAAGTTGTCGGCGTCCCCTGCGTCGATCCAGATCGAGTGGACGGTCCGCAGCGCCTGGCTGTATCGCGGCACCATGCGCACCGGGTCCCAGTCCAGCCACCGCTGCCACACGTCGGGCCGCACCACGCCAGTAGCCGGGTCGAAGGGCAGTTCCGGGGTCCCGTCGTCGGCCGGCGAGAAGCACGCGGCGACCCCGAGCAGCGCAACCAGGCTCATGTCCTCGGGCTTGGTGAAGGCCACTCGCGAGCGGAAGTCGTCCCACCATGCGAGGATGTCACCCTCGTACTTGCGCAGGTGCCGGAACGCCGTCGGGAACTCGGGTACATAGCAGTACTCATACAGCGCGTCGCCCGCGTGCGTCGCCAGCGCCCCGAATAGGTCGGGCCGCAGCATCGGGGTGATCATCGCTCCGAACCCGCCACTGGACTTGCCGGAGATCGCGCGCTTGCCTGGCTCGGCGATCGTCCGGTAGTGGTCGTCCACCCACGGCACGATCTCGTCGCACAGGTAGGAGTGGTAGCGGCCGGTGCCCGGTGAGTCCACGAACTGGCTGCCGCCGTAGGCTGTCCACGCGTCTACGTAGACGATGATCGCCGGCGGGGCCTGCCCACTGGCGAACACGGCGTCGGCGGCCTCGGGGAACGGCTGCCGGAACGGCTCGCGGTTCCGCCACATGCCCACCTGCCCGGTGTACCCCTGGATCACGTACACCGCTGGGTACCGCCGGCCCGGCTCGTCATCGTAGCCAGGCGGCACGTACACCAGCAGCGGCCGCTCGCAGGAGTCCCCCAGCGGGTTTCCCTTCAGCAGTTCGCTCGTGAAGACGTGCTCGTCAATCCGCCCGGCGAGCTCCGCCGACCATGGCAGCATGCGACCTCCTCAGTTGGCCCTTCCCGGCTCACAAGCATGACACCGAACGAGCCCGGCTACTCCGGCAGCCGACGCTACTGCTTCGGGTGCTCGCGGCGCCAGAGCATGTACAGGACCGCGATCATGAAGACGAAGAGGATGGCCGCCCCGACGTAGTCCAGGTTCATTGCGCGCGAGTCTCCAGGGTAAGAATGGCATTATCGCGCCGGGGATTTCCGTCGTACCCTACGCGATCATCCCCGCATTGTACGCGGTTGGTCCGGTAGCGGACATGGCGGGCACCGCGGCGACATGCTGGTCAGCGGACGACGAGACGCCGGCCGGCAGCGAGGCAGCGAAGGCCACCAGCCAGTGCTCGACGCTGCGCACGTAGTTGCGAGCTTCCGGCTACGACGCGGTCGTGGCGAAATGCCGTATCAGCGCGTCGGTCACCGGCCCCGGCGTTTCGACGTGGGCGAAGTGCGACGCGCCGCGGATCACGCGCAATCGTGATCCGCCGATGCCGAGAGCGGCGGCGGCGCCCTGGGCTGGCGGCGCGGCCGGGTCCTGCGCCCCGGCGATGACCAGCGTAGGGGACCTGACCGACGACAGCAGCGGGCGCAGGTCCAGGCCGGCGATCGCGTCGCCGCAGCCCGCGTAGCCATCGGGGCTGGTGGCCTTGAGGCCCTCGACCACGGCCGCCACCACCTGCGGGGAGCGCTGCAGGAACGCGGGGGTGAACCAGCGCGGCACCACCATGTCCACGATCGCCCCCGTGCCCTCGGCGCGGACTTTTCCGGCGCGGTCCCGCCACGCCTGCGCCGACGGCAGCGGCACGAGCGCGGAGCAGACGACGGCCAGGGACGTGATCCGCTCCGGCGCGTTGGCGGCGAGCCAGATGCCGATCATCCCGCCCAGGGACACTCCGGCGTACGCCGCCCGCTCGATCCCCAGCGAGCCGAGCAGGCCTAGGACGTCCGCGCCGAGTTCGGCGATGCTGTACGGGCCCGCCTGGGCCGGGGACTGCGCCCCGGCCGGGCCGTGCCCCCGGTACTCGAACCGGATGACCCGGAAGTTCCGCGACAGGACAGGCACCTGGTACTGCCAGGTGCCGACGTTGGTGCCGATCGGGTTGGCGAGCACGAGCACTGGAGCATCGGCGGGTCCGTCAACGGTGACGGCGAGCTTCACGTCTGACATGGGTCAGACGTTACATGTCAAAGAAAACCGTCTCCGCCGGACCCTGCATCCGGATATCAAATCGCAGCAGGCCGTCGGCGACGGGCGCCGCGATCAAGGTGGCCCGCCGGTCGGCCGGCACGGACCCAAGCACTGGGTCGGCGTCGTTGGCCGCCTCTTCCTCAGGAAAGTAAATCCGGGTCACGCTGCGGTCGAGCATGCCCCGCGAGAACACTGACACGTCGATGTGCGGCGCCTCCAGGCGGCCATCGCCGAAGGGCAGCGCGCCCGGCTTCAGCGTGACGATCTTGAATGAGCCGTCACGGCCAGTCGGGCACCGGCCGAAGCCGCGGAACGCCTTGTCCCCGGCCGGCACTGGGCCGCGCGGGTCATCCGGGTGCGCGAACCGGCCGAACGGGTCAGCCTGCCAGGTCTCGATCAAGCCGTCCGGGATGGCGTCACCAGCGCCGTCGTACAGCCGTCCGAAGATCGTGATCGCGCCGGGCGTGCCCTCCGGGACCACGTAGGGTCCCCGCTCCCAGGGCAGCCGCATCCCGAAGTACGGCCCGACCGTTTGTGAGGGGGTGAGGAGCTCGCTCATTTAGTGGTCGTGCCCTTCTTCAAACACGCTGGCCTCGCGGCCGCGCAAGACGATGTCGAACCGGTAGGCCAGCGCCCACTCGGGCTGGGTGTCCTCGATCGAGAACTGGGCGACCATCCGCTGCCGCGCCTTCTCGTCGGGCACCGAGTTGTAGATCGGGTCCAGCGGCAGCAGCGGGTCCCCAGGGAAGTACATCTGGGTGACGATCCGCTGGGTGAACGCCCGGCCGAACAGCGAGAAGTGAATGTGGGCGGGCCGCCACGCGTTGTAGTGGTTGCCCCATGGGTAGGAGCCTGGCGCGATCGTGATGAACCGGTACCGGCCACCGGCGTCGGTGATCGCGCGACCGATGCCGTCGAAGTTCGGGTCCAGCGGCGCGGGGTGGTGCTCGCGCGCGTGCCGGTACCGGCCGGCCGCGTTGGTCTGCCAGATCTCGACGAGGGTGTCGGGCACGGGCCGGCCGCCCGAGTCCCGCACCTGGCCGAAGACGATGATCCGCTGGCCCTGCGGCTCACCCGCGTGCTGCGTGGTCAGGTCAGCGTCGCTCATGGTTATCAGTTCATCGCCGAGCAACGGGCCCGTGACCTCGGTGAGCCGCTGCGGCAGCAGCACTAGCGGCTTGGTGGGGTGCCGCAGCCCGGTCGACTTGTACAGCGGGTAGTCCAGCGGCGGGTGGTTGCCCGCCGCTGGCTTGGCATACGTCGCGGCGATGAGCGTGCCGGGGTCCTGCGGGACCACCAGCCGCTGTTCGGACACTGTCATGAGGGGACTCCTTACAGGCTTGCTACTTGTTCGCGTTGCTCGCATTGAATGTGCGCAGGGCGGCCAGTTCGTCGCTGCTGGGGGGCGCAATCAACGCGGGCTCGGGGGCGAACTGGATGTCCCAGCCAGTGCGCTCGCGGACGGCCTGCGCAGTGACACCCTCGAACAGGCCGGTCATCGTGAACTCCCGCGTCGCCGGGTCGGGACGCAAGATGCCCAGGTCGGTGATGATCTTCTGCGGGCCCGCGCCGCGCAGGCCCAGCTTCTCCCGGCTGCCGGGCCCGTCGCCGTAGCCGACACTGGTGATGAACTCGACCCGGTCGACGAACGTCCGCTTGGTCTGCCGGACGATGACGATGACTTCCTGGCAGGAGGCCGCGATCTCCGGGGCGCCGCCCGCACCGGGCAGTCGCACCTTCGGGCGCGCGTAATCCCCGCCGACGACCGTCGTGTTGATGTTGCCGTACTTGTCGATCTGCGCCGCGCCGAGGAAGCCCATGGCGATCCGCCCCGGCTGGAGCCAGTAGTTGAACATCTCCGGCACGCTGACGACGGCGTCGGCGGTCTCGGCGAGGATGCCGTCGCCGATCGACAGCGGTAGCCGGTCCGGCTTGGAGCCGATCGTGCCCGACTCATAGATGAGCACGAGGTTCGGCGCGTGCGTGACCCGGGCCAGGTTGGCCGCGGCGCTCGGCAGCCCGATCCCCACGAAGCAGGCCATGCCATCGGTCAGGGCGCGGGCCGCCGCGATCGTCATCATCTCATCGGAGGTGTACGTCGCCGTCATGCTGTATCCCCCGCCGCGGTCACCCGCGAAGCTCCGTAGATGTTCTCCTCCAGCCAGGTCGCGAACGTCTCGCGTTCGCGGGCGATCGGGTCCCAGGCCACGTAGTAGTCGTTGTCCCGGTCGGTATAGCCAGCGGCGTAGGACGGGTGCGCGCCGCCGGGGACATGAGCGACGTAGCTGACCGTCCAGGTCGGCAGCACGACCGCCTGCGGCCGGGAGTCGAGCTCATCGACGATCTCCTCGACGGTGACGATGGACCGCCTGGAGGCGAGCACCGCCTCCTTCTGCACGCCGACCAGGCCCCACAGTTGCACGTTCCCGGCCCGGTCGGCGCGCTGGGCGTGGATGATCGCGACGTCGGGGTTGAGGGCGGCGACGGCCATCAGCGTCTCGCCGGTGAACGGGCAGGTGATCGGCTTGATGGTGTCGGTCTGCTCGACCAGGCTGGTGCCCGCGTAGCCGCGCAGCACGGCGAACGGCAGGCCCGACGCGCCGGCGACGTACCGGTTGGCCATCCCGGCGTGGCTGTGCTCCTCTATTTCCAGGGGCTGCGGCCAGCCGCGCTCGACGGCGTCCCGGAACCGGTGGAGCGAGCCGACGCCCGGGTTGCCACCCCAGGAAAAGACCAGCTTCCTCACGCAGCCGGCCCCGATGAGCTGGTCGTAGATGACATCCGGGGTCATCCGGACCAGCGTGAGGTCGCGGCGTCGCTGCCGGATCACCTCGTGGCCCGCCGCGAAGGGGATCAGGTGGGTGAATCCCTCCATCGCGACGGTGTCGCCGTCGTGAACGGCGTATCCGACGGCGTCCGCGAGCGAGACGATCTCCGCCATGTCGCTCCTGTCCTGGTGTTTACTCAACGATACCGTTTTCCGCCGCCTAGAGTACATGTGTTCGCAGAACGGACACTAGGTGGTGGTTCGGTATCAAAACAGCAGGTAGAACGGCTACGACCCAGGACAATCCAATACAGATACAGAAAGAATAGCTACTAAGCGTATTGACGCTAGGCGTCGCGATCCTCCGCGAGGGCACGCTCTGCTTCGAGGGCACGCTCTGCTTCGAGGGCACGCTCTGCTTCGAGGGCACGGTGCGTTTCCAGGGCACGCTGCGCGGTGGCGAAGGCGCGGTTCGCGGCCGGGACGCCGGCGTAGACGCTGACCTGGAGCAGGACCTCCTGGATCTGGGCCTCGGTCAGGCCGTTGTGCAGCGCCCCCTTGACGTGCTGGGCGAGCTCGTCCTGGTGCTGCAGCGCGGCGAGCACCGTCAGCGTGATGATGCTGCGCTCGGCGCGCGTCAGGCCCGGCCGAGACCAGATCTCGCCCCATGCGTAGCGGGTGATGAAGTCCTGGAACGGGGCGGTGAACTCGGTGGCGTCGGCGATGGAACGGTCGACATGCGCGTTGCCGAGCACCTCCCGCCGCACTGCCGTGCCCTGCTCAGCGCGCTGCTCGTCATCCATGGTCATTCTCCTCGTCGGCTCGCGGGTGTTGCTCATCGGCTTCCAGCTGCTCGTGGGCGTCCAGCTGCTCGTGGGCGTCCAGCGCCGCGTCAACGAACTCGCTGGCGGCACCAAGGTATCCCGCCGGGTCCAGGGCGGTGTCGATCTGCTGCGGGGTGACCCCCGCCTGCTCGACCTGCGCGATGGCGAGCAGCACGTCCCGCAGTGGCAGCCCTGCGCTGGCCGCCCGCGTGGCGGCGCTCGCCACCAGGTCGTGCGCGGCGGGCCTGCCGAGCGCGTCGGCGAGCAGGCCGGTGACTTGCTCGGCCAGTGGCAGCCCGCCCGTGCCCGCGAGGTTCGCCGCCATCCTCGCCGTATCAACGGTCAGCCCCCCAAGCAGGTCGGCTCCCCAGGCAGCGGCCGACCCGGCGAGCCGCAGGATGTCGCTGAACGGCTGCCACTCCGCGTGCCATGCCCCGGCTGCCCGCTGGTGCTCCTGCTCGGCGCTTGCGACGAGGGTGGCGAGCAACCCAGGCACCTGCCTCGAACAGCCGAGGATGGCGACCGAGGCGACCGGGTTGCTCTTGTTCGGCATGGCTGAGGATCCGCCTCGCCGTGGCGCGCCAGCGGGCGCCGCACCATCTGTGCCCTCGGACACCTCGCCGACCTCGGTCTGGGCGAGCAGCGTCACATCCCGGGCGACCTTGCCGAGCGTCGCGGTGACACGCGCCATCGCGACCGCGACGTCGATGACCCGCAGTCGCTCGGTGTGCCACGGCAGCGGCGGCGCCGCCAGCCCGAGCTCGGCGGCCAGCAGCGCGGCGATCATCGGCCCGTCGCCGCCCAGTGACGCCAGGGTCCCGGCGGCCCCGCCGAACTGGACAGCGAGCCGCGTGGTGGCCATGGCGTCCAGCCCCGCGGCCGCCTCGTCGAGTCCCGCCAGCCACCCGGCCGCCACTAGGCCGAACGTCACGGGAACAGCCTGCTGCAACAGCGTCCGCCCGATCATGAGCGTGCCGCGGTGGGTGTCCGCGAGCCGCGCTGCCGCCTGCGAGGCCGCCCGCAGGTCCCGCCTGATCACCTGTGTCGCCCGGCGGGCCAGCAGCATCGCCGCCGTGTCCATGATGTCCTGGCTGGTCGCCCCGCGATGCACGGCAGCCGCGGCGAAGTCTGGCGCCCGTCGGCCCAGTACCCGCGCGAGGCCGGGGACCGGGTTGCCGGTTAGTCCCGACGCGCGGGCGACCTCGGCCAGTTCGTCAGCGGACAAGTCAGCGCCCGTGGCCGCCCGCGTCACGGCCGCCCCGGCACCGGGTGGGGCCAGGCCGGCTCGCTCCAGCGCCCTGGCCAGTCCAGCCTCGACGTCGAGCAGGGCCTGCAGCCACGCCGCGTCCCCGGTGGCGACGTCACCGCGGCTGAAAACGCCCCCGAATAGCGTCATCCGGGGAGGCGTCTGCCCGAGCCCCCGAGCTGCGTCATCTGGGGGGACGACCCCCCGGACCCCCCGAAAATTCCAGGTAGTCCAGCATTCTGCTCCGGCATGCCCGGATGTTATCGTCCGATCATGATCGATGTTCCGCACAGTGCCCCAAAGACCGGTGCCATCAAGACCGGTGGTCCGGGGCTGCCGCAACGTCGCGAGCTTGTCACCGAGATCCCCGGCCCGGTCTCCCGCGAGCTGCAGGCCCGCCGGTCGAGCGCCGTCGCCCCTGGCGTGTCGTCGACGCTGCCCATCTTCACTGCGGCGGCCGGCGGCGGGGTGCTGGTCGATGTCGACGGCAACTCTCTGATCGACTTCGGCTCCGGCATCGCGGTCACGTCGGTCGGCAACGCCGCGGCGCGAGTTGCCGAGCGCGTCCAAGCCCAGGTTGCGCAGTTCACTCATACCTGCTTCATGGTCACGCCCTATGAGGGGTACGTCGAGGTCTGCGAGGCCCTCAACGCGAAGACCCCCGGCAGTCATGAGAAGCGCTCGGCGCTGTTCAACTCCGGTGCGGAGGCGGTGGAGAACGCTGTCAAGATCGCCCGGCACGCCACCGGCCGTCAGGCGGTGATCGCGTTCGACCACGCCTACCACGGCCGCACGAACCTGACGATGGCGCTGACCGCGAAGAACATGCCCTATAAGCAAGGGTTCGGCCCGTTCGCCGGCGAGGTCTACCGGGTGCCGATGGCCTACCCGCTGCGCTGGCCTGACGGCCCGCAGGCATGCCGCGCCGAGGCGCTTGACGTGGTCAGGAACCTGATCCACGCACAGGTGGGCGAGGAGAACGTCGCCGCGGTCATCATCGAGCCTGTCCAGGGCGAGGGCGGCTTCATCGTCCCGCCCGACGGGTTCTTGCCGGGGCTGGCGCAGTTCTGCGCGGAGCACGGCATCGTCTTCATCGCCGACGAGGTCCAGTCCGGCTTTTGCCGGACCGGCGACTGGTTCGCCTGCGATCACGAGGGCGTCGTCCCGGACCTGGTCACGACCGCGAAGGGTATCGCCGGCGGGCTGCCACTGGCCGGCGTCACCGGCCGCGCCGAGATCATGGACGCGGTGCACCCCGGTGGCCTCGGCGGCACCTACGGCGGCAACCCGGTTGCCTGCGCCGCCGCGCTCGGCGCGATCGAGACGATGGAGGCACTAGACCTGCCGGCCAAGGCCCGGCGGATCGGCGAGATCATGCTGCCGCGGCTGCACAAGCTGGCGAGCAGCTACCCGGCGATCGCTGACGTGCGCGGCCGGGGCGCGATGCTCGCCATCGAGCTCACCAAGCCAGGCACCCTGGAGCCGGACGCCGCTGCCACAGCGGCAGTGGCGAAGTTCTGCCACTCCCACGGCCTCGTGGTCTTGACCTGCGGGACCTTCGCCAACGTACTCCGCTTCCTGCCCCCGCTGGTCATCGGCGAGGACCTCCTCGAAGAGGGCCTCGACATCCTGGAAGGCGCCTTCGCCATCCTGTAGCTCTCCATGCGGAACGGGCAGCGGCCGGTCACCTGCCCGGTCACGATCTGTCACCACTAAATCTGGTGATAACGCTATCTTGACAGTTAGGTTAAAAATAGTCGAGTGACCACCAGTACGCGGGCGAGCATTCCGGTGATGCCGCCAAGCGCGACAGCGGCGCCACCGGAGCTTTCTGTATCCGCGCTCACGGTGCGGTTCGGCTTGCTGACCGCGCTTGAGGGGGTGAGCCTTCAGGTCAAGCCCGGCGAGATCGTGGCCCTGGCCGGCGAGAACGGCGCGGGGAAGACTACCTTGATCCGCGCCGTGGGCGGCGACGTCACGCCGCTGACCGGGGCGATCCGGCTGGGTGGCCGCCTGGTTCCGGCGGACCCGAGCGCCGCCACCCGGCTGGGGATCCGCATCGTCTGGCAGGACCTGGCCCTGTGCGACAACCTGGACATCGCGTCGAACGTGATGCTCGGCATTGAGCAGCGGCGGCACCTGCTTTCCGACGTGTGGCTGCACCGGGACGCGGCCGAGCTGTTCCGGCGGCTGGGCATCCCGATCAAGGACACGACGCGGCCGGTCAAGTGGCTGTCGGGCGGGCAGCGGCAGATGGTGGCGGTCGCCCGCGCGATGGCGCACAGGCCGCGGGTGCTGCTGCTCGACGAGCCCACGGCCGCGCTCGGCGTGCGAGAGTCGGGGCTGGTTGAGCAGCTGATCACGCGTCTGCGCGAGCAGGGCACCACGGTGGTGTTGTCCTGCCATGACATCTCGCAGATGTTCCGGCTGTCGGACCGCATCGTGGTCTTGCGGCACGGCAGGGTGATCGCCGAGGTCTCGCCGTCGGAGGTGCACCCCGATGACGTGGCCGCGCTCGTGTCCGGCCAGAAGGTCGACTCCTCGGCCCGCCGGCAGCTCACCCGGCTGCACCGGCTGGCCGGCCGCCTGACCTCCTCCGACCCGTCCTCTAGCCTGTCGACGATCTTGTCGGCGCTTGGCGCGGCCCTAGGCAGCGAGCGGCTGTGCATTCACCTGCCCGAAGATAGTGGCCCGTCCAAGGACGACGCCGCGGCGCCCGCCTCCCGCGGCCAGTCGCCGCCGGCCGCGGGCACGCTGGTGCGCGCCGCGTCGTTCGGGGTGCCGGACACGCTGCTGGCCGCGTGGGAACGGCTGCCGGTGGGCGCCGCCGGGGGGCCGGTGGGGCTGGCAGCCGCGACCGGAGCGCCGGTCATCGAGGACAACATCCGGACGGCACCAGGCTCGTGGGCATCCTTCGCCGACCTCGCCAGGCAGGCACGGGTCGCGAGCTCGTGGTCGGTTCCCGTGCTCGGCGCCAGTGGGCTGCTCGGCGTGATCACGGTGTTCCGCGCGATCACCGGCAAGCCGCAGCGCGACGACCTGGACCTGGCCACGCTGTACGCCGGGTATGCGGCCAGCGCCATCGAGCGTGACCAGTTGCTTGAGCAGGTCACGGCGCGCAACCGGGTGCTTGAGACGATCCGGTTGGTGCTGCAGACACTAGCCGGGGCGGTGCCGTTCTCCGATGCCCTGGTCACTGCCCTCGACGCCCTGCGCAGCGGCCTTGGCGCCGACGAGGTCGCGCTGGTGACGCTGGCGGACCCGGATGACACCAGGACCGCGACCGTCGCGCGCGCGTACTCGGGCAGTTCCCAGACCATCCCGCCGGCGACGCTGGCGGCGGCGACATCGGTCCTGGCCCGCGACGGCCTCGACGGCGTGGCACTGTCCGGGATGGCGGTCACGGCCGACCGCGTGCTCTCGGTCACGCTCAGAGCTCCTCAGGGGCGCACCGTGCTGCTAGCCAGCTGGGATGGCCCGCGGACGGCAGCCGCGAGCGCGGCGGAAGACAGCGCGATGGCGCTGGTCGAGGACGCGGCCCACAGCTTCCGGCTGGCCCTGGAGCGGGAGAGCGCGACCGCCGCGCACCAGGAGGCCATGGCCCTGCGGCAGTCCCAGGTGATGCAGCACGCGTTCTTGCGCAGGCTCAGCCACGAGCTGCGCACGCCGCTGACCGCGATCACCGGGTACGCCTCCAGCCTGCTGCAGGAGGATGTGACCTGGGACGCGGAATCGCAGCACCGTTTCCTGTCCCGGATCTCCGCCGAGTCCTCCCGGCTCGGACGGCTGGTCAACGACCTGCTGGACTTCTCGGCGATCGAGTCGGGAATCTTCCGGCTGCTGTGCGACTGGTGCGACGTCCCGCTGGTCATTGACGCGGCGGTGGCACTGCTGCCACCGCGCAACGTGCCGTTCGTCGAGGTGCGCACCGCGCCGGGACTCCCGCAGATCTGGGCCGACCATGACCGGCTTGAGCAGGTCTTCGTAAACCTTCTTGGCAACGCGCTCGGCCACAACCCGCCGGGCACTCATGTCACGGTCACGGTGGAGGGCACCCCGGCGGGCGACGGCAGGCCCGCGACGGTGACCGTCCGGGTCTGCGACGACGGGAAGGGGATGCTACCGGAGATCCTGCACGCCCCAGCCGCCGCGACAGCGGTCCGCCGTCCGCACCGGCGCGGGGACGCGGGAGCCGGCCTCGGGCTGTCGATCGCCAAGGGCATCGTGACCGCGCACGGCGGCGTCCTGGACCTGGAGCAGGCCGAGCGGGGCACCAGCTTCCGGATTAGCCTGCCCATAGAGAAGTGGGATGACGACAGTGAGTAGTCACCAGGTGACTAGCCAGGCGGTGCGGACGAAGGTGCTCGTGGTCGAGGACGACCCGAACATCGTGGACCTCATCCGCTCGAACCTTACCGTCCGGGGCTTCGACACGGTCCTGTCGATGGACGGCAGCAAGGTACTGACGCTGCTCGACACCGAGCAGCCCGACATGGTGCTGCTCGACCTGATGCTGCCGGAGGCCGACGGCTTCGAGCTGTGCCGGCAGATCCGCGAGCGCTCGCCGGTCGCGATCATCGTGGTCTCCGCCCGGGGCGGGGAGCGGGACAAGGTCACCGCCCTGAACATGGGCGCCGACGACTACATGACCAAGCCGTTCGGCATCGAGGAGCTGCTGGCGCGGATCCTGGCCAGCTTGCGCCGGACCCGCCCGTCGACCCCCTCCCCCGCCGAGGTCGCGCCAACGGTGATCACCATCGGCGACGTCCAGCTTGACCTCGCCAGCCAGCAGGTCTGGCTGGCGGGCACCGAGGTGCACCTCACGCCGACGGAGTTCGCCCTGCTGCGCGAGCTCGCCCTCAACCGGGGCAAGCTGCTGTCCCGGACCCACCTGCTGCGCCGGGTCTGGGGCCACGGGTACGAAACCGAGACCGAGTACGTCCGGGTGTACATCCGGCGGCTGCGCGCGAAGCTGGAGCCGCCTGGCAGCCCTCCCCTTATTGTGACCCAGCCACGCGCCGGGTACCGCATTCCCGCAGAATGAATCCGCCCTTTCTACCATGCATGCGGAAATAATGATAACGTCGCGCTAGTATTACGGAACGGACACTTCCCTGGCTTCCAGGTCACCCGCCGGTCACGGCCGGGCACACCCCCAGCCGCACCCGGCGCTCAGCAAACGCCTAGCTGATTTTAGGCTGCGACCGAATATGGCTACGCTCTGTGACCTTTTGGCCGTGAATTGGACACGAAGAGTATTAATCTCGCCTTCTGGCTGAGTGTGTTCACGGTTTTTTAACGCCTTTACGGTAGTGTTAACAGACATGTTTCCCCTCCCCGATTTAGGCTTCTCGCGAACTACTGGCCTGCAATGGCCAGGATGTGCTGAATAACTCTCGTGGTAAGCCCGGCGCCAAGCTTGGCATGTCATGGTGGACAAAAGCGAGGTACATTCGTGTCATCCTTTAAGAAAGCAGGCGTGGCTGCGGCAGGCGTCAGCGCCGCGCTGCTGATCGCCGCGTGCAGCTCGGGCAGCAGCTCGAGCTCCAGCTCCAGCTCCACGACGCCGCCGGCGTCGACCTCAGCCTCGGCCACGGCCAGCGCGCCGTCGATCTCGGTCGGCGGCCTGAACAACTCGTTCAGCGCCATGTCGCAGCTGACCTCACTCGCCGCGGCGGGCAAGGGCAGCGTTGAGGTCATCCTCCCCGACACCGTGTCCTCGACGCGGTACGTGGAGTTCGACGCCCCCTACCTGAAGCAGGCCTTCACCGCGGCCGGCCTGCCGTCGTCCGACTTCACCATCCAGAACGCGCTGGGCTACGACGCGACGGAGCTCAGCGACGCTAAGAACGCCATCGCCAAGGGCGCATCCGTCCTGATCGTCGACCCGCTGGACTCCGGCGTCGGCGCGCAGATCGAGAACTACGCCAAGGCGCAGGGCGTGGCCGTCATCGACTACGACCGGCTGACCCTCGGCGGCACCCGTAGCTACTACGTCAGCTTCAACAACGTTGCAGTCGGCACGCTCATGGGCCAGGGCCTGGAGTCGTGCATCACCGCATGGGGCCTCAAGAGCCCGAACGTGGTCGTGATGAAGGGCGCCCCGACCGACAACAACGCGACGCTGTTCGCCCAGGGCTACGACGCCGTCCTCGCGTCGGACTTCTCCTCCGGCAAGTACAAGGACGTCAGTAACCCGGCCGGCACCTGGACGCCGGCCACCGCACTGAGCGAGTTCCAGCAGGCGTACACCGCGCACTCGAACATCAACGCGGCGCTGATCCCGAACGACGAGAACGGCGCGCCGATCATTCACTACCTGCAGAGCCAGGGCATCAAGGCGAAGACGTTCCCGACCACGGGCCAGGACGCCACCCTGACCGGCCTGCAGAACATCCTGTCCGGCTACCAGTGCGGCACCGTGTACAAGCCGATCTACCTGGAGGCCCAGGCGGCCGCCGCCCTCGCGCTGTACCTGCGCGCCGGCCAGACCCCGCCGTCCTCGCTGGTCAACGGCAGCACCCAGGACACCGTGTCGCACGTGGCCGTCCCGTCGGTCCTGCTCACCCCGGAATGGGTCACGTCGGCCAACATGAACTCCACGATCATCGCGGACAAGTTCGTGCCGGCTGCCCAGCTCTGCGCCGGGACCTACGCGGCTTACTGCACCGCCGCCGGGATTACTGGCTGACCGATGACTGCGGACAACGCAACCGTGCAGGCGCAGCAGCCTCTGCTGCGCCTGCACGGCGTCAGCAAGGCGTTCGGCCCGGTCCGGGCGCTCACCAGGATCGACCTCGACATCCCGGCCGGGCAGGTCACGGCGCTCGTGGGCGACAACGGCGCCGGCAAGTCAACCCTGATTAAGACCGTCTCGGGCATCTGGGAGCCGTCGGAGGGCGAGATCGTCTGGGACGGCAAGCCGGTGCACTTCCGGACCCCAAGGGACGCCACCGACAACGGGATCGCCACGGTGTACCAGGACCTCGCGCTATGCGACAACCTGGACATCGTCCAGAACATGCTGCTCGGCCACGAGGTGAGCAAGCGTGGCCTCCTCGACGAGATCGAGATGGAGAAGACGGCCAGGCGCACCCTGCAGGAAATGCGGGTCACCACCGTCCGCAATATCAGGCAGCCTGTCGGCTCCCTGTCGGGCGGGCAGCGGCAGGCGATCGCGGTTGCCAAGGCCGTGATGCTGAACGCGAGGCTGGTCATCATGGACGAGCCCACCGCGGCACTGGGAGTATCCCAGACCGCCATGGTCCTCGAGCTCATCCAGAACCTGGCCAGCCGGGGCATCTCGGTCCTGCTGATCTCGCACAACCTGTCCGACGTGTTCAAGGTCGCTGACCGCCTTGCCGTCCTGTACCTGGGACGGATGGTCTCCAGCGGCCCGATCGCGAACTACGACACGTCGTCGGCGGTGCACTGGATGACGACGGGGACGGCCCCAGCAAGCAGCGCGAACAGCACAACCGAACTCGCCACGGGCCACGGAGGACTGACCGATGGCTGATCTCAAGGAACCACAGGACGACATCGTCGCGGCGGCCATCCCCGGTGCCTCCGCCGACCTGCTGGCCGAGTCGATCGGCGACTACGCGAGGATCTTGTTCAGCCGGGTCCGCAGCGGGGAGAGCGGCGCCCTCCCGGTCATCGCCGGCCTGCTCGCGATCGTCATCTTCTTCTGGGTCAGGATCCCGGTGTTCATGACGCCAGGCAACCTGGTCAACCTCATGGAGCAAGCAGCATTCATCATTACACTCGGCATGGCCGAGATCTTCGTGCTGCTGCTCGGCGATATTGACCTGGCAGCCGGGTTCACGGCGGCTATCGGCGCGGTGATCGCGCTGTGGATGATGGCGGCCGGCGACCCGTGGTGGGTGGCGGTGCTCGTGGCGCTCGCCGCCTGCGCGGCCTACGGCGCGCTGCAGGGCATCGTCGTCGCCAAGCTCGGCCTCCCGTCGTTCGTGGTGACCCTCGCGGGCCAGCTTGGCCTGTCCGGCCTGCTGCTCTACCTGGTGAGCGCCTCCGGCAGCATCGGCCTTGGCGGCATCATCAGCCTGCACAACAACATCATCAACGACGTCGAGAACGGCCAGCTCAGCCCTGCGGCCACCTGGATCGTGCTGATGGCCATCGTGGCACTAGCGAGCATGGCCATATTCTTCGGCGACCAGCGCCGCCGGTCCGCGGGCCTGGTCGCACCGCCGGTGTCGATCTCGCTGGTCAAGGTCGCGGCGGTCCTCGTGGCGGGCGTCGTCGTGGCGGTCGTCGCGGACGAGGACCGCGGCCGGGCGGTCAAGATAGAGGGCCTGCCGTGGGCCGTCCTGGTGGTGCTGGCGATGCTCGTCCTGTGGACGACGCTGATGGGCCGGACCCGCTTCGGCCGCTACGTCTTCGCGATGGGCGGCAACGCCGAGGCGGCCCGCCGGGCCGGCGTGAACCTGACCAGGATCCGCACCATCGCGTTCACGCTCTGCGGCCTGACCGCAGGCATGACGGGCATCATCTACGCCTCCGAGCTCGGCTCGATCTCGGTCGGCGTGGACGGCGGCCAGAACGTGCTGAACGCGGTGGCGGCGGCGGTCATCGGCGGCACCAGCTTGTTCGGCGGGCGCGGCCGGATGCTGCACGCCGTGCTCGGCGGCCTAGTGGTCGGCGTCATCAACAACGGCCTGGAGCTGCTCGGCCTGTCCGCGGCGGCGCAGCTGATGTGGACCGCGCTGGTCCTGCTGGCGGCGGTGATCGTCGACCGGGTGACCCGGCAGACTCAGGTCACCAGGTAATCCCAGATAATAGGGTGCATGCCTGGCTCTGCTGCATCCTCCGCTAGGAATCTAGGTGGACGGCGCGCCGCGCGGCGCGCCGTCCATCAGGCTGTCGATGGCGGTCTGGCCGAGCTTGTTCCCGATCTGTCCAGGGCGGACTCCTGGATGCTCTTCCTCGACGGCGTCCCGCAAAGCCAGGTCGATCTTGACGATCCCAGCTGCCTGGAGTTCGAGTACGTCCGCCGCATCGGGCACGTCGTTGACCTGGCATTCCCGCCGGGGGCGCCGGTTCGTGCCCTGCACCTAGGCGGGGGCGCCCTGACGCTGCCACGGTACGTCGCGCACACCCGGCCGGGCTCGGGCCAGCTCGTCGCGGAGACGGACGTGGCCCTCACCAGCCTGGTCCGCCGGCTGCTGCCGCTGCCCGCCACGGGCGGGCGGATCCGGGTCCGTGCGCAAGACGCCAGGCAGGTGCTCGAATCGGTCCGGCCGCATATCCATGACCTGGTGATCAGCGACGTGTACGCGGGCGCTGCTACCCCGTTCCACATGACGACCGCCGAGTGCGCCCAGGCGGCGCGGCGGGCCCTGCGCGACGGCGGCCTGTACGTGATCAACGTGGCGGACGGGCCGCCGCTGGCCCACGCCCGCTCCCAGGTCGCCACCCTCGCCTCGGTCTTCGCCGAGGTCTTGCTGATCGCCGAGCCGGGCGTGCTGCGCGGGCGGCGCACCGGCAACCTGGTGCTCGTAGCCGGTGACGGACCGCTGCCGGCCGAGCATCTCACCCGGGAGGTGGCAGCCGATCCGTTCCCGGCCCGCATCGTCGCCGCAACCGAGCTCGCCCGGTTCGCCGCGGGCGCCTCGCCGGTGACGGATGCCGCCGGACCCGTCACGGACGCGAGCGAGCCGGGCCGCTCCGCTGAAACCGGGCCGGTAAACGGTCCATTTACGTATTGACCTGCGTGGCTGTGCGTCTAACCTTGCGGCATGGACATGCCGCCCTCTGGCTGGTACCCCGACCCCTACGGGATGCCTGGATTGCTGCGCTGGTGGGACGGGTCCGCATGGACCCAGCACACTCACGAAGGCGCCGCCGCTGACTTCAGCGACGCCTCGGGGCCAGCGACGATGCTCGACGCGACAAGGATCGGCCAGCCGCCCGCGGCGCAGCCGACGACTATCCAGCCGGCCATCATCGCGCCAGCCACGGGCCAGCCGACCAGCGCGCAGCCCCCGGTCCGGCCCGTCGATGCGACGACGGTGCAGCCCACCATCATCACGCCCCAGGTCCGGCCCGTCGATGCGACGACGGTGCAGCCCACCATCATCACGCCCCAGGTCCGGCCGGGCGATGCGACTATGGTGGTCAACCCCGCATGGGGCGCCGCCTCCGCAGCGGCCACGGAGCCTTACGGGGGCCTTCGGCCGACACGCGTCCAACGGCCAGTTCCTGCCGATGCCAGCATGGACCCCACCCAGACAATGCGCCCGGCCCAGGGCGGCGGCGGCGCGAACTCCTCGTGGCCTAACGCCGGGTCCCGGCAGGGCGCTGGCTCCTCCTGGCCGAACGCCGGGCCTGCTGGCGATCACGCGACCCAGGTGCTGCCCATGGACCCTGTGCCGTGGGACAGCCCGAGTGGACCGGGCCGCTACGCCGAGCGGGCAAGCCGGTACGGCTACCACCGCGACCAGCGGCGGCGGCGCCTGCTCCTGGCCGGGCTGCTCGCGGGCGGCACGGCGGTGGCACTCGGCCTGATCGCCCTGGTCGTGGCCAGCCTTGGCTCGTCCGGATCTGTCACCCCCAAGGCGGACCAGACGAACGCCCCCGCGGCGACGACGGCCCCGGCTACGACGCCGACCGTCCAGGCGACCAGCGCCACCCCGACGGCCACGCCCACGCCGTCGGTCTCGCCACTGCCCGCGGGGGTCGCCGATAGCGTGTCTGGCCTGTCCTACTCGCTGTTGTCGTCACCGTGGGCCACCGGTTGCCCCGGTAGCCTGAGCAGCCAGCAGACGCTCACCTGGACAGCGGGCGAAGCGGCGATAGCCGGCCAGTTCACCAACAACGGCCAGCAGGTCACCTGGTACGGCGAGGCGTGCTCCGGGCCGCTCACCCAGCAGTACGGGTACAGCGGGGTATCTGACCTGGAGCCGGTCACGATGAACCTGGTCAACCAGTTCGACGGGCCGTACTACGGCGCGCTGAACCACCAGCGCACCCAACTGGCGAGCATCCCGGTGTCGGTCAGCGGGCACCCCGGCTGGGAGGTCAAGTACCTGGAGACCTACCCATACGCGGCAAGCATGGGCTTGCCGTTCAACAGCGAGGAAGCCGCCGTCGTCGTGGTCGACCAGGGCAACGGCGGGCCGCCCGCGGTGTTCTTCGTGTCAGTGCCGAGCAATCTTGGCGTGACCTGGGTGGACTCCTTCGTCGGCTCCCTGGCCCTGACCCCGACCGCCACGCCGACGACATCGGCTACGCCGACCGCCACATCCCCGCCGACGCCACCGCAGCCCGGCGGCAACGGCGGCAACGGCAGGAACGGCGGCAACGGCGGCAACGGCGGGAACAACCCCTAGCCGGGGGGACGGGCCGCGCTCCATGACAAACAGTGACCAGATTCCCAGGGTCCTCGTCGTTGATGACGAGCTGAACATCCGTGAGCTCGTCGAGGTCGCCCTCAAGTTCCACGGCTGCGCGGTGACGCTCGGTGCCACCGGCAAGGACGCCCTGACCCTAGCCTCATCCGAGAAGCCTGACCTGGTCGTGCTAGACGTCATGCTGCCGGACATCGATGGCTTCGAGGTATGCCGTCGGCTCCGGGCGAGCGGGAACGACGTGCCCGTCATCTTCCTCACCGCCAGGGACACCAGCTCGGACACGGTCACCGGGCTAACGCTGGGGGGCGACGACTACATCACCAAGCCGTTCTCGGTCGATGCCCTCGTCGCCCGGATCCGGGCGGTGCTGCGGCGGGTGGCGCGCCGGGTGGCTGACGGTCTCGGCGCGACCGGCACCGGGTCCGCGCTCCGCTCCGGCGACCTGGAGCTCGACGAGGACTACTGGACGGTGCGCCGCGCGGGCATCCCGGTGGAACTGTCGCCAACCGAGTTCCGGCTGCTCGCCTACCTGATGCGCAACCAGGGCTTGATGCTCACCCGCAAGCAGCTGCTCGAGAACGTATGGGGCTGGGAATACGGCGGGCAATCCCAGGTCCTGGAGACGTACGTCAGCTACCTGCGCCGCAAGCTCGACTCGCTCGGCCCGCCGATGATCCATACTCAGCGCGGCGTCGGCTACAGCCTGCGTCCGGCGTGACCAGCGGAAGACCGCCAGCTGGCACGGGTCCAGGACAGATCGCCAAGGACCCGGACGGCTTTGCCGCCGCCTACCTCTCGGTGCCAGCCAGGCGGTGGCGGTTGCCCAGCCGCGCCAGGCTTGAATCCGGGACGGCGTCCCAAATGACCTATTGACAGCGGTTTACATACAAATTAGCGTCCGCAGGTGAGAGGGAATGTAACCGCTGACATTAGGACTTCCGTGACAACCATCTACGATGTCGCCCGCGTGGCCGGCGTCTCGACCGCCACCGTGTCCCGCGTGCTGCGCGGCTCCGACCTCGTGCGGGCCGATACGCGCCAGCGGGTGCTCGCCGTCATCGAGGCGCTCGGCTTCATCCCCGATGCCTCGGCGCGCGGCCTTAGCTGGGGGCGGAAGGACATCATCGCCCTGGTGGGCCTGCACCGCGGTACTGACGAGATCGACATCGAGCGCAGCAGCCTGCTGTTCATCGACCACATCATTCACGCGGCCGAGCAGGCGCTGCGCGGGACCGAGTACTCCCTGCTGCTGACGTTCGGTACCCGCGGGGAGCAGTTCGACAAGCGCATACGCGCCCTCGCCGGCAAGGCCGACGGGCTGCTCCTCGCCGAGGAGATCCTGGATCCGGCAGAGCTGAGGTCCCTGTGCGCGCAGGTGCCCGTGGTCGTCGTCGCCGGAAGCCCCGGCCAGGCCGCGACCGATGCCTACCTCAGCGACAACGCCAGCGGCATGACGGCGCTGGCCGCGCACCTGACCGGGCAGCACCGGTACCGCAGGCTCTGCTTCGTCGCCGGCCCGAAGGACGCGCCGGACGCCGTGGCACGGCAGGCGGCGTTCGAGGAGGCCGTCGCGGCCACCCCGGACAGCGGCATCGACCAGGTCATCCACGGGGACTTCTCGGAGGACAGCGGCATCGCGGCCGCCCGGGTCCTGCTCGGCCGCACGGCCCTGCCGCAGGCCGTGGCGTGCGCGAACGACCAGATGGCGATCGGCGCGCTGCGCGAGCTGCAGCGGGCGGGCGTCCGGGTCCCGGCCGACGTGGCGGTGACCGGGTTCGACGACCTGTACCCCAGCCGGGTCATCGACCCGCCGCTGACGACGGTCAGCCAGCCTATCCACGAGCTCGGCAGCCGCGCGACGCACCGCCTCATGGCCAGGATCGCCAGCCCGGGCCTGGCCCCGCGGGCCGAGGTCCTGCCCACCCAGCTCGTCATCCGCGCATCCTGCGGCTGCCCGCCACAGGAGTACTAGAACGGGCGGCCCAAAGCCGGGCCGCCACGGAACCGAAGGAGAAACCCGCATGGGACAGAGCCAGTCCGGGCGCGAGACGAGGAGGACCCGCGCCAGCCCGGGACGAGATTCTTTTGGCATGCCGGATTAATTCATCGTGCGAATGGCGGGAAAGCTGCGGGACAGCGAGGCGCTTTCCACCGGCCCCCGCTGCCGCATTAGCCAGGTAGCCAGGCCTGGGTTTTTACCGAGTCGCTTGACGACTGCTCGGATAAGTCTGCACCCCTTCCCGTACCCGCATTGTCCGGCTGATACCGGTGCTGGCCGTCGTTTCCTGACCATGCGCTGCGAGCGCAGGCAGGCATTGGCTGTTCACGGTTTTTTAACGATAACCGCGATTGACGCAGCAAAACGATGGCGTTACATTCACCTTACAAATCGAATGGGGAGAACGTCCCCATTTATAACCCTGGAGCGGGGTAAGGAGGCCGGGAATGCCCGGCATATCACAACGCGTCATGCGTATCGGTAAGCACGCCACGAAATGGCGTCCCAAAGGCGGGCTAGCGTTCGCCATCATCGCGCCGGTCATCGCGGTGGCAGCGGCCATGATGCCCGCTGCCGCAGCCCTCGCCGCCCCGGCGGCGCCTGCCGTCGTGGCGGCGCCTGCCGCGGTGCCAGGCCCGCCCTCTGGCTGGTCGACGGTCTTCAGCGACGACTTCGCCGGCGCGTCGGGATCCGGCGTGGACTCCCAGTGGATGTACGACACCGGACCCGGCTC
The DNA here is from genome assembly GCA_963737285.1 of uncultured Actinomycetota bacterium. Classification (GTDB taxonomy): domain Bacteria; phylum Actinomycetota; class Actinomycetes; order Streptosporangiales; family Streptosporangiaceae; genus Trebonia. Next base: position 321,988 of record CAVTRT010000002.1, read on the forward strand.
TAGCTTCGGGACCGGCGAGATCGAGACGATGACGAACTCGACGAGCAACGTGCATGAAGACGGCAACGGCAACCTCGACATCACGGCCATCCGCAGCGGGACCGCGTGGACCTCCGGCCGCGTCCAGACGACCAGCGCCAACGTGGGCGCGCCCGCGGGCGGCGAGCTAGAGGTCACCGCCTCGATCGAGCAGCCCTCCGGCGGCCTGGGCTACTGGCCGGCGTTCTGGATGCTCGGGCCAGGCCAGTGGCCCGAGAACGGCGAGGTCGACATCATGGAGGACGTCAACTCGCTGTCAGAGGTGTCCGGGACCGTTCACTGCGGCACCGACCCCGGCGGCCCGTGCAACGAGACTAGCGGCATCGGCAGCGGCCTGCGGGCCTGCTCCGGCTGCCAGACCGGCTACCACACCTACACCATGATCCTCAACCGGACTAACACCTCCGCCGAGTCGATCACGTTCTACCTGGACGGCACCTCCTACTTCACCGTGAACGAGTCCCAGATCGGCACGTCGACGTGGCAGGCGGCGTTCGACCACAACATGTCGATCATCTTGGACCTGGCAATGGGCGGCGGCTACCCCAACGGCGTCTGCGGCTGCACCAGCCCGACCAGCGCGACGACCTCCGGCGGCACGATGAGCGTCGCCTACGTCGCCGCGTACTCCACCAGCGGCAGCGGCAGCGGAGGAGGAGGCGGCGGAGGCGGCACCGGCGCCACCGGGCCGATCACCGGCTACGACGGGCTGTGCGTCGACGTCAGGGGAGCCAACCCCGCCAACACCACCCCCGTCCAGGTGTACACCTGCAACGGCACCAACGCCCAGCAGTGGACGGTCGTCACCGCGGGCAGCACCCTGCAAGCACTCGGCAAGTGCCTGGACATCATCGGAGGCGGCACCGCCAACGGCACACTGGTAGACCTCTACACCTGCAACGTCACCGGCGCCCAGGTCTGGGAACCGCAATCCAACGGAGAGCTCTACAACCCGCAATCGGGCAAGTGCCTCGACGACACCGGCTTCGGAGGCTCCGGGACCCAGCTGCAGATCTGGGCCTGCACCGACGGCGCCAACCAGCAGTGGAAACTGCCCTAACCCGAACCCGGCGCACCCGTGCCCGTTCCCGCGCGCAGGCGCGGGGACGGGCACGGCCATTATTGCGGCCTGCTACCGGCCTGTGTGTTCGGTTCGGCCAACTCCTACAGCAGTTGGAGATCCCGTGTCGTTCCGGCTGTGGACGCGGCCGAAGGTCAAGGCCGGTACCCGGTCAATGCCATGGGCTGGTACGTGAATGGCCCCCAACTTGAGGTAGCGCCTCGATCATCAGCCGGCCCGGCTTCGTCGCGATGCTGGAGGCGACGGAGTCGATCTTGATGCCAGCGTCCTGCAGCACGTTCCCGAGCCGGGAGATCTCGCTGACCCGCTGCTGGGCCACCTTGGCCCCGCTCGCCGGGCGTCCCGGGCAGGTTTATGACATAGGCCGACATATGTCAGAAAATGAACCAAAATCAGGGTGACAGACTATGGCATAACGGACATATTGGGGTACATTTTCTGACATAAGACGCCCGGTAAGCTTTTAGCTACTTAACGCTACCCCGAGGGTCGCTCGTGCCGTGCCTCTTCCTAGAGGGTCCCGAGCGCGGGAAGTTACCGTCTGATGTCCTTGAGGCTTGGATGGGCGTACTAGGTAAGCGGCATTGCGTTCCGCCCCACCGCGCGATGGGCGGCGAGGATGCCGACCTGCGCGCAGCGCTGATCGTCAGCAGCATCCTCGGGCTCACCATCGCCCGGCACTTCCTGAAGCTCGACGCGCTCACCCGCGCCTGCGACACCGACATCGCCCGCGTCGCCCGGCCATGGGTCACCACCGGAGTCGATCCCGCCTCCGCGTAAGCGGCCGGATGCCGTCATGACCCTTCCTCGCCGCCCTGACGCGATCCCCGGCCTGCGCTGCGGGCCGGGGATCGCGCCGCACCTGGCTGACGCCTACCGGTTACCCGGGAAGTTCAGGTCCGGGCGGGCGGCTGGCGTGGCTGAGCGGGGCCACTTGCTGGTGACGACCTTGGAGCGGGTGAAGAAGTGCAGTCCTTCGGGGCCGTAGGCGTGGGTGTCGCCGAACAGGGATGACTTCCAGCCGCCGAAGGAGTAGGCCGCGGCGGGAACCGGGATGGGGACGTTGATGCCGACCATGCCGACTTCGACCTCATTTTGGAAGCGGCGTGCGAGCGCGCCGTTAGTGGTGAAGATCGCGGTCCCGTTCCCGTAGGGGTTGGCATTGACCAGGTCGAGGGCCTGGTCGAAGGACGGTGCCCTGACGACGCTAAGGACCGGCCCGAAGATCTCGTCGGTGTAGACCGGCGACCCGGTCGGCACGTTGTCGAAGAGGGTTGGCGCCAGCCAGAACCCGTCGCTGCTGCCGTCGATCTCGGTGCCGCGCCCGTCGACGACGAGCTTGGCGCCGGCCTGGACGCCGACGTCGATGTAGGAGGCGACGCGGTCGCGGTGGGCACCGGTGACCAGCGGGCCCATATCGCAGCCCCGCCGGCCGTCGCCGGTGCGCAGCCCCGCCATGCGCTCGGTGATCCGGGCGACCAGGTCGTCCCCGATCGGGTCCACGGCGACGACGACTGAGACGGCCATGCAGCGCTCTCCCGCCGATCCGAAGCCGGCTGCCACCGCCGCGTCCGCAGCGGCGTCGAGGTCGGCGTCGGGCGTGACGACCATGTGGTTCTTGGCGCCGCCGAGGGCCTGTACTCGCTTGCCGTGGGCGGTGCCGGTCTCGTACACGTGGCGGGCGATGGGCGTCGAGCCGACGAAGCTGACCGCGCGGATGTCGGGGTGCGTCAGCAGCCGGTTAACGGCCACGGCGTCGCCATGGAGCACGTTGAAGACGCCGGGCGGCAGCCCTGCCTCGGCCCAGCACTCGGCGAGGAGCACCGACGCGGACGGGGCCTTCTCACTCGGCTTGAGTACTACGGCGTTACCGCAGGCGATCGCGATGGGGGCGAACCACAGCGGCACCATGGCGGGGAAGTTGAACGGCGTGATCAGGGCGCACACGCCCACCGGCTGGGGAATTGAGGTGACGTCGATCTGCGTGGACACCGACTCGGAGAACTCGCCCTTGAGCAGGGAGGGGATGCCGCAGGCGAACTCGACGACCTCGATGCCCCGGGCGAGCTCGCCATCGGCATCGCTGAGGACCTTGCCGTGCTCGGCGGTGATGGCGGCCACGATCTCCTCGCGGCGGCGTAGCAGGGCAGCCCGGAAGTCGAACAAGACGCGGGCCCGGCGTGACAGGGTCGCCGAGCGCCAGGAGCGCCAGGCGGTGCTGGCGGCGGCAACGGCGCTGTCGACATCGTCGGTGGATGCGAAGTCAACGTGTCCGGTGACGGTGCCGAGGGCGGGATCGAAGACATCACCCTGGCGCTCGGTCCCGCTCGTCCAGGGCTTGCCGTCGATCCAGTGGGTGATGTGCTTGACATTGGTCATGCCTTGCCGCCTTCCGTGCTCCCCGCGCTCTCGCTGACAGCGCGCAGGGCGTCGACGAGCAAGCCTAGGCCCTCGCGTGCCTCGGCTTCGCTGATCGTCAGCGGCGGGGCCATCCGCAGCGCGTGGCCGTACAGGCCGCCCTTGCCGATGAGCAGGCCGCGCTCGCGGGTCGCCTCCAAGACCTTGGCGGCCAGCGCCGGGGCGGGCTTCTTCGTGACCGGGTCGATGAGCTCGACGGCGAACATCAGGCCCTTGCCGCGCACCGCGCCGACGATGGGCAGGCTTTCCGCTGCCTGCCTCAGGCCGCTGATGATGATGTCGCCGGTGACGGCCGCGCTGTTCTGCAGGTCGTGGGAGAGCACGTAGTCGAGCGTCGCGTTGGCTGCCGCCGTGGAGATCGGGTTGCCGCCGAAGGTAGAGATGCCGTTGCCGCGGATGCCGTCCAGGACGTCGCCACGGCCGACGATGCCGCCGATTGCGAAGCCGTTGGCCAGGCCCTTGGCGAACGTCATCATGTCCGGGACCACGTCGTGGTTGCCGATGCCCCAGAAGCTGGACCCGGTGCGGCCCCAGCCCGTCTGCACCTCGTCGGAGATGAGCAGGATGCCGTGCTCGTCGAGGACTTCCTTGTATGCCTTGAAGAGGCCGTCGGGGGCCATGGTGAACCCGCCGACGCCCTGGATGGGCTCGGCGATGAGCGCGCCGATGTCGGCCGGGTGGATGCCGGCCAGGACGGCCCGCAGGTCGGTGACGCATTCGGCGATGTACTGCTCGTCCGACAGGTCGGCGAGCCGACCTTGGGTCCGGTCGGTCCCGTGCAGGTAGTGCACGCCGAAGGGCTCGTTGCCGCTGGCCTTCCATGCCGCGTTGCCGGTGATCGCCACGGTGCCGAACGTCCGGCCGTGGTAGCTGTTGCGCATGGCCAGTACCTGGTTGGCCTTGCGGGCGATGAGGGCGGCGGCCAGGGCGGTCTCGTTGGCCTCCGAGCCGGAGTTGGTGAAGAAGACCTTGGCGTTGGGGATGCCGGAAAGCTTCGCGATCTTCTCGGCGAGCTCGACCTGGCTGCGGATCAGGTACAGCGTGGAGGTGTGCACGACCCCGGTGCTGATCTGCCGCTCGACAGCCTCGCGCACCTCCGCCACGTCGTAGCCGAGCATGTTGGTCAAGATGCCGGCGAAGAAGTCCAGGTAGCTGCGGCCCTGAGAGTCGGTGACGCGGACCCCCTTGCCGCTGACGATCTCGATCGGCTCGTCATAGTAGACGCCGACCCAGGTGGGGAGGACCGCGCGGTGGCGGGCAAGAAGATCAGACATGGTTACAGTCTGCCCGCCGACGGCTCGGGCCGCATAGATGCAAGGTGTATCCGATTAAGGTCTAAGCTTTACACAATGTATCCTGGGGCGATGCCGCTGACCCTGAGCGAGGTGCTGTCTGTGGCCGCGGTGCGGGCCGGCCGACCGGTCGTGCTGGCCGCCGCCGACCGGCTGGACGCCCAGGTGCGCTGGGTGCACGCCTCAGAGTTGACCGACGTGGGACGCCTGCTGCGCGGCGGTGAGCTGGTGCTGTCTACCGGGATCGCGCTGCCATCGTCGCCCGCGGGGCTGGCGGAGTACGTGGCGGGCCTGGCCGGGGCAGGTGTCGCGGGACTGGCGATCGAGCTTGGCCAGCGCTATCTCGGGTCCCTGCCGACGGCGCTGGTCACCGCCGCGCAGCAGCGCGGTCTGCCGCTGATCGCCTTCGAGCGCGAGGTGCCCTTCGTCGAGATCACCGAGGCGGTGCACGCCCGGATCATCGACGCCCAGCTGGCGGAGCTGCGCTCCGCGCAGCGGGTGCACGAGGTGTTCACCGGGCTGTCGGTGGACGGCGCGGCTGCGGACGCGATCGTTGCGGCCGCCGCCGAGCTGTCCGGGCGGCCGGTGATCCTCGCCGACCTGTCCTACCGGGTGCTGGCAGCTTGCGACACCGACGGCATTGCGGATGACTTCGCCGTCCGGGCGCGAGCCGCGTGCGAGGGACGGCCCCGGACCTTCTACGCCGAGACAGTGCTAGCCCAGAGGGCGACTGCCGGGACCCCGGTAAGGGGCTGGCTGGTCACCACGGTGGGGGCCCGTGGCGAGGACTGGGGGAGGCTGTTCCTGGGATGCTCCGCGGCGGCGGCGCAGCCGCCGGACGCGGAGGACACCGTGCTGCTCGAGCGGGCAGCGACGACGCTGGCTCTCGGCCGGCTACTGGCCCGTCAGGCCGAGTCGGTCGAGCGGCAGGCGCACCGGACGCTGATCAGCGCGATCATCGAGGACGCGGACCCGGAAGCGGCGACGGCCCGCGCCCGTTCCATGGGCGTTCCCCTCACCGGGCGGCAGCTCGTCGCCCTGGTCGCGCGGATACCCGACGTCGGCCCCGGCCTGTCGGCGCAGGTCCTGGTCCTGGGTGTCGCCGAGGCGGTCGCGGACGCCTGCCGCGACATCCGCGTCCCTGCCCTGGTCGGCTCGCTCGACGACGTCCGGGTCGCCGCCCTGCTGTCCCTCCCCGCGCACACGGACACCGACCGGGTGCTCCGGCAGTTGTGCGCGCGGCTGGCCGGCTTGCTCGCCAGCCAGCCAGAGCCAGTGACGCCGGTGATCGGCGTGGGATCACCGGCGACGGGGATGGCCGAGGCGCGCCGGTCCTTCCTCGACGCCCGCGAGGTGGCCGACGTGGCGCTGCGCCACCCCGACCCTCGCCCGGACGACGACCTGCCCCTGGATGGCCGCCCCTACTACCGGCTGCCCGACCTGCGACTGCGCGGGCTGGTGCACCTGCTGCGTGACGACGCCCGGCTGACGGCCTTCGCCGAGCGCGAGATTGGCCCGCTGCTGGCCTATGACGCCGCTCACGGCACCCGGCTCGTCGGCGACCTGACCATCTACCTGGAAGCTGGCGGCAATAAGGCGGCCGCCGCCGCCCGCGCCCATCTGGCCCGGCCGACGTTCTACCAGCGGCTGCAGCTCATCGGGCACGTCCTGGGGGTCAGCCTCGACTCCCCCGAGTCCCGGACCTCTTTGCACGTCGCCTTGCTGGCGTTGAGCTCCCCAAGGACCTGGCCGCTGCAGGAGCAGCCATGAGGGCACCCGCGGCGGCGGTCAGGCTAGGCGAGCCGGGAAGCCACCTGTCGCTACCGGACCCCAGGTCGCTGGGGTGATGCGCAGCAGGGACTTGCCTTGCTCGATCATGGCGGCGCGGTACTCGTCCCAGTTGGGGTGCTCGCCGGAGATGGAGCGGAAGTACTCCACCAGTGGCTCGACCGCATCCGGCACGTCCAGCACCTCAGCGGTCCCGTCGACCTGCACCCACGCGCCGCCGAAGTCATCTGACAGGATCAGGATGCTCACCTGCTCAGGGGCGCGGCGGGCATTGCGCGTCTTAGCGCGCTCGGGGTAGGTCGCGATGACGATCCGGCCCTGCCCGTCCACCCCGCACGTCACCGGCGACGCCTGCGGCCGCCCGTCGGCGCGGGTGGTGATCACGATCCCCTGATGCCGGGGCCGCACGAAGTCGAGCAGTTCATCCAGCGAGACGACGGTGTTCGTCGCAACCTTCCTAGCCACGCGCCAGACCCTACCATGGCCCCCCAGAAAATCGTTTCGGCCCGCGTCATGGGGCCTGATAGCGTCACCGGGTGACGCTGCGTTCGGCCCTGCTTCCTGACCTGGCGCCAATGCGGACCTCGAGAAACTTCCGGGCGGTGTTCGCCAGCCGGACGGTCGCGATGACGGGAGCGCAGGCCACCGAGGTAGCGCTACTGGTGCAGGCCAAGCAGCTCACGAACTCGCCGCTGGTGGTGGGGACGCTGGGGCTGGCCGAACTGGTCCCACTGATCATCTTCGGGCTATACGGTGGCGTGCTCGCCGACCGGCTCGACCGCAGGGCGCTGATGCGCTGGTGCGAGCCGGGCCTGGCCGCCTGCGCGGGCCTGCTGCTGCTCAACGCGGTGGCGCCGCACCCGGTGCTGTGGCCGCTTTACCTCGTGGCGGCGCTCATGATGGCGCTGTTCGCCCTGCAGCGCCCTTCCCTCGACGCGGCGATCCCCCGCCTGGTGCTGCGCGACCAGCAGACCGCCGCCGCCGCGCTCATGTCCATGTCCCAGGACATGGCCGTCCTCGTCGGCTCGTCCCTGGGCGGGGTCCTGGCGATAACGCCGGGCGCCTGGAGCGTCTACGGGCTGGATGCGGCCGGGTTCGCAGTCTCATTCGCCCTGCTGTCCCGGCTACCCGCGCTGCCCCAGCCAGCCGGGACCACCCCCGGGGGGCACCCCGCCGCCGCTCGCGACATCCTGGTGGGCTTGCGGTACGCGGCCAGCCGCAGGGACCTGCTCGGCTCCTACCTCGTGGACCTAGTGGCGATGGTCTTCGCCTACCCCAACGCGCTGATCCCGTTCATGGCGGCCGTGCTGCGTGCCCCGTGGTCGGCCGGGCTGATGTTCGCCGCCCCGTCCGTGGGGGCGCTCGTCGTGTCAGCGACCAGCGGCTGGATGGGCCGGGTGCGCCGGCACGGCATCGCCATCGCTATCTCGGCGGCGTGCTGGGGGCTGGCCCTGGCGGCATTCGGCCTCAGCCCGGACATCGGGGCCGGCCTCGTCCTGCTCGCCGTCGCGGGCGGGGCCGACGAGTCGAGCGCGATCTTCCGCTCCGCGCTGTGGAACCAGACGATCCCCGACGATGTCAGGGGGCGGATGGCCGGCATCGAGCTGCTCAGCTACGCGGCCGGGCCACCCGCCGGGCAGCTGCGGTCCGGGGCGGTGGCGGCCGCCGTTGGCACCCGGTTCTCGATGGTCTCCGGCGGGCTGGCGTGCGTCGTGGGCGTGGCGGCGGCCTGCGCGGCGTTCCCGGCGTTCCGCCGCTACCAGGCCGACGCCACCGATGCCGTCCTCACCGCCGACACAGCCGTACCAGGGCAGGAAACCAAGCCACTACGCTCGTTACCGTGAGCCAGACGCCAGCAGCTTCCCCGGTCATGGGGCTGCCCGAGTGGACTGTGCTCGCCGTGATCAGCGAGCAGCCCACCCACGGGTTCGCGGTCGCCCAGCTCACGACGCCCGACGGGGAGCTTGGCCGGATCTGGCAGATCCCCCGGCCAGTCATCTACCGGGCGATCCGGCGGCTGGCCGAGGCGGGGCTGATCACCCCGCAGGGCACCGAGCCGGGTCAGGGACCGCAGCGGACCATCTACGCCGCGACAGGCTCCGGGCACGACGCCACGGCCAGCTGGCTGGACACTCCCGTCGAGCACGTCCGCGACATCCGGTCCCACCTGCTACTGAAACTGGCGCTACTGCACCGCCGCAGCACCGACGCCAGCAGCCTCATCCGGCGGCAAAGGGCAACCCTGGAGCCCCATCGCGCGTGCCATCGGCAGCGACAGCCCGCAAGACAGCTTCGATACTGTCCTGCTTGCCTGGCGTCGCGCCAACGCCGCTGCCGCGATCACGTTCCTGGACGACATCCTGTAACGAGTCGAAGCCCAGCCCTAGCCGGTCCAGGGTGCGCAGCCACAGGTCGCGGTGGCCCTCGTTGCGGTCGGCGCGGGCGATCGAGGCCCGCGTCGCCTGGATGATCACCGACCGCAGCGGCTCCGGCGGGAACGGCACCGGCTTGGATCGCACCATGGACAGGGCGGTCCGTTCGGTATCGTGGCCGGAAAGCAGGTCGAGGATCACCTGCGCGCCGAACCTGGTCGCCCCGACGCCGAGCCCGGTGTACCCGGCCGCGTACGCGAGGCGGCCGTGATGGGCGGTCCCGAAGAACACCGAGAACCGGCTGCACGTGTCGATCACGCCGCCCCACGCGTGGCTGAACCGCACTCCTTCCAGCTGCGGGAACATGGTGAAGAAATGGGTAGCCAGCTTGAGGTGGGTCGCCGGGTGAGTCGCGTGATCGTCGCCGCGCCTGCCGCCGTTGTAGTACACGGCGTCATACCCGCCCCACAGCACGCGGTCGTCGGCCGTCAGCCGGAAGTAGTGGAACTGGTTCCCCCGGTCCGAGGCGCCCCGCCGGCGTGTCCAGCCGAGGCTGGCCAGCTGCTGCGAGGTGAGCGGCTCGGTCATCAGTACGTAGTCCCACACCGGCACGACCCAGGTCCCGACCCGCCGCAGCAGCGGGGGCGTGAATGCCCCCGTCCCCAGGGCCACCCGCCCGGCCCGCACCTCACCCCGGGCGACCTTGAGCCTGAGGCCAGATCCTCCTTGCGACGATACAGAACGGACCGGGCAATTCTCGTAAACCCGCACTCCGCGCTCCAGGCACGCCCGGCGAAGTCCCCAGGCAAGTCGCGCCGGGTCGACCATGGCGTTGCGGTTCGCGTGCCGGATGCCTCCGACGAAGGTAGGCGAGTCCAGCTCGGCGCGGATGCCGTCGGCGTCCAGGAGGTCGGCGACGTAGCCAAGCGCACGGGCCTGGGTGACCTCGTCCTGCGCGCCGTCGAGCTGCCAGGCGGCAGTGGCAACGCTCAGCTCGCCGGTGGGCTGGAAGTCGCAGTCGATGTTGTACCGGTCGATCGCGAGCGCGATGCCGGCCAGGTTCTCATCACCGAGGCGCTCAAGCAGCGGCATCTCGCCACCGAACCGCTCCAGGCCGTTGCTGAAGCCGTGAGTCAGGCTGGCGGAGCAGAATCCGCCGTTGCGCCCCGACGCCGCGTGGCCGACGGTCTTGGCCTCAAGCAAGACGACGTCGGCCTGCGGGTCACGCTCCTTGGCCAGCAACGCGGTCCACAGGCCGGTGAACCCGCCGCCTACGACCGCCAGATCCGCCGTCACGCGCCCGGCGAGGGCCGGGAGCGGCTCGGGCGCGTCCGGCGAGTCGAGCCAGAAGGAGACAGGCTTGGCCCCCGCGAGCGAGCGAGCGATGGCGGTGTCAGTCAGGGCGGGGGGTCGTCGCACTCCGGCAACTTACCTACGAGTTACGGCAATCACAAGGTCGCTGTCCCTGAACCACTCGAGAGCGGGGCAGCGCGAGGGGGGTCCCGATCCCGAGGATGACCGGAGCCAGGGAGTACTACTTAGTTATGCGCGTGTGTGTGGTTGGGGCTGGGGCTATCGGCGGGTACATCGCGAGCCGGCTAGCTATTTCCGGGGCCGCTGAGACCTCGGTGCTGGCGCGGGGCACGACGCTGGAGGTGCTGCGTTCCCAGGGGCTGCGGCTAGAGTCCTCAGGGACTGAAGGGACTGGCGAGACGGTGGTCGCCAGCGTCGCGGCGGCTGGTTCCGCTGCCGATCTTGGCCCGCAGGACGTCGTCGTGCTGGCGGTGAAGGCGCACTCGGCCCCGGCGGCTGTCGCGTCGATGGTGCCACTGCTGGGGCCATCGACTGTCGTGCTGCCGGCCCTGAACGGGGTGCCGTGGTGGTTTTTTGACGGCTTCGGCGGACCCTGTGGGGGAGTTCACCTGGACAACGTCGACCCCGGTGGCACGATGGCGGCCATCGTCCCGGCGAGCCGGGTCATCGGCACCGTGGTGCACTTCAGCTGCAGTTCTCCCGCGCCCGGCGTGGTGCGGCACTTCAACGGGAACCGGCTGATCCTCGGCGAGCCGTCCGGCATTAAGTCGGACCGGCTGTCCGCGGTGACAGCGACACTGTGCGAGGCTGGCTTCACGGTCGACCTGTCAAACGACATCCGCACGGACGCCTGGTACAAGCTGTGGGGGAACCTGACGGTGAACCCCGTCTCGGCGCTGACCGGCGCGACCGCGGCGGAGATCCTAGGCGACAACCTAGTGCGGGCGTTCTGCGAGTCGGCCATGCTGGAGGCCCGGGAGATTGGCGCCCGGATCGGCTGCCCGATCAGCCAGACTCCCAGCGACCGCAACGCCATCACCCGCAGGCTAGGGAATTTCCGCACGTCGATGCTGCAGGACGCCGAGGCTGGCCGCCGTCTGGAACTCGATGCGCTGACCGGCGCGGTTCGCGAGATCGGCACGCTCGTCGGCATTCCCACCCCCGCCGTCGATGCCCTGCACGGCCTGACCCGCCTAGCCGAGCGCTTCCGGAGCAGCCACCCGTTAGCCGGTCAGTCGGTCCCGTCAGCGCTCCCGCTTCCTTTAGGTAATGCCAAGATCACCGAGCGGGACAGCGATCGCGGATAGTCAGGGTTGATGCCCTTGCCTTGCGCTAGGGCCACCGCGATGCGCTGCGCGCCGATAAGGCAGGTGAGGGGGTCGCCACCGTGGGCTACGACCAGGGCCCCGGTGCGCGCGCAGTCCGCGGCCAGCGACGCGGGGATCTCGCCTATCCCCCAGATCACGGTCCCGGGATCGCTGACGCTGATCGGGCCGTGCCGGAACTCCAGTGCCGGGTAGGACTCGGCCCACGACTGGGACGCCTCGCGCAGCTTCAGCGCCGCCTCGTCGGCGACGAAGGACGCCCAGCCAGCCCCGAGGAACGTGAACTCGCGGCGGTCGGTGATCCCGGCGGGCAGCGGCCGGGCGAGCTCGGCGGCCGCGGCCAGCGGCAGCGCGCGCAGGTCAGCACCGAGGTGGGCCCGGATCAGGACGAGGGCGCTGCTGATGAACTGGCTGGAGACGACCGCGCGCTCGTCGGCGAAGTCCAGCAGGACGACGTTGTCGGTGTGCTGGGCCAGTGGCGCGTCCGGGTCGGCGGTGATCGACGTGGTGACGACGCCCGCCGGGGCCGCCCGCAGCGCGGCGAGCACTTCTGAGGTGGTGCCGGTCCGGGAGATGAAGACCATGTGGTCATAGGAGCGGCCGCCGGTGACCTCGGAGGCGGGGTAGGCGTCGGTCACGCCCTGCCCGGCGTCCTCGCGAAGCCGCGCGTAGGCCCGGCTGACGTTCAGCGAGGAGCCGCAGCCGATCACCGCCACCCGCTCGCCACACCTGGGCAGCCTGGCGTCGGCGGCCCGGTCGATGGCGGTCGCCCAGGAGGCGGGCTGGCTGAAGATCTCGTCCTCAAGGTAGGTCATAGCTACAACTCGATTCCCAGTGAGCCAAGCAGCCCGGCGCGGGCCTGGGCGAGGGCGGCCTGCATCGCGCCGAGCAGGACGGGCTCGCCTTGAACGGTGGTGGGCACGACGGTGGGACGGGCCAGGCAGATCTGCGGGACTCCGGCCGCCACCCGGGTGGCGAGCTCCGCTCCCCCGGCGTGGCCAACCGGGCCGCCGAGCACGACCAGGCCCGGGTCGAGGACGACGCAGATCGAGGCCACCCCGATGGCGACCCGGTGCGCGACCTCGTCAAGGAATTGCGGGCCACGCGAGCCGCCGGCCGCCACGTCGGCAACCGCCGCCGTGAGCGTCTCGGCTGCCGACCCGCCGCCGAAGCCGTGCTCGGTCGCCAGGGCCTGGATCGCCGAGGCACCGGCCAGGGCCTGCAGGCCCGCCTTGCCCGGGTGCTCGTTCCCAACGGGTAGCAGTGTCCCGTGCACCGGCATCCAGCCGATCTCGCCGGCCGCCCCGCCGCTGCCGCGCAGCACCTGGCTGCCGATGACGGTGGCGAGGCCTAGGCCGGTGCCGAGCCAGACCAGGACGAAGTCGTCCAGCCCGGCTGCCGCCCCGTCGGCCTGCTCGGCCATCGCGGCGAGGTTCACGTCGTTCTCGATCACGACCGGGGTGTGCAGCGCGTCGCGCAGCCCGTCAAGCACGCCCTCGTGCCAGGTCGGCAGGTTGACCGCCAGCCGGGGGGCACCGGTGCGGGGATCCAGGACGCCGGGGCTGCCGATCACCACGGCGGACAAGTCCGCGAGGTCTATCCCGCCGCTCTCGCAGGCCCGGCTGATGGCGTCGCGGACCATGCCGACGGGGTCCTCGGCTCCGTTGGGGTCCACGCTGACATTCGCCACCCGGTTCCCCGCCACGTCCGCGACAGCGGCACTGACCAGGTCAGACTCCACATAGAGCCCGGCGACGTACGCGCTTGAGGACACGATTGAGTACAGTGCGGCGTTCGGTCCTCGGCCTCCGGCCTGCTCCCCCGCGATCCGCACCAGGCCACGTTCCTCCAGCCTGGCAAGCATCTGGGAGACGGTGACCTTGGATACTCCGGTGCGTTCCGACAGCTGGGCCCTGGTCAGCGGCCCGTCTGCCAGCAGCAGCTCAAGCGCCGCCCGGTCATTCAGCTCGCGCAGCAGGCTTGGCGTGCCCGGCTTCAGGCGCGGCTGCCATGCCTGCGGTTGCGCTGCCTGCGGTTGTGCCGCCGGCGGCTGCGATGCCGGCGGTTGGGCCGGTCCCTCCATGTCGTTCCCCCTCCAACGGGTTGGTCGCGGCTGTTACGGCCGACACCACGTTCTTCGTGCCTTGTTAAGATCTGGCAACGGATCTATCTTATAGGAAAGTTTCCAGTTAGTTTTCTGTGTCAAGAGTCACTGACAAGTCTGACCGGAAAGCCCACCCAACGCAGAAGGAGCGCATGCAGTGGGACTCAGGAAGAGATCGGCCGCGCTGACCGTGGTCGCGGGCGTCGTCGGGGCGGCGCTGGCGATCACCGGCTGCAGCTCCGGCGGTTCCAGTAGCACCAGCTCGTCTGGCGGCACCAGCTCGTCTGCCCCATCGACCCTTACCGTCTGGCGCATGGGTGCCTCTGTGCCCGCCCAGGTCACCTGGATGAACAGCGTTGTCACGGAGTTCCACAAGGACTTCCCGCAGTATGCCAAGACCCAGGTCAAGGTTGACTGGATCCCGTGGGGCGACCGCACTCAGGACTGGAACAACGCGCTGTCCAGCGGCAAGAACGTGCCGGACATCACCGAGCTCGGCAACACGGACACGCCGACCGAGGCGGCCAGCGGCATCCTCGCCCCGCTCAGCAGCTACCTGAGCGGCTGGTCCGGCACCTCGGGCCTCGTGTCGGGCATGCTGGCCAATGACACTCAAGGCGGCACGACCTACGCCGTGCCGTGGTTCGGCGGCGTGCGCGCCGTGTGGTACCGCACCGACCAGTTCAAGCAGGCCGGCATCACGAGCACGCCGACCACCTGGGCGCAGTTGCTTGCCGACGCGCAGAAGCTGCAGCAGAAGTTCCCCGGCACCTACGGCTTCGACGCGATCACCAATGACACGAACGCGTTCGCCAGCTTCATCTGGGGCGCCGGGGGCCAGATCGCTACCGAGAGCTCCAGCGGCCAGTGGACTGGCGACCTGACCTCGCCGCAGACCGAGGCGGCGATCAAGTTCTACGTCTCGCTGTACGCCACCTACCACCTGTCGCCCTCCAAGTACATCGGCCAGACCGAGCTCGGCAACGCCGGCTCCACCTCCGGCGGCGCGAACGAGGACTTCGGCCTTGGCAAGCTGGACATGTACATCGACGGCCCGTGGGCGAAGGCGACCCTGCCGGCCAACTCGGTGGACGCGGCCAACATCTCGTCCTTCCCGATCCCCAGCGAGAACGGCCCGAACCCGGCGCCGGTCTTCTCCGGCGGGTCCGACCTCGCGATCTTCAAGACCAGCCCGAACAAGCAGGCGGCCTGGGACCTGATCTCGGTCATGGACAACACGGACAACTCCACGTCCTTCGCCAAGCTGTCGGGCTTCTTCCCGCCTTACTCCGCGGCCATCGCGAGCGGCGTCTATCCCGGCGACCAGTTCATGGCCGGCTTCGCCAAGGCGGCCCTGAACGGCCAGACCTCGCCGCTGAACGCCAAGAACTGGCCCACCGCGGACAACGGCAACTACAACATCATCCCAACGATGCTGAAGGAGCTGATGAACGGGGCGTCGTTCAGCTCGACCGTCGCCAAGGCCAATACCGAGCTGGCCAACGTCATGAACACCGGCAGCGAGAGCTAGGCGCATAGCTCGCGCATGGTGAACACCGACAAGCGCCGGCCGGGGACCTCGTCCTCGGCCGGCGCCTCCCGCCAGCCCTTTACCGAGAAGGCGGTTCAGGGCCGCGTCCGGACTCCCGGCCTGACTGCCCGACAGCGTGCGGCCATCTGGGCTCGCCGTCATGGGGTAGCCCCCTACCTACTGCTCATCCCGGCTACCGCCGTCATCGCCTGGCTGATCTTGTGGCCGTCTGTCCAGGTCGGCCTGTTCTCGTTCCAGAACTACGGACTGACGCAGATCATCGGGGTGGAGCCTACGCAGTGGGTCGGCTTCAGCAACTACACGCAGATCTTCGCCGACCCCGAGTTCTGGCTGTCCCTGAAGATCAGCCTGCTTTTCGCGGCGGTCGTGGTCCCGGCGACCCTGATCGTCGGCACCCTCGTCGGCCTGCTGCTGGCGCAGCTCGGCAAGAAGATGGCCATGTTCGTCTCCACGGCGGCGCTGCTGGCCTGGGCGACTCCCGCGGTCTCGGCGAGCGTCATCTTCGCGTGGCTGGTCGACCCCGATGGCGGCCTTGTCGACTGGGCGCTGGCCAAGCTGCCCGCCTGGCTCGGTGGTGGCCCGCAGTGGGCCGGCTTCAGCTGGGAGAACGCCGCGCTTCCCGCTTACACCGTGGTCGGCGTGCTGGTGATCTGGACGAGCTTCCCGTTCGTCGCGGTCACCGTGCTGGCCGGCCTGCGCACCATCCCCGCCGAGCTCCATGAGGCGGCGCGGGTAGACGGGGCGAGCCGTGGCGGTCCTTCTGGTCGGTGACCTACCCGCTGCTCAAGCCGGTCTTCCTGGTCCTGCTGCTGCTGTCGATCATCTGGGACTTCGGCGTGTTCACCCAGCCGTTCATCATCACCGGGGCACCCGGCAACCGGGACGAGTTCAACCTCGGCCTTTATGAGTACTTCCGGGCCTTCACCCAGCCGCCTGCCTACGGCGTCGCCTCGGCGGTTGCGTTCATCCTCACGCTCATCCTGCTCATCATCACGGTCGGCTATGTCCGGACATCGGTCAAGCAAGGGGCGATCCGTTGACGACGATTGCGCCGCGATCGCGGCGTCCTGCTCCCGCCAAGGCACTACGCAAGGCCCTGCTGAACCTGGCCGGCCTGCTGGTCGGGCTGCTCACGCTATTTCCCGTGCTCTGGATGATCTCCACGGCGTTCAAGCCGGCCACGGAGATCTACTCTCTCACCCCCCACCCGATACCACTGCACCCGACGCTCGCGAACTTCCGCCTGGTCCTGGACGGCGCCGTCATCGGGATCCCCTACTGGGACTTCCTGCGCAATGGCCTGTTCGTCACCGTCGTGGCCGTGGCCGCCTCGTCGCTGCTGGCGCTGCTGGCGGCGATCGCGCTGGCCCGGTTCCGGTTCCGGCTGCGCGCCACGTACCTCATCATGCTGCTGATCGTGCAGATGCTGCCGCAGCAGGCGCTGGTCATCGCGCTGTTCATCGACTTCCGCTCGCTGAACCTGCTCGATAGCCTCATCGGCCTGATCGCGGTCTACACGGCGTTCGCGCTGCCGGTCACGATCTGGATGCTGCGCAACTTCGCCGCGGCGGTGCCGAAGGAGCTAGAGGAAGCCGCAGCGATCGACGGGGCGGGCTGGTGGACCGTCTTCTGGCGGATCCTGCTCCCCCTCGTATCGCCAGGCCTGGTCGCCACCAGCGTGTTCGCGTTCATCTTCGCCTACAACGAGTTCGTGCTCGCGCTGACGTTCCTGGGCACCGACACCGCCAAGTTCACCCTGCCGCTCTACGTGCAGTACTTCCACGGCCAGAACTCAACAGACTGGGGCGCCATCATGGCTGCCTCGACCCTCTTCACCGTCCCGGTCCTCGCCTTCTTCCTTATCGTCCAGCGCCGCATCGCAAGCGGCCTGGTGGCTGGCGCGGTGAAGGGATGACAACCCTGGAGCCGACATCGACCCCTCGCTCGCCGCCCTGGCTGACGCCATCCTCATCCCGCCGTTCCATGGCACCGCCCCGCCGCCCTGGATCCTTGACGCCCTTAACCGCGGGCTGGCCGGCGTCACCCTCTTTGGCCCTAACGTCACGGGCGACATCTCGCACCTGACCGCCACCCTCCGGGCGGCGACTGGGGTGGAACCGGTCATCGCCATCGACGAGGAGGGCGGTGACGTTACCCGCGTCGGCTACGCCGAGGGCAGTCCGTATCCCGGTAACGCGGCGCTTGGCGTGGTCGACGACGTGGCGCTGACTCGCGACGTGTACGCCGCGATCGGCGCTGACCTGCGCCGGGTCGGAATCAACACCAACCTCGCGCCGTGCGCGGACGTGCTGGCCGCTGGCGGCAGCCCGGTGATCGGCACCCGGTCGTTCGGCCCTGACCCACTGCTGGTCGCACGGCATGTAGCCGCCGCTGTCAAGGGCGTGCAGGGGGCGGGCGTCGCCGCGTGCGCCAAGCACTTCCCGGGGCACGGCAGCACCGCCACCGACTCGCACCGGGTGCTGGCCACGATCTCCGGCTCGCTGGAGGAGATCCGGGCTCGGGACCTGCCTGCGTTCTCGGCGGCCATCGCGGCCGGCACCTGGTGCCTCATGCCCGGTCACCTGCGGATCCCCGAGCTCACCGGGGACCTGCCCGCGACGCTGTCGGCGGCCGCCGTCACCGGCCTGCTGCGCGGTGAGCTCGGCTACACCGGGACGGTGATCTGCGACGCGCTGGAAATGAAGGCCGCCAGCGCCGTCTTCGGCATCCCCGAGGCGGCGGTGCTGGCCGTCATCGCCGGCATCGACCTGCTGTGCCTTGGCCGGGAGACCGATGAGGAGATGTACCACGCGGTCCGGGTCGCCCTGGCGGACGCGGTGAAGTCCGGCAGGCTGGCCAGTTCCCGCCTGGAGGACGCTGCCGCCCAGGTCACGGCCCTGCGGGCGAAGCTGGCCGAGGAACGGCGTGCTGGCGGCCCCGCCAGCACGGCAGGCCCGTCCGGGGACGGCATCGGGCTGGTCGCCGCGCGGCGGGCGCTGCGCGGGTCCGGACCCATCCCGACCCGGCTGACAGACCCGCTCATCATCGAGGTCGAGCCGGAAGAGAACATTGCGGCCGGGCGGTTCACCTGGGGCTTTGCCCGCTGGTCGGCCGTCCGCCGGATTGATCCGGCGGACGGCGACGGCTCAGGCATCGGTGGCGCGGCACTCAGCGAGATCCTCTACGCGGCGGCCGGGCGCTCGCTAGTGCTCGCCGTCCGGGATGCGACCGGCGTGGTGCCCATGGTCACCGACCTGCTCGCGGCCCGGCCGGACACGATCATCGTGGAGATGGGTGTGCCGACCTGGACGCCGCCGCAGGATACCGCCTACCTGGCGACCTACGGCGCGTCCCGCGCCTGCGCGCTGGCAGCGGCCGAGGCACTGGGCCTTGCCTGATCCTGGCACCAGCGGCTCCTCCCGGCATTGCTGCCGGGAGGAGCCAGACCCAGACTCAAACTGAGACTCAGACTGAGACGAGGTCGCAGACGAAGATGAGGGTCTCGTTCGGCTTGATGACGCCGGCCGCCCCACGACTGCCGTAGCCGAGGTCCGGCGGGATGACGAGCTGACGGCGGCCGCCGACCTTCATGCCCTGGATGCCCTGGTCCCAGCCAGCGATGACGTGGCCGGCGCCGAGCTGGAACCGCAGCGGCTCGCCGCGGTTCCAGCTCGCGTCGAACTCCTCGCCGGTCGAGAACGCGACGCCCACGTAGTGCACCTCGACGGTGTCCCCGGCCTTGGCGACGGGGCCATCACCCTCCCAGATGTCGGTAACCTCCAGCGCCTTGGGCGGCGGGCCGCCAGGGAAGTCGACCTCTGGCTTGCTGATGCTCATGTGCTCCGGCCTTCCTCGTGCCGTTTACGTGCTAACGCGCTTGTTCCACCCCAGCCTATGTCGCCGGCAGCCTCCAGGCGCGGATACCGCACGATCGCCACCACCGTGCGGCGGGAGATTCAGGCGATGCGCGCCAGCGGACCAGTCTCCGGCAGCGCTGGCTGCCGGGAGGCCAGCAGCGGGAGGCTGCTGAGGGCGATGCCGGCGACGATCGCCAGGCCGCCGGCGACCTGGCGCGGCCCGCAAGGGTCACCGAAGGCCGCGATCCCGGTCGCCGCGCCGACCAGCGGCTCCAGGTTGAGGAACGCGCCCGCCACCTCAGCCGACACCTTCTTCTGCCCGAAGGCGAACAGGCTGAACGGGATGAGGGTCCCGCAGGCCGTCAGGGCCACCGTGGCGAGGATGGCGGCCGTGGCAGGGTGCGCGGCGGGCAGGTGCTCACTCGCCGCGAACGGGAGCACCCCGAGGGCGGCCCCGAGGAACTGCACGGCGGTCAGCGCGATCGGGTCCCGGCCCTCCAGCAGCCGGCCCTGCGCGACCGTCACCGACGCCGAGATCACCGTCGCCGCGAGGACCAGCAGGTCTCCGGACGGGGTGGCCCCGTGCCCCTGCCCGCCGGCGATCAGGCCGACCCCGGCCAGGGACAACGCGAACCCGGCCCAGGCGACCGGGCGGGCCACGGCATGGCGCCAGACGGCGGCGATGATCGCCACCAGGACCGGGGCCGCGCCGATGATCAGGGAGGCGTGAGTGACGCTGGTACGGGACAGGCCGGCGTTCTGGACTACGACCGAGCAGCCGTAGCCGATCGCGCCGGAGGCCAGCACGGGCAGCCCGAGCGCGCCACGGAGCTTGCCGCGGCGATAAGCGATGACCAGCAGGACAACGGCGGCCAGTCCGAACCGGGCGACGGTCAGCCACCCCGGGGCCAGCCAGCCGAGGGCAATCTTGGACAGGGGTACTGACGTGCCCCAGGCGACTCCCGAGACGATGAGCGCGGCCACCGCGCCGCGACTCCCTGAAACACTGTAGCTCCTGCTCTTCACGCACCTATAGTGCCGTTTGTCTGGTTTGTAATTTTGCATGTGGTGGGGCTTAGTTAATAAAATTTCGTCATATGACCATCAGGCTTGACGAAGTTGACATCCAGCTGCTGACCGCGCTGCAGGCCGACGCCGACCGCACCAACGTGCAGCTCGCGCGGCTGACCGGGCTGTCCCCGGCCGCGACGCTGCACCGGGTCCGGGCGCTGAAGGACTCGGGCGTCATCCGGATCATCCGCGCGCACATCGACCCGGAGGCCGCCGGATTCGCGCTGCGGGTGTACGTGACGGCGACGCTGAACCGGCACGACCCGCGCTACGAGCGCGCCTTCGAGGACCAGGTCCACGCGCTGCCACAGATCATCTGGGCGGACAGCATCGCCGGCGAAACCGACTACCTGCTGTCGATCGTCGCCCACGACGTCGCCGAGCTCCAGCAGGTGCTGTCACGGCTGTCGGCCCGGGGCGCGCGGGTTATCACCTACCTCCGGCTAGCCGAGGTCAAGGCCGCGTCCCCGATCCCGCTGGGGCCAACCCCAGTGCCCGCCACCGTACGCAGCCCCCGAAACCGCCCCGCTGCGGGCTCTTAGCTCGCTGGCACTTGTCTGGCTAGCCGACTCCTGTAGCGCTCGGCCTAAGAGCATGACCCGGCCCTGCGACTGGAGGCCACCATCCGATTTGCGACGTTTACAGTCTGTCGGCGCTCAGGTATCACGGAGCGCCGGCTCGTGATCCGGTATGCGACACAGGATGGAGCGCCAAGCCCAGGGGGAACGACGATGACAAGCGGAGCCAGCTACCACAAGCGGGACTTCTGGGGGACGGAGAACCTCAAGTACGCGGCACCGCACTTCCGGATGCGCAAGGTAGCGTGGCTGATCCGCAGCGTCGTTACCGAACGGGACCTGCCCGATGTGGACCTGCTCGACGTGGGCTGCGGACCCGGCACGCTGGCGCGACTGCTGCCAGAGGGCGTGCGCTACCACGGCATCGACATCGCGATCACCTCTCCAGCCCCGAACCTGGCCGAGGTCGACATCGTCGAAAGCCCCATCTCGTTCGGGAGCAAGACGTTCGGCATCATCGTGGCGCAGGGCCTGTTCGAGTACCTGGGCGAGGTCCAGTCCCGCAAGCTTGGCGAGATCGCGGCACTGCTGGCAGATGGCGGGACGTTCATCTGCACCTACCAGAACTTCGCGCACCGCAAGAAGAGCGTCTACTGGCCCTACAGCAACGTCCGCCAGCCCGAGGACTTCCGGCGGGACCTCGAGCGACACTTCCGGATCGACAAGGCGTTCCCCACCGCCTACAACTGGAATCACAGCCACCCCAGCCGGGCGCTGCTGCGGCTGCCACAGGAACGCAGCAGCGTGAACATCCCCCTGATCGGCCGCCTGCTCGCGGTCGACTACTGCTACGTCTGCTCCCCGCTGCGCTGACGGGTCGGACGTGATGGCGCCACCGACCCGCCACGGAGGTGACTCGCTGGCGCCACCGACCCGCCACGGCAGTGACTCGCTGGCACCACCGACCCGCCACGGCAGTGACTCGCTGGCACCACCGACCCGCCACGGAGGTGACTCGCTGGCACCACCGACCCGCCACGGAGGTGACCCGCTGGCGCCACCGACCCGCCACGGCAGTGACTCGCTGGCGCCACCGAGTCCGCTGTACTTGCCGTTTAACCTGTAGGGCTTGGCTTGCGCCTGGGTTTTTTATGCTGTCTGGGGTGTTTTGGGCTGTTCTTGCCGACGGGATGGCGCTGGGCCTTGTGCTTGTTGACGGAGCCTTGGGGACGGCCAGGGCCGGGTGCTGAGGGCTTCGCTGCCCTGGCCGGGGTGCCGACGATCGCGCGGGCGCAGCGGAATCCCGCGCGGACCCGGCCCGGGGTGACCGCGGCGGGCGGGAGCGGGGGCTGCCAGGGCAGGCGGGCGGCAGCCAGGGTGCGGGCCAGCCACAGCTGGGCGTAGCAAGCGATGACGAGCCAGGTCCAGCGGTCGGCGGCGGCCGGGTCGCGCAGCAGCGGGCGGCTCCAGCCGAGCTGCTGGCGCAGGAACCGGAACACGTGCTCCAGGTCGAACCTGCGGAAGTAGGCCTGCCACAGCACGGTGACCTCCTGCTCGCCGGCGGCCGGGTCCGACGCCCACAGCCACATCGCGCCCCAGCCCGGCCGGGGCGCGGCGGCGGCCACGTGGATGAGGGTGCCCTCGACGGCCGGCAGGTCGCCCTCGTGGCCCTGCCAGCCGCCGTCCCGGCGCAGCAGCTTCTGGTGCACCCGGTGCCAGGCGGCTACCTCCAGCAGGCCATGGCGCGCCGACTCCCCGGCCGTGGCGACGCACTGCCCGCCCCACGTCGAGGGGTCGGAGCAGCGCAGCGGCGGGCCGTGCCGCCGGCCCCGGCCAGCCGCGCCCCGCAGCCCCCGCGGCCGCGGGGGCGGGGGCGGGGGCGCCCGGTAGAACGCCCGGTTGGACCGGACCCGAACGACCAGCACCACCGGCAGGTCCGCCAGCAGCCACGCCAGCCGGGACGCGTTGTACCCGGAGTCCATGGCGATGATCACCGGCGGGCCCCCCTGCCGCCAGTGCCCCGCCGCCGCCAGCCGGCCCATCACCTCGCGCAGCTGCGCGGCGGTCACCTCCGCCTCGTCGTCATCCGGGCCGATCCGGACCGCGTCCAGCGGCACCGCCCACGACGACCGGCCCGGCCCCAGCGCCGCCACGAACGAGTACGGCCACCCCGGCAGCACCGTCCCCGCGCTCGCGCCCCGGCCGCTCACGTGGCAGAACAGCCGCTCCGGGGACGCCTCCGCGTCCGGCCGCAGCCAGGAGCACACGTCCACCGCCAGCCGGACCCGCCCGTCCGGCCAGGACGGCAGCGGCAGCCCCGCCAGCAGCCACCGCACCCGCCCGAAGTCCACCCGTCCCGCGCTCAGCGCGTCGTACAGCGCGCCATGGCCCCGCCCGAACTCCGGCACCAGCGACAGCCGCGCCAGGTCCGTCACCCGCCCGCCCGCGCACAGCACCGCGTCAGCCAGGCCGAACAGCGCGTCCCGTCGCGACGTCAGGCACCGGTACAGCTCCTGCCGGAACCCCGCCAGCCGTCCGGCCGCCGCCAGCGATTGCGCGGGCACGCCAGGACATGAGAGCGTTGCATTCACGGCCGTTTCCTCTCGCCGCTGCGGATGTGTCGCAACACCCAGCATGAGGGAAACGGCCGCACACGTACAGCAACCAGAACAAAAGACCGACTTTGACGGCTATGCCACGATATGACCCGAAAATAGGTTAAACGACAAGCTGTAGGGACTCGGCACCGCCGACGAGTCCAGACGGCAAGAGCTCGACTGCGCCAGTGCGCCGAAACCGAACGCAGCAGCCTCCCATCCCAGTTTGCGACGGTATTCATCTAGCCTGCGCTGCCGCGAAGGCCGCCGGCATCCCCGTGATCGGGGTCTACGAGACGATGCCGACGCCAGGGTATGACTACCAGAGCTGGATGATGGGCGAGGTGAACGCGCTGAACAAGGCGGTAGCCGACGGCGTCTCGACGCAGCGGCTGTAACGCTGGCTCCTGGGCATGTGCGACGAGCCCACGCGCACTTGCCGCAGGAAACTCGCACTTGCCGCAGGAACGCGCGCGCCCGCTCCCCCGCGGGAGCGAGCGCGCGCCGCGGCATGTAAGCCCCGATGTAGCCAGACATCCCGGCGTCACGTGCCGCACGCCGCGTCATGCCCGATGGCACTCCGCGCGAGTACCATCGGGCTCGCGAGTACCATCGGGCTTCGCAGGGCCAGAGCGTAGCAACAAGCGAATCCGTGTTAAATTACATTATCAGCTACGAAATCAGTTGACATAGCGGCCTAACCGCGCACAGCATGGAAAAGCGGCGTGCGAGCGCCGCCCGGAAGGACGTGATAGCCCGGTGGCACACAGCCCGCGCACTGTTCGCGGCGTCGCGCCCGCCCCGCCCGTTGTACTCGATGACACCTCCAAGCGGATAATCGAGCAACTCCAGCGCGATGGCAGGCAGTCGTACGCGGCGATCGGCAAGGCGGTTGGCCTGTCCGAGGCGGCGATCAGGCAGCGCGTCCAGCGCCTGCAGGAAGCCGGGGTCCTCCAGATCGTCGCGGTGACCGATCCGCTGACGCTGGGCTTCACCCGGCAGGCGATGATCGCCGTGAAGTGCGAGGGAGACCTGCAGAAGGCCGCCGACAGCCTCGTGGTCATCGAGGAGATCGACTACGTGGTGATCACCGCGGGGTCTTTCGACCTGCTCTGCGAGGTCGTCTGTGAGGATGATGATCATCTGCTTGAGGTGCTCAGCCAAGTACGTAACGTGCCGTCCGTGACGTCCACCGAGACGTTCGTCTACCTGAAGCTGCGTAAGCAAACCTACTCATGGGGAACGCGATAACGATGACAGACATTGACCTTCAGCAAGCCGCCAGGGATCACCTGTGGCTGCACTTCACCCGGATGTCCAGCTACGACTCCAGCGACGTGCCGGTGATCGTGCGCGGCGAAGGCGCGTACGTCTACGACGACAAGGGCAAGCGCTACCTGGACGGCCTGTCCGGCCTGTTTGTGTCCATGGTCGGGCATGGCCGGACCAAGATCGCGGAGGCGGCCGCCAAGCAGGCAGCCGAGCTCGCTTACTTCCCGCTGTGGTCCTACGCCCACCCGGCGGCCATCAAGCTGGCCGACCGGATCGCGAGCCTGGCCCCTGGTGACCTGAACCGCGTCTTCTTCACCACCTCCGGCTCAGAGGCCGTCGAGTCGGCGTGGAAGCTGGCCAAGGCGTACTTCAAGCTCAAGGGCGAGCCCACGCGGTACAAGGTGCTCAGCCGGGACCTCGCCTACCATGGCACGTCCATGGGCGCCTTGGCCGTGACCGGCCTGTCCGCGATCAAGCCGGACTTTGAGCCGCTGCCGCCGGGCGGCGTCCGGGTGCCGAACACCAACTTCTACCGCGCTCCCGACTTCGTCAGCCAGGACCTGGAGCAGTTCGGGATCTGGGCCGCCGACGAGATCGAGCGGGCGATCCTGCGCGAGGGCCCGGAGTCCGTGGCCGCCGTCTTCCTTGAGCCGGTGCAGAACTCCGGTGGCTGCTTCCCGCCGCCGCCCGGCTACTTCCAGCGGGTCCGCGAGATCTGCGACCGGTACGGCGTGCTGATGGTCTCCGACGAGGTGATCTGCGCGTTCGGGCGGCTGGGGTATTACTTCGGCTCGGCTCGCTACGGGTACCTGCCGGACATCATCACGTTCGCCAAGGGTGTCACCTCTGGTTACTCGCCGCTGGGCGGCATGGTCGTCCGCGACGAGGTCATGGAGCCATTCTTGTCCGGCACGGCGACCTTCCTGCACGGCATCACGTTCGCTGGGCATCCGGTATCCGCCGCTGTCGCGCTGGCCAACCTCGACATCTTCGAGGAAGAGGACCTGCTCGGCAACGTGCGCAAGAACGAGGACGCCTTCCGCGCCACCTTGGAGAAGCTCTCGGACCTGCCGATTGTCGGCGAGGTCCGCGGCGCGGGCTATTTCTACGGCATTGAGCTCGTCAAGGACAAGGACACGAAGGAGACCTTCAACGACGACGAGAGCGAACGGCTGCTGCGCGGCTTTTTGTCGCACGCCCTGTTCGACGCCGGCCTAGTCTGCCGCGCTGACGACCGCGGTGACCCGGTCATCCAGCTCGCCCCGCCGCTGATCTGCACGCAGGAGCACTTCGACGAGATCGAGCAGATACTGCGGGCCACGCTCAGCGAAGCGTGGAAGCGCATGTAGATCCTTGTCGAAACGGCCGGTGGCTTATCACCCAAGGAAAGCCATCGGCCGCACAGACCACGACGAAATACGTCACGCAATCTCTTCCCATGCATGTGCGCGAAACGTGCATGGGCTGTAGCATGCGGCCAACCCCTTTGAAATCCGGCAGCGCGGCCCCCGCCGCGCGGGGCGGGGCCTGGTGCATGCGAGGAAACCGTGGCCATGCAAATGGGCGAGCGAAGAGATAACCTCCCGACGCAAGTCACCCGCTTCGTCGGGAGGAAACCGGAGCTTGCCGTAATAGCCATGGCACTGGAGACCTACCGACTGGTCACCCTGCATGGACCGGCGGGCGTCGGCAAGACGCGGCTGGCCGTGCAGGCCGCGACCACTGTCGTGAGCACGTTCGGGCAGCGGGTCTGGCTGGTCCAGCTTTCTGCCTTGCGCGACCAGGACAGCCACGCCCCCGGGTGGCTCGCCCACGAGGTCGCCAAGACGCTGGGCCTGCCCGACGATGCGGCCACAGACCACACTGCGGCACTGGCGCGGCAGCTGGCGGAATCGGAGCTGCTCCTGGTCCTGGACACCTGCGAGCACCTTGCCGGCGCGTGCGCGCAGCTCGCCGAGGCGCTCCTTGACGCCTGCCCTGACCTGCGCATCCTGGCGACCAGCCGGGAACCGCTGGGAAGTCCTGGCGAGCATGTCGTACCGGTCTTCCCGCTGGACGCCACGACGCCGCAGTCGGACGCGGTGGAGCTGTTCGCGGACCGGGCGCGGGCGGCCGTGCCGGGATACGCGCTGACTGCCACGAACTGCGCTGCGGTGGTCCAGCTCTGCCGCAAGCTCGACGGCATCCCGCTGGCCATCGAACTGGCGGCGGTGCGGCTGCGGTCCATGTCGGCCGACGAGATCGCCGACCGGCTCGATGACCGGTTCCGCATCCTTGGCACCGTCCGGACAAGCACCGACCGGCACCGGACGCTGCGCGCGGCCATCGACTGGAGCCATGACCTTTGCACCGCCCGCGAGCAGCGGCTGTGGGCGGTGCTGTCAGTCTTCCCCGGTGAGTTCAGCGGCGGGGCCGCCGAGGCAGTCTGCGGCGCTGGCACCGATGGCTCGCTAGCCCGGCTGGTCGGCAAGTCGATTGTCACGCCCGTAAGCAGCGCGCCGTACCAGGGGCTGGGTGACCTGGGCACTGGTCCCGCGGATGCCGACCATATGGCTGCGGGCACGGCGGGAACGACCGCCAGGTACCGGCTGCTGGACACGATGCGGGAGTTCGGTGCCGGGTTGCTCGCCGAGCGGGACCGGCAGGAGGCGCGCCGCCGCCACCGTGATTACTTCCTGGCCCTCGCCGAGCAGGCCGCCGCGCAGGCCGCTGGCCGCGAGCAGGTCAGCTGGATGACGTGGGTCCGGCAAGAGCGCGACAATCTGCGGGGGGCCTGAGCTACAGCTTCACGACCCCGGGCGAGGAGCCCGCTGGGGTCGCGATGACGCTCGCCCTGCGCTGCTACTGGCTGATGCTCGGGTCGTTCGGCGAGGGCATGCACTGGCACGAGCTTGCGGCGGCGGCCTGTCCGGGCACCGTGGAAAACGCCTGGTCCGTGTACGGTGCGGGCTTTCTCGCCGCGCAGCAAGGCGACCTGTCCACCGCCGGAGCGCTGCTGGACCGGGCCGCGGCCGCAGTGGCTGGGCTGGCGGCCGGCGGCCGGGCCGATCCCGCGCTGGCCGCCTGCATCGCTGACGCGCAGGGGTCGGTGGCCTTCTACGCCGGAGACAACGAGGCAGCGCTGGAGCGCTACGCCCTAGCGCTTGCCAGCTTCGCGGAAGCGGGCTTCGGTGACCCGCTCACGCTGGTCTGCTATAGCCGACTGGCATCAGCGTGCCTGCTGGCCCTCGACATCGGCCGCGCCATCGAGCTATGCGAGGAGTGCATCCACCGGTGCGACAAGGTCGGCGAGCAATGGGCCCGCGCCACCGCGGTATGGACCCGCGGCGCCGCCCGGTGGCTATCGGGCGACAACGACACGGCGATCCAGGACGCCCTCGCCTGCTTGCGGGTCAAGGAAGCGCAAGGAGACCTGCACACGGCGACGATGTGCCTGGACCTGATCGCGATTTCGCTGGCCGCGCGTGGAGCCTCGGTGGCCGACTTCACGCGATCCGTCGAGCTGTACGGGGCCGGGGACGCGATGTGGGAACTGCTCAACGCTCCGCTGCAGATGGGCCCGGCTTATGCCGAGTTCCGCAAGGACGGGGCGGCCAAGTGCCGAGCTGTACTGGGCGGTGAACCATTCGAGGCAGCCCTGCGGCGCGGCCTGGCGATGTCACTGCCTGAGGCGACGGCGCTGGCCCGGAGCGAGACCCCGGCAGCCGCGCCGACCAGGCCCAAGCCCCTCACGCGACGCGAGCGGCAGGTCGCCGCCCTGGTGGCGGGCGGCCTGGCCAACCGAGAGATCGCCGAGCAGCTCTTCCTGTCCAAGCGCACGGTCGACTCCCACGTCGAGCACATCTTCGCCAAGCTGGGCTTCACCTCCCGCGCCCAGGTCGCCAGTTGGCTCTCCACCCAGGCCTAATGGGATCTAGCCCGGACGGCGGACGCGATCGAGACCGCCACCAAAGCCGTCCAGGCCGCGAGTTGATCCGTTGCCGGCACTGGGACGTCCGTGAAGGCGATACCGGCCAGCGGCGTTGGCAGCCTGCTGGCCGGTGATCACCCCCAGGACTGGCGCTTGGCCAAGCGCGGCCGGGTCAGGACGGCTGCGGGACGATCCGGATGTAGGGCTTGGCGCAGTCCAGCTGCCGAAGATGTCCTTGGCCTGCTCGTTGGAGACCGAGCCGGCGATCACGACGTCCTGGCCCTGCCGCCAGTTCGCCGGCGTGGCGACCTTGTGCTTGGCGGTCAGCTGGAGGGAGTCGATCACCCGCAGGATCTCGTCGAAATTGCGACCGGTCGTCATCGGGTAGAGCATGATGAGCTTGATCTTCTTGTCCGGGCCGATCACGAAGACGCTGCGCACGGTCTGGTTGTCGGCAGCCGTGCGGTCGGCCGGGTCGCCGCTGACGTCAGCGCCCAGCATCCCGTAGGCCTTGGATACGGCGAAGTCGACGTCGCCGATCATCGGGTAGTTCGGGGCGGTGCCCTGCGTCTCCTCGATGTCCGCGGCCCAGGCGGCGTGCTTGTCGATCGGGTCGACCGACAGCGCCATGATCTTCACACCGCGGCGGTCGAACTCCGACTTGACCGAGGCCATATAGCCGAGTTCGGTCGTGCAGATCGGGGTGAAGTCCTTCGGGTGCGAGAAGAGCACGGCCCAGGAATCGCCGATCCAGTCGTGGAAGCTGATCGTGCCTTCGGTGGTCGTGGCGGTGAAGTCCGGGGCAGTGTCACCGATCGTCAAGCTCATCTGAGTCCGTTCGATAGGGGCAGGTCCGACGCCGGATGGCGTACGGTCTTACTTGTCATCTGAGACTTTACGCATCCATCGGTCCCTGAACGTCCCTGGCCTAGATCGCGGCACCCATCGCTTGCGATCTGGGCCACTCCAGGACCGGGCCGCCGGGCCTCGGGCCGCTCGCAGCCGTTGCGGAGATCACATGCGCAGCAGCCTCGGTGATGTCTGCCTCTGGTTCGATGCGCCTTCCCGGAGCGCGTCAGTCGTCCCGCCTGCGCGACCTAAGCGGATCCGCGAGCTTCGGCGAGATACCTTTCCCCATCCCCTCGACTCTCCTGACCTGCGGCGGGGCAGGCTGGACCTTTGCCCGGCCCGTGCTTACGGTGGTGCCGTGACTGATATCAGGGGGACACAAGAGTTCGGGCCCGGCTCCGGTCGGGTTGTCGTCAAGACCGGGCGCGTCGGGCTTGCCGCCCGAGCCGGGCACGACCTGACGCTGGAGATCACCAGGTGGTCGGCGCGGGTCACGGTCCCGGACGACGACGCCGGGGTCGCGACGGCGACCGTCACCGCCGAGCTCGATCTTGGTTCGCTGGCTGTCCGCGAGGGGACAGGCGGCGCCAAGGCGCTCACCGACAAGGACCGCAGGGACATCGATGCCACCGCCCGCAAGATCCTCGGCGCCCAGGAGAAGGCCACTTTCGCCTCGTCGGGCGTCATCCCGTCGTCCGCCGGCGGGGCGATCGAGGGGACGCTCACCCTTCGCGGGAAGTCGCAGCCCGTCAGGCTCGAGGTCATCAGCCCCGGCCCCGGCCGGTACCGGGGAAGCGCCCTGGTGCGGCAGTCAGACTTCGGCATCACGCCGTATTCCGGGCTCTTCGGCGCGCTCAAGCTCCATGACGAGGTCACGGTCGAGTTCGAGGTGGAACTAGGCGCTAAGGGTAACGGCGGGGCGTGACCCGACCGGCCAAGATGCGGCACTCTAGCTAGCCGCACCTTCCAGCTCCGGCCAGCCCGTCAGCGCGGGCCTGTTCCGCCTCTCGGGCTTCGGCCTGGTCAGCTTGCGTTGCCACGTGCTTGCTTCAGGACGCGGGCCTTGTCCCTGGCCAGGGCACGGGGAACGTGCCCTGAAATCGGCTGCCTCAGTGTGAGCAGCCCATGGCCGCGACGTACTGCTGCGGGGACATCCGGTACATCGGCACCATGTCCGGGTTGCTGAGCACCAGGTCGAACACCCACCGGCGGTTAACGTAGAACCAGTAGTCGGTCAGCTGCTGGCCGCCGATCTCGTAGCTGACAATCCAGGCTCCGTGCGGACCCGCGGCGGCGGCCTCCGTGCGGGCGGGCGGCTGCGGTCCGCTCCGGCACTCCTCATTCCGCTGGACGTAGTCGGCCTGGGTGATGATGGCCCGGCTGCGGGCATCCCACCGGGCATAGACGGGCGCGTAGTCGCCGCTGTCATAGTCGTCGTTGAAGGCCGCGGCGATCTTGAGCAGCGCCGCCGCGGTCCGCGGGTCAGCGGGCAGGGGCGCCGGGGACCTGCCCGGCGCGGCCGCGCCGCGGCTCTCGCCCGCCGTGCAGCCTGCCGCCAAGAGCGCTGCCACGGTCGCGACGGCTACTGTCATGACAAGACGCACTATGTCCTCCGTCATCCGGGTGGGCGAACGGGCCCGCCGCGCAGGCTAGCAGGACGGGCACCGCGCGGGGCAGCCACCAAGGCTGAGGACAAAGCGGCGGGGCTGAGAACAAAGGCGGCGGGGCAGCCTCACCGGTGCGGCACGAGGGGAGGGTCGTAGTCGGCCGCGTGAGCAGAGCCCAGTGCCGCGGCTGATCGTCACGGGTCTGGGAGTGCGCCGAGTTGGGCGAGGTCGTGAACGTCCTGGGGGCGAAGGTCGTAGCCGCTGCGGAAGCGGCGCTGCTGCCGCGCTGACAGGCACGGTACGGTGCGCCCGGCGACCTGCCCGCTGGCAAAGGCATCCGGCGGGTAGTCGAAGGACCCGCCGTCCAGGCCCGCCTGGCGGCCGTGCCCGCCCTCGTCGAATAGGACAGGGTGGATGTCCACCCAGCGATCACCAGGCGCCCGCAGCTCAATCCTCACCGGCAGCCAGTCGGTTTCGGCCTCATAGCCCAGATGGCCAAGAGTCGTCAGGCAGCAGTCAAGGTCCCCCGCGTCAACGGCCAGGTCGAGGTCACGATGCTCGCGGGTCTGCCCACCCGCCAGGGCGGCCACCCCCCATCCCCCGCCGACCCAGTGCCGTACCCCGGCCTCATCCAGCACGTCCAGGACCCGGACGACGTCGCGCGCATCCACCCCGCCCACGCTACCGCCTGGGTTCTCCCCCGCCCAGTGCATATCTTGATAGACCGCTCCCCCGCCAGGGACCGCGTTTCAGGACCTGAACGCGGAAGCTGCAGTGTCCTGCATCGCCGAAGTCCGAATGCCAGCTCTAGGTTGCGAGCGGGCTTGCTCCGGGGGCGTGACGCCCCCCCCTGAACCCGAAAAGGGGCCGACGGTGGCACCGTCGGCCCCTGGGGACCGCTCATTTCTCGACCCGCGCCTCTCCGGGCTATCAGGTGATACTCGTCCAGCCACGCAAGTCGGCTTGTCTCCTGACCCGGCGCACTGCCCCCTTTGCCCGGCGACGACGCGTCCACATCACCGAAACCCTCACCCAAACGGACCCGCACAAGGCGGCTTACCTAGTGAGAGCACGCGCGGGCTCAGTGTGTGCAGCGCATAGCGCTGGGTAAAGTCCCGCGAGTAGCCCGGCCCCCATCCCGATAAGGGGAGTCCACAGCACGGTGGCGGGGTCGATGATCGGCGTCCATTGCCGGTATACCGAGATCCCGACCACGATGACGACCCCGACTGTCGTGCCTAGCAATGCGCCCAGCAGCCCGAGAAGCCCTGACTCCGCGAGAAAGTGCGCCGCGATGTGCCGCGGGCGGGCGCCGAGGGTTCGCCGAAGACCGATTTCCCCTACGCGTTCCATGACGGCGACTAGGGTCGTGTTGGCGATGCCGACCGCGCCTACAAGCAGGCAGATGCCGGCCAGGGCCAGGAACAGCCCGTTCAGCGCCGCCCCGACCTGACCGCCAAGCGCGAACGGGCTAGGCGGTCCGGTCACCTGGAACCGCTGCGGGTCGTAAGGATTGATGGCGTAAGGCGCCTGCCGGGCGATGAGCTGGGCAGCGCCTAGCCGGGTGGTGATGAAGACCGAAGGCACCTCCTCGGTCTCGTCGGGAGGGCCCCACACGGCCATCGCCGTCGATGTCGGTATCAGCACGGACTCAAGGACTGCCGGATTTCGGGTGGCGCTCCCGACGATCCCGATGACCGTGCAAGGCGTATCGCCGATGAAGATGGCCCGTTGCGAGGCAACGCTGGTGATTCCCAGGACATAGGCGGCCCCCTGGCCGAGCAGGCAGACCTTCTGGGCATAGTCCTGCTGCCAGGCGCCGTACAGCTCGCCGTCTTTCACCGTGGCCCCGATGGCGTTCAGATAGCCGGGCGATGCCGCGATCACTGCTGGTGACTGCATTGGAACGTTGTCGCCCAGGCTGGCCTGCGGGATGTCCGACACCTGTACCTGCGGGACCTGCCACTGGATGCCGGCCGCGACAACCCCGTTGAGCGAGTCCAGCCTGCCCTCCGTCCCCGTGTCAAAGGGGAAGCTTGCCGTCGCCGCGTCCGGTGGCGCGTCAGTAACGGTGACCTGAGTGTCATCTAGGACATTGAAGGCGGCGGAGATCTGCCCGGCGGCGGTCGTCGTCAGCCCGAGGACGGCGACGAAGGCCGCTGTCCCGATGAGCGTGCCCGTCGCGGTAAGCGCGGCACGCAGCGGGCGTGCCACGACCGAGGCAACAGCCTCAGCGATGACATCGCTAGCCCGCAGTGTTGTTCGGGCCGCCGGCCGGATCCCCCGCCTGCCCCTCACCCGAAACCTGCCATCAGGATGCCGTCCCTCAAGGTGACCCTGCGGGGGGCGTAGGAGGCGACTTCCCTGTCATGCGTCACGATCAGGATCGTGCGACCGTCCTGGTGCAGGCTCGTCATCGTTTCCATGACCTGATGGGCGTTGACGCTATCCAGGTTGCCAGTGGGCTCATCACAGAGCAGCAGGCTGGGCTCGCCCGCCAGTGCCCGCGCGATGGCGACCCGCTGCCGTTCCCCGCCGGACAGGTGAGACGCGCTGGCATGGGCACGGTGACCGAGTCCCACGAGGTCAAGCATCTCCAGGGCCCGCAGACGGCGCTGCCGCCTGGACGACCCCGTATACATGCCGGACAGCATGACGTTCTCCATGGCCGAGCGGGCCGGGAGCAGATGGAACGACTGGAACACGAACCCGATCCGGCGGGCGCGCACCGCCGTGCGGTCCGCCTCCGATAGCCGACCGGTGTCTATCGCGCCCAGCAGGTAATGGCCTGCGGTAGGCCGGTCCATTAGCCCGACCACGTTGAGGAAGGTGGACTTACCTGATCCGGACGGACCAACCACGGTGACGAGCTCCCCTTGGGATACCGTCAGGTCGGCGGAGCGCAACGCTGTCACGGGTGGCGGCCCGGGATAGGTCAGGCTGACCGCTCTCAGGTCAATCACCGGAGCCCCTGGCATCACTGACCGGTTCCGATGACGACCTGCTCGCCAGCGGTCAGGCTCCCGGCCGTCACCGCCGTCACCGCCACTGCGCCATCGGCCGACGCCCCTGTGTGAACGGGAACAGTGGCCTGCTGGCCGATCCCATGCAGGACGGTGACATCGGTACTGCCGTCAGCCATGGTAAATATCGCGGCGGATGGGACGACAAGGACGGGGGCGGGCGTCGCCGCCGCCGTTATCGTCAGCTGAACGTTGTCCCCGATCATGTTCGACGGGAGTGCCTTGGCCGGGGCTACGGTTATCGTGAACCCTGGCCCAGCAACCGCCGCTGCCCCGGAGTCGCTGCCCGAACCGCTAGCGGACCCTGAGTTATAGGTGCTGACGCGGGTGACCACACCTCTAGCGGAAACGCCGAAGTCCGCGGAGTAGATCGCGACCTTCATACCGGACCGGACAAGGCTCACCTGATCCTGGCCGATGGTGCCGGTGATACCCAGTCCCCCGGCGGACAACTGGAGAACCGCGCCGCTGTCGGTCGGTGCCGTCCCGCCACTGGACGCGCTTGGTGCTGAGGAACCCGCCCCTACCACGCTGCCGACCTGGTCATTGACCGCTGTGACGATGGCCGACTTCGCGGGAATGAACAGCACCTCGCTCATCGGCAGGTAGGCGGTCTTGATCACGGGCGTCGTGCCAGTGCTTCCCGAACCACTAGACGCACCCGGTGCCGGGCTCGCTGTCGCCGTCGCGCTCGGACTCGGCTCGTCGACACCGAGGCCGGCGATGTGGTTGGGGGCGATGTGGTTGGGGACGATGTGGTTGGGGACGATGTGGTTGGGGGCGATGTGGTTGGGGGCGATGTGGTTGGGGGCGACGCGGTTGGGGGCGACGCGGTTGCCAGGCTTGTCGCGCCGTGCGTCTGTCCACTCCCCGCCGTCAAGGCCCCCGTTCCGGCCCCACTGCCTGGCTCCTGTTCCTCAGGCGCCGCGTACCCCACGGCGGAATACAGCGCGACCAGCGCATCTGACGTCCCCATTCCGAACGTGCCGCTGAGATCGCCGTCGACGTATCCGAGTTCCGCCAGAGATTGCTGCAACTGCGTGACGTCGGGGCCGGTCGCCCCGTAGTGCAGGTCCCGGTACGCCGGCAGGTTCCCGCGCAGCAGGATTACCGGGCGGCCGCCGATCTCGGTGAGCACGTCACCGGGAACTACCCGCTCGCCGACCTTGACCGGCATCCGGGTGACGACCGCCTTAGCGAACTGCGTGGACGCATCAACCTCATAGCTCTGGCCGCTGATAACCGTTCCACGCGTGACAACCGAGTTTGTCAGCACCTTCTTCTGCACGGTAGCAGTGATAACCGATGCGCTTGGCGCCTCGGTCTCCGCGGCAAGCTGCCGAGGGGACTTTATCAGGGAAGATGCCGCTAGGCCGACACCAGAGACGAGAATTGCCCCAGCCGCGATTCCGGCGAGGAACCGCCGCCGCCTGCGCAACGGATCTCCGGCG
Source organism: uncultured Actinomycetota bacterium (assembly GCA_963737285.1). Taxonomy (GTDB): domain Bacteria; phylum Actinomycetota; class Actinomycetes; order Streptosporangiales; family Streptosporangiaceae; genus Trebonia. The sequence continues at coordinate 357,428 of CAVTRT010000002.1, forward strand.
CTTCCGACCGGACGGTTACGCGCCATAAGACGCGGCATTACTCAGCCACTCCTGTGTTACCTGATGGTCATGAAGCAGCACCGGGAGATCCTTGCTGATCTCCTGGTTCTCATACGCAGTCATAAGAGCCACCCACAGACCCTGCAGATTAGCCTGATTCCTGCATGTGGCGTCTGCCGTCGCCGTCGCGATCTCGGCCTGGCTTGGCGTCGATGGCCAGCTTCCGGACTTCGAGCCGGACTGCGCCTGCATTGGCGTCTGGTAGGTGAATCCCTTCCCGGACATGCACGTGCTCCACTTGCTGAATGCCTGGAGCATGCGAGTGTCGGACAGCGTGCTGCTTTCCGCGTTGTAGATGTAGTTCAGCGGATCCGGGTTAACCTTCGGGCTGTTAATGGCATTGATTCCCCACGTGCTGCATCCTCCCTTCGGCACCGGCTTGCCGTTTACCTGCGCTGCGGAACCGAAGAATGCCGAGAGCGCCTCTTGCGAGGGCGCATCCGATCCGCCTGAGCTTCCGCCGGCCGACGTTAGGGGAGATGTCGTGGCGTAGCCGTCTGCCTGCGCGGTAGCCAGCGGCAGGTAATGCAACTGATACCGCGGGACATTGGTCTGTGTCGGCGAGAACACATGCTCCGACACGTTGATCCCGAGCCGCTGCAGGCAGACATGCGCCGCGAGATTCTGGGCGGAGATGACCTGATTCAACTGCGGGAGCGATAGCTCGTACTGATCGAGCGGCAACTGGAGTTGAGACGCTGAGGTTACCGTCGGGATGCTGCCAATAGACGGTTCGCTTGACAGGCTCTGAGTCGAGCCACATGAACTACTCTGTCCACCACCAGAACCCGCAGCACTGGCCGGGACAGGCGCGTTGGCCGGAACGGGCGCGCCCACCGCGGCACCCTGGGTGCACGGTGAGCTTGCCTGCCCGGCCGCGCTGCCAGCGTTACCCGCAGAGTTATTATCTGCCGAGTTTGCCGCGCAGCCAGCAACGCCAATCATGAGACCGACGCAGACAACGGGGAAAATCTTCTTCACGCTTATTTCCTTACATTGCAGAGATTAATACGAATGGCCGTCGGCATTTCCCCCGCATCCCTCGCAGGGAAAAGGGAATGCCGACTTATTTGCTAGCTACTTTCAGTTACCGGGCCCTGCTGCTGCTATTGCAGCACTCGAGCACGAGCGAGGTGCTTCCCGAACTGGTACTGCTGTCATAGGCACAGTTGACCGCAGCCACAATGCTAGAGAGTTCGGTCGCGAGCAGGAATGTCGTACCGCTCGTGTAGCATCCGCGCCACTTCTCGTTCACAGAAGAGCTGGAGCAGTTATACCCGAGAATCTGCGTCCCGTTGGCGATGCTGCCACCGCTCACATTCATGCAGTTACCGTAGGCATTGTTCTGGAGATCTACGTAGCCATAGGAGTCCTCGTGGACCGGGGTCCAGGAGGTGTAATTGCCATCGCTGTTATAGGTCCCGAGAGCGTTGGTACTACTGGAGGGTGGGCAGCTGGATTTAGCTGACGGTGCGGGTGCCCTTCCGGGCGCGGTGGCGGAGCAGCAGGGCGAGGGCGGCCATCAGGACAAGGCCAGTGCCGATGGTCTCCAGGCTGCCACTGCTGCTGTTGGTGCTGTAGAAGTCCTGCGGGAAAACGGCCGTGTTGCTGACATAGTCCGGGAGGGTGAACACGGTGAGGAAGGCCGCCACACCGAGGGCGGGGCGCGCGTCGGTAACCAGCCAGGCGGCAGCGAGAATGCCTGCCAGCAGGAAGACAGCAGTACTCCGGCCGGAGATGAGCGCGGTGCCGAGGGTGGGGGTGTACGCGGGGATCTGATGAGCGTTCCGCATCTGCAGCGCCACAGCCGTCAGGGCGAGCGATATCCCGGGGAAGGCAAGCCACCTGATCCTGGGCCGCGCCGAGCGGCCTGTCACTCCGGCCAGGATCGCGAGCGGAACCGCCAGCGGGACCTCGTTCCGAAGGAGTGCCCCGATGCCAGCGGCATGCATGCTGCCGTGGCTGAGTGCGGCAAGCACCGCGAAATCGGAGTGATCCCACCACATCCCCGCGGCGAGCGTCCCCAAGGCTCCGGCGAGAACGGCCAGCCGGCTGCCGGTCCAGGCGAGCACCGCCACGAGAATCAGGAGCACCGCATCGACAACCGGTGGGAGAAGGGAGAAGTGCTGTTGCGGCATCCCGGCAAGCTCCTGCAGGCTGTCGCCTGCTCGGTGCGCGCAGAAGAGGGAGACGCCGATGATGGTCGCCTGGCGTAGCGCGGTGCCGAGCGGCACTCGCCGGTTGAGGTCGGCCCGGGCGCGGAGGCCGCCGGTGACCAGGGAAACCGAGTCACGGGGCGTGGGCCAGCCCCGGCCGTCGGGCGTGGCCTCCAGCAGGGTGTCGAGGATCTCCCCGCCCCGCTCGGCGCGGTACTCCGCAGGGTAGGCGCGGAGCAGCAGCCGGGCGTGGCGCCCCAGGGGGCTGGGCGCGATGCGCAGGTCTATGTTCATGTTGTCCTCGGCTTCCTGGCCAGCAGGCCGGGCCTCGCGTGGTCGGGAACGGTTTCGGGGGTGATGACGAGGGCGGCGGCCTGGGCCATCCGCTGGGCCTCGGCGCGGACCGCGGCCGAGCCATCCGTGGTGAGGCCGTAGGTGCGGCGGGCCCTGCCGTTCACGGTCTCCTCGCTGACCAGCTCGACGAGCCCCTCGGCGGTCAGCCGGTCCAGCGCGGTGTAGAGCGTCCCGGTAGCCAGCCGGACCCGCCCGCCGGAGAGCTCCCCGGCCCGCTGGATGATCCCGTAGCCATGCAGCGGACCGCCCAGCAGCGCGGCGAGCACGAAGTACGTCGGCTCCCGCATCGGTGGCGATGTCATGCCACCACAATAAGTAGATCACCGACATGTTGACAACCTACTTATGAAAACCCGCGCGATAGTCCCGCCGGGGCCTCGGCTAGCGTCTCAGCCATGAGGCCCGGGCACTGCCAGTAGGGCTGTTCGGCCCTTTGACTCCGGCGCTCTTCGACGCGGCGGTTATGTACCCCTTCGCCACCAGTCGTCACCGCGGCTGACCTGGATGCCTGTCCCGTCGGAGAGCAGCTCGGCCAGCGCCCACTGCTCCTCGTGCGGCAGGTCCCCGGCCAGGACGATCTCGGACGCCCGGTCGGCGGACGCCGCGCCGGAGGCTCGGCCAGGCCCGGAAATGGCGGCGACACGCCTCGCGGCGCGGTTGGTCAGGGACCCGCCCTCACCTGCAATCTGGGTCGCGGCCACAACCAGCCGGGTACCGGGCGCGATGAACAGCTGGAGCCGGAACGCGCCAACCCGGTACTGGTTACGGGTGACCGCGAACATGTGATCGTCGACCGCCCTCTGACGTGCGCCCGCGTAGCTGGCCAGCAACTCCCTCACTACGGGCGCCACGCGGGTCCGCTGGTCGTCGCTCACGATGCCTGCCCTTGCCCGTCGGCGGTAGCCTGGCCGCGGTCACGCTGCGCGAGCCATGCCTGGCACTCGTCGTAGGCCGGTCCGGACCATCCGAGTTCAGCGGGCACGGACTGGTGCCTGCTACGCAGAGTGATGCGCGTCAGGGAATACGCATCACTGGAATCCGCAAGCCTGCCAGTAGGACGTCGACCTCTGGGAAAGCGTAGCCTGGGGATGCGCCACAGCCATTCTCGCTGATGACGGAGGTAAGAGTGCTGGTCACGCGCCTGTACGGAACGGGCGATATCCGAATCGGCGAGGAAGAACCGCCCGCGGTGAAGGGGAACGGGCTTGCGGACGACAGCGAGGTGCTGGTCCGGGTGATGGCAGTCGGGATCTGCGGGTCCGACCTGCACTGGTGGACCGAGGGCGGGATCGGCGACGCCAAGCTGGCGCACCCGCTCGTGCTGGGGCACGAGGGAGCGGGCGTGATCGAGTCCGGGCCAAGAGCCGGGCAGCGGGTGGCCATCGATCCCGCGATCACATGCGGGACCTGCCCCACGTGCCGGGCCGGGTACCGGAATCTCTGCTACCGGATCCGGTTCTCCGGGCACGGCGGCACCGACGGCATGATGCGCCAGGTCATGGCGTGGCCGTCGTCGCTGCTACATCCGCTGCCCGATTCGGTTTCGGACATGGCCGGGGCGATGCTGGAGCCGCTAGGGGTGGCCTTGTGGTCGCTGGACCTCGGGCATTTTCCCTTCGGCGGGACCGCGTCCGTGGCAGGCTGCGGGCCGATCGGACTGCTGCTGATCCAGTTGCTGCGGGCCGCCGGGGCGTCCCGCGTGATCGCGGTAGAGCCGCTCGCGCACCGGCGAGAAGCGGCGGCGCGTTGCGGGGCGGACCTCGTGCTGGAGCCAGCCGAACCGGTGTCCGGGTTCGGGGTGGATGTGGCGTTCGAGATGGCGGGCAATGACGACGCCGTGCGGATCGCGTTGGAGTCGGTCCGACCGGGCGGCCGGGTTGTCCTGGCCGGGATACCAGACCGCGACACCACCACGTTCACCGCGTCGCTTGCCCGGCGCAAGGGCCTGACGATCGCGATGACTAGGCGGATGAACGACGTGTACCTGCGGGCAATCTCACTGGTCGCCCGCGGCGTCGTGGATCTCGAGTCGCTGGTCTCCCAGCGCGCGGCGCTCGGCGAGGCCGCGGACGCGTTCACGTCGGCCGCCAACCGCTCCGGGCTGAAGGTGATCATCGAGCCTCAGCTGCCGTAACCCTCCGGTCTGGTCGCGCCGGTGCAGGCCCATCTACCCTGTGACAGCTATGGCGCCATCGCTGCAGACGCCGATAATGGGCAATGTGCCAGCGCTTGCGTGGTAGCAGCAGCGATGGCACATTGCCCGCAAAACAGTCGCGACAGCGGTGGCGCCATCGGTGGGGGGCACCATCGGTGGGGGGCACCATCGGTGGGGGGGCACCATCGGTGGGGGGCACCATCGGTGGGGGGCGCCATCGGTGGGGGGCGCCATCGGTGGGGGGCGCCATCGGTGGGGGGCATCATCGCCCTGAACATTTACCTGTTGTCGTGACGCCGTTACGTCAGGATGCCGCCTTGCGTTAACCATCGGAAGGCATATTCTGCCCATGTCTGAGAATCGTGAAGCCGGCCGTCGCGGACTGTCCCGGCGGCGCATGCTGACCGCCGGCGGCGCTGGCCTGCTGGCCAGCGCCGCCGTGGCGGCGACCGTCGTCCCCGCTAGCGCGACGACCGGCGACTCGGCCTCAGCCTCTGGCTCGGGTGACGGCACGCCCGAGCAGATCCACCTGACCTGGGGGAACGACCCGGCACGGGCCGTCGTCGTGTCCTGGGCGTCACCGGGCCGGGCAGTCGCGCCACGCGTCCAGGTCGGCGAGCGGGTCATCCCCGCTCGCAACCGCTCGTACACCGACGGTATCAACGGCGAGACCGTGTACACCTACCACGCGCAGGTCGGTGACCTGCGTCCCGGAAAGACCTACGGCTACAGCATCACCGCCGACAACGACGCGAACGCGGCCGACCCGTTCACCGCGACGTTCACCACCGCTCCGGAGGGCCGGGCGCCGTTCCGGTTCACCAGCTACGGCGACCTCGCGACTCCGAACACCCAGTGGGTGCTGTCCTACGGCCAGTCCGCCTACGCGGTCGCCGCTGTGGAGTCCTTCCAGCCGCTGTTCCACCTGCTCAACGGCGACCTGTGCTACGGCGACCTGAACCCGGCGGTGCAGCCGCAGGTGTGGCGGGACTTCGGCGAGAACAACCAGTCTTCAGCGGCGAACCGGCCCTGGATGCCAGCCCCCGGCAACCACGAGATCGAGTTCAACAACGGCCCGCAGGGCTTCACCTCCTACCTCACCCGGTACACCCTGCCATCCAACGGCCTGCCGGAGTTCGAGGGCCGCTGGTACTCCTTCCAGGTCGGATCGGTGCTGTTCGTGTCGCTGAGCGCCGACGACGTGGTCTACCAGGACGCGGGCGCGTTCGTGGCCGGGCCGGCCGCGCTGATCCCCGCCGCGTCCACTGGCAACCCGCCGATCGAGCCCGGCACGTCGTTCTACATCCACGGCTACTCCGGCGGCGAGCAGACCCGCTGGCTCGAGCGGACCCTGGCAGCCGGCCGCCAGGACCCGTCGGTCGACTGGATCATCGTCGCGATGCACCAGTGCCCCTGCTCGTCGTCCAAGAACGGCAACGGCTCGGATGCTAGCCTGCGCGCGCGGTGGCTGCCGTTGTTCGACAAGTACGAGGTCGACTTGGTGCTGTCCGGCCACGACCACGACTACGAACGCTCCTTCCCCGTGCGGGGCTTTGACCACTTCGTCGGCACCGCGGCCGCGACGGGCGCGGTGGTGGACACCTGGCGGCCACACCCGGTGACGACCATCGACAGTGGCGTGTTCGACACCAGCAAGGGCACCGTGTACCTGATCATCGGCACCGGCGGCACCAGTGCCAACCTCGACAGCTACGGGGTGGACACGGCCGATGGCGGCACCCAGGCACGCGTGTTCACCAAGGCCAACCGGCCCGCCTTGTCGGCCACCCCCGGCGTGTACGCGCGGGCTGGGGCGGACGCGACCGAGGACGCGATCTGGTCCGCCAAGCGCGACACCGCCACCGGCTACGGGATCGCCGTGTTCGACGTGGACCCCGGCAGCCGCGCGGACGGCACAACGTCCATCCTCGTGACCCACTACCACGCGCTCGGCGCGGACCCGGTGAACCCGAACACCGGCGCCACGGGGACCCCGACCGACGACTACACCGTCTTCGAGACGTTCACCCTGGTCCGGCCGCGCTCGGACTGGCGCCCCTTCGACAAGGACTAAAGGCTCACCGGGGACGGCTCTGGTCGCGCAGGGCGATGGTCGCGGCCTGGAGCCGGTGGCGCTGGGCCACTACCCGCGCTGCCTGCGCCGACAACGCCGCCCATGGCTGCGCGGCCGGGTCGATCCGTGCCGCCAGCTCGCCATGCCAGGCCGATAGCGGCTCGCCGTCCGGCGGTGGCAGGAGCTGGACTGCGGCGGGCGCATCCGCCTGGCACTGCCGGTAGAACTGCAGCGAGGCCACGTCCAGGTGCTCGTTGACCAGCACCGCCACGCCCGCCTGGGCAGGCGCGGGCTGCGCCGTGTCCACCACCCAGCCGCCAGTGTTGGCGATGCGGACCGGCGACGGGAAGCCGGCCACGGACCAGCGGTCGACGAACGGCTTATGGGTGTGGCCGTACACGAAGGTGACTTCCTCGGGGACGTGCCCCCACTCCCGCCGGACCTGGCCGAGGACCGGGCCTTCCAGGTACCCGCGCAGTCCGGCCTCGCCTGCGGTGCTGAGGGCAACCGTGGGCATACCGCGCTCGCTCCTGGCTACGCGGTTAGCCTCCCGCTTGAAGATCGCGTTCAGGACCCAGTGCTCCGCCGGGTGCAGCCAGGCCGGTCCCTTCCCCCTGGCTAGCAGCCCCACGGTCAGGTTGGACACGAGGGCGTCAATGTCGCTTGGGCTGGTCAGGTCGGCGTAGATCAGCCCCATGTCCGTGCCCACCTGGCCAGAGCGGCCCAGCGTGGACCAGAAGAAGTCGATCCAGGCGAAGTTCTCCTCCTCCAGGCTGTCGATATCCACGTACCCGGCCTGACGCTGGCCGGGGTACAGGGTGTCCTTGAGCCGCGACATCAGCGAGTAGATGGACTCTGTGTAGTGCCCGTGGCTGACGATGAGGCAGCGACGCCCGTCCGGGGCTTCGCAGTGCCATGTTCGGGTAGGACACCTCAACCTCGATCCCAGGGCCTGCCTGGCTCCGGATGAGTGCCGCGAGCAAGGCGGAACTGGCGGCGGGCCGCTCTGCGGCGGGCTGCAGCTTCGTGGTGTGCCACGGGGCGGCCAGTTCGGCATCGGCAGGCTGCTGGCCCAGGTAGGCCATGTACTGGCTCTCCCGGGTGATCTCCCACAAGTGATGGTCATGGTTGCCGGGCACGTAGTGGACCACCCGGCCGAACACGGGCGGACCATCGGCGAATGCCTGGTGCGCAAAGAGCCGGAATACCATGGCGGACAATTCGTCAGGGGACAACGCCAGGTCCAGGATGTCCCCGGCCAGGATGAGCGCAGGCGGCTTGTCCTGATCACGGGTGAGGTGACGCAGGCCGTCGATCAGTCCGGTCAGCACCGGGCTCGGCTGCTGGGGATCGACGGAAAAGCCGGTGTCCGTTGCTGTCGCCGGGCGCTCGGTCAGCGAGGTCAGCACGCTGTTCTCGGCCCCGAAGTGCAGGTCAGACATGATCACGTAGCGGATGTCAGTCAAGGTGACACGCCTTCCCGCCGACCCCGCCCGCGTACGTGGCGCAAAGCCAAGGCCGACACACTGCTCAATCACGGTCAGCTAATCGCAGAGTCTAGCGATTAGCAATGTTCATCGGATGTGGCCTCCTGCCGTCACCGACCGTTTACGTCCGGACGGAACAGTCTGGCCATGTCACGTGCTTCGGGAGGGCTCGCCGCCCAGAACAACGGAACTCCCGGGCAGATTCACCTGACATGGGGAGATGACCCGGCCACCAGTGTGGTCGTGTCATGGGCATCACCGGGCCGCGCGCTGCGCCCGCGGGTCCGGATCGGGCAGCGGGTGATCTTCGCCAAGGAAGAAGCCCACGTCCATGAGGCCACCGGCAAGACAGCGTGGTCCTACCACGCGCGGGTGCAGGAGCTGCGTCCCGGTGCCGCCTACGGCTACGCCGTCACCGCCGACAACGACGCCAACGCAGCCGATCCATTCGCATCGACATTCCGCACCGCGCCGGCCTGCCGGACCGGCTTCCGGTTCACCTGCTCCGGTGACCTAGCCGGCCCTGACTATCAAGGTGCCGCTCACGTGGCGGGCGCGGTGGAGTCGTTCCAGCCGCTGTTCCACTTGCTGAACGGCGGCCTGTGCGGCACCGGCCGCGATGATGGGCCGGACCCGGCCGGGCCGAAGGCGTCCTGGCGGGCCTTTGGCGACGGCAGCCAGCTGTCGGCGGCGAGCCGGCCGTGGATGCCGGTGCCCGGCTGTCACGGCAAGGCGGGGATGGCCCTGTACCTGGCGGGGTACGCGCTGCCAGCGGGTGGTCCGCTGGGCGCCGCCGGGCGCTGGTACTCGTTCCGTGTCGGCACGGCCCTGTTCGCCTGCCTGGATGGCGGTGAGCTCGACGGGTGCGATCTGGGCAGTTCCAATCGGGACACACCCGCCGCGTCCGATGACAGCCAGACCCGGTGGCTGGGCCAGACGCTCGCCGGAGCGCGGGCCGACCCCTCGGTGGACTGGATTATCGTCTCGGCGCACCGCAGGCGCGCGCAGTGGCTGCCCCTGTTCGACCGGTACGCGGTAGACCTCGTGCTGTGCGGTCACGGCGGCGATCATGAGTGGTCCGCTCCGAGCCTCGTCCTTGGCCATGGCGGCAATGGCTACGCGATCGCGGTCTTCAGCGTCGTTCCCGGTGGCGAGGAAGGCGATGAGGCGGCCCTGGCAGCATCCTGCTTTCGCGCCAGCGTGCCATCAGACGATGTCGCCGAGTGGGAGCGCTTCACCCTGACGCGGTCCCGCCGGACCGCGCGACGGGGAGCCGGGCGCTTGCGGTAGCAGGAGATGTCCAGCGGCTGCCGTGCTACCGTCGAGCGGCCTCGGCGACTGCACTCACGGCCCGGTACGGTCATGATCATGATCATGGATGCCATCGTCGTCGGCGCTGGGGTTGTGGGGCTGACCACCGCGATCATGCTGGCCGAAGCCGGACTGACCACCGCCGTCCTGGCGGCGGACCCGCCGGACCGGACCACGTCAAACGCGTCGGGCGCGATCTGGGGGCCGTCGCACATTGGCATCACGCCCCGGGTACAGGAGTGGGCGCGGGTTGGACTGGAGGTCCTGTCGGACCTAGCCGCCGACCCGAGGGCGGCGATCCGGCAGGTGAGCGGCATCGAGGTGTCGGCCACCGCGGGGACGCACTCGCAGTGGACCGCACTGCTGCCATCGGCGCGGCTGCTGTCACTGGCGGAAGTGCCGGACGGCTACGCGTCCGGCTGCCGGTACACCGCGCCGATCATCACGATGCCCGCATACCTGGGCTACCTCGTCGGCCGGCTCAAGGCGGCGGGCGGCACCCTGGAGGTCGGCGCGCCGGTCACGTCGCTGCGGTCCCTCGCCGCGCCGCTCATCGTCAACTGCACGGGGATCGGCGCGCGAGACCTGGTGCCCGACCCCGCCGTCGTCCCGTTGCGCGGGCAGGTGGTGGTCGTGGCGAACCCGGGGATCGAGGAGTTCTTCCGCGCCCCCAGCGACGGGCCCGATTCCACCTACATCTTCCCGCACGGCGACCACGTGGTGCTGGGCGGCACGTCCCACTCCGGCGCCTGGGACCTAGCTCCCCGGCCCGTTATTACCGAACGAATCCTGCATTCCTGCGCCGCCGCCGATCCCCGGTTGCGTGGCGCGCAGGTCCTCGCTGAGCGCGTGGGCCTTCGTCCCTACCGCCCGGATGTGCGGCTAGAGGCCCAAGCCCTCGGCGACGGCCGCGTGCTGTGGCACAACTACGGCCACGGCGGCTCGGGCGTGACCCTGGCCTGGGGCTGCGCCAGGGAACTGGCTAACGCGGTGCTGTGCTTACGCGACGTTCGGGCGAGCCGGGGTGGCCGCGCAGTGCGATCACCACTGCGATCTCGTGGTGACGGCCACTAGGTTCCGTCCCGCAGGTCGGACGGGGAGCCGGTACGGTAAGCGATCTGGTCGAACACCGCGGTGCAGCCCCAGCCCTTCGGGGACTGGGCCATGAAGCCGACCCTCGCCCCCGATGCCTCGCCGAGCGTGAAGTACCGCAGCAGGTGCCACCCGGTCCCGTCCTGCGAGGCGTGGAACGCCCACGCGCGGCCCTTGCGGGTGATGCGCAGCCACAGCGGCTCGCCCTGGGTGGTGAAGGAGTTGCTGTCGTCGGAGGTGCCCCGCGTGACCACGGTGACGGCGGTCGGACGCCGCTGCGGGGAAAGCTCGTAGCAGACCTTGGCCCAGCGGTGCTCGGTCACGTGCAGCAGGAGTACCCCGGCGTCGGAGACCGAGCCGAAGTCCACGTTCACCCGCGCGGACAGGGTGAAGTCACGGTCGGCGGGCAGCCCGGTCAGGCGCCCCGCATCCGGCCGTGGCGTCCCTTCCCCAGCCGGGTCGACGAACAAGTCAGTCCCCCCGGCGGCGGCCAGCTTCAGCGAGGTACCGGCGAGTTCCGCCTCCGCTGGCGGGTTCCCCGAGTGCTCAAGCGGAAAGGGGACGCCAGGCAGGACCAGGAAGCTCATGGTGGCATTTTGCCACGTGCGCCACACCATGTGCCGCACGCGCGTTCGGGGGGAGCCTCCGGCGGGAGCCTCCGGCAGTGGGAAATCACGGCTTGCGCGCCACGCCGCCGTAACAGCTGACCTCGGCGGGAACGGGATACGGGCCGGCGCGTCCGGACGCCATTGCGACACGAGAACCACACCCGGCGCCATCAGGTCGAGGCTGCCGAAGGCCAGCCGGGCGAAATCGGCGGAGTCCCGGACCTGACCAGCGATGCTGGCGCCCGAGTAGGCGCGCTTGACTCCATCCCAGCCGTCCGGATCGTGCTCGGCGGTAGTGTGCGTCGCGACAAGGTAGCTGCCCGGCGGCAGGGCGGCAAGCAAGGTGGCGAGGATGTCGGCGGGCTTGTCGTCGTCCACCAGGAAGGGCAGCACCGAGACGAGGACGAGCCCGATCGGCTGGCTGAAGTCCAGGATCTCGCGGGTCACCTCATGGGCCAAGATCGCCGCCGGGTGCCGCAGGTCCCCGGTGAAGTAGCCGGTGCGGCCCTCGGGCGCGCTGGCGAGCAGTGCCCGCGCGTGCGGGAGCACCGAGGGGTCGTTGTCGACGTAGACGACACGGCAGGAGGGGTCGGCTCGCTGGGCGACCTCGTGCACGTTGTCGGTGGCGGGCAGTCCGCTGCCGACGTCGAGGAACTGCCGGATCCCGGCTTCGGCCGCCAGGAACCGGACCGCGCGGCCGAGGAACTTGCGGTTCTCCCGCGCGACGGTGCGCGCGGTCGGCATGGCGGCCAGCACCTGCTCCGCCAGCGCGCGGTCGACGGCGAAGTGGTTCTTGCCGCCAATGCCATAGTCGTAAATCCGTGCCGGATGCGGCCGACTGGCATCGACCCCGGGGAAGCCCTCTACGCTCGACATACCGCAAACACTACCGAATACGGGCACTTCGACTGTCAGCGATATCCGCTTCCGCAAGCGCCCGGAGTCCGTGCGTCCCTGCCGGATTGACTAGGACGCCAGGTCGGAGTCTGCCGGGGAACGCTGGAGGGCGATGTGGGACTCGGTGTCGGCGAAGCCGACCGAGCGGTAGACGCTGATCGCGACGTAGTCGGGGTCGGCGACGATGACAAGCGTGCCCTGCGCACCGAGCGCCGCCAGCGCGGCGCGTCCGGCGTGCCAGGTCAGCATGCCGGCCAGGCCCCGCTGCCGGAATCCGGGGTGGGTCTCGACGTTCTGGTACCTGGCCAGGCCGGAGGCGGCATCGGCGACGACGCCTTGCTGCGCGACCAGGTCGTCGCCGAGGAAGGCGCCGTACCAGGTCGCGTGGCCTGCCTCGGTCAGGGCCCGCTCTGCGCCGACCCGCGCCCGGGTGAACTCGCTGTCGCCGCCACCGGGGCCGCCCTCGCTGATGACGGCCCGCAGTCGCAGGGCCTGCACCCAGTCGGCGTCACCCGACAGCGCCCGGTACGTCGCCTCGGCGTTGGGACGCGGCGGCGGGCGCAGCCTGCCCTCGCCAGCCGTGAGGACCACCGACCGCTCCAGGGCCAGGCCGACGGCGGCCAGATCCGCCTCGCCGGCCGCGAGGCCAGCCGCAGGGTCACCGGTGACGTCCACGCCGATCGCCACGTGCGGCGCGTCCGGGAACTCCACGGCGAACCGGTCGAGCCAGTTCCCGATGGCCCACGGTGCCAGCGGCGGCATCAGCAGGAAGTTCCCCCACCAAAAGCCCGGGTCGCGCGGGCTGCGGATGACCAGGTAATCACCCCGGTCCTCGACCAGGCTGCCCTCAAGCTCCCGGATCATCAGGTCCGTGCGGTATCCGAGCGACTGAACCTTCACCTCGCCGAGCGTACCCCAGCCAAGGGCCTAGCCCCGGCCGGGGACGACCAGGCCGGACTCGTACGCCAGGACCACGGCCTGGGTGCGGTCGCGCAGGCCAAGCTTGGCCAGCAGGCGGCTGACGTGGGTCTTGACTGTCTCCTCGGTTACCACGAGCCTGCGGGCGATCTCGGTGTTGGACAAGCCCTCGGCGACCAGGCGCAGCACCTCGGTCTCGCGCGGGGTCAGCGCCGACACCGCGAAGGGCACGCCGCCGGCCGGGGACGGCGAGCCGTCGGCCGGCCTCAGCCTGGCGAACTCGCTGATCAGCCGCCTGGTAACGCCCGGCGACAGTAGCGCCTCGCCGGATGCGACGACGCGCACGCCCTCGAACAACCGCTCAGCGGTCACGTCCTTCAGCAGGAAGCCACTCGCCCCGGCCCGCAGCGCGTCGAAGACGTACTCGTCGAGGTCGAACGTCGTCAGGATCAGCACCTTCGGCACCGGGCCGAGCCGCGGGGCCGCCACCGGAGCCATCGCCGGCCAGCAGCAGCCGGGTCGCCTCGATCCCGTCCACGCCGGGCATCCGCACGTCCATGAGGACAACGTCCGGGTGCACGCGGCGGCATGTCGCAACGGCCTCGGCCCCGTCCGCCGCCGTGCCCAGGACGGTGAAGTCCGGCTGGGTATCCAGCAGCGCCGCGAACCCGGCCCGGACGACCTCATGGTCGTCGGCGACGACGATCCCGATCACGGCTCGCACCCAGTCAACCCGTCACCCCATCTGGCTTCACCGGCAGCACGGCCTCGACGAGGAACCCGCCGCCCGGCGCAGCCCCAGTATGCACGCCCCCGCCGACGGTCGCGGCCCGCTCCCGCATCCCCAGCAGTCCGTGACCGCCGACGTCGCAGCGACTGGAAGAGCTGGAGGGACTGAACCGGATGGAGTGGCTTCGGGAGCAATTGCCATCCGGGCCCGGCCCGTTGTCCCGGACTCGCAGCCGCAGCAGGTCCCGCTCGTACCGGAGCTCCACGTCGACGGCCGCGCCGGGGGCGTGCCGCCGGGCATTGGTCAGCGCTTCCTGCACGATGCGGTAGGCCACGAGCTCGACCCCCGGGTCGAGTGCCGTCACCGCTCCCGACACGATCAGCCGCACGGCCCCGCCGGATGCCCCGCGCCCCTCGTCGACTAGGGCGGTGACCTGCTTCAGGCCCGGCTGCGGCTGCCGCTCCCCCACCTCGTCGGCGGACACGTCCTCGCGCAGCACGCCGAGCAGTCGCCGCATCTCCGTCAGCCCGGCGCGGGCGGCGTCGCCGATCTCGAGCAGCCGCTCCGCCCCGGCTTGCGGCATGCCTGGCGTCGTCAGCCGCGCCGTTTCCGCTCGCACCGCGATCATGGAGATGTGATGCGCGACCACGTCGTGCAGTTCCCGGACGATCCGTGCCCGCTCGCCGCGCGCCAGGTGCTCGGTCAGCGTGTGGGTCAGCACGGTCCGGGCCTCGTCCTCGCCGGTCTGCGAGCGCCCGGCCGCGACGGCTATTCCGGCTCCGGCCGCGATCGGGATGCCGGAGGCGAGCAGGACGGCCCAGGCATCCCGGGAGGCCAGCGCCATCAGCAGGAACGGCACTCCGAGCGCGACGGCCACGTACCGGCCATGCAGCCAGCGGGGGGTGCGGCCAACGGCATTGGACGCGGCGGGCGTCGCTCCCAGGCGGTAGGCCGCGAGCAGGACGGCGATCACTCCGGCGACGGTGGCCAGCTGGAACCAGGCCAGTGCCACGATGGACGCCAGGCAGGCCCCCACCGCGGCGGGCAGCGGCCGCGCGACGGCGAGCAGCGCCGTCGTCGCCAGCGCCAGCAGGCACGCCGGCAGCGCGGTCACCACCATCTGCCCGTAACTCGGCGCCTGCTCCCCCGGCCCGACGGCCACCGGCAAGACGCTGACCGACCCGGCGAAGGCCTGGCCGCAGGCGAGGATCGCGAGCGGCACGACCACGACGGCCGGCACCCGCCGCTGCCCCTGCGCGCCTGTTCGCGTGAGCCAGTCCATTCTCATCATGGTCATTGTCCTCGCCGCCGGCGGCCGCGGGCATCACCGCCTCGTGCCACATGGAGGTAGCTCGCAAGGGGGAGCCGGGACGTTCGGAATGAGGGAGACGGGGCCGGTGAAGACCCCTCTGGCGCGTGACGCCGCGGACCACCTACGGTCTCTAGGTTTGGCGGCATGCAAGCAACGATCGAAGTTTCCGGGCTGCGCAAGCGGTTCGGGCCGCGCCACGCACTGGACGGGATGACGTTCACTGTCGCGCCGGGCCAGGTGACTGGCTTTGTCGGGCCGAACGGCGCGGGCAAGTCCACCACCATGCGCGTCATCCTAGGCCTGGACGCGCCCGATTCCGGGACCGCGCTGGTCAGCGGCAAGCCATACGCCGCGCTGAAGAACCCCCTGGCGCACCTGGGCGCGCTGCTGGACGCTGGCGCGCTGCAGCCGAGCCGGTCGGCGCGCAACCACCTGCTGTGGCTGGCGCACTCCCAGGGCCTTGGGTCGCGCCGGGTGGATGAGGTCATCGAGCAAGCGGGCTTGCAAGGCGTGGCCCGGCGGAAGGCCGGCGGCTACTCGCTCGGCATGCGGCAGCGGCTGGGCATCGCGGCGGCGCTGCTCGGCGACCCGCCGATCGTGATGATGGACGAGCCGTTCAACGGCATGGATCCCGAGGGCATCGTGTGGATGCGAGGATTCCTGCGGTCACTGGCCGCCCAGGGGCGCGCGATCTTGGTGTCGTCGCACCTGATGAGCGAGCTTGAGGACGCCGCCGACCACCTGGTCGTCGTCGGCCGTGGCAAGGTGATCGCGGACACGCCGGTCGCGGACCTGATCGCGCGGGCCTCCAACGGCCAGGTGCGGGTCCGCACGCCGGCCCGGGACGAGGCCGTCACCGCGCTGGCCCAGGCCGGCGGCCGGGTTGCCGTCATGGACTTGGACCTGCTGACTATTGCGAACCTTTCTTCCGAACGGGTCGTGGCCGTTCTCACCGCGGCGGGCATCTCCTTCACCGAGATCTCGGCTCACCGGGCGTCGCTGGAAGAGGCGTACATGGAACTGACGCGAGAGGCCGTGGAGTTCCGGGCGGTGACCCCATGACGGTCATCACGCCACAAGAGCCATCGGCGCGGCCGGCCCGGACGCCGGGGTTCGGCTCGCTGCTGCGGTCGGAGTGGACGAAGCTGCGGACGGTGCGCGGGTTCCTCATCGGCCTGCTGCTGGCCGCGGCGCTGCCGGTGGGCTTCACGCAACTGGGGCATGCCACTTGCGCCATCGGAGTCGCCAGTCCGAGCGGCGCGAGGGCCGTGCGGACCGTCGCCTGCCCTAGCGCGCCGATCGGGCCGGACTCGCAGGCGGTAACCGACGACTTCTACTTCGTGCACGAGGCGCTGCCCGCAGGCGGGTCGATCACGGCCCAGGTCACGGGGCTGGCCGGCGAGTTCCCATCGGGGCAGGGCGGTCCTGGGTCGCCGGGCGCGATGGTGTCTGCCACGCAGCCGTGGGCCAAGGCGGGCATCATGATCAAGGCGAGCACCACCCGTGGCTCGGCGTACGCGGCGATGCTGGTCACCGGGTCCAACGGGGTGCGGATGCAGTGGGACTACACCGGGGATGCGGCGGGACTGCCCGGTAATGCGTCGCCCTCATCGCCGCGGTGGCTGCGGCTGGTGCGCTCCGGCTCGGTCGTCTCCGGTTATGACTCGCTGAACGGGACGACCTGGACCCTGGTGGGCAGCTACGACGTGCACGGGCTGCCCGCGACCCGAACCGCCCAGGTCGGGCTGTTCGCGGCGTCGCCGTCACAACAGTCGGACTCGAAGGCATTTAGCACCTCGCAGGGGTATTACGACGGGGCAACGCTGGCGACCGGGACGTTCGGTCACGTATCAGTACCGGGAGCTTCCGGTGCGTGGACAGGGACGGCCATTGGGTCCAGCAACGGGCGAGTGGTGCCTGGCATGCCCAACCCGAGTCGTGGCACCGTCTTCAACGGCTCCTACCACCAGGTCGGCACGGCGTCATTCACGGTGATCGGGTCGGGTGACATCGGGCCGGACGTGCCAGGCGGCCCGGACGGCATCGGGGGGAGCGCTCAGTTCGTCCTAATCGGGGTATTCGTGGCACTGATCGCGGTCATCATCGTGGCGGCCCTGTTCATCGCGGCCGAGTACCGGCGCGCGATGATCCGGATGACGTTCGCCGCCACGCCGTCACGGTGGCGGGTGCTGGCCGCCAAGTCCGTGGTGATCTTCCTCGCGACGTTCGTGGTGGGCCTGATCGCCGCGGGCATCACGCTGCCACTCGGGCTGCACGTACTGCGTAGTGGCGGCGCTCCGATCGATCCGATACCCACGCCGACCGAGGTCCGGATGGTCGTCGGGACCGCCCTGCTGCTGGCCGTCTCCGCGGTGCTGGCGCTGGCGATCGCCACGATGGCACGGCGCAGCGCGCTGGCGATCGTGGCGGTGATCGTGGTCATCTTCATCCCGTACCTGCTGGCCAGCGCGAATCACTTGCTGTCCACCCCGGCCCAGGAATGGCTGCTGCGCGTCCTGCCGGTCGCCGCGTTCTCCGTCCAGCAGGCCTACCCGGCCTACCACCAGGTGATCGCGCCGTACACGCCGGCGAACGGCTACTACCCGCTGCCGGCGTGGGCCGGCCTCGGGGTGCTGGTCGGGTGGACCGCAGTGGCCCTGTGCGCGGCTGGCTGGCTGCTGCGCCGGAGGGACGCGTGAGCGCGGTGGTCCCCGCCACAGCATCACCGGCCACTTCGGCCGCCTCGAGACCAGCCATCTCATCTAGCCCCATGCCGCTCGCCTTGCACGCGGAGTGGACCAAGTTCCGGACGCTGCCCGGCACGTTCTGGCTGCTGGCGGCGACGGCCGTGCTCACCTGCGCGCTGGGCGCGGCCGTGTCGGCGGCGTTCTCGTGCACGCCCGGATCCTGCTCCCCCGCCGACACCGGCGCCGACCCGGCGAAGGTCGCGCTGACCGGCCTGTACCTGGGGCAGGTCCTCGCGGCCTGCGTGGGCGCGGCGGCGATCGGCGGCGAGTACGGCACCGGGATGATCCGGGTAACCCTGGCGGCGATGCCGCGGCGGCTTTGGGTGCTGGCCGCGAAGGCTCTTCTGGTTCTCGGCGCCATGCTGGCGGCCTCGCTCGTCGGGGTCCTCGGATCGTTCATCGCCGGACGGCTGCTGCTGCCAGCTCGCGGCCTGTCGGCGGCGAACGGCTACGTGGTGCTGTCCCTGTCCTCCGGGACCGACCTGCGGGCCTTCTGCTGCGCCGCGGCGTACCTGGTGCTGATCGCGCTGATGGCGCTGGGCATCACGATGGCCGTGCGCAACTCCGGTGCGGCGATCGGCATCGCGGCAGGGCTGCTGTTCGCGTTCCCGATCATCACGGCTGCGGCGCCGTCCCACTGGCTGGCCCGGCACCTGAACCAGGCCAGCCCGATGATGGCAGGCTCCTACGCGATGTCAACAGTCGGACTCAAGGCCCTGCCGATCACCCCATGGCAGGGCCTAGGCGTCGTCGCCGCGTGGGCCGTCGGCGCGCTGCTGATCGGCGGGCTCGCGCTCCGCTTCCGCGACGCCTGACAGTGCCATAGCGACGACGCTACGGCGGTTTACCTCGGGACCACGAACACCGAACGGAAATCTCTGCACTGCTCGGAGAGTTATAGGCCCTTGTCCAACGAATCCCAGCGCAGCTCCAGGAGACAGCCGATGACAGCACAACCGACCCGGAAGCTCAGCGACGGCAACGCCATCCCGATGCTCGGCCTTGGCGTGTGGCAGATCCCGGATGGCCCGCAGACGGTGGACGCCGTCCGATGGGCGCTTGAGCTGGGCTACCGGCATATCGACACGGCGCAGGCCTATGGCAACGAGGAAAGCGTCGGGCGGGCGCTGCGCGAGTCCGGTGTGCCCCGTGACGAGGTATTCATCACCACCAAATTCCTCCCGAACGCCGCGGACCCTGTCGTTGAGCTGCAGCACAGCCTCGAGCGCCTGGGCGTGGACAATGTCGACCTCTACCTGGTCCACTGGCCGAAGGGCGGGCCTGTGAGGGCATGGCCGGGCATGGAGAAGGCCAGGGAGCTTGGCCTGGCACGATCGATCGGCGTCTCCAACTTCAGCGCCGCGGACCTCGATAAGGTGGTCAGCTCTGCCTCCATCCCGCCTGTGGTCGACCAGGTTCAGTTCAGTGCCGTCGAGTACCGGCGCGGGTTGCTGGAAGCCGCCGACAGCCACGGGATCGCGCTGGAGGCCTACAGCCCGCTTGGCACCGGCCGCCACCTGCAGGACGCCCGGGTGGCCGCGATCGCCGAGCGGACCGGGCGCACTATGGCGCAGGTCCTGATCCGCTGGTGCGTGCAGCGCGGACTGCCGGTCATCCCCAAGTCGACGCGCCGCGAGCGGATCGCCGAGAACGCGGGAGTCTTCGACTTCACGTTGCCGGATGAGTACATGGCGGCGCTCGACGCACTCGACCGGACCCGCGGCACCGACCGCGCCCTGGAGAGCAAGTGGTGGTAAGGCCGGCGTAGCAGAGCTGCCGGCTACGACGGGACCGCCGGCTACGCGGCCGGGCCGGCTACGGCGGGACTGTCGCTACGCGGCCGGGCCGGCACCAAGGTAGCGCAGCACCGCCAGGACGCGGCGGTGGCCGGTGTCGCCGGGGTGCAGGGCCAGCTTGCCGAAAATCGAGTTGATGTGCTTGCTCACCGCGCTGTCGGTGATGACAAGTGACTCACCGATCTCCGCGTTGGAGCGGCCCTCGGCCATGAGCGCCAGCACACCGAGTTCCCGCTGGGTTAGTGCCTCCAGCGGGTCCGGGCCGCGCCGGACCAGCAACTGGGCCACCACCTCGGGATCCAGCGCGGTGCCGCCGGCCGCGACCCGGCGCAGCGCGTCGAGGAATTCGGTGACGTCGGCGACCCGGTCCTTCAGCAGGTAGCCGACGCCCCTGGTATTGGAGGACAACAGGTCGGCGGCGTACCGCTCCTCCACGTACTGCGACAGTACGAGGATCGCGATGTCCGGCCACCGGGCGCGGATCGCTAGCGCCGCGCGGATGCCCTCGTCCGTGAAGGTCGGGGGCATCCGCACGTCCGCGATGACTAGGTCGGGATGTTCCCGCTCAACGGCCGCGAGTAGCTCGGTGCCGTCGCTGGCCGCGGCGGCAACCTCGAACCCGGCGCTCTCCAGGAGCTTGGTGAGCCCGGCGAGGAGCAGCACGCTGTCCTCGCCGATTACCAGCCGGAGCCTGCCAGCTGCGGCTCGCGGTGTCGGCTGCTCGTCCATCGGCATGGAAGTCACGCTACGGCACCTCGCCGGGCTGGGTAGTGGGGACAGGGATGGGGTGGGAGCGAGGCTTGCTCGCTCCCACCCGCTGTGCTTGGTCGGTCCGCAGTGCTTACTCGGTCCGCAGTGCTTACTCGGTCCGCAGTGCTTACTCGGTCCGCAGTGCTTACTCGGTCCGCAGTGCTTACTCGGTCCGCAGTGCGACGGCTGGCCGGGCGCGGGCCGCCCAGGACGCCGGCAGGAGCGCGCCGAGGGCTGCGATGACCAGTGCCGCCAGGGACAGCAGCGCTAGCCTCGCGATCGGGAACACGGACTGTATGCTGTCGGGTATCCCGGTGTGCGCGGCGTTCGCCATGGCGCTGAGCGTGGCCGAGTTCAGCTGGACCGCCGCGGGTGCGGCGAGCACCGCCGCGAGGATCGCCGGGCCCAGCACCCAGCAGCACACCATGGCCAGGACCTGGCCGGGCCGCATCCCGATCGCCTTGAAGATGCCCAGGTCGTGGACGCGGTCCCGGGTAGTCATCAGCACCGTGTTGAGCACGCCCAGGCCGGAGGCGATCGCTACCATCAGCGACAGCAGGCCGATCAGGGCGCTGGCGATCGTGAAGAACTGCCCGCCGCCCTGCTGGCTGATGGCGGCCCACGGGCTGGAGCTGCCCAGGGCCTTGTTGACCCCCGCGATATAGGAGCTGACCTTCGTACCGGGCTTCAGCCCGATGTTCCACTGCCCCAGGTTCGACACCGTGGCGACGTCGGGCAGGGTCTGCGCGCTGGCGTAGATATCCGGCTGGTTGGACGGATCGAAGAGCTCGCCGACGATCTTCACGGTGCTCGTCGCGGCCCCGCCGATCACCGTCCCGCCGTTCACCGTCGTGGTGTCGCCGACAGAAAGGCCGCTGTCGTCGAGGAACTCGGTGTTGACGACGACCTGGCCAGGCCCGCTGAACCAGTGGCCGGCGACCATGGTCCAGCCTTGCCAGGAGGAACCGCCGTTGAACACCTGAGCCTGGACCTGCCCCGCGATGGCCGGGACAGTGACACTGCTGTTGTAGAGCACGTCCGAGTGGGCGATGCCTGGCTGGGCTGCCAGGGTGGCGGTGACGACGTTGTCCTGCGGCTGCGACGGATAGTTCTGGTCCGGACCCGCTGCGGTACCCGGGCCGTTCCACTGGATCTGAACCGGCACGGTGGCGGCCTGGGCGCCATCGGCCTGCACCCGGTTGAGGGATGTGGTCAGGCCGATCGCGAAGATCACAGCGGTGGCACCGAACGCGATGGCGAACAGCGTCACCACGGTCCGGCCAGGCCTGGCGAATGGCGAGGCGAGCCCGAGGCTGACCGGGCGCGGCACGCTCAGCTTCGACAGGAGCCGGTGCGCCAGGTAGCCGTGGCCGGACTTGGGGGCGCGCCCAGCGGCGATCGCCTCGGTTGCCGACAGCCGCCCGGCACGCAGCGCCGGGCCGAACGCGGCCAGCATCGTCAGCGCGAGCATCGCCAGCGGCGCGGCGAGCAGGACCCATGGCGGTACCTGCTGATGGCCGACGCCGTAGGCACCCGCTGACTTGCCCAGGACCGGGGTCGACAGCAGGTCGCCGAGGACCACGCCGATAACGCATCCGACTAGGGCGGGCCATCCGATCCGGTTGAGGTACACCGTGATGACCTGGCCTGGGGTCATGCCGAGCGACTTCAGCACGCCGATCCGGTGGTACTGGGCGACGACCGCACCGCTGACTACGTTGGAGACGATGAGCACGGCCATGATGAGGCCGATCAGCGCGAACGCGATGACGAACGGCTCCATGATCGAACTGGTGCTGTTGGACCTGGACTGCTGGGTGAGCCAGTTGTTCGTGCCCACGATCGCGGCGGCGGGGATGATCTTGGTCAGCGCCGCCTGGTCGGTGCGGATCTGCGCGTTGGTGCCGGCGCTGGCAAACCGGTAGAGCATCTGCTCAACGGGCGGCGTGGCCGTGGTTCCCGTCGAGGTCGCGGCGGCTACCGTGGCTTGGCCCGGCTTCGCGCCGCTCACCGCGGCGCTGGTGGAGGTGCTCGCCGACGCCGTCGTCACGTCCGCCCGCAAGATCGTCGCCTCGGCAGGGGTGACCCAGGCCATGGCGGAGCGCGTGATCGAGGTAGCGAAGCCGACGATCGTGAGGACCGGCTCGCCGGGCAAGGTGGTCGCCTGGAACGTGCTGCCCAGCTCTAGTTGGCCCCCCGGCCCTCCGATGAGGCCAGGGCGGGCGTCAAAGACTATCTGGCCGGGACCGTCCGGCCAGTGCCCGGAGGTCAGGTCCACCGTGTCGACCGGGCTGGTCGGCGTCGAACGGCCGACGGCCAGGACCGAGCCCCACGGCTGGCCCTGGAAATCGACCGGGAACGTGACCTGAGTGAACGGCCCGGCGGAGGCGGTGACTCCGGCCGCGTGCGTGGTGGCGGCCAACTGTGCGGCCGTGGCGCGGTCGGCGTTCACCGTGAGGGTGATGTCCGCGCCGTTCTGGGCGGCGAACGCGTGGTTGAACGGGCCGTTGCTGGCCTCGAGCAGCGCCAGGCCCAGGGTCGCGGACGCGGTGGAGACCAGCAGCACCATGCACAGGACGAACGCCTGCACCTTATGCCGCATAATCCCGCCGCTCGCCGTGCGTACGACGGACAGGGTACTCATGCCGTATCCCCCGCTCGCCTCTGGACGCCGGACAGGCGACGCCTTCCCTCGTCGCTCCTCGTTCCTCGTCGCTCCTGCGTCCAGGCGCCACCGCGCCTCGTCAGCTCGCTCATGCCGGCACTCCGCTGCCCGCTGGCGCGGCGGCGTGCGCGGACTGCGGGTTGGCTATGCGGCCGTCGACGATCTGGACCGTGCGAGCCGCGTACCTCTTGGCCAGCGCGGGGTCGTGGGTGACCAGCACGAGGGTCTGCCCGGCCGCGTTCAGCTCGGTGAGCACCCGGCCGATCTCCTGGCCAGTGGCAGTGTCGAGGGCACCGGTCGGCTCGTCGGCCAGCAGCAGCTCGGGCGAGTTAACCAGCGCGCGGGCGATGGCGACGCGCTGGCGCTGGCCGCCTGACAGCCGAGCCGGGTAGTCATTGCGCTGCCCGGCGATGCCCATCCGGTCCAGCAGCTCGCCGGCGCGTTCCCTCGCCTTGCGGCGGGAGGCCCCGGCGAGCTGGGCGGGCAGCAGCACGTTGTCCTCGACGGTGAGGTCATCGAGGAGGTTGAAGAACTGGAAGATGATCCCGACGTGCCGGGAGCGGAACCTGGCCAGCGCGGCCTCGCCGAGGGCGTCAATCCGCTGCCCGGCTACGTGCACGGTGCCGCGAGTGGGCTTGTCCAAGCCCGCGATCAGGTTCAGCAGGGTCGACTTGCCGCTGCCTGACGGTCCCATGATGGCCGCGACCTCCCCGGAAGCCACGCTCATGCTCACGTCCGCGAGGGCCGGCGCGACACCCGCCTGGTAAACCTTGGTCACGTTATCCAGTCGGATGACGTCGCCCGAGTGGGCAGGCCCGTTCTGCATAGTCAAGGGGGTTCTCTTTTCTTCTGCCACGGTGCAAAGGATGGCCGAAGCGGCCGGGGCCGCGCATTAGCCCGCGCTGCCCAATTAGGGGTGAAGGTAGCTATACCTTTGAGTCCCTTCATCCTGCCGCACCGAGCAAGGAAGCCGGAGGAAAAGGGACTCACTCGACGTCGCGCAGGATCTTCTGCAGGGACTCGTTCTGCGTGCGCAGGTAGTCCAGCTGGACGCTGATCTCGCCCATCTTGAGGTCGGTGTGCTCCTGGGCGGTGATCGCCAGGTCGGACAGCCGCCGGTACTCCTCGGCGAGCGCGCGATACTGCTCGCCGCTGGTGAGCTGGTGGTGAGACTGCCTGCGAGCGGTGAGGTACCGCAAGCCGGAGACGAGCACGACCCCGGCCACCAGGAATGCCACGACCGCGACGAACGACGGGGCGCTGCCCGCCTGCACGGACGCGTGATATGCGACGGTCGACAGCCCGAACAGGGCCAGGCCGGTCACGCAGAGGATTGCTAGTTTCAAGGAGCTCATCGCAGTTCCTCCGTCAGGTCCTTATCTGTGGTGCTGTTGTCATCAGTGCTGAGGGTGCGGACGGCGGCGGCGATCACCTCAGGCGTCAGGGGCAGCGCGAACGGCGCCACCTCGTAGAACTTCATGGCCTTGCCGTCGTCGGATACCTCGACGGAGGACTTCACCAGCCCGGCCGACTCCAGCTTGCGCAGGTGAACCTGGAGCAGGGCACGGCTGATGCCCAGGTCGCGGGCCAGCGCGCTGACGTAGTTCCGCTCGTCGGTCAGTGAGGCCACGACCCTCAGCCGGTGCGGGTTAGCGAGGGTCGCCAGCACCTTCAGCAGTTCATCTCCCGTCATGGCCGCCAGCATACACATCGAATTGGCACCTGCCAATAAAATTTGGCATGTGCAAGCAGTGGCCCGCTCCAGCTCATGCGGACTCGCTGGCGCAGACGCACCCAAACCCCGCGAGCTCGCCGGCGCAGACGCACCCGAACCCCGCGAGCTCGCCAGCGCAGACGCACCCGAACCCCGTGAGCTCGCCAGCGCAGACGCACCCGAACCCCGCGAGCTCGCCAGCGCAGACGCACCCGAACCCCGTGAGCTCGCCGGCGCAGACGCATCATCACAGTGCCCTCGCTGGCACCGTCACGTCAGCACCGTTACGAGTCGCTGGCGCAGCCGAGCCGAAACGGCTGGCGCAGACGCATCATCACAGTGCCCTCGCTGGCACCGTCACGTCAGCACCGTTACGAGTCGCTGGCGCAGCCGAGCCGAACGGCTGGCGCAGACGCATCCGAACCCCGTGAGCTCGCCAGCGCAGACGCACCCGAACCCCGCGAGCTCGCCAGCGCAGACGCACCCGAACCCCGTGAGCTCGCCAGCGCAGACGCATCATCACAGTGCCCTCGCTGGCACCGTCACGTCAGCACCGTTACGAGTCGCTGGCGCAGCCGAGCCGAAACGGCCGCGAGTCGCTGGCGCCAGCGAGCCGATACGGCCGCGAGTCGTTGGCGAAGCTGAGACAAGCTTGTTCGGAGTTGGTGGCGCCGGCGAGCCAGGTCGCCTACGGGGTGCCTGGGCATGGTGCAGCTAGCTTCACCCCGAAGCGTGAGCCTGCCTGCCTGGTGTGCACCGGGACCCGGCACATACCGTGATGGACATGGCCACATCCGTCGCGTTCCCGCCTGCGCCTCCCCGGCGTCGCCGGCCCATGCCGTGGTCGCCGCGGTCGTGGGGGCAAGCCCTATACCTCGCGGGAGCGATCCCGGCACTGCTCCTCGGGATGTCTGCCCCGGGTATCCGGGTCCTCGTCGCCGGGCGCTGGTCGGTGCTGTGGCACGGCCTCGCGGCCCCTTTGTGGCTACTGTGGCTCCTCATGGTGTTCCTGCTGGTACCGGTGCTGACGCAGATCCAGCGGCACCGGCTGCGGACGACGGCGCGAATTGACATCCCGCCGCAGCCGCTGATCACAGACCGGCTGACCGTGCAGGGCCTCGTACGGGCGGCCTGGTCGCAGGCGACCTGGCGGCAACTGGGCTACCACTTCCTCGCCGCCCCCGCCCTCGCCGCGGCCGCCCTGGCGGCAATCGGCATGTGGCTGGCCTCGCTGCTGCTCGCGCTGGAGTACTTGTGGGCCTGGGGCCTGCCGCCGGGCGCGTTCTTCCGGCAGGCCACGTACCCGGACGGCGCGGTAATCGGTGCCAGGGTGGCTGGCCTCGCGCAGCTTGGCGCCACGATGGGCGTCTTGCAGACCTTCACGGGGATCGCGGGGCTGTTTGTCGCGCCGTGGCTTACCGCCAGGATCGCCACGCTGGACGCGTGGGCCGCGTGGACGCTGCTTGGGCCGAGTCGCGCGGAGGAACTAGAGCACCGGGTCGAGCACCTGACGCAGACTCGGGCCGGGATGGTGGACGCCGCCGACGCCGAGCGCCGCCGCCTGGAGCGGGACCTGCACGACGGCACCCAGCAGCGGCTCGTCTCGCTGGCCATCAACCTGGGCATGGCCCGGGTCAACGCCACGACCGCCGAGGAAGCTCAGCAGGCACTCGGGCAGGCCCACGAGGAGGCCAAGGCCGCCCTGGCCGAATTGCGGGACCTGATCCGGGGGCTGCACCCGGCCGTTCTTGAGGACCGGGGCCTGGACGCCGCGCTGTCCGGGATCGCAGCACGGATGCCGATCCCGGTCCGGCTGACCGTAGACCTGCCGCGCCGCCCGGCACCGGTGATCGAGGCGGTCGCGTACTTCGTCGTGTCCGAGGGCCTGGCCAACATCGCCAAGCACGCCCAGGCAAGCCAAGCGGAGGTAGTGGTGCAACGCGCCGGTAACCGACTGCACATCATCGTGAGCGACGACGGCATCGGCGGGGCCGACCCGGCCCGTGGCACCGGCCTAACCGGGCTGGCCAAGCGCGCCAAGTCCGTCGACGGGGACTTCGACGTCTTCAGCCCGCCAGGCGGGCCGACCCTGCTGTCCGTCGACCTGCCTTGCACCCGGTGACCGCGATGAGATCTCCTGCCTCGCCCCGGCCGTCCGTCGACGTGCAGTACCACCAGCAGCAACACGGCCCCAAGCGCCCGCGCGGCCGGGGGATCTGGGCCATCAGCGGCGTGATCGTGATCGGCGCGATGAGCGCTTTCGTCGGCGCGGCACTGTCGCAGCCCAGGGCCATCCATGCCCTGCCGATGGACACTAGGACCCGCACCCTCGCCATCAGCGAGCCGTTCAGTCACCTGAGCTTGCAGAGCTACGGTGGCAACGTCCAGGTGATCGGCGGCAGCAGCACCCGGGTCACCGAGCAGGTCGACTACGACCCACAGCAGGGACCGGCGCCCGCCGTCATCGACTCGGTGTCCGACGGCCAGCTCTCCCTGGATGTCCCTTCCTGCGCTAGCCAGGACTGCCAGGTCGGGTTCACGGTGACCGTCCCCTCCACGGTGTCGGTCACGGCGGTGACGAACGGCGGCAACGTGGCCATCTCCAACGTCGCCGGGGCCACCATCGACTCCGGTAGCGGCGCCGTGATCGCCTCGTCGGTTCACGGTCCGCTCACCGCCACGAGCGAGGGCGGGAACCAGAGCCTGCTGAACGTCGACGGCGTGCTGAACACCGACAGCGGCGGTGGCAACGTGGTCGTGCAGGGCCTCACTGCCGTGAGTGCCATCATTACCACGGACGGCGGGCAGTTGGCGGCGAGTGGCGTGGCCGCGCAGACGATAGCGGTGAACTCGGACGGCGGCGACGCCCGCGTCGTCTTCGCCTCGGCGCCGGTCACCGCGGACGTCACCACGGACGGCGGGAACGCAGCCGTCCTGGTGCCCCGCGGTCCATTCGCGCTCACAGCCGATAGCGACGGCGGCCCGGAAGTCGTCGCCGTCGCCACCAGCCCCTCAGCCCGCGCCACGCTCACCGTCGTCACCGGCGGCGGCAACCTGGTCGTCGACCCAGCCACGGGCAGCTCTGGCAAGATCCGCGCCGGTGCCTCGTACCGCGCGGATCGGCACGTGCTCCCCATCGCCCCGCTAGCCCCGCTAGCCCCGCCCGCACCCGCCGCCTCCTAAGCGGTAGGTCGCGCGTTCGAGTCGCGCTCGGGGCACTTAGGTAGTCTGACCAGCGAAAACACCAAGCCGAGTAGGCTCGACGGAAGTTTTGACTGTTCCGCCTACAGGCTACAGCCCTGCCGGGCTGCCTGGAAGCACCAGGATGGTAGGGCCAGGCCAGAGGCCCAGAAGACCCTAAGACGGCCTAGAGCTGTCTCCTGGCCCCGCAGGCCAGCGGTCTGGGGGAGTGACCACCATGCCGACACCAGCCACGGCCACGAGGTATCCACGCTCAGCCAGCCAGTGATGCGCCCTGGCTGCCGTCTCCCTGGCAACGCCGTAGGTATCGGCTAGGTAGTTCCGGGAGGGAGCCGGATTGCCAGGCTCCAGTTGACCAGACCTGATCTGAGTCTCGATGTCACGCGCTATCTGGAGATAGCGGGGCACCCCTGACAGGTCATCGGTCTTGGCCATGGCAAGACGCTAGATCCCCACTAGGGTCACTCCGTTAACAGCGTGCACGACATGGACCTAGTGGACTAGGTGGACTAGTATGGCTTTGCAGTGGCCGACCGGCCACAGCAGGCCGACAGGGACTGGGGCATGGCGACGATAGGGAAGATCGGGGACATCGGCAGGGACCGCGATGGGCGGTGGAAGCCTGGTTACATGACGCATGCCGAGCTAGTCGCGGAGCTTAGGACGGCTACCAGATACCGGCATGAGGAGTTGGTCGCGGAAGCCCGCAAGCGCATGAACTACACCGACTACCCGCCCTTCCCTAGAGATCTTGGTCTCAGCCCCTCGGATGAAGACGAAAGGGAAACCGATGGACAAGGGCGTGCAGAACGCGCAGATGCAGGGACCACTGCGGCCAGTAGCGCCGGAGCTGACTGATCAGCCGTGGCTTGGCTACCCGTAGCCCTCAGGGCCTAGCGAGGATCTAGGCCCCATGCAAGACGAGACCCCCGGATTGCTCCGGGGGTCTTTTGTTGTACGTTCGATCTTAGCTAACGCTAAACGCCGTAAAGTCTCCCCGGACCGTGCGCCGGTACGTATCCCATGCTCGGGCATCTACCCGGTTATAGGCAGCCTGGCTCTGATGCTGCGGACAGGTCGAAGCCGTCCGAGGAACCTCACAGGTTCCCGGAGGGCATGCGGGAATGCATCGGCATTCCTCGCACACCTCGGGATGATCCTGCGCCCAACTGACACAGCATGGATAGTCCGATGTCACAGATAATCGCCCTTTCTGGTCTTCCCTAACCCGTCATGCCGGGAGGGCCTGTTTAGGCCGTCACGGCGTTCCTGGCCTGCGTAAACGCAGGCTTATCTGTGACATGCCCTCGCTGTTTTCCTGCTCTGCCGTTGACGGCAGTTAGCAGAGCAGAACTTGGCATCCTTGCGCTTGGCCGTGAACGGCCTACGGCATGTCTCGCACTGGCGAGACTCAAAGCCGAGTAGCTCATACGGCTTACCGGCTAGCTTCGCCTTAGCGAAGCGCTTAACCTCGGCCCTGTCGCCGTCTGTCTCGCAGAGAGACAGGACGGCATCTAGGTCATTCCTAAGCTGAGGTTCGCTGTAGTGGGCTTCCATGTGCTGTAGCAAGTCGGCTAGCGGCACGGCCTGACTCTCGCGTATCTGCGTGACGTACCCGTAAGCCTTAACCTCTGCCATGTCGCTAGGATCTTGCAACCCTAGGGACACATTCCGCTTAACAGAGCGGAGGCGCCATTGGTCGGGCATTAGATGATTGCCCAGCCGCCGCTGACGTGGCGGGCAACCTTGCCGTTGTCGACTGCCCAGCGGACAATGTCCGCATCGGCCGTGAGGGCTTCAAGTTCCCTAAGGTGATCCTTAAGCCGCTCGGCTTCCGCGTGGCTAGCCTCCGTCATTAGATCGAACTGGCGAGCCATGTCCGGCGCGTAAGGATTCCCGCTCATCTGGAACTGCATCGGGTTAGCTGCAGGCTTAGCCTTAGCCGCAACCTTGCGGCTAAGGATGTCCTGTTCCTTGTTGAGCGCTACACGCGCTACCGACACGGGAACGTCCGTCGAGACGTTCTCAAAGTGCCAGTCAGGGACGTTCGCATGCGGACGGGGCAGGCTGGCAGGATCGATAGTGGTAGGCAGTCGGTAACCGTCTACCCGTGGCTCAGCCAGGGAAGCCCTGGCCGGTTCCTTAGGAAGCTTAATTGCCATCCTCAACGTCCTCCCCGGCATCGGTGATAACGATGCCGTTCTCTGTGACAGGCTCAGTGATCTCCTGGCGAACGCGGATAAGCTCCGCAGGGTTGCCAGGATTGCTGTGGTACATAGGCCCTGCAGCCGGGTTAGTCATTCTTCCTCCAAAATTGGAACCATCGCCGCGGCTTCGGCGCGTGAGTAACGGATATCTCAGCCAGTACGTCGGGGTTAGTCATCCCCGGTTGGGGATTCCTTCGGTACAGGTCATCGAACTGCTTAGTTAGCTCATAGTCCTCGCGGCCAGCCTGACGCCGCTTAGCGTCCGCTATGCCGTCCGTAAGGCTCTTGGCAGCCACGATGAACGCACGAAGCGAGACAGAATTAAGGATTGCGTCAGCCTCCTTACGGAGACGCTGACGCTCATAGTCATCCTTGGCGTAAGCAAGTTCCTCGAGCTTGTCCCCTGCGGCCTCGACCCTTGCGCGTAGTTCGCGCGGTCCAATGTTGGCCAAAACCTGACTCGGCACCTTGCGTGCCAATGACTGGTAACGTTCCGGGGCATCCTCTATGGATGCCAACTTAATCAGTCCTTTCGGACTGTTCCTGCATCTCATTAAGCTGCAGCCGCATTCGCTCCGCAAATGGGAGCTTAGCGCCAGGCTTCCGCCTGGCATCCGGGTTACGAGGGACTGTGTATGAAGCGCTACGGCGCTTCGGTCGTGTTCTGCGTGGCATAACCAACCTTCTGTCAACTGGCGCCATGAGGCGCCCACTAGTAGGGAGTAGATAAAAAAATGCGCGGGATCACTCCATAGGAGCGCCAGCTGGTTTCGAGGACGGTCGACAACTGCCTCTCAGGGGGCATACCAGGACCCTAATCCCCATCTCACCTAAGCCTTAGCCTTAGCCGCTAAGGCTGCTGTGAGGGTGCCTGGCTGGCTTTCTGCCGGCCGTCGCCTACTGGCTAGGCCAGGCCGGCAACGTGGCTCTGCGGGTCTGAGCGCTGCGGAGTGCCTGCCTGTCTCACCACATGCTGTCTCAAGAGACAGCTGTCAGACTGACAGACCCGAACGGGGCTGAAACCCTCCTGTTTCCCGTCTCACTTGCCTGTCTCATCTCATCTGTGATTCACTGGTGTTAGTTGAGACGGCGGGATGGACTGGAAGGGGATCGGGAAGTGACCGACTACGGATATGCCAGGGTCAGCACCAAGGCAGCCAAGGGACGCAAGGCGCAACACGTCGACAACCAGCTTGAGACTCTTAAGGGCCAGGGGATCAAGCCTGAGCACATCCGCACCGATGACGGTGTGTCGGGAACTAAGGCCAGCCGTCCCGCTTGGGACGAACTACTAGCTAAGGTCAAGGCTGGCGACACGATTACCGCAGTGAGCATGACTCGCGTCGGCCGTAGCCTGCAGAACCTGTTGGACATCATGACCACGCTTAGCGAGCGTGGCGTTAACGTCCGCTTCCTTGACCAGCAGATTGACACGTCGACCCCTAACGGTCGACTCGTCTTTCACATCATGGCTGCCCTGGCTCAGTATGAGGCTGAGCTAACACAGATGCGCGTCAAGGAAGGGCTTGAGTCCGCGAGGGAGCGCCACGGCGGGAAGCTCCCCACCCGTGGCCCGTCCTTCACTGACCAGCAGCGTGAGACTGCCGAAACGCTGCTACGTGACCACTGTGAATGGTCGGCAAGCCGTATCGCTGAGATGGTCGGCGTTAGCCGGGCCACCCTCTACAGGCATGTCGACGTAGAGGCAATCCGGGGAGCTAACTAAGGGCACTAAGGCTAAGCCTTAATGCTTAGCTTGCCGGGGAGGGGTTTAGAGTAATCAGCCCTAGGGTTTAGGCCTTAAGGCTTTCTCTATGCCATCGGCAGGGAACTAGCCGCGAGGATTCCCTACCGATTTAGCGGGAACTGCATTCCCGAGCTAGCGTAACCGCCAGTGCTTTGCCCCGTGTGCCGAGTTACCCCATCAGGGGTAACCGGCTCAGCCGGTTTGGCGTCATCGCCAAACTCGGCATGTGCGGGAGCACTTCCAGAGTCCTTACCGGCTACTTCCCCAGACGGGCCTACGGGGCTTGAAACGCCCCGTGATCCCCGACCCATCCGAGTACTGGCAGGCATCCTCTAGGACGGCCTACGGGCCGTCTGGGAGCGATACGGGGCTAGTCCCTACCCTAGCCTGCCTGCAGCTCCCTGTAGGCGTCCGTACTGGCCTGCCAGGGCCAGGGCCAGGGCTTCCCAGACGGAAGCCCGCTTGCCCTGACGGGGCATTAGTCCAACTTCCCGTACTTCGTCTCATGGGCCTGGCGCTCACGCGCCATCTCGACAGTTTCACCGTTCCGGGTTGGGGTCTGGAGATATTCGATGTGCTCGGCCAGCAGGCGGCTGGCCTCTTCATCGCTCTCCCGAGCCTTACGCTCGGCTTCGCTAACCTTAGCCCGGTAGTACGACTTAAGATCCCGGTCGTTGACGGCCGCTAGTTTCTCCCGAAACTCCTTAGCCTTACCGCGTTGGAAGTCGGCAGCGTCGCGCGCTGCCTGCACGGCCAACAGCCGGACATCGGTTGATTCCTTAGCCACGGGCTTAGCCACGGTTGCTCCCCGAAGGGCTACCCTCGCGGGCTTCCTTCGCTCGTTCCGCGTAATAGGCACGCAGTTCGCGGTCTGAAACTTCCTTGGACAGTTGCTCATAAGCGAGGGCCTTTTCCAGGCCGTCACCCTCAGTCTTAGCTTTCTTAACCAGGCTGTTTAGGTAGTCGGCAACGTCCTTGCCGAGAGCATCGCTGTACTCAAAGGTGATCTTATTGGTAACCGTGTCGCCGGTTACCTTGATGGTGCTCTTAGCCATATTCTTAGTGTCCTAAGGGGTTAGGGGGAAGTTAATGCCCGACTCCCACGGTCGGGAGTGCCAGCCGGGAGGGGAGTTAACGAGTCCTTGGCTGGCTTGGTCGCATCGATTAACGCCGCTGCGTCCCGTACGACGTTGAGGAAGAGTCTTACTAGTTCGCCGCTATCAAGCCCCGCGGCGAGTAGTTCTTACGGTCGACTCGCTTTGTGGCGAGTCTCCCTGTGCCACGGCTGAGCGATAGGGAAGCCGGGTAGTGGCTATACTGCGCGCCCCCCTTAATGGGGTCGCTTAGGACGAGTCCCTAACTAGAAGTGGCAGGCCCCAAAGCCTGCCACGTACGACCGTCCTACTCTCTACTTCTCTTGCCATGGCTAGCGTGCATCCGCACGCTTTAAAGATAGTAAGAGCACATCAGTAAAGCCGCAGGTACGGGACTTGCCATGCTTCCTGTGAGGAAGCAAGCTGCTTCCTGAGGGGAAGCAAAGCTAGGTGTATCGACGCTCAAACGTCCTGTGCACGGGGCATTCCCAGCCCCCGTGCTGCTTACTTCGCTGCGCAACAGCGCTGTTGAGCCAGAGGCACTGGCCATCCCCGGTTTCAGTGCTCGCCAGCAGGCCGGCATCGGCCAGGCCCTTGATCACCTTATAGAGTCCGCCTCTGGTCATCGGCTTAGCCGGGATAACCTCACCCGTCTTAAGATCGACACTGGCAGGCTTCCCAAGTAGGGAAGCCAGCTCCCCCGGCTTAAATGTGGCATGCCCGCCATTGTTGGCGCGACCTAGTGCAAGCAGAATGGCTTGCGACTGCGCCGATAGGGAGCCACCCTCGTTAACCTCGGCGATCTTGGCAACCCTGGGCTGATCAACGGCAATCCAAGATCCGTCAAGGTGGATCTTGGGGCCGGTTCGTTCTGTCATCTCCATTAACCCACCGCCGCAAGGGCTGGCACATAGGCAAGCTGGCCTAGCTCAAGGCCAGCCTTACCGATGAGGTTAAGACGTTCCATGCTGTTCTCGGCCATGATCCGCTTGAGGGAGTCCCAGTCTCCATTCTTGGAGTAGTACAGCACTCGCGCAGCATCCGCGTAAACGTCAGCATCCACGGCTAATCCTCCCTCTCCCGTCTCGCCGCCAATGCGGCAACCAACCATCTTAGGTGGTTTTACTACGCTGCCACGGGTAGTGGCAGGGCCAGGACTACAGAGGCACTCGCTTGAGTGCCCGAATGACCTGACGATACTTAGCCTGCTCGACTCGCCAGAGGCGGGTACGCTCTGCGCGGCATTCTGGCGTGAGGCTACATACCCCGTAGCGGTTTGGGCTAGCAAGCTCTCGCTTGCAGACGGAACACACTCGAGGATGAATCCGTAGAAGCCCGTTCCTGGTGGCGTGTGCGTCCACAACGCTAGATCCCCTCATGTGCCGGTTTACACGTGTAGTAGATGGGCGAAAAGAGAGCGGCCCCCACCCGACAGGCGGGGAGCCGATCTAAACTTTCCTACATATATAGATGAGGGTGTCACAGCCCAGGTCTGTGACATCGAATCGGCCAACTATTTGGTCACGGGCTACATGGCCGTTAAGCAGCAGGCTGCTTACCTGCAGGTTTAGGTTAAGCGTGTGACGGAAGTCACGGTAATCAAACCGGCTCATACTGGGATGCATGGCTGAGATTGAGCTGCATAGCAGGAAGCATCCGGGCCTAGTGGCCCTGGTCGACAATGACGACTACGCGCTACTTAGCGGGTACAGGTGGCATCCTGTCAAGATGGGGCATGCGTTCTACGCCCAAGCCCACACGGTGAGACCCGACGGCACGCGAACCACGGTGCAGATGCATCGGCTCATTCTCCTGGGCGTTGCACAGGTCGATCATGTCGACCGTGATGGGCTTAACAACACGCGCGCTAATCTGCGTCCGGCTACCTGCTCTCAGAACAATGCCAACAGGCGCAGACGCAGGGACGCGGCGTGCTCTCGTTATAAGGGCGTTAGCCATTACTCAGGTCGCCAGAAGCCGTGGCGTGGCCGCGTCTATGTCAACGGGAAGTGCCACCGCTCTGCCTACTTTGCCACAGAGATTGAGGCTGCCTTGGCTTACGACAGGGCAGGTCTAGAGCACTTCGGAGGTAAGCATTCACCTCTGC
This sequence comes from uncultured Actinomycetota bacterium, assembly GCA_963737285.1. Taxonomy (GTDB): domain Bacteria; phylum Actinomycetota; class Actinomycetes; order Streptosporangiales; family Streptosporangiaceae; genus Trebonia. The sequence goes on from CAVTRT010000002.1 coordinate 392,610, forward strand.
CCCGCTGCGTGATTTCCTATTGCGTTGCGTGACCGTTGGCAGGCGGGGTTGTGCTCATGCGGGAATGGGCGGCATCCAGGGGTTTCCGGTGAGGGCGTCGCGGATGGCGGTCATGACGTCGGCACCGTGCTTGCGGGCGGTGTCGAGGTAGCCGCGGATGGCGTACCGGTTGCGGGTGGCGGTCTCGGAGCGGAGCCGGCCGGAGATCTTCTGCTGGGTCTTCGACGGGCGCAGGTCGCGCTCGGCCTGATTGGAGGTCGGCGGGATCCGCAGGTCGCCCAGGAACCGCAGCACGTCTGCCTCCCGGTCCCGGAGGCATTCCAGCAGGCTGCGGCCGGGTTTCTGCTTGCTTTTCGCGCCGGGCACCGGGCGGACCTCCGACAGGCCGACGCGGACGGCGTTGCGGAAGAGGACCAGGTCAGCGGCGATATCACCGTCCGGGACGGCGGCCAGGCCGTTCGCGCGGGCGGTGTTCGCGGCGTGGATCAGGGCGCGCAGCGCGTCCATCGCCTGGCCTGGCCACACGGCGTCCGGGCAGGACTGCGCGGCGTCCTCGAGATCACGCAGGAGGTGCTGGGTGCACAGCTGGTGCAGGACGCCGGGGATCGCGTCGTAATTCTGGTAGCGGTCATGGACCAGTACCGCGGCGGACAGGTCCGGGAACACGAACGCGTCGAACGTCTTCATGGACCGGTCGCCGAGGAAGAAGTAGGTCAGCAGGCTCGTGCAGGCCACGAGCAGGTACTTCTTGCGCGTCTTCGGCCCGGGGCCGACCCGGATCGGGGTCTCGTCGGCGCACAGCACCGACGCGGTGATGACCAGGGCGCGGATCAGCATGTTCACCGCGCGGACCGCCTTCGCGGCGCGGGCGATCATGGAGTGGACGAACCCGTCGGAGGGGCGGGCCCGGTCAGCGCCTCGATGATCGCGGCGCACCGCTCGACCGGGACGTGGTGCATGACCAGCAGGAACACGCACCAGGCCTGCAGGCTCGGCCCGTAGGTGACGGTGCCTGCCTCGCCGGCCCGGCCGGCGGAGCCGCGGCGTGCACCCGCCCGCAGCGGCACGCGACCGCGTGCCCGTCGTACTGCGTGAGGACCGCGGTGACCGCCGGGGTGTCCATGAGCTGGTGCGACGCGACTACCCCAAGGTCGTCCGCGTCCGCTAGATCCCGCCCGCACGCGCAGGCGCCCTGCGGGAACAGCGGCTTGGTGTCGTCCGGGTCCTCGCTCCAGGCCAGGTGCGCCCCGGGAGCGCCGGGCTGCTTGCCCTGCTTCTTCCCGCCGCCGCGCTTCGGCCTCGGCTCCGGGGCCTTCCTGCCCGGCAGGTCATCGGCCGACGGAGGCATGCCGGAGTTCCCCGAGTTCCGCGACACGGCCCGCTCAAGTCTCGCCAGCCGCTCCGACAGGTCCGTGACCTGCGCCGTCAGCTCGGCGTTCCGCTTCTCCAGGATCTCGATCAGCAAGCCCTGAAGCTCAGCCACCACGGCGAGATCACCATCAGGCGCGGTCCCGGTCACGGCAGCCATCGTCCCCGCAGCCAGCACGCCCAGGCACGCAAACCCCGCTACCGCAGCGAAAACGTGACCCTGTCCAGCGCAGATCCACCGTTGCCTAAAACGCCGACTGGGGGACGTGAATGCTTACCTTCGGAGAGTTTGCCCAGCTTAACTTCCCAGACAAAGCAGAAGCCCCAGGAGCTTAAGACCCCTGGGGCTTAGCTGGCCGCTAAGGCTTAGTTGCCCATCACCCCGTCATAGTGCTTCCTGGCTCGCTCCGCTGCTGCCGATGCTCCGTACCGGCGAAGCATCTCCCGGCTTGACCATCCATTCTGGGACATTAGGTCACCCTCTTGTCCGTCGTTCAATAGGTACCTATGGGAAAAGTCGTGCCGGAAACGGTGAGGATTCATCTGTATCCCAGCCTTCTTCGCCCGGCGGCGGAACATCAGGTTGAAGGCGTCGGGGTTTAGCGGGCCGTCAACTCCTATCCACAGCATCTCGGAAGATGCATGCTTCTGGGCCTTCCTGGCCCGGAGATACCGGGACAGGGCCAGGCCCGTAGCCGCATCGAACCGCACGATTCGCATGCGGGAACCCTTCCCGGTCACGATAGCCGCTAGCTGTTCTAGGTCTATGTCAGTGACCTTAAGCCCGGCCACCTCTGCCCTACGGGCGCCAGTAGCCCTAAAGAACTGGAATATAGCCCTGTCCCGTATGTCAGTGAAACGCTTACCCTGGCATGCGTCTACGAGCTTGCCCCACTCGTCCTTAGGGATGACCGGCACTAGCTTCTCTGGGACGGTCGGGGGTTTCATCCCCGTCATCGGGTTAGGAATTTCTTCCTCTGCCTCTAGGAACTTAAAGAACTGCTGCAGCGCCCTGTACTGGTTGTTCGCGTAAGCCGTGGAGCGTTGCTCGAGGATTTCCGCGACGTGCTTGCGGATATGTGACTTGCGTACGTCTGCCCAGTCCTCGATGTCCTGTCCGCGCATGAGCCAGTCAGCAGCCTTGGTGTAGATGCTAATGGTCTTGGGCTTCTTGCCTTCTGCTGCCAGTGCCAGGGCGAAGTCTCGGATGATCGGGTCGGTGTCGTACACCGTGAGCCTCCAAATGACCGTTCCGCCTAGCCTCTAGGAAACTCGGGTTTCCGCAGGTCAGGTGTCCTTTTTGGCAGACTTTGGGTAGTCCGCCTCCTAAGCGGTAGGTCGCGCGTTCGAGTCGCGCTCGGGGCACTCTTGGTAGGCCTGAGCTGGGACTTTGCGGGCCTTCGCGGCGGTTCGCCGGGTGCAGGGATCAAGCATCCCGGTACTACAGACATAGCCTCCATGCTTAGAAGTTCTGTAGTGCTCCCCCACGGCTAGAGGGAGTGCGCCATGCCTCGTCCTGTTTCGTCCGCCGCGTCGAGTGCGGCTCCGGCCCGGAAGCCGGTCCTGAAGAGCCCGCTGCGGACCGCGACCATGTCCCTGGCGCTGCCTGCGGGCGTTTCTGTTCCTGAGGCGGCACCGCCGGTCGCCGTGGAGGTGACAGCCCAGCAGGTCCGGCTCATGCAGGTCAGTGAGTTCGCGGCCTGGCTGCGGACGCAGACCAGCCCGAAGACCAAGCGGCCCTTCGCCGAGCAGACGATCACTGGGTACTCGGAAGCGGCCCGCGCGCTGGACCGGTGGATGGAGTCGGAGGGGATCGAGGGCGACTTCACTGCCTGCGACGTGCCGATGCTGAACCGGTTCTTCGCGGGCTACCACGGTGAGCACGGCCAGGGCGGCACGAACAATCGCCAGCGGAACCTGCACCACCTGTTCAAGTGGCTGGCGAAGTCCTATGGCCACCCGGACCCGTGGGCGTCGGATGAGCTGGTGCGGTACGGGCCGGTGAAGTCGCGGCCGTCGACGCTGGCTGAGGACTTCATCCGGGACCTGCTCGCGGTCACGGGCGATGGCAAGGCCCGGTCGTTCATCGACGTGCGGGACCATGCGATCATCCGGATGCTGACCGAGGGCGTCCGTCGCACCGAGCTGGCCGAGATCCAGATCGGCGACCTGTCGGAGGACCTGGTCGCCCGCCCGTTCGTCCGGGTGGTGCCGCTGAAGGGCGCCCGCGAGTTCTCCCAGGGGCGCCTGGTGCCACTCATGATGGGCACCGCGTCGGCGCTGTCGGCGTACCTGCGGGTCCGCCGTTCCCACGCCAAGGCGATGCTGCCTGCGCTGTGGCTGGGCAGCGGCAACCGCGGCCCGATGACCGGTGCGGGCGTCTACCAGATGCTGGAGCGGCGAGCGGAGGAGGCGGGGTACGACCCACGGGCGGTTCATCCTCATATGTTCAGACATACATTCGCAAATGACTGGCTAGCCGGTGGCGGCTCGGAGGGTGACCTGATGCGGCTGATGGGCTGGAAGGACCGCTCGATGGTCGATCGCTATGCCGCCGATATGCAGGAGCAGCGTGCCTTCGAGGCCAAGCGGAGGCGGGGTGACCTGTACTGACGGCTGCGAGCTGATATCACTTCGGGCGTCAGCCTTGGCTTGACGCCCGAAGTGCTGATAACGGTGATGCCGTACCCGTGTGCCGTAAGTTGTTGGATTCGCTAGTTGATACACCGCCACGCTACCCGATCGATTACGCGTGGCTTGGCCTAAGCCGCCGATGCCCGCCGGACGCATGGAGATCATCCATTCCGGCGCCGATCGCTGGGATAGCCTGCAGTTCTGGGAGTCGGCGATTTGCTGGCATCTTCGAAGGAACGATGCCGGCGCGGCTTGGGAGTTGGGCGTATGTGGCGTGCGGTAGCTGCAGGGATCTCAGTGGCTGTGTCTGCAGTCAGTGGCGTGGTGACGGCGCTCGTTACGTCGCACCCGTCGAGAGGACTGTGGGCGGCGCTGGTGGTTTTGGTGATCGTGGGGGCGGGGCTACAGGTGGCGGTCACCTATAGCGAGCGCCGGGAGCGGCATGTGGCTGCCTCCGGTGCAGGCGCTGTGGCGATTGGCGGGTCGGCGCGTGGAGAGATCCGGACGCGCGTGCACCGGACTAATGCCCCGGCGGCCGTGGCGGGTGACCAGGATGGCGTGAGCGCTTCGGGGCCGGGTGCCGTCGGCGTCGGCGGTGACGCGAGGGCAGTCTCAACAGACGTGGTCGGCGACAAGCCGAGCCAATCCTGATGATCATGCGGGACCGAACGAGCAGCTACGGTGATGCCGCAGTCAGCATCGCCGGTGACTCTCACGGCCCAGTGACCACCACCTATGTCGGCACCCAGGTGGTCGGCGCGTCGTCGATGCCGCTGTCGGCAGCGGCGAGGGACCCCGGAGTTGTTTTCACGGCCGTGCATCTTGAAGCGTTCACCGGGCGGCAGTGGCTGGCGGCCCAAGTGGACAGGTTTATCGCTGGACACCCGTGCGGCTACGTGCTTATCGAGGCTGAGGCGGGCGTAGGCAAGACGGCCTTCGCCGCATGGCTGGTCAAGACCCGCGGGTACCTCTCGCACTTTTCCCGCTACTCGGGCGGAGGGTCGGTGCAGGTAGCCCTAGCGAATCTTGGGGCGCAGCTGATCAGGAACTTCGGGCTAGACGACGAAGCGCCAGGGGGGATGGTGCCGGAATGGTGCCAGACGCCGGGCGGGTTCGAGTCGCTTCTGGCGACGGCGGCCAGGCAGGCGCGAGAGCAACGGCACGCGCTGGTGCTGGTTGTGGACGGGCTAGATGAGGCCGACACGCCTGGGAATAGTCTGCCGTTTGGCCTTCCCTCGCTACTTCCGGACGCGGTATACGTGATCGGGACGTACCGGACCGGCCGCTCACCTGGACGGCCCGACGCCCCGGCGACGACTTTGCGGATTGCGAGGGAAGATCAGCGCAACCAGGACGACATCCGCGTGTACCTCGCTAGGACGGTGAGCGAGGACGTCATTGCCGCCCGGCTGGCCGAAGCAGATATTGACCACGCGGATTTCATCGATCTGCTGGCCAAGCGCTGCGACGGAGTATGGGTTTACCTGCGCTACGTGCTCGACGAGCTGCGGTTCGGGCTCCGGCATCCGAACGAAATCGGCGAACTTCCCTCCGGGCTGCACGGCTACTACGCCAATCAGATCCGACGCTGGCGGGCCGATCCGTCTTGGTACACAGGCATACTTCCGTTCCTGGCCACACTGAGCGTGGCCGGGGAAGCACTGTCTGCCGCCTCGCTGGCGCGGCTGGCGGGCAACCTGGACCGCGTTGCCGTCCAGCGCTGGTCTGACCTAACAATCCGTCCGCTGCTGACCGCTACGCGGTCGCAGGCGGCAGGGGCACATCTCCGGTATGAGATCTACCACGCCAGTTTCCGCGAGGTACTGAACCCGGGTCCCGAGGACATGGCCGACTTGTCCGCGAATCAGCCTGCCTATGAACTGATCGCGCTCTCTGACGAGCTGCGGCAAGCAGCAGCCAGTGCCCATAACCGCATTTGCGACACCTACCTGGCTAGCTTCGGCGGCCTGGATGCTGGGCTTCCCATACTGGCAGTAGACGCTAGCGCCGCAGACATAGACGGTGGCTACCCCCTCCGGCATCTCACCCGGCATCTCGAACACGCAGGCCGCTCAGCAGACATCGATGCGCTACTGGCAGTCGAGCACCTGATGGACGAGAGCCGTGCAGTGAACACTTGGTTCGCCGCTAATGATCAGGCTGAGAGCATTGTCAGTTATCTGGCTGATCTGGCCCGTGCCTGGAGTGGTAGTGCCGCCGCCACCGACCGTGCAGTCGCTCGCCGTCTGCCCGCCTCAACTCTGGGCATGGAGGTTCGCTATGCGCTGATGGCGGCCAGTATCGCCAGCCTCACTGCCGGCATCTCGGCCGGTCTCGTCGGGCAACTGGTCAGGGCGGGAATGTGGACATCTCAGCGAGGACTCGACCATGCACGCCGCATCGCTGATTCCCGTATACGGATGGACACCCTGCTCGCCCTCTACGACCAGGTGGGCGCGGAGTTGCAGCTCGCTGTCCTGACCCAAGCGCTAAACGCGGCCACCTCCGTCGCGAGCGACCTTCTGCGGGCGCAGGCGCTAGCCGAGCTGGCACCCCGCCTAACCGCAGATATGCTCGCCGAGGCACTCGCAGCCGCCGCCGCCATCGCAGACGACTCCTCCCGCGCCCTGGCGCTGACGTGGCTGGCGCCCTACCTGACAGCAGACCAACTGCCCCACGCAGTGGCAGCCGCCACCACAATCACAGACGAATCCGCTCGTGCGCAGGCTCTGACCTGGCTCGCGCCTCACGTGAACCCCGATGAACGGGCCGCCGTGCTGGAACAGGCGCTAAACGCAGCCATCGCCATCACAGATGGCTACTCTCGCGTCCACGCGCTCACTCGACTCGCGCCTCACCTGAACCCCGATGAACGGGCCGCCGTGCTGGAACAGGCGCTAAACGCAGCCATCGCCATCACAGATGGCTACTCTCGCGTCCACGCGCTCACTCGACTCGCGCCTCACCTGAACCCCGATGAACGGCCCGCCGTCTTGGAACAGGCGCTAAACGCAGCCATCGCCATCACAGACGAGTTCGCTCGTGGCGGCGCACTGACCAACCTGGCACCCCACCTCACCTCAGACCTGCTGCCCCAGGCACTAAGCGCTGTCACTGCCATCACTAACAACTCTGCTCGCGTCCAGGCACTGACCGGGCTGGCGCCCCATCTGACCTCAGACTTGCTGTCCCAGGCGCTGGCCGCCGCCGCCGTCATAACAGACGATCGCTACAGTTCCCTTCGCGACCATCGCGCAGATGCATTGGCAGGGCTGGCGCCCCATCTGACCTCAGACTTGCTGCCAAAGGCGCTGGCCGCCGCTACCGCCGTCACAGACGACTACTCCCGTATTCGGATCCTAACCGAGTTGGCTCGCCACCTGCCGGCAGGCGAGCAGGCCGCCGTCTTGGCCCAGGCGCTGGACGCCGCCACCACCATCACAGACGAGTACGCCCGCGCCGTGGCGCTGACCACGCTGGCTCGCCACCTGCCGACGGACGAGCAGGCCGTCGTCTTGGCCCAGGCGCTGGACGCCGCCACCGCCATCACAGATGGTTCCTCCCGCGCCCGAGCGCTGACCCAATTGGCACCTCGCCTACCTGCAGATCTACTGTCTCAGGCGCTAAATGCCGCCGCCGCCATCGGCAGCGACTCTTGCTTCATACAGATGAATGGGCCGAGTGGACGGACACCCCGCCTGACTCCAGACGTGCTGCCCGAGGAGCTAGTCCCCACCACGACAATCAAGGTCTTCCCGCGTGCCCAGGCGCTAACAGAGTTGGTGCCCTACCTGACTCCAGAACTACTACCCCAGGCACTCAGCGCCGCTACTATCACCGATGACTTCTCCCGCGCCCTAGCGCTCGAGCGGCTGGCACTTCACCTGGCAACGGACGAACGACACGCCGTCTTGGCCCAGGCGTTGGATGCCGCCACTGCCATCACAGACGGCTCCTCCCGCGCTAAGGCATTGACCACGCTGGCACCCAACCTACCCCCGGACCTACTGCCCCAGGCGCTGGAGGCCGCCGTCGCCATCACAGACGGCTCCCACCGCCCCGATCGCGCAGAGGCATTGGCCGGTTTGGCACCTCACCTGCCCCCGGACCTGCTGCCTCTCGCGCTGGACGCCGCCACTGCCATCCCAGACGATTTCCACCGCGTTCTGGCTCTTGCCGAGTTGGCACCCCATCTGGATGCAGAAACACAGCTTCTCGTCTTGGCTCGGGCGCTGGACATTGCCACCGCCATCACAGAGGACTCCTCGCGGGCCCATGCGCTGGCTTGGCTGGGACCTCACCTACCCGCAGACCTAGTGACCCGGGCGCTAGACTACGCCACCGCCGTCACCGACCACCTCGCCCGCGCTCGGGTGCTCACCGGGCTAGCAACCCACCTCCCCGCACACGAACAGGCTTCCGTGTTGGCCCAGGCGCTGGACGCCGCCACTGCCATCACAGACGACTTCTTCCGCGCCGAGGGACTCACCGAGCTGGCACCTCACCTACCAACGGACGAGCAGCCCGCTGTCTTGGCCCAAGCACTAGACGCCACCATTGCCATCCTTAACGGTTCCGGCTCCATAGTTCTGGCCACGCTGGCATCCCATCTGACCCCAGATCTGCATCCCCGGGCGCTGGCAGCCGCCACCGCCATCACAGAGGAGTACTCTCGCGCCACAGTGCTGGCCGCGCTGCCACTCCGCTTGTCTCCGGCCCTGCTGGCCCAGGCGTTGGACGTCGCCACTGCCATCACAAACGACCACTCCCGCGCCGTGGCGTTGACTGGGCTGGCAGCTCACCTGCCGGAAGACGGGCAGCCCGCTGTCGTGGCCCAGGCGCTAAACGCCGCTGCCATTACCGACGAGTCCTTCCGGGCCCGGGCGCTGGTTGAGCTGACGCCTCTCCTGTCCCCGGACCTACTGCCCCAGGCGTTGGATGCCGCCACTGCCATCACGGACGACTTCGACCGCGCCGAGGCGTTGACCGGGCTGGCCCCCTTCTTGCCAACAGACCTGCTACCCCAGGCACTAGCGGCGATACCGAAAACGAGCTCTGAAGCGTTCATTGCAGTCCTGGAAAGGAGCCGCTCCCTGCTTTCAGGCACTGGGGACGCCCTCTACATGAACCTGCTGAGGGACAGCCTTAGTGGAATGGAGCGAAGAGTTTGCCTGGAGGTTATCACGGGAGTCGCGTCAACCCTTGCCGAGATTGGGGGTGTACGCGCTATAGAGGAATGTGTCAGCGCGATATTTGACATGAATCGCTGGTGGCGATAGCCGATGCCTCAACCGGGAAATTATGTGCTATAAGTGGTCATGCGAAGCGGTCACGACCCCGGCTTCCTGGACACGATTCCCTGGGCGGGCGCTGCAGGGTCATCAGGCTTCAAGCGTCAAGTTTAAATTGACACTGAAGCGCTGATGGTAGTGAGTGCGCTCGGCGACGTGGCAGCGCCCCTGAGTCTGTGGAGACCAGCGCCTACGGCCTTGAGGCCTGTCGCCAACTCTTAGTTACCTGATCGCTGGTTCCGCTTGCGGGCCTTGGCCGCGTTGAGCCTGGCGGACATCTCGCGCCCGGCGGCGCGTACGAGGGCGGCGCGCTCGTCTGGCGGCAGTTCTCCGTTCGGGTCGACCTGGTGCTCCAGTCGGGCGAAGATGGCGGCTCGTGCGGCATCGGCCTGGTCCTCGCGGGCCATGTACTTCGACCATCGGGCGTTGGCGGCGATCTTGGCGCGGAGGTGGCGCTGCTCGGGGGTCATGCCGCGCCCCTAGATGACGTGCCCTGGCTGTGGTCCCTCGGGCAGTCTCGGCCGCACGGGCGGCCCGGCCTGGAGTTGGGCAGGACGCACGGCTCCGCGCTGGCTGGGCATGACCGCCGGACCCGTCGCGTTGGTGGCCGGGTCCTCCGGGAAGACGTTCGCGGTGATCCTCACCGGGACGGTGCCCCGGCGGACGCTAGCCCGCAGGTGCGTCACTGCGCTGTCGCCGACGACCGGCTGTCCAGCGGGTTCGATAAGGCCGAGTGCGTCCCGCCAAGCAAAGAACATGGCGCGGACCTCGGCGGCCGAGGCGGTCAGCCCGTTGATCCGTCCCGCCAGCGCCCCGCCCGGCCCGATGGTCCACGTGATCGCCGGAAGACCCGGATGCACCTCCAGGATTGCGGCCAGCTCCCGAGCTGCCGCCCGCTGCCACTGGAACCGGTCGGCCTGCGTAATCAGTGACCCGCTAGCCGAGACGATGTGCTGACCCATAGCGTGTGCTCCCTCCACGGCTCGGGCCGAAGGACCGCGGAGCCGTGATCGACAGCCGCGCCGCACGCGACGCGACCGGGGGGAGCAACCTCATCCCAGCCACCTGGGACAAAACTCATTTAAGCCACACATGATCACTTAAGTCAAGCTGAGAGCGCGACACGCAAAGTCGTACCGGCACCAGCTCAGAAACGATGAACCGAAAGCATCTCGGAACCAACAAGGCAGACTAACCAAGACACCTTGTGCATCGTGTTCGCGGTTCCCGGCCGGACGACATCCGACCGGAACAAAGCCGACGCGCAGCCCGGGGTCGAATGGGGTGGCAAGCGTGGTGATGACGAGGGCGAAAATCACGGCAGGGGGCGGCTACACGTACCTGACCCGGCACGTCGCGAACGGTGACTCGGGCACGGAGGGGCGCAATAAGGCGGCGGCGTATTACACGGCGCAGGGCAACCCGCAGGGCCGGTGGATCGGCCGCGGAATCCACCTGATCGGCCTGGAGGGGCAGGAGGTGACCGAGGAGCAGATGCGGGACCTGTTCGGCTCGGGCATGCACCCGAACGCCGACGCAATGATCCGCGACTACATCAGGACCCACATCCGCCACGGCATGACCGAGCGGCAGCGGGCCAGGGTAACCCAGGCCGCGATCCGCAACGCCACCCTCGGCACCCAGTTCCCCCAGTTCACCAGCGCTAGCGACTACGAAAAGCGCGTCGCCCAGCGTCTGGCCATCATCCAAGACGAGACCGGCCGCGCTCCGACGAAGGCGGAGGAAGGCAAGATCAGGGCCGAGGAAGCGCGCCGTCAGCGAGCCGCCGTCGCCGGGTTCGACCTGGTCTTTTCCCCGGTCAAGTCGGCCGCGCTGGTATGGGCGCTGGACGAGCGCCCGTGGGTGCGGGAGGCCATCCGGAAGGCCCACGAGGACGCCATGCGCGAGGCCCTGGACCTGCTGGAAGACCACGTCGCGTATACCCGTACCGGGGCCGGCGGCATCGCCCAGGTGAAGACGAATGGCCTGATGGCCGCCGCGTTCGAGCACTGGGACAGCCGCGCCGGGGATCCTAACCTGCATACCCACGTGGCGGTGTCCTCCAAGGTGCAGGGGACCGACGGGAAGTGGCGTGCCCTGGACGCCCGCCCGCTGTACCGGGCCACCGTCGCGGCGTCCGAGGCGTACAACACGGCGTTCGAGGCGCACCTGACCGCCGCGCTTGGCGTCCGGTTCACTGCCCGCCCGGATACCACGGGTGGCCGGGAGCCGGTGCGGGAGATTGACGGCGTCCCGTTCGGGATGATCGACTACTTCTCCCGCCGCCGGGCCGCGATCGAGAAACGGTACGGCCAGCTGGTGCGCGACTACCGCGGCCGGCACGGCCACGACCCGTCCGCCGGGGCGGCTCACGCGCTTGCCCGGCAGGCCAACCTGGACACCCGCCAGGGCAAGAAGCCACCCCGGTCGCTGGCCAGCAAGCGCGCCGCCTGGCGCGCGGAACTGGACGAGCACTTCGGCCCCGGCGCCGCCGCCCGCCTCATGACGGCCATCCCCGGCCGCACCCGCCAGGCCCCGCCCGAGCCTCCCGCTCCGCCCCCCGACCTCGACCATTTCGCCGAACGGGTCGTGGCCGGCGTCGCAGCCCGCCGCTCAGTCTGGACGGCGTGGAACATCCGCGCCGAGGCCGAGCGCCTGCTGCGCGGAGAGACACCAGCCCTGGACCCCAGGCGGCACCGGGAGATCGCCGACGCGATCACAGCCCTGGCCATCTCCCCGAAGTACTCAGTCTCCGTCGACGCCCCCGCCCTGCTCGACGAGCCACCCGAACTACGTCGCAACGACGGCGAGTCAGTCTTCGATGAGCACGGGGCGGCCCGGTACACCAGCCCGGCCGTCCTCGATGCCGAGCAGCGCCTGCTCAACGCCACCCGGACGCCTACCGTCCACGGGCTGTCGGGAGCGTCGGTGGCCGCGTCGCTGGACGGCTTCGAGGCCACCACCGGAACCCGGCTGGACGACGGGCAGCGGCACCTGGTCACCGCGTTCGCGTCCGACGAGCGGCTGCTGCTCGCGGGGCTAGGCCCGGCCGGGTCGGGCAAGACGACCGCGATGCGCGCCTACGCCCACGTCGTCCGTCAGCACGGAAGGAAGCTGGTGCCGCTGGCAACCTCGGCGGCAGCGGCCGGCGTGCTCGGCCGTGAGCTCGGGGTTGACACCGAAAACGTCCATAAGTTCATCCACGAGTGGACCGCCGGCCCGTTCGCCGCCCGGCTGCGGGCCGGGGCATCGGTGCCGTCCCCGGCACGGTCGTTCGCGCTCCGCCCCGGCGACGTGGTCCTGGTTGATGAGGCCGGGATGGCGGGCACGCTCCTGCTGGACCAGCTCGTCCAGGTCGCCGCATCAAAAGGCGCGGTCGTGCGGCTGCTGGGCGACCACCGGCAGCTGCCCGCGGTCGAGTCCGGCGGCGCGCTGCGCCTGATTGCGTCCCAGCCGGGCACCCCCGAGCTGACGGTGCTGTACCGGTTCCGTGACCCCGCCGAGGCCGCCGCCACGCTGCGGCTCCGCACCGGCGACGGCACGGCCATCGACTGGTACGTCGGCAACGGTCGCATCCGGGCCGGGTCCCGTGACCACATGACGCAGGCCGCTTACGACGGCTGGAAGAACGACATGCTCGCCGGGAAGGTGTCGCTCATGGCGGCGCCCTCCAACGCGGACGTGACCCGGCTGTCCGCCCAGGCCAGGGCCGACCGGGTCCAGGCCGGCCAGGTCGACCCAGACGGCGCCGCCCTGCACGACGGGAACGTCGCGGGCCGGGGCGACTGGGTCGTCACCCGCCACAACGACCGCCGCATGTCCACCTGCGGTGGCCGTGACTGGACGAAGAATGGCGACAGCTGGCACGTCGAGCAGCATCACGGCGACGGCTCCCTCACCGTCCGCTCCATGGCCCACGGTGGCCGGGTCCGGCTCCCGGCCCGGTACGTGGCCGAGCACGTCGAGCTGCTGTACGCGACGACCGCGCACCGCGCCCAGGGCAGCACTGTCGACACCGCCCACCCCCTCATCACCGCGGGCATGACCAGGGAAAGCCTGTACGTCCTGGCCTCCCGGGCGCGGGAGAAGACGACCTTCTACGTGGCGACGCACGACCTGCCCTTCGATGAGGACGACCTGGTCGACCGGGTCCGCACCAGCCCGCACGCCTACGCCGCGCGCGAGATCCTGCTGAACATCCTCGCCACCGAGGCCACTGTCCTGTCGGCCACCGAGACCATCACGGCCGCGCAGGCAGAAGCCGGGTCGCTAGCCACCCTCGTACCGCGCTACGAGCACGCCGCCCGGCAGCAGACAGAGCACCGCTACGCCGACGCGGCCACCCTGGCACTCGGCGACCGGGCCGGGGCCGACCTGCAAGCCGACCCGGCCTGGCCCCAGGTCGTTCGCCGCCTCGACGACGCCGAGGCCAGCGGCTGGGACCCCGTGCGGCTCCTCGCGACGGTCGCGGCGTCACGGGAACTAGGCAGCGCCGAGAGCATCGCGGAAGTCCTGGCCTGGCGGATCGACGGCTACCTGGCCGACGGCGAGGCCCCGCCGCGGAACGGCCAGCCGTACGAGCCTGCTGCGACCGCCAGGGAACGCCTAGCCGAAGTCGTGAGGACGACCCTGGGGTCGGAAAAGGCCGACCTCGCCCAGGCCGAGGTCGCCTGGCCAGCCCTCATCACCGCACTCCGCCGAGCCGAGGCCGCAGACTTCGACGCGGCCGAGCTGCTGTCGCACCTCATTGACCCACGGGAGGTCCGTACCGCCCGCAGCATCAGCGAGGCCCTCGCCATCCGGATCAACCGCTACCTCGCCACCCACCCCGACCCTGAGAGCACGACCGCATCGACGGAAGGCCCGTTGCCCTGGATGACGCGCCAGCACTCTGTCGTCAGCGCGTCGCTTACCCAGTACCTGCACGACGCCACGGACCTGATCGCCTCCCGCGCGGCCGAACTAGCGGACATCGCCGTCCGGCACCGTCCCCCGTGGATGCAGCTCCTTGGCCAGCCACCCGCCGACCCCGAGCGCAAGCGCCAGTGGCTCGCCCACGTCGCGATTGTGGCCGCCTACCGCGAGCAGTTCACGGTCACCACCGACGACCCCGGCCACATCCTCGACCCCCACGCCGAACCCGGCACCCCAGCCCGCAAGCCCTACTGGCACGCCGCCGAATCCGTCCTCGCCGCCCGACGCCTCGCCGAACTCGACACCCACACCACCACGACCGGCCCCGATACTGAAGCCCGCGCCCAGGCCGCCAGCGACATCTACCGCGCCCTTCCAGAAAAGGAACGCGCCGAGATCAGCACCGAGATGGCAAGGAAACTAGGCCCGCTCTGGTTCGGAAGCATCACGATGCCCGACGAGGACGCCGCGTCCCGGCCCATCCACGCCGCCACCCTGTCCAGGACGCTCGCCAAGCACGGCTACCTGACGGCCGACCCGCCACATGCTCCTGAGCCACCGGCGCCTGGCGACCTAGTCGAGGCCGGGACCGCCCGTCGCATTCCTATCCGCGATGGCCATGGCGGCAGTCGCGTCCCTGCGCCATCCGGGCCGGTGGGAGCTTCGCTCCAGGTGCCGCGCCCGCATGATGCCGCCGCTCGACAAGGTCCGCGGCCCCGCGTGATCTGATGTCGCGGTGATCTCCCTGGCTCGCGCGCCAACAGCGAAGTCCCATCGAGGACACGTAGGCGTGCGGCCTTCCTCGCGTCCCGCACTGCCTTGCGTAGCCTCGGCGCCCGGGCCGCAAGCAGGTCCGCCGTCTCGCCGACGTATCTCCAGGCCGTGGCCGTGCCGCCATCGAACCCGGCCGCGATCTCGGGCGAAAGTCCGCTGCGCAAGGGCGGGGACTGCGGTGAGAGTAGCAGGATACGTAGGGTCCTTATAGTTGCCTTGTGGGCATGAAGAGCAGTTCCGAGGGGCATGAGTCCGTAGAGGACTTGGCGCGTATTCCAGGGAGCGGCGAGGCGCACAACCTCGCAACCCTGAACGACGTAGTGTACGGCGAGGAAGAAATCGGCGAGTACGCCGACAAGCACGAGGAGTGGCTGGCCGCGACCAGGGACTGGACCTTCGGCGAGATCAGGAGCGTCCTGTACGAGGAAGCCAGTGACAGTGCCCTCATGGGCGGCGGGCTGATGCTCGTCGCAGGGTGGTGCCGGTGCGGGGACCACGCAGATCTCATCGAGGACCTCTTGTCCAACTACGGGCTTCGCTACGACGAGGAGGGCTGGGTCGTCGACATGCCCGAGGAAGAAGAAGAGGGAGATGACGACAGCTGACCTGCTGCGGGGGTACGTGGTGCGGACGTTCCTCAACTGCTTAAACGCAGTTGCGACATGCGGCGTTCGGTCATCGTCGCAGTTCTTCAGCGGACTTCGGGAGCCGTAGGTACCGGTCGGAGTCTGCCATCTGGTTCATCAGGCCGAAGGCGTCAGGCACGCTGATGTCCCCGTCGGCGACGGCGATTTTCACGATGTCGATCGTCTCGCGTGTGGTGATGTTCTGGAACCTCGCGTACCGGAGGGCTTCGCGGTCATCCGAAATCCACCACGAGCCTGCGAACGACGCCCAGTTCTTGATCACATAACAGGTCTGGGCCTCACCGAGATGCTTCAGCGGCTCGCCGTCCGTTCCGCCGAAGACCGCCCGCCGGATCTGGTTGATCTTCCGGATGTCGGACGCCTTGCTGATCTCGATTGGATCATCGAGCCAGCCTTCGGAGGGCAGCGTCAAAAGTGGGGGCAGCTTCGCCGCTGACCTGCTGGCCTCATATGCCACGGCCTCGGTCCACCTGCCGCGCCGGCCAAGAACCGACTTGAGCAGGTCGAGGCGGTTGACGGCCGCGAAGTTGCACAGGACCGTGTTATCGGGGAAAAGGTGCTGAGTCATGAGGCGCCGGGAACCCCCTCCTCAGGCTCAAGCGCCTGCCTCAGTTCGTTCACATCGACTCCGAGGAGGTTAGCGTACGGGCGCAGCGTGGTCGCGCCCCTTTCGTAAGCCATATAGGAATCTCGCACGAGAAGTCCTGGCAGGCGCTCCGTACTCGCATCTGCGACTCGCCGGGCGAACTCCTCGCTCCGGTCGGCTATCGCTGCGGCCTTCGCCGCGGTGATCTTCCTGAGGCGGTCGCACGTTCCCGCGTCGATCAGTCGGAGTTGCTGCAATCGGATCGCCAGAGCCGACGGGGAAACCTGAAGGTCGCAGGACAGCGTGGCGAACTCGTCCTCGGGTAGGCCGGTTGCCCCGACTGCCGAGCGGAGGATGTCCTCCGGCATCAGGAACGCGGCCGCGAAGCTGTTGGCCCGCATCTCGCTGGGGTCCTTCGACTGCGCCTTGTCGTAGACGTCTTTATCGAGATGCACACCCTGGTCATCGCCGGCGAGAAGGTGGCCCAGCTCATGCGCGAGCGTGAACCGCTGCCGTGCCGGAACCTGGGACGTGCCCAGGACGATCAGTTTCGCATCGTCCGACGACGCCGCGAGGCCATCGAAGCCTTCGTCCAGAGGTACCACTGCCACGTCGGCCCCGAACGCCTTCTCAACCAGCCCGGCGAGGTTCGCGTCCATGACAGAAAGACCTGCCGAGGTGACTCGTATCAGCGCCGCGGCTGCGAGCACCTTGCCCTGCTCGGCATACGTCCCGCTCGAGGTCTCAACCTCCAGGGGCAGCCACGGCTGCTCCCAGCCGAACGCGGCGAGGTCCTCGCGCATGGTGCTGTACCGCTTCGCGGCCTCAAGCGCCGTGCGCGCCTCTCCGGTGGTCGTCCTGGCCGCGACCGCGAGTGCGGGCTCTTCCCCGGTGACCAGCCAGTCGACAGTGGCGCCGCACTTCTCCGCGATGCGCGCCAGGTCGAGGGAAGAGAAGCGGCGGGCGCCGTTGAGTGACTTCGATAGCTTGGAGTCGTCGAGTCCGATGTCCTGGGCGAAGACACGACGACTCTGCCCGGACGCTTCGATCAGGCTCAGCACGCGGTCGGTGATGCCTTCCATGCGAACTATCATACTTGCGATTTGCGCAAATCGCAAAACTGCGCCATGATGGTTAGCGCGACACACATTAGACGGCGAAGGGGCTGATCCGGTTGACAACCGCCAATGGGGAACATTCCGAGCGCCCCAAGGTTCCTGCCGCCGAGCACATGCCTCCCCTCCCGGAGCAGGGACAGATCGTCAATGTCCGTGGCGCTACCTGGGCCGTCACCGACGTGCGAGCCCAGCGTCTGTCCCGCAGCCCTGCCGACGAGGCTGAAGCGGGCCTGGAGCACGTCGTCCGGCTGCAGTCCATGGAGGAGGACCGCCTCGGCCAGGAGCTCGCGGTCGTCTGGGAACTTGAGGTTGGCCAGACCGTGGCCCCGGACCAGGGCCTTCCCGAGACGATCAGTGTCGATGGCTTCGACGACCCGAACACGCTGGCCGCCTTCGTTGACGCCGTCCGCTGGGGCGCGGTCACGTCGGCGGACGGGACATCGTTCCAGGCCCCGTTCCGCAGCGGCGCGAACGTTGAGGCGTATCAGCTTGAGCCTCTCCGCCGCGCCCTGCAGTCCGCGCGGACGAACCTGCTGCTCGCCGACGACGTCGGCCTCGGCAAGACCATCGAGGCCGGCCTGGTCGTGGAGGAGCTGCTACTGCGGCACCGCGCCCGGTCCGTCATCATCGTGTGCCCGCCGAGCCTGTCGCTGAAGTGGCGGGATGAGATGCGGGAGAAGTTCGGCCTCGAATTCGAGATCGTCAACAGCGAGCTGATGGCGAGGGTGCTCCGCACGCACGGGCCGAACGCCAACCCGTTCCGGCTCTACCCGCGAGTGATCGTGTCGATGGCGTGGCTTCCCTCGATGCGCGCGCAGCGGCTGCTGCGTGCCGTGTACGCCGATGCTCGGGACACGAGCTCCGCGCGCCGGTACGCGTTCGACGTGCTCATCGTGGACGAGGCGCACCACGTGGCGCCCGCGAGCCCGGCCGCAGCCACCGGGTTCCGCGGCTACGCCACCGACAGCGAGCGGACGCGGGCGACCCGGGCGCTCGCGGAGAAGTGCGAGCACAGGCTGTTCCTGTCCGCGACCCCGCACAACGGCTACTCCGAGTCGTTCACGGCGCTGATGGAGATGATCGACGGCCGCCGGTTCAAGCGGGGCGCGAACCTGGACGAGCGCGCGCTGCGCGACATCGCCGTGCGCCGGCTCAAGGCGGACCTGCGTGGCACGAAGGACTTCCAGGCCCGCGAGCTGAAGACCCTGACCTTCTCCCCCGCAGGCGATGAGGTGCGGCAATTCGCGCGGCTGGACCAGATCCTCGCCGAGAGCGTGCGACTCAACGGGCGCGGCAGGTCGGGCGGCATCGTGGCGATGCTGATGAAGAAACGGTTCCTGTCCAGCCCGTGGTCGTTCGCGCAGACGTTGCGCCACTACGCCGAATCTGACGGCGGATCGGGCATCGAAGAGGAGGACGAGGACCGCTACTACCGGGAGGTCCTCGGCAGCGGCCAGTCCGACGAGGAAGAGGGCGCCGCCGCACACCCCGAGTTCACCGCGCTGCGGCACAGCAAGCACTCGGACCCACTAGTCGCCGCCACAAGCCACGACATCGACTCCCTGATCGAGTGGGGCCTAGGTTACGAGAACAAGCCGGATGCCCGGCTGCAGGAGTTGCTTACGTTCCTGGATGCCGTCTGCCGGCCGGACGGCAGGACGTGGACGAACGAGCGGGTCGTGGTGTTCACCGAGTACGCCGAGACCCTGGACTGGATCGTCCGCGTCCTCGGCCAGCACGGGTACCGGGAAGGCAAGGAACTCGCGGTCATCCAGGGCTCGACTCCCGCGGAGGAGCGGGAGGACATACGCGCGGAGTTCACCGCGCCGCCGGACAAGCAGCAGGTCCGGGTCCTCGTCGCCACCGACTCGGCAGGAGAGGGCATCGACCTGCAGGCCCACTGCCACCGCCTGGTCAATTTCGACATCCCGTTCAACCCGTCCCGGCTAGAGCAGCGGATCGGCCGCATCGACCGCTACGGCCAGCAGCACACGCCGGAGATCTACCAGCTCGTCCCCGCAGAGCGGGAATCCGCGCTCGCGAGGGACACGGTGTTCCTGCTGGACAAGGTGCGTGAGAAGATCGGCCACGTCGCCGCCGACCTCGGCTCGGTCAACGAGGTCATCGACGCGGACATCCAGGACCACTTCACGCCGGGCGGCACCGGCCGGAAGGTGAAGCTGGCGGCGCGTGACGACGGCAGCGTGATCATCAACCGTGTCCTGGCCGGCGGCCAGGAGCTGAACCGCACCCTGACCGAGCTGTCGCGGACTTACCGCGACCGCAAGGCTGAGATGCACCTGACTGCCTCGAACGCGCAGCGCGTGGTGGACACGGCACTGGAGCTGACCGGCCAGCCGCCGCTGAAGCCAGTTGAAGGCGACGACCCGGCGGAGGTCTTCGAGGTCCCGGCGCTCGGGTCCGCGTGGCAGTCCGCGCTGCGCGGCCTGGAGGCCCGGCTTAACCCCGGCGTCCTGCGTCCGGTCACGTTCGACGATGAGGTGGCCGAGGGCCGGGACGACATCGTCTACATTCACCTCGGGCACGCACTGCTGCAGCGCTCCGCGCGCATCCTGCGCGAGGCGCTATTCAACGTGGACTCCCCGGTCCACCGCGTGACCGCGGTCGTGGCCGAAGGGCTGCCGCAGTCCTGTGTGGCTGCGATGTCCCGCCTCGTCCTAGTCGGACTCGGCGGCCTGCGCCTGCATGAGGAGGTATTCCTCACCGGCATCCGGCTCCGCGGCAGCGCCATGGCCGAGGCGAAGGTCGAGCAGGTCCTTGACCAGGCCCTCGACGCCCAGGACCTGGTCCTCGCGGGCGAGGAAGTCCGCTGTCGGCTGGCCGAGGCGTGGAACGCCGACGGTGCGCCACTAAGGACCCGGCTGCTGACCGCCATGGAGCAGAAGGCCCGCAGCCATCGGGAGCGGGTGATCGACACGCTGTACAAGCGGCGCGACTCTGACATCGCCCGGGCGCGGGAGATCTTCGCTGCGTTCCGCGTCAACCTGCAGGAATCCCGCGACCGCCTGGACCACGAGATCCGCAGCGAGGAAGAGAAGCTGTTCCCCGACGACCAGCAGCGCCAGCGCCAGCACGACCTTGCCGGGATGATCGAGCGTCTGGCCAGCCTCGACGATGAGGAGCGCCGGGAGGTCAACGCGATCAGCGCCCGCTACGCCAACATCAAGCCCCACGTCACTGCGGCGGCCGTCGTGTTCGCCCTGACCCCCGACGATGCCGCAGCGGTAAGGAGCCAGGCATGAGGAACGACAGCGACCTGCACCGGGACTGGCTCGGCCTGCTCGACAGCGACGGCCCGTTCCTGTCCGTCCCTGCCCTGAAGAAGGCCTGGCCCGCCGGCATGCCGGTACCGGACCGAACCGCCCTCGACGCACTCCGCGACACCAAGCCCGCGTTCGAGAAGGCCTGGGACGTGTGGGACATGGCCCAGAAGACGACTGCTGACGAGGCTGCCGCCGCGCTGGCGGAGTACCAGCAGGCCCGCGACGCCTGGGTGGACGTCGTACTGCGATCGGTCCTGGGGTGGAAGAACTTCTACCTCACCCCGCCATCCGCCGACGTGAAGGTCCACGCCCTCGACTACTCGGTTACCATCAGCCCGACCGGCGAGCTCACCCGCGGCGACGTGACCGGGGCGCTCGTCCTCATCACCGACCCGGTCGAGTCGCTGCGTGCCCCGCTGGATGACGGGTGGGCTGCCAGCCCCGTCGACCGGATGGAGGAACTGCTCCGGGCCTCCGGCGTTCCCGTCGGCCTTGTCACCGACGGGCGCTGGTGGGGAATCGTCAGCGCCCGCCCCGAGACGATGGTCGCGTCAGGCATCACCGACTCCCAGCGGTGGATCGAGTTGCCCGTCGTCCGCGACGCGTTCATCAACCTGCTGCGCCTGCCTCATTTGGTCGGTAAGCGGGAAGAGGACTTGCTCACCACGGTCTTCGGCGACTCCGTCGCCGCCGCCGAGGAGATCACCGAGGCCCTTGGCACTAATGTCCGCCGCGCCGTGGAACTCCTCGTTCAGGCACTATCCGAGTCCGCGCTCGACGCCCGGCGCCACGGTGAGCCCGACCCGCTGCCCGCAGACCGCGACGACGTGTACCAGGCAGCCGTCACGATGATGATGCGCGTGGTGTTCCTGCTGTTCGCCGAGGAGCGCGGATTGCTCCCGCAGACCCGGCTGTTCACTGGCGGCTACGGCATCAGCGACGAACTCGACACGCTCGATCAGCGCGCCCGCGACGAGGGCGCCGAAGCCCTCGACCACACCCACCTGACCTGGCACCGGCTGCTGGCCACTTCCCAGGCGCTGTACCGGGGCGCGTCGTTCGAGGACATGCGCATCCCCTCTTACGGCGGGTCGCTGTTCGATCCGGACCGGTTCGGCTTCCTCACCACCCGCGACGCCCACGGCACGCTGGCCGTCGTGGTCAGCGACCGCGTAATGCTGGAGGTTCTGCGCGCCGCCCAGGTGGCCGAATTGCGTGGCGAGCCCGCGCGGCGAATCTCCTTTCGCGACATCGACGTGGAGCAGGTCGGCTACATCTACGAAGGACTGCTCGGCTACTCGTGCGCGGACGTCGATGAGGTCATCGTCGGACTCATCGGGAAGAAGGGCGAGGAGCCGGAGATCCCGCTGTCTCTCCTTGGGGAGTTCGCGGCATCCCGCCGTACGCCGGACGCCCTCGCGAACGCGATCCTCACCTGGGTGAAGAACGATCAGCCCGCCGCCGTGCCACCCTCCAGGTCCGCTCTCGCCAGGGCGATCCGCGACAGTGCCGAAGTCGAGGATGCGGACCGCGCACTGCGGGCGGCGATACCGACCGACCCAGGCCTGCGAGAACGGCTCCGCCCGTTCGTCGGCGCGATCCGCCGCGACCTGCGCGACCGCCCGACGGTCTTCCAGCCCGGCGGCCTGGTCATGGTCGAAACGCCGTCCCGCGCCACGGCGGGCGCGCACTACACGCCGAAGTCTCTCGCCACCGAAGTCGTCCGGCATGCCCTCGAACCTCTCGTCTACAGCCCAGGTCCGCATCAGGAGCCTGACCAGAAGAAGTGGGTGCTGGTTGACTCCGACCGGATCCTGGATCTGAAGGTCGCTGACATCGCCTGCGGCTCGGGCGCATTCCTTGTCGCCGCCGCCCGCTACCTCTCCGCGCGCCTCGTCGAGGCATGGCAGCGCCAGGACGAAACCGGCGGCATGATGCCAAGGGAACTGGAACTCCACGCCATGCGCGAGGTCATCGCCAAGTGCCTGTACGGCGCGGATATCAACGCGATGGCCGTCGAGATGTGCAAGCTCTCGCTGTGGCTGGTGTCCCTGGACCCGAAACTCCCGTTTTCCTTCGTCGATGACAAGATCCTGCACGGCAACTCCCTGCTCGGCCTTACCGACGTGAAGCAGCTCCGGTACCAGCACATCGACCCCACGGCCGCGCACACCCAGCAGACCCTCAGCGCGATCGACGTAGAAGGCGTGCTCCGCGAGGCCGCCCGGCTGCGGCGCAACCTCGCCAACGAGGTCAACAACGCCGACCCGCAGCGTTCCATCCACGCCAAGCGCCGCCAGTGGCAGCGGTTCCAGCAGGTTACCGCCGAGCTCACCGACGTCGCCGACGCTATCGTCGCCGCGGGCCTACGACTCGGCGGCAAGCCGGGCCGGGCGCTCAACGTCGCGTACCAAGCCCTGGAGATCGCCCTTGGCGAGGCGTACCCGGACAGCGGTCTGTTCGCCAACGACCCCGACCGCACCAAACTCGACACGATCCTGACCGCCGGCCTCACCCCCACGGTCCCGACGGACTACGAGCGGTGGAAGCCGTTGCACTGGATCATCGCGGTCCCGGACGTCATGGAACGGGGAGGCTTCGACGCCATCATCGGCAATCCACCATTTCTGGGGGGAAAGAAGCTCTCCGGCGCTACTGGGGGCAACCTTCGCGACTGGCTGGTCAACGCTGTAGCGGACGGCACGAATGGCAATGCGGACCTGGTCGCCTACTTCTTCCTGCGGGCGATGTCACTACTGAACCCGCAAGGCAACCTCGGCCTGATCGCGACGAACACGGTCGCGCAAGGCGATACGCGAGAGGTCGGTCTCAAGCAGATGGTCGGACGCGGGTTCACGATTACTCGGGCAATTCAAAGCCGTTCATGGCCTGTCGCTAGTGCCAACTTGGAATACGCGGCAGTTTGGGGTAGCTGCAGCGAAGTTGCATCCTCTGTGGCCCGAGTATCAGATGGCATTCCAGTCGAGCAGATCTCAACGATCCTTGAGCCCGGTAAAGATATAGACCCACAGCGACTCTCCGAAAACACCGATCTAGCGTTTATCGGATGTTATCCCCTTGGTATGGGATTCGTCATCGAGCCCCGTGAGGCGAAGGCGTGGATCGATGCAGACCGCATAAACGCAGACGTACTCTTTCCGTTCCTAGGAGGGGAAGACCTGAATTCTCGGCCAGATATATCCGCGCCTCGATGGATCGTCGATTTTAACGATTGGCCCGAAGATGAGGCTGCAACGTTATGCGCTCCCTTATCGGCGATTGTTTGAACAGGTCAGGCCTGAACGTCAGAGAACCAACCGAGACGGCACCTTCGCACTGCGTCGACCACTACCGCAGCGCTGGTGGCAGTACGCAGACAAACGCCCCGCTCTGCGGAAGGCAATCGATGGTCTTGATGAAGTAGTCGTAGTCGCCCAGGTGAGTAAGACGCTCATGCCTGTTCGCGTGCGGACAGGGCAGGTGTTCAGCCATAAGGTGATTGTCTTCGCGATTAATTCATATGCGGAACAAGCCGTACTGTCTTCAGCCATGCACCAGATGTGGGTAATCAAATACACGGCCACGATGCGTGCTGACGTGAGCTACTCGCCATCAGACGTGTTTCTTACATTCCCTCGCCCCAGACTGACTGATCAGGTAGCGGAGTTCGGAAGAATCCTCGATACCGAGCGTCGGGAGATCATGCTCCGGCGACAGCTCGGCCTCACTAAACTCTACAACCTAGTCAACGATCCCGACTACAGCGATGACGAGATCGACAGGATGCGGCAAATCCACGTCGAACTCGACCAGGCGGTCATGGATGCTTATGGTTGGGGCGACGTCCAACTTGACCATGGGTTCCACACCTATAGGAAGGCGCAGCGCTGGACCGTCACGCCGGTTGCGAGGGTAGAGATCCTAGACCGACTGCTCGAAGAGAACCTGCGCCGGGCCGCGATCCAGGGGGATGCGCCGCCTGCCGAGGGCGAAGAGGAAGACGAGGGGGATGACGAGTGAGCACGCCCGTGAAACCCGTCGAGCCGCCTCAGTACCGGTTGGAGTACGAGCCCGACGGGAGTTCCTGGACCGCCCGGGAGAACCTGGCCGACATCCTCGAACGGGAACTGCTTGGGCCGATGAACGGCCCCACCGAGGTCATCGACGGCGTGCCCGATTCCGTGTACCTGGTCGGCCGAATCGCGCCGTTCAAGCTCGCAGCCGGGACCGATGACCCTGCGGATGCGGATACAGGCGAGTCCGATAGCGACGTGGGCGACTCCGGCGACGCGCAGGAGGGCCAGGGCGTGCCGGTCACCGGAGTTGACGACAGCGGCGCCGGGGCCGACGAGGACTCCGGCCTGGAAGATACGCCGCAGCAGCGCGGGCTGATGATGCCCGCGTCGATGGGGTTGCGGTGCCAGGTCCCTGACGATCTGGAGTCATTCACGGTGATCGCGTCGTGGGGTGTGTACGAGTCGGTGCCCGTCGCCGATGGCGAGGACCAGTCGAAGATTCGCCGGTACAAGCGGACCCCGGTCGAGATCCCCAAGCGGATCGTGGTCGCCGACCTTAAGGAATCGGTGACGATGGAGGTCCCGCTCAGGGACAAGGTCGTGCTGCGCATCGACCGGCACGACAACCCCGAGTGGCACTGTCGGCTGATCGAGATAGCGCTGTGCAATGACCGGGAGGCGCCGCGGAAGATCCCCGTCGATGCGTGGCTATACCAGACGAAGCTCACCGTGACCACGGACGGGGAGCCCGCGTTCCTGCCGGTGACCGATGCGCTGACCGATGACCGGTGGGAGAGCGATGACGAGGTCCGGCGACTGAACCTGCAGTACCGGGACCGGCTGGAGTTCGCCGTCGGGCGGACCTGCTCGGTCAGCTGGGAGGAGCCAGCCGGGTGGGACAAGCCTGAGGTCCGAGACGTTCCGGGCAACCGCCGGGTCGGCAAGGTCTGGACGACCTGGCTGCCGGTGTCCGAGACGCCGCAGGTCGCCGCCGATGAGATCGGCGAGGCGCTGCTCGACATGCGGGAGCTGGCCGCCGCGTCTGCGGACGAGCTGCGCGCCGGACTGTCGCCGATCGCGGAGAAGTACGGCTTGTGGCTGGACGGCGAGGAGGTCCGGGCGAGCCAGCTCCCCGATCATCTGCGGGACGAGGGGCTGGATGCGGTTAATGAGGCGCGGAAGGTGCAGCGCCAGCTCCTGGCTGGGATCGAGCACCTGCTGAGCGACGCGGATGCGCTGCGGTGCTTCCGGTTCATGAACGAGGTGATGGCCGACCAGCGCGTGCAGTCCCAGGTCGCGCGCCGCCGGGCGCAGCGCCCGGCTGAGTCCCTTGACGCGGCGCGGGCGGCAGTACTGGCCGGAGACAAACCGCACTCGTGGCGCACGTTCCAGCTCGCGTTCATCCTCATGCAGTTGCCGCTGCTCACTGACCTGGCAGCGGAGAAGCGGTCCGGGGATCTCGCCAAGGCGCAGCTGCTGTTCTTCCCGACCGGCGGCGGCAAGACCGAGGCATACCTGGGCCTGGCGGCCTATGCCTTCGCGATCCGGCGGCTGCAGGGTCTGGTCGAGACCCCGGGCGGGAAGCTGGACGGCGGCGCCGGTGTGACGGTGCTGATGCGTTACACGCTGCGGCTGCTGACCGCCCAGCAGTTCCAGCGCGCGACCGCGCTGGTGTGCGCGGCGGAGATGGCACGGCGGAAAGACGTTAAGACCTGGGGCGAGGAGCCGTTCCGGATCGGGCTGTGGGTCGGGACCGACGTGTCACCGAAGCGCTATGAGGAGGCGAAGGAGCAGCTCAAGCGGTCCTCCTCCTCTGGCGGCTACTCGCGGCTGACCGTGCTGCAGTTCCAGCGCTGTCCCTGGTGCGGCACGCCGATCAGCGCGGCCAACGTGCGCGCCGATGACGAGCGCCAGCGGGTCTACGTGTACTGCGGTGACGAGCTGGGGGACTGCCCGTTCTCCCGTGACGGAGCGGTGGACGAGGGGCTGCCCGTCCTCACGGTGGACGAAGAGATCTACCGGCTGGCGCCCGCGTTCGTGATCGCGACCGTGGACAAGTTCGCCCGGCTAGCGCGGGAAGGGGAGGCGGCGGCGCTCTTCGGCTACGTGGCAGAGAAATGCGGGCTGCACGGGTACGTGCACCCCGACTCCGGTAGCTGCAAGATCGCCGTCGGGAGCAAGCACCCGAAGACAACGGCCTACCGGCGGCCCGTGACCCGGCTCCGTCCGCCGGACCTGATCATCCAGGACGAGCTGCACCTGATCACCGGCGCGCTCGGGACGACGGTCGGGCTGTTCGAGGTCGCCGTCGATGCCCTGTGCTCGTGGCGAACCGAGTCTGACCGGCCGGTGCGGCCCCTTCTTGTCGCGTCCACCGCGACCGCGCGGAACGCGGCCGAGCAGGTGCGTGCCCTGTACGGGCGGGACACCACGATCTTCCCGCCACAGGTCCTCGACGTGGGGAAGACGTTCTTCTCGACCGAGCAGCCGATATCCCGGAAGTACCCGGGGCGGCGGTATGTAGGGATCAGCACCTCCGGGATCCGGCTGACGACCGCGGAGATCCGGGTGGCCGACGTGCTGTTGGCGGCCGGGCAGTTGCTGCTCGACCGGTCCGGGGATGTCGCCGATCCGTACATGACGCTGGTCGGGTACTTTAGCGCGACCCGTGAGCTGGCGGGCATGGCCCGCTACATCGGTGACGACGTGCAGACGGCGCTGGCGAAGGGGCACCCGTGGTCGCGGCTGCCGCGGCGGTTCGGCACGGTCGGGCAGCTGCACCTGGCCGAGCTGACCTCGCGAGTGTCGTCGGCGGATATCACGGGGACGCTGGACCAGATGGGAGTCTCGTTCGACGCGGGATTCGACTCGACGGCGGCGCGACGGGACTGGGCCGCGCGGCGGAAGGCGGGCGAGAAGGTCCCTGACCGCCCCGTGCGCCCGTATGACGTGGTCCTGGCGACGTCGATGCTGCAGGTGGGCGTGGACGTTGACCGGCTCGGCCTGATGCTCGTCGTCGGCCAGCCGAAGAACACTGCCGAGTACATCCAGGCGTCCTCCCGCGTCGGCCGACAGGCGTCCGGGCCTGGCCTGGTGGTCGCGCTCGGGAACTGGGCGCGGCCGCGGGACTTGGCGCACTTCGAGCAGTTCCGGCATTACCATGAGACGTTCTACGCCCAGGTCGAGGCGTTGTCGGTGACACCGTTCTCGGCCACGTCCCTCGACCGGGGCCTGGACGGCGTGCTAGTCAGCGCGGCCCGGGTGCTGGAGGCGGTCGTGCCCAGCGGGCTGTCGCCGGAGAAGAACGCGGGCCGGATCGAGGACCGGCGGGACAAGGCCCTGGAGGTGATCGACGCGCTCGTGCGCCGCATCGGGCGCGCGGCGACCGAAAGCGATGCCGAGCGGGCACGGGTGCGGCTGCTGAACCGGCTCGACCAGTGGGTCTCCCGGCGCAAGCACCTGGCCGACCTGCACAAGACCCTTGTCTACGAGCGGTTCTCCGCCTCGGACGAGGGGAAGTACGACGCGCTGATGATGAGCGCGGAGAACGCCCGCGCGCTCGGCAACGGCAGCGATGTCGCGCCGTTCGTCGTCGCTAACTCCATGCGCGAGGTGCAGCCGGAGATTAACCTCTTGGTCAGCCCGATCAAGGACAACCTGGTCTACATCGAGCCGCCCGGCGCGCCGCGATGGGAGTTCCCCCCGGCTGAGGAGGCCACGTCATGAGCCTGCTGTATAACGAGCAGCGCCCCGTCGACCCGCTGGGCGATGCGGACGCCGAGAACGAGAAGCAGGTCAAGCACAACCGGGCCAAGGTCGGCTCCAGCCGTCCATCGTCCCTGCTGTACACCTACGGTCCCGGGGCGATCATGGACCTGCCCCAGTTCACGATCATGCCGACCGGCCTGGATGACTGGAACCGGATCTGGCGGCGCCGTGAGGCTGACCCGCCGCAGATCCACGCGCCCCGGCTGCGGCAGGCGGTCCGCATCCACATGCGGGCCCCGAACGTGCAGCTGCGCCCGTTCCCGTGGCAGCCGAAGCGGAACATGTTCAGCAGCGAGGGCGCCGACCTTGGCGTGCCCGCGCGGGTGTTCCCGCAGTGGCTGCGGTGCACCGGATGCGACATGCTCGGCCTGGTGTCCCAGTTCAGCTACGTCAACACCCACCCGTACCGCAGCGACCTGGCCCGCTTCGAGCACCCCAGGTGCCCCGGCCGCAGCGGTGAGGGCAAGGCGACCCGCCCGGCCGTCCCGGCGCGGTACCTGCTCGCCTGCGCGGCGGGGCACCTCGACGAGTTCCCCTACGACCTGTGGGTTCATCGGGGCCGCCGGTGCGAGAAGGCTGAGTTCCCGCTGCTGAAGATGATCGACCGGACCGCCGGCAAGGGCGCCTCGGCGATGATCCACTGCGCATCCTGCGGTGAGCGGCGAGCGATGAACGAGGCCCAGGGCGTCGCGGGCGCCGCGAAGCTGCCGGGGTGCCGGGGTCGTCACCCCCACCTGGACGCGTTCGAGCCAGGGGGCTGCGGCGCGACGACGAAGCTGATGCTGATCGGCGCGTCCAACTTGTGGTTCCCCTCGACGCTGTCGATCATCGTTATGCCCGAGTCGGCGGAGGAGAAGGCCAGCGACCTGGCGGACCGGCTCCGGGTCGCGCTCGGGGACAGGCTCGCGAAGTACGCAGGCGACCTGGACCTCATCCGCGACTTCGCGGCGACCGCGAAGGTCGA
Organism: uncultured Actinomycetota bacterium; assembly: GCA_963737285.1. Classification (GTDB taxonomy): domain Bacteria; phylum Actinomycetota; class Actinomycetes; order Streptosporangiales; family Streptosporangiaceae; genus Trebonia. Next base: position 421,974 of record CAVTRT010000002.1, read on the forward strand.
CGTGACCGCCCAGTCCGATGACGAGCTGACCGCGCTGGTGGCCACCGCCCTGGAGCCGCCACCGTCAGAGGAGCAGCAGGAGGAGGAGCTTCGCCACTGGGACCCGGTCGACCTGCTCGTCCCGGAGTGGCGGTACCTGCTCAAGGACCCGATCGGGGACCGGCACGAGGACCCGGCCAGCGGCCTGACGCTGTCGCGGCGGGACCGGGACCCGCAGCTGCGGCCCGAGATCACGCGGGTGCTGGCGGCAGAACGACTGCGGAAGGTCAACGCGCTGACCGGCTTCACCCGGATCGACGCGTTCGACCGGGTCGGTGACGCGCCCCGGCGCCTCGTCCCGCTGACCCGGGAACGGTATCCCGACTGGACCGTCGCGACCGAGGACCGGGGCGAGGGCGTCTTCCTGCAGCTTGACGAGGGACGGGTCGCGACCTGGGAGCAGAAGGTCCTGGTCAGCGAGGTCTGGGAGGCGCACCGGCAGGCAAACCGGCGGAACTTCAACCGGCGGTTCTCCGAGACAGCGGAGAACGTCGACCCTGACGAGCGGCTCAGGCCACCGCGGTACTGGCTGGTCCACACCCTCGCCCACGTGCTGATCCGGAGCATGGCGATGGAGTGCGGGTACTCCGCCGCGAGCCTGAGCGAGCGGCTGTACGCCTGGCCCGGGACGGACGAGCGCCCGGCCGCGGCAGGGCTGCTGATCGTGACGACCGCATCGGACAGCGACGGCACCCTCGGCGGCCTGGTGTCGCTGAGCGAGCCGGCATGCCTGCAACAGGTTCTATCATCGGCGCTGGAGCGAGCGGCACGCTGCTCGTCGGACCCGATCTGCGCCCGCCGCACCCCCGCCGACCCGGAAGACTTCCTGCACGGAGCGGCGTGCCACTGCTGCGTGATGGCATCGGAGACATCGTGCGAGCGGGCCAACCGGTTCCTGGACCGGCGATTCCTCATCGACCTCCCGGGAAGCTCCCTTGGATTCTTCAGATGACCCGGCCAGGAAGCTCGGCGCACTGCTGACGGGGAGCGAGGCAAGGGAGATCGCCGACCACCTAGCGGACGACGACACCCTCACCGCCTCGCTGCGCGTAGTGTCGCCTGGCCGCCGGACAGAGGTCCGGTCGCTGCTGTCGGGCATCGACCGGGCCGCGATGATCACCGTCCTGCGGGCCATCGAAGGCGCACGGTCGGCGCCGACGACCGTGGATCCGCTATGGACCATGCCAGGCCATTTGGCCCAGCATGGGCGGCTTACGCAGTCGGTGACGTACCTGGTGGACAACGCGAGGTACTCGATCGTGTGCTCGACATTCAACTTCCAACGCTCGTCAGGGCTATGGGGGTCGCTACATAGGGCGGCACAACGACCGGAAATCAGGATGAAGGTCTACGTGGATACGAACGCGGCCGACGGTGGTGCTCGACGGGCCTGGTCGCCGACCACGGAAGAGGTCGCAGAGCACCTACGCCCAGCCCTGGTTCTGCGAACCAGGCCATTCGACGGGCACCAGGTCCGCAACCACGCGAAGTTCCTGTCAATCGACCACCGTTTCCTGCTCGTCACCAGCGCGAACTTCTCGTGGAGTGCGGAGAACACGAACCTCGAATTCGGTGTGCTGATTGACAACCCGTACCTCGCCGAAGCCGTCGAACGAGAGCTACGCGGAGTCGAAGATCTGGTCTTTGAGCGTGTAATGCAGGGAACGGGCCACCGACTGTGAGAACGCAGGCGAACTCGCCGAGTTCGGCGAGACGTTCGGTGCGACGCAAGGTCTGGGGCGCCGTTTTGGTACTACTCATCATCGGCGTGGTCGCGATCGTCGTCCCCCCGATAGCAGGGGCGCTTCGCGCGCACACCGACGCGAGGTTCGATCGCTGGACGAATTGGGCCACCATCTGGACCGCACCTCTCACGGTGCTGCTGGCCGCGATCACCTTCGTAGGCACCCAAATAGCTAGGTCGACTAAGGTATCTGAGCCAGGTTTGCTGACCACAGAGAATGAACATCCGCTCACTGCACCGGTCCTAGGTCGCCCGCTCACTCAAGTAACCGATCCATTCGCCCTGGAAGTCCATCGTCCGCTGGAACCCGACGTAGGCATGAGCCGGAACCTGCCGCCGCTCCCGCCGTATGTGCGGCGCCCACACGACGAGAAACTAGAGCTGGTAACTCAAGGTGCGGTGGCAGGTCGTAGCGGCATCGTGGTACTAGTCGGCGGATCTTCCACGGGCAAGACCCGTGCCTGCTGGGAAACCCTTCGAATCATCAGAGAAAATTCCCTCCCCGATGCCCCTTGGCGCCTTTGGCATCCCATCGCCCCGTCCCACTCCGAGGCGATACTCAAGGATCTCCCGAGTGTCGCCCCGCACACGGTCATCTGGCTGAATGAGGCGCAACTCTACCTAGGCACCCACAACGGGGATGAGGTCGCTGCCGCCTTGCGTGAACTACTCCGGGATGGCAAGTGCGCTCCGATTTTGATTCTCGCTACCCTCTGGCCCGAGGACTGGATCGCCCTGACTACCCGTCCCGGCTACAGTGCCCCAGACCCTCACTCCCAGGCCCGAGAGCTCCTCGCGGGCCGTGACATCAGCGTCCCGTCCGAATTTAGCGAGACCCAAGTTCGTGATCTCGCAAATGCGGCCGATCCCCGCTTGATCCAAGCTGCATCACGCGCCTCCAGTGGTCAAGTTGCTCAATATCTGGCCAGTGCGCCGGAGCTTCTGTCCCGCTACAGGAACGCCCTCCCCGGGCCGAAGGCCCTAGTCCAGGCAGCGATGGACGTTCGCCGTCTGGGTGTGGGAGATTTGATTCCGCAGTCTTTCCTGGAAGCCGCGGCAGGTGCCTACCTGACGGACGGGGAATGGGATTCACTTAAGGAGGACTGGCTGGTCTGTTCTCTTGATCAGGTAGGCGAATCGGGCAAGGGGGCCATCGCGCCGCTAACCCTCATCCACCCGCGCATGGAACCCTCATCTGTTCCCGGCGAACCAGCCTACCGCCTCGCCGACTACCTTAACCAGCACTCCCACCACAACCGTCGCACGATCATCCCCCGGGCGGGCTTCTGGAGCGCCTGCGAGACCCTGGCCGATCGCGTTGAACTACGTGAACTAGGAAATGCAGCCAAGGTCCGAGGTGTCCTCCGTAACGCTGCTCGCCTTTATAAGCGCGCTGCCGCTCTCGGGGATGCGAAAGCGGCAGCGCGCCTGATTAAGGGGCTGGATGGGCTTGATCCGGGGGCGCCTGGCTCGGTATGGAAACTTGTCAGCAACGTTTCTCTTGATGAGATCGATGCCGTCAATGAGCTGGTGCGCGCACTCGAGGGAGCTGGGGCACTCGAGTTCGCAGCCGCGCTGATCAAATTGGCACTGGCGAACGTTTCCCTGGATTTTCCACAAGACCTGACGCTTTTGCTCAGTACAGTCCGACGGCTTTATGTCGACGAAGAAATCGAGGAACATGTCGGTCCGCTCCTCGCCCGTGACCCTGCAGTGCATGTGTCTCTGGACATTCTGTCAAACGTGGCTGACCTTGTAGAACAATTGCGACTCGCTCATGCATCGGAACAGGCCTTGAACTTGGCGCGCCGAGTGGCTGTGGAGGCCAGGCTTGATGAGGTAGATGGCGTTTGCAGGGCGCTAGAGACTATGCAGCGACTGCAGTCAACCGAACCGCTTGCGGCATTGCTCGCTCGTGATCCTGCCGCGCACGTTCCGCTGAGCGATCTTCTAGATCTGGCTAAGTTGCTGAGGAGCTTGTCCAAGGTCGGCGCCGAAGAGCAGGCCGCTGTTGCGGCCGCGCGCGCGTCCGCCCTGCCTGTAGCACGAGAAAACCTTGACGAAATCCAAACGTCTGTTGACGAACTCTGGGAGTCTGGCTCGAAGGAGCAGGCTATCGCCCTTGCCCGTCGTGCCGCCACGTGTGCCGGCCCACACAATCCAGCAGAGAGTGTCCTTGTAGCCAGGATGTTGGAGACGGTCGAGGCAGAAGAATTCACATCTGCCCTGCTCGACAGGTGCCCAGTCGATTATGCGGATCTGACCGATCCTGCCGCAGCCTTCGCGTTGCTGGACGCGCTGCAGGGAAATTATGCCGAGATCGATATACTGCTAGAGCGTGACCCCGCAACGATCGTCGCATGCGATGACCCCGCAGGCTTGGCTGACCTGCTAGACATACTCATGAAGCTTGATCCGGAGCAGCTTGAGCATGATCCGATTGATCAAGTTGCGACGCTGTGTGCCCGCGATCTCGGCGCACTAATACTTGATAATCCAGCCTCCGTGGCGTTCTTGCTGGAGGCCATGTGGAAAGCAGGGGCAACGGAGCAGGCTGGAGACCTAGCTCGGCGTGCCGCCGAGAGGTGCGGAAACCTCGCTGTTGGTGCTGGATCTTTGCTGAATGCGTTGCGGCGCGTCGGTGCGGAAAGCGAGGCGGCTATCCTGATAAAGCGTCTACCTGGAGAGGGGTGCTTTGAGCGATTCCTCGTAGAAGGCGAGAACGAACGTGTCTACCGATTTGGTCGGGAACCTGATGGTACTCCCGCCCGCCGATGGGGCTGGAAGGACTTGGACTTGTCGGGCTGTATCCTAAGTCCTCTGGAGGACACATGAGTGTCAACATTGCTGGCGCGGGAGGCGAAGAGATGATCTCGATGGGCCAACGCTATTAGGCGTTGGCCCATCTGCTCGGACAGCATGAGCCTCCCCACTGTCTTTCCTACGTTTTTGATCTTGATCACGCCTTGTCAACTGGATGCGGGCTACGACTTTGACTACATCTGGAAGCAGGTCGACTAGGGCGCCATCAAGGACTGGCCCGGCTGCCACGTCTAGGCGAGCGAGAGCGGTGGAAAGCCACCCGGCCGCTGGTGGATCCAGGCGCCAAGGTCCTCCGCCTGGATCCCGGCCACGTCGTGCGTAAGCCGGACGACCTTCTGTCCGGCGGAAGATCCATGGCGACTCCTCATAAGCTCGTGAGTCGATGATCGCATCGTCATCGCCACTGAGTACCCAGACTGAGAACGAGTCGCCAACCTGCGCGGTCAACTCCGGGAGTCGCTAGCTCCAGCCTTCCCAGCCATTGACGCGCCACCGCTCCAGTGCCGGAGTTCACGGTCGTCGCGTCTCTACTGGCCGGTACTCGGCCCCGGCTTGATGGGCAGGAGAAGGGCGCGTTCCACGCGGTCGCGGAAGACCGCGAGTTCCGCGGTGAGGGCATCGCCGATGTCGGTGCCCTCGGCAAGGATGACGTCGGCGGCGAGCTTGAGCCGGTCCAGGCTGGTGCGATCGAGATCGGTCAGGGAATCGTGGATCACGGGTGCGGTTCCTTCCTATGAGGGGTGGCTGCCCCAGCGGTATGCGGGGTCGCACCCCTGGGGCAGGCTTGCTTCCGGTGAGGCGATCGGGAGGCCTCCTCGGTCACGCGGGCGGTTGTTACTACGGGTGGGCCTTGGGGAGCTGCGCCCAGACCACCTTGCCGGCGGCATCGCCGGGCGGGTTGTAGTGGCCCCACCGGGAGTAGGTGTCGATGAGCAGCAGGCCGCGGCCGGCCTCGTCCCAGACGTCAGGGGTTCGGGGCTGCGGGACCAGCGGCGTGGCGTCCCAGGCCAGGACGTACAGGATGCGGATGCCGCCGCGTAGCCACAAGCGGACCGGCGGGCGGGATGCCGGCCATCGGGTAGCCCTTGTCGCGTTGACGGCATTAGCGACTATTTCGGTCGCCACCAGCTCAGCGTCATCGGTCGAGATGTCGATGCCCCAGTCCTTCAGGTCGGCGCGGAGCCGCAGCCGGGCGGCGGGCACCGCGGCCGGGTCAGCGGCGAGCTCGACGTAGTCCTGACAGGGGAAGCGTTCATGCCAGTTGCGCTGGTGGGGTGGCAGAGCCGGGTCGGGCGGGATGCGCGCCGACGGTGGCGCGACGGGGATGCTCATGGGCTGGCTTCCCTTACGGCGGGGACGAGTCCGGAGAGGCCACGCGACCCAGGCGGGCTTGCCGTGCCTGTGGTGCAACAGGTGCGGCGATGGACCTCTTTTCCGGGAGGGCCGCGTGACCGTGGAGCCACAATTACAGATCGCCTGTCACCATTACCATGATTACCGAGAATCGGTGTTGTAATATTTTTTCTGGTAATGGATGGCAGGCTGGAGGTTATGATCATGGCGGCAGAGGTAAAGACGACCGCGATGGCCAAGTTCGTCAAGCAGCTGAAAGCCTGGCGGGACCGCAATGGCTGGTCACAGGCCGAGCTCGCGCGTAACCTCGGCTACTCCGCCTCCCTGATCAGCCAGATAGAGACACTGTTCAAGCCGCCGTCAGCCGAGTTCGCCGCCAAGTGCGACGAGGCCTTTCGGACCCCGGAGACCTTCGCTGACCTCCAGGAGCTTGCCGCGCGGGAGGCAGTGCCGAGCTACTTCGCGCCCGTCATCGATTACGAGAAGAAGGCCACTCAGGTGCACGAGTGGTCCCCGATCGTGGTGCCCGGGCTCGCGCAGACCGAGGACTACGCGCGATCGGTGATCCAGGCGGGCCAGCCCTGGCTCACCGGCGAGGAGGCGGACCGCAAGGTCTCCGCCCGGATGGAACGCCAGCAGGCCATCACTCGCGAGGCCAGGCGACCCAGGTACTGGACGGTCCTCCACGAGGGCGTGCTCCGGCACGTCGTCGGCTCGCCCGAGGTCATGCGCGGCCAGGTCGACCGGCTCATCGCCACCGCGGCCCTGCCGAACGTGGTGCTCCAGGTCCTGCCGTACACGGCCAATGACCACCCTGGCACCGACGGCCCCGTCAAGGTCTTCGACTTCCCCGGATCTCCGTCCGTCGCCTACTCCGAGTGCAACGGCGGCGGCATGATCACCGAGACGCCTGAGCACGTAACAGACCTGATGGCTACGATTAACCTGATTCGCGCGGCCGCCCTGTCGCCCCGCGAATCCCAGGAACTGCTCCGCAAGATCAGAGACGAGATCGCATGACTACGTGGCGTAAGTCCAGCTACTCCGGCTCCCAGGCCGACTGCGTCGAAGTCGGCAACGCCGACCAGGCGGTCAAGATTCGCGACACCAAGGATCGTGTCGGCGTGGTGCTGAGCTTCGAGCCAGGCGCATGGCACGTGTTCGCCATGGAGTTGAAGCGCCCGTAGCAGCCTCGACGAAGTGAGGCTACGGCCCTCACAAGTCCCGCTCCTGGCAAGCTGCCAGGGGCGGGACGCATTTCTAGGCTCTGGGTGCAAGCGTCGCCGTAGAATCAGCACAGACATTGCTTCGAACGCGCTACACACACCGCCTGCTAGCATCTCGCGATTCATCGAATGTGTTGCCGCCTGGGTTTTCGTGCGGTAGCATCTCGGATAGCATCTGGTGCCTCCTAAGCGGTAGGTCGCGCGTTCGAGTCGCGCTCGGGGCACCAGCACGATGGCCGTTGTCAGCCCTCTCACCTGCGGCGATGCAGGAAGAGAGGTCATCTCGATGCGCTCCTATAACCACCCTAAAGCCGACTTTTCGGGCGGGGTTTCCGTGCCGGACCGGCGGGTTGAGGACAAAACTTTGGTCCTGCGCCGGGCAGCGGGTGCACCGCCCGAAGCTGCTGGACGCGGGGCCGCTCGCGGCGGACGTGGCCTCGTTCCGGCTGCACCTGGCGGCCGAGAACAAGGCGCCCGGGACGGTCAAGGCCTACGCGGAGGCGGTGCTGTGGTTCGCTGCGGCCTGCCTGCTGGCCGAGACGGGCAAGTGCCGGTGGGAGCAGGTCAGCGCGCAGGACGTGCAGCGGTGGACGGTGCGGCTGCTGGCCCGCTACAGCGACTCCTACGCCTCCAACCAGTTCCGCGCGCTTCAGCAGTTCTTCAGGTGGCTGGCCGCCGAGGAGGAGGTCCCCAGCCCGACGGCGCGGCTGCGCCCGCCCAAGCTGGCGGCCAGGCGGGTGCCCTGCTTCACCAGTGATGAACTTTCCCGGCTCGCGAAGGCCTGCCGGGGTAGCTCATTCGACGACCGGAGGGATGCCGCGATCATCGCGGTGCGACAGATGTCGCTATCTGGTTCGAGGTGGACGCCGACGTGCGGGCGGTAGCTGGCGGCTTGCGCGGGCATGACCATGACCTCCGGGTAGGAGAGCGCGGTAGCTGGGGTTGCCACGCTACCGCGCCCGTACATGCCGGGGCTGTCGCCTGCCAGGATCCCCTACCTGTGTGCCGTGATCACCGGGAGCATTGCCGTGACCAGGTTCGCTAGCTCATCCGGCGTCCGGCCGACGGTGTGCAGGTGCCGGGCGGTCGGGTCGGTGGCGGCGACCTGGTCGTAGCGGTCCTGGAGGCGTCGCAGGAGCTCGGGATCGGCGAGGAGGTTGCTGTCGCTGCGGGTCTGGTCGTGCTTGGCGTGCAGTCGGCTGGCTAGCACGGCCGGGCCGGCGTGCAGGTAGACGGTCAGGTCGGGGGCTGTCAGGTAGCTGGTGACGGGCTGATCGCCGCGTTCAGCTCGCCTTCTACCTCGCGGGAGCCCTGCACGCCTCCGACCTCGCCCGCAACTGCGGGCAGGTGGCGCACTGGCCTACATGGTGGCGGCCGAGGCAGGTGAACATCCTGGGTGCCTCACGGGCGGAACTCGAAGGTGGGCGAGTTACTGCCGATGAAGAACCGCATGTAGGGTCCCGTGCCAGGTCTAGCAGCGCTGCACGATCGTGAACGCCGCTGATGACGACCATGCCCTGCTCGCGCAGGCGGCTGAGGAGGTTCTGGCGGAATCGGGGATCACGAGTGGTTACCTGGCAGGCGGCGCGAGCGTCCATCGGATCTCTCCTAACATTCGTGGCTGTTCCGGTACTGCCAATCTGCCGTCTCCGAAGCGGACATTCCTAGTGACAACTTGTCACGCACGACGGCGGGCACGGGGACTCGCCAGTTGTAAGGGTCGGGCCAGGGGCCGGACCACGGCTCGCAGTATCGGCGTATTGGAGGCCTGCATGACCGTGTCCGCCAGTCCAGCGGTGCGCACGTTCCCGGTGCCGGTCAAGGGCGTTGCCGTCCAGGACGGCAGGGTGCTGCTGCTGGAGAACGAGCGGCTCGAATGGGAACTGCCCGGCGGGAAGTTGGAGCTTGGCGAGGACCCAGTTGACTGCGTGGGCCGCGAGATCGGCGAGGAAGCCGGCTGGGACGTAAGGGTCGGCCCCATCCTGGACTGCTGGCAGTACCACATCAGCGAGGGACACGACGTGGTGATCGTGACGTACGGCTGCCACGTCGAGACCAGCGCCGCCCCCATCGTCAGCAACGAGCACAAGCGCGCGAGCCTGTTCACCCGCGACGAGGTCCCCGGGCTTGTCATGCCAGACGGCTACAAGCGATCCGTCGCAGCCTGGTTCGCCCGCCTCGACGGCTTACTCCCTCAAGACATACAACGCCACCCGCTCCCGCTACCTCGCGGACGTGCCCGCGCAGCGCTCCTTCAACCAGATCGGGGAAGTACTTCCCGCCATCATCATCGACGGCCTCGTCGCGGGCACGTGGTCATGGGACGTCCGCACGCGTGCCTGCCGTCAGCTAGGGTCACTACCCTAGACCGTCTCCCCAAGCACGCAAGGTGATCACATGGAGCAACTGAGCGTAGGAGCATCACTGCCCAGCATCCAGGATTACGTCCGGCGGATGGAGATCGAGCGCGGGCTGGACCGGCAGGACATCACCTCGCAGTGCCTCAAGCTCGGGGAGGAAGTCGGCGAGCTCCACCGCGCCGTGCGCAAGATGCAGGGGCAACCCCAGGACCCGCAGGGCCGCGCCGCCGACGTAGGGGACGAGGCCGTGGACGCGCTCATCTTGCTGATGTCGATCGTCAACCGCTGCGGCATCAACCTCGAAGAGACCTTCCGTGTCAAGGAAGCCCGCAACGAGGCCCGCATCTGGGTCTAGCCTGGCACCGTGCCACCGACCGGGTCCGAAGCCAGCAAGCTCATTGTCCTGCGCGGCAACTCAGCGTCCGGCAAGAGCACCGTGGCGGCCGAGATCCGCAGCCGCCACGGGCGCGGCCTGGCGATCGTCGGGCAGGACAACCTGCGCCGCGTCGTGCTCCGCGAGCATGACAAGCCAAACGCCGCCAACATCGGGCTGATCGACCTCACCGCCCGCTACGCCCTGGACCACGGCTTCCACGTGATCGTCGAGGGCATCCTCTACGCTAGCCACTACGGCGACATGCTCACCGCGCTCACGGCGGACCACCGAGGCACGACCCGCCTTTACTACCTGCACGTGCCCTTCGAGGAAACCCTCCGCCGCCACGCCACCAAGCCACAGGCCACCGAGTACGGCAAGGCCGAGATGAGCGCCTGGTACCGCGAGCTCGACCTGCTCCCCGACGGCAACGAGCACGTCATCACCACCGAAGCATCCGTAAGCGCCACCGCCCAGCTCATCATGACCGATGCCGGCCTAGCGGGCGAACCCCAAGCAGTCCAGCGCTAGAGACACCGCTTCGAACGTGCTACACACACTGCTTGATAGCAACTCGCACTTCACCGAACACGTTGAGAACAAAACTTTGGTCCTGCGCTGGCAGCGGGTGCACCCGCCCGAAGCCGCTGGACGCGGCCCGTTCACAGCGGACGTGGCCCCGTTCCGGCTGCACCTGGCCGCCGAGAACAAGGCGCTCGGGACGGTCAAGACCTACACGGAGGTGGTGCTGTGGTTCGCCGCCGGCTACCTGCTGCGCGAGACCAGTAAGTGCCGGTGGGACCAGGTCAGCGGGCAGGACGTGCAGCGGTGGACGGTGCGGCTGCTGGCCCGCTACAGCGACTCCTACGCCTCCAAACCAGTTCCGCGCGCTGCAGCAGTTCTTCCACTGGCTGGCCAACGAGGACGACATCACTAACCCGATGGCGAGGCTCCGCCCGCCCAGGCTGGCCGCCAGGCGGGTGCCCAGCTTCACCAGCGATGAACTTTCACGGCTGGGCAAGGCGTGCCGAGGCAGCTCGTTCGAGGACCGCCGCGATGCCGCGATCATCGCGGTCTTCCTGGCAACCTGCTCGCGGAGCTCACGCAGAATCCTCTACCACCCCGACGACCCGTACCACAGCGACGTCGACCTCGCCGCCCGCGAGGTCCGGGTGCCGCAGGCCGTCGGTGCCCGTCCCGCTGCCAGCGCACCTGCTCACCACGGTCGCCGCAGCGGCGAAGGACAAGCCCGCGCTGCGGCTGGCGGTCGCGCTGGTCGGCGTTCACGCGCTGCTGCCCGGCCAAATCCGCCACCTGCGCTTAGACCAGGCCGACTTGCCCGGCCGGCGGCCCCACCCCGGCGGGCTCGACCGCCCGCTGGACGAGTTCACCGCCAGCTAGCTCCGCGACGACCGCATCGTCGAGGAAGCCGTCTCCGGCCGCGCCGACCCGCTCCACCTGGCCGCCGTCTTCAGCTTCGGCCCGCGCACCGGGCTGCGCTACGGCGAGGCAGCGCGAAACTTTGCTGAGTGTCCCATTGTCATCAAATAAGTGGAGTATTACACTTAAAAATATGGATAGTCAGCTACATCAACAGCTCATGCCGCTCATAACAGACGAAGAGATGCCGGAGCTGGAAGCAATCGGGTATGCGATCCGCCGCTCGGCTGGTGACCCCTTCTTCTTGGAGGGCGAGCATGGCCACTACGCGCTGCTGATCCGGAAGGGTCATGTCAAGGTCACGTGCGGCAGCCCCCCGCGCATCATTGACGTCCGGGGCCGGGAACGATCGTCGGCGAGATGGCAGTCATCCGCGGGATACCGCGCATGTCGAGCATCATCGCCTGGGACGAGGTGGAGGCCCTCTACCTGCCCGGGGCCAGCTGGCTGCGGTTCCTCTACGCTCATCCGCGCGCTATGCATGCTCTGGCGATCATGATGGCCGACAGGGCCGACCGGCAAGCCAGGAAGAACGTCGAGTCCGAGCTGGCCATCGAGCAGCAGCTTGCCAAGAGCCTCGTCGAGCTGACGGACCTCGGACTCGGCACGCCTGCAGGCGACGGGGCCCTGGAAGTCCGGAAAGTAAGCCAGCAGGACCTGGCGTCCCTGATCGGGGCGAAGAAACTCGACTCGGTTAAGAAGGTCATCCGGCAGCTCAGGGCATCAGGGATCGTCGATACTGGCAGGGAAGTAATCACCATCCTCAAGCTGGCCGACCTGCGGAAAATCGCAGACGGCAACCTCACGGTCTCCTAATCCGGCCAGGGCACGCAGATGCCGTCGCAGATGCTCCTTGAGGCGACAGGGCACACCGGCCTCCTGATTGCCGCTCTCTGCGTCGCTGCCGGAGCGAAGGCACTGGCGTCAGTCCTGAGGACATGGGTCCAAGAGGCCTCCCGCACACGCCGATTCAACAAAGCGCTAGAGGACTCCAGGCCGAACGAGCGGCCGGAAATCATCGTGGCGTGCAGTCAGCTCGAGGGACAACCCGCAGGCACACCCGGCCGCGACACGGCAGGTGAACCGCTTCCGGCTCACGCGCACCCCCAGCCATCATCGCTTGCTTCCAGAGCAAAGCACGACCACCAAGCCCGCGAGGACTGATGATGCACAAGGCAGTGTGTTCTCCGGCCCTGTCTGAAGACAGGCTGATCCGTCACCTGGTCAACCTCGTGACCGAGCTTGACCTAGACCGGCGCGATTTCGTCATCTTCGGCAGCGGCCCACTGCTCGCACACGGACTGCGGCGCCCTATTAGCGACCTAGACGTCGTGGCACGCGGGACGACATGGGAGCGCGCCTTCCGGCATGGCCTTCCGGCGACCGGAAGCATCAACGGCGCCCCGATGGCGCTGTTCTCGGACGGACTGATCCAGTTCTCCCACGGATGGATATCAGATGACTGGGACGCCGATGACCTGATCGACCGGGCAGAGATCATCCAGGGACTACCATTCGCCCAGCTCACCGACGTCCTCGCATACAAGCAGATGCTGCTCAGGCCCAAAGACCACCCTGACATCGCAGCGCTGCTCCACACACTGCGCCCGCCGGGCCGGACCTGCGAACTCACCCCCTCCCACGCCGCCTGGCGACCCGTGAGTTCGTGAATTTTCCCCCTCGGAATTGCTGAACTCTCGGGAGACACCGCTCGCGGGGGATGTTCTCTTGTGCAAGGACCTGGCGATCGCACAGAACCCTCTGGAAGCGCAAGCCATCTACATGACTAGCGCCAGGGCATTCGCCCTGTCCAATGCGGCGATCCCCGGGCCGGCGACGGCGAAGTGGTATCTGGACAACGAGGCGAAGATCGTCAGGACGGCATCGAGGGCAAAAGGCCCGTACATCATGGCTGTGAACCCGTCTTATGGACTGCGTCGGGCCAGACTTGCTTATCCGCCGCACTGATGCCACGAGGTGGGATAAAGCGGCTCGCGGTCAACGGAGTGGGCCGGTGCTGCTCGGTGTGGCTGTGTCAACCTCATTTCGGATCTGGCGTTCGCCGTCACGGTGAGCCGTTCCCGCAGCGCCGGGTCGCGGCCGAGTTCCCGTGCCATTCCAGCAGTCCACTCTGGGGGGCGTGCCACCGCCCGGTACCCGGAGGCGATCGTGGCCTCAGCCGGGCCGAGTGTGGCGGGGAGCACCCCGGCGAACAAGCCGAACGGCGTCACGCTCCGCTGCCAGCGCAGCAGATAGGAAGCCACCGACGTGACCGCGCACTGCAAGTGGGAGCCGCCCCGATCCCCTGGAACGGAACGAAGCCACACAGCTGGGCCGAATCGCTCTCTCAGTGGCACCCAACCCGCCGGAACCCCAGCGACCGGGTGAAGGTGTTCATCACCAGGGGAACCGCGATCCGGCCTTCAGCCGTCATCTGGCACCGCCCGGAACGCCGCCTCCACTTGCGGCGACGTGATCCACCCCACCGCGACCAGGCCGTCCGTCATCTCCTGCAAAATCTCGCAACAACGGACTCGAGGGCCTAGTCGCTTCACCGAGACGCACGTGATGGCCGTCCCGAACCCTAAGGCCCCGCTCAGTAGGCTCAAGTGGTGCAGTCTGACCTTTTGACCTCAGTGCTTGACTTGCTCGGGGTCTTCGCCAACGGCCTGCTTGGCGGCGCTGTCGCGCGCAGCCAGAGCATGGACCTGTTCGGGTTCGCCGCTATAGGCCTCATCTCCGGGCTCGGCGGCGGGATCATCCGCGATGTCCTGCTCCAGCACGGAACGCCCGTCGCGCTGACGCATCCCGCCTATATTCCGACCGCGCTGGCCGGGGCGGGCGTCGCGTTCATGATACGGATTGAGCACCGGGCGTGGGATCGAGTGTTCCTGCTGGTTGATGCAGCCGCGATCTCGCTATGGGCTTCGGCAGGGGCGCTCAAGGCACTGGCTGACGGCCTGGGCTGGCTGCCGGCGGTGCTGCTCGGGACGATCACCGCGATCGGCGGCGGCGTCACCCGCGAGGTCGTCTTGCAGCGCGTGCCCGCCGTGTTCACCGAGGGGCCGCTCTACGCTACGGTCGCCATATTCGTCGCCGCCGTTACCGTCGTGTGCGCCAAGACCATCGGCCCCGACGACACGATCGGCACCGCGATCGCCATAGCCGCCGGCTTCACCCTCCGGATGGTCGCCTATCGGCGCGGCTGGCGACTGCCGCAGGGCCTGGAATGGCAGCCCCTTCGACTCGCCCAGAACGGCAGCGGCCACAGCGGCAGCGGCCACAGCGGCAGCGGCCAGGAGGATCAACAGGCTGACACCGGCGGGATATGACAGGTTCCACGCGGTGCGCCTGAGTGGCCTAGTCCAGACCGTGCACGGCCCAGGTTTCGCGAGGGCCGGCTGGGGTGATGGCGAGCAGGACGCGGCCCTCGGCGGCCAGTTCGGCTTCGAGCTGGCCGTCGTCCGGGACTGGGCGGCCGTGCTTGTCGCGGATGGCGCGGAAGCGAGGCAGCTCCGCGCGGATGTCCTCCAGGATCTCCACGGTCCCGGACATCGCCACGTACCGGAAGCCCTCCGAGTCGTCGAAGAGCAGCTCGACGCGCGGGTCGCGGCTGAAGATCTTGTACTTGGCCCGGCTACGGGTAGTCGAGACGTAGAACCGCGTCCCGTCCCAGGCGAACCAGTTCGGCGTGGCCTGCGGTCGGCCGTCCTTGCGGATGCCGACCACGACGACGTTGCGGGGCTCGTTCAGGAACTCATCAAGGGTTGTCACGCTCAGATCCTAGTCATTGTCTCACGACCGGGCGGATCCGGTCGGCGGGCACTGAATGGTTTTGATTTTACTTTCCCTTCCCGCTACTGTTTTTTACTTTTGCAATTAGGTGGCCGGTTGAGGCAGCCACCCGCCTGCAGCTCACAAGGGATTCTTCGGGCGCCATGCATGGTGCACAGTGCCGTGCGCGCCGCGCCTGCCATTGTGCGGGCGTTGTACGGTGCCGTCCGGTGACTGCTGGCCTGTCCCCGTGGCGGCGGCGAACTGGCCTTTGTCCTTGACCTGACATCGGGCCGTGCTGGACTGGCGCGCGAAGGGCTGCCTTTGGCCCGCGAGTTCGTCCCCTACTGTCCCAGATGGGCATACAAGAGTCACTAGATACTTTTTCCCGCTCGTGGACGTCATGGTAAATACTCAGGCGACAATGCGGCCGGTTTGCTTATGCTAAGCTAGGCGATGCTAACATCCGACATCCTTAAGGGCGCCGTCATGTCTAGTTTCGGTTACTTCATCCTGGGTATTATCATTTCGATCCCTATCGCCATAGCTGCACCTTTGGGTACTGCTGTAGTTCAGCAGCGAGTGGGAACCCGAAGCGAGAAGCAGGGTCTTCGCAGGATGGAGGCGCTAGAGCGTGAGTATGCCATCGTTAAGGATTACCACGAAGATCAGATGAAATTGCTCATCTACGTTGGCAGCAGAATACTCATCCTGCTACTTTTCTATATTGGCCAGGAAATCTTGCCCGCAGCGGTCAGCTTCATGGCTTACGGTGGCTCTATTGGCGTCCCAGGACTTAATTTCGAAACCGACGGAGTGAGCGTCGCCGCGGTAGCTACCGCGATAGCCACGCTGCTCGGCGCCATTATACTTGGGCTTCTCTTCCGGACGGGATTTCGCGCGTACCGCATAATTAGAAAAGTAATGGCATTTGATCAATACGAGAGTGCGGTGAGGAGCGAGCTGGCGGCTATTAGGGAAAGGGATAAAATGGCGAAGGCTGAAACCCAAGTGCAAATAACGTGACATTTAATCAATAAGGAGTTCCGCGCGGTCTTTCGCGGCGGCCCCCGGGTGATCGCCAGCCATGACAACTCTATGCGCTGCAATGATCACTGAATGTAGTATAGGGCAAGCGGGGTGCAGTGGCCCCGCCCGGGGAGTCAGGGGGCCGTGCGCTCGCCTGCACAGCAAACGGGAGGAACTTACGCCATGAACAAGCCAAAGAGGTGGCTTCTCGCCACGGGAGCCGTCGCGGCCGTCCTGCCGCTCAGCATGCTGGGCGCCGCAGCAGTCTCGGCCCAGGCCAGCCCCGGGTCCGGAAAGGTCACGGCCGCCCAAGTGGGCCGGACCGGGGAAAGCGAGGCCCAGGGGGTAGTTGAGTATTGGGGGTGGCCTATCGGCTGGGGAGTGAACGCGTAGCGCGGTTGCTCCTCGGCCATCAGCACGCTCCGCGACCGGGCTGCTCGGGGGCGCCTGCCTGGTATTACAACAGCGGCCCGGCGTCGGAGTCGTTAACAAGCTGTTCGCGCAGGTGGCGGGTGCGGCCCGGCGAGAAAGGCGGCTTCGAGCTACCGCCAGCGGGGACGCGGACAGCCGGCCCGCCGAAAAGACATCCCAGAACATGGACATATGCCCCATTAGATTTCATAACGGATGAAACCGGGCACTACCTGATCCGCTCGCCGTCGGCTCCACCGTGCACACGCTGGCCACAGGTTCGGGCACTCCGTGCGATGTTTCCATAAGTTCATCTTCCTCATGACTCACACGTGGAACCACCAGAGTGGGTCAGGCGTCTTCATTGGGAGGTTCTTGAGCCTTTCCTGGAAGGTTCTGAACGTGGCCATTCACGAGATCTGGGTACACATGCACGCACTGCAACGAAGACCACGACTGGCGGGCGCCCTCGTGGTGGCCTTGACAGGGATGCTGGGGCTGGTGGTCACGCCATCGGCGTCCGCCGCACCACTACAACCTGCCGCCACCGTCGCGGCGAAGACCGTGGTAGTGAAGGCCGCGGCCACGCAGACCGCCCGGCGCGCGCCGAAGGTCGCGCACCCGCGAACCGCGTCGCTGCCGGCCGGGGTGCGCCAGGTGTGCCCGACGCCGACCCGTCCCGGGCTGATGGCCTGCCTGTCGCTCGTCACCGGCAGCGGCAGCAGCAAGCCCAGCGTCCGCCCTGACTTCGCTGACCCGACTGACTACCCCCTCCGGCCCGCGCAGTTGCAGCAGGCCTACAACCTGGTCACAGCGTCAGCGACCGAGGGCAAGGGCACGACGGTCGCGATCGTCGACGCCGGCAGCGACCCGGACGCGGTCAAGGACCTGGCCGCCTACCGACAGGAGTGGGGCCTGCCCGCCTGCGACGCCACCACCGGCGCGGGATGCGTCGTGCAGGCCAACCAGGAGGGGAAGACCAGCCCGCTCCCGATCGCCGACCCGAGCGGAGGATGGGAGACCGAGGAATCCCTCGACCTGGACATGGTCTCGGCGATCTGCCCGAACTGCCGGATCTTGCTGGTAGAGGCCAGCCTCGTCAACGACCCCCTGTTGGGGGACAGCCCAACCATCGGCGGCCTGGCGGCGGCGGAGGACTCCGCGGTGAAGCTGGGGGCGAAGTTCATCTCCAATAGCTGGGGCGGCTCGGAATACCCCGGCATACAGGCCTACGACTCCGCTTTCGACCATCCCGGCGTCGCCATCACCGTGGCCGCCGGAGACGACGGCTACGGCCCGTCCTACCCGGCGACCAGCCAGTTCGTGACGTCTGTCGGCGGGACCAGCCTGCTCGTGGCTCCCGGCACGTCCCGGGGCTGGACCGAGACCGCCTGGAACGGCACCGGGTCCGGCTGCTCCGCCACCGAGGCCAAGCCCGCATGGGAGACCTTCGATGACACCTCACCTGACGGTTGCCTGAACCGGACCGACAACGACGTGTCCGCGGTCGCCGACCCCAACACGGGTGTCTGGGTCTACGACACGTATCCCCTTTTCGGTGAGAACCAGCAATGGCAGCCGGTCGGCGGCACCAGCGTGGCATCGCCGATCATCGCCGCGGTGTACGCCCTGGCCGGCACGCCGAAGGCCGGTACCTACCCGGCGTCCTACCTGTACCAGAAGGGTCACGCGGCGGAGCTGAACCCGGTCACCTCCGGCAGCAACGGAACCTGCGAGACCTATCGCGCCTACCTGTGCAACGGCGAGCCCGGCTACAACGCCCCGGCCGGCCTGGGAACCCCGGACGGCACGGCCGCCTTCACGAGCACGACGGCGGGAAACACGATCTCCGTGACTGACCCCGGCACGCAAGACATGGCCGCGGGCGCGAAGGTGAAGCTGACACTGCAGGCGACCGACTCGGCTGGGGCGAAGCTCACCTTCACCGCGCGGAACCTGCCCCGCGGCCTGTCGGTCAGCCCGTCCGGGATTATCTCCGGCACCCTGCCGAAGACCGGGACGACGGCCACCGTGACGGTCACGGCGGCCGACGGCAGCGGCGCGCAAGGATCGGTGTCCTTCCGGTTCGTCGTGGCGCCCGACCTGGCCGCCGGGTACCACCGGGTGACCGGCCAGGTAAGCGATCCGGACTCGTATCCCTCCGTGTGCCTTAACGACAAGGGCAACAGCGCCGCCACCGGCGCCGTAGTCGAGTTCGCGAAATGCGCGAAGACCGCCGCGCAGGACTGGGCTTTCGTGCCGGACGCGGCACCGGACGGCGTCCAGACCCTTCAGATCCACGGCAAGTGCCTGGACGTCAAGGGCACCCCCGTCAACGGCGGTCGGCTCCAGCTCTATCCCTGCAACGGTTCCGCCGGCGAGGCATGGTCCCTGGGGGATGGCTACGGCACCCTTTCGAACCCTGCTTCCGGCAAGTGCCTGACCAACCCGAAGCCGAACGCGACGGGCGCGGTGCCAGCCGAGATCGACGACTGCGCCCTCGAGTCCGAGAACTTCTCGTCGCCGCCCAGCATTGACCAGTCGCTCGTGTTCCCGGCCGGCCAGATCCTGTCGGCGGTAGGCAAGATGTGCGCCGAGGATCCGGGTAACAGCGCCACCTCGGGCACCGCGGTGCGCCTCGAGCCATGCGACGGCACCAGCGCGCAGGACTGGGGCGACTTCTCCGACTTCATGGATACGTACAACGGGGAACCGTCCACCCACCGCGGGCTGTGCCTGACAGCGCTGGCCCAGGTGGACTCCAACAATAACCTCGAAATCGTGGAGGGCATCCCGGTCGTGGTCAACACCTGCTACCCGGAGCATCCAGCGGCCCACACCGCGTACCTGAATGACGACTGGATAACGGTGCCGGACGGGGAGATCCTCAACATCGACACCGGCCTGTGCCTGGCCGACCCAGGGTCTTCCACTGCGAAGGGCACCAAGCTCGTACTGCAGGACTGCGACGGCGACGCCGGCGAGATCTGGGCGGTGAGCTGATTGCCTAGCGTGGGCTGACTAAGGCCGGCGCGGCTGACAGCTGGCGACCGGAGACCGCCGACCGACGGCCGTGTCGGCTGGCGGTCTTCGGTCCGCCGCTGCCGCGGACGGACGTTTACCATGAGCCAAAGCGCATGCCGGGCTGCTTTCGCAGATCGCGGCCGACGACGACTAGCGTTGATGGCATGGACAGCGAGATCAAAATCGGGATCGGCGCCCCGGTCGCGGGCGCGTGGGCCACGCCGGGCAACCTGGCCGACTTCGCCCGGCGGGCGGAGGAACTGGGCTACCGCTCGCTATGGACGTTCCAGCGGCTCCTCGTCCCGGATGGGTCGGACATGGCCCCGGTGTACCGCAGCGTGCTTGACCCGATGGTGTCGCTCGGCTACGCGAGCGCGGTGACGTCTGACATCCGGCTCGGGGTCGCCGTCGTCAATCATCCGTTCGCCTCTCCGCTGCTCATGGCCAAGCAGGCCGCGACGGTGGACGTGCTGTCCGGCGGCCGGCTCGACTTGGGCCTTGGCATCGGCTGGCTCAAGGAGGAGTTCACTGGCTCCGGCGCGGTCATGTTGCGGCGCGGCCCGCAGATGACCGAGTACGTCGCGGCGCTGCGCGCCTTGTGGTCCGCCGACGGCGTCACGCGGTTCAAGGGCGAGTACTACGAGATCCCGGCCGGGCGGCAGGACCCGCCCCCAGTGCAGCAGCCCGGCCCGCCGGTCATCTTGGGCGGCATGTCCCGCCCCGCGATGGAGCGGGCCGGGCGGATCGCCGACGGCTGGGTCACCGCGAGCGCGGCCAACTTGTCGAAGATCGGCGCGTCGGCGGCGCTGATCCAGGAGACGGCCGCCGCCTGCGGGCGTAGCCCGCTACGGATCATCTGCCGTGGCGTGGTCCGGGCCGGCGACCCGGTGACCTCGCCGCAGACCGGGCAGCGGCTGCTGCTGTCCGGGAGCTTGGAGCAGATCCGGGCCGACGTGGCATGGCTGGCGTCCCAAGGCGTGACCGAGGTCTTCTACGACTTGAACTGGGACCCGGAGATCGGCAGCCCGGACGCCGACCCAGCGCGAGCCGCCGACCGGGCGGCGTTCCTGGCGGAGAACCTGGCGCCCCGTTAGTAAGCGCGCCCTGAGTATCCCACCCGAATGATCGCTGACTCGATTCAATTATGCTGTCTGCCATGGACAAGGTGAACCGGAGCGAGGCGGAGTGGCACGAGCTGCTGTCTCCCGAGGAGTACTACGTGCTGCGGCAGGCAGGGACCGAGCGGCCGTTCACGGGTGAGTACACCGACACCGAGACACGCGGTATCTACAGGTGCCGTGCGTGCGGCAATGAGCTGTTCCGTGCTGAGGCGAAGTTCCACTCAGGCTGCGGGTGGCCGTCCTTCTATCAGCCGAAGGAGGGTGACTCGGTGACGCTGATCGAGGACCAGTCGCACGGCATGGTCCGCACCGAGGCCCGCTGTGCCGCGTGCGGCTCCCACCTCGGCCACGTCTTCACCGGCGAGGGCTACGCGACCCCGACCGACGAGCGCTGGTGCATCAACTCGATGTCGCTGACCCTGGAGCCGGAACAGGAGTAGAGGACCCCCAGGTCACCGCTGAGAACCCGGCGGCCAGCTGCGATTCGTCCGCTTATTGCAAATTTCCCCAGAACGAGAAGTCGCCTTTCTTGCAAGACCAGCGACGTTCCGTTCTGTCATGTTGGTAGATTTCGGGAAAGCGCGACAGACGAGACGGGATCGCCGATGTCCACTAGTTCGTGGGGCAGCAGCCTCTGGTTGAGCACCGACGCCGACGCGCACCCAGACGCGCCGACGATCGATACCTCGGTGGCGCATATCGCGCGGGTGTATGACTACTGGCTGGGCGGAAAGGACCACTTCTCAGCCGACCGGACCGCCGGCGACCTGGCAGTCCAGGCTTATCCCGACATGCACACGTCCGTGAAGCAGAACCGCGCGTTCCTCCGCCGCACCGTCGAGTTCCTGGCCGCGGAGGCGGGAATCTGGCAGTTCCTGGACATCGGGACCGGGCTGCCCTCGGCGAGCAACACCCACGAGGTGGCCCAGCGCATCGCGCCGACGTCCCGCATCGTCTACACCGATAATGACCCGATTGTCCTCGCGCACGCACGCGCGCTATTGACCAGTGGCCCGCGGGGCGTGACCGGGTACCTGGACGCCGACGCCCGCGACACCGACGAGATCCTCGCCGGCGCTGGGCGGCTGCTGGACTTCAGCCAGCCGGTCGCCATCATGTTCATCGCGATGCTGCAGTTCATCACCGACGACACTGAGCTGCGCACGCTCGTGTCGGATCTGCTGGCGGCGGTGCCGTCGGGCAGCTACCTGGTGGTCTCGCATGTCGCGAGCGACCTGCAGCAGTCCTCACCGGGCGTGAATGAGGCCGCGACCCGGCTCAGCCGACTGCTGAACCAGCCGCTGCGGCCGCGCAGCGCGGCGGAGATCACCGCGATCTTCGACGGTCTTGACCTCCTTGAGCCGGGCGTCGTTCCCGTGCAGGAGTGGCGCCCGCAGACCGATAAGGATGCCAGGAGCCGGTCCGCCATGCGCGGAGGCGTCGGCCGAAAGGCCTAGGCCACTGCCAATCCTGCCCCGGCCGTCAGGTGGCCCGGGGCGCGATCCGTGCGGTTTAATGCACGTAGGGTCAATGGCGGCCTAGTTGAATCGCGACGAGACGGGCAGAAACATGAGTTTTCCCGGTGCATCCGGTTCGGGCACCGCTGACGCGGCCGGCTACGCGTTCAACCCGCCGCCGGGGTGGCCGGTGCCGCCACCCGGCTGGCAGCCAGGGCCGGGCTGGCAGCCGGAACCATCCTGGCCGCCCGCACCGCCAGGCTGGACCTTCTGGGTGCCCGCGCAGGCAGGACCGTCCGGAAGAGCACCATCGGCGGGAGCACCATCGGCGGCGGCAGGGGACCCGGCGGCGAGCGAGCTCCTGCTGCGCCTGGGCGAGCAGTCCCATACCATCAGGGCCGGCCAGGAGGCCCGGATTGGCCGGGCGCCCGAGAATGACGTCGTGGTGAACGACCCGACCGTCTCCCGCCAGCACGCCGTGGTCCGCCAGGGCCCGTCGGGCTGGGAGTACGCGAAGGCCGGGTCCGCGCCGACGTTCTCCGGCGGCCAGCAGGTCACCGAGGTGGCCGTGAACCAGCCCCTCGACCTCGCGCTCGGCTCGCCGGACGGGCCGGTACTGCACTTGGCGCCTGCCGCGGCAACCGTGCACGGTGCCCCGTCGGCCTCGCAGCCGTTCCCGGCGGCCGGGTCCCCGGCCCCGGATCCGAACTGGCGACTCACCGGCGGATTGCCCGCCGCCCACGGCTGGCCAGGCCAGCCGGGCTGGAACCCGCCCTACACCCCGGAGCCGGTGGGGAGCGGCGAGGACCTGGCAGGCATGCTGCGGATCTTGTTCCCGGTGCATAACTGGACGCACAACAGGGGGTGGCATGGACTACGGCTGGCCGTCATCGCCTACGCGCTGCTCCCGCTGATCTTCTTGACAGTGCTCAGCTCCTCCAGCGACCTGTCCACGCCGGGCTGGGCCTACAGCATCTACGTGGCGCCGTTGTGGCTGGCGGGCTTCTGGATGCTGATCCGTCCGCCTGCGCTGCCCGGCAAGCAGGAGGTCATCATCGCGGTCGCGATCGTGGCCTGGACGCTGATCTGGATCAACCTCGTCACGATCAACATCAACGACGCTCTGTCCACCAGCAACGGGATGATCAGCCTGCCTGATGCCATCGTCATCGGGATCAACGAGGAAACCACCAAGGCGCTTCCGGTCCTGCTCGCCGGGCTCATCTTGCTCAAGGTCAGGAACGTCAAGCTTGACGTCCGGATGTGGATGGTCCTGGGCACTGTCGCGGGACTCACCTTCGGCATCGCAGAGCAAGCCTTCTACACCTCGGCGGACATCGTCTTCATCAACATGGCGCACTCCCCGAGCCAGGCGGTGCAGGCCATCCTCGCGTTCGCCGAGCGGGTGTTCGTTGACGGGTTCCAGCACGCCGTGTGGGCGGGGATCTCAGGCTTCTTCATGGGCCTGGCGGTCAACTACCGGCGACGGCGCTGGCAGCTCATCGCCATCGGCATCGGTACGCCAGCCTTGCTGCACGCGCTGAATGACTGGCTCGCGGGCACCTCGGCCTGGCTGGTGATCATCGTCCAAGGGGCCTCGCTGCTGCTGTTCCTCAGCTACACGATGACGGCGGCGCAGATCGAGCGGAAGGTCCGCGAGACCCCGGCCTTCCGCGGCGAGTCGATCATCATGGAGGCCTTCCGCCCCGACCAGTACCGGCCCGAGTAGTTCCCACCTGGGCAGGGATCCGCCCGCCGGTCTGCCGCCGGTGCTAGTGAGCCTGCCCACGATCAGGGCACCCTGGCCTCGCCCGCCCAGCACCGAGAGCTACACTTGAATCGTTCGCCTATTGGTATAGTTCAAGAAAACGCTCCCGGAGGTTTCCGCCCGATGGCACTGATCAACACGGAAGTGAAGCCGTTCACCGCCACTGCCTTCCACAACGGAGAGTTCGTCGAGGTGTCCAGCGACGACCTGCGCGGCAAGTGGGCGATCGTCTTCTTCTACCCGGCCGACTTCACCTTCGTGTGCCCGACCGAGCTCGGCGACCTAGCCGACTACTACGGCGAGCTCCAGGCGCTGGGCGTCGAGGTCTACTCGGTCTCCACGGACACGCACTTCGTGCACAAGGCATGGCACGAGGCGTCCGAGACGATCGGCAAGATCAAGTACTACATGATCGGCGACCCGACCGCGACAATCACCGCGAACTTCGACGTACTGCGCGAGGGCCAGGGCCTGGCCGACCGCGGGACCTTCGTGATCGACCCCGACGGCATCATCCAGATCGTCGAGATCCACCCCGAGGGCGTCGGCCGTAACGCCGCTGAGCTGCTGCGTAAGGTCAAGGCCGCGCAGTATGTCCGCTCCCACCCGAACGAGGTCTGCCCGGCCAAGTGGGAGGAGGGCGAGGAGACCCTGGTCCCGTCGCTCGACCTCGTGGGCAAGATCTAAGCAGCCGAGCAGCCAGCCTCCCCGCTGGCGCGCCCGCCGCGCCAGCGGGGAGTGAAGTTCAGGAGGTTCCCGTGTCAGTCCTCGGTCAGCTTGCCGGCCAGCTGAAGCAGCACTTCGCGCTGCTCAAGTACCCGGTGGAACTCGCCGCCGCGGTTGACGACGGCCCGAAGTCACGGCAGCTCGCGGACTTCCTCGACGAGGTCGCGGCGCTGTCGGAGCTAATCACCGTGACCCGCGAGGACGACGAGCGTCGTCCCTCGTTCGCCATCCGCCGCGCGGGGACCGACGTGTCGGTGCGGTTCGCCGCCATCCCGCTGGGCCACGAGCTGACCTCGTTCGTGCTCGCCGTGCTCCAGGTGGGCGGGCACCCGCCGGCGGCCAAGCCGGAGGTCCTTGAGCAGGTCAGGCAGCTGGACGGCGACTACGAGTTCACCACGTACCTGTCGCTGACCTGCCAGAACTGCCCCGAGGTAGTGCAGGCGCTCAACTTGATGAGCGTCATCAACCCGCGGATCCGGCACGTGGCCGTCGACGGCTCACTGTTCAAGGCCGAGGTCGAGGCCCGCAACGTCCTGGCGGTGCCGACCGTGTACCTGGGCGGCCAGGAGTTCGACCAGGGCCGGATGACGATCGAGCAGATCTTGTCCCGCCTGGACAGCTCCGCCACCGAGAAGGCGTCGCACGCGCTGGCGGACAAGGCGCCGTTCGACGTGCTCGTCGTCGGGGCTGGCCCAGCCGGCGTCTCCGCCGCCATCTACGCCGCCCGCAAGGGAATTCGCACCGGCCTGCTCGCCGAGCGGATCGGCGGCCAGGTGCTCGACACGATGGCGATCGAGAACCTCGTCTCGGTCCCCTACACCGAGGGCCCGCGGCTGGCGACCGACCTGGAGCAGCACGCGCGCTCCTACGACATCGACATCATGACCCCGCACAACGCGACCCGGCTGGTCCCCGGCGACGACTTTCACCGGGTGGAGGCCGAGGGCGGCGCGGTGCTGCGCGCCCGGACTGTGATCATCGCCACCGGGGCACGCTGGCGGCAGCTGGGCGTGCCCGGCGAGCAGGAGTACCGCAACCACGGCGTCACCTACTGCCCGCACTGCGACGGGCCGCTGTTCAAGGGCAAGCGCGTCGCGGTGGTCGGCGGCGGCAACTCCGGCGTCGAGGCCGCGATCGACCTGGCCGGGCTCGCCTCGCAGGTGACCCTGCTTGAGTTCACCGGGGAACTGCGCGCCGACGAGGTCCTGCAGCGTAAGCTCCGTTCGCTGCCCAACGCCACGGTGGTGCTCAACGCGCGCACCACCGAGATCGCCGGCGACGGGAGCAAGGTGACGGGCCTGACGTACGAGGACCGGGTGTCCGGGGCGCGCCGCGACGTCCCGCTCGACGGCGTGTTCGTGCAGATCGGCCTGCTGCCCAACACTGAGTGGCTGGAGGGCACTGGCGCGGTGCTCGCGATCAACGAGCGCGGCGAGGTCGTCGCCGACGACCGCGGCGCGACCGCGATCCCCGGCGTCTTCACGGCCGGCGACTGCACTACGACAGCGTACAAGCAGATCGTGACGGCCCTCGGCACCGGCTCGACAGCCGCCCTTACCGCGTTCGACCACCTCATCCGCACGACGGCCGACGCCGACATGGCAGTCGCCTAGGGCTGGGTTAGTCGAGGCTTAGCTAGTCCTGCGTTCCCGGGGGCAGCTGACGGTTCCGTTTCGTATCGGACCTACGGCGCTTATCTTGCAGCCGACGCTCGCGGGCGCCCTTGCTGGGCTTGGTGGCCACCCGCGGGCGGTGGGGCGGCGCGATCGCCTCGCGCAGCAGGACGGCAAGCCGTGCCCTGGCATCCTGCCGGTTCATGAGCTGGCTGCGCTCCCCCGACGACGCCACGGTGAGCACGCCGTCGGCCAGGCGACTGCCCAGCCGCTCGAGGCCGTGACCTCGCCCACTGCGGCAGCGCCGCCGAGCGGGCGACATCGAAGGACAGCTCCACCCTGCTATCGGTCGTGTTCACCGACTGCCCGCCGGGGCCGGAAGACCGCGAGAACCGCATGGTGAGCTCGCTGGCGGGGATTACCAGCCAGCCATTCACCTGCAATTCTTCGGCCACGTGTTCTATTATGCCAGCCCCAGTCAACCGACTTGATGGGAGCACTGCGAGCAACGCCACAAGCAACCCCGGCCCGGTTGGACGGTAACGCACTGTATGGTGAACGCCGCCCCATTTTTCCGGAGATCAAGTGAGTGACTTCGTAACCTCCCTGCCCAAGGCCGAGCTGCACCTGCACGTCGAGGGGACCTTGGAGCCGGAGCTGGCGTACACGCTGGCCGCCCGCAACGGGGTCGCGCTGCCTTTCCCCGACGTGGCATCGCTGCGCCGCGCTTACCAGTTCACCAACCTGCAGTCGTTCCTCGACCTGTACTACGCGTGCATGGGCGTGCTTCGGACCGAAGAGGACTTCCGGGACCTGGCCGCCGCGTACCTCACGCGGGCGAAGGCCGACGGCGTCACCCGTGTCGAGATGTTCTTCGACCCGCAGGCCCATCTCGCCCGCGGGGTTCCCCTCGCGACGGTAATCGGGGGACTGGCCGCAGCGGCCCTGGACACCGCGCAGGCCGGCGGGCCCACGGTCGGGCTAATCGCATGCCTGCTGCGCGACCACGGGCCCGCCGAGGCGCTGTCGACCGTCGAGGCACTGGCGCCGTACCAGGACGCACTGGTTGGGATCGGGCTGGACTCCACCGAGCTCGGCTACCCGCCCGCTGACTACGCTGAGGCATTCGAGCTCGCCGGGCAACTGGGCCTGCGCAAGGTCGCCCACGCCGGCGAGGAGGGGCCGCCGGACTTCGTGTGGCAGGCCATTGACGTCCTCGGGGCCGAACGGGTCGACCACGGCATCCGATCGGTCGAGGACAAGGCCCTGCTGCGCCGACTCGCGGCCGACCGCACGCCGCTGACGCTGTGCCCGCTGTCCAACGTCAGGCTCCACGCCGTGCCGAGCCTCGCCGCACACCCGCTGCCCGCGCTCCTGGACGCAGGCGTGCACGTCACGATCAACTCTGACGACCCGGCCTACTTCGGCGGGTACGTTGCCGACAACTACCAGGCAGCGGCCGACGCGTTCGGCCTCGGCGAGGCGGACCTGCGCTCACTGGCGCAGGCCTCGCTCGCCGCCTGCTTCCCGTGGACCTAGGGACGGCCAGGTGCCCGGTCTAGCGATCGGGCACCAGGCGCAAAGGTTGCCGACGTCAAAGGTCACGTGGCACGGTCGCCGTCCCCGGCGATGAGCGACCAGGCGGCTGCCGCGCCGGCCACGGCAGCCCCGCCCGCCGACACGGCTACCAGCCACCGGCTGGCGGGAGGCATCTGGTCCCAGGCCATCGCGGTCGCCAGCACGTCTACGGAATCAGCCATCGCCCCCATCCCCACCCACAGGCCTGCCACGCTGCCGGCGTGGCCTGTCCCGGCGAGCGGGAACTGCTGGAGCGCCGCCAGCGCACCCAGGCCGAGGGCGAGGTCGCGGCCACCCAGGGCGCGGGCGAGGACCCGCCCGGGGGTGTCATCCGCGGCTGCTCCCACCCACGGGCGGCCGACCAGCGCAGGCGAGGCGAGCGCGACGACGCCAATCGCCACGCGCGCCGCGGCTATCGCGGTGGCTCCACGTCGTACCCAGGCAGCGGTCATCGCAGTCTCCCGTCGGTCGATTCCGGCTCATCCCGGTCGTGACAGGTTAGCCAGCCGGCGCGAGCGGACCCAGCCGTGGGGGCTGCCTGGCTGGTCAGCACGGCGCCGGGGCCGAAGACCGGGGCCTTCCGCATCGGGTCGTAGTAGACCGGCAGGTACTCGCGCACCCGGTCCAGCTCCGGGGAGGCTTCACGCTCAGCGTGCCCGCTGGCGCGTGGACGGCATTCCTGGCGATGCTGCGGTAGCAGCGGCCACCGGCGCACAGGTCGCCCCGCGGAGCGGCCTTCGCCGTGCGGAGCGGCCTTCGCCGTCCCCGGTACCCAACAGCGGGCCGCGATCTCTGGCGCGGCATAGCCCGGGGTCCGGCCCCACGTCACTCGCATCCCGTCCGTCGCGCCGGCTTCCACGGTCGACTGCAGGCGACGGCTCAATTTATCCCGAAGAGTTTTCCGGTCCCGAAGACTTTTCCACGTGGCAACGTGGAAAACTTTACGCAACCGGAAAACCTTACGGGATAATGGCCGCAGGCCGGGACCCGCCACGTCTCAGCACTCCGTTGTAGTACCAGGCGCTGGTGCCCGCTCCCCCGCACGGCTCTAACGCACACGACTTGCAGGCATCGTTGCCCGCACAGGCTTAACGTTCGCCATATGCAGTCGTCTTTACCTCGGCCTGGTTTAGCCTCTGCGCCTTGCAGGCATAGTTATCACACTCCGGTTTAACCCGTGCGCTTTGCTGTCGCCTTAACCAGTGACTGACGCCGTGCCTGCCCACTGTGCGAGCATCGTCCAGCGCTGTCCGAAGCGTGCTGGGATTACTCGGGCGGCACTGGCGCTTTTCCCCGGTTAATTGCGTAGCGCCCGATGGTTATCGGTCCCCATACGAACCTTCCCTTACCCACCGGAACTCGCCCGCTATGGTAACCTAGTCCCATGAATTTCTCCGAGCCAGACTGATCGCTCGCGCTGGCCGCTATGTGCGCCGTGGGTACCAGTGCATTGCCCGCGTGCGGGCTAGCCGTCCTCACGGAACTGTTCCCGCCTCCAGTGGGACCTCCCGGTCGGCGGTGTCCTTGGGGGCCTGTTCTACGGCCGATGGGAATGGCGCGGCTCCCCGGCCCGCCGCCCTCTCATTTTGACGGCGGGCTCGGCCCTGTGCTACGCGCTCCCCGCGCTGGCATACATCCCGTCTGCTGCAGGAGCGGGTCTCTTGCTAGCTGGCATGTGCGCGGACACGATGCTGATCAGCACCTATCAACTCGTCGATTTCCTTGTCTCCACAGAGGTCCTCGTCGTGGCTGGCGCATGGGTCAACACCGCTTACAACCTCGGCTCCTCGTTGGGCACCGCCGTCGGGGGCGTCGCTATCAGCCAGTTCGGGCCATTGGAGTTGTTCGGCGCTGTCGCTGGGCTGACCGCGCTCTGCTCAGTGATTTCCGCAATTCCCGCGCTAAGGCGCAAGACGGCGGCGGTGTCAGCGCAACGTGAGGCGGCGGCCGATTCGCCGCGCCCTGCCTGACCAGGGCACCCGTACCCGGCACGCTGCCGGGTACGGCGAGGCTCGCCGTCTGTTCCCCCTGGCCCAAGCGCGTCCCGCCGGCTCACGCCGCAGCAGGCGGGACGCGCGGTGTTCTTGCCCTGGCCGCGGGTCTGTACTGTGAACACGGAGGTGGTCCGCGTGGCCGACAGAAAACATGGGATCCCCGCACCGTCCACGACATCAACGGTGCACTCCGCGGACTGGGACGGACGCGATCTGTCTGGCGAATGCTACGAAAAGGTAGCCTTCGTCGACGTGGACCTCACGGAGGCGGTCGACCGGGCAGGCGTCTTCACCGAGTGCTCCTTCCGCGGCGTGCGGTTCAACGTCTCGACGCACACCCACGCGGCCTTCGCCAACTGCACCTTCACCCGGTGCTCGTTCTTCGACGCCACGTTCACCAGCTGCAAGCTCGTCGGCAGCATGTTCGACCGCTGCACCTTCGGCTTGTTCGAGGTCGACGGCGGGGACTGGTCCTTCACCGGCCTGCCCGGTGCCGACCTGCGGCGCAGCGTGTTCCGGGGCGTACGGATGCGCGAGGCGGACCTGACCGGCGCACGCTTCGACGACGCCCAGGTGCTGGGCTGCGACCTGTCCGGCGCCTGGCTGCAACGGGCCGCGTTCTCGGGGTGCGACCTGCGTGGCAGCGAACTGTCCTCGCTCGATCCGGAGACGGTGGAGCTGAAGGGCGCGATCATCGACCCGGCGCAGGCCCTGGTGATCGCCTCGACACTGGGGCTAGTCGTCCGAGCGGACTGACCGCGTCGCCGCGCGGGCCAGCAGCAGTGCCGCTGGCGGCAGGAATGGGCTGGGATGGCCGTTCCAGGTGATCACGAGGGCGTCTCTGGCCCTGGTCGCGGCGACGAAGAGCAGGGACCGCGACTTCGGCGGCCGGTGACCGGCGAAGACCAAACCGGGCACCATACAGAACGGCGCCTTCCCCCGGTTCTACCAACATTCCCATCGGGACCGGCCTTCCGCGTACTACTCGGCGGCTTCCTTCGCACACCACAACGAGTCCATTTTGTTACTATTTGCTGACATAGCGAAACGGATGGACGATGATAGCCATGGCGGTGCTGGACGCAGGTCGCGTACCGGCTGTCACTGATGATGGACTGGTATGCGGGTGTTTGGTGGGCGGCGATGAGGGATCATCTGCTCGACCCGGCCGTGCTGACCCGCGTGTCCCTCCTGGTGACCGACCGGATCCTGCCACTCGGTGCGGTCGGGATAGACGAGGAGACTTCCGCTGGATCGCTGATCATCCAGCATTACCTTGCTTCCCCACCGAGGCCGACGCTATCGCCGACGTGTTGCTTCGGCACGGCGTCCCGAAAGACACCATCTCCCTGGAACGCCTCGCTACTAATACCAGTGAGAACTTCTGGCTCTCGGCCGAACTGCTGCGCGACCTTGGCATGGCCCCGGGCGCTTTCCTGGCAGTGGCAAAGCCCTACGCTGACCGACGCATCATCGCCACCGCCCGCCGCCGCTGGCCCGACAAGCAAGTCGCCGTCACGTCCGAGCAGG
Organism: uncultured Actinomycetota bacterium; assembly: GCA_963737285.1. Taxonomy (GTDB): domain Bacteria; phylum Actinomycetota; class Actinomycetes; order Streptosporangiales; family Streptosporangiaceae; genus Trebonia. The sequence continues at coordinate 453,360 of CAVTRT010000002.1, forward strand.
TCCCGTTCAAGGCGACGAACTCCTTCGAGTAGGGGCCGTACAGCACGATCCAGCTGGGGTTCTCGTGCTCAAGCCGCTGCGCCATCAGCCGCATGTCCTCGACGGACGGAGGCTTGCGCTGCTCGGTGGCTATCATCTGCGCGTTCCTTCCTTGTACCAGTGGGATCTCAGGCGACGTAGTACCGGCCGCCCGCCTTCACGAGCAGGCCGTGATCAGCCAGCAGTCGCTTCGCGCGGCCCACGGTGCGGACGGAAACCCCGTAGTCATCGGCCAGGCTGGCGTTGCCCGGCAGGTCATTCCACTTGTTCAGCAGCCCCTTGTTGATCGCTGCCGTGAGGTCGCCGGCAATGATCTTCACGATGCTCCGGTCACTCACCCACTGGCGTATCTCGCCGTCGGACAGTCCCATTCCCCTCACCTCGCCTGGCTCTCGGCCTGAATTTTGTGTAGTCAGCCTGCCCTATCCGGCCTTCCATGTGGCAGTCATCACGTAGCATTAATCTATAACCTCTGGTAGCGCTCCTGCGGGCAATAACGCCAGGTAGCGGTGCCGATATTGAGGCGGCTTCGGCAATATCGGGGCCGCGCGGCTAATACGGGCCGCGGCGGGGTAATACGACGGGAGGATCGGCGATGACAGCGGTGACCAGCCCAATGAAGGTGGCCGGAGACGCACTGCGCCACCTGCGCGAGCGCGCCGGGTTGACTCAGATGGAGCTAGCCAAGCGGGTATTCTGCTCCCAGCCCACGATCAGCGAGATCGAGCGCGGCATGATGCTGGCCAGATCGGACCTCATTGCCCTCATCGACGCGGCCCTCAACGCCGACGGGTTGCTGATCGCGATCTGGCCGGTCACTGCCGCTGGCGGCTACTCTGCCGAACTGCTGGCAAGGCTGGAGACCAAAGCGATCAAGATTCATGACTGGGATAACCGTTATGTGCCTGGCTTGCTCCAGACTCCGGCATATATGAGAGCAGTTCTGCGGACGGGACGACTGCGAGACACTCCTGAGCAGATTGAAGCACTGCTGGAAAGACGCATAACGCGCCAGGGAATCCTCTCGCGGGAAGACCGTCCGACAACCTGGTTCGTGATGGAGCAGTCAGTCCTTTATCGCCCTTACGGTGGCCGGGAAGCCATGCGCGAGCAACTTCTCAAGCTTGAGCAGCTGGCTGAGCAGCCCTGCATGGTAATTCAGTTGATGGAGTCTTCTGCTACTCGCCATCCTGGCGGGGAGGGACCCCTGCGGATAATGGAATACGCTGATTCCTCGCCGGTCTGGTATACTGACGGCTGGTATGAATCGGGCCGACTGTCGGAAGATAAAGATGAAGTGTCCAACGCGATGACGAACTTTGACCTGATTCGCTCTTCCGCTATGTCCCCCGACCGTTCATTGGAATTCATCGCATCGGTGAGGGTACAGCACTATGAATAACCTTACGTGGGTGAAGTCGTCCTACTCGGGTTCCACATCCGCCAACTGCGTTGAGATCGCGGCCCTGCCGACTGGCGACCGCGCGGTGCGTGACTCCAAGGACCCTGACGGCTCGGTCCTCGTGCTGACCGCCACCCAGTGGTCCACCCTGGCCAAGTCTCTGTAACCACACCAGTCCAGAGCAACCCCCGAACGGGACCGTTCGGGGGTTTTCTCATCCCCGGACCCAATGCCACTTAACCAAGGATGATCTTGACATCCAGGAGTGAAGGTAGACACAGGACTGCGGACTTTAGCGACTTTCATCCCTTTTATCCAGCTGACAATCTCACTCCTTCGACGACCACGCTGTTGATTGTGCCGCAAGCCACGGCACAATCAACAGCGTCAAAGATGATCATGCCGACTGGCCCCAGGATCAGCCGTAACCCAGGTGACCGTGGAGGCCACAGTGGTGATTGGTGATTTCCTGGCTTCGGGGTGGCCTTAGGTAAGCGGCATTGCGCCCGAGCCAACCGCTCGGCGAAGGCCGCATGGGCCTGACAGTATTCGGCGATGCGGTCGGCCTTGTAGAACGGCGGCGTGTAGCCGTCAGGAACCTTGGTGATGCCGCCGGATTCGTTGTAGGCGAGCATCTCCTCGTGTGACCCTTCTGCTGGATCCGACCGAACGTGCGGTGGTAGCCCGCGATCTTCCAGCCGTCCGCGTCGAACCAGGTGATGTCCTCGTAGCGGTTGAGGACGGGGAACGCCGCCTGGTAGATAGCGATCAAGGCATAGGCAGCACCTTGCCGGTCAGCCACTCGATCATCGGGTGCAGGTCAGACAGGTAGGCGATGTCTGGGCAGAGGGTCTTGGACCGGCGCGCCTCGTCCAGGAGTCCCACCAGCCCGAAGTCGATGACCATCGGCCCATCGCGGCTCAAGATGATATTGCCCGGCTTGAAGTCGCGGTGCAGCAGGCTGGCCTGGTGAATTGAGGTCAGTGCCTCGGCCAGCAGCACCCCGAGGGCGGCCCCCATGGCGGCTGACAGCGGGCCCATCTGATAACCGCGAGTTACAGACTAGTGACTTCACTGGAATTCTGTATTGCCTCAGCCCAGAACGGGCGAAGCGACGTAATCGTGATCATGCCGTCATGTGAGGCCGTCAACGCGGCCCGGCCATGGCGTCGTCATCTGGACATGCGACGTCATTGGGACAAGCGTTATCTAAGCAGGAAACGAGCCGGGTGCTCATCACCGGGGCTATCGCCGGCACCATCATCGGCGGCTGCGGGCTGGCTGGCTGCTCCGGCAGCAGCTCCAGCTTGACATCGACATCCGCGGCGGCTGGCTTGCCGCCGAAACCAGCCTCCGGCAACCGGGCGGCTGCCGACGCTCCCGTCTTCGGCTTCGCGGGGTCCTCGAGCTCTTCTGGCGGCAGCGTGGCAGGCACTGCGCAGTCGGCCACCTCCGCCAAGCTGATCCCGGCCGCCCAGTCGATCATCTACACGGCGCAGCTGTCCGTACGGGCCAACAGCGTGAGCGCGGCGCTGGACCGGGCTACGCAGATCGTCGCGGCGGCCGGGGGCTACGTGTCGTCAGAGAACGCCAACAGCGACCCCGACCACCCGGCGGATGCCACGACGACGGTCACGTTCAAGATCCCGGTCACCGCCTACCAGGCGACACTGGCCAGCCTCGACAGCGGCAGCGTGGGCACGCAGCTGTCCTTGCGGCAGCAGGCACAGGACGTGACGCAGCAGGTAGCCGACGTTGATAGCCAGGTGACCTCTGATGAGGCAGCGATAGCGCAGTTGCGCGGGCTACTGAAGGACGCAGGGTCGGTAACGGCGCTACTTGACGTTCAGAATCAAATGAACAGCGAGGAAGGCCAGCTAGAGGCCATGCTGGCGCAGCAAAAAGCGCTGGATGGCGAGACGGCCTACGCGACTGCCACCGTGACGATCGTCGGCCCGAAGGCGCCGGCGCCCAGGCCCAAGAAGGCCGCGCCGCCACCGGGACTGGCCAGCGGGGCGGCCGGAGGCTGGCACGCGTTCAAGCTGACGATCGACTGGCTGCTGGCGATCATCGGGGCGGTCGCGCCGTTCGCGGCGGCGGTCGCGGTGCTCGCGGTCATCGGCTGGTGGATCCGGCGGCGAGTGCGGCGGGCCCCGACGCCGACGCCGACGCCGAGCGCCGGGGAGTGACGACGTGCGGGCCGCCTCACCTCGCGGGGCGCGGCGGCCCGCCTCAAGCCGTCAGGCAACGACCCTGCGTCAGGCCAGGTCGGCGACTAGCTGCGCCGGTGACTTACGGCGGCCGGTGAAGAACGGGATCTCCACCCGGGTGTGCCGCCGGGCGTCGGCCTCGCGCAGATGGCGCATGAGGTCGACGATCCGGTACAGCTCGTCGGCCTCGAACGCCAGCATCCACTCGAAGTCGTTGAGCGAGAAGCAGCTGACCGTGTTCGCCCTGACGTCTGGGTACTCACGGGCCATCATGCCGTGCTCGGCGAGCATCCGGCGGCGCTCAGCCGGGTCCATCAGGTACCACTCGTACGACCGGACGAAGGGGTAGACGGAGACGTAGTTCTTCGGCTCCTCCCCCGCCAGGAACGCCGGGATGTGGCCCTTGTTGAACTCGGCCGGCCGGTGCAGTGCCATCGCGCTGAACACCGGCTCGCTGACGCGGCCAAGCCGGGTGCGCCGCAGCCGGGCGTAGGTCTCCTGGAGCTCGTCGGAGGTGGGCGCGACGGTCCACAGCATGTAGTCGGCGTCGGCGCGCATCCCCTGGATGTCGTAGCAGCCCCGGGTGACGATGCCCTTGCCCGCCGCCTGGTCGATGAACTCGGCCAGTTCCTCGCCCGCGCCGTCCCGGTCGGCGTCCAGCGCGGAACGGTCGCGGACCCGGAACACCGACCACATGGTGTAGCGGATGAGCTCGTTCAGGTCCCGCGTCCTGAGCCGCTGCTTGTCGTCCCCGTGCGCCTCGCCGTGCGCGTGGCTCTCGCCGTTCTTCTCGCCCTCAGACACCATGCCCCTCATGCTACAAACCAGCCGTGCCCCAACCTGACGTCCGCCCCTGCGGGCGGGCGAGAACGAGGTCCCCGACCCGTCCGCCCGCCGTCGCGGGTGCAGGCCCTATTACCTTGGCCATGCCAGCGTGCCCCCCGGACTGGCAGTCCGGGGGGCACGCGTACTTCTACTTCGCTAGCTGAACTGGAACCAGTTCACGTTCACGAAGTTCTCTCCGGTGGCATTAGCGGTAGTCGCGAATGTCACATACAGCGTTTGGGTTCCGCTAGGCACCGGCGCTGGCCGCCGACGTGGAGGTTATCCAGTTCTGCCAGCCTCCGGTGCTGTTCACCGTGACCGTCGCGAACGGCGTGGCGGTAAGCGACCCGATCCTGAACGAGATCGTGCCGAGATCGCTGTTACCCAGCCCTGAAGCCAGGCGGGTCGCCACCTGGCCGGTGAGGCCGCTGCCGAAGTTGACGCCGGTGTACTCCAGCCAGCTTCCGTTGCCGATCCAGCCGACGTTGTTGCCACCGCCGGTGTCCGAGGTCGCCTGGGTCATGACGCCGCTGCTGGCCGCAGCGTAAGTCGAGGCGGTGACGGTCACAGGGCTGCCGGTCGTGCCGGTCGACCCGGAGCCAAGCTCGAACCAGTTGACGTTGACGAAGTTGGCGCCGGTGCTGGTCGCGAACGTGACGTAGAGTGTCTGCGTCCCGGTCGGAACCGGCGAATTACTGACCGGCGTACTCGTCGCCCAGTTCTGCCAGCCACCGGTGCCGTTCACTTCGATGGTCGCGAACGGCGTGGCGGTCTGCGACCCGATCCTGAACGAGATCGTGCCGATATCTGTGCCCGCTGTCGCCGAGGCGAGGCGCGCCTCGATTGTCGAGTACCCGCTGCCGAAGTTGACCCCGGTGTACTCCAGCCAGCTTCCGTTGCCGATCCAGCCGACGTTGTTGCCACCGCCGGTATCCGAGGTCGCCTGGGTCATGACGCCGCTGCTGGCTGCAGCGTAAGTCGACGCGGTGATCGTCAATGTCGAGCCCGACGTGGTGGCGGTGTTCACCGTCCAGCTGAACGAGGCTGACCCGGTGGCTCCGGTGGTATCGGTGGCGGTCACCGTGACCGTCGACGTGCCCGCTGTGGTCGGAGTGCCGGAGATCAGCCCGGTCGAGGAGCTGATTGACAGCCCGGCGGGCAGGCCGCTGGCGCTGTAGGTGAGCGTCTGGCCGGACGCCGAGTCGCTCGCGCCGACCTGCAGGCTGGCCGCGGTGCCGACGGTAGAGGTCTGGCTGCCAGGATTGGTGACCGTGACGGTGTTGGTTGTCGTGCCGCCGCCTGTCGGCAGGTTCCATACCTGCGCCGCCGAGTCGGTACAGGTCTCGAGCTCGAGTTGCCCGCTTGGATTACCTCCAGGGTCGGTGAGGCACAGCCCCGAGTTCGGATTGAGCAGCTCCCCGTTGGACTCGTGGGTCCAGTTTTGGGCATTGGTGGCGTTACAGGGATACCAGTCGATATCGGTGCCGCTGGTTGTCCCTGCACCCACCACGTCAAGGCAACCGCCCTGGACACGGACCGTGCCGTCGGTGTAGGGGGACCACTGCTGACCCGCGCTGCCGTTACAGGTGCTCGCCTCGATCGGGTTGGCTGCGGTATTCAGCGAGTTCGCGTTGGTGAGGCACAGCCCGCCGTCGCCGGTGACCTGCCCGGTCGCGGTAGCGGTCCCGGTGGGGGTGGAATTACCGCCCTCTTCGTAGACAGCCACGTACTGCACGCTCATGGTCCCGGGGGACGTTGTCGCGCTAGTCGGGGCGGTGCAGTTGCACAGCGGGTCCGGGTAGTTCCCGCCCATGGCCAGGTCGAAGATGATGAAGAACCCGTGGTCGATGGCCGCCTGCCAGGCCGCGGTCCCGACCGAGGCCTCGGTGATGGTGGACTCCACCGTGCCGTCCATGATGAACTCAAGGGTCTCAGCGCTGGTGTTGGTCCGGTTGACGAGCACCGAGTAAGTGTTGTAGCCGGTCTGGCAGCCCGTCGTGGGGCACGCGATGAGCGGGTGACCGCTGCTGCCCGCCGAGTCGTGCAGGGTCTGGGAGGCCTCATTCGAGCCGTTGACGTCCTCCATCATGTCGATCTCACCGGACTGGGGCCAGCCGCCGCCGGCCCGCATGGGAGACCCGAGCGCCCAGAACGCCGGCCAGTAGCCGGTGCCGTTGGTGGGATTCGGCTGCTCGATCGACGCGGTCATCTCCATTTCCCCGCCGGGCGGGGCCTCGAAGTCGTCGCGGGTGCTCTCGATCCGGCCGGAGGTCCAGGTCCCGCCGTTGTCGATCGCCGTGATGTCCAGGTCGCCGTTGCCGTCCAGGTGGACGTTGTTGGTCGAGTTGGTGGTGTTCTCGACCTCGCCCGTGCCGTAGCCGGTGCCGATGTCGTAGAACCAGTTCGCCGACGATGGCGCGGACCCGGCCGCGCCCGCGAAGTTGTCGCTGAACACCGTCGACCAGCCCGACGGCGGGGGCGGCGCGGTGCCGGCGTGGGCCATCGGCGCCACCGCCACTGTGGTTGCCACGATGGCCGTCAGGCAACTGGCCATCAAAAGGATCGCGGCTAGGGCCGTGCGGCTGCGGCCTCTTGTGGGTTGGTCACTTGCGGGTGGGCCACCGGTATCCCGTCTCGGCCACGTCGCGAAGGTCATGGGGACTTCCTCCTAGACTTCGTCTAAGGCTTGAATTAACTCGGATCATCACCCCGTAACACGGTCCGCGCAAGACTGCCCGTGAGCACAACTTTGCGTAGCGTATCCGCCCCATGTCATCACGGTGCGTATTCATCGCCTTGCGGATCCTTGCCGGCCGCGCCCGCCTGACGTGGCGCGTGACGGCCTCGTTAACGGTTTTTTACGGCTTCACAGGCTTGTCAAGAAGCCTGACCTCAGGCCACAGTCAAGTTAATTCAAGGCTTGGATTAAGTTTGGGAGCGTATCAATGCTGATACACGAGTCGCCACCCACAGCCGTACGGCGTGCCGAGCTGACTATCGTCGCCGCGATCGCCGTCGTCGGCCAGACCCCCGGCGCCACAGCGACACGGTCAGCTACAGCTGACCCGCCTGCCTCGCTGACAGCTCACTAGTACCGCCCTGCTGGGCCGCTCCCCGGCCCAGCAGGGCTCTTTCATAGCTCGTTGGCCAGCCTCAGCCGGGGACTAACGCCCGCGCGGACCGTGCCCGCGTCGACCGCACTCGCGCGTACTGTGCCCACGTCGACCGCACTCGCGCGGACCGTGCCCGCGTCGACCGCGCCCGCGTCACGGCTCAACCGTCCGTTCCCGCAACCCGGCGAGCACCTGGCTGGCGGCCTGGCGGGCAGTCGCCACACACGCGGGGATGCCAACGCCGTCGTAGGCAGCGCCCGCGACCGCCAGGCCAGGCTGGCCCGCGACGGCGGCCCTGACTCGGGCAACCCGGCCCAGGTGTCCAACGTTGTACTGCGGCAGGCCACCACCCCAGCGGGTAACCCGCCACTCCACAGGACTGCCACCGACCCCCGTCGCCTCGGCTAGCTCGGCGGCGGCGAGCGCCACGAGGTCCCTGTCCTCAAGCTGCAGCAGCGCCACCTCGCCGGCCCGGCCAACAGAGCAGCGGACGATGTGGACACCGCTTCCCGCGCCTTCCGCCGCCCTGGCCAGGTGCGGCCACTTGACCGTGGAGAATGTCGCCGCCTTGACGGCCCTCCCATCGACCGCGGGCACGAGGTACCCGCTGCGCTCCGTCGCAGGCCAGTCCGCCGCCCGATAGGCAAGCGTAATGATCGCCATGCTCGCGTACGGGATCTCGCCCAAGGCAGCAGACGCAGCCGGCGCGCTCGCCGCCAGGAGCCTCGCGGTCGGCGCCGCCGGGCAGGCGAGGATGACCGCGTCCGCCGCCAGGTACTCAGGATCGGCAGCGGAGCCAATAGTGAGCCGCCACCCATCCGATGTCCGGGCGAGCTCACGGACCATGGCACTTGTGCGCACCTCGGCTCCGGATGCCTTCGCGACTGCCGCGGGAACAGACCCCAGGCCGCAGGTCATCGTGACGAATACAGGCGCGGGCTTTCCGGAAGGGGAATCCGCGGGACGGGGCGGCGCCAGTGAGGCCGCTGCCTGTGTCAGCATGGGGTGCTCGCGGGTCGCGGCCGCTAGGGGCGCAAGCGTCGCCTCGAACGACAGGTCCTCGCTGCGCCCGGCGTACACCCCGCCGAGCAACGGGTCAACGAGCCGGTCCACGACCTCGGTCCCTAGCGCGCCGCTGATGTACCGCGTGACGGAGATGTCCCCGTCGCGCTCCACAACGGCCTCTTGCCTGGCCCGGGCGATGCCGTCCGCGGAGACTACGCCACTTCCTGCGAGCTCGTCGATATCGGCGGGGACGCCCATGAACTGCCGGCGCGGCAGTGCCCGCATGCCCCCCCGGGTCCAGATCGCCGACGACGTGGTCCCGGCCGGCACAAGGTCCCCGTCGCCACCGGCTGCGGCGATCAGGCTGATGCCCTCTGGCCGCCTGGCGAGCAGCGCTTCGGCCCCCTCGTCTATCGACACCCCGGCCACCTCGGACGCCGACAGCTTCCCGCCGAGCTTGGGCGACCCCTCAAGAACCGTCACCCGCACCGGTTCATCGCGCAGGAAGAACGCCGCCGCCAGCCCCGCGATCCCCCCGCCGACAACCACCACATGGGGGAAGCTATTACCACTCGTCGTCATAGTCCCAAGCCTGCCACAGCCGGTTCACCGCCAGAGCCGGGCACGGGATGCGGCCGGACCCGTCCCCCCAGCTGAGTCGCTGGCGCAGCCGAGCCCCACCCGAACTGAGTCGCTGGCGCAGCCGAGCCCACCCGAACTGAGTCGCTGGCGCAACCAGCCCACCCGAACTGAGTCGCTGGCGCAGCCGAGCCCCACCCGAACTGAGTCGCTGGCGCAGCCGAGCCCACCCGAACTGAGTCGCTGGCGACGGCGCGATGTCTTAGCCGACTCGATCCGCACAACGACCCGGTAACGCTCGCCGTCGCTGGCGCCAGCAAGCTCAAACGACTGCGGGTCGCTGGCGCCAGCGAGCTCAAACGACTCGACTGCGGGTCGCTGGCGCGCACTCCATGGCGGCTTCGGCGGCCGGGTGCGCCGAAGCGAGGCTGGCGGGACGAGCGAGGCTGGCGGGACGAGCGCGCTAGAGCAGCGGCAGGACCTCGGCGAGCGAGGGAACGGGGGTGTAACGGGGGTCCGCCGCGCGGGTGGCGACGCCGGGCCGCAGAATCTGGATGGGGCGGATGCCGACCGCCTGCGCCCCGGCGCAGTAGCCCGGCTGGTCGTCGAGGAAGACAGCGTCCGCCGCCTGCACCCCGAGCGAGCGCAGCGCGATCTGGTAAATCTCCGGGTCGGGCTTGGCGGTGCCCACCTCGCAAGACAAGACCGCCGCGTCCACCAGGTCGAACAGGCCCTTGGCGGCGAGCATCGAGCGGGTGTTGTAGCCGCAGTTGCTCACCAGGACGACCGCGATCGCCTGGGTCCGGACCGCCTCGAAGAACGGGACCGTGTCCGGGTACACGCTCGTGCGGGCAAGAAGAAGCTCTGCGTCGGTGGCCGCCAGCTTCTGCGCGAGCACCGGGTCAGGCTCGCGCCCGCAGTCCTGCAGGGTGCGGGCGAACATCCCGGCTATCGTCAGCGCGCCCGTGTCCCGCTCGCGAGACAGCGCGAGCCACGCCTTGGTCCATTGGGCGCGCGGGACGCCAGCGACGTCCGCGATCAGTGCGACTCGGTCAAAGACGTTGGAGTCCAGGATCGTGTCGTACACGTCGACCAGGCAGGCCTTGACAGTCGGCACTGGTGATCAGCCCGCGACGACGAGCTTGGTGCGCAGCCGCTGGACATCATCGTCGCCGAAGCCGTGATCGGCCAGCCACTGGGTCACGCCCCCGCAGCGCGCCTCCACCTGCTCAAGGAACAACTTCATCGTCTCCGCGCGCGGCCGGTGCCGGTCGACGGTCGACTTCCTCAGGTCCTCCTGGTAGGTTGGCGACTTCATCAGCCGCCGCAAGATGGCCTCGATCCGCTCGTCGGTCGCCGCGTAGTCCGTGACGACCTCCTGCGCTGGGACGCCCACGGCCGATAGCGTCAGGGCGATCACCACGCCGGTCCGGTCCTTGCCAGCCGCGCAGTGCACGAGCGCCGCTCCCGGTGCGTCCGCGATCGCCCGGACCGCGCTGGCCACCGACTCCGGCCGGTCCTCCAGGTAGCCCAGGTAGTGCCCGCACATCGCGTCGTCGGGGTAACGCGAGCGGTCCCGCTCGCGCTTGAGCAGCAGGGCCTCGGCCACGACGTCGGTCCTCTTTCCAACCTCAGGCAGAACGGACAGGTGCACATGCTCGACCTGCGCCACCCGGTCCAGCGGGGCCGGCCCCTCCGACTCGATCTCCGCGGTACTGCGCAGGTCGACGACCGTGGTCAGGCCGATGCCGTCCACCAGCCTCACGACGTCCGCGGGCGACAGGTCCTGCAAGTTATCCGAGCGGAGCAGCACGTTGGAGGCGGTCCGCCGACCGTCGCCGGCGGGCAATCCTCCCAGGTCGCGCGCGTTAACGACACCATCAAGCTCAATCCATGCCATGTCGCCATTATCTCAGCCCGGATTGTCCGTCCTTGCCGGGGGACACTCCTGGCCCGCGCGGCGCTGGAGTCCTGTGCCTTACGCGGGTCACCGAATGCGGAAGGGCCGCAGCGGGCCGATGATCGGCATCAGCCGCCGCATCTGAGCGGGCACGCCGTCGAGGATGAGGACCGCGTCCTTCTGCTCGATCCGCGACCGGAGCTCGGTCAGCGCTCGCATGCCGCCAGCGTCGATGAAGGTGAGACCGCTGAGGTCGAGCACCAGTTCCCGGAAATGACCGCGGCGGACAAGCTCCCCCATCCGCGCGGTGAACCGCGGCACAGTGGCGATGTCGAGCTCGCCGATGACGGCGACCGTAACCGACTCACTGCGCGCCCCAGACGGCATGGCCCCGTCATGGCGTTCCCGGACCGACACGCTCAGAGAGGTCATGCGGCACTCCAGAGGGACCACTCGAGGGAGAAGTGGGAGTTATTAGGGCTAAATGCCCTATTTACTCGGGATTATTCTGCTAATCGCCTCATCATCTTATGCATTTACGGCAGGCGTCGCGGCCAGGAACAGGAAACCTTCTGACCGGGCCGGTCAGAAGGCCACCGGCGATGTCTCGGCGTGCACTAGGTCCACGAGGCGGGCCAGGATCGCCGGGTCGGTCCCCGGCAGTACGCCATGGCCAAGGTTGAACACGTGGCCCTCGGCGCCGCGAGCCCTGGCCAGGACGTCGCGGGCACGAGATTCCACGATGTCCCACGGGGCCAGCAAGACGGCCGGGTCCAGGTTGCCCTGCAGGGCCTTGCCCGCCGGGACACGCCGGGCCGCCTCGTCGAGCGGCACCCGCCAGTCCACGCCGATGACATCCGCGCCCGCCTCCCCGAGCAGCCCGAACAGCTCGCCGGTGCCGACCCCGAAGTGGATGCGCGGCACGCCGGAGCCCGCAAGCGCCGAGAAGATCCGGCTGGTGTGCGGCAAGATGGCGTGCCGGTAGTCCTGCGGGCTGACCACGCCGACCCACGAGTCGAACAGCTGGATCGCGGAGACGCCGGCCTGGACCTGCACCTGCAGGAAGGTGATCGCGATGTCGGCGAGGGCACCCATCAGCGCGTGCCACAGCTCGGGGTTACCGTACATCATGGCCCTGGTGCGGTCGTGGTTCCTGGACGGGCCGCCCTCAATGAGGTAGGACGCCAGCGTGAACGGGCCGCCCGCGAAGCCGATCAGCGGCTTGTGCCCAAGCTCGGCGACGAGCATCCGCACCGCTTCGGTGATGTACGGCACGTCATCAGGGGTCAGCGGCCGCAGTCCCGCAACGTCCGCCAGCTCGCGGACCGGGTGCCCGACGACCGGCCCGACGCCCGGCTTGATCTCCACGTCCACGCCAATCGCGCGCAACGGCACGACGATGTCGCTGAACAAGACGGCCGCGTCCACGTCGAACCGGCGCAGCGGCTGCAGCGTGATCTCGGTGACCAGCTCCGGCCGGCTGCAGGACTCAAGCATCGGGATGCCCGCCCGTGCCTTGTGGTACTCCGGCAGCGAGCGCCCTGCCTGCCGCATGAACCAGACCGGTGTATGAGGGACTGGCTCCCTACGGCAAGCGCGGACGAAGGCAGAGTTACGAGGCTCAGTCATCCCGGAATCTTACCGGGCAGCGCCTGGGCCCGGAGGCGAGGGCTAGGGCCGCGCTCGGCGCGCCCTGATGCTGGCGACGTCAGCCCGCGCGGCCGCGGGGAGCCGGTTTGTACCCCCAGAAAGCACGACACGCCGTCCGAGATCCCCCCTTTGCGGGGTCATGCGTGCCAGGATCTGGAGGAGTCAATGGTGAGCCTCCGAGGGAGCGAAGATGAGCCAGCCGCTTGGCAACTGCCCGGAATGTGGTGGTGACGAGCCATTTGAGCAGATCCACGCGGCAGACCAGTGCCCCGACGCTCCCGGCGGTGAGTGCCCCGAGTGGGCCTGCCCGGCCTGTGGCGCCGCGGTGATCATGGGGACCGTGCCAGCTGCCAGACAGCCCGTCCATGCAGCGTAGCGGGTGGCCGCGAACCACTCGTACCCGGACACGACGTACTCTCGGGCCATGAGGTTGGCAGATACGCCCGCACTCGATAACGCGGCTATCTTCAGCATGGCCGCCGAAGGGTTCGAGGCCGGCCGGGGCATGGTGCTGGAGGAGCGAGACGACATCTCCTTCGAGGACTCCCCGGCGCCGCGGCGGCTGGCGCCGTACGCGGCCGCCCTGGGAGCAGTCGCGTACCGGGATGGCGAGGACGCCGGGTCGGGGCGGCTTGTGCTGCTTTATGACCCCGATGGCCAGGAGGGCTGGACGGGCGTCTTCCGGCTGGTCGCCTACGTGCGCGCGGACATCGAGGAAGAGATGGCCGCCGACCCATTGCTCGGCGAGGTCGGCTGGAGCTGGCTCACCGACGCCCTTGAGCTGCATGCGCCTGGGTACACCGCCGCGAGCGGCACGGTCACCCGGGTGATCACCGAGGGATTCGGCGCGAAGTCCTGCGAGCCGCTGGCCACCGGGTTCGAGCTGCGGGCCTCCTGGTCACCGCCGGAGGACACCGACCTGGGCGTTAACGTGGCGGCCTGGTGCGACCTGCTGGCCGCGGCCGCGGGACTGCCTAGCAGCCCCCGGGTACCAAGGCCCTGCGGCGGCGCAAGTGACGGCAGACGATCGGCCCCAAGGATCGCAGGAGCCAGACCTGGAACCTCAGAAGCCGGGGGACGAGGAGCCTGAGGCTGACAAGACGCCCATCATCAACCTCCTGGAGCCACGCGACGGCCTGCCCCCGGTCACCAGCACCGAGGCGGACCTGGCCGACGCGATCGCACGGCTCGCGGCGGGCACCGGGCCGGTCGCGGTAGATGCCGAGCGCGCGTCGGGATACCGCTACGGGCAGCGCGCGTACCTGGTGCAACTGCGCCGCGCGGGAGCCGGGACCGTGCTCATCGACCCCATCGCGTGCCCCGACCTGGGCGGGCTAGACGCGGCCCTGGCCGACGTCGAGACGGTGCTGCACGCGGCGTCGCAGGACCTGCCCTGCCTTGCCGAGATCGGCTACCGGCCGCGCCTGCTGTTCGACACCGAGCTGGCGGGACGGCTGCTCGGCTACCCGAGAGTGGCGCTCGGCACGATGCTGGAAGAAGTCCTCGGCTTCCGCCTGGCCAAGGAGCACTCGGCGGCCGACTGGTCGGTGCGCCCGCTGTCGGCCGAGATGCTGAAGTACGCGGCGCTCGACGTGGAGATCCTCATCGACTTGCGGGACGAGATCGCCGCCCAGTTGCGGGAGCAGGGCAAGGACGAGTGGGCCCGGCAGGAGTTCGCCGCGATCGCCGCGGCCCCGCCCCCGCCGCCGCGGCCTGACCCGTGGCGGCGCACCTCGGGTATCCACCGGGTGCGCAGCAGGCGCGGCCTGGCGGTGATTCGCGAGCTATGGGCGACGCGGGACGAGATCGCCCAGGTGGCGGACCTGTCACCACGGCGCGTGCTGGCCGACACGGCGATCATCGAGGCCGCAAGGACGCAGCCGGCCACCCGCCATGACCTGGAGCGGATCAGCGGGTTCGTCGCCCGGCAGGCCCGCAGGCACGCCGCCGCCTGGCTGGCGGCGGTACAGCGTGCCCGTGACCTTGCGGAAGCAGACCTGCCCGATGTCACCGGAGCCGGGGCGAGCGGCGGCCCGCCGCCCCCGCACCGCTGGAGCGAGCGCTACCCGGAGGCAGCGGCTCGCCTGGCGGCGGCCCGCGAGGTGGTCACCACGACCTCGGCCGGGCACAACGTGCCTGCCGAGAACCTCATCTCCCCCGACTTCGTGCGCCGGCTCAGCTGGGAGCCGCCAGCCAGGGCGGACACCGGGTCCCTGGAGGCCGCCGCGACGATCGCGGCCGCGCTGAGAGCTTATGGCGCCCGTCCCTGGCAGGCCGGGCTGCTCTCGGCGCCGATCGCGACGGCCTGGCGCGACCTGCCCGCCCCGCGCGACACTGACACGGACGCGCAGGACACGTAGCCGATGGCATCAGGCCTGGCATGCCTGGGCATGCAGGCGAACGTGACAGCGCTCGCCTTCACTGCTCACCAGCGGCTCCCTGGGTTCCTCGCCGCGGTCCAGGGTCCCCTGGATCACTACGGGATCTGGGCGATCGGGCTGCTCCTGCTGCTGGAAAACATAGGCCTGCCGATCATCCCCGGCGAGTTGGCGATGATCGCTGGCGCCGTCTACGCCGGCTCGGGCCAGCTGAACATCGTGGCGGTCGGGGTGACCTCCGTCATCGCCAGCTTCGCCGGCTCGGCCATCGGCTATCTCATCGGACGGCTCGGGGGTCGCACCCTGGTGACCCGGTACGGCAAGTACGTGCTGATCAGGGAGCATCACCTGGACCGGGCCGAGCGCGCGGTCGACCGCTATGGTGCCTTCATCATCGTCGTCGCCCGGTTCATCGTCGGGCTGCGCGAGCTGTCAGGGATCATCGCGGGGACGGTCAGGATGAACCCGCTCACCTTCTTCATCTCAAGCGCGGTCGGCGCCGCGGCCTGGGTCGCGACCTGGGTGAGCCTGGGCTACCTGGCCGGCGACCATATCGCCGTGATCTACGCAGACCTGACCAGGTCCGCGGTGTACGTCGCCATCGCGGCCGTGGCGGCGGCGCTGCTCCTGGGCGCTTACCACCTGCGGAAACGTCGCCGGACACGCGGCGCTGACCAGCACGGTCAGTCTGGCAACTCGTAGCGGTCGATTCCCGCCGCGATGCCGTCCACGCTGTGCAGGACCAGGAAGGCGCCCTTCGGCAAAGGCTTGGCGGCCTTCTCAGGAATCGCCGATCCGCCAAGGAACTGCATGGCGGATGACAGCAGAGCCGGAAGGTTTTCCCGGTGCGCGCACACGATGTGTGGTTCACGGGACGCTATCAGCGCGAAGAGGAGGGCTGCTGCGGCGGACGGGTGCGTTCCGTAGGAGGCACGCAGCGCGCCGGAGGGGTGCACCAGCGAGCCGGTGAGGTCCCCGTACGGGCGGACGGTGTCCAGGCAACGGGCGGTGTCGGAGGAGGCGACCGTCGCGGTGGGAGCGAAGCAGGCGAGCAGGCCGGCCAGCGTGGCGGCGTCCGCGGTGCCCGCCTTGTCAAGCGGGCGGTCGGCGTCGGCGTGCTTCCACTCCGAGCGGGGCAGGGCCTTGGCGTGCCGCAGCAGGATGAACGGGGTGCTGTCGGTGATACCGCTCGCGAAGTCGAGGAGCACGGCGACATCCTGCTTGTAGGAAACGCGCCCGAGCGCGTCGGCCACCGGGAGCCAGGCGATCTCGTCGACCTCGTCGTTCGGCACCGCAGCGGCGTCCAGTCCAGTCACGGCAGCCGCCCAGTAGTCGACCTGCTTGGGGTTGCCATTGACCTTGTAGCGCACCGGGGCCAGGTGACGGCTGAGCGTGATGGAAGCACCGGATTCCTCCAGCACCTCACGAACCGCGGTGACCGGCAGCAGCTCGTCGGCTTCTTGCTTGCCCTTGGGCAGCGACCAGTCGTTGTACTTCGCGCGGTGCACGAGCAGGACTTCGTCACCATCCGGGCCAGGTCGCCAGGCAACGGCGCCCGCCGCCCGTATCAGCATGCGATAACTCCAGTGAAGATCAGTTGTCAGTCCCCGGTGGGGATTGGGGAGTCGTCCCCCCGGGCGGTGCCGCGGACCCGGCGCTTCCTGATCAGGCTTTCCTGAACGTCGAACAGCGGCTTTCCCTCGTCATCGCGGGAGTGCCGCACCCAGGTGCCATCGGGGGACAGCCACCAAGACGCGGTGGTCTGCGCCATCCCCCGGTCGATCAGGCCACGCAGCCGTCTGGCATGCGCCAGGTCGCCGACCCGGACCAGCACTTCTACCCGCCGGTCCAGGTTCCGGTGCATCATATCCGCACTGCCGAGCCAGACCTCATTCGCACTGATGCGCACGTCAGCCGGCTCGTCGGGATCGGGGTCGCCGGTGCCGAAGGCGTAGATCCTGGAGTGCTCGAGGAACCGGCCAAGGACGCTGCGGACCCGGACGGTCTCGCTCAGGCCGGGGATGCCAGGCCGCAGCGCGCAGATCCCGCGCACCCAGACGTCGATCGGTACGCCGGCCTGCGATGCCCGGTACAGCGCGTCGATGACCACCTCGTCGACGAGCGCGTTGCACTTGATCGCGATCCGGGATGGCTTGCCCGCGCGGGCGCGGGCAGCCTGACGGCCGATCCGGCCGACGATGCCCGCGCGCAGCGCCTCGGGCGCGACCAGCAGCCGCCGGTAGGAGTTCCTGAGGCTGTAGCCGGTCAGGTGGTTGAACAGGTCAGTGACGTCCTCGCCGACACCCGCGTCGGCGGTGAGCAGCCCGTAGTCCTCATACAGCCGGGCCGTCTTCGGGTGGTAGTTGCCGGTGCCGATGTGGCAGTACCTGCGCAGGGTCCCGTCCAGCTCCTCGCGGACGATCAGCACGCACTTGCAGTGCGTCTTCATGCCGACGAACCCGTAGACGACGTGGCAGCCAGCCTGCTCGAGCTTGCGCGCCCAGGCGATGTTGGCCCGCTCATCGAACCGGGCCTTGATCTCGACCACGACGACGACTTCCTTGCCCGCCTCGGCCGCGTCGATCAGCGCGTCCACGATCGGCGACTCGCCGCCGGCCCGGTACAGCGTCTGCTTGATCGCCAGGACGCGGGGGTCGGCAGCGGCCTCCTCGATCAGCCGCTCGACGCTCGCGGCGAAGGAGTCATAGGGGTGGTGGACAAGCATGTCCCGCTCGGCCAGCGTGGCGAAGATCGAGGCGTCTTGCGGCAGCGCGCGAGTGGACGGCACGAACGCCGGGTAGCGCAGCTCGCCACGCGGCAGGTCGGCGATGGCGTTCAGGCCCGTCAGGTCGAGCGGGCCTGGCGTCTTGAAGACGGCGTCCTCGTCGACGCCGAGCTCCTTGACCAGGCGGTAGAGCACCGGGTCGGACATGCCGTCCTCGACCTCCAGCCGGACGGCCGGGTCGAACCGCCGTCGGACGAGCTCGCGCTCCATCGCCTGCAGCAGGTTCTCGGTGACCTCCTCGTCGACCTCGAGCTCACGCACCCGGGTGACGCGGAACGCGTGACGCTCAACGATCTTCAGGCCGCCGAACAACTGCGACAGGTGAGCCGCGATCACATCCTCGATCGGAACGTAGCGGTCCTCGCTCGCCTTCAGGAAGCGCGGCAGCCGGGGCGGGACCTTCACCCGGGCAAAGAGCCGGTTCTCCGGTAGGGCCGAAGGGGAGTCCTCCGTCCTGGGCTGGTAGGGATCCGGTACGGAAGGGGCCGTTACCCCGTCGCCACCGCTGTTGTGCGCTCCGCCGGCGGTACCGGCGGCAATACCCGTCATGGTGGTCGCGGCGGGCGGCGCGGTCAGTACTACCGCCAGGTTGAGCGACAGGCCCGAGATGAACGGGAACGGGTGACTGGGGTCAACGACCAGCGGGGTCAGCACCGGGTAGATCCGCTTGCGGAACAGCTCGCTCAGGTCAGCTTGCTCGCTGGGCGTCAGGTCGCGCCAGCGGAGGATCTC
Source organism: uncultured Actinomycetota bacterium (assembly GCA_963737285.1). Lineage (GTDB taxonomy): Bacteria > Actinomycetota > Actinomycetes > Streptosporangiales > Streptosporangiaceae > Trebonia. The sequence continues at coordinate 471,978 of CAVTRT010000002.1, forward strand.
GATGCCCTGGGCGGTCAAGGCTGGCTGGACCATCGCGCGAAACACCTCGGCGTGCTTTCCCGCCGCCTCGCGGGCGACGGCGAGGGTGTTGCGCAGCACCTGGCTGGCCGTCTGCGACCCGGCGCCCTCGACGGGGAAGCCGGCCGCCATGCGTCGCATCAGCCCGGCGACCCGGACCATGAAGAACTCGTCCAGGTTGGAGGCGAAGATGGCAAGGAAGCGGACGCGCTCCAGGAGCGGGATCGACTCGTCCTCGGCGAGCTCAAGGACCCGCTCGTTGAACCGGACCCAGCTCTGCTCCCGGTCCAGGTACCGGTCCCCCCGCAGGTGGAGCGGCTTGGTGGCGGCCGCGGCGGACGCGGCGGACGCGTCGAGGCCACCAGCCGTCCGGGCGCCATCGGCTGCCCCAGCACTGTTGTCAGTGATAGGGCCCGGTGATCTCGGCAATCTCGTCGGCCTCAGCGGCACGGTCAAGCAAGGCAGTCTCGCCACCGTCAGCCGACCCCGCTGCCGCCGCCCCCGAAATCGCCATCTCCTGGGCAGGCACTGGCTCCTGGGCAGGCACCGGTTCCTGGGCCGGCACTGGCTTTGCGGCTCTCTTTGGCGCCCGCTTCACCGCCGTTGCCCTGGTGCCGGCGGCGGTCGTCGAGCGGGTGCGGGCGCGCGGGGCCTTGGTGCCTGGTGAGTCGGCCGCCGCGGGCACGCTTCCGTTCTCGCTGGGGCTCATGATCATGATTGTGCCCGACGCCCTTAACGCCCCAAACGGTCAGGGGGCAGGCAGTCGGGCGGGCCTGATGCCTGACTTGCCACCGCCGGCGCCGCGGGCGTGCGCGCGCGCCGAAAGGCGCTGGTCCCCTCGTCCCGGCTCGATGGCCTGGACGCGCAGGACATCCAGCGCCCTCGGGCCGGTCGCTGAGCAGGCCGTCAGCCGTGCCCGCAGGTACCAGGGCCGCGACGCCCCTGGCGGCAGGACCCGCAGTCCCGTCACGGTAACCGGCTGGCAGGCCGCGCCCCGGGCCGGGGCGAAGACATCGACGTCCGCGTGCGCCGTTGCACCGGGCCGCAGCAGTACCTGGCGTGCGGTGCCCATGACGTCCTCGCCTGCCGGGACTCCGACTTGCTGGTAGCCAGCGCCGCGCGTGTCGTAGGCAGCGACACCGGGATACCCAGCCAGAGCGCACTCGCCACGAGAGGTGTTGGTGAAGTCCACGGGATACCAGTCGCCCACCGCGTCATGGGCTAGCGAGACCGCCAGCCAGGCCGCCACGCAGCGGGGAACGGGCTGGCTGGCCGTTGTCAGCGCGGCCGGGGCAATAGCGGGACGGTTCAGCGTCACGGCCAGTGCCGCGGTCGCGCCGAACGCGATCATCGCGGCCCCCCGCCACGCGTACCGGACGGCTGTCGTCATCGTGGCCCCCTTGCCAGGCGAACAGGCTTATTCTCATCTTTAACCACCCGTTACGGACATGGCTAGTGCTGGCGCCCCTAAGATTTCCATGAGGTGGTCACGTGCGGTAGCGAAGCTTGCCTATAATTCCTATGTGCTTAGTAGCGAAGACGGCTTCAACGCGAACCTGGGTTCCTTCCGCGGTCTCCTGCCGCGGCCGGACGCAGCGTCCATCGCGATCGCCGCGCCGGGGGCCGGGCACGGCTACTGGGCCGGCGCTCCGTCCGCGATCGCGACCGACGACGGTATCTACCTAGCCTGCCGGCTCCGCCGTCCGCTGGCGATGGGCCGCGGCTACGCAGTGGCGCTCGCGTTCGCCGCCGACGGCGAGCACTTCGAGACGATCGCCACGATCAGCAAGGAGTCCATGGACACCGAGTCCCTGGAGCGCCCGGAGCTCATCCGGCTGCAAGACGGCCGATGGCGACTGTACTTGAGCTGCGCGACCACCGGGACTAAGCACTGGCGGGTGGAGGCCACCGATGCGGCGCACCCTGCCGAGTTCGACGTCACCCGGCGTGACCTGGTGCTGCCAGGCGACGAGAAGAAGGGCATCAAGGACCCGGTCATCACCTGCCACGAGGGGCAGTGGCACCTGTGGGGCTGCGTCCACCCGCTCGCCGACCCGGACGAGGCCGACCAGATGGCCACGGAGTACGCCTCCAGCACCGATGGCCTGGCATGGGCCTGGCAGGGAACCGCGCTAAGCGGCCGCCGCGAGGGGTGGGACTCGCGGGGGACGCGGGTGACGGCCGTGCGGTTCGCCCCCTCTGGCGTCATCACGGCCTACTATGACGGGCGCGCGACCGCGGCCGAGAACTACGAGGAACGGACCGGCGTGGCTGTCGGCACGGAACCCGCCTCGCTGCAGGTGATCTCGGTCGACGCCCCGGCAGCGGCCTCTCCCTACCACGGCGGCGGGCTACGGTACCTCGACATCGTGGACCTTCCCGACGGACGGGCCCGGCTGTACTACGAGCTCACCCAGCCGGACGGCTCCCACGCGCTGATGACGGAACTACGCGAGCCGGGCCACTAGTCCCGCTGCTGCGCCCGTTCCGGGCCTGCGCCTGGCCGGGCTGCCGCGCGCCGACCATGTTGCCGGAGCGGTCGCGGGGGGCGAGCCAGTCGCTGAAGTCCTCGCCAAGCACCTGTTCGAGCAGCCGGACGTCGGTCTCGAAGACGGGGATCAGGGCGTCGCGCTGCTCCCAGCCGAGCGGTTGCCGCTCGCGGTTGCCTCGCTGCAGGAACCGCTCGATGCGGCTGGTCACCTCGGCTCCACTGGTGCCCGGCAGCAGCCGGCCCACGATGTCAGTGCCCCGCACGGCGAGGGCGGCCGCCCGGTGCGTCGCGGTGTGCTCCGGGTGAGCCGTGACGTTCTCGCGGGGAATCTCGCTGATCACCCCGGTCTTGACGCCAAGGAAGTCGCAGATCTGGTCGAGTGTCTTGGCCGGCTCGTCAACCAGCAGCCGGTACCGGAGCACGATCACCTGATCACGCGGGAAGACACTGAACGCGTGCCGGAGTTGCTCGCCGTACTTGCCCAGGCCCGTGTAGTGCCAGAACGACGCCCAGCCGGCCGCGATCCTGTGGTCCTCCTCGGCGCACGCCCCGACGAAGTCCCCGATGGGCTCCAGCCCGGCCGACCACAGGTGCGCCCAGTTGGAGTGCGCTCGCTCGACCGGGTCCCGGATGATGACGATCAGCCGCGCGTCCGGGATGAGGTGGCCGATCCGCTGCATGGCCGCCTTGTCATACAGGTACAGCGGAGTCGCCTCGCCTCGCAGCGCGCCGGGCGGCGCCGGGCCGAAGAGCGCCTCGTAGCTATCGCGCTGCCAGACATGCTCCCGGTAGGTGATCGCGTCACCAGGGCCGCCCCTAGTGGGCGGCGGGCCGTCGGTCAGGAAGAACTTCGGCTCTTTGATCTGCGACAGGTACAGTCCCGGGTGCCGGGACAGCGCTGCGTGCAGGGCGGTCGTCCCGGCCTTTGGCACGCCGGCCACCAGGAAGTCAGGTAGTGCCACGGCCGTCTCCTGCCCGCGCCACGTGATCTGAATACTACTTTTCAGGCGATATTAGTGGGGAAATCGGCGCCCGACAAGTCAGTTCGCCTCGGCGGCGTAGCGGGCTAGGTCGAGCAGGTACAGCAGGGCGTCGCACCAGCGGTCGGCGGGGGGCCGGGAGTCGAACCGGCCCAGGCACTCGTTGGCCGCGTCAAGCACGGCAGTGAAGATGGCATCGTCGAGGGCGAACTGGCCAGCGTCCGGGCTGGCCGGACTGGCCGGACTGGCCGGACCGGCCGGACCGGCCTCAGGCTGGCAGGAACCAGGTCGCCCGCCAGCTCCCGGGCCGGGATCGTCGTGGTTTACCTGGCCTTGGGCCGCGGCGACCAGGCCATCGCGGTGGCGGTCGAGGATGTCCGCCGCCCGGCGGGCCATCGCCAGGCCCAGTGTCTCGGCTAGCAGCAGCCGTCCCATCCCGGACCCCAGGCCCAGCGCGCTCGCGCTCCGGCTGCCTGGAAAGCACCCGGAGTCTCCGCCAGAGGTACCGTCATCGTCGGCCATGCCGCATCCCTTCGCGTCGCGGGTCCCGTCCTGTCCCGAAGCCGGTCGTCGTCGACGGGGCCGCTTCTGCCTCTATGATGCGGAGGGGTAGTGACATTCTCACGGATTGTAGTCGCCATCTGCAAGCCCGCAATTCGGACAGAAAATCGTTGTACCGCGAGGGCCACGGTGGATAATCATGAGAACGTGACCCTGCGCCCGATGCGACCCTTACCCTGCGTGATCGAATCAGGGAGGTGACGGTGCCTCTACTAGGGCCTGCAGGCACCCCAGACGGCGGCAGCACCAGGGAGCTTGACGCGCTCGCCGCGGCCCAGGGAGCGGGCGAGCTCGGCTTCGGCGGCTTCGATGCGGAGCCAGTCAGCGTACGATACGGGCCGCACGCCACGGGAGGCGAGCACGGCCTGCAGCGCGGCGGCCTCGACCGCGGCGGCCGCTGCGATCGCGGCCACGGCATCCGTCTCCGGCTCAGCCAGGCTGACCGCAGGCAGGCGCAGCAGGCCGGGCCGGGGCAGTTCGCCCTCGCCGATGTCCGGGCCGCCTGCCAGGTCGGCGAGGATGGCCTGCGCGGTCTGGGCGCCATCGGCCTTGTTGGTACCGATCACGCCCGTCGGGCCGCGCTTGAGCCAGCCGGCCACGTACTCACCAGGCAACGGCTGCCCGTCGTCACCCAGGACCCGGCCACCTGAGCTGGGCACGGTGCGGGTCCGCTCGTCGAACGGCACGCCTTCCAGCGGAATGCTCTGGTACCCGACCGAGCGCAGCACCATCTGTACGGGGAGGCTCTCCACCTCGCCGGTACCCACGAAGCTACCGTCGGCGGTGATACGCGTGCGTTCGATAGTGATGGCGCTGGTACGTTCTGTCCCGGTAATTTCGAGGGGCTTACGCCAGAAACGGACCCTAAGCTGGCGGGAGGCGGCGTCGGCGGGGCTTGCCGCCCAGGCGCGCATGGCGACCATGTTCCCGCGCACGCGGCGGTCGGATGCGGCCAGCCCGGCCGACGCGCCGGACGGGTCGTGGGCGTCGAGGTCCAGCTCGCTGGGCTCGACCCAGGTGGTCACGCCGGGCAGATCGCCCAGCTCGCGCAGCTCCTTGGTGGTGAACTTGGCCTGCGCGGGGCCACGGCGGCCGATGACGTGCACCTCGCGGACCCGGCTGCCGCGCAGTACGTCAAGCACCGGCTCCGGGATGTCAGTCTCGGCCAGCTCAGCCGGGTCACGGACGAGGATCCGGGCCACGTCGACGGCGACGTTGCCGACGCCGATGACGGCCACCGACTCGGCGTCCAGGGCGAACACCGCCGGGTCCACGTCCGGGTGGCCGCAGTACCAGTTGACGAAGTCGGTCGCCGCGTAGCTGCCAGGCAGGTCCTCGCCGGGGATGCCCATCCGCGCGTCACGCATGGCGCCCGTGGCGTAGACGACCGCGTCGTAGGCCCTCACCAGATCCTCGCGGGTGACGTCGCGGCCGAGGTGCACTCCGCCGTAGAAGTCCACGTCGGGGTGTTCCAGGACACGGCGCAGGTAGGTGGCGACGGACTTGATGGACTTGTGGTCCGGTGCGACCCCGTAGCGGACCAGGCCATAGGGAGTGGGCAGCCGGTCTAGCACGTCCACCTGGACCCGAACCGGGTCCGCCAGCGCAGCCGCCTGCTTGACCAGGGCCTCGGCGGTGTACAGACCGGCCGGGCCGGAGCCGACAACGGCCACTCGGAGCATCATCAACCTCGCGATTCAGCGACCTTCAGGAGCACCGCGCCCCGGGGGTCAAAGGGGCTTCTTCATCCCCTGGGGGGCAATACTGGACCCCCAGCTTGAACGCTACTCCGAGACCTGGTCTTCCGGGGAGTTCTCAGGACTAGAGTCGGCCACTGTGGCGCGTGACACATCGTCGGCGGTTTCCGGGGTGCGACGGGCGACGGCCTCTGTGAGCTGGCGGGCCAGATGCTGCGAGGTCAGCCCGGCGGCGGCCAGAATGTCTTGCCGCTCCCCGTGGTCGAGGAACTCCTGAGGCAGGCCGAACGTCTTGACCGGCACGTCCACGTCGTGGTCGCGCAGCAGGCGGCAGACCGCGTCGCCGAAGCCGCCGGCCCGGCCGTTGTCCTCTACCACGGCGACCAGCCGATGCCGCCTCGCGGCGTCAATGACCGCCTCGTCGACTGGCTTGACCCAGCGCGGGTCGACGACGGTGACGCCGATGCCGTGGTCTTCCAGGCGCCCGGCGACCTCGACACAGGTGACGGACATCGGGCCGGCGCCGATGAGCAGGACGTCCCTGGCCTCGTTCGAAGCGGGCTGGGCCAGGACGTCCATGGTCCCGAGCTTCCCGATTGCCTCGACCTCCACGCCGACGCTGCCCTTGGGCCAGCGCAGCACGGTTGGTCCGTCGCTCACGTTGATGGCCTCGTTGAGCAGTTCGGCGATCCGGCTGCCATCGCGCGGCGCGGCGATCTTAAGACCGGGGATGACCTGCAGGATTGAGCCGTCCCACATGCCGTTGTGGCTCGCGCCGTCCGTGCCGGTGACGCCTGCCCGGTCCAGCGTGACGGTGACCGGAAGCTCGTGCAGGGCCACGTCCATGAGCAGCTGGTCGAAGGCGCGGTTGAGGAACGTCGAGTACAGCGAGACGACCGGGTGCATGCCGCCCAGGGCCAGGCCCGCCGCGCTGGTGAGCGCATGCTGCTCGGCGATGCCTACGTCGTAGACGCGGTCCGGGAAGGCGGCGGCGAACGGCGCGAGGCCCACCGGGTGCAGCATCGCGGCGGTGATGGCGACAACATCGGGGCGGCGGGTGCCAATCGCGACCATCTCTTCGGCGAACACGTCGCTCCAGGCCCGCTTGGGGGCGGCGGGCTTGGCGCCCGCTGCCGTCGGCTTCGGCGCCGGCGGGACCTGGTGCATCTGGTCCTGCTGGTCCAGCTCGGCCGGCAGGTAGCCGAAGCCCTTCTTCGTGATCACGTGCACGATGACCGGCCCCCCGTACTCCTGCGCCTTGCGCAGGGCGTGCTCCAGGGTCAGCTCGTCATGGCCGTCGATAGGGCCGACGTACTTGATGCCCAGGTCCTCGAACAGGACTTGCGGCTGGAGGAAGTCCTTCAGGCCCTTCTTCGCGCCGTGCAGCGCGCCGAACAGCGGGCTGCCGACCAGCGGGGTGCGCGTCACGGTCGTCTTGATGGAGTCGAGCACGTGCTCGTAGCGCTGGGAGACCCGGACGGTGGCCAGGTGGGTGGCCAGGCCGCCGATGGTCGGCTGGTAGGAGCGCCCGTTGTCGTTGACAACGATGACCAGCCGGGAGTCCTTCGCGACGGCGATGTTGTTGAGCGCCTCCCAGGCCATGCCCCCGGTCAGCGCGCCGTCGCCGATGACCGCGACGACGGTACGGCTGGTCTCGCCGCGCAGCTTGTAGGCCTTGGCCAGGCCGTCGGCCCAAGACAGGCTCGTTGACGCGTGCGAGTTCTCCACCAAGTCGTGCTCAGATTCCTTGCGGCTGGGATACCCCGACAGTCCGCCCGGCTGGCGCAGCGTGCCGAAATCCTTAAAGCGGCCGGTCAGCAGCTTGTGCACGTAGGACTGGTGACCGGTGTCAAAGATGATCCGGTCCCGTGGTGAGTCGAAGACGCGGTGCATCGCAATCGTAAGCTCGACCACGCCGAGGTTGGGGCCCAAGTGCCCGCTAGTCCTCGTCACCGTTTCCACCAGGACGTCGCGGATCTCAGTCGCCAGCCCGCCCAGCTGATCTTGGCTGAGCTCCTTGAGATCCTCCGGGCCGTCAATGTGCTCCAGCAGTGTCACGTCGGTGCTCCTCGTGTGCTGTGCGGGCCAGATGGTGAATTACCCGATAGTACGGCCGATCATCCTAGGCGTTCGCAGCGGCGGGCTGAGTTAACCGACCACCGTGTCAGGGTTCACGATTGCGCGCTCACGTATCGTGATCATTTTAGTCAACGACGGCGAAGGCCTCAGCACGATGATCGCCGCCCCGTCCGCGCGGCCCGATGCTGCTTAGATGGAGGTTAGATTGGGGATCCTAAGCAGAAGGAGCGTGGTCCGTGCGTGCGGTTGTGGTGACGGAACTGGGCGGGCCGTCGGTGCTCACACTGGCCGACCATCCCGACCCGGTGGCCGGTCCTGGCCAGGTAATCATAGCGGCGGCTGCCGCCGGAGTGAACTTCCGTGACATCTACGAGCGGACGGGCAGCGGAGCATACGCGGCGCCAACCCCATACGTCCCCGGCACGGAAGGAGCGGGGACTGTAGTGGCGGTGGGATCCGGGGTCACGGACCTGGCGGTAGGCTCCCTGGTGGCCTGGTGGAACGCGCCAGGCAGCTACGCCGAACTCGTCGCGGTCCGCGCCGCTGACGCGGTCCCGGTGCCCGATGACATGGATGCGAAGGCCGCCGCCGCGGTTATCCTGCAGGGGCTGACCGCCCATTACCTGTGCCACGCCACGTTCCCTGTGACATCGGGGACCGTCGCGGTGGTGCATGCCGCCGCGGGCGGGGTGGGGCAACTGCTGACCCAGATGATCAAGCGCCTCGGCGGCATTGTGGTGGCGACGACATCCGGTGCCAGATCCGCCGGCGGGGCCGACGGGGCTGGCGGCGTTAAGGCGGAGCTGGCGAGGAGGGCCGGCGCGGACTATATCGCTGGCTATGACGAGTTCGTCTCGACCGTGCGCGAGGTGACTGACGGGCATGGCGCGGACGTTGTCTATGACGGCGTGGGCGCGGCCACCTTTGAGGACAGCCTGCTGGCGCTGCGGCCGCGCGGCCTGCTGGCGCTGTACGGCGCGGCCAGCGGGCCAGTTCCGCCGCTCGACCCCCAGCGGCTGAACTCGGGAGGCTCCCTGTTCCTCACCCGTCCCACTTTGCACCACTACGTGGCGGACAGGGCTGAGTTGCTGCGGCGGGCGGGCGACCTGTTCTCCTGGATCACCGATGGCGAGCTCGACGTGCGCATCGGCGGCGAGTACCCCCTCGCCGACGCCGCCCGCGCTCACGAGGACCTGGCGGCCCGCCGCACCACCGGCAAGCTGCTGCTGATTCCCTAGGGTTTGCCAGGGGCGGTCTAGGCGGCTATCCCGGGGGTGCGGGCGGAGGGGCTGTTGCGGGCCACGAGCTCCTCGCGGATCGCTTCCAGATGGGACAGCGTTCCGGCGGAGGGACCCGCGCTGCCGGAGACCGGGACCGTGACGCCGGCCAGCACGTCGTCGGTGCGGGGCGTGGCCAGCGTGAGCACGTCACCGAAGCCCGGTGCGGCGGCGTCCCGCGCGGTCAGTGGGGGCAGCGACCAGCGCTGCTCCACGGTCTTGAGGACGGACGTGTGGTCGAGCGGCACCGAGCCGACCGGGACCCGGTAAACCGTGCCCGGCGCGATCAGCGGGGAGACCAGCACGGTCGGCACGCGCGCACCGAACCGGTCGAAGCCAAACTCGAACTCCCCCGCCGCGCTGTCAGGCGGCGTAGCGCCCCACGGCGGGGACACGTGATCGAAGCAGCCGCCGTGCTCGTCGTAGGTCAAGATGAACAGCGTCTGGTTCCAGTTCGGGCCCGACCGCAGCGCCTCGTACACGTCGTGGATGAGTTGCTCGCCAAGCGCGACGTCGTAGTTGGGATGCTGGCTGTTGCCGGTAGATGACCAGCCTGGCTCCAGGAACGTGTACGACGGCAGCGTGCCCGCCGCCGCGGCCGCCTGAAAGTCCGTGAACTTCCCAATGGTGCCGCCCGAGGCCCCCGCCACGTCGGTGAACGTGTTCGCCGTGAGGGGCTTGGCATCGTAGCCGTAGATGCCCCAGCTGATCCCCCGGCCGCCCAGCAGCCCGAAGATGGACGGCGCCGTGAACGTCTTGGTGCCGTCGTCCATGTGGCCCTGGCTGGTGCCGCACCCGGCGAAGGCCCGGTTAGGCAGCGTCTCGGTCGGCACCGAGGCGAACCACTGGTCGCAGACCGCGTAGCCCTGCGCGAGCGCGGAAAGCACCGGGAGCGCTTGCGGGGTGAAGCAGCCCATGATGTCGCTGGCGGTGGTCCCGGTCACGATGTTCCAGTCGCCGGCGGTTTCCTTGGACTCCCAGCCGATCGTGTACGCGAAGTCGGTGACGAATCCCTGGCAGTTCGCCGCCTGCCCGGGCGACGTCGGGCCGCTCGTGGTGCCGTAGTACTGGCTGTTGGTCGCCTTGTACCCCTCGCCGGGATCCGCGCCAGGCATGAAGTAGGCGTTCGCCGTCGAAGGCGTGATCTGGAACACCGGGACCGGGTTGCCGCCGGAGTCCGGGCAGGACTCGCTGCCGGTCAGCCCCTCGTAGGGCTGACCGGACGGCGACACGTTCCCTAGCCCGCGTACAGGTAGCCGAGCATGTGGTCGAAGGAGCGGTTCTCCAGCATGAGAACGACGACGTTCTCTACGGCCGCAAGGCCGTTTCCCGTAGTGCTTCCGGCCATAGCAATCCGTCCCCGTCCCAGTTGCCCGCAGTGACGGGAAACGGCGGGTCATCGAGGCCGCCGCTGTTATATCCGTCACGATCCCGTATGGGCGAGCTTACCGGTGTTTGTCCCGCGACGCAGCCGCTCAGGTGCCACTAGCCGCACGGGGACCGGATCAGTTTTCTTCCGACCGCTGCCGGGCCGCCTCGCGCATCGAAGCCTTGTACAGGGCCTTCCTGGCTTCCTTGGCGATCGCCTTGTCCGGGTGGTACTCGCCGATGTGCTCAAGCACGTCGAGGTTATCCGGGTGCGGCCCGCGGGAGATCAGGTCAAGGAACTGAGCAGGGTCGCCGTCGGGTGGCATGGCCTCGGCGAACGCCTCGGCGAGCTCGTCGGCGTCGGTGTCCTCGTCAGCGCAGGCGACCGCGAGCAGGTCGGTCGCCATCCAGGCCAGGTCGTCGATGTCGGGTTCCAGGTCCGCGGGAAGCGAGCTGGCGTTCTCCAGCCCGGCCAGCTTGACCAGGGTCATCTTGGCGTACGGGCGGAGCTCGAGCACCTCCAGGCGGTCCCGCCAGGCCGGCTCGGCTGCCGCGCCGATCTCGTTGGCGAGCGCGACCGCCAGCAGCCGCTGTGCCGGGTCACCGGCCGCGGCCACGGCGAGCAACTCCCTGGCGGCCTCCTCCGGGTCACGCGCGGCGAGCCAGGCGGCGGACTCGGCATCGAACTCGTCGTCCGCCACGCCGTCGGCCAGTGCCACTAGCTGCCCGGCGGTCACCTCCGCCGGGCTGTCCGGCAGCAGCGGGACCTCGACCCCCGCGTCGGTGAACTGCAGCCGCATCTCCCGCAAGCCCAGCGGGGTGAGCCGGATGGTGCCGTCCTGCGGCGACGGCCCGGTGACCGCGCCAGCCTCGGTCAGCTGCGCGAGCAGCACGGCGGCGGGGTCCCCGTTCGCCGCGGTGTAGGACTGCCAGGCCTTTGCCACGCGCGGCGGCAGGTCCACGAGGGCACTCTCCTCGATGACCTCGCTGATGTCCTCAAGCGTCAGCCCCTCGCGGCGGGCCATGAAGAACAGCAGTGCCACGCTGGCACCGGGAACGTGGAAGTCGACCTCGGCGGGCCGGCTGGGGACGCTCGTGGCCGCCACGCACATGGCCTCGGTCAAGATGGCCGCGAAGGTGGAGGACCACGCGTTCAGCGCGCCCTCGTCGCCCTCGGCCCACTCCTGCGCCGTCTCGCCGGAGATCACCTTGTCCTCGTCGGACTCCTCGATCCAGTCGACAGCCCCCGCGTACTTCCACAGGTAGGCGAAGCGCTCTGGCGTCACGTCCAGCGCCGCCACGGCGGCGGCGCGATCGGAGGCCGACAGCTCAGCGTCGTCGTCGATGGCCCGGCCATCAGTGCCTACCCAGGCGGCCAGCGCCGCGAGTTCATCCAGCAGCGGGACGGCACGCGCGGCGGCGGCGAGCTCCGCGTCCGAGGGCAGCCGCAGCGGCGGCAGCTCATCGGGCAGCCCGAACGCCTCCTTGATGTCGACCTCGCCGTCCTCGTCGACCTCATCCCACTCCTGGTCATCCCCATCCCACTCGTCGTGGTCATGCCCGAGGTGGTCGTGGTCGTGCTCGGAGTGGTCATGCGCATGGCCAGGGAGGCCGGGGTCGTGAGCCATGCCTGCGAGCCTACTAATACGAAGGCGGTCCGGCGTACCAGTGCGCCGTATCGCCGCGGGTCACTGGTACGCAAGTGCACTAGTAGTGAACGACTCGTGCGGTGGGCTGCATCTTGGACGCTCCCCGGCCCCCCGAAGCGCGGTGCGCGACCGCCCGGTGCGCGGCCTTGCGGGCGTCCCTGGCGATGCGCCGGTCCGGGTGGTACCTGCCTAGGACGGTCAGCACCCGGACCACATCCGGGTGCGATCCCATCGACATGAGGTTGAAGATCCACTCTTCTTCCCCGGCCGGGACCGCCTCACGGAACTGGGCGGCGATCAGCTCGGGATCAGGGTCCTCCTCGCCGCACGCCAGGGTCAGCAGGTCGGTCGCCAGCCAGGTCAGGTCGTCTGGATTGGCTCAAGGACCAGTGGCATAGTGCTCTCGGCCATCGAGCTGGCGAGCCTGCTCAGCTCTATCCGCGCGTACGGCCGCACTTCAGGCTGCCTGAGGCCGTCGCGCCAGGCCGAGGCGGCGGACTCCCCCATGCCGCGCACGACGCCGATCGCGACAAGCCGGGCGTCGGCGCCGGCGCCGACGGCGAAGCCGAGCAGCTCACTCGCCGCCCGCTGCGGCCCGCGGGCCGCGACCCACTGCCCCGTCAGCTGCCTGAACTCGGCGGCGAGGACTCCCCCGTGCAGCGCGACCAGCCTGGCCGCGGTCGCCCGCTCGGGATGCTCCTCGATCATGGGGACGTCGACCCCGATGGCAGTAAGCTCGGCCCGCAGCGCCCGCTGAGCCAGCGACGTGAGCCTTATCCTGCCCTCGCCGGCCGGGGACGGCTCCACCGCCCGGAGCTCGGCGAGCTGGTCCAGAAGTACCCGGACCGGGCCGGCGTGGGCGCGCGCCCACGCGTCCAGCTGCTTACGGACCCGGCCCATGGCCAGGTCCCCGACCGCCGCTTCCAGGATCAGGTCACGGACCCGGTCGGCGGGCAGCCCACCGTCGCCACGGGCGAGGAAGAGCTTCAGCGCCGCCAGCGACCCCTGGCCCTGGAAGCGCGGCGCCCCATGCCCCGCCAGGTCCAGGGACGCGGCGACGTCCAGGGTGGCGGCGAGCACCGCCGCGAGCAGGGCGGTCCACGCCCGCAGCACCCCCTCGTCCAAGCCAGCGGCCCAGTCGGCCGCCATCTCGCCGGGCACCGCGAGCGCCCGGCCGTCGCCATCTTCCGTCACCGTCACCCAGGACGCGGCGAGCGCGTACTCCCACACGAAACGGAAGGCGTCGGCCGTGACGCCAAGCCAGTGTGCCGCTGCCGCGGCGTCAACGGCGGGCAGCTCATTGTCCCTGCCCACCGGCCGGCCATGGCCAGTGAACTCGGCCAAGCCCGCCAGCAGGCCAGCGAGCGGGGCGCTGCGAGCGTAGGCAGCGAGGTCCGCCGTGGACGGGAGCAGAGCCCCGGGCAGCCGTCCGGGCAGCCGCAGCGCCTTGCGTGCCCCTGCGGGGGCGCCAGCGCCACCGCGGGTGAGACGGGACTCATCGCGGCGCCCGACCGGGACCATGCTGAAGCCGCCCGCCGTGAGCATCGGATTACACCCGATCAGCCAGCGCTCGACATCCTCCTGCTCGCTCGCCCGCATCGCGTCGGCGAGGATCCCTGCCGGCACACCGCCGGTGTCATTACCCGAATAGCCCGCCATGTCCGGATAGCCTAGTGTGCCGCCGGATGCGGAGCCAGCAACTATCCCGATACCACATTAACGATTTAGCGCTGGCCCGGCCGCGATGACCGGGCCAGCGCCATAATCGCGGTGCGTTGCGAACTTGCCGCCCCCAGCCTGCCGCCCCCAGCCTGCCGTATCGGAGGGCGAGCTAGCTATCCCTGGGCAAGCAGCGAGCGCAGCACGTACTGCATGATGCCGCCGTGCCGGTAGTAATCCGCCTCGCCGGGGGTGTCGATCCGGACAATCGCCGTGAAGGTCTTGTCGTCGGCCGTCACGGTGACCTCGTTCGGGGCAATTCCCGAATTGACCGCCTCAATGCCCGTGATTGAGTATGTCTCGGTCCCGGTGAGGCCGAGGGATGCCGCGGACTCGCCCGGCTTGAACTGGAGCGGAAGGACGCCCATGCCAATCAGGTTGGACCGGTGGATGCGCTCGAACGACTCGACCAGGACGGCGCGGACGCCAAGGAGCGCGGTGCCCTTGGCCGCCCAGTCCCGGGAGGACCCGGAGCCGTACTCCTTGCCGCCGAGGATGACCAGCGGGGTTCCCTCAGCGATGTACTCACGGGACGCGTCGTAGATCGGCATCTCCTTGCCGTCCTTGACGGTAACGCCGCCCTCGGTACCCGGTGCGAGCTGATTACGCAGCCGGATGTTGGCGAACGTCCCACGGATCATCACCTCGTGGTTCCCGCGCCGGGACCCGTAGGAGTTGAAGTCACCGCGTCCGATGCCGTGCTCCGTCAGGTACAGGCCGCCGGGGGCGGTCGCCTTGATCGAGCCAGCCGGCGAGATGTGGTCAGTGGTGACCGAATCGCCGAGCTTCGCCAGCACCTTCGCGCCGTGGATGTCGGTGACCAACGCCGGCTGCGCTGGCATGCCGTCGAAGTACGGCGGCCGCCGCACGTAGGTCGACGACTCGTCCCAGGCGAACGTGTCGCCGTCTGGCACCGTCAGGCCGCGCCAGTTGTCGTCGCCGGCGAACACGTCGGCGTAGTCACGGGTGAACATGTCCGCGGCGACCGCGGACGTCACGACGGACTGCACCTCGTCAGGCGTCGGCCAGATGTCGGCCAGGTACACCGGATTGCCGTCGGCGTCTGTGCCAAGCGGATCGGAGTCCAGGTCGATGTCCATCGTGCCGGCCAGCGCGTAGGCGACAACCAGCGGCGGGGACGCCAGGTAGTTCATCTTGACGTCCGGGTTGATCCGGCCCTCGAAGTTGCGGTTGCCGGACAGCACGCTCACGACGGTGAGATCATTGTCGTTGACCGCGGCGCTGATCTCCGCCGGCAGCGGGCCGGAGTTGCCGATGCAGGTGGTGCAGCCGAAGCCGACAAGGTTGTAGCCAAGCTTGTCCAGGTACGGCAGCAGTCCCGCCCGCTCGTAGTAGTCCATGACGACCTTGGAGCCGGGCGCCAGCGAGGTCTTGACCCACGGCTTGCTGGACAGGCCCTTCTCGACCGCCTTCTTCGCCAGCAGGCCCGCGCCGATCATCACGTACGGGTTCGACGTGTTCGTGCAGGACGTGATCGCGGCGATCACCACATGGCCGTGGTCTACCACAGCCGAAGCGCCGTCCGCCATGGTGACCGAGACCGGGCGCGTCGCCCGGGTGGCATCCGGCGTCGGGGAGTCCGATGCCGGGAATGACCCGCCCTCGGCACCGACGTACTGCACAAGCGCGTCGCGGAACGCCGTCTTGGCGTTGGTCAGCTCGATGCGGTCCTGCGGCCGCTTCGGCCCGGCGATCGACGGGACCACGGTGGACAGGTCAAGCTCGATCTCCTCAGAGAACCGAAGCTCCCGTGCCGGGTCGTGCCACAGCCCCTGCTCCTTGGCGTACTTCTCCACCAGCTCGACCTGCGACTTCGGCCGGCCGGTCAGCCGCAGGTAGTCAAGCGTCGCCTCGTCGATCGGGAAGATCGCGCAGGTGGAGCCGAACTCCGGCGACATGTTCCCGATCGTGGCCCGGTTCGCGACCGGGACCTGCCCGACGCCGTCGCCGTGGAACTCGACGAACTTGCCAACCACGCCGTGCTTGCGCAGGATCTCGGTGATCGTCAGCACCAGGTCGGTCGCGGTCGTGGTCCGCGGCAGCGCGCCGGTCAGCTTGAAGCCGACGACCCTCGGGATGAGCATGGAGATCGGCTGGCCGAGCATGGCGGCCTCGGCCTCGATCCCGCCAACGCCCCAGCCCAGGATGCCCAGGCCGTTCTCCATCGTGGTGTGCGAGTCGGTGCCCACGCAGGTGTCGGGGTAGGCAGTAGAGCCATCAGACGACACCATCACCACGCGGGCCAGGTGCTCGATGTTCACCTGGTGCACGATGCCGGTGCCCGGCGGCACCACGCGGAAGCCGTCCAGCGCCTGCTGGCCCCAGCGCAGGAACTGGAAGCGCTCGAAGTTGCGCTGGAACTCAAGCTCCACATTGCGGGCGAACGCGTCCGGGCGGCCGAAGATGTCGGCCACGACTGAATGGTCGACGACGAGCTCGGCCGGGATGAGCGGGTTGATCTTCTTCGGGTCACCGCCGAGGGCCTGCATGGCCTCTCGCATGGCGGCGAGGTCCACGACGGCCGGGACACCGGTGAGGTCCTGCAAGATCACCCGGCCGGGGGTGAACTGGATCTCGGTGTCCGGCTCCGCCGCCGGGTCCCAGTTCCCCAGAGCCGTGACGTGCTCGGCGGTGATGTTCGCGCCATCCTCGTTGCGGAGCAGGTTCTCCAGCAGCACCTTGAGGCTGTACGGGAGGCTCTGCGAGCCAGGGACCGCGTCCAGCCGGTAGATCTCGTATTCCTTGCCGCCCGCGGCTAGCGTCGCGCGGCTGCCGAAGCTGTTAGCAGTCATCGAATCTGAGCCTCCTCGCCCATCCGTGTCGTCCGCCCCGTCATGCCCGTGTCGCCGTCCCCCGCACGCACAACCTACAGTATCTCGACATCAAGCTATCATATGGTATCTCGATATCGAGCTACTCCGCCGGGCGGGGTCCCCCGGTCGCAGCCAGGCTCTCCTCCACCCAGGACCCGGCCGAGTATGCCGAGCTCAAGGAGGTGCTGCGCGGGCACTGCGCGGGCACTGCGCGGGCACTGCGCGGACATCGGCCGCGACTTCAGCAGATCACGTGCTCGTGCCTGCTGCGCTACGACGGCGACCTCGACGCCCTGCTCACCACGCTCGCCACCTGGCGCGACGCCGGCGCGGACCTCGCCGTCATCGGCCTGCCCCTGCACGCCAAGCCCGAGATCCTCGCCGACCTAGCCTCTGACGTCGCGCAGCTTTCCTGATCTCCCTCCCATAACGTGCCCATCCGCCGGTTGGCTCCTGGGACATGCGGATGGGCCCGTTCTGGCTAGGCTCAACGGGTCCCGTTCCCGGTAAGGCTCACGGACCGGAAGTCATCAAAGTACACACTGATCAGCTTGCGCTGCCTTTCCAGCAGCCCGTCGAAGTGCCTGTCGAGGCCGTCGGCACCGATGGCCTCGGCGGTCTCGTACAGGTCCTTGAGCCGCTCCAGCGAGTCCGCGCCGTCGCCGACCAGAAGATCGTAGTCAATGTGGAGAAGCCCGGCGAGCTTCCGGATGCTGCTCGGAGGGCGGCTCGAACGCGCCGCGGGAGCGCTCGGCTTCGCCGCGGACAGGCTCGAACGGGCCGGGGGCTTGCATGGCCTCGCCGTGGGCTAGCTCGGTTGCGGCGTGGGCCTGCCCAGTCGCGCCCTGCCCTCTTCCGGCCTCGCCCTGCGCTCTTCCGGCCTCGCCCTGCGCTCTTCCGGCCTCGCCCTGCGCTCTTTCGGTTTCGCCCTGCGCTCTTTCGGCCTCGCCCTGCGCTCTTCCGGCCTCGCCCTGCGCTCTTCCGGCCTCGCCGACCGCTGCCAGCGGCTGCCGGGACGGCTGGGCCTGGCCTCCTGCCGCCCCGCCCGTCCCGCCCGCCCCGCCAGGGGACGGCTGCTTCTCCTCGCGGATAACGTACGCGTAAGTGCCGCCGTTCACCGTCTCGTCCTGCTCATCGAGCATCGGGTAGGCGATGGGCTGCCCCAGGTACCCCGCGCCGGGGTGCTGGCCCGGGTAGCCGGGCTGGGGTGCCTGGCCGGGATGGGCGTACTGCTGGGCGTAGGCAGCCTGCTGTGCGGCGGCCTGCTGTGCGGCGGCCTGCTGTGCGGCGGCCTGCTGTGCGGCGGCGGCCTGAGCGGCCTGTTGCGCGGCTTGCTGGTACGCCGCCTGGTAGGCGGCCTGCTGATAGGCGGCAGCCTGTGCCTGGGCGGCCTGATAGGCCAGTTGCTGCTGGTAGACGGCCTGTTGATACGCCACCTGCTGCGCCTGCTGATAGGCGGCGGCCTGAGCCGCCTGAGCCTGAGCCGCCTGGAACTGTGCCGCTTGCGCCTGAGCGGCTTGGGCCGCCTGCGCCTGAGCTTGGGCGTGCGCTTGGGCGGCTTGCGCCTGCGCGGCTTGCTGGTAGACGGCCTGCTGATACGCCACCTGCTGCGCCTGCTGATAGGCGGCGGCCTGAGCCGCCTGTGCCTGCGCGGCCGGGTCCGGGTACCCGGCGCCGGGCTGCCCGGGATACCCCGCCTGGGCCAGGTAGGCGGCCTGAGCTGGGTCGATGCCTTGCCCGGGGTAGCCGGGGTACCCAGCCTGCGCGGGATAACCCGGAGCCGCCTGGAATCCGGCCGCGATGGTGGCCGACGTGCCCGCGGCGTACGCAGTGCCCGCCCACTGCTGGCCAGTGGCAGCCGACTGCGGCACCTGCTGCGGGTATCCCGGCGCGGCCGTGGCCTGGCTACCTTGCCACGGATCAGAGCCGTACTGCGGCGTCGCCGTATAGGGAGGGTATGTCCCGTAGGGGGAATCGTAGCCAGGAACGGTCCCGTAGCCGACCGGGTAACCATCCGGCCCGACGCCCGACTGGTCGCCGGTGCCAGGCGCGCCGTCTCCCGCGTCGCCGCTGGCCGGGTCAATGGGAACGCCCGGCGCGTAGATAATGCTCGGCGTGATCACTGCGTCGTCGGCGACGTCATCGGGTGCGCCCGCGACCACGTGGCTGTCGACGACGCTGCCCTGGACGACGTGCGGCGCGGGGGGCTGCCCGGTGGCATAGTCAGGCGCGGCGTACTGAGGCGCACCCGACTGCGCCGAAGCGGGCGCGGGCGCTGTATAGGAGGTCGCTGTATAAGGCGTTGCTCCTGGTGCGGCAGTGCTGCCGTACGGGGTGGCGTCGCCCTGGGCGGCCCCGTAGCCGTAGGGCTGTTGCGTGCCTGGCATCGTGGCATAGCTACCCGGCGCGTATGCGGTCCCGCCTGCCGGGTAGCCCTGGCCACTGTGCGGGGCCTCAGCCCCCGGATACGGCTGCCACTGCCCCTGCACCGGTTGCCCCTGCACCGGCGGCTGGCCGGGAACCTGCTGCATCCCCGGGTGCGGCATGGGGCCTTGTTGCATTGGAGCTTGCGATGTCGGCGCCTGCTGCCACTGGCCAGGCTGCGGCGCTGCCTGCTGCCACTGCGCTTGCTGCGACTGCGCCTGCTGTCCCGCGTCAGGCTGCCCGCAATAGACACCAGGGTCGGGCCACGCCTGCTGCTCCCCCGCGTTTTGTCCCACGCAGTTGATCGTAGGTCAGCGCCACCGCTGCCCATCCCTAAACCCGCACGACGGCGCCACCGAGCCCGCACGCACCCGACACGACGGCACCACCGAGCCCGCACGCACCCGACACGACGGCACCACCGGGCTGCATAAGGGCACGCGGACGCGCCACCGAGCCAGAACGGGGCAGGCACAGACACGCCACCGAGCCAGAACGGGGCAGGCACAGACACGCCACCGAGCCAGAACGGGGCAGGCACAGACACGCCACCGAGCCAGAACGGGGCGCGCGTCAGACCTGCGGGAGGACCTGCGCGGCCAGCAGTTCCAGGTGGTCGAGGTCGGACAGGTCGAGGACCTGGAGGTAGATGGTTGAGGCACCCTCGGTGGCGAACGCGCCGATCTTGTCGACGACCTCGGCCGGCGATCCGGCCAGGCCGTTGACTCGCAGCTCGTCCACGTCCCGTCCGATGGCGGCGGCCCGGCGGGCCAGCGAGGTGGTGTCCTTGCCGCAGCAGACGACCTGGGCGGTGGACAGCCGCATCGATGACGGCTCCCTGCCGACCGCCGAGCATGCCTGCCTGACCCCGTCGAACAGCGCCCCGCAGTCGCCAGCCGACGCGAAGGCCGCGTTGAACTCATCCGCGTACCTCGCCGCCAGCGACGGGGTACGCTTTCGCCCGCCGCCGCCGATGATGACGGGAGGACGCGGCGACTGGGCGGGCTTGGGCAGCGCGGGTGAGTCGGCCACCTGGTAGTAGCGGCCGTCGAACGAGTACGTCTCGCCCACCGGCGTCGACCACAGCCCGGTGATGATCGCGAGCTGCTCCTCCAGCCTGCTGAACCGCTCGCCCAGGGGCGGGAATGGCACTCCGTAGGCCGTGTGCTCGGCGTCGAACCAGCCGGCTCCCAGGCCGAACTCGACCCGGCCGCCGCTCATCTCGTCCACCTGCGCGACGGTGATCGCCAGCGGGCCGGGCAGCCGGAACGTGGCGGAGCTGACCAGCGTGCCCAGCCTGATCCGCTTGGTCTCGACCGCGAGTGCGGCCAGCGTGGCCCAGGCGTCTGTGGGGCCAGGCAGCCCGGGCGCCTCTCCCATCTTCAGGAAGTGGTCGGAGCGAAAGAAGGCGTCGAAGCCGAGTTCCTCTGCCGCCATCGCCACGCTGCGTAGGGTCGAGTACGAGGCACCTTGCTGTGGCTCGGTGAAAATCCGCAGTCTCATGGCTCAATCCTTTGCTCATGAAGCACACGCGCCTCACCCAGTCTGGAGTATAGTCGTGCGCTGTCGACTTTCGTCGAAGCCCCGCGATGGACGACTCAGGGCCATCGAGTACCGTGTAAGCGTGTCGATAGGTGACGAAACGGACCCGAGAGCGTATATACGCCTCGCGCTTGCGATGAAGAGGCAGATCGAGGAGGGCAAGCTGCCCGCGGGCAGCCCCACCCCGTCGATCACCACGCTGACGCAGGACCACGGGCATGCCCGGCAGACCTGCGCCAAGGCACTACGCCTGCTGGTCGACGAGGGCCTGCTGATCAGGTACCCCGGCCTGGGCTACTACGTGGCCGGCAACCCTGGCGACCCTACGCCTGAGAACCCCGCCAAGTCCGCCGCCGATGGAGCCTGACAAGCCAGTCTCCCCCCGTTCATAACGAGCCGTCCCCCGGCGCACCGGACAGCCCGCCGTTCACGGCCGGCTGTCCGGACCCGCCGTCGCTGAAGGTTCCGGGCATGCCCGCTCAACCTCTCACTCCCGTCATTCGTACTTAGATGTGACATGACGGGAGGCTTGGATGGATTCAGACGCGGAGGCTGCCGCGGATCAACGCGCGGGAGTCCAGCTTGTCCTCAGCGAGCAGCCCGCCATGGCGCTTGAGGAGCTTCTCTCCGCGCGCGGCGAGCGACTGCTGCATGCGGCGGTCCTGCTCGCGGGCAGTCACGCCGATGGCGAGGACCTGCTGCAGACCGCCCTTGAGCGGGTCTTCCGGCACTGGAAGCGCATCGACGGCAACCCCGAGGGGTACCTGCGCAGCACCCTGTACCATCTTGCGGCCGACGGCTGGCGTCGCAAGGGCGCGCTGCGCGCCCGACTGGCCCTGCTCGCCCGCCCGGAGACCCAGCCCGACCAGACCACGCCCGTTGAGCAGCGTGACCAGCTTATCCGCCTGCTGCGTGACCTTCCGCCCCGGCAGCGCACCGCCATCGTGCTGCGCTACTGGGAGGACCTGACCGAGGCCGAGGCCGCCCGCCTGATGGGCTGCTCGGTCGGCACCGTCAAGGCCGCCACGTCGCGTGGCCTGCGACGTCTTCGAGAGCTGAGCGAGGCGGCCAGCGTCCCCGCCAGCGCTGTCCCAGGTCTCGGTGTGCCTGCCAGCCCAATCCCAGTCAGCCAGCGGACTCCCGTGAGTCCCCCGCAATCCCCCGCGAGCACCACCGGGAGCGCGTCATGAGCACTGAAACCGAGCACAGCGACATCGGCCACGCCGGCCTTGAGCAGCGCCTGCGGCACGAACTTGATCAGGTGACCGTCCAGGTTCCAGCTGACATGATCACGCGTGCGCACCACGCCTACCGCAAGCGCCTGGTCACCACGCGGGTCAGCGTCATCTCGGGGACCGCCGCCGTGATCGCCATCGCCGCCACCACGGTGGCGATGACGGCCCGCTCGCCCAGCGCGGCAGCCGGTAGCCAGCGGCCAGGCCCCGTCACCAGCGGCTCGCATTCTCCCGGCGTCCCGGCTTCCGCCAGCGTTCCAGCGGCTAGCCTCCCGCCGCCGCCACCGGGCGACGGCCTGAGCGCCCAGCAGGCGGCCGGGTACATTTCCTGGACGCGCACGCTATCAACGCCAGCGGGCGGCGCCACGACGGTCTCCGACCAGTTCACCTACGGCAGCACAGCACGCGACATCCACTACGCTGCGGGCGGCCGTCCGTCGGCTGATGACCAGGTCACCACCGTCACCGGCGCTCATGGCACCCATCAGGTCACCAGCACGCACGTCAGCTACCAGCATCATGCCTGGTCCCGCTCGACCGTGACACATCCGGCGGGGCGAAGCAGCCACCGGTCCTTGTGCTTGCTGGCTCAGGATTACGGAGTGGGGCTGATCAGCGCCAGCGTGCTCATCAGCTCGGCCGGCTCGCTGCTGGCTTGCCGTGGCCTGACGGTCAGCAAGGGCGTGCGGATCGACGGCATCAACGCCGTCACGATCAGCACCGACGTGCTCGGTACCCACGACACGCTCTGGCTCAACGCCGTGACAGACGTGCCAATCCAGACCACCGCGATCCCTGACCACCCCCGATCGTCAGGCACGTCCGCCACGGAGGTTCAGTTCGGCTTCCTGCCGCCGACGCCAGCTAACCTGGCCTACCTGTCGTCCTATATCCCGCCAGGCTTCGAGAAGGTAGCCCAACCGGCCGCTGGCGCCTCGTAGCGGCCACGTTCCCGCCCGCAGCCTGGCTAGTAGCGTTCCCAGCTGGCTTCACCAACAGCTAGCGCCCGCCAGCCCGGCAAGCCAGGCAGTCAATGGCCCGGCGACGTTCCCGGCCTACCGGGTCAACGTCGCCGGGCCGTTCCATGTTCGCGCGAAACACCGCGAGTCCAGGCAACCCATTTCCCCCGCCATTCGTACTTGGATGGCACCAGAATGGGAGGAACGGATGGAGACACAGACGGAGGCCGGCGCGACGCCGGACACCGTGCCCGCCGTGAGACCGCCGGACGCCGTGCCCGCCTCGGACAGGGCGGGCTGTCATGGGCCCGGCAGCCAGCAGGTGCCGGGTCACGCCGCGCCAGATCCGCACGCGCCCGCTGGGCGCCATGATCGCGGTGAACGCCTGCCAGTCCCGCTGGCGCCCAAGCAGCAACCGGTGGCGGTGCTTGAGGAACTGCTCACCGCGCGCGGCGAGCGACTGCTGCGCGCCGCGATCATGCTCGCCGGCAGTCCCGACGACGGCGAGGACCTGCTGCAGGCGGCTCTGGAGCGGGTGTACCAGCAGTGGAGGCACATCGACGGCGACCCCGAGGGGTACCTGCGCCGTACTCTCTACCACCTAGCCGCCGACGGCTGGCGGCGCAAGAGCCTGCTCCGCGCCCGGCTGAGGCTGATCCGCCAGCTGGCCTGGCAACCCGACGAGACCTCGGCCATCGACCAGCGTGACGAGCTCGTCCGGCTGCTGCGCGCCCTGCCGCCCCGTCAGCGCACCGCCGTCGTCCTGCGCTACTGGGAGGAGCTGGGCGAGGCCGAGACCGCGCGCCTGATGGGCTGCTCGGTCGGCAACGTCAAGTCATCTGCCTCCCGGGGCCTGCGCAGGCTCCGGGAACTCAGCGCAGAGTCCGGAACGACGGCCACCGGGCCAGCACTGCTGGACACCGCGCAACCTCCCACTGGCGACACCGGGAAGGCATCATGAGCACCGGCACCGAGCACGCTGAGCACGCTGATTCCGGACGGATGGGCATCGAGCAGCGGCTCAAGGCCCAGATCGACCGCTACCCGGTCCGGCTGCGCCCCGAACTGGCCCGCGAGGCATACCAGGCGCACCGTCGCCACCGCGCCGTCTCGCGCGCCATCGCCGTCGTCGGCACGGCCACCGTGATTACGGTGGCCGCCACTCTCGCGGCCACGCTCCCGCTGCGCGCTGCCCCCGGCGGGCAGCGGCCAGGCCCCATGAGCAGCCTGCCAGCTGGCGGCCGCATCCTCCCGGCTACCCTCAAGCCCACCCCGCCCGGCGACGGCCTCGCCGCCACCCAGGCGGCCAAGGACATCTTGTGGGAGCACACGACGCAGGCCATGGCCCGGCCGAGGACTCGTACGTGGGCAACTCGCTCAGCTACGGCGCCACCGCGTCCCAGGACATCGTCTACTACCCCAATGGCCAGCCATCCGCCGATCTCCAGTCCTTCATGGTCCCCGACAAGGTCACCGGGTACGACGGCACGCAGACGACGGTCAACTACCGGACCCGAACCTGGTCCCGCATGCTCACGTGGAATTCCCAGCTCGTCGAGGCGCCAACTTCCTGCTCCTGGACTCTGGCGTCCGGGCTGGGCTCGATCGACTTCGCCGCGCGCCCCGACGCCGCCCGTACGCTGCTGTCCTGCAGCGGGCTGACCGTCACCCGGGGCCTGCGGATTGACGGGATCGACGCGATCAAGATCGCTGACGCAAACGCCGGGACGCTCTGGATCAACGCGACCACTTACCTCCCGATCGAGAGCGTGACCACCAGCCAGACACGGCTGGGGCTCCCGCTGCTCCTGGGTAGTGGGGCGGACGGCACGCCGACGGGACAGACGGTGCTGTACGGGTACCTGACCCCTACCGCGACTAACCTGGCGTACCTGTCGGCCCCGCATCCTCGAGGGTTCACCGGCACCACGTCACGGGCGAGCGGGTTCCCCACCGGCAAGTACCTCACGCCGTGGACGCCGCCCGCGGGCGTCATCCCGCCGTTCGGCCTGCAGCCAGTCGCGGCCGACGACAGCCTGACCGCGGCGGACGCGGCCAAGGACATCTTGTGGGTCCGCATGACAACGGAGGCGATCCCGGCCTCGGACACGGTAATCGACTCCCAGTTCAACTACCGCACCGCGTCCCGTGACCTCACCTACTACCCCGATGGCAAGCCGTGGGACGACGACAATACCTATGTCCGGCCCGATGCGGACGGCAAGTCCACGTCGGTTCATACGATAGTCCTCTACAACAACCAGACCGTGTCGGTGAGCACCACGTCAGGGGCGATCACGTCCGGATCGCCGCTTGGCGGGTGCGCCACGACGGATGGATGCGGCTCGCCGCCGGGCCCGCAGGCCGCCTGTGCCACGGCACAGACCACCGGGCTGGCCAACATCGATTACCAGGCCACCCCGGACGCGGCCCGCGCGCTGCTGTCCTGCAAGGGCCAGGTGGTCACCCGGGGCCTGACGCTCGACGGCGTTGACGCCATCAAGATCGCGGGCCGGGACAGCGAGACGCTGTGGATCAACGCGGCGACGTACCTGCCGATCGAGATCGTCGTCACCTACTCGCGCGGCGACATGCCGCCGGCCGGCTACAACAACACCAAGTCGCCTGAGCAGATCTACCAGTACACGTGGCTGGCGCCGACGCCTGCCAACCTGGCCTATCTAGGCATCCCGACCCCGGCCGGCTTCAAGCTTGACCCCCCTGCGTGAGCCAGCCCTGCGTGAGCTAGCCGCCACCTGGCATGCTCATGGGCTGGCAATCCACTGAGCAGGAGGCTCACGCGGCTAGTTCCTCCAGGAATCAGCGGCCTGGCGGCATTCCCGGCATTCCGGGTCAACGTCGCCAGGCCGTTCCTCGTCCTTGTGGGTGACAGCGACGGAGAGGACCCCCCCGCCCCCATGGACTCTGAACGGCCCATCGCGGAGATCGAGGAACTGCTCGCCACCAAGGGCGAGCACCTGCGGCGCACCGCGACGCTGCTGGCCGGCGGCCCAGACGACGGCGAGGACCTGCTGCAGGCGGCGCTTGAGCGCATGTTCCGCCGGTGGCGCACGGCGATCACTGACCCCGAAGGATACCTACGGCGGACCATGTACAACCTGGCCGCCGACGGGTGGCGCCGAAGACAGTCATGGCGGGCCAAGGTCCCGCTGCTGAGTCAGCCGACGGCCATCCCCGACCCGACGAGCGCCGTGGACGACCGAGACCACCTCATCCGGCTCTTGTCTGCCCTCCCGCCCCGGCAGCGCACCGCGATCGTGCTCCGCTACTGGGAGGACCTGTCCGAGGAGGACGCCGCCCGCGCGATGGGCTGCTCCCCCGGCACCGTGAAGGCCGCCGCCTCCCGCGGCCTGGCCCGGCTCCGCGAGCTCAACCAGGCAGCGCCCGACGAGACCCGCGCAGGCCAGACCCCCGCGCACCAGACCCCCGCGCACCAGACTCCCTCGCACCAGACTCCCTCGCACCAGACCCAGGCAAGGAACCTGTCATGAGCATCGAATTCGAGCGCGAACTACGCGCCGAGATGGAGCAGGCCCCGATCAGGCCCCGCCCGGACGTGGTCGCGGTGGCATACCGCCGGTCCCGCGGGCGCAAGCTCGCCACCCGGGCCGCGCTCGCCGCCGGAACGGCGGTGATAGCCAGCGTCGCCGCCACGATCGCCGTCACCGGGCCGCCCGGCCAGCAGCGCGTCGAGACGACCGCCTACGTGATCAGCCAGGTGAACAGCGCGCTCGCAGCCGCGAACAACGACGTCATGTACGTCTCCCAGGGCGGCGTCGACTACATGAACCCCAGCGGGACCGCATTCGGCACGCAGTACTGGGGCTACGGCAATCAGTCGCGGGAAACGACGGTCTTCGGCGGCGTTGAGCAGGACAACTGGGATACGGTCACGCACGTCAAGCAGGGCCTCAGGGACATCGAGGTGAGCGTTGGCTACAAGCAGCGGATAGCGATCAAGTCGACCACCATCATTCCGACCACGACCGTCAACCAGCCATTCACCTGCGGCGGCATCCCCGGTGGCCTGCTGGACTCGCCCGGGTCAGGAGCGATCGAGAATGCCTCCTTCATTGCGGGCTACATGCACACCCTGCTGAGCTGCGGGGACACCACCACGAGCTGGAACCAGCGTTTCGACGGGACCGAGGCGATCAAGGTCACCGGCCACTTTGGCGCCGTCACCTGGTGGGTCTGGATAGACCGGGCCACGTTCCTGCCGATCGCGGATGGCTTCTCCAGCACCGTCAAGACCGACGGCTCGGGGTCAGACCGGTACGAGTGGCTGCCGCCGACAAAGGCCAGCCTGGCGGACCTGACCGGGCCGATTCCGGCCGGGTTCAAGGTGGTTACCTACCCGGTCTCGACTATCGCCATCCCCGGCCCGCCGACGCTGTCTTCCACTAGGCCCATCACGCCGACTACATGGGGTACCGGGCCGGCCGCGACCATAGCCCGCCGCATGGCAGGCTCGCTGACCGCCACGAGCACGAAGATCTACGTCTCGCGCCAGGTCATCACGGGCAGCCCCTCGCTCACGCGAGCGTCCAGTTCCTGGATCTACCCCGGCAAGACGCGCTTCCAGACCTCCACGGACGGGAGGCTGGCGAGCGCGAGCCTCGACACAACCACCCCCGTCGGCCATGACCAGGAACGCGACATCTCGATCTTGGTGGACTACCCGAACCGGCAAGTGTTCCGGCAGGACAACGTAGAGCCGGCGTCCAAGCCGTGGGGAAACCAGCTGCCCACGCCAGCCCAGGTCTGCGCCTTTGCCGCCGGACGGGCCGATCCTGTCATCACGTGGTCTGGCTGGGGCCCCACGGGCGAGGGCATCACCGAGGCGGTCGTTATCCGGGACCTGCTGGCCTGCCCGAACGTCACGGTCACGATCAGCTCGAACCAGCAGTTCAGCGGGACCAGGGCCATCAAGATCGTCTGGCCGCGTCCCGGTCAGCACTCCACCGACACGTTCTGGCTGAACGAGTCGACATACGCGCTGATGGGGGTGACCCTGGCCTCCGATCCCGGGTACCGCGACCACGTCGGGCATGACGTCGTCGACAGCAGCTCGACGCGGATGACCTGGCTGCCGCCGACGAAGGCCAACCTCGCGCTGCTGGCCATTGACGTCCCGCGCGGATTTGCGGGAGGTAGCTGAGCCAGGACTAGCCGGCCGGGGCTAGCCCGCCGGGGGCTAGCGGCTCAGCCAGGCCACGCACTCCACGTGGTGGGTCATCGGGAAGGCGTCGAAGGCGCGCAGGCCCTCCAGCGCCCAGCCGCGCTCCAGCAGCAGGCCAAGGTCGCGGGCGAGGGTCGACGGGTCACAGGAGACGTAGCAGAACCGCTCGGTCCCCGATTTCTCCGCCGACAGGTACCCGATGACCGCCCGGTCCAGGCCCGACCGTGGCGGGTCGGCCACCGCGAGCCGGGCCGAGGGCAGCGCGGGGCGCGGCGGCCGGCGATCACGCGGGGCGCCCCGCGACCCGGTCCCGCGCAGGATCGCGCCGACGTCGCCCCGGCGAATCTGGGCCCACGGCAGGTCCCGGAGGTTATACCGGGCGTCCTGGACGGCGGCATCGTCGGACTCCACGCCAGTGACGGCCCCGTCGGGGCCGACCGCCGCCGCCAGTGCCCCGGTGAACAGGCCCGCGCCGCAGTACAGGTCGACGGCGGTGTCAGCGGGCTTGGGCTCCAGCGCGGCGAGCACCGTCGCCGTCAGGATGTCGGCCGCCGCCGGGTGCACCTGCCAGAACGCCCCGGCGCTGACCCGCCAGTCGCGGCCCGCGGCGTGCTGGGTGAGAAAGCGCCGTCCCCGGACGGGGGCCTGCTTGCGGGCGTAACGGCTGAGCACCGACTCGGCGCCCACGTCGGGAACCTCGGCGGGCCGACTGTCGGAGACGACGATGACCTGGCGCTGTGATTCCTCCCCACCTACCAGGCTGGGGCCGGGAGCGACGGCGGCCTCGACGGATGTAGCACCGGGCCAGCGGTGGCGAGGGATGCCCAGGTCCTGAATGCCGGGGTGCGCGATGGGGCAGTTACCCACGTCGATCACCTCGTGGGACCGGTGCGCTCGCAGCCCGGCCAGGCCGTCGGGGTCGGTGGCGAACTGGACGCGGGTGCGCCAGCCCAGGCCATCGGTGGTCCCCGGCAGTTCCTCGACGGTGACGTCACGGTCGATCCCGGCTAGGCGGCGCAACTGCTCGCCGACAACAGCTGCCTTGAGCGCGCGCTGGGCGGGCAGGCTGGCGTGCTGCCAGTCGCAGCCGCCGCAGCCACCCGGATAAGCATTCGGGCAGGGCGCGACCACGCGGTCGGGCGATGCCTCTAGGACCTCAATGGCGTCACCACGGGCGAAATTGGCCGTGACCTCTGTCACCCGGACAATGACCCGCTCACCGGGCAGTGCGTGCCGCACGAACACCACGGGGGCGTCGGACGGCCTGCCGACACACCAGCCGCCCTGCGCCACGGCCTGCATCGTCAGCTCAACGAGGTCACCAGGCTGGAAAGTCACGGATAGCTCCTCCTTCATCTTGGCTCGCATTCTCCCATGTACAGGGCATACCTTTGGCGAGGCGCCCCGAACAGGCGCCTCGGGCGATGAGGACCGCGAAAGGACTGGTCGTGCATATCGTGATCATGGGCTGCGGGCGGGTCGGCTCAACGCTCGCGCACATCCTGGAGGACCGTGACCACACGGTCGCCGTGGTGGACCGGGATCCGGAGGCGTTCCGCAGGCTCCGGTCGGCGTTCAGGGGCGACCGCGTGACGGGCATCGGGTTTGACCGGGAGGTGCTCGCGCGGGCCGGGATCGAGCGAGCCGATGGATTCGCGGCCGTGAGCAGTGGCGACAACTCCAATATTATCGCGGCGCGAGTCGCGCGTGAGACGTTCGGCGTGCAGAAGGTGGCAGCACGCATCTACGACCCGCGGCGGGCCGAGGTCTACGAGCGGCTGGGCATACCGACCGTGGCAACGGTGCGCTGGACAGCCGATCAGATGCTGCGCAAGCTGCTGCCTGAGGGGTCCGAGCCGCTGTGGCGGGACGCCACCGGAAAGGTGGTGCTCACCCAGGTCACCGTGGGGACATCCTGGATCGGCGAGCCAGTCAAGGTCCTGGAAGCGTCGGCGGGTGCCAGGGTCGCGTTCATCGACCGGCTCGGCGCGGCGATCGTCCCCCAGGCCAGCACTGTCGTGCAGGAAGGCGATGTGGTCCACGTCATCGCCCTGGAGAGCAATCTGGACCAGATCTCGTTCGCGTGCTCTGCCCGGGAGAGGGGTGCCCACTAATGCGGGTGGCGATTGCCGGTGCCGGCGCGGTTGGCCGGTCCATCGCACGGGAACTGCTCGGGAACGGCCACGAGGTGCTGCTGATCGACCACGCGGCCCGCGCGATCAAGGTGGACAGCGTGCCCAGGGCCGAGTGGCTGCTGGCGGACGCGTGCGAGATCAGCTCGCTGGACGACGCCGGGCTTGACCGCTGCGACGTGGTTGTCGCGGCCACCGGCGACGACAAGGTGAACCTGGTGGTGTCCCTGCTCGCCAAGACCGAGTACGGGGTGCCGCGCGTGGTCGCGCGGGTCAACCACCCGGGCAACGAGTGGCTGTACAACGAGTCGTGGGGGATTGACGTGGCCGTCTCCACGCCCCGGCTGCTGTCCGCGCTTGTCGAGGAGGCCGTCAGCGTCGGCGACCTGGTCAAGCTGATGACCTTTGGGCATAGTGAGGCAAGCCTCGTCGAGCTGACGATGCCCGCTGATGCCCCGCTCGCAGGCCAGCAGGTCGGCTCGATCCAGTGGCCGGCCGACGCGGCGCTGGTGGCGATCCTGCGCGAAGGTCGCGTCCTGGTCCCGCAGCCGGAAGACCCGCTGCAAGGCGGCGACGAGCTGTTCTTCGTGACCAGTGAGGATGTGGAGAGCGAACTAGCCCGCCTGTTCGACGCACGCCCTTGATTCCCCGATGAAAGGCGGTGCCGAAGGGCACCGCGACCAGGGCCGGCGACCGGCGTAGACCGCGATGGTCCCGCAGTCGCGACTGCGGGACCATCCGTTTCGCGTGCCGGGACTACCGCGTCTCGGTGATCTCCGGGCCGCGCTCGAAGGGGTTCAAGGGGTAGCCGTCCTGCTGCTGGCTGGCCTTGGCCTGCTGCTCGGCGAGGGCCTGCTGCGCCTCGGCCGGCAGCCGCAGCTCCAGCAGGTCCCTGGGGGGCATCGGGTGATCGCCGCGGGCGACGACAACCTCGCGGATCAGTGCCTCTAGCGGGGCGGCAGCGGCGGGATTGGTGGCGGCCGGCCCCTGGAACAGGCAGCGCAGGAACCAGCGTGGCCCGTCTACGCCGGCGAACCGCACCGGCATGAACCCGGCCCCCGGGTTTCCCGGCTGGACGGGAACCTGCGCCGCGAGCTCGATGCCGAAGGAACCATCGCGCTCCGCGCTTTGCCCGCCCGCCCCGGCGATCTCCGCGATGATCTCGGCGCGGACGTCATCCCAGATGGCCTCCCGCCGGGGCGCGGCGAACGCCTGTAGCTGGACCTGGCTTCCGGTGTGTCCCACAGCGACCCAGGCGCCCTGGTTCTCGGCGACGATGAGCTGAACCTCGTAGTCCTCGATCACCGGGATCAGCAGGCTGCCCAGGTCCGCCCTGGGCACCTCCGGGTAGCTGTCACCCGCGTCATAAGGGCCGTTGCCCAGGGTCGGACCGCCCGCATCCGGCTGGCCATCGGCCGACCGCTCTGGCTCGTCGGCAATCTCCGGCCCCGGTGCCGCGGTGGCCCGGTCTTCCTGGCCTCGGCTGTGGCTGCCGCTACGTCGCCGACCGAACACCGCTCATCTCCTCCACTCCGGCGTGGCCGCCGGTTGAGCCAAAGCCGCCCTCGCCCCGGGCTGATCCGGGGAGGGCATCTACCTCACGGAACGATACGCACTCCACTCGCTGAATGACGAGCTGGGCGATCCTGTCTCCGCGCCGGAACGAGACCGCGCTGGTGGCGTCCGTGTTCAGCAAGGTGACCTTTATCTCGCCACGGTACCCCGCGTCGACAGTACCCGGTGCGTTGAGCACCGTGACACCGTACCGCGCGGCCAGCCCGGACCTGGGGTGAACGAAGGCCGCGTAGCCCTGCGGGAGGGCGATCGCGATTCCTGTTCCCACCAGCGCGCGCTGCCCAGGAGCGAGGTCGATGTCCTCGACGGTGACCAGGTCCGCCCCCGCGTCGCCTGGATGAGAGTAGCCGGGCAGCGGCACATCGGGGTCAAGCCGGGTGATCAGTACGTCCATTGACGTCAACTCCATTCGGTGTGTGGTGCTGAAGTAGGGCGCCGCGGTGCCTGGACGCCAGGAGCGACGACGCAACAGGAGCGACGGGGGAAGCCAGCGCGCTAAGGCGCCCGTATCGGGGGGGCACCCCCCGGGGCGCCGCGGCGCAGCTCGGGTATGAAGCGCGAGACCGCGGCGGTGAGCGGCACCGCCACGACCGCCCCGGCGATCCCCGCCACGACGGCGCCGACGGCGAGCACCAAGATGACGGCGAGCGGGTGCAGCCTGACCATCTTGCCGACGATCTGCGGCTGCAGCAGGTGCCCGTCTAGCTGGCTCATCACGACCAGCACGCCGAGCACGATGAGGGCCTCCGCCAGGCCCTTGGCCGCGAGCGTCACCAAGACGGCCAGCGTGCCGGCGACCAGCACGCCGACCAGCGGAACGAACGCGGCGAGGAACAGCAACAGCGCGATCGGAACGGCCAGCGGCGCGTTCAGGACGGTCAGCGTCACTCCCATCACGACCATCTGAATGGCGGCGACCGCCACCGTGCCCCGCATGTAGTACTCGACCGTGGTCCACGCAAGCTGCCCGGCCCGGTCCACCCGCTCCCTGTTCTCTGGCCGCATCACGCGAATCAGCCAGAGCCAGATCTTCCGGCCGTCCTTGATCAGGAAGAACGTCACGAAGAAGCCGAGTACCACGCCGCCCAAGATCTCGGCCACGATCCGCCCGCCGGTGACCACGGTGCCCTCGACCAGCGACTGGTGCTGGCCCAGGTACTTGACGATGCCGCCGGATGCCTTGTCGATGCTGCCGGCCTTGACGTGCAACGGCGAGCCGGACAGCCAGCTCTGGAGCTGGGCGGCCGTGTGCCGGAGCTGGGCCAGCAGCTGCGAGTATTGCGCCTGTATCCGCGTGGCGGCCAGCGCACCGACGCCGGCCACCACCGCTATGGCGAGCAGCAGGGTGCACCAGGTGGCGGCCAGCGGGGGCAGCCCGCGTCGCCGCAGCCGCGCGTACAGCGGATGCAGCAGGGCGGTAAACAGCAGGGATGCCGCACAAGGCACGACAACGATATAGAGCAGGGCCGCGAGCCTGGCCAGGATGTACAGGACCACTACCAGCAGCAGCAGCCGCCAGGCCCAGGCGGCCGCGATCCGGATCCAGCGGGGCACGTCGGCGGCGTCCCCCAAGAAAGCCGCCGACAGGGCACGAGGTGACACCGTGGCCGCTTCCGATTCGGGCGTCTGCCGAGCGGGAGGGTCCTGCGCGGGAGGGTCCTGCGCGGGAGGGTCCTGCGCGACCTCGGCGCCGGCGTCGTTGGGGCGCGACCTGGCCAGCCAGCCCGCCAGCCCGTTTCCGGCTCCCCGCCACACCATGGGTACATTCAACCAACTACCGTGGAGTGCATGCGTTCCTACCGCGAACACCTGCGGGTGCCCATTAGCTACTGGCTACTGTCGCTGCCTGTCGTGCTGTTGCTGGGTGCCGAGGTCTTCGTCGGGTTCAGCACCCTGGTGGCGGTCTTGGTCTATGCCGCCTTCGTCCTCGTCGTGGGCGGTTTCCTGCTGGCCTGGGGCGCGGTGCGGATCGAGGTCGCGAACGCCACCTTGCGGGCAGGCGGGGACACGCTGCCCGTGTCGGCGATCGGCGAGGTGCTGGTACTGGACGAGGCGCAGGCAGCGGTGCTGCGCGGGCCGCGGGCGGATCCCTCGGCACACCTGCTGCTGCGCCCTTACCTGAAGAAGGCCGTCTACATCGGGCTGGCTGACGATCAGCCGGGCCAGGCGCCTTACTGGCTGGTCGCCACGCGCCACCCGGACGAGCTGGCCGCCGCGCTCACCGCCAGCCTCGCGACCGTGGGATGATTACCGCCTGGGGACTGTCGCCGATGCCGAGACGCACGCGGCGAGCGGGGCACGAGGAGAGACGAATGGCGAAGCAACTATCGAAGAAAAGCGGCGAGGCGAGCAAGAAGCTCGTGACGACGGTCGCGACCGTCGCCACGGTCTGGGTGGCACGCAAGCTGCTGGCCGTAGGCTGGCGGCGCGCCACCGGCAAGACACCGCCGGACCCGGCGGACCCGCAGGTCGGCATCCTGGAGGCGCTGGGCTGGGCGGCACTCGTGGGCGTAACCGTGGAGGCCACCAGGCTATTCACGGCCCGCGCGGCCGGCCGCAGGACGCGAAAGGATGACGGCCAGGCCGACGCCTAGGGCGCCCGGGGCAGGGTGCCCCGGGCCATCGCCCGCTAGACGGCGCACTCGCGGCAGATCAGCTGGCTCCCTCGCTCCTCGGCGAGCTGGCTGCGGTGGTGCACCAGGAAACAGCGCGAGCAGGTGAACTCATCGGCCTGCCGCGGGATAACGCGGAACGAGAGCTCCTCGTTCGACAAGTCGGCGCCTGGCAGCTCCAGAGACTCGGCGACGTCGTCTGGATCAAGGTCAATCGTGCTCGATGACTTGTCCATCCGGCGGGCCTGCAACTCTTGGAGGCTGTCCTCGGTCAGGTCGTCGTCCGTCTTGCGTGGGCTGTCGTAGTCAGTTGCCATCTTGGGTGACCCATCCCCCTCCGTCGTGATGCGCGATAGCTGCGCGGGTGTAACGCTCAGAAAGCCGTTGTTGTGCCCGATTCCGGCGGGGAATTCTGCCACGTTCCGCTCCGGCGCGCACGCAGTCGGCGATCCGTGGCAGCCGTGTCCTTCCGGGACCGTGCTGGCCGCAGGTAAACCTCTCATACCGGCCAGGTATCCCGCGCGAGAATACACCGTGCGAGGCTATGCACGCCGCCGCCACGCGGACCCGCTCAGAGTGGGCATGGTCACCTGCTACTCGTCGCGCTCGGGCTGCAGCGTCGCCAGCACCGCGCTGAGTTCCGCGAACAGGGCAGGAGGCGCGGCGATTGCCATCGACTCGCTGATCGGCCCAGAAAGCCCCGCCACGACCGCGCCCGCCTCCGCGGCGATGAGCGCCCCGGCCGCGTAGTCCCAGTAGTTCAGGCCGCGCTCGTAGTACGCGTCCACCCGGCCGGCCGCGACCGAGCACAAGTCCACCGAGGCCGATCCGGCGCGCCGGATGTCGCGCACCAGGGGCAGCAGCGCCGCTACCACCTCGCCCTGGACCTTGCGCCGGGCCGCCAGGTAGCCGAACCCGGTGGCGACCAGCGCCGCGGGCAGGGCAGCGTCCGGCCGAACCCGCAACCTGAAAGGGGCGCCCACCAGCCCGTTGGCCAGCCAGGCGCCGCCGCCGAGCGTGGCGGTGAACGTCTCGCCGCGGCGGGGAAGGTACACCACGCCGGCCACGATTTGCCCGGCTATCTCGGCAGCGATCGACACCGCCCAGTCGGGCAGCCCGTACAGGTAGTTGACCGTGCCGTCCAGTGGGTCGATGACCCAGCGCACCCCGCTGGCGCCGGTGCCGATCTGCCCGCCCTCCTCGGCCAAGATCGCGTCGTCGGGTCGGCTCGCGAAGATCTCCCGGACGCACACAGCTTCCGAACGCCGGTCCATCTCGGTCACCACGTCCGTGGGGCTCGACTTCGTGGCGGCCACGGCGACCCGGCCGTCGGCGGATGTCAGCACTTCCCCGGCCTGGTGGGCCACCCGGACGGCCAGATCCAGCAGCTCGCTTGGGGTTGGGGTGGATAGCTCGTTCATGCGGGACTCCCCGGGAGCAATGGTGGCAGGGACTTGGCCTCAGCCCGGTAGGCGCGGGTCGCCCCTCCAGGGCTAGAACTGTAGCGGCAGCAGTCGATGGGGCAGTCTCCCGCCGCTGGGCCGAAGCTACCGAGCCAGGCCGGGCTCGACGTAGCCCATTCGCTCAAGCACCAGGTCGGTGATCATGGTGGCGAACCGGGAGTCAGGCATGGGGGCGGCGGCCCGGGCGAACGGCAGCCCGAGCAGCGAGGCCACCCGCGCGGCCTCAACGTCCAGGTCGTGGACGACCTCCATGTGGTCGCTGGTGAACCCGACGGGCACCACAACCACGCCGGGAACGCGCTCCTTGGCAAGCGAGCCCAGATGGCTGCAGACGTCTGGCTCGAGCCAGGGGACGCTGGGCGGCCCACTGCGGCTCTGGTACACCAGGTCGAAGTTGCGGTGAGATAGGCGGGTACGTTCTGTAATGAGGCTTGCCGCTTCCCTTAGCTCGGCGGCGTAGCGTCCGCCCACGGCCTCCGCCACGGTGTCGGCGCAGGGGCTTCCGCTGACCGCCGCCATGCGGACCGGGACGCTGTGCGCGGTGAAGACCAGCCGGGCGGTGTGCCTGGCGTCGGCGGGCAGGGACGCCAGCGCCGCCTGGGTGGCGTCGGCGAACGGCTCAATGAAGCCCGGATGGTTGAAGTAGGGACGGATCTTGTCGATCACCGGCGCGTCCGGGCCAACGACGGCCCGCGCGCGCTCGATGTCATCCCGGTACTGGCGGCAGGCCGAGTAGGAACTGTAGGCCGAGGTCACGAAGGCCACCGCGCGGCGCACCCCGTCGGCCGCCATCTGCGCGACGGTGTCTTGAAGGTACGGATGCCAGTTGCGGTTCCCCCAGTACAGCGGCAGGTCCAGGTCGCGGGTCGCGAAGTCGCTGCCGACCGCCGCTAGCAGTGCCCGGCACTGGGCGTTGATCGGGCTGACGCCGCCAAAGGCAAGGTAGTGCTCGGCCACCTCCGCCAGTCGCTCCGGCGGGACGCCTCGGCCCCTAGTCACGTTCTCGAGGAAGGGCATGACGTCATCGGGGCCTTCCGGGCCCCCGAAGGACAGCAGCAGGAAGGCGTCGTAGGCGTGCTCGTTGGCAGGCATGGGTTCAATCTTTTACCCACCGGGGGACGGACCCCCTGTCGCCCCCGGCATTAGGGGAACTGTGTCACACGCAAACCGCACACCACATCAGAAACCACTTGAACGGTCAGCTATCGTCGGCTGCATGAGGCCGCGCACACAATGACGAGTGCTGACGACGGAGCCGCCCGGAGGCCTCCAGGTTTCCTGCTGCCCTACATCGAGATCTTCCGCATCCCGCGGGCCTGGCGGTTCCAGGTCGCCGGTGTCATCGGCCGGATGCCGATGGCGATGGCGGGCCTGGGGATAGTGCTGCTCATCTCTGCCTCGACCGGCCGGTACGACGTGGCGGGCAGCGTGTCGGCATCCGGCTCGCTGGGGATGGCGGCCTGCACGCCGCTGTTCGGGCGACTGGTCGACCGCTATGGCCAGGCACGGGTGATCGTGCCGATGGCGGCGGTCTTCGCCTGCGGCGTGCTCGGCCTCGTCGCCGCGGTCCAGTTGCGCGCCCCTACCTGGGCGTTCTTTCCGCCGGGAATCGTCGCGGGCTCGACCATGCCCGCGATCGGCCCGATGTCGCGCGCCCGGTGGAGCGCGCTGCTCGCGGGCTCGCCACAGCTGCACACGGCGTTCTCGCTGGAGTCGGTCGCCGACGAGCTGTGCTTTGTGGTCGGCCCGGCGCTAGTGACGCTGCTCGCTACCACGGTGCACCCAGCGGCCGGGATATGCGCCGCCGCGATCTTGTGCGTGACGGGCACGCTGTGGTTTGCCGCCCAGCGCGACACCCAGCCCGCGATCTCGCCGTTCCCGTCCCACGTGCCCGATTCCCCGTCGCCCGATACCGAACGATTCCGCCCTCGCGCCGCACCCGCCAGGCGCTCCTTCCTGGCCTCGCCGGCCCTTTCGGTGCTCGTGCCGGTCTACGTGTTCCTGGGCGCGATGTTCGTCACGATCGACCTCTCCACGGTGGCGTTCGCCGCGCACTTCGGGCACAAGGCCCTGTCCGGCCTGCTGCTGGGCACGTACGCGCTGGGCAGTGCGGTCGGCGGGCTGTGGTACGGCACCCGGACGTTCCGCAGCCCCGCGTCAAGGCGGCTGGCGGTGACGCTGGCGCTCACCGTCGCCGGGGTCTGCACGTTCTGGGCGATGCCCAGCCTGCAACTGCTGGCCGTCGTGATCTTCGCGTGCGGGATGACGATCGCGCCGTCCCTTATCGCCGGGTACAGCCTGCTGGAGGCGACGGTGCGGCCGGGCCGCATCACCGAGGGCATGGCGTGGCTGGGCACCGGGCTCTACGTCGGGGTCGCCGCCGGATCGACGGCCGCCGGGTTCATCCTCGACGCGTTCGGCCCGCGCTACGGGTACGTCGTCGCGGCGTGCTACGGCATCGTAGCGGTCGCGGTGTACATGGCAGGCCTATTCTTCACCAGTCGGCTGAAGGGCGCCTGAAAGGCTCCTGAAGGGCGCGCAGGCCCCCCTGAGCGGGCCGCCCCGGGTCAGCCGTACTCGCGGGCGTACTCGTCGGCCAGCGTCAGTACCTCGTTGACGTACCAGTCCGCGTGGTTGTAGTCGAAGATCGCCGCCTGCAGCGCCTGGCCGCCGCCGCCGGCCCCGTCGGCGCACAGCATGCGGGCAGCAGACGGCACCGCGTCCAGCGGGTTCCAGACGTCCGGCGTGCCGGTGTCACCGAACCCGTCGGTGCCCCAGACCGCCCAGGTGGACGGCAAGAACTGCATCGGGCCGAGCGCGCCCGCGCTGGATGGGCCCATGTTCTGGCCGTCGGCGCTTTCGATCTCGCCAATCGCGGCCAGCACGGTCCACGACAGGCCGGGGCAGTACCGCGCGGCGGACTCCTGGTACAGCATCAGGTAGTTCGTCGGCCGCCCAGTCGGCACGGTGGTCTCGACCGGCAGCCGGGTGGTCGCGTCTTCGGGCACGAGGCGGACGACCTGCCCGCCACTGCCCACGATCGCCTTGACCTTCGCGACAAGGGTGTCCATCTGCGCGGCCGGGGCGTTGATGAGGACGGCTACGTTCTTGACCAGGCCAAGCCGCGTGCCCTGCGCCTGGCTCACGATCGCGTCGACGCCGGGCACGCTGAGCAGCGCGTCGGTGCCATAGGTCAGCTCAGCCGTGGTGACGGCGCTCACCGGGTACTCCTGGCCGGACCGCAGGTGCAGCCCGGATGCCGCCTGCGTCGTCGTGACGAGGTCACCGCTGGCGAAATCCGCCCACACGGAGGTGCTCGCCGCCGTCGCCGGCGGGGTCCACGGCCGGAGGCTGGCGGCGGGCGCGGCAAGCACGTTGAGCGGCTGGCCGTTGACCGAGATCCTGGCCCCGCCGATGGCCAGGACGGACCGCACTTGCGGCAGGCCCCTGATAGCGGCGACCTCGGCGGCGGTAATGCCCCCCGGGGCCGCGGCGATGGCGTCGGGCACGATGAGCTGGCGTGGTGGTGATCCCGGCTCGGACGCGGCGACACCTGGAGCGCCGGCCGCGCCCGCGGGTGCGGCCGCCTTATCCCAGGGGTCGGTCCCGCTCGCGACGTGCCCTCCCGCCGATGGCAGGTTCACCGACATCCCGGCCGCATCCACGCTGGTTCCGCCGCTTAGCGCTCCGCCACTTAGCGCTCCGGCGCCCGCAGCCGCCGGACGGCTTGACGTGGCGATGCCCGTCCCCCCGCTGCCCAGGTTCCCGCCACCCGGGACTCCGCTGACGGCAGCTATTACAGCGGCCACAGCGACGCTCACGGCAACGGCCCCGACGCCGATGACGACGGGGAGCGATCCTCGGCGGACTGTCACGCGCCTCACAGTTCCACAACTTTAAAGGATGGTCCGCGTCGCCGCCTACCCGCCTCCCATGCCAGGCGGCGGGTTCCGCGGCGGCAAGCGCGGCATTGTACGGTCCGCGCTGCAATGCGCGCCAGTCCCGCTAGGCTGCTAAGCATGACGCAGCACGCAGACCGGACCGCCGCTGGGGCCAGTGCTGGCGCGGATTCCCGGCCCGCGCAACCACCGGCTGCCCAGCCTGCTGCGCCCCGGTCCACAGGGCGTCCTGGGCGCAAGGGACAGACTCGCCCGTCCCTTGGTGGCGGAACGCCAGCGCAGGACCGGGAACTACGCGCACAGGGCCGGGAGACGGTGCGCAAGCTCCTCGAAGCTGGCCTCATCGAGTTCGAGGAGCGCGGGTTCAGCGGCGTGCGGGTAGATGACGTAGTCCACCGGGCGGGCATCTCGCACGGCACGTTCTACCTGTACTTCGCGAACAAGGAAGACCTGTTCCGCGCACTGCTTCGGGACGCCCTGCACGACATGGAGATCGTGGCCGGGGACTTTCCCGTGGTCACAAGCGACGAGACGGGCCTGAAGGTACTCCGGCAGTGGGTACGGAAGTTCTCGGCGGCCTACGCGACCCACTCGACCGTGCTCCGCACGCTCAGTTCCGCGAACGCGCCCGGCGAGCTGTTCTCCGACGGCCTGCAGCTGTTCTTCAGCCTCACCGAGGCAATGACGACCGGCATGACGGCCGCCGCCGCGGCGGCCGGCAGGCACCAGGAGCACGCAGAGCTCACTGCGTTCGCGTGCCTGATGATGCTGGAGCGGGTGAATTTCGTGATGACTACCGAAGTTCAGCTCCCGGCCGAGGAAATGGCCGACAGGATCGCCGACATCATGTTCGCCGCCTTCGGATTGAGTGTGTAAATCTGGTAAATGCTGATTGTGAGACCGACCGGACGGTAACATTTACTAAGTGCGTTTTCTTCACGGTGCGCAGCCGTCCACCGATCTGACCTACAGCGACGTCTTCATGGTTCCCGGCCGGTCCTCGGTCGCCTCCCGGCTCGACGTTGACCTGACGACCCGCGATGGCAGCGGTGCGACCATCCCGATCATCGCCGCCAACATGACCGCCGTCTCGGGCCGGAGGATGGCTGAGACCATCGCCCGGCGCGGCGGCATCGCGGTGCTGCCGCAGGACATCCCCGCCGACGTGGTCGCCGATGTTATCTCCTGGGTAAAGACGCGCGACCTCGTGGCGGACACCGCCATCACGCTGTCCCCAACCCAGACCGTAGGAGAGGCGCTGGCGCTGCTGCCCAAGCGGGCACACGGGGCGGTCATCGTGGTCGATGGCGACCGGATCCCGGTTGGCGTGGTCACCGAGGCTGACTGCGCCGGGGTCGACCGGTTCGCCCAGCTGCACACGGTCATGTCTACCGCCCCGTTCACGCTGCCCGCGGGAACGCCCCCGGCGGCGGCCTTCGGCCTGCTGCACGAGGGCCGCCACCGGCTCGCCCCGGTGGTCTCGCCGACCGGGCAGTGCGTGGGCATCTTGACCAGGACGGGCGCACTGCGGGCGACCTTGTACTCCCCCGCCGTGGACGCCAGCGGGCGGCTACGCGTCGGCGCCGCGGTCGGCGTCAACGGGGACGTCGCGAAGAAGGCCAAGCTCTTGCTGGACGCCGGAGTGGACATGCTGGTCGTGGATACGGCGCACGGGCACCAGGAGAAGATGATCTCCGCGCTGCGCTCCCTGCGCCAGGCCCTGCCGCGGGTTTCCCCGGCGGGGAGCGCCGGAGCGCAACCCGGGCCAGCGCTGGTTCCCGTGGTGGCGGGCAACGTTGTCACCGCCGCTGGGGTCGCCGACCTTGTCGAGGCGGGCGCGGACATCGTCAAGGTCGGCGTGGGGCCTGGCGCCATGTGCACCACCCGGATGATGACCGGCGTGGGCCGCCCGCAGTTCTCGGCCGTCTTGGAGTGCGCGCGGGAGGCATCCCGGCTGGGCGCGCACGTCTGGGCGGACGGCGGCGTCAGGCACCCCCGCGACGCGGCACTCGCGCTAGCCGCGGGGGCGTCGGCCGTGATGATCGGCTCGTGGTTCGCTGGCACCTACGAGTCGCCAGGTGACACCTTCAGGGACGCCGACGGGCGACTGTACAAGGAAAGCTTCGGCATGGCCTCGGCCCGGGCAGTCCGGCTGCGGTCCGCCGGGGACTCCGCCTACGAGCGCGCCCGCAAGGAGCTGTTCGAGGAGGGCATCTCATCGGCGCGGATGTACCTGGACCCGGCCAGGCCCGGCGTCGAGGACCTGCTCGACATGATTGTCGCCGGGGTGCGCAGCTCGTGCACCTACGCCGGGGCGCGCGACCTGCCGTCGCTGGCCGCGAACGCCATCGTGGGCATCCAGAGTGTCTCCGGCTACGCCGAGGGCATGCCCGTCCCGATGAGCTGGTAGCCGTGCCTGCCGTAGCAGCAGCGCTGGCACATCTCTGTAGCAACGGCTTGCGGGCCATGGCACATCACTGCTACCCATGCGACAGCGCTGGCACATTGCCGATTACGGGCGACTGCAGGGAAGCAGGCTTTATCCAGCCGCGCTCTGCTCGGCCGCCGCGCCGTGGTTCGACACGGCGTCGGCTACCCAGGCCGCGATGCGGTCTGCGAGGGCATCGTCGGTCGCCCGCTCGGCGTGCTCGAAGCCGGGCAGCATCCACAGCTCCTTCGGGTCGCGTGCACCGTCGTAGAGCTCACGCCCGTGCTCGGGCGGGAAGTAGCGGTCGGCGTCCCCGTGGACGATGAGCACGGGGACCGGGGAGATGGTTCCGGCCGCCTCGGCCGGCGGGACCGGCATCGGGTTCCACCCGTTGCTGGCGATGCGGGTGCCATAGAAGTGACGGGTGAGCAGTCGGCCGAGCCGTCTCTCGGCGGCGAAGTGCACCCGGCGCATGGCCTCGGTCCCTCGGAAGTACCAGTGGCCGGGACTGCTCACCGAGACGACCGCGTCCACCCCGCCGAGCAGCCCGGCCTGGCGCAAGACGACCGAGCCGCCCATGGAAAAGCCCACCGTGGCGATCCGCTCGTAGCCAAGCTGGCGGGCGTACCGGACGGCCACGTCGAGGTCGTAGATCTCCTTGTCGCCCAGCGTGGACAGGCCGCCGGACCTGCCATGGCCGCGGAAGTCGAACGTCACGACGCCGGCGGCGGTGGCAAACCGCTTGGCGATCTTCCACACCATGGGCTTCTGCCACGACAGCGTGAACCCGTGCGCGATGACGATCCCGAGGCCCGCCCCGGGCCCTTGGGGCCAGGCAGGTGAACGGCGTCGATCGGAACACCGTCCTGCGTGACCAGGGTGGCAGTGGTGACGACAGAACTCACCGTGCTCCTTCCGGCCTTGCGTAAACCAAGCCTAAGCCCAGCGGCGCACACCTAGCACTGCCGGGCCGGCCGCACGCGAAGAGCCGCGCACTGGGCTACCCCCAGTGCGCGGCCCCTAACGCTTCGGCTGCAACGAAGCGCGTGATCACTCCTCTGCTGACGCCGAGACCGACTGGTGCGGCTGCTCAGTCGACGGCGAGGACTCGGCCGCGGCGACCGAGGACAGGAACGGGTGGTCGGGGAACGCCTCCTCGCCGTGGATCGCGACGTCGCCGATCTCCAGAACCTCGTCCGGCAGGCGCAGCTTGAGCCGCAGGACGTACTTGATGAAGTAGAGGATGGCGGCGGTGACGAGCGAGTCCCAGATGATGATTGTC
Organism: uncultured Actinomycetota bacterium; assembly: GCA_963737285.1. Classification (GTDB taxonomy): domain Bacteria; phylum Actinomycetota; class Actinomycetes; order Streptosporangiales; family Streptosporangiaceae; genus Trebonia. Next base: position 515,405 of record CAVTRT010000002.1, read on the forward strand.
ACGGCGGCGCCGAGCTGGACGAGTACCTCGTGCCAGTGATGGCCCCAGATCCCGCCCGCCCCGGAGACCGCGCCGACCGTACTGCCCTTCGCGCCGAAGTACAGGATCATGTTCGGGTCGGCGAGCACGCCCACCAGCAGGCCGCCGAGGAGGCCGGCGATGCCGTGCGTGTAGATGACGCCGAGCGCGTCGTCGACCTTGTTGAACGGCCAGACGTACTTCGGCAGCGTGTACCAGGCGACCCAGACGACCACCGGGGCGGCGAGGCCGATGATGATGGCGCCGAGGCCGTTAACGTAGCCGGCCGCCGGGGTGATGCCGACCAGGCCACAGATCATGCCGTTGAGGCCACCGAGGAAGGTCGGCTTCTTCTCGCTGGAGAAGTTCCAGTCCATGAGGATCCAGACCATCATGGCGGTCGCGGTGGCGAGGTTGGTGTTGATCACCGCGGCGGAGGCGTCGGTGGAGGCATAGTACGGGTCACCGCCGTTGAAGCCGTTCCAGCCGAGCCACAAGATTCCGGCGCCGATCGCGACCATCATCAGGTTGCTCGGGATCGCCCTTTCCCGGTCCTTCTTAAGGCGCGGGCCGATGATGGCCGCGGCGGTAAAGCCGGAGACGCCGGCGGCCAGGTGGATGACGTAGCCACCGGAGAAGTCCAGCGCACCCTTCTGCGCCCAGTAGCCGCCGCCCCACAGCAGGAAGGCGTTGACGGCGTAGGCAAAGGTGATCCACAGCGGGACGAAGATGCACCAGACCTTGAAGCTGATGCGGCCAAGGACGCTGCCGATGAACAGAATCGGGGTGATCGCCGCGAACACGAACTGGAAGTACTCGATCGAGGCACCCGGCATGTTAAAGCCAGTGCCGCTGGGGTCCAGCGACTTCGGCATGCCCGGGTTGACGAGCGGGATGCTCGCCTGGCCGGTCTCGGCCTGCGCCCCGAGGATGGTGCGCGGGTCACCGACGAAGGTGTGGACCAGCGGGGTGCCAAAGCCCATCTTGTAGGCCCAGAGCACCCAGGTAATCAGAACGAGACAGAAGGTACAGAACACCATCATCATGGTGTTCATGATCCATTTCTTCTGCACGAGGCCGCCGTAGAGCACGGCCAGGGCCGGGATGGACATAAGCCCGACGAGCGTCGCAGCTGTCAGCTGCCAGGCGTTGTCACCGCTTCCGACCATCCAGCTTGGATACGGACTCACAGTATTTACACTCCTCCAGGGCTTGCCTGTGAAGGGGCCACACGGGGACCAGGGTCGCCCCCCAAGGGCTTGCTGACGTGCCCCGGCCACTCCGCCTACTTGCTTGCATGCAACGGTTAATGTTTCCCATGCAGGGGTTTCGGAGGCATTTCCCGTTTGTTACGCGAACGGTAACGTCCCTGGCCACAGCCGCATTCATGTTTCGTCCATGTGTCGCCACCGCTGAGGGAGCCGACCGCGAGCGCGAATCTTGCCCGCTTCGCTCCCAAAGTCTCGTATCCGTAACGTTGCGAGCTCGTTGCGGATACACCACTTGCCCTCCAGTACCGGATCCCGCTAGGACCCTCGTCCGCGTCACCGCCGCGTCCTTCTCCGCTCGGGCTAACTACCCACTCATCCGATGCTTGGATCGGGATGGCTGGGTAGGGACTACGTGCGGATGGTGCTGATTTGGGGAATCAGCAATGTACTTGGCAGCAGGGAAGGTTCTTTCATCCACCGGCGGCCTGTGGGCGATAACGCTGGTTGCGGTCGGGGGGCTGGCCTTCTGGCTCATCATGACGGTGGCAGTCGCGCCCCGGCGCCCCGATCGGGGCGTAGGGAAGTTCGGCCAGGCGCCAGCGGCGAACCAGGTACTCGCCGATGGGAGGGGAAGCCCTAGGACGCCATGGGCCCCCGGTACCAGCACGGGCCAGCGGCCAGCGCCCCAGAGCGTGCTTGACGCCGAGCCGTTCCCGGACAGCGAGGCCAAGCCGGCCGCTGCGACGATGAGCAGGCCCGCCGCGCCGGCGGATCCCAAGATGGCGACCGGCCCTGGCGTGGCAGCGCCCCACGACACGGCGGTGACCAGGGACGATGTGCCTCGCGTACCCGGCCAGCGGGCGGATAATCCGGTCCAGGTACCCCGGCAGCCAGCCGAGGCCGCCCGAACGGGAACCCCGAACCCAGAAAGAACCGACATGGATAAGAGAACTGAGGAGCCAGGCGTCCAGTGGACGGCGCCCGCGCAGCGCCAGAGCACCACCGACGACGCCGTCCCCAGCAACCAGGAGCAGTCCAGGACGAACCGGGACCGGTCCCAGGACTAGGCCGGCCGGGACCGGGCTAGTCCCTGGGACCAGGCGCGAGAGGACTAGGCCGGAAGGTTCACCAGATCCGCGAGGGCTGCGCGGTGTGCGCCGGGCGTACCGAACGCCACCGACGCGGCCTTGGCGCGCTTGAGGTACAGATGCGCCGGATGCTCCCAGGTGAAGCCGATGCCGCCGTGCATCTGGACACATTCCTGCGCGGCGGTCACGGCCGCCTCGCAGCACGCGGACTTGGCAAGCGCCAGCGCGACCGGCGTGTCCGGGTCGCCGGCGGCCAGGCAGGCCGCCGCGTACCTGGAGGCCGCGCGCGCCTGGGCAATGGCGGCCCACAGATCGGCGAGCCGGTGCTTGAGGCCCTGGAACGAGCCAATCTGGCGGGCGAACTGGCGGCGATCCTTGGCGTAGGCGACCGTCATGTCCAGGCATCGCGCAGCGAGCCCGACCTGCTCGGCGGCCAGGATCACCGCGCCCGCGACCAGCCCCGCCTCTACGGCCGCGACCGCGGCCGCGCCGACGGCGACCTGCCGGGCCGACGCGCCGTCCAGCGAGATATCGCACAGCTGCCTGGTCATGTCCAGCGACGTCACCGGCGACCGGTGAACGCCGACAGCGCCGGCCTCGACCAGGTACAGGCCGTTCGGCACGCCCTCGGCCGGGACCAGCAGCACGTCGGCGGGCAGTGCGTCCGCGACGGACGCGATGGTGCCGCGCAGCCGGAAGGTCGCGTCCTCGCGGTCGCCGGCCTGCGTACCTGACAGCTGCACGTCCACCGGGAACGGGGCACCCGGAGCCAGGTCGACCGGGATGGCGAGCGCGGCGGTCACCGTGCCGTCGGCCAGCCGCCGCAGCAGGTCGGCCGCCGTCCCGGCCTGCGAAGTACCGGCACCAGAGCCGCCGGCGCTCGCGTTCCCGGCATCCGAGCCTCCGGTAGCCCGCTGCCGCGCGGCGGCGAACATCCGGGCGGCCGCGCTCGCTGCCGAGGCAGCCGGGCCAGCAGCCGGGCCACCGGCCACCGACGACGCGGCGCGGGCGGCTGAAGAAGCGGCCGACGCCGCCGCAGCCGTGGCCACCGCGGCGCTGCCCAGGTACGGTACCGGCGCGACGTAGGCGCCGAACCGCTCGGCCGCCGCCGCCAGCTCCCGGTAGGAGGCGCCGGCTCCGCCGAGCTCCTCGCCGATCAGCAGGCCGCCGATGCCGATGTCGGAGGCCAGCGCCTTCCACAGGGCCACGTCATAGGTCTCGGCCTGCTCAGTGCGCGCGATCACGCCTGCTGGCCCCGACCGGGCCGCGAGGACGCCGTCAAGGGCAGCTGCGAGGGACCGTTCGGTATCGGTGTACAAAAGGTCTACGGGGGCGGCGGTCACCGGGGCAGGTCCTTCCATGCGATGTCCTTGTCGGCGCGCGGCTCAGGCGGCAGGCCAAGCACGCGCTCGGCGATGATGTTGCGGAGGATCTCCGAGGTCCCGCCCTCGATGGAGTTGCCCTTAGCCCGCAGGTACCGGAAGCCCGGCCCGCGCGCGTAGTCACTGGAGGAGTCCCTGCGTATCGCCCAGTCGTCGTAGCGCAGGCCGTCCGCCCCGTTGAACTCGACCTCCCAGCCGGAAATCTCCTGGTTCAGCAGCGCGAACACCAGCTTCCCCGCAGAGCGCCTCCGGCCCTGGCTCGCCCGCCGCCAGCTGCTGGCGCAGCCGCTCGGCAGCGAGCCGCGAAACCTCCGCGCGCGCCCACAGGGCAAGCAGCCGCTGCTGCAGCTCGGGGGTACGGCGCTGCGGGTGCTGCCGCCAGGCGGTCGCCGCGAACCCGATCATGGCCTCCTCCCTGGCCGCGGCGCGGGAGCTGCCGATGGCCACCCGCTCGTTCATCAAGGTCGCGTTGGCGACCTTCCAGCCATCGCCGATGCCGGCGATACGGTTGGCGTCGGGCACGCGTGCCTCGGTGAAGAAGACCTCGTTGAACTCCGCCTCGCCGGTCGCCTGGCGCAGTGGCCGGACCTCAACCCCGCTCTGGTGCATGTCGATGACGAAGTAGGTCAGCCCGGCGTGCTTGGGCACGTCCGGGTCGGTGCGGGCGAGCAGCAGGCCCCACCTGGCATGGTGCGCCAGCGACGTCCAGACCTTCTGCCCGGTGACCACCCACTCGTCGCCGTCGCGGACCGCGCGTGTCGCCAGGTTCGCCAGGTCACTGCCCGCGCCGGGCCGCTGAACAGCTGGCACCAGACCTCCTCGCAGGTCCACAGGGGCCGAAGCCATCGGGTCTGCTGCTCTTGCGACGCGCACGCGATGAGGGTCGGCGCTGCCATGCCAAGGCCGATCACGTTGGCCCTGCCGTCGATGTCAGGCGCGCCGGCCGCGGCGAGCTCGGCCTCCGCGGCCGGCTGCAGGGAGCGTGGCAGGCCGAGGCCGCCGTGGCCCTTGGGGTAGTGGACGTACCCGAGGCCGGCGTCGAACCGGGCGTTCAGGAAGTCCTGGCGGGAAAGCTGGGCTGGCGGGTGCTCCGCGAGGAACGCGCGGACGCGCTCGCGAAGCTCTGCTTCAAGATCAGCGTGACCGGCTGCGGCCTCTTCATTGAGCACAGCCCATATTCTGTCAGGATTTCCCGGTCACGCACACTAGTTGACCGGCTCCTAGCTGACAGTCCTAGCTGACAGGGCCGCCGGCCGCGTACAGGATCTGGCCGGACACGTAGCCGGCCTCCTCGCGGGCGAAGAACGAGACGGCAGCCGCGATGTCCGCGGGCTCGCCAACCCGACCGACGGCGATGGCCTTGGCACTGGCGGCCTTGAAGTCGTCGAAGGACATGCCAAGGCGCTCGGCGGTCGCCTTGGTCATCTCGGTCGCGACGAAGCCCGGCGCGACGGCGTTCGCGGTGATGCCGAACTTGCCGAGCTCCAGGGCGAGGGTCTTGGTGTAGCCCTGCATGCCGGCCTTGGCGGCGGAGTAGTTGACCTGGCCCCTGTTCCCGACCGCCGACGTCGACGAGAGGTTGATGATCCGGCCCCACTTGGCGTTTACCATGTAGCCCTGGACCGCTCGGGTCATCAGGAACGCGCCCTTCAGGTGGACGCTCATGACGGTGTCCCAGTCACCCTCGGACATCTTGAACAGCAGGTTGTCGCGGGTCACGCCGGCATTGTTGACGAGCACGGTGGGCTCGCCAAGCTCGGCGGCAATCTTGTCGACAGCGGCCTTCACCTGATCGGCGCTGCTGACGTCGGCGCCGACCCCGAGCGCCTTGCCGCCCGCCTCCTCGATCTGCGACACGGTGTCCGCGCAGGCCGCCTCGTCCAGGTCAAGCACCGCCACGGCCATCCCGTCGGCGGCCAGGCGCTTGGCGGTAGCGGCGCCGATCCCCCGCGCGGCCCCGGTCACGATAGCAATTCGCTGCGGCATGTGGTTATCTCCCTCATCGGCCCACTTTGTTACCCGGTATGAATCATGACCGCGCCCGCCCCGCACCGCAAGGACAGCGGCCTGCGCCTGGTAGATGGCAGGCTCGCGGGGATATAAGCCGAGCTTGAAGACGTAGACGCCGTCGTCGGAGAAGACCTGCCGGTAGTCGGCGCGGGGGTACAGCTGCGCGATGAACTGGGGCACGTTCGTGATCGCGGGCGAGTAGCCGCTGTTGGGGCCGTCGAACACGATGTACTGCGTGTCGGGGTTGCCGTTGTTGCCGATCCAGAACGTGTCGCACCGCGCGGCCAGCGGCGCGAGCAGGGTCAAGGTGGTCGTGACCGTGGCCCCGGACGGCACCACGGCCATCGCGGCCTGATCGGCCGCCACGCCCGGCCCGATCTCGTACGTCTGCCCGTTCCACAGGCCAGACAGCGAGAACTGGAAGGCCAGCGGGACCGAGATCGCCAGCATCATCGCCGCACCGTGCCGCGCCGCGCCGCGTTTGACGATCTCCCATTTTTCCCGAACGAGCCCATCCCCACGCCCTGCCGCAGCCGCCCTGTTCCACCGGCTCATCGCCTCAACGGCGGCAAGGAACAGGACCGGCATGACCGTGGCGTTGTAGTGGTAAAGGGTGCCCCAGTAGCTGCTGTTCGTGGAGATGAAGCGCAGCAGCAGCGATGGCACCACGACGGCGGCGACCGGCGAGCCGAGGGCGATGAACGCTGTTGGCAGCAGCAGCAGGGCGAGCGTCTGCAGCTTGACCGGGTAAGCGTGCCCCACTTGCTGAAGCAGGCCGACGGCGGAGAACGGCGAGCCGCCGCCGACCACCCCGCCAAGGTCCCAGTACAGGTACCGGTGGGTCGGACTGAAGTGCGGGATGATCACCGTAATCTCCACCAGCGACCAGCCCAGCCCCCAGCAGAACAGGAATGCCCCGCCGACCGCGTCGCCAGCGATGTGCGAGAGGGCGCCCGCCGATGGCTTGCGGCCACCCCGGACGGCAGCGAGCCACATCAGCGCGCCGATCGCCGCGACGGTGAACCCTTGGTCCTCCTTGACGAAGACCAGCGGCAGCGCCCACCACAGGGCCGCCCGCGCCCGGCCGCGTAGCAAGGCCGACAGTGAAAATGCCAGCAGCGGGACGGCGAACGCGATCTCGTGGAAATCGAAGTCGATCATCTGCTGCAGGCCCCACGAGAAGCCATAAGCGAACCCGATTGCCCGCCCGGCCCCCCGCCCCAGCAGCGCGGATCCCGCCTGCACCACCGGGAAGACCGACAACGCGGTCAGTACCGCCTGCGCGACCAGCAGCGTGGCCGGCGAGGGAAACACCCGGAACAATGGCGCGATCAGCGCCACGATCACCTGGAAGTGGTCACCGAGCAGGTTAAACCCTGGACCGCGCACGTTGACGATCGGCGCGCGCAGGTGGGCGTAGTCCTTCACGTACTCGGTGAAGATGCCCAGATCCCACGAGGAGGGGGTCAGCGTCCACAGCCGGTACAGCGAAATGACCAGGTACGCGCCGAGCACGACAGCGGCGATTAGCCATGTCGGCCAGTCCCGCCACACGCCTTCAGGCGCGGCCGTAGCCGACGCCGCCTCGGGCGCGGCACCGGTGGCTAGGTCCTGGGGGGACGATCTTGCGGCTTCCCGGGCAGGCTGTGACCCGGGGTCGTGGCGCTCTTCCAGCATCACAAGTAATCTACCGCTTACTTCAAGCGGGAGCGGATCCATCGACCGTCGCGCCGTAGGTCTGCGCCGAGGATGGTAAACTCGCCTTCTGTGGGCGCTGGCACGCAGCCGATCATCCGCATGGCGGACGACTTGCCCGCGCTGTTGGGGCCAAGGAAGACGAAGACCTCGCCTTGGCAGAGCTCGAAGTCAATCCCACCAACCGCGTAAAGCCCCCGAATCGCTTCGTGAGGCCGCGAGCGCGGACCAGAACCTCAGGCACCCGATGGAGACTAACTGACAGTTTCCGAACAATTTACTGAGTATGCGGGTACTAGTGAGGCTCCAAGGGTAGTGTACGGCCCAGGTCACCGGAGGTGCTGGGCACGTCGGGGACCAGCGAGAGGACGCAAAGCAGTTGAGGCTCATCCGAGATCTGTACAGCCGTTTCCGCCATATCGTGCATGAGGTCGCTAAGTTCGGAATTGTCGGTGCCCTCGGTGCGGTGCTTCAGTTCGCGGTGCAGGACACCCTGCACTTCAAGGTCGGGATGGGCGCGCTGACCGCGGAGTTCGTCGGCATCATGGGCGGCATCGTCTTGACGTTCTTCGGCAACCGCTACTGGACGTACCGGGACCGCCGGAGCCACGGCAGGGAGTTTGTCAGGGAGTCTGCGCTTTTCCTCGTGATGAGCATTCTCGGCACGGCCATCCAGTTGGGCCTGCAGGCGGTCGTGACCTACGGGTTCGACCTCAGGGACGGCCTGTCCTACAACCTCGCGACAGCCTTCGGCATCGGCATCGCCACCATGTTCCGCCTGTTCGCCTACCGCACGTTCGTCTTCAAGCCAGTTCGGCCGACGGGGACTGGCGAGGCCATCGAGGAACTCCAGCCGCAGACCGCTCGCTCGCTTTAGCAGTCCGGGCTGTGGCCCGGCGTGAGGTTGAGCGGCGCGTTGAGCGCGACCTGGCCTTGCTGCGGGGTCAGGCTCCCGACGGTGACCATCCGGCTGATGACGTGCGTCAGCCGGGCTTGGGCCTGCGTCGGGTGAGTGATGGGGTCGTCGTAGTCCGGTGCGTTGACGACGCCGGCCAGCATCGCGCCCTGCGTGACCGTCAGGTCCTGCGGCGGATGGCCAAAGTAGCCACAGCTCGCGGCCTGCAGGCCGTAGTAGTCGTTGCCGTAGTAGGCCGCCTCCGCGTAGAGCCGCAGGATCTCGGGCTTGCTGTACATGGCGGAGAGCTTGACGGCGAGCGCGACCTCAATCAGATCGCCCTTCGCGGTGTCGTGCTGGGGCGAATCAGCCCCTACGTACAACAGCTTGGCCAGCTGGACATCGATGGTGGCGCCGCCCTGAGCCGGACCGCCGGTGACCACGCTCTTGATGGCCCTGCCGAGCGCGAGGACGTCAAGGCCGCCGATCTCTGTCCCGGAGTAGAACCGGTGGTCCTCGGTGGCGACTAGGGGCCGGGAGAAGTTCGCCGGGGCGGGTGGCCCCGGATAAGCAATGTGGTGCTCGCGCGCCAGCTGTGCGGCCCGCGTGGTGGCCTGCCCCGCCGACGGGGTGACGGCGAGCAGCAGCGCGAAGGCGAGCAGCAAGCAGGCGATAATCGAGGTGACCGTGAGCGTGGCCCGGTACAGGAACGTGCGCAGCGGACGGCGCGGCCTGCCTCCTGGCCGGCCTGCGGTGCTGCCGCGCCCGCTGTCCGCCTCGCCATCCGCCCCGCCGTCCGCCTCGACAATGGGCAGCGGCACCGTCGTTTCGGCCTCGCTAGGGTCGCAGAAGTCCCAGTGCCCGTAGGGGGCCATGCCCGCCCTCCCCATCCCGTCCCGTCGCGTCCGTTAGTTAGAACGCCCGCGGCGGCCGTAGGGTTGCGCGCCGGGCCGACGAAGTGTTTCGTAACGGTGCCCGCGATGCGCTACAGTAAGCCTGCTGGCGGGTCTTCGCTAGCATCGGGATGTGGCGCAGATTGGTAGCGCACTTGACTGGGGGTCAAGGGGTCGCAGGTTCAAATCCTGTCATCCCGACTAGGGTAGTCGGAAGCGGTAACGGCGGCTAGGAACGACTAGCGCCACTGGTGGCTGGTTGACCATGCACATCTTGAGCATGCACATCTTGAGCATGCACAGCACTGCTTCGTGGGCTTACGCGCCACTATTACAGCGTGCTACCTTTCGACAACGATGTGTAAAACTCGCAGGGTGTGGAATTAGACTCCTCGTATCTGGTCAAGATTCGGGGGGATAGATCAGTGCCCACTGACACTGCGAAGCGCGCTACCACGAGGTCGGCCACGGCCAAGGCGAGCGCCGCGAAGCCGAGCTCAGCCAAGCCGAGCGCCAGGAACGCGGCCACCGGGACCTCAGCCACTGGGACCAAGGCGTCCGCAGGCCGGGCGACCAATACCCGGACCACCACGAGCCGGGCGACAACCAGCAGAGGGGCGACCACGTCCGCCCCAACGCCGCGGGCTGTCTCCGCGGCGGCGACCAAGGTGACGACCGCTGCCACGAAGCTGAACTCGGCGGCCAGCAAGGCCACCACGTCGGCCAGGACAATGACGACTGCCCTGCAGTCGATCAGCACCGCCACCAAGGCGATGGAGTCAGCCGTTAAGTCACTCACCGATGCGGCCAAGGCAATGTCGTCTGCGACCGCCACCGCCGGGGCAGCGGCCAAGACTACGCCCGCGGGCAAGAGTGCACGCACGCAGACCACGCGCGCCTCCCGCCCCGCCACCGGCGCGACGGCCGCCCGTTCCACCGGGACGCGAGCCTCCACCGCCAAGACGTCAGCCAAGACATCGGCCATCAAGGATGCCGCCGGGTCGCGCGCGAGCGCGTCTACGGGGACGAGGGCCGCCGCCACGCGGACGTCCGACGCTGGCAAGTCGGCCAGCAGGGGAACCACCACGAGCAAGGCCGCCAGCGCCAAGACCGCCAGCACCAAGGCCAGCAACGACAAGGCCGCCACTGGCAGGACCGCGGCGTCAAGGAGTGCGTTGGCGGGCACGCGGACCACCGCGACCGCCGGGCCGAAGGGGGGCTTCGACACCAAGGCCGCCGCGGGCACCAAGGCGGGCGTCGGCCAAGCCGTCATCCAGCAATGGCTCCGCCAACGGTGCTGGCAAGGCGAACGGCGGTAAGGCGAGCGCTGCCAGCTCAAAGGCCGATTCGGCCAAGCCGAAGGCCTCGAGGTCCACGAAAAAGGCTGACAAGAAGCCCGACAAGAAGCCTGACGCCAAGCCCGACATGGACGGCGCGACGGTGCCGGAGCCGCGGGCAGAGGAGTCCGGGCCGGGCGCGCCGCGCGAACCGCTGCCCACGGCTGCCAACGCGCTGCCGCGGCCGACGCCCGACGCGGTCTTCAGCGGCCTGACCCGCTAAACCATCGACACGAAAGACACAACGACGTGAACTCAGTAGCACGCGGTGCCGCCGAGCCGGCCCGCCGTCAGCGCGTCCAGCGCGCGACCCGTCGCCCACCGTCCGCCCCGCGCGGAATCCGCCGACCGAAGCTGGTGTTAAATACGCTCATGTCAATCGAAGGACAGTACGAGCCAAGCCCGCAGCAGTGGGTCCGGGACCAGGTCGAGCAGTACGAGGGATCGGGCGGGGTGCAGGGCACTACCCTGCTGGATACCGGCCTTCCGGTAGTCATCGTCACCAACCTCGGCGCGAAGACCGGCAAGGTGCGCAAGACGCCGCTGATGCGTGTGGAGCACGAGGGCAAGTACGCTGCCGTCGGCTCGAAGGGCGGCGCTCCCGAGGACCCGCAATGGGTCAACAACCTCCGGGTCAATCCGCGGGTCGAGGTCCAGGATGGCACCTTCAAGGGGGTCATGGTCGCTCGCGAGGTCAGCGGCGAGGAGCGCGCGGCCTGGTGGGAGCGCTCGGTCGCGGCCTTCCCGCCGTACGCCGAGTACCAGCTCAAGACCGACCGCCTCATCCCGGTCTTCGTCCTGGAACCGGTCGGCTAGCTAGCAGGCCGGACTTGCCTGGTCATGGGTCGGCGGCGCTGCCGCGGCGGTGTTGCTGGCTCATGATCGTCAGCCCTGACGGGCGATTTCCAGGTGGTGGGCGTGCTCGGCCTGGAGCCAGCCCGCCCCGGCACCGCCCAGCCGTGGATCGAGGCCGGCGGTGCTGACAGCGCAGACCTCAACAGCGTCGAGGTAGCAGAAGTCCGCCCCGACCCGCGCGCGGAACTCTTCCGCGTCACCCACGTGGCCATGGCCGGGCACGACGAACTGAACTTCTCGCACCGACGCCAGCCGCGCCAGTCCCGCCCGGTACTGCCCGAATGGATCGTCGCCGGACGGGTCGAGCAGTGGGATCTCCACGTCGGACAGCATGTCCCCGGCTACCAGGACGCCCGCTTCTGGCAAGAAGACCGCCCCGTGACCCGGCGAGTGCGCGTCGTGCGCGATGACAAGGGCCGCCGGCCCGTCCCAGGGGATCTGCCCACCCCCAGGAACCACCTCCAGCAGGCCGAAAAGCCCTAGGTCGTGGCCGGGTGCCTCGGCGGACATCTCCGCGATCATCACCGAGCGGTCGCGCGCGCAGGCCGCGACCGCCTCATGGGTCGCGTACCGGGGCACCGACGAGCCCAGGCAGCCGGCCCACAGCACATGATCCCAGTGCGCGTGAGTCGCCCAGCCGACCACCGGGGCTAGTTCGCGGGAGGCCAGCCACTCCCCCAGGATGGCGAGTTCCTGACGCGTCAGCGCCGGGTCGATCAGCAGGCAGCCGCCTGCGCCGCCTGCGACGATCGTGGTGGTTGTGAGGTAAACCGGGCTCATCGTGACGTAGACACCCGGAGCGATCTCCGACGGCGTCACGGCTTTCGCCCGACCGCGCACAGCATCAGCCCTGGCTCGGCCGCCCCGCTCTCGGTGGGCTCCAGCCGCACTCCCGGTGCCTGTACCTCCAGCCCGGCGAGGAACGACTCGACGTCCTGCGCCGTCAGCCCTGTCCCCCCAGCCGCGTCGGGGAGCCTTCCGGCGCCGCCCGCGCCGCAGGTCACGACGGCGTAGCTACCCGGTGCCAGCCCGCGGGTGAGTACCCCGACGACGGCCCGCGCGGTACCGGCGTCAACCACCTGCAGGACCAGGCCGAGCACCAGGCACACCGGCCTGGTGAAGTCCAGCAGGGGCCGCAGCGACCATAGCAGCGCCTCGGGCTGCAGCTAGGTCTCCCTCGATAACCCGCACCCGGGCCGGCGGCCTGACCCCGGTCAGCAAGGCGGCCGCGTGCGACACGACCGCCGGGTCACGGTCCACATAGACCACCCGGGCGTCGCGGCAGGCACTCAGCACGGCCTCATGCGTCGCCGGCTGCGTCGGCAGCCCGCAGCCGAGGTCAATGAACTGGGTCACGCCGCTGCGGGCCAGGTTGCTGGCAGCAGTGGTCTGGAACGTTCGGGAAAGGGAGAGCAGGGTACGCGCTCGGGGGTACATGCCCTGCAGGCGGCCAGCCAGCCCGCGGTCGGCGGCGAAATTGGCGCGGCCGCCGAGTAGGTAGTCGTAGGCGCGGGCCAGGGAAGGGGTACTTGTATCGATGGCCTGCACCCGGCCAAGCGTAGCGGCCTCGGTAGAGTATCCGCCGTGGAAGAGCAGGAAAAGCTGAGGCGCGCCTCGTCGTTCGGCTCGGTCGCGCAGGCATACGCGGAGCACCGGCCGGACTACCCGCAGGCGGCCGTGCGATGGGCACTGGAGCCGGCCGGCACGAAGGTGAGCGGACTGCGCGTGCTTGACCTCGGGGCGGGCACTGGCAAGCTGACGGCGGTCCTTGCCGGACTCGGCGCCGACGTCACCGCCGTCGAGCCGGATGAGGCGATGCTCGCCGAGCTACAGCGACGCTACCCGGACGTGACGGCGCGCCGCGGCAGCGCCGAAGCGATCCCGCTGCCGGACGCCTCGGTGGACGCGGTGCTGTGCGGGCAGGCGATGCACTGGTTCGACATGGACCGCGCCGTGCCGGAGATCGCCCGGGTGCTGGTGCCTGGCGGGCCGCTGGCCGGGATGTGGAACGCCGACGACGACCGAGTCGAGTGGGTCGAGGAGATGCAGTCAGTGGCCGCCGAGGCCGCGTCACCGTCGCTGTCCCGCCGCCGGGCGCAGGCGGCTCACTTCGGCGTGCACCAGTTCGGGACGGCGTTCTTCGGGCCGGTGGAGCAGGGCGAGTTCACGCACGGGCAGGTCTACACGGCGCAGTCGCTGGTCGCGCTCATGGGCACTCACTCCCAGGTCCTCATCATGGCCGATGCGATGCGTTCCCGCCTGCTGTCCAACATCAGCTCCTATCTGGCGACGCGCCCGGAGACCGCTAGCGGCGAGTTCACGCTGCCGATGGTGACCGCGGTGGTCCGGTCGGTTCGGCTGTAGGTCCCTGTTGCCACAGCCGTCCGGTCCACCGGGCGGATGTGGCCGTAGAGTCGCGTCATGGACACCGACCTTGACACGCTTTCCTCCCGCGAACTGCACGACATGGCGATCGCGCACGCGCTGCGGCATGGCGACGTGCGCTTCCTATGGGACCTGCTGCGGGCCCTGCCAGCGGCAGCCGAGATCGAGGGCGACCCGCAGGAGGCCAGCCGGGACCTGACGAAGGTGTCCGCGCTGATCTCCGACGCGCTGGATTCCGGCAGGGGCGCGGAGGCCGAGGCACTGCGGCCGCTGTACCTTGACTACCTCAGCAAGCACCGGGACGCGGGAGCTGACGGCAGCTAAGCGACAGGCGCGGCACGCCCGGTTGCCCGGCGTGCCGCGCCTGATCGCTGGCTGTATGAAGCTGTGCTGCTGGCGAGCTGTACTGCCGCTTCGCCGTACCGCTGACAGGGCGGGCCTAGCTCTGCAGGACGGCCTCGATCTCCAGGGTGATGGTGACCTTCTCGCTCACGATGACGCCACCAGCAACGCCCGGGATCGCGCCATTGAAGGCGACGCCGAAGTCGCTGCGCTTGATCTCGGTGGTGGCCGTGAAGCCGACGCGGGTGCCGCCGTAAGCGTCCGGGCCAACGCCGTTGATCTCCAGGCTGAAGACGACCGGCTTGGTGACGCCCTTGATCGTGAGGTCACCCTCGAGGAGGAACTCGCCGCCCTCGTCCTTGATGGCGGTGGACGCGAACGTCCAGGTCGGGTGCTTCTCAACCTCGAAGAAGTCAGCGCTCTTGATGTGCCCGTCGCGCTGCTCGTTGTTGGTGTTGATCGAGGACGCGTCGATCGTGGCGGTAACGCTGGACGCCAGCGGGTCCTCACCGGTCACGATGGTGCCCTCGAACTTGTCGAAGCGGCCCTTGACCTTGCTCACCGCCATGTGACGGACGCTGAAGCCGACCTCCGAGTGAACGGGGTCGATGGCCCAGGTGCCGGCGACGTAGCCAGGGATCTCCGTCATGATGCCTCCAGGGGGTTAGTATGCGCCAGTGCGTTAGTTCTGAATAGTAACCATGGATGATTGAAGTGTCAACCACTATCTTCACGGTCGCCAGCGCCGTAACCTGGGTTACATGACGGCAACAGGCATCGGAACAGGCGAGTCAGCACCCGGGCCCGTGCCGTCGTCCTGCCGGGTTCGCACGATCCTGGAGCGGATCGGCGACAAGTGGGCGATCTTCGTGGTCGACTGCCTGGGCGAAGGGCCGCGCCGGTTCACTGAACTGCACCGGGGCATCGACGGCATAACCGGGCGGATGCTCACCGTAACGCTGCGCGCGCTGGAGCGGGACGGCATCATCAGCCGGACCGTGCACGCCGCCGTGCCGCCCCGCGTCGACTACGAGCTCACCCCACTTGGGTTGACCTTGCTAGACACGATCGGCCAACTGGTCGGCTGGGCGGTCGACCACAGCGGCGAGATCGAGGAGGCACGCGCCGACTACGACGCGCGTTCCTGCCCGCCCCCATGCTCCGAGGAGCCCTTGTAACGGCAGCGGCATGTACGCGATGTGCCATAGCTGCTGCTCCTGCGACAGCGCAGGCGCACCGCGTACACTCGCCGACCGCAGCGCCGATACCATCGCTGCTGGCGACGCCCGACCGCGCAACTGGTCAGGGCGTAACGGCAGCCACAGGTCAGGCCCGGCCCGCTTGAGGCGGGCGCGGCGGGCCTCCCAGCCCGGCATGGCACGGTCGACCGCAGCTTGGCGTGCAGCCATGGACCCTTGGTACTAATGACTTGGGCGAGCCGTTCCGGGGCGAGTGCAGGCGGGACGACCGCCGTCACCGTGGCATCGCGCTCTACGGTGAGTCCCACGGTGCGTCGCTTCTCGCTGATCGTGACGTGAACTTCCAGGTCGCCGACCCGCAGCAGTCCAGGTTCCATTCACGAACAGCACTTAACGAGCATGAAGATTGGCAAGCGCGTGCCACTGGCCTTCTGCGCTTTTCCCGGCCGACCCCTGCCTCATCCCGTGTCGGCTTCCGTAAGGGCCGGTGGCTTGCTCACGCCTGCGCTCCGGCGCGGCTGGCGAGCTCGCGCAGGCCGGCCGGGCGCGGCCCGGGTGCCTGGGCGATTGCCGTGAGCAGCGTCCGGAAGGACGTGCGGCGGATCTCCTCGGGCGCGTGCCGCTCGGCTGCCAGTAGTGCCCGGCATGCCTGGTCGGGGCGGCCGTGCTGCTGCCAGGCGCGGGCGGTGTCGACCAGGAACTTGGCGTGACGCTCGGGCGTGGGCAGCCAGGCCTGCGTAACGGCGCGGGCGTGCGTGAGGGTCGCGGCGGAGTCGCCGAGAGCGTTGTGGATGCCGATCTGGTAGACCTCGACGCCCGTCGCCGAGAACGCCGGGAGGGTGACTGCGCCGTCCGGCATCCGGGCGATGGCTGCACTGGCCTCGGCGATCAGGTCCAGGGCCTGGTGGCGGCGGCCGTTCTGGGCGCTGGCATAGGCGGCGGTGCACAGCAGGGAGCCGTAGGCGGCCAGCACGGGCACCGGCGGGTTCCCGTGGTCGGCGTCCAGGCTGAGGGCGGTGCGGGTCAGCATTGAGGTGGCCGCGTCGTAGTGGCCGAGCCTGCGCATCGCGATCGCGACCGCGCGGGACGAGGCGGCGATCGTGGCGGGGTCCCCGCTGTCGTGAGCGGCGGTCAGGGCGCGGTCGGCGGCGACCCAGGCCATACCATCTTCTCCGGCTTTCTCCGCGAGGTCCGAGACCAGGATGTACGTGCCGGCGATGGTCACGGAGGCCGTCGTGCTTGCCGCCCCGGACGCTGCGTCCGCGCGGCTGGCTGATGCGGCGGCGACCAGGCCGGGCAGCCTTCCGGCGAGTGCCTGGTACCGGCAGGCGCTGAAGGCCTGCCGTGCCGCCGCCACGCGCGCCTCCAGCGTCCCGGCGGGGACAGGCGCGGCATGTCCCGGGGCGGACGACAGGATCTCCCCGATCGCGGCCGTTACCGGATCAGGCCTTGCGGCAGCCGCCCAGGGGACGGGCAGCAGGGCAGCTGCGGACACGCCGGCCAGCCCGGTCAAGAGTTCGCGCCTGAGCACCTCACCCTCCAGTCCCGGCCGTGCCGGCGTGGCCTTTGACGCCACAGGAGCGGGCGGATGGCCCGGAATCCGGAGACCAGCACCAAGGATCGCCAGGGGAACGCCGGACTTCGCGGCCACAGCGCGGATCATGGCGACGTCAGTCCCGGCGCGGCTGCCGGTCTCGAGCCTGGAGATGGTGGACCGGGAGTACCCGGAGGTCAGGCGGCATTGCGCACCTCGTGCTTCTTCCCGTCGCGGCCGATGACATCATCAGGGGCGAAGAGCTTGAGGAAGTGCGTGTCGAGCTGCTGCGACGTGCTGGCTTCGAATCCGCACGAGCAAGTGAGCCGGTCAAGTTCCTCGTGGACCCGGCCGTCGTTGCCGGTGCCGTCGTCAGCCCCGAAGACCAGTAGCAGATGATCGATCATCTCCTCGTCATCGAGTTCGGCAAAGCCGCAAGAGCACTGGACCCTGATCATGTCATCACCTTTCCTTGCGCGTGACTAGCTGGGAAAACCTGTCCGACGATCTTGAGCAGCGGACTCGACTCGTCGGCTATGGCTAGGACCCTTACCTGGCCGCGATCGCCGGTAAGGTGAGCCACTAGGCCGCCGTCGGACTGGTGGGTTATGGCGGCCCGTTCGGCCCAGCGCTCTTTAGCAGGGCGCTCACGCGCATCTGTTCTGCCCTGGTCATGACGCCCACATCTCCCGGGAGAACCGCCAGTCGACTTCGCCCTGGTCGGTAAGCGTGCCAGTCCAGCCGGAACCTAGCGTGTGGCTTTGCCCGTATTCGCTGTTCACCTTCACGACGCGCGCTGTCAGGCCGGGCTGGAGGTGCGATTCCGCATGCGCTCTGGCGCGTTCCGAGCTATCGGTGATGCCCTGCCAGTTCCCGGCTTTCCAGTCCCACATGTCCATGCTGGCGGTAAGCATTCACGTCCCCCAGTCGGCGTTTTAGGCAACGGTGGATCTGCGCTGGACAGGGTCACGTTTTCGCTGCGGTAGCGGGGTTTGCGTGCCTGGGCGTGCTGGCTGCGGGGACGATGGCTGCCGTGACCGGGACCGCGCCTGATGGTGATCTCGCCGTGGTGGCTGAGCTTCAGGGCTTGCTGATCGAGATCCTGGAGAAGCGGAACGCCGAGCTGACGGCGCAGGTCACGGACCTGTCGGAGCGGCTGGCGAGACTTGAGCGGGCCGTGTCGCGGAACTCGGGGAACTCCGGCATGCCTCCGTCGGCCGATGACCTGCCGGGCAGGAAGGCCCCGGAGCCGAGGCCGAAGCGCGGCGGCGGGAAGAAGCAGGGCAAGCAGCCCGGCGCTCCCGGGGCGCACCTGGCCTGGAGCGAGGACCCGGACGACACCAAGCCGCTGTTCCCGCAGGGCGCCTGCGCGTGCGGGCGGGATCTAGCGGACGCGGACGACCTTGGGGTAGTCGCGTCGCACCAGCTCATGGACACCCCGGCGGTCACCGCGGTCCTCACGCAGTACGACGGGCACGCGGTCGCGTGCCGCTGCGGGCGGGTGCACGCCGCGGCTCCGCCGGCCGGGGCCGGCGAGGCAGGCACCGTCACCTACGGGCCGAGCCTGCAGGCCTGGTGCGTGTTCCTGCTGGTCATGCACCACGTCCCGGTCGAGCGGTGCGCCGCGATCATCGAGGCGCTGACCGGGCCCGCCCCTCCGACGGGTTCGTCCACTCCATGATCGCCCGCGCCGCGAAGGCGGTCCGCGCGGTGAACATGCTGATCCGCGCCCTGGTCATCACCGCGTCGGTGCTGTGCGCCGACGAGACCCCGATCCGGGTCGGCCCCGGGCCGAAGACGCGCAAGAAGTACCTGCTCGTGGCCTGCACGAGCCTGCTGACCTACTTCTTCCTCGGCGACCGGTCCATGAAGACGTTCGACGCGTTCGTGTTCCCGGACCTGTCCGCCGCGGTACTGGTCCATGACCGCTACCAGAATTACGACGCGATCCCCGGCGTCCTGCACCAGCTGTGCACCCAGCACCTCCTGCGTGATCTCGAGGACGCCGCGCAGTCCTGCCCGGACGCCGTGTGGCCAGGCCAGGCGATGGACGCGCTGCGCGCCCTGATCCACGCCGCGAACACCGCCCGCGCGAACGGCCTGGCCGCCGTCCCGGACGGTGATATCGCCGCTGACCTGGTCCTCTTCCGCAACGCCGTCCGCGTCGGCCTGTCGGAGGTCCGCCCGGTGCCCGGCGCGAAAAGCAAGCAGAAACCCGGCCGCAGCCTGCTGGAATGCCTCCGGGACCGGGAGGCAGACGTGCTGCGGTTCCTGGGCGACCTGCGGATCCCGCCGACCTCCAATCAGGCCGAGCGCGACCTGCGCCCGTCGAAGACCCAGCAGAAGATCTCCGGCCGGCTCCGCTCCGAGACCGCCACCCGCAACCGGTACGCCATCCGCGGCTACCTCGACACCGCCCGCAAGCACGGTGCCGACGTCATGACCGCCATCCGCGACGCCCTCACCGGAAACCCCTGGATGCCGCCCATTCCCGCATGAGCACAACCCCGCCTGCCAACGGTCACGCAACGCAATAGGAAATCACGCAGCGGGGCAGAGGTGAATGCTTACTGCTGGCGTCCCTCGCGATTGCGACCCTAGGGATTGCGCCGCCGACCCCTGGACCTAGATGCCCACTAGAGTCCCGATTGCTCGCGGGGCCGACGACGTGTAGCCAGATTGCCGCAAGGCAGTTAGTATGGGATAGGGGAATAAGTATCTCGCCCTAGAGAATATAGGTGCGCCGCGGCCGGTGATAACCGTGCGATCCGGAGTAATAATCGAGGAACGCGAGTAATAACTACTCGGGCGTGCGTGACGATAGTTGACAGAATTGCAGTCGAGAGGAACGGGAGTGATCGGCAGTGCCAGAGCCAACCAACGCCAAGCCGTTCGGTGACCTGCTTCGAGCGTTCCGCGAGGAAGCCGGACTTTCGCAGACAGACCTGGCAAAAGCCGCTTATTGCTCACAGTCCTTGATCAGCGGCCTGGAGAACGGCATGAAGGGGACTCGCATGGAGACTATCCAGGCCATCGACGGCACGGTAGGCGCCAAGGGCAAGTTGGTCGCCATCTGGCCCGTCACGGCATCCGACCTGGCAGCAGGAAAATCCGCCACTGTCGTGGTTCATCATTGACGAGGCAGCGCTATATCGGCCGCACGGCGGCAAGGAAGTAATGCGCGCACAGCTCATGCGGCTGGAAAACGCGGCGGAGCAGCCAGGGATCTTCGTACAGGTAATTCCGTTCTCGAATGTTCGCCATCCAGGCTTTGAAGGACCGCTGCGCATCATGCAATTCACGGACAGGCCTCCTATCTGGTACACTGAGGGCTTGGTCAGCTCAGGCAGGCTATCCGACGCGAAAGATGAAGTATTGGCGCAGATGATAAAGTTCGATCTAATCCGCGCGGCAGCACTCCCACCTGAGCAGTCGGCAGAGTTCATCGCTTCGGTGAGGGGTTCGCGTTATGAGTGATCTCAAGTGGATCAAATCGTCATACTCGGGGGCAGAGGGAAATAACTGCGTGGAAATAGCCGCCCTGCCCAACAATGGTCGGGCAATCCGCGACAGCAAGAACTCGGATGGCCCGATTCTCGTGCTGACTGCTGGACAGTGGAACGAACTGGTCAAATCCCTGTAACAGACTCCTCGCGGCGTCAGCAGCGATGGTACCGGCGCTGCGGTCGGCAGGTGTATGCGGTGCGCCTGTGCTGTCGCGGGAGCGGCAGTGATGGCACATTGCGTACAAATCCTCGTTACGGCAATGCCACCAACGCGGTCCCTGGAGTACGCGACAACTTGAGGCACACGACAACTACGGCGCGACCGGCTGGCCGGCCAGCCAGGCGGCCCCCCGCGCGTAGAGGGCCTCAACCTCCGGGCCGCGCAGGCCTGGCATGTCGGTCTTCACTGGGTATCCGGCCTGGACCTGCAGGTAGGCGAGGTAGCGATAGCCCTCGGGGTACCGCGCCAGCAGTTCGGGGTCGAGCTTGACCGTTGCGCCCGGCTCGACGGGGTCGAGCCGGTCCTTTTCGTAGATCGGCTGGCGCAAGACGATGGCCCACTTGCCATCGCGCTTGGCGAAGAAGTCGTAGAACCGTCCCGTGCACGCGACGTCGCACGCCACCCCGTGCACCAGGCCGCGCTGCATGATCGTCATGCGCGTCTGCGAGATCGCCCGCGTCCCGTTCACCGTCGCCTGGCTCGCCCCGGTGAAGTGCGCGATGTTGACGCCCTTGGCGAATCCCTCCTGGCTGACCCGGATGAAGTCGTCCCGGGGCCCTGGAACCAGGTAGCCATCATGTACCCGTCCTCGTGCCACTGATCGCGGAACCGCTCCCAGTCAGCGGAGTCCCGTGCGATCACCCAAGACTCAACGACATCCCTGATAGCAAGCCGGTCAGTCAGTGTCTCATCACCCATAAGCCTGTTTTACACCCGGACCCACCGAACCCCCCGCCCTGCCCGCCCCCTCAAGTCCCTGCCCCATCGAGCCGCTTGCGCAGGGCCCGCTAGGGTCACCGTGTGGAGTCGGTGAGTTTTGACCGGGCAGCTGAGTACTACGACGCGACACGGGCGCTGCCTGATGCGGCCATGGCGGAATTGCTGGGTGTCCTCCTGCCCGAGCTAGCGGAGCGCCAGCCGTGCCTGGAGATCGGGGTGGGGACCGGGCGGATCGCGCTGCCACTGCATGACCGGGGGATCGCGATGGCCGGGATGGACATCGCGGAGGCGATGCTGCGGCGGCTGATCGGCAACGCCGGGGGCGCGGCGGGCTTCCCGTTGCTGCTCGCGGACGCGACGCGGCTGCCGCTGCCGGACGGGTCGTTCGGGTCCGTGCTGGCGGTGCACGTCCTGCACCTGATTCCCACCTGGCGCGATGCCGTCGAGGAGGCGTTCCGGGTGCTGCGGCCGGGTGGCGTGCTGATCGCCTCGTTTCCGGGCGGGAGCGCTCACCCCCGACGCACTGGGCCCGGTGCGTCCACCCCGTGGGCCGCCGTGCTCCGGGAGGCATCCCAACGGCACGGTGTCGTCCGGACCGATCGCGGTGCCCACGCCCCTGAGGAGGTGGCAGACTACCTCCGGCACCGGGCGACGGCACGGCGGCTGCCGACAGTCCGGGTCAATGAGCCCGCACCCTCGACCAGACCCTGCGCCACCTCGAAGGGCAGCTGTACTCGTGGACGTGGCCGTACTCGCGGGAGCAGGTCCTCGCCGCCGGTGCCGAGATCCGCACGTGGGCGGCGCGGGAGGGCGTCTGCCTCGATGAGGAGCACCCGATCGAGTCCACCTTGGAGTGGTGGGCGTTCGAGCTGGCCTATTGACGGGCTAGGGCTTGCTCGGCGCGGTCGAGGGTCACCGTGATGTTGTTCGTGCCGACGAGCTCGCGAGCCTGCGCGAAAGTCAGCCAGCGCAGCGGGGCGTCCGGGTTCTCCGGGCGAATCGAGCCGGGCTGCTGGGTGGCGAACAGGTACCGCAGGTCGGCGTGGTGATGGGCGGGCTCGCCCTTGCCCGGCGCAACGTCGCAGATCACGACGTGCCACAGCCGCGGGTCCGGCCACGGAGCGAGGTCGGACAGTCCGGTTTCCTCCTGCGCCTCACGCAAGGCGACGGCCAGGGGATCGGTCTCCCCCGGGTCGCCATGCCCGCCCACCTGCAGCCACTTACCCTGCCGCTGGTGCCACCGCAGCAGCACCTTGCCGCTGGCCGGGTCCACCACCAGCGCGGACGCGGTCAGATGCAATGGCGTGTCCCGCGACCAGGCATTCCCCTCGCCCGTCACCAGCTGGCGGACCCGTTCGACGTCGGCAGCCTCGGTCTCGCCGACCGGCTCATAGCCGTCAAGCCATTCGGTTGTCACACGGCCATCTTGCCATGCCCTGACGGCTGACACTGTTCATCGATTCGGTGGGCTGAACGCAGGCGCGGGGGGTGAAGAAGCAGGACACTGTACTTTGCGGATTATTGGGGCCGAGTCGCGGCGATCGGCGCTCGGACAAGGCAGGGCGAGCACGAGGAGGACATGAGGGCCGTGGCAGGACAGTTCATCGGGAAGTTGCTGAAGAACAAGCGCGCTGATGCGTCGCTGATGGCATGGAACCGGCCGAACCTGGCGGGACCGGAGACGCTGGCCGTGACCAGTGAGGCGTTCGAGGACGGAGCTGCCCTACCGCTGCCGCACGCGGGGCGCAGGCTCGGTGGCGCGGACTTGTCGCCGGACCTGACCTGGCCCGCCGCGCCCGCGCAGACGGCGCAGATCCTGCTGGTCGTCGAGGACATCGACTCCCCCTTTCGGCAGCCGATCGTGCACGCCATCGCGCTGATCGACCCGGCGGTCACGGTGCTTGACCCGGGCGCGCTGTCGGGAAGCAGGCCTGGCGTGGGCGTCCGGATGCTGCGGTCCTTCATCGGGCGCGGCTACCGGGGACCCGGGCCAATCCCAGGGCACGGGCCGCATCGGTACGCGTTTCAGGTGTTCGCGCTCGGCACCGAGGTCCGCGCCGCCGGCGGAGTGCGACTGGAGACGCTGAAGCCTGGGGCGGTGCTTGGGACTGTGGGAAGTCCCGTTCTGGCGAAGGGGAAGATAGTGGGGACGTACGAGCGGTGAGGGCGACCGCGGCGGAAGGCATGGTCGGCGCGCTGTGGCGGTACCCGGTGAAGTCCATGCAGGGCGAGGAGCTCAACGCGGCCGAGGTGACGCTGGCAGGCCTGCTCGGCGACCGGCGGTTCGCGGTCGTCGACACCGAGACGGGCAAGGTCGCCGGGGCGAAGAACCCGCGCAAGTGGCCGGGGTTCTTCTACTTCAGGGCGGCGTACACGCTGCCACCCATCCCCGGAGACGCGCTGCCGGCCATCAGGATCACCACGCCGGACGGGGCATCGGCGACCACGGATGACCCCGGCCTAGCGGCCCTGCTGTCGAAGGCACTCGGACGCGAGGTAGCGGTGTCGGGGGGCCTGAGTCAGGCCAGCGCCGAGGACCTCGAGGACTGCGCTGACGAGGTGGTGACGTGGCAACTGCCGGAGGGGACGTTCGTGGACAGCGCCCCCGTGCATCTCCTCACCACCGCGACGCTGGACAGGCTACGGTCGATGTACCCGGCGGGGCGGTTTGAGCCGCGCCGGTTCCGGCCGAACATCATCGTCGCCACCCGACCGGAGGCCGAGGGCTTCGTGGAGAACAACTGGGTCGGCCGCGAGATCGGGGTCGGCACCCGGGTCCGCCTGCTGGTGACGGAGCTGACCGGACGCTGCGTCATGACCACGCTGCCGCAGGGTGACCTGCCACCCGACAGGGGCATCCTGAAAACGGTGGTGGAGCATAACCGCGCCGGCCGCCGGGGTGTACGCGCGGGTCCTGTGCGGCGGCCCGGTCCGGCACGGGGATGCGGTCACCGTGCTGTAACCCCGGCACCGCCCTCACGGCCCTTTATAACGATATCCTGTTCGGATTGACAGCCTAGTCGCACGCCTGTTCTAATACAGCCATGGGTGTGAAAGGCGAATCGGCTTCCTGTCCGAGGAGGGAATCCCGTCGGAGAGAGCAGCCCGTCGAGGGGACAGCCCCCTCCGGGGATCTGACCTCTAGCCGCTAGACCCGGCCTTTGCTGAGGCCGGCCGCAGGACCAGCACTACCCGCTTAACGCGATCGCCTGAAGCGACCGCTTGACACCGGCACGCCACCGGCGGCCGTTCGCGCCACCGGCCAGGACGGCCGGTGACTTTCCAGCACAGGCCACCTGTAAGGAGGGGTGTAACATGGACAGCGAATTCGAATATGTGACCTATAGAGACGATGAATGGCCTGCTGCTCCTGAAAATGGGGACGCCAACTGGAGCGCGGACGCCAACTGGAGCGCGGACGCCAGCCTGGACGGGGATACCGCCTGGGACGGTGACGACGACTGGGACGACGACGCGGACTGGGCCAGTCCCGTCGACCGGACCGAGGCGCTTGTCAGCCATGGGCGCACGTCTGCGCCCAGTGGCAAGCTCAAGAGCCGGCTCGCCGGGTCGCGAGTACTGACCGGCCCGCTGCCAGTCCTGGGCGCGGGTGTCAGGGCCGCTGAAGCCGACGGGGACGCGCGCCCGGCGGCCCGGGGCATCAGGGCCGCCGACACAGCCAGCCATGGCGGCGCACACGCCAGCGAAGGCGGGCACGCCAGCGGCCGTGGCACGGCTGGCGCCCCCGCCCAGCCGAAGCGGACGGGCCGAAAGCTCAGCCGCCGCAACCTGGTCATCACCGGCGTCGCGGCCCTAGCGCTCGGCATCGGGCTCACGGTGGCCCTGCAGGGACCCGGCCCCGGGTGGCCGTCCAGTGTCGCAAGCGTCAAGCAGGAGGCCGAGGAGGCCTGCCAGAACCCGGATGTCGCCTCCGACCCGGGCCGGGTGAACTTCGCCTGCGGCAAGGAAACCAGCCAGGTCCTTTGGGTGTTCGCGCTGCTGACTAGTGGCGATAACCCGAACTACACAAACCCGGCGACAGGCCGGGAGGGTCTTGAGCCGATCACGCCGGCGCAGGGGGGTGACGTCGCGTATGCGCTTAACCTGTACCACCCGTACAACCCGACCAGCCCGCTCGACAGCCTGGCGGTCGCGGCCCGCGCGATCAACGACATCATCGGCGGGGCGACCGTAACCAGCCAGTCAGGCGCCCAAGTGGTCCAGCCCGGCCTCGAGAGCAGCCCCGCGAACTGCCAGCGGTACACCGGCTCGGCCGCGCTGATCACCAAGCAGGGCTTCCCTGCGCTGTGCGCGGAGCCAGTCGCTAGCCCGCAAGGCGAGGCGGCCCTCGTGGCAGACGTCTACCAGCAGTGGATGGTGGGCGCATCGTCTCGAGACGCGTCTAACGCCGCGCTCCTGTTCACTAACGCGAATAACCCGGGTAACCCGCAGGTCCAGGCGGTCTTGCGCAGCCTTGACTTGGACGGCCAGTAATAACCACCGACGAGTAACGCCGGTCGACTAGCAGCACGAAGGGGGGCAAGCGATGTCCGTGAACTCCGCTCGCAAGCCGCGGCCCTGGTGGCAGCAGGCTACCGCGCTGGTGACCATGAGCACCGGCGGGGTGATTACCGGCCTGAGCTTCGCCCCCGGCACGCCCGCGACGCTGACCTCGCCGAATGGACTGCCGCTGCACCTGCTGGCAATGGACCTGGCCGCCAGCGGCGAGCTTGGCCCGAGCGCCAGCACCGCCACCGCCACCGATGGCGACAGCCGCCTGCGCCCGGCGATTGCCAACATCGCACGCTATTACCTTCAGCTTGCCACGTCCAAGACCTCGGCCGAGATGGAGGCCCTGATCTGGGGCCGGTGAGCATCGATGGCGTCGACCACGGACCGTCTGGCGCGGCGTTCGCCTGTCTCACGCTGGAGCTCGCCGCGCAGGCCACCGGCCAGCAAAGCTGGGTGACCGGCGGCGACACCTACCCCTGGCCGGTGCACTCCTGGGCCGATCCCCGGGTTGACCCGAACCCGGAGTCGCGGGCCATCACGTCGATTCTCCAAGACGCGCAGGCCCACGGCCGGTGGCACCCGCTCGGCGACGGGTACAAGCCGCTGCCGGGCGACTGGGTGCTGCTCGGCCAGCGGATCGAGGTCGTGACTTCCTACGCGGACGGGGTGCTGGTCGCGATCGCCGCGAGCTCGCTGCCGGGTTACACGGTCAACGCGCACACCTTCACCGGCTCGCTGGCCGCCGACGGCGTGGCGGGCTTCATCGACAATGGCCATCTAGCCGCGGCCGTGCCCGCGATGCCGGATACCGGCACGGACCACCCGGGCCGCGCATCCTCTTCGGCCGAGCCCATCACCGCCCCCAAGTCCACCCCGAAGGACAACTCCACTCCCAGCCAGAACGGGCCGACCCCTCAGTTGCACCCCACCGCTACTGGCGGGGCGGACATTCCGGGCCTCGTGCCGCCCACCAGTGTGCCGACGGACGACCAGCCGACGGCAAGCAAGCCTGCCGCAAGCAAGCCTGCCGCAAGCAAGCCTGCCGCAAGCATGACGCCGGCTGCCCGTCCGAGGGCGATCCAGCCCAGGGCCAGTCACCCGAGGGTGAACCGCACGGCGGTCCGCCGTCCGCTTCCCCGGACGGCGGCAAGCCAGGCGGATATCCCCGGCGTAATCGCGCCAGGGAACCCCGCGATGCCGACCGCTCCGGCGGCCGCGGCCAAGTCTGCCGGGGCCGCCACGGCCCCGGCAGCCGGGCGGTCCACTGCCAAGCCGACTTCCAGCAAGCCGACCACCAGCAAGCCGGCGGCGGCGACGCCTTACCGGCGAAGCTCGACGTCAACGCCTGCCCCGACTCCGGGTACGAGCTACCAGGCGGCGTTCATCAACGCGATCGCGCCCGGGGCGCAGGCGGCACAGCGCCGGTGGGGAGTGCCGGCGGCCGTGACGATCGCCCAGGCGATCGAGGAGTCGGGCTGGGGTCAAAGCAGCCTGGCCGCCACATATCACAACCTGTTCGGCATCAAGGGGACTGGCTCGGCTGGCTCGGTGCAGCTGCCGACGCAGGAGTTCGAGGGCGGCCAGTGGATCACGATCGACGCGCCCTTCCGGGCGTACTACAACGACGCGGAGTCGATCGCCGACCACGCCGAGCTCCTGGCCACCAGCGGCTACTACACGCGGGCAATGGCCGACCGCGGGTTCCCCGATGCCTTCGCCAACGACCTGACCGGCGTGTATGCCACGGATCCGAACTACGGCGCCACCCTCATCTCCCTGATGAAGCTGTACAACCTCTACCAGTTCGACGTGCCCAGCGCCCCGGCTCACACTCCCGCCCCGGCGCACACTCCCGCGCCAGCTCACGCGAGCAGCCCGGCGCCGGCGCCCGCCGCGAGGCCTACCGCGGCTCGACCGGTGATCCCGGGCGCGATGCCAGCACCCGGGGTCCCAGCGAGCTATGGCGGGCCGGCGGGCCAGACGACGCCGGCGCGCGCCCGCGCCTCAGTCGCCGGGGCCTCAGTCGCCGGGGCCTCAGTCGCCGGGGCCTCAGTCGCCGGGGCCTCAGTCGCCGGGGTCGCGACGACGGCGTTCACGCGACCAATGCCCGCCGGCCGGCGGGCAGCCAAGCCTCGCCCCGAGCGGATCTACGATCAGGGCCTGCCGGTCGCGGTCACGACCGCGTTCCTGGCCAGCGCCCGGACGCCGATCGCCCGGATGGAGCCGATGTACAAGGACATCGCAAGCCGGTCGGGAATCAGCTGGAAGCTGCTCGCGGCCTGTGACTGGATGCAGTGCCAGGCGCAGCCGCACCTGTCGCCCGTGCACGGGGAGCGGCTCGGGACGCTGAACCCGGACGGTACCACCTATACGACCAGGTCGGCCGCGCTCGCGCAGTGCGCCGCCGACCTGGTCGAGCTCGCGCTGGTCGTCTACGGGATCGACCTGACCGTACCGCGCCGGATGACGATCCAGGCGCTGGCAGACGTGTTCGGCGCGTTCCGCTGGGGCGGGCTGCTGCGCAAGCACCGCGTCTCGTCGCTGGAGTTCCCCTACTCGGTCGAGGGCCTGACCGAGGGGCACATGAAGATGCGCTGGCCGGCCGTCGGCGAGCCGAATGCCCCAGACAAGCCGGGGACGCGGTTCAAGATGCCGTTCGGGGCGGTCCCGATTGTCCTTAGCCTCAACTACAGGGCAACTGTCTAGGGCTCGTCGGCATCGGGGCTAGGCGACCGTCTTCCGGGGCGCTGCCCGCGGCGGCGACGCCACCGGCTGGAGTAGCGTGGAAGCGTGAAGACGGCTTCATGAGCAAGGAAACTTCCTGGTTGCGGCTGTCTCGCGGCCTGTCGGCCGCGCGGCTGGCGGCACGCGGCGGCGCGCGGTATGCCGTAGGGGCCCACGGCTGTTTGCCGCCGCGGGCGAGCAGCGCCAGCAGCTCCGCAACGACCTCGCCCTGCGGACAGCCGAGGACATCGCCGACACGCTCGGGTCGATGAAGGGCGTCCTGATGAAGATCGGGCAGCTCGCCAGCTACGTCGATGACGGCCTGAACCCGCAGGTCAGACGGACGCTCAGCCGCCTGCAAGACAGCGTCCCGCCGATGCAGCCCGGCGCTGGCGGCCGCCGTCATCGAAGCGGACCTGGGAGCACCGCCAGAAGAGATCTTCCAGCAGTGGGATCCGCAGCCCATCGCCGCCGCGTCCATCGGCCAGGTCCACCGGGCCATTACCCGCGATCGGGCCGGAGGTGAGGGCAGTGACGGTGGCACCGCGGTCGCGGTCAAGGTCCAGTACCCCGGCATCAGGGAGACGATCGAGGCAGACCTCGGCAACGTCGCCCTGATCAAGCGCCTGCTCAAGATCGCGGCACCCAAGCAGGACGTGGACGGCTTGATCGCCGAGCTCCGCGAGCGCATCACCGACGAGCTGGACTACGAGCGCGAGGCGACTAACCAGCAGCGGTTCGCCGACTACTTCGCCGGGCACCCAACGATCGAGGTGCCGGGCACTGTCCCGGAACTGTCGTCGGCCCGGGTCATCACCAGCGAACTGGCCACCGGCGCCCGGTTCGCCGAGATGATGACCTGGCCGCAGGAGGAAAAGGACCTCGCCGCCGAGACGATCTACCGGTACACCTTCCGCAGCCTGTACGAGATGCACTCCTTCAACGGCGACCCGCACCCCGGCAACTACTTGTTCCATCCCGGCGGCCGGGTCACGTTCCTGGACTACGGGCTGGTCAAGGACTTCACACCCGAAGAGATCGCGCCGCTGGTCGCCATGGTCCGCTACCTGTGCGTTGAGGACGACCCGGAGGGCTTCCGCCGCGCCATGGAAGACGCGGGCTTCCTTGTCCCGGGCGCTCCCATCCCGACCGATGAGGTCGTCGAGCACATGGGCGTGTTTTACCACACCGTCCGCACTCGCGGCCGCCACACCATGTCGGGCGAGTACGCGTCGTCGGTGGCGCGCCGGTACTTCGACTTCAGCAGCCCGCTGGCCGCCTACGCCAACATCCCGCGCTCGTACGTCATCTTGCAGCGCATCAACATCGGCTTGTTCGCCGTCCTCGGCGACATGACCGCGACTGGCGACTGGCGCGCGCTCGCCGAGGAGATCTGGCCGTTCGTCCAGGCACCTGCCTCTACCCCCATGGGCGAGGCCGAGCAAGCCTGGCGTACCGGGACCCGGCGTTGACCCTTGCACCGGGTGCCGGTGTGGCTGCCGGTCGCCTGGATCCTGCTCGGCCAGCTCCCGTCGGCTACCCAGTTCGGCGGCGGCGCGCTGATCCTGGCTGGGGTCACGCTGGTCAGGATCGACGAATCGTAGTGTTGATGGCATGACAGCTGATGACACTCGGCGGCACGTGACGATCGACCGGGTCCGCAATAGCCACTACACCGTCACGAACGCGCGCGGCGCCACGATCAGCGTCGGCGACGGCAGTAACGCGGACTTTACCCCCGTGGAGCTGTTGCTGACGGCGATCGGGGGCTGCACGTCGGTCGACGTGGACCTTGTCACATCGCGCCGGGCGGAGCCGGAGTCGTTCCGGGTGAAAGTGGAGGCCACGAAGGTCCGCGACGGGCAGGGGAACCACCTGACCGACATCGTGGTGACGTTCAAGGTCGAGTTCCCCGACGGGGAAGGCGCGCAGGCGGCTCGCGCCGTCCTGCCCGACATCGTGCGCAAGTCCCACGAGCGCCTGTGCACGGTGAGCCGCACGGTGGAAATCGGGACGCCTGTTAACACCCTCATAGAGTGATACGCGCCCTCCAGATGCGCCCGCTGGCCACGGCGAGCTAGATCCTCGATCACCTGTCAGCCGCCTGCTGGCTGACCAAGGTCCAGCCTTCGACTGGGTGAGGTCCGGGGGTTTTGCGACGCGGGCCATTTCGCGCGCCGTAAAATCAGCTGGTGCCCCCCACTGATGACCCGCCACCGCCAGCCCCTGCAGGCGGCACCCCCAACGGGGCGCAGCGTGCACAGACGATCCTGCACCGGGTGTTTGGCTATGAGACGTTCCGGGGCCAGCAGCAAGAGATCATCGAGCACGTCATCGCAGGCGGCGACGCGCTCGTCTTGATGCCGACCGGCGGCGGCAAGTCGCTGTGCTACCAGATCCCCGCGCTGGTCAGGAAGGGCACCGGCGTCGTTATCTCGCCGCTGATCGCGCTGATGCAAGATCAGGTCGACGCGCTGCGCCAGCTTGGCGTCAGCGCCGCCTTCCTCAACTCGACGCAGGATTTCGGCGAGCGTCAGGTCGTCGAGGCCCAGTTCCGCAGCGGGGAGCTCGATGTCTTGTACCTGGCGCCGGAGCGACTGCGCAACGAGTCCACTGTCAGGCTGCTGGACGCGGGCACGATCTCGGTGTTCGCGATCGACGAGGCGCACTGCGTGAGCCAGTGGGGACACGACTTCCGGCCTGACTACCTGGAGCTTCAGGTGCTGCACGAGCGCTGGCCGGACGTGCCGCGCATCGCGCTGACCGCGACGGCGACCAGCTCGACCCGTGAGGAGATCGCGATCCGGCTGAAGCTGGCGGGGGCCAAGCTGTTCATCTCCTCCTTCGACCGGCCGAACATCCAGTACCGCATCGTCACCAAGAACGAGCCCAAGCGGCAGCTGCTGACCCTTCTGCAAGACGAGCACAAGGGCGACGCGGGCATCGTCTACTGCCTGTCGCGCGACTCGACCGAGAAGATCGCCCAGTTCCTCGCCGAGCACGGGATTCCCGCGCTGCCGTATCACGCCGGGCTTGACGCTGCTACCCGTGCGAAGCACCAGAAGAAGTTCGTGCAGGAGGATGGCCTGGTCATCGTAGCCACGATCGCGTTCGGCATGGGAATCGACAAGCCCGACGTCCGCTTCGTCGCCCACCTGGACCTGCCCCGCTCGGTGGAGGGCTACTACCAGGAAACCGGCCGTGCCGGGCGCGACGGGCAGCCGGCCACCGCGTGGCTCGCCTACGGGCTGGCCGACGTGGTGCAGCAGCGCCGCATGATCGACACGAGCGAGGGCAGCCTAGCGCACCGCCGCCGCACTCAGTCCCACCTGGACGCCATGCTCGCCCTGTGCGAGACGACCGACTGTCGCCGGACCCAGCTACTGGCCTACTTTTCCGAACGAACCGCCGCCTGCGGTAACTGCGACACCTGCCTGGCGCCACCACAGGTGTGGGATGGGACTGTCCCGGCCCAGAAACTGCTGTCCACTGTCGTGCGACTGGACCGCGAGCGGGATCAGCGGTACGGGGCAGGCCAGATCATCGACATCTTGCTCGGCAAGAAGACGGAG
Source organism: uncultured Actinomycetota bacterium (assembly GCA_963737285.1). Lineage (GTDB taxonomy): Bacteria > Actinomycetota > Actinomycetes > Streptosporangiales > Streptosporangiaceae > Trebonia. The sequence goes on from CAVTRT010000002.1 coordinate 547,503, forward strand.
AAGGTCGCCGAGAGGGGGCACCACGAGCTGTCCACGTTCGGCATCGGAACCGAGCTCAAGGATGCCGAGTGGCGCGCGGTCGTCCGCCAGTTGCTGGCCCAGGGACTGCTCGCCGTGCAGGGCGAGTACCAGACGCTCGGGCTTACCGACACGAGCGCGGACGTGCTGCGCGGCCAGCGCCAGGTGATGCTGCGCCGCGACACCCCGCTGCCGAAGCCGTCCCGCTCCTCGCGGGGCGCCGCCGTGGCCGCCACCGCGGCCCCTCGCCTGGAGGCCGGCGACCTGTCGCCGCAGGATGCGGAAATCTTCGAGACGCTGCGCGCCTGGCGCAAGACGACCGCCTCGGAGCAGGGGATTCCCGCCTACACCGTCTTCCAGAACGCGACGCTGCTGTCGATCGCGGTCGCCCGGCCGGCGTCGCTGCGCGACTTGTCCGGGATCAGCGGCGTCGGCGAGGCGAAGCTAGTGAAATATGGCCAGCAGATCCTGGACCTGCTGGCGGGGCTCTGATACGTCTGATTAAGGGTGAGCATGTTTACCTGGCAGGAGGCCATCCGGTCCCGGCGCGGCGCGCTGCTGTGCGAGCAAGGCGAGTACGAGAAGGCGGCCGCCGAGCTGGCCGCGGTGATCTGCGCCATGACCGCCAAGCGCGGCCGCAAGAAGAGCACCGACCACACGGTCCTTATCCATGCGCACCGCTGGCACCTGAACGCCCTCAGCCAGCTCGGCCGTCCCGCGGATGCCGAGGCGGACCTGAGGTACCTGGTCGCGGCCAGCAGCCGGCAGCTCGGACCCGGCCACGCGAGCACCCTGTACTACCGCCAACTGCTCGTGGCGGCGCTGTGGGAGGCGGGCGACCGGGAGGGCGCGACCGCGGAAATGGCAGACATCGCCGCCCGCCGCGCGGCCACGCTGGGCGCCGACCACCCGGAGGCCGTCGCAACGGGCGAGCAACTCGCCGCGATGGAAACCGACCCCGAGAACCTGACCTTCGCCTTCACGACCAGGGACTGAGCGCCCGGCGGCTGGCGGCCCCCGGTGCCCGCCACCAACGACGCGACCGCTTGCGGGACAACGGGGCTGACGCTGCGCGGGCAAAGCCTCATACTGACATCATGAGCCACGTGCGTGCGCTGGTCCTCGCGAGCCACCCGGTGCCGTGCCTGGCCGTCACCGCACTGGCTTCCCTGCTCGCCGCGCAGGCGGCGTCGCACGGGACGGGGCCAGTGCTCGTCGTGCCCGTCATGCTGGCCGGGCAGCTGTCGGTCGGCTGGTCCAATGACGCCATCGACGCGCAGCGGGACGCCGCGGCGCACCGCACCGACAAGCCCGTCGCGATGGGCCAGATCAGCAAGCAGGCGGTGTGGGCCGCGGCCTTCGTCGCGCTCGCGGCATCGCTGGCGATGGCGCTGACCATCAACCTGGCCACGACCGCCTTCCTCGTGGTGATCGTCGGGGCGTCGTGGGCCTACAACCTCGGCCTGAAGTCGACGCTGTGGTCCGGGTTGCTGTACTTCGCTGGGGCCGCGTCGATCCCGGCCCTCGCGACGGCCACGCTGCCGGGTCACCCGCTGCCCCGCTGGTGGGTCACCGTCGCCGCTGGCGCGCTGGGCCTCGGGGCGCACTTCGCCAACGTGCTGCCGGACCTGGCGAGCGACCGGCTGGCCGGGATCCGCGGGCTGCCGCAGCAGGTTGCGGTCCGCTGGGGCAGCGCCACGGTGCGGGCGATCGCCATCAGCCTGCTGCTGCTCGCGACCGCTGCCGTGCTGGCGGCGGCAAGCCCGGCGCGGCGCTGGGTCGCGATCGCCGGGCTCGCCATCGCGTGCCTGCTGGCAGTCGTCAGCGCCCGGGGCAAGGGCAAGGTGCCGTTCCTGGCCGCCATCGCGATCGCGGCGGTCGACGTACTGCTGTTCGTTGCTGGCGTGGACGCACTGACTTGAACCCCGGAGGAGCACGTGAAGGCGAGAAGTAAAGTGGTGCAGGCGTGACCCAGATCCTGTCCGTACGATCCGCCTTCCCGGCTCGCCGGTACGCACAGGCTGACCTCACCCGCGCCTACGCCAACCTGATTGGCGTGCGGCCCGGCCAGCGCGGCCTGCTGGAGCGACTGCACCGCAGCGCGGGCGTGGACACCCGGCACACCGTGCTCGCACTGGAGGAGTACGGGACGCTCGGCGGGGCCGAGGGAACCAACGACCGCTACATCCAGGAGGCCACCGCCCTCGGTGAACAGGCGCTGCGCAGCGCCCTGGCCGCAGCCGGCAAGTCCGCCGCCGACGTGGACCTGCTGATCGTCACGTCGGTGACGGGCGTCGCGGTGCCATCGCTCGACGCGCGGCTCATCCCCCGACTGGGCCTGCGGCCCGACGTGAAGCGACTGCCCGTCTTCGGCCTCGGGTGCGTCGCGGGCGCGGCCGGCCTGGCCCGACTGCACGACTACCTGGTTGGCTGGCCAGGCCATGTGGGGGCGCTGCTGGCAGTGGAACTGTGCACGCTCACCGCGGCGGTGACGGGGATCACGACGGCGGACATGGTCGTCAGCGGGCTGTTCGGCGATGGTGCCGCCGCCGTCATCGCGACGGGCGACGCCTCACAAGCCGTCGTCGCGGCCGGTCCGGCTTCCCCTCCGTGGACCGTCACCGACGGCGGGGGGGAGCGCGGCCCGGCGCAGCCGCTCCCCTTTCCCCGGGTTCTGGCCACGCGCAGCGAGGTGTACCCGGACAGCGGGGACGCGCTGGGGTGGCGACTGGGACCGGATGGCTTCAAGATCGTGCTCACCACGGACCTCGCCACCGTGGTCGAGCAGGGGCTTGGCCAGAGCGTGACCTCCTTCCTGGCCGCCGCGGGGCTCACGGTTGATGACATCGGCACATGGATCTGCCATCCCGGCGGCCCGAAGGTACTTGACGCGATCCGGGACAGCCTCAAGCTGCCCGAGGCGGCCATGGCACCAAGCCGCCGGGCGCTGGCGGAGACCGGGAACCTGTCGTCGGCCTCGGTGCTGTGCATCCTGGAGCAGGTGGGACGCGACCCGGGGATTGCGCCAGGCTCGCTCGGGCTGATGATCGGGCTCGGCCCCGGGGTGAGCACCGAGCTCATCTTGCTGCAATGGTGAGCGCCGCAGGCGTGGGAAGCAGGATGAGCGCATGACTGTGTTCTGGGTGCTGCTCGGCGTGATCTGCTGCGAGCGAGTCGCCGAACTGGTCGTCTCCGGGCGGCACGCGACCGCACTGCTGCGCGACGGCGGCACCGAAGCGGGACTCGGGCACTTCCCTGTGATGGTCGCGCTTCACGTGGGGCTGCTGGTCGGCTGCATCCTGGAGCCGGTGCTCGGGCACCGGGCGTTCATCTCGGCTCTTGGGTACCCGATGCTCGCGGTGGTGATCGCGGCGAACGGGCTGCGCTGGTGGTGCATCGCGACACTGGGCGAGCGGTGGAGCGCACGGGTAATCGTGCTGCCCGGCGTCCCGCTGGTCGGCCGCGGCCCGTACCGCTGGTTCGCTCACCCGAACTATGTCGCCGTCGTGGTCGAGGGCGTCGCGCTGCCGCTCGCGGGCTCGGCGTGGATCACCGCGATCTGCTTCACCGTGGCCAACGCGGCGCTGCTGACCGTCCGCATCCGCTGTGAGGTCCGGGCGCTGCGCGCGGCAGCAGTGCCTGCCGCGGTCGCGCAGGTGCCGTGATCGACGTGCTGGTCGCTGGCGGCGGGCCAGCGGGCCTGGCGACGGCCATCGGGTGCACGCTGGCCGGGATGTCCGTCGTGGTCGCCGAGCCACGCGCTTTCCCGGTCGACAAGGCGTGCGGGGAGGGGCTGATGCCGGGGGCGCTGCCGCGCCTGGCCGCGCTGGGAGTCGGGGTGACTGGGCACCCGATACAAGGGATCAGGTACCGGGACGCCAGCCATCGGGCCGATGCTGTGTTCCGCCGTGGAAACGGGCTGGGCGTCCGGCGAACCGAGTTGCACGCGGCTTTCGCGGCGCGGGCCGCCGCGCTGGGCATCCCGGTCCTGCCCACGAAAGTGACCTCGTTCGCCCAGGACGCCGCGGGGGTGACCGCGGGCGATATCCGGGCCCGGTTTCTTGTCGCGGCCGACGGGCTGCACTCACCAGTGCGGCGCGCCCTCGGGCTGGACCCGCCGCCTACCCGCCATCCCCGCTACGGGCTGCGGCGCCATTACCGGGTCGCGCCATGGACTGACCTGGTCGAGGTGTACTTCACCGGGAACTGCGAGGCGTACGTGACGCCAGTGGCCGACGATCTCACGGGCGTCGCCGTGCTCGGCTCGGGCACCGAAGGCGGCCTCGACGCGCGGCTCGCGCAGTTCCCTGACCTGCTTGAGCGGCTATCGGGGGCCGCCTCGGTGTCCACGGTGCGCGGAGCAGGGCCGCTGCGCCACGACGTTCGGCAGCGGGTAGCCGGGCGAGTGCTCCTGGTCGGCGACGCCGCCGGGTACCTGGACGCGCTGACCGGGGAGGGGATTGGCGCGGCTGTCGCCCAGGCCCTGGTGCTCGCTCGGTGCCTTGCCGCCGATCGCCCCGGCGACTACGAGCGGGCCTGGCGACGGGTGACGCGCAAGGGCTGGATGCTGACCTCCGGCCTGCTGTGGTCCCGGCACCAGCCGCTGCTCGCGCCCCGCCTCGTCCCGGCCGCTGCACGACTGCCGTGGCTGTTCACCACGATCGTCAACGAAGTGGCCTGGGCCTAACCGGCAAGTGCCTTCGGGTTTACCACGCTTCAGTACCCGCGTTCCGGCTCGTATCGGTTGCGCAGCGGCTGCCCGGCGGTGAAGCGGTCCAGGTTGTCGAGGAACAGGTCGGTCAGCCGCGCGTTCTCGGTGGCCACGGTGGAGGCCGAGTGCGGCGAGATCAGCACGTTGTCCATCCCCCATAGCGGGGAGTCGGCCGGCAGCGGCTCGGGGGTGACAACGTCGAGGCACGCTCCGGCGAGCAGGCCGGCCGCGAGCGCCTCGATGAGCGCGCCGGAGTCCACGACCTCCCCCCGTGCGATATTGACGAGCACCGCGTGCGGCGGCAGCAGTGCGAGCTGCTCGCCGCCGATCAGCCCTCGGGTCTGCGGGGTGAGCGGGCAGCACAGGACCAGGATGCCGGTATTGGGGAGCTCGGCATCCAGGTCATGGCGGTAGATGACCCGGCGCAGACCGGGAACCTCGTAGGTCCGGCCGTCACGCCCGAGGCCGATGACCTCGACGCCGAGCGCCGCGAAGGTGGCGACCACCTGGCGGCCCATGCCTCCGAGGCCGACGACGAGTGCTCGCTCCCCGGCCAATTGCCGGGTGGTGGACAGCTCCCAGTGTCTAGCCCGCTGCCGCTCGCGCAAGTCGGGAACGCCCTTGATGAAGTGCAGCGCGCCAGTAAGGGCGAACTCCGCGAGCGGCACGCCATGGATGCCACCCGCCGTGGTGACGGTGATCGGGGCTCGGTCGAGCCCGGTGCGCTGCATGAACGCGCCGATGCCCGCGCTCGTGGCCTGAACCCAGCGCAGCCGCGGGCTGCGGGCGGCCATCCCCGCCGGATCAAGCCAGTCGAAGTCGAAGAAGACGTCCGCCTGCCCGGTCAGCGCCCGCCAGTGCTCAAGGTCCACTGAACTCAGGTCACGGGGCGGCGCGCTGTGGTCGCACTGGTAGCGGGGCACTGGCAGCAGGTCCGGCTCGTAGATCACCCGGACGGCGGGCTGGGCTGCCCGGATGCGGCTGATGAGGTCCGGCTCAAGGTAGGAGCCGATGACGATGGTGAGGCTGTCAGTCACGGTCACTGTCGCCTTTCGCCGCCGGCCGTGCCGACGCCAGTAGTTGCCCCAGGGTGCCGGCCGCTGGCACTCGTGACTGTGTCACGCCACTGACTCCTCATGATCATCACAACGCTCGATTGTTGACTGTAACCTCATATCCCCGACGATGCAGAACGGGCCCTCCCGCCCTCATTCCCGGCGTACCTGACGGCCGCCCGCACGCAGACCCGCGCCACCCGCGATCCCGCCACCCGAATAGAACTTTAAGAACTAGTTTCGTTTCTCGCTAATGAGCTTGCCCGTGATTACACTCGGATTGGCAGCCAGGTCGACGATGCCATGTCGTGATCTGCCCCGGCGGCGATGAAGCCGGTATCTGGGGGTGCCGAGGTCGGGGGCCAAACCGGTTGCGTGGCGAGATTTCTTCACGCAGAGTTGTGACTTTTGTCCAGATAGTCACGACACGGATCCCGTCCAGTGCTGAGCACTGGGCGCTAGGCACCATGCAGCCGTGATGAAGGGTGATCGCATGACTGAGCCTCAGCCGTCAGCGGGGCGCGAGTTGCGTTCGCCCATGGCGCGGCGCGTCTTCCTGCGCACCGCGGCGGCCGGAGCAACGACGGGAGTGGCGGCGTGGTCGCTGCTGGGCTGCTCGGCAGCGCGGCCGACCGCAGGCGAAGCCGCGGCCAAGGCAGCCACCGCACGCGAAGCCGCGGCTGACCGGGAAGCCGACGCGACCGGCACCGCGCCGGAAGCCGGAAGCGGACCAACGTCGGTGATCATCCCGCTGGATACCGGCTGGGTCTTCGGCCGCGCGTCGGGTGGCGCCTTGGCGCCGGTGACGCTCCCGCACACGGTGACGCCACTGTCCTGGCAGAGCTGGAACCCGGCCCGCTGGGAGCAGAAATGGCTGTATGCCAACACCTTCGACGCCCCGGCCGCGATCAGTGGCATGCGAGTCTTCCTTGACTTCGCGGGCGCGATGACCCACTCGACTGTCACGCTGAACGACGTTACGGTGGCGGACTTCCTCGGCGGCTACCTGCCGTTCAGCGGCGAGATCACCAGCCACCTGCGCCACTCAGGCAATCAGCTGTCCGTGCTGCTGGACTCCAGGTTCAACCTCAACGTCCCACCGGACCGGCCCGCGCGGTGGAAGAGCAAGAGCGTCGACTTCTGGCAGCCTGGCGGCATCTACCGCGACGTGCGACTGCGAGTCGTCCCGCAAGCGTTCATCGCCGACGTGTTCGCCAGGCCAGTCAAGGCCAGCGACTGGTCTGTCGACGTCCAGGTCACGGTGGACGCTGGCATCGTCCCGGCGGAAGCCACCAAGGTCAAGGTGGAACTGCTGGACGGGACGCGCGTGGTGAGCTCAGGCACCGCCGCGGTCCCGATCGCCAAGGCCGGCACCCAGGTGATCGTGAGCACGACGCTGACCGAGCTCGGGGACATCACCGTGTGGGACATCACGAGCACCAGCCCGAAGCTGTACACCGTGGTGGCGACCCTCCTGGTGGGTAGCACCCCGATGCACGACTATCAGGTGCGGACAGGGTTCCGCACGATCTCGTTCCAGGAAGACGGGTTCTTCCTCAACGGGCGACGAGTCAAGCTGTTCGGCCTCAACAGGCACCAGTTCTACCCGTTCGCCGGCGGCGCGATGCCCGCCCGGGTACAGGCCAAAGACGCCCAGATCCTGCGCGAAGAGCTGAACTGCAATATGGTGCGATGCTCGCACTACCCGCAGTCGGAGGAGTTCCTCGACGCCTGCGATGAGCTCGGCCTGATGGTCTGGCAGGAGGCGCCAGGATGGGGGTACATCGGCGACCCTGCCTGGCAGGACCTCGCCTACCGCGACGTCCGGAACATGATCGTCCGGGACCGCAACCACCCGTCGGTCATCATCTGGGGCGCGCGGCTCAACGAGACACGCGACGACCCGGCGTTCTACGGCAAGACCAATGAGATCGCCAAGGCCCTCGACAGCTCGCGACCCACTGTGGGAGCGATGAACACCAGGCACCTGACCACCGTCGCGGGCTACGAGCAGGATGTCTTCTCCTTCAACGACTACTCCAAGGTCAAGGAAAACGGCGTCAAGGTGCCGCGGCTGCAGCCGCCACTGGACGGCCCGGCAAGCCGTACATGATCAGCGAGACAATCGGCACGCTCTCTGGCCCGGCCTATTTCTACCGCCGCACCGACACCCAGGCCGTCCAGCAGGGACTGGCGACGGCGCACGCGACCGTGCATGACATCGCCGCGTCCGACGACCGCTACTGCGGCCTGCTGGCCTGGTCCGGGTTCGACTACCTGTCCGGCGGCGGCCTCCGGCAGTACAAGGGCGTGAAGTACACCGGGGTCGTCGACCTGTTCCGGATACCCAAGCCCGGCGCCGCGATCTACCAGGCGCAGGTGAGCCCGGCGGTCGCCGCGGTGATCGCGCCCGCGTTCTACTGGGACTTCGGCAAGACCTCGCCGGTCAACCACCTATCCGCGGCGATGATCTGCTCCAACCTCGACTACCTCAAGGTGTATGTCGGCGGGAAGCTGTTCAAGACGGTGGAACCGGACAGGGCCCACTACGGGCACCTGGAGTACCCGCCCTCATTCGTCGACTTCTCCACGGTGGACGGCTCGACTCTGCCCGAACTGCGAATCGATGGTTACCTCGGCTCGGCCCCGGTCGCGTCCCGCCTGCTGTGCTCCGATCACGCCCTCGACTGCCTGTCGCTGCAAGCCGATGACAAGACGATCGTCGGCGACGGGGTGGACGCCACCCGGGTGGCGCTGCGCGCGGTGGACCGGTACGGTGCCCCGCGCCCGTACGTGAAGGGCAACGTCACGTTCACGATCACCGGCCCGCACGTGCTGGTCGGCGAGAACCCGTTCGACTTCACGGGCACCGGAGCGGCGGGAGCGATCTGGATCCGATCCAAGCCGGGCTGACGTGGTACCGTCACGGTCAAGGCCAGCCATCCGACCCTCGGCGACGCCGAGGTCACGATCAGCGTGACCGCCGCCGATTCGGTATAGCGTCAGCCCGAGTCGGACTGAGCCCTAGTACGCGCGGGCGGAGATAGCGGAGCGCGCGGCCGAGGAGCTTGGAGACCTGCACCTGGGACATGCCAAGCTGCTGGCCGATCTGAGCCTGTGTCATGTCGCTGTAGAAGCGCATGAGCAGGATCTTCTGCTCGCGCAGGGGCAGCTCGCCCCAGTGCGTGGCGACGGCCTGCATGCCGAGCATGTGCTCCAGCTGGGGGTCCTCCCCGCCGAGGATGTCAGCCAGGACGGCCGCGCCGGGCTCGTCGGACAGCGGCGCGTCCAGCGAGGATGGCTGGAGCGCCATCTCCGCCAGCCGGGCGTCCCGAAGTTCGTGGCCGCTGACATCCAGATACCGGGCCAGGTCGGACTCCGCAGGCGTGCGGCCGAGCTCCTGGGTCAATTCCCAGGTCGCCGCGCGGGCTTGCATGGCCAGTTCCTTGGCGGGGCGGGCGATCCGCATCTGCCAGCGCTTGTCCCGGAAGTGCCGCTTGATCTCGCCGCTGACGCATGCCCGCGCGTAGGCGCCCAGGCTGTGCCCGGTGGCCGGATCGAAGTTGCTGATCGCCTTGACCAGGCCGACATATCCCGCCTGCATCAGGTCCTCGGTCGGCTCAAGCCCGTTCCGGTACCTCCAGACACAGGACCGCACCAGGGATTGGTAACGGCCGGCCAGGATCTCGAACGCTGCTATCCGTCGCTGGCTAGAGGGCGGCAGCGAACAGGTGATGTTCAGCAGCGAATCGTCTCCTAGCCCGGCTAGGTCCTGGCGCATCCGGCCTTCCGCGCCATCATCGATAATGATTGCGCCTCGGTATTCCGGCGCGGCGGAGGCAGGTGCCTGAGAACAACCACCCGCAGCAGCACTGACCGGATCGGCAGTGAGCCTGTCAGGCATCATCTGGTCATCGGCTGGGATCATCGGCTCATTTCCTGCCTCATGGATCGAAATGGTCATCTCGCCGTTTGTGGTTCGCCAGTGCCGGCGATGGCTTCCTCGACGGTGTCATACACCTCGAACCAGTTCAGCAAGCCGCTTACGGACAGGACGCCGCGCACGGCGGCCTGCGGTCCGGCCAGCGCGAAGCTGCCGCGCCCCTCGCGCATCCGCGTGCAGTGCCCCACCAGTACGCCAAGGCAGACACTGTCGATGAACGACAGGCCGGTGAGGTCAACAACGCAGCGCGCCCGCGACAGCCATGGGAGCTCGCGCAGGCACGCCCGCAGGATGCAGGCGCCGATGGAGTCCACTTGCCCGTGCAGGCTCACTACGGCCACGTCGTCGCGCGCGTGTACTGACATCTGCGGCATCGAGACCAGGCCGTCCGCCGCATGCCGGGGCGTGGCCGACGCGATACCGTCAGCCGGCCTGGCCTGATGGAGCCTGGCGATCCCGTGCCGCGAAATTGCCGACGCATTAGTGGACGGGAGCGGAACTTGCTCACGAATGGGACTTGTCACGGCGCCACCTGGCTTACCTGGACTGGCAGGTGCCACCAGGGTCAAGAGCAGCCGGAGTCGCAATCTCGCGTATTCACAAGTACGCCGAGGGCGGTGGTCCTACAAGTAAAGGTACTCCGGATTCAGCGGGACAACAAGCGCCACGGCGGCCCGGTGGATCGCCGCCAACCTGCCCGTCAGGTCGCTAAACGCCGTGGTCGCGACGCGCCTTCTAGGCCGTTCGAGCTCGTTACAGGAGGCGATTGGCGGGCAGGCAGTGGCCATGGTGGTTCGTAGCGTGGGTGTGGAAGAAGAGTTGCTGCTTGTCGAGCCTGGAACCGGGCAGCCCAGGGCGGTGGCTGAGACGGCACTGCGGGCCATCCGGCAAGAGGCGGCGCAGGACAAGCCGCATGCTGATCGGGACGCCGCGCAAACGCTCGGCTTCGAGATCCAGCGCCAGCAACTGGAAACCAACACGAGGCCATGCCACGGTCTCGATGAGCTCGGCCGGGAGGTACGCCGGTGCCGGGCGCTGGCGGCCGAGGCCGCGGCCCGGGCCGGGGCGCGGGTAGCGGCGCTGGCAACCTCGCCGGTACCGGTCGTGCCACAACTGGTGCGGGACGGTCGTTACCTGCAGATGGCCCGCGCGTTCGGGCTCACCACGTACGAGCAGCTCACATGCGGTTGTCATGTCCATGTCGGAGTGTCGTGCGACGAGGAGGGGGTAGCCGCGCTTGACCGGATCAGGCCATGGCTGCCGGTCTTGCTGGCGCTCAGCGCGAACTCCCCTTTCTGGCAGGGGCGCGACAGCGCGTACGCGAGCTTCCGTTACCAGGCGTGGGGCCGCTGGCCGACCGCGGGACCCACGGACGCGTTCGGCACCGCCGAGGCATACCGGCAGACGGTCCGGCGAATGGTCGGCACCGGCACGTTGCTGGATGCCGGCATGGTGTACTTCGACGCCCGCCTGTCCCAGCACTATCCGACGCTGGAGATACGGATAGCCGACGTGTGCCTGTACGCGGACGACACGACGCTGATCGCGGCGCTGTCGCGGGCACTGGTGGAAACCGAGGCACGCCGCTGGTGCGCGGGTGGGGCCGTCCCTCCCGATCGCCTCGAGATGCTGCGCCTGGCCTCGTGGCGAGCCAGCCGCTCAGGCGTGGCCGGCGTGCTGATCCACCCGCTCACCGGGGTACCCGAGCCGACCGGGACTGTCGCGAGAGCGCTGGTGGACCATGTCAGGGACGCGCTGGACGAGGCGGGGGACAAACCCGCCGTAACCGAGCTGCTGGCCGACGTGCTGGCTCGCGGGAACGGGGCCATCTTCCAGCGCAACGCCTACCAGGAAAGCGGCCACTTGCCCGCCATGATCGACAACGCCGCCGAAGTGACCACGCGATAAAGCGTGCCCATCCGCCCGCTGGTGGCTTCCCGGGCGGCTCTAGCTCTTGATGGCGAGTGCGAGCTTCCTGGTCGCTGCCTGCCCGGCCTCGTCGGTGACCTTCACGGTGAACGTCCAGGTTCCCGCCTTCGTTGGCTTGCCTGACAGGACGCCCCTGGCGGACAGCTTCAGCCCGGGCGGCAGCGTGCCGGAGGAAACCGCCCACGTGTACGGGCTGGCCCCGCCGGCCGCTGCCAGGGTCCGCGTGTAGGCGGCCCTGACCTTGCCAGCCGGCAACGAGGTAGTCCTGACCGCGGGCAAGCCTACGCAGGAGACGGAGTTGTCGTTGACCGCGACGGCCGATGACGTGGACTTGCCGGCGATGCATACGCCGTTGTCGAAGCGCCAGAACGTTCCGGACGGCAGCTTCTCGATCGCGGACCCGTTGGCCGGGTGCGCGTGCGCGGCCGTGTAGATGTCATAGGAGTACTGGTTGACGTTGACCGCCGACCCGCACCCGGACAGCGCCGCCGGGGCGCAGGAGCTCAGGTGGATCAGGGCGCCGCCGACGCCGCGGCCGATCCATCCGTAGTCGCTGCCGTCGGCGATCCGCAGGTAGGCCCCGTTCGCGATCGTGGGGTGCGCGGCGACGTACGTGCTGTAGGAGTACTGGTTGACGTTCACGGCGCCGACGCAGCCGGCCAGTGCCGCGGGGGTGCACGAGCTGAGGTGAAGCAGCGTGCCGCCAGCCGCCCGGGCGATCCAGCCGTAGTTGGCCCCGTCCGCGATCCGCACGAACGTCCCGTCGGCGATCGTGGGATGCGCGGCCATGTAAGCGCTGTAGGTGTACTGGGGCACGTTGACGGCCGTCCCGCAGCCCGACAGCTCGGCGGGCGCGCAGGAGCTGAGGTGAAGCAGCGTCCCGCCAGCCGCCCGGGCGATCCAGCCGTAGTTGGCCCCGTCGGCGATCCGCACGTAGGTGCCGTCCCCGATGGAGGTCGCCAGGTGGTTCCACGGCGCCCCCTGCCCGGCGTTCGCGACGTCCGCGCCGTCAATCGCGATGACGCCCGCGCACCCGTCCATGTCCGCCGGCGCGCACGTGTTCACGTACAGGGGATCGCCGCCGGCGACCCTCCAGATGGTGCCTGCCTCGTCACGCAGGAACGTCCCGTCCGCCGGGTAGTAGTTCAGGCTGTTGAACTGGGCCTGAGAGATCACCGTGAACGGCTGCGAGCCGCCGACCGCGGCCCAGTTCGACACGTACAGTGGCGCGCCGCCCGCGATCACGTAGATCTCGGGGCTTCCGGCGACCTGCACGAACGTCCCGTTCGCAATCGTGGCGCCGCTGCTGCTCGCAAGCTCCAGCCAAGACGCGGTCGTCCACGTCCCGTGGAAGTCGACCTCGCCATCGTGGCCGCCGCTAAGGTCAACGGTCAGCGACTGCTCGCCCGCGCCGCCCACCGGGTCGTTCTCGCTCATGACCTCGAACTGGCCGGTAGACGGATTCCCGCTGATCACTACCGCCGTGTGGCCATAGCTGTTCTGGCTCCCGGTCCCCCCGTAGGCCCGAGGCTGATCACGTCGCCGGCCACCGGCACGCTGCCCGGCCCCGGCCCGGCGACCCCGATCTGCGGGTTGTGCGCATGAACCACGCTGACCAGGTCGGCACCGTCCTGCACGCCGCTGCCCGGTCCTGCCCAGATGCCGTAGACGGCCCACAAGAAGCGCGCCGACAGCTCCACGCACTGCCAGGCGTAGATGTCGCCCGGCTGGTCGAAGGTCGTCGCCCCCGTCGTGCTGCCCTCGCAGGCGTACACGTCGTCAAAGCTGTACGGCGAGGTCACCCCGCCCGCGTGCCCGGTGCAGTAGCCCGCCCCCGTCCCGTAGCCCGCGGGCGGCGTAGCCGTAATGGCGTGCTTGCTGGTCGCGGCCGATGCAGGCAGCGCAGCGCCAATCGCGGCGATCGCGGCCACCGCCACGAGCGCCAGCCGAAGCCATCTCCCCACGTGAGTCCCCCAAGCCTAGACACCACGACGACACGGCGGGGCACTTGCGGCCCCGTAACCATCGATAAGAGCGCCATCGGCCCCTCGGGGATACCACCTGACCGTCCGAGCCTGTCCGACCATTGCAGTGCTGGGCGCCGCACTGCCCACGCCGCGCCGCGCCGCTGTTAGCCGACGGCGGACGGGACCGGCTCTGAGGCCGGCTGCTCGCCGCCCTCGCCGCGCCGGTCCCGTCCCTTGCCGAACGCCAGGTACAGCGCGGGCAAGATGAACAGGTTCAAGACCGTGGAGGTTGCCAGGCCGCCGAGGATCACGATCGCCATCGGGTACTCGATCTCCTGGCCCGGCCGGTTGCCGTTGACCACCAGCGGCGCCAGGGCCAGCGCGGTCGCCAGCGCGGTCATCAAGATCGGTGCCAGCCGCTCCGACGCGCCGCGGATGACCAGGTCGCGGCCGAACGGCACGTTCTCCTGTTCCTCCAGGTGCCTAAGGTGGGCGATGAGGAGGATCCCGTTCCGGGCGGCTATGCCAAGTACGGTGAAGAACCCGACGAGCGCACCCAGCGTTATCGTGCCCAGCGTGATCCAGGCGACGAGCACGCCGCCGACCAGCGCCATCGGCAGCGTCAGCAGGAGGAGCCAGGCGAGCCGCCAGGTGCGGAAGGCGGCCTGGAGCAGCAGCAGGATGAGCACGAGAGCACCGAGTCCGTACCAGATCAGGCGCTGCTGCGCGGCTTCCCGCTCGATGATCTCGCCCTGCAGCGAGAGCGTGTAGCCGGACGGCAGCTTCTCCGATGCCATGAGCGCGTTTATCTCGCCGGAGACCGAGCTGAGGCTATGCCCGGCGGCCACGTCCGCGTCCACCTCGGTCATCCGCACGCTGTTATTGCGGATGATCTGGCTCGGAGTTGGCGCCAGGGTGATGCTGGCGACCTTCCCGAGCGGCACGTGCCCGCCGGCCGCGGTGTCGATGGGCAGCTTCTCCAGGTCCTGCAGGCTGTTGCGGGTGGCCGGGGTGGACCACACCGCGACGACGGTGAGCTGGTTCGGAGTGGAGATCGTCGCGACCGGCTCGCTGGCCATCAAGACGGCGGCGTCCCGGCGTACGTCGCCCGGGGACAGTCCGTACTTGGCGGCGGCGGCCACGTTGACCGTGACGTCGGCCTCGGGGATGAGCTCCATCGGGGCGGGCTGCACGTCGTCGAGGCCGGGCAGCTTGCTCATCTGCGCCGCGATCGTGGTGCCCAGGGACGCCAGCGTGTCAATGTCCGGGCCGTAGATGTAGACGGCCACGTCCTCGGTGGTGCCGTTGGTGAGTACCTCATCGATCCGCTCGTGCAGGTAGGTCTGCACGTCGCTGAACGCGCCCGGGTAGCTTGCTGCGATGTTCCGCAGGTCGTTCTCCACCTGGTTGTAGTTGGCGTTGGGCGACAGGCTCAGCCAGGTCTCGGAGAAGTTGACGCCGGAGACCTCCTCACCCAGCAGCGCCTGCCCGACGTGGCTGCCGGCATCGGTCACCCCGGGGACCTTCAGCACCTGCTCTTGCAGGTTGGTGACCATCCGGTCCTGCTCCTGCACCGAGGTGCCGGGCTTGGTGACGAAGTGCATGAGGAAGTCCGGCTCCTTGAAAGTCGGGAACAGGTCCTGCCCCAGGCGCGGGTAGACGGCGAGGCCGCCGATGATCGCCACGGCGACGACCGCGGGGAAGGCCCACCTCCCGCGCCGCCAAGTCCGCTCGGTGGCCCTCCTGCCACCGCCGAGCAGCGGCATGAGCGCCGCCTGGTAGCCGCGCTTGAGGACGCGCATCAGCGGCGGGTCCTTCTCCCCCAGCCGCGCGCTGGGCATCAGCAGCAGCCCGAGGGCGGGCGTGACGGTCAGCGCGACGAGCATCGAGGCGAGCACGGCCATGCCGTAGGCGATCGCCAGCGGCTCGAAGAACGCGCCGGTCAGGCCGCCGACCACCATGATGGGGATGACCGCGACGATGTTGATCAGGGTCGCGTAGAAGATGGCGACGCGGACCTCAAGCGAGGCCCCGAGCACCAGGTGCAGCGGCGTGATCGCCCGGCCCTCGGCCTTCCAGGCGCGCAGCCGCCGCACGATGTTCTCCATGTCGATGATCGCGTCATCGACGACCACGCCGACGGCGACCGCGAACCCGGCGAGGATCATCGTGTTGATCGTCGTTCCCATGAGGTCAAGCACGAGCACGGCCGAGGCCAGCGACAGCGGGATCGCCAGCAAGCTCACCAGCGCGGCCCGCCACTGGAATAGGAAGAGGAACAGCACGAACACGACGAGGATGCAGCCGAGGACGACCGAGAGCGTGAGGTTGCGGATCGCGGTCTCGATGAAGGACGCCTGGCGGAAGATATCCGGGTCTATCGAGATGCCCTTCAGGCCCGGCTCCAGCTGCGCGAACGCCTGGTCGATGCCGTTGGTGACATCGATCGTGTTGGCCCCGGGGAACTTCTCGATGACCAGCATCAGGCCCTGGCCACCGTTGATGACCGCGTCGCCGGCCAGCGTCGGGTAGTCGTAGGTAACGCTCGCGACGTCGCCGATCGTGATGAACTTGCCGTTCTTTCCCGGCTGCAGTGGCACGTTGGCCATCTGGGCGGGGGTGTCGATCGGCTGGATGTTGTGCACAGACAGCTGCTGGTCCGGCGTCGCCACGGTGCCCAGGGACCCGACCGCGGCGCCGTTGGTGTACTTGAGCTCACCGCTGTCCACGGCGTCGGAGGCCCCCGACATCAAGGTGTCGAGCGAGACGCCGTCCTCGGCCATCAGCGTCGGGTCCGCCTCGACCATGATCTGCTTGTCGCGGTATCCCCAGATCGCGACGTTGGCCACCCCGGGCACGGCCATCAGCTTGGCCCTGATGGTGTACTGGGCGATCATCGACAGGTCCATCATCGAGATGGTCTTCGACGTGATGCCGACCTGCATCACCCGGCTGGTCGCCGACACGATCGGGTACATCTGGGGCGGGTCGCACCAGGTTGGCAGCGCGGGGGCGGTCGCCGACAGCCGCTCCTGGACGAGCTGCCGGGCGTGCAGCTGGTCGGTGCCGGACCGGAAGTAAAGGTAGATGTATGATAGCTGCGGCTCGGAGCCTGACCTGATGTCGTAGACGCCCGGAACGCCATGGAGCGCCTGCTCCAGCGGGATGGTCGTCAGCTGCTCCACCTCCGCCGGCGACAGGCCCAGGCACGCCGTCTGGATCTCGACCGACACCGGCGCGAACTCCGGGAAGGCGTCAACCCGCTGGTGGCCGATCGCGACCGTGCCGATGGCGAGCAGCACGAACGCCAGCCCGGCCACCACGTACCGGAACCGCAGGCTACTGCGGACAATCCACCTCATCAGGTCTCTTCCCCGACGCCGTTTTGGACGCCGAGCAGTTCCTCGGCCCCGTCGGTCGCGACGCGCTCTCCCGGCGTGACGCCGGACTTCACGATGACCGTGTCGCCGTTAATCGCGTCCACGTCGACGAAGTGCCGCGTGAAGGTGAGCGTCCCGCCGGCCACGTAGACTGCCGCCTGCCCGTTGGACTCGTACAGCAGCGCCGAGTAAGGGAACGTCGCGTCGCCGCCGCGGCCGACGGTGACCGGTGCGGTCTGCAAGCCGATCCGCTCCGCGCCCAGCTGGGTCAGCACGATGCTCGGCTCCGAGCTGCCGGGAGTCTGCACCAGCTTCGAGGTCGGGGGCAGCGCTGGCGTGGAGCTCGACGTCGAGCACCCGGACAAGACGGCGGTCGCCACGGCGGAGACGGCCGCGGCCACGACCGCTACCCGCCCGCACTTCTTGCTGTTAATAGCCATTGCCTGGATACCTTCTCTCAGACGCTCTCGACAGTCGCCGCGGGCGCGGGTACTGCAGCCGCGGGTACTGCAGCCGCGGGCACTGCAGGCTCCATGGGATCAGCGAGGGGATCGCTGGCAGCCCCGGCGGACGTGGACGCCTCGGCGGGCTCGCGCTGCGGGGGAACGAGGACCGCCTTATCGGCGGACTCAGCGCTGGGGCCGAGCACCTCCGGCCCGAACCGCAGGCACGCGATGGGCAGCACGTACAGGCTGACAAGCATGATCGTGACCAGGCCGCCGAGGATCACGCAGGCGGCCGGCCAGGCCAGCTCCAGCCCGGCGGTGGCACCCGAGGCCGCGAACGGCGCCATGACGGCAGCGGTCACCACCGCGGCGGTGACCGAGTGGCCGGCCGTGCGGGCGGCGGCGGCCGGGATGTCCGCGTGCCCCTCCCGGATCCGGGCGATGACCGTGACCGCCTGGCGGGTCGCCAGGCCGAAGACCGCGAGCAGGCCCGCGACCGCGCCAAGCGACCCGGTCCAGTGCGCCGCGTACACAACCAGCAGGGCCCGCCCATCGCCACCGGAAGCGAGGAGAAGGCGACCAGGGCCAGCCGCCACCGGCCCAGCGCCGCGTGGGTGATGAGGAAGATGCCCAGCAGCGCGGCCAGGACGTAGGCAAGGAACGTCGGGAACGAGGTGCCAGGCACCACGGTGTCCCCTGGTTCCGCACCAGACTGGGTGCCGGTATCCAGCGCCGCGCCGCTCAGCACGCTGGTGCTGTACTGCAGCGGCAGCGATAGCGACGCCAGCGCGCTGGAGACGTTAGAGGCCACCGCGCTCGCGCTGCGCCCGCTGACGTCGGCGGTCACGTCCAGGTACAGGGACGTGTTCTCGTGCTGGATGTCGGAGGGCTCATCCGCGAGGCTGACGGTGGCGAGCTGGTCCAGCCTGGCGTGCTTGCCGGGGGCGGTGTCGAGCAGCAGGTTGTCGATGTCCTGCACGCTGGCGCGGTCGCTCGGCTGGGCCAGGACGGTCACGTCGAAGACTGCCTCGTCCTCGAAGAAGTTGCCCACCGTCAGACCCTGGATCAGGGTCGCGGCCTCGCGGCGGACGTCACCGGGCGCGACGCCGTCCTTGGCCGCCGCGCCCAGGTTGACCGTGACGTCCAGGGTCGGCTGCGTCGTCTCGTACTGAACCTGCGCCCCCGAGACGCCGGCGACCGCGGCCATCAGCGACCGGACCTGCCCGGCCAGCTTCTCCAGGGTCGCGTAGTCGGGCCCGTACACGCGCGTGGTGACCTGGTCTGGCGGGGCGGCCAGCACGCCGCCCATCGCATCACCTTCGTAGGTGCTCACGGTGCCCGCGATACCGGGGGTGCCGTCGGCGACATCGTTGATCGAGGCGAGCGTCGCGGCGTAGTTCGCGTCCGGCCTCACCGTCACCCACAGCTCACCGGAGTTGGTGGCGACGATCTGGTCGGAGGTGACCGCGCGGCCCAGCGTGGCACCTACGTCCTGGACCCCGGGGATCGCTTCCAGCTCGCTGGTCGCGAGCGCGGCGACCCGGTCCATCTCGGTCAGCGACGTGCCCGGTGCCGCCGTCCAGTGAACGACGAGGTTGCGGTCCTGGAATGTCGGCTGGCCGGGGTGCAGGAACGGGATCCCGGCCAGCACCACGATCGCGATGACCGCGCAGGCGGCGGCCACGACCAGGC
The DNA here is from genome assembly GCA_963737285.1 of uncultured Actinomycetota bacterium. Lineage (GTDB taxonomy): Bacteria > Actinomycetota > Actinomycetes > Streptosporangiales > Streptosporangiaceae > Trebonia. The sequence goes on from CAVTRT010000002.1 coordinate 566,644, forward strand.
TGGGCGCCGTCCGCGCCACCGCGCGCAGCGAGCGCTGGTAGCCGCCCGCCAGGCGGTTCCTGAACGCGGCGACCGGACGCGGCGCCGCCCTCGGTCCGACCTGCGCGACCAGTGCGGTCAAGGCGGCGGCCACGGTGACCGCGACGACCGTGGAGGCCGCCGCGGCGGCCATGAGCGCCCCGACCATCGGCCGCAGGAATGAGGCCGTCGTGCCGGTCGACACCAGCAGCGGCAGGCCCGCCAGCAGCACGACGAGCAGCCCGGCCCCCATGCCCGGCATCGGCCCGCCGGCCGACGCATCGGCGACGACTACCCCGAGGGCGAGCAGCAGGCCGAGCAGGAGCAGCGCGTTGATCGTGTTACCGAACAGGTAGAGCACCAGCAGCGCCACGGTCAGCGAGACGCCGACCGACACAACCGCGACGAACGCGGCGCGCAGCGACGCCAGCAGGAGCAGCAGCGCGAGGAACGCCGCCACGCCCGCGATGATCACCGCCGTCCGCACGTCGCCGGACGCGCTGTTCACGTAGGTGCTCTGCTGGAACAAGGTGGTGGTGGTGGTCACCCCGTCCTGGCTCAGGTTCAGGCCGGCGAGGGCCTGCTTCACCGCACCGGTGACCGCCGTCACGCTGGCACCCGGCAGCTTCTGGATGACCAGCAGCAGGCCTGGCGTGCCGTTTACGAGCGCGTTGCCGATGAGCGGCTGGTGGCCGACGACGACCTGCGCCACGTCGCCGACGGTGACCCCAGGCTTGATCGGGAGCCCCGCCAGGTTGCTCGGCGTGCCAAACGGCAGGATGTGATGGATGTCGAGCCGCTGGTTGCCGTCCTCCAGGTAGCCGCCGGTACCGGGGGTGGACCCCTGCAGGTAGCTGATCGGGGAGACGAGCTGCGAGTTGCCGACGACCGAGATGACGTCCGACAGGGCCACGCCCTTGGCCGCCATCTTCGCGGGGTTGACCAGGACCTGCAACTGCCGGTCCGACTGCCCGTACGTCGAGACGTTGGCGACCCCGTCGATGCCAAGCAGCTTGGGCACGATGGTCCACCGAGACAGCACCGACATGTCGATCAGGCTCGTCGACTTCGACGTCAGGCCGACGAGCATCACGTCGCTGGTCGTCGAGACGGGCTGGATCATCGTCGGCGGGGTGGACACGTTCGGCAAGACGAAGGCCGAGCTCAGCCGCTCCTGCACGAGCTGGCGCGCGTGGTACAGGTCAGTGCCCGGCGCGAAGTGCAGTTCGATGTTGGACATCCCGGGGATGGAGTCTGACGTCTCGTCGGTCACGCCCATGATGCCCTCGAAGAGGTTCTTCTCCAGCGGGACCGTGACGAGCTCCTCCACCTCCGGCGCGGACAGCCCAAGCGCCTCGGTCTGGATGTCGACGGTCACCGGCGACGACTCGGGGAGAACGTCGGTAGCCATGCGTGGCAGCAGCACCACGCCAGCGATCATGATCCCGGCCGCCACAGCGATCACAAGGATACGAAAACGACCCAGAGCTTCTACAACAAAACGCACTTTCCCGCCCCTTGAGCATCATAAAGAAATCGGGGATGCCCCGGTCACAATCTTGTTTTGGCCGCTGAGCGACGGCGCCCCGCGTGGCCCCTCAGCGGAGGAATAAGTTGTGGTAACGATGGCGATACCCACGCTTAGGACGGCTTAGTCACGTCATTACACTTTCGTTATAATCTGCTTGCTCAGTTACCATCTGAAACGACGCGAGAGGATTGCCGGACGGCCAGCATCAGCCGATTGTCTCCTCGTCGTGTATTTCGCTGCGCTCGTGTGCGGCGGCCAGGCGCTTGCCCTTCCGCTTCTGGTACAGGCTGTAGGCGACCGTCCACGCCGCCAGGGCGGCCGTGACGCCAAGCGGCATCACCTTGGAGACAACCAGGGCGAGGCCGGTTGGCGCATCCTGCACGATGACGATCCGCGCGGCGGCCTCCAGGAGGTAGGCGAGGCCCCAGACCACTGTGAGGTTCTGGAACGCGCGACGGAACTCCCTGTACTGCCATAGGCCGCCGAACTCGCGGCCCTCCGGGCCGTCCGGGCCGATGAACTCCAAGGCGAAGCGGAACATCAGCGGCCGTCGCCCCGCAAGTCAGCCCAGGCATATCAGGCCGAACACCCCCGTGGGCACCGATCCCTCGGCAAGTACCAGCCTGGCGCTATGGGAAATGATCCCCAGCACCGCGCCGAGGGCGACCCCGGCCAGGACCAGGATTCCGATGGCATCGGCCCTGCGGCGCGCGATGAATCCGACGGTCACTCCGAGAGCCGGGAATGCGCCGCTCACGACAAGCGAGGTAACGGCGCTGTCTCCGGCCGAGCGCATTACGGAGTACGTTATCAGTGGCCCGCCGATGTCAAAGACCGCGATCCGCGCGGCTGAGCGAAGCAGTCGGCCGACCCGCTGCGCGGTCGCCGCACCCGACGCCGCCTTCACCTTCCGCATATGCGGGGACACGGGCCCACTGTACAGCCAGGTTAGGAGATGCCAGCCCCGGTCGCCGGAGCCGAAGGCGTGGACCTCATCCATGATGACGGCGCGCAGGTCGCGGAACACCGCGTGGTGGTCGACCCAGTTTTCTACGAATTGCCCGTAATCGGTAGAAAAAGTGGAACACACCACGGGTTCGTGCGATCCTCTGCTGGGATTACAAGCAGTGAGGCTTCGGATGGCGCCAAGGGTAAGGGATGTGCTGTGCGCGGCCGCTGTGGTCGGGCTGGTGACAGCGACCGCGGGCACCGCCGTCGCGGCACCGGCGGCTTCGGCGGCACCGGCGGCTTCGGAGCCGAGGCCGGTGGTCAGCAAGCTCAGCGTCACCTCGGGGCCACTCGGGGGCGGCACCACGATCACGATCACCGGAACCGGGTTCACGCCGACCGTGGTGGACAGCGACGGGATCGAGGCGCTGACCTGCGCGTCGGCGACCTTCTGCATCGCGACCTCAAACAACGCCGACGTGTACGAGCTCAGCGGGTCCACGTGGACGCTCATGACCACCGGCACCGAGGAGTCATTCACCTCGGTGTCGTGCACGTCCAGCACCTTCTGCTCCGCTGTGGACAACGCACGCAACGTCTACACCTGGAACGGACGGCACCGGCAGCGTCTACACCGGCACATGAGATCGAGTTGAAAGAGCGTCAAGGGGGTGCGTAGCAGAAAGCCCGCCCGACTCGCGCACCTGCTGGACGAATTGCGTCGTCGCCTTCCCCGAGCGCGTCGGCCAGGCGCTCGGCCTGCCGGAAGGCCTCCTGCTCCGTCACGTCGAAAGGCACCGCCATCACGGGCGTGTCTGGGCGATCGGTCAGGATGAGCGCGCCGCATCCGGCCTGGCTGGCGTACGGGAAGATGACTGGGCCGACGGCGGCTTGCCTGGCGAGCACGCGGCTGTCCGGCGGTCTGAGGAAATCCTCGAAACCGCTGACCTTCCGTATGCGCGCGATGAGGTCGTCCCAGGCTGCGTATGTAGTCCAACAATTCGGTGTCTCGGCGAAGGGTTGCGGGATCGCGCCGATCCGGGCGGCGACTTCCTGGCGAACGTTCGCAGCGACTCCGGCCGGGCGAGCCACCATTTATTCAACAACCTGAAGAGCACCACCATCTTCAGAATCGATAGCAGCAATGGCACCATTGTCGTTGGGCCGCTTCCACATGCACCGGGACTCCGCGATCTATTACTCAGGCGACGGCGGGTGGGAGGCCGATAACGAGGCGATGGCCGGCGCGTTCGCCCGCTGCCTCCTCGCAGGGATGGACATCCCCCGGAGCCTGCCCGGGGCGGTGGCGAAGCAGGCGGAGATCATGACCGCCGCAACGGACCCGGCCCGGCTGTGGCAGCGCCTCGCCTCGGCGCAGTCGGCTGACAGCCCACTGCGGGCCGTGCTGCTCGCGAACCTGTCCCAGGCACTGACCGATCGGTTCGCGCGAACAGGGGATCCCGCCAGCCTTGAGGCAGCCACCGCCGTCGGCCAGGAGGCGATCGCGGAAGCCGCCGACGACGACCCAGGCTTCCCCGCCATGCACTTCCTCCTGGGCAGCCTGCTGTTGTCACGCTTCGAGCGATCCAGTAGGCGAGAGGACCTCGATGGCGCGGCCTCGAGCTTTCAGCGGGCACTGGACGCCTCGGCAGACAATGACCCGAATCGGGCCCGGTACCTGTCCGCATACGGGAGTTGCCTGCGGGCGCGCTTCGAGCTCTCTGGAGACCCTACGGACCTAGACGCCGCAGTCTCCGCCTGCCAGCGCGCCGTAGCCACGGCTGACGACGCCACGCGGCCCTCCTGGTTGCCAGCCCTGGCCAACGTCCTCGTCCGGCGGTTCGATGAACACGGGCGCGCGGCTGACCTTGAGGCGGCCCTCAGCGCCTTTCGGCAGGGAGCGGACCTTGACGGGGCGTCGCGATCTTCTGGGCGGCGGCGCGGGAGTCTGATGCAGGCGCCACCGATGGCGGATCCGCGCTCTACCAGCCTGGTACCACCCTGCTCATCCGGCACGAGCGGGAAAACGACCTTGCCGACCTTACCGATGCCGTCGCATCCCTGCGGCAGGCTCTCGACGCACCCGTAACCGATCCCAGTGACCCGGCGTTGTACCGCTCCAGGCTCAGTGAGGCGCTGCGGCTACTGGTCGCGATGCTCGCGGCCCTCGGTGACATTGACACAACGGATGCCCTCCCCGTGATCCTCGTCCCGGGTGCGCTGGAGGCGGCGACTCGGCTGGCCGGGATGCTCGCCGAGGACGAGAACCCGGACCTGGACTCCTACGCGGTGCTCGGGAGGTTCTTCTGGCTCCGATATGCCGTCGCTGAGCTGTACGAGCAGACATTGCTTTCCGGAGACGCAGGCCTGCTAACCGAGGCCGTGGCCCTCTGGCGGCGCATTCTCGACGCGGTACCCGGCGACCATCCCGATCGGGCGACCTACAAGGGAGTTCTCGGGGCCGCCCTCTACACGAGGTACACGGTGGTCGGTCACCGTGCCGACCTGGATGAGGGCATGGCCGCCCTCCAGGAGGCGATCGCGGGGGTCGCTGACGATCACGATCTCCTGCCCAGCTTCCGCTTGTCCCTCAGCAGCGCACTAGGGAGCAATGCAGGAATGTCCGGTGGCTCGGGCGTCTTGGACCAGGCCATCGCGACGGCGCAGCAAGCGCTCGGGGAGACTACCGGGGAGGAGCGTGAGTACTCTAGGGCACAGCTCGGCTGGACGCATGTCACCCGCTACCAGGAAACCGGAGACCCGGCAGACCTGGACGCGGGGACGGCGATGCTGTCGGAAGCGATCGCCGCGCTCCCCGCGAACGCAGTCGGAATCTCGGAAATTCTGGTGTACCTCAGCGAGGCCCAGCACCTCCGGTTCGTGGCGACCGGCGACCCGGCACTACTGGCAGTGGCCATCGACACCGGGCGGTGCGCGGTGGACCACAGCCCGGACGGCCACCCCATTCAGGTCACGTGCTGGGGCGCGCTTGGTGCCGCATTGTTGAGCCGAGCCCAGTACCACAGCGACGACGATGATTTTGATACTGCGATCGCTCTGTTCGCTCGCGGCATCGAGCGAGCCGCCGTGGGCCATCCAGCACGGGCGATGTGCGAGGCAAACCTTGGCCAGGCCCTCCTGACACGGTATCCCCGGACTGGGAGGCAGTCCGATCTCGATACCGCGATCGACTCCCTCAGGCATGCCCTGGAGAGGCGATCCGACTGCTGCCGCAGGCCGCCTCCCGGCGGCTCAGCCGCGTTGACCAGCAGCACGCGCTCGGCCAGTTCACGTTCCTCTCGAACTGGGCGGCCGAGCAGGCGCTCATCGCCGGCGGACGACACAGCGGTCCACATCGCCACTCTCTTCTACCGTGGGCTGCAGTCTGAATCGGGAACGCTGAATGTCGGCGCCTCGGCTCAGGCCCTCCACGACGCCGTCCGCAGGGTACGTGGCAGCGGCAGCCTTACCTGGTACCCATCAGTGTGGGCCGCCCACATCCACGCCGGCTCCTGAGCACGTTCCCTGCTCTGCCCGCTGGCTTCCTCCGTGATCTTGAGGAACCCATCGCGCACGTCGCAGTGCCCTGTCAGGCCGGGTAGTGCATGGGGCCTTGCGTGTAGGTGCGGCCGGCCTTGGTCGTCCACCTAGTCCAGCCGGGAAGGGGCTTGGTGACCTGCCAACCGGGCTTCTGCTTCGCGCGGTGGCATGACCGGCTGCAGGCGTGCGCGTTGCAGGCGCAGGTACGGCCGCCCCTGGCGTACGGCTGGGCGTGCTCGAAGTCCGACTCGCGGGCGTGCCGCGAGCACGGCGGGAACGAGCACGTGCCGTCGCGGACCTGGACCAGGTGGCGGAGCCGGTCGCTGGGTTGGTAGCCCCTGGACTCAAGGCGATGATCGCACTCGTAGGTGGGCATCGGGTGGACGTCCACGATGAGCGGGAGCGCCGCGCCGGGCAGCGTGATGATCCATGACCCGTACCCGCCGTCCGGGCCTTTGCGCTCCGACCGGCTGATGGTGATCCGGTCGGGGTCGACGGGGATCGCGCGGCCCTTCTTGCCACGCATGGGCCTGCAGCAGCCGTGGCCTACCGCGAAGCCATTACCATCGACTACTGTTATGCAGAACTGGCTATCCGGATGTCGCGCCCCGGCTGCCATCAGGACCCGGACCAGTCCAGGGTCGAGCGCGCCGAGTCCGTGCGCCTCGCCGGGCCGCCCGGCCAGCCCGAGAAGCGTAAGCAGGGGGAACACCAGGCTCTCCACGGCGGGCATGCCGGCGCTATCCTCGCCGCCGCACTCCGGGCAGGGGCCAGGGCTACCTCGGTACCTTCGTCCAGGACCGCCGCCTCCGGAGCCGCTTCCGCTGGCGGGGCCGCGCGCCGTCCTTCCCGTGTACCCGGCACACCACTCGGCCAGCCACTCCAGCGCCCCGTCCGGAATTGTCAGGCCGGCCTTGACGGGGAGGCCGATCCCGCCGCCCTTGCCGCGGCACGCGGGGCAGACGAGGTAATCGTCGTCGAGTTGGGCACCACTGCCATCTGGTCCTTCTGGCAGCGGCCCGCCGCCCGGGTCACCACCGTCGTCCCCGCCATCGCCGAAGCCACCGTCCCCGCCTTCCGGGCCGTCCGAGCTGGCGTCGCCCTCTGGGCCAACGCCATCGGGCATGCCACCGTCGGGACCGCCGCCACGGGGACCATCGTCGTTTGGATTGCCGTCGTTTGGATTGCCGTCGTCCTGGGCGCTGTTGCCGGCATCCTGGTCCTTGTCACCGTCCGCAGGGACCCGGCGGGCGTCCGCGGGCGGCTGCTTCTCGGCATCGGCGGCCTGCGCCCACGCGACGCGCTGCGCGATGGTCACCTCGTTCACGATGTCGCACAGCGCCAGCACCCGCAGCAGGTCCATCGGCTCGCTGATCCCCGCCGCCTTATACGCCCGCGCCCGGCCCTCTACCCGCGCGTCCACCGCCAGCGCCGCATCACCCGGAAGCCCCATCGCCTGCAGCGCGAACGTGCCGCAGTTCTCCCGCCACACCCGCAGTCGCGCGTGCTCCCGCTGAGCCTTCTCGCGCCGCCGAGTAGCCCCTTCCGGGTCGACCTCAATGACCGCGCGCTGCACCAGCCGCTCCAGTGCCAACCACGTCTTGCAGCGCGCAAGGCCATCCAGGATGATCCTCTCGACCTTCGGGAAAAGCGCCTCGTCCTCCAGTACCGCCGTCTCATCAACGATCATCCGGACCTGGCCGGGATTCAGCCGGCCGTCATCCAGTGCCGCCGCCATGCCGGGCAGCAGGTTGTCCAGTGTCCACGCCAGGAGCACCAGCTTTCCGGCGGCGACGGTCGAGATCTCCAGCGCGGCCGCGATCTCGTGGTGCAGTTCCCTCGCCCACGCCGGCCCATGCCCGCCGGACTCGTCCCGCCCGGTCGCCGGGTACCGGCGGATCAGCTCCCGGACCACCACCAGCTTGCGGGTGAACACCCACCGCTCCAGCGCGTTCCATGTCCGCCCGATCCCGCACAGCTCATCCTCGGTCGCCCCTACCAGGGCCTCCGGCCGGGTCACGCCCTCCGTCTGCAACGCCAGCCATCCCGATCCCCGCGTCACATCCGCCCACTGGCCTTGCCGGTACAGGCGCAGCCGCTGGTCCCGCGCACCCGGACCAGACTCCGCATCCAGTTCCCGCCCCCGCCCACAAGGCGGCATCACCCGCCAGCAGAACCTCACGCCCAGCAGTACCGACGCTGCGGGCACCATCCCCGGGAGCACCGCCTCCAAGGGCACCGCCTCCGCCAGCATTCTCCAGCAGGATGTCCATCGCGCGCACCTCCCCACGGCAGCTAGCGATATCTATATGGGCTACATCGAATATAACATCGGCAAGCCGACTACGCAACCTCAGCCGGATATCGGTGACGTGCCGCCGCGATGATGGCCAGCCTCGCCGCAGCACCGCTGTCGTTTGTTCAGATGACTAGCTGTCATTGTCATCGGAGAACCGTTAATTTCCTCGTGATCGCTACCTGCACCCAGGCTCGCTAGCCGTGGTTCGTGTAAATGGGAGTGGACGTTGATCCCTGGTCGGAGACGCCGATCGCGACGCACGCGTCTGGCAGCGGGCACTGGATCTGCCCGATGTCCAGGAACGAGTCGGCCTGCATGCCGCCGGGTACCCGCGCCGGGACCGCGAAGCTGACCCGCTGCCAGGTCCGGCCCGCGTCACGGGTGACGACGACGAGCGACGAGCCGGCGTTGTAGGCGTTGCCGATCTGCTGCGGGATGGCCGCCGACCCGGCCGCATAACAGAGGCTGGCCGTCGGGCAGGCCAGGGCATCTAGTTCTGGGCCGGGGATACTCGCGGGCAGCCGTCGGATCGTCCACGTGAGGCCGCCGTCGGCGGAGAACCCCACCACGCTGTAGTCGTCCGGCACCGACCCACCCTGCGGGTCTGGGCCGATCGCCAAGCCGAGCATCGCGCAGTGGCTGGCGTCCGCGCAGGTGACCTCGGGGCCCCCGGGACCGACGTGGCGGGGCATGGTAACCGGCCGCCAGGTGGCGCCGCCGTCATCCGTAACAAGCAGCACGCCCTGGTCAGTTCGGGACTCCCCATGTAGTGCGGGGTGGGCGCGATCGATGTACACGCCGTACGCGACGCAATGCGCGCTCGTCGGACAGCTAAGACTCAAGATCGCCGTGTCCGCAGGGAACGGCGTGACCTTGAAGTGCTTGCCGCCGTCGGTGGTGGTGACGAGCTTGATGCCCGGCCGCAACTGGTCGGAGTAGGGGAAGGGCGGCACCTGTGGAAAGCTCTGGGTGAGGTCCCGGCACGACGTCGCGGTGGCGCAGGCGAGCTCCCCGATCCGGCCGACGCTCGCCGGCAGTGGGGATACGGTCCACGAGTGACCACCGGTCGTCGTGGATAGGTAAACGGGCTGGTGGTTATAAAACAAACCGCCTGCTACGCAGTCGTCTTGCGTCGCGCATGCCAGCGCGGACGTGAACGTGACGCCGGCGGGCGTCGGCAGCACGCTCCATGTCCGCGCGCCGTCGTCAGAGGCGTAGAACGAGTCCATGTCCGCCGGGCCGCTCGGCGAGGACGCGCTGTCGCCCTCGACGTAGCAGGTCAGCGCCGTCGGACAGGTGAGCTCGCCGGGTTCCGGGCCAGACGTGCTCTTCTGCCAGCCCTGCGGGGCCAGGTAGCTGAGCAGCCGCCAGGTGCCGGCTGCCTCCCGGATGCCTGTCTCGGCAGATGGCAGTCTCCTTGAACGTCCACAGGTCGAAGTCGAACTCTCCAAGGTGCGCGCGCAGGGCCGTGCGCGCCCGTGATAGCCGGGATCTCGCCGTGCCCGGTGCGATCCCCAGGACCGCCGCTATTTCCTCATGACTGAGGTCAGCCCAGGCGTGCAATAGCAGGACATCGCGCTGCTCTGCGTTCAGCGCCGCGAGCGCCCCGGCGATCCGCGGCGCCAGCGAAGCGGCGATCACGCGCTCGTCGGCCGCATCGGCGAACGGCCCCGTACTCGCCGGCTGCGGGCCGATTGCCGTTAGCCGCGCCTCTAGTTCTAGTAGTTGCTGCTCTTCCCGCCAGTGGCCGCGCATGATGTTGGCCGCGATCCCGTATAGCCACGACCGCAACGAGGCGCGTGACGGCTCATAGCTGGTCCACCGCCGGCAGGCGGTCGCGAACGCCTCGGCCGCCAGGTCCTCGGCCAAGGCGGTGCCGACGCGCCGCGCGATGAACCGGTATACCGGCGCGAAGTGCTCGCGGAACGCGTCCTCGAAATCCGCTGGCGCCACAATGTCAGGAACTGCCTGTCTCCCGGCCGCCTGTCTTCCACCCGCTTGTCCGTCATCCACGCATAAGTATTGACGCGGCAGGCGAATCCGTTCCGGCATGACCGCCAGCGCCAGATGCAAGGCGCGCGTACTGCTGCACGTACGCTGGCCTCCATGACAGACGCGCGCAGATGAGCGAGTACCAACCAGTACTACGAGTTCCTGGCTCTGGACAGGGCACTGACCAGCAGGCAGCGCGAGGAGCTCCGGCGACTGTCGACTCGCGCAGAGATCACCGCGACCCGGTTCAATCCCTGCTGTGCGACCTGTCCGCCCTAGCCCGCCGAGGCGGCCACCACGACTTGTTCATGTCTAGGCTCACATGTGGGGAGGCCGCTACTGCTCAGAACGACTACGGCAGCGAGCAGAAGGACTGGGAGACCGAGCAGTCCGACTCTTGCAGCAACCTGGCGGACGACGCTAATACCGTGTCCGACGACGCGAACACTGTTAGCGATGACCTCAACAGCCTCAACGATGACGTCAACGGACTCCAGACTGGCGACTATCAGAGCGTCCAGACCGACCTAGCCAACGCACAGAGCGACCTGAACACCCTGAGCACTCTCGGCGCCACCCCGGACCTTCCCATTTCAGCCGCGATCGCGGACGGCAAGCAGGCCCTAACTAATGCCGCCAAGGCCATCTCCTGGGCAAACGGCCGGGGCGCAGCCATCAACAGCGAGGCCGCCCAACTCGCGACCACCGCCGCAGACTGGGCAGATCAGCACGGCTGCTGATCGCCGAATACGAGTCCCTGGCCTTGGGCTGGCGTGAACTCGACCCGCTTACACTCGCCGCCGGCCAGGGAATGGTCACCGGGTTCACCTGGGACGTGCTCGACGAGGGCAAGGGGGTCGACAGCCTGCAGCGGATGCGCGAGCGGATCGTGCACTATCGGCGGGAGCAGCTCGGGGTACACGAGGATCGGAAGATCGGCTGCGTGTACCTCCGGGACGTGACCTTCATTCCCGACTCGCTGGCTTGCTTATGAACCCCCGCCAGGGTTCGCCTCGAGCATCGTGCAGGGCAAGGGCTACGACGTGGGAGACTCCGCCGTCGCAGGGTACTTCGACGTGCTGATGCAGCTCGCGCTCGGCACGCCGCTGCCAGCAGAGCTCGACCCCGGGCGGCCGTGGCACGCTACTGGTCCCGTGTTCGGGGACCCGCGCCCGGCGCCTCGCCGGCCTGAACCACTAGTTCGTCAACAGCGATGGTGTCAGCGCTGCGGTCGGCAAGTGCGTGCGGTGCGCCTGTGCTGTCGCAGGAGCAGCAGTTATGGCACATCGCGTACAAATCCTCGTGACGGCAATGCCGGTGTCCCCGTCGCGGATCACGGTGACAGTCCCGCCCGGAACTCATTGGGCACACGTTGGGTTGCTCGAACCGGATTACGCGGTCCGGCCTGGCGGCCACAAGGGGCAGCCAGGCCGGACCGTTCGGGATGGTTAAGGCTGTCGGGTTACGAGGCAGCCGGGCCCGGTCGCAGGTAGCCGGTCCGGGTCGTCGTCTCCTGGACCGGCGGGGTGTTGACGGCCGGCACCGTCGGCGCCGGGTTGTCCGCCACCTCCTTTTGCGCGGCCAGCAGCGTGATCGTGGTGGACGGTACTGACAGCGCCTGGTTGGAGGCGGGGAACCGGGCGGGCTGGCTGAACTGGAATGCCGACGTCAGGTCGCCGACGGTCTGGCGCCGCCAGGCGCTGATGTTGGGCTCGATGATCCCGAAGCGCTGCTCCAGGAACCGGATCAGCGACGTGTGGTCGAACGTCTCGGTCGCCACGTACCCGCCGACCGTCCACGGGGACACGATCGTGCACGGCACGCGGAAGCCGAGCCCGATCGGCGCCCCGTCTATGTACTCGTCCGCCGTGCCCGCCGGGGCGGTCGGCGGGAGCACGTGGTCGAAGTAGCCGTCGTTCTCGTCGTACATCAAGATGAACGCCGTCTTCGCCCATACCTTGGGGTTGGCCGCGATGGCGTCGATCTTCGAGGCGATGTACTGCGCGCCGGCCGCCGCCGTCCAGTCGGGGTGCTCGCACTGGGCGGACGGCGCCACCAGCCACGACACCTGCGGCAGCCGGTCGTTCAGCGCGTCGTACTCGAACCAGCCGGCCGCTTCTTGATCATCGCGCTCTGCCACAGCACGGAGTCGTGGTCGGCGGTGGCGTACTGCTTGCACCAGGCCAGCGCGTTGTCGTCGTAGTTGTCGTACTCCTGGTAGACCTGCCAGGTGATGCCGGCCTGGGTCAGCCGCTCGGGGTAGGTGGTCCAGTTCACGTACGGATTGTTGTACGCCGGGCTGTCGTCGATGACGGGACCGCCGCCGGTGCCGTTCGGGTCGACCATTCCCGTCCACATGTACAGGCGGTTGGGATTCGTCGGCCCGAGCATCGAGCAGTGGTAGGCATCGCAGAGGGTGAACGCCGAGGCGAGGGCCCAGTGGAACGGGATGTCGGCCTGCTTGAAGTAGCCCATGGTCTGGGCGCCCTTCGCCGAGACCCAGCTGTCCATCGCGCCGTTGTTCCACGCCGAGTGCTGGGTCTGCCAGCTGTGGTCGGTGCCGGGCACGGCCTGGGCGGACGTGGTCGTCGTGTCCATGTGGAACGGCAGCAGGTAGCCGTCCGCGTGGGTCGGGTCAGGCTGCTGGAAGACGCTATTGCCGTTCGGCAGCTTGATCGCGTTGGGGTCGCCGAAGCCGCGTACCCCGGGGAACGTCCCGAAGTACTCGTCAAAGCTCCTGTTCTCCTGCATCAGGAACACGACGTGCTCGATGTCGTTGATGCTGCCCTCGCCGGGCTTGGGCGCGTCCACCGAGGCGAGGGCCTTGCGGACGTTCGGGGGCAGGAAGATGGAGGCAGCGGCGGCGGCGCCGGCACCCGCCGCGCCTTTGAATAGCGTTCGCCGGGAGAAGGCGGAAGATAGGTCAGTCACGATTGTCCTCTCAGGGCTTGGCGGAGCCAGACGGCTTGGCGGGGACGGCGGGACGGCCGGCGGCCTGGCTGGGCCAGGCGGGGACGGCGGGCCAGGTGAAGATGTCGCCCCAGGACGGCGCGGATGGCCATGCCTTCCAACTGGGGCTGCCGGGACCGCCCGGGTGGTCCGGGGGCGTGGACGGCGCTGCGAGCGCCTTGACGGTCAGCGTGGCCGCTGACGTGGTGGCCGTGCCCGTCGCGTTGGTGAACACCGCCTCGTACCGGGTGCCGGACTGCCCGGTGGTGGTGCCAGGGACCACCAGGGTGTCGCTCGTCGCGCCCGTCACCGGGGTGAACGTGGTGGCGCCGGGCACCTCCGACTCCCACTGCACCGACGGGCGCGGGGTGCCGCTCGCCTCGGCGTGGAAGATCGCCGGGAACCCGCCGTACACCGTCACGGTCACTGGCGCGACGGTCACCTTGGGCGCCACCTGCGGCACGAACTCGGCCAGCCGGTGGTTCCCGGTGTCGGCCACGTAGACCTGGCCGTCGCTGGTGGCCGCGACCGCGGACGGCATGTACAGCGTCCCGGCGCGGTCCTTGCCGGGCGTGCCGAACTCGCCCTCGTACACGCCGTCGGCGTTGAACTCCTGCACCAGGTCGTAGTCGGGCTCGGTCACGTACACGTTGCCCTGGCCGTCGAGCGCGACGTCGGACGGGTTGGACATGCCGGCGTTGTTGCTATTGTTGCCGCCCCCCAGGCTGAGGATCTGCGCGCCCGCCGGGCTGTACTCAGTGACCGCGTCCTGCGAGGTGTCCGTCATCCCGTTCTGGGCGACCCACAGGTCTCCGGCGGCGTCGATCGCGAGTCCCTGCGGGTTGCTCATCCCCGCGGTGATCTCCTTGATGAACGAGCCCGCCGGACTGAACTCCTGCACCCTGTCGCCCGCGGTGCCGGCGACGTAGACGTCGCCGCTGGCGTCCACGGCCACGCCCTCGGGGTCGGTGAACTGGCCGTTGCCGGTGCCGGGACCGCCGATGGTCGCGACGAACTGGCCGCCGGTCGTGAGCTCCTCGACCCGGTTGTTGCCGGAGTCGGCGACGTAGACGTCACCGTTGCTGATGGCGATGGCCTGGGGGTCGTTGAACTGGCCGTTACCGCTGCCCGCGGAGCCGATGGTCTTCAGGACGCGGCCGCCTGCGGAGAGCTCCACCACGTCGTTCCTAGCGGCATCGGTGGTCCACACGTCGCCCTTGCTGTCGACCGCGACGCCGGACGGGCTGGTGAAGGCGGCCTTGCCGGCGCCGTCGAGGGTAGCGTGGTAGACGGGCTGCGGAACGACCGGAGGCGCGGTCACCGTGAAGGTCGCCGGGCCGGCGAGGGCGGTGTAGCCGTCGTCATACAGCAGGACCGCCTGGTACGACCCCGGTGCCAGGCCAGCCGTGCCGAACGTGGCGGTACCGCTGGCGTCCGGCGCGTAGGTGTAGGTCAGGTAGTCCTCGAGGTCGGAGTTGCCCTCGTGGTACAGGCCGATCCAGTTGGAGGCAGTCGCCGGGTCCGCCGTGTAGCCGAGGCTGATGGGCAGCCCCTCGACGACGCTGGTGTTCCCGCTCACGCTAATGGTCCCGCTCGGGCCGGTGTTCGCCCCCGTAACCGTGAAGGTGACGGCGCCAGACATCTCGCCGTAGCCGTCGTCGTAGAGCAGCCAGGCCTCGTACGTGCCGGCGGCGAGGCCCGTGGTGCTCAGCGTCACCTGCCCGGAGGCATCCGGCGCGTAAGCCCACACCGAAGACGCGACGTCGCCGGGGACCTGCCCCTGCGGGTAGACCCCGACCCAGTTGGTGCTGCCCGCGGTCGCCGTCGAGTAGTCGAACGTGAGCGACGTCCCGGCCTGCACCGTGGCGGCGCCACCGTCGATGGACAGCGTGCCGGATGGCGTGGCCGCGGTGGCCGCGGTGACCGCGTCGCGGTGGCCGCGTTCGCGGTGGCCGCGTTCGCGGTGGCCGCGTTCGCGGTGGCCGCGTTCGCGGTGGCCGCGTTCGCGGTGGCCGCCACGGCGGCGCCGGCCGCCGGCGAGGTGGTGGCAGGCGTGGTGCTGTTGCTCGCTAGCGTGGCGGCCGACGCGCCGGCGGCGGTCAGCACGCAGAGCGCGGCCGTGGGCGCTACGATCCACCGGATGAGCTTTGGTTTAGCTTTCCATGCAGCCAGGGCTTTCGAGGGGAAACCCACGATCACAACCTTCCTGTCGCCCTACTTGACTAGTCAAGATCAGCGCAAACTGTACTGTTGGAAGGTGTCTGGAAGGTGGACTTGCCTAGACAACTTAGGGAAGGGCGCGTCATGGTCGTGCAGTACCGCCAGATAGCCGATGACCTGCGCCGGCAGATCGCGGCGGCGGTCTATCCGCCGGGGTCGTGCCTACCGCCCGAGGCCGAGCTAGCGGGGCGGTACGGGGTGTCGCGCGGCACCGTCCGGCAGGCGGTGATCACGCTGCAGGGCGAGGGACTGCTCGACACCCGCCAGGGCGCGCGCCGTACGGTACTGCGGGCGGCGCCGACCCAGAGCCTCGGCGAGCTTCAGAGCTTCGCCCAGTGGGCCGCGTGCCAGGGGCGCACTCCTGGCGGGCTGATCCTCCGGTTGCAGCGCAAGCCCGCCAGCGCCGAGCAGGCCACGGTGCTCGCGGTGCCGGCGACCGAACCGCTCCTGCACGTCCTGCGGCTGCGGACGCTGGACGGCGAGCCGATCCTCGTCGAGCACAGCGTCTACACCCCGTGGGTCGCCGACGCGGTCGTCGCACTCCCGCGCGACGTGGCGTCGCTAACCGAAGCGCTCAGGGAAACCACCGGCGTCGCCTACGGGCACGGCAAGCACACGATCGACGCGGTCGGCGCGGGACCGACCGAGGCGTCACTGCTCGGCGTCCGCCGCGGCAGCCCGATGCTGCGCCACCGCTACGTGATCACGACCAGCGACGGCCGCCCGTTCCTTTGCTCCGACGACCGCTACAAGCCCGGCACCATGGCAATCACCTTGGACAACGACGTCCCCGCCACCACGATCACCCGCCGCGCCCCGGCCGGCCGATAGGCTCGCCAGCCCGGTCGAACCAAGGCTCGACGTGCCGGCGAGCCACGGGGACCCCGAGATTGGCGCCGTGTTCATCCGGACGTGACGCGGAAGGCGGAACTGCGCACCGACAACGACCAATGTTGGCTGGTGGTTACAGAGCGAAGGCCACTCCTTGCGGCTGGTTGCCGACGGGAATCGTGCTGGTGATGGTGTTGGTTCCGGGGTTGAGGACTGCGACGTTGTCGGCGTGGTAGTTGGTGATGTACACGACGGCGCGGGGCAGGTGGAAGCCGGCCGCGACCGAGTCGGGGCCGCCGAGGCCGCTGGTGATGGTGGCGGCGACGGTGGCCGTACTGGTGTTGATGACCGAGACGGTGCCGGCGCCAGCATTGACGACGTAGGCGGTGGTACCGGCCGGGTTGAAGGCGACCTTGCTGGGGCCGCCTCCCACGCCGATCGTCGCGGTGACGGCGCGGGTGCCTGTGTTAATGACCGAGACGGTGTTGCCACTGCGGTTGGCGACGTACACCTCGCTCCCACTGGGGCTGATCGCCAGCCCGTAGGGGTTAGCACCGACGGCGATGGTGGCGGTGACGGTGTTGGTGCGGATGTCGATCACCGACACGTCATTCTTGTCGTAGTCGCTGATGTAGGCCGTCCGGCCGTCCGGGCTGATCGCCACGCCGGTGGGGTCCCTGAATCCGCTGATGGTGCCGGTGACGGTATCGGTGCGGGTGTTGATCACCCAGACGGTGCCGTCCCCGACGACGTAAGCGAGTGGTTCTGCGGGGCTGACGGCCATGGCGTAAGGGTCGGTGACACCGCTGATCGTGGCGGTCACCTTGTCGGTGAAGGCGTTGATGACCGAGATGGTGCTGCCAGGCAGGCCGCGCCCCGGGAAGCCGTAGTTGAGGACGTAGACGGCGGTCCCCCAGGGGTTGGCCACGACCGCCATCGGGTTGGAGTTGGCGCCCACGCCGATCGTGGCGGTAACCGCGCCGGTGAACTCGTTGATGACCGAGACGGTGCCGTCGTTCCCGTTGCTGACAAAAGCCTGCTCGGAGAAGATAAAGGCATGAGCGGGCGGGGCCAAGGCCAGTCCGGTCCCGCCGACCGTGGCCGCTGCCGTGGCCGCCAAGGCCAGCAGTCGATGGCGCAGCCTGCGGCGTGACTGGTGAAGCAAGCTGGGTGAAGACACGCGAGAACTCCCTTCCCGCGCCTCGCGGTCGGACCCGGCGGGTCCCTTCATCCGCGATGCTGCGGTGGTCCGGACGCACGCACCGGGTGTCCCTGACCGGCAAAACGGACCGGGCCGATCGCTTGCCGCCAAAGACTAGATCTGGCCCTCGACGGCCTTTCAGCGCATTGTTCACCGCGCAATATCGCCGGTCTGCCCACGCCGTCCGAGCTTAAGGTTTCATCCGCGCCCCCCTAGTGTCAATACCGTTTCCCGGAAAAGCAGAACGTCCTCATTAGAAGCTCTCCCCGAGGATCTCGCCAAGTAACTTGATGCTAATGAAAATATAAATTTCTAGACAATTCCGATACCGTGACTTGCGAGAACACTATACGCAACGTCTTTTCGCGCCAGGCTGGCCGCTAAGCCTCAATGAGCTGCTCTGGTCCCCTCTGTGTCAGGAGGTCGCAGATGTTGCGGCGACGCGATGGCCGCGACGATGGCTAGCGGCGGATCGGTAACCCCGCAGGATCGGTAACACCACAGGATCGGTAACACCACAGGATCGGTAACACCACAGGAGCAGCAATGGCGCCATCACCGCGAGCGGAAAAAGTACGCAAAGCGTCACCGCTGTCGCCATGGCAGCAGCAATGGCCCACTGCCCACACAGCTCCGCGACCCGGACGTGCTGCCGCGACCCGGACAGCTCCGCGACCCGGACAGCTCCGCGACCCGGACAGCTCCGCGACCCGGACGTGCTGCCGCGCCGGGCCGGCACGCGCCGGGCCGCGCGTGGGGTAGTTCGCCGCTGATCAGCCAGGCTCACCCGTTGCGCAGGATCAGGTGCGCGAGCTGTGCGACCTGCCGGTAGGGATCGGTGGCACCGAGGCGCTCTTCGACGTCGAGGAGCGCGGCCAGTTGATCAGGATCCGCCGGCGGGGCGGGGTCGAGCTCGTTCATGTCGACAGCTATCCGCACGCCGTACCAGTTCTCCAGTCGCAGCCCGGCAGCGGCCGCGAGGGCGGTGAGGGTGTCGAGGTCATCAGCGCGGGCGGGTGTGCCGAGCTCGTTGACGTAGCGCATGTCGCGCCCTTGGGCGCGGGCACGGTCATGCTCGTCGAATGCGGCGAGCGCTGCCCGCCAGTCCTGCCGGGCTGCCGGGCGCCACAGCGCCGAGGCCGTCGTGCGCGCCGCGACGGCGAGCAGCCCACCCGGCGCGACGTGGGCTGCGAGCTCGGCGATCACCGGCTCGCTGGAGGGCAGGTACATGAGAACGCCCAGCAGCAGCACCACGTCGTAGCGGTCGCTGCCGGTCACCGCGGCGAGCCCGCCAAGCGAGCCGTCAGCCACCGTCACGCGCTCGCGCACCTCGGCGCCCTCGCTGCCCAGTGCGGCACGGAAGGCAGCGCGCATTTCGGGGTCGGGCTCGATGGCGAGCACGTGATGGCCTGCGCGAGACAGCCGGATCGACTGCGTTCCCTGCCCAGCACCCACGTCGAGGATGCGCGCCGGGGCCGGGGGCAGATGCCTGTCCAGCTGGCGGGAGATCATCTCCTGCCGGACCACGTTGCGGACCTTGTCCATCCGGTCCAGCCAGATCGGTCGCCCATCAGCGAACGTGCTGTGCGCGGGAAGGCCGCTTGGCTGCCCGGCGTCGGTCATTCGGCCCGGACCTGAGCGGCCTGCATGCCCTTCTGGCCCATCTCGGCCACAAAGGAGACCTTCTGTCCCTCCTTCAGGCTCTTGAATCCGCCGGTCTCGATAGCCTTGAAGTGGACGAACAAGTCCGCGCTGCCGTCGTCAGGGGTGATGAATCCGAACCCCTTCTCGTCGTTGAACCACTTGACTGTTCCGCTCTGCCGCTGTGACATCGTCTCTCCTCATCCGTGCCCTGATTCGCGGCCCGAGGGCCGGTGTCGTTCGTCTCCTGCCCACGAGCGCTTGCGCCGCAACCTCGGTCTGCCGCAGATAGCACCACCGGCGAGTCCCTGTCACCGCAGCCCGTGGAGTCGATCCCGCCTGAAGGCCCTGATTTGCCGTTCATCCATGCCCCTTGGCCCAAGATACGCAGCCCGCTTTGCCCGTTCGCTGTTGATCGTGCCGAATTTTGCGGCACGATCAACAGCACGAGCGCGCAGGAGGGTGACCCATCACCAAGGCACACTCCCCCGCAGGCCGCACGCACCATCACCCTGCTCTGCGCCTAACCCCTGGCTCGTGCCCAGATGAGGAATGACCGCGCTCGCCGTCTCGGCCTGCCGACGCCATCGGCCCGGCTGAACCAAGGCTCGACGTGCGGGACGAGGCACGGCCCGTTCTGGCCATGAATCTTGATCTTGGTTCCGATGCGCACCGCGTTGCCAAAGGTGCAGAATGTCCGCATGCACGGCTATGTTGGCGTCACTGACGGGGAGTGGTATCGGTTCCTCGCCCGCCCTGAGGTCTCTGGGGCTGAGGTCAACTTCTGGCGGCCTGGTGGCGGGCGCAGGTTCGGCGCACTGGAGATTGGCGAGCCGTTCTTCTTCAAGACGCACGCGCCGCACAACCGGGTAGTCGGCGGCGGGTTCTACAGCGGGTTTGCCGCGCTGACCGCGTCGGAGGCCTGGGACATGCTTGGCAAGGGCAACGGGGTCGACAGCCTGGAGCGGATGCGCGAGCGGATCGCGCACTACCGGCGGGAGCCGATCGGGGTGCACGAGGACCCCGAGATCGGCTGCGTGCTCATCCGGGACGTGACCTTCTTTCCCGACGAGATGGCATACGACCCGCCGCCGGGGTTCGCCTCCAGCATCGTGCAGGGCAAGGGCTACGACATGGGCGACCCCGCCCACGCCGGGTATTTCGACGTGCTGATGCAGCTTGTACTCGGAACTCCGCTGCCGACAGAACTTGACCTGGGCCAGCCCTGGCACGCTGCCGGGCCGGTGTTCGGGGACCCTCGGCTCGCGCCTCGCCGGCTGGCCCAGCAGGCGTTCAAGGCCGTGGTGCTGTCAGCCTATCGCGGGCACTGCGCGATCACCGGAACGAAGATCCGCCCGGTCTTGCAGGCCGCGCACATCAGGCCAGTCACCAGTGGCGGCGAGAACCGGCTGGACAACGGACTGCTGTTGCGTAGCGACGTGCACACCATGTTCGACCGCGGCTACCTCGCCGTGGACCCAGCGCACCGACTGGTGGTGAGTCCGCGGTTGCGCACGGACTTCGGCAACGGGGAGCAGTTCTACTCCAAGGCCGGACAGGTGATCGCGCTGCCCGACCGCAGGCCCGACCGGCCCGCGCGCGAGTTCCTGGAGTGGCACCTCGACGAGGTCTTCAAAGCCTCGTGACGAACACGGCCTCGCTACGGCCCGCTAACCCGGGGCCGCCAAGCCTGCTCGAAGTGCGCTGCGCGGTACCGTGGCTCGCGGGAACCCCGCCCGGCCCCGGCAACAGCGGGCGCACCTGATCAGCGCCCCTGGCGTTGTCGAGCAGCACAAGCATCCGCTGTCCCGCCATCAGTGACCGGTACTGAGTCGCGGACTCGTCAACATCGACTAGCAGCTCATCGCGAGGCGTTCCGAAGGCCAGCAGGAAGCGCCACAATGCCCGCAGCGGCCCGGCCGGCTGACCCTGGCCGTAACCATGCAGGTCAAGGTAGAACTGGCCATCCGGGTACCGGTGCTGGTTCCGGTGCGACCAATGCAAGGCCAGGTAATCGGTCGTTGACAGGGCGACAGTACCCGGACAACTACAACCGCCACCCAAGCTTTCTAGACCGACTGCCAGCTTGTGATGCCAAGCAAGTCGGCTAGCATCGCGACCCGATCGTCGGCCGCTCGTGATCCCGGGCCAGCGTCGCCCTGGTCGGCGTAGCGCAGTTCGCTTCTGCGGAACGCGACGCTCAAGTTCGTTCGGTCGCGCAGGACCAGTTCCCAGGCCTGGGCAGATCCGGTCACGCTCCAGTCGGTGTCCACCGCGCGGTGGCCCGTTCCCTGCTCGATGGCTCCGTTCCCGAGATCGACTCGCCACCAGACGTCATCGCCCGTTTGGGTCCCTCCGGTCGCGAACAGCAGCACGGACTCCCGGGAGCACGATTGCCACGAGCGGGTAAGGCGCGCGCCAAGACCCCGCGTGCCCATGGTGAGACGGTCACCGACTGTTCGCGCCTCGGGGGTGAGCCGCGCCTGGACTCCGGTTGCGGCCCCTGGTGCGCGGTGTGACGGCACGGTGGCGTTGACCCGAAGGTCGCCAGGCCGACTGCCGACCCCCCACCGCTCATCCACGCGCAAGTAGCCGAGCCGGTCCAGAAGATCGTTGACCTTGCCGAGCAGTGGCTCGGGAATCAGCCGGGCAGGCAACTGCCATCCTCGGCCCACCGATGCGGCGTTAATCCCTGCCGTGTTCCAGATCTTGTAGTCCCCCGGGCCGAACCGCTCTCGCTCGGCGCTGAAGCAGGTGCTCTCGATCCCGGCAACCGGCTCGACCCCGATAAACTCGAACATGCGGCTAGCCTCGCCCGCCGGGTCGGCGATCAGGTCCTCATACCGAAGCCGCAGGCAACCGGCCGCGAAGCGATCCTCGGCCGAGAGGATCGCTTCGGCATGGTCAGCCCAGTAGCGGGCCAGTGCGGCCACGATGTTGGCCGAGCCCGTGGCGTACGCCTCAAACCCGTAGCCGGTCAGGCCCCAGGGCGACGCCTCGATGCCCGAGCTGATCACATCCATCGGGTGGCGGTACAGGCACAAGAATCTCGCCTCCGGCCACACCTGCGCGAGCAGGTCCGCATGCTGCGCGCCGCCCAGGCTCTTGTCGCAGAACCGCGTTTTGCCCTGGCGTGCCAGGTAGGACGCCAGCATCGGGTCGAGGCTTTGCCGCAGCCCCGCCACCACCTGCGCTGGCAACTCGGGCACCTGGACACTTTCCCCGGCCGACACGGGAACGCCCTCGATCACCGACCACGCGATCGCAAGCTGAGTGCACAGCCACGGCAGCCTCGTCTCGGGCGGGCAGGCCAGGTGCGGGTGGGCATCGAGCAGGAATCGCAGCAGCGTCGACCCCGACCGAGCCGAGCACAGCACGAAGATGGGACCGCGAGGCTCAGCCTCGTTATCGGGATGCGTCATCAGCGGACATTTGGGGTGATTAGCGGCATCACGCAATCTATTCGCTAGTAATAGCAGTAATGCGGACAAGCATAATTGATCACGGCTACAGTAGCCGCATGGCGGCGTACATGGTTATGTTGTATCCGCCAGCCGGAGCGCCCGAATCCGTGCTGGTATCACGAGGACCGCATGGATAAGCGCACGGACCCGGCCGCCGAGACGCCCGGCCTTGACCGTCGCCGGCTGTTTACCATCGCCGGCGGGGCGGCGCTTGCCGTCGGCGCAGGCGGCCTGCTCGCGGCCTGCGGCGGCGCCACTGCGCGCCCCTCGGCCTCGGCCTCTGCCAGCAGCCCAAGCCCGAGCCCGAGCCCGGACCTAGGGTCCAGTTCCTCTAGTAGCCTCAGTTCCTTGGGCAGTTCCCCGGTCGGCCTGCCGGCGCCCCCCACCGCCACGCACGGCACTAGCACCAGTGCCGGCACGCGCGGCGCAGTGCGCCAGGGCGGGAGTACCGGCTTGGGCAGCGTCACCGGCTGACGCAAGCGTCCCGGTAACTTGGGCCGGGTGGCACGTAACGCGTCCACTGCCCGCTGGTGAGCTTGCCCCCAACCTGCGAGCACAGCCGGCTCAGCACCCCCGAGATGTAACCCACATCCCACCGCGCGGCACCGCCAAACCCAGTGGTGACTAGCGTGCGGTCATCCGGACTGAACGTCATCACCGACCCGAACTCAATGGTCAGCGCAGTCCCGATCTGCTGGCCCGTCGCCACGTCCCACAGCCTGGCCGTGCCGTCGTAGCCGCCCGTGGCCATGACCGTGCCGTCTCGGCTGAACACTACCGAGTTGATGGCCGCGTTGCCCGTCACGATGTCGGCGGCCTGCGTGCGCGAACGCATGTTCCACAGCAGCACCTCCCCGTCAGCGTCACCGGTGGCTAGGTCCGCGCCGTCCGGGCTGAACGCCACCGAGTTGACCGACTTTGAGCGCGTCGCGAGGGTTGCGATCAGCCGGTGCGTGGCCACGTTCCAGACCACGGCCTTTCCGTCCGATTCGCCGGCGGCCACCATCGTGGCGTCCGGGCTGAACGCCAGTGAGTCGACTACAGCGTCCTTATCTTTGTAGCTGAGCTTCTCGATCAGGCGGTGCGTGGCGACGTCCCACAGCGCCACCTCGCCTTCGATGTTGACGGCCACAATCGTCCCACTCTGGTTGAAGGCCAGAATGCCGTTAACGGTGCCAACGGAGAAACTCCCGACAAGGCGCCCGGTGGCCACGTCCCACAGTTGCACGGAGCCATCATAAATATCCGCCAGCATCGTGCCCCGTTGATTGAACGCAACCCCTTCGGCACTGTTGCGCGTGCTGTCGAATCTAATGAAGCTGCCGACCTGTCGATGGGCAGTCACGTCCCACCTGGCCATCCCGTACAGGCTGCTCGTGGCGAGGATCCCGTTCGGGCTGAAGGCCGCCGCTTGGATGCTCTCTTTGTCAGGGCTGATGATCGGGCTGCCGATCTGCTGGCCGGCGACCAGCGTCGCATCCCACAGCCGGACCGGGCCGCGATAGACGCTCGTGACCAGCGTTGAGTTTCCTGGGATGAACGCCACGGACACTGTTCCCGGGTCGCCGGTGACCACGCTCCCGACCTGCTGCCCGGTCACTGGATTCAACAGCCACGCCGCGCCAGCCGTGCCACCAACCGCCAGCACCGTGCCGTCCGGGCTGAACGCCAGCGAGTTAGCCGCGCCGCTGACGACAATAGGCTTGCGGGCCGAGCGCCGGGTGGCCACATCCCACAGTTGAACGGCGCCATCGCTTGCGATCACGGCCAGTGGTCCGCCATTCGGACTGAACACGGGCGACGTCGCCCTCACGTTGCGCAATTGCCACGTTACTTTGCGGGTGGCCACGTTCCAGAATTGCACCGTGTCGCTGTATATATTTCCGACCGCCAGCACCCTGCTGTCCGGGCTGAACGCCAAGGACGCGAAGGCGACGTTCTTCGAGGTACCGACATAAAGAGGGCCGCCTATGCTCCGGTGCGTCGCCAGGCTCCACAGCAAGACCTCACCGTCACCAGAATCGGCGACGGCGAGTACCTTCCCGTCCGGGCTGAACGCCAGGTGGCTTCCGGAAAATTTCGCGACCTGCTTGTGGGTGACCAGATCCCAAAGGATCAGCCCATTAAAGTAGCTGTCGAAGGCCAGTAGCGTGCCATCCGGGCTGAACGCCAGCCAGGAGACTGGGCCAAGATGACCGGTGATGGAGCGCCCGACCTGACGCAAGGTGGCCAGGTTCCAGATCCGGACGGCGCCGCTGTCGCCGCCGGTGGCGAGCAGCTTGCCGTTCGGGCGCACGGCCACCGAGTCGACGCGGAGCCCGGGTCCTGCGATGGTCGCGATCTGCGGCCGTGCGGCCGCGGCGAGCATCGCGTAGTTGGCCTGGACGGTTGGGTCGATGCTCCATGCGGCGATGCTCTCCAGCTTGGCGGCCGTGGCGTTGGTATCGCCGAGAGCCAGGCTCTGCCCGGCCAACTGGGCGGAGATCGCGTTGTCTCGCTGAACGGCGGACGCCTGGTTGGCCCGGAAGGCGATGACGGCGAGGACAGCTAGGCCGACGACGAGGGCCATCAGGGTCGCCATCACCTCCCGCCGGCGCCGGGCGCGGCGCCGGTCCGCGCGGCTGCTCGCGCGCAGGAAATCACGCTCGGTCGCGCTGAGCCTGGCTTGCCGACCGTCGGCGTCGATCCGGGCGCCGGCATCCTGCGCGGTCTGCAGGCGGCTGCCGCCGTAGAGGTAGTCGGGCTTGAAGGCGGCAGCAGCCCACTCCTGCGCGGCTAGCTGCAGTCGGGCCCTGACAATGCGGTCGGCGTGGGTCTCGGCGAGCCATGTGTCACGCAGCAGCGGCCAGGCGGTAAGCAGCGCCTCGTGGCTGATCTCGACCGTGTCCGCGCCCAACGTCAGCAGGCGCCTGGCGGTGAACGTTTCGAGGACGACTTCCACGTCGCGCGTTTGGGAGACGCCCAGCCCGGCCACTAGATCGCCGCGCGCTACCCGCGCGGCAGTATCCCTGCCATCAACGCTCGTCGTCGTCAGCCTGGTGAATATCCGTCGAGCGGCATCCTGCTGAGCCGGCGTGAGCTGCTCGTAGGCGCGCTGCGCGCTGCTACCCACCGCGCTTTCGATGCCGCCGGTGCGCTCGTAGTCGGCCAAGGTCAGCGCCGGGCCGGCGCGGGTCCGCCACGCCTGGTCAAGCGCGTAGGACAGCAATGGCAGCACGCCCGCGCCGATCGCCGGCCCCGCGTATCCGTCGGCTGGGCGGCTGGCGTGAGTGCCAACCTCGTCGAGCAGTACCTGCACTAGCTCGGCGTCGACAGTCGAGCCGGCTTTCGCGGCGGGACCGGTAATGGCCATTCGCAGCTGTCGCTCGGTCATGGCGGTCAGCAGGTAGCGGTGCTGGACCGCATCGGTCAGCTGCGGGTAGCCAGCCAGCCGGAGCTCAAAATCCGCGCGGACGACGAGCACCACGAGGGCCGACGGCAGTTGCCTGTCCCCGTGCCTGCTGGTGGCCGCTGCATGGAGCGCGGTGATGAACGAGCGCCGCTCCTGCTCGTTCTTGCATAGCGTGAACAACTGCTCGAACTGATCGACTACAAGCAGCAAGCGGCACTGTGCCGTTGCGTCAAGCGCTCCCTGGTCCTGCGTCGCCGTGTCTAGCTGGGCCAGCGCTGCCTGACGGGCGGTCAGGGCAAAGCCGTTCGGGTCAGCGGCCAGTCCTTGCCGCACCGCGGCGGCGTCCGCGCCAGCCAGCGGCGCCACCCCCACCGCGAGCTGATTAAGCGGGTCGGGTCCAGGAGTGAGCAGCAGGCACGGCCAGCGTGCGGCCTCAGGTGCCGAGATGAGGCCGGCTTCTCGCAGGCGGGGCAGGATCCCCGCGCGCACCAGCGATGACTTTCCTGCCCCTGACGCTCCGGAAACGACCAGCAGGCTCGCGCCGTCCAGACGCTGTGACATCAGCTTTAGCACCTGGTCGGCCGCCGTTTCGCGGCCAAAGAACAAGCCGGTGTCCTGACCACTGAAGGCGCCGAGGCCGCGATAGGGCGAAACGATAGTTCCTGAGCTTGCCACCAGCGGGGGCAGGGCGACGGCATCGGTAAACGTCCGGTAGTCGAAGTAGTTGATCTGGACGCCGCGATCGCCTAGTTGCAGGCCCTGAACCCCAGGAGCATCAATCCGGGACGGCTTGCCACCAGCCTCCGGAACTCCAGCAGGTGGATCCCGTTCTTGATGCCCAGCGTTCAACGCCCTGCCTCATCCCCGTTAGCCGAGGGGCCGCCACTGCAGTGACATAGCGAGCTATGCCGAAATCCTCACCGTGTGTCCTTATTATTACCTGCGAGCGCGATCACCGCGACAGTTTGCCGGGCCCCGCACGTGCGGAAGGCTGGCGAGCCGCACGCTAGCAGTTCGCTGGGCCGTTCGAGTAGTTCTTCCAACTGCTCGGGGCATTCGGATCGGGGCAGACTTCGGTACTGAACTCCTGCAATTCCGCCTCCGGAATCAGGTACAGGCCGCCGCCGGACTGGGAGAAGACGAAGGCACCGTTGCCGTTACCGGTTACGCCGGCCACGACCCAGTCCCGCCAGCACTGGACGTCGTCGAAGCCGGTGACGGCGCTTGGGCTCCCCCAGCTCTGCTGATCGGCCGGTGAGGCCGCCTGCCAGGCGGTCATGAGCTGGCCTGGGGTCGGGCACGTGGTCGATGCTGGATCTGCCGATAGTGGCCACTGGGCGCCCGGGTAGGTCATCGTTATGGTTTCTCCTTCGTACGTTTCGGACATGCGCGTGAACTGGCCTGCGGATGGATCAGACAGCGTGATCTGAGCGGCAACTGGGGTCGTCGTTCCGCTAGCGCAGTTGGGGACGCAGCTGTCGTCATCAACGACCCCCTGCCCGTAGGCGCTGGTCTTCGTCCATGACAACCAGTCGATGTTCTGCACTATGTCTCCGGCGTCCCCGCTTATGCCGATCAAGGAGGGCTGCGTTCCTGAGTAGCTCCCGACCGTGACCATGGGCAATGCCCCGGCGGTCGCTGCGCTTGGTGACGGCGCGGAAGAAGCAGACGAGGGTAGCGAGGCAGGGCGGGTCGCCTGGACCGAGGAAGCGCCAGCAGCTGACGGGTCCGGCTTCGGCGGCCCTGACGAGCTGACCATAAAGGCCGCGGTAGCGCCAACGACGACGGCAACCGCGACCGCTCCCGCGAGTACCGGCAGCAGCCGGATGTGGCGGCGTCTGCTTGTGAGGGCAGCCTGCTCGGATGCCGGGAGCAGCCAGGTGCGCGAGAGCACATGCTGGGTGGTCGCGTCGCCGGGGGCGTCCGGTTGCTGCGTCAGGCCGCCAAGGAGAGCTTCTGCGGTGGGGCGACTAGCTGGGCTCTTCGCCAAGGCGGCCTCGACCGCCGGGCGCAACTGCGCGGGGACTGCCGCGATGTTCGGGCTGTCGTGGAGAATGCGGTACATGATCGCGTCGGTTGGCCCGGTGCCGAATGGCGGCTGGCCGCTGGCGGCATACGCCACCGTCAGGCCCCACGAGAAGACGTCAGCCGGCTGCCCCGCCTGCCCGGCGATCTGCTCGGGTGCCATGAAACCGGGCGAGCCGACGGTCATGCCGGTTCGGGTGACAGCGGTCGCGTCGAGGGCGTGCGCGATGCCGAAGTCGATGACCTTCGGCCCCGCAGGGGTGAGGAGCACGTTGCCAGGCTTGAGGTCCCGGTGGATAACCCCCGCCGCGTGGATCGCCGCCAGCGCCTCGGCCAGTCCGGTCGCCAGGCCGAGCAGCATCTGCGGCTCAAGCGGGCCGTAGGCGCTGACGTACTCCGACAGCGACGGCCCTTCGGCGTACTCCGTCGCCAGGAACGGCTTCGCCGACTCGGTGTCCGCCTCGATCACGCGAACCGTGCACAGCCCGTTCACTCGAGTCAGCACGGCGACTTCCCGCCGGAACCTGGTACGGAACTCCTGGTCGTCGGCCAGTTCTGGGCGCAGCACCTTGATCGCGACCTGGCTGCCGTCCTTGGCCGTACCGAGGTACACCACCCCCATGCCGCCTGCGCCCAGTCGCGCTGTCAGCCGGTACCGGCCAATCCTCGACGGGTCCCCATCCCGAAGGGGCATCGAAGCCACCCAAACCTCCCTCAGCCAGCGGCCATAGTGCCGTAACCGCCACAGCCCGGGAAAGGTTTCCCCTGCTAACGATTCATAATAGTTACCCGCTGGTCTGCGCGATCACCGGAACGAGGACCCGGCGGGCAACCGCGGCTTGCGCGCGCCGGATCTGCTGCCGGGTGTGTCCAGTGGCAAGCAGCGGGGGCCCCTCCAGGAAGGGGCACGGCACGAGCGACCCTCGGGGTAGCGTTAAGTAGCTAAAAGCTTACCGGGCGTCTTGTGTCAGAAAATGTACCCCAATATGTCCGTTACGTCATAGTTTTCCACCCCGATCTTGGGTCATTTTCTGACATATGTCGGCCTATGTCATAAACCGGTGCCCGGGGCGCCCGGCGACTGGCCCCCGCACGGCACCTGCCTGGGACCCGCATCACCCGGGAGGCCGCGGCACGGGCGGACGGCCGCCGGCGCAAGGGGACCGCCCCTCGCCCCTATCTCGCTTGCTGGACAAGTGCGCAACATATCGCAACTTCTGCCACGTTACGCGGCAGTTGGTTAGGCTACGTTTCGGTCGTGCCGATTCCGGTACGTTTGGGGCGGGGATCACGAGCGAGGCAAGACGATGGGGTTCAGCTACCGCAAGTCGTTGAAGATGGGGCCGTTCCGCGTGACGGCGTCCAAGTCCGGGATTAGCTACAGCGCCGGGGTAAAGGGCGTCCGCGTCACCAAGCGCGCCAACGGCAAGGTCCAGACGACGCTGTCCGTACCAGGTAGCGGCCTGCGCTACACGACCACATCCGGCAAAGGGAAGGCTTCCACCAAGCGACCGGCCGCGAGCGCCTCATCAGCCGCGAGAAGGGCCGTTCCGCCACCTAAGCCCGTGAGCCGGCCATCGGCGGCGCCCACGCCGGCACGCGTGCCCTATCAGCCACGCCCGGCGAACCCGCCGCGCACCCGGAAGCCGGTGCGCCTGCGTGGCCGCCGATCGTCCGTGCAACCCCGGATCGCAGCCCCCTGGCTGCTCCCGTTCGCCATCAAGGGGTACCTCGCCACGGTCACCGTCCACCAAGGCGGCATCCACATCGAGCGGACGCACGCGGGCAAGATCAACGGGAGCCAGTCCACGGACATCCCCTGGCACGAACTGGCGGGCATCGACTGCCTCGACCCGAACTTCTTCCGTAGCGGCCACGTCCACTTCGCCACACCCGATGACCCGCGCGGCCTCACCTCCACCGGCAACGGCAACCGCATGGCCGCGAGCGCCCGGAACCCGCACGCTATCTTGTTCACCTGGCAGCAGTCCCGTGCGTATCGCCAGCTTCGCGACCTGCTCAGCGGCAACCCCCCCGTCCCGCCGCCGTCCCAGCCATCCGCCTACCCAGCCCCACGCCAGTGACGGCGACTCAGCAGGCCAGTTGAGGCACGGTCACGGTCTCGCAGTCGACCGCCGTGCCGGGGACCGGGTGTGAGGGATAGCGTTTATGCGACACCGCAGGGAGGCAAACCATGGTGATCGAGCCGGAAGTTGACCAGGCAACGCGCGCACTGCTGGGATACGCCATCAGCGGCGACGAGGAAGGGTTCGCCAGCAGCCTGCAGGCGATGAGCGACGAGCGATACCTGCACTGCCTGGGCCTGTGCGTGCGCGTGGCCGGCTACATCGCGATCGACGCCTGCTCCTGGCAGTGGCCAGCCGAAGCTGACCTGCTCGCGATGGCGCAGCGCATTACCGGAATGGACGCCCTGGACTTCGGCGTCTCCGAAGCCGACAACTACGCCTTCCTGGCCCGCTCCGCGATCGGCTTCGAACCGCTCAGCGAGGTGTTCCCCGACAGGGGGAAGCTGGGCAGCATCCCGATATTCGCCACGGCGACCCTCCTCACCGCGTACAGCCCAGACGGCAAGCGGTGGCACGAGTACCTCACGGTCGTCGAGCGGTCCCTCGACCTAGTCGCACCGCTTCCCGAGGAGACAGTTCCCGCACTCCTGCTGTCAGCTCGCAGGCATCGAGCATTGACTAGGGTCGGAGCGAACCTTCCCGCGTCCAGCCCTGACCCGAAGACCATCCCGCCTAGCCCCGACAGGTCAGCTGACCTCGGCGACCTGGCCGTCGCGGACGGCCAGGCGGCGGGTGACGGAGACGGCCTGCAGCATGCGGCGATCGTGGGTGACTAGCAGGAACGTTCCGGGGTACTCGGCCAGCGCGGCCTCTAGCTGCTCGATGGCCGGCAGGTCCAGGTGGTTGGTCGGCTCGTCCAGCACCAGCAGGTTCACGCCGCGCGCCTGGAGCAGGGCCAGCGCCGCGCGCGTGCGCTCGCCGGGTGACAGGCTGCGCGCGGGACGCAGCACATGGTCGCCCTTCAGCCCGTACTTGGCTAGCAGCGTCCTGGCCTCTGCGGGGAGCATGTCGGGGGCCTGGGTGGCGAAGGCGTCCAGCAATGGGACCGCGTCACCGAACAGGGCGCGAGCCTGGTCGACTTCGCCGACGTGCACGCCGGCGCCAAGGGAAGCCTCGCCGCCAGACAGCGCCACCCGGCCAAGTAGCGCGCCGATCAGCGTGGACTTGCCGGACCCGTTCGGCCCGGTGATGGCGATCCGGTCGGCCCAGTTCACCTGCAGGCTCACCGGTCCCAGCCGGAAATCCCCGCGATCGATCACCGCCGACCGCAAGACCCCGGCCACCGTCCCTGAGCGCGGAGCGGCGGCGATCTCCATGTGCAGCTGCCATTCCTTGCGCGGCTCCTGGACCACCTCGAGCCGCTCCAGCATCCGCTCAGTGGCCTTCACCTTGCCAGCGAGCTTCTCCGACTTGGCGACCTGATGGCGCAGGACGTTCTTGTCGTTGTCCGTCGCCTTGGACCTGGCCTCCCGGACGCCCTTGTCGGCCCAGCCGATCTGGGTCCGCATCCGCTGCTCCAGCCCGGCCCGGTTGTCGGCGTACTGGTCATAGGCGTCGCGGGCGTGCTGGCGGGCGATCTCGCGCTCGTCCAGGTAGGCCAGGTATCCTCCGCCGTACAGGCGGACCTGCTGCTGGGCCAGGTCGAGCTCGAGCACCCGGTGCACTGTGCGCTCCAGGAATGCCCGGTCGTGGCTGACCAGCACGGTCCCGGCGCGCAGGCTGCCGACGAAGCCCTCGAGGATCTCAAGGCCGGCGATGTCCAGGTCATTGGTCGGCTCGTCAAGCAGGAAGATGTCGTAACGGGACAGCAGCAGCGCTGCGAGGTTGGCCCGCGCCGCCTGGCCGCCGGACAGGGCGGTCATCGGCCTGCCCAGGTCAACCCGCAGGCCGACGGTGGTGGCGGCCTGCTCGGCGCGCTCGTCCAGGTCGGCGCCGCCCAAAGCGAGCCAGCGCTCCAGCGAGTCGGCGTAGGCGTCGTCGGCCCAGGCATGGCCGGCGGCCAGCGCCTCGGTGGCCTCGTCCAAGTCCCGCTGGGCCTTGGCCACCCCGGTACGGCGGGCGATGAAGTCGCTGACGGTCTCCCCCGGCCGGCGCTCGGGCTCCTGCGGCAGGTACCCGACGGTGGCGGTCGGCGGGCTAAGCGAGACCGATCCCGCCTCCAGTGCGCCCGGCTCAGGGGCACCCGGCTCAGGGGCACCCGGCTCGCCGGCCCCGTGCTCCAGTCCGGCGAGGATGCGCAGCAGCGTGGACTTGCCCGCCCCGTTCGCGCCGACCAGGCCGGTCACCTCACCGGGGGCGATAACCAGGTCAAGGCCATCGAACAGCACCCGGCCGGCGTGTCCGGCGGTCAGCCCCTTGGCCGTCAAGATCGCGCTCACCCGGTCAGGTTAGCCGTGCATAACGAACATGGCTATTCGTTAACCGTAGAGGCAGGCGGCTGGATCGCTGAACCTAGAGGGCTGGCCGGTAACGGAGGACGAACTTCGCTCGCTCACCCGGGATGTGGCGCCGAACGTAGTAGACCGGCAGGCCTGCCTCGTCGACGCTTACCCCGTCGCGCAGCAGAAGAGGATGGCCGACAGGCACCCGCAACAACTCGGCTTGCATGCGCCCTGCTGCTGTCGCGGAGAATCCGCGCCAGTCGTAGAAGAGCGTCACGCCGAAGGCTTCCCGGAGCACCTCGATCATCGTCATCCCCGTCCCCCAGTGATCGGGGAGGGCCGGGAACCGGGAGCCGTCGATCCAGTACTCGTTGAAGAAAACCGGCTCGCTTTCCACCCCGGCGACCGTAACCAGTCGGACCAGCGACTCAGGCGCCGTCTGGAGGTAGCCCGCGGCGCTACGGTCGTGATCGTCCTCGAAGGCAGCCACCCGCTCGACCAGTGGGCCACCTACTGCGTGCATGGTGGCCCGAACCACGCTTCCGGCGTCGGATTTCTGAGTCTGGGGGTCGACCTCGATCTCGGCCCGCAGTACCTCACGCGCGACGAAGGTGCCCTTCCCGTGGCGAACCACCACCGCGCCGGCCCTAACCAGTTCATCGAGTGCCTGACGGACGGTCAGGCGGTTGACCCCGAACTCTGCGGCCAGGACCGACTCGGTCGGCAACTGCTCGCCAGGAGTCCACTCCCCAGCGTCAATGCGCTTCTGAAGCAGGAGCGACAACTGCCGGTAGACCGGTGCTCCGGCAGGTCCGCGTGCCACGACGACAACTATAATGGCGCAGCTGGGCGGATTTCTCGAAGTTTGCGTACCGCAAATTCGAACAATAGGGGCGCTTGCACAGGGGCCGTGGAGCGGGCATCGTTGCTGGCGTGAACGATCTCAAGGTAGAGGCCGATCCTGCTGAGGTGGGGCTGGACGCGCAGCGGCTGCGGCGGATTGACGCGCGGCTCGCCCGGTACGTGGACGAGGGCAAGCTGCCTGGCTGGCTGGTGACCGTTTCCCGGCACGGCAAGCTGGTGCACGTCGCGTCCCGCGGGCAGCGGGACACCGAGGCCGGGCTGCCGGTCGAGGCCGACACCGTGTGGCGGCTGTACTCGATGACGAAGCCGATCACCTCCGTCGCGGCAATGATGCTGTATGAGGAGGGCGCGTTCGAGCTCACCGATCCGGTGAGCAAGTTCGTGGGCTCGTTCGGGAACGTACGGGTGTTTTCTGGGGGCACGGACTTCGCCCCGGTGACGGTCCCCGCCACCGAGCCGGTGCAGATCTGGCACCTGCTCACGCACACGGCCGGGCGCACCTACGGGTTCCACCGGGCGCACCCGGTGGACGCGATGTACCGGGCCGCGGGGTTCGATATCGGCACGCGGGTGACGATGGACCTCGCGACCGCGTGTGACAAATGGGCGAGCATGCCGCTGCTGTTCCAGCCGGGGAAGGAGTGGGCGTACTCAGTCGCCACCGACGTCCTGGGCCGGGTGGTCGAGGTCGCTTCCGGGATGTCGCTGGATGAGTTCTTCGCCTCGCGGATCCTGGGCCCACTGGGCATGACAGACACCGCGTTCCATCCCTCGCAGGAGCAGCGGCCCCGGATGGCGGCGCTGTACGTCCGGGGACGTGGCGGCGAGGCGACGCGGGCCGACCATCTGGACGAGACTGCGCAGCCGCCTGTCATGCTGAGCGGCGGCGGCGGGCTGATCGGCACCGCGGCCGACTACAACCGGTTCATGGCGATGCTGCTCAACCTGCCGTCCAGCCCGGCCGGCTCGCTGGACGGAGTGCGGCTGCTCAGCCCTCGGACGGTCGCCTACATGGGAAGCAACCACCTGCCCGGCAACGCGGACCTGGAAGCCTTCGGACGCCGGCTGTTCGCGGAGGTGCCGTTCCGCGGGATCGGCTTCGGGCTGGGCTTCGCGGTCGTCATCGACCCGGTGCCAGGCGAGGTGATCTGCTCGGCTGGCGAGATGTCCTGGGGCGGGGCGGCGAGCACGGCGTTCTGGGTGGACCCAGCCGAGGGGCTGGCGGTCTCATTGTTCACCCAGCTCATCCCGTCCAGCGCGTACCCGCTGCGATCCCAGTTGCGGCAGTTGGTGTACCAGGCGATCGTGTGATCTTGGCCGCGGAGGTGTTGAGCTGACGGCAAATCGGGTAAAAGCCCGTGTAGCCGGGTACAGCACTGTACGGGTCATTCGGCCATCTGGACGGTTCGCTGCCCAGTAGGCGCACGAGGAATGCCCTTTATTGTTGGCCCCCCAGCATCGAGCAGCGGAGGTAACCATGCGGCTGGGCAAGGAGCAGTCGGCGGGATACGTCGAGGACATCGAGACCGAGGTGGAGTCACCGATGGCGGTTCCCGTCGCGCAGACGGCTCCCGAGCCGGTGCTCGCGGAACACGAGCCGGTCACGGTCACCCGCTAGCCCTGTGGCTGGCCAGCACGCACAGGGCCACGACACCCGCCGGGCGATCTTGCGTGCCTTGTTGCTGCGCAAGCCCATCCCGAGCACGGGAAACGAGCGGCCAGAGCGGCCTTTCACCGGGTACAAGCTCGCGCATGCGGTGCTGTCGGCCGACGGCACCAAAGCTGGTTTCGCCGGGCTGACGCTCGGTGGCGACCAGGTGTACGGGGTGACCGCGGACGCGCTGTGCGTCTGGACACCACGGCACGCCCCGCCGCGCCGCTGGTGCGGGTGCGGGTTCTACTGCCTGCACGAGATCGCCGAGGCAAGGGCGCTGGGCTGCGCGACCGAGAACAGGTCCGCGCTGCTGCTGGAGGTGATCGCGTCCGGCCGGTATATCCGCTACGAGCGCGGCCTGCGCTACAGCAAGCAGCGGGTCCGGGTGATCCGCGACGCCTGGTGTTCCTGCGGCCGTCCCGGCGTAGTGCTCGGCGACGCCGGCACTGGCCTGGTGGGGTGGCGGCATCTGGCGCCGTTCTGCACACGGTGTGCCGTGGGGCGTCCGTCGATGACTCTCCCGCAGTTCGCGGCGAAGCTGGACGGGCAGGTCGAGATCGACCAGCCGACCGCGGGCGCGGGCCTGTCCCCGCTGATCCCGGGTGGATGGGCCGACGACCCCGTCCCCGGCCTGGTGTCCTCGCCTCCGCCCTCCTCTTACTCCTCTTCGTCCCCATTGCCCTCGCCTTCTTCGGAGCCAGAGGAGTCCCCCATCGCGATCTTGACGGCGGAGATCGCCCTGCTGCACGCCCGACTGGACGACCTCCAGTCCCGGATGGGCCGCTGATCGCCCTGTTCTCCGCGCGACCACCCGGTCGCACCGGTCCCGGTCGCACCGGTCCCGGTCGCACCGGTCCCGGTCGCGCCGGTCCCGGTAGCGCCGGTCCCGGTCGCACTGGCTTACTGCGTCGAGCAGCGATGGCGCCACCACTGTCGCGACTGTTTTGCGGGCAATGTGCCATCGTTGCTGCTACCATGCAAGCGCTGGCACACTGCCCATTATCGGCGTCTGCAGTGATGGCGCCACCGCTGTCGCGACTGGCCGCCGAGATGGCAATCTAAGCTAGCGGTCGACTTGCAATGACTGTAGGCGACTGGACAGGAACGAGCGCTCCGTGTCGTTGCCCGCGAGGGTGATCGCTGCCTCGTACGCCGCTGCCGCCTCCGGGGCGCGGCCCAGCCGTCGCAAGAGTTCAGCGCGGGTCGCGTGATATAGGTGGTACTCAGCGAGGCCCGCAGACGTGCCACTCCCGTGACCCGCCGACGGAGCCGCACCGCTCACATCCGCACCGCTCACATCCGCACCGCCCACATCCGCACCGCTCACATCCGCACCGCCCAGCTCGTCGACTAGGCGCAGGGCCTCGGCGGGCCCGGACAACTCGGCGACCGCCACCGCCCGGTTCAGCGCGACTATGGGGGTCGCCATCATGGCGAGCAGTTGGTCGTACAGCGCGACGACCTGCCCCCAGTTCGTCTCCGCCGCCGACGGCGCGGCATCGTGGGTAGCGGCGATCGCCGCTTGCAGCTGGTAGGCCCGGGCTGGTTGCGGCGGACTAGCGCCCGAACGATCCCGTGTCCTTCCGCCACCATCTCCCCGTCCCACAACGAGCGGTCCTGGTCGGCGAGGCGGACCAGGACCCCAGACGGGCCGGTCCGCGCGGGCCGCCGGGCCTCGATGAGCAGCAGTAGTGCGAGCAGCCCCAGGACCTCGGGCTCGTCTGGCATCAACGCCGTCAGCAGCCTGGCTAGGCGGATCGCCTCCGCGCACAGGTCTACCCGCACTAGGCCGGCCCCGGACGACGCGCAGTAGCCTTCGTTGAACACCAGGTAGATGACCGCCAGGACGAACGGCAGCCGGTCCGGCAGCTCCTCGTCGCGCGGCACCCGGTAGGGGATGCCCGCGTCGCGGATCTTCTTCTTTGCCCGGACGAGGCGCTGGCCGACCGTCGGCTCGGAGACAAGGAACGCGCGGGCGATCTCCTGCACTTGCAGCCCGGCGATCAGCCGCAACGTGAGCGCGATCCGGGCCTCGGGAGCCAGCGCCGGATGGCAGCACGTGAAGATCAGCCGCAACTGGTCGTCGCGCACCGGTCCCACCTCCGTCAGGTCCGGATCTGGCTCGCCACGCAGGAGCAGCATCGAGTGCGCCTCCTGCTCGCGGCCGTGACGAGAGGACTCGCGGCGCAGCCTGTCGAGTCCCTTGTTTCGCGCGGTGGTGACGATCCAGCCGCCGGGATTGGGCGGGACCCCGTTGCGCGGCCAGCGGTCGGCGGCCACGGCGAATGCCTCCTGGACCGCCTCTTCGGCGAGGTCGATGTCGCCGAAGAAGCGGGCAAGGGCTGCCACTGCGATCCCGGCGGTCTCCCGGAACGCCCGCTCGGCCGGGTCGGCCGGGTCGGCCGGGTCGGGCGCGGCCACTTAGCCGACGGGGATGTCCTGGAACGGGCGGACCTCGACCGGCCACCCGCAGGCCTGCGAGCCCTTGGTCGCGAGCTCCAGTGCGGCGTCCAGGTCCGCGGCTTGCACGACCCAGAAGCCGCCGATCTGTTCCTTCGTCTCCGCGAACGGCCCGTCGGTGATGACGACCTTGCCGCCGCCCTGGGCGCGCACGACGGTCGTGTCGGCGACCGGGTGCAGACCGCCGGCGAACACGAACGCTCCGGTCTCCATCAGCTCACGGTTGAACGCGTCGACGGCTTTGAACGATGCCTGCATCTGCTCATCGCTCATCGGCGCGGACTCGTCGCTGTACACACCGAGCAGGTATTGCTTCATGGTGGTCGTTCCCTCCGTGACGGCCGGCCCGTTGCCAGCCTCTCACAGGTTCACGAGCGAAGGTCTCCAGAATCGACAGGGTCGCGGAGATTCTCGAGAACAGCCCCGCGGCGATTTCGAGGCCAAGTCCGAGGCCGCCGCGCCGCTCCTGCAGAAGGACGTCAGCCGGGCCTAGGCGCCGTCACTGGGCTGCGCCATCTTCGCTCGAAGGTATGTCTCGACGTCCGCCACGTCGGCAGGGACGGTGATGATGGGGAGCTGCGGCCTCTTGATGCCTTCGCTGATCGCATTCCGGATGTTGGCGGCGAACTGTGGCCACATGGGCTTGATGTCTTTGGGCAGGAAGTGAAACAGGTGGACACCGGCCCCCTCGATCCTGTTGTGCCGGGCCGTGGTCGCCGAGTAGTCCTGGGCACCCATGTGGTACTGGCGCGAGTCCACCTCGGCTCCGACTCCGGCACGCGGCCACCACACATCGACCATGCCGAGGAACGTGCCGTCGCCCAGGTAGAGCCGCGGGTTGTACATGGGCGTCGGCAGGTCAGTGCGGTCGATGAGGAACTTAAGGTCCCGTTCTGCCTCCGATCGGATGCCCCCACCGAGTTCGGCGAGTGCTGCGCGGAACAGCCGGGACCCGGCCGCAGGACCTGCCTTCAGTTCCGCGATGAGGTCATCCAGTGTGCAGTCCCTTCCCTTCTGCACCGCCTCGCAGACCACGGCGCGCGCGTGTTCGGCACGCAGCATCGCCCTGGCCGCGTCGCCGACGGCGCGGGGCAGCGGCGCGAACTTGATGAGGCTCGTCGAAAATGTGCTTTCGGGCATCCGCCAGGTCCGCAGGATCTGCACGTAGTCGCGGCTACCGACGCGTACCTCTTGGGGCACGAGGACCTGAACCTCATTGAGGCCAGGGCAGGTCAGCCGGTGACGCCTGACGGCGGCGGCCCCGGTCAGGACAGCGGCCTTCCCCGCGTAGAGGAGGGCAGCCATCTGCCGCTGGTCATCAGTCACCACTCCAGTCGTGGTTATGTACACGCCCGGCAGGATCTTCTGCCACGGACCGCCGGACCTGAGCCGGTACCGAATGGCCGCGTCGGTAAAGCGGTACTCAATAGCCTGGCTTCGCGACAGGACGTTGTACTGCTTGTCCAGCAGCTCGCCAAGCACCAAGGAGGCTTGCGGGTCGCCAGCATTTTGTTGGTTATCAGTCATGCCAGACACTGTGACACCAGGGTGTGACATTGGAGCGTTTCACCAGGTCAGGTAGGTGCGGACGGAGCGAGGGGCAAGTTGATGGCGCGTGCGGCGAGCAGGCCGGCCGCGTGCAGGCGGGCATGGTGATCCGGGGCTTCCCCCTGCGCTAGGCCGTCCGCCTGCCATCCCGCTCGCGTGAGCAGGGCCTCCGCTTCCTGACGCTCCAGAACGCTCTCAACCGGCTCTCCCAGCGCAGCCACCCTGGCACGGAACCCGGCCCGCGTGTCCTTGCCACGTGCGTCGCAGGTGAGGGACACGCTGATGGCGAGCAGGCTGCCGGGCACGGTGACGGAGCGGAACTGGGTCAAGACAGACTCGTTGACCTCTTTAGTCAGGTAGACCGCGATGCCCTCGTAGAGGAACAGCGCCGGCTGGCTCGCGTCCAGGCCTGCCTCCAGCAGCCACCCGGCGACGGGATCGCTGGTGAAGTCGGCCGCGATGTACCGGACATGGCTGGTGTCGATGCCGAGCCGTGCGATGCGCTCGCGCTTGTCGGCCTGCGTGGCGGGGTGGTCGACCTCGAACCAGCGAACGCCCGGCTTGGCGTACCGCAGCGAGCGCCCGTCGTAGCCGGCCGCGCCGACGACGACCTGCTCGATGCCATGGCCGAGGGCGCCGACGACCACACGGTCGAAGAACGCCGTCCGAGCCCTGATGTAGCCGTGCATCCGGCCCTCGCTCGGCACCAGGCCAGCGGCTACGTCGGCCGACAGCGCGAGGTCCGCCTCCGGGGCACCGTAGTCCGCGGGCACCCGAGCAAAGCCCAGCCGCCGCGCGGCCACGCTCCGCGCCGTGTGCGACGCGACACCATCCTTCATGACCATAACCCTAGTGCGGCCGGCACTCGGGTAAGCTATCCGGCGCACAGCAGGACCGCGTCAGAGACCTGTTCCCCCATAAAGTGGATTCTTCGCTTGATTACGAACATTCGTTTGACATCAAGCCAGGTTTCGTGCAGTCTATTGTGAAGTAAGATTTCGGTGCGCGGGAAAGGGTCGAGACGTGGGTCAGAAGACTGTTCGATTTAGCGATCTGAGCGGCCAGCTTATCATCCAGGACGACGCGCTGGCGCGTATCGTGATTCACGAGCACCCCGAGCTTGGCGACGGCCCGGTCGAGATCGAGGTGCTCGCCGACGAGGCGAAGGTCATCGAGAAGGCGGCGCTGCGCGTCGCGCTGGTCGACATCTACCTGCCCGGCGAGGATGCGCCCCGCCGGGTCGCCATGGACGCTGCCGCGTTTGACCAGCTCGCTACCGAGCGCACCATGGCGGAACTGCTGATCCAGGCACCGCGGGCACGGGCCACCAAGCGTGCGTCCTCCCGCGCGGCCACCGGCGCGAGCGCGGGCGCGTCCGGGAGCCGTGGCGACCGCGACTATGCCACGCTGGAGCACGCGGGCAAGCCGCACCGCGGCAAGACCACCGACGAGGAGAAGGCCCTCGTTCGCGAGCACTTGGACGAGATCAACGATCGCCTGGCCGCCGAGGGCCTGCGGACGATCAGCCTCGACGACTCCGAGCATGTCGAGCGGTACGGCCTGGAGGAACTCGCCGCCGAGCGCGGCTGCGCCCATCTGGCGGCGGATGGTTAAATTAGCCACTCGATCCCTTACATTTTTGTCCATGGCGGACGAGCGCGGTACTTTCCAGGGGGCCGACCCCCCGCATCCCCCGGCAAGCGCAGAAGTGGCGAAGGCACCGGGTTCGGCGGCGCTTGGTCCCGGGGCGCTGGAGCCTGGGGGCCTGCGGGCATCGCATGCCGACCGGGACCACGTGGTGGAGCAACTGAGGGTCGCGGCGGGCGACGGGCGGCTATCGGGCGAGGAGCTAGACCAGCGGCTTGAGCTGGCACTCAGCGCTCGGACATATGCCGACCTGGTACCGCTGACCGCGGACCTCCCGGCTGTCCCCGATGCCGTCCACTCGGCGGCGCTGTCACCGGCCGCCGGGGCACAGCTCGCCAGTCGGCCCGCGCCCAAGGACCTGGTGAAGATCGACTGCGGCAGCGGGCACGCCCGGCGAGATGGCCAGTGGGTGGTGCCGCGCCGCCTGGAGATCAAGGTAACCAGCGGGCACGTGGTGCTCGACTTCACCAAGGCCATCATCTCCGAGCCGGTCCTGGAACTGGCCGCCGAGGTCAGGAGCGGGCACCTGCGGATCGTCACCCGCCCGGGTATCGTCGTGGACGCCGGCGAGATGTCGGTGCGCAGCGGGCACGTAAGCGTCCGCACCCCGTGGGAGAGCCATGTGCCCGTTGAGCTGCACATCGACGTGACGGGCAGCGTTCGCAGCGGGCACCTGTCGGCTCGGCCGCCGAGACGGTCGTTGTGGCAGTGGCTTCGCCGCGCTCCTCGCCCGTACGCGATCACCGCGTAGGCGGCTCGCAGGCGCTCTACCTGCCCACCGACTGCCCGGATCGTTGCGCAACCGGGCGCACGGCTCCCGGGACCCCGATGGCCGCCCGCGTGATCGCGCGTTCCGCGAGGCGTGTGGTCAGCGCCATCGTGGCCAGGCCCGCCAGGACCGCCAGGCCGATCAGTATGTAGGCGTTGCCGGCCAGCAACTGCAGGCCTCGCCAGTGGTACTCAAGGAACCATGGCTGGTCGCCGTGCTGGACGTAGTACCAGACGGGGCTGCTCGGCGCGGCCCACAGCAGCCCGGTGGTGAAGTTGCCCGGCCCGCTGGTCGTGACGCTCCACAGCCCGCCGGGCCAGGGGAACGTCACGAGCGCCAGCACCAGCACCACCGTCAGGCAGCCGGCGGCGGCGCGGTGATGCCCGCATTTGAGTAGCCGTGCCGCGTAGTGCCCGGCCGTCATCATGCCCGGCACCACCCACACCCAGTGGTGGTCCCAGCTGATCGGCGAGTCGAGCAGGCCGACGGTAGCGGTCGAAAGGATGCCGAGCATGGTGTGCCCGGCTCGGCTGAGTT
Organism: uncultured Actinomycetota bacterium; assembly: GCA_963737285.1. GTDB lineage: Bacteria > Actinomycetota > Actinomycetes > Streptosporangiales > Streptosporangiaceae > Trebonia. Next base: position 608,641 of record CAVTRT010000002.1, read on the forward strand.
GGGCGGCACTCGCCAGCCCGGCGACAGTGACGACGACCACGGCGCAGATCCACAATGGGGTCGCCGCGCTGATGCTGCCGCAAAGCCGGATGCTCAGCCCGTACAGCGACTGGTTTCCGCCCCAGCCGGCGAACCCGGTCCGGCCGCCCTGGAAGAAAAGGCCCCTCAGCCACCAGTCGAAGGAGTCCGCGGGCAGCGCCAAGAAGCCGACCGCCACGGTCGCCACGAACCCTGCTCCCGCGAGCGCGGCCTCCCGCAGGCGTCGGGTGAGCAGCAGGTAGGGGATGAAGATTAGCGGCGTCAGCTTGATCCCAGCGGCGATTCCAGTGGCCAGCCCAGTCAGGTGGCCGTCCCCCCGTACGGCCGGGGCCCTGGTGAGGTCCCGCAGGATCACGGCCATCAAGATCAGGTTGATCTGCCCGAGGTACATCGTGCGGAACACCGGTTCTGTCGCCAGGCCGGCCGCCATGCCCGCCATCGCGGCGCCGGCTCGTGCCCGCCTGCTGGTGTAGCCGAGCCTGGCCACGGTGAACCACGCGGCAGCCCCGAGGGCGGCGAGGTTGATGGCCTCCGATAGCCGGGGCATGACCGACCAGGGCAGGAAGGAGACGACGCCGAAAGCCGCGGCGGCGAACGGCGTGTAGGTGAACTTCAGCCCGGTGGGACTCATCCAGTCATACAGCGGGCTAGCCAGTCGCGCGTTGTAGGCCAACCCGCCGTGCCGCGCGATCAGCCCGCCGTCCCAGTACACCCTCAGGTCCGCCGGGTACAAGGTCTCCCCGGCTGGATGATCCGCCGCGTACACGCCCCACAGGGCAAGGACGAGGACGAGCGCCCCGCCGCCAAGGATCGCTGCACGCAGCCCGCGGCGATTTTCCTTGCCGAACGAAATCGTCCCCCGGCTCCCAGCAACGAATCTCACGCGACGAACATTACTCGCTGCGTTCATCTAGCTGCTATATGTTACTAGATGGTGCTGGTGCGTTCGGATTCGAGGGGAACTTCGCACGATCGGGGAACTGCGCCGGGCCGGAAGTTCAGCTCAGGAAGCCCGCGTACCAGGCGGGAAACTCCGTCAGTGCCCCGAGGACCACCCCGGCGCCGGCGCCGCTCAGCTCATCGACGCGGAACGAGCCGGTGGCGACGCCGACCCCGAACGCGGCCGCCTGGACGGCCGCGCGCATGTCAGCCGGGGTATCACCCACATACGCGGCGGCCTTCAGCGCTGTTAGCACGTCGCCCTTCTCTGGCCCGTGCAGTCCGCCGAATATCTCGTCGGCCTCCAGTCCCAGGGCGTCGAGGGTATACCGGACAGTCGGCTCGAACTTGGCGCTGATCACCACGGCCCGTGTCCCGGTCGCGCGCACCGCCGCGAGAGCTTCCGGGGCGCCGGGCAGGACGCTGGTCAGCGGCCCGGCGAGCAACGGGTAGTGCTTGCGGTAGACAGCGACGGCGGATTCGACCTTGTCGGCAGGGAACCAGTGCGCGAGCTCGACCTCCAGCTTGATGCCGAGCCTGCTGTCCACCCCGACGGGATCGATGGCGACGCCGGTCTCGGCCGCGACGGCGGCAAACGACGCCAGGATCGCCCGCCGCGAGTCAATGAGCGTCATGTCCAGATCAAACCCGACGACGCCCAGGCCGCCCATCGTCACGCCTAACTCACTTGTCCTTCCAGCTCCAGCGTCACAGGACGGGCGGCGAGCAGGCCGGAGACGAGAAGCAGCACGGTGAGGCCGAGCAGCACCACGACAGGCGGGTTCCAGCTTCCGGTTGCCGAGTGCACTAGGCCGACCTCTAGCGGGCCGGTGCTGGCGAACAGGTAGCCAGCGGCCTGGGCCATCGCCGACAGGGAGGCGGCGGTGGCCGGGTCCGGAGCGCGGGCCATCGTGAAGTAGATGGCCACGCCCAGGGCGGCGTTCTGGGCCGCGCCAAGGATGAGCACCCACACGATGGCCGAGCCGACCGGTGCCCACAAAGCGCCAGCGGTACCGACCGCGATGCCGATGACGATCGGGATGACAAGGGCGTGCTGGCTGCGCATCCGCTGCGCCAGCACGGGAGCGACCAGTGCGAGCGCGAGGTTGCCAATCCCCAGCACGCCAAGCAGGTCGCCGGCACCGGTGGCGGATACGCCGCGGTCCCGGAAGATCGTTGGCAGCCACGAGAAGGTGGCGTAGTACAGCAGGCTCTGGGTCCCCATGAAGAGAGTCACCTGCCACGCCAGCCCCTGCCGCCACAGCCCACCCAACAGCTCGCGCCGCTGTGTCGCGGCCCCCGTGTTATTAGGTACCCCGCCTCCACTGGGTCCACTGGCGCCGCTAGCTCGCAGTTGGGGCAGCCAGAGGAAGGCCCCGATGACGGCTGGGACGGCGAGCCAGCCGAGGGTCACCAGGAGCGACCCCTTCGCGGCGTCGTAGAGCGGGACGCTGGCAAACGAGGCGATGATGGCGCCGACCGACAGCGTGGTGATGTAGATGCCGACGAGAAACCCGGCCCGCTCCGGCCAGCGGCGCTTGATGAGGCTGCCGAGCAGCACGTTCATGATCGCGATCCCGGCGCAGGCGATGATCGTGCCGGGGAACAGCAGCGTCGCTGGGGCGACCGCGCGCAGCACCAGCCCCGCGATGAGGGCACCGATGGCGAGCATCAGCGTGCGTTCCTCGCCGAGCCTCCTGCCGAGCGGCACGGCGAACGCCGAGACGACACCGAAGCAGATGACCGGGGTGGCGGCCAGCAGCGAGACCTCGGTGTTCGACAGGTGCAGACGTGCCTGCAGTTCCGGGAAGACCGGGGGCAGGCTGGCGATCGCGCCCCGGAGGTTGAACCCAAGCGCCGCCACGCCGACGATCAGCAGCGTGCCCTCTAGCGACGAGCCCCGCCCAGCGCGCCGCGCAGTGCCCTGTCGCAATAGATTCACAAGTCCCTAACCGTACCCGACGCACGCCAAACGACAAAGCACAACATTCCGGACGGCCGGAACGTCCGGGCCTCGCTGCCAGGCGGCTACGGTGGGTGTTGTGGCATCCGTTTCCTCCCTGTCGGCAGGTGGCCGCCTGACGCCCGCCCAGCGGCGGACGGTGGCGGCGATCGAGGCAGAAGCTCAAGCGACTGGAGCGATACGACGACGAGTCGCTGGTGCATCAGGAGTGGATCCGGCAGCGATACGACGCAGGCTTCGCCGCCAGCTACGCCCCAGCCCGGAAGGAAGCCGTGCGCACAGCCTGGCACGAGGCGGGGCACGCGGTCGCCGCCCTCGCGGTCGGGGCGCGGTTCACCTCCGCGAGCATCCGGGCGGGCAGTGGCAGCGCCGGCCGGGTGCACCGCATCTCCGGCAGCGGCGACCTGTCCTTTGTCATCGACGCGGCGGGCCAGGTCGCCGAGTGCCTGCGGATGTGGACCCTCCCGGCCGACGACGCCGAGCTAGCGGTGTTCCTGGGCGGCTGGCGCGCCGACGGCGGCGACGCGAAGCGGTTCCGCGCGGCGATCGGGTACCGGTTCGCCGGCAACGACGCCGCCGCCTGGCAGCACAGCGTCACGGTGCTCACCCCGCTGCGTCCGAAGATCGCCCGACTGGCCCGCGGCCTGCTCGTCCACCCTCGCCACCTCTCCTACGAGGTAGCGGCCACGATCGCCGAACTACCGGCCATCGGCTGACCCGCTGGCGCGGGCGGACCCGTCACCGACCGGAGCCAGCACCGCGCCCGCAAGCCGGAGTCGGCCAGTCGCCTCGGCCACGCTACCAGCGGTCGTGGATCTGGGCGCGGAAGTACTTGTCGTACAGATCCGCGATCCGCCCGAGGGCCGCATCACGCAGCGACGGGAGGCCGGCGGCGGCGGAGTTCTGCTGGGCCTGCTGCGGGCTGCGCGCGCCGGGGATGACCGTGGTCACGCCAGGCTGCGCGATGACCCAGCGCAGGGCCGCCTGCGCGGCCGTCGCGTCGGGGTACTCGTCGGCTGCGATGGTGGTGAACTCGGCGGCGGCGGCGACGCCGGCCGCGTAGTCGACGCCGGAGAACGTCTCGCCCACGTCGAAGGCCTCGCCGTGCCTGTTGTAGGAGCGGTGGTCATCGGCCGTAAAGACGGTGTCCAGCGTATAGCGCCCGGACAGCAGGCCAGAGGCAAGCGGCACCCGGACGATGATGCCCACCCCCGCGGCCGCCGCAGCGGGCAGTACCTCGTCCAGTGGCTTGCGCCGGAACGCGTTGAAGATGATCTGCACCGAGGCGATACCGGGACGCGCGATCGCGGCAAGGGCCTGCGCGCAGGTCTCCACGCTCACCCCGTAGGCCGCGATCCGCCCTTCGGCGACCAGCGTGTCGAGCGCGTCGTAGACGGCGTCCGCCGAATACACGGGCGTCGGCGGGCAGTGCAGTTGCACTAGGTCCAGCCGGTCGACCCCGAGATTCACCCGCGACCGGTCGGTCCACGCGCGGAAGTTCTCCAGCACGTAGTTCTCGGGCACCTGCGCCACCCGGCGACCCATCTTGGTCCCCACCGCGATGCCGTGTCCCTGGTTACCGGCCATGAACCGGCCGATAACCTGCTCGCTGCGCCCGTCGCCATAGACGTCGGCGGTGTCGAAGAAGGTGACTCCCGCCTCCGCCGCAGCCTGGAGTACGGCGAAGGCATCGGCCTCGCTGACGCTGCCCCAGTCCGCGCCCAACTGCCACGTCCCGAGTCCGACTACTGAGACCGGCCGGCTAGTCCGCCCAAGAATCCGCTGCTCCATATCCCCCAACCCTACCGAAAGCAACGCGGAGTGCGGCCGTACTGGCTCAACGCCGCCAGCGACTCGCGGCCGTACTAGCTCAACGCCGCCAGCGACTCGCGGCCGTACTAGCTCAACGCCGCCAGCGACTCCCGACCGTACTAGCTCAACGCCGCCAGCGAGTTGCCACAAGCGACGCGCTCGCGCCAGCGAGCTCACATGGTGAGAGCACGCGGGCGCCACGGAGCCCTGCGCATCCGCCGGCTGTCGCGGCCGGCGGATGCGCAGGGGCTACGGTTCGACGAGGACCTTACCGACGGCACCGGACTCGGCGGCCTCCTGGGCGGCGATGATCTCCTCCAGCGGGAACCGGTGAACCGGAAGCTCCGTCAGCGCGCCCGCGCGGAGGGCGGCCGTGATTTCCGTGACGGCGGTGTCCAGCGCGGCGGCCGGGACCGAGTACAGCAGGATGAAGCGCAGCAGCACGTTGGCGCTCATGCAGTCACGGACCGGCAGCACTGGGTTGGACGGCTCAGCGGCGTAGGTCGCCACGACGGTGTCCGGCCGCGCGAGTGCAAGGTCCAGCGCGAGGTTCGCGCCGAGCGCCACTTCCACCACGCGGTCGATCGTCGGCGCGAACGCGCGGATCTGGTCGGCGGCGTCGGCGTCTCGGTAGTTCACCACCAGGTCCGCCCCGGCCTTGGCGGCCAGCTTCGCCTTCTGTGGCCCGCTCACCGTGGTCACCACGCAAGCGCCGGCCCACCTGGCGAGCTCGATCGCGTAGTGCCCGACGGCCCCGGCGCCACCGGCTACCAGCACGGTCTTCCCCGCGATGGGGCCGTCGGCGAACAGGCAGCGATGCGCGGTCACCGCCGGCACCCCGAGGGACGCGCCTAGCTCGAACGAGACGCCATCGGGCAGCGGCACCGCCTGCCGTGCCGGGACCACGGTGTACTGCGCCGCAGTGCCCCAGCGCCGTCCGGCCGCCGCGAGCCAGACCCACACGCGCTGTCCGACGCGGCCGGCATCGACATCGGCGCCAACCGCCTCGATGACGCCCGCGCCATCTTGATGTGGCACCTGGAACCCGTCGATGAACCGGTGGGTTGCTCCAGAGCGGGTCTTGTAGTCGGTCGGGTTGACACCGGAGGCCTGTACCCGCACCAGGACCTCATCCGGGCCCGGCGTCGGGCGCTGCACCTCCTCGACGGTGATGACGTCGCGGGCGGCTCCAGTTTCCCGGTAAACAGCGGCTCTCATGCTGGTAAGAGTATGCGGGCGCGTTCTGGGTGGATGGAACGGACCCAGCGACGGCCCAGCAGCAATGAGCGGGCAGCCAGCCACAGGCCCAGGGCGGCCCAGATGCCCGGCAGGCCCAGCCAGTGAAAGCGGGCGGTGAGGGCGGCGAGCGGGGCGAATCCGATGATCGCACCGATCATCGCCTGGCGCATGGCGGGGTAGTCGCCGATGCCGAGGATGAGGCCGTCCAGGACGTAAGCCAGCGCGGCCAGCGGCTGGGTAAGGGCGGAGGCGATCAGGCCGACGACGGCAGCGTGCCGGATGGCGGGATCGGACGTGAACACCTGCGGCGCGGCCAGCGCGAGGCCCGCGGTGATGGCGCCAAGTGCCGTTCCCGCGACCAGGCCGAGCTCCAGGACACGGCGTCCGATGCGGCGGGCGGCTTCCGGATCACCCGCACCGAGGCTCGCGCTGATGTACACCTGGGCGGGCACGGCGAGGGCGTCAAGGGACAGCGCCAGCATGTACCACAGGCGATAGGCGACCTGATAGCCGCCGAGCTGGACGGGGCCGAGCCGGGCCACGATCGCGGTCGCGGCGAGCGGGACCAGCCCCAGGGCAATGGTGCGGACGGACAGCTGGTGGCCGTCGCGCAGCAAGCTCCGCAGCTGCTGGCGATGTGGCCTGCGCGGCCTGGTGCCTTGCCGCCACGAGGCGCGGGCATACAACGCGGCGGCGGCTACCTGCGCGGCGACGGTCCCCCACGCCGAGCCGCGCAGCCCTGTGTGCAGGCCGAAGACCAGGAAGATCTCGGCTGCAACGTTCAAGATGTTGGCGCTGACTGCGATCCGCAGTGGCGTTCTGGTATTCGCCAGCCCAGTGAGGTGGCCGTTGCCCGCATAGGACAGGTAGAGGAACGGCAGCCCGATGGCCGCGATGCGCAGGTAGCTAGTCGCGCTCGCCTGCACGGCGCCGTGAGCGCCCAGAGCCTGGGTCGCCCACGGGGCCGCCAGCGCGACGACGATGGCAACCGCCACGCCCCAGACGCTGGCGATCACGTAGGCCGCTGCGACCGCGCGCCCGGTCGCGTAGCAGTCGGCCGGTGCCTGGCCGCTGCCGGCCGGGCCCCGGCGGGGGCGGGGGCCTCAGCGGCGGCGAGGGCCTCAGCGGCGGCCAGGCGGGCAACGGTAGACGTGGTGGCGGTGCTCAGGAAGATCGACAGCCAGGCGACGACCGACAGGGCACTGGTCGCGATGGCGAGCGAGTCCAGCGGCACCCGGCCCAGGTGCCCGACGATGGCCGTATCGGCGAGGTTGTACAGCGGCTCGGCGGCGATCGACCCGAGAGCGGGGATGGCCAGCATCGCGATCCGCCGGTCCAGTTCATGCCCCCCGATGACCTTCACGGCGACAATTGTGTACAAAAACACCCAGCTTCGGCAAATGTGGTCTGACCGGAACCGACTTCACCAGTCAGAACGATTCCCCAGATATCTCTCTGGATAATTTGCACCGATTGGGTCACAATTGAGCATCACTGCCCTGGCTGGTAGGCGAGTCAAGTGGACTGATCGGAGAGACGGATGCGGCTGGGCGTACGCTCCGTGCATGCACGTCCCCGCGCGCGAAATCATGCCGGGAGGCGACGCCACCTCATCGTCTTCGCCGCTGTCGGTGGCGCCGTGGCTGCGCTCACCACCACCCTGGCACGCGCTCCGGCCGACAACTTGGTCCGGCATATCGACGACTCGTTCACCGCTGCGCGGACCGGCGCGTCGGCTAGCGCACCGAACGCCACGCCGCTGCGCGGGCTCGCGGCCGTGGGGCCCTGTTCCCCGCTGGCAAGGTGGTCGCCACCACGACCGGGCTGGACATTGACGGCGGGCACTTTTGCACCGCCGCCGTGGTGAGTAGCCCGGCAGGCGACCTGGCCGTCACGGCGGCGCACTGCGTGACTGCGGCGAAGACGCCGCTTGTCTTCGTCCCGGACTATCACGACGGCAAGGCGCCGTATGGCTCCTGGCTGGTGACCCGGGTCTTCACCGACGCCGCGTGGACGTCGTCGCAAGATCCCAACGACGACGTGGCCTTCCTGCAGCTCGCCGCAGCCCCCGGCGGAGTGTCCGTGCAGAGCGTCACGGGTGCGGAGCAGCTACAGACAGGTGCCCCTGAGCGCGACCTCGTCCAGGTGATCGGCTATCCGGATGGCGCCGCCGAGCCGGTGTCGTGCGTGAACTGGACGAAGGCTTTCAGCTCGACGCAACTGGAGTTCGACTGCGGCGGGTACCCCGACGGGACCAGCGGCGGCCCGTTCCTTGCCGACGTGGCCCCACCACGGGCGCTGGCACCGTGATCGGCGTGATCGGCGGCTTCGAGCAAGGCGGCGACACTCCCCAGGTGTCGTACTCCATCGTTTTCGGCGAAGACGTCGCGAGCCTGTACCGCAACGCGGTCTCGGGCAGCTAGGCCCCGACCGCCCGGGGGCAGCGCGCTGCCCCCGGGCGGTCGTTTCGCTGGGAAGACTTACCTGCCCGCGGCCGAGGCTGGGGCGATCGCGTCGATCTCGCTGAGCTCTTGCGGGCTCGGCACCCATTCCCCGGCGGCGGCGTTCGCCTTGACCTGCTCAGGGCTGGTCGCCCCGGCGATGACCGAGGAGCAGCCCGGCTGGGCGGCGAGCCCGCCAACCGCGATCTCCAGCAGGCTGACGCCATGCTCGCCGCCCCACGCGACGAGCGCCTCCACAGCGTCGAGCTTCTCGTCGGTGACGTAGCCAGCGCGGCGCGGCTCAGCCAGCCGGGTTCCGGCCGGGACGTCCTTGCCGCGCCGGACCTTACCGGTGAGCAGGCCGTTGGCGAGGGGGAAAAACGGCAGCATGCCCAGCCCGAAGTGCCGGGCGGCCGGCACAACCTCGGCCTCCACGTCGCGCTCCAGCAGCGACCAGTGGTTCTGCGCGGAGATGAACGGGGTGCGCCCGGACTGGGCGGCCTTGTGGGCGGCGTCGGCGATCTGCCAGCCGGAGAGGTTGGAGTGGCCGATGTAGCGGACCTTGCCCTCGCTGACTAGCTCGTCCAGAGCGGCGATCGTCTCCTCGATCGGCGTGATCGGGTCGGGAGTGTGCAACTGGTACAGGTCGATGTAGTCGGTGCGCAGCCGGCGCAGCGAGTTCTCGACGGCGATCTTGATGTAATGGCGGCTGCCCTTCGCGCCGGCCGCGGGACCGTACCCCATGTCGGCTCGCTGGTTGCCGAACTTCGTCGCCAGCACCACCGTGTCCCTGCGGCCGTGGAGCACCTCACCAAGTGCGCGCTCGGACCCGCCGTCGGCGCCGTAGGCGTCGGCCGTGTCAAGGAGCGTGATGCCCGCGTCGAGGGCGGCGTCAACTACCGCGCGGGTCTGCTGGACGTCAAGCCGCCCGCCGAAGTTGTTGCAGCCGAGGCCGACCACGGAGACGAGCAAGCCGGAGTTGCCTAGAGATCGATAGCGCATGCTCCGATCATACGAAGCCGCCCTGTCGCGCTTGGCTCCCGCTAGCACTCTGCGGCCACACTGCTTGCGTTGAGTGCTGCTCTGCCCCTGCCGACGCTGGATGCACCAGAAGACTCCATGGCCGAGGCTCCGTGGCAGCGGTGCGGTCGGCCCGCCATCAGCTGGCGATCAGGTCCCACAAAAGGCGCGGCCCATATTTCCCGGCCACTGCCTCACTGCCAGTTTTTCTTGCGCGGCCAGAATTCAGTTGACTGCAGGGCGCCGAAAAAGCGACGCCGACAATTGAATGGTCTATCACATATATCTCCGGCACGGCCGGACAATACGCGGTCGCATGACATTTCCGTCCGGCATCCGCGGGCACTGGACCAGAAATGTCTCCTGTCCGCGCAATTGCGTGACATGCAACTGCTCGCGGCATTCCCGCGTACGGCGTCCCGCACCGGGCAACCCCTCGCGGACAGTCGCCTCGCGGGGGAGGCGTCTTCCGGACAGTCGCCTCGCGGGGAGGGAGGCGGCCGGGGCTCCGCCACCCCCAAGGTCCGCACGTGGGAGTGCTAGAAGGCCGGCACAGCCGACTGTTTCGTCGATCGGCCGCGCATCCGGCGCCCTCGCCGCGCTCCATCAGCGCCGCCAACGTTGTTCATTTCCGCCACGGCGGTCGGGGCACCAATCCCTTCCGCGCCCCGGCCGACTCGCCGCCGCGATACCCTACGGCGGTCGGAAAAAACCCGGTAAACTAAGGGTTTGCGGCTCCCATGATATCCCAAATGGGATATCATGGGACCAGCAGCGCCACCCAGCACATCCGGACGATACCCCTCCAGAACGCACCGGACCTGCCCGAAGACACCAAGCGCGCCGAGTTTCCACAGTCATTGGACACCTCGCGCAATTGCGTGAAAACTACAGATGGCATTTATCCATACGACCTGGCAACAGGTATGTGAGGAGGTTGGCCATCGTGCCTGACCCTTCCGACGGGCCGACTGTCCTGCGGATTCTCCTTGGTACGCACCTGCGCAGGCTGCGGGAGTCCAAGGGGATCACCGCGCGGCAGGCGGCAGCCTCGATCCGCGCTTCCGAGTCCAAGATCAGCCGCATCGAGCTGGGACGTAACGCCATCCGCGAGATCGACGTCCTGGACCTGCTGACCTTGTACGGAGTCAGCCCGGCCGAGCGCGAACAGCTTCTCACCATCGCGGAGCAGGCGAACCGCCCCGGATGGTGGCACCGGTACAACGACATCCTGCCGGAGTGGTTCCAGGCCTACGTCGGCATGGAAGAGGCAGCGCAGGCGATCCGACTCTATGAGCCGCAGTTCATCCCCGGCCTGCTGCAGACCGAGCCGTACACGGCCGCGGTCATCTCGCTTGGGGACTTCCCGATCGAGGACCGCGAGCGGCACGTCATCTTGCGCAAGGAACGCCAGCGCCGGTTCAGGGAGGGACACCTCAGGCTCTGGGTGATCCTCGACGAGGTGGCGCTGCGCCGCCCGCTCGCGGGCATCCCCGCGCAGATCGACCAGTTGCGGCACCTGCACGACATGTGCGCCGCCCGCACCCTGACCCTGCAGGTCATCCCCTACGGGGCCGGTGGCCATGCCGCTCCGACTGGCTTCAGCATGCTTCGCTTCGCCGACCCAGAGCTTCCGGACGTGGTGTACGTGGAGAACCTGACCAGCGCCCTGTACCTGGACAAGCAGGTTGAGGTGGACCGCTACATGCTGGCCATGGAGCGAATGAGCCTCGCGGCGCACCTTCCGCAGCGATCACCCGGGTTCATCAACGAGATCATCAGGGAACTGGAGGCGGCAAGCCATGAGTAGCGAAACTACACCCCGTTGGGTCAAGAGCAGCTACAGCGGCCCGACGGGCGGCAACTGCGTGGAGGTCGCCTACCTCGGCAATCGAAGAGTCGCCATCCGGGACTCGCGGATTCCGGCTGGGCAGACACTGGTGTTCACGGCACGGCAGTGGCATGATTTCATTAGCGGGGCCAAGGCCGGCAAATTGGCCTGACAGGGCGTAGGAAAGCACCGACGTATAGGGTGGCGGGCTCCCGCAGTGAATGCGAGAGCCCGCCGTTTCTCTCCCCCCGGCTTACATCACGCGGAGGCTGCATCCTCCGCACTAGGCCGTGGGCTTGTTGGACAGTGCCACTTACTAACGCGGCAGGTCGAACTCCCCGTTCTTGGCCCCCACCAAGAACGCCTGCCACTCAGTGCGCGTGTACATGTGAGCAGCTTTGCTCAGGTCCTTGGAGTCACGCACGGCCACACCACCGCCTGGCAAGTGCGCCACCTCGACGCAGTTGCCGACGGCGCTTGCGCTGCTCTTAAACCAGAGCAGGTTGCTCAGTTCGGCTTCCATTGTTTCCCCTTCCACTGTTGACCCTTTTTCCCCCTCCTGCGGTGGCCGCCAGGCCGTGTGCCACCGCCACGCGGCAGCCCTGCGGCCACCGCGAGTCCTTGTTTGGAGCCGTCATAAGTCATTCACCGCCTGCGCGATGAGGTCAGCTGACGCTCCCGGCGACAGGGCCGCCGCCCGGAGCCGGTCAAACGCATCGGCGCACGAGCGCACTTCCCTGTCTTTCTCCAGGTAGACGAAGCCCCCGACGGACTCCACGTGAGCAACCCGGGAGTCTGCCCGTTCTGGGAACTCAAGGATGTTGAACGGCCCGCGCAACCCCGCGTCAGCCCCGCTCTCGAACGGCAGCACCTGCAATGTCATGCCTGGTACGCCCACGACGTCTAGCATCCGCTTGAGCTGGGCCTTCATCACGGCCGGGCCGCCCACCATGCGCCGGATCACGGCCTCGTCGTGAATGACCCACAAGTCAAGCGGGGGCTCGATCATCCAGCCGGCCCTGCCGGGCCATCCGCAGATCTACCTGGCGCTCGATCTGCTCCCCCGTAAGCCGCGGCTGCAGTTCCCTCAGGACCGCTCGCGCGTAGTCCTTCGTCTGAAGCAGCCCATGCACGACCGAGTTCTCGTAGCTGCGGATCTCCGTGGTCTCCGCTTCCAGGCCCACGAAGATGTCGAAGCCGCTGGGCAGGACGTCGTCGAACGCCGACCACCAGCCTTTTCTGTGCCCCTCGCGGGCCATGTCCACCAGGATCTGCCGCTGCCCGGAGTCGGTCACCCCGTACATCTCGAGCATCTGGTTGAGATAGGCCGACTTGGTGGGTGCCTTGCCCGTCTCGATGCGCGACAACGTAGATGGCGCGACGCCGAGCTCCGCCGCTACTTCCTCGAGTTTCAGGCCGTTAGTGTCCCGTAGCTTGCGCAGCTCGCTGCCAAGCCTCCGCCTGCGAACCGTAGGCCCCGTGGCCATGACATCCACCTCCTTCACCGGGCGGCTCTTCCGGGAAGGCAACACGGCCTTCCGCACGGGCCTGGACTCGCCGCGCCTCGCCACGACATTCCGTGGCAAGCACGCGGCCGGCATGTCCCACAGCCGCCGACATACCTCCGGCATGCCATGGGACCCTCGCCGTTGCCCTGACAAGCAGTACCATACATCGCCATCCCGCTGCAGGAAATCCCAAACGGGATTTCATCTGCAAAATTTCCCTGACGCACTTGCGCTCGGCGCGCTTGCGGCACCATCATCATATTGAGGCGGGGGCCGTGTCCGACATGAATGATCTACCGATACCAACGGCTGCAATACGGAACTAGCTCACTAGGTACGACGCTAGGTATAGCACTTAGGTATAGGGCACGCAGGGAGCTGTAGGTAGGAATACGGGCCCAACGGCTTTGTAATGCGCATTGCCAGCCCACACCCGTGTGCAATGGGAGGAGCGAGCAGATGGAAAGACTCGCCGGGGGCCGCCAGGGACGGTCCGACGCGAGGACCCGAGCGGCAATCCTTGGGTCAGTCACCGTGCCGGGAGAACCGGAGCAGGTAGCGCGTGTACGGGGGTTCGTCACCAAGACCCTGCAGAGCGCGGCGTTGCCCAGCATCGACTCGGACGCGGCCACGTTACTTACTTCGGAGCTAGTCACGAACGCGATCTTGCATACCGACTCCGGCAGGCCGGGCGGTGCGGTGACCGTCGCGGTCCTCAGACTGCCCGACGGGATCTTGATCGAGGTGGTGGACAACGGATCAGCTGGCACGCCGGTCGTGAAGAGCGACGCCCTCGCGGGCGAGGGCCAGGGCCTGTACCTGGTGCAGCAGCTGGCCTCCCAGTGGGGCTACCTGCGAGACTCCGACGGCACAACGGTCTGGTTCCACATCACCATCACCACCGGCGATCCGGCCGTCAGCCCAGCCGACGCGGCCGGGCCGACCGACCGGCAGCACGCAGCCAGGTCTCACGGGACCTGGCCACACGAGGACTGGCCCCACGAGGGCCGACCGCACGACGACCCTCACCGCAGCGGTCAATGCTACTCGAGCCCGCATTACGCCGACGGTCAGCAGTGGGCGGCCTCGAATACCCCGGCGCAAATCATCGCCAGGTCATCGTCGCTCGTCACATAGGGAGGCATCGTGTAGATCAGGTCACGAAACGGCCGTAGCCACACTCCCGCGCGCACGGCCGCCGCGGTAGCCGCGGCCATGTCGACCTCGTGGTCGACTTGGACGACACCAATAGCACCGAGAACACGCACGTCGGTGACTGCGGGCAGGCCCGTCACGGGGGCTAGGCCTGCCCGCAGTCCCGCCTCAATCCGGCGCACCTCGGCCCGCCACCCGTCCGGGTAGGTGACCTGCCCGCCGACGTGGTCGGCACCGGCCCGATCGCCGGCGGGCGGGTCGCTGGCGGGCGGGTCGCTGGCGGGCGGGTCGCTGGCGGCTCGATCGTCGCCGGCGGGGTCAACGTCGGCGGGGTCGCTGCCGGCAGTCCCGAGCAGCACGTCCAGCGAAGCGTTGGCCACCGCGCAGGCCAAGGGGTTGCCCATGAACGTCGGGCCGTGCGCGAGCACAGGCAGTTCGCCTTCGGAGATCCCCGCGGCGACCCGCGTGCTGCACAGCGCGGCTGCCAGCGACAGATAGCCTCCTGTCAGTGCCTTGCCGACGCACATCACGTCTGGCGACACCCCCGCGTGCTCCGCGGCGAACAGCGCTCCAGTCCGGCCGAAGCCGGTCGCGATCTCGTCAAAAATCAGCAGAACGCCGTGAGTGTCGCACGCCTCCCGCAGCACCCGCAGGTACCCGGGGTCGTGGAACCGCATGCCGCCCGCACCCTGCACGACCGGCTCGACGATTACCGCCGCGAGGTCATGAGCATGCTCTTTAATCAGGCTAGTGATCGACGTCGCGTACTGCGGGTCCACTCCCGCCGAGAACCCGGCCGGCGGCAGCCCTGCGAACACCTGGCGCGGCAGCACCCCGTCCCACATGCGATGCATCCCGCCATCGGGGTCGCACACCGACATTGCCATGAACGTGTCACCGTGGTACCCGCCGCGCCAGGTCAGCAGTCGCCGCTTGCCCGGTTTCCCGGCCGACCGCCAGTACTGAAGGCACATCTTGATCGCGACCTCGACGGACACCGAGCCGGAGTCACACAGGAACACGTGCTCGAGCCCGGCAGGCGCCAGCGAGGCGAGCCGCTCGCATAGCGCCACGGCAGGCTCATGTGTCAGCCCCCCGAACATCACATGGCTCATCCGTCCCAGCTGATCCCGTGCCGCGACATCCAGGAGCGGGTGCGCGTAACCGTGGATCGCCGCCCACCACGAGGACATCCCGTCCACCAGCTCGTCGCCCGACGCGAGCCGCAGCCGCACTCCGGACGCGGACACCACTGGCAGCGGCGGCATCGTCCCTGGCATCGGCGCGTATGGGTGCCAGGCCCGCTCCCGGTCCACCGCCGCGAGCCTCTCAACGGAAACCATTCCACGCATTATCCGCCAGCGCTCCCATCCCCAGCCGCACCCACCCCCCAATGCCGTACCTCCGCCACCGGTCCCAGGCCCCTCAGCACTCAGCCACGCCACCGTCCCAGAACCGCTAGAGCTCAGCCACGCCACCGTCCCAGAACCGCTAGAGCTCAGCCACGCCACCGTCCCAGAACCGCTAGAGCTCAGCCACGCCACCGTCCCAGAACCGCTAGAGCTCAGCCACGCCACCGTCCCAGAACCGCTAGAGCTCAGCCACGCCACCGAGTGCCCATAGGCAATGCCGCGACGCCAACGAGCCAGAACGGCCGGGAGGCAGATGCGCCAACGAGCCAGAACGGCCGGGAGGCAGATGCGCCAGCGAGCCAGAACGTGTTAGGGGTCAGATGCGCCAGCGAGGCAGAGCCCGTTAGGGGTCAGATGCGGTAGCGAGGCAGGGTTGTCGCAGCATGGCGATGCCCGCGACTTCCTGCCGGGAGGGGCAGCCGGCTGTGGCTAGCGGCGGGAACTGCCCGCCTTCCTCTTTTCGCGGATGCGCATGGTGACCTTGACCGGGGTGCCCTCGAAGCCGAACTCCTCGCGCAGGCTGCGCTCGATGAAGCGGCGGTAGGTCTCCTCCAGGAACCCCGTCGTGAACAGCACGATGTGCGGTGGCCTGGTGCCCGCCTGGGTGGCGAACAAGATCTTGGGCTGCTTGCCGCCGCGCAACGGCGGCGGGGTGGCCTGCACCAGCCGGGTGATCCACGCGTTGAGCTGGCCGGTGGGCACCCGCCGGTCCCAGCTGGCGAGGGCTGTCTCCAGAGCGGGCACGAGCTTGGCGACGCTGCGGCCGGTCTCGGCCGAGATGTTCACCCGCGGTGCCCAGCGCGCGGAGTACAGCGCTCGCTCGATCTCCACCCCCAGGTAGTGCCGCCGCTCATCGTCGGTGAGGTCCCACTTGTTATAGGCGATCACCAGCGCACGGCCAGCGTCGATGACCATCGTCAAGATGCGCAGGTCCTGGTCGGTGAGCGACTCGCTCGCGTCGATCAGCACGACGGCGACCTCGGCCCGGTCCAGGGCAGAAGAGGTGCGCAGGGCCGCATAGTAGTCCGCGCCCTGGCTCTCCCTGAACCGCCGCTTGATGCCAGCGGTGTCCACGAACCGCCACGTCTTGCCGCCCAGCTGGATGATCTCGTCCACCGGGTCGCGGGTGGTACCCGCCATGGGGCTGACCAGCGCACGATTCTCTCCGGCGAGCCGGTTCAGCAGGCTGGACTTGCCCACGTTCGGACGGCCGATGAGGGCAACCCGACGCGGGCCGCTTGTCACGCCGATGCGCTCGGGAGGTGCTTCTGGCAGCGCCTCGAGCACCATGTCGAGCAGGTCACCACTGCTGCGGCCGTGCAGGGCGCTGACGGGGAATGGCTCGCCGAGGCCGAGCGACCACAGTGACATGGCGTCAGCTTCGCTCTTTTGGTCATCCACCTTGTTGGCCGCGAGGATGACGGGCTTCCCGGAGCGGCGCAGCACCCGCGCGACGGCCTCGTCCTCGTCAGTCGCGCCGACGCGGGCGTCGACGACGAACATGACGGCGTCCGCGAGCTCGACCGCAGCCTTCGCCTGCTCGGCGATCTGCGCGGCCAGGCCCTGTGCCCGGGCCTCCCAGCCGCCGGTGTCCACCAGCGTGAACGTGCGGCCCCGCCACATCGCGTCGTAAGCGACCCGGTCGCGGGTGACGCCTGGCACGTCCTGCACGACTGCCTGTCGACTGCCGAGGATACGGTTGACGAGCGTCGACTTGCCGACGTTGGGGCGGCCGACTACCGCGAGCACGGGCTGTCCGGCCGGGGTATCGACGAAGCCGGGCAGGGGCGCGGGAGTGGCAGTGCCATCGCCTACAGTCCCGCCCGCTACCTCCAGTTCGGCATCGTCGGCTAGTCCGTCGCCGTCGAAGTCGAGGTCCGCGAACTCGGAGTCGTCGAACTCCTCACCATCAAGGCCCTCGTCGTCATCGAGGTCGGCGTCATCCCACTCGTCGTCAGCTTCGTCCCATCCGGCGTCTACCCAGCGTCCGGCCGGAGAGGAATTATCGGGCACGTTCGGCTTAGTCATTGAATTTTCTCCATGGTGCTCGCGAGCGTGCTGCCTAGTAGCGTGCTTGCCTGAGGCGCCCGTTCGCGGGCCAGCCCAGTGATCTGCCCGATCACCTCAGCCAGCGTCATGTCTGTCGAGTCGATGAGCACCGCATCGTGGGCCATAGCTGACTGGGCCGCGTCGAGCCGGTCACGGCGGTCGTGATCTGCCTCGGTCTGCGAGAGGCTCGTGCCCTGATCCCCGGCGTGCCGGGCGGCACGGGCGGTGCTGGCGGCGGTCAGGAAGACCTTAACGGTCGCGGCCGGGGCGACGACGGTACCGATGTCACGGCCCTCGGCGACGATGCCTGGCACCGCGCCGGCGATGATGGCCTGCTGCAGGCGGATGAGGTGCGTGCGGACCTGCGGAACCGAGGCCACGGCGCTGACACGGGTCGAGATTTCCCGCTCGCGGATCTGCTCCGACACATCCTGTCCGTCGACACGGGTCCACGGCCCGCTCGGATCGGTGCTGACCTCGATCAGCGGCGTCGCGGCATGCTCCGCGATGCTCGCCTGGTCCTCAACGTCCACCTCGTGGGAGATTAGCCACCAGGTGAGCGCCCGGTAGGTCGCCCCGGTATCCAGGTAGTGCAGGCCAAGGGCGGACGCGACGCCCCGCGACGCGCTCGACTTACCCGAACCCGACGGCCCGTCTACCGCGATGACCAGCCCGCCTGGCGTTGAATCTCCCACCAGAAAAGGGTACCGTGCGCGCTGCGCGGCGCTGCCTGATCAGTCGGCCGCTGGCAGCAACCCCGGCTCGTGGCTGCGGCCGGTCACCAGGATGTATCCGGCGAAGTCCTCATCGTCAGGGATCTGCTCTGCTTCCAGCCCGCACGCCACAAGGATGGCCAGGAGCGCCGACTGCACGATGTGCTCAATCGTGACCTCGAAGGAGCCGGGCTCGTACACCGTATGCCGCCTGGACGCCCAAGACACCAGGATGCCGTCATCCCGCAAGATCGTGTTGATGTGGAAGCCGCCACCGCCCTCGGCACTGTAGGGGTCATGCTGGTGGAACCCTGCCGCCTCCAGTGCGTCGTGGACGCTGTCGGCTAGGTCGGACCACGACTCCGCGCGGGCCACTGCCTCCGCGATATCCTCCAGGATTTCGGCCGGCGCCGTGTCGAGGAGGGACCTGGGAAGCCCGGACTTGCGGGCCAGCTCGTCGATCCTGCCCACCGGCTGGGCCTCTGATCCAGACTCATCGTCGCTGGCCGAAAGCAGGAATGGGTCAGTCACGCTCCGTACACTACTCCTCGCTGATCCGCGAGTCGACCCAAAATCAGCGAAACATGACTTCTGGCTAGCCGACCGGGCGAGCGTCGGGGCCGGCCGGGGCGTCAGCCGCTCTTGCGGCGGAACTGGCGTCGGCTGGTCGCCGGTCCGCCCGTGCCCTGAGTCTTGCCCCCCGCGCGACCGCTGGCCGCCGCGGAGTCTTTGGCGCTGGCCTGCTTCTTGCGGTCGAGTGCCTCACGGAACTTCCGCTTCACGTCATCGAGGTCGTCGGCCTGCGCGTCTGCGTCGGCTTCCACGGCTATCTGGGGCGTTGACTCCACGTCCTCGCTCGTCGTCGCTGCGGCGTCGTCTTGCGCGCTGTCACTCATGGAAAGAGCTTAGCGCCGTATCCGACCACCAGCCGACCGGTTTGCCGCCGGACTAGCGCCGAACGGGCCAGCCGCCCGCCTGCACCGCGTCGAGCAGTCCAGCCACCGCCGCCGGGCGGACCGAGAGCTCGGCCACACCGACAGGCAGGCCAGGTGAGTGCTCGATCCGGATGTCCTCGATGTTGACTCCGGCGTCCCCCGCCGCGTTGAACAGCCGGGCCAGTTCCCCTGGCTTGTCGGCGATGACGACCTGGACCACGGAGAGCTCGGGCGGCGTTCCGCCATGCTTGCCAGGAATCCGGGCAACACCCGCGTTGCCCTGACCGAGCAGGCTGGTCACTGCAGCCACACCGCTGGCGTCGGCGACGTCCGCCAGGGCGCGTGCGGCCTCGCCCAGATCGGCGGCGACCGCGCTCAGCACCTCCGCGACCGGCCCCGCGTTCCCGGTGAGGATCTGCGTCCACAAGGCCGGGTCACCCGCCGCGATCCTGGTCACGTCGCGTAGTCCCTGCCCCGCCAGCCGCAGTGCCTGCTCGGGGACGGACTGCTGAGCCAGTCGCGCGGCGATGGCGACCGACACCAGGTGCGGCGCGTGCGACACCAGCGCCACCCACTCGTCATGCGTGCGCGGGTCCACTCGCATCGCGATGGCGCCGCAGGCCACCGCCAGGTCGGTCACCGCGTCTATGGCAAAGGGGTCGTTTTCCGGCAGTGGGCACAATGCCCACGTGCGGCCCAGGAACAGGTCAGCGCGGGCAGCGGCCGGCCCCTGCTTCTCCCGGCCAGCCAGCGGGTGCCCCGGCACGTAGGTCCCAAGGTCGCAGCCGGCCTCGCGGGCCTGCCGCACGGGCATGGCCTTGATGCTCGCCACGTCGGTGTACACGCTGGCCACCGCGCAGTCCTGAGCGATCGCCAGTTCGGCGGCGACGAACGCGGGCGGCATCGCGAGCACCGCCACGTCCGCGATCCCCTTGGCCTTCCGCAGGTCGGGGACAACCATCCCGGCGCCTAGATCTGACGCCAGCCGGGCGGTCGCCGGGTCACGGTCACTGAGCCAGACTTCGCGGTCGCGCTCGCGCAGGGCAAGCGCGACCGAGGTGCCGATCAGGCCCGTCCCGATCACGAGGATCCGTTTCACTTCGCTCACCGCGAAGCCCCCCTAGTCGCTGCGGCCGTCCCGAACCGCGCCGCTGTCGTGGGTCCTCATCCGAGGCTCACTGCCTGCGTCCCGTCCGGTTTGGCACTAGGGTACGTCGATGTCGCCCGGCACGCAGCGGGCACCGCTCACTGCGCGATGTCCAGCCGGAGCCGCTGGCTCCACGCAGGTAGACGTGCTGGATCTGCGAGCGCGGCCGGTCGGTCTCTACGTGCGCCATCAGCCGGACGACGCGAGGCATGGACCCGGGGACGGGAATCTCGGTGGCGCACATGAGCGGCACCGCGTGGAAGCCGGTCTTTCGTGCGGCGAGCGCAGGGAACTCGGCGGTCAGGTCCGAGGTGACCGTGAACAGAACGCTGATTACGTCATCGGTCGTCAGGTCGTTGCGGCTCACCACCTCAGCGACGAGTTCCGTCGTACCCTCTAGGATGGCTTCACGCTCATTGGCGTCAACCTGGATCGCGCCACGAATTGCCCGGACTGCCACGTGCTTGATCTCCTCTAACTTCTGGCCCTTCAGAATACCTCCGGCGCCCAACTGGCCGGCACCGCCTTCGCAAGCCGCGGCACGCTTCCGCAAGTCGGCACCGCGGGCAAGACCGTTCTGCCGGGCCTACAAGCCGACGGCGGCGTAGAGCTCGCCGATCTCCCTGGTCGTGAGGTCACGGGTCGTGCCAGGCCGCAGGTTGCCCAGCCGGACCGGGCCAACGTCCGTGCGGACCAGGCGGCTAACTGGGTGGCCGACCTCGGCGAGCATCCGGCGAACGATGTGCTTGCGGCCCTCGTGCAGCGTGATCTCCACGAGGGCACGTGACCCGACCTGGTCAAGCACGCGGAACTTGTCCGCCACCGCGATCCCGTCATCAAGCTCAACGCCACGGGCCAGGGTCTGCCCGAGCGACTTGGGCACTGGGCCGGGCACTTCCGCCTGGTAGGTCTTGGCCACCTCGTAGGAGGGGTGCGCCAGCCGGTGCGCCAGCTCCCCGTCATTGGTAAGGAGCATGAGTCCTTCGGTGTCATAGTCGAGACGGCCGACGTGGAAGAGCCGCTCCGCCCGGTCACCGAGATAGTCGGTGATGGTCGCCCGGCCCCGGTCGTCGGACATTGCCGTCAGGACCTTAGCTGGCTTGTTGAAGGCCAGGTACAGGACGTCCTGACGGGCCGGAATCCGCTTGCCGTCAACGCGGATGATCTGGGTCTGCGGATCGACACGGGCACCGAACCTCCGCACGATGTGCCCTTCGACCTCGACCCGCCCAGCCCCGATCAGCTCCTCGCAGTGCCGGCGGCTGCCAACCCCGGCCGCGGCGAGCACCTTCTGCAGCCGAACCCCGTCGGGCACGTCGGTCAGCCCGTCGCGGTCGGTATCAGCCTGCTTGCTCGCCTTGGCAGCCTTCGCGAACTCTTCGTCGCTTGCGTCCCAGTCGATTGCCAGCATTTCCCGGATTCTGGCTTGTGCCTCGGGAGACAGGTGGCTGATGTCACGGGGCGACCGGCGTCCGCCTGAACCACCCTGGCCGCCTGAACCACCCTGGCCGCCGGAGCCAGGCTGACCGGCACTGCGCCCGCCGCCGACATGCCCTCGTGTACTCATTGCTCTCAATTATCCTCGATGTCCGCAAAGTCCTCGGGGAGGAACGGCGCGAGGTCTGGCAGGTCCGCCAGGCCCGTCAGGCCCATCCGCTCCAGGAAATAACTGGTTGTCCGGTAAAGAATCGCGCCGGTCTCCGAGTCGGTGCCGGACTCCTCCACCAGGCCGCGCAGCACCAGGGTCCGCATCACGCCGTCGCAGTTGACGCCACGTACCGCCGACACCCGGGCGCGGCTAACCGGCTGCCGGTAGGCGACGACCGCGAGCGTCTCCAGCGCGGCCTGGGTCAGCCGCACCTCCTGGCCGTCCCGGATGAACCGCTCGACCAGCGGCGCGCAGTCCGGCCGAGTATAGAACCGCCACCCGCCGGCGACTTCCCTAAGGTCAAACCCCCGCCCCTGGGCGGTGTACTCCTCGCGCAACTCTCGCAATACCGCTCCGATTTCACCTCGCGGCCGCTCCAGCACCTGCGCGAGCAGGACCTCGGGGATTGGCTCGTCGGCGACGAGCATGATCGCTTCCAGTGCCGCCCGCAACCCCGGCCCCGCCTCGTCACCGGCACCACCGGCCAGGCCGTCGCCGTCACCGTCGGCCAGGCCGTCGCCGTCGCCGTCGCCGTCGACCAGGCCGTCATCGTCACCGTCGCCGGGAACCTCTCCAAGGCCACCGGCATCCTGCGGCGCCAGGACTTGCCCGGTGCCGACCGGGTCGAGCGCTGTGATGGCCTCGCTCGCCGCCAGCACCTCGCTCGCCGCCAGCACCTCGCTCGCCGCCAGCACCTCGTCCGGAGCGGGCACGTCTGCGCCCGCCACCGGATTCTCGCTGCTCACGTGTAATCCTCGTCTTCGCTTTGCGTTGTCCCACCGACGCTACCCGCTCCCGGGGCCGCGAGTACCACCTCGTGGTCGCCGCCGGTCCACGTCACGTACAGGTCACCAAGCGGTATCACCTGCTCGAACGCGACCACGTCTTCGCGGTACAGCTCAAGCAGCGCCAGGAACGACGCGACGACCTCGTAGTTCCCTGTAGCGGTGGCCGTAAGCTCGCGGAACGAGGCGCGCCCAAGTCCTTTGAGCTTGCCCGCGATGAAGACCGCCTGCTCCCGGATCGAGACGAACGCCTGGTGGATGTGCTCCGTCGACACGGTTGGGGGCTTCTTCGGGGCCAGTGCCCGTGCCGCGAGGGCCGCGAACTCCTGCGGGCCAAGAGTAAACAGTACCTCAGGCAGCAGTTGCGCGAAGCGCGGCTCCAGCGGGACCCGGCGAGGGAATCGCTTGGCGGCCGCAGCCATCTGGCCGGCGAAGATCGCCGCGACCTCCTTGTACGCCCGGTACTGCAGCAGCCGGGCGAACAACAGGTCCCGGGCCTCGAGCAGGGCGAGGTCCTCCTCGTCCTCCACCTCACCGGACGGCAGCAGTCGTGCGGCCTTCAGGTCCAGCAACGTCGCGGCGACAAGGAGGAAGTAGCTGACCTGGTCCAGGTCCCAGCCACCGGAGCGCTGCCGGATGTAGGCGATGAACTCATCGGTGACCTTGGACAAGGAGACCTCGGTAATGTCCAGCTTGTGCTTGGAGATCAGCCCGAGTAGCAGGTCGAACGGCCCCTCGAAGACATCGAGGTGCACCTCGAAGGCGTTCGAGCCGCGCGGGGCCTCCCCGGCGTCGCCCCCCGTGAGGTCATTGGCAGCCTTACCCCGGCCAGCGCGTGCATCGGCCGTCGCGCCCGACGATGCCTGCTTCCCCTCCGGCTTGCCGTCGGACACCTTCTCACCTGCCATCGTCGTCACCTTACGACGTTAGCGCGTTCGTCCCGTCTGCGGTGCTGTCTGGGACGCCGATGCGGCGGGCAAGACCCCCGGGGATGCTTACCCGGCGCAAGCGTCCCCTGTCTGCCGCCACCGCTCAAGTACCTCCTTGGCGAGCTTCCCGGTAGGAGTTCGCGCCCATCGACCCTGGATCGAAGCTGGTGATTGGCTCACCTGCAACGGTAGCGTCAGGAAACCTGACAGTGCGGTTGATCACGGTATGGAAGACCTTGTCGGCGAAGCCGTTGACGACCGACCCGAGCACCTCGCGCGTATGCAGGGTTCGCGAGTCGTACATCGTGCCGAGCAGGCCGTCGATGGTCAGGCTCGGGTTGAGCCGCTGCCGCACCTTGTCGATGGTCTCCATGAGCAGCGCCACGCCGCGCATCGCGAAGTACTCGCACTCCAGCGGGATGAGAACGCTGTTGGCGCAGGCGAGGGCGTTGATCGTGAGCAGGCCAAGCGACGGCTGGCAGTCGATCAGGATGTAGTCGTAGTCCGGGATGACCGACTTGAGCGCGCCGCCGAGGATGTACTCGCGGCCAACCTCGCTCACCAGCTGAACCTCGGCGCCGGACAGGTCAATGTTGCTCGGCAGCAGGTCCAGGTTATCGACGCCAACGTTGAACAGGACGTCGTGCGCGCTTACGCCGCGCTCCATGAGCAGGTTGTAGACCGTCATGTCGATGTCGTGCGGCTGGATGCCCAGCCCGACCGAGAGGGCGCCCTGCGGGTCGAAGTCCACCAGCAGGCACCGGCGGCCCTGCTCGGCGAGTGCCGCACCGAGGTTGATGGTCGTCGTGGTCTTGCCGACGCCCCCCTTCTGGTTGCAGATCGCCACGATCCGCGCCGGGCCATGCGTGGCCAGCGGCTCCGGAACGGGAAAGTGCGGCAGGGGACGCCCTGTCGGCCCGATGTCACCTGGCAAGAGCTCGATAGCGCGGGTAGCTGCCACCAGCGATAAACCTCCCCGGGGCTCTAGGAGCCACGTCGACCCAGCTGCTGAACCTGCTCGGGACAGTAAGCGCTGCGCGGGACCGGGGCAAGGAGGCTCGCCGCGCGCCGGGATATTAATTTGTTACCCAGCCCTTATCGCCGCCCCGGGAGCGCACTGTGCCAGGGCCACCCGTCCGGCGCTCAGCGTGCTCGCTATCCGAGCGCCCTGGGATGCGCGGCCGCGTATACCTCGCGAAGCTTGTCCACCGTCACCAGAGTGTAGACCTGGGTGGTGGCCACCGAGGCGTGACCCAGCAATTCCTGCACGACCCGGATGTCCGCCCCGCCGTCCAGCAGGTGCGTCGCGAACGAGTGCCGCAGCGTGTGCGGCGAGATCCCGGCGAATCCGCAGCGGTCGGCTGCCTGCGTCAGCACCCCCCATGCCCCTTGCCGGGTAAGCCGGCCGCCGCGCGCGTTGAGGAAGACGGCGGGAACGGCTCGGCTCGCGCGCTGGGCGAGGACGGGCCTGCCGCGGACAAGATGCGCTTCCAGGGCGCGCACCGCGTAGCTGCCGACCGGGACGAGGCGCTGCTTGCCGCCCTTGCCGTTCAGGGTCGCCACCGGATTATCCCGCTCCGTTTGTCCTGTTTCTGTGGTTATATGCAGATCGTCGAGGTCCAGCCCGGTGGCCTCGGAGATCCGCGCGCCGGTGCTGTACAGGAACTCAAGCAGGGCCCGGTCCCGCAGCACCCGCGGATCGGGGTCCTCCGGCGACCCAGCGGCCTCAAGCAGCCGTTCCACCTCCGCGATCGCGATGGCCTTGGGCAGTCGCCGCGGCGGGGCGGGCGGGGCCACCTCGGCGGCCGGGTCAGCGTCGGCGAGGCCCGACTTGCGCGCGAACGCGTGCATCCCGCGCACGGCGATGACGGCTCGCGCCGCCGAGCTGGCGGCCAGCGGCGGATGCTCGTCGTCCCCCGCGTGCAGGGTCGCGAGGAACTCCGCGACGTCCGCCGTCGTCACGGCCGCTAGCGCGCGGACACCCCGGGTTGCCAGGTGCGCGACGTACCGCCGCAGGTCTCGCTGATAGGACTCGGTCGTGTTGGCCGCTAGCCCCCGCTCGACGACCAGGTGCTGCAGGTACCGTTCACACGCCGCCTCGACCGCAACCTCGCTCACGTCCCCGAGTTTGCCACCCGGGGCTGCCACAACGGACCGGGTGCCGCCGTTCCTCCCGGGGAAGGGGGACGGCGGCACCCGGGCGCACCAGGCGCATGAGGCCCGGCTACCGCGCCGCGTCGGGACGCGGCTAGCTGAGCACCGACGCGATCGGGGTGTACGCCAGGCCGTGGGCCTCGGCAACCGGGGCGCTAGTCAGCAGGCCGTCGTAGGTGGACAGGCCGGCGGCGAGCGCCGGATCCGCCCGCAGGGCGCCCTTCCAGCCGAGGTTGGCCAGCGAGACCGCGTACGGCAGGGTCACGTTGGTGAGCGCGAAGGTGGAGGTGTGAGACACCGCGCCTGGCATGTTGGCCACACAGTAGAACACCGAGTCGTGCACCCGGAACGTCGGCTCGGCGTGCGTCGTTGGCCGTGAGTCCTCGAAGCAGCCGCCCTGGTCGATCGAGATGTCGACCAGCACTGATCCCCGCTTCATCCGGGACACCAGCTCGTTGGAGACAATCTTGGGGGCCTTCGCGCCGGCGACCAGGACCGCGCCGATCACCAGGTCGGCGTCGAGGACCGCGTTGGCAACCTCGTAGGCGTTCGACACGACGGTCTGGACGCGGCCGGCGTACAGGGCGTCGAGCTGGCGCAGCCGGGCGACGTTCTTGTCAAGGACGGTGACCTGGGCGCCCATGCCGACGGCGATCTGGGTGGCGTGGGTGCCAGAAACGCCGCCCCCGATCACTACCACCTTGGAGGGACGCGTGCCGGGGACGCCGCCGAGCAGCGCGCCGTAGCCGCCGCCCTGGCGCATCAGGTGATACGCGCCTACCTGCGGGGCGAGGCGGCCAGCCACCTCCGACATCGGGGCGAGCAGCGGCAGCGCGCCGTCCGCGAGTTGCACGGTCTCGTAGGCGACCGAGGTCACCTTGTTGTCGACCAGCGCCTGGGTGCAGGCCTGGTCGGCCGCCAGGTGCAGGTAGGTGAACAGCACCAGGCCGGGGCGCATCCGGTGGTACTCCTCGGCGATCGGCTCCTTGACCTTCAAGACCATGTCCGCGACGCCCCAGACCTCATCGGCGTCGGGGACGATCGTCGCGCCAGCCGCGACATAGGCCTCGTCCTCCAGCGACGAGCCGTCGCCAGCACCCTTCTGGACGAAGACCTGGTGCCCGGCGCGAGTCAGCTCATGCACGCCGGCCGGCGTGGCCGCGACACGGTACTCGTGGTTCTTGATCTCGCTGGGGACGCCGACCTTCATGACTGACTACCTCTCGCATACACCTACGCACTTCTGGGCACTATCAATTGTGCATGATCGTCGGAAAAGTTCCAATATCACCGAATATGATTTTGTAGAGTGAGGATATGGCTGTATCAAGTTCAGGCAAGCCGGTGGATCCAGTGACCATGCCGAAGAGTGTTCGGGCCACCCCGGAGGCCGTTGGCGCTGATGAAACCGACCTGCTGATCCTGCGCGAGCTAGCGCGGGACGCGCGGCTGCCGAACAACGCCCTCGCCGAGCGCGCGGGCATCGCCCCGTCAACGTGCCTGGCCCGGGTAAGGGCCTGCGGGAGCGCGGCGTCATCCGCGGTTACCACGCCGACATCGACCCCGCGGCTCTTGGGCGGCCCCTGCAGGCGATGGTGGCGGTCCGCCTGCAGGCTGACTCCCGCGGCCACCTGCGGTCGTTCGTGGCCGGGATGGCACGGCTCCCCGAGGTGCTGAACGTCTTCTTCCTCGCTGGCAAGGACGACTTCCTGCTGCACGTCGCGGCGGCATCCACGCAGGCACTGCGCGACTTCGTCGAGCGCCTGTCCGGCAACGCGGACGTCGCCTACACCGAGACAAGCCTCATCTTCGAGCACGTCAGGGCGGACCCGCTCGCGCCGTGAGACCGCGGCCGCCGCTGGTCTGCGCGGGGTCGTCCCAGCGGCCACGGCCGCGGCGCACTCCTCCGGCGCGTCGGCTTCGCGTAGCCCGGTGAACCCTTTCGACCACGCGATATACCCAGCGAGCAGGCCCGCTATCGTCGCGCCGTTGTGCAGCCTCCCGGCGAGGATCGCCTGCACCGCGTCCGGCAGCCAGAGCCAGCCGTTGACGATGAGGGACTCCTCGTGCTCGCGGACGTACCCCGAGTCCGGTGCCAGGTCTAGGTCGCGGGCGAGGAAGACCCGGAGCCGCTCGTTCGTGATGCCAGGCGAGGAGTAGTGGTCGACCAGTGAGTGCCAGGTGGCCGCCCGGTATCCCGTCTCCTCCGCCAGCTCCCGCTTCGCGGCCTCTACCAGCGGCTCCCCCGGATGGTCTCGCAACCCCGCCGGCAGCTCCCACATCACCTGTCCAGCCGGGTGCCTGTACTGCCGGATCATCAGTGCCCGGCCGGCACCGTCGACGGCAAGGACAGCGACGGCGCCTGGGTGAGATACCACGGTTCGTTCGGCAACGTGGTTACCAGGCATGCGGACCTTGTCATTGCGTACGGCGATCAGCCGGTTACGGAAGACTTCGGTCGAGGAGTCGACAATCCAGTGTTCCGGCTTGTCCTCGAACATGATCTCGCTCATGATGCCGCGTTCCCAGCTCGCCTTCGGGGCGCCGGGGAGGCGGCGCCTTCCCTTGTCGCTCCTGTTCCCTCGTCGCTCCTGCGTCCAGGCGCCACCGCGCCCCTACGCTCGCTCATCAGGCCGATGCCGCGGCGGTGGCCGGGGCCTCGGCGGCCCGCGAGCGGGCGATCGCGGCGGCGATCAGGCCGCTGAACAGCGGGTGCGGACGGGTCGGTCGGGACAGGAACTCCGGGTGCGCCTGGGTGGCGACGAAGAACGGGTGCATGTCGGAGGGCAGCTCGATGAACTCCACGAGGCGGCCATCTGGCGACAGCCCGGAGAACACCAGGCCGGCGTCCTCCAGCGGCGCGCGGTACGCGTTGTTGACCTCGTAACGGTGCCGGTGCCGCTCGTCGACGATCGCCGCCGCACCGTAGAGCTGGCTCACGATGGTGTCCGGCTGCAGGCTCGCCGGGTACAGGCCGAGGCGCATCGTGCCGCCCATGTCCCGCTCGCCGGAGACCACGTCCTGCTGGTCGGCCATGGTGGCGACGACCGGGTCCGGTGTCATGTCGTCGAACTCGGCACTGTTGGCCTCGGCGACGCCCGCCAGGTTCCTGGCGACCTCGATGACCATGCACTGCAGGCCCAGGCACAGGCCGAGGATCGGGATCTTGTGCTCACGGGCATAACGGATCGCGCCGAGCTTGCCCTCGATGCCGCGCACTCCGAAGCCGCCGGGAATGAGGACGCCGTCCACGTCGTCGAGGTGCTGCGACGCCCCCTCAGGGGTCTCGCAGTCGTCGCTGGGCACCCAGCGGATGTCGACCTTGGCGTCGTTGCCGAAGCCGCCGGCCCGCAGCGCCTCGGCCGGCGACAGGTACGCGTCGGGCAGGTCGATGTACTTGCCGACCAAGGCGATGGTTACCTGGCGGGCCGGGCGGTGCACTCTCCTGAGGAGCTCGTTCCAGTCGGTCCAGTCCACGTCACGGAACGGCAGGTCGAGCCGTCGCACGACGTAGGCGTCCAGTCCCTCCGAGTGCAGCACCTCCGGGATGTCGTAGATGGACGGGGCGTCCGGTGCGGAGACGACAGCCTCCTCGTCGACGTCGCACATGAGGCTGATCTTGCGCTTGAGGCCATCGGAGATCGGCCGGTCCGACCTTGCCACGATGGCGTCCGGCTGGATGCCGATGGACCGCAGGGCGGCGACCGAGTGCTGGGTCGGCTTGGTCTTCAGCTCGCCGGACGGCCCTATGTAGGGCAACAGGCTCACGTGCAGGAAGAAACAGCGGTCCCGGCCGATCTCGTGCCGGATCTGGCGGATCGCCTCGAGGAAGGGCAGGCTCTCGATGTCGCCAACGGTGCCGCCGACCTCGGTGATCACCACGTCAGTGGCCGGGCCGCCCATCGCGAGGATTCGGTCCTTGATCTCGTTCGTGATGTGCGGGATGACCTGCACGGTGTCGCCGAGGTAGTCACCGCGCCGCTCCTTGGCGATTACGCTGGAGTAGACCTGCCCGGTGGTGACGTTCGCCTCGCCGGACAGCCGGGTGTCGAGGAACCGCTCGTAGTGGCCGACGTCGAGGTCGGTCTCGGTGCCGTCGTCGGTGACGAAGACCTCGCCGTGCTGGAACGGGTTCATCGTGCCGGGGTCGACATTCAGGTAAGGGTCCAGCTTCTGCATGACCACGCGCAGGCCGCGCATCTTCAGAAGGCGGCCAAGGCTGGAGGCGGTCAGGCCCTTGCCGAGGCTAGAGGCTACGCCTCCGGTGACGAATAGGTGCCTGGTCTGCACCGGCCTGGACTGGCCGGGCAGTGGGCGGCGCGTACGCGCCGGAGCCGGCTTTTGCTGCTGGGCCTTACCGGCGGCGAGCGTTTTTGACGCGGCTGGCTTTGGCTGTGCTCCAGGACCGGACGTTGATCCAGTGCCGTGCGGTGATGCGGCCAATATGAGACTCCCGTGGTCGGCGATGTTGCGGCTTTCGCCGCAGGTCCACGGGCCACCAGGATAACATGCTCACAGCCAACCACCTGCCGCGATTCCGCTCCGAACTGATTTCCGCAGGTTACGGTTGACTTGCGACTGCCTGCCTCGGCGGGGAGTCCGCTGCCTCGTGGTCAGCCTCGCCGAATCTGGCCAGCATGAGCGCACTCACCACGGCAAGCAGGAAGCCGATGACGGCGACTGGCTCCAGGCCCGGCCTGGTTCTGTCACCGAGGAAGATCACGCCGATCACCGCCGGCGGGAGCGTCTCCGCAAGGATGACGGCGGCGGTGGCGACCGTGACGCTGCCACCCTCCAGTGCCGTGGCGTAGAACACGAACGAGACAACCCCCGCGCCCACCAGTGCGTAGGCGGCGGGATCCTTGACGAGGGTGAGGGGCGCGAATCCGGTGAGCACCCGGGCGGCGATGCCCACCAGGCCGTATCCCAGGCCCGACATCGTCCCGAGCAGCAAGGTCCTCGCGGGACCGCGCAGCCGGGCCGTGGCGACGCCGCCCAGGGCCACGACAACGACGGCCACGATGAGCGCGATCTTGAACGGGGTTCCGGCCACGGTGGCGCCCTCGGCGCCGGCCGACGTGCCGAGCAGCCCGACCCCGGCGACGACCCCGCTGACCGCCAGCCATTCCCGCCATGTCAGCGTGACCCCGATCACGAAGGAGGCGAGCACGGCGATCACCGCGAGGTTCGCCGCCACCATGGCCTGCACGGCGAACAGCGGCAGCCGCCGCAGCGCGACAAGCTGGGCCGCGAACCCGAAAAGGTCGAGGCAGATGCTGGCCAAGAACCGCCACTGTGCCAGCATCCGGACAAGCAGGCCCGGGTCGACGCCCGCCGGTGCCCGGCTGCCGTCAGCGCGACGGCTGGCCGCGCGCACGGCGACCGCCTGCATGATGGTGGCGATGCCGTACGCCACGGCGGCCACGACCCCGGCGACCAGACTTGTCACCATGGTGACCAGGTTACGCTTGGCCGCCGTGCGGCGTTCCCCAAGTCATGCAGCCGGCCGCTCGCCCTGATCGCCCCTACCGCAGCGCGCAGACCGGCCTGGCCTCCCAGCTTGTCCACAGCGGGCGATATCCCATCCTGTTCCAGAACGGGCCCGACAGCGGATTCACCTGGCTATGGTGCAGCAAGGTGACCACCACGCCGGCCTGGTCGAGGCGCGCGTGCAGGGTGCGGACGAGGGCGGCCCCGACACCAGTGTCGCGCTCTTGGTCTGTGACGAACATCGTCTGCAGGTAGGCTGCCGGTGCCCGGCAGGTCATCCCGGCGATCCAGGTCGCCTCCGGGGGCGGCTGGGCGACGAGCAGGCCGATGGCCTGGCCGTCCCGCTCGGCCAGCCATGTCCACACGGCCTGCCGTTCTAGGCTCACCCGGACCTCCTGGCCGACCAGCAGCGCGGTGTCGCGTCGCCACACTGGCCCGCCGAAGTGCCCGTCGTACCTGATCAGCTGAAGCTCTAGGTCGAGCACCGCGTCGGCGTCCCGGACCCCGGCCACGCGGATGGTCACCCCAGGCAGCGAGCGGGGCGGCCGCGGCAGCCCCTGCGGCTTGGTCCGGGCCGCGATCACGGTCAGCGGCTGCATCCCGTGCCGCAGCAGCGCCCGGACACCAGTGATGTCACGGCTAGGCCAGGCGATCACCGCAGAGGTGTCCTCGCCGCGCGCGGCGGCGAGGCCCGCGAGGTGATCGCGCCAGGCCGACAGCAGCGCGTCCATCGCGGGATAGGTGTCCTGGCCGGGCAGCCGGGGCGTCAGCAGGAACCGGTCGGCGGCACCCCAGGTCTGGTTAAGCGAGTCCGCCGGGACGTGGTGGTGCACGCAGATGCCAAGGCCTACCGGCCGGCCGTTGTCGGCGTTGACGACCAGTGGTGCCCCGCAGCCAGCAGGCATCGCGGACGGGTCAGGCAGCAGCGGGTCAGTCCCCTGCCAGCGGCGCGCTACCGCGCGGTTGATGTCACGCACGGCATCGCGGACCAGCCACGGCACGGCACACCTCCCGGTTGCGATCCTCGCTCGACCCGGAGGGCGAGCGCCGGCGCTGCCAGGCAATCTGCAAGCGGCGCACCAGGACGGATGACACATTCCGGACGAACTCTACCTTGGTCCCCCAGGAACGCGCTCCGCCCTCAAGATCACGATATTAGATGCGTTCCCCGCCACAACCCCCCGCAACCCCCCGCAACCCCGGACAGGCGCACGCT
Source organism: uncultured Actinomycetota bacterium (assembly GCA_963737285.1). GTDB lineage: Bacteria > Actinomycetota > Actinomycetes > Streptosporangiales > Streptosporangiaceae > Trebonia. Next base: position 641,066 of record CAVTRT010000002.1, read on the forward strand.
CCGCCTGCGAAGCCCAGCCCGAGGGTTCCAGGCAGGCGGCCCCTACACGCCAGCCGCCTGCATGCCGCGCAGCTCGTGCTTGAGTTCCTTGATCTCGTCGCGGAGCCGGGCAGCCACCTCGAAATGCAGCTCCGCCGCTGCCGCGCGCATCTGGTCGCTCAACTGCTCGATGAGCGCGACGAGGTCGCCGCGCGCCGCGCCGCCACCCGCTGCCGCCTCGGCCAGGGCCGCCGCCTCGCCGTCGGCGCCAGCGGCCCCGCGAGCCGCCGCCCGGGCACGAGACGACAGGCCGGGAACCGGCGACTTGCCGCGCGACTGCTGCCGTCCGCCGCCCCCGATGAGTTGCTCGGTGTCGGCGTCCTCCCGGACGATCTGGTCGAGAATGTCGGCGATCCGCTTGCGCAGCGGCTGCGGGTTGATGCCGTGCTCACGGTTATAGGCGATCTGCTTGTCCCGCCGCCGGTTGGTCTCGTCAATGGCCCTTTCCATCGACGGGGTGATCTTGTCGGCGTACATGTGGACCTCGCCGGACACGTTCCGCGCGGCCCGGCCGATGGTCTGGATCAGCGACGTGCCCGACCGCAGGAAGCCCTCCTTGTCGGCGTCAAGGATCGCCACCAGGGACACCTCGGGCAGGTCCAGGCCCTCTCGAAGCAGGTTGATGCCAACGAGGACGTCGAACTCGCCAAGCCGCAGCTCGCGCAGCAGCTCGATGCGGCGCAGCGTGTCGACCTCGCTGTGCAGGTACCGGGCGCGAACGCCGTTCTCCAGCAGGTAGTCGGTCAGGTCCTCGGACATCTTCTTGGTCAGCGTGGTGACCAGCACCCGCTCGTCGCGCTCGGTGCGCAGCCGGATCTCCGCCAGCAGGTCGTCGATCTGGCCGCGGGTCGGCTTGATCATCACCTGCGGGTCCACCAGGCCGGTCGGCCGGATCACCTGCTCGACGACGTCGCCGGCGACCTGCTGCAGCTCGTACGGGCCCGGCGTCGCGGACAGGTAAATCGTCTGGCCGATCCGCTCGCAGAACTCATCCCAGGTCAGCGGCCGGTTATCGATCGCGCTCGGGAGCCGGAACCCGTGATCGACAAGGACCCGCTTGCGGGACACGTCGCCCTCGTACATGGCGCCGATCTGCGGGACCGTCTGGTGCGACTCGTCCACCACGAGGACGAAGTCCTCCGGGAAGTAGTCGAGCAGCGTGTTGGGCGGCGTTCCGGCGTCGCGGCCGTCAATGTGCCGGGAGTAGTTCTCGATTCCCGCGCAGCTGCCGACCTGCCGCATCATCTCGATGTCGTAGGTGGTCCGCATCCGCAGCCGCTGGGCCTCCAGCAGCTTGCCGGACCGCTCCATCTCCCCCAGTCGGTCGGCGAGCTCGGCCTCGATGCCGGCGATGGCGCGCTCCATCCGCTGCTCGCCGGCCACGTAGTGAGAGGCGGGGAAGACGTACAGCTCCTCGTCCTCACTGATCACCTCGCCGGTCAGCGGGTGCAGGGTGGACAGCCGCTCGACCTCGTCGCCGAACATCTCGATCCGGACGGCGAGCTCTTCGTACTGCGGGATGATCTCGATCGTGTCGCCTCGCACCCGGAAGGTCCCCCGGGTGAAGGACAGATCGTTGCGGGTGTACTGCATGCCCACCAGCTGCCGCAGCATGGCCTCGCGCTCGATGGTGTCGCCGATCCGGAGCTTGAGCATCCGGTCCACGTACTCCTGCGGGGTGCCCAGGCCGTAGATGCACGAAACCGACGAGACCACGATGGTGTCCCGCCTGGTCAGCAGCGAGTTGGTGGCCGAGTGGCGCAGCCGCTCGACCTCGTCGTTGATCGAGGAGTCCTTCTCGATGTAGGTGTCGGTCTGCGCGATGTACGCCTCGGGCTGGTAATAGTCGTAGTAGGAGACGAAGTACTCAATCGCGTTGCCCGGCAGCATCTCGCGCAGCTCGTTGGCGAACTGGGCCGCGAGGGTCTTGTTGGGCAGCATGACCAGGATCGGGCGCTGCAGCCGCTCGGCGATCCAGGCCACGGTGGCCGTCTTCCCGGTACCGGTCGCGCCAAGCAGGACAGTGTCCTTTTCCTCGTCCCGCACCCGCTGCTCGATCTGCGCGATCGCGCGGGGCTGGTCCCCGGCGGGCACCATGTCCGAGATCACCTTGAACGGCGCCACCCGCCGCTGCAAGTCAGTAACCGGTCGCACGGCGTCACCTCCACTGCGCTAGCAAACACGGCCATCCCAGGCCGTCGCCCGAAACCAGGCCCCCGGCGTTCTAGTCCAACTCTACGGCGGGGGTACGACATTCCATGGCGTCCTGGCGCCGCGCGCGCTGGACCCGCCCGGCTTCTCCACGGCGGCCAGCGCCTCGGACAAGGACTTGCGACCCTCTCGGCGGCCATTCAGCGCTTGCCGGTGGCGCGGCCGCGCAGCTGATCCCAGACCTCGGTGACTCGCTTGTCGAGGTCGGCAAGGGCACCGGAGTTGTCGATGACGATGGTGGCGATGGCCAGCCGCTGCTCGCGGGTGGCCTGCGCGGACATCCGGGCCGCCGCCTGCCCGGCGGTCATGCCCCGGTACCGCACGAGCCGCTCGAACTGCACCTCCTGCGGCACGTCAACGACGATTACCTCCTCAAACTGTGTCCCGCCGGCCGCCCTCGGCCAGCAGTGGCACGTCATGCACGAGGACCATGTCGTCTCCCCCGGCCGCGATGGCAACGGCCTCGGCCTCGGCGACGTGCGCCCGGACCAGCGGATGGAGGATGCCGTTCAGCGTCGCCAGCTTCGCTGCGTCGCCGAAGACGATCTCGCCCAGCTTCGGCCGGTCGAGCGCCCCGTCTTCCCGCAGCACGCCCGGCCCGAACGCCTCGACGAGCCGCGCCAGCCCCGGCGTGCCCGGCTCCACGACCTCGCGGGCGGCCTTGTCCGCGTCGAGCACCACCGCCCCGAGGCGCGCCAGTCGCGTGGAGACAGCGCTCTTGCCCGCCCCGATTCCGCCTGTCAGCCCAGCCCGCAGCACGCTTCCTCCGTCTCGTCGCCCTCTGTGCCCCGTTTTACCGCACTCGCCCTTCGTCAGGCGACCTTCCCCGGCCTTCCTCTACCGGGCCCCTGTTTTCGCCCTCGCGCCGCTCCCCCAGCCCTGCCGCATCCCCCAGCCCTGCCGCATCCCCCAGCCCTGCCGCATCCCCCGGCCCTGCCGCATCCCCCAGCCCTGCCGCATCCCCCGGCCCTGCCGCATCCCCCGGCAGCGATGCAACCATCGCGGCGTCACGCCAGATGCGGGCAATGGGACAGTGCTGCTGCCTCCGCGACAGCGCTGGCACATTGCCCGCAAGGAGACTCGGCAGCGATGGCGCCACCACTGCTGCTCGCAGGCACGCTCGCAGCGGCCTAGCCCGCAGTAGCGCGGGCTAGGCCGGGCTAGGCCAGGGCGGGAGCGGGTGTCTCGGAGCGCTCCAGGCGGATGATGACGCACTTAGAGGTGGGGGTGTTGCTGTGCAGGGCGACGGAGTCCAGCGGGACGAGTGGGTTGGTCTCGGGGTAGTACGCGGCCGCGGAGCCAGGCGGGGTGTCGTACTCGACGACGCGGAAGCCCTGGACCCTGCGCTCCGGCTGGCCGTCGGCCTCATCGCCGGGCCAGTAGGAGACCAGGTCGACGAGGTCGCCCTCGCGCAGGCCCCGCTCCGCCATGTCCTGGCCGGACAAGAGCACGACCTGGCGGCCGCCCTCGATGCCCCGGTAGCGATCCGACAGGCCGTAGATCGTGGTGTTGTACTGGTCGTGGCTGCGCAGGGTCTGCAGCACCAGGTGGCCGTCAGGCACGTCGAGGAGGTCCAGGTCGCTGACGGTGAAATGAGCCCGGCCCGTCGCGGTGGCAAAGCTGCGGCTGTCGCGTGGCGGGTGCGGCAGCACGAACCCGCCCTTGACGGCCACTCGCGCCTCAAAGTCGGTGAATCCTGGGATGACCGCCTCGATGTGCGCGCGGATCAAGGAGTAGTCGCCGCGTAGCGCCGTCCAGTCGATTCCGGAAGCGGAGCCACCGGACACGGAGCCACCGGACACGGAGCCACCGGACACGGAGCCACCGGAGCCGAGCGTCGCCTCAGCGAGCCCGCAGACGATCGCCACCTCTGAGCGCAGGTGCTCGCTCCCGGGCGCCAGCCGGCCGCGGGACGCGTGGACGACCGACATCGAGTCCTCGACCGTGACGAACTGCGGCCCGCTGGCCTGCAGGTCGACCTCAGTGCGGCCGAGGGTGGGCAGGATGAGGGCGGTCTGCCCTGTGATCAGGTGGGAGCGGTTGAGCTTGGTCGAGACCTGGATCGACAACGCGACACGCCGCATGGCGGCGGCGGTGACAGTGGTGTCAGGGGTGGCGTGCAGGAAGTTGCCGCCCAGGCCCATGAAGACCCTGACCTTGCCGTCCCGCATCGCGGCGATCGCCTCGACCGTGTCGTAGCCGTGCTCGCGGGGCGCGGTGATGCCGAACTCGCGGTCCAGTGCGTCGAGGAACGCCGCGCGGGGCTTTTCCCAGATACCCATCGTGCGGTCGCCCTGCACGTTGGAGTGCCCGCGGACGGGGCACAGCCCGGCACCGCGCTTGCCGATGTCACCGCGGGCCAGTGCGAGGTTAACGACCTCCTTGATGGTCGCCACGGCGTTGCGGTGCTGGGTCAGGCCCATCGCCCAGCACCAGATGGTTGCCTTCGAGCTGGCGATCATCGCCGCGGCCTGCTCGATCAGGTCCCGGCTCAGCCCGGTAGCCTGCGCCACCAGGTCCCAGTCCACGTTCCTCACGTGCCCCCGCCACGCGTCGAACCCGTCGGTGTGCGCATCGGCAAAGGAATGGTCAACCGCGTCCCAGCCGACGAGCAGCGACCCGATGGCCTGGAAGAGGGCCAGGTCGCCGCCGAGCCGGACCGGCAGGTACAGGTCGGTCAGGTCAGTGCCGTGCCCGACGACGCCACGCGCGGCCTGCGGGTTGCGGAAGTTCACCAGCCCAGCCTCGCGCAGCGGGTTAATGGCGATGATCTTCGCGCCGTTGCGCTTGGCGATCTCCAGTGCCGACAGCATCCGCGGGTGGTTCGTGCCGGGGTTCTGCCCCGCGATCACGATCAGCTCAGCGCGGTAGAGGTCCGTCAGGTGAACGCTGCCCTTCCCGATGCCGATCGTGTCGGACAGCGCCACGCCGCTGGATTCGTGGCACATGTTGGAGCAGTCGGGCAGGTTGTTGGTTCCGAGCGCGCGGGCGAACAACTGGTAGGTGAACGCCGCCTCGTTGGAGGCTCGCCCGGAGGTGTAGAAGACCGCCTCATCGGGCGAGGTGAGGCCGCGCAACTGCCCGGCCGCGAGCGCGAGCGCCTCGTCCCAGCTGATCGGCTCGTAGTGCGTCGCGCCGGGCCGGGCCACCATCGGGTGCGTAAGCCGCCCCTGCTTGCCGAGCCAGTAGTCGGTACGCGTGGCCAGTTCGGCGATGCTATAGCGGGCGAAGAACTCTGGTGCCACACGCGCCCTGGTCGCCTCCTCGGCCACCGCCTTGGCCCCGTTCTCGCAGAACTCGGCCTTGTGCCGGTGCTCTGGATCGGGATCGGGCCAGGCGCAGCTCATGCAGTCGAACCCGTCGGCCTGGTTCAGCCGCGCCAAGGTACGGGCGGTCCGGACGGGTCCCATCTCATGCAGGGCGCGCCGCATCGCCACCGTCACGGCCGCCACGCCCGCCGCGTGACCCTCCGGTGCTGAGATGGTGAGGTCGGCCTCATCCGGGATGCCGAGCAATTCGTCCATCAGTCCTCCAGCCTGCGAGGGTTCACCACCGCGCGCTTCAGGCGGCATTGCGCCCAAGCTCGGGCAAAGGCCACGTTACCTCACAGTGTGGCGCGCTCCCGCTCAGAGGGGAAGTGCATCTTCATGATCGCGTGTACTTTCCGGGACGATTGAAACGGCAAGAACACATGATAATGGGAAACAGGAATGCGGAGAGGCGCGGCCGTAGGCACCGGGCGGAAACGCCGGTGGCCCGCCCCGGGTAACGCGGGGCGGGCCACCGGGCCACTGCCATAAGAAGGCGGGGAGCGTCAGCTCTGGCCGCCGGACAGCTTGTCGCGCAGGGCCGCGAGGGCCTCGTCCGAGGCCAGCGTGCCACCGGGCTGGTCGGCGCCCTCGGAGCTGGACGAGGCGGTGCGCGGAGGACGGGGACCGCGAGCGGCGGCCTCACCATCGGCCTCGCCAGCCTCCTCGGCCTTGGCGCGGGACTCCTCGATCTGGCGGCGGTGCGCCTCGAAGCGGGCACGCGCCTCGGCGTACTGGTGCTCCCAGTCCTCACGCTGCTGCTCGTAGCCGGGCAGCCACTCACCGGTCTCCGGGTCGAAGCCGTCGGGGTACTCGTAGTTGCCCTGGTCGTCGTAGGTCGCGGGCATGCCGTAGAGGGTCGGGTCGAAGTCGTCCCCGGCGGTCTCAACAGCACCCTCGTTGGCCTGCTTGAGCGACAGCGAGATGCGGCGGCGTTCCAGGTCGATGTCGATGATCTTGACGAAGATCTCCTCGCCCACCTGGACGACCTGCTCCGGGATCTCCACGTGCCGGTCGGCCAGCTCGGAGATGTGCACCAGGCCCTCGATGCCCTCCTCGACGCGGACGAACGCGCCGAACGGCACCAGCTTGGTGACACGACCCGGGACGACCTGCCCGATCTGGTGGATCCTGGCGAACTGCTGCCACGGGTCCTCCTGGGTGGACTTCAGCGACAGCGAGACGCGCTCGCGGTCCATGTCCACGTCGAGGACCTCGACCGTGACCTCCTGGCCGACCTCGACAACCTCGCCCGGGTGGTCGATGTGCTTCCAGGACAGCTCGGACACGTGCACCAGGCCGTCCACGCCGCCAAGGTCGACGAACGCGCCGAAGTTGACGATCGAGGACACGACGCCCTTGCGGATCTGGCCCTTGCGCAGGGTGTTGAGGAACGTGTGGCGGACCTCGGACTGGGTCTGCTCGAGCCAGGCACGGCGGGACAGGACCACGTTGTTGCGGTTCTTGTCCAGCTCGATGATCTTGGCCTCGATCTCCCGGCCAACATATGGCTGCAGGTCACGGACCCGGCGCATCTCCACCAGCGACGCCGGCAGGAAGCCGCGCAGGCCGATGTCGAGGATCAGGCCGCCCTTGACGACCTCGATCACCGTGCCGGTGACGACGCCGTCCTCCTCCTTGATCTTCTCGATCGTGCCCCACGCCCGCTCGTACTGAGCGCGCTTCTTGGACAGGATGAGGCGCCCTTCCTTGTCCTCCTTCTGGAGGACGAGGGCCTCGATGTGCTCGCCAGTCTTCACGACCTCGTGCGGGTCGACATCGTGCTTGATCGACAGTTCCCGAGACGGGATGACGCCTTCTGTCTTGTAGCCGATATCGAGCAGGACCTCGTCTCGATCGACCTTGACGACGGTCCCTTCGACGATGTCACCGTCGTTGAAGTACTTGATGGTTAGGTCGATCGCGGCGAGGAATGCCTCCTCCGACCCGATGTCGTTGATCGCTACCTTGGGGGTCGAGGTGGCTTGCGTGCTGCTCGTCATGTGTGGGCTGGCTCCGGATGCGGACAGGATAGGAATGTGGTGCACTGAGAGCTCATGCAGTGAACACGCGGAGCCCACCAAGCCGGATTACGGCCTTGGCGCGCCCCGCTGGCCGACCGTCAGGTCTCCTGACCATGACAGACCGCACGAGGACACAGCGCACCGCTCAGAATATGAAGGAATCCGTCCGAGGTCAATCCAGCCAGGCTACAACTAGGACTCGAAATAGTGGAGCCTTCGGCGGGGCACCGCTCCTGTCGCCACCACTGGCAGGACTCAGTGGCCGGCTTGCGCCCAGCTCAGACCGGTTCCCATGGACACCTCGAGCGGCACCCGCAGCTCGGCGGCGGCACCCATCGCGGACGCGACCAGCGCCGCAACGGTATCCAGTTCCCCCGGTGCGACCTCGAAGATCAGCTCGTCGTGCACCTGCAGCAGCATGCGCGACGCCAGGCCGGCCGCGTCCAGGGCAGTCGACACCCGCAGCATCGCCACCTTGATGACATCGGCCGCCGATCCCTGGATCGGGGCGTTCAGCGCCATCCGCTCGGCCATCTCGCGCCGCTGCCGGTTGTCCGACGTCAGGTCCGGCAGGTACCGCCGGCGCCCCATGATCGTCTCGGTGTACCCGTCGCGACGGGCCTGGGCGACGACGGACTGCAGGTAGTCCCGCACCCCGCCGAACTCCTTGAAGTACTCGTCCATCAGCCCGCGCGCCTCCTCGACGGAGATCCGAAGCTGCTGTGACAACCCGAACGCCGACAGCCCGTACGCCAGGCCGTAGTTCATCGCCTTGATCTTGGCCCGCTGCTCCGGGGAGACATCGGTGGCATTGACGCCGAACACCCGCGACGCCGTTGCCGCGTGGAAGTCATGCCCGGACTCGAACGCCGCCATCAGCGCAGCGTCGCCAGACAGGTCGGCCATGATGCGCAGCTCGATCTGGCTGTAGTCGGCGGTCAGCAGCGTCTCGTAGCCCGCGCCCACGATGAACCCCTCGCGGATCCGGCGGCCCGTCTCGCTGCGGATCGGGATGTTCTGCAGGTTGGGGTCAGTCGACGACAGCCGTCCAGTCGCCGCGATCATCTGGTTGAACGTCGTGTGAATCCGCCCGTCAGCATCCGCCAGCGGGATCAGCCCGTCGACGATCGACTTCAGCTTGGCGACGTCCCTGTGGTGCAGCAGGTGCTCAAGCACCGGATGCCCGGTGGAGGCGAGCAGCGTGGTGAGGGCCTCGGAGTCGGTCGTGTACCCGGTCTTGATCTTCTTGGTCTTGGGCAGCCCCAGCTCGGCGAACAGCACCTCCTGCAGCTGCTTGGGCGAGCCGAGGTTGAACTCGTGCCCGACCACGGCGAACGCCGCCTGCTCGGCTGACTTCACCTCGCCGTGCAGCGTCGCCGACATCGCCGCGAAGTGGTCGGTGTCGGCGGCGATCCCGGTCTGCTCCATCCGGGCAAGCACGCCGACGAGCGGCAGCTCGATCTGCGCGAGCAGCCGCCCCGCGCCGCGCTTGTCAAGGTCCTCGTCCAGCGCCCCCGCGAGCTCCGCGGTGGCCCGGGCGCGCCGGGCGAGCGCCCCCGCGCCCTCCTCCTCAGCCGAGGAGTCCAGCGTGAGCTGCCCGGTCTCCGGCGCGCCCCGCAGCTCCTTGCCCAGGTAGCGCAGGGCCAGGTCGGCGAGGTCGAACGTCCGCTGGCCGGGCAGCGCCAGGTAAGCGGCCAGGGCGGTGTCGCTTGTTATCCCCTCCAGAACGAACCCGTGCGCTCTCATCGCGTTCACTGGCCCCTTGGCGTCGTGGACTGCCTTGGGCCGCGACGGGTCAGCGAGCCACGCGCCGAGCGCGGCGTCATCGGCCGCCGTCAGCGCCGACGGGTCGATGTGGGCGGCGCTGCCATCGGGTGCCGCGATCGCGATGCCCGTCAGCGCTCCGGTGCCGCGGGACCAGGTTCCCGCGAGAGCCAGGCCGGACCGTTCGGAAAAATTGGAGGATGAAAGCCAGGTTGCCACCTGATCGGGCCCGAGGACGGTGACGTCGGCATCAAATCCGGGCGCTGCGACAGTGGCTGCGGGGGCGGCCCCCGCGGCGGGGCCGGCCAGGCCGTCGGGGAAGGTCGTGTACAGCCGGTCGCGGAGCACCTTGAACTGCAGGGTGTCGAAGAGCTGGTGGATGGTCTCGCGGTTCCACGGGACCGGAACCAGGTCTCGCGGTGCCATGCCAAGGACGTCGACGGGCACGTCGGTGATGCGCCCGGTGAGGTGGCGGTTGCGCATCACGTTCCCGAGGCTGGCGCGCAGGGCGTCACCAACCTTGCCCTTGACCTCATCGACCCGGTTGACCAGTTCCTGCAGCGAGCCGAACTCCTGGATCCACTTGGTCGCGGTCTTCTCACCCACGCCAGGGATGCCGGGCAGGTTGTCACTCGGGTCACCGCGCAGCGCGGCGAAGTCGGGGTACTGTGCCGGGGTCAGCCCGTACTTCTCCAGCAGCCCCGCCGGGTCATAACGCTTCATATCGGACACGCCGCGGCTGTTGTACAGCACCGTCACGTGGTCGCTGACCAGCTGGAAGGTGTCCCTGTCGCCGGTGACGACAAGGACCTCCATGCCGTCGTCGCGCACCGCCCGGGTGGCGAGGGTGGCGATGACGTCGTCGGCCTCGAAGCTGGGCGCGGACAGGTGCGCGATCCCCAGTGCGTCGAGAACCTCGAAGATCAGGCTGATCTGGCTGTGGAAGGCGTCCGGCGTCTGTTTGCGGCCCGCCTTGTACTCGTCGTACTCCTGATGGCGGAACGTCGGCTCTCGCCTGTCGAAGGCGACCGCCACGTGCGTGGGCTTCTCGTCGCGCAGCACGTTGATGAGCATCGCGGTGAAGCCGTAGACGGCGTTCGTCGTCTGCCCCGTCGTGGTGGCGAAGTTCTCCGGCGGCAGCGCGTACCACGCCCGGTACGCCAGCGAGTGCCCGTCGAGCAGTAGCAGCCTGTCAGTCACGCTTCGATCCTATGGCCGGCGGGCTGGTGCCCGCCGGCCATAGGGAGTGCGGGGCAACGGAAGACGGCGCGCCTCGGCTCCGGATCCGGGCCGCGCCCCGGATCCCGGCGCAGGCCGGGCGGACCCAGCGCACAGCCCGCCACGCCGACCGCAATGAGATCGTTATCTGGCTCCCGCCGCGTTGCGGGCCGCAACGCGCGCTGCCCGGCCCTGCGCCGCTAGCCGCAGTTGGGAGCCGCTAACCCGCCCGCCATGGCGACATCCCATGACCTACGTAGGTAAACATGGAGAAACCAGGACATGACGATCCGCAGTCCAGTACGCCACCAGCGGGGTAACCCCCTTTTGCCGTAAGACCTGCGGGTCGCTAACGTTTGGGCAGTGGACCCGGGGTCCCAAGTAGAAAACGTGTCAGCCCGGGGAAGGCGGGCACGGTACCAACGGGTCCCCGGGTTCCTACTTTCTCGCGTTTTCTCGCGGTACAAGCCAGCCGCAAAGTCTTCTGGGTGTTGCCCGCCATGGGCATCGGGCTGCCCCGCGCGCGATCGCTACTCGGCTGGCTTGTCCTGGCCGGCGGGCATGCTGCCCTCGACGACGGCCTCGGCCACCTTCCGCATGGTCAGGCGCCGGTCCATCGAGGTCTTCTGGATCCACCGAAACGCCTGCGGCTCGGTCATCCCGTGCCCAGACTGGAGCAGCCCCTTGGCCCGGTCCAGCAGCTTGCGCACTTCCAGCCGGTCCCGCAGCGTCGCCACCTCCGAGTCCAGTGCCTTGATCTCGGCGAAGCGGCTGACCGCCATCTCGATGGCGGGCACCAGGTCAGCCTTGGTGAACGGCTTGACCAGGTAGGCCATCGCGCCCGCGTCTCGCGCCCGCTCCACCAGCTCACGCTGCGAGAACGCCGTGAGGATGAGGACCGGGGCGATCCGCTCAGCCGCGATCCGCTCAGCCGCCGAGATCCCGTCCAGCACGGGCATCTTCACGTCGAAGATCGCCAGGTCCGGCCGCAGGCCGGTCACCTTCTCGATCGCGGCCTCCCCGTCGGCCGCCTCGGCGACCACGGAGTAACCTTCCTCTTCGAGCATTTCCTTGAGGTCCAGGCGGATCAGCGCCTCATCCTCCGCAATGACGACACGTAGCGGGTTCTGACTCACGCCCATGAGCCTACATTCACGCGGTAGATTGTCTGCGAGCGCATCGGCCGGGATGGTGGAATCGGCAGACACGGACGTCTCAAAAGCGTCTGCCTGAAAGGGCGTGCGGGTTCAAGTCCCGCTCCCGGCACCGGTGGCGAGCGGCGGCGAACTATGCTCGGTGGCCCTTCGCCACCTTCGCCGCCGCTCGCCGTACCCGCCCAGGGGACAACCCCCTGGAACCCCCCCAGCGGCTACGAGCGCGACGCATGACGGCACCGGCGACTAAGTAGACCACTGGGCACGATGACGGCGGGGACGAGGCTCCTGGGGCCGGGCAGGGGTTGCTCTAGGCGCGGGCGATGGTTATCACGGTCCACATGCCGAGGTTGATGCGGTCCCCGTCGCGGAGCCGGATCAGCGTGCCTGACGGGATCTCCCGGCCGTTCACCAGCGTGCCGTTCTCGGTTCCGAGGTCAATCACGGACCAGCCGCCATCTGCCCCGGTGACAAGCTTCGCGTGCAGGCGCGATACCCCGGTGTCCGTTGGCGGGCCGCCTGGCGGCGCGGTGAGATCGATCTGCGGGTGGATCCCCTTGCGTACGCTGCGCCGGCCGATGAGGAGCTCGCTGCCGGACAGCGTGAAGCGCCGCTCCACAGCCCCCTCGGGGAAGCTGATGATCTCCTCCGGCGGCACGTCCGCGGCCCACACGCTGTTGTAGTACTCGCGATCGGCGCCCACCACGGCGGTCCACGTGCCGGACAGGGTCTCGTAACCCGACTGCCTGCCCGGTGACATCAGCGGCGGGTCGTTCCCCGCCCGCGGGGTCAGGCGGGTCGCGGAGTACCCCGGTGGCTGCCCGTCCTGATCGGCACGCGCCGAGCCCGGGTACGGCAAGGTGCCCTCGGCCCCCCACGACGGCAGGCCGAGTGACTCCCGCAGCGCGTCAGCGAAGGCGGTACAGCTGTCGTACCGGTCCTCCGCCTTCTTCTCCATCGCCCGGGCGAGCACCTTGTTGACCCCGCCTGGAAGGTCCCGCCGGATCGCGGTAACCAGCGGCGACGGGTCGTAGAGCTGTGCGTACATGACCGCTATGGCCTGCTCGCGCGGGTAGGGCACGGCCCCCGTCAGCAGCGTGTACGCGACGCAGCCCAGCCCGTACTGGTCCGCCCGCGCGCTGACGTCACCCCCAGTGATCTGCTCTGGCGCGGCGTACTCCGGGGTCCCCATGAACTGTCCCGGCGTGGTCAGGTCACCCGCCGTCAGCCCGCCGGTGTCGACGCCCCTGGCCAGCCCGAAGTCCGACAGGTACACGTGTTCCGGACGGCCGCGGCCAACATCGACCAGCATGTTCGCCGGCTTCACGTCACGATGAACTAGCCCCGCCTCATGCGCGCTGTCCAGGGCGGATGCGACGGGCGACAGGAACGCCGCCGCGCGACCCGCCGACATCGGACCGTCACGCGACACCATCGCGCGCAGGTCGCCCCCGCGGACGAGGCGCATCGCGATGAACGGCGCCGGCTCCTGCCCGGCCTCGTACACCGGGATGATGTGCGGGTGCTCGACCTTCGCCACCAGGTGGGCCTCACGCAGGAACCGGCGCCGGAATGCCTGGTCCCCGGCGAGCGCCGCGGCGAGCACCTTCAGGGCTACCTCCCGGCCCATGCCCTCGTGGTAGGCACGATAGACCGCCGCCATGCCGCCAGCACCGAGAAACTCCTCGATCCGGTACCCGGCGAAGCGCGACCCAGAAACTAGCCAGGACGGTACATCGTTCACTCAGTGCCTCCCCGCGAGGCGGGTTCCCCTGCCACCGCACCTCCTCCAGCGCACCTTATGCGTCTAGTTTGCCAGTCGCCAGGGGATTGCGAGTCATCACAGGCCACCACAATCATGGCGCTATCGGCACGAACGCTACAGGCCGGTCAGCGCGCTTCCTGAAACGGGATCAGGGCAACCGTGATGTTGTCCATGCCACCAGCGTCCACCGCGAACTTCACGAGGTTCACCGCCACGTCGAGCGGGTCGGTCAAGACCGCGGGGAAAGGCACCAGGGAGGCGAGGTCAGCGGCCTGCGGCCGGTAGTTCCACAGCCCGTCGGTGCACACGAGCAGCACCCCGGAACCGGGTGGCCGGAACTGCCTGCACTGCGGCTCCACCTCCGGCAGGTCAGCACCGAGCCAGCGGGTGATCACATGCGCCTGCGGAGACGCCAGCGCCTCCTCCGGCGTGGCCAGCCCAGCGGCGACCAGTTCCTCGGCCAGCGAGTCATCCCGCGTCAGCCGCTCGCACTGCGCCGGGTCCGGCGACAGCCAGTAGACCCGGCTGTCGCCAAGCCAGCAGATCGTCACCAGGTCCGGGGTGGCCACGGCGGACACGTAGGTCGCCGCTGGCGCCCCGTCGGCCCCTGCCAGGTCACGAAGGGCGTGCGCCGCTGCCCGGGTAGCCGCCACCGAGGCAGCCACCGGCTCGTGTCCTTCCTGGGCCGAGGCGGCCAGCACGCGGATCCCCGCGCGGACAGCCGCCAGCGACGCCGCGTCGGGCCGGGGGGCCGACGAGACACCATCGGAGACGACAGCCAGCGGGACCAGGCCGTCCGGGCCGTGGGCGGTCTCCAGCGCGATCGCGTCCTCGTTCCGCTGATGACGCAGCCCGCGATCGGTAGCACCGACCAGCAGTCCGGCGTTGAACTCAGCGTGATTCCGCTCTTCCGCCGAATCGGCGGTCATCACCGTGGTCATCGCCCTGCGTGCTCCCGTCACCTGGCGCCGCAACCGGGCGCGTGGTCTTGAACACTCTAGTGGTCAAGGCCCGGATGTGTGGTCACCATTGGGACGGCAGCACGCAGCCGTGTCGACATTCGCTAGCTGCGTGCGCCGCACGCCCGGTCAGGCACTGGCGATCGCGTCGCCGATCCGGTGGACCCGCAGGGCGTTGGTCTTGCCCGGGCTGCCAGGCGGGCTGCCCGCGACGATGACGATCTTGTCGCCGATGGACAGCCGTCCGAGTTCCAGAACCGCGCGCTCCACCTCACGGACCATGTCGTCGGTGTGGTGGACCGTGGGCACGATGAACGTCTCCACACCCCAGGTCAGCGCCAACTGGCTGCGGGTCGCCTGCTCGGTGGTGAACGCGAGCAGCGGGATCGGTGACCGGTACCGGGCAAGCCGCCGCGCCGTCTCCCCCGTCAAGGTGAACGCGACGAGCGCCTTGGCCCCCACGATGGCGCCCACCTCGGCCGCGGCCCGGGCGATGGCGCCCCCGGTCGTGGTCGGGATCCGGGTCAGCGACGACTCCGCCCGCAGCGTGTTCGCCTCGGCGGCGGTGATGATCCGGGCCATCGTGGCAACCGTCTGGATCGGGTAGGCGCCGACGCCGGTCTCGGCCGACAGCATGACCGCGTCCGCGCCCTCATAGATCGCGCCGGCGACGTCGGAGACCTCGGCCCGAGTGGGCCGCGGTGCCGAGATCATCGACTCGAGCATCTGGGTGGCGACGATCACCGGTCGGGCGCGCTCCTTGGCGAGACTGATCGCCCGCTTCTGGACCGTGGGGACCTGCTCAAGGGCCAGTTCCACGCCAAGGTCACCGCGGGCGACCATGATCCCGTCGAAGGCGTCGACGATGTCCGGCAAGACCGCGACCGCCTCGGGCTTCTCGACCTTGGCGATCAGCGGGACCTGGCGGCCGGCCTCGGCCATTATCTTGCGTGCGAGCACCGCGTCGTCTGGCGAGCGGACGAAGGACATCGCGACGATGTCGGCACCGATCTCCAGCGCCCACCGCAGGTCCGTCTCGTCCTTAGGCGTCAGCGCGGGCGCGCTGACGTCCACGCCCGGCAGGTTGATCCCCTTGTGGTTGGAGATCTTCCCGCCGACGATCACCCGCGTCAGGACCCGGCTGCCCGTGATCCCCAGCACGTCGAGCTGGACGTTACCGTCGTCGATCAGGATCCTGTCTCCCGCGCGGACATCCCCGGGAAGGCCCTGGTAGGTCGTGCATGCCTCGTGCTCCGTGCCCGGAATGTCCTCCGTGGTGATGACGAACTCTTCGCCGGCCTTGAGCACGACAGGGCCGCCGGGGAACGTGCCCAGCCGGATCTTGGGACCCTGCAGGTCAGCAAGCACGCCCACGCTGCGGCCGGTCTCCTTCGCGCCAGCGCGAACGCGGTGGTAGACGGCTTGGTGGTCCTCGTGCGTGCCATGGCTGAGGTTCAGTCTGGCAACGTCAAGGCCTGCGGTGATCAGGCCGGTGATTCTCTCCTGGCTCGAGGTCGCGGGTCCAAGCGTGCAGACAATCTTCGCGCGGCGGCTCATCGAACATCCCCTTCTAGTGGTCTATACCACCTTAGCCCAAGCCAGAGCTTTGGTGACGCGCGCCACACAAGGTTCATGCATAAGTAATTGTCTGCTCACCTGAAGGCCCGGCCGGTGGCTAGCGATGGCGAACCGTGATGGCGGTCCAGGCGCCCACGTTGATCAGGTCTCCGTCGCGCAGCGGAACCTCCTCATTTTGCGGGATCTCCGTTCCGTTGACCTGGGTCCCGTTGGCAGAGCCCGGGTCGAGTACGGACCAGCCGGGGGGCCGGGCGATGAGGACGGCGTGCAGCCGGGATACCCCCGGGTCCGTCGGAGGACCGGTCAGGTCGATCTCGGGGTATACACCACGGGACGTGCTGTGCCGCCCGATCTTCATCGCCGCGCCGGACAGCGTGAACTGGCGCTCCGCGCAGTAGGCCGGGAAGTCGATCGCCTCGCCATCCGGACCGCTCACCGCCCGTACCTCGTCGTAATAGGCGCGGTCAGCGCTGACGACGACCGACCACGTGGCGGCTTGCGGGGACGGCCACGGCGGCGCTGGCCCGGAGGACGGGCCGCGATCCGGCCGAGACGGCGCGGCCCAGCCGCCTGGGAACGACCCTGCGGCGATGAGGAGGGCGGCACCGGCGACGACCCTGGCGACACAGATGACGCTGGCGGTACCGGCGACGCCGGACGCGGGTACCGGGTGGGCGAGTAGGGAGGGGCAGCCGGGCCTCGCCAGCACCCCGGAGTCGATTGCGGCCACCAGCGAGCCGTCGGGCAGCCGCCCGGTGCTGTAGTCCAGGCCGCAGCCCTCGCAGAACCGCCCGGTCCGGCCAGTGCCGCAGTGCGGGCAGGCCGGGTGACCAGCGGGCGCATCGCCCGCGGCGCCGGGGGGCGCCTGCCGGGACGGGTCGCCCGGCCAGCCTGCCATGCCCGGTGCCCCGGGCGCGCGGGACGGCGAGCCCCATGGGTCGCCGGCGGGCTGCGCCTGGGACATGCGGCCGATCCGCAGCCCGCAGACATCGCAGAAGTCGTCCGACGCCGACTGGTGGCCGTCCGGGCATACCGCCATCGCTATACGTGCTCCTTCCTTACCCGGACCGTCTTGGTTGACCGGGTGTCAAGCGCCATCTCGTCCGCGTCGTCCACCTTCTTCTTCAGCCGCACCGTGCCGGTGGCCTCGTCGATGACGTCGACCACCTTGGCCAGCAGCTTGGCGGTGTCCTCGTTGCCGGACTCCTTGGCGAGCACGACCGCGCGGCCGAGCTTGGAGGTAGCCGTCTCCTCATCCCCCTGCTTCCTGGCCTCCAGGCCCTCCTGGATGGCGGAGGCGAGCTCGGCCTGGCCCGTGTAGTGCGCGACCCGCGAGTTGATCCTGGTTGACAGTGCCTCGTCATCGGTCCAGGTCGCCCGGACCAGGCCCTGCCCCAGCACCTGGGAGTTGACGACGAGGCTGATCCTCGCGGCGAGCATCTCCTGGCCGACGGAGCCGGGCTGCACCCGGATCCCGACGTGGTAGTCGCGGTTCTCCCCTGGCCCCCACGAGCCGGTCGGATAGTCGCCGACCTGGGCGCTGGTGGTGACCCGACGGGTGGTCAGGTCTTCCACTGTCGGGGAGACCTGCTTGACGAACCGGACCTCGGCCTGCTGCGGGGTCCATACCCGCAGGGCCACGTCGGCGACCTGCTTGCTCATGGCGGTGCGCATCATCGCCTCGAAGTCCGCCGCGAGGCCAGCGGGGTCGGGGACGATGTCGACCGTGCCCAGCAGTGTCGAGGAGACTTTCCGCAGCTCGCTGACCTCCCAGTCGGTTCCGACGCCCCGGCAGTCGCAGGTGAAGAACCCATCGCAGGCGCTGATCGCCGCGGCCAGTTCCTGCGGAGTCTCGTGCTGGTTGCGCCCGTCGGTGAGCAAGATCGCGTGGCGCAGCGTCGCCGGGCAGGTCCGGTAGACCTGGCTAGCGAGCTGCAGCCACTTGCCGATCGCCGTCCCGCCGCCGGCCCGCAGGCCGTTGACCGCCTGCCTGGCCTCCGCCCGGGTCTGCGGACTGGCCACCGCCATGGTCCCGGTTGGCGGGTACACGGGCCTGGCGAAGCTGGTGCCGGCGATCACGGCGAACCACGCGCCGTCCCTGACGACGTCAATCGCGGCCACGGTAGCGGCCCGCGCCTGGGCGATCTTGGAGTGCGGCACGTCCATCGAGCCTGAGCAGTCGACGATGATGATCTCGGCGCTGCTCCCGCTGTCGGCCCCGGCCGCCGAGGCTGGCGTCCCCTCGGACATCACGGTCGTGATGGCACTGACATCCCGGCCGCCGTCGGGCAGGTACTGGTTGTGGTCGACATCAACGGTGAAGCCAGACTGGCTCATGAGGGGCGTCTCCTTGCGCGTCTTCAGGGGGTGCTCGACGGAAATGGCACCAGGACCGCCGTGATGTTGTCCCGGCCGCCCTCGTCGTTGGCGATTTTGACCAGTTGCGTGGCGGCGTCCAGCGGGCTGGTAAGCCCGGCCGCAAGCGCGAGCGCGGCGAGGTCTCCCGCTTCTGGCCGGTAGTTCCACAGCCCGTCCGTGCAGACCAAAATGGCGCCCGGACCGGACAGCGCGATCCGCTGGACATGCGGGTGGTAGTCGGGGAAGTCAGCACCGAGCCACTGGGTGATCACGTGGGCCTGAGGTGAGGCCATGGCTTCTTCCTCAGATAGCAGGCCGGTCGCGACCAGCTCGGCGGCGAGGGAATCGTCCCTGGTCAGGCACTTGGAAGCTGTCCATCCGGATGCCTCCCGCACCGGCCGTGCCGTCGCGTCGGCCGGCCCGGCAAGCTGGCTGGTGTCCGTCTCGGCCGCCAGCCAGTACACCCGGCTGTCACCGAGCCAGCAGACGGTCACGGAATCCGGGCCTACCACGGCGGACGCATAGGTGCACGCGGGCGCGCCGTCCGGGCCGGCGACCCCCTGCAGCGCCGTGAAGGCCGCCCGCACCGCGTCACGCGAGGTCTCCTCGGGGTCGCCGTCCATGCGCGCCCCCGTCAGCAGCACGCGGACAGCGGCTCGCGCGGCGGCCAGGGACGCCTCATCAGGGCGCGGCGATGTCGA
The DNA here is from genome assembly GCA_963737285.1 of uncultured Actinomycetota bacterium. Taxonomy (GTDB): domain Bacteria; phylum Actinomycetota; class Actinomycetes; order Streptosporangiales; family Streptosporangiaceae; genus Trebonia. The sequence continues at coordinate 660,145 of CAVTRT010000002.1, forward strand.
CACGCCGTCGCACACGACCGCGATCGCCACGGGCGGCTTGTCCCGGGACCGGGAGATGGCCAGCGCCATGGCGTCCTCGTTGCGGGCATGGCGCTGGCCGCGATCAGACAGTCCCGCAAGCAGTCCCAGGTTCACCGGGACATGATCGCGGTCCGACGGCATCTTGTGGCCGCATACCTCGCAGTAGCCGTCGGCGGTGATACCGCCGCCCTGCGGTGCCTCCGGATCAGCCGAGCAGACCGGGCACTCGGCCAGGTGCCCCGGTGTCCCGGCGCTGTCCACGGGCGGTGCCAGGTCGGTACCGCAACTCTCGCAGAATCTGTCCCACACCCCGACGAGCGCGCCGCACGACGGGCATTCAATGTCCTCGGTCGAGCGACTGTCCATATGACCTCCGGGTTCACGCGGGGATACGGCCGGGTAACCGCCGCTCACGTCCACGTCCTCGGGCGCACGGAGTTGGCCATGTCCACCAGCTGGATGCGCCTGGCCTCCTCAGAGGTGAGCCGGGCCAGTGCCCGGTAATTGCTCTCGAGGCCGAACCGCAAGGACCGCTGCGTCAGCTCGCATCCGAGGATCGGCGCCCCGGCCACATGCGGCCGGCCTGCGGCGGGCCGTCGCGCGCCGGAGGCCGCGCCGCCCGGACTGCCCGAGGTCAAGGAGAGCGCCGCCGTCAGCACCTCCACCGTCAGCTGATGGCGGGCGGTCTCATCGAGCGGAAGCCGGGCCAGCAGCTCGGCGGCCCGCCGCAGGTCATCTTCGGTTCCGCCCGGCCCCCCCGACGCGGAGACCAGCATCCGGACCGCCGTCGTCTGCGCCGCCACGAAGTAGCTGGACGTGCCAGGCACCCGTGCCAGCGCGCCGATGGCCGCGGTCCGGTCGCCGCTGGCGAGCCGGGTTCTGGCCAGCCCGAACGCCGCGCTGACGTAGGACAGGTCGGTCGTCCACACGAGCCGGTAGTAGCGGTCCGCGCGGGCGATGTCGCCCGCTGCCTCGGCCGCGAGCGCGAGCGCGAGCTTGGGCGCCAGTTCGCCGGGCAGCTCGCTGTAAACCGCGTCGAACGCGGCGGCCGCCCGGGCCGCCTGCCCGGCCGTAAGCTCCCGCAGGCCGTCGTGCCAGGCGATCCGCCAGTCGCCCGGCTCGCTGGCCGCCAGTTCCCGAAGCGTTTCCGAAGCGCCGGCGAGATCGCCCGCGTCAATCCTGGCGCGGGCCAGCGCCAGCCAGGTCTCCGGGGAGTCGGCGACGTCCCTCGGCACGCCGCGGTCGCCGGCGACCGCGGCGAACAGGGCCGCCGCGCGCTGGCTCGCCTCGAGCGCGCCGAGGGTGGCCAGGTACCCGGCGGCGGGGTCGGTCCCGTCCACCTGGGGAACCGGCAGCGACGCCACCACGTCAGCCGCCGCGGGGACGCTCGCTCCTTCGGTCCCGACCGCCCGCAGCTCCGGGCTGAACACCCGCGAGTAGGCCGGCCGCGGCTCGGCCCGCTCCAGCGCCACGACCTCGCGCAGGACGCCGGTAAGCTGGTCGACCATCTCTCCTGCCGAGCTGAACCGCCGGGCGGGATCGGGGTCGGTGGCTCGCAGCAGCAGCCGCCGGAACGACTCATACTGCTCAAGCAGCGGAACGTTGTCGGGCAGCCGGTACTTGTACTCGCCCTGGTAGCCGCGGAACTCGAAGGTGAGGACCGCCAGCGCCCGGCCTACGGTGTACAGGTCGGACTCCACCGACGGCCCGACATCGGCGATCTCGGGTGCCTGGTAGCCGGTCGTCCCGTAGATTGGCTCGTCGCTGACGAACCGGCGGACGCCACCCATGTCGATGAGCTTGAGCTGCTCCTCGGTCTGGATGACGTTGTCCGGCTTGAAGTCGCAGTACACCAGGCCGCGGTCGTGCAGGTAGCCAAGCGCGGGGAGAACCTCGATCGCGTACGCGAGGGCATGCTTCAGCGCCACCGACCCGCCGGACGCCCGGGCGTCCTGCAGGATCTGCTTCAGCGACTTGCCGCCGACGTACTCCATGACGATGTACCCGCTCTTTTCGCGGGTGCTCTCATCCTCGTGCTGGACGAAGTTGTAGATCCGGACGATGTTGGGGTGCTCAACCTCGGCAAGGAACTGCCGCTCGGCCAAAGCCGCGGCCATCGCGTCGGCATCGCCGGTGTTCAGCAGGCCCTTGAGCACCACCCAGCGGTCGCTGACGTTGTGGTCCTTGGCCAGGTAGATCCACCCGAGGCCGCCATGGGCAAGGCAGCCGAGCACCTCGTACTGCCCGCCCACCAGGTCGCCGCGCACCAGCTTGGGCCGGAACGAGAACCGGGCACCGCAGTTGCGGCAGAACCCTTCGGCCAGCCCGGGGCGGCCGTCCCTGCCACGCCCGACCGGCTGGTCGCAGTTGCCGCAGTACCGCCGGGATTCGGGAACCTCCGGGTTGGCGAGCACGGCCGTAGCCGGGTCGCGGTACGGGACCGGCGGGACCTCGACCAGTCCCGCGCCGAGGCCGCCGCGCGCGGACCGGCTCCGCGCGCCGCTTGACCGGCTTCCTCGCCGGCTTCCGGACGGGCCGGAGGCCGTGCCGGTCCCCCCCGCGAAGCTATAACCGGAGACCGCGCCCGAACGAGAGGAGCTACTCCTGCCACCTGGCCCCCCCGTGCCATCCGGGCCGGTCCCGCTCAGCGCGGACGCCACCGGGCTGCTGCCGTTACCTGAAGTGCCACTGGCTGGCGCGCCGCCCGGTGATGCACCGAGGGCCGGCGGGCTGCTTGCCGGGGCGAGGCCGCAGACGTTGCAGTAGCCGTCCTCGACCGTGCCGGCGCAACCGGGCTGCGTGCAGGCAATCGCCGTCATCGCTATCTTCTCCCTATCCCGAGGATGGCCTGCTGGTAAGCCGCCACCGCGTCAGCGGCGGCACCAAGGTCGCACGGGGCCGTCCATAGCATGTCCCGGGCTGCCTCGTAGATCTCGGTGAGTCCAAGATCTTCGGCCGCGCCCAGACGTGCTGCCTTGGCCTTATACGCGCCGAGCATGCCGCGCAGTTCCTCGCGCCTGCCCAAGGTGGCGTCCGCCGCGTCGGCTGCGGCCCGGTAGCCGACGATCTGCGCCGCGAGGTCCCGCTCGGCCCGGTCCATCTCGGCCGACAGCCGCTGCCACTGGCCGGCGGCGGCGAGGGCCTCCAGCTCATCTCGCCGCAGTCCGCTCGCCGCCGACGATGCCTGCAGCGCCGGCAAGAACTCCTCCGCTATCTTGACGGCCGCCCCCGCGCGCGCGTCGAGTGCGTCCTGCCATGCCGCCAGAGCGGTTGACGCGGTGGCGGCCAGCGCGTCGATCCGCTGCCGCGCGCTGTCGCGCACCGCGGCGACCTCGGCGACCGTGGCGGCGACGGCCGCGGCCTGCTCGCGGACCCGGGTCGCTGCGGCGGTGTCGGCGTGCCCGCTGTGCCCGTCAGGCCCCTGCTGCCACAGCGACAGCGGGTCGGAGTTCAGCGTGGTCCGCTGCTGCGACAGTGCCGACACGGCGGCTGCGACCGCCTGTGACAGCGCGGCGTCCGACAGGCCCGTCGCGCCGGTGGTGGCCCGCGCCAGGTCGCCGTCCGCCGCATCCAGCAGGCCGCCGACCTCACCCCAGACTGCCTCGGCGGCGGTGATGACCTCGCTGACTGCCGCGAAGTCGCGGCGCATCCGGGCGACAGCGCTGGCGAGCGTGACCTCCTCGACCCCGGTGTCGGCCAGGTCCCGGCGGCCCAGCGGGGCCGGCCCCGCCACCAGCCGGACCGAGCGGCCAGACAGCAGCGCGCTAACCGGCGCGAGGTCGCGCTCCCGTGACGCGGCGAGCAGGTCGCCAGCCTTGTCGATGACCCCCGAGTAGGCCGTGTAGGTGTCCCACAGCGTGGCCAGCGCCGTCGCGGCGGCGTCCCACCGCTGTTTGCTGTCCCCGGTCAGGCTCGCCCCGGACAGCAGCCGCTTGCCGAAGCTGCCGTCCAAGTCGAGCAAGTTCGCCTGGATCGTGTCCCGCTCGGCGGTCGCCGCGTCAAGCGCCGCCTGTGCCTCTTGCTTGGTAACCATCGCCCGCTCAGCCCACGTAGTTGATCGGCCAGGTCGGCGCCTTGCATGTGCTGCTGACCCACTTACGGCAGCTCGCCAGCCACTGCCCGTCGGCGATGTCGCGGGCAAGGACGGCGTTGACGAACCGGACGAAGTCCGGGTGCGCCTTGGAGATCGCGAGCCCGTATGGTTCTGGTTCCAGCGATGGCCCCACCACGACGGTATCGGGGTCCTGCGCCTGCATCCCGTAGAGGATGGAGTTGTCAGTGACGACCCCGGCGACCTGCCCTTCCTCGAGTTGCACCAGGCAGTCGCTCCAGTAGTCCACCTGCACGGGGATCGCGTGAGCACTTGCGATGATCGCCACGTCGTCCGATCCCGTCGTGGCGCACACCTTCGCGTGCTCCGCGCCCAGCTGGGCCAGGTCCGACGCCGTCCCCCCGCTGGCGGGCTTGTCCTCGAGGACCTGGGCGATGGCGTCGTAGTAGATGGTGGAGAAGTCGACCTCCGTCTGCCGCTGGCAGTTGACCGTCATCGTGTGCGCGACGATGTCGACCGTCTTGTTCGCCACGTCCGGGACCCGGTTGTTGTCGGTGATCGCCTTGAAGTGAATGTGCGCGAGGAGGGCGGTGCTGTTTGGCGGCAGCCCGAAGATCGCGGCGGCCACGTCCTTGATCATGTCGATGTCGAACCCCTCGATCTGCCCGTCGAGTGGGTTGAGGTAGCCGAAGTGGTAGGTGGTCTGGTCCACCCCCGCGACGAGGTAGCCGCGTGCCTTGATCTTCGCCGCGAACGACCCGGCCGTGTCCGCCGGCCCGCCCGGCTGCGGGCTCAGGCTGGCGTACGGGTTGCATGACCCCGTGCTGGCCGATCCCGCGGTCGCGGCGGCCTCGGCGACGCTCGCGGTCCGGGCGGCCGTGCCCGTCGCCTTCGCCTGACCGAAGGTCGTGGCGGCCGCGCACCCCGCGAGCAGCGCCGTGGCGGCCACCGCGGCGATCACGGCCGCCCAGTGCCGGGCCAAGCCCGGCAGTCGGGCGGTCCCGGGGGAGATACCGCGCATTGTCCTGCTCACCTCTCCCATCTCACCGGTACTCCGCTAGCCGCCGGGACAGGCCCCACACCAGGCCCGCCACCATTACCAGCGTGGCCACGATGATGCCAGGCACCAGGCCGCCGAGCGCGTCCTGGCCACTGCTCGCCTTGGACGCGAAGGCCTTGTTGTCCGCCGCGATCCCGCTGTTGAGGTCGCCTGACAGCCTCGTGAACGCGCTCCCCGCCGAACCACCGCTGAGCACCAGGGCAACCGCCTCCTGGTGGGTCCCGTCGCCGGGGACCTGCGGGTTGTCGCCGTCATCATCGAGGCGGACGGTCTTGTGCGCGGCGAACCAGGCGGGCGCCGTTGCGACGGCGTCTGAGGCGTCGGCGGCGGCCGGCGCCCGGCCGCCGCCGACTGGGCCTGGGCCAGCAGCGTCCCTGGCCCCGGGCCGAGTTCCTTTTCCAGGGTCAGGAAGTTCCCCTGGCTGGAGTCGTCGCCGGAGTTGTTGATGAGGGTCAGGGCCTCGTCAGTGTGCGCCTTGAGCGCGGCGATGTCCGCGTTGGCCAGGGCCATCACTGGCGTCGATCCCTGCGCCTGCGAGGCCAGCAGGTCGGCCCTGCCCACAAGGAACGCGCCGGCCAGCCACAGCAGCGTTACCGTTCCCACTACGCCGGCCAGGGCAAGGCCGCCGTTGAGCACCCGGTGCGTGCGCCCGGTGAGCCAGCGCCCGCACCGGTAGTACGCGTAGCCCAGGGCGATCGCGGCCAAAATGGTGCAGGCGATGAGCGGCAGCCCCGTCGCCTGCGCGCTGGCAGTGGCGAGCCGGGCGTCTTCCCTGGTGTACAGGTCATGCGCGGCAGGAAGCAGGTGGCTGGTCATCTGATTGGACGCCTGCCGGAAGTACGCCGCGCCGACTGGGAGGCCGAGCAGGTCGTTGGCCTGGGCCTTCGACACCTCGTCGGTGTAACTGGTCAGCCCAAGCTGCAGGGCCTTGATGTCGCCCATCGGCGCGCCGCGGGCCGCCGCGTCCGCGATGTCGAGCTTGGCCGTGTTGATGTCCGTGGTGTACTGGCCCAGGACCTGCGGCGAGGGCAGGGCGCCAGACAAGACGGCGGCTCCCGCCGCGTCGTTGGCGTCCGACAGCGACTGCCAGATCTGCAGCGCGTCGTAGGTGAGCGGCTCGCTGGCACTGACCACGGTCGCGGCGCCGGACGTGTGCTGGTAGGCGGTGAACGTCGCTAGCCCGCCCCAGGCCAAGGTGGCGACGATCAGCCAGGCCAGCATCCGGCGCAGCCTGCCCGGCGTGCCTCTTCCCGCGCCCCGCGTCCCCGTGCCCCGCGCTGGGCCCGCGGCCGGCCGCCGCCGGACCACCCTGCTCCCCGGCGGCTCGCGCCGAGTGGGCAGCCCAGAGCGACCCCCTGGCATATCCGGCAGCCTCGTTGCCGCGCCCGCCATGTCCGCTCCCGTCAGCCGAACCGACGCGCCCTAACGACTCCTATTCTGCCGCCATTTCAGAGCGCTTCCGCCGTGAACCTTCCCGGGCATTCAAACGCATGACGCCCCGGACAAGTTGCACATCCGGGGCGCCAGTTTAAAAACGTTGCGAACGGTGCGAGTGCGGCAATCACACCAGCGGACGGGCCGTGGCCGCAATCGCGACAGGCAGTGCGGGGCGCGGCAGCGAGCGCAGGTGCTGGTCCGCCGATGCCGCGGCGCTGCGGCCCTCGGCGATGGCCCAGACGATCAGCGACTGGCCGCGGCCCATGTCGCCGGCGACGAACACCCCCGGCACCGACGTCTGGTAGGACGCGGAACGGGCGACATTGCCGCGCGCGTCGAACTCGACGCCAAGGTCGGTAAGCAGGCCCGGCCTCTCGGCACCGGTGAAGCCCATCGCCAGCAGCGCCAGGTCGCACGGGATCTCCCGCTCCGATCCGGGCACCGGCGCGAACCTTCCGTCCGTCATCTCGACCTCGGCGAGCCGAAGTGCCCGGACGTTTCCCCCGTCGTCCGCGACGAACTCCCCGGTGGAGACCGCGTAGACCCGGTCGCCGCCCTCCTCGTGGGCCGAGGAGACCCGGTAGATCATCGGGTAGGTCGGCCAGGGCTGGTGCTCTGCCCGTGACCGCGGCGGCCGGGGCATGATCTCCAGCTGCGTCACCGAAGCCGCGCCCTGCCGCAGCGCCGTGCCGAGGCAGTCCGCGCCGGTGTCGCCGCCGCCGATGATGACGACGTGCTTGCCGGCGGCGGTCACTGGTGAGTCCGCACCGTGCCTGTTGCCCAGCGGCAGGTACTCCATCGCCTGGTAGATCCCCGGCAGCTCGCGGCCGGGAACCGGCAGGTCGCGGGCCACCCGAGCACCGCCGGCCAAGACGACCGCGTCGAAGCCCGCGAGCTGTGCGGCGCTGTCGACCGACGTCCCCACCGCGAAGACAGTGCCCTCCGCCGCCATCTGCGCCAGTCGCCGGTCCAGGTGCGACTTCTCCATCTTGAACTCGGGGATGCCATACCGCAGCAGCCCGCCTGCCGCGTCGTCCCGCTCGAAGACGGTCACCGCATGCCCGGCCCGGGTCAGCTGCTGCGCCGCCGCCAGGCCGGCCGGGCCGGACCCGACGACCGCGACGCAATAGCCGGACAGCTGCGCGGGCGGCAGCGGGACGACGACGCCGTCGGCCCATGCCCGGTCGATGATCTCGACCTCGACCTGCTTGATAGTGACCGGCTCGGCGTTGATGCCCAGCACGCACGCGGCCTCGCAGGGTGCGGGGCACAGCCGCCCGGTGAACTCCGGGAAGTTGTTCGTCGCGTGCAGCCGGTCCGCGGCGGGCGCCCAGTCAGACTTGTAGACCAGGTCGTTCCACTCCGGGATCAGGTTGCCAAGCGGGCAGCCGTTGTGGCAGAACGGAATGCCGCAGTCCATGCACCGCGCGGCCTGCCGTTCCGACCGGTCGGCCGCGAATGGCTCGTACACCTCCCGCCAGTCGGTGAGCCTGACGTCAACCGGACGCCGCTTGGGCGTCTCGCGGGCAGTGGTCAAGAACCCCTTCGGGTCACCCATGATCAGAAAGCTCCCCTCAGCCGTGAGCCGGTGGCCATTGCGCTGGCACGGCTACCCATGAGCTGCCGCCATCACGGCCTCGTTGACGTCCCGGCCCTCACGCTCGGCGGCCGTGGCCGCGAGGCGGACCCGCTTGTAGTCCTTCGGCATGACCTTGGCGAACCGCCTAACGGCTGCGTCCCAGTCCGCCAGCAGCGCGGCGGCTACCCGCGATCCGGTATGCGCGTGGTGCCGCGACACGACGTCCCACAGGAACTCGGCATCGGAGTCCTCCATCGGGTCCAGGTCAACCATCTCGGTGTTGAGCCGCGTCGGCAGCAGGTCCAGGACGTAGGCGATGCCGCCGGACATGCCGGCCGCGAAGTTGCGCCCGGTCGGCCCGAGGATGACCACCTGGCCGCCAGTCATGTACTCGCAACCGTGGTCGCCGACGCCCTCGGCGACCGCGAGCGCACCGGAGTTGCGCACGCAGAATCGCTCTCCGACGACGCCGCGCAGGAAGATCTCGCCCGACGTCGCGCCGTACCCGATCACGTTGCCGGCGATGACCTGGGTCTCGGCCTGGTACGGCGAGTCCGCCGCCGGGAAGGCGATCAGCCGCCCGCCGGACAGCCCCTTGCCCAGGTAGTCGTTGGCGTCGCCCGCCAGCCGCAGGGTGATCCCGCGCGGCACGAACGCGCCGAACGACCCGCCGGCCGACCCGGTGAAGGACACGGTGATCGTGTCGTCGGGCAGTCCCTCACCGCCCCACCGCTTGGTCACCTCGTAGCCAAGCATGGTGCCGACAGTGCGGTTGACATTCCGGATGGGCAGCTCCAGGTGGACCGGGTGGCCCTCTTCAAGCGCTCCCTCGGCGAGCTGGATGAGGGTGTTGTCCAGCGCCTTGTCAAGCCCGTGGTCCTGCTCCTGCACGCGGTGCCGCGGCCCTTCGTAGCCGGGTACGTCGTGCAGCACCGGCGTGAGGTCAAGCCCGGACGCCTTCCAGTGCGAGACCGCCAGCGCGGTGTCGAGCAGATCGACCCGCCCGACGGCCTCCTCCAGCGACCGCAGTCCCAGCTTCGCCAGGTACTCGCGGACCTCCTCGGCGATGAACTCGAAGAAGTTCACCACGAACTCGGGCTTGCCGGTGAACCGCTTGCGCAGCTCGGGGTTCTGGGTGGCGACGCCCACCGGGCAGGTGTCCAGGTGGCACACGCGCATCAGGATGCAGCCCGACACGACGAGCGGCGCGGTCGCGAAGCCGAACTCCTCGGCCCCGAGCAACGCGGCGATGACCACGTCGCGGCCGGTCTTGAGCTGTCCGTCCACCTGCACGACGATCCGGTCGCGCAGCTTGTTTTGCAGCAGGGTCTGCTGCGTCTCCGCCAGCCCCAGCTCCCAGGGAGCACCCGCGTGCTTAAGCGAGGTCAGCGGCGCGGCACCGGTACCGCCGTCGTGCCCGGAGATCAGCACCACGTCCGCGTGCGCCTTCGACACGCCTGCCGCGACCGTGCCGACCCCGACCTCCGCGACGAGCTTGACGTGGACGCGGGCGGCCGGGTTGGAATTCTTCAGGTCATGGATGAGCTGGGCCAGGTCCTCGATCGAGTAGATGTCGTGGTGCGGCGGCGGGGAGATCAGCCCGACACCCGGAGTTGAGTGCCTGGTCCTGGCGACCCACGGGTACACCTTGTGCCCGGGCAGCTGGCCGCCCTCGCCCGGCTTGGCGCCCTGCGCCATCTTGATCTGCAGGTCGTCGGCGTTGACCAGGTACTCGCTGGTGACACCGAACCGGCCGCTGGCCACCTGCTTGACCGCCGACCTGCGAAGGTCGCCGTTGCCGTCCGGGATGAACCGCTCGGGGTCCTCGCCGCCCTCGCCGGTGTTGGACCGGCCGCCGATGCGGTTCATCGCGATCGCGAGGGTCTCGTGCGCCTCCGCCGAGATCGAGCCGTAGGACATCGCACCAGTCGCGAACCGCTTCACGATGCTTGCGACGGGCTCGACCTCGTCAATACCGACACCGGCGACCCCTGCCGCGCCGTCGTGGTCGTCAACGCCGCGGATGCGCAGCAGGCCGCGCAGCGTCTTGAGGGACTGTGACTGCACGTCGATGAGGGAGGTGTACTCCTTGAAGATCTCGTACCGCCGGCTGCGGGTGGCGTGCTGCAGCTTGAACACGGTCTCCGGGCTGAACAGGTGCGGCTCGCCCTCGCGCCGCCACTGGTACTCCCCGCCGATTCCCAGCCGCCGGTGCGCGAGCGCTCCTGATCCATTGCCGCTCAGTCCGTCCCGGGCGAGCTCCGCGCGCCGGGCCACCTCCTGCGCGAGCACGTCGAAGCCGACGCCGCCCAGCCGGGAGGTCGTGCCACTGAAGCAGGTCGCGATGACGTCGGCGCCGATCCCGATCGCCTCGAAGATCTGGGCACCGGTGTAGGACGCGATGGTGGACACGCCCATCTTCGACATGATCTTCAGCACGCCCTTGCCGAGCGCCTTGATCAGGTTGAGCTCGGCCTTGTCCGCGTCCACGGCGTTGTTACCGGCAGCACCGTTGCTAGCGGAAGCACCGTTGCTAGCGGAAGCACCGTTGTTCCCGGAAGCTGCGTTGCCTCCAGGCGCAGTGCCAAGCTCGCCTCGCGTGGCCAGGTCGCGAACGGTCTCGATCGCCAGGTAAGGGCAGACCGCCGCCGCGCCGTGCCCGATGAGCAGGGCGATGTGGTGGCACTCGCGGGCGTCGCCGGACTCGACGATGAGGCCGACCCGGGTCCTGGTCTTCTCCCTGATGAGGTGGTGATGGACCGCTCCGGTCAGCAGCAGCGACGGGATCGGGATGAATCCGTCGCTGCCCAGGGGGTCGCGGTCAGACAAGACGATAAGCCGCGCGCCGCCGGTGATGGCCTCGTGCACCTCGGCGCAGATCTCCGCGAGCCGGGCCTTGAGCCCCTCTCCGCCACCACGCGGGTCGAACCGGCCATGGACGATGTACGACGCGAGGCCAGGCAGGTTGCCGTCGTCGTTGATGTGCACGATCTTGGCCAGGTCCTGCTCGCCGATCACCGGAAACGGCAAGATGATCTGGCGGCATGACGCCGGGCTCGGCTGCAGCAGGTTCTGCTCGGGGCCGGTGGTCCGCGACAGCGAGGTGACCAGCTCTTCCCGGATGGCGTCCAGTGGCGGGTTCGTGACCTGCGCGAACAGCTGCGTAAAGTAGTCGTAGACGAGCCGAGGGCGATCTGAGAGGGCGGCCATTGGCGTGTCGGTGCCCATCGAGCCAATCGGCTCAGCCCCGGTGCGCGCCATGGGCCCCAGGATGAGCCGCAGTTCCTCTTCCGTGTAGCCATGGGCTCGCTGCCGGGTCAGCAGGTCAGCGGCCGTCGGCACCTCGCGGACGCGCTCGGGCAGCTCGTCGAGGTGGACTAGGCCGGCGTGCAGCCAGTCCCCGTACGGGTGCTCGGTGGCGAGCGCGGTCTTGACCTCCTCGTCCTCGATAAGACGCCCCGCAGCGGTGTCGACGAGGAAGATCCGGCCCGGCTGCAGCCTGCCCCGGCGGACGACCCGCGCGGGCTCGATGTCGAGCACGCCGACCTCGCTGGCAAGCACGACGAGGCCGTCACTGGTCACCCAGTACCTGCCCGGCCGCAGGCCGTTGCGGTCCAGCACGGCCCCGATCACAGTGCCGTCGGTGAAGGCGATCAGCGCCGGCCCGTCCCACGGCTCCATGAGCGTTGAGTGAAACTGGTAGAACGCGCGCCGCTTGTCGTCCATTTCTGCGTGATTTTCCCACGGCTCGGGGATCATCATCAGCAGCGCGTGCGGCAGCGAGCGGCCGGCCAGGTGCAGGAGCTCAAGCGCCTCGTCGAAGGACTGCGAGTCCGCCCCGTCTGGGGTGACGATCGGGAACAGCCGCTCGATTCCCTGGCCGTCACGCGAGTCCGGGATCAGCGGGCTGGCGAGCAGCGCCTCGCGGGCGCGCATCCAGTTGCGGTTGCCCTGGACGGTGTTGATCTCCCCGTTGTGCGCGATGTACCGAAAGGGGTGCGCCCGCGGCCACGATGGGAACGTGTTGGTCGAGAACCGGGAGTGCACCAGCGCGACGTTCGACGCATACCGGTCATCAGACAGGTCCGGGAAGAACGGCTCGACCTGCGGCGCGGCCAGCATGCCCTTGTAGACGATCGTCCGGGCAGACAGGCTCGCGAAGTACACCCCCGTCTCGTGCTCGACCCGCTTGCGCAGGCAGAAGGCCATCCGCTCGAGTTCCATGCCGGACTGGCCGGCCTCGCCTGCCACGAACAATTGCGCTAGGTGCGGTAGCACCTCGCGGCGCCGGCCCCACAGGCGGCCGCGTTGACCGGCACGTCGCGCCAGCCCAGGACCGTCAGCCCCTCGTCACCGGCGAGGCGGGCGATCGCGGCGGCGGCGTCGGATCGTTGCGAGGCGTCTAGGGGGAGGAACGCCAGGCCGGCCGCGTACCTGCCAGGCTCTGGCAGTTCAAGCCCGCTGGCGGCGCGGAAGAAGGCGTCCGGTATCTGGGTGAGGATGCCCGCACCGTCACCGGTATCCGGGTCGGCACCAGCGGCGCCCCGGTGCTCAAGATTGCACAGGACACGCAGAGCGTTAGCCACCACATCGTGGCCGCCGCGAGCCGATAGGTCCGCCACGAGGCCCACGCCACAGGCATCGTGCTCGAACCGGCTGTCATAGAGTCCGTCCGTCACGGCAGGTACCATCAAATCTCCTGTCGTCAATATCCGCTGAACTGCTGTGCGAACTTGGGGACGACGCTGGCCCTGCTGCTGCTACACGTAGGTTACGTTGACATTACATGACTGGTTGAGACCTTTCCATAGGGCCCGCCCCGCTAGCAACGGGCTTTGCGGCATGCCCGCAACGCGCTCGCGCCCGGGCCGGGCAAGGCAGGCCGTCGGGGTGATGGGCAGGACAAAATCCAAAAACTCGCGCCGCGAGGACCCAAGACAGCAGGTGAATGGCCGATACCCAGCCAAAACCGCGCGAAAACCTAACGCCGCCAAGCCCGCGTGCCGCAGTCCCGTCCCGGCGGATCGGCCATGTGCTACACCACGACCAATACACACAGAGCAACACTACATGGCTATCAGTATCTGAACATTGGCTGTCATGTGGCAAAGTTCTCAATCATGGCCGTCGCCACAGCCCGGCTTCGCGGGCACGAGCCCGGGCCAGTGACGGCTGGCCCGGGCGAGCCGGGGACGGCTAGCGGCGTACCCCCGCCGCGAGGCCCTCCGCGAGCTCACGGACGGCGGCTACCGCGTCGGCGGAGGTCGAAGCCGCGGCCATGCCGCGGACGAAGGCAGAGCCGACGATGACGCCGTCGGCGAACGTGGCTACCTGCGCCGCCTGCTCAGGGGTGCTGACACCCAGGCCGACCGCGACCGGCAAGCTGGTGTGCTCCCGGGTCCGCTGGACGAGGCCCGCCGCGCTCGAGCTGACGGCATTGCGGGTGCCAGTGATTCCCATCAGGCTGGCCGCGTAGACGAAGCCACGGCACAGGCTGGTGATCGCAGCGATCCGGGCCTCCGGCGAGCTTGGCGCGACGAGGTACACCCGGTCCAGGCCGTGGGAGTCCGACACCTGTGGCCACGAGCCGGACTCCTCCGGGGTGAGGTCAGGCGTGATGAGGCCGGACCCGCCAGCGCCCGCCAGGTCGCGGGCGAACGCGTCGACGCCGTAGTGGTCGACCGGGTTCCAGTACGTCATGACGAGCGCCGCGGTGCCAGCGTTCGAGATCGCCTCGACGGTGTCGAGAACGTCCTTGACGCGGGTGCCGCCCGCCAGGGACCGATAGACAGCGTCAGCGATGACCGGGCCGTCCATCAGCGGGTCGGAGTAGGGCAGGCCGACCTCGATGATGTCCGCACCCGACTGCGCCATCGCCAGCGCGGCGCGGATCGCGGTGTCCTTGTCCGGGAACCCGGCGGGCAGGTAGCCGATCAGTGCGGCCCGGTTCTCCGCCGCGGCCTTCTCGAAAGCCGTCGAAACTGCGCTCATCATCAGACTCCGCCTCTCGGGACGACGACCCGCGGACGCCGGGCAAGTGTATCGGGCATGCCTAAACTCCGAACCAGGCCGAGGCGGTCGCCACGTCCTTGTCGCCGCGGCCGGACAGGTTAACCAGGATCAGGCCATCGGGGCCGAGCTCGCGGCCGATCGTCATCGCGCCCGCGAGCGCGTGCGAGGACTCGATGGCCGGGATGATCCCCTCGGTGCGGCACAGCGCCGCGAAGCCTTCCATCGCCTCGCTGTCGGAGACCGAGCGGTACTCGGCGCGGCCGGTGTCCTTCAGCCATGCGTGCTCAGGGCCGACTCCCGGGTAGTCAAGGCCGGCCGAGATCGAGTGGGTGTCCAGCGTCTGGCCTTCGGAGTCCTGTAGCACGTAGGTGCGCATGCCGTGCAGGACGCCGGTGGTCCCGTAGGTCAGCGTGGCGGCGTGCCGCCCGGGGCCGTCACCGTCGCCGCCGGCCTCGCAGCCGATCAGAGCGACGCCCGCGTCGGGGATGAACGCGTGGAAGAGGCCGATCGCGTTCGAGCCGCCGCCCACGCAGGCCACGATCGCGTCGGGCAGCCGTCCGGCGATGTCCAGGACCTGCGCCCGGGCCTCGACCCCGATGACGCGCTGGAAGTCACGGACCATCATGGGGAATGGGTGCGGGCCACCGACCGAGCCGATGCAGTAATGGGTGTACTCAACGGTGGTAACCCAGTCACGGAACGCCTCATTCATGGCGTCCTTCAGCGTTCGGGTGCCCGCGGTCACGGGGATCACCTCCGCGCCCAGCATGCGCATCCGGGACACGTTCAGCGCCTGCCGGCGGGTGTCCTCCTCGCCCATGTAGACCGTGCACTCCAGGCCTAGCAGCGCGCACGCGGTGGCGGTGGCGACACCGTGCTGGCCGGCCCCGGTTTCCGCGATCACCCTCGTCTTGCCCATCCGCTTGGTGAGCAGCACCTGGCCAAGCACGTTGTTGATCTTGTGCGAGCCCGTGTGCGCGAGGTCCTCGCGCTTCAGCAGCACCCGGCAGCCGCCCGCGTGCCGCGCGCTGAACCGCTTGGCCTCGGTCACCCGGGTCGGCCGGCTGGCGTAGTTGCGCAGCAGCTCATCTAGCTCCGCGTTGAACTCCGGGTCGCTGCGCGCCGCCTCGTATTCCTTGGCGAGCTGCTCGATGGCCGCCATCAGCGACTCGGGCGCGAACAGCCCGCCGAAGTCACCGAAGTGACCGGCGGTGTCCGGGACGGGCGAGATGTCCGGCTCCGCGGGAGGGCGGCGGAAGGGCTGGCGAGAAGCACTCTGGTCCACGAGAACCACCCTACCGGCTGCGGCGGGGCTAGCCTCGCTCGGTCCGCAGCGCCGGGTGCGACCCGGCCGTGACCAGGTCGGCGACGGCTGCGCGCGGATCCTTCCCGGTGACCAGGGACTCGCCGACAAGGACGGCGTCCGCCCCCGCCGCGGCGTACTGAAGCAGATCGTGCGGCCCGCGCACGCCGGATTCAGCGATCTTGACGACGCCCTCGGGGATACGCGGGGCGAGCCGGGTGAACACGGCTCGGTCCACCTCGAGGGTGGCGAGGTTCCGGGCGTTCACTCCGATCACGGTGGCCCCGGCATCGACGGCCCGCTCCAGTTCCTCGTCGGCGTGCACCTCGACGAGCGGCAGCAGCCCGATCGACTGCGCTCGCTCTACGAGCGAGACCAGGGCGCTTTGCTCCAGCGCGGCCACGATCAGCAGCACCACGTCGGCGCCGTGAGCGCGCGCCTCCCACAACTGGTAGGAGCTGACGATGAAGTCCTTGCGCAGGACTGGCACCTGCACGGTTCGCCGGACAGCCACCAGGTCCTCCAGCGTCCCGCCGAACCGGCGCCGCTCGGTGAGCACGCTGATGATCGACGCACCGCCGGCCTCGTACTCGGCTGCCAGTGCGGCCGGATCATCGATGTCGGCCATCGCGCCACGGGATGGGCTAGCCCGCTTGACCTCGGCGATGACGGCGACCCCGTCGGCCTTCAGCGCGGCCATCGCGTCGAGCGGGGACGCCGCTCGCCGTGCCATCTCCTTGAGCTGCTCAAGCGGGACCTGATGCTCCCGTTCGGCGAGATCGGCACGGACGCCCTCAAGGATCTCGTCGAGTACGCTCACCGGGTTCAGTCGTCCCCTCAAGTCGGAAATGTTGCGCCACCGATGCTAGTCGCCCCGCTGAGGCGGCCTCGGCGCCCCCCCTGGAGTTTGCCTGCGCAATGCATTCGCGATACCTGCGTATGGGAACCGTGGCTACCAGTCCTCATCGGGCCAGCACAGCGCATAACCGACACTATGGACCGTCCGGATCACAGCGACGCCCAGCTTTGACCGCAGCTGGGTGATGTACACGTCAATCGCGCGCTCGGTCGGCCGCTTGCCCCGCTCGGCCTCCAGCGCGGCGAGCAGCCGCTGCCTGCTCAGCGGCTGGTCCGGCTGCGCGGCGAGCGCGGCGAGCAGGGCGAACTCGGTGCGGGTGAGCTCAACCTCGCGGCCCGCCAGCATGACCCGGCGGCGGGTGCCATCCAGGCGGGAGACGGCATCCGGCGAGGCAGTCGCCGCGACACCGGGACCTGGCGCGCCAGCGAGCCCCTGCCCGCCGGGGCGCAGCAGCTCGGTCACGGCGTCGACGAGCGCCCGCGGGCTAAACGGCCTGGCCAGGAACTGGCGACGATAGTCCAGGCCGTCGCTGAGGCTGCGCGGCCGGACGCCATGCCGGTCCAGGAGGTACACGACTGGACCAACGCCGCCCGCCGCCTCGGGCTTCCCGCCCGCTGCGGACTGCCCGGCGCGCGGGAACTGCCCGGTTCCGGCAGGCTGCCCCGCTCCCGCGGACTGCAGCACGCGCCGTACCGCGGCGGCCTCCAGGCCAGGCATCGTGAGATCAATCACGAACAGGTCGGCGTCCCTGTCGGCCAGGGCGCTCAGCGTCGCCGCCGGGGTGGCGACTACCCGGACACTGGCGCCCGCGCGGGCCAGGTAGCGCCGCGACATCTCGCCGACCTCTGGCTCATGGTCGGCGACGAGCACGTCCGCGCTAGCTGGCATCCGTGGGATCAGCCCCGGCGCTGAGCGATTCCCACATCGACGCGGAGTCCTGCCGCGCCGGCGCTCCCCCGGCCCGGCCGTCGTGGGCGGCATCCTGATTGGCGTGCAGTTCGTAGCGGGCCGACATGACAGGCCACGCAGGACCGCGCCACGCGGTCGCGACTCCCGCCGCCACCACGAGCAGCCCCCCCGCCAGCACCGCCAGCCGCCAGGGCGTGCCGCTCATGATGGCGTGCCCGGTTCCGTCGACTAGCGACACGACACTCAAGCCGCCGCCGACCGACCCACTGGTGGTCGAGCCGACCGCACCGGAGGCGGCGGCAGCGCCGGGTGACCCGACCTTGCTCGCCGCCACGCTGAGCACCGACGCTGCCGACACGGATGTGCCAACCGCGACCGCGGCACCTGCCCCGAAAACGGCCAGCAGCACCCCGGTGGCCCGGCGCACGAGTCCCCGGGTGGCGATCACGGCTGCGAGACAGGCCAGCGCGGCGATGCCCAGCGCTCCGACCAGCGGGACGAGGTCCCCGCCGCTTACGTCGATGACCTGTGCCGACAGCGGCTTGGGCGGGGTGAAGACGGCGCGCGCCCACTGCTGCCTGACCGCCGCCAGGATCAGCCCGGCTCCCACCGCGCCGCCAAGCAGCGCCACGCTGTACTGGCGCCGGGCAGACGGCCCGGGCCGGCGGCCTGCCCGGGCCGGCGAGCCAGTCGCGGCCTGGGGGGCCGACTGGCGCGACGGGGCGGACACGCCGGCACCCTCGCTATGCACTCGGCCGCTCACCCGTCAGGGCATCGAGCACGTCGGCGTCGAAGCAGGTGCGGTCGCCGGTGTGGCATGCCCCGCCGACCTGGTCCACCCTGACCAGGACCGCGTCGCCGTCGCAGTCGAGCGCGACCGACTTAACCCACTGCTGGTGCCCGGAAGACTCCCCCTTGACCCAGTACTCCTGCCGGCTGCGCGACCAGTAGGTGCAGCGCCGCGTCGTCAGCGTCCGGTGCAGCGCCTCGTCGTCCATCCAGCCAAGCATGAGCACCTCGCCGGTGTCGTACTGCTGGGCAATGGCGGCGAACAGCCCGCTGGCGTCCCGCTTGACCCGCGCCGCGATCTCCGGATCCAGCTGCGACGCCCGTACAGTCTCAGTCATTGTTTGGCCCCTCAGTTGTTGTTGTCTAAACCCCCTCCACACGGGGCTCCTTTACAGCCTACGATCATCAGGGTGACCCATTCGCGTGATGAACGCCTTGCGCTGGCCGACCTGCTCGAGGAAAAGGGCCCGGACGCGCCGACGCTGTGCACGGGCTGGACGACGGGCGACCTGGCCGCACACCTCGTGCTACGGGAGACCCGCCCGGACGCGGCCGCCGGGGTGATGGGCGGCCCGCTGGCCGGCTACACCACGCGAGCGCAGGGGCGCCTCAAGAGCCGCATGAGCTATCAGGAGCTGCTCGCGGCGTTCCGGAACGGGCCGCCGCGGTTCTCCCCGTTCGCGCTGCCTCGGCTGGACGAGGTGGCCAACACCGTGGAGTACTTCGTGCACCACGAGGATGTCCGGCGGGGCGGCGACGACTGGACGCCGCGGGACCTCGATCCCGGCCTGACCGACGCGCTGTGGGGACGCCTGAAGGGCGGCGCCCGCTTCTTCGTGCGCTCAGCACCGGTCGGCGTCGAGCTGGCCCGCGATGAGGGCACTGCCGAAGGCGGCGGCGCCGCGGCCGGATCCGGCCCCTACCGCGTCACGGCCAAGCGAACCGCGCCTTTGGTCACGGTCACCGGCAGCCCCGGGGAGCTGACGCTGTGGGCGTTCGGCCGCGTCACCGCCTCCCACGTCCAGCTCGATGGCCCGAAGGCCGCCGTCAACCAGCTGCAGGGCTGGCGCCGGTTATCCCGGCGGCAGCCTTACCGGCCCATCTCGCGCCGAAGGCGGTCCAGGTCGTCATCGACGTTCGGGCGGGACGGCGCCGGCGGCGGGGGGTAGTCCGCCTGCTGGTAGTCCGCCTGCTGATGGTTGTCGCTCCGGCGGTCGCCACGAAGCTGCCGGTCGCGGTGGTGATCCTTCACCTCGCGGCGACGCGACGACGTCACGACCTTGTAGGCGACGTACCCGCCGCCCGCGACCAGTGCGGCGATCAGCACGTAGCCAAGCAGCGCCAAGATGACGTGGACGACCTCGCCCACGATCAGGAAGGCGATCAACGCGCCGATTACCACGGCTGCTACCTTGAGCCAGTTCATCGCGGCGCCCCTTTCTCCTCGCCTTCGATCATAATCTGAATCCGAACGGCACGGACCGGTCGTGTAGCCGGCCCTACCTAGCCCCGCGGAGTAAGGACGTAGATCATGAACGTACTGGGGATCGACATCGGCGGTACCGGGATCAAGGCGGCACCGGTGGACGTCGGGACCGGCAAGCTCGTCGCCGACCGGCAGAAGATCGCCACCCCGCAGCCGGCCACGCCGGAGGCAGTAACGGCTGTGGTGCAGGAGTTGGCGGGCTCGTTCGGCTGGAAAGGGGCAGTGGGGGTCACGTTCCCCGGCGTGGTCACGAGCGGGACCGTGCAGACGGCTGCCAACATGGACAAGAGCTGGATTGGCATGGACGCGGTGGCGCTATTCGGCAAGGCGCGCGGCGGCGCGGTAACGGTGCTGAACGACGCGGACGCGGCCGGACTGGCGGAGATGACCTTTGGCGTAGGGGCCGACACTCGCGGGACGGTGCTGATGCTGACGTTCGGCACCGGGATCGGCAGCGCGCTGTTCGTCGATGGGACGCTGGTGCCTAACACTGAGTTTGGCCACATCGAGATCGACGGGAAGGACGCGGAGAAGCGCGCGTCCGAGCGGGCTAAGGAACTGCACGACCTGTCCTGGTCGAAGTGGGCGGGCCGGGTCGATGACTACATGAGGCACATGGAGGCCCTGCTGTCCCCTGACCTGATCATCGTCGGCGGCGGGATCAGCAAGGAATCGGAGAAGTGGGTGCCGCTGCTGACGGGGGTGCGGGCGAAGATCGTGCCCGCGGCGCTGCTGAACGACGCCGGGATCGTGGGCGCGGCTATGGCGACAACCATGCGCAACGGCTAAGTTCCTCACCTGCTGGAATATCCGCGCCGCCAGCCCCCCGTCAGCGGACTGGGTAGCCGCCCAGCCGGAGGGCGTCCTTCACCTGGGGAATGCCGACCGTGCCAAAGTGGAAGACGCTCGCCGCCAGGACCGCGTCCGCGCCGGCCGCGACGGCCGGGGCGAAGTGCGCGACCTCCCCGGCTCCGCCACTGGCGATCACCGGGACGCTCACAGCGGTTCGGACCAGGCCGATAAGCTCCAGGTCGAACCCGGCCCTGGTGCCGTCGGCGTCCATCGAGTTGAGCAGGATCTCGCCGGCACCGAGGTCAACCGCGCGGCGCGCCCACTCGATCGCGTCGATGCCAGTCCCCCGGCGCCCGCCGTGCGTCGTCACCTCGAACCCGCTCGCCGTCGGCTGGTCGCCGGCGGGCACCCGGCGCGCGTCCACCGACAGCACGACGCACTGCGCGCCGAACTGCCTGGACGCCTCGGCCAGCAGCTCCGGCCGGGCGATCGCGGCGGTGTTGAGCGACACCTTGTCGGCACCAGCGCGCAGCAGCGCGTTCACGTCCGAGGTCGAGCGAACTCCGCCGCCGACGGTCAACGGGATGAAGACCTGCTCGGCGGTGCGCCGCACCACGTCGTACATGGTTTCCCGGCCACCGCTTGAGGCCGTGATGTCGAGGAAGGTGAGCTCGTCGGCTCCCTCGGCGTCGTACCGGGCGGCCAGCTCGACCGGATCCCCGGCATCACGCAGGTTGAGGAAGTTCACGCCCTTGACGACTCGCCCCCCGTCCACGTCCAGGCAGGGGATAACCCGCACCGCGACGGTGCTTTGCGCAATCATGAGGATGCCACCGCCGCCAGGGCTTCCTGCAGGGTGAAGGCACCCGCGTACAGCGCCTTGCCGACGATGGCCCCTTCTACCCCGTCCGGAACGAGACCGGCCAGTGCCCGCAGGTCATCCAGGCTGGACACCCCCCCGGACGCAACCACCGGGCGGTCGGTGGCCGCGCAGACACTCCGTAGCAGGTCCAGGTTGGGACCGCGGAGCGTGCCGTCCTTCAGCACGTCGGTCACGACATAGCGGGCGCAGCCCTCGGCATCCAGGCGGGCCAGCGTCTCAAACAGCTCCCCGCCCTCAGACGTCCAGCCGCGCGCGGCCAGCGTGGTGCCGCGCACGTCAAGGCCGACCGCGATCTTGTCACCGTAGGTGCCGATGATCTTCTGTACCCACGCGGGCTTCTCCAGTGCGGCGGTACCGATATTGACCCGCTCGCAGCCGGTCGCCAGCGCCCGCTCCAGCGACTGGTCGTCGCGGATGCCGCCGGACATCTCGACCCGCATGTCGACCACGGCGACGACCTCGGCGAGCAGTGCCGCGTTGGACCCGCGCCCGAACGCCGCGTCCAGGTCCACCAGGTGCAGCCACTGCGCCCCGGCCTGCTGCCAGGCGAGCGCGGCCTCAACCGGGTCGCCGTAGGAGGTCTCGCTGCCCGCCGCGCCCTGTACGAGCCGGACGGCCTGCCCGTCCGCGACATCGACGGCGGGCAGCAGAACCAAGGAACTCACGTCGTCTCCTGAGATTGGTGGGGCTGGAGAGGCTGGAGGAATTTGTAGAAGCCCGTAAGGTTTTCCGGTTCCGTAAGGTTTTCCACGTTCCCACGTGGAAAAGTCTTCGCGACCGGAAAAGTCTTCGAGATAAATGGCGTGCCGACCCAGGCCGCGCAGGATGTCAAAGCGTGCCGAGCCAGTTGGCGAGGACCTGGGCGCCGGCGTCGCCGGACTTCTCCGGATGGAACTGAGTCGCGGACACCAGCCCGTCCTCGACCGCCGCCGCGAACGGCTCCCCGTGCTCGGCGACGGTCACACGAGGGCAGCTGCCGGGCTCGCCGGTCGCGCGCGCGGCATTGAGGTCCAGGTGCGCCAACGGCCCCACGTCCCGCATCCGCAGCGCGTAGGAGTGCACGAAGTAGAACCGGGTGCCCGGGTCGATCCCGGCGAACAGCGCCGAGCCCTGCGGCGGGGTGACCGTGTTCCATCCCATGTGCGGCAGCACCGGGGCGTCGAGGCGGTCGACGGTGCCGGGCCAGACCTCGCAGCCCTCGGTCCGGATGCCGTGCTCGACGCCAGCCGAGAACAGCACCTGCATGCCGACGCAGATGCCGAGCACCGGGCGGCCCAGCTCGATTCGCCCAGCGATGACCTTCTCGCCGCCGATGCCTCGGATGCCGGCCATGCAGGCGGCGAACGCGCCGACACCGGGCACCACGAGGCCGTCGCAGCTCAGTGCCGCGTCCAGGTCCGCGGTCACCTGGACGCTCGCGCCGGCGCGAGCCAGCGCCCGCTCGGCGGAGCGGAGGTTGCCGGACCCGTAGTCCAGCACCACGACGTCAGCGGCCACCGGGCACCACCGCGCCCCTGCGCTCGCTCATCTACAGGACGCCTTTCGTGGACGGGACGACGCCCGCGGCGCGCGGGTCCGCGGCGGCGGCGGCGCGCAGGGCGCGAGCCACCGCCTTGAACTGGGCCTCGACGATGTGGTGCGGGTTGCGGCCGTAGAGCACGTGGACGTGCAGGCAGATCCCGGCGCAGAACGCGAGGGACTCCCAGATGTGCCTGGTCAGCGTCGTGTCATAGCTGCCGATCATGGGCGACATCCCGGCCGGCTCATCATGGACGACGTAGGGCCGGCCCGATAGGTCGACCGCGGCCCGGACCAGAACCTCATCGAGCGGGACGAGCGCGTCGCCGAAGCGCTGGATGCCGGCCTTGTCGCCGAGCGCCTGCTTCAGCGCGGTGCCCAGCGCGATCGAGGTGTCCTCCACCGTGTGGTGCGCGTCGATCTCGATGTCGCCAACGGCCTCCACGATCAGGCCAAGCTGGCCGTGCTTGCCGAGCTGGGCCAGCATGTGGTCGAAGAACGGGACGCCTGTCGACACCTGCACCGGGCCCGGCCCGTCGAGGTCGACTTCGACGAGGAGCTTGGTTTCCTTGGTCTCGCGAGATACCCGCCCGACACGGCTCACTTACAAGACCTCCGTCAGCGCGGCACGAAAGGCAGCCATTTCCGCCGGCGTGCCCACCGTCACCCGCAGCCAGCCGTCCGGGCCGGTCTCGCGGATGAGCACACCCTGGTCAAGCAGCGCCTGCCAGACCTTGTGCCGGTCGGTGAACGTGCCGAACATCACGAAGTTCGCGTCGCTGTCAGCCGCCTGCAGGTCGCGGGCACGCAGCCAGTCCACGAGCACGTCGCGCTCGGTGCGCAGCGCGTTCACGCTGGACAGCAGTTCGCCGGACGCGGCGACGGCGGCCCGCGCGACGGCCTGGGTGACCGCGGACAGGTGGTACGGCAGGCGCACGAGCAGCAGTGCCTCGACGACCGCCGGGTCGGCGGCGAGATACCCCAGCCGGGTGCCGGCGGCCGCGAATGCCTTGGACATCGTGCGGGTGACGACGAGCCGCGGCCTGCCAGGCAGCAGCGTCAGCGCGGACGGGGTGCCGTCCCTGCCGAACTCTGCGTACGCCTCGTCGATGATCACCATGCCCGGCGCGGCGTCGTAGACGGCCTCGATGAGGTCGAGCGGGACCGCAGTGCCGGTGGGATTGTTGGGCGAGGTGATGAAGACGACATCAGGCTGAGCGGCTTGCACCTGCTCGACGGCGGTCGTTATGCCGTAATCCTCGTCGCGTGCGCCTGAGATCCAGCTGGTACAGGTGACCTGGGAGATCAGCGGGTGCATCGCATACGACGGCTCGAAGCCCATCGCGGTCCGGCCCGGCCCGCCGAACGCCTGCAGCAACTGCTGGATGATCTCGTTCGACCCGTTGGCGGCCCAGACCTGGTCGACAGACAAGTCATGGCCGAGGTACGCCGCGAGGTCCGCCCGCAGGCCAACCGCGTCCCGGTCCGGGTAGCGGTTGAGTGTCCCGGCGACGGCGGCGACGGCATCGGCGATGGACTTGCGCAGCGCCGGACTGGGGGCGTAGGGGTTCTCGTTGGCGTTCAGCTGGTAAGGCACGTCCAGCTGCGGCGCGCCGTAGGCGTGCATGCGCCGCAGGTCGTCCCGCAGCGGCAGGTCAGCGGTGCTCACTTGCTGTTATTCCCTTCGGCAGTGCTGGCGGGCACTCGGATCCGGACGGCGGCGACGTGAGCGGCGAGGTCCTCGGCGCCGCCCAGTGCGTCGACGTACGGTGCGACATCGCGCAGCGAGTCCTCAGTGCACTCGATGACGTTGACGACCCTCAGGTACGGGTGGACCGACAGGCCGCTGGTGTGCCGGGCGGTGCCGCCGGTCGGCAGCACGTGATTGGACCCCGCTAGGTAGTCCCCCAGCGAGACCGGCGTGAAGGAACCGAGGAAGATGGCCCCGGCGTTCCGGATCCGCAACGACACCTTCGCGGCATCCTCGGTCTGGATCTCCAGGTGCTCGGGCGCCCAGACGTCACAGATCGCGACGGCCGCGTCGATGTCGTCGGCGAAGACATACCCGGCCTGGCCGCGCAGCGCCGTCTCGACGCGCTCACGGTGCCGAGTGGTCTCGAGCTGGCGGGCAAGCTCCTCGTCGACCCGGTCGGGCAGCGTCGGGTCGGTGGTGATGAGCAGGCAGCCGGCATTCTCGTCGTGCTCAGCCTGGCCGATCAGGTCAGCGGCGATGAACCTCGGGTCGGCGCTGTGGTCGGCGATGACAGCGATCTCGGTCGGCCCGGCCTCGCCGTCGATGCCGACGACGCCTTGCAGCAGCCGCTTGGCGGCGGCGACGTAGATGTTGCCCGGCCCGGTGATCACGTCGACGGCAGCGATCTCGCCGGTGCCGTAGGCAAGGGCCGCGAGCGCCTGCGCCCCGCCGACCGCATGCACCTCGGTGACGCCGAGCAGTCCGCACGCGGCGAGGATCACCGGATGCGGCAGGCCGTTGTTATCCTGCTGCGGCGGCGAGGCCACGACGACCTGTTCCACGCCAGCCGCCTGCGCGGGCACCACGTTCATCACGACCGAGCTCGGGTAGGCGACCAGCCCGCCGGGCACGTAGACTCCGGCCCGGCTGACCGGAACGTAGCGGGTCGACACGGTCAGTCCTCGGGCGGGGGCCGTGTCCGACTGGGCCGGCATCTGCGCCTCGTGGACGACGCGGGCCCGGCGCACCGCCTCCAGCAGGGCGGCCCGGACATCGGGGTCGAGCGCCGCCAGGGCGTCATCGATGGCTTCCTGGGAGACCCTCGTGGTCTCCAGGTCGACCCCGTCAAACCGCTTCGTGTACTCGCGGACCGCTTCCCCGCCACGATGGCGGATGTCCTCGCAGATGGGCCGTACCTTCTCCAGCGCGGCCGAGACGTCGAACGCTGCTCGTGGCAGCACGCCGTCGAGGGCGGCACGGGTAAGGTCGGCGGCACCGCGGCCGCGCAGGTCAGTGCGAGAGATAAGGACGAGTTCCGCAGTCACCCGCCTAGTCTACGGAGCAGTCTGGCCCTCGGGGGCGGCCCCTGCCAGCTCGGGTCCCTCGGATTCGCGACTGCGGCCGACCTCGGCCACCACGATGACGATGGAGGTGAGCAGCGGCCAGAACGCCAGCGCGCTCTTGGCCCCCAGCAGAAGCGACGCGTTGAACCTGGCGCCCACGGCGGCGCTCGCCAGCTCGTGCTGATAGGCCCCCTGCCCGATCTGCTGGCCGAGCCAGAGCATCACGTAGCTGCCGGCGACCGCGCCGGCGATCAGCCCGATGGTGACGGCGATCCTGGTCAGGCCCTCTTGCCGGGCGATCCCGACCCGGTAGCCGATCACGCCGGTGAGCAGGCCAGCGACTGCCGCGACCACGCAGAACCACCCGTCGGCCCCGATGAACGCCCGCGTCTCGGCGTTCACCACCTCGGCGGTGCCCGCGCTGATCTCCTGCAGGACCACCCGCGGCGCGATCTCGCTCCAGGCCAGCCCGCCAGCAAGACCGAGCAGGGCGCTGCCCGCCAGGGCCACCACCAGCCCGATGAGTGCCCGTTGCCTCATCACACCTGCCGTCCGTGTCGTCAGTGGGTCATACCCCCGCCTCCGCATGCGGGGTCGGCTAACAGTAGCCGTTTTAACCCGAATATGGCGGGCAGTGGAAACGGCGCTGTGCCGCCCTGGAAGGTCCCCTAGGCCTCTTGGAGGTCATCATGCCCGCCGGAGCCGTCCTCACCATCATCATCGTCTGCGTGCTTATCGCCATCGCGGCGGGGACCGCGGCGACGCTCGAACTGCGCCTGCTGGCGACCCGTCGCCAGTTCGGGCCGGAGTACGACCGACTGGCCCGCCAGGTGGGCCCCCGGCGCGCGCGGGCCGAGCTCATCGTCCGCAAGCGGCACGTCGCCGGGCTTGACCTGCGCCCCCTTCCGCCGCAGCGTTCCCGTGAGCTGCTTTCCCAATGGGACTCGGTTCAGGAGCACTTCGTTGAGGCCCCCGCCGAGGCTGTGACGACCGCGGCCGAGCTCGTGCTAAGCGCGGCCTCAGAACGCGGCTACCCGGCTGGGGACCGGGAGCAACTGCTGGCGGACCTGTCGGTCGCGCACCCCCGCCAGCTGGACAGCTTCCGGCGGGCGGAGCAGACGGCGGCGGACCTGGCGACCGCTTCCACCGAGGACCTGCGCCAAGCCGTGCTGGGATACCGCGCGCTGTTTTACGAGCTGACCGCCGGCCGCTCTAGTGCGGGCCGCCCTGACGCGGGCCGCTCTAGTGCGGGCCGCCCTGACGCGGGCCGCTCGGACGCCCCGGTCTCCGGCGGCAGGCGTCTGCCCTGGGCGGGCGCCATCGCGGGCGGCGCACTGGCGCGCAAGGCCCGGCGGCCACCCACCCAGCCCCAGCCCCAGCCGCGCGGGCGAGCGCCCCGCGTCCGGCTGGCCACGCCACGGCTCCGCCTGCGCACGCCTCGGCTGCCACGCGTGCCCCACCCGAATGTGCCCCGGCTGGGCCGGGGGTCGCGTCCCTCGAAGCGTCAAGGAGCGAACCAGGCATGACCGAATCCCCGAATGGGCCGATCGCGCTGCAGACGGTCCCCGCCACGACACTGCCCGTCCAGGCAGTACCCGTCCAGGCGGATCCTGTCCAGGCGGATCCTGTCCAGGACCGGCGGCTGCCGGCTGTTGATGACGAGGGACCGTTGCTCGCTGACACCGAAGAACTGCGATCGGACTGGCAGGCGATCAAGGCCGGGTTCATCGACAGCCCGCGCGACTCGGTCGCGCAGGCCGAGAACGTCATCGACGAGGTCATCGACAAGCTCGTCGCGGTACTGCGTGCCCGGCAGGACCGGACCCGCGACACCTGGGATCGCGACGGCCGCGACACCGAGTCGCTGCGCCAGGCACTGCTGACCTACCAGGCACTGTTCAACCGGATCATCGCCTTGTAAGGAGGCAAGCACCATGGGTGACTCCATCTCCGGCGACTAACCGCCACTCAAAGGCTCCCGGCAGCCGGGGCAACTCCCGGCGACCCGCCTCCAGGCCGGACACCAGCACAGGCAAGGCGACCATCGGCCGACCTCCGATCATGCGCGGCCCGGCAAGTCGCCATCGGACAGGACGAGGCCGAAGAGGTTCGCGCCCTCGACGGTGGCGCATTGCGAGACGGTCTGCCGCAGCTTCTACGGCTACCACCTGGACGTGGGGACCGGGCCGATCGTGAACCCGTTCCCGCTGGCCAGGAGCGGCCGGGCGCACGCGCATCACAACCAGGCCCGTCCTGCGGGAGCCGGCACCTGGCTACCGTGCGGAGAGCCTGGACGTGCTGTTCGGGAAGGGCCGCTGGTGACCGCCACTGCGGTGACCGCGCCAGCGGCTGCCCCTGGCCTGCGGCGACGTCATCCGCTCTGGGCTGCCCTGGCTGCTGGCCACGTCCTTCCCCAGGAGGGTCGCCGCCGAGATGGGCCGGGCCCGTGATCCCGCGGGGATCACGGCCCTGAACGCGCTGCGGGAGGCCAGCACGAGAGGGAGGTCCACCTTCGATCCCGCGCTGGAGCGGGTCGCGATCATCATGGCCGCCAAGGGCGGCCTGGTCGCCGCCATCACCCCCGGCGACTGCATCGAGCTGCTGGACTGCTGCCGGGCCGTGTTCGCCCCCAGGGCCCGCAACAACAACCTGTTCAGCCCGTTCCTCTACGAGCTCCTGTCCGCAGCTGGGGCCTTCCCGCCCGCCGCGCCGGCCACGGTCCGGATGTTCAGCACCAAGTTCGGCGGGCAGCTCACCGTCGAGCAGCTCGTCGACCGCTACGACATCGCCTGCCGCCCGGTCCGCGACCTGCTCGTGGACTACCTGCGCGAGCGCCAGCCCGCCATCGACTACAACACCCTCAGCAAGCTGGCCTCGGCCCTGGTCCCCTGCTTCTGGAAGGACCTGGAAGCCCACCACCCCGGCATCAGCTCCCTGCACCTGCCGCCCGGCATCGCCGCCGGGTGGAAGAAGCGCATCCAGGCAAGGACCATCCGCACTCCCGGCGGCGGCGAGCAGGTCGTCGCCCGCCAGTCAGCCGACGACGCGCTGATGGCCGTCCGCGGGTTCTACCTCGACCTCGCCCAGTGGGCCCTGGACGACCCCGCCCGCTGGGGACCGTGGGCCGTGCCCTGCCCCATCCGCGCCAGCGACATCCACTACACCCGGCAGAAGGCCCGGACCAAGGCCCGCATGGACGCCCGGACCCGCGAGCGGGCCGGCTTGCCCGCCACCAGCATCCACCGGCAGAAGTCACGGGCCTCGATCCTCGTCGCCCGGTCCCACGGCACCTCAACCGCCCAGAGGAACCGGAACCAGCGGAGAAGATCATTCCCGTAGGACCGCAGTGTCGCCTCCGACCGGCTCGCGGCCTGAAGGTCACGGAAGAACTCCGCGACCGCCGCCACGGACTCGCCATCAGCATCAACGATCCGGTAAGGCTCCCACTGGTCCCCGGTCTCCTGAAGCGCACCGGCAAGCGGGACCGCCAGCGCCGCCAGATCCCGGACCACATCCTGATCTCTGATCACGAGCAGGGACCATAGCCACTCTGTTCAGTATTTGCCCCTGAAATGCGAAAACTAGCTATTTAGTTCAGTCAACGGGTATCAGCCCGGAGCTCGCCGACGCCCTGTCCGCGATCATCACCCGGGTCCGCGGCACCAACGGCACCGTCCCACTGGCCCCCGTCTACGACACCCACGAGCGAACCTGGAACCCCCCGATGCCCCTGCTGTTCCAGCGGCGCATCGGCCTGGAGGACCGCCCCATTTCTGGCGGCAGCATCCGCGGCCTCGTCCGCGACGCCCTCACCGCCACCGGCATCACCGGCACCGACGGCAAGCCCCTGAACTTCCAGCCCCACGACTTCCGCAGGCTCTTCACCACCGACGCCATCCTCAACGGCATGCCACCCCACATCGCCCAGCTCATCCTCGGCCACGCCGACATAAACACCACCATGGGCTACAAGACCGCCTACCCCCAGGAAGCCATCCGCGGCCACCGCGCCTTCATCGCCCAGCGCAGGGCCGCCCGCCCCAGCGAGGAATACCGCACCCCCACCGACGCCGAATGGGACGAGTTCCTCGGCCACTTCCAACGCCGCCGCGTAGCACTCGGTGACTGCGGGCGCGCATACTCGACTAGCTGCATTCACGAGCACTCCTGCATACGGTGCCCCCTCCTCCGCATCGACCCAGCCCAGCGCCACCGCCTCGAAGAGATCCGCGACAACCTCCACGCCCGCATCACCGAAGCCGAACGCGAAGGCTGGACCGGCGAGGCCGAAGGACTCAGGGTCAGCCTCGCCGCCGCCACCAGCAAGCTCGCCCAGGCCGACGCCACCACCGCGCGCCGCGCCGAGCACGTCCACCTCGGCATCCCCGCCTACCGCGACATCGCCGCAACCCTAACCGCAGGAAGCCCCAATGGACACTGACAACCTCGCCACCGCCCTCCGCGCCTGCGCCACCGGGATCTACGCGGTTGAGGCTGGCGTCGCCCTCCTCATCGGCAACGGCACGTTCCTGCGCCGCGATGACTTCACCGCCAGGTTCATCGAGCACGGCACTAGCGGCGGTATCGCCACGGCAGCCATCGACTGGCAGGCCGCCGTCACCTCCCTCGCCGCGGGCGGCCTCCCATGCTCCGGCGGCGAACGCCGCATCCCCCAACTCGCCGCCAGCCTTGCCGCAGGCACCCCAGTCAGCCTCCACGACACCGTCATCGGCCTCGACAACGACAACACCGCCAGGCTGATCGCCGCGATCAGTCACGCAGCAGGAAAACGGCTCGACAGAAATGCATACCAATAACTGGCCATCGCTCTCCCGCAGCCTCGCGCTACCCTGTCCACAGCTCGGGCGTCGCGTCTGATTCACTGAGATTCTCCGCCTTATAACACTATGGCGATGCCCGTCACCCTCTCGCGATATATTCGCTGACGCCAATTCGTGTCGATGCCCGCGAAGGGCTTGGCTAATCGGCCTTGCTTATCGCCTCCTTCCATCTTTGAACCTGAGCCGGCGCTATTGGAGTCGCGAGCAGCGGGTTGGCGAGTTCGAATATTATTCGCTTTAGATTATCATCCGTTGAAGGCTCGTACCCTATGTCATCTCTCCCTTCAAGCGCATTAGCCCACTCCTCAAGCTCCATGTTGGATAGTTCTCCCTGCAGGTACCGATCGAGCATGCGCGCTAGGTCATCACCCGTCAACACCACCAATGCCCTGTCGCTATCCCACGGAAACTCGCGCAGACGGCCAATCGAAACGGGAATTGACTCCCGGAACTCGATCAGCCCACGAAGCGCCTCGATGCGCTGCTCAACGGTCATGGGTACTTCACCTTTACATGGACCACAGACCCGTCTGGCGCGTAAGTGGTCTTATAGAATGTGACAGTGCGTCCTTCGGGGTCGACTACCTTCGTGTACGTTGCATAGGATCCAGGAATGTTTCTCGCGGGGACGTTGGCATCGAACTGAACATTCCCATCTGGAAGCTGCGTAATCGTTGGCTCCTCAGCCCCCGATGGAAGACTCTTGAGATACCGATTGTAGTTGGAGGCGGTCGATCCGGAAAGATCGCTTGGCGTTATACCACATTCGCCATCATTGTTGTGGACGAGGATGGAGACACTGCCCGCTGTTACGTAGAAGTCATGGTCTCCGTTGCCAGGAACGGTAAGGTCCCACATCCAGCCGTCATGGTCGGCGGGGGTGGTGCCCCCGCAATGCCACGGGGTTTAGGCATTTAGGTTCTGATGTCGGTTTCCGTGTTTTGGTGACTGTGGGTAGCTGCCTGTTCGTGCTGGTCAGCCGGGGAGTTGGCCATGGTGATGACGGCCGGGGCGATGCGGGTGCGGGTGTCCTTCGCGGTGGCATGGGCGAAGCTGCTGGGCGACTTGGACTTGCGGGACCGGTGGCGGTTCCGGTCGACGATGGTCCGGTATTTCGCGATTTCCCTGATCAGGGCCTGGTAGCAGGCCCGGCCGGCCTGGATGGCGCGGACGGCGGCGCGGCGGGTCCGGGCGTGGGAGATCTCGCGGGGGCGGACGGGCTGCCCGGCGCGACGGCCTTTCCGGGCGGGTGCGGCGGCGGCCGCGGCGTCGCGTGCGACGCCGCGGGTCATCTCGGTCGCGGCGGCCCAGGCCGCGAGCTCCTGCAGGACGAGGGCCGGGGACTGAGAGCGGAGCATGGGCCCGGTGCCAGGGCCGGCTCCGTCCAGGCTGCCCTTTGCCTCACGGAGTGCGGTCTCCGACCCGTCCCACCGCCATTTATAGAGCGCCGCCAGCAGCGGCGCCGGGTACTCGTCAATGTCGATCAGGTCAGTGACCAGGCAGAACATCTCCGGGACCTCCTGGCCCTCGACTTCGGCGAAGTACTCGATGACGCGGACCCGGATGGTGAGGCCGTCGCCGGACAGGTCCGCCGTGTAGGAGCCGTCCGGGAGAACAGGGGAGATGCGTTTCAGCGGGATGTCGCTTTTCAGCCGGATCAGCACGTGGGTGCGGGCGATGAGGCGGGCGACCCTGGCCGCGCCGGGGAAATTCCGGTCCATTACCCACAGCCGGCCTTGCGTGAACAGGTGCGGGCATGCATCCATGGCCTCATCGAGGAGCTTCTGCTCGCCGGCCGCCTTGCCGGCGCCGCCGCCGGACGGGCCGCAGGTCATGCCGAGCAGGGCCCGGGTGGAGGCGTTGCTGAGGGGCAATGCCCTGAGCTGCGGGAACGGGGAGCTGCCGTCGCTCGTGCCGACGGAGCCGAACGCGGCCCGGTTCGCGGGCGTGTCCGGAACGCGGATGAGCGTCCCGTCCAGCGAGCACACCGTCAGCCGGCCGGCGGCGGCCTCCCGCCAGTCCCGGGCCTCGTGCTCGCGGCGGGAGGCCTCCAGCACGATGGCCTGCAGTTCCTCCAGCGGCCGGGGGCCCAGCGCGCTGCGCCAGTCGCCGAGCGCCCGCTCCGACGCCGCCCGCCACGGCCGCGCCCACGGCACCCCCGCCAGGTCGCCGGCCAGCGCCAGGACCGCCTCCCGCAGGCCCGCGTCCGGCATGAGAGTCATCAGCACGATGGCCCGGATCATGAACGCCCTGGTCAGCAGGCGCTCCCGCTCGCCCTTCACGAACCGGGGATCCAGCACCGCCCGCTCCGCGATCTCCTCGATCACCCCGCGCCCGGCCTGCTCCTCCAGCCACCGCTCCAGCGGGCCGAGCGTCGCGTGGCCGGCCGGGCTGCCTGCCGCCTGCACCCGCCCGTCGCGGCGGACGACTGCCGGCGCGACCGCCACCACCTTGCAGAACACCGTCACCCCGCCCGCCCGGATCCGCTCAGTACCCCCGACTACCAGCGCCGACGCCCTGCCGGGGCCCAGCGGCCGGCCGTCCCGCAGCGGCGAGACGACATCCTCCAGCCGGACCGCGACCATCAGCCCGTCCTCCGCGAATACGTCGTCGGCACCGGGCACGACAGGGTACAAAGACACCAGAGGCTCCTGTGGATGAAGAAAGACCTAGACAATCTCTCTTCTAGCAGGAGCCTCGCCCGTCTCGCGCGAAACCGCCGCAACACGCCACCAGCCAGCGGCAATCACCCAGCGTCACGGAAACAAGAACCAGTCTCAACGCACTTCGGGCCTAAGCCCGTGGCATTGGGTGCCCCCGTCAGCGGTGGCGAGGGAGCCGTCAGGCGTCTTGAGTTTTTCGCCCGATTTAAGTTGTTTTGCCGGAATCCAGCCTTGGTGCAGGTAAGGCGTGTTGACTGAACTAGCTAAGTCCGGGTCATCATTCTCCTGACGTGGTGGGATGGCGGTCGTTACGGTCGCTGACCATGACCGAAGGTGACGATGTCGGTGCGTTCCGGGATCTTGGGTCGCTGGTGGTTCCGGCGGCCGGGGCGCTGGTCGAGACCGGCGATCTGTGGGAGCCGTACCGGCTGAGTGATCCGGGTGGCGTACGGGTCGCACCGGTATCGGAGTACTTGCGGGACTTGCAAGCGAGGGGCCGTCCGGCAACGACGCAGCGGTCGTACTCGTTCGCGCTGCTGCGCTGGTTCCGGTTTTGCTGGGCGGTGGACGTCTCGTGGGACCAGGCGACCAGGGTCGAGGCCCGGGACTTCTGCCGTCATCTCCAGCTCGCCGCCCGGCCCGGGCTGGCGCAGGTCGCGGCCGGGCGAGCACCGGGGAAGTACGCGCCGTCGACGGCGGCGCACTGCGAGACGGTCTGCCGGAGCTTCTACGCCTACCACCTGGAGGCCGGGACCGGGCCGATCGTGAACCCGTTCCCGCTGGCCAGGGGCGGGCGGGCGCACGCGCACCACAATCCGCTGGACCCGTTCCCGAAGCAGAAGTCGGGGCTGTTCCGCCCCCGGGTGCCGCAGCGGGTGCCGAGGCAGATCCCGGACGCGGTGTTCAACGAGCTGTTCGCCCGGCTGCCGTCGAACCGGGACCGGGCGCTGGTCGCATTCTGGGTATCGACCGGTGCCCGCGCGTCGGAGCTCCCTGAGCGCCACGTGGTCAGGAGCCGATCCCGGCCAGCAGCTGATCACGGTGATCCGCAAGGGATCACGGGCGATCCAGCAGCTGCCGGCATCGCCTGACGCGTTCGTGTGGCTGCGGCTTTACCAGCAGGAGATGCACGGCCTGGCGCCTGCCGGGCCGGATGATCCCCTGTGGCGGACGCTGCGGCGCCCGTTCCGTCCGCTGAACTACCATGCAGCCCGGATGATGTTCGACCGGGCGAACGCCACGATCGGTTCCGGGTGGACGCTGCACTCGCTGCGGCATACGGCGGCCTACCGGCTCGCCCGTGATCCCGGCGTGCCGATCACGGACGTGCAGTGGATTCTCGGCCACGTCTCGCTCACGACCACGCAGGTCTACGTCGTTCCGACGGCCGAGGACGTGATCGAGGCCGCCCTGGCCCATCACCGGCGACAGGCTCAGCCCAGGCCCGTCCTGCCAGAGCCGGCGCCTGGCTACCGGGCGGAGAGCCTGGACGTGCTGTTCGGGAAGGGCCGCTGGTGACCGCCGCGGTGACCGGGCAGGCGGTTGGCTGGCAGCTCAGTGCCGAGGCGCTGGCGGTGATGAATCGGTTCCCGCCCCGGGTGGTCCAGGTGTCGTGGGACGCGACGGCCGCGGACCGTTTCACGGTGGCGCGCCGGCTGCTCGCCCCGCCGTTCGCCTTCGGTGATGCCAGCGCCCGGCACTGGCGCAAGCTGGGCATCCTGAAGATCCTCGACTGGCTGGAGCTGCACCCCGGGGCGACGTGGCAGCAGCGGTGGGACGCCTCCGGCGCCGGGTCCGGCGGCTCAGCCGACTGGCGGGATCAGGCGGTGGCTGACCTGGAGGCCGCCGGC
Source organism: uncultured Actinomycetota bacterium (assembly GCA_963737285.1). Classification (GTDB taxonomy): domain Bacteria; phylum Actinomycetota; class Actinomycetes; order Streptosporangiales; family Streptosporangiaceae; genus Trebonia. Next base: position 695,234 of record CAVTRT010000002.1, read on the forward strand.
CGGGTCGGCGCGCTGGGCGCTGGGCTTCGCTCCAGGCTCGGCGCGGGCGTGGCCCAGCTGATCGGCGGCGACGTGATCCGCCCGGGCCTTCCCTGGCTGCTGACGACGCCAGTCCGGGCCAGGCTCGCTGGCGAGATGGGCCGGGCCCGCGACCCCGCGGGGATCGCGGCCCTGAACGCGCTGCGGGAGGCCAGCACCACCGGGCGGAACACCTTCGACCAGGCGGTGGAGCGGGTCGCGGCGATCATGGCCGCCAAGGGCGGCCCCGTCGCGGCCATCACCCCCGGCGACTGCATCGAGCTGCTGGACTGCTGCCGGACGGTGTTCGACGCCAGCACCCAGACCAACCCGTTCAGCCCGTTCTTCTACCAGCTCCTGTCCGCGGCCGGGGCCTTCGGGGCCCGCGCGCCGCCCACCGTCCGGATGTTCAGCGTCAAGTTCCCCGGGCAGGTCACCGTTGAGCAGATGGTCGACCGCTACGACCTGGCCTGCCGCCCGGTGCGGGACCTGCTCGTGGACTACCTGCGCGAGCGCCAGCCCGGCATCGACTACAGCAGCCTCAACGGCCTCGCCATCACTCTGGCGAAGCGGCTCTGGAAGGACCTGGAGGACCACCACCCCGGCATCAGCTCGCTGCACCTGCCGCCCGACGTCGCCGCCGCCTGGAAGCAGCGCATCCAGACCAGGACCGTCCGCACGCCCGACGGCGCCGAGCAGCAGGTCGTCCGCCAGGCCGCCAGCGACGCCCTGATGTCAGTCCGGGGCTTCTACCTCGACCTCGCCCAGTGGGCCCTGGACGACCCAGCCCGCTGGGGACCGTGGGCAGTGCCCTGCCCCATCCGCGGCAGCGACATCCAGTACAAGCAGCAGGTCAAGCGGACCAAGGCCCGCACGGACGCCCGGACCCGCGAAAGGCTCCCCGTCCTGCCCGCCCTCGCCGCCGCCGTCGACCGCTCCCGCACGGACACCGCCGCCCGCCTCGCCGCCGCCCGCGCCACCCCGCCCGGCGAGATATTCACCGCCTGCGGGCATGAGCTCCGCCGGGCCGCGCACCCGCGATCCCGGCCACCGCACCTGGGCCGAGGACCCCGCCACCGGCAGCCGGCGCAACCTGACCCGCGAGGAAGACAACGCGTTCTGGGGATGGGCCGCCATAGAAGTGCTTCGGCACACCGGCTGCCGCCTCGAAGAGCTCACCGAGCTCTCCCACCACAGCCTGGTCCAGTACCGGCTCCCCGCCACCGGCGAGCTCGTCCCCCTGCTGTCCATCGCGCCGTCGAAGACCGACACCGAACGGCTCCTCGTCATCGACCCGGAACTCGCAGACGTCCTGTCCGCGATCATCACCCGCGTCCGCGGCACCGACGGCACCGTCCCGCTGGCCGCCGCCTACGACACCCACGAGCGCACCTGGAACCCCCCGATGCCCCTACTGTTCCAGCGCCGCATCGGCCTGGAGAACCGCCCCATCCCCAGCGGCACCATCCGCGACCTCATCCGCGAAGCCCTCTCCGCCACCGGCATCACCGGCACCGACGGCAAGCCCCTCGACTTCCACCCCCACGACTTCCGCAGGCTCTTCACCACCGACGCCATCCTCAACGGCATGCCACCCCACATCGCCCAGCTCATCCTCGGACACAACGACATCAACACCACAATGGGCTACAAGACCGCCTACCCCGAGGAAGCCATCCGCGGCCACCGGGCGTTCATCGCCCAGCGCAGGGCCGCCCGGCCAAGCGAGGAATACCGCTCACCCACCGATGCCGAGTGGGACGAGTTCCTCGGCCACTTCCAGCACCGTCGCGTCGCACTCGGCGACTGCGGACGCGCATACTCGACGCCATGTATTCATGAGCACTCATGCATCAGGTGCCCGCTCCTGCGGATCGACCCCGCCCAGCGCCACCGACTTGAAGAAATCCGCGACAACCTCCTGGCACGCATCGCCGAAGCCGAACGCGAAGGCTGGACCGGCGAAGCCGAAGGACTCAAGGTCAGCCTCGACGCCGCCAACAACAAGCTGGCCCAGGTCGACCTCACCGAAGCCCGCCGCGCCGAGCACGTCCACCTCGGCATCCCCGCCTACCGCGACATCGCCGCCGCCACCCTCACCCCCGAAGGCCCCTGTGAACACTGACGAACTCACCGAAGCCCTCCGCGCATGCGCCACCGGGATCTACGCCCTCGAAGCCGGAGTCGCCCTCCTCATCGCCAACGGCACGTTCCTACGCCGCGACGACTTCACCAGCCGCTTCATCACTACCGCCACCAGCATCAGCGACGGCACCACTCCGATGGCAGACATCGACTGGGATACCGCCATCACCGCCCTGCACGCCGGAGAACTGCCCTGCTCAGGCGGGGAACGACGCGTCCTCTTGCTGTCAGCCAGCCTCGCTGCGGGCACACCCATCGACCTCCGCGACACCGTCACCGGCCTGGACCACCACAACGCAAATCTTCTGGTCGCTGCCGTCCGGCATGCAACCGGCCTCTGAACGATTCAGTTCGGCTCACGTCTTTCCTGTCGAAATACCCCAGGCAGGGCTTTCCGCCCCCGGAAAGGCGTAACTCACGGCAACTGTCTCGTCGAAGATCACTAGAACACCATCAGGAAGGTAGGAGGGCATGCCCTGGACTAGTTCACCCAGTGCGATTACAACCGATGTGGCACCGTGAAAGTCAAGCCTGATGGCGAACGGGACCCTCAACTCCTCACTTCCCGAAACCTTCCAGGCTACGCCCGCGCCGCTAATATCCCGACCGAGAACGCGTTTCCATGAGTCACTACCCGAGACATTGGCAGTGTCGACAAAGGAGCCAATCTGACCAGTTTCAGACGCGCGCACGACCGACAGGAATTCGAGTTCGCCTCGCATTTCCCACTGAGCGCGCACAACGCTGCCGTCACTGACCATCAGATCGATTGCCTGCTCCACGTCATCCACCATGCCGCTACGTGGTATCCGCCCACCTTCGGTCCCGATCGGGACATGATACCGAACCCCCACGACCTGAAGACCTAGAAGACCATGCAGGATCTCAGAAGGATCAACGGGGCCGTTGGCGGCCCAGTACCGGTCATGGATACAGCCCGAAGTACTGGAAGTTCCCGCTGGAGTCGAATGTCGCCCCCACAAAGCGGCCATTAACTAGATCGTTGCCGATCACTCTATACCCTCCCGAGAATGCGCCTCCCGTCACCGGCTGGTAGTCGGCGCTTGGATCAGTCAGGGTCCCGTCAAGCAGGTCCTGTCCCGCGCCGTCGAGTCCCCTGCCACCGACAGTCGGCAACTCGCCGCGCCCCATATGCTTCTGATACTCGCGCCCCGCCCGGGTAAGACCGTTCTTGTCGGCCCTCATTCCACTCTGTGAGGCAGACTCGTAATCGAATCCCGTCGGACAGGAAGCGTTATGAACGAGAACTGGAGTATATCCCGCGAGCACATAGAAGTCGTGGTCGTTGTTGCCGGGGACGGTGAGGTCCCACATCCGGCCGTCGTGGACCTTCGGCGTGGTGCCGCCGTCGGCGACCGCGACACTGCCGTCAGGGGTCTTAAGATGCTCGCCGGGCTTGAGGTTACTGGCGGGTAGCCATTTGTTCAGTGAAGGATCCCAGAACAGGTGGCTGCTGGTGGTGTGGATGACCGTAACGCCCTGGGCGGTGTTCACGTTGAGGTCGTAGAGGTCGGTGTCGTGGTTGACCTCGACCTCCGCGACGGTCTCGGCCTGGGTCTTGCCGGTGGTGGTGCTGGTAGCTAGGACCTTGTCGCCGGGTTTAAGGGAGGAGATGGCGGCGGTCTTGCCATTAGCGAGCAGGACATTCGTGTCGGGGGTGAAACTCTGGCCCGCCGCGCACGCGTCTGCGGCCTTTTCCAGCGCGGTGCCACTTTCTTCTGCGGCGATCTCTGTGGCATCGGCGCCTGCCTCGATCTCCGATGTGCCGCCAAGGCTGACTATGGTGGCGACGGTCAGGGCGCCGTTGGCGATGCCCTCGGTGCACTGGACCAGGTTGCCGGTCTCGACGCAGTTGACGTCCTGGGTGATCCCGGTGATGCTCCCGAGTGCTCGCAATCCCGTCTTCAGCCAGCCGGGCGTTGAGTTGCTGGAGGTCGTGGGGCGGACACAGACCCCGCCCTCCAGTCGGTAGGCCACGGAGCCGCAGGCCGGGCCGCCACCACCGCCGCCACCACCACCGCCACCACCACCTCCGCCGCCGCCGCTACCGCTATCGCCGCCATCGCCGCCGCCACCATCGCCGTGGCCGCCATGGCCGCCATGGCCGCCGCTGCTCCCGCATTCCTCGGGCGGCCCGCAGGGGGTGCAGTCCCCGAGCATCTGACAGGGTTGGGGCTGGGACGAGGTCGTCCCAGTGGGGTCGGTTTCGGTGGTGGGGTTGTTGGCGGCGTAGGTGTAGCCGCCCATCTGCTGGGGGCTGCCGGATTCCAGGACGGGGTCAAGGGACAGGAACGAGCCAGTGGCGGGGTTGTACTGGCGGGCGCCGAGGAGGTCCAGGCCGGTGGCGGAGTCGGCGACCTGGTCCAGGTAGGCCTTGTTGTCGGGCCAGGACCCGGAGGAGGCGATCCGGACGCCGTAGGGGTCGTAGTAGCGGCGGGAGACGGCGTCGGTGGCGGCGCTGATGGCCTCGACGCCGGTGCCCTGCGGGGTGGTGACCTCGTAGGACAGGGCGGAGGTAGGGGTGCCGCTGTCGGCACCGTTGGTGATGGTGTCGGTGACGGTGCGGGTGATGAGGGTGCCGTCGGGTGACTGGTCGTAGAACCGGTCGGCGGAGGACAGGACGCCGGCGGTGGTGTAGGTGAGCTCCTCGGCGCCGTCGTCGCCGTAGTAGGTGACGGTCGAAGGCTCCTCGTCGACGAGGAGACTGCCGTCGGCGTCGTAGACGTAGGTGCTGGCGTGGCTGCCGGTGCCGGCCGGGCTGGTGACGGTCTTGGTCAGGCCGGTGGGGTAGTAGGAGAGCGTCTGGGTGGTGCCGGGGTAGGGGGTCGCACCGGTTCCGGCCGCCGTCGCCCATACCTGGGTGCGGCTGGCGGTACCGCAACTACTGATCTCGGCCTGGGTGCCGACGGTGGTCGACCCCCCAGGGTCGGTCAGGCACATGTTGGAGTTCGGGTTGACCCACATGCCGTTGGTGCTGGCGTCCCAGATCTCCCCGGTGGTGGAGGACGAGCATGGCTCCAGCACGATGAGGGTGCCAGTGGTGGTGGCGTTGCCGGTGACGTCGGCGCAGCCGCCCTCGGCCTCCAGCAGGCTGCCCGTCGTGCCGGGGCTGGTGGGGCTGGACAGCGGGCTGACCGTCCAGTCCTGCCCGCCGGTGGCCGTGCTGCACGTGTCGATGTCGATCTTGGTGCCGGCCGCAGTCGCGGACCCGGCGTCCTCCAGGCACAGGGTGGTGCTCATCCCTGAGGTGATCAGGCCGGTGGTGGACTCGGTCCGGCTGACGGTGTTCCCGTCGTCGTCGTACCAGGGGGTGATGGTGACGGTGCCGTCTGGGCTGGTGGTGGTGACCTTGCCCGCGGCGGCCGGGGTCGCGGTCGCCGCGGTGCCCTGGCCGCCGTCGTAGGACTCGGTGTCCACGTTCGTCGCCCCGCTCGCGGTCGGGTACGTCTCGGCCTGGGTGACCTCGTTGGCGGTGGTGTCGCTGGCGGCGCTGGCCGTGTCGTAGGTGACCTCGCTAGTCCGCGACCCCAGCAGGTCGTAGGCGTAGGACTCCCAGTAGGGGGCGGGGCCGCCGACCTCCGCCGCCGACTTGCTCATGGCCGAGGCCGACGAGGCCGACGGGACGGCGTCGGCGCACTCGCCGGTGTCGCCAGGGTTCGGGCTGGATGTGTAGGGAGCGCCGGTAGTGGAGCCGGACAGCGCGGGCGGGGCGGGGTCCTGGTCACCGTCATCGGCCCACGCGGAGGTCAGCTCGCCCAGGTCGTTGTAGGCGTAGCACTGCAACTCCGTGGTCGCGGAGGTGACCGAGGTCGTGCCGTCGTACTCCTGGTCCATGCTGGAGGTGACGTCGCCGGCCTCGTTGTAGGTCCACGACCACAGGTCCTGCGGCCCGCCCGGATAAGCCTGCACGCTGGTCGACGCGTCGTCCAGCTGGCCGGGGAAGGTCTGGTCGGGGGTGTAGTCCTGCACGAGCTGGTAGTCGTCCGTGCCGAACGTGGCCGAGTCGACCTGCCCGGTCGCGTCGTAGGCGACCGAGTCGAGGTAGTTGCTGGTGCTGGTGCCGATCCCGGTCAGCAGGCCCAGGCTGGTATGCCCGTAGCCGACCGTCTCGGCTGGCAGCCCGTACGTGCTCCCCCCGTCAGCCCCGTACGCGGTGGACTGCAGCTGGCCGGTCAGCCCCCCGTACACCGACGAGGTGGCGAATGTCTGCGCGGGCGCCCCGCCGGTCGCCGGGATGCTGGTGGACTGCCCGGTCGCCTCGTAGGCCGCGTTGTACCCGGTGACCGTCTCGGTGTAGGCGGTGCCGTTCGCGTAGCTGGTGGTGCTGGCCAGCTGGCCGACGGCCTTGCCGGTAGTGGCGGCGGCCATCGTGGCGGTGTCGTAGGCCCAGGCGGCCACGTTGCTGGTGATTCCGGCCACGGTGGCGGTCTCGGCCGTCTCGCGGTCCAGGTCGTCGTAGTCGTAGGTGAGCTCGTTGCCATCCGAGTCGGTGACGGTCTTCAGGTTCCCGTCGGCGTCGTAGGAGTAGCTGGTCTTGCCCTCGTTCACGTCCGGCCCGTAGGCCCCGGTGGTGCCGGGGTCGATGGCGCTGACCTTCTCCCCAAGCAAGTCGTAGCCGTAGGACCACTCGTTGCCGGCGTTGTCGGTGATGGTGCTGACCTGCCCGGCCGGGGTGTAGGCGTAGGACGTGACGTCGGCATCGGCGGCGTCGTCGTCGGGCGTCGTCGAGTTGTCGTAGGACCAGGACTCGGTCTGCTGTCCCAGGGCGTTGGTGAGCACCGACGTGGCCGTCCCGCCGGACGGCGGCGTGGTGTCGGCCTCGTTCATTCCCGGGTAGGCGGTCGTCGTCTGCGCGACCTGCGTGTTGCCGGCGTAGGTCGCGGTCGCGGTGACCCGGCCCTGCCCGTCATAACTGGTCAGCGTCCGGTCCTCGATCGCCGCCAGGTCCGGCACGTACAAGGTCGTGCCGGGCGACGCGGTCTCATCCCAGAACGCGGCGTCCGACTCCGTCACCCACCCGTCGGAGTCATACACCTTCCAGGTGTCGACCCGGCCCGCCTGCCCGCCCTGGACCGGCGCCTGAGTCTCGACTTCATCCAGCATCCCGTTGTACAAGACGGTGCTGGTCGCGTACGATCCGGACGCCTGCAGCGTCTGCGTCGTCACCGCCGACGGCGCCGTCCCGGTCAGCGAGTAGGAGTACTCATACGTCGCCGCCTGCCCCTGGTCCGGCGGCAGCGTCACCGACGTCAGCCGTCCCATCTCGTCATACGCCTCAGTGGTCACCTCGCCGTTGACGTCGGTCGCGGAGACCGGCAGGTCCCGCTCCTGGTCATAGCCCGTGGTGACGGTATGCCCTGCGGGGTCGGTCACGGTAACCGAGTACGGCAGCGCCGACGTCGCGCTCGCCGTGTACACGGGAACGTAGCTGGTACCGGTGACGTTTCCCTTGCCGTCCATGGATGACAGGGCCCGCCCGTAGGCATCGTCCTGCCCCACCTGCGACACTACCCGCCACGGGCTGCCCCACGTGACTTCCTTCTGCTCCTCGGTCTGGACCCCGCCCGGGTAGGCCAGGGACCCCAGCGATCCGGTCGTTCCCAGGGTCTCGCTCGGGTCGTCGTAGTAATACTCCGTGTCCGACACGATGTCGGCGCTGGAGGCGGCCGGGCACGCGCCACCAGACGATGCTCCCGTCACCGTGGTGACCCGGTCAGGGTAGGACTCCATCATCGGGTCGCCGGTCCCGGCCGCCGTCCCGGACAGCGCGGTCCCCGACGGCGGGGTCGCGTACTGCGTGGTGGTGCAGGTCTCGGTGGACCCGGTCGCGACCTCCTGCTCGGTGTAGGGCAGGTCATCGCCGTTGTAGTAGGTGGTGACCGCGTCGCCGGCCCAGGACCCGCTCGCCTGCAGGGTCATCGTGTCGGCCTCCGCTGAGGTCGCCATGTAGGCGTCCAGCGCGGGCAGGCTGCCCCCCTGGGACTGGCTGGCGGTCTGCGTGAACGCGGTCGGCCAGTTGTGCACGACCGCCTTGTCGATGGTGCCGCCAGCGCCGGCGTGGGTGTAGGTGTCGGACTCCAGCACCTGCCCGGCCAGCCAGTCCGAGTCCGTCACCGCCGTGTCCCCGTGAGCCGGCCCGCCCAACGGGTAGGACACCGTCACCCCGGACGTCGTGCCCCCCGACCCGTTCGGGTCGCCGTCCATGCCCTGCATGTACGTGTCGACGGTCTCCGTCACCGGGTCCGGCGACTGGCCCGTAGTGACCTCGACCTGGGCGTAGCCGCGGAACTCATCCCACGTCCGGTACTGGCTGGAGATCACCGGGTTCTCGTTGTAGTGCCAGGCGGCACTCCCCAGGTACGCGTAGCTGGTCACCTCATCCGGCGTCCCGGTCCCAGTCAGGTCCTGCATCGTCACGGACGTGACCAGCGACTTGTTGAACCAGTCCGGGGCGTCCCCGGTCTCCGACCAGTACACCGGGTAGCACGGCGAGGTGTTGCTCGACGCGGTCGGCGGGGTGCCGTCCGACCCCTGCACGCACGCGGGCGCCGCGTAGGTGACGGTGATCGCCGCGCCGGCCTCAGTATCGACCATCTCCAGCCGCGGCCGGTCCAGCGGCAGGTACTCCGACCCCGGCACCTGGTTGTCGATCATCTCGCTGGTGAACGTCGCGGCCGGCGTTGTCACCGCCGGCCCGGTCGCGGTCGCGTCCTGCCCGGTCCGCTGGATCGAGGTCAGCGCCAGCACCGAGTTCGTTGTCGACGTCGTCTCCGACGCATTCGCCGTCTCGAACTCCTGGCCCACCGCCCAAGAGTCCACCGGGTCCAGCACCTGCTCCCGTTCGATCGTCTTCCCCGACGTCACCTCCGTCGTGACCGTCGCCTCGGTCTCGATCCCGGTCAGCATGTACGCCGTGAAGAATGTAGGCGAGTAGTTGGTGCACGGCCCGGACGACTCGCAGACCTCATCCATCGGGACGTCCGGCCAGTCTGCGGCGTTCGCCGACGTCATCGCCGGGCAGACCTGCGTGGGCGTGCCGTTGATTATCGACGTGGTGCAGTTGATGACCCGCGGGGACGACGTGAAATTCACCTCCGCCTGCGGGCCGTCCCGGCGACCGCGTCCGCCAGCAGCCATCCGTACTGCACCGACACCGGGAACCCCGCCCGCACGTACTGCGTCAGCGTGCCGCCGTCAGCATTGCCCGCGTCCCGCTCGTAGTAGTTCGCCTCGTCTTGGTAGGTGTACTCCGTCAGCGCCCCCAGCGGGCTGACCACGTAGTCCAGGTTCCACTGCCACCCCAGCGTCTGCCACGAGTCATCACCCGTCGAGGAGGAGTAGCACGGGTCGGTCGTGCCCGGGCAGTACACCGGCATCCCCCACGCCGAGCTCGTCGCCGCCCCGCCGCTGGCCGTGCCCGGCAGGTGGTTCAGCCCGAAGTAGTACTGCGTCCCGTCCGATGTCGTGACCAGCCAGTACTGCCCGTCCCACAGGCCGTTGTCCGCCCCCGTCAGCAGTTGCACCTGCGTCCCATCGTCATCTTGCAGGTGGTACGTGTTACCGGATCCCCCGTTCAGCACCAGGCGGCTGGAGTGGCCGTCCAGCGCCAGGGTCGCGTCGTAGCCGCCCCAGCACTCGTCGGCGTCCGTCGCCGGGTCCGCGTTGGTGTCCATGGAGCAGGCGTCGTAGGACATCGAGATGGATCCCGGCGAGTATGACCAGCCGTCCCCGATCCAGCCGCCCTGCGTGTTCGACCCTGATGTCTCCCCGTCCACCGACTGCGAGTCATAGGCCAGCGCCACCGATGGCGTGTCCCCGGCCACCGACGGCGGGGTCGTGATCGGGTAGGAGTACGTGTAGTCCCCGTCCTGCACCGCCCACGTGCCAGTCGGGGTCAGCGGGGTGGCCGCGTAGTCCCCCTCGGCTCCCGAGGGCGCCGACTCCACGGCCAGCACCGCTGCTGGCGCCGCGGCCACCGCAGGCTTGGCGGTCCCTGCGGCAGCCTGTCCCGCCCCGGCGGCGGCGGGCAGCGACACCGTCCCGGAAAGGGTCCCTGTCCCGTCGTTCACCGTCGGCACCGGGGTGGCGCGACGGCACCGCGCCGCCCCGGGGCTGGTCAGCGCGCACGCTGGTAGCGCCACGAGTCGCAATCGCGATGCGTACGCACCGCCATAGGCCCCGGCGAAGCCGCTGTAGCTCACCCGGACCCCGACCCGGCCACCGGCTGATGCCAGCGCGCCGGTTCCCGCCACGGTCAGCACCATGCCATGCACGCCCAGTGTGGCCGTGGCATTCCGTGACGCCACCGTGACCAGCGCCCCGCTCGCGCTTCCCCGGGCGGCCGCCGCGGCTATCCCCGCGTCAGCGCCTCGCGCCGTCACCGCCTGTACCGACACGGGCAGTGACCCCGCCTGCCTCCATCCCTGAGCGATCGCCACCCTGGCCGCGCCCGAAGAGCTTCCCCCACCTGCCGAATCGCCTTTATCCCCGGCTGCCACCGTCAGTGACGCGCTTCCGGTTCCCGCAGGCCACGACACTTTCGGCGGCGAGTCGCGGACCGGCGCCACCGCGCCCTTGGACATCCCCTTCTTCACGACCGCAGCCTTCAGCGTCGCCATTTCCGCAGCGGAGGCCGGCTTTACCGAATGGCCGGGGACGACAGTGGCATGAGATGGCTTAATCCCCGGCTGGGACGGTGCCCACAGTTTCCCCTTGTACTGGAACCCGTGCAGCACCGACGGGCTGGCCTCCTGGCCGGACGCCTGCGCGGACGGCAGCGACGCCCCCGGAACTGTCCCCAGCAGCACCGCCAGCACTGCCAGCACCGCTAGCATCGCCACGAGCAGCCGCGAGCGCCACTTCCGCACCAGGCCCACCCAGAACCTCCCAAGCAAGGCCAACCACGCAAAACGCCATGGAAGGCACCAGATAAGCACTAAGCCACGCATCACATACATACGACAGGCCCCCACTCAGACGCAATACTCACAGCCATGTCGGTGGTCGGCTTAACTAAAAATAAAGTTTTCAGTCACTTTATCGTCACTATCCGCCACATAAACTCATCGGACACAATATTCACCATGTGAGGCACATCACGTAGTTGCCATATAAGACAAACCTGCTACTTTTCCCTCGATTGCCAAGCTCGCCACACGGGCGAGCAGCAACGAGCAGGAAGGGGAGCGGATGCCTCAGCATCCCGTGCGATCGCGCGCGCTACGCGGCAGGACGGCGAAGGCGCTTGTCACCGCGGCGGGCGCGCTGCTCGCGTGCGGCCTGGCCGCGCCAGCGGCAGCAGCGTCCACCACCCAGGCAGCACAGGCCACCGCCCGCCAGCCGACGCTGCCCCAGCCCGACAAGCCCGCACTCCGGGCCGGCGCCGCGCGGCAGGCGGTCAGCGCCAAGGTCCGGGCGTTCGGCTCCTCGCCAGCCGGGAAGGCTCTGCTGGCCGGCGAGGAGCAGGCCAAGTCCAGCGCCCAGGCCAGCGGCAAGGCAGTCACCGTCGCCGGCGCGACGACGTCCACCTCCATCCTGACCGCCGAGCCTGACGGCCAGTTCCAGGAGGTCACCAGCCTGCAGCCCGCCCGCTACGCCAGCGACGGCAAGTGGGTGGCGATCAACACCACCCTGCACCGCACGGCCACCGGGTGGGCCGCGGAGTCGGTACCCGGCTCGGTCGTCCTGTCCGCCGGCGGCCACGGCCCGGCCGCCACCGCGACCAGCGCCGCCGGGCTGCGGACCACCCTGACCTCCCCCGGGGCCTGAGCTCCCCGTCGGTCTCCGGGTCCACCGCCACCTACCACGCCGGCGGCGACGTACTGCGGCTGACCGTCACCCCGCAGGGCGGCGTCACCGAGTCCCTCACCCTGCCCGCCGCCCAAGCCCGCGACCCTCTCGCCAGCACCCGCGCCGCCTTCCTCGGCACCTGGCACGCCACCACCCCGGCCGCGGGGAAGGCGTTCGCCGTCACCCCGGCCGTCACCACCCCGGTCCTCCCGGTCGCGCCCGCCCGCCCCGGCCGCGCGACCGCGGACACGGCGGATACGGACGCCGCCACCGCACAGGACGCCATCACCACCACCATGCACCCGGACTGCACCCCCAGCGCCAGCGACGGCACCGCCTGCTCCACCACCAGCGAGACTGGCGGCACCTGGGACGAGACCGAGCAGTGGCAGGACGGAAATGAGATGGTCGGCGACGACCTGACCATCTCGACCTCAACCGGCGGCACCGTCAGCGGCCTGCCGATCGGCAATGACGACTACGGGGGCTACGGGTCCGGTAACACCTGCGACAGCGACCCTGCCGACTCATGCCTGGCCCAGCCATACTTCAAGATCCCGATGGCCGAGCTCAACAGCGGCATGTACCCCTACAGCGCCACCCTCTACGCGACCGAGACCGGCGGGTCCGACGACAGCTGCACCGACCAGTGGTCCATCGCCCTGTGGCAGACCGACCCCATCACCCCCACGTACGACACGTGGGACAGCCACCCCGGCAACATCGCCGAGATCGGCAGCTCCGACAACGACCTGCTGCCCGCCTTCAACCCCGCCTCCTACAACACCACCAACCAGAGCATCTGCTCCGCCTCCGTCCCGATCAGCTTCAACGTCACCAGCGACATGCAAGACGTCACCGAGAACGGCTCGAGCGACTTCAACGTCAAGCTCGTCGGAGACCAGGGCACGTCGACTGCGGGCGACCCCGCAGAAGGCCCAAGCGACGCCTGCACCGGCGGCGACAACGGCACCCAGAACGGCCTCAGCGACACCAACTACAACTGCGGCTTCATGTACGTCGACGATGACCCCGAGATCATCACCAACTACGACCTCACCCCGCCAGCACCCACCCTCCACTCCATCACCCCGGCTCTGTACGACGCCCCCGGCGACCCCGACACCAGCTGCGGGATGGGCGCCCAGACCGCCTACATCAACCAGGCGAGCACGACGCTCGGCGTGACCGTCGCGGGCAACTGGTCCAACGAGGGCGACATCAACGCGGACTTCACCCTGGAAGACGCCGACGGCAACTTCCCGATCAACAACCAGCTGAAGCCAGGCGGGTCCGGAACGGTCGCCGGCACCGTCGAGGACGATCCAGAATCGTCGCTGGCCAACGGCGACGCGTACTACTGGATCGTGGACGACGCGGTTGACGGCGACTGGGATAGGGAGCCGGTCAGTGGCGGCCCTGTCCTCAGCGATGGCGATCTGGACTGCGGGTTCGTGGTGGACACCAGCGCACCGAATCCCTCGGCGATCGCCGGGGACACGGTGAACTCCAACGGGTCGGTCACCCTCACCCTGGCCGGCACCGAGACCCAGCCCACCAGCTGCGGGTTCAGCCCCTGCTTCGACAGCGGCGTCTACGAGTTCGAGTACAACGAGAACAGCGACAGCTTCCCCAACACCTTCCCGACCAGTTGCACCGCCAGCACGCCGAGTGCCCCCAGCGACGATGGCTGCGTCCTGGCCGGGGGCTTGAGCTCCAGCTCCCCGAGCGGGCCGTCGGACGACACGACCGGCACCCAGATCATCTCCACCGCGACCCTGGCCAGCCAGGGATCCTCGCCCAGCATCAGCTTGTGCCTGACCGACGCCAGCGACAGCAGCAGCACCGGCAACCCAGTCCAGGTCTCCCCCTGTACCAGCAGCAGCCCAAGCCCCATCAGCCCCAGCCAGGACTGGACCTTCGACTACGCCCCCAGAAAGCTGCAGCTCGCCGGAACCAGCGTGTGCCTTGAGGCCACCGGGGACGGCACTAGCGCCGGGACCACGGCCGAGATCGAGCCCTGCAGCGACGACAGCCCGGGCGAGGAATGGACCCAGGGCGCCTACGGGTCCTGGGTCAACGTGAACTCCGGCCTGTGCCTGACCGCCCCGAGCGCCACCGCCGGCACCCAGCTTGAGCTCGCCGACTGCGCCACCAAGGACACCCCGCTGCAGGACTGGTCGGACGCCACCGCCACCATCACCGTCCCCGCGCCCGCGTCCTGGGGCGTCAACACCATCTACCTCAAGGCCGAGACCACCGCCGGCGTCCCGACCAGCAGCTACACCGCCCTCACCTACTGGGTCCCGCCGCCCACCGCGCCCGGCGCCCAGGGCGACGTCACCGGCGATGCCATCCCCGACATTCTGGCCACCGGCAGCAACGGCGACCTGTACGTCTACCCCGGCACCAGCGGCAGCGACGCTCTCAGCGGCCCCGAGCCGCCAGCACCTCCTCCACCAACGTCGACCAATCCAGCCCGTGGAGCGACTACCTCATCACCCACCGAGGCTCGGCATCCGCCCAGGACACCGACACCCTGATCGCCTACAACACCTCGACTAACCAGCTGTACGACCTGGCTGACGGCGACACGCAGACAAGCCCGTACTCAGACACGTCCACCAACATAAGCCTCCCCTACACCGGCGAGGGCAACCCCCTGCTAGTCCCCGGCGACGACCCGGCCTGCCTCGGCAGCAGCGGCCAGCAGGAATACTCCTGGAACGACTGCCCCATCACCGGGCTACTCGCCGTCAGCAACCCCGCCGGCATCAGCGAGTCCGCCGTCCAGGCATCCCCGCCCGGCTTGCTCGCCTACCAGGACGACCCCAGTAACTCCTCAAGCGACGGCCTCTGGTACTACCCCATCGCTGGTGGCCAACTCCTGACACCGGACAAGGTCGGCGACACCAGCTGGGCCGACATGACCCTTCTGTCCCCCGGCTACGAGGGAACCGAAAGCTCTCCCAACCTCGTCCTGTGGGCCCGCGATAACTCCACCGGCGCCCTCTACGCCTACACCTGCACCCCCGAAACCGACCTCAACAACAATGAGTACTGCAACCTTGACGACGGCAGCACGCTCGCTAACGGCCTCCCCGCCACGATCAGCGCCACCGGCAGCAGCGCCACCAAGCTCACCCTGCCCCCCAACGCCCTCTTCTCCGCCGCCCCCACTCTGAGTCAGGGCAACTATCCCAGCATCACCACCGCTGGTGACGGCGCCGGACCCGCCTCTCTCTACGTCACCACATCCGACGGCGACATCTACGCCCTCCAGGGAAACCCCGACCCGCCTGCCAGCACCATCACCAACAACATCCAGACCGAACCCTTCCAGGGTTCCCTCACCCTGGTCGGCACCCTCCCATCCGGGGTAACACTCAACCGGATAAGTTAGCCACTAACAGTCACTAAACGTCAGGCCCCCGCACCCTGCGGGGCCTGACGTTCTTCCTGGTACCGGCCTCACCCAGTCGCGGCGGCAAGCACCAGCGGGAGCACTGCCGGGGCGCCGGCCTCGCGCAGGAGCTTCGCCGCGACGGTCATCGTCCAGCCAGTTTCGATGCGGTCGTCGATCAGCAGGACCGGTCCGCGGGGCCGGTCGCCGATCGCGTCCCGGACCCCGTCAGGGACGGCGAGGGCGGACCACAGCGCCGCCAGTCGCTGGGCGCTGTTGTGGCGCCGCGGTCCCGGGCCATCGGGGACCGCATAGGAAAGCGAGCCTAGGTAGGGCAGGCGGCCAACCTGGGCGATCCGCTCCCCCAAGGTGGCGATCAGCACCGGTCGCGTCCCGGATGGCAGCGTGACAACGCCCGCCGGCCGTTCTTCCCAGCCCCAGGCGGCCAGGACCTTGATGATCGCGTCCACAACCTCGTCGCCGACCGGCTCGTCGGGGGCGCCGTCCGCTAGTAGCCCACGCAGCCTGGTGCCCCAGCCGATGTCGGTGAGCCTGCCCAGCGCCCGGCCCGGCTCGGCGAGCTGGTCGGCCGGGATCTTGCCGGACGCGCCGGCGACTTTCAGGTCCTTCATCCCTGATGGCCACATCTTGCGCGGCTCGATCTCGACGCCCGGACGCTGCAGCCGTGCCTGCGCGGCCCGCGCGCTGGGCTCGGGCGCGTCCGCAGGCCAGCGACGGCCGGTGCAGTTGTCACAGCGACCGCAGGGGGCGGCCTTGGGATCGTCAAGCTCGCGGCGCAGGTACTCCATGCGACAGCCGCCGGTCGCGGCGTAGTCCAGCATCGCCTGCTGCTCACGGGAACGAGTGGCGGCGACGCGCTCATATCGCTCGCCGTCATAGGCCCACGACTGCCCGGTGGACTGCCAGCCGCCGGAGACCCGGCGAACCGCGCCGTCCACGTCGAGGACCTTGAGCATCGACTCCAGGCGGCCTCTGGACAGGTCCACCCTGGTCTCCAGCGCGGCTGTGGACAGTGGCCTGCCCGCATCCGCCAGCGCCGCGAGGGTCGACCGGACCTGGCGCTCCGGCGGGAACGCGAGTGACGCGAAGTAAGCCCAGATGTCCCTGTCCTCGCGGCCAGGCAGCAGTACGACCTCGGCCCGCTCGACGCCGCGTCCGGCGCGGCCGATCTGCTGGTAGTAGGCCACCGGCGACTGGGGCGCGCCGAGGTGTACGACGAAACCCAGGTCGGGCTTGTCGAAGCCCATGCCGAGCGCGCTGGTCGCGATGAGCGCCTTGACCCGGTTGGCCTGGAGCGCGTCCTCCGCGTCCAGTCGCCGGGCCTGGTCGTCCTTGCCGCTGTAGGCCGTTACCTCGATGCCTTGCTCGCGCAGGAACGCCGCCGTCTCGTAGGCCGCGGCGACGGTGAGCGTGTAGATGATCCCCGATCCCGGCAGGCTGCCGTCGGCCAACCGCGCGGCCAGCCAGCCGAGCCGCTGATGGGCGGTCGGCAGGCTGACCACAGCCAGCCGCAGCGACTCCCGGTCTAGCGCACCGCGCAGCACGAGCACGCTGGCGTCTGCCGGGGGCACTACTCCTGCCACCCCCCGATGGTCGGTTCCCAGCCCCGTCCCCAGCTGCTCGGCCACGTCGCGGGTCACGCGCTCGTTCGCGGTCGCCGTGGTGGCGAGCACCGGGATGCCGGCCGGCAGTTCCGCCAGCAGGGTGCGGATCCGCCGGTAGTCGGGACGGAAGTCGTGCCCCCAGTCGGAGATGCAGTGCGCCTCGTCGATGACGATCAGCCCGGCCGCCTCGGTGAGACGAGGCAGGACCTGGTCGCGGAAGCCGGGGTTGTTGAGCCGTTCGGGGCTGACGAGCAGCACGTCCACCTGCTGCGCCGCGACCTCCTTGTAGACCTGCTCCCAGTCCTGCGTGTTGGCCGAGTTGATGGTCCGCGCGTGGATGCCGGCCCGCGTGGCGGCCTCAACCTGATTGCGCATCAGGGCAAGCAGCGGCGACACGATCACCGTCGGTCCCGCGCCGGCCTCGCGCAGCAAGACGGTCGCGATGAAGTACACGGCGGACTTCCCCCAGCCGGTCCGCTGCACGACCAGGGCCCGGCGGCGGTCGGAGACCAGGGCGCTGATCGCCGTCCACTGGTCCTCACGCAGCCGCGCGTGATCCCCCGCGAGCGCCCGCAGGTAGCGCTCCGCCGCTTGCCTAAGATCGCTGTCCCTGGCGGCACTGTCCGCAAGAGCAGTGTTCCTGAGATCACCGTCCCCCAGATCACTGTCTTTCGCCCCTCGTTCATGGGGCCATCAAACCACCACCCACCGACATTCGGGCTGCCCTGCTGCCCGGCCTTGCCGGTGCGCGGCGCGACCATCAGCGTGACGCCGCCAGTGTGGCTAGTCAGGCATATCGTATCGCCGACGATCTCGGCACCTGGGCCGGCTGACCCCCCGATAGCGGCGGGCCTCGCCGGGGGATACTGGCGGCATGGACGATGACATCAGGCCGTTCCAGATTGACATCGCCGACACCGACATCGCGGACCTGCGCGAACGGCTGGGCCGGACCCGGTGGCCGGACCCTGAGACTGTGGGCGACTGGTCGCAGGGCACGCCGCTGTCCTACCTCAAGGAACTGTGCCGGTACTGGCTTGAGGACTACGACTGGCCGGCCGCCCACGCGCGGCTGAACCACTTCCCGCAGTTCCTGACCACGATCGACGGGCTGGACATCCACTTCCTGCATGTCCGCTCCCCGCATCTCTACGCGACCCCGCTGGTGCTGACCCACGGCTGGCCCGGCTCGATTGTCGAGTTCTACAAGGTCATCGGGCCGTTGACCGACCCAGTCGAGCACGGGGGCGACGCCGCCGACGCCTTCCACGTGGTCTGCCCGTCGCTGCCAGGCTTCGGGTTCAGCGGCAAGCCCGCCGCGCCCGGCTGGGGAACCGAGCACGTCGCGGCCGCCTGGGACCAGCTCATGCACCGGCTCGGCTACCAGCGCTACGGAGCGCAAGGCGGCGACTGGGGAGCGCTCGTCACGATGAACCTCGGCCAGCGGCACGCCGACTCGCTGGCCGGCATCCACCTGAACATGGTGCCGACACTGCCGACGCCCGGCGCCGGGCAAGACGACCTGACGGAGCCGGAGAAGTCCGCGCTGGCCACGTTCGCCGCCCACCGCAGGTACGGGACTGGATACTCTCAGCAGCAGTCGACCCGCCCGCAGAGCATCGGCTACGGCCTGGTCGACTCCCCGGCCGCGCTCGCGGGCTGGATCATCGAGAAGTTCCACACCTGGACCGACAACGACGGCGACCCGGCCACCGTGGTCAGCAGGGACGACCTGCTCGACAACCTGATGATGTACTGGCTGCCGGCCACCGGTGCCTCGGCCGCCCGTATCTACTGGGAAAGCTTCGGCAAGCTCAGCCAGGCGCCCGTGACAGCCCCGGCCGGCTGCTCCATCTTCCCCAAGGACATCTACCGGCCCTCTCGCCGGTGGGCTGAGCCGTTCTTCCCGGACCTGCGTTACTGGCACGAACTGGACTGCGGCGGCCACTTCGCCGCCTTCGAGGAGCCAGAAGCCTTCGTCAGCGAGGTCAGGGCCGCATTCCGCACGTTCCGCTTAGCTTGCGATGCAGGTGGGACCCAGGATCTGCTTGAGGTCGGCGTGCAGTGCCGGCGTCGCGTTGACCCGGAGCTTGTGATCAAGACGGACGACCGTGGTCTTCGCTCCGCTCTTCAGCTTGAGGTGGACCTCGGTCTCGCCTGGATGGGTCTTGAACACTTCCTTGAGCTGGTCCACCACCGTCGGGATGCACTTGGTGACTGGCATGGCTAGGACGAAGGGGATCGCGTGCAGAGCGGCCGAAACGTCGAGGATCTCCATCTTCTCGGCGCTCATCGAGACGGTGACGTTGCCTTCAGAGGTCTCCTGCTTGCGGATCTTGCCAGTGAGCGCGACGACCGTGTCCTCGACGAGGACTGGGGCATAGAGCTGATACGTCTGCGGGAAGCAGGCTACCTCAATGGCGGCATCGTGGTCCTCGACGCCGACGAGCGCCCAGACATCGCCGTTCTTGGTCACCTTCTTCGTAATGCTGGTGATGATTCCGGCGATCTTGATGCTGCCGTTGCCGCTGCCGTCGAGAATCTCGGCGATGCTGTAATCGCGGCTACGCTCCAGGAGAGGCTCGGCGCCGTCGAGTGGGTGGCTCGAGACATACAAGCCGAGCATCTCGCGTTCCTTGGCCAGCTTTTCCTTCGGCTGCCATTCTGCCTCTGGGACGGCGACCTCGAACGAGCCGCCAGCATCTACCTCGACCGCGCCGAACAGGGAGTCCTGGCCGATGGCCTCCTTGCGCTTGACATCGAGGACGGTGTCAACGGCCTGCTCGTGGATGTCCACCAGGCCCTTGCGCGGGTGCCCGAGGCTGTCGAAGCAGCCGGCCATGATCAGGGACTCGATGGTGCGCTTGTTGCAGACAGCCAGCGGCACCTTGTTCAGGAAGTCATGGAAGCTGGCATACCGGCCCTCTTCGACACGGCTGCGAATGATCGCCTCAACGACGTTCTCCCCGACGTTCCTGATAGCGCCGAGCCCGAACCTGATGTCCCCGCCGACAGCGGCGAAACGAAGTTGCGACTCGTTGACATCCGGCGGCAGGACCTTCACGCCCATCCGGCGAGTCTCCGCCAGGTAGACAGCCATCTTGTCCTTGTTGGTACCGACACTCGTTAGAAGCGCCGCCATGTACTCGGCGGGGTAGTTGGCCTTAAGGTAGGCGGTCCAGTAGGCGACGAGGCCGTATCCAGCGGTGTGGGACTTGTTGAATCCGTAAGCGCTGAACGGGAGCAGGACATCCCAGATCGCCTGGGTGGCTGCTGCCGAGTAGCCGTTGTCGGCCATGCCGGAGGAGAACAGTTCCCACTGCTTGTCCATCTCGGATTTCTTCTTCTTGCCCATCGCCCGGCGCAGGATGTCCGCGCCGCCGAGGGTGTAGCCCGCGAGCTTTCGGGCGATAGCCATGACCTGCTCTTGGTAGACGACCAGGTGATAGGTTTCACCGAGGATGTCCTCTAGCGATTCGGCCAGTTCGGGGTGAACCGGCTCGACCTTCTGTTGGCCGCTCTTGCGAAGCGCGTAATTAATGTGGCTCTTGGCTTCCATCGGGCCGGCCGCCCTAGGGCGAGGACGGCGGAGATGTCCTCGAACCGGGTCGGGCCCATCAGCTTGGTCAGGTCGCGCATCATCGTGGAGTCGAGCTGGAAGATGCCCAGCGTCTGGCCCTTGCGCAGGACTTCGTAGGCCTTGGCGTCGTCCAGTGTCAGCTTGAGCATGTCGACTTCGATGCCACGGTTGGCCTTGATGTTGTGCACGGCGTCGCTGATGACGGTCAGGTTGCGCAGGCCCAGGAAGTCCATCTTGAGCGAGCCCATGGACTCGCAGTCCGGGCCGTTGAACCCGGTGATGCGGGCGCCGTCGTCCGGACGGCGGTGGATCGGCATCACGTCGACCAGTGGCTCGGACGACAAGATGACGCCGGCGGCGTGAACGCCGGTACCGCGGATCAGTCCCTCGATGCCCCGCGCGGTGTCGATGATCTTCTTGACGTCGGCGTCGGACTCATACAGTGCGCGGAGCTCGCCAGCCTCGGCGTACCGCTCGTTCTCCTCATCGAGGATGGCGGCTAGTGGAATTTCCTTTCCCTGGACGGCCGGCGGGAACGCCTTGGTGATCTTGTCGCCCATGCCGAAGGGGTAGCCGAGGATCCGGCACGAGTCCTTGACTGCGGCCTTCGACTTGATCGACATGTACGTGATGATCAGCGAGACGTTGTCCTCGCCATATCTTTCCGTGACGTACCGGATCATGTCGGGCCGCCGCCGGTCGTCGAAGTCGAGATCGACATCGGGCATGCTGATGCGCTCAGGGTTCAGGAAGCGCTCGAACAGCAGGGAGTGCTCGATCGGGTCCAGTTCGGTGATGCCAGTGACATAGGCGACCATGCTGCCCGTCGCCGAGCCACGGCCGGGGCCGAGCGCGATCCCGTTATTGCGGGCGTAGGCACAGATGTCGGCGACGACGAGGAAGTAGCCAGGGAAGCCCATCTGCTCGATGACGCCAAGCTCGTAGTCGATCCGCTCGCGGACGTTGCCGGGGATCACCGCACCGTAGCGGCCCTCTGCTCCCTTGTACGCCTCCTTGCGCAGCCAGGTCATCTCGGTCTCCCCGTCCGGGACGGGGAACTTCGCGGCCAGATCGCGGTGCTTGAATACCTCCGCGTAGGACTCGACACGCTCAGCGATCAGCAACGTGTTCCGGCAGGCCTCGGCCCAGTAGCCGGAGGAGTCGAGCGCGCGCATCTCGTCAGCCGTGCGCAGGTAGTAGCCCCGGCCGCCGAACCTGAACCGGTCGGGGTCGTTCACGAGGGAGTTGGTGCCGACGCACAGCAGCGCGTCATGCGCGGCCGCCTGGTCCTCGGTGACGTAGTGGCTGTCATTGGTGGCCAGCGGCGGGATGCCCAGGTGCTCGGAGATGCGCAGCAGGTCAGCCCGGATCGAGGTCTCAATCGGGATCCCGTGGTCCATCAGCTCAAGGAAATAGTTCTCCTTGCCGAAGATGTCCTGGTACTTGGCAGCGGCCTTGAGCGCCTCGTCGTACTGGCCAAGCCGGAGCCGGGTCTGTACCGCGCCAGACGGGCAGCCCGTCGTCGCGATGATCCCCTCGTGGTACTGCTCCAGCAGCTCGTCATCCATCCGAGGCCACTTGCGGTAGTGGCCCTCCAGCGAAGCCAGCGAGCTGATCCGCATCAGGTTCCGCAAGCCTTGGGCGTTGGACGCGAGCAGGGTCTTGTGCAAGTAGGAGCCAGACGCCGAGACGTCGCCGCCCATGCCGGCAGCCTCGTCGGTCTTCCGCTGATGCGGCTCACCCCAGTAGACCGGCTGCCTGTGGAAACGCGACTGGGGCGCTACGTACGCCTCGATGCCGATGATGGGCGTCAGCTCCGCGCCCGTGACGAGCTTCTGGAACTCGTAGGCACCGAACATGTTGCCGTGGTCGGTCATGGCCACGGCCGGCATCCCGAGCTCCTTAGCTCGCGCGGCCAGCTTGGCGATCTTCGCGGCACCATCCAACATCGAGTACTCGGTGTGAACATGCAGGTGCACGAACGAGTCGCCCACGTAATCCTCCTGAGACCCCTGAAGCCGACATAGCTACCCTAGTCCCGGGGGCTGGCAGACAGAGTGATCTCAGGGCCGTGCCGCACGGGAAGACTTGAGGATACGGGAAGGCGCCAGGCGACCCGCCTTGAGGGAGGGGGCCGCCTAGCGCCGTGTCGTACGAGAACCGTCAGGCGAGCGCGACGGTGGTCGTGGTGCGGAGAGCGAAGTTGTCCTGCATGCCCTTGTCGCACCGGGTCTCCTGGACGATGAGACCGGCATCGACCGCGTCGAGGTATGCGTCGACCTCGGCGGGGTCTAGACCGAGCCCGAGGCCAGGGCCTTCGAGCCGGAGGCTGGTCATGGCTCGCTCGTTTGGCTGCTGCATTGTCTTTCCTTACCTTGTGGGTTGGCGGTGTGCCTTCTCGGGGGTTGCTTGTGTGCTAGTCGCCGGTGGCCAAGACGACCGTAATGTGCTGGCCCTCTTCCAGTGGGACCACGGAACTGGTGAGCCAGCCAGGCACGATGGCACAGGTGCCGGGGACGGGCCGGACGAGGAACTGCCTGCCGAACGGCAAGCCGGGCATGGCGGTCAGCGCGCTTCCGGCTCTCGGATCGGCGAAGGCCAGGCAACCTGACTCTGAGTGCCGAGGGGCCTCGCTAGCCGCCAGGATGACCCATCCGGCGTAGCGGGCCTGGCTCGCGAAGGCTGGCTCGTCGTAGCCATTTCGCCATACCTGAATGTCAACCGAGATCTTCGTGATCTCGGAAATCCCCTCAGCAGAGGCAATGTCGTTCATCGAGGCCATCAGTCGCTCTTCAAGCGCCTGAAGGCCCGGAACAGATCCAGCTGGGAGAGACTCGCAGCGCGATCGGTCAGCGGTCAGTCTGGCTGCTGGGTCGGCGCTGACGATCCCGTCGAGGCCGATGCTTCCGATTACTACGCCGGTCTTCCAGTAACGGGTGACCGTGCCGACCGTGCCGGTCATGACATCGCACTCCATGTCTCGTCGTAGGCAACATTCCAGGCGATGCAGATCCGCAGGCTGTCGCTGTTCGCCGTGGCCTGGACCGAATGCGACAGCCAGCCGGGAAACGCAACCATGCGGCCGGGAATGGGACGGACACGCTCGGCGCCACTAGAGGCCTGGCGAGCGATCGCCGCCGGGCGCGGGTCGAGTAGCTGCAGGTAGCCGGCATCGGTGGTGCCAGCACTGGTGTCGCCTGCTTCAACGTAGTAGACGCAACTCCAGACGGAGTCGTGGTGAGTGTGGGGGCGCAGGCTGCCGCCATTGCGATAGACGACCGCCCACGCCTCGGCCTTGATGCCGTGGGTGACCTCCCGCGCCGCCTCACCGAGTTCAGCCCTGGTCAGCGCAGTGACTGCGTCCGTAATCCGCTCCCTGACCCAGGCGATCGCCGGGTGGCCCCAGCGGAGCAAATCCTGTGAACTCTTGACGGCGTTGATGCCGCCGAACAGGGCGGCCTCGGGATCAGTTGCCTCGGCCTCCAGGATCATCTGCCGGAGTTCCGGATTATGGGCGGGTCCGTCAGCGAAGTCAGCTACGAACACCGGGGTGCCCCACGCCATCATGGGGCGTAGCTTTGCTCCGCTCGTCGATGGGGATGCCGTTACTGTAGCCAAAACGCCTCCTTGAGTCTCTGCGCGATCTGGATTCCTGCGTCGGTCAGGTCGGTGGTCGCCGACTCGGCTAGGTCGAGGCACTCTCTCCCGTAGCCCGTCAAAACGTCGATTCGTGATGTTGCCCGAGATCCGCCGACGGTCTTATAGAGCCGGGTTAGGACTGCCGAGACATGCGCCGCGCCCAAGATCTCCGAGGGGCTACGGTTGGTCGTACCGGATGGCAGCGTGAGGCGCGCCGCACCGGGCCGGTCAATCGGCCAGATGTCCTCGATGAGGTAGAGCCGCAAGCCACGCTTCGGCTTGGTCCCTGTCGAGGCTGCCAGCCAGTCCCTGCGACTGCGCGGTTCCGTGCCGTGCGGCCGCGATGATGGCTAGGAGCCGACGATTGGCGAAGGCGTCATCAAGGAACGGCAGTCCGCCAAGGGCAGTCAGTTCCGGCGCACGCCGGACGCTGGTCATCGGACGGCCCCCACAGTGGACTCGCGAGGAACCAGGTACGCGTTGGCGTCCAGCGACCCAGTGTCCGACAGTCGGCAAACGACCGCGACCCCCGCGCGGCGGCCTACCTGAAGGCAGGGCACGGGGATCTTGGCCCCGGGATTGAAGACGTAGTAGCGCTCGGGCTGCTGGACCATCCTCATGAGGATGCCGGGGCCGCAGACGAGGTCCCCGTAGGCGTCGTAACTGAATCGTTCGTGCCCGATGTCGAAGTCATGGATCACGGCGATTCCGCCCGCTGCCACCACGACGTCCAGTTCAGCTATGAGTGGCCACTGCTCATCCCAATGCGCATCCAGGAAGGCCAGTGGCCTGGCATGTGCCTGGACAACGCGCTCCAGCATCCGGGGCGAGTCCTCACAGGTGACAGTGGCGTTCGGATGCCGGGCCAGTCGGCGCTCGGTGAACCCGACTAGGTCCGGGTCGATGTCGCATGAGTACACCGGAAGGTCAGGGTAGCGCCGGGCCAGGTAGAACGTGGTGTCTCCGAGGAAGCAGCCAGTCTCGGCGATCGCGTCGCACCCGTATCCACGAACCAGTTCATCGACCAGCAACGCGACCGCGATATCGAACCCAAAGGGACCGCCCCCGTCAGACAGTCGCGCCGCACCCGCACGCCCGGTGCGATAGAAGATGTTCACAGTCTGGTCGACGTCAGCCTGATGGCCTATCCCGCCTCCCTTGCCTGTGTCTGCTGCAGTGCTGGTTTCGGTTTGCGTGATCACGACAGTCCTTTCGGTTCAGTTTTCGCCGACCGTCGATGAACAGTGAAGCACCCGAGAGATGCAGGAAGGAAGAGTATTTCTTGAGATTTCTTGCTATTCCTTAGAAGATGAAGGACGGAGAAATCTGCAGAAGCATTGCTAGTACAGTAGCCGCCTCCCCTTATTCCTATCTTTCCAAGATGCTAGATCACTTTCCATCTTTGCGCGTTTCCCCCGCCATCTCCTCTGCCACCGCATTCACAATCTCCCTCGCCGTTCGCCCGTAACTGGCAACGGCTGCCAACTGCTCGAAGACGCTCCCGTACAGCTCAATCTCTTGCGGCTGGCGTAGGTCGAGGGACGCCGAGAACGTCTCGATGAGCACCCGTTCACTGTCGTACAGCCAGAAGCCGTGCCATGGCGAGGTAACGTACTGCGTCTCGAACCCGATGATGCCCAGCTGCACATTTGGCAACTGGGACAGGGATATCAGGCGGTCGAACTGGCCGAGCATGACTTCCGGCGGGCAGAGCCGTAGCCGTAGTGCTGCCTCAGTCAGAACGAAGTGGAAGCGCTTGTCCGACCGGTACAGGATGTCTTGGCGCTGTACCCGTGTGGCCACTGCCTCGTTGATGTCGTTCGGCAGCTTCAGGCGGCGGGTGCCCTCCGCAAACCGTGCCCGTGCGTACTCCGGAGTTTGCAGCAGGACCGGTATGACGGTCGCCTCGAAGGCTCGGAATAGCTTCGTCCGCTGGTCCCACTCGATGAGTTCCCGCTGCCGGGACTTCAGGCCGCTGCGGAGGATGCGTTGCCACTCGGCGTGCTGGACTTCAAGGGTGCGCAGCAAGGCGAGGAGGGCTTCAGCCTCGTTCTCGCTGCCGGTGGCCCGTGTCCAGTCGCGGATGTCGTCGTCTGTCGGTGCCTGCCGCCCGGTCTCCAGCTTTGACACCTTGGACGGCGGCCACGACAAAGACCCCGCGAGTTGCCGCCCACTGAATCCAGCGGCCGAGCGCATCTCGCGGAGTCTTTTGCCGAGCGCGGCTCGCGCTTCGTGGACGTTAGAAGCGTCCCAGTTGATGTTGGCTGGCAAAGTCGTCCCGTCTGATGGCGTAGTGCCAGGCGGCATCACCCCAGTAGTTGGCCGTCACGATCTCGGCTGCGTCCTCGATGACCTCACCGCCGAGGAAGGCATCGCGCTCATCAAAGTGCATGCGCAGCAGCAGTCGGGAGTCGAACAGCCAGTAGTCGTGGTCGGGCAGGCCGATCTGCGCGACCCCGAGGCGATCCTCGCCCACCCGGTCACCCGCGAGCAGCTCGACTTCACCCGGCCGGTTGCACTGCTGCTGATCGCTATCTTGCACTTCATCACCGACGACCAAAAGCCAGCAGAAATCGTGGCCACCCTGCGAGGCGCGCTACCGCCGGACTCCTACCTGGCCCTCTCGCACGTCACGGGCGACTTCCGCGGCGAGGCGGCGGCGGACGCCATGCAGGTCTACAACCAGGCCACGTCCACCGTAACCTTGCGGACCCACTAGGAGATCTCCGCGCTCCTCACCGGCTGGGACCTCGAAGACCCCGGCCTCGTCCAGGCCCCGCTGTGGCGACCCGACGCCCCGCCGCCGAGGAACCTCAACAAGCTCTGGATTTACGGCGGTGTCGCCCGCCTGCGGCGGTGAGACCGCCCGACTGGGGTTGAGGCTTCGTGTGCCTGCCGCTTTCCCCGGGGCGGCAGCCAATTGCTATGCCGCACGAGGAAACAGCGTCGTCCAGACCGATATCCGCTCGACAGAACGGACCGGGCGACTCGCCCTGCCGGAACCGCTACTCCCCAGCCGGGCAGCCCTGGATGCCGGATCAGCCGGAGAGGGAATGTAGGCCAACGGTGACGGCCTCGCGGCTGAACTCCTCGATCTGGTCGCCGAGGTCACGGGCCTGCGGAGAGTCCTGGAAGGTGGGCGCGGCGAGTTCATCCCGGACTCGTGCCAGCCGCGCGGTCAGCGAGGAGACGCGCTGCGCTGGCGGGAGAATCAGGACTGGTTCTAGTGCTGCTGCGACACCATCCAGCACGCCTGATCGCAGCCGGACCACGGCCAGATCGGCACTCGCCAGGGCCTTACCGCCGAACCAGTGCGTCTCGCCTGGCCCAGGACCTTGAACGTAGAGGGCTACCGCTTGTTCGATCTCGGCTTCCGCATCGCGTTCGGCACCCCCGATGTCGACAAGCGCGGACCCCGCCTGGGTATGGTGGGTCGCCAGCGAGACGGCGAACTCCCCGCCGATGTCCAGCAGTTCGCTGCCGTAGTCGCCCTCACGGGCGGCGTGCGCGAGTCCGACCGACTGTCGGGCAGTATCCGGGTCGCCTAGCCGGGCCGCTGCGCGGGCCCGGCAGACGTGAAGCTCAGCACCCAGCGGCCCCTGTGACACATACCGCAGGCCATCGACCGCCAGGTCGCTCGCTTCACGGAACCGCCCCCGCCAGTACATGACGTAGGAGAGCCTCTCGCGCAGCATGCCCCGCAGTAGGTTGTGGTCGATCGCGTTGGCGTAGGCCCACCCTGCGCGGAGCAGTTCCTCGGCGGCAGCCGGGAAGCCCAACCGGTTGGCGTTCACGCCCATCAGCGCGTTGACGCAACCGAGCAGGAAGTACAGGTCGTACTGCTCGCGTGGCCACAGCCGCCGGTCCAGCAGACGGTAGATCCGGTCGCGGACCCGTCGCGCTTCCAGGAACGCTGGGAGCGGCGAGCCGGAATCGGTCATCTGGGATAGCCGGATCACGTCCACGCGCAACTGCTCGAACGTGACATCCCCGATGCCCCGCTGCTCGTAATCAGCGGCGTGGTCGCTGGACTCGTGCGCTGCCATCATGACCTCTTGCTCAACCGTGAAGTCACCCGGACTGGGCGTCGTTCTTTCACGGTAGGTCATGTGACCGTTGTCGGGTACGTGTGAGTCCTGACGAATGGAGAGAGCGGTGCCGGTCTTGCGCTTGGTGCGGGTGCGGTTCTGGCGAGGAAAGTCGGTGTACGGGAGGTCAAAGGCCTCACAGAGCAGGGCAACGTACAGGTCGGAAACGCCACCGCCGGCCTCCCAGCGGTACATGTCGTGCTTGACGGTGCCGAAGTCCGGGACGTGCTTCTCGTCGCGGTCCCCCGCCGCCTTGATGATCCGCCTGGCCGTCTCCGGGCGGCCCCAGCCGCGATTCTCCCGCTCGCGGCGGATCCACTCGGCGGTCTCCTTGGACATCGCGCCTTCCTTCCTGGGGGCGCGGATGCCCGCGAGCCGTCAGGCCCGCGGGCATCCGCGCCAGATCGGGAATGGCCGACGCGAGCGTCGGACCGGTCGGACGGGACTTCGGACGGACTACAGCAGGAAGTCGGCGAGGCCTTCCTTGGCGCCTTCGACGAACGCGCGGATCTCGTGCGGCTCGAGGATGAGCGCTGGGCCGTCGGGGTCGGTGGACTGGCGGAGGGCGACGCGACCGCCGCCGAGCTTCTTGGCCTCCAGGCAGGCACCGCCGTTGGAGCTGCTCCAGGGCTTGCGCCAGCCGTCGCCGCCTAGGTCGTTAGCGGTCATGCCGTTACGGATGTCAGGCAATTCAGATCTCCTTGCGGATGTCGCGGAGCGCCCTCGCGGTGCGCTCCACAGGGGACGCCTGGGCGCAGACGCGGTCCAGGACTTCCAGGTAGGCGGCGGCCTCCTGGGGTTTGTCGAGGTACAGGGCACTGGTCAGGGTCTCGGTGAACACCACGTCGGGCATCTCCCCGTCAGGGAAGCGCAGCAGGTAGCACAGCCCAAACAGCCCAGGGTGCAGGCCCGCGGCGAGGGGCATGAGCTGGAGGGTGACGCTGGGTCGCTCGGTGGCCTTGATCAGGTGGTCGAGCTGGGCGTGCATCGCGGCCGACCCCACCGTGGGGACCGCGCGCCGTAGTGCTACTTCGTCGATGACGACCCATACATCAGGTGGCTCTAGCTTGTCCAGGATCTGCTGGCGGGCCAGGCGTAGGCCGATTCGCCGGTCGATCTCGGAGTCCTCCGCGCCCGGAAAGCCGGTGCGGATGCTGGCGCGGGCGTAGTCCTCGGTCTGGAACAGGCCCGGTATCCAGTGCGGCTCGTAGCCCCGGATCAGGGTCGCGGCCTCCTCCAAGCCGACGAAGGTACGCAGCCAGCCCGGAAGCACGTCGTCGTAGGAGTGCCACCAGCCCGGTTGGCTGGCCTGCCGGCACAAGGCCAGGAATGCCTTCACCTCATCGGGATCGGTGACGCCGTAGGCGTGTAGAAGGCTGCGGACGGTCAGCGGCTTCAGGCCGCCTTCGGCCCGCTCCATCCGGCGGATAGTGAAATGTGTGGAGACGATCGCATCGGCGGCCTCCTCGAAGCTCATCCCGGCCTTGTCCCGCAGCGCGCGCAACTGCCTGCCCAAGATGATGCGCAGCGCGGTCGGCCCGCCCGCCTGGATGTCCGCCATGCCTGATCTTCCTCCACAATTGCCGTCTATACGAGCTTGGCACGTGCGGGACGAAGGTACAACTCTACAGATTGGGATGCTTACCACGTGTCCCTAAGTGCCCATGGCCTGTCTATCGCATTTTGCTATTTGCATAAGGCATGGTGGACCACACTCAGGACACCGAACCCAGAACGGCAGGGCCACCATGCCGACCGCGACACCCACCCGCCAGCCGCCCGCTACAGTCCCCGCGACCGACGCGGAGACAGGAACGGGGGGCCTGCTCGTCTCCTCGCTGGTCATTCCTGGCCAGCCCGAGCACGTGCAGGCCGCCCGGCAGTTCACCAGCCTCGTGCTGCGCGCCCACGCCCGCGACGACGACGGAATCGCCAGCCTGCTGGTCAGCGAGCTCGTCACGAACTCCCTGCAGCACAGCCACTCAGGCAGTCCCGGCGGCACTGTGACGATCCTCGTGGCCATCACGTCCGGCGAGATCCTCATCGGGGTCACCGACGACGGCGGCACGGACGAGCCCGTCCTGAACGAGGCAGACGATGGCGAGGATGACGACGCCGAGTCCGGCCGGGGCCTGCGCCTGGTCCACCAGTTCTCCGCCCACTGGGGCCACTACCGGCAGGATCGCCAGCTCACCACCTGGCTCAAGCTTAAGACCGAATGCCCATCATGACCTCACGCCATGAGTACCGGCCACTTAGCAGCTACCCGCCGCAGGAACTGTCTGCACTCAGGTCCCCCGTCTCGGCCGTGCTGCGCTATGAGCACATGCTCAGCGCCGACTTGTACGTCAAGCTCGACCTCCTCCGTGATGACATCACCATCGCCGTTAACCGCAGCACACCACGTGGGCCGATATTTACCCCGCGCTCCGGCACCGGAAGAAAAGGGAAGGGGAACCTCTCATGACCGACCATGCCTGTGCCTGCGGCTATGTAGCCGACAGTCCGGCCGACCTCGCGGACCACTTGGGGGAGGCATTCATCGCCGACGACGACACCGCCCCCGACGGGCAGGTCCACGCCGAAGCCGCCCGGACGGGCAACTCCCCCGGATCGCGCGCCCGCCATTGCCTCTGCGGATTCATCGCCCCGGACGGCGACAGGCTAGATGAGCACCTCCTGAGCGTATTCACCCCCGAAGACGGCACCGGCCGCGACGGGAACAAGCACCTCACCGCGCTGCCCGCCTGACCCCGGCCGCCGTGACCACCGTCCCCGCTGACGCCGACGGGCAGCGGCCCTGGCTGCCCGTCATGGACACCCTGCGCCGCGACATCCTCACTGGGACCATCCCACCCGGGGCGCACCTGTCCTGCGCGGATATCGCCGCCCGCTGCGGCACGACCCCTCGCACCGTCCTCACCGCGCTCTCCAGGCTCCGCCAAGAGGACATCGTCTATTTCGACAGGCACACCCGGTACGCCGCCCCGGCCGGGACGTCGACGGGCGCCACCGACGCCCGCCTCGGCATGGAACTACAGCGACGGCGCAAGGAAGCCGACCTGACCATCGACCAGCTCGCCGCGACCAGCCCCGTCAACCAGCACACCCGTGGCGGTTACCAAGCGCACCGGCCCGACGACATCCGCGCCGCCGAAACCGGACGCTGGTACTCCCGCGACTTCTGGGAAGAACTCGATCACGCGCTCAGCGCCGACGGGACACTGCTGCACGCCCACGACACCCTCTACGCCACGCGAGAACCGGCCGCCGACCCTAACTACTACGTCCCCACCGGCCTTGTCCCCGCCGATCCCGTACCCATCGCTGTCACCATCACGTGGAGCAACGGCGCGCGCACCCAGGTCCCGCTCACCCTGGCGCTAGGAAGCTGTCGGGCTCGGCGCCTGCCTGGCGCTGCCGGTCGTCACCGCTGCTAGGCGAAGAGCTGGTGTCCTAAATCGCTAGTTCGTCAGCAGCGATGGTATCGGCGCTGCGGTCGGCAAGTGTACGCGGTGCGCCTGTGCTGTCGCGGGAGCGGCAGTGATGGCGCATCGCGTACAAATCCTTGTGACGGCAATGCCGCCAGCGTGGTCCCTGGAGTGCGCGCCAACTTGAGGCACACGACATTAGGGCAGGCTCACGTAGCCGGAGATGGTGTAGTACTTGTGGCCGGCGTAGGCCGTTGTCTGGTCGGTCCCGGTCTCGACGATGGAGAAGGCGCTCCGGTCGCCGTCCCCGTTCACCACGTCCGGGCCCCGCTGGCCGGGCGGGTCGGCTGTGACGATCGCCACGTGCTGGGCCAACGGATCTACATCTGGCCCGAGCGACAGGCCATAGACCGCCACGTCCCCCGGGGCAGCCACGTACCTGCTCGTCACCGGGTGCCACTTGCCGTTGGCGATGCCCCACTGGTAGAAGCTGACGGCGGCGCCGTTGATCTCTCCCTGGTCGTAGCCGTAGGTGACGGGCACTCCGGCCTGCTGCCAGGCCCAGGCGGCGAAGTCGGCACACCACTCCTCGTCCAACTCACCGCTCGGGCAGTCCGCCGTGCCGGAGTTCCAGTGGGCGCTGAACTTGTTGCAGTAGGAGTTGGAGGGGTTGGCGCTGTACCCGACCTGGCTCTTGGCGATGGCCACGACGCGCTGGCGCAGGCTCAGGCTAGTAGATGTGGCGGCAGGGGTGGCCTTGCGCGGTACCGGGGAGGAGTCACTGTTCCCGAACACCCCGTGCACGGTGATCGGGAACACCCCGTACAGGGCGATCACGGCCGCGCCGGCCACGAGGATGCGCCCGAACCGGCGCAGTGACCGGCCCGACCGCACGGCGCTCGCCCTACGCATCTCGGAGCTCGTCCAGCATCGTCCACCTCACTCACCCGCGCCGCCCGGCCGCGCAGCGCGCTGCACATCGCGGTTTTCCCTCACTACCTGTCACGTGCTGTTACGTACCCAATGCGACTCATCACTATCCGTCACATGCTGGAACGTCGGCGATCCTCCGCCGCGCGGCAGGCACGCCGGCACGCTCAGCGGCCTGCCACGCTTGCCGCAGCTGAGCGGGTCATTGCGTGGTCACATTCCCTAGCAACGATTTGCGAGTCAGGCGGCACTGTCTGAACGCCTACGCGTATACTCGACTGCTAATGAGCTGGAACACAGGGAGAGGAACGACCATGACAGCTGACGACGCCAAGCCCGAGGGGAACCCGGACCCGCGCCGCTACCGGCAGATCGCCGACGAGGTGCGCGAGCTCATCACGAGCGGCCAGATCGCCCACGGCAAGCCGGCCCCGTCCATCACCGAGCTCGCCGCCAAGTACGGCACCGCCCGTCAGACGTCCGCGAAGGCGCTGCGCCTGCTGGTCGACGAGGGCCTGCTGACCCGCTACCCCGGCTTTGGCTACTACGTCACCGGTTCCAAGCCAGAGTAGGAGTAGCGGCGCTACTCCGCGCGCAGGACGTCGAGGGCGCGGTGCAGGTCGTCGGCGTAGTCGCTCTCGAAAGTGACCTCGTAGCCGCGGGTCGGGTGCTCGAACGAAAGCCGGACGGCGTGCAGCCACTGCCTGGTGAGGCCGAGCCGGGCGGAGAGCACGGGGTCCGCGCCATACATCAGGTCGCCGCAGCAGGGGTGGCGCAGCGCGGACATGTGGACGCGGATCTGGTGGGTCCGGCCGGTTTCCAGGCCAATCGACGCCAGGCTCGCCGCCCGGAAGGCCTCCAGCGTGTCGTAGTGCGTGATGCTCGGCCGGCCACCGACGACGACCGCGAACCGGCCATCGCCTGACGGATGCCGCCCGATCGGGGCGTCGATCGTGCCGCGCAGCGGGTCTGGGTGCCCCTGGACGAGGGAGTGGTAGGTCTTGGACACCGTGCGGTCGCGGAACGCCTGCTTCAGGACGCTGTACGCGAGCTCGCTCTTGGCCACGACCATAAGTCCCGTGGTGTTGGCGTCGAGTCGGTGAACGACGCCCTGCCGCTCGGCCGCACCGGATGTGGCGACCATCACGCCGGCTGCCATCAGGCCGCCGATCACAGTGGGACCAGTCCAGCCGGGCGAAGGGTGCGCAGCGACGCCAGCAGGCTTGTCCACGACCACGATGTCCTCATCCTCGTAGGCCAGCGACATTCCCGGCACGGGGTCGGCGCTCACCTCCAGGGCAACGGGTGGCGGTGGCAGCGTGACGGTGAGCTCAGCCCCGGCGAGTACCCGGTCAGACTTCATACCCGTCTTGCCCCCGACCAGGACGCTGCCCTCAGCGATGAGGTCGGCGGCAACGGAGCGTGACAGCCCGAACAGCCTGGCGAGCACCGCGTCGAGTCGCTCCCCGTCAAGTCCCTCGGGAATCTCGACGTACCGCGTCCCTGAGGTCACCGCTCCGCTTCCGCGGGGCCAGAAGTACCTGAGGCAAGCGTGGCGCCGGCGCCAGAGGTAGCGGATGCGGTGCTTGAGGAAGGCGGGGCCTTCGGGATCTTAGAAGTGCTGGTGGCAGGAGGTACGTCCGAGGCATCGGCGGAGTCCCTGCCAGGTGGCTGGTCCCCGCGGGAGCCATCCATGTGGATTCCGCGTAGCGACAAGATGACGAACAGCACGGCGGCAATGCAGATCGACGAGTCCGCGAGGTTGAACACGGGGTAGTAGCGGGTGACCTCAATCCAGTCGACGACATCCCCGCGAAACAGACCCGGCGCGCGGAAGATCCGGTCGGCCAGATTGCCGCTCGCCCCGGCGAGAAGCAGCCCGAACGCCACCGCGTAGCCGGTGCTGCGCAGCCGCGGCGCGATGCGGACCACGACGGCGACCACGACGATGGCTAGCAGCGTGAAGACGACCGTGTACCCGGTGCCGAAGCTGAAGGCCGCGCCGGAGTTGCGCAGCAGGTTGAACTCAAGGAGGTCGCCGATTACGTGGACCGGCTGGCCAGGCGTCAGGTTGGCGACAACCAGCGCCTTGGACGCCGCGTCCAGGCCGAACGCGGCGGCCGCGACCGCCGCAAGCACGGCCACCTTGGACCGGGGCCTGACTGCGACCTGCGACTCAGGCTCCGGACGCGCCCCTGACGAGGTTCCCTGGGGGGCGGCGTCTCCGGGAGACGGCTGCGTCATTACCGGCGTTCCTGCCGCTGCTTGCACTCAACGCACAAGGTGGCCCGCGGGAAGGCGAGTAGCCGGGCCTTGCCGATGGGCTTGCCGCAGGACTCGCATACGCCATAGGTTCCGGCGGCGATCCGCTCCAGCGCGTGCTCGGTCTGGCTGAGCAGGTCGCGGGCATTGTTGCTGATCGCCAGCTCGTGCTCGCGCTCGAACATCTTGCTGCTCGCGTCCGCCTCGTCGTCGCCGGCCTCGGTCACCGAGTCGCCGAGCAGCCCAGCGATCGCGGCATCAGCATGATCGGTCTCGTTCCGCAGTTCAGCGGCGTCAGCCTGGAGCTCTGCACGTACCTCCGCAAGCTCCTGCTCAGTCCACGGGTCCTCGCCCGGCCGTACCGGTAGGCGGGCGGCGGCGGATTCCGGCGCGGCGGTCATGTCTGGGCTCACCAACTCTTGCTGCTACATGGATTCGGGGCAGTCAACGGAGGATACAGCATTACCTGAGGGATTACCCCGCGTAGCCTCCGGGGGACTCCTCCGATGCAATGCTTGCCCAGAAGGCGGCCTCCAGAACCCCGCGAGACGCGATTATACCGGGCGCAGGAGCATGAGGGGACCGCTGCATGAGGAGGGACTCGGATGCCTGAGCTGCCATCGCTCCCACCACAGGTCAGCCTGGCGGCCATCGACCGCGAGATACTGGCTCGCTGGCGGCGGTCGCAGACCTTCCAGGCGTCGCTGCGGCAGACCGAGGGCGGCCCGCACTGGACGTTCTACCAGGGGCCCCCGACCGCCAACGGCATGCCGGGCATGCACCACGTCGAGGCGCCGGTGTTCAAGGACATGTTCTGCCGCTTCAAGACGATGCAAGGCTTCCACGTGCAGCGCAGGGCCGGCTGGGATTGCCACGGGCTACCGGTCGAGGTGGCGGTGGAGAAGGAACTGGGCCTGTCCGGTGCGCGGGACATCGAGTCCTACGGCGTCGCCGCGTTCAACGAGCGCTGCCGAGAGTCGGTGCTGCGGCACGTGGACGCCTTCACCGCGCTGACCGAGCGGATGGGCCACTGGATCGACCTGTCGGACGCCTACCAGACGATGGACCCCTGCTACGTGGAGTCCGTCTGGTGGGCGCTGAAGACGATCTACGACAAGGGGCTACTGGTCCAGGACTTCCGGATCAGCCCGTACTGCCCCCGGTGCGAGACGGCGCTGTCAGACCACGAGATGGCACATCCCGACGCATCCAAGGAGGTCACAGACCCGTCGGTCATCGTCCGGTTCCCGGTCGCGACGGCAGCCACCGATTCGCCTCCAGGCGTGCGCAGGCACCTGCCCGGGGCAGACCTGCTGGTGTGGACGACGACGCCGTGGACGCTAGTGGCCGGCACCGCGGTGGCGGTCCACCCGGAGGTGAACTACGTCATCGCCCGCAGGGTCGGAGGGTTCCGGGCCTGGGGACACAGGGGCGCTTCGCGCGCGGAGCACACTGTCCCCCCTGGCAAGCGCGCGCGCGGCGGCGACAAGGTGGTAGTCGCCGAGTCCCTGTACGCGCGGGTACTCGGCGAGGGCTGGCACATCCTGGCCGACATGCCTGGGGCGGCCCTGAGGGGAGCGAAGTACTCCCGGCCGTTCGACATGGTCGACATTCCTGATGCCCCCGTCGTGGTCAGTGCTGACTTCGTGACAACGGCGGATGGAACCGGGCTGGTGCATCTGGCCCCGGCGTTCGGCGCCGATGACATGGCCGCATCCCGGGCGCACGGGCTGCCCGTGGTCAACCCGGTGCGCCCGGACGGCCGGTTCGAGGAGCACCTGCCACTGATCGGCGGGCTGTTCGTCAAGGACGCCGACGAGCCCGTGGTAGCGGACCTAGGCGAGCGAGGGCTGCTGTTCCACTCGGCGCCGCACACGCACCCCCACCCGCACTGCTGGCGATGCGGCACGGTGCTGCTGTACTACGCGCTCCCGTCGTGGTACATCCGGACCACCGCGATCAAGGACGAACTGCTCGCCCAGAACGAGAAGACCACCTGGCAGCCTGCCACCATCAAGAACGGCCAGTACGGCGAGTGGCTGCGCGGCAACGTCGACTGGGCGCTGTCCCGGACCCGGTTCTGGGGTACCCCGCTGCCGCTGTGGGAATGCGGCGACGGGCACCTGACCTGCGTCGGCTCACTGGCCGAACTGGGGGCGCTTGCGGGCGCGGACCTGTCGGCGCTAGACCCGCACCGCCCGTTCGTGGACTCGGTGACATTCCCCTGCCCGACGTGCGGGTCGACGGCATCGCGGGTACCGGAGGTGATCGACGCCTGGTTCGACTCCGGCGCCATGCCGTTCGCCCAGCATGGGGCACCACTGCGCAATGCTGAAGACTTCGAGCGGGCGTACCCGGCACAGTTCATCTGCGAGGCGACCGACCAGACGCGCGGCTGGTTCTACTCGCTGATGGCAGTCGGCACGCTGGTCTTCGGCAGATCCGCCTACGAGACCGTGGTCTGCCTCGGGCACGTCGTGGACGCCGCGGGCCGCACGATGTCCAAGCACCTCGGCAACGTGATGGAGCCGATGGGCATGCTGAACTCTTACGGCGCCGACGCGGTGCGCTGGTTCTTCGCCGCATCGGGCTCCCCGTGGGGACAGCGCGGCATCGGGCCTGGGGTGCTGGATGAGATCGTCGCCGCGGTGCTGCTCACCTACTGGAACCTGGCCTCGTTCCTGACCCTGTACGCGAACGCGTCGTCGCCTGTGTGGACGCCGGACCAGCCCGCGCCGGCGCAGGCCCAGCGGCCACTACTGGACAGGTGGGTGCTGGGAGAGGTGGGACGGTGCGTTCGGGATGTGACAAGGGCAATGGAGGAGTTCGACAGCGCGGCAGCCGGACGGCGGATCGCGGCACTGATCGGCGACCTGTCGAACTGGTACGTACGGCGGTCCCGGCGGCGGTTCTGGGAGGGGGCCGCTACCGCCGATGGCGCGGCGGCGTTCGCCACCTTGCACGAGGCCCTGGTGACGGCGACAAAGCTGATGGCACCGGTCACCCCCTTCCTCACCGACTACGTGTGGGCAGCGATCCGGCCTGCCGGGGAACCGGAGTCGGTGCATCTGGCGTCATGGCCTGTTCCGGCATCTTCGGCGGCCTCATCTTCCGCGGCGCCAGCGGCGGCTTCGGCAGGTCCGGCAGGTCCGGCAGGTCCGTCGGCGGATGAGGCACTGGCGGCTCAGATGGTTCTGGTGCGACGACTGGCGGAGCTGGGGCGATCAGCCCGGGCTTCGGGAGGCACGGGAACCAGGCAGCCGCTATCTCAAGCGCTAGTAGCCGCGCCAGGGTTCGACGGCCTGCCACCGGAACTGCGCGACCTCGTGGCGGCTGAGCTGAACGTGCGCGCCGTGCAGTCGCTGGATTCCGCAGGCCTGTCCGGTGTCGGCACGCAAAGCGTGACACAGGCCCCAGCACCGGGCTGGAGCGTAGCGGAGGCCAACGGGGAGACAGTGGCTCTCGACCTCACGGTGACACCCTCGCTACGCGCCGAGGGCCTCGCCCGCGAGGTGATTCGCAAGATTGCGCAGGCTCGCAAGGCCGACGGCCTAGCGGCGACCGACCGGATCACGGTGCGCTGGGGCGCGTCTGGCCGGGAGCTTGCCTCGGCGCTCGCCGAACATGGCACGATGATCGCTCGCGAGGTGCTGGCGGTAGCATTCGAGGCTCATGACAATGGCGCGAGTGCCGACAGCGACGTAAGCGGTCCTGATGGCGGCGAGGCCGACAGCGCGGGGGGTGCGGGCGACTGGCATGAGCATGTTGACGAGACCCTTGGCCTGCGCTTCTGGCTTGCCCCGCACTAGGCCAGGCGTCGCAGGGGGCTATAGCGGACCGAGCGGGATAAGTGCGATGCTGACTTGGCTTGGCAGGTCTAGTCCTCGGGCTGGCAGGCACTGCAAGGGGTGCAGCCCGCCTGCTCTGCCTGCGTGGCCGTCATCCGCTGCACATCCCCGTCGTCCATGAAGCGGATCAGGATGCAGTCGAAGTCGTGGAAGCGCGGGACACCCGGCACTACTGCCACCTGGTCGGTCCCGGACAGCCGTCTGCCCTCGCCAGGCGCGTCGCCCTCGCCAGGCTTGTTAGCGTCGTCAGGCCCGCTAGCGTCGTCAGGCCCGGCATCGACCAGGGAAGGGGCGACCGAGTCAGCGCCAGCGTCATCGGTTTCTTTGTCCAGCGTGCTTGTTGTGTCCGTGACGCTTGCGTCGTCCGTATCCCAACTGGCGTCAATCCAGTTGCGGCCGGATGCGCCCGCGTCCAGCGAGTCCTCGCCCGACGCCGCATCGCCGACGGCAGTGGTGCCGTCGCCACCAGCGTCTTCGGCACCAGTGTCTTCGGCACCAGCATCGGCGATCGAGCCAGCTTCCGCGTCCACCGCGACACCCGACGGATCGGGCTCGGCTACCGCGATGCCCGTGACGTCGTCGGACAACGCGTCCGTTGACGGCATGGCTTGCAGGGCCACGGTGTCAGCAAGCAGGGCCACCGTGTCAGCAAGCGGACCGGCGCTCGCGTCGGCTGTCGACGTGCCACCCGCGATCAGCAGGTCGGTCTCGGCGGGCACGTCAAGGCCGGCCGACTTCCTGGCCGACAAGCCCGACGAGGAGGCCACAGGCTGGTCATCCACGTCATCGAGCCAGCTTGGCACCGGATCCTGCGACTTGCCCTTGGCGACATCGACCCTGGTCGGCAGCGTTCCTGCCCACGGGAGGACCGGATCGGCACGGGTGGGCGGCGCGGCGGGGTGCCGGAATCGAGACGGCTTGCCGGACAACGGGGCAGAAGCATCCGCTGGTGCGGACGGGAAGCGTGACTCCGGTGGCGGCCATGCACCCGGTCGCCCTGGGAACCTGCTGGCATCCGCCGGTCGGTCAATGCTGTCCTGCGCGGGGCGTGGCTCGGATCCACCGGGCTCAAAGGTGCCGCCCGGATGCGGCGCGGGGACATCGGCCCTAGAAAACGCAGAGCCGTAACCACTCACCCCGGAAGCCAGGGGAACTTGTGAACGTGACGGCAGTTCCTGCTGTGTCCCCTGCAGCCCAGCTGACTGTCCGGCACGCTCCGGCGTGCCGGACGTCGCCGACTTGGCCTCCCCGAACAGCTCCTCGCGCTTAAGCGCCACCCCCACGGCGAGGGCGACCAGCGCGAGAGCGCTGACGCCGATCGCCACGTACACCAGCAGCAGGCTGCTGGTGACAACACCCCCGATGAGAACCCCGATAGCGGCAACGACTAGCGCGGCACTGAACCGGATCACCGTTCTACTCCTCGTGCCGGGCGCGCCCGAAGTCGTAGGAATCAGGAATTAGCGACGGTCGTGAACCGGCGCGCTATCGCCGATGCGGTAGCCGCCCGTGTGCTGGACCATGGTGTCTGGACCGGAAGAGTACTGGCCAGGCGTCGGACCCGCGTTACGGAGGGACGGCTGCCCGAGGCCCACCGACAACTGTGGTGACGGCGGAACCGGGGGAACCACCGGGAATGTCCCACTGTCGGTCACGCCAGCCTCAAGATCTCGGAGCTGGCCCTCCAGGTACGCCTTGAGGCGGCTGCGGTACTCACGCTCGAAGGCGCGCAGGTCATCCACCCGGCGCTCAAGCTCCTCCCGCTGCTGCACAAGCGAGCCCATCGCCTGGCGGTGCCGCTCCTGAGCGTCCCGCTCCAGGCTCTCGGCGCGCGCACGGGCGTCACCGGTGATCTGCTCGGCCTGACGGCGAGCCTTGGTGAGCACGTCGTCGGCCTCGCGGCGAGCCCGGTTCAGGGTCTCGTCGGCCTCGCGGCGCGCATCGGCGATCGCCTGGTCCGCGGTCTGCTGGGCCAGCGACAGCACCCGAGCGGCCGTGTCCATGTTGTCCTCGACCGATGAGTAGCCGCCTCCGCCGCCCATCATCATGGGCTCGGGACGCCGCGGCTCCATGGCCATCGGCGGCTCGCCGGCCATCAGGTCTGTCTTCGTCTGGTCCGACAACGGCGAGCTTAGCGCGGGAATGCTTTGCTTCCCTCCGCCTCGCAGGACCTCAGCGAGCTTGGCCCGAAGATCCTCGTTCTCCTGGATCAGTCGGTCCAGTTCACCCTCAACCTCATCGAGGAAGGCATCGACCTCTTCCTCGTCGTAGCCAGGCCTGAGCCTGGTCGTACTGAACTGCTTGTTCCGCACATCCGCGGGCGTCAGCGGCATCTCGTCTCCTCGGCGCGCTTGGCTGCGATCCTCAGCACACTGTTCCTCAGCACAGTGCTTGCTTGCATCCACATGCTGCTAGCACCCTCCTCGGTCCCAGCACCGTTCTGTGCAGCACGCTACACGATCACAGAACAGGCACGACCTCTTCCAGCAAAATAAGTACCACGAAGAACAGGATCATGAAGCTGAGGTCAAGGGCTACTGTACCGAGCCGGAGGGGCGGGATGAAGCGCCGCAGGAATTTCAGCGGCGGATCGGTCGTCGTGAGAATTGACTCACACACCACCAGCAGGATGCCGGTCGGCTGCCAGTCCCGCGCGAAGGCACGGATCCAGCTGATGACCATCGTGCCGATGAGCATCAGCAGGTACAGCTCTAGCAGGTAGGTGAGGACTATCTTGAGGATGCCCATCATGCCACCCTGTCGCTCGTTATCACGCCGCTGGCCGAGGTTGCCGTGCCCTTCGGGGGCGCGCTGTCCCTCGATGTCACGACGTCCCGAAGACCCTTATCGCCCTGGGGCCGACCGCCACTCGGGCTACTGTTTGCTACCACGTCACCACTACATGTTCGCTAGCTCTGGTTAAAGAAGCCCCGCTCGGCAATCCGAGCCTTGTCCTCCGCGGTCACCTCAACGTTCGCTGGAGACAGCAGGAACACCTTGTTGGTCACCTTGTCGATGGACCCGCGCAGGCCGAAGATCAGCCCGGCCGCGAAGTCGACGAGACGCCGGGCGTCACTGTCGACCATCTCGGTCAGGTTCATGATCACCGGGGTGCCGTCGCGGAAGTGCTCACCGATGGTCCGAGCTTCATTGTAGGTGCGCGGATGGAGCGTCGTAATCCGTAGCAGGTCAACCTGCTGGGGCGCAGGTGGCTCCACCCGGTGATCAGCGGCAGAGTACCCGCTGTAGTCAACACTCGCCGGAGGGATCTCCGCTTCCGGCTCGTCGTCGTACTCGTCGTAGTCCTCATACGAGTCGTACTTGTCCTGATAGCGACGATCGTCGTCCTCCACGAGGCCAAGGTAGACCGCCATCTTGCGCATCGCGCTGGCCATCCTTCAGTCCTCCGTCGTGCCACACCCACGCGTCGCCGCGTTCCCGAACACACCCACTGCGACGGACATTACAGGACTGGAGGCTTTCTGGCGCCGAGCAACGCCGTACCGATTCTCAGGTGTGTCGCTCCACACGCTATCGCGTTCTCCATATCACCGCTCATTCCGGCGGAGATGATGTCCGCGTCCGCCCTGATGATACGTACCGTATCCGAGCAGCGACGAAGTGCCTCAAAAGCGGCAACCGGCTCCATGCCAAGCGGGGCGACCGCCATGACCCCACCGAGCACAAGCCCCGGCTCGGCCTCGATGGCCTCCGCGACCCGCGCCACCTGCGCCGGCGGGACCCCGCCCCGAGACGGGTCTGCGTCAATGCTTACCTGAACGAGACACCCGATCTGCCTGCCGACAGCCCTCGCGGCGGTACCGAGGTGGGTGACTAGGCGGATCCGGTCCACCGAGTGGACAACATCGGCGTACTCGGCCACGCTCCCCGCCTTCCGCGTCTGGAGCTGGCCCACGAAGTGCCAGGTGATGTCGAGCCCGGCGCACTCGGCCGCCTTCGGTGCCGCCTCCTGGTCACGGTTCTCGCCGAAGTGGCGCACCCCTAGCTCATTCAGCAGCCGGACATCGTCGACTGGGTACGTCTTGGTCACCGCGATCAGCGTGATCTCGCTCAGGTCCCGGCCGGAGGCGGCGCAGGCCTTGTCTATCCGGTCCCGGACCTCGGCCAAGTGCCCGGCGAGCTCGCACCTGCGGTCGTCGCCAGGACCATGCGCAGTTCCCTGCCCCACTCCGCTGCCTCGTCCCCCGGTCGCTCCGCTCGGTCCAGTCATCACGGCTCGACGGCTGTCCTCCCGCCGCCGGCCGCGCCCTAGGTCGCTGGGGTCACTTGAGGAAGTCGGGCACATCCAGGTCGTCGTCTTCCTCGAAGACCACAGGCCGCCGCCGTTGCGAGGATACATCGAAGGTCTTCTCTGGCGCCGACCGGGTCGAGTCCTGCCGCCCGAAGCCGGACGGCTCCTGTCCGCCGCGCTGGCTGTCGCCAGCGTCGTCGCCGTACCCGGGGGCGGCCGGTGCCGAGTACTCATCATTATCGTCTTCGCTGGACAGGAACGCCACGGGAGCCGGCACGTAGCTGGCGGACGGAATCTTCGACGCCGACTGCACCGGGACTTGCGTGGTCGGCTCAGCCGACGTCCCGGTTCCCGGCGCGGGAGCGGCGAACCCGTCCGCGCCGTATCCGCTGTACCCCCCCGCGGAACTGCCGTAACCGCCCGCAGAGCCGCCGTAGCCACTGCCGGAACTGGCGTACCCGCCCGTGGTGGCGCCGCCGGCGGCCGAGCCAGTGCCAGGCGCCGCCGGGCCGGTGCCACCGGACGTGCCATAGGCACTGGCTGAGTCCGCCACCGAGGCGTTGCCCGCGGCAGTCCCCGCCACCGGCCCCGCGGAGGGGAAGGAACCTGCCGAAGGGCCAGCCGATCCGCTCGTGACCGCGGGCGATGTAGCCCAACTCGACGAGGCGGGCGGGCGGGCAGCACTGGCGCCAGCGCTCGGGGTCTGGGAGGTATAGCCAGCGCTGGGCGTCGCCGTGGCACCATAACTGGCACCGGCGGCCGGGCGCGACGGGTGCGGCTCGTCGAACCCGGCCGCGATGACGGTCACCCGCACCTCGTCGCCGAGCGCGTCGTCGATGACGGCGCCGAAGATGATGTTGGCGTCGACCGCCGCGGAGTTGGAGACAAGCTGCGCTGCCTCGTTGATCTCGAAGAGCCCGAGGTCCGAGCCGCCCTGGATGGACAGCAGCACGCCGTGCGCCCCGTCAATGGAGGCCTCAAGCAGCGGCGAGGAGATCGCCATCTCGGCGGCCGCCACGGCCCGGTCATCGCCGCGCGAGGACCCGATGCCCATCAGCGCGGACCCGGCACCGGACATGACCGACTTAACGTCAGCGAAGTCGAGATTGATCAGGCCCGGGGTGGTAATCAGGTCGGTGATGCCCTGCACACCAGACAGCAGCACCTGATCGGCGGCCTTGAACGCGTCCAGGACACTGACGTGCCGGTCGGAAATCGACAGCAACCGGTCATTCGGGATGACGATCAGCGTGTCCACTTCGGCCCGCAGTCGCTCGATGCCGACCTCCGCCTGCACCGCGCGCCGCTTGCCCTCAAAGCCGAAGGGACGGGTCACCACGCCGATGGTCAGCGCACCCAAAGACCGGGCAACCGACGCGACGACCGGCGCGCCACCGGTCCCGGTGCCGCCCCCCTCACCTGCCGTGACGAAGACCATGTCGGCGCCCTTGAGGACCTCCTCGATCTCCTCTCGGTGATCCTCGGCGGCCCTAGCGCCGACATCCGGGTTCGCCCCGGCGCCGAGG
The DNA here is from genome assembly GCA_963737285.1 of uncultured Actinomycetota bacterium. GTDB lineage: Bacteria > Actinomycetota > Actinomycetes > Streptosporangiales > Streptosporangiaceae > Trebonia. The sequence continues at coordinate 739,791 of CAVTRT010000002.1, forward strand.
CCCCTGGTGAGCTCGCGCCCGACGTCGAGCTTGACGTCGGCGTCGCTCATCAGCAAGGCCTGCGCATCGGTGTTAATCGCGATGAACTCGACGCCCTTGAGTCCCTCTTCGATCATGCGATTGACGGCGTTGACGCCGCCCCCGCCGATTCCGACGACCTTGATGACCGCCAGATAGTTCTGCGGTGCTGCCACGAGGAGGGTACCTTTCCGCTCGTCCAACTTGCCGGGCTGGCGTGGCTTCGTGAGCCTGCCTGCCCCGTCCCCGGCCCCGGGTGACCTGGCATCGAAATTAGCTTCTGCCAGGTTTCACCTTCAGGTTGAGATTTAGAGTTATGCTGTCCTACGATTGATAGGGACAGTAAGGTGGCTAGCCACCAGGGTCAACTAACCACGCGTGAACCTCTTCAACGTGTCGCGGATAACAGCTGGGAGACGACCGGCTGACCGGACGACCCATGCTCCGAGACGGCATTAGCCGTAGACGACAGTGCCCCCTAGACCACAGTGCCCCTAGACCACAGTGCCCCTAGACCACAGTGCCCCTAGACCACAGTGCCCCTAGACCACAGTGCGCCTAGACCACAGTGCGCCTAGACCACATAGCTGTCGGATGACATCGCATTGCAGCAGGTTGCCATCACCGTGTAACGACCGTCTTCGGATCGCTCACGTCGAAGTAGCTCGCCCGATCGCGCATCAAGATAGCAAGCTCGCGCGCCTTGACCCCGGAACCGTCAGCATCGCCCCACACCACCGTCTGCCCGCCGGACAAGTACAGGGTCACCGCCGACGGCAAGCCCGCGGCCGCAGTTCCGCTAGAGCCGACGGGGGACTCACTCACGGACACCCTCGCCACCTGCCGCGACAGCCACGACGGCAGCCCGGCCAGCACCTGGGCCACCGCGGCGATGCCCGGGTCACCGCGTAGCTGGCTGCCTGGCACCGAGGTCACCAGTAGCGGCAGCCCGGCGGGCTTCGATGCCGAGTACGCCACGATGACCCCGTCGGGGTCCACTTTGTCATACCCGCCGCCGGACATCGCGACGGCCACGACGGGGACGCGCTCGCGCACCGTGATCGACAGGCCATCCGGCCAGTCCTTGGTAACTCGCGCCGACGCCACCTGCCTGATGGCCTCAACCCGGGCTGCCACCTGCTGCGGGTCGACCCTGATCAGTGGCGTGCCGGAGGGCACGTCCGCCGCCGCGATGACCTGCTCGGTCGACACGAGGTGAGTGCCCGTCACGGTGACCACCCGGACGACGAGCAGCCGTGACCCGAGCAGCGCCCAGCCGGCCACGCCCAGGATGCCCACCAGTGCGAGCACGAAAAACGCCGGCCGCCACCGGCTTCCCCGGCTGGGCCGCCGCAACTGCCCGCGGCCAGTCCGGCCAGTCCGGTCGCCGGTGGAACTGGTGTTCTCGAAGATCTGGATCGGGCCAGAGGTCCGGGCATGATCAGCAGGACCAGCAGGGCCAGAGGTACGGAGCGGGCCAGAGGTACGAGCCGGGTCGGGTGTGCGAGCGGCCGCCGAGGTCCGGGCGGGACCCGGCGCCTGCCTGTCGTCCGCGCTCACTGGCCGGCAACCCCTGTGCCCACGCCAGGCGAGGCCGCGATCTCCTCAAGTACCAGCGGTCCCAGCCGGGTAACGTCGCCCGCTCCCATCGTCAGCACTAGGTCGCCAGGCGCGGCGATGGACGCGACCACGCGGGGAACGTCAGCGGCCAGGGGCACGTAGTGCGCCTGGCCGCGCACGGCGTCGGCGACCAGGCGGCCGGACACACCGGACTCTGGGTCCTCTCTCGCGGCGTACACATCGAGCACCACCGCCACGTCCGCCAGTCCCAGCGCGGCCGCGAACTCGTCAGCGAAGATCCGCGTGCGACTGTACAGGTGCGGCTGGAACACCGCGATCACCCGACCGTGGCCGACGATCTCCCTGGCGGCGGCCAAGTCGGCGACAAGCTCGACCGGGTGGTGCGCATACGTGTCGACGACCCGGACGCCTCCCGCCTCCCCCTTGGGCTCCATCCGCCGGCCCGCGCCCTGGTAGTTGCCCAGCGCCGCAGCGGCACTGGTCGCGGCAATGCCGAGCTCGGCCGCCACTGCCAGGGCGGCGGTCCCGTTCAGCGCGTAGTGCTGGCCGGGAACCTGGACCGTGACGTCTAGCGAGGCGGCCCCGGTCACGGTGAAGCTCGTGGTCATGCCCGCCACCTGGACGTCGCGCACCCGGTAGTCGGCCCCGGCAGACGCGCCGTAGGTGACCACCCGCAGGCCTTGGCCGCGCGCGTGGGCGGCGACCTCGCCTGCACCCGGGTCGTCGGCGCACGTGACCAGCAGGCCGCCCGCGACGATCCGCTCGCAGAACTCGATAAACGACGCCCGGTACGCATCCACCGTTCCGTAGTTGTCCAGGTGGTCGGCGTCCACGTTGGTGATGACGGCGGCGTCCGGTGACAGCATCAGGAACGACCCGTCGCTCTCGTCGGCCTCGACGACGAAGTCCCTGCCGGGTCCGTCGGCGGCGTTGACCCCGGTCGAGGCCAGGGTCCCGCCGATGGCGTAACCAGGCGCCGCGCCGACTCCCAGCAAGATCGTGGTGATCATCGAGGTAGTCGTGGTCTTGCCGTGCGTGCCGGTGACCGCGATCACCCGGCGGCCGGCCATGAGGGAGGCGAGTGCCCCGGCTCGGTGCAGCACCCGCAGCCCGCGACTGCGGGCCTGCGCGAGCTCGGGGTTGTCTTCGCGGATCGCGCTGGACACGACGAGGGTTTGGGCGTCGCCCAGGTTGGCCGCGCGGTGGCCGAGATGCACCCGCGCGCCCAGCGACTCCAGTTCCTTCAGCGTGGCGGACTCCACCGCGTCGCTACCGGAGACCGGCATGCCTCGGGCCAGCATTATCCGCGCGATCGCGGACATCCCGGCCCCGCCGATGCCAGCAAGGTGCACCCGCCCTAGGTCGCTCAGCGCAGGGACATCGGCGGGCTTGACGAGCGCCATCAGGTGCTGCTCTCCTTCGCGGGGCTGGCCGACAGCCGGCCAGCCGGGGACGGCTGTTGCTGTTATTAGGGTGTTATTGTCCAGTCACCATGCCCGCCGGCACCATCCACGCTGTCTGGCGGGCCCATGCCGCGTGCGGCGATCGGGTCACCGTGACTGCCGGTGCCGTCCGGGAGCCGGGCGCTGCCCTCCCAGTCCCTGCCCCAGCTGCTGGCCTGACGGGTCCTGGCTGAACGGCGACTGGCCGAGGGCGGACTGCCCCAGTGACTGCTGGCCGAACGGCGGCCGGCCAGGCTGCCCGCCCGGCAACTGCCGCCCGGACGGCTGGCTCGGTGCCCGGTGCGACGGGGGCCGCAGCCCGGACGCGCGCTGGCTCGCCGCGCGCTGCCCGGTGGGCCGGAAGAAGCCACCCTCCGGGACCGGTGCCGACTGGTAAGGAGCCGACTCGCCGGGCGCTGGCTGCCCCATGGGCGCACCCCAGGGGGCAGGGCCTGGCGCCTGCACATCGTCGGGGCCGCCGGGATCCTCGGCCGGCGCGGCGGCGGCGTCGGATGCCCGGGAATCGGATGCCCGGGGACTGGCGGCGGCCTCGATGACCGCGGCGGCGAGCGCCTGGTCCGCGTCCTTGCGCCCGAGCGTCGCCGCGGCCTCCGACATGCTCACGACCCGGTCGATATTGGTGAGAACCGGCAGCAGGGTCGACTTGATCCACTCCGCGGTGAGCTCCGCGTCATCGACGAGCATGCCGCCGCCTCGCTGCACGATAGGCAGGGCGTTGAGCCGCTGCTCACCGTTGCCGATGGGCAACGGAACATACACGGCCGGCAGCCCCACCGCCGTGAGCTCGGCACAGGTCATAGCGCCCGCACGGCACAGGGCGAAGTCCGCGGCGGCGTAGGCGAGGTCCATCCGGTCGACGTACGGGACGGCGACGTAGGGGACGTGGCCGGCCTGCGCGGAAACCTCGCCGGTGTTCTTCGGCCCGGTCACGTGCAGGATCTGCACTCCGGCCGCCCGGATGGCGCTCGTGGCACCGGCCAGCGCCCGGTTCAGCGAGCGGGCCCCCTGGGAGCCGCCAGTCACCAGCAGCACGGGCATGTCAGTGCGCAGGCCGAAGTGGGCTCGTGCCTTGTCACCCATCGCCAGCCGGTCGAGCTCGGCGATCTGGCGCCGGATCGGCAGCCCGATGCACTGCCCGTTCCGCAGTTGCGTATCCGGCTGCGAGGTGTACACGTACGTGGTGAGCATCGCGCCGAGCCGGTTGGCGATGCCGGGCTTCGGGTTCGCCTCATGCACCACGATCGGCACGTTGTGCCGCTTGGCCGCGAGGTACGCCGGCGTCGCGACGTAGCCGCCGAAGCCGACGAGCACGTCCGCCTGCACCTTGTCGAGGATCTGCCCGGCCTTGTGGACCGCCCCGGCCAGCCGGCCCGGCACGGTCAGCAGCTGCGGCGTGACCCTCCGGGGCAGCGGCACCGGAGGGATGAGCGCCAAGCTCATACCCTCGGGCCGGCACCAGGCGGGTCTCCAGGCCGCGCTCGGTGCCCAGGCACGTCACCGAGATGCTCTTGTCGGCCTGCCGCAAGGCGTCAGCGAGCGCGAGGGCCGGCTCGATGTGCCCGGCTGTCCCCCCGCCGGCAAGAACAACCCTCATACCACGCTCCTCGCTCTTCACCCGGGTCCCGTGCTCATGTATACCCAGCAGCCCCGTCACCTCTGTTTACCTCGGCCAAGCCAGCTTAGAACGTGTTCCCCGACGCTGGGGCCACGTGCGGCCAATGCCTGCGCCGCTCCGGGCTCGCGGCGGGCGAAAGACATGAGCATGCCAAGCGCGACCATGGTCACGAGCACGGACGATAGCCCCTCGGAGACGAGCGGCAGCGGGACTCCGGTGATCGGCAGCACGTTGATCACCGCGCCCATGTTGACCACCGCCTGCATGACGATCCAGATCGTGATGGCCGCCGCGGCCAGCCGGGAGAAGCCGTCCTCGGCCCGCCGCGCCACGCGCAGCCCGGCGTAGGCGAGCGCCCCGTACAGCGCGGTGACGCAGAGCGTCCCCACCAGCCCAAGCTCCTCACCGATGATCGCGAAGATGAAGTCGCTCCAGTCCTCCGGCACCCAGCCCCACTTGGCGCCGCCAGCCCCGAGGCCGACGCCGAACCACCCGCCAGAGCCGAGCGCCCACTTGCCCTGAATGCTTTGCTGGGCCGGGCCTGTCGGGTTGGTCTGCGGGGACAGGAAGCCGGTGATGCGCGACAGCCGGTAGGGCGAGGTCACCATGAGCAGGACCAGAACCAGCCCCATGAGGATCAGCATGAGGGTGAACAGCCGCCCTGGCGCGCCAGCGACCCACAGCAGCGCGAGGAAGATGATCACGATGATGAACGTCGTGCCCAGGTCATCACCCGCCATGACCAGCATCGCGATCAGCCCCGTCACGGGCATCAGCGGGATCAGCATGTGCCGCCAGTCCGCCAGCAGCCCTAGCTTCTCCTTGCGGGCGAGCAGGTCCGCCCCCCACAGCACCAGCGCGAGCTTAGCCAGCTCCGACGGCTGGAACTCCTCCGGCCCGATCCGGATCCAGCGGCTCGCCCCGTTGGTCTCGTGGCCCACCCCGTTGATGAGCGTCAGCCCGAGGCCGATGATCGAGATCGCGAGCAGCGGGTAGGCGGCCGCCCGGAACAGCCGGGGTGAGGAGCGGGAAGCCAGCCAGGCCAGCGGGCTAGCGACGACCACTCCGATGAGCTGCTTGAAGAAGTCCGAGTATGGCGACTCGCCGTCGGTCAGGTCCTTGATGGACCCGGTCGATAGCACCATGGCCAGGCCGAGCAGCAGCAGCAGCGCGGTGATCCCGAGGATCAGGTAGTACGGCGCCAGCGGCCGTGCGATGAGCTCGCGCAGCGCGTGCATCCGGCCGCGCAGGCCGCCGAGACCGCGCAGGCCGTCAAGACCCTGCAGGTCGACGGGCGAGTCCCCGGCCGGCCCGAACTGGTCGACATCGGCCTCGGGAGCAAGGTCAGGATCAGAAAGAGCGCGGGCTCGCATGACTCCCAGTTTCCTAGGGACACCCGCCCATTCCCGGCACATCCGGCGCGTGTCGCGCAACTGTCGCCCGGACCGTCGCGCTACCAGGCGGGCAACCGCGGCGCCGCGGCGGTGGGCGAAGCCGAAGATGGACACAACGTGACATAAGGCACCATGTCTTGTTTTACCTGGCAGCCAGGCCGTATCGCAGTCCCTCCACCCCTCACAGGCGTACGGTTGCGTGTAGTTGCCGTTGTTATCAAACGGCAACTACACGCGATCATGAATATCTGCCTGCGCCGGATGGCGAGATCTCCGGCAAATAGGGCAGCGACCGCGGGGCTGGCCCGGCATGACGCGCCTAGCGCTGATCACTGGCATGTCCGGGTAGCCCACAATGGCTGCATGGATTTCTCGGTTGAAGCACGGATCGTGCACGCGGGGACTGAGCGGGACGCGGGCGCGCCGCTGTCGCCGCCCCTGCTGGCAACAAGCACCTACGTGTCGCAGGGCCAGCCCGATCCGGCGCGCGGCTACGGGCGGATCGCTAATCCCGGCTGGGAGGCCGTCGAGGCCGTGCTCGGCGAGATCGAGGACGCGGGCGCGGTGGCCTTCGCCTCGGGGCAGGCGGCGTCGATGGCGCTGATGCTGGCGCTGGGCGAGGGCCGGCAGCAGTTCGTGTTCTTCGATGACGGCTACTACAACACGCTAGCGATGGCCGACCGGCTCCAGCCGCGCGGCGCGAAGGTGGTGGCCGTGGACATGCTCGACCTGGCCGCCATAAAGCGTTCGCTGGCCGGCCAGGCGTCAGTCCTGTGGGCCGAGACGCCGACCAACCCGCTGCTGCGGGTGGCCGACCTGAAGGAACTCGGGGCGATCGCCGCGAGCACCGGCGCGCCCATGGTGGTGGACAACACGGTCGCGACGGGGCTGCTGCAAAAGCCGCTGGACTTCGGGGCCACCGCCTCCGTTTACTCGCTGACGAAGTCGATCTCCGGTCACTCAGACGTGCTCGGCGGCGCCGTCGTCAGCAGGGATGAGAAGCTGCTGACTGCCGTGCGGGACTGGCGGACCTCCGGCGGCGCGATCCTGGGGGCGTTCGAGAGCTGGCTGGTGCTGCGCGGGCTGAAGACGCTGCCGCTGCGGATCGAGCGGCAGTCCGCCAACGCGCAGGCGATCGCGGAGTTCCTACTCGCCCACCCGAGGGTAGGGGCGGTCCACTACCCAGGGACGAGTCCCTCCACCCTGGAGCTTGCTCATTCCCTGATGCCGAACGGGCACGGCCCCCTCTTGTCCTTCGAGCTAGCCGGCCGCGATGGCGGGTCAGGCACGGCAGCCGAGGGCGACGCGGTCGTGGCGGCCGGCCAGCTCATCGTGCCAGCGACCAGCTTCGGCGGTGTCGAGTCGACCTGGGAGCGGCGGACCCGCTGGGCCGGGGAGACCGCACCCCCGTCGCTGATCCGGCTATCGGCGGGCATCGAGCCGATCGGGGACCTACTCGCGGACATCGACCAGGCCCTGCGCCACTAGCCGCAACGAACCCGCTGGCGCCGCCGGGCCGTAACCGTGATGGCTCGCTGGCGCCACGGGCCCGTAACCGTGATGGCTCGGTGGCGCCGCCGGGCCGTAACCGTAACGGCTCGGTGGCGCCGCCGGGCCGTACGTGATGGCTCGCTGGCGCCGCCGGGCCGTAACCGTGATGGCTCGCTGGCGCCGCGGGGCCGTAACCGTGATGGCTCGGTGGCGCCGCCGCAAGACGACAGGGCTCGCCTATTTAATGGGCAACCAGGCGGCATAGAAGATGCCTAGGCCGAGGGCGACGAACATGCCGGCGATCAGCCAGAAACGGACGACGATCGTTGTCTCAGCCCAGCCAGCTAGCTCGAAGTGGTGCTGCAGTGGTGCCATGCGGAACACCCGTTTATGGGTCATCTTGTACGAGCCAACCTGGATGACGACCGACAGCGTGATGATCACGAACAGGCCGCCGAGCAGCAGTAGCAGCAGTTCGGTGCGGGTGATGATCGCCAGGCCGGCCAGTGCGCCGCCGAGGGCCAGCGAGCCGGTGTCGCCCATGAAGATCTTCGCCGGCGGGGCGTTCCACCATAGGAAGCCGAAACAGGCGCCCATCACGACGGAGGCCACCACGGCGGCGTCCAGCGGGTCGCGCACCTGGTAGCAGTTGGTGGTGAGCGCGTTGGTGCAGTCGTTGCGGTATTGCCAGTTGCCGATGATCACGTACGCGGCGAGGACGAGGATGGAGGCGCCAGACGCCAGGCCGTCCAGGCCATCGGTGAGGTTCACGCCGTTGGAGGTGCCGGTCACCATGACCAGGACCCACAGCACGAACAGGATCGGGCCGATCGTGATGCCGAAGTCGGCGAGGAACGACAGGTGATCCGACGCCGGGGTCAGGTCGTAGCCGTCAGGGAAGTGCAGCGCGAGGACCGCGAAGATCGCGCCGACGACGGCCTGCCCGGCGAGCTTGGCCCCGCTGCGCAGGCCCAGGCTGCGCCGCAGGAACAGCTTGATGAAGTCATCGATAAAGCCGACTAGGCCAAGGCCGGTCATCAAGAACAGCACCAGCACGCCGGAGGCCGTCATCGGGTCGTCCGTGAGCAGGTGACCCGCGACATAGCCGACCAGGGACGCGATGATGATCATGATGCCGCCCATGGTGGGCGTGCCGCTCTTGCCCAGGTGCCCCTGTGGCCCGTCGCTCCTGATCTGCTGGCCAAGCTTGCGCTTGCGCAAGATCGTGATCGTCGGCCTCGTGCCAAGCAGCGCGACAATCAACGAGATCGCGCCGGACAGGAGGATGGTCTTCAAGGGGTAACCTCCGCGAGCAGCCCGTCTGCGACTTCCCACAGCCCGACTGCCTTCGATGCTTTTACTAGTACGACGTCATTGCGGCACAACTGGTTGCGCAACATGTCAATGGCGGCCGCCGCGTCCGGCACGCCCACCGCCTGCCCCTGCCACCCCGGCACCGACTGTGCTCCGCGAACCGCGGCGTCCGCCGACTCGCCCACCGCTACGAGGATGGCGACTCCTGCCTCGGCGGCACGGCGGCCCGCCTCGAAGTGGCTGGCCTCGGCGATGTCGCCGAGCTCGGCCATGTAGCCGAGCACCGCGATGCCACGCCGGCCGCGGCTGATCATGTGGCCTAGGGCCTCGATCCCGGCACGCATGGACTCCGGGTTGGCGTTGTAGGCGTCGTTGATGACCAGGACGCCGTCGGCCCGTTCCCGCACGTCCATCCGCTTGCCGCTGCGGGCCGTCGCCTGGGATAGCGCATCGGCGACGGCCGGCACCTCCATGCCGAGCTCAGCGGCGATGGCGGCGGCGGCAAGTGCGTTAGGAACGTGATGGGCCCCGTGTAGTCGCAGCCGCACCGGGGCCATGCCGCCGGGCATCAGCAGCCGGAACGACGCGCGGCCTAGGTCATCAAGGGCGATCTCCGCCGCCCTGACATCGGCTTCGCGCGGCCCTGAGCGCGTGCGCGGCGCGGCGCTGAACAACACCACCCGGGCGGCGGTGCGGTCGGCCATGGCCAGTACGCGCGGGTCGTCGGCGTTCAGGATGGCGACGCCGCCTCCGGCGGCGGCCGGCAGCGCCTCGACGAGCTCCCCCTTGGCCTTGGCGACGGTTTCCAGCGACCCGAACTCCCCGGCGTGCGCTCGTCCAACGTTCAGCACGGCGCCGATCCTCGGCGGGGCAATCGCGCACAGCTCCGCGATGTGGCCAGGTCCGCGGGCGGCCATCTCCAGCACCAAAAAGCGCGTCTCTTCGCTGGCGCGCAGCGCCGTAAGCGGGAGGCCAAACTCGTTGTTGAACGACCCCTCCGGTGCGACCGTCGGGCCAAGCTGTTCGCATAGCTGCGCGGTGACGTCCTTGGTCGACGTCTTGCCTGACGACCCGGTGATCCCAGCGACGGTCAGGCCGGGACTTGCCGGGGACGCCGGGCACACCAGCCGGGAGACCACTGTCGTGGCCAGCAGCGCCAGCCCGGCCGTCACGTCAGGAACGACGACGCACGGCACGCCGTCCAGTGGCCGCGCGGCAAGCACCGCGACGGCGCCGGCGCGGGCAGCGGTGGCGGCGAAGTTGTGGCCGTCGACATGCTCTCCGGCGATGGCGGCGAACAGCCCGCCGGGCTGCGCCCTGCGGGAGTCGATCACCACCGGCCCGGTCACGACAGCGTCCGGGGCGGCACCCGACAGCGTTCCCCCGGTGAGCGCGGCGATCTCCGCGAGAGTCAGCCTGATCATGACAGGGCCTCCGAAGAGCCAAGCCGCGCGATCGCCTCGGCGGTCACCGCCATGTCATCGAATGCCAGCACGCAGCCGCCGACGTACTGCCCGGTCTCATGCCCTTTCCCGGCCACAAGCACCACGTCCCCCTTCCCCGCCAGGCCCACAGCGAGGCTGATAGCCGCGGCGCGGTCCGGCTCGATGATGACCCGGCCCCGCTCCCCCCTCGGAACCTCCATTACCCCGTGCAGCATCTCATCAAGGATCGCCAGCGGATCTTCTGACCTGGGATTGTCGCTGGTCAAGATCGCCACGTCGGCCAGCGACGCGGCGGCGGTCCCCATCAGGGGGCGCTTGCCCCGGTCCCGGTCGCCGCCGCAGCCGAGCACGATGATCAGGTCGCCCGCCGTCACCTCGCGCAGCGCCCGCAGCACTGCCTCGACGGCGCCGGGCTTGTGCGCGTAGTCCACGAACGCGTCCGGCGGGGTGCCGGGCACCCGTTGCAGCCGGCCAGGCACCCCCTGGCAGGCGGTGATCCCGGCTACCGCGTCCGAGAGCCGCACCCCGGCCTCCACGAGCGCCACGATCGCGCCGAGGGCGTTGGCGACGTTGAACGGGCCGGGCAGGCTCACCGACCCGTCGGCCTCCACGCCGCCGGGGCCGACCACCCGGAAGGTTGACCCATCGGCGCCCGAACGCACGTCCCGCGCCTGCCAGTCAGCGTCCCAGTAGCCGTTGGGACCAGGCTCGGCGCAGAAGGTCGTGACCGGGATGGATGCCTGCGCCACTAGCCGCCGCCCGTACCGGTCCGCCACGTTAATCACGCCAACCGAGGCGTACTGCGGCGTGAACAGCCGCGCCTTGGCCCGGAAATAGTCCTCGAAGGTCGCGTGGAAGTCCAGGTGGTCCTGTGACAGGTTGGTGAACACCGCGACGTCGTACCGGGTCCCGGCCACCCGGCCGAGGGCGAGGGCGTGCGAGGACACCTCCATCGCGGCGGCGGTCACGCCGCGCTCCACCATGACCGCGAACAGCGCCTGCAGGTCCGGGGCCTCCGGCGTGGTGAGCTTGCTGGCGAGCCGGTCCCCGCCGACGCGTAGCTCCACGCCGCCGATCAGCCCGGTCACGTGCCCAGCGGCGCGCAGCCCGGCCTCCGCCAGGTAGCTAGTGGTCGACTTGCCGCTGGTCCCGGTTACCCCTATCAGCCGCATCCGGCTGGACGGGTCGCCATAGACCCAGCACGCGATGTCGCCGAGCCGCTCCCGCGGCGAGGCGACCACAAAAACCGGGACGCCATGCCCGTTATCTCCCGCGGGGACGGCCCCCTGTCCCTCCTGGAGCGCGCCCGATGGAAGGGCGAGGCTATCGAGCGAGCGAGCGACCCTGTCGCGCCCGGCCGGATCGGTCAGGATCGCGACGGCACCGCGCGCGACGGCGTCACCGCTGAAGTCGGCACCATGGGCGCGCTCGCCAGGCAGTGCGGCGTACAGGTCTCCCGGCTGGACCTGCCGCGAGTCCAGTGTCACACCGGTAATGCCCGGTGCAGCGTACTCGCGAGAGGTACCGGAGGGCCACCCCTCGGGGCCAGCGCCACGAGAGGTCCCGCGGGGTCGCCCTGCCGGGCTCGCGCTGATACCGAGAAGCTCGCCGAGTCCGGAAAGCGGCCGCGCCTGGATGCGGGCGGGTCGGATCACGACCAGAGAGTACCCGGAATCAGGGCGCGTTGAGCCGGACATAAGGGACTGTGGGGTCGTCGGGCTGAATCTGCAGGGTCGCGATCGTGAACTTCATGACCGTGTTGAAGACGGGACCAGCTACCTCGTCTCCGTAATAGTCGTCAGCCGTGTCCGGGTCCTGCACGTTCACCGCGACCACGACCTGCGGGTCGTTACCGGGCGCCATGCCAATGTAGCTGGAGCCGTGCTCGCACAGCGATCCCTTCGGCTTGCATTCCGGCCCTGTCTCACTGGAAGTTCCCGTCTTGGCGGCGATCGCGTAGCCTTGGATCTCCCCCACGTCGATGCCGGCCGACGCGTCCACGCCCGGCACCTGCTGGAGGATCTGGATCAGCTCGCGAGCGGTCGTCGGCGCGATCACCCGGCGGGTCGGCGACGGCGGCGACAGCGTCTTCTTGCCTGACGGGCTGGTGATGCTCTCGACAATCCGCGGCTGCACGCGGACACCGCCGTTCGCGATCGTCGCGTACACGCTGGCCATCTGCACCGCGTTCGCGTCGACGCCCTGCCCGTAGGCCAGCGTGTACCGCTCGCTGTCCCACCACTGGGACGGCGCAGGCAGGTTCCCGTAGTCCTCGGCCTCGCCAGGCAGGTCCAGCCCGGTCGGCTGGCCGAGGCCGAAGTTCCGCAGGTAGTCGTACTGCTCCTGCTTCGTGATCGTGTTGGCGACCTGGGACATGCCGATGTTGCTCGAGTTCGCGATGATGCCCGCGATCGTGTAGTGCTCGCCTGGGCTCCACTCAGCATCGTGGACTTCCAGGCCGCCCTCGAGGATCTGGTACGGGATGTTGTAGGCGCTCATCGGCGTCTGCTTCGGGTCCCCGTGCTCGAACGCGGCGGCGGCGGTGATCACCTTCGCGGTGGATCCGGGCTCGAACTCGCTCTGCAGCGGCAGGTCGTCCCACGTGTACGTGCTCTCCTGCGCGCCCGGCTGGTAGGCCGGCGGCCACTGGGCCATGGCCAGGATGTCGCCTGTCTTCGGTTGCTCGATCACCACGGTGCAGTCGGACGCGTGCATCTTGGTGACCTCCGCCTCGCAGGCCTGCTGCGCGTCGTATTGCAGGTTGGAGTTGATCGTCAGCGTGATGGAGCTGCCGTTGGTCGCTGGGGTGATCGAGCCGCCCTCCAGCGGGACCGGCTCGCCGCCGGAGGTGGTGTACACCTGCTCTCTGCCGTTGCGCCCGGACAGCAGGCTGTTGTATTCCGCCTCGATGCCCTGCTGGCCGGTGGTGACGGTGGTGTCGTCGCCGTTGGTGGTCGTGGTCGTGGTGGTCGCGTAGCCGACCACGTTGGCGGTCGCCGTGCCGTCCGGGTAAACGCGGGGGTAGCTCTGCGCCGTGGTGATGCCGGGAATGTCCAGCGCGGTGATCTCTTCGTCGACTGTGTCCGATACGCCGCTCTTCGGGCTGAGCACCATCCACGCCGGCTCGCCGCCGTACGCGACCGGGTGCCGCAGCATGGCCAGCAGGTGCTGGCTGGTCAGGCCGAGCGGGCGGGCCAGCTGGCGGGCGTACGCCGGCATGTCCGCCGCCGTCATCTGCCTCGGGTCGGCGGTCACCGTGTACGTCTCGAGGGTCATCGCGAGCGCCTGCCCGTCCGCGGCGTAGATGTTGCCGCGCAGCCCGGGCAGGGACAGGGTTCGCGCCTGCTCCCCGAGGGCATCGTTACGGAACTGGGCCGACTGCATTCCCTGCAGCTGGACGAGCCGCCCGCCGAAGAGGGTCAGCACGAACGCGATGGCGAGCAGCATGACCGCCAGCCGGCGCCCCGGGTCGCCCTTCCTGGCGATCAGCCAGCGCGGCCGGCGGCCCGGTGGCCGCCGGTGGACCGGCTGGCGGGTCTTGGCCCGACCCGCCCCGTTCCCCGCCGTGCGCCTGCCATTTTCACCGAAGCGGTCCCTTCCCCTGTCCTCGCCCAGCCCCGCTGCGCCCGGACGGGCCCGCGTGCCTGCCTGCCCGCCGGGACGGGGGTCACCAGGGCGCGGGCTACCGGAACGTCCGGTGTCCGGACGCTGAGTGCCTGAGCGCGGGGAGGCCGTGCCGGGTGGCCCGCTGTCTTTCTGGGACCTGTCCCGCGGCGGGCTGTTCCTCCCGGGACTGCTCCTGGCGGAGCTGTCGCGCGGCGCTCCGGAACCGCTGCCACCGGCCCCAGGGGCCGGCCTTGATTCACCCGGACGAGCGGCACCGGGGCGGGACGCGCCGGGCCCGCCGCCTCGCGGCCCGCGAGGCGGCGGGCCGCCAGCCCGCGTCACAGGGCGTACCCGGGGACGTCGATAGCGCTCACCGTCGGCTGCCGCCGCCGGTCTGGACCTGGCCGCTGCCCAGGTCGAGATACCGGATCAGGCCGACAGGGCGCATCCCGAGCTGGTAGGCGCGCTGCTCGATGACCGGCGTCGACCCCGCTACGGCGACCTGGCTCTGGAGTAGCAGGCTCTGCCTGGCGAGCTGGCTGTCCTGCTGTTGCAACTCAGTGATCTGGACCGACTCCTTGTCCAGGGTCGTGCTGATCACCAAGGTGGACAACAGCGCGCCACCGAGCAGGCCGCACACCAGCAGCAGGAAGGGCATCTTCTGCACCGCGCGCGACGAAGCGGCCGCCGGTGCGGGGTCCAGGCGGCCCGCTGCGGCGCGGGCGGCTAGTGGCAGTTCGCTGGCGGCCCGGGCGGGCTGAGGAGCGGCGCGGCGCGGGGCGGCGGGCGCCTGGGCGGGGCGCGCCGTCGGCCTAGTGGCACCCCGGGCGGCACGGGAGGTCGTCGTCGCGGAATCGGCAGGCTTTCCCGGCCTGCGCTCCGCCGGCTGAGCCGCCGCGAACCGCGGGGGGACCCGCCGGCGAGCTGGCTGCTCCCGGCTGGGCCGCTGGGCCGTCCTGGCCGCCTCGGCCGGGGCGGGTGGCTCGGGCGTGACCTCTGGCGTGGGCCGCGGTCGCGATGCGGCCGGACGCGTCGGCCGCTGTCTTGGGATCGTCGGTGTCCCGCTTCGCGTCGCGCGGCGGCCTGCCGGCTGGTCCTCCCCGTACTCCATGACGCCGTCCCCTCTAGTTCCTCGGTTCGCTCGCTCGCTCAAGTTCGTGTGCTCCCCGCTCGCCGCGTTCCACGTATTCGCTCGGCCGCGCGCAGCCTCGCGGACGCCGCCCGCGGGTTGGCTGCCATCTCCTCGTCAGCTGGGCGCTCGGCCCCCTTGGTCAGCAGCCGGAACTCCGGTCCCGCCACGACCTCGCCCCCGGCCGACCCCGTGTTCCCGATCAGCACAGTGCCTGGCCGTACCGGCAGGCCGGGTGGGGTCTTGTCGGCCGCTTGCGCCGCAAGCTCCCGCTTGACCAGCCGGTCCTCCAGTGAGTGGTAGGCGAGCACGGCGATCCGGCCGTCCGCGGAAAGCAGGTCAAGGGCATCAGGCAGCGCCCGCCGCAGCGCGCCAAGCTCGTCGTTGACCTCGATGCGCAGCGCCTGGAAGGCGCGCTTGGCGGGGTTGCCGCCGGTACGCCGCGCCGCCGCCGGGATCGCGTCCCTGACGATGCCCGCCAGTCGCAGCGTGCTGGTGATCGGTTCCCTCGCTCGCTCCCGGACGATCGAGTCAGCGATCCGGCGGGCGAACCGCTCCTCGCCGTACTCGAAAAGCACCCGGGACAGCTCCGGGGCGGTATAGGAATTGACGATGTCGGCGGCGGTCTGTCCCGCCGACTGGTCCATGCGCATGTCCAGCGGCGCGTCTCGCGAGTACGAGAACCCTCGCTCGACCTCGTCAAGCTGGGGCGAGGACACCCCGAGGTCGAACAGGACGCCCTGGACCTCGCGGTACCCGGCGTCGGCGACGATCGCGTCGATCTCGTCGTAGAAGGCGTGCACGAGCCGCACCCGGCCGGGGTACTCCGCCTCCAGCACGTGCCCTTCGGCGATGGCCGCCTCGTCAGCGTCGATCCCGATGAGGATCAGGTCGGGGCAGGCCGCGAGCATTCTCCTGGCGTGCCCGGCGCGGCCGAGCGTGGCGTCCACCATGACGGCAGGTTCCCGGCCCCCGGCCTGGGCCGCCTGGTCGTGTCGCTGGAAGGCTGGCAAGAGGAGGTCCGTGACACGGTCGGCCATCACCGGCACGTGCGCGTAGGCGGGCTCGCCCATCCCGACCCTCCGTATCTGTAGCTTCCGCTGCTGCCCCTGGTGGGGGCGATGATGGCTGGCGGCCTCCGCCCGATGGAAGCCGTCGCCCTCCCACTGCTGCCTGCTGGCGCGCCGCCCGGTCGGGTCTCCGTCCGCGCCCCGTAGTGCTCGCGGGCCGTACCTGGCACCGGGGAAGTGGCGCCAGCCAGACGGCCCCGGCGCGGAATTGGAGACCTCGCCGGACAACCATCGCCACCGGCCTGGCCGGCGGCGGCTCACAAGATTCCTGGCAGCACCTCCTCGTCAGCGTCGGAGTATGAATCCTCTTGAGACGTCAGATAGGCCTCCCAGGCCTGCGCATCCCAGATCTCAAGCCGCGTGTTCGCCCCGATCACCACGCAGTCGCGCGTGAGTCCCGCATAGGTCCGCAAGCTTGGCGGGACGGTGATCCTGCCCTGCTTGTCAGGGACCTCGTCGGAGGCGCTGGCGAACAGGATGCGGGTCTTGTCCCGCACTCCCTTGGCCGTGACCGGCTCGTTGCGCAGCGCCTCGGTGATCCGGGTGAACTCCTCGATTGGAAAGACGTAAAGGCAGCGCTCCTGCCCCTTCGTGATCACGACTCCCCCCGAGAGTTCGTCACGGTACTTCGCGGGGAGGAACAGACGCCCCTTGTCATCCAGCTTGGGCGCGTGAGTACCGAGGAACATACGGTTCTCACCTCCCACCCCGGACCACCCCCGACTGAGCGGGGCCGGGCTAGATCGGGATCCACCGCCTGGCTGGCAGCTTCGACATCTGTCACTCCACCGCGCCCCACTGTACTCCACCCCGCTCCACCGGCACCAGCCTAAACCTCGGTGCCGCGCCCGCCAGGTGAGCAAAACCGCAGGTCAGAAGTGGTGGAGCAAGGTGGAGGGGAAATGCCCACACCGGCGTGCCGACCGCCCAGGACCCGGCGCGACCCGCCCGCACCTGCCGCGAGCCCCTCGCATAACTGCAGGTAAACGGCACCATCCGGGCGTGCCGCAGTGACCCGGTGGAGCGAAGTGGAGGACCCCGGGCGAGCGAAGTGGAGGAAGACGAGGCCGGCTCGCAGCCCGGCTCGCAGATAGTGGGCGCGGAAAGGTGCCAAACGGCTGTCACTTAGGTAAATTCCGGTGCAGTAGTAAGCGATACGACATACACGCCCGTACCTGGCGTGCGTGCCGGGAAGCATCAACACAGCGCTGGAAACGACGTACTGTTTCACTCGGCAGTGCGCGAAGTCGTGCCAGGCCGAACGAGGAGGCCCATTGATAGTGGATACAGGGCATCGTGAGCGGGGGCTTGACGAGCTGGTCGCCCTGGCCCAGAAGGTCGGCACGGCAGTCGAGTCCGTCATTGACGGGAAGGCGGACGTCATCCGGCTGGCCCTCACCGTCTTGCTCGCGGAGGGGCACCTGCTCATCGAGGACGTACCTGGCGTCGGCAAGACGATGCTCGCCAAGGCCCTGGCGCGGTCCATCGACTGCACGGTGCGGCGCGTCCAGTTCACGCCCGACCTGCTGCCCAGCGACATCACCGGGGTGAACGCCTACAACCAGGAGCACCGCAACTTCGAGTTCAAGCCAGGACCAGTCTTCGCGAACATCGTGGTCGGTGACGAGATCAACCGTGCCTCGCCGAAGACCCAGTCCGCCCTGCTGGAGTGCATGGAAGAGCGGCATGTGACCGTGGACGGGACCACCTATGAGCTCGCGCCCCCGTTCATGGTGATCGCCACGCAGAACCCAGTGGAGATGGAGGGCACGTACCCCCTGCCTGAAGCGCAGCGCGACAGGTTCACCGCCCGCATCTCGATCGGATACCCGACGGCGGCGGCCGAGTTGCAGATGCTCGACACCCATGGCACGTCGTCACCGCTTGACTCACTCAAGCCCGTCGCCACGGCGGCCGATGTACGGGATCTGATTGACGCCGTCCGCGGAGTGCACGTGTCGCCGCCGGTCAAGCAGTACATCATCGCGCTGGCCAACGCGACGCGGAGGGCACCGGAGCTGCGCCTAGGGGCGTCTCCGCGATCGGCGCTGCAACTGCTGCGGGCGAGCCGCGGCAGGGCGGCGCTTGACGGACGGAACTACGTCATCCCCGACGACGTCCAGTCACTGGCGGTCCCGGTGTTCGCGCACCGGCTGCTTCCAAGCACCGAGGCCGTCTACGACGGCAAGCTCCCCGGGCAGGTGGTGGCCAGGCTCGTCGCCGACATCCCGCTGCCCAAACCGTAGCCAGGCCGACCGAGGCGAACCAATGCGCACGCTGCTACTCACCCTGACGACCCGAGGCCGATCGTTCGTCGCGGCGGGCATCACCGCCATGGCGTGCGGGCTCTTCTCCCAGCCCGACCTGCTGCGCATCGGGGCGCTGCTGGTCGCGCTGCCGCTGCTGTCCGGCCTGGGGGCGGGCCGTACCCGGTACCGGCTGTCGTGCACGCGCCGGCTGACGCCGATCCGGGTCCCGGTCGGGCAGCCCGCCGAGATGACCGTCCGTCTGACTAACGTGACGCGACTGCGGACGGGACTGCTGCTGGCCGAGGACACAGTGCCGTATGCGCTGGGGAGCAGGCCCCGGTTCGTTCTGGATGGTATTGGACGGGGCGGGGCGCACGACTTCCAGTACCAGGTGGGGTCTGGTGCCCGGGGCAAGTACGTGATCGGCCCGCTGCGGGTGCGGGTCGCGGACTCGTTCGGCCTCGTGGAGATCAATCGCGCGTTCGCCTCGACAAGCACGCTGACCGTCACCCCGAAGATCATCCCGCTGAGCCGGGCGCCACTGTCCGGCAACTGGCTTGGCGGCGACGACGGCAGGCGGAGCGTCGCCGCGAGCGGCGACGATGACGTGGCGCCCCGCCCCTACCAGACCGGCGACGCGGTGCGGCGGGTCCACTGGCGGTCCACGGCGCGGTACGGGGAGCTGATGGTGCGGCGTGACGAGCAGCACTGGCGGAATACTGCCTCGCTCTTCCTCGACACCAGGCGGCTCGCGCACGGCACGGCCGCGTCGTTTGAGCTGGCGGTCAGCGTCGCCGCCTCCATCGGGGTCCACCTGGCCGACGAGGGGTTCGACGCGCAACTGGTGACCGAGTCCGGGCTGATCCCCCGCCATGGCTCCTTCCATGACATGCTGCTTGACACGCTGGCGGTGGTCAGGCCCTCGCAGTCGGCCAGCCTGCATGACGGCGTCAGCGCGCTGCGCGCGGGGGGCGGCCAGGTCATCGCGGTGCTCGGGAGCATGACCCCGGAGGAGGCCAGGGAGGTGGCCACGACGCGGAGCGGCTCCACCCAGGCGATGGCACTCGTGCTCGGCTCGGGCACGGTGCCGCTTCAGATCCTCGCCAGTGCCGGCTGGCGGGCCGCGGCCGTGACCGCCGACACGCCATTGGCCGCCGCCTGGCAGCAACTGCACCGAATGCGAGGGATGGTGAGCTCCTCATGAGCGAGCACAGGCGAGTGGAGGGCACATGAGCAGTCACCGCCTTACGGTCTTCGCCGCCATCGCCACGGTGCTCGCAGGGACCTCCCTGTACCCGCTGTTCATGGGCACAACCTGGTTCTGGGCCGGAGCGGGGGCTACCATCACGGTCGCCGGCGTGGGCACGCTCACGAGGCTGCGCAGGCTGCCGGTCATCGTGTGCCTCGCGGCGATGGTGCTGGGCCTCACCGCATACCTGAACCTCGTGTTCGAGGCCGGCCACTCGCTGTGGCACGTGCTGCCGACGCTGCGGTCGCTGGACCTGCTCGGCCGGCTCGCGCGCACCGGCGTGACCGAGGCGGGCAAGTATGCTCCCCCGGCCCCGGAGCTTTCCGGCGTCGTCCTGCTTGGCAGCGGCGGCATCGGCATCGTGGCGCTGCTCACCGACTTGGTCGCGGTCCGGCTACGGAGCGTAGCCCTGGCCGGGGTGCCGCTGCTGCTGCTGATCACCGAGCCGTTCACGGTCAGCGCGAGTCGCAGCGGGGTAGAGACCGTGATCGCGTTCTGCCTCGGCACCTTCGGGTACCTGGCAATGCTGAGTGCCGAGAGCAAGCAGCGGATCCGGGACTGGGAGCCGCCGCACCCCGGGTACGGCGGTCCGGACACCAGCGCGCTGTCGGCTGCGGGCCGCCGGGTGGGGATCGCCTCGGTGCTAGTCGCGCTCTGCCTGCCACTGTTCGTCCCCGGCCTGCACGTCACGCGGCTGATCGGCGGCCAGCCAGGGATCGGCCGGGGGTCCGGCGCTGCCGCGGGCGGCGGACCCGGCTTCCCGTCGCCGGAGAAGGTGGTGAGCCAGCAACTGCAGGAGTCCAAGCCCGAGCCTGTCCTGTCCTACAGCGCGGCCGCCGGCGGACAGACGGTCCCGCAGTACCTGCAGCTGTATGTCCTCGACCAGCTGACCGCAACGGGCTGGCAGGTTGCCAGCAACCAGCGCGCCGTGAACCTGGCCAGCAACCAGGAGCTGATGCCGCCGGCGCCAGGGCTGGTAAACCGGACGCTCCCGGCAGACAGCGCGATAAACGCCGCCACGACTTTCCAGCTGGCCCCGAATGTCAGCACGGCCACGCAGGTGAGCGCGGGGATCGCCGCCGTGCTGCCGGTCCCGTACCCGGCGAGCGAGGTAGGGGTGCGGGGCAACTGGCAGGCCAGCACGACGGACCTGACGGTCTACTCCACGGTTCCGGCAGGCGCCGGCCTCAGCTACAACGTGGTGAGCCTGGAGCTGCAGCCTCCCGCGGCGGCTTTGGCGGCGGCCGGGCCGCCGCCGCAGTCCATCGCCAAGGCCTACCTGTCGCTGCCTGGGTCATACACGGCTTCGGGCAACCTGGCGGATCTAGCCAGGGAGGTCACCAGTGAGCAGACGACCGCCTACGGCAAGGCGGAGGCCATCCAGTCCTGGCTGAGCGACAGCGGCACGTTCAGCTATTCACTCAAGGCTCCGTCCATCACCAACGCCACCCAGCTCCTGTCGTTCCTGACTGACACGAAGAAGGGGTACTGCCAGCAGTTCGCTGTCGCGATGGCGGACCTCGCCCGCCTCGTCAACATTCCGTCCCGTGTCGTGATCGGCTACACGTCCGGTACCCGCCAGCCCAACGGCTCCTGGCTGGTCACGACGAGCGACGCGCATGAGTGGCCAGAGCTGTACTTCAAGGGCTTTGGATGGCTGCGGTTCGAGCCTACCCCGGCTGGCACGGACGGCCAGGGCAGCGCGACGCTCCCGGCATACGCGACCGAGCCGGCAAGCACCACGCCAGGTAGGGGCGGGACCTCAACGCTTCCCATCCTGCCGACCCAGTCAGGCGTCGGCAAGGTCGACACCAACCCGCCTGCGGGGGTCCGGCAGGCGTTCGGCGGCGGAGCGGAGGGCAAGACCACGACCGCGTCCGGCAAGCACGCCAAAGGGACCTCCCCATGGGAGATCGTCGGCCTCCTGGTGGCGGGCTTGCTCGTGCTGGCGCTGATCGCTCCCTGCGCCGCGAGGCTGGCGATCCGCCGCCGGCGCTGGGGACGGGCCACACGCGGCGGGGACGCGGAACTCGCCCACGCCGCCTGGCGGGAGCTACAGGACGACCTGATCAACTACCGGGCCGGGTACTCGTCAAGCGAGACCCCCCGGGCGCTTGGCACCCGGCTCGGCGCGCGGGTCAGCGCGGCCGAGGCCAGGGCTGGACAGGCCGCAGGAGCTGGGGTGGCCGCGCTGGAGCGGATCACGCTGGCCGAAGAGCACGCCAGGTACGCCGCACAGCCGGTCCCCGGTGAGCGGCTGCGTCAAGACAGCGCCGAATTCCGCCGAGCGCTGGCGGCGACCATGCCGGTGCGTGCCCGCTGGCAGGCGCGCGTGCTGCCGCTGTCGGTCATCGTGCCAACGGCGAGCGGCGTCGGCCAGGCAGCCGACGCCGTCGGGAACATCCGCCTGCCGCGACCGCAGCGCGGCCGGCTAGCGGCGCCTCACGGCTAGCGGCGCGGCCGGCTAGCGGCGCCTCACGGCTAGCGGCCGCCTTCCTGGCGACGACGCCAGCGCTCCTCGAAGCGCTCCATCATCGGGGTCCGCCCCACCTGGCCTCGGTTCCTGCGCCGCCGGGTCTTGCGGGATCTCGGCCCCCCGACCACGCTCAGCGTCACTCCGGACATGTGCCGCCAGTTGCTCAGAGCCCAGATGCCGCACAGCAGCATGATGACGAAGCCACCGACGAAGAGCCAGACATGCCAGCTCTGCGACAAGACAGCCCCCGTCGCGACCATGGCTATGCCGACGACGAAGCCAGAGGCTGCCTCCACGGCCCGGCGCCGGTAATGCACGCGCGGGTCACTGGAGCGGACAAGCCGACCCAGCCGGCGATCTTCCTTGTAGAGCGCCTGCTCGATCGCCTCCAGCTGGCGCTGCTCATGCTCAGAGAGCGGCACGACACGCCTCCCATTGAACCCGGGGAAATGGGGTGACTTTCACCTCACCTACGTACCTGATTCATTTCCCAGGATACGAGCCTCCGCACGCACTGTGGAAGGGGTCGCCGTCCGTACCCCTGGGGCGGGGGCCACTGCCGCGGGCAGCGGGCCTCGCCATCCCGGCGGCAGGGCTCGCCGCTCCAGAGGCGAGGATGGCTGTCTCAGCGGCCAGACCCAGCTCCGGCACGGCCGGCGGATCCGGGACTGGGCCTGCCCGCTTGCCGCTGCCCCGGGCATCACTGCCGTGTACGCCGCTGACCAGCGCCGCAGGCCGCACCGCACCGTCGCCGAATTTGCGCGCGATCTGGTCCATCGCCTGCTCGGCCTCACGCCACCCCACCGGGCGATCACCGAACGCGAGCTGGGTTGCCGCCCCCGAGGCCGGCCGCAGGCCGGTCGCCCGCACCCCGACTAGGCGCAGCCGTGCCCGGGCATCGAGTCCCGAGCTCTCATGCAGCGCGCAGGCTGTGGCATAGATCACTCGGGCCACATCGGTCGGCTCGGGCAGCGTGCGCGACCGAGTGATCGTCTTGAAGCTGGCCAGCCGAAGCTTGACGGTCACGGTCCTGGCGACGTACCCGGCGGCGCGCAGCGCCTTCGCGGTCCGGTCCGACAGCCGTAGCAGTTCACGGCGGATGACCTCGGGGTCATCGACGTCGGTGGGGAACGTCTCCTCGGCCCCGACGCTCTTTTCCTCCCGCGCCGCGACCACCTTGCGCTCATCTCGCCCCCAGGCCAGTGCCCACAGGTGTGCTCCAGCAACGGCACCCAGCTCGCGCTGCAAGGTTTGCTCCGGGACCTGCGCAATGTCGCCGATCGTCCGCAGGCCGAGCCTGCCCAGGACCTGCTCCGCCTTGTCGCCGACTCCCCACAGCGCGCTGGCCGGCAACGGGTGCAGGAAGTCAAGCACGCCGTCGGCCGGGACGACGAGCAGCCCATCGGGCTTGCACCGGGCGGAGGCGATCTTGGCAACGAACTTCACCGGCGCCACCCCGACCGAGCAGGTGATGGCCTGCTGCTCCCGGACCTGCTCGCGGATGTGCCTGGCGACCCCCGCCGGGGTCATCCGCAGTCGCCGAAGCGCCCCGGAGACATCAAGGAACGCCTCGTCCAGCGACAGCGGTTCCGCCTCCGGCGTGACCGCGCGGAAGATAGCCATGACCTCGCGCGACACCTCGCCATACAGCCCGTGCCTTGGCGAGATGTAGATCGCCTGGGGGCACATCCGCCGGGCCTGGGTAGTCGGCATCGCCGAGCGGACCCCGAAAGCTCGCGCCTCGTACGTCGCCGACAGCACCACGCCGCGCGCCCCCAGTCCGGCCACGACCACGGGCTTGCCGCGCAGTTCTGGCCTGTCGCGTACCTCGACGCTCGCGTAGAAGGCGTCCATGTCCACATGCAGGATGGTGCAGGCCGCGTCGTCCCGCTCTTGCGCACCGGGACGTCCCCGTTGCGCAGCAGGCGCAGGCCCGGCACTACCCTCAGGCGCAGCGGACACGGCCCCGGTCCCCGGTCACCGCTCGGCGAGCACGTGCAGCTTGGAGGCGATGTCGCGCAGTGCCGGGTAGACGGCTGCCTCGTCCTCTAGCGCGCGCAGCGCGTCGACCGAGCCGGGGTCGGGATCCGTCGACGGCAGCAGGCCGGCGAAGACCCGGACGCCATAGGCGTCGCCAGCACGCAGCCCCGCGCCCTCGATCAAGGCCGTCAGCCCGGCCAGCGTGAACCGCCGGCGCCCGTCCACGATGCCGCTGCCCGTGGCCCCGGTGATGCTGACGACGATCTCGCGCGCCTGGTCGTAACGGCCGGACAGCGCGCCGTGCAGGGCGGCCGCTACGGCATTGCCGGCGATCACGCTCACGGTGCCACCGGGCCGCAGCACGCGGGCAATGGCGGCCATCGCGGCGACCGGGTCCTCGACGTACTCCAGGACGCTGTGGCAGATGACGAGGTCGGCCGCCTCATCCCCGACCATGTGGTCAAGCCCGTCCGCGTCACCCTGGACGGCGGCCAGCCGCACCTGCTGCTCGGCGGCACGACGCTGCGCGGCCGCCAGGGCATCCGGACTGGGGTCCACGACGGTGACGTTGTGGCCTAGCTCCGCGAACTGGACAGCGAAGCCGCCGGTGCCGCCGCCGACATCGATGATGTCGAGCGAGGCCCGGCCGGCGTGCGCCGCCCGTGCGGCGACCACCCGTTGCAGGACGTCCCAGGCCAGCGTGGATCTTCCCCCGTCGCGCCTGGCGTCGCGCGGCGCGGCGCCAGGGCCAGTGCCGCCAGGGTCTGTGCTGCTGAGGCCGGCACTACTGGCCCCCGTTCTCAACGGAACTGTCGCTGCCACGTTCCAAGGGTAGCCCCGGGATCGCTGTCCCCCCGCCTCGACGTCACCGGAGGCGCCCCGCCGCGCGGGGCCGCCACCTGGAACGACGTTCGTTTCTTTCGCCTCCGCTTCCCCGTGCCGGAGCGCCGTGCATGAGACCATGCTCCGTACATGCCCGTGCAGCCCCTGGCGAACCACATGCCACATGCAACACTTGCCACACGGTCGATGGCGACTCTTCGCACTCAGTATGTTACCCTTTGTTAATACGCCAGCTTGAACTGCGAGAACTCGAGTAGCGTTCTCAAGGTCATGACGGCTTCCGATTCGTCCATAGATCATCACGCAAATCCGATACTTCATCATCTCCGAATGGCCCCCCGAGATTGGCCCGGCTCTCATATGCTCAGCGGCATGCCCGACCAAGGACCCTCCTGTCACCTGGAGTTCCCCCATCCTCGTCGCCTGATCTGGACGGCTGCGTGGAACATGGCGGAGTCGCTCGGGTTGCCGTTCGGGGCGTGGATCGTCGTCACCGACCTGTTCGGCCGTAACCCTGGCCTGCTCGCCGGACTTGGCGTGGTCTGGATGCTCATCGTCATCCGCAAGCTGGTAACGGGGTCGGTCTCAGCGCTGCTGTGGATCTCTGGCCTCGTACTGACCCTGCAGACCGCCTTCGTGATCTTCACCGGCAACGTGTGGCTGTACCTGCTGCAGTTCCCGCTGGCGAACCTCGCGATGTGCGTGTTCTTCGCGCGCACGGCACCCACCCGCAAGCCGCTGGTCGCCCAGCTCGCCGCCGAGGTCTGCGCGCTCAAGCACGACTCCCACCCGGGACTGCACCGCTTCTACCAGGGCGTGACGTGGTTCTGGGCGGGCTTGTTCCTGCTGCTCACGGTCGGCTTGGGCATCATGATGGTTACCGAGCCGTACAAGCTCTTCATACTGCTGTCCACTGCGGTCACGATCGCCCTGACGCTGGTCGGTGCCGCCATCTGCGTGGTCTGGTTCATCGCGGTCCTACGCCGCTGGGGCCTGCGCATCAGCTTCGCGGCTGCGTTATCCGGGGGATACTAATCCCCCGGACCCCCTGCCCGCTCGGGCTGGCCGCCGTACCTTCAGGCTGCGCCCCGCAGGGTCCCTCGCTTCGCTCCCGGGACCCTGCGGGCTTGCTGGCCTCGTTGCCTAGTGTTGTGTGCCTCAAGTTGGCGCGCGCCCCCGGGACCACGTTGGCGGCATTGCCGTCACGAGGATTTGTACGCGATGTGCCATCACCGCCGCTCCTGCGACAGCACAGGCGCACCGCGTACACTTGCCGACCGCAGCGCCGGTACCATCACTGCCTGCCCTGCCGGGAGTGCGGCGGGTAGTTTCGCGCGGCGCAGCCTGAAGGTACGGCGACCAGCCCGAGCGGGCAGAGGGTCCGGGGATTGGTGTGTATCCCCCCGGGAATCGGGGGATACACGCGACACTAGTCGGCGTGGGAGGAGTCGTCCTGGGTGGCGGGGCGCACGGCCACTCGTGGCGGCTTGACGAGTCCCCGCGTCGGCCTGCTCGGCCGCGCCGAACTGACGGCCGGGGCGGGTTCCGCGTCCATGGCTGGCCCGGAAGCTGAGGCGGGCCCGGAAGCTGAGGCGGGCCCGGAAGCTGAGGCGGGCACTGCAGTCCCCGTGACGCTACCACGTCCCGTGGTGACATCCTCGGTGGCGGCGGAGGACTCGTCCATCGCGGCGGAGGACTCGTCCATCGCGGCGGCCGCGGTCTTCGCGGCTGCCAGAGCCGGCTTCAGGTTGCTGACCTTGGCAAGCAGGCCATTGACAAACGCTGGGGAGCCGTCGGTCGACAGGTCCTGGGCCAGCGCGACTGCCTCGCTGATCGCAACCCCGTCAGGGACATCGGCTGCCCACAGCAGTTCCCAGACGCCGATCCGCAGGACGCTAAGGTCGACGATTGGCATCCGCTCCAGCGTCCAGTCGACCGCATTGTCCGCGATCAGCTTGTCGATCTCGTCGCTGTGAGCAGTGACGCCGCGGACGATCTCGGCCGCGTACTCCGGAGTGGGCTGCTCGCCGAGCGACATCCGCTCGGCGAGCAGGCCGAGGACCGGCAGGCCGCGTAGCTCCGCCTCGAAAAGCACGTCAAGCGCCCGCTTACGCGCCTTGCTACGCGCGGCCACGATCCATCACCCCTTGTTTTCTTGTAGAGAAGGTCAGTTACGCGCGGCCGAGGTAGGCACCCGTGCGGGTGTCGACCTTGACCTTCTCGCCGGTGGAGATGAACAGCGGGACCTGGATCGTCGCGCCGGTCTCCAGCTCGGCCGGCTTGGTGCCGCCAGTGGAGCGGTCGCCCTGCAGTCCCGGGTCGGTGTGCTTGATCACCAGCTCGACCGCGGCCGGCATGTCCACGTACAGCGGGGTGCCATCGTTGAACGCGATGACAACGGTCTGCTCCTCGAGCAGGTAGTTCGCGGCGTCGCCCACGACGGCCTCCGAGATGCGGGGCTGGTCATAGTCGGCCAGGTCCATGAACACGAAATCCGCGCCCTCACGGAACAGGTACTGCATGTCGCGCTTGTCCACGTTGGCCACGTCGACCTTGATGCCGGCGTTGAACGTCTTGTCGACGACCTTGCCCGACATCACGTTCTTCAGCTTGGTCCGCACGAACGCGGGACCCTTGCCCGGCTTGACGTGCTGGAACTCAACGACATTCCACAGCTGCCCGTCAAGGTTCAGCGTCATGCCGTTCTTCAGGTCATTCGTGCTTGCCACGGGTCGTCTCCACGCGTTACAGGACGAGCAGTTCGCTGTTCGTCGAAATCAAGGTCGTCGAAATCAAGGTCGTCGAAGGCTCTGCCATCGAAGTCTGCGCCATCGAAGTCAGTGTCCGGGCCCCACCGTCTGCCGTGACGACCAGCACGTCCTCGATCCGGACGCCCCCCTTGCCAGGCAGGTACACACCAGGCTCAACGGTGACAGGAACCTGGTTATCAAGCTTACCCGTTCTTCCGTATCCCAGCGTCGGGGCCTCGTGGATCTCAAGGCCTACCCCATGCCCCAGCCCGTGCTGGAAGTGCTCACCGTGCCCGGCCGCCGCGATCAGGTCGCGGGCCGCCGCGTCCACGTCCGCGACGTCCGCCCCGACGACGAGCGCCTCGATCCCGGCCCGCTGCGCGTCGGCCACCAGGCCATAGATGTCGCGCTGCCACCCGGCTGGCTCACCGATCGCGAAGGTCCTGGTCATGTCCGCGTGATACCCGCCATGCCGTGCGCCGAAGTCGATCGTCACCAGGTCACCGCGCCCCAGCGGCCGGCCAGTGGGCGAGTGGTGCGGAATCGCCCCGTTCGGCCCGCTCGCGACAATCGTGTCGAACGCGGGCCTTTCCGCGCCCAGTTGCATCATGCGGTACTCAAGGGCAGCGGCCAAGTCCCGTTCGGAAAGGCCAGGACGGATATCGGGCAGGACGTCAGCCATCGCCTGGACGCTAATTCGGCATGCCGTTGCCAGCAGCTCAAGCTCCGACGGATCCTTGACCACACGAAGTTCCTCTACCTTCCTCCCGAACGCGACGGTGGTAACCCCGGTAGCACCCTTCGCCAGCTCGGCATGCCGCTCGACCGTCATCTCATGGGCCTCGATCGCGACCTTGCGCAGCTTGCGACGGGGCATCTGCTCGGCCAGCCTCGCCTCAATGAACCGGTCGGTGATCAGCTCCAGGTCGGGCGCGTCCCGCTGCGCGGCCAGCGCGTACCGGGAGTCGGTGGCCAGCACGCCGACGCCGTCGGCGGGCAGCAGCAGCGCGGCGTTGGAGCTCGCAAGGCCGGACAGGTAGCGGACGTTCGGCCCGTGGGTGATGAGAACGGCGTCGGCGTCGAGCGCCCGGACCATCGTCTGCACCCGCTGGCGGCGGGCTTCATGAATCTGCGGCATAGCTCAGTATCCCCCCGGCGCGGCGCAGCCCGATGACCTACGGCGGCCAGCCGAAGCAGGTCAGGGGCCCGTGAGGCTGGTGTGTACCCCCCAGACAAAAATGGACTAGACCATTACAAGTATCCTTCACCTTGTGGTTAGTACCGGGAACCCGCTCTCGATTACCGCGGCCGATCTCACTGTGAGCCGTCTTGGCACGCCCCGGCTTGTCTCGCCGATGGCGCGGTTCCTGCGCGGGCGGGCGAGTTCACCGCACTACGTCCACGAGTCTGACCGGGTACTGCTGGATGACACCGTGTCGACCGCCACGACCCGCGCCTGCGATGTCGCTGGCCTGCCCTCCTTGGAGTCGGGCGGCCCGCGGATGAGGATCTTCTTCAACCCGGCCACGACAACGGTCGGCATCGTCACCTGCGGCGGGCTGTGCCCCGGGCTTAACAACGTCATCCGCGGCCTGGTCCTAGAGCTCGCGGACAACTATGGCGTGACCGAGATTCTCGGCTTCCGTGATGGCTACCGCGGACTGGTCGGCGAGTCCGAGCCCATGCGGCTGACGCACGCCCTGGTCGCGGACATCCACAATCGGGGCGGGACGATCCTGGGGACATCCCGGGGCAGCCAGGACCCCGAAGACATGGTGGCCACCTTGCGCAAGCACGGCATATCGATCCTGTTCGTGATCGGCGGGGACGGCAGCCTGCGCGGCGCGCAGCGCATCGCCGAGGAAGCCGACCGGCAGGGCCACGTGTTGTCGGTGGTCGGCGTGCCCAAGACCATCGACAACGACATCCCGTTCATCGAGCAGAGCTTCGGGTTCCAGACCGCGTTTGCCCGCGCCACCGAGTCGATCAAGGCCGCCCACACCGAAGCGAGATGCACTCCCAACGGCGTGGGGCTAGTAAAGCTGATGGGGCGGCACTCCGGTTTCATCGCCTGCTATGCGGCGCTGGCGAGTCACGACGTCGACTTCGTCCTGATCCCGGAGATCCCATTCAGCCTGAAGGGGCAGACCGGGTTCCTCGCCGTTCTGCAAAGAAGAATGCAGCGGCAGGGGCACGCGGTCATCGTGGCCGCGGAGGGAGCGGGCCAGGAGCTCTTCCATTACGACGGCTCGGTGGACGCCTCAGGCAACGCGAAGCTCGCGGACATCGGCGCCCTGCTGCGCGAGCGGATCATCGAGGATTTCGCGGCGAGCCACACCGACATCAGCCTGCGGTACGTCGACCCCGGCTACGCGATCCGCAGCGTGCCCGCCAACGGCTACGACGCGGTGTACTGCCTGCGACTGGCTCAGGCAGCCGTGCACGCCGCGATGGCGGGCCGGACCGCGATGGTCGTGGGCCGCTGGCATGGCCGGTTCGTGCACGTGCCGATCTCATTGGCAATTGCGAGCCGCAACCAGGTCGACCCGAACGGCGACCTGTGGATGTCCGTCCTGGAGGCAACGGGCCAGCCAGAACGGTTCTGCTAGGGCAGACGGGCCAGGATCTGCGAAGCGATCGCCTCTGGAGGCTCAGCATCGACGTCAAAGATTGCCGTCGCCACGCACTCGTAGGCGGCCTGGCGGCGGGCAAAGACCGCGGGGAGATCGGGGCGGGCGAGCATCGGGCGGTTGTCGTCGCCGCTGACACGGGCCAGCGCGCCGTCGTAGCTGACCCGCAAGAAGGCGACCGGTGCCGCGGCCAGCAGCTTCCTGGTCTCCTCGTGCTCGGCGCCGCCGCCGCCGAGGGCGAGCACCACGTCGGGGCCGCGCAGCAGGTCGGCGATCACCTCGTGCTCCAGTGCCCGGAACGCCGGCTCACCGTCGGCCGCGAAGATCTCAGGAATCGACCGCCCGGCCCGGGCCTCGATCACGTGATCACTGTCGAGAAACGGCACGCCAAGGGCACTGGCGAGCAGGCGGCCCACCGTGGTCTTGCCCGCGCCCATGAACCCGACGAGGACGATCATCGGTCCGCTGTCACCGCGTCCCCCGCTCTTCCAGCAGGCCGACCACGGCACGCAGCGCCAGCGCGTACCCCTGGAACCCGAACCCGGCGATGATCCCGTCGGCGACCGGCGTGATCACCGACTCATGCCGGAAGCCCTCGCGGGCGGCGATATTGGAGATGTGCACCTCAACTAGCGGGGCGGTGCGCATCTTCAGCGCGTCCATCAGCGCGTAGGAGTAATGGGTGAGCGCTCCGGCGTTCAGCACGATCGGCGTGGCCGCGTCGCAGGCCTCGTGGACCCAGGTGATGAGCTGGCCCTCGTGATCGGTCTGCCGGACGTCCACTTCAAGGCCGAGCAGCGTGCCCGACGACTCGCACAAGGCCACCAGGTCCGCGTAGGTCGCCGAGCCGTACACCGACGGCTCGCGCTTGCCGAGCCGTCCCAGGTTGGGCCCGTTGAGGACGAGCACTCGCTGCCCCGGGCGCTGGCCATGCGCGATCATGTTGGCGTATCCCCCGCTGACACTGCCCGATAAGCCTCCTCGAGCAGTTCCTCGGGCGGGTTCGCCAGGATGCCGGGCTTTCCCTCGCCATCGAGGACGACCATGCGCAGCGTCGCGCCGCGTGTCTTCTTGTCCAGGCTCATCGCCTCCCGCAGCTTCGCCCAGCGGCCACCTGGGTAGCAGATCGGCAGCCCGACCGACTGCAGGATCGCGCGATGGCGGGCCACCGACCTCTCGTCAAGGCGGCCCGCCAGCCAGGCGACCTGGGCCGCGAACACCATGCCAATCGCGACCGCGTCGCCGTGCCTGCACCGGTATGCCTCGACGCGCTCGATGGCGTGCCCGAGCGTGTGCCCGTAGTTGAGCATCTCGCGCAGTCCCGCCTCGCGCAGGTCCGCCGACACGACGCCAGCCTTGACCCTGATCGCGCGCTCGACCAGCTCGCGGGCGCGGGAACCTCCCGCGAGCGCCGCGTCTGCCGGGTCACCGGTGATAAGCCGCAGGATCTGCGCGTCACTGATGAACCCGGCCTTGATGGTCTCGGCCAGGCCAGCGACGTAATCGGGCTGATCCAGCGTGGCCAGCGTGTCCATGTCGCACAGCACGCCGGCCGGCGGGTGGAACGCGCCGACCAGGTTCTTGCCCTCAGGAATGTCGATGGCCGTCTTGCCGCCCACGGCCGCGTCGACCATGCCAAGCAGCGTCGTCGGCACGTGCACGACCGGGACGCCGCGCAGCCAGGTCGCGGCCACGAAGCCTGCCAGGTCAGTGGCCGCTCCCCCGCCAACGCCCACGATGGCGTCCGAGCGGGTTATCTTCGACTGGCCGAGCCACGACCACAACCTGGTGGCGACGTCGATCGTCTTCGCGGCCTCGCCTTGCGGGACGTCTGCCACGACGACCGAGAACCCGGCGTCCTCCAGAGCCAGCCGGGCCCGTTCCGCGATCGGGGCCAGCTTCTCGTCGTGGATGATGGCGACGGTCTCCGCCTTCTTGCTGACCAGCGCGGGAAGCTCGCCGAGCACCCCGCTGCCGACAACCACCTCGTACGGCGACTCGCCGCCCACCGGAATCCGCGTCACATCCGTCACGGCGTCAGACTCCCTCAGCCCGCAGTTGCTTTACAAGATCAGCTGCCACCTCTTCGGGGGCACGGTCGTCGGTCGACACGGTTAGCGCCGCCAGTGACTCATACACGGGGCGGCGCTCTTCCAGCATGGTGCGCAGTCGGCCGCGCGGGTTGCCCGGGATGACGACGCGGGGCTTGTCGAAGCCCGTTCGCTTCGCCACCGCCCCGAATCCTGCCTCCAGGTAGACAACGACCCTCCCAGCGAGCATTCGCCGCACGTCGGGATCGAGCACCGCGCCGCTGCCCAGCGCCAGGATCCCGCCGCCCGTGCCGAAGCCCTCAAGCCCTCGCGCTACGGCCGCCCGCTCGTACTCGCGGAAGACCGCCTCACCATCGTCGACGAAGATGTCTCCCACTGGCTTGCCCGTGGCCTGCGTCACTAGGACATCGGTGTCCGCGAACGGCACGCCAAGCTGGGCCGCGAGCATCGGTCCGACCGACGACTTGCCCGACGCAGGCGGCCCGACTAGCACCACGACGCCCGACTCGCTCACAGTGTCCTCCGCTCGCCTCGGGGCGCTAGGAGGCGGCGCCTTCCCTCGTCCCTCCTCGTACCTCGTCGCTCCTCAGTCCAGGCACCACCGCGCCCACTCGACTCGCTCACAGTGTCCTCCGCTCGCCTCGGGGCGCTAGGAGGCGGCGCCTTCCCTCGTCCCTCCTCGTACCTCGTCGCTCCTCAGTCCAGGCACCACCGCGCCCACTCGACTCGCTCACGAGATCACCAGGCTCTTCAAGTAGCCCTCGGCGTTGCGGCGCATCTCCTCGGCGCTGTCGCCGCCGAACTTCTCGATCGCCGCCTCGGCCAGCACCAGGGCCACCATCGCCTCGGCGACCACGCCGGCGGCCGGGACCGCCGTCACGTCGCTGCGCTGGTTGATCGCCTTGGCAGGCTCGCCAGTGACAACATCGATGGTGGACAGCGCCCGCGGCACCGTCGAGATGGGCTTCATGGCGGCGCGGACCCGCAGCACCTCGCCGGTCGTCATGCCGCCCTCGACACCGCCCGCCCGGTTGGTCTCCCGGCGCACCCCGTCCGAAGTCAGCATGATCTCGTCGTGCGCCCTGGAACCACGCCGCCCAGCGGTGGTGAACCCGTCGCCGAAAGCCACGGCCTTGATCGCCTGGATCGACATCAGCGCGCCCGCCATCCGGGCGTCCAGCCTCCGGTCCCACTGCGTGTGGCTGCCAAGTCCCGGCGGCAGGCCGTAGGCGAGAACCTCCACAATGCCGCCGAGGGTGTCGCCGTCCTTCTTGGCCGCGTCGACCTCCGCCACCATCGCCTCGCTAGTCGCGGGGTCTAGGCAGCGCACCGGGTCCTCATCGATCCGCTGCAGGTCCTGGGGCACCGGGAACACGCCGCCATCAGGGACGCCCACCGAGCCGAGCTGCACCACGTGGCTAAGGATCTTGACGTCGAGCACCTGCTCAAGGATGCGCCTGGCCACCTCGCCGAGCGCGACCCGGGCGGCGGTCTCCCGCGCGCTCGCCCGCTCCAGGATCGGCCGGGCGTCGGTGAAGCCGTACTTCTGCATGCCCGCGAGGTCGGCGTGGCCTGGCCGGGGCCGCGACAGCGGCGCGTTCCGTGCCTGGCTCTCCAAGTCGGGCTCGGGCACCGGGTCCGGGGACATGACCGTCTCCCACTTGGGCCACTCGGTGTTGCCCACCCGGATCGCGACCGGCCCGCCGAGCGTCAGGCCGTGCCGGACGCCACCGGTGATCTCGACCTCGTCCTGCTCGAACTTCATCCGGGCGCCCCGCCCATATCCGGCCCGCCGCCGGGCTAGGGCCGCCCCTACGTCGCCGGAGGTAATCCGCACCCCGGCGGGCACTCCGTCGCAGATCGCGGACAGCGCCCGCCCGTGCGACTCGCCCGCGGTCAGCCATCGAAACATGGCTCCAACCCTACTTTCACCCGGTGACTGACAGTTCGATGCCCTGGCGCAGCCGCGCCGCCAGGCTCATCGCGACAACCTGTGCCGCCCGACGGGCGGCCTGTATATCAACGGTACGGAACGAAACCGCCAGCTCTCCCCCCGCCATGCCCGTCCCGAGGCAGTAGCCGGTCACCCCAGCCTCAGCAGCCACAGCGGCTTCTACCACGGACACAACGTCGGGATCCTCGTGGGGAAATGGCGGCGTTTTTCCGGCGGCGAGCGCGGCCAGGCGCGCGCCTTCTACGACGAACGGGACTGGACCCGCCACGTCGATGACGACCGCCTGGCCCTCGGCCACGGCGGCATGCCACACCCGCGCGGCTGGGGTGGGCACCGGGCGGGCGTCCGGCCGCCACCGGGCCAGCGCCTCGATCCCAGTGAAGGCAATGATCGCGGCGCGGCCATCGCTGCCGATGAGCGTCGGGAGGACCATCTCGCTTTCCTTCTCCGCGCCCGTGACGGCGTCCGCCTCCGCCAGCATCGCCACGATCGGGACGAGCAGCCTCGCGGACGACAGGGCCACCAGTGCCGCATGCTCGCTCGCGACGGAGGTGGCCCACGCGGCAAGGGTGGACGTGACGTTCGGATCGGGGCGACCATCGTCGCCCTGGGGACGACCGATGGCGGAGGAGCGCGCGGTGGCCATGACAACCGACATTACCGCCCGCTCCGCGGAAGCACGACGTGCGTAGGTGACTACAACACGTACTGGTCATCACGAATGCGGCGCTTTACGACGGGTGGCGTCGTTCTACCAGGCAGAATGTATGACACTTGGGGGTTCGTCGGGAGAGGAGCACGTCCGTTGGGTTCCGCGGTACGCGAGCCAGCGCAGCCTGCGCGGATAGTTCCCGGCACGCCGATACGGAAAATCATCCCGCCACGCATGGTCGGGCCCTACATGGGTGGCCAGCGGGATGTCATCGCGGGCTTCGTGCACCGCCTCCGGGACATGCCACTACGCAACCCGCCAGACGCGTACCACGCGCTCGGTCTAGGGTACGAAGGGTCGGAGTTCCGGCCAGACATGACCGAGCTGTACTTTCTGGTCTGGCAGGCTAGGGAGATCGACGGGTACGTCCCGGTCTCCGGCAGCCAGCGTGGCCCGGTCCCGCCGGGGCCTCGGGGCGTGGAAACGGTCGAGTTTTATCTGGAGCCCATCCAGATACCAGTGGGCACAATGCTGTGCAGGCTCACCGACGCCGGTGAGGAGTCCGTAGCGCGGTATGACGGGCTCGCCTGGCGGCGCACGTCGAGGGAGGGCTAAGGCATGCGGTACCGGCTGATGGCGTCATACCTGGGGGCGCCTTACCAGGCGGGCGTGGGCCCCTCCGACCGCGATGTCACGCTGTTCGCAGCCGCCCCGCCGCCCGAGGATCATGCTTTCTCTCCTGCCGTCGGTCACTGGCGCAAGCAGGTGACGATCAACGACATCGACGCGCTGTGGGAGTCGCGCCCGGTCGGCACTTACCGGGCCGAGCCATGCATCGTGCTTGACGACCTCAACGACCGGCTGCATATTGCCTACCTCGGCATGGACGAGCGACGGGCGCTGCAACTGGGGTACTGGCAGGTCGACCGCGGCGTATTCGAGGTTGTAGTGCCGCGCCACGAGATCCGCGACCTAGCTGAGGACCGCCACGAGTTCCCGCTGGCGACGCTGCGCAACTCGCTCTCCCGCCCCGCGCCAGACGCTCCGGCGCAAGGCTGGAGCCAGCCAGGACCGAACCGCCCCGCCATCTCTGGCCCCCACTCCATTCCCGGTGGGCAGGACCCCAGTGCTCAAGGTCCCGCCGGGCAGGGCCACGGCGCTCAGGGTCCCGGCGGGCAAGGCCACGGCGGGCAAGGTCCCGGCGGGCAAGGTCCCGGCGGGCAAGGTCCCGGCGCTCAGGGCCACGGCGGGCAGGGCGGCGGGGGCCTGCCTGGCCGCTCCGGCGGACCAGGCTCAAGCGGACCAGGCGCCGTCGGCCACGATCCCGTTGGCCAGGGACTTCCTGGCGGACAGGGGCTGCCCGGCGCCAACATGACGGGCGCCCCGTTTGCTGGTGGGCCCATGAGCAATGCGGCGCTCGCCGCCAACCCGATGGGTGGGGGCGGCAGCCAAGCTGGCACCGGGCCGGGGACGTTCGGCACGCCGGGTGGATTCCCCGGGCAGGGGCAGATGCCTGGGCAAGCGCCGTTGGGCGGCCCGGGGCCGTTCGCCGGGCAGAACGCGATCGCTGGCCAGGGTCCCGTCCCCGGCCAGGACCCCATGGGCGGCCGAGGACCGTTGCCCGGGCAGAACGCGCCCACCGGACAAGGATCCTTCGGCACTCAAGGGCCGATGGCCGGACAGCCAGCGTTTGCCGGGCAGAACGGGCAGGGCGCCCCCAGCCCCCAGGGCTCGATGGCGGGGCAAGGTGGCTTTACCGGGCAAGCCGGGATGCCCGGACAGAACTCGATGACTGGGCATAGCCCGATGGCCGGGCCAGGCGCCTTCGCCGGGCAGCCTGTCCTGCCCGGGCAAGGCTTCATGCCCGGGCAGGGCTTCATGCCTGGCCAGGGCTTCATGCCCGGGCAAGGCTTCATGCCTGGGCAAAGCCCAGTGGCCGGACAGGGGCCGATGGCGGGGCCGGGCAGCCTCGCCGGGCAGCCGATGATGGCTGGGCAAGGGGCGTTCCCCGGGCCGGGCGGCTTCCCAGGGCAGGGGTTGCTGCCGGGCCAGGCCGGTTTCGCCGGGCCGATGGCCCAAGGCGGCTACCCGGGGCAGGGCTTGCTGCCGGGCCAAACCGGTCTCGGGCTGGCGGCCCAAGGCGGCTACCCAGTCCAGCCCATCATGGGCGGCCAGCCCCTCATGGGCGGGCAGGGCCTACCTGGCGGCCCCAACGGGGCGAACTCCGCGGCCCTTTCTGCGCGGCGAGGACCTGGCCCGCAGCCAAGGGCGGCACTGCCCGCCGCGACACCCGCACTGCCCCCCGCCTCCTCCACCCCATCGCAGACAGGGTCCGGGCAACCCGTGCTAGCCGATCTCACGGGGCAAGCAGGCCTCCCGTCGTTGTCTGCCGGCGGGGTCAGCTCCGCTTCGCAACTCCCGTCCACTCGCCAGATCACGGCAGGCGGGCCAGACCCATCTGGCGGGCAGTTGCAGGGCGACGGCCAGACGTCAATGCCGCAACTCCCGGACGGCCTCCAGACCTCAGCTGGCCAGCCACTCGCCGGCCTTTCACCTGCTGGCCAACCCGCGTTCGGCGCGCAGCAGCCTGCCCCTGGTCAGCAGCCTGTCGGCGCCACTGCCTGGCACGGCTCCCCCGCGCCAGGCAGCAATGGGATGTGGTACCGCCCGGCCGACGAGAACGGGGCGGGATATCCAGGCGGCCAGTCGGCTAGCCAGGTAGCGAACGGTTTCCCGGCCGGGAACGGCTATCCGAACGGGAATGGCCAGTACGCAGGCGTCCCTGGTACAGACGGAAGCTCCGTGCCGAACGTCCCGGCGTCGTATGGCAACTACACGCCCTACAACGGGGCGGCTGCCTACAACGGCACTGGCAACTACAACGGCACAGGTGCCTACAACGGCGCGGCCAACCACAACGGCGCAGGTGCCTACAACGGCGCTGGCTCCTTTAATGGAGTCGGCCCTTTCAATGGGACCCCCGGATTCAACGGTGCCGCTACGGCTGGCGGCAATCCGGCACCGAATACGGTTCCCGCCGTCAATGGGACGGTCCCCGCGATTGGCCCATCCCCGGCCCTTGGCACCCCGCTGTCCCAGCCGCAATCCGGGCAGCAGTCGGTCATCCAGCCGCAGCAGGCACAGCAAGTCGGGCAGGCACAGCAAGTCGGGCAGGCACAGCCAGCTCAACCTCAGTCATTCGGGCAACCACAGCCGGCACAGCAACCGGCACAGCAGCCCGGGGCATTCCTTCAGCAGCAACTGCCTCAATCAGCACAGCAGGCCTTCCCTGCCGCGCCACTTCAGGTGTCCGCGCCGGTAGCGCCTGATCCGGCCGCGCAAGCACCAGTCGGCATCGCCCAGCCGATGCAGCTGCCGGTCACCGAGGCTCCAGGCGCCCAGGCGGCAGTCAGTCAGGTCGAGGCTAGTCAGGCGCCGGCGCCGCAGCGCCAAAGCATGCAGCCGCCCACGGTACGCATCCAGACATTCCCACAGGCCGCAGTGGCACCGTCCCAGATGGCGCAGCCCCCAGCAGCACAAGCCCAGGTTGCGCAGCTAGCGGAACTGGAGGTTTCGGCTGGGCCGGCTCCGGTCCCGGCCCCCGTGCAGGTCGCAGCCGCCCTTCAGGTTCTCGACACGACGGCGAGCATGGCCCCGTCACCTCCCGCCACGACAGCCCCCTTGGCGGCGGCCTCATTCGACGCAGGCCCGACCGCGGCCGGACTGGCGTCCCTGGCCGCCCCGCCGGCCTCGGTCGCCCAGGCGACCGCGACTGCTGCAGCACCGGCGAGCCACTCGGTATCGGCGGCCGGCCCTGTCGCCGGCTGCCGCGGCTGCGCCCACGAGCGCGTCAGCCCCTGCCGCTGCACCTGCCCCGCCGGTGCCGCCAACGTTCTCGTCGAACCTGGCCACCATGTCCATCCCGCCCGCCACGTCTCCCCCTTCAGCCCCCACGCCCCAGCCGTCACCGTCGCGATTGCCAGATGTCAACTCGCTCATCGAGTCGGTGCTGTCCTCGCAAGCCAGTGGGACGGTGCGTGGTCGCAGGGCCGCGCGCAAGCCTCGCCTGGCCATGTCGACGGTCTTCGCGGACCTGGTCGACATGGCTTCCATCCCCCGGACGGCGTACGCGGTCGATGATGAAGTCACTGGCGCGATGTGCCTGTTCAAGACCGACGGTGGCTACGAGGTCTTCAGTTGCGCGGAGGACGCCAGGCATGAGGTGCGCTTCTTTGAGGATGAAGAGGCCGCGTACTTCTACCTCTTCGGCGTCCTGGCGGCCGAGGCCCTGCGCAACGGCCGCCTCAAGCCACCCCGCTAAGGACAGGTCGCCCGCAAGCCGGCACCGGGGATGCAGCGCCGAACTACGATCACGGGGATTTGATCTGGGCGCGCCCTGAGCCGACGGCAGTCACGGGTAAGGTGCGCGTGGACTTGCGGCGCGAGACAACTCGCGGGCGTCAACGAGGAACGATCATCGGACAATCATTAAGAGATACTTACGTACACCCAAAAGTCACATCATCCCCTCCCGCTGAGGAGTTGCTGCGGCTAGAGTTTAAATTGCCGACGGGGCTGACGGTCCCCCGCTCCCCAAGCAGCCCCGTCGGCGCCAAGAGCCGACGTCAGCTATCGCGAGCTGCGGCGCGCCGCGAAGCATTGCCTTATCACCTGGCGAGACCATGGAATTACGCGTCCGCACCGACACCATTGCAGCCGTCCACGCCATTTGTCACGAAGTATGCCGAATTTCGCAGTCAAAATTCGCGATGGCGGAGCGCGTGGACAATCAGGCCAGGACAACCAGGCCAGGACAATCTAAGCCGGGGCAATCTAAGCCCTACAGCCCCAGCGCCGAGGCCTGTTCAGGGCGGTCGCATCGCGGTACCGTACGACCATGGCGGCCGGGCAACGAGGCACGACAGCCGGGCCGGGTACCGCGGTCATCGACAGCCCCGGCGCCCCACGCGGCATGGCGCCCCGGCACGGCACAATCCCCCTGCGGCGTAGCGTAGTCACTGCTCGAGCTCACGGGGATCGCAAGCCTCGCGGTCCGCGATTTGCTCAATGGACCGCGCCGAGAGGGCCGGGTCATCGCCACCATCCGGGGCACCGTCTTCGCCGAGTTCCCGCAG
Organism: uncultured Actinomycetota bacterium; assembly: GCA_963737285.1. Taxonomy (GTDB): domain Bacteria; phylum Actinomycetota; class Actinomycetes; order Streptosporangiales; family Streptosporangiaceae; genus Trebonia. The sequence continues at coordinate 779,886 of CAVTRT010000002.1, forward strand.
GCGCCCTATGAGCCGAGAGTTATCGCGCTGTGCGGCAGGGAAACAATGCGCCTGCCCAACGCGATCATCGCCGTCGAATCTTTCGTACTGGCACCGCCAGCACCGCCGACAACATGCGCGCCGCCAGCGCCAGTGCCAGCAGGATCGCTGACGTCTGCGGCATCGCCGTCGCTGGTGGCGGCCGGACCGGCCTCGGTGACCGATCTCATCGTCGCCGCCGCCAACCCGAGGCCGCTGCGCGGCAGGCAGCGTGAGCCGGTCGTCTACGCAGGCGGCGGCATGCTGCGGATCGGCGGCCTCGTGGTCAGGGGCCGCCGCTGGTGGGATCCGTCGCCGGTCTTCGGGCCGCTGTCCCGGACGCGCCTCGACCACGGGGCCACCACGCTGGGCCGGATGATCACCGAGCCAGCCAGCCGACCATCCGACCACGCCAGCCGACCGTCGATGGTCGGCGTTCCCGACGTCAGGGCGCTCGCGGCATGCTGCGCGAGTGCCGACCTGGCGGGAGCTGTCGAGCATGCCGAAATCCTCGTCGGCCTCGGCCCAGGCATCCTCCCCGGCGGCGACAGCGTGCTGTGCGGGATGCTGCTCGCGCTGCGCCTGCTGGGCGGAGCGCTCGCTGGCGGCACGAGGGCCGTCTGGCTGGCCGACTGGCTGAGCGCCGCCGTCACGGGCTACGCACGGCAGCGGACCACCCCCCTCGCGGCGTCCCTGCTGCACTGCGCCTCGAAAGGCCAGGCGGCCGCGGAGGTCTCGGCCGTCTTGCACGGGATGACGGGCGGGGAAGTACTGGAGCCCGCCGTCCGCACGCTCCTGGGCGGCGACTTTTCCGGCATTTTGGCCGCCGCCGACCTCGCCTGGGGACTGGTCGCCGGCTGTCGCGCGGCCCAGGTCCTCTCCGTATCCTGAAACGCATGACGATCCCGCTCACTGGTGAGCAGTATGAGATCAGGGCAGGCGAGTACGCCGCCACCGTCACCGCCCTCGGCGCGGCCCTCAGAGCGCTTACCCACGGCGACCGAGACCTTGTTACCACGTACGGCCCGGACGTGCTTCCGCCGCACGGTGCCGGCACGCTCTTGTCTCCGTGGCCGAACCGCATCGACCACGGCACCTATACCTTCGATGGCACGACCTATCAGCTGGCGGTCTCCGAGCCGAAGCTCGACAACGCGATCCACGGCCTGACCCGGTTCGAGCTCTTCGCCGCGGTAGCCCACGACGGCAATAGCGTCACCTTGCGCAGCCAGGGCCACGGCGCGCAGGGCTACCCGTTCGCCGTCCAGGTCGACGCGACCTACAGCCTGGACGCCGCGGCAGGCCTCACCGTGGCGGTCACCGCCACCAACGTCGGCAGCCGTCCCGCTCCCTGGGGTACCGCGCACCACCCGTACCTCACGGTCGCCACCCCGCTCGTCGATGGCTGCGATCTCACCCTTCCGGCAGCCAAGTGGCTCCCAGTCGACGAGCGCCTCATCCCGGCCGGCGTTGCGCAGGACGTGACGGGCGGCGAGCTTGACTTCCGCACCCCCAAGAAGATCGCCGGAACCCAGCTCGACACCGCCTTTACGGACCTGGTCCGCGACGCCGACGGCCTGGCGTGGGTTCACGTTGCGGGCGGCGGTGCGCGCACTGGCCTGTGGGTGGACGCCAGCTACCACTGGCTGCAGGTCTTCACCAGCGACGCGCTGGAGCCTGAGCACCGCCGGGCGGCGCTCGCGGTGGAGCCGATGACCTGCCCGCCGAACGCGTTCGTCACTGGCATCGACTGCATCCGGCTGGCGCCCGGCGACGCGGTGACCCACCGGTGGGGCCTGCGTTCCCTTGACTAATGAAAAAGTCAGTCTCTGATTCACCAGCCAGAACGGAGCCGCCTTACTCTGTCACGCCAGGCCCTGTCCGTTCGGCCAAGGCGGAAGAAATGCGGGCCAGGTCGTGCGGAGTGTCAATGTCAAAGGGGCTTCCGGTGTCTCCGCACTCGACCAGCGTCACCAGCTCGGGGTGCGCCCGCAGGAAGGGGCGTGCCCCGGTGTCGCCGACGGCCATATCGATGACGGCGGCCCAGTGCTCGCGGGCGATGAGGACGGGATTGCGCGGCTTGCCGTCGTAGGCGGCGACGGCCACGGGCGCGCCGGCCGCGAAGGCGCCAATCAGCCTCTTGACTGAGTCAGGCCCGATGAGCGGCTGGTCGGCGAGCGCGATGACGGCCGCGCCGACCTCTCCCCAGTCGCCGTCGGCGGGGACTGGCCCCGTTGGGGCGTCCCCAGGACCACTGTCCAGGTCAAGGGCGTGCAGCCCGGCTGCCAGCGACGATCCCATCCCGGCTCGCCAGTCCAGGTTCCGCACGATCCAGGCTTCTGGCAGCGCCACCCGCACCGGCCCGGTCACGACCAGGATCGGGTCCGCTCCGCCGCTGGCGAGCATCGCCGCGCCCCGTTCGGCGAGTGTCTGCCCGCCAAGCTCGACCAGCGCCTTCGGCTGACCAAGCCGAGACCCCTCCCCCGCCGCCAGCAATATCCCCGCAACCCTCATCTTCACGTCCTCAACGGTAATCCGCTTGGGCAACTGCCAGGGCACTCGGCCTGACGATCGGCCTGACGATCGGCCCCGGCCGCCCTCCAGGCAGGTCCTGCCCAGTGCCTAGGAACGGTCAGGTGAGCTTCTTCTCGAAGAAGTGGGTGGCCCAGGGGTTGTCGTTGTACCGGTCGACTCGCTGGTAGCCGGCCCGCTCGTACATGCTGATCGCCTCGGCGAGCGCTCCGTTGGTGTCCAGTCGGACGACTGCGTGGCCCAGCGCCCGGGCCTGGTCCTCCATGTGGCGCAGCATGCGCGAGCCGAGGCCCACGCCGCGCCAGTCGCCGTGGACCCACATCCGCTTCAGCTCCCCAACGCCGTCGCCGATGGTCGCAAGCCCGCCGCAGGCCACTGGGACGCCGTCGCAGACCGCGAGCACGAAGACGCCCGCCGGCGCGATGAGCAGCTTGGCGTCCTTGTCGGACTCGCCAGCCGGGTCGAACCCGAACCGCTGCCCGATCTCGGCAAAGTAGCGGCCAACCGCCTCCCGTGCCTTGTCCTCGGCTGGATCGGCCGGCTCCAGCGTGACTGTGGCGGCGCGGACCAGCAAGTCAGCCTCCGACAGTGCCCGTGCCAGCCGCTCCACGATGCCTGACTTTAGTCAGGTAACTGGCTGGCCCGCAACGTGTTCACGAGGCGGCTTCCAGGCGCATGCGACGGATCTCCGCCGTCTCCAGGTGCGGCAGGTGCCGGTGCATGGACGGGTCCGTCCGGCCGAAGCCCGCCTGCAGGATCTGCAGCGTGTCCCCGTGCGAGACCAGCAGGATGTCCAGGTCGGCATACTGCTGTTCCAGTCCCACGATGAAGGCGGTGGCCCGGTCTAGCACGGCGTGGGGTGGCTCAATCCCGTTCCCGCCGGTCCCGGCCTCGTCGGCCGTCCAGACCTGCTGGTAGTTCCCGGTGGGCGTCCCCTCCCAGATCCCGAAGCACCGCTCTCGCAAGGCCCCGGCGAAGACGACCTGCGGCGACCCAAGGTACTGCGCCATGATCCGCGCCGTCTGGGCCGCGCGAGCGAAGTCCGACGAGCAAACGAGCGTCCCGGCGGGTAGCTCGCGCCGCCGCGCCGCCGAGAGAACCTGCTCACGCCCCACCTCGGACAGCCCGTAGTCGCCGCAGGCATCGGTCTGCACGCGGCTCACGATGATCCCCGCGAGGTTCGCCTTGCTCTGCCCGTGCCGCATGACGAAGTACCTGTTGCTCAGCCGCTCCACGGCCTCCAGGTGATTCACGACGTCGCACCCTACCAAGGCGTCCCGCCGGTGAGACCGCTGGCCGCCGCCTCGTGCAGCCGGCTAGAACGCCGACTGAGATTCGGTCACATTAAGCGAGACCGGAAAATTGCTAAAAGGCCGGGAAAAAATCCCTTGTCGCAGAACTCTCTGCTGGCACGCCGCCTTGAGTAGCGGATCAGAGTGTGCGATGGTGTTAAATTAGAGCGGTTGAAGTTGGGCCGCGCTCGCGAGATGCCAGCGGATTCTGACAGCGGGCGTTCCTGGTTTTCAGGCCAGTTTCTTGAAAAAGGACCGGCGGTCGCACAGCCTCGGATGCACGCTCGCGGGTCCTGATGATCATCCCGAAAGGACAGCACAGTGGCTCAGGGAACAGTCAAGTGGTTCAACGTGGAGAAGGGCTTTGGCTTCATCGCGCCCGACGACGCAACGCGGGATGTCTTCGTCCACCACAGCGCGATCGAGGCTGACGGTGTCCGCAGCCTCCAAGACAACCAGCGTGTCGAGTACTCGACGATCCGCGGCGACAAGGGTCTGCAGGCCGAGCACGTTCGCCTCCTCTGAGCACGCAGGCGGCACCACGAGGCTGTCGGCGCGGGTGCCAGGGCCAGGCGCCGATGAGGTGGGCGCTCATGGCAGAGCCGTGGCCATGCGGTGCCCCTGCTGCAGCACGGCGATCATCGCGAGCGTCGACTCGGCGCCCTGGTTGCGGCTGCGTCCCGCGCCGGTGAGGCCGTCGCTGCATCCGCCGGTTCGATCGTCGAGCAGTGGCACCTTGGCGTCGTTATCGCCGAGAAACCACGCCACGCTCCTCTCCACGCCCGCGAGCCACTTTCTGTCGCTGGTCACCGCAGTGGCGCGCATGCACGCGTCGGCCAGTGCGGCCACCTCAGCCGGCCTCTGATCGGAGGCGGGCCGGTGCTCGCCCAGGTTCCATCCCTGCGGCGATACCACGGACAGGTGGCCGTCTCTGGTCTCGGTGGCGAGCAGCCACTCGAGCATGCGCAGTCCCTTGCGGAGCATCCGGTTGTCCCCCAGGTGGTGGCCGGACACGATGACGGCCTCGGCGATGGCCGCGTTGGCATAGCTGAGCCTGGGTGCTGGCCATGGCCAGGCGGGGTCCGCGGGAGGATCGCCGATGACGACGCTGGCCCTGTAGAGCAGTGCGAGTGCGCCGTGATGGCTGGGGTACATGCCAAGTACCTCGGCCGCGCCGAGCGCCGCGAAGGCCATGGCGCTCGCTGAGGTTGAGGAGACCCGCGCGCCGCGGCAGAACCGGCTGTAGGCCTCGTCGCGTATATCCGTGGTCGGGCCACGCGCCGCGGCGGTGCCCAGCGCTAGGAGGGAGCAGCCCCAGCCGTCCTCGGTTCCAGGCTCGTCGTGCCACTTGCGGTCGTAGCCGAGGTGGCCGCGGACCTTTCCCCCGAGTACCTGCGCCTGCGCGAGGAAGTACAGGTAGCGACGACCCAAGATGATGAGCTCCTGCGGCGGAGAAGGCTCTCGGCAGACGACCAGGAGGCCGCGAGCGACGTCATCGGCATAGTAACCGTGCTCGTGCAATGGCACCACACCGTCCGCATCGCGGAGCAGGCCAATGTTATCGGTCAGTCGCTGCAGGTGCCCGAATGGCGGAACGGGATAACTCACGCAGCCGGTCCCACCGAGGCCCCGCTGCGCCTAGGAGGCGTTCCGGCGAAGGACCTGGGGAACAGAGGCGAAGAGGGGCGGATCTGGAAATTAATGACGCAACGATTTTGGAGGATTCCCATGGCACACCGGAGGCTGGCTCGAATGGCCTCGCGTGCCCGCCTGCGTCCAGGGCAGCGGCTGAGCGTCCGCCATCGCCTCGCAGGGCGAACGCGCCTCAAGCCTAGCAGCGTATCCCCGAGCACGGACCGCCGCGAAGGCTACCGTGGCGCGCGGGACCGCGCTGCGCCGGCGCCGAAAACTAGCAATTTCGTTCTGGAAAAATAATGTGATAGTTTTCCCGGATGCCGAAGTGGGGCTTCCTGACCAACCATGCACTGGTGCTGCTGTGCATCGCCCGTGACCCTGGCGCGCGACTGCGTGACATCGCCGCGACCGTCGACATCACCGAGCGTAGCGCGTTCGGGATCGTCAGCGATCTCGCGGGAGCCGGGTACATAGTCAAGGAAAAGGGGGGCCGGCGGAACCGCTATCACGTACAGGCCCATCTTCCGCTGCCAGAGTCTGCCGAGGGGCGCCTTGCCGTCGGCGACCTGCTGACCCTCCTCGGGGGATCAGACGCCGGGCTCCCAGGCATAGAATCCCGCTTAAATCCTCGGCTCCGCTGGCGAGTCGGGAACAGCAGGCCGCGTGATGGTGTTTACTAGGGTCTGGCTGTCGTGGTAGTCCGTGTTCGTGTGACAGCGCCTGCGGAGTCTGGCGGAGATGCCGCCGACTCTGAGCCTGGCTTTCGATGGCAAGCGGTCGCAGCAGCCCGGGACGTCGCGTACGCGCGGCCCGTAGATCGTCTCTCAAGGAGAAGCCACCATGGCTCAGGGCACAGTGAAGTGGTTCAACGCGGACAAGGGGTTCGGGTTCATCGCACCGGACGACGGCACCCCGGATGTCTTCGTTCACCACTCCGCCATCAAGACCGATGGCTACCGCAGCCTCCAGGAAAACCAGCGGGTGGAGTACGTCGCCAGCCGGGGCCAGAAGGGCCCGCAGGCTGACGAGGTTCGCCCGCTCTAACCAGGCGGCGAAGCAGAGGGCGGGGCTGGCTCGGCACGAGCCGGCCCCGCCTTTCTCGTTCTTGGCTGGCTAGGGGCGGGCGATCGCCGGGGCTGGCTGGGTAACCGCCAGCGGGTGGGTCAGCTTGCCGATTGCGTCAAGGTGGCGGAGCGCCTGGGCATAGGACCTGAGCAGGCTGGCCTGTGCGTACGGAACGCCCTGGTCGGCGCAGAACGCGGCGACCAGCGCCTGTGCCCGGCGCAAGTTCGGCCGCGGCATGGACGGGAACAGATGGTGCTCGATCTGATAGTTCAGGCCACCAAGGGCGAAGTCGGTGAGCCATCCGCCACGGACGTTGCGGGAGGTCAGCACCTGGCGGCGCAGAAAGTCCGTCTTATCGGAGGCCGGGAGGATCGGCATTCCCTTGTGATTGGGGGCGAAGGAGCATCCCAGGTAGAACCCCAGCAAGCCCTGCTGCACGAGGATGAATACCACCGCCTTGGCCGGCGACAGCACGAAGAACACCGCGCCGAGGTAGGCGGCGAAGTGCGCGGCGAGCAGTATCGCCTCCCGCGCCCGGTGCCGGCAGTCGTGCCGTGTCACCGAGCGGATGCTCGACGCGTGCAAGCTGGCCGCCTCGAGGAAAAGCATCGGAACGAGCAGGTATGCCTGGTAGCGGAAGATCAGGCGGCGTATGCCCCGGCCGGCCCGCGCTCTGGCGGCGGTGAATGCCAGCACGCCGATCATGATGTCCGGGTCGGCGCCATCGGTGTTCGGGTGGGCGTGATGCCGACTGTGCTTCCCGGTCCACCAGCCGTAGCTGCGCCCGGTGCCGAGGTTGCCGCACGCGACGCCGAGGAGGTCGTTAGCCCGCCGGGAACGGAAAACCTGGCTGTGCCCGGCATCGTGGCCGAGGAAGCCCATCTGGGCGAAGGCAACGGCCAGGAACACCGCGACAGCCACCTGCCACCATGAATCGCCGATGACGGCGAACGCTGCCCAGCCGAGCACCAGTGCCGTCGCGGTGAGCGTGATCTTCCAGGCGTAGTACCGCGGCCGCCTGTCCAGCAGGCCCGCCTGCCGTACCTGCCTGGACAAGATGGCGTACTCGCTGCCACGCGAACTGGCAGGCTGCGGTGTCATTCGCGGCTCCTCGGAGTCGGGCGTTGCCGTGCTTGATCGGGAGCCTCGTGGCGCTACGCCGATGCTACCAGGTCGGCCCCGGTAGCAGGCTACGAGATTCCGGAAGATTCTTGCTAGTTTTCTGCTGCCGGTGTAGGCTCGAGATGTGGCGCTTACCAGGGCCGCTTCCATGGCCCGCGCCTATCGGCGAGGCCAAGAGGACCACCTCAGCTGATCGGAAGGCACTGTGACCCACCCTGTGGCTGGAGATCCCAGCCATACCCCCCAGGCCGCTCGGATAGGGCACCGCAGTCCGATCATCGTCTTGCTTACCGGGGACCTCGACATCGTGTCGGCTCCCGTTCTGCGCGAGCGGCTCCTGAGCCTGCTCCGTCCTGGCGCAAGCCAGCTCGTCATTGACCTGTCCCCGGTCGGGTACGCCGATGCCAGCGGCCTTGCGGTCCTGGTCAACACCCAGCGCCGCGCCGTGCTGCTCGACGGTGGCTTGCGCCTGGCCGCACCGCGGCCCGAGGTAGCTACCGTGCTGACAGTCACCGGCATCGGCCGGCACCTCGACATCTACCCCACGGTCAAGGCCGCGATAGCCGGCTGGGGATCGCCTGCCTGCGAGGCTGGTCCCAGGGGCCGTCTGGCCGATACGGCCGTATCCGCGCTGCCAGCCCGGACGCGATCGGAGGGTGCCGCCAACAGCGGCGAGTTCCGCACGGCCGTCGCCGACCTACTCGCGAACGCCGATGCCTGGCGCGACGCGGACCCCCACCGCCGGTTCTCCCTGGCGCTGCGCGCACTCGCACAGGCCCACGCGGGCAGCAGCCATGCTGCCTTGTCCCAGGCCGTCCGGTCCCTGCTGTCCGTTCTCAGCAAGGAGCCGCTCACCTACTCGCCCGTAGTCGCCGCCACCGCCAGCCGCCTTCGCCACCTGTTCTCCACTGGCGACCAGTCGGCCGTCGCTGTCCAATGCCGCGCCGTGTGACTGAGACGGACGTGTGGGTCGCCAAGGACGACGGCACCGACCTCGTCCGGGCAGCGGCCATCATCAGCGTGGGCATCGACTACAACGGCAACATCACCGCGCGGATCGGCCACTGCGAGGGGATAACCGTGACCTTGGCTCATGCGGGCAGCCAGAGCGGCGAGCACTGGGCCGCCGACTTTCACCGCCAGCTCATCCGGATCATCGCGCAGCTATCCGATGGGTCAGGCGCGTTCCTGGTGCGCCCGGTCCATGACGAGACGCACGGGTGGCAATGGGTCACCGATCACTTGTAGGTGGGCTAGACTGCCTGACAGTAGCCTGACGTGCACCGACCGATACCGGGCGCAGCCGTCACGGCGCGCCGGTCGTACGCTGCTGATGAGCGAACTGGTTTCCACGGACGTGGTGGCCTTCGAGACGCGGCCACCTTTAGTCCGGAGGTTTCTCATGACTGCCTTGTCCACCGAACGCCCGTCAACCCAGCGGCGCCGCGGCCCCACGCTGGAGGCTAACACGCCCGCCGTTACCTTTGCCGCCGCGGGCGTTCCCGAGCCGCTGGTGGCGGTGCTGGCGGAATCGGGCATCACCACCCCATTCCCCATTCAGGCAGCCACATTGCCGGATGCGCTGGCCGGCCTCGACATACTCGGGCGGGGCCAGACCGGGTCGGGCAAGACGCTCGGCTTCTCGATCCCGCTAGCCGCGCGGCTTGCCGACGGTCACACCAGTGCCTGCCGCCCGCGCGGCCTCGTGCTCGTGCCAACCCGTGAGCTAGCCAGCCAGGTCCACACAGTCCTGGTGCCGCTAGCCCGGGCGGTAGGGCTGGGCGTCGCTGCGATCTATGGCGGGGTCCCGCAAAATCCCCAGGTGGCCGCGCTGCGGGCCCGTGCCGACATCGTGGTGGCATGCCCCGGCAGGCTAGCCGATCTCATCGAGCAGGGCCATTGCCACCTTGGCGACGTGGAGATCACCGTGCTTGATGAGGCGGACCACATGGCTGACCTCGGGTTCCTGCCTGTCGTTCGGCGCCTGCTTGACATGACCCCGCCGGAGGGTCAGCGGATGCTGTTCTCCGCGACGCTAGACGCCGCTGTCGACGTCCTCGCGCGGCGCTTCATGAACTGCCCGGCGCAGCATTCGGTGGGTGCTGCCCAGGCGCCGAGCGCGATGGTCCACCACCTGCTTACGGTCACGCCCGCCGACCGAGCTGGCGTGGTCGCCGTCCTCGCCGGCGGGAGCAGCCGGTCCCTCGTCTTCACCCGGACCAAGCGGGCAGCTCAGAAACTCGCTCGCCAGCTAACCCTACTCGGCATACCGGCGGGTGAGCTACACGGCGATCTGCCGCAAAGGGCCAGGGAACGGAATCTCGCTTCTTTCGCGGCCGGAGCCGTGCGGGTCATGGTAGTAACCGACATTGCCGCCCGCGGGATCCACGTAGACGGCATTGACCTGGTCATTCATGCTGACTCGCCGGCTGACCACAAGGCCTACCTGCACCGGTCAGGGCGGACCGCCAGGGCTGGAAGCGCCGGTACGGTGATCACCCTCCAGACTCCCGTCCAGGCCGGAGCCGTCCGCACCCTCATGCGCAAGGCGGGTGTCGTTCCGCTTACCGCCACCGTCACTCCCGACTCCGCGCTGCTGCGCTCGATCGCGGGTGAGCCCCGCTGCGCCGGTCACCCTTGCCTCACGGCCTGCTCCCCGCGCGGAGGCCGCCATGGCCACTCTCGCGACAGGCCATGGCGCGGCAGCGCTGTCAGCCGGCTTCCGTGGTCGTCGCGGTCGCTGACCCGACGGGCGCAGGCCGGACTCCACCACGGTGGTCTGCGGTGGGACGGCCCAGTACCCGCGGGCCGGGAACGGCGCCTGCCGACCCTCAGGCCAGCGCGGGCGGGGACCCGGGGCGGGGCTGCCTGGGGCGGGGCGGCCTGGGGCCGGGGCGGCCTTGTCGTTCGCCGCTGGTGGCGGAGCGGGCGACGGGCTGGGTGCCGTCGATGAAGTCGCGGGCGACGTCGGACAGGCGCTGGTTGGTGTTGCGGGCGTGGTCGCGCAGGATGGCAAACGCCTGGTCCATGTCGGTGCCGAGGCGCTCGGCGAGCTTGCCCTTGGCCTGCTCGATGACGACCCGGCTGTTGAGCGCGGCCTGCAGCTGCTCGTTGAGGATGTCGCTGCGGCGCATGCTGCGCTCGTGCAGCAGGCTGATCGTGGCCACGTCAGCCAGCGCCTGGCCGATGCGGATGCTGGCCGGCTCGAAGTCGCCGGAGGTGGCGCGGAAGAGGTTGAGCGCGCCGATGACCTGGTCGCGCAGCCGCATCGGCAGGGCCTGCACGGCACCGAAGCCGGCCTGGCTGGCGGCGGTGGCGAACCGCGGCCAGCGCTGGTCGGCGGCCAGGTCTCCGGATGTTACGGGCTGGCCGGACCGGAAGCAGTCCAGGCAGGGCCCCTGGTCGGCTTGCAGCTGGAATAGCTCCAGTAGCCGGGCGGCCTCGCTGGAGGCGGCCACCACGCGCAGCTCCCCGCGCGGGTCGGCCAGCAGCAGCCCGGCAGCGGAGACGCCCAGCAGCTCGGCGCTGCGGCCGGTCAGCACGTGCAGGAAGTCGATGACGTCGAAGTCGGCGACCATGGTGTCGGTCAGCTCGACGAACGTCTCCGCCAGCAGCTGCCTGTCCATCCGCTCACCTTATTCTCGGAGATACAAGGTCCGCCGCGGGCTCGCGGGGGGGCAGGCGCGCCTAGGGGGCGCCTCACGCTTCATCATCGGCGGGCAGATCGAGATCCGGGCATAGTCTCAGGCGGCGCGCGACGTCTCGGGCGACGTCGGCCAGTCGTAGGTCGTTAACGTAAGCATAGGCTCGCAGCCGTGCGAACGCGTCGGTCATGGCGACGCCGAGTTGCCCGGTGAGCCTGCCGCGGCGCCGGCGTCGCCATCGGGTCTGCTGTATGACGCCCGGCGCCGCAAGCCAGGCTGGCTACCCGGCAGCCCGGCACGGGCTTGGCCGGCTGCGGGGCTGCCGTCGCTTGCCACGGTGCGACTGAACGCGGCCAGCGCATCTTGGCTGGCAGGCGCTGGAGCGTACATGTGGTGGCCGCTGGGGACGTCCGATGCGGGCCGCTTCTTCCGCACTGGCGTAAACGGAGAAGCCCTCGGCCATGCGGGTGATCCTGAGAATTCGCATCACCTGGTGCCGCGGCGCGACGAGCAGCAGGTCGCCCCCGGCCTGCCGGGCCTGCTCCCGACCGCGTGTCAAGGCTGCCACGCCCTTGGAGTCGATGAACGCCAGGTCCGCTAGGTCTACGACGATCCGCGGCTCACGGGCGGCGACTGCCATGAGTACAGCCGCCACATACGCGGCGTCCGCCACGTCAAGCTCCCCGCGCAACGTGACCACGACATGGCCGTCGCAGCCGCGGATACTCAGACCCGTGCTGATCATAGGTACGCCTTCCTGCATTAGGCGGCAAGGCGAGGTCTTGACCTAGCGGCGAGTTCACGGCTTCCGGCATGTACTCTACGCCCGGTAGCTGCGAACTCGCCGTTATTTCCCTGAGATCCCACGCTGCCGCGATCGCGCAGGCGGCGCGGGTGGGACGGTTCCACCCGTCGCCGACAGTGGTTTGGCGGGGGCGGCGGCGGGCGGCTTCGCCGCGGGTGGCAGTGTGGGCCACGTGATGAACCCGCCAAGTACTGGTCCTGCGCAGCCATGAAGCTCGCCATGCTCGCGCCGATTGCCTGGCGCACCCCGCCTGAGCACTACGGGCCATGGGAGTCGATCGCAGGCCTGCTGACTGAGGGGCTTGTCGCACGAGGAGTCGACGTCACTCTTTTCGCAACGCTCGACTCGGTGACGGCGGCGGTTCTCGACGGCGTCTGCCCGCACGGCTACGCGCAGGACGCGGAGTTGGACGGGCGGGTCTGGGAGGCACTGCACGTCTCGCATGCACTGGCCCGGTCAGGGGAGTTCGAGCTTGTCCACAACCACCTCGACTGGCTGCCGCTCGCATTTGACCAGCACGCGCGGGCGCCGATGGTGACGACCATTCACGGTTTTTCCGGCGCGGGCATCCTTCCTGCCTACACGCGGTCGCGCTCGGCGTTCGTGGCGATCTCCGATTCCGACCGGTACGCCGGGCTCGACTATGCCGCGACCATCCATCATGGCATTGACCTCACGATGTTCCCGTACCGGGCCGACCCCGGCGATCACCTTGTCTCGTTCGGGCGCATTCATCCCGACAAGGGAACTGCCGACGCCATCGAGATCGCCCGCCGGGCGGGACGACGGCTGGTGATCTGCGGCATCGTGCAGGACGAGCGGTACTTCGCCGACGCTGTGGAGCCGCACGTGGACGGGGACCAGGTCGTATTCCTCGGCTCGGTCGGCCCGCAGCGCCGGGCGGATGTCCTTGGTGATGCGGCCGCGCTGCTACACCCGATCCATTTCAACGAGCCGTTCGGCTTGTCCGTCGTGGAGGCGATGGCGTGCGGTACCCCGGTCGTCGCCTATCGCCGTGGCTCGATGGCCGAGGTTGTCGATGAGGGCGTGACCGGGTACCTGGTCCATGACGTCGAGTCATCGGTCGACGCGGTCCGCGCGGCGGTGCGGCTAGACCGCGCCGCCATCCGTGCTCGGGCTGCCGCGCGGTTCGGCGTCGACCGCATGGTCGAGGACTACCTGCGCACCTACGAAGCGCTGATCATGTCGGCCAGCACCTCGCGCAGCGGCGCGTAGGCCACCCCGATATGGCAATCATCTATGCCGTAGGGAATCCACACCAGGCCGTCGTGCAGGAAGGCTCCGCACGAGTACACGACGTTGGGGACATAGCCGTCCTGCTCATCCGGGCCAGGAGACAGCAAAGGGGTCCTCGAGTAGCCGACGACGCGGGTCGGGTCATCGAGGTCGAGCAGCAGCGTGCCGATGACGTAGACCCGCATCGGACCGACGCCGTGGGTGAGCACGAGCCAGCCCTGCCCGGTCTCGATCGGCGGCCCGCAGTTGCCGACCTGTAGCACCTCCCACGGCGCGGACGGTCTGCGCAGGACCACTGACTGGTCCCACGCGTAACCGTCCGGCGAGCTGGCCAGGCTGGTGCTCTCGCCGTCGGAGCGGCACAGGGCGAGGTACTGTCCGTTCACCTTTCGGGGGAACAGCGCCATGCCCTTGTTACGGGCGGCTGGCCCGGCCAGCCGGTGAGCGTGAAACACCCGCAGGTCCGGGCTGATGAGCAGGCGCGGGGCGATCCGCTGCCCGTCGTAGGCCGTGTAGGTGGCGCGGTACTCGGCGGTCCCGTCGTCGCGGGTGAACCGGGTGAACCGCGCGTCTTCCATGCCATTGCTCTCCTCGTCCGCGGACGGCGACAAGATCCGCTGCCCGAGGTCGGTGTCGCGAGCGAAGGATGCCTCGTAGGCAGACGACACGACATTGCGCAGCAGGTCGGCGGTAGTGGCGAGCCCCGCCCGAGTCAGCAGATCACGGTGCACTTGCGCTAGCGCCCGCTCGAGATCAGCGCCCTCGAACTCGGCGGGAAGGGCACGCAGGACAGCCTTGGCGAGCTCATCGAGATGGCCCTGGTCGGTGAGGATGGCGTGCAGGTGCCTCTTGCGCCAGCTGGCCGGCGTGGTGTCCGCCACGGAGACCGGCAGGAGCCGTGGCTCGAAGGTCCACTGGGCGCCAGGGCCGACGACGGCTGAGCAGAAGCCGATCGAGGAGATGTGCCCTTCACCGATGCCCCGTAGGCTGAGCGCCACCCGGGCCTGTCCAGCACGCAGCCCCCCTTGGTCGGGGCCCAGCACCGCGCTCGGGTTGCACAGGGCCGCGCCCTCCGTCGCGTACTCCGCGGTGAAGGTCGCCCCCAGCAGCAGCGTGCGCGCCGCCGTCAGCTCACGCTCCTGCTCGACGTGCGCGGAGACGATCGAGGCGTGCCGTCGCAGAAGCGCCTGATAGTTATGGTGACGATTGTCGAAGTCGCGGAGCAGGCCCAAAGCCAGCTGCTCGACTTCGTCTTCTGCCAGGCTCATGACCCGGCCGACGACCTGGCTGGCCCGCGAACGGGTACCGTGCAGCTCCTCGCCAGGAAGGAAAAGCCGCGCGATGACGCGGGCCGGATCGGGTCGCAGCCCGGCCGCGATGCGGTGCGCGATCACTCCAGCTCGCTGATCCGGCGTGCCTGCTGCGCCGTTGCGAGCATTGCCAGGGTCGACTCAGCGCCCTGGTTGAGGTTGCGGCCATGGCGTTCCAGGCCGTCGTAGCCGCCGCCGGTACGCGGGTCGAACATCGGCGTGGCGCTGTCGTTGTCGCCAAGGAACCAGTCCCACGCGAGGCGGACGCCCGTCAGCCACGATGACTGGTGCGTGATCCGGAACGCGCTCGCGCAGGCGTCAGCGAGGGCGGCCACCTCAATGGGCTGCTGGTCGTAGCCGGGGCCGACGTCGTCGCGGCCGCGGCCGCCCACCGGGGTCACCGACAGGTGGCCATCGCGGGTCTCGGTGCGCAGCAGGAACTCAAGCAGGCTCAGGCCGCGGTTAAGCGCTGGCGCATCGGGCAGGGCGTCACCCGCGACGATCAGCGCCTCGGCGATCGAGGCGTTCCCGTAGCTCAGGCGCTCCTCCGGCCAGGGCCACCGCGAGTCGTCGCCGGCCGGCTCGCCGATCGCTGCTGCCGCGTCCGTGAGCAACTGCCTGGCAGCCATTTCATCCGGCCGCCTGCTGAGCAGTTCAGCAGCGCCCAGCGCCGCAAACGCCATCGGCCGGACGTATGGGGAGCGGCACTGCGCCGCCAGGCGGAACCCGCTGAGCGCCTGGGCGCGCATGCCCGGCGTCTGCGCGCTGGCGGCTGCCACCCCCAGGCCCCATAGCGCCCGTCCCCACCAGTCACCCACGGTGGGCTCGTCGCGCCACTGGCCGTCGACGGCCATCCTGTTGTGGAAGGCCCCCGCGGGATCGAGCGCGCCCAGGACGAAGGCAAGGTAGCGGCGAGCCAGGCGGCGGCCCGGCCCGGGCTCCGGCTCACGGCACGCGACGACCAGCCCGCGGGCAGCGTCGTCAAGGCAGTAGCCGTGCTCGCGCCTGGGGACTGTGAGAAGGGCGTGCTCGAAGAGCCCGCGGTCGTCAGTGAGCCGTTCGAGGTGATCGAACACCGGCTGGTGAACGCCGCCCTCGGGGATCATGCTCCCGGCGGTCATGCGGCCACCGCAGCCGTGATCAGCCGTCCGGCCAGGTCGCGGTACTGTTCCGCGACCGCCGACCACAGCAGCTGTGGCGCTGTCGCGGCGGCGGCGGCGGCCATCCTCGTCATCACGTCCCGGCGCGTGGCCAGCGAGCGAAGCGCTGCCGCGATGGCGGCCGGGTCGCGGTGCGGCACGAGCAGTCCCGCTCCCCCCGCGAGCAGTTCCCTGGCATGCGGGAACTGCGTCGCCACCACCGGCTTGCCGGCAGCCACCGCCTCGATGAGCACCCCCGAGGTGACCTGCTCGGCCGAGTCGTAGGGCAGCAGCACCACGTCGGCGGAGCGGATGAGGGAGGCCAGCGCGGCGCTGTTGCGGTAGTGACCGTCGAAGGTGACCCAGGATCCCAGCTCGCCTTGCCGGACCTGCTCGCGGAGGCGATCACGGTAGGCATTGCCTTCGCGGAGCAGCACTTTCGGGTGCGTCTGGCCAGCGATCATGTAGCGCGGCATGGGCTGGAGATCACGCAGCATCGTCATTGCCTCGATGCCCCACTCGATGCCCTTGCCGGGGCCGAGCAGGCCCCATGTCAAGACCGTGAACTGCCCCGTTCGGAACGTCGGCTCTGCCATCGTCGTCTCCAGGGCGGGCGCGCCGTGCCCGATGACGCAGACCTTCGTCATGTCCGCGGCGTACCCGGCCGCGAGCCGCTCGCGCGCAGTCATCGTCATCGTGACGACGGCAGTAGCCTTCGCTATCACCGACTCGAGGACCTGACGCTGGTGTGGCGTCGGGTCAGCCAGCACAGTGTGCAGGACGACGACGCGTGGCACCCGGACCTGGTCGAGCAGGTGCAGGATCTCGCTGCCGTCGGTTCCGCCGTAGACGCCGTACTCGTGCTGCACGATAGCCACGTCGCACAGGTTCAGCTGCGCGGCCGCGCGGTGGACCGAGGCGGAGTCGCCAGCGGTGAGCTGCACGACCACCTCGTCGCCTGGTCGTGGCTGGGGCACGTCGACCAGGCGAACAACCCAGCCCTCATCGGTCGTGGAGTGCAGGAGGGCGCCGCGCAGGGCGGCAGTGAAGGTAGCCAGTCCGCACTGGGTTGGCGGGAACGTGCTAACAAAGCCGAATCGTGTGGTCATGGTTCAGGTGCCTTCCGATCGGACGGCCCCGAGAGAATCGAGGACGAAGCCTCACGCAGTTAATGGTCCGGCTCGCGGGCAGCGTGTGTCGCCCAGCGAGCCGACCGCGACACCCCTACGCTCCTGGCGCCGGCCGACGACGGCTAGTTACCCGCTGCGCAGCAGCTACCGTCCTGGCCAGGCGCACCCGGGGGCCCGACGAAGTCAGTCTATCTCACAGCCGGGTGTTTCCAGAAAGATATTGCTGGTTTAAGTTTGCAGGTATAGCCTTTCATAAGGTGCCGGGGCGCATTCGCCGACACGGCTAATGGCCCGAGCACCGAAGCGGCACTGCGACGACACGCAGCACCGTCGCCGGAAAGAAGCGATGTCATGTCCGAGCAGGCCCCGCTTCGGTCGGGAACCACAACCGCGACGGCGATTGGCCTGATGCAGCCCTCGAAACCGCGGCTGTCCCTGCGGCCGGATAAGCCCGGCTTCGCGCTGCTGGACGGGGGCTGGTGGCCGAGGTCGGCCGACCCGGCCGCGGAACTGCCCGGGCTGGTCCTCGCCCTGGATGAACGGCACGGCCGCATCATCCGCGTGATGCTCGGGACGGCCGGCTGGGATGCCAGCAGGCCCCGTCGGCTACAGGTCGGCGGCCCGGCGGGCAGCCGCGTCGTACGGCTTGGGTGGTTCGCCTCCATGCCGGCCGGCCTGGTCACCGCGATCTCGGTCAGCCACGACCGGACCGACCTGGTCACCATCCCCCCGCATGCCAGCGAGCAGGCTGCCGCGGCGGCCATGCGGCAGGCCACCCAGGCCGGAAACCGTGAGCACGCCCCCGCCATCGTGGCCGCCATCACGGCGGCGGATGCCGAGGCGCCGGCGATACCGGTGGGCGCACGGCAAGCTGCCCCGCCCGGGCGACTCGGCCTGTGACGAGCCGATCTTTGCCGCGCGGCAGGCCGGCGCAGCGTACGAGACGGCGCCAGTCCAGCAGGGGTCAGTCCAGCCGGGGTCAGCGGTTACGCAGGGAGATGTCGTCGGACTCTGCGATGTCGCTAGCCCGGACGGCCCGCAGTCCGTCGCCGAGGCGCTCCCGAGCTTGCCTCAGGAGCTTGAAGGAGTTGACGCAGGATCCGTCCGAGGCGGCGCGCTCGGGGTCAGCTCCGTGCTCCTCGATAAGGTGCGCCTGGAGGGCTGCCGCAACTTCGTCGGCCGCCTTCAGCGCGTGATAGATGGCCCGGTCCCGCGCGGTGTCGTTTACCATGCGGACAGTATCCCCACGGTCCGCCTCGCAAGCACCATGACCGGTCCGCGGGCTACGGTCGGGCGACCTCGGCCGTGTACTTGGATGCCCCGTCATGCAGATCCGGCTCGGACATGGGATCCCACTGCTGGTGGACGCGGTTCATCAGGTGCGACGAGATGACGAAGTCCGCGGTCGCCCGGTTGCAGGCGACCGGGATGTTGCAGACCACGGCGACCCGCAGCAGGGCCTTGACGTCGGGATCGTGCGGGTGCGGCTCAAGCGGGTCCCAGAAGAAGACCAGCAGGTCAATCTCGCCTTCGGCGATGCGGGCGCCGATTTGCTGGTCACCGCCGAACGGCCCGCTGCGAAAGCAGGTGATCTGCAGGCCGAGATTATCGCGCAGGAGGCGGCCAGTCGTCGCGGTCGCGAACAGGTCATGCGCTGTGAGCAGGTCCAGGTTGTACTCGGCCCACTCCAGCATGTCCCGCTTCTTGTTGTCGTGCGCGATCAGCGCGATCCGACGCCCAGTCGGTGCCGCCAGGTCATTGACCACAAAGATCCTTTCGAAATGCTAGAACATCCCCCGTCAGCGGGCTTCCGGCCGCCTCTCGCCAGGTATAACTCTCCCCTTTCTAGCCCATGATCACGACCGTTTCGCACGGGAAGCGAACATCCGGGGCAGGAGTGATTAGCGCGCTAGTCCTGGCTTGCGGGGCGTGGCTTGCGGGGCGTGGGCCGAAAGGCCTCGCCGTTAAGCAAGTTACCGATGCCCGTCCACCATGAAATCGTGATCGCGTGTACTGGCCGTTCGGATAGCAACGGCAAGTACACGCGATCTCACGCCCTTACCGAGATCACACTCGAAGTGGGCTGGAGCGACGCAACGGGACACGCGGGCGGACCGTCTGACGGTCAGCGGAGAGCTACTAGTGCCGAGGGGATCGGCGCATCATCTTGCGCAGTGGCGTCATCACCATGCGCCATCTGCCGGTCGTGGCGGCTTCGTCCGTGCGCGCGGTCGCGAGTGGTACTGGCGGGATGGTGCCGTTGGGGTGCGAAAGCCGCCTGGGGGCGTTAATGCTCGGATCCGGACGCGGTGCAGTTGGCTCTGCCATGGTCTTCACTTGCTCCTAGGGTGGCCACGGGAAGCTGGCCGTCGTCGGCCGCTCATTTCCGGTGCCTCATCTGAAACTACGCTTGAATCAAGTAACTAGCAAATTTTTTCCAGAATACAATGACCTGCTGGCTGAGGATGGCGCCGCTGATCCACCACATCGCCACCCCGAGGCATGCAGGAGCGGGCCTAGCCGGCCTCTCCGATAGCTTGTTACGAGGCTTGAATTATAGGGAGTGGTCATGCTGGCCAGGAAGCGCGGGACAGTCCGGGACTTGCGGCGCGAGACCCGGTCGGCTGCGCTGTGGTCGTTGTATCTCGGCCCGCCTTGCAGCCGGCAGGAGCTGAGCGGGATGACCGGACTGAGTCCGGCTTCGGTCAGCAACGTGGTGCGAGAGCTGCTCGACGAGGGCATCCTCCTCGAGGCTGGGTCGGCCGACTCCGACGGCGGGCGACGGCGGGGCCTGCTGGCGATGGCTTCCGAATACGGGTACGTCATCGGGGTTGATATCGGCGAGACCCGCGTCGACGTGGAGCTGTTTGACCTGGCGATGACGGTGCGGGCAAAGGCCGTTTACCGGCTCGACCCGGGCGAACGCGAGGCGAGCGTCGTCGTGGAGCGGATCCTGGCCGGGCTGGACGCGGTCCTTGCCGACAGCGGGGTGGAGGCTAAAGCGGTCATCGGGGTCGGCGTTGGGGTGCCGGGGATTGTGGAGGAAGGGCCGGAAGTCCTGGTGCACTGCCAGGCCTACGGCTGGGACGCGGTCCCGCTCGAGCGGCTGCTGCGGGCCGGCACCGACCTGCCGCTGCGGTTCGAGAACTGCGCGAAGACCATGGGGCAAGCTGAGCTGTGGTTCGGCGCGGGCCGCGGTGCCCAGCACGCTGTCGTAGCCCTGATCGGCTCTGGCGTGGGCGCGGCGCTGATCTCCAGCGGGTCCACCTACCGTGGCGCGACGTCAAGCGCCGGGGAGTGGGGGCACACGGGGATAGTGGTGGGCGGCCGGACCTGCCGGTGCGGATCGGCGGGATGCCTGGAGGCGTATGTCGGTGCCGAGGCGATCCTGGAGCGGTATGGCCAGCAGGTGACCGGCGGCGACGAGGAATCGGCCCTCACCGCGCTGATCGACGCGGCCGGCACGTCCGCCTTCGCGGCGGAGGTACTTGACGATACCGCGGTCTACCTGGGCGTCGGCCTCGCCAACCTGATCAACCTCTTTAACCCGGAGCGGATCGTGCTCGGCGGATGGGCTGGCCTGCTGCTAGGGGCGCGACTGCCGGCGATCCGGGACGCTGCTCGCATCCGTTCGCTGCGACAGCCGTTCGCCGCGGCCTCGATAGTGCTCAGTCAGCTGGGCCCCGAGGCGGTGACGCTCGGCGCCGCCACCCTTCCGGTGGAACGCTTCCTCGACGGCGTCCCGGTCAGGCCCGCCAAAGCTCGCGCAACCGCCTGGCGGCCAGCTTCGGCTGGCGGTCGCGGGTAAACACGCCCTTGAAGTTCACCGAGGCCAGGCTCTCGATCAGCTCGGCCTGATACTCCTCGGTCCACATCTCTAGCCTCGCTTACGACGCGCGCGTACCTGTTGCCATTGTGAGAGCTGCGCGGCAGGGTCATTTCACGGCCCCGGCGGTGAGGCCGGCCACGAGGAAGCGCTGCATGAGCAGGAATCCGGCGACGACCGGCACGCTGACGACGAGTGAGGCAGCCATGATCTGGTTCCAGTAGATGTCGGTCTGAGTGGAGTAATCACGCAATCCCACGGCGAGGGTGCGCGTCGTGTCGTTCGTCATCACCGAGGCGAAGAGCACCTCACCCCACGCTGTCATGAACGCGTAGATCGCCACCGTGACAATGCCGGGGAAGGCCGCGGGGATCACTACCCGGAACAAGGCGTGCAGCGGCCCGCAGCCGTCCACCATGGCGGCTTCGTCAAGGCCGCGGGGAATCGAGTCGAAATAGCCCGCCAGCATCCAGATCGAGAATGGCAGCGAGAACGTGAGGTAGGTGATGACAAGCCCAGTAAGAGAGCCGTACAGGGTGATGCCGGTAGCGTTCCCGATGGACACGAAGATCAGGAACAACGGCAGCAGGAACAAGATCCCGGGGAACATCTGCGTGGAGAGCACCACGATGGTGAACACGCGCCTGCCCCGGAACTGGTACCGGCTCACGGCATAGGCGGCGAACGTCGCGATAAGCACGGACAGCGCGGCTGCCGAGGTGCACACGATCAGTGAGTTGACGAAGTACCGCCCCAGCGGAACGGTACGCCACATATCAATATAGGGGCTGATAGTTATCTGTGTGGGAATCCAGCTGAACGTTCCGCTGACATCCTGCAGTGGCTTGAGCGAGCTGCTCACCATCACATAAACAGGGAGCACCGCGAAGACGGTCAGCAGCGTGAGGACTATTCGGCGCGTCCAGATGAAGGAGCGCGGCGGCGCCATCGGCGCACGGCTGGATCTAGGCACGGTGCCCCCTAAACACTGGATCTCCGCCGGGATGTGATCAGCAGGTACCCGCCTGTTACCAGCAGCAGGAAGAGCAGCAGCAGCACGGACATCGCCGAGCCCTCGCCGAAGTTCCAGGTAAGGAACGACGCATCGTAGACGTGGATGGAGATGACATCTGCCTGCGGCGGCGCGGCGTTGCCGAACAGCACGAACGGGGTGGTGAAGTCGTTGAAGGTCCACAGGAACAGCACCAGCACCAGCACCTGATTGACGGCACGCAGCGATGGCATCAGGACCAGGCGGATCTGCTGCCAGACGCCGGCCCCGTCGATAGCCGAGGCCTCGATCAGCTCGCGCGGGATGGTCTGCAGCCCGGCCATGACAACCAGGAACGCGAACGGCCAGTTGCGCCATACGGAAACGATCACCAGCGCGAAGAAGCTGTTGTCGCCGATTAGCCAGAAGGTCGGTGTGCTGGTGATGCCGAGCTGGTTGTGCAGCACGTAGTTGACCAGGCCGTTGTTGTACTGGAACATGAACGCCCAGGTGATGACCGAGGCGTACGCGGGAAGCGCGTACGGCGTGAGGAAGATCGCACGCAGGACGCCACGGCCGCGGAACTGGTCCTGGGCGAGGATCGCAGCGGCCGTGCCGAACAGCCAGGACAGGCCAACCGCAAGCACAGTGAAGGTGCAGGTGATCACGAACGAGTGCAGCAGGGCCTGGCCGATCGGTGCGCTGAAATTGGCTACTATCCGGTAGTTGCCGAGTCCGGCCCATGGCGCATCTCGCCAGTTGACCAGATAGAGCTGCGTCAGCGCCTTGAAGCTGATGAAGACGCCGACGATCATCGGTATCAGGTGGACGAGCAGTTCGAAGACCAGCGCGGGCAGCAGCAGCAGGTACGGCAGGCCTATGCGGCGAATCCGGGCCAAGCGGGGGCGACGCGGCTGCCCGGACTGCGGCTTGCCCGGCTCATCGGGCAGGCCAGCAGGCCGGGCAGTCACAGGTGCATCAGGCGTGACCAACTCCTAGCTCGACATTTGCTGCTGGGCGCTGGCGAGCTGTTGTTCCACTGTCTGCGTGCTCACCGGGTGCCCGGACGCCGCGTCGGCGAACAGGTTCTTGACCGCAGCGCCGACAAGCGTCTCGAATTGCGACTCACCGGGGACCTGAGGCATGGCTGCGGCGCTGGTGGACAGCACGCCGCGCAGCACCGATAGCTCTGGGGTGGCAAACGCCGAATTCTGCAGCGCGGAACTTACCGGCGGGATCGACCCGTATTCCTTGTTGAGGGTCAGCTGCTCGTTTTCGCTTGTCATGAACTTGACAAACTCCTCGGCGGCAGTCAGGTGCTGCGTGTTCTTGAAGATGGCGATGTTGATGCCGGCGACCATCGAATCGACGTTGTCGCCCTGGCCCGGGACGCCGGACTGGACCGGAATGGGAGCGACGCCGTACTGGCTGGTCGACATGCCATGGGCCTTCAGGTTGGCGCCAGCGGCCTGCCACATCAGCATGGCAGCCTTACCGTCAGCGAAGTCGGACACCGACTGGTTCTGGTCGTATTCGGCGTCACCCGGCGAGACGATCTTGTCGGCGCCCATCAGGTTGACGAACTGCTGCACGCCTTGAACGCAGCCAGGCAGCGTAAAGGTCGGGTTGCCCGCCGCGTCGAAGAAGTTGCAGCCGTGCTGCTTGGCGAAGACGAACGCATGGTGGACGTTCTCCGGGGTGCTCGCGCCCTCGATGGCCAGGCCGTAGGTGCCACCGTGGGTCAGCTTCTGGCCATCAGCGATTAGTTCCGCCCAGGTGGCGGGCGGGCCGGCGATGCCGGCCTGCTGGAAGAGCGCCTTGTTGTAGTAGAGGGCATAGGCGACCGAGTAGAGCGGGACGGCCGCAGGCGGCTTGCCGGCCTCGCCGGTCGACCCGATTGCCGAGGACACGAACTGACTCTCGCCACCGATGCTGGAGAAGGCCTGGCTCGTCCACGGCAGCAGTGCGCCGGTCGCCTGCAGCGAAGCCGACCAGGTGTTGCCGATGTTGACCACGTCTGGTCCCTGTCCGGACGTGGTCGCGGCGAGGATCCGGTTCAGCAGGTCGGCCCAGCCGATGACCTCCAGCTTGACCTTAATGCCCGTCTGTCGCTGGAACTTCGCCAGTTCCGGGTTGAGCACCGTGTAGTCGTCGGCGATGCTGCTGCCCTGATCGCTCGCCCAGTAGGTGAGCGTCGTGCCAGAGTTGCTATTGCCGGTACCCGTGCTCGCGCTGGTGCCACTGCTGCAGCCCGCCGCCGCGGCTAGCAGCGCGATGGCGGCCACGACGAGTGCGGGCTTACCAATCAGACGCACGATCATCGGCTCCTTCCTGGAAGCACTAATTTGCGGTTTGACTTGAGTCGTGTAACTGGGTCTCGTGACAAGCTCGGCGTGCAGGAATCGTGGTGAAAAGGCCGGTGCTGTCCTGAGCACCGACTGCGCCGCAGGCATGGCGGGCCATCCTC
Source organism: uncultured Actinomycetota bacterium (assembly GCA_963737285.1). Taxonomy (GTDB): domain Bacteria; phylum Actinomycetota; class Actinomycetes; order Streptosporangiales; family Streptosporangiaceae; genus Trebonia. Next base: position 804,119 of record CAVTRT010000002.1, read on the forward strand.
GCGGCCTAGGCCAATGGTGTACTTCCGCGGCGGTGAAACCAGCTGTCGTAGACCTGTAACTCCTAGAGTGAGTAGCCCTAGCCGATGGCGCACAAGGTAACGGTGACCGATGAATCGGGGTTGGCGATCAGTTCCTCACACGGTGGCGTAATGGAACGCTGACGGCTGCTTCCGCCGCCGGAACTCGTGGTGCCAGCGGCTTTGCCTGTCCCGCCACGGCCCGCGTCCGAAGGCAATTAGGACTACCACGCCGATTGCTTCGGGCATGCGGCGAAGTGTCGTGCTCACGTGAACTCCCAACAGTCCACTTTGACGACTTAAACCTCACCCAGGCCACGCTGTCCCTAGCCGGTGATGGTCCGGCCGCATGACGTGTGTGAACCTAGCGAGTTGTGCCGCTTGGAGAGCGGCTTCGTATGGTGCGTGCTTCCGGAGTGGCTATCATCTCATCTGCTTACAGGCCTTAATTTAAGGCTTAATGGATGTTTTAGCCTTGTGGGGTGCCGCCTGTCAAGAGTTCACCCCGGTCATCCGGTCTACGCCACGCAAGACGCCCAGGCGGGATCCGCCCGCTCCGGGATGCCGGGTGCCGTCTTGACGCATGCCACTTACCTCCGCCGCCCCTTCGCCGTGTCACCCAGCGCGAGCGGCCCTGCGCCCAGCTGGCGGGCTGGTCACTTCCCTGCTGGTGAACACGTTCCCGCTGAGGAAGGCCTTGATGGGCAGCGCGGCGGCGCCGAGGGCGACGGCGTCCGGGCCTAGGCGGCCAAGCTCGATCGAGGTCTGGGCGAACAGATGCCGCAGTGAACGTTCACCTGCCGCCGCACGGATGGCGGGCAGCATGTACTCGCCGAGGAGCAGGCCGGCCCATCCGCCGAGGATGATCCGCTCAGGGTTGAACAGGTTGATCAGGTCCGCGATGCTGACGCCCAGGTAGAGTGCGGTGTTGTCCAGTATCTCCGCCGCCTGCGCCGAGGTGGGGGCCAGGTCGATCAGCGCGGCGAGCGCGGCCTGCCGGTCGCTACCGGGCAGCGGGCAGCCATACTGGTCCAGAATTGCCTCGGCGCCGACATAAGCCTCGAGGCAGCCGAGCGACCCACACCGGCAGGTGCGGCCGCCCACCATGACGGTGGTATGTCCCCACTCCCCTGCGCTAGAGGTGGCGCCGCGCAGTGCTACTCCGTTCGTGATGATGCTCGCACCCACGCCGGAGCCGATCAGGCAGGCGACCACGCTTTGCGCATCGCGCCCTGCGCCGAACCACAGCTCAGCCTGTCCCATGGCCTTAGCACCATTGTCGATGTACAGCGGCAGGCTGGTACCGGACCGGAGCAGGCGTCCCAGCGGAACCGACTCCCAGCCGTAGGTCTGCCCGTGCACGAGACCATCGGGCCCGTTCTCGACGATGCCGGGGATCGCGACCCCGATGCCGAGGACTGCGGCGGGATCGACTGCGCTGTCGGCCAGTACCGCTTCGAGCCCGGTCAAGATCGTCTCAACGATCAGACCGGCTCCATGCCGCCCGGGATCAAGCGGGTAGTCGGCCCTGGCATGCCCGGCCATCGTCAGGTCGAACAGCTCGACGCGGACCCGGGTCTCACTCACATCGACCCCTATGACGTACCCGTAATCCGGGCTGACCTGCAGCAAGGCGCGCGGACGCCCGCCATCTGAACCCACTGAGTCACCCTCGACCACGACCCCCTCGTCGATCAGGTCGCGCACGACATTGCTGACCGACGCCGGACTCAGCCCGGTAGCCTCGCTCAGCTGCTGCCGACTGCGTGGCTGTTCGAAGAACAGCGACGACAAAAGCACCGAGCGGTTGCCCCGGCGTAGGTCATGGACGGTCCAACGCCCTCGCTCCCGCATGTTCCCCCTCAGCACTGCTGATCAGAGCGTATGACAAGTTTTCCATAAACTGTTGCCAGCCTGGTTACATGGTGAAGTCGCAGATGTTGCGTCACCGATCGTTCGGACTCCTTCGACGCGTCATTGAATCGTGTGCCGCTGAACTGGAGCAATCGGGTGGTCTCCGCTCCGGGTTGCCCACCGGCAAGCGACGACGGAGAAGACGAGGCTAGTGCTGGTTTCCAGGCTGAATCCGGCCGCCTCGGACCGATGCTATACGGCGCGCGAGCCGCTCCCAACGGCAAAATAGCGTCGGCGGCCATGCGGGTATGGAGCCCCGCGGCCCGGGTGATCGCGGCTAGGGTGATCGCGGCTAGGTGATCGCGGCTAGGTGATCGCGGCTAGGTGATCGCGGCTAGGGCCGCGCCCGGGATGTCGAGGCGGGGGCTGTTAGGGTTCGCAGGTGGCTGTAAGAGAATCTGAGGAGTTGTTGCCAGCGACGCGGCGGGCACTGCTGCGCCGGGTGGCCGTTGGACAGGCCGAGGGCCGGTCGCCGTCGCTGGTCGGGGCCGTGGTGCGGGACGGCGTCCAGGTGTGGTGCGGCTCGCGGGCCATGATGGAGGACCACGAGCCAGACGGCGGCATTCAGTACCGCATCGGCTCTTTGACCAAGACGTTCGTCGCGGTGCTGATCATGCGCCTGCGCGCGGAGGGGCTGCTCGACCTCGCCGACCCAGTCGGCAAGTACCTGGATCCCGGCGAGGCCGGGTCCGCGACGATCGGGCAGTTGCTGTCGCATACGGCGGGACTGGCCGCCGAGTCTCGCGGCCCATGGTGGGAGCGGACTTCGGGTCAATTGCGGCCCTCACTCGGCGACATCTTCAGCGACCGCCCGCAGCCGCTGCCGGCCGGACGTCAGTTCCACTACTCCAATCCCGGGTTCGCGCTGCTTGGCGCGCTGGCGGGGCACCTGCGCGGGCACACCTGGGACGAGGCGGTGCGCCGCGAGATCCTCTCGCCCCTTGGCATGTCACGGACCACGCTGCGGGCGCAGGCACCCCATGCGGGCGGCTTCGCCGTGCACCCGTGGGCCGACGTGATGCAGCCTGAGCCAGCAGAGCACACCGGGCACATGGCGCCAGCCGGGGATCTGTGGTCAACGGCCGACGACCTATGCAGGTTTGCCGCGTTCCTGCTCGACGGTGACGACCGAGTGCTGCCCGTCGCGACCCTGCAGGAGATGCGGGTGCACGCCGCGCCGCCATCCGAGAGCGGCAGCGGATACGGCTTCGGCGTCCAGATCCTGGAGCGCCAGGACCGGGCCCTGTTCGGTCACGGCGGGTCGATGCCCGGGTTCCTCGCCACCTTGTGGGTGTCCCCCAGCGACGGTCTCGGCGCGGTGACCCTCTCCAACACCACCGCGGGACCGGCGATCGGCGAGATCGCCGCCGACCTCATCGAAATCGTCGCGTCGAATGAACCGCGCCTGCCGGAGCGGTGGAAGCCGCAGCCCGGCATCGGTCCGGACCTCCTCGCGCTCACCGGCCTGTGGTACTGGGGTCCGCGCGCGACCGTGCTGCGAGTGCTGTCCCCTGAGACGCTGGAGCTGAGACCAGCCTCCGGGGCTGGCCGCGGGTCCCGCTTCCGCGCCTCGGGCGACGGAACCTGGACCGGGCTGGACGGCTACTACACCGGTGAGACGCTCCGCCTAGTCCCCGCCGACGACGGCGTCGCCGAGCACCTGGACCTGGGGACGTTCCTGTTCGTGCGGGAGCCTACGGGCCCGGGTCTCCCCTCGCGGCCCGGCCGCACGAGCACGGCTGGCAGGCGGGCTGATCGCGGACGCCATACCGCGCCTGCGCGCAGAGCCGTCATCAGGGCCGCTGGCTCAATCAGCCAGAAGGTCCAGGGTCGCGGATCCCAGATCACTTGCCCGCTGAGTGCAGGTAAGGCCGTCACGGGCGTTTCCTGGTGGATGCGGCCGCCGGTCTCGGTGAGGGCCTTGCCGGAGCCGCCCCAGCGGAGCTTGATGAGCTCAGCGGCGATGGACACCGCCGTCTCCTCGGGGGTACGAGCGCCTAGGTCCAGGCCGATCGGCGAGCGCAGCCGGGACAGCTCGGACTGGGTCAGGCCGACCTCGCGCAGCCGCTCCAGGCGGTCCTCATGGGTGCGGCGGCTGCCCATCGCGCCGATGTAGTCGGCGGGAGTGCGCAGCGCGACCTCAAGGACGGGGACATCGAACTTGGGGTCGTGGGTGAGGACGCAGATCACCGTGCGGGCATCGACCTCAGCGCCGGCCAGGAAACGGTGCGGCCAGTCGACGACGACCTCATCGGCCTCACGGAACCTGGCCCTGGTCGCGAAGATGGGGCGGGCGTCGCAGACGGTCACGTGGTAGCCGAGGAACTTGCCGACACGCGCGACGGCGGCAGCGAAGTCGATGGCGCCGAAGACATACATCCGGGGCGGCGGGGCGAACGAGGTCACGAAGACGCTCAGCTCGCCGCCGAGCCGCTCGCCGTCCGCGCCGTAGCGGCGGATGCCGGTGGTGCCCTGGGCGAGCAGCCCGCGCGCGTCGTCATCCACTGCGTCGTTCAGCCGCTGCGAGCCGAGGTTCCCGGTCGAGCGGCCGTCGCCCCAGATCACCCGGCGCGCACCGATGGCACCAGGCCCGGAGACAACGGTGGCGACCGCGACCGGCTCGCCGCGCTTGACGGCGGTGGCGATCTGGCCCAGCTCGGGGAACGTTTGCCTGCTGACCGGCTCGACGAAGATGTCCAGGATGCCGCCGCAGGTCAGGCCAACCGCGAACGCGTCATCGTCGCTGACACCGTAGGTCTGCAGCAGCGGCACGCCGCTGGCCGAGACCTCGTTGCTGAGCTCGTAGACTGCGCCCTCGACGCATCCCCCGGACACGCTGCCGATGACCTCGCCCCCGGGCGCGACCGCCAGCGCGGCACCTGGATCGCGGGGAGCGCTGCGGAACGTACTCACCACGGTCGCCAACCCGAACGTCTCGCCAGACTCCCACCACTTGGTGATCGTGTTCAGGATGTCGCGCACAACTCCACCTCGAAGTCTCACTTGCACTAAACGCTAGCCGACCGCGTCGCTAGCGAGCTACGGCGGTTTAGCGATCACTTAAGCCAAGGGGCTGGACCAGGAGACTACGCCGACTCCTACCTTTCCCGCACCGCCGCCACGGCAAGGCGCATCACGTTGGGGAGGCGCGGGTCGGCCGAGCGGACCGGGTCGGCCTCCACTTCCTCAGGCAGCAGCCAGGCGTGCCGCTTGATGGTAAGCCGCTCCACCCAGTGCATGCCATTGAAGCGGACCTCGGTGCCAGCGGGGACGGCGACAGCGTAGTACTCTTGGTCCTGCACGAAACGGACACCCAGCCGTGTCCACTCAATGGTCGATGTCTCAAGAGGAGACCCAAGCAAGGACTCGTCCACCGCCAGGCCGACCTCCTCGTGCATCTCCCGGACGGCCGCCGCGCGCAGCGGCTCGTCACGGTGGGCGGCGCCGCCCACCGTGAACCAGTACCGGTCATGGGGCCGCAGTGGATCCCATCCCTGCATCAGCAGGACCCGCCCGTTCGGGTCTATGGGAAGGACGCGCGCCGTGTTGCGCCGCCACGTCGCTATCGGGCTGAGCTTCCTGATCGGGACCTCCAGGCTGTCGGGTGAACGTCCTGGTGACCAGTGTGCCGGGCAATGGCTGCCGAGAACAACGGCAGGGCTGCTGATCAAGGGCGGCGCAGGCTGATTCCCCCGGGTTCCACCCGATCGGGGGCCGTGAGGTCCACGTCAGCGTGGTAATCGGTACCAAGTACTGCCCGCTTTCCTGAGACCGGGACAAGCCCCCGGCCGCTAGAACCCAAGAAGGCGGCCAGGGGCTTGCGGCGAAGGGTCGTCCGGCCGCATCGGGTCCCAGCCGTGCAAGAGCGGCACGCGCCCCTCCGGGTTCACCGGAAGGACGCGTGCGGTGTTCCGCCGCCAGGACAGGCCCAACGGACTACTCAACGATCTTGCTGATCGGGATCTCCAGGATGTCGTGCGCTCCTGCTGCCTTCAGCGCCGGGATGAGGGTGTTGACGCCGCGCTTGGGCACGACCGTCTCGACAGCGTTCATGTCGCCGCTGGCCAGCGTCGTGATCGTCGGCGAGGACATGGCCGGCAGCATCGCGCTCACCGCCGCCAGCTGTGCGGCCGGGACGTTGAGCTTCAGCAGCACGTGGCCGCGCGCCCGGATCGCGCCGCGCAGCAGCAGCGCGATGTCGTCCATCGCGGCCTTCTTCTCCGGGTCCTCATAGGCGGCCTTGCAGGCGACGAGCTCGGTGTAGCTGCTGAGGATGGTCTCCAGGATGCGCAGCCCGTTCTTGCGCAGCGACGACCCGGTCTCTGTCAGGTCGACGATGGCGTCGACGATGTCGGGCACCTTCGCCTCGGTCGCGCCATAGGATGGGACGACCAGCGCCTTGACGCCATTGTCGGTCAGGTATCGCGCGGTCAGCGACGGGAACTCGGTGGAGATCCGCACGCCCTCCGGCAGATCCCGGATCGACTGCCACGGGGCGCTCTCCGGCACCGCGAGCACCACCCGCACCGGGTTGGACGTGGCCTTCGAGTACTGGAGCTCGCCGAGGGAGGCGACGTCGGCTTCGGTCTCGGTGATCCAGTCACGGCCGGTGATGCCCAGATCGAACAGGCCGCGCTCGAGGTAGGACGGGATTTCCTGGGGCCGCAGGAACCGCACGCGGGCAATCCGCGGGTCGTCGATCGAGGCGTGGTAGTCACGGTCCGACGACCGCCGCACGGTCAGGTCGGCGGCGTCGAACAGGTCAAGGGTGGCTTTTTCCAGCGACCCCTTGGGCAGTACGAGCGACAGCATGATCTTTTTCTTTCTCCAGAACGAAACCTACAACTCTTCCCACGTCACAGCGCCGCGCAACCGGGGCCAACGGTCAGCATGACGCATGCGAGCATGGCAAATGCCGAACGTGACGTGAACGCAGGGTTACGCGACGCTAGAAATGTCGCGCAGGATGGTTCTGGAAATTACCGGACCGGATGGCATGAAGCAGGATCGCGGTGTCAAGCGCTGCCACGACTGCCTCCCATCCCTTGTCCTCGGCACTGCCCGTAAAGTCCCCACTGGCAGGCAGGCCGCAGCGGTCGCGGGCCTCATCCAGAGTATTACACGTTAGCACGCCATTGCCAACAGGCTTGCCGGTATCCAGCGCAACCCGGGTGAGCCCGGCGGTCACCGCGTCGCAAACGTACTCGAAATGCGGCGTCCCGCCGCGGATCACCGCACCGAGGCAGGCGACCGCGTCGAACCCCCGCTTGGCCAGCGCGGCGGCGACGACCGGCAGCTCGATGGCCCCAGCCACCCGGACGACGACCGGTGTCTCGACGCCGCACGCCTCCGCGGCGGCAACGGCCCGGTCAACGAGCGAGTCGGTGATCTCCGCGTTCCACCGGGTGGCCGCGATCGCCAGCGTCAGCCTGCTCGCGTCGACGATGGCCAGATCTGGCTTCCCCTCACCACTCACAGTGTCCCCCGCTCGCTCCCGCTCCTCGTCCCCCGTCGCTCCCGCTCGGTCCAGGCGCCACCGCGCCCCTGCGCTCGCTCACGAGGGCACCTCTATCTCGTGGCCCATGCGGTCGCGCTTGGTGGTCAGGTAGCGCACGTTGCCCGGGGTGACGCGGGGCGGCAGCGGGACGCGGATCACGCCAAGCCCGTGCCTGGCCAAGGCATCGACCTTGGCCGGGTTGTTGGTGAGCAGCTGCACCGAGCTGACCCCCAGGTCGGTCAGCAGCTGGGTGGCGACCGAGTACTCGCGGGCGTCGACCGGCAAGCCGAGCTCCAGGTTGGCATCCACGGTGTCGGCTCCGGCGTCCTGCAGCTCGTAGGCCTGCAGCTTGGACAGCAGCCCGATCCCCCGGCCCTCGTGCCCGCGCAGGTACAAGATGACGCCGCGGCCGCGCTCGGCGACCGCGGCCATCGCGGCCTGCAGCTGGGCGCCGCAGTCGCAGCGCTGCGAGCCGAACACGTCCCCGGTGAGGCACTCGGAGTGGATCCTGGTGAGGACGTCCTCGCCGCCGGAGATGTCGCCGAGGACAAGCGCCATGTGCTCGGTCCCGTCGACGTCGCCGCGGTAGCCGTATGTGGTCCAGGTGGCGTACTCGTTCTGGATGGCGGTAGTAGCGACCCTGGTGACCAGGGTCTCCGTACGGCGGCGGTGCTCGATGAGCTGCTCGATGGAGATAAGAGCCAGGCCGTGCGCGTCGGCGAAGGCGCGCAGGGCGGGCAGCCGCATCATCGTGCCGTCGTCGTTGACGACCTCGGCGAGCACTCCGGCCGGGCGCAGCCCGGCGAGCCTGGCCAGGTCGACGGCGGCCTCAGTGTGGCCCGGGCGGGCCAGGACGCCGCCCTCGGCGTACCGGAGCGGGAAGATGTGGCCGGGCTTGACGAAATCGCTGGCCTGGGCCGCGGCGTCGGCGAGCAGCCGGATCGTGGTGGTCCGGTCGGCGGCGGAGATACCGGTGGTCACGCCGTCGCGCGCGTCCACGGTGACGGTGAAGGCGGTGCGCATGCGCTCGCCGTTCTGCGCGGTCATCAGCGGCAGGCCGAGCCTGTCCAGGTCCGGGCCGGGCATCGGCACGCAGATGACGCCGCTGGTGTAGCGGACCATGAAGGCCAGCAACTCGGGCGTGGCCTTCTGGGCGGCGAAGATGATGTCGCCCTCGTTCTCCCGGTTCTCGTCGTCCACCACGATGGCAGGACGGCCGGCCGCGATGTCGGCGATGGCCCGCTCGACGTCGTCGAGCGGGATGTCGCTGCTGGTGTCCAGCGCGGTGCTCGTCAGCACCGCGGCGCTGGTGTGCAGTTCCTCGCAGGCGGTCACTGGGCACCATCCCGTGCCAGGAGCTTCTCCACGTACTTGGCCATGACGTCGACCTCCAGGTTGACAAGCTCGCCCGGCTGGCGCAGGCCGAGCGTGGTGCGCTTGAGGGTTTCGGGGATGAGGCTGACCTCGAAGAAGGTGTCCGCGATGGCGGAGACCGTGAGGCTCACGCCATCGACGGCGATGGAGCCCTTGTGCACCACGTACCGTTCCAGGCTCGGGGGCAGGCCGATGCGCACCACCTCCCAGTGCTCCTGCGGGTCGCGGCTGATGACAGTCCCGGTGCCGTCGACGTGGCCCTGCACCAGGTGCCCGCCGAGCCGGTCAGCCATGCGAACTGAGCGCTCCAGATTGACGCTGATGCCGGGCGCGGCCGTCGCGAGGCTGGTCCGGGCGAGGGTCTCCCCCATCACATCGGCGGCGAATCCGCGGGGCGGCACGCTCAGGCCATTGTTGCTGTTATCAGCTGGTGACTCGCCGATCAGGACGGTGACGGTGAGACACACGCCGTTGACCGCGATCGAGTCGCCGGGCCTGGCGTCCTCGGTGACCACGGCGCTGCGAATGTGAATGCGGGCAAAGTCGCCCAGGCGCTCGATAGCCTTGATCTCGCCGAGATCCTCGACGATGCCGGTGAACATCCGCGTCCTCCTCCGGTCTGGCTCCGGGGGACGCGGCACATGCCCGCACGCCCGCGCCTAGGCGGTTTGTCCTCCGCTAGCTCGCGGCGGGACCGCCGTGGGCACGGCCAGTGGCCGCCCGCGCGCGCGCTGCCTCCCATCCGGACTTTAACCGTCGGTGCCGGGATTTCACCGGCTCAACCGACCGTGATAACTGGCACATTGCCTGCCAGCACCCGGCCGGGTCGCGGACTATCACCGCCGGCTCGGAATTTCACCGACCCCGGAGCACGCTCACTTTGATGAACCAGTTTGCCACACCGGATATTCCGGGCGGCGCGGGCCCACTCCGGCCGGGATGAATGCGGCTCGCCAACGCCACAACGCACAACGCCGCCCGGGGCCAAAGCCTTGTCAGCCGGACATGCGGGTGACGGCGCGCATCTTGTTGGTGGCGTCCAACGCCGCCACCTTGTAGGACTCGGCGAGCGTCGGGTAGTTGAAGACCGCGTCCACCAGGTAGTCGACTGTGCCGCCGCAGCCCATGACCGCCTGCCCGATGTGGATCAGCTCAGTAGCACTGGTGCCGAAGACGTGGACACCGAGCAGTTTACGGTCCTCAGGAGACACCAGCAGCTTGAGCACGCCGTAGGAGTCGCCGACGATCTGGCCGCGGGCCAGCTCACGGTAGCGGGAGACGCCGACCTCGAACGGGACGCACGCCTCAGTGAGCTCGTCCTCGGTGCGGCCGACGAAGCTGATCTCCGGGATGCTGTAGATCCCGATCGGCTGCGGCGTATCGCTGACCCTGAGCGGCTCGCCGAAGGCGTGGTGCGCGGCCAGCCTGCCCTGCTCCATCGACGTCGCCGCGAGCGCCGGGAAGCCGATGACGTCGCCGACCGCGTAGATGTGCGGAACGTCGGTGCGGTAGAACTCATCGACCTTGATCCGGCCGCGCTCGTCGGCGGCCAGGCCAGCGGCGGCCAGGCCGAGGGCGGCAGTCATGCCCTGACGGCCCGCTGAGTACAGCACGGTGTCGGCCGGGATCTTCTTGCCGCTGCGCAATACCGTGATCGCGCCCTCGGGGCGGGCCTCCACCGAGGCGACGGTCTCCCCGAAACGGAAGGTCACGGCCAGGTCCCGCAGGTGGTACTTAAGCGCCTCGACAACCTCCAGGTCGCAGAACTCGAGCATACGGTCGCGCCGCTCGACGACCGTCACCTTGGTGCCCAAGGTGGCGAACATGGACGCATACTCAATGCCGATCACGCCGGCGCCCACGACCACCATCGAGCGCGGCACCTGCTCCAGGTGGATGATCCCGTCGGAGTCGATGATCGTCGCGTCGTCGAAGTCGACGCTGGCCGGACGCGCCGGGACAGTGCCCGTGGCGATGACGATCTTCTCCGCGCTAACCTTCTGGCCCCGCCCCGAGCGGATCCGCCGCCCGTCGTCGACCTCGACCTCGTTCGGGCTGATGAAGCTCGCCGTGCCGCTGATGATCGAGACCCGGTTGCGGGTGAGCTGGCTGCGGACGACGTCATTCTCGCGGGTGACGACGTGGCTGGTGCGCGCCGTCAGGTCCGCGATGGTGATCTCGTCCTTGACCCGGTAGGACTGGCCATAGATCTCCCGCTGATCCACGCCAGTGAGGTACAAGATCGCCTGGCGCAGCGTCTTGGAGGGGATCGTCCCCGTGTTGAGGCAGACACCGCCCAGCATCTGCGGGCGCTCCACAACCGCGACCCGCCGGTCCAGTTTCGCGGCCGCGATCGCCGCCTTCTGCCCGCCCGGCCCGGAGCCGATGACCAGCAAGTCATAGTCATGCACGTCACTAGTGTGCATGGAAAGCCCACTCGGGCAGAAGGTCCGTAACGCACAGTTCATACGGAACCAGGCAAGCGTACGGCGATACCGAAGAACCCGTCCTGGCTGAGCTGCACCGAGAACCCGGCCCGTTCGCGCCCGGCGGGGTGACCGTTGCCTCCTTCGGCGACTACCGGCGCTCACGAAAGCCGCTCGGCTTCGTTATCGGCAATCGAGCGGTCGATGCGTTCGTGGCCTGGCTTGATGCCTGTTTGCCCGGCTTTGGACAGGACCACATCATGTGCTACCTGGCTGAGGCTGTCCGATGCGGCGTCGCTGAGGTCGCGCGACGGGAACGGCACTGATGGCCGCACTAGCGGCTGCCAGTTCCCGTCCTTGCGGTGTCAGCCGGTACAGGTGCCTGGGCGGACGACCTTGCGGTGCGCCTTCCTCCCACGCTGCCTCAAGCAGGCCGCGGTCGGCTAGGCGCATCAGGATCGGGTAGAGCGAACCCGCCTTTAGGCCGGTCTCGGTGCCAAGGTCGTAGCCGTAACGCCAGCGAGCGGGGTCGGCGGCAAGGGCGCTTAGCACGCTGATCGCCTGCGGGGACGGCGGTCGGTTTCGTGGCACGGCTTCTACCTTACCCCTTGCACGATAAACGCTATCTATATAGAGTTCACCGTCCGGGAGGAGGTGCGCGATGCCCATCGTGCTTGGGGTCCTTGTGATCGTTGGCCTGATCTGCCTGCTGCAGCGCAACCGCGACAGTGCGAGCAGGAGCCGTGGCCACGTTCCTGATCACGGCGGGCAAGGCGTTCCCGGACACGCCGTCCTGGTGGATCGGCGGGCTGATGCTTGCCGGGTACGGCGTAGCGCTGGCCGTTCTCGGGGCGGCGTCGATCAGCCGCTCGGACGTGGCGTGACCGGGCCGCAGCCGTGGCGCCTAGCCGGGCGAGATGAGAGGTTTGGCGGCAGCCGCAACGTTGTAGCCTTCCCGCATCGTCTCAGTGGTATCCGCAGAATCGAGGCACTCACCATGTCGAAGCGACGTATGTGGGCCGCGCTCCCCGGAGTGGCCCTGATGGCGATGGCACTGGCGGCCGCCGGGTGCGGCACGGTCAAGGCTGGGTCGGCCAACGCTGGCGCGGCGGGCACAGGCTCGGCGGGCACAGGCGCGGCCGGCGCCGCCAGCGGATCGTCGGCCGCGAGCACCGGAAACCCGTCACCGGTCCCGACGATCTCATCAGGGATCAGAGTCGCTGGCGAGCCGGCCTGCGCGAACTGGCCGACCGGCGCCAAGAAGGGGCAGCTGACCGCCTCGTTCGTTCCGGTGACGGTGCTCCGCTGTGCCTCGACCACCACGGCGGTGCCGGGAAAGGGCCTGTACTACTCGGCCACGCTGGAGCGGGCCACCAGCGATATCTCCGTCCTGGTCGCGGCACTGCGCCGCCCCTCGACCCGCGAGCCGGCCGGGACGATGTGCCCCATGCTGGCCATGATCCCGCCGCAGATCGTGCTGATCGCCAAGGACGGCTCAATGCTCAGCCCGACCTTCCCGGTCACCGGCTGCGGCCTGTTGCAGTCGCCGGTGCTCGCCGCACTGAACCAGATGCCCTGGCAGGCGGTGTCGGTCCGGCTGCTGTCTAAAATCCCTGGCAGCACCGTCAGCGGCACCGCCCCGGCTACCGGCATGAACGGCACCCCCGCGATCGCCGCCAACCAGTAGGCCGCGCGATCCGCGTGACTTCGCCCGAGGGGCCTACGGCGGTCGCCGAAAGTCTCGCATGCCGGACGTAACGGCCAAAAGCCTCGAAGCAAAATTCTTCGGAAAGTCGTTGGCATCCGCACCGTCCGGCCCTCATGTCTAGGTATGGACCAGGGGGCAGGAGGGGCGGGGCTGATGCGCGTGGGGGGATCAGCGCGCCATGCCCCGGGCAGGCAGTCACTCGCCCCGGACATACGTAGCCGCGACATAGAAGGATCAACCGTCCCAGAAGTAGGTATACCGACAAAGCCCTTTCACCGATCCCTCCCAAACCGTGCCACAGTTACGGTAGAGACATGCGCGACAGCGAGATTGTCGCGTCCATCGTGGCGCGTAAGCCGGACGGGCTTGCCACTGCCTACGACAGGTACGCTGCTCCCCTCTACACGTACTGCCGGTCGATCGTGCCGGATCCAGCCGACGCCGCTGACGCGGTCCAGGACACCTTCGTACTCGCTGCCTCGCGGATCGAGAGCCTGCGCGATCCCGACAAGCTCCGCTCGTGGCTGTATGCCATCGCACGCAACGAGTGCCTGCGCGTGCTTCGCGACAAGAAGCACCTGCAGGCGACGGACGAGGTGCCGGAGGTGACAGACGCCGGCGTCGACCTGGGCGCGGACGCCGAGCGCGCGGAGAAGGTCATGCTCATCCAGCAGGCCCTCGATGGCCTCAACCCGGGCGAGCGTGAGGTCATCGAACTGCAGCTGCGGCACGAGCTGCAGCCGACCGAGATGGCGGACGTCCTCGGCGTCTCCCGTAACCACGTGCACTCGCTGCTGTCTCGTGCCAGGCAGCAGCTGGAGACCTGCCTGGCGGTCCTGCTCGTCGGGCGCACAGGCCAGGAGGACTGCCGCGAGCTGAGCCAGTTGCTCACCGACTGGGACGGTCAGCTGACCGTGCTGCTGCGCAAGCGGGTCAGCCGGCACATCGAGCACTGCGGTACCTGCACCGGCCGGCGGGCGCTCGTGCTCACCCCGGCCGCGCTGCTGGACCTGTCCGCGGCCCTGGCGCTGGCGTACGTTGCGGCGCCGTCCGCCCTGAAGGGCGAGGTGCTCCGGCTGGGCCTGGGGCAGGACGCCGCGGCGGTCGCGCACCGGGCCGCCGTGGCGAAGTCGGCCGGGGCGTTCAGGGAGAACGGCTTCCCCAAGGCAGTCCACGGGCCGAAGGGCGCGGTCCACCACGCGCCGTGGCGCACGTCCCGGCAGGGCCAGGCGGCCATCGCCGCGACAGTAGTGGTGGTGGCGGTGGTGGCCGCCGCTGTCGCCTTCGCGCTGATCGGCAACAACACCGGCCACGACAAGGTGTCCGATTCGGGCCTGAGGCCGCCCGCGTTCTCGGCGGTGCCGGCCCCAGTGCCGAGCCCCTCGACCAGCGGACCACATAAGAAAGGCTCGCCCGCGCCCCCGGACGGGCACCCGGCCACGGCAACGCCAGCCGGGCGGAGAACGGCGCAGGCAAGAACCTCCTCGGGGGCGACGCGGCACGCGACGACGCCTAAGGCGACGACAACGCCCGGCCGCAGGCCGACAGTGCGACCGACGACCCCGGCCCCTCCCGCGACGCCAGCTCCCACGTCAACGCCGACTACCGGACCGACGACACCTGCCCCGCCGTCGTCGCACTCGCCGCCGCCCACGCGCACGCCGCCGCCCACATCTGCGCCCACATCTGCGCCTCAGCCGGGCACGCTGGGCGCTAGCCCAGGCGGCGGGGTGCTACTCGTCGGCCCGAACGGTGCCACCGTCAGCTTGCAGGCGGTGGGCGGCCCGGTCGCCTGGAGCGTCAGCGGGACCGGCCTCCTCGATGGCTCCCTGACGATCTCGCCGTCCTCGGGGACGCTGGCGGCTGGCCAGCAGGTGACGGTCACGGTCACGGCCGACGTGCTCGCCACCGGGGATGTGCTGACGGTCAGTCCCTGCGGGCACACGTACGTCCTGGTGGTCGCCTCGGTCGGGTTGATAGGCGCGAACTCGCCGTCGGCCACTTCGGACGCCCCGCCGCCGACGGCTGCCGGGGTCCCGCCGCCGACGGCTGCGGATCCCCCGTCGGCCGCGATGATCACGATGAATAGCATCCTCTCGGTCATCGGGAGGAAGCCCGGAGAGTCGTAGCTGGACGCCAGAGTTGGGGCACCACAGGAATAGGGCGGGCCGAAATGTGTCGGGCCGCCCTATTTGCTCGGCATTACGGTGGATAGTACCTACTAGATCGCTGTCCGTATATATCCATTCCAATCAGTGGTGATTCGGATACAGTTATGCGCATGCGGGATAGTGAGGTTGTCGCATGCATCCTGGCAGGCGACCCGGGCGGACTCGCCGAGGCCTATGACAGATACGCGGCGCTTTTGTACACCTATTGCTGCACCGTTCTTCGCGAGCCGGCTGACGCGGCCGACGTGGTGCAGGACACCTTTCTTATCGCCTCCGACCGGCTGGCAGGCTTGCGTGACCCTGACCGGCTCCGGCCCTGGCTGTTCGCCGTTGCCAGGAACGAGTGCATGCGTAGGCTGCGCGACCGGACTGCCACCTCGGCGTTCCACGATGCGGCCGACCTGACCGACGAGACCGCCGACGTCGGTGGAGATGCCGAGCGCGCTGAACTGCGGGCCCTGCTGCGCGCCGCCCTGCGCGGCCTGAACGCCGGCGACCGCGACGTCATCGTCTTGCAGGTCTCCCATGGCCTGGATGTCGCCGAGGTCGCCGCGACCCTGGGCGTCACGCGCAACGCCGCGCACTCGCTGCTCTCGCGGGCCCGGAGCCAGTTGCACGCGGCGGTCAGCGTCCTTCTCGTGAGCAGGGCCGGCCGTGCCCAGTGCGCCGTCCTCGATGAACTGCTCGCGGGCTGGGATGGCCAGCTCACGGTGCTGCTGCGCAAGCGTCTCAACCGGCACATTGGGCACTGCTCCGTCTGCACGGCCCGGCGGCAGCACGAGATGCGCCCGGCACGCCTGCTTGGCCTGGCGGGAGGCGCGGCGCTGCTCGGCGCGGCCGCGGCCACAAGGCATTACCGGGCGGCCGGGGCAGTGACCGCCAGCCTCAAGTACCCGGTACTGAGGATGGCGACCGGCCGGGACCCGGTGAGCGTCGCCCGGCGGGCAGTGGTCGTGAACGGGCATGGCGCGTTCGGCCCGCGCGGTTTCCCTCAGCCGCTAGACGTCCCACGGGTCCGGTCGGGGCTGCCTGGGGCCAGGCATGCGCGGATCGCGGTCGCGGTCGCCGCGGTGGCGGCAGCCACCGCGGCCGGCACGCTCGCCGTGCTGCCCGCAGGGCCGGGAAGTATCCACTTCGCGGCCGGCGGGCCAGGCGGCTCGGATATTTTCGGCGGCCTTGGCCCCGGGCTGGGCGGCGTCCCCGCCACGTTCGTGCCGTCCGTCGTCAGCTCGGCGGGCGCCGTCGGCGGCGGCCCGAGCTCGGCCGCTGCCAGTCCCAGCCCGAGGGGCACGGAGCCGGCGAGCACCGGGCCGGGTGGCAGGGGTGGTGGCCCGCGGCCTTCGTCTGACCCGCCGACTGCTGGGCAGCCAGCGTCCGCGCCGCCAACGACGCCCACCACGGCTTCACCGACGACAAAACCCACGACGGCGCCGTCGATAACACCGTCGACGACGCCCACGTCCCCGTCACCGACCAGCGCGGCTCCGACGACGACACCGCCATCGTTGACGGCTGCGACGGGAACGATCAGCGTGTCGCCGAGCACGGTCCTGCTCACTCCCCTGCTGGGCAGCTCGTTGACGATCACCGCGATCGACGGGCCGGTCACCTGGTCTATCTCGCAGCCATCGAGCCTTGTCGGCAAGGTGCGCCTGTCGCAGACTTCCGGCACGCTGGCGGCCGGGCAAACCATTACCGTGACGATCCGCACGACCCTGTTGAGCATCGACTCCGATATCACGGTGAGTCCCGGTGACGAGCAGGTCTCGGTCGTCCTTGGCGCACTTTGACGGGCTGACACCACCGTGCCACGCAGCGGCGTTGCGCCACCTCAGCATGGCGGCTATCGCACATCAGCTCGGTATATATTGCCGCGCATTATCCGGGTAGCCAGTACGGTAAGCCCGTGCACGACAGCGATGTCCCTGTTTCGACCGTTCCAATCCCCGCGGTGGCGGATGCCGTGGTCCCGGACGCCGTGGTCCCGGACGCCGTGGTGGTCCCGGACGCCGTGGTTCCGGACGCGGAGTACGACGCGGCCTGGGTCACCGAGGCCTACGACAGCTTCGCGGAAGCCCTCTACGCCTACTGCCGGTCCGTGGTGCGGGAGCCGGCCGCCGCCGCTGACGCGGTACAGGACACGTTCGTCGTCACCGCGTTCCGGCTCGCCGAACTGCCGCAGGAGAGCTTGCTTCGGGCCTGGCTGCATGCCGTCGCCAGGAACGAGTGCTTGCGCGCGATCAGGGACGGGGCTGCCACCATCGCCCTGGAATTCCTCCCCGACGACTCCAGCGCCGACGGCACCGCCAACGCTAACGGCGACAGCGTGGCCGCCCCGAATGAGACCAGCTCGGACCTCACGGCGGACTCTGGCGGTTCGTCGGAAAGCTCGCAGGTGAGGGCACTGCTGCGGGCGTCGCTCGGCGGCCTTGATCCCGCCGAGCGGGACTTCATGATCATGACGTGGCATGGCCTGGACGTCGCCGAGTGCGCGACAGTGCTGGGCATCTCCCACGACGAGGCGTCAAAGATCCTTTTCCGCGGCCGCGACCAGCTGGAGGCCTCCGCCGGGGTGTTGACCGTGGCCCGCTCAGGATCGCGCGCGTGCGCGCAGCTGGGCGGCATGCTGGTCGGCTGGGACGGGCGGCTGGTCCCGGCGCTGCGCATGCAACTGCGCCAGCACATCGACCACTGTGACGCCTGCGGCGACCAGCGGCGGGCGGGCATGCGCCCGGCGGTCTTGCTCCGGCTGGCCCCGGACACCCTTCGTGGATTGGCGGCTGGAACGTCACCACTGACCGCGTGGGTGACCTCCCGGCTGCGGGAGCAGGTGCTGGCCGCGGCGTTCGGCACCGAGCTTGAGGCCTTCGAGCGCCGGGCCATGGTGGTGCACAGGTCCGGGCCGTACCGCGACGATGGCTTCCCGGTTCCGCTTGACCCGCCGGGCGTGGTTGGCAGTCGCAAGCACCGCTCCCTGGTGCCACTCGTCCTGGCTGGCGTCGGGGGCACGGGACTGCTGGCCGTCGCGGTCGTTGCGGGCCTGGTCCTTAGCGGTAATTACTCCACCGGCGCGCTCCCGTCATGGACGGGCCTGGGCCTAGCCCAGTCGGCCACCGTGCCCGCGGCCCGCGGGAGCAGCGCGTCCGCGGCAGCCTCCCCGTCCGGCCGTCACCAGGCCAGCGCCAGTGCTTCTCCCAGTCCTCACGGGTCCACCGCAGCTCCTACCACAACCCCGGCCACCAGGCCCTCGGCCAGCGTGCGGCCGTCGGCCACCGCCTCGGCGCGGCCGACCGCCTCGCGATCGAGCGGCGCGCCCGCCAGCCCGACGCCGACGGTAAAGACCGCCCCCCTCGCGCCGGCGAACATCAACGTGTCCCCCGGGAGCCTCCAGCTGAACCCCGACATGGGCGGCGGCTACGGCGGATGGCTCACGCTGATCAACCCGACGAGCAGCGACATGCCATGGTCAATAAGCCTGCCGCAGGGCCTCGCCTCGTGGGGCAACGTGCTGTCCGGCACGCTGCAGCCGAATTCCAACACCACGCGGCTATTCATCTCCACCACCGGGCACAGCGGCCATGGACACGGGCAAAGCCAGAGCGAGACAGAGACGATCACCCTGGAGCGCCGGGGGCGTGCAGGTCACAGTGACGATTCCGTCTTAGCGGGACGGCGGGACACTAGCGGCCCCAGGCGTCATCGCCGCGGATCGCGGACTCGCGGCAGTCCACATCCGTGCTTTTACACTGGTCCGGGGGACGGCCCCCTATTACAGGGAACTCCAGGGGGCACGAGCAGTCGCTCGCTCGGCCTGGGCGCGCAGGGCGCGAACTGCCTCGGCGGGGTCGTCCGCGCCGTAGACGGCCGAGCCGGCCACGAACACGTCCGCGCCCGCCTCGGCGCACCGCTCGATGGTGTCTGCGCTGACCCCGCCGTCGACCTGCAGCCAGACCTGGCCGCCATGGCGAGCGACCATGGCGCGGGTGCGGCGGAGCTTAGGCAAGACCATGTCGAGGAACCTCTGCCCGCCGAAGCCAGGCTCGACGGTCATCAGCAGCATCATGTCGACCTCGGTCAGGAGATCCTCGTACGGCTCGACCGGCGTGCCCGGATTGATGGCCAGCCCCGCCCTGGCTCCGGCCGCGCGGATGGCGCGCAGCGTGCGGACGGGCGCCTTCACCGCCTCGGCGTGCACGGTCACGCTGCCAGCACCCGCCTGCGCGTAACCCGGTGCCCACCGGTCGGGATCGGCGATCATGAGATGGCAGTCGATCGGGGTGCTGGCGTGCCGCAGCAGCGACTCGACGACCGGCAGCCCGAGCGTGAGGTTCGGAACGAAGTGATAGTCCATCACGTCGACGTGCAGCCAGTCGGCCGCTGGTGCCACGGCGTTCGCTTCCTCGGCGAGCCGGGCGAAGTCGGCGGACAGGATGCTGGGCGAGATCTGAACAGCCATGATGCCTGAAAGTTTAGTGTCCGCCCACCTGCTACCCCGCCCCGGCCGGGTGAACAGACGTGGAATGTCGGTCGTCCGCGCTATGGTGTCGGTATTGAGTTCGATTAACTGATGTCACGGAGGCACCTGATGCATACTGAACCGCCTGCCGAACTGCTTGACCGGGTGCGCAAGCTGCTCGCCAAGGCCGAGGCCGAGGGCGTCACGCCGCATGAGGCGGAGGCACTGACCGCGAAGGCTGCGGAGCTGATGGCCCGATATGGCATTGACCGGGCCCGGCTGGGGGCGCTGCACCCGGAGACCGACCTGCCCCTGGACCGGACCTTCGCCCTGGACAACCCATGGGCGACCGTGAAGGCTCACCTGCTGTCGGGGCTAGCCCAAGCGCTACGCTGCCAGTGCGTGCTGCTCAAGGGAAGCGGCCCAGGGATGCGGGTGCACGTGTTCGGCTACGCGAGCGACATCGAGCGCGCGGACATCTTGTTCACGTCCTTGCTGGTGCAGATGGCACGGGGGCTCGCCTTGCAGGAGGTGCCTGCCGGGGCCGCCAGTACCAAGGCATGGCGCCGGTCATGGATGCTCGGGTACTGCGCGGCGGTAGTCACGCGGGTCCGCACCGCCGAGCGGGACGCCGCCGAGGCATCCGACGCCGGGCGGGACGCGACCACCGACGGCGGGCCGTCCACCGCCGTGGTGCTGGCGGACCGTGCCATGACGGTCCGCCGCAACGCGCAGCATGCTTACCCGCGCACCCGGCAGGCCCGGGTCACCTACACCGGCAATGGGTACGCCGACGGCTACCGAGAGGGTCAGAAGGCCGACATCGGAGGCGCGAAGCTGCGGCGCGGAGCGGCCGCGCTCAGCCGCTGAGCCTGGGGGTGCCGGGGCCACGATAGCTGTCACCTGGCCAAGCAATCTGTCACCGGAGGGCTCGTCACAGGGGAGCTCCATCGCCGTCGTCGACGTCTCTTACCAGGCGGTCACCGTGCTCGATGAGAAGCTTGCAAACGGGTCAGGCGGTGATCGTGAGAGGCAGGATCGCTGTGCGCCGACAAGGCGAGTTGCGGGGGTCTGGGCCGAGCACCAGCGCCACCTGAATGCCCCATTCCCCCGCTGGGACCGTGTAGCCGAGCCGGGATCTGGAGCTGGCCGTGCCGATCAGCAGGGGGATCCGCATGCTTTCGCCGGGGATCGCCCTGAAGACCTTCAGCGGCAGGGTTTGCGCGCCGGAGAACCCGCCCACCGTCTCGCCGGTCTGCGGGTCGACAACAGCGGCAGCGACCCCGCCGTTGGTCGCAATCTGGAGTTCGCTGCCGGTCAGGTTGTGAATCGTCAGGTGGTGACGCAGGGTGTGCCCGGAGCTGACCACGGCCGGGCCATCCAGCGCAACCGTCACCTCACGCGGGTCGAGCAGGTCCGGGATCTGGCCGGGAGCACGCCGCTGTCGCGGCCGACCGGGACGGCCGGGCGGATAGGGAAGAAACCCGACCGTCAGCTCCACATCGTCTCCGAACTGGCGGTGGAGTTCTTCGGCGACGTCAGCGGCCCAGGGAGTCAGACGGACCCTTATTGGTGGTGTCCTGAGCAGGTCAGACTCTAGCGAGGGATAGCGTGCCAGGGTACCGGGCTGCTGGTCGCGCAGCCTTGCGATGACTGGCTTCAACTCGTCCCAGACGCTCACGACGGCCAGGCTACCGGACGCTTTACGGCGTCGGCGGACGCGATATCGCAGGGCAGCGGCGAGCGAGGCGTGGGACGCCCTCCCGTCCTTGGCGAGCTCGGCCAGCAGCAGGTTGTCGTCGGAGCGCATGGACACTGGCTCGACTACCACGTCCTGCGTAGGCGGCGGGGTCGCGCGGCACGTCGCCCGGATACCCGTCGCCGGCTCGCAGCACGGCGACCTGGTCAGCCGACAGCGTGCTGGTAATGCCGCCCCGCTGCACCGGGCTGTAGATGCACAGGATCACCTGCGCGGTGATCTGGGTGACCCGGCGGCTGCCCGGCAGGCCACGCAGGAAAAGGTCGTCGCGCTGCTCGGGAGTGCGCGCCTGCAGCACGCAGGTGATCTCGGTGCCGCCGGAGGCCAGGGTGATCCACCGAGTGGACGTGATCCACCGTAGGGCACGATAGCTGATGAATACACGCAAGGAGAGTCAAGGTAATGGATAAGAAATGGTGGACCCTGCTGGCGGTCTGCACGGGCAGCTTCATGCTGCTGCTCGACGTCACCATCGTGGTGGTGGCGCAGCCGGCGATCCAGGCCGGGCTGCACGCGTCCTTCAGTGACGTGCAGTGGACCCTGGACGCGTACGCGCTGACGCTTGCGTCGTTGCTGCTCACCTCAGGGGCACTGGCCGACCGGTACGGGCGCAAGCGGCTGTTCTCGATCGGGGTGACGATCTTCACCCTCGGGTCGCTGCTGTGCGGCCTGGCGGCGAACCCGCTGATGCTGATTCTGTCCCGGTGCGGCCAGGGCGTCGGCGGGGCGATCATGTTCGCCACCTCGCTGGCGTTGCTTGGCCATAGCTTCCGCGGCAAGGACCGCGGCACGGCCTTCGGCGTGTGGGGCGCTGTCACCGGCATCTCGACTGCGCTGGGACCAGTGCTCGGCGGCCTGATCACGACGGACTGGGACTGGCGCGGGATCTTCCTCGTCAACCTCCCGATCGGCATATTCGCCCTGGTGGTGAGCCTGTGGCGGGTGGAGGAGTCTCGCTCGCCGCAGCCCACTGCCTTGGACTGGGCCGGGTTCGGACTGCTTACCACCGGCCTGGTCAGCCTCGTCTACGGGCTCATCCGGGCCAGCGAGACCTCATGGACGGACGCCTGGGTCCTCACCTGCCTTGCTCTTGGCGTCGTGCTGCTCATCGCGTTCGTTGTGGCCGAGACGAAGGTCGCGAACCCGATGTTCGCCATCCGGCTGCTGCGGGTTCCGACGTTCGCAGGCGGCTCCATCTCGGCGTTCGCGATGAACGGGTCGCTGTACGCAGTGCTGCTGTACCTGGTGGTCTACCTGCAGGACGTCCTGGGCTACTCGGCCCTGGGAGCGGGCCTGAGGGTGTCGGTCATCACGCTGGCCACGCTGGTCACGGCGACAGCAGCCGGACGGCTGAGCGAGCACATGCCGGTTCGCTGGCTCATCGGCCCGGGCCTGCTGCTGGTCGGCGTCGGGCTGATCGTGATGGCCGGGCTGTCTGGCACGAGCTCGTGGACGCACCTGGTCCCCGGGTTCATCATCTCCGGCCTCGGCGCCGGCATGGTCAACCCGCCACTGGCCTCTACCGCCATCGGCGTCGTGCCGCCGCACCAGGCTGGCATGGCATCCGGGACCAACACGACGTTCCGCCAGGTCGGCATCGCTACTGGCATCGCGGCGCTCGGCTCGATCTTCGTCTCGGCGATGCAGTCGCACCTGGCGTCAACGCTGCCGCCGTCGCTGGC
This sequence comes from uncultured Actinomycetota bacterium, assembly GCA_963737285.1. GTDB lineage: Bacteria > Actinomycetota > Actinomycetes > Streptosporangiales > Streptosporangiaceae > Trebonia. The sequence continues at coordinate 827,124 of CAVTRT010000002.1, forward strand.
GGGCTCGGCCGCCACGATCGCCTCGCAGGTCCGGCAGGGATCGATCGGGCAGGTGCTGGCGTCCGTGCCCGCCGCTGACCGCGGGGCCACAGCGCTCGCGGTGCGGTCGAGCTTCGCCTCTGGCCTCAACGACTTGCTGTACATCACCGCGGCCCTAGCGCTGGCGGGCGGGGTATGCGCGCTGCTGCTGATCCGGAGCAAGGACTTCGTCAGGCGGGATAACGGCGCGCCACCCCCGGCGCCCGCTAAGCCAGCTGGCACCGTTCCTGGCAGCGTCGGGGCAGTGCGGCGGTAGCCGCGTCAGTTGACTTGCCGGCCGTGGTACTCCCGCCCGACCTGGGAGTACCACGGCCCGCCCGGTGTGGATGGGGTTTACCGAAATGGCCTTACGCGTGCGGGCAGCCGTGGCCGGGCAGCAGCACCGGACCGACGCCGGGCATCGACTGCTCGCGGGCGATTGCCAGCAGCGCGTCGGTCGCCGACCGGGCGCTTGCCCCGGTACCGGACATCCGTGCCGCGATCAGGCCTGCCACGACCGGTGTCGAGAACAACGTCCCGCTCCACCGGGCCATGCCGTCGAATTCCGCCTTCTGCGGCTGCGGCCGCTCGTGGTAGATGTACTGCCCGCGCGCGAAGGCGTGAACGAGATCCTGGCCTGGCGCGAACACGCTGACCCACTCCCCGTAGTCCGAGAACCACGCGCGCCCGTCCCAGTCGCTGTTCAGGGCACCCACGCTGATCACGCCGGGCAATTCGGCCGGCGAGAACTCCCAGTCCTGGCCGTCATTGCCGGCGGCGGCCACCAGGACCGTCTTGTCGCCCCTCGCGCGCAGTGGCCCGTTGGCGAAGGCATGGAAGCTCAGCAGGCCCTGGTGCCTCCAGGTGTGCGTGCCGGCGGAAAGGCTGATAATGTCCGGCTCCCATGCCAGGACGGCGTCGAGCGCCCGCACGATGTCGCTCTCGTAGGCCGCGCCTGCCCTGTCGAAATGGCGGTATACCCGGACATCGGCTCGGGGTGCGGTAGCCCGGATGATGCTAGCGATGAACGTCCCGTGGCCGCCGTACCGCTCGATCAGGACCCCCTCGGCCACCTCCAGGTCAGCGTCCCCGCTTACCCCGTGCATCCACGGGTGCTGGGCAGCGGCGGCCGGGATGAGCCCGGTATCCACCACAGCGACCCGGACGCCCTCGCCGCTGCAGCAGGTGCTCGTGGAGACCGGCGGGCGCGGGTCCGCGTCGGCCGGCTCGTAGTCCGGCTCGGCGGCCGGGCAGTCAGTGGTCGGCGTGATGGACAGCAGGTGGTCAGGGCACGCGACCCCTGGCCCCAGCCGGTCGCGTGCGGCCTCCAGCACCGTGAAGAGGGCCTCATGGTCGGCCGCCGGATCACCGGACGGGTGCGGCTCGAGCCGGATGTGCGCCAGCCCAGCGGCCAGCTGGCTGACCGCGCTGACCCGGGCCGCGCCCGGCCCGCTGATCGCGGCGGTGACGCGGTCGAGATCCTCATGCCTGGTCACCAGGTGCCCGCGCCGGTAGGTGAAGTCGCCGGCCTGCGGACCGCCCAGCTCAGGCATCGGGTAAAGCATGGCATCGGGGAAGTTCTCGAGGATGTATGCCGCCTGCACTTCCTGTATCTGCGTGAGGTTCTCCGGCGCACCCGCCGGGCGACCCGTGTCACCTGCTGTCATCTCGCCTCCTCATCACGTAAAAGACCTATTCACGCGCACTTGTGTCCATCATCATGGTCATATGCTCAGAGGCCCTGGACGCTGCCGTGGATACCACGGAGGCAAGTTACCTCCTCGTCCTGACGCATTCCCGGCCCGCTGAGGCGCTCAGCCAGGCACGGGCGCTGCTGTCGCACCGACCGCCGGCGGACGAGGCCTGCATCGCGCACCAGGCGGCTGGCATCGCGCTGCGTGACCTCGGCTACTTCAGTGAAGGGCTAGCGGAACTGCGGCGCGCCCTGCGCTGCGCCCGGGCCAGCGGCGACACGCAGCGAGAGGCCGATGTCCACGCCACCCTCGGCCTGACCATGGCCAAGGCCGGGGACACCGCACGCGGCCTAGCTCACCTCGACCAGGCAGCGGGACTCGCCCGTGGCGCACTGGGTGGCCGGGTCCTGATGCGCCGCGCGAACGCGCTGCTGTATGTCGGCCGCCGGGAGGAGGCACTGCACGGCTTGCACCAGGCGATAACCCTGCTGGGACGGCACGGCGACGCGCTTTGGGAAGCGCGGGCACACAATGGCCGGGGCTTGATCGTGCTGGAGATGGGCCAGACGCGACAGGCCGATTCCGACTTCCGCCATGCCGAGCGCCAGTACGCCCAGCTGGGACAGGAATGGGAACTCGCGACCGCCCGGCAGAACCGGGGACTGGTCGCCGCCGCCTCCGGCCGGGTGCCCGAGGCGCTGGAACTGCTAGCCGAGGCGGACCAGTGCTATGAGCGCCTCGGCACCCCGATGCCCGACCTGGCCATCGACCGGTGTGCCGTCCTGCTGTCGGCGGGACTGGCTTGCGACGCGCTTTCCGAGACGAATGCCGCCATCGAGCGCCACGCGTCGCCCAGCATCCGCCGGTCCACGAAGTTCGCCGAACTGCTGTATTCCGCCGCCACCGCGGCGCTCGCGGCCGGGGAAACAGGGGCGGCAAGCGAGCGGGCCGCGCAGGCGGCGCGGCTGTTCGCCCGCCAGCGGCGGGACCGGTGGTCGGCGCGCACCCGGCTGGTACTCGTGCAGGCCCGCCACGCCAAGGGCGATACCAGCCTCAGCGCGTACCGGCTGGCCTGCTCCGTCGCCCGCCAGCTCGACTCCCTTCATGCCGAGGAGGCACCCGAGGCCCACCTGCTCGCCGGACGGCTCGCCCTGCTGCGCGGGAACGCCACAGCGGCGCAGATGCAGCTGTCTGCCGCCGCCAAGCGCCGAACCGGACCCACCGTAGGCCAAAGCCGCGCGTGGCTGGCCCGCGCGCTGCTGGCGCAGGCCCAGGGCCGGGAGCGGCAGATGCTGGCCGCCTGCCGCCGCGGGCTTGCCGTCGTGGCACAGTGCCAGCAGATGGTTGGTGCGAGCGAGCTGCGCGCCGCGGTGACCGCGCACGGCGGCGAGCTCGCTGCCATCGGGCAGCGGGCCGCGCTGAGTCGCGGCGACGCCCGCCGACTGCTGGAATGGGGTGAGCGGTGGCGGGCCACCACCCAGGCCATTCCTCCTGCCCGGCCCCCCCAGGACGAGCTGCTCGCCCGGGACATGTTCGCACTGCGCGAGGTGTCCCGGCGGCTGGAGCATGATCTGGCCACGCCCGCGCAGGAGGCGGCACTACGCCGGGAGCGCACCCGGCTGGAGCGCGCGGTGCGGGACCGCATCCTGCGGACACCGGGCGGCGACGGCCCGGTATCGCAGCAAGCCCAGTTCTCCCTGCAGGCGCTGCGAGGCGCGCTGGGCGACGGCGTGCTCATCGAGCTCATCGAGCTGGATGGCGTGCTGCACGCGGTGACCGTAAGCCGGTCGGGCGTGCGGCTGCACGCTGTGGGACCCGCTGCCGAGGCTGCGCGCGAGGTCGCCTTCGCCCGCTTCCAGCTGCAGCGGATGGCCGCCGGACGCCGGATGCCTGATGAAGCCGTGCAACGCCTCGACCACGCGGGCGCCCTGCTTGAAAAGGCCCTCCTTGGCGCGGGCGCCGCTGACCTGGGCACCGCCGACCTAGTGGTCATTGTCCCGTCCGGCCGACTGCACGCTATCCCCTGGGGCCTGCTGCCGTCGCTTCGCGAGCGGGCATTCAGCGTGAGCCCATCGGCGACGGCCTGGCTGCGTGCCCAGTCCGCGCTAGCGCCCGCCCACCGCCGCGTCCTGCTCGCTCGCGGTCCTGGGCTGCCGCACGTCGACGCCGAGATCAAGAGCCTTGAGGAGCTTTACCCGCAGGCAGTCACGCTGGCTGGTGACAGCGCCACGGCGCAGCGGGTCTTGGCTGCCCTCGATGGCGCGTGGCTGGCCCACATCGCCGCCCATGGAACGTTCCGCGTGGATAACCCGCTATTCTCGGACTTGCGACTGGAGGACGGTCCGCTCACCGTCTACGACATCGAGGGCATCCCCAGTGCGCCGTGCCTGCTGGTGCTGTCGGCATGTGACTCCGGGCGCGCAGCGGCCGTGGGGGCAGACGAGCTTCTTGGCGTCGCGAGCAGTCTCATGGCAAAGGGGACAACTGGTATCGTTGCGGCCATCGTTGCCGTCAACGACGAGGCAACCGGCCCCGTCATGACGTCGCTGCACGAGGCCGTGGCTACCGGGGCAGGGTTCCCCTGCGCGCTGCGAGCCGCAAGACAAGTCGCCGCCAACCCGCTCGAGCTGGCTACCGCCTGCTCGTTCGTGGCGCTCGGAGCCTGATCATGACATCCGTGGAAAGCGTGAGCGTGAATCCGGATACAGACACCGCCGATCCTGTCCCTGGCCTGGTGCAGGCCGCGGCTGCCGGCGACGGGCGAGCCTGGGCCGAGCTCGTGGACCGCTTCTCGCCCCTGGTGTGGTCCATCTGCCGGGCGCACCGGCTTTCTGGCGAGGACGCCGCTGATATCTATCAGCTCACCTGGCTGCGACTGCTGGAGAACCTGAGTCGTATCCGCGACCCGAGGCGACTGCCTGGCTGGATCGCCACGACATGCCGACGGGAGGCGCAAGCCCAGCTCACCCGGACCCGCTCGCTGGTGGCGACGGACTCCGAGCGCATGGACTGGCTGCTCGGTGGTGACATCCCGGCCGATGAGGCACTGCTGACCGCCGACCAGCACGCGGCCCTGTGGCGGGCCTTCGGCCGGCTGAGCGACTGGTGCCAGCAGGTTCTGCGCGCGCTGATCCTCAACGTGGAGGGTCAGCGAATTCCCTACTCGCAGGTGGCCGCCGAACTGGGGACGCGGCCCGGCAGCCTCGGGCCGACCCGCGGACGCTGCCTGAAGCAGCTGCGTAAGCTCCTTGAAGCGGAGGGTATCTAGAGCCCGTACGGCGGCCTCTTCATGAGGGCGAAACGCGGATAATGACCACGCGACAGCAGACCAGGAGCGGCAGATGAATGAGGAACGCCCTCGGGCCAACGGCCACCATGGACCTGCGGCTCGGCTCAGCGACCTCGATGACGAGCAACTGCTTGCGGCGCTCCGCCAGCTGCTGAGCGTGTCCGACCCGCCTCCATCGTGGTGCGTTGACCTCGCGAAAGACAGTTTCTTCCTGCGAACGGCCGACGCGGAGCTCGCCGCCCTCAGCGAGGATTCGGGACTCGCCGGGGCGACCGTAACCAGGTCCGCCGACACTCGGGCAGGTACCGCGCCGCGGTACGCGGTCTTCGACGCCGACAGCCTGAGCGTCGAGATCGAGGTGCAGCCCTGGCTCGCGATCAGGCTCGTGGCAGTTGCTCGGCCAGCTTTTGCCTCCCGGGGCGGCCACGGTCAGGGTGCGACGGCATCCGGACGACCACGCTAGGGTGGCAGCCGATGACCTGGGCCGCTTCATGATTGAACAGTTGCTCCCCGGACCGCTCAGCCTGGCGGTTGAGGTCGAGGGCAGGCAGCCCGTCGTCACCGAGTGGATCACCGTCGGCTAGTGCCGCCGACACTCGGTGACCACGACCTGCGGGTCGTCGGTCTCCCCGACGAGGGCCTCAACTCCCTCGACAGCGAGCAACTCCCGGCCGGAGCCGAAGTGGGACTGATGCAGCGGCGCCAGCGGTGCCGGACGGTATTGGCGCGCTGCGCGGATCGAGTCGGCTTAACTGATGCGGCTGCGCCAGCGAGCCCCGGCAATGAGAGCTCGGCCGCGCCAGCGAGCCCCGGCAATAAGAGCTCGGCTGCGCCAGCGAGCCCCGGCAATAAGAGCTCGGCCGCGTCAGCGACTCAGGACGGGCACGGCCGCGATAGCGGGTTGGCCTTCGATGAGGACGGGCGATAGGTGGTGCCAGTCAGCTGGCTCGCCGCAACAGGGCGACGAAGATCGCGTCGGTGCCGTGGCGGTGCGTCCAGAACTGGGCGAACCGGGGGTCCGCCGCTGCTGGCAGGCCCGGCACGCTGGGCAGCAGCGCGGGAGCGTCCAGGATCTCGATATCGCCGCTTGTAGAGCCGACCACGTCGAGCACGACCTCGGTGGTCTCGGCCGGGGCTGGGGAGCAGGTCACGTACGCCACCACTCCCCCGGCCCGGATGGCGGCGACAGCCGACCGCAGCAGCGTGCGCTGCAGCTGCCCGAGGCCCCGCAGGCTGTCCGGGGACTTGCGCCAGCGCGCCTCCGGGCGGCGGCGCAACGCTCCCAGCCCGGTGCACGGCACGTCGAGGAGGACCCGCTCGAAGCGGCGCTGGCGCCAGGCCGGCTGCTGGCCATCCGCGATGATCACGCTAGTGGCCTCATCCACCGCCGACGCGACCAGGCGTGCGCGGTGCGGGTGCACCTCGGCGGCCACGAGCCGCGCACCGTCCTGCGCTGCCAGTCCGGCCAGCATCCGCGCCTTGCCGCCGGGTCCCGCGCACATGTCCAGCCATGCGGGTGCCGCGATGGGAACCCCGGATGGGCGGGGATCCAGTGACGGTTGCGGGGATGGAATGACCGGGGAGCGGGCGAGCAGGATGGCAGCCAGCTGGCTTGCCTCATCCTGAACCGCCGCGTCGCCATCAGCCACCAAGCCGGCGGGGTCACCGCCGGCCAGCGTGAAGCCATACGGCGACCACCGGGACGGCTCGGCCCCCTCGGGCAGCACCTCGTCGCGGTCGGCGGCCCCGGGCCGGACCGCCAGCGTCACGCGGGGCCGCGCGTTGCCCGCCGCGAGAGCGGCCTCCACCTCGGCCTCAACCTCAGCACCGAAAGCACCAGCACCGAAAGCACCAGCACCAGCACCAGCACCGAAGGCACCGGCACCGGCACCGGCACCGCCGAGCGCGTCACGGTAAGCGGCGACGATCCACCGCGGGTAGGAGTACCGCACGGCCAGGTACCCGTCGCGATCGTCGGCTGGCGACGGGGCGGCGATTGGCAGCCACTGCTCCAGGTCCCGGGTGGCGACCCGGCGCAGCACGGCGTTCACGTAGCCAGAAGCCCCCGGCCCGGCCACGTCCTTAGCCAGGTCGACCGACGTGGCGACCGCCGCGTGGCTGCCAACCCTGGTGGCGAGCAACTGATGGGCACCGATCCGCAGGACCAGGAGCACCGGCAGGTCGAGCCGGTCCAGCGGCCGGTCGCTGCAGGCCGCGAGGACCGCGTCATAGGTCCCCTGGCCGCGCAGCGTCCCGTAGGCAAGCTCCGTCGCGAGGGCCGCGTCCCGGCCGGCGATCCCCCGGTCGGCGAGTAGCCTCGGCAGCAGCAGGTTGGCGTACGCGTCCCGGTCAGCGACCGCCTCAAGCACGTCATAGGCGACGCGGCGGGACGGATCGCTGCGGTAGCGATGTTCCCGGCCGCGCTGCGGCCGCCGGGGATCGGTGGCGCGTGAAGCTCCGCGGGCCGACGCCATTAGCCCAGCCCGATCCGGGAGTCGTGCAGGCCACGGACCCAGTCGGCGGCGGGCATCCGGCGCTTGCCGGGCGGCTGGACATCCCCGAGCCGCACGGGCCGTGAGCCGGTGCCCGCGTACACGGCACCACGAGTCACGTGAAGCTCACCAGGCGCGAGAGCCACCTCGGCTGAGTCGGCCGGGAACGCCGGCGCTCCGGGGGAAGGCAGGGAGACTGGCCACAGCTTGAGGCGGCCGCCGTCGAACTCCGTCCACGCCCCGGGCTCGGGAGTGCAGGCGCGGATCACGCGGCTGATGAGGTGGGCGGGCAGCTTCCAGTCGACGCGGGCATCGGCCGGGCTGACCTTGGGCGCGAAGCTGACGCCCTGCGCTGGCTGTGGCTCGGCGCGCAGCGTCCCGTCCTCGATGCCGTCTAGCGTGGCGACCAGCAGCTGCGCCCCGGACGCCGCGATCCGGCCGAGCAGGTCTCCGGACGTGTCCGCTGGCCCGATCGGCTCGGTCACCATGCCGTACACCGGCCCGGCGTCCATTTCCGCCACGAGGCGGAACGTTGTCGCGCCCGTGATGTCGTCGCCGTGCAGCAGGGCGTGCTGGACCGGGGCCGCACCGCGCCAGGCCGGCAGCAGCGAAAAGTGCAGGTTGACCCACCCATGGCGGGGAATGTCCAGGGCGTCAGCCGGGAGCAGGGCGCCGTAGGCGGTGACCGGGCAGCAGTCTGGGGCGATCTCGCGCAGTCGCGCCAGGAAGTCCGGCTCGCGTGGCCGGGCCGGCGTCAGGACCTCAAGACCGTTCTCTCGTGCCAGAACGGACACATCCGACGGCTCCACCCTCCTGCCCCGTCCCGCAGGGGCGTCAGGCCGCGTCACGACCGCTGCCACCTCATGACGGGACGCGAGCAGCGCCCGCAGTGATGTCACCGCGACTTCCGGTGTCCCCGCGAAGACCAGACGCAACGCCCGTAGCCCCCTTGTGATAATGCCTGTGGTTACCTGAAGGACTCTGTGGTTGCCTGAAGAGCCCGTATTTTCTAGCAGCTTCGTGCTAGGAGATCCGCTGAGTGGAGTGCGGCGAGAGCCTGACCTCCCGGACGGGGTCGCCGTACCACTCGGCTTCCCTGATGGCCTTCATGGCGAGCTTGCGCTGCTTGGCGTCCATCCGGTCGACGAACAGGATGCCGTCGAGGTGATCTGTCTCGTGCTGGACGCAGCGTGCCAGCAGTTCCGCGCCCTCGATCGTGATCGGCTCGCCGTGCATGTCGAAGCCCTTGGCGATGACGCGCGGGGCACGGGGCGTCGGGAACTGCAGGCCAGGCAGCGACAGGCAGCCCTCGTCGTCGGATTCCTCCTCGCCGGACAGGTCGAGTACCGGGTTGATCAGGTGGCCGTGCTCGCCCTCGTCATCGCCCACGTGGAAGGTGAACACCCGCAGGGACACGCCGATCTGAGGCGCGGCAAGACCCACGCCGGGCGCGTCCAGCATGGTCTCGGCGAGGTCTTCGACCAGCTTTCGCAGCTCGCGGTCGAAGTCGACCACCGGCTCCGCCGGGGTGCGCAGCACCGGGTCACCAAATAGCCGGATAGGCCTGAGCACGAGCGTTCCTCCAGGTTGCGTTTAGCTAAAGTCTATTCGCTGGCTCAAATCGGGCTGCCCCTGCTTAGCCCTGCCACGATCGGCACGCATCGATCAGCACGCCTGCGCCGGCCGCGCGTCAGATCAGCTCCGCCGGGTCTAGTTGCACCCGGGCGCCGCCGCCTTCCTTGCGCGCGCTGCGGGCGGCCTGCGCCGCGTGCAGCGCTTTCGCCAGCGCCAGCCCGTCTGCTCTGGGAACCCTCAGCAGCGCCCGGACCTGCTCTGGCTCCCCCGCAGGGCCGGCGTGCTCGACCGGGACCGGGCCCAGCACTTCCAGCCGCTCGCCGGCATCGGGCACCCCGGCCAGCAGGCTCGCCACGGCGTCCGCCTCGCCCGTTACGGACGCCATTCGCACGGTAGGCGGAAATGCGAGGGGCAGGCGATCGGTGAGGGCGCGTTCGGCAAAGGTGCAAGGGTCCCATCGGATCAGGGCCTGCACGACGGGAAGCGAGGCGTCGGCATGGACGAGGACGGTGCCCTCGGCGCGGACCAGGGCGGCGGCGGCCATCCAGCGCCGCAGCGCCTCCTCCTCGCTGCGCAGGCTCTGGCGTGCCAGCAGCGCCCAGCCGTCAAGCAGCAAGGCGGCCGCGTACGGGGCCAGTGGCTCCGCGCCGGGGGTGGCGATAATCAGCGCCGGCTCGTCTGGGACCGCAGGCAGCACCGCCTGGCCGCCCGAAGTGCGGACCTTGGTGCCGGGGAAGGCCCGGCCGAGTTCCTCGGCGGTGCGGGTGGCACCGATGGCGATCGCGCGCAGCTGGCCGAAGCCGCACTGCTGGCAGGCCCAGCCGCCCGCCAGCCCTCCGCACCAGCCGCAGTCCGGCACCTCCTTGGCGCCGGAGACCCTCAGCGGGCCACCACAAGCAGCGCACCTGGCCTTCGCCCGGCAGCGCGCGCAGGCGATGGCGGCCAGGTACCCTCGCCTGGGCACCTGAACGAGAACTGGACTGCCACTGGCAAGGCCGGCGCGCACCGTCCGCAGCGCCAGGCTGGGCAGCCGCGCGGTGGTCGCGGCGGCGTCCCGGCTGAGCTCGTACTCGTCGGCCGCCACCCGGACGGTCGGTGCCACCGCCCGAATCGTTGCCCGCTCGGGTACCAGGTCCCGCGCCCAGCCCGAGGAGACCAGCTGGGCCAGCTCCGGCGTCCGGGCGAACCCGCCGATCAGCGCCGCAGCCCCTGCCCGGTGGGCGCGCAGGGCGAGGACCTCGCGGGCGTTCGGGTACGGTGCGCGAGGCTCGGCGTGCAGATCATCCCCCTCATCCCACAAGACCACCAGGCCGAGGCTGGTAACGGGGGCGAACATGGCGGCCCGGGTCCCGGCGGCCACCATGACCTGCCCGCGCAGCACTGAGAGCCAGCGGCGGTACCGCTCGGCCGGCCCGAGGTCAGCGGTGAGGCAGACGTGGCACCGCCCCGCGCCATCGGCGCCAACAGGCTCAGGGCCGGTGGCGGCCGAGACGCTAGTGGCGCCGGCAGCTGGAACGGCGGCCAGTTCGGCGGCCAGTGCCGCGTCGACGCGGGCCAGGTCGCGGCTGTCCGGCACGACGACAAGGGCGCCTCGTCCGGCGCACACGGCGGCGGCGACGGCGACGGCGATCTCACGTGGCCAGGTATCACCGGGAAGAGCCGTCCACCCGGCCCGCACCGGGCGGCCGGCGGCGATCCCTGCGAGGAACGCCGGCCCGGCCGGGTAGCGTGCCCATGGCCCCGGCATGGGGGCGTAACGGAGGTCTTCCCCAGCCCGGTAGGCGAGAGGGCCTAGGGGCCGGCTATTTGTGCCGGTTCCCCTGGGCGGGGGGGTGTTAGGGGGGCAGCCCCCCTGAGCCGGGGGCTCGACAGGGGGGCTGCCCCCCCGGGGAAATACCACCACCTTCTCAGTCGCGGCGTGGCGCGGGGGAATGGCCAGGCGCAGCACATCGGCCAGCGTGCCCGCGTACCGGTCGGCGACCGCTCTGGCCAGCCCGGCGATCTCTGGGGTCAGCACACGCTCAGGCGACACGACGCGATCCAGCCAGCTGAGCCGCCCTGGGTGGTCGCTGGCGTCTACCCGCTCGACCACGAAACCGTCAGCGAGCTGGCCTGCGAACCTGACCCGGACCCGGACGCCGGGCATGGCCTCGCCCGCGAGCCGCTCAGGGACCAGGTAGTCGAAGGGGCGGTCGAGGTGGGCGAGCGGCATGTCAACCGCTATCCGGGCGACTGGCCGGTCGGCGGCGGGACGCAGCGTCGGGGGATCTGCCTTTCGGATCGCCCGTGCCCTCGTCCCCGCCATCGTTCCGTTCTACCGCAGGACGCGGACGGCCGGGCACGGGTAGCCGCAATACCCGTGCCCGGCCGTCCGGGGGCTTGTGTGCCCCCTGCGGAGTTGTGAGACTACCGGTAGTTGACCAGGTAGTCGAATTCGCCGGTGCGCACCGCGGTGACCAGCGCCCGAACAGCGCCGGCCGGGTAGATAAGCGCCGTGCCCCGCGGGTCGCGAGAGTTGCGCATGGCGATGGTGGCCTGGTCCAGGCGGGCGATCTCGACGCACGCGCCCTGCGAGTTGCTGCGCTGGCTCTTCTTCCAGGAAGCGCCGACCAGCTGGGCAGCAGAGATCCCGTTGTGAATGTCCTGCATCGTTCTATCTCCTGACGCGATACGTTGTTCGCCGACTCGCACTGACCGCCTGGCCCGGTGTGGGACGTCGGTCGGGGTACGTTCGCTCCCGCCGGCTAGCGGACCCCGACAGCAGGAATCCTAGCGCATGCACGTGCATCGGCATGGGATTTAGCACGTCCAGACGCATACGCAAATTCATACGCATCTGCACAGTGCGTGTTTATCCTATGTGCACACCGTGAAGTTGTTATGTATCGTTCAGTAATCACTGCAGGTCCCAACTTCCCCAAGTTTGGACCGTTAAACGTGAACTACCGTAAAAACGAATGATCTTCTCATAAGACGCTGAACGCCCCTATTGGCATCATTCGGGACGATATACACCGTCTCTCGATTGGGCTGTTCGCTGAGGGCGATCACGCTCGCCGGGCCAGACCGAGGGTTGCGACGGTTGCGCGCGGTGCCGCATCGGGTCGTCACAGTCCTGACGCGGCGACGCCAGCGAGCTCATCCGGTTACGACGCGCCGACGCCAGCGAGCCGCGACCGCCCTGACGCGGCGACGCCAGCGAGCCGCCATAGACAGCACGAACACGCCAGCGAGCTCATCCGGTTACGACGCGCCGACGCCAGCGAGCCGCGACCGCCCTGACGCGCCGACGCCAGCGAGCCGCCATAGACAGCACGAACACGCCAGCGAGCTCATCCGGTTACGACGCGCCGACGCCAGCGAGCCGCGACCGCCCTGACGCGCCGACGCCAGCGAGCTCATTCCGTTTCGTTAGGAGATTGGGCTGAGGCAGCACAAAAGCGGCCGCGTGGCAGTTGCCTGCCACGCGGCCGCTCGTGAGGGTGCTGAGCTACACGACGCTGCGCAACTGCTCGGCCCGGTCGGTGCGCTCCCACGTGAAGTCGGACTCGGTGCGGCCGAAGTGACCGTAGGCGGCGGTCTGAGCGTAGATGGGGCGCAGCAGGTCGAGGCTGTCGATGATCGCCCGCGGCCGCAGGTCGAAGACCTGGGTGACCGCGTCCTGGATCTTCTCCACCGCGACCTTCTCGGTGCCGAAGCACTCCACGAACAAGCCCACCGGGTCGGCCTTGCCGATCGCGTACGCGACCTGAGCCTCGCACCGGTCGGCCAGGCCCGCGGCAACGACGTTCTTGGCGACCCAGCGCATCGCGTAGGCCGCGCTGCGGTCGACCTTGGAGGGGTCCTTACCGGAGAAGGCCCCGCCGCCGTGCCGCGCGGCACCGCCGTAGGTGTCGATGATGATCTTGCGTCCGGTCAGTCCGGCGTCGCCCATCGGCCCGCCGATCTCGAACCGGCCGGTCGGGTTCACCAGCAGCCGGTAGCCCTCGGTGTCGATATCGAACTCGCCGAGCACGGGCTCGACCACGTAGTCCTTGATGTCTGGCGCGAGGAGTTCCTTGAGGTTGATGTCCGCGGCGTGCTGGCTGGAGACCACGACGGTGTCCAGCCGCACCGGGCGGCCATCGATGTACTCGACGGTCACCTGGGTCTTGCCGTCCGGTCGCAGGTACGGGACCGTACCGGACCGTCGCACCTCCGACAGCCGGCGAGCGAGCTTGTGCGCCATCATGATCGGCAGCGGCATCAGCTCCGCTGTCTCACGGCACGCGTAGCCGAACATGAGGCCCTGGTCGCCGGCGCCCTGCAAGTCGTACTCGTCCGCGCGACCGTCCTCGCGATGCTCCAGCGCGTTGTTGACGCCCTGGGCGATGTCCGCTGACTGCGAGCCGATCGAGACGGAGACGCCACAGGACGCCCCGTCGTACCCCTTGGCCGAGGAGTCATAGCCGATCTGCAGGATCTTCTGCCGGATGATGCCGGGGATGTCCACGTACGTTCGGGTGGTCACCTCGCCCGCCACGTGCACCTGGCCCGTAGTGATCAGGGTCTCCACCGCGACCCGGCTGCCGGGGTCGTCCTTGATCATGGAGTCCAAGATGGCGTCGCTGATCTGGTCCGCCATCTTGTCCGGATGGCCTTCCGTCACCGACTCTGAGGTAAACAGGCGCCGTGCCACGTAGTTCTCCGTCCGTTGAGCGATCGAGCTGGTCGTTAGCGGGGCGGAGCCGACGATAGCGTAGCTCACTGAGCCTGCCGTCGGCTGGTTACCCCCGTAAAGAGATATCTGAACCGGCCTATTTGAGACGATCAGCGACTAGATTCCAGACGACCTCGGCGAGGGCCTCCTTGGCCCCGCGCGGGATCGGGGTGCGCGATCCGTCCGCACCGTAGACGACGGCCTCATTATCGACGGCCCCGAAGCCGAGGCCGTTCCCCACCGGGTTGACCACCAGCAGGTCGCAACCCTTGCGGGCAAGCTTAGCGCGCGCGGCGTCAGGATCCATGTCCGTTTCCGCCGCGAACCCGACGACGAGCTGCCCATGCAGGCCTTTTGCAGAACGCCTGCCGGCCAGTTCCGCGAGAATGTCAGGATTCTCGGCGAGCGCGATGGGCTCCGGCTGGGAGGCGTCTTTCTTGATTTTCGACTCGCTGCGCGCGGCCGGGCGGAAGTCCGCGACCGCAGCGGTCATCACCACGGCGTCGGCCGAGCCGGCTTCGGCGAGCATCGCCGCGTGCATCTGGAGTGCGGAGGTGACCCGCACCACCCGGGCGCCCGCCGGGTCCGGCAGTTCCACGTTCGCCGCGACGACGGTCACCGACGCGCCGCGCAGGGCGGCGGCCCGGGCCAGCGCGTAGCCCTGCCGGCCGGTCGACCAGTTCCCGAGGAAGCGGACCGGGTCAAGCTCCTCACGGGTACCGCCAGCCGAGATCACCACGCGCCTGGCGGCTAGCGATGGGGCCGGATCGTTGCGCCGGGAAAGGACCGCCTGGACCACGGCGAAGAGCTCCGCCGGCTCGGGCAGCCGTCCCGGGCCGGTGTCCGCGCCCGTCAGCCGACCCGACGCGGGGTCGACCACGATCGCGCCCCGCTGCCGCAGCAGGGACACGTTGGCACAAGTCGCGGGGTGCTCCCACATTTCGGTGTGCATCGCCGGCGCGTAGATGACCGGGCAGCGCGCGGTCAGCAAGGTAGCCGTCAGCAGGTCCCCGGACATCCCAGCCGCCGCGCGCGCGAGCAGGTCGGCGGTGGCGGGCGCCACGATGACCAGGTCCGCGCTTTGGCCAAGCCGCACGTGCGGCACCTCGCTGACGGCGGTCCACACGTCCGTGGCGACAGGCTCGCCAGACAGCGCCGCCCAGGTGGGCTCGCCAACGAAGCGCAGCGCGTCGGGGGTGGGGATAACCCGGACCCGATGCCCTGCCTCACGTAGCAGGCGCAGGAGGCTGCAGGCCTTGTAGGCGGCGATGCCAGCGCTGACACCGAGTATTACCCGAGCCATAGGGAGTTGATGCTCTGCTTGCCGTACGTCGCGCGAAAGACGGTTACGCCTCGCCGGTAGCCTCGACGGACAGCAGCCTCTGCTTGGTCTCGCGCAGTGCGATGGACAGCGGCTTCTCCTGGACGCGCGTCTCGACGAGTGGTCCCACGTACTCGAGCAGGCCTTCACCAAGCTGGGAGTAGTAGGCGTTGATCTGGCGGGCACGCTTGGCTGCCATGATCACGAGCCGGTACTTGCTGTCCACGACCTCGAGCAGGTCGTCGATCGGCGGGTTGATGATGCCATCAGCAGGCGTAGTAGCAGGCACGTATGACCTTCCTCATTGGGGAACACCCCCGCGCATGCGGGGCGGACTCCGTCGCTACCCGCCCGCCGCGGTGCTCACAATCAACGTTACCATCTGCCGGCAGACCTCCTGGACGGACGTGTTCACCAGCGTGATGTCGAACTCGCCTCGTGCCGCGAGCTCCTCGGTGGCCACGGCCAGCCGACGCTCGATGACCTCGGGAGACTCGGTACCGCGGCCGGAGAGCCGACGGACGAGCTCGTCCCAGGACGGCGGTGCCAGGAACACCAGGAGCGCGTCCGGGTCCGACGCACGTACCTGCCTCGCGCCGGCGAGATCTATCTCAAGCAGTGTAGGCAACCCGGCCTCGGTCCGCCGCCGAACCGGCGCGCGCGGCGTCCCGTATTTGTTGCCGGCGAACTCGGCCCACTCCAGAAGCTCCCCGGCGGCCACCAGGCGGTCAAACTCGGCCGCAGCGACAAAGTGGTATTCCCGCCCGTCCACTTCCCCCGGCCGCGGCCTGCGGGTGGTGACGGAAACGGAAATCCAGATCTCCGGGTGGTCGCGGCGCAGCGCCGCGGCGACCGTGCTCTTGCCGACCCCGGAAGGGCCAGAGAGCACAGTCAGCCGCGAATGCCGCCGTGTTGCATGATGCTGTGTCACGGGCGTGCCGACGCCGAGGGGCGCCGCGCTTCCCGCAGCTACCGCCTCGCGCGAACTACCGCCGGGCGAGACGGTCATGCTCCCGCGCCCGTTCCGACTGCTGCCGTCGCCCTGTCTCCTGCCCCATGAGAAGGCCAGTGTATCGGGCGGACCGCGCGCGCAGTCGGATGGCTAGCCTAAATGTCCGCACCGAACTCCTGCTCAAGGGCGGCGCGCTGATTGGCACCGAGGCCGCGTACCCGCCGGGAGTCCGCGATCCCGAGCCGGTCCATGATCTGCTTGGCGCGGACCTTGCCGACGCCCGGCAGGGACTCAAGCAGTGCTGAGACCTTCATCTTGCCAATCACGTCATCGGTCGATCCCTCTTTGATGACATCCGACAGGGTCGTCGCGCCGCGCTTGAGGCGATTCTTAACCTCGGCGCGTTCCTTGCGAGCGCGGGCAGCCTTCTCTAGGGCGGCGGCGCGCTGTTCGGCGGTGAGGGGAGGAAGAGCCACTCGGGGTCACCTCATGTTTCGTCGTGAAAAAAGGTTGGACGGGAGGGGAAACTAGCGAGTCAGGTGCCCTTTCGGCAACGAGAACCTCCATTTAGGTCATCACGAATCCAAATATATTACTCTCCACATTTGAATCATTACTCAAGGTAGCCATTCAGGGTCCGCAAGTGCTGCACAGGCTCTCACGCTGCGATAATGCAGCCTTCCGTGATGACCTTCCGCACGGCCAGTCAACGCCCGCTCCAGGGTGTGCCAAATATGACAAGATGCGCCGTTTGTCCGTATACCTAGGAGCCGGGCACGACACCTGCCGCGAGTGCCCTCGCACCCCGCCGCGTCATCGCGGGACACCCCGCATGCGGCCCTAGAAGGCTGGCAGGCAAGCGCGGACGGCCCGGGGCGGTCTCCCACCAGCCAAACCTGCACCGTGACGCCACAGCGCCTGGCCTCGCGCCGCTCAGCAGCCATCCGATCACCCCTTTCTCGCCGCCATGTCAAGGTTATTGGTTGCCCGACATATGCGACATAACAGACTTTACGGCATATCAATCACGGTCAAGGACGTTGGGTCACACCTGCCCCGATCGGACATTTTACCGACCGCAGTGCGACGATCACAGAGGCAAGCGAAGATTAACCGCAGACTGTAACATGGCGGACACGCGCGGCCGGGTTGCCGGACCGGCAACGGCACCAGAACACGGCGACAACAGGGCGCCAGGCTGCGGCGATGCACTCACGCGCGAAGAAGCGCGTGTCCCACTGCCTGATCCTCATCACCTTCAGAAGGCAGCGCTGCCCGGGGAACGCCACCGCCCGGGCAGTCAATCACTTATGCACTCGGTACTGCCTTGCGCACTATTAGCATCTAATAACTGGGGGCACGCCTTGCACGGCAGGAACTGCCGCATCATCCGACACGTAAGCCGGCAACTGGACCGGGCACCATGCGCCGCAGGGAGGCCGCTATCGCGGCCGCAGCAGCTCCCGGATCGGGCGCCCGCGTGATCGGGCGCCCGATCACCAGCAGGTCGGCGCCAGCCCTGATGGCCTCTTCGGGGGTCGCGACACGCGCCTGATCGTTGGCTTCCGAACCGGCCGGCCGAACGCCGGGCGTGATCAGCGTGACATCCGGGCCCACCTCGCCCCTGACGGCGGCAACCTCCTGAGGGGAGCAGACCAGGCCCTTCGCCCCCGCCTCGACCGCCATCACCGACAGCCGCCGTACCGCGTCGCTAATCCGGCCGGGCACGCCAAGCGGCGCCAAGTCGGCGTCACCGATGGAAGTCAGCACCGTCACCGCCGCGACGCAGGTGCCAGGGGCCGCCTCGACCGCGGCGCGCACGACCGCGGGACCTCCGATGGCGTGCACGGTCAGGAAGTCGGGCCGCAGCCGGGACACCGCGCGCGCGGCGCCCGCCACGGTTGCCGGGATGTCGTGCAGCTTCAGGTCCAGGAAGACCTGAACCCCGCTGGCGCCGCGGATGGACGCCACGACGTCCGGGCCGTAGCGCAGGTAAAGCTCCAGGCCGATCTTGACGGTCGACACGTGCGGTGTCACGAGCTCGGCCCAGCGCGCGGCGCTGTCCAGGTCGGGAGCGTCGAGCGCCACTGCCACCGGCGCTGACCCATGCTGCACGGCAGCCCCCTTTCTCCGCCGGCGGCACCGGACCGCCGGTCGTATTAGCGACCTTCTAACGACTCTGTGCGATTAGAAGGTCACTTTGCGATATCGACACATAACACCCAGCTCACTCTGCTGGCGGCGAAGCCTCCGGTCGCCGACTCGTGCGCGCGCCCGACGAGGTCCGCCACCCGGTCTACCCGGCGCGCGACCAGTTCCTCCTCCAGCTCGCGCGAAATTCGCGAGCAGGCTGAGGGGTCGTGGAACAAGACGGTCCCGACCGCGACCATCGCCGCGCCGGCCGCGAGGAACTCCAGGGCATCCCGGCCCGTCCGGACGCCTCCGGTGCCGATGATCGGGACATCGGGGAACGCCTCCCGGACCTGCCAGACGCAGCGTACGGCCAGCGGCCTGATGGCAGGGCCAGACAGCCCGCCGAACAGCCCCGCCAGTGCCGGGCGCAGCGTCACCGGGTCGATCGACATGCCCGGCACGGTGTTGATCAGGGAAAGCCCGTCCGCCCCCGAGGAGATGCAGGCACGGGCGATCGACACCAGGTCGGTGACCTCCGGGGACAGCTTCGCGAAGACCGGGATGTCATACCGCGCGCTGCCGCGCACCTGGGCGATCACCTGCCCGGCCGCCGTGGCGTCAAGGGCGAACGGCCGCCCGGCGGCGGACGCGTCCGGGCAGCCGAGGTTGACCTCGATGGCCGACACGCCTGCGGCGTCCGACAGCCGCACGGCGAGCTCGGCGTACTCCCGCACCGCGTGCCCCGCGATCGACACGATGGCCCGCGCGCCACGCGACAGCAGCCACGGCAGGTCTCGCTGCAGGAACCCGTCGATGCCCGGCCCCTGCAGCCCGGGGGACGACAGCATCCCGCTTGGGGTCTCCGCCAGCCGGGGCGCTGGGTTCCCGGCGCGCGGCTCCAGCGTCACCGACTTGGTGATGACCGCCCCGATCCGCGCCACGTCGGTGAACTGGGCAAGCTCCCGCCCGGCGCCGGCACACCCGGAGGCCGCCAGGATCGGCGAGGGCAGCTCCAACTGCCCCAGCTTGGTCCGAAGGTCAGCCGACATGCTTGCGCCCCTGTGCGGCCCGTGTCTCGGCGCCGTCGGCGGGCAGTGCGGGCATCGCGCCGGTGGCCGCCGGCCCGGTCGCGCTAGCACCGCCCCGCGGCTTCCACCCCGGTGCCCCGAGCGCGTCGAACGGAATGGTCCCCACGTCGTCCCAGCGCACCAGGTCCCCGCGGAAGACCGGCCCGTCCACGCAGGCCCGGACCATGCGGGTGATCCCGTCGGTCCCGATGGCGGGCAGCACGCAGCCCATGCACAGGCCGGTCCCGCACACCATCGCGGGCTCGGACACCAGGGCCTGGACGGGGATCGCGTACCGCCCCGCGAGCGCCGATATGGCCCGCAGTACTGGCAGTGGCGCCGAGGCGTAGATCACGTCGGACCGGCCCTGCATCACGGCATTGGCGAGCAGGTCGACGACCGAGCCGCGGGCGCCCATGGTGCCGTCCGCCGTCGTGATCATCGCGGTCCGGCCCATGCGGTTCGCTGTCAGCGCTCCGAACACCCGCTGGGCGGTCTCCGCGCCAAGCAGGAAGTCTGCCTGGCAGCCACGCTCGGCGATCCGCGATGCCAGCGAGAACAGCGGAGCGGCGCCAGTGCCCACGCCGACCAGCATGCATGAGGCCGGGTCCCTGGGTACCGGAAACGGCCGCCCCAGCGGGCCTACGATGTCCAGCACGTCCCGCGACCGGCAGTCGGCCAGCCACTCCGTGCCCGGCTCGCTGGGCAGGAAGACAAACTCCACCGTGCCGCCGTGGTCAGGGCGGACATCGTGGACAGAGAACGTCCGCCGCGCCAGCATGCCAGTGGCGGGACCGCCCACGGCCACCGCGACGAACTGGCCGGGACGGAACTTCGTGGCGATCGGAGGCGCGACCACCGTCATGGCCACGTAGGCATCGACCCGGCGCACAGTGAGCACGGTCCCGCGCACTTGCACCGGCGCCAACCCGCCGCCCTCCCGATCACGATCTGCTGCTGCCAAGGAACCTCTCAGCCGTCCCCCGGGGTCATGCCCGGTGCACCGCTATCCCAGGGTGCGATCCCTGGGCCCCGGGAAGGGCGATTGTATCGGGCATGTCCACCTAGCCTCGAAGGCTTGCGGCGTGCTCTTGCAGTGAGCGCACTCCCAGTTCGCCTCGGATGACGGCCTCGATGCCCTGCACCGCCGCCGCCAGCCCGGCCACGGTCGTCACGCACGGAACGCCCCGGCGAACCGCCGCCGTCCGGATCTCGTATCCGTCCAGCCGTGCGGAAGCCGCCGAAGAGCTCCCAAAGGGCGTGTTCACGATCAGGTCTACCTCACCGTCCAGGATGCGCGTGACGACGGTTGGCTCGCCGCCCGGTCCGGCGCCATCGCTATGCTTTCGCACGATCTTGGCACGAACGCCGTTTCTGCGCAGCACCTCCGCCGTTCCGCTCGTCGCCCAGATCTCAAACCCCAGATCGGCGAGGCGCTTGACCGGGAAGATCGTCGCGCGCTTGTCCCGGTTAGCAACCGACACAAAGATGCGGCCCTTGACGGGAAGCGACCCGTAGACGGCTTCCTGTGCCTTGGCGTAGGCCTTGCCGAAGTCGGAGTCGATCCCCATGACCTCGCCAGTAGACCGCATCTCCGGGCCGAGCACGGTGTCCACCCCGGCCCCAGACGGGTCGCGGAACCGGCCGAAGGGCAGCACCGCCTCCTTGACCGCGACTGGTATGACACGGTCTGGGAGGGCGTCCTGCGCCTGCGACGCGGCCAGTGGCAGCGTCCCGCCATCGCCGGCCAGTGGCAGCACGCCGGCCGCCCGCAGCGACGCGATGGACGAGCCCATCATGACGAGCGCGGCGGCCTTCGCCAGCGGCACCGCCGTCGCCTTGGACACGAACGGGACCGTGCGGGACGCCCGCGGGTTGGCCTCAAGCACGTACAGGACCCCGGCAGCCAGCGCGTACTGCACGTTCAGCAGACCGCGCACGCCGGTGCCCCGGGCGATCTTCAAGGTTGCCTCCCTGATCGCCTCGATGTCGGCGCGGCCCAAGGTGATCGGCGGCAGCGCACAGGCCGAGTCACCGGAGTGGATGCCGGCCTCCTCGATGTGCTCCATAACGCCACCAAGGTAGAGCTCAGACCCGTCGTAGAGACCGTCCACGTCGATCTCGATGGCGTCGTCGAGGAACCGGTCGATTAGCACCGGGTTATCTGGGGAGGCCTCGGTCGCGCGGGCCACGTAAGCCCGCAGCGTCGCCTCGTCGTAGACAATCTCCATGCCCCGCCCGCCCAGCACGTAGGACGGTCGCACCAGCACCGGGTAGCCGATCTCTGCCGCCGCGACCGCCGCCTCGTCGGCCGACAGCGCGATCTCGCCGCGTGGCGCGGTCAGGCCCGCCTGCGCGAGGACCGACGCGAACGCGCCGCGATCCTCGGCGGCGTGGATGGCTGCGGGCGAGGTCCCCACGATCGGTACCCCGGCCGCCTCAAGGGCCCGTGCCAGGCCGAGCGGCGTCTGCCCGCCGATCTGCACGATGACGCCGACAACCGGCCCCGCTTCCTGCTCCGCGTGCACCACCTCCAAGACGTCCTCCAAGGTGAGCGGCTCGAAATACAGCCGTGAGGAGGTGTCATAGTCGGTCGAGACCGTCTCGGGGTTGCAGTTGACCATCACGGTCTCGTATCCGGCCTCACGCAGCGCGAACGAGGCGTGCACGCAGGAGTAGTCGAACTCGATGCCCTGGCCGATGCGGTTCGGCCCACTGCCCAAGATGATGACCTTGGGCGTGTCGCCGCCTGGCACCTCCGTCCCGAAGTCATAGGACGAGTACAGGTACGGCGTCCGCGCGGCGAACTCGGCCGCGCAGGTGTCAACCGCGTGGTAGGCCGGCCGGACCGCCAGTGAGTGCCGCAGCGCCCGCACCTGGTCCGCGGGGACACCGCGCAGCTCACCGATCGCCTGGTCGGAGAACCCGGCGCCCTTCGCCGTCCGCAGCAGCGCGGCGTCAAGTTGCGAAGCGGACCTTATCGCCTCGGAAAGGCCCTTCAGGAACTCAAGCTGGTCCACGAACCACGGGTCCACCCCGGTGGCGTCCGCTACCTGCTGGGCGCTCGCCCCGGCGAGCAGGGCCTCCATCATCGTGGCCAGCCTCCCGTCGTGCGGAGTGCGGCAGCGCTCCAGGAGCGCTGCGGCGTCGCCGTGCGGCGTGGTGAACCTCAGCGGGGCATGCCGGGCCTCCAGCGACCGCAGCGCCTTCTGCAAGGCCTCGGCGAACGACCTGCCGATGGCCATCGCCTCGCCGACGGACTTCATGTGCGTGGTGAGGGCGGGGTCGGCACCGGGGAACTTCTCAAAGGCGAACCTCGGTACCTTGACGACGACGTAGTCCAGCGCGGGCTCGAAGCTCGCGGGGGTCTGCCCGGTGATGTCGTTGGGGATCTCGTCAAGCGTGTAGCCGAGCGCGAGCCGGGTGGCGATCTTGGCGATCGGGAAGCCCGTCGCCTTGGAGGCGAGCGCGGAACTGCGCGAGACGCGCGGGTTCATCTCAATGACGATCATGCGCCCGGTGGCCGGGTCGACCGCGAACTGGATGTTGCAGCCGCCCGTGTCGACGCCGACGGCACGGATGATCTGGATCGCGGTGTCGCGCATCCGCTGGTACTCGCGGTCGGTGAGGGTCATCGCGGGGGCGACGGTGACGGAGTCGCCGGTGTGGACGCCCATCGGGTCGATGTTCTCGATCGAGCAGACGATCACGACGTTGTCATGCCTGTCGCGCATCAGCTCGAGCTCGTACTCCTTCCAGCCGATGATCGACTCCTCCAGCAGGACCTCGGTGGTCGGGCTGGCGTCCAGGCCCGTGCTGGCGATGCGGCGCAGGTCCTCCGCAGTGCGGGCGATACCAGAACCGAGGCCGCCGAGGGTGAAGGACGGCCGGACCACGACCGGGAGGCCGAGCTCCTCCGAGGCGGCGAAGCATTCCTCTAGCGTGTGGCAGATCACGCTGCGCGGGACCTGCGCGCCGAGGCCGACGACGATCTCCTTGAACTTCTCGCGGTCCTCGCACGCCTCGATCGCGTTCACGTCCGCGCCGATCAGTTCGACGTTGTACTTGTGCAAGATGCCCTGAGCGTGCAGGTCCATGGCGGCGTTCAGCGCGGTCTGCCCGCCAAGCGTCGCCAGGACAGCGTCCGGCCGCTCCTTGGCGATCACCTTCTCAAGGAACTCGGTGGTGATCGGCTCCACGTAGGTGGCGTCGGCGAACTCCGGGTCCGTCATGATGGTCGCCGGGTTGGAGTTGACCAGGCTGACCCGGATCCCCTCTGAGCGCAGCACACGGCAGGCCTGGGTACCGGAGTAGTCGAATTCGCAGCCCTGCCCGATGACGATTGGCGCCGACCCGATTACCAGGACCGACTTGAGATCATCACGCCGCGGCATACCCCGCTCCCTTCACTTCATCGCGTTCTGCGTGCCAGCCGCCCTGCCCGTCAGGCCGAACGCGCGATCTGCTCATTGCCGCACTCACCGATTCCCCCGCTCGCCTTGGAGCGCCTGGAAGGCGGCGCCTTCTTTCGCTCCGCTCAGTCCAGGCACCACAGTGTCCCTCCGCGCGCTCACCTGGTACCACCCATCAAAGCGCAGAACTGGTCAAAGTGGTCGACCGCGTCGTGCGGCCCCGGGGCCGCCTCCGGGTGGTACTGGACGCTGAAGGCCGGGTAGTCAAGCAGTCGGATGCCCTCGACGACGCCGTCGTTAAGGTTGACATGACTGACGACGGCCGGCCCATAGGGGGTGTCGAACGGCCGGCGGGCCGCGTCCGGCACGTGCGCCCAGGTGGAAGTGCCTCCCAGGGGGAAAGCGCCGTCCAGGCCGGGCAGTGCGGCGGCGAAGCCATGGTTGTGGCTGGTGATATAGACGCGGCCGGTAGCCAGGTCCATGACCGGCTGGTTGACGCCACGGTGGCCGTATCGCAGCTTGTAGGTCGACAGGCCCAGTGTCCGGGCCAGGATCTGGCTGCCGAAGCAGATGCCGAAAAGCGGCACCCCGGCGTCAAGCACCCCGCGCATCGCCTCGACGGCGTACCCGACCGCTGCCGGGTCGCCGGGGCCGTTGCTGAAGAACACCCCGTCCGGGCTGGCGGCCAGGATCTCGCGCGCGGTCGAGGTCGCGGGCAAGACCGTGACCTCGATGCCACGATCGGCCATGCTGCGCGGGGTGGCGGCCTTGATGCCGAGGTCGACGGCGACCACCTTCCAGCGCACTGGAGTACCGGCCGGCGGGCTAACCGTGTACGGCTCCTTGGTGGACACGACGGTGGCCAGGTCGGCGCCCGCCATCTGCGGGCTGCTGCGGACGCGCTCGAGCAGTTTCGCCGGGTCGGTTTCCACGGTGGACACCGCCGCGCGCATCGCGCCCTGCTCCCGGATGCGCATGGTCAGCGCCCGGGTGTCGCGGATCGCGATGCCGGTGACGTTGTTCTCCTTGAGGTAGGCGTCAAGGCTGCCGGCCGAGCGCCAGTTAGACGCGATCCGAGACGGCTCGCGCACCACGTAGCCGCTGACCCAGACCTGACTGGACTCGGGGTCCTCGTCGTTGACGCCGGTGTTGCCGATATGCGGTGCGGTCATCGCCACGATCTGCCCGCAGTAGGAGGGGTCGGTGAGCGTCTCCTGGTAGCCGGTCATGCCGGTGTTGAAGACCATCTCCCCGAACGTCTCGCCGTCCGCGCCGAACCCGGTACCGCGCAGCGTCGTGCCGTCCTCAAGCACGAGGATCGCTTCCCGCTCGCTCACAGTGCCCCCACCTCGCCTCGGGACGCCTGGAAGGCGGCGCCTTCCCTCACTGCGCTCCCTCGTTCCTCGGTCACTCCACTCAGTCCACGCACCGCCGCGCCCCTCCGCTCGCTCACAGTGCCCCTCCGCTCGCTCACCGGGTCACCTTCCCGTCGATTACCGTCGCCGTGCCGCGCAGGAACGTGGCGACCACGCGGCCGGGCAGTTCCATTCCCCCGAACGGCGAGTTGCGGCTCTTCGACGCGTGGCTGGCCGGATCCACGGCCGCCGGGCCCGCCGCCGGGTCGTAGCACGTGACGTTGCCGGGGCCGCCCGCCGTAATGGGCTGACCGTGCACGGCTACCCTGCCGATCCGCGCTGGCCGCACGGACATCCGGTCGGCGACCGCGGCCCAGTCGAGCAGGCCCGTGTCGACCATGGCGAGCTGGACTACTCGCAGCGCGGTCTCCAGGCCGGTCATCCCGTTTGCGGCCTCGGCCCACTCGGTTTCCTTGGCTTCCACCGGGTGCGGGGCATGGTCGGTCGCGACGCAGTCGATCGTGCCATCGGCCAGCCCGGTGCGCAGCGCCTCCACGTCCGCCTTCGTGCGCAGCGGCGGGTTGACCTTGAAGACCGTGTCGTAGCCTTCGGCGAGGTCGTCGGTGAGCAGCAGGTGATGCGGGGTGACCTCAGCGGTGACCCGCCAGCCTTTCGACTTCGCCCACCGGACGATCTCCACAGAACCAGCGGTGGAGACGTGGCAGACGTGCAGCGCCGAGCCGGTGTGAGCGGCCAGCAGGCAGTCCCGCGCGATGATTGCCTCCTCGGCGGCGGCGGGCCACCCGGCTAGGCCGAGCCTGCTGGCGACCTCGCCCTCATTCAGCTGTGCGCCCTCGGTGAGCCGTGGCTCCTGGGCATGCTGGGCGATGACGCCGTCGAACGCCTTGACGTACTCAAGCGCCCGCCGCATCAGCAGCGGATCGGCGACGCAGTGCCCGTCGTCGGAGAACACCCGGACCCGCGCGGCTGAGTCGGCCATGGCGCCCAGCTCGGCAAGGTTCTTGCCTGCCAGCCCGACGGTGACAGCGCCCACCGGGCGGACGTCGACGTACCCGGCCTGCTCGCCAAGGCGCCAGACCTGCTCAACGACGCCGGCGGTATCCGCGACCGGCTCGGTGTTGGCCATCGCGTGCACGGCGGTGTAGCCACCGAGCGCCGCGGCCTGGGTGCCGGTCTGGACCGTCTCGGCATCCTCGCGGCCAGGCTCGCGCAGGTGCGTGTGCAGGTCAACCAGCCCTGGCAAGGCGATTAGCCCCGCCGCGTCGAGGATTTGCGCGCCGGGCGCGGACAGCCCCGCTCCGACGGCGGCGATGACGCCACCGGACAGGTGAATGTCAGTCGGCTCGCCTCCCGCGATCCGGGCGCCCCTGATCAGCCATTCTTCACTCATAGCGTCTCCTCCGCGCCCCCGAGCATCAAGTACAGCACCGCCATGCGGACGGTCACGCCGTTAGCCACCTGTGCCACCACCGTCGAGCGCGGCGAGTCAGCGACCTCGGCGGCGATCTCCACGCCCCGGTTCATCGGGCCTGGGTGCATCACGATCGCATGGTCGGGCATGAGGTCCATCCGGGCTGTGTCCAGCCCGTACCGTCGGCGGTACTCACGGATGGACGGAAAGTAGGCGGCTGTCATCCGCTCGTTCTGCACTCGCAGCGTCATCACGACGTCGCTCTTGCCCAGTTCCGCGTCCAGGTCGTAGCTAGTCTTGCAGGGCCAGGTTTCCACCGCATACGGCATGAGGGTGGGCGGGGCTACCAGCGTCACCTCCGCCCCGAGCGTGCTCAGCAGCAGCACGTTGGAGCGCGCGACACGGCTGTGCAGCACGTCGCCGACGATCGTCACCCGCACCCCGTCCAGCCCGGTGCCCGCCTGGTCGGGGCCGTTGCGCCCGCTAGCGCCGGCAAGTCGCTCGCGCATGGTGAAGGCGTCGAGCAGCGCCTGCGTGGGATGCTCATGAGTGCCGTCGCCGGCGCTGATCACGTTCCCGGTAACCCAGCCGGAGAGCCGGTGCGGCGCCCCGGACGCCGGGTGCCTGATCACGATGGCGTCGGCGCCCATTGCCTCCAGGGTCAGTGCGGTGTCCTTGAGGCTCTCGCCCTTGGCAACACTTGATCCCTTGGCCGAGAAGTTGATCACGTCGGCCGACAGACGCTTTGCAGCCGCCTCGAAGGACGTCCGCGTCCTGGTGGAGTCCTCGTAGAACAGGTTGACGACGGTCCGGCCGCGCAGGGTCGGCAGCTTGCGGATGGGCCGCCCGGCCACGCTGGCCAGTTCGGCAGCGGTGTCAAGGACGACAATCGCATCCTCGCGGCTAAGGTCGCCAGCCGAGATCAGGTGCCGTTTCACAGTGCCCCCCGCTCGCCTCGGGACGCCTGGGAGGCGGCGTCGGCGGGCTTGCTGCGCTCGCCGAGCAGGACGGAGTCCTCCCCGTCGGTTTCCTCAAGCAGCACGCGGATTACCTCGCGATGCGCGGTGGGGAGGTTCTTCCCGACGTAGTCGGCGCGGATGGGAAGCTCCCGGTGCCCCCGGTCGACCAGGACGGCGAGTTGCACGGCGCGGGGACGGCCGAGATCGTTTAGCGCGTCGAGGGCGGCCCGGACAGTTCGGCCCGAGAAAAGGACGTCATCGACGAGGACCACGGTCTTCCCGTCGATCCCCTGCGGTGGCACCTCCGTGTGGCCCAGCGCACGGGCGGGGCGCAGTCGCAGGTCATCGCGGTGCATGGTGATGTCGAGCGAGCCGACGGGAATGGCGGCACCCTCGAACGCGCTCATCCGGGCGGCCAGGCGGCGGGCCAGTGGCACGCCGCGGGTCGGGATTCCGAGCAGGACGACCCCGTCGCCGCCGTGGGTGCGCTCCAAAATCTCGTGAGCGACACGGCTCAGCGCGCGCCGGATCTCCTCCGGGGTGAGGACTGCCTTCCATCCGGAAGCGACCTCGTAACGTGGTTGCGGCGTCATCGCGCACATCAGTCACGACCTCCTTCCCCGTCTCACGGGACGGTCCTTAAAGGGTGCGTACGTCGTCAACCGTACAGCGTTGGCCAGGGAGCGACTCCTTCCCCCCGGGTCACACCCGGCAAAACAGAGCGCGTAGCTGGCTGCCATGAGACGCTGTCCATCGTTGTCTCGGCTCTTCGCGTCACCTATTCAGAGGTGATCTTGATCCCATTGGGTGACGGCTCAAAGCTGTGATTTAGATCACACTGACCATACCAGGACATAACGTTCTGGCACCGGGAGAGACTTCCCGACCAGCAGCCCGGAACTCGGGAAACCCGGTTACATCAGGGGTTGTCGGGTTTCGGCGGAGGGTACATAGCCATCCGGGAGGCAAGCCCGGTTACTGGACGAGTTCAACCAGTTTTTGCCATTCGGCTTGACCTTGTCGCCTTCGCCGCCTACCGTCACTGTGCGTAACCGTTACCGTAAGCGACGTTTGGCCGGGAAACCGAGGAAAAATGCCATCTGAGTACGCCAAGACACTAGGCGCCCGACTGCGCGCCATCCGAACCCAGCAAGGACTCTCCCTCCATGGCGTCGAGGAGAAGTCCCGCGGCCGCTGGAAGGCCGTCGTCGTCGGTTCGTACGAGCGCGGTGACCGATCAGTCACCGTACAGAAGCTCGCGGAGCTGGCCGAGTTCTACGGGGTCCCCGTGTCCGAGCTACTGCCGGGCGACGCCGCGCCCGCGCCGATCGCGACCGCACCAAAGCTCGTCATCGACCTCGAGCGCATGAACCAGCTGCCCAAGGAGAAAATCGGCCCGCTCGCGCGGTACGTCGCTACTATTCAGGCGCAGCGCGGTGACTACAATGGACGGGTGCTGTCCGTACGGCATGAGGACCTGCGCTCGCTCGCGGTCATCTACGACAAGTCGCCCGCCGACCTGACCGAGGAACTGATCAGCTGGGGCGTGCTGGACGCGGACGCGCGCAGCACGACAATCGAGTCCTTCTGAGACTCGGCCAGGCATTGTCCGATACAGGCATTGTCCGATAGCTGACCGACCTGGGCACCAGGGTGATCCTCGGCGGTCATCCTGGTGCCTCCTCGCCCGCCACGGGGCGAGCAGGATCTCAGCTGGCCGGCCGCAGCGGAAGTTCCAGCTGCTCAGCCACTCCCAGCGCTCGCTCCGTAATGCCAAGGAACGTCTCCACATCCCTGATCAGATCCTCCGCCTCCCGCGCGGACGCTGCCCTCGGCAGCCCAGCCTCGGCCGCGGCCCTTTTGGCCGCGCTCGCCGCGAAGAACGCGGCCCACTCGGCCAGCGTCGGCTCCACCTGCGGAAGCAGTTCCCACACGCTGCGCGGCCGCCCGCGCCTGCCGCCCGGCTCACCGCGCGCCGCGACAATCGCCGCCGCCGCCCGCAGCGCCGCCAGATGGGCGCAGATGTACCGGGTGCCCGGATTCGCCTCGGTCCCCGCCTCCGCTAGCTCTCGCCGTGCCTGGGCAAGCAGGCTGACGGCCGTAGCAGGAATCCGGCGGCGCGGGACGGCACTCCCGGCACCGGCCACGCCACCGCCGGGCACCTCAGTCCCCGCCATCACCTCGCTGCCCGGCACCCGTGTGCCAACAGCCTTGAGTGCGCTGGCCATCGTCATCACCCCTTGTGGCTCGCGGCGCGGACCTGGCCAGGCGGGTCGCTTCCCCACGCCCGCCAGGCACTGGCCGCGTCTCCTAGAACGCTGTGATCCCAGGGCTGGAACCTCCGCGGTCCTACTCGAACACAGTTCCATTCGAACATAGGTTCGCGGAAAAGTCCAGCGCCTTTCGAGACATGTTCGAAGATACTCAGGGGGACTGACATTCCAGGGCCGCGCGGCGACCGACCGACGAAAAGACGGAAGTCCGCAGCGCAAGGCCCGACCCAGTAACAGCGTCCCCTCGCTAAGCGCGGCACGCCGCCGGTCCGGCACGACCCGGTGATGAAGCCGTAAGCTTGCGCTGATGACAGACTCCATCACGCTCCAAGAGCTTCCGGTACCCGAATTCCGGTCGGCCATCGGGCGGCTCGTCGCGGTGTACGCGGCCGCGATGCGGCCGCCCACGCGCATGCTCTCCGGACGGGAGTCGATCCTGGAGCGGCACACGGCAAGCCCCGGCTTCCGGGCGCTCGCGGCACTCGCCCCGCCGGGCCGCACGCACGCCGAGTCGGTTCTGGCCGGCTTCATCTACGGCTTCCACGGGCAGCCCGGGCAGTGGTGGCATGACACCGTAGCGGGGGCACTGGCAACCAAGTACCCACCGTCGGCGACGACCACGTGGCTGGCCGACTCCTTCGAGGTCGCCGAGCTTCACGTCCTCCCGGCCTACCAAGGGACCGGGATCGGGCGGCGGCTGCTGCTGACGCTCACCGCCGAGCGGCCTGAGCACACCGCCGTTTTGTCCACCCAGGATGCCGAGTCACGCGCCCGGCGGCTGTACCGCAGCGCCGGCTTTACCGACCTGCTGACCGGCTTCCGGTTCTCTGGCGGTGACTCGCCCTACGCCGTGATGGGCGCGGTGCTCCCACTCCGGACGGTAGCCAGGTCCGACGGCACGTTAGAGCTGCTGCGGACCCGAACCCCTTCGGCGGGCAAGTCCACAGTCGCCGGTTGCCATTAGCGCGTGTACTTGCCGTGTCACCGACACGGCAAGTACACGCGATGCGGAAATTACGGGCTAGAACGCCATGGCCTGGGCGCGCCGGTTAACCTCGGTGCCGCGATGCTTGCACAGCGCCTGGATTGGCGTCCCCGGCAGCGTGTCGTCGGCCGTAAACAGCCAGCGCAGCGCCTCCGAGTCGTCAAAGCCGCAGTCAAGCAGCACCGTCAGGGTCCCGTGCAGTCCCTTGACGACCTGGTCGCCGTCAAGGAAAGCGGCGGGCACCGCGCGTGCCCCGCCCGGGCGGGTCACCGCGAGCAGCTTGCGGTCACGCAGCAGCTGCTTCACTTTGCCGGTAGGTATGCCTAGCCGATCCGCGACCTCGGAGAGTGACAGCCAGTCACCGACGAGGGCGTCGGCCGCGGGGTCTATCTGTGCCACGACACCAATGTGCCACATCCCGCGAGTGGGCAAAC
Source organism: uncultured Actinomycetota bacterium (assembly GCA_963737285.1). Classification (GTDB taxonomy): domain Bacteria; phylum Actinomycetota; class Actinomycetes; order Streptosporangiales; family Streptosporangiaceae; genus Trebonia. The sequence goes on from CAVTRT010000002.1 coordinate 858,214, forward strand.
CACCGACATTCGTTACTGGCGAGTCACCTCGCGCCCCCTGACGCGCCGTTCTCGTGACTACGCGCGCGGTCAGCGCCCGGTCCGTGCGGCGCCGCCTCAGGCTCCTCGCAGTGATTCCAGCCGCTCGGCCCGCATCCGCAGGCCAGCCAGCTCATACCGCCAGCTGCCGAGGCTGGCCTTGACCTGGTCCTCGCGCAGCGAATCGGGCAGGTCGAGCGTGGCGAACCCGCTTTCCACAATCGCCACGCCGATCTCGTCCCCGACCGGCCGGATGTAGAACTCCACAAAGGTGGAGTTGCCCTGAGCGGGGGCCGCTCCGCCGAAGGCGCCGGCCCACCGGAACGAGGCGTATCCCTGCGGCTCGATGCGGACGATGTCAATAACCCATGGCCGGCTCTCGCGGCCCCAGGCGACCACCACGCGGCCCGCGCCACGGGCGGGCTCGGCGGCGCTTCCGGGCAGCCACCAGCCCGGTCGCGTGACCAGCCCCCAGACCCGGTCCAGCGTCGCCCGGATCGTGATCCGGTGCTCGATACGGTCCACCATGCCAGCGACCTCCAGTGCCCGTAAGCAGTTCCCGCGGCGTGCCTCACGACCAGCGTGACTCACAACATACTGGGGCCGTGGTGACCGGGGGACGCGACGTTCGGGATAAGTCGGGATAAAGGTGACAACGACGGACCGCTGCGACAATCTGCTTAACGTGGCGAAGATCCTGGGCAACGCGCCGTAAAATTGAACTGATGGACTCCGCCCTCGCGGACGCGCTCATCGGCCGGGTGCTCGACCGCCGGTACCACGTCCGCTCCCGCATCGCCCACGGTGGCATGGCCACCGTGTATCTCGCCACCGACACACGGCTCGACCGGCAGGTGGCGCTTAAGGTGATGCACGCGGAGCTGGCGCGCGACGAGGAATTCGTGAGCCGGTTCATCGGCGAGGCCAAGTCGGTCGCCCGGCTGTCGCACCCCAACATCGTCGCCGTCTTCGACCAGGGGTCCGACGGGCAGTACCTGTACCTGGCGATGGAGTACGTCCCCGGCCGGACGCTGCGCAGCCTGCTGCGGGAGCGCGGCGCGTTTTCGCCCGACGCGGCGCTGGGCATCATGGAGCCCATCTTGTCCGGGCTGGCCGCCGCGCACGCGGCGGGAATCGTGCACCGCGACGTCAAGCCGGAGAACGTGCTGCTGACAGCTGACGGCCGGCTGAAGGTCGTCGACTTCGGGCTGGCTCAGGCACAGGCGGCAACCGGGCACACCCGGGACGGCCTGCTCATCGGGACCGTCGCCTACATCGCGCCGGAGCACGTCACTGGGCACGTTACCGACTTCCGCACCGACGTTTACGCGGCGGGCGTCTTGCTGTTCGAACTGCTCACCGGGCGGCAGCCACACTCCGGGGAATCGCCGCTGCAGGTGGCCTACGAGCACGTCAACTCCGACGTTCCAGCCCCGTCGGACTGGGTGCCCGGCATCGCGCCGCCGGTGGACCGGCTGGTGCGGGCCGCGACCAGCCGTGACCCGCGACAGCGCCCCGCGGACGCCGGGACGTTCCTGCACGCCGTCCAGGCGGTGCGAGCTGAGGCCGATCCCGGTGCCATCGCAGGAGCCGCCGAGTCATCGAGGCCCGCTGCCCCGCGCGTGATCGGAGCGCCGCCGACCAGGCCCGAGCCATTCGGGCGGGCGGCCTTCGCAGCCGACCCCTATGCCCCCTCCGCCTCTTACGGGCCCGCTGGCGACTACGGGCGCGCCGACGGGACCTCGCACACGATGGTGGTGCCCGGCGGCTACCCCGGCGCCACCGACGTCCCTGCCTGGGCGGGCCACGGCTGGGACGACTTCGGTACAGGTCCTGCTCGCCGCGAGCCCTTCCTGCAGCGATGGCTGTTCAGCAGGCGCCTGGCGTACGTCGCGGCCGGGGTCGTCGCCGCGATCGTCATCGGCTTCGCCGGCTGGTACTTCACCTCCGGGCGGTACACGCCCGTACCCTCGGTCGCTGGGCTGTCCGCCTCGCGAGCTGAGGCGCTGCTGAGGTCCGACGGCTTCAAGGTCCTGGTCGGCCCGTCGCAGCACAGCAACACCGTGACGACAGGCAGCGTGATCAGCAACTCGCCGTCGGGGAACGCCACGAGCGGTGCCACGGTCGTCCTGACAGTCTCTTCCGGGCCGAAGATGATCACCATCCCGCCGGTCACCGGGCACTCGCTGGCCAGCGCGATCGCCCTGCTGCGGCAGACCGGCCTGACGGTCAGCTCCGCGCCCCGTAGCGTCGCCGCGACGGGCGTCGCGACCGGGACGGTGGCCGGCACCACCCCCGCCGCGGGCACCTCGTGGCCCGCGGACAAGACGGTCTTCGTCCAGGTTGTGGCGGGCCCGCCGGTGCCGACCCTAGTCGGCCAGAGCATTCAGAACATCCTGGGCTGGGCGCAGCAAAACGACGTCAACCTGGTCCAGCAGCAGGTCGCCAGCACGCAGCAGGCCGGCACGATCACCACCCAGTCCCCCGCGCCGGGCGGCGTGCTCACCCGGGGCGAGACCATTACCGTGTCCGTTTCCGCCGGGCCGCCCACGGTCCCCGTGCCGAACATCCAGGGCCAGAACTTCAGCCAGGCCAGCCAGACGCTGAAGAACGCGGGCTTCAACGTGTCTGGCCACCGCATCGGGTTCGGCAACAAGGTCGTCTTCTACAGCCCGACAGGCACGGCGCAGCAGGGCAGCACGATCAACGTCTACTACGGGCTGTGATGCGCAAGTCCCCTATCGGGTCCCACGCGACCGTGACCGGTGGCCTGGCGACCGGCGCACTGGCGTACGCCGCGCGCACTGGCGCGGAGGTCATCCAGGTCTTCGTGTCCAACCCGCGCGGATGGGCGCAGTCGGCCGGTGACCCGAGGCAGGACGCGCAGCTGCGCGAGTCAGGCATTCCGGTCTTCATCCACGCCCCGTACCTGATCAACGTGGGGTCAGCGGACCCCGCCGTCGCGCGCAAGTCGGCGCAGGCGCTGGCATTCACGCTGCGCCGCGGCGCGCAGATCGGCGCGCGCGGCGTCGTCGTGCATACCGGCTCGGCGGTCGGCTGGTCCCGCGACGAGGCACTGCGACAGGTCGGCTCGCTCCTGCTGCCCGTGCTGGACGCTATCGGCGACGATGGCCCGGACCTGCTGCTTGAGCCGATGGCAGGCCAGGGGCAGATGCTGTGCGCCAGGGCGGGCGACCTGGCGGCGTACCTGCAGGCGCTGGAGCGGCACCCGAAGGCCGGCGTGTGCCTGGACACCTGCCACATGTTCGCCGCCGGACACGACCTGACCACCTCGGTCGGCGCTGATGCGATGCTTGCCGAGCTTGTCGCGGCGGCTGGCCCGTCACGGGTCAAGCTAGTGCACGCTAACGACTCGATGGAGGGCCTAGGGTCCAAGAAGGACCGGCACGAGAGCATAGGCAAGGGCTGCATCGGGGTGGAACCGTTTCGTACCTTGCTGGCGCACCCTGCCCTGGCCGCAGTACCGTTCGTGGTCGAGACCCCAGGTGGCAAGGACGGCCATGCCCTCGACATCGCCCTGCTGCGGGAAATAAGAGATCAAGACCTCGTTTCATAACGTTCCCTCCCCCAGCCTCGCCCCCGCTACGCTGTCATGCCGGGGGCGGTGACGGGTCGAAGGTGCCCGCGGTGGCTCCTGAGCACCCAGGCCGAAACGGAGACAGGTGACCGATGGTTGTGGTGATGGCAGCGCAGGCGGCCGAGGAAGACGCTGATAACGTCGCCAGCGCAGTGCGGGAGGCGGGCGGCGACGCGTTCATCAGCCGCGGCGTGTCACCGGCAATCGTCGCGATCACCGGGGACCTCGACAGGCTCGCCGCCACGGTCAACCTGGCCGCGATGCCCGGCGTGTCCGATGTGGTTCGCATCTCCGTGCCGTACAAGCTGGTCAGCCGCGAGCACCGGCGCGAGCGGTCCGTCATCTGGGTCGGCGGGGTGCCGATCGGGCCGGACACCCTGACGGTAATCGCCGGGCCCTGCGCGGTCGAAAGCCCGGGACAGACGCTGGAGGCCGCCAAGATGGCCCGCGCGGCCGGAGCGTCCCTGCTGCGCGGCGGGGCGTTCAAGCCACGCAGCTCCCCGTACGCCTTCCAGGGCCTAGGCGAAGCCGGCCTGAAGATCTTGGCCGACGTCCGCGAGGACACTGGCCTGCCGATCGTCACCGAGGTATCATCGTCGACGTCCACCCGCACCCGGAGTCCGCCCTGTGCGACGGCCCCCAGGCCCTCATCGAGTCCGACCTGCGCGAGCTGTCCAGCGTCGCGACCCACCTGTCCCCGCTGGTAGGCCGCGTGGTAGCCGCCGCCCCCGCGATGCCGGCGTCCCGCTAGAGCGCGTGCTCCCCTAAGCGGCAGGTCGCGCGTTCGAGTCGCGCTCGGGCCCCGGCGCCTGTCCGCCCAGGGCTGCAGCCATGCGCTGTGGAACCAGCGCCCGAACAACTGGCCGCCGTAGACGACCCAGCCGACGCCGATCAGCCACGACACCACGATCAAGACGGTGCCCACCGCGCCATAGCTGACCGCGTTCTTGGCGATGAGCGGCTCGAAGACCAGGCTGGAGAAGACCCGCAGGCCCCCCAGGCACGCCAGCGTCACCACCGCGCCCGGCAGCGCCGCCAGGTAGCTCACCCGGCCACCGGTCAAGAAGCGCGGCCCCCACCAGAAGAAGGCGATGCCGAGCAGCACCGCCAGCGCCACCCGGCCCGCCGTCTCGGCTAGCCCGCCGTGCCTCACCGTGCCGACCGTGGCCGCCGCGTAGACGTAGGCGATGAGCGCGGCCAGCCAGGCTGCCAGCCGCCAGACCTTGTGCCGCGGCCCGGCGGGAAGACCCCAGATCCTCTCGAACCCAGCCTGCATGCTGCCCGCGAACGAGACCCCGGCAACGACCAGCAGCAGGGTACTGAACACGCACATCGTGCCCAGTACCCGGGCCGGCGCCGAGAAGAGCCGCGTCACCGCGTCGGCGGAGGAGCCGGTCAGGCCCATGCCGTAGATCACCCACACGGCCAGGCCGCGGCGCGGGACAGGGCTGGCGGCGGCAGCGACGGCAATGAGCAACGGGATCACGGTGAGGATGGCCCGGGCGGCGAAGCCCATGGCCCGGTGCGTGATCTCGAACTCCTTGCCACTGCGGTACAGGTCCTTGAACCGCAGGTCGCTCCAGGCCCGCCCGGCGCCCCGCAGCACCGCGCGCCACCATGATCGTCGCCTCATCATGGAACTCATTCCCCTGCTGGCCAAGGACCGCACGGATCCGCAGCTGTTTACCGTGCGCCACCCAGGCACGGGTGGCACGTAGGAGCGCCCCTGCCTGGGTAATGACCCGGCATGGACAGGCTGTCGCAATACCGGGGCAGAAGGGATGCCGCGCGCACCCCTGAACCGGTCCCGCCAGCCAGCACGACGCAGGACGCCGACCCGAAGTCGCCGTCCGCGAGCAGGACCTTCGTCGTCCAAGAGCACCATGCCCGACGGCTGCACTGGGATTTCCGGCTAGAGCGCGACGGCGTCCTGGTGTCCTGGGCGCTGCCCAAGGGGGTCCCCGACGACCCCGCCGTCAACCACCTCGCGGTGCACACCGAGGACCACCCACTGGAGTACGGGGGGTTCCAGGGCCAGATCCCACGCGGTGAGTACGGCGCGGGTGCCGTCACGATCTGGGATCACGGGACCTACGAGCTGGTCAAGTGGGACGACCGCGAGGTCAAGGTAGTACTGCACGGTGAGCGCCTGTCCGGCGGGTACACGCTGTTTCGTACCAGCCGGTCCGGGGGCAAGGACTGGCTCATCCACCGCGAGCGACTCCCGCTCCCGTCCGCCATGCGGCCGATGCTCGCCACCACCGGGCGGTTCCCGTCCCGGGACGCGGCCGGGTGGGCCGTGGAGGTGAAGTGGGACGGTGTCCGGGCGCTGGCGTTCATCGAGGCCGGACGACTCACCCTGCGCTCCCGCACCGGCAAGGACATCACCGCCACCTACCCAGAGCTGGCCGGGATGGGCGCTGCGATCGGGCACCGCCAGGTACTCCTCGACGGCGAGATCGTCGTCTTGACCACCGCCGGCCAGCCCGACTTCGAGGCGCTGCAGTCACGCATCCACGTGACCGCCCCCGACCAGGCGCGCCGCCTCGCGGAACTGACCCCCGTAAGCTACCTGGCCTTTGACCTGCTCCAGATGGACGGCCGCCTGCTGGTTGACCTCCCTTACAGTGCCCGCCGGGACTTCCTCACCCCCCTGTCGAGCAACGGCTCGGCCATCAGCGTCCCGCCGGCCTTCCAAGGCGCTGATTTCGACGCGGTCCTTGGAGCTTCGCTGGCCCAGGGCCTAGAGGGCCTGGTCGCCAAGCGCCTCGACTCCCGCTACGAGCCGGGCATCAGGTCAGGCAACTGGCTGAAGGCCAAGAACCTGCGCCGGCAGGAGGTCGTCGTCGCGGGCTGGAAGCCCGGCAAGGGCAACCGGGAAGGCCACGTGGGCTCGTTGCTCCTGGGCGTCCACGACCGCGGCGCCCTGATCTACTGCGGGCACGTCGGCACCGGGTTCACCGATGAGACGCTGCGCATGCTCGACCACAAGCTCGCGCCGCTGCGCCGAGACAGTAGCCCGTTCGACGAGGCAATACCCGCCGACGACGCCCGCCAGGCGGTCTGGGTCGAGCCCAGTCTGGTCGCAGAGGTCGTGTTCGAGCGGTGGACCAAGTCAGGGCGGATGCGCGCCCCCGCCTACAAGGGCCTGCGCAACGACAAGGATCCCCGCGATGTTGTGCGGGAGGACTGGGGACCGCAGGAGGACCTGTCGGTTGTCCGAGATGAAGTGGTGCGGGAGGACGAAGCGGTGCCACAGGACGAAACGGTGCCACAGGACGAAACGGTACGGGAAGCTGCGGAAGTGGTCCACGAGGATGCCGTGACGCCCGGCGACGGTGCGGTAGTGCCGGCCGCCGAGAAGGTCTCGGTCATCGTGGACGGCCGCACGCTGACGCTGACCAACCTGGCCAAGGTGCTCTACCCGGCGGACGGCTTCGCCAAGGCCGAGGTCCTCGACTACTACCAGCGGATCTCCGCGGTGCTGCTGCCCCATGTGGCGGGTCGCCCGATGACGCTCAAGCGGTATCCCGATGGGGTGGACGGCCAGTCGTTCTTCCAGAAGCACGCGCCCCCCGACACGCCGGACTGGGTCCGCACCACCGATGTCCAGTCGCGCAGTTCCCGGGGCCGGGGTGGCGTCGTCAGGCATGTCGTCATCGATGACCTTTCCACGCTGATCTGGGCGGCCAACCGCGCCGCCCTGGAACTGCACGTGCCGATGTGGAAAATCGAGGCAGGACCGAAGCGGCTGGCGGGTCCTGAGGGACAGCCGCGTCCCGACCTCATCGTGTTCGACCTGGATCCCGGCGAGCCGGCGACGATCGTGGAGTGCTGCCGGGTAGCCGAGGCACTGCGCCCCCTGCTGGCCGACGCTGGGCTGGCGGCGCTGCCCAAGACTTCCGGTGGCAAGGGCCTGCAGTTGTACGCGCGCGTGCATGGCGTCAGCGCCGAGGAGGCCAGTGACCAGGCCAGGCACTTCGCTCAGGCCCTTGAGCGCGACCGCCCGGACCTGGTGACGTCCCGGATGACCAAGTCGCTGCGCCCGGGCAAGGTGCTCGTCGACTGGAGTCAGAACAACGGCTCGAAGACCACCGTCGCCCCCTACTCGCTGCGGGCGCGGACGCACTCCACCGTCTCTACCCCCGTCACCTGGGACGAGGTGGCTGCCTGCCAGCGCCCGGCCGACCTCGTCTTCACGGCAGCCGACGTTCCGGCGCGGGTAGCGGCCCTTGGGGACCTATGGGAGTCGCTCCGTTAGGTCCTTGCGCTAGCGCTCCGGCTTGTACTCCTGCGCGCTGGCGGCTAGTTGCTCGGCGATCTCGTCGGCGTCTAGGCGGCTCTCGATGCGGCGGAGATCGTCGATCTTGGCGCGCGTCTCAACGCGACGCGGGGTCAGCAGCGAGCAGCAGTCCTCGTCGGGCAGTTCGGAGATGGTGAGGGTGCCGATCTTGCGCGCCTCCGCCATGATCTCCGTCTTGTCCATGCCAAGCAGCGGTCGCAGGATCGGCAGCGACACGGCGTCGTCGAGGGCCGTGATGTTCTGCAGCGTCTGGCTGGCGACCTGGCCGAGTGAGTCGCCGGTGACCAGGGCTGGCGCCTTCAGCCGGTGCGCCAGAGCCTGCGCCGTCTTGAGCATGAGCCGCCGCTGCGCGACGATCTGCAGCCGGTCCGCTCCGGTGGATGCCAGTGCCTGCTGCGTCTTGCCGAATGGCACCACGAACAGCCGCGATTGCCCCTGGAACCTGTTCAGCTCACGAGTCAGCGCGTACGCCTTGTAGATGGACTCCGGGCCGGTGAGCGGCATACCGGAGAAGTGCAGGAAGTAGACGCGAAGCCCGCGCCGCATCATCCGGTAGGCGGCGACCGGGGAGTCGATCCCTCCGGACATCAGCGCGACGCCCCGCCCGCTCATCCCCACTGGCAGCCCGCCAAGGCCCGGCTCGCCGCCAGTGAAGACGAACACCTCGTGCTGGTCCACCTCGATAAGGATCTCTGTGTCCGGGCGCTTGAGGTTGACTGGCAGCCCGTACGCGTCCTGGATCGCGCGCCCCACGGTGACCGCCAGCTCGGCGGAAGTGACCGGGAACCGCTTGTCCCGGCGTCGCGGCCGCACCGCGAACGTGCCGGTTATCCCGCGCGCTAGCTCAACCGCGGCGGCCACGGTGGCCTCAGGGGTCTTGGCGACCCGCCATGCCCGGCAGACCCGGATGATGCCGGGCACGTCGGCGGCCCGCTGGGCCACTTTCTCTACGGCCTGCGCGTGCTCGGTCTCGGTGCGGCCCTCGCGAGGCACTCGGACCAGCACGACTCCCTCGCGATGCAAGACCTCGGTCGGCAGCCCGGTGTCCTTCACCGCCGCCTTGATGTTGCGCTGCTGGATACGCTCGAACTGCTGCCGGTTGCGCCCCTTGAGGACGACCTCGCCAAGCTTGAGCAGCACGCACGGCTCGCCGACGGACTGCTGGACCGTCCCCGCGACCGGATGCGGATCGGTAATGGACATCCTCCAAGTTTGCCAGCTTCACGGCATTGCTAATTACCCCAGACCAGAACGGGCCGTACATCCTGCCGCACCCAAGCCCCTTGGCCCCACCCGCATCATCCGCCGACTCGCCTCCTTGCGCCCGGGTACTGTTACGACATATCGTGTGCCCGTGAATCGTGACACGCGCGAGGAGATAGCCGCCTCGGTAGCAGCCGGCACCGAACTAGGTCCCGCGTATGAGTCGGCGGTCGCCGAGGGCCTCATCGAGCGGATCGGCGAGGAGATCGACAAGCGGGTAGACGCGCGCCTTCGCGGCACCGGGCCCGCGGGGTCTCCTTCCGTCGCGCCGCCCATGCCCGCCACTGCCGCGGCGCCGCCCGCGATCCCGCACCTGACACCGCAGCAGACGGCACTGGGGCACCTGCCGCCACTGCAGATGGCAGCGCCCCCGGCCGGCCAGGGTCCGATGCCACAGGCCGCCGCACAGCTGCCCGCGCGGCGCAGCACCGGCGCATCCATCACGAGCATGGTCCTCGCGCTCGGGTCGATGGGACTTGGCGTCGGCGCGACCGCCGTTATCGCCAGTAACGTGGGAAGCGCGCCCGCGCAGGTAGTGACGATCCTGTTCGTCTGGATCGCGATCGCGATGATCAACGCCGCGCACGCGCGGTTCTACTGGGCGGACGGGGGACCGCAGCGCCGCCACCAGCATCATCGGTAGGGACGGTGCACAGCCAGCAGGGCGCGTTCTGGGCCAGAAATTAAATTGCCCGCCAGTAAGCAGGTCATTTAGGCTCAGTCGTTTCCCTGTTTGCATGAGATCGGATGTTGCGATGCCCTGGCCTCGTGTCTTCGCTGCGGGCCTGGCACGCCGCTTCCCAGTGCTCGCCATCCGGGACTTCCGGCTGCTGCTCGGCGACCGGCTGATGGCAATGTCCGCCGTCGGCTTCTCCCTGGTGGGGGTCTCCTTCGCGGTGCTGAACGTCACCGGCTCCCCCACCGACCTGTCCTACGTGCTCGCCGCGCAGGTCACGCCCACGCTGCTGTTCGCGCTCATCGGCGGCGTGCTCGCGGACCGGTTCTCGCCGCAGGTCGTGCTCATCGGCGCGAACCTGGCGATCATGACAGGGGAAGGCGGCTTTGGGCTCCTGGTGCTCACCACCCACCCGCCACTGTGGGCGATGATCGCCCTGGAGGCGCTAACTGGGACCGGGGCCGCGATGTTCTACCCGGCCTCGCAGGCGCTGCTGCCCCGCGTCGTCCCGCAGGCACTGCTGCAGGAGGCCAGTTCACTCAGCCGGCTGGCGATGAACACTGGCCAGATGGCCGGGGCGGCGGCCAGCGGCATCGTCGTGGCGGCGGTGGGGCCCGGCTGGTCGCTGCTGCTGTCCGGGCTGTGCGTGAGCGCCTCGGTCCCGCTGCTGCTGGGCATCAGCGGCCGGGCCGGCGAGCCGAGGACTGCGGGCGAGCATCAGCCCAGCATGCTGCACGAACTGCTGGAAGGCTGGGTCGAGTTTCGCCGCCATACCTGGCTGTGGGCCACCGTCATCCAGTACTGCCTGGTCATGATGGCGTGGAACGCGGGATTCCAGGTGCTGGGGCCGGTCGTGGCGCGGCAGCACCTTGGCGGCCCGGCGGCCTGGGGCGCGATCACCGCGTCGGAGGGGGTTGGCCTCATCCTCGGCGGCATCGTGTCGCTGCGCTATACCCCGCGCCGACCCATGCTGCTCGTGGTAGGCACCGGCGGCGCGCTGGCGCTTTCCCCCGTGTGCCTGGGCCTGGTCTTGCCACTGCCCGTGATCTGCCTTGTCACCTTCAGCCTCGGCATCCTCATCGAGATGATGATGGTGCAGTGGACGGTCGCGATGACCACGCGCATCCCGTCGGACATGCTGGCCCGGGTGTCTTCCTACGACGCCCTCGGCTCAATGGCCGCGATGCCGGCCGGCGCGCTGATCGCCGGCCCGCTTAGCGCCGCCATCGGGGTGTCGTCAACCCAGTTCGCCGCCGCTACCCTGATGACTGTGGCCTCGTCGCTGACGCTGATCCCGCGCGATATCTGGACGATCCGCTCGGGCGACCAGGTGGCTCGCCGCGCCGACGCCAGCTCCACGGTCGCGCTCCTGGCCCAGGCCAGCCTCGACGACTAGGCCGCCTGGCATCACTGGGCGTTCGCACCGGGCACGTCCGCACCCGCCGTGCCCTGGGCGGGCACGGCGCTGACCGCGGCCGGCCTGGCACCGGCCGGGCGCGCGGCCACCGCCGTGCTCTTGACAAGCAGCATCGCCGCGTCATCGGTAAGCGTGTGCCCCACGTACCTGACGACCTGGTCCCTGATCAGGTCGAGCGCCGCCTCGGGATCGTAGCCCGCCAGTACCGGCCCGCACAGTGGCAGCAGTGGCGGCCACGAACTCCTGCTCGGCCGCCTGGTGACTCATGCTCTGCTCGATCCGCGCGGCGATCTGCGTGAGGTCAGGGGCATCGTGGGCCGCCTCACGGAAGGCACCTATCACCATGGACGCCGTGCGAACCGCCGCAATGCCCTTCCCCTAGGAATACCAGGCTAATCAGCTCGTTCTCGTCGAGCCGGTCATCACCCTCGACGAATGCGGCCGCAACGACGGGAAACCCTCCGCCGGCCCCGGAACGCCAGCCCCGAAGACCTCCGCGCCTGGGCCAGCCGCCCCCGCCCGGATAAACCCAGCCACAGTAACGCCATCACCAGCGTGGCCGCGTTGTACGCCACGCCGGCTACCGGCATGCCCTCGCACGGGACTTCCGAATACTTACTTTCGAGCAGCCCAGAATCCAGGACCCTCGGCCGAAGACTGCCAGGAGACCGGCTGTTGCCCCCGTAGCGTCTGCCAGACTAGGTGCGCGTCTCCGCTAGTGTGAGACCAGTGTCAGCCAAGTCAATGTCGTCCATCTCGATGCGCGCATCGGGATCTGGGGTTGTTATTATCATCCGACTTCATCCCGCTTATTATGAGCCGTGACAGACTTTGGTAATTAATCGCCTTTGCTTTATACATAGGACTCTAGAAGTGGCTGCCGTGCGCGTCAACGACGGCCTCGCACGGCGGTGCCCCGCATCGCGGCGGCCAGTCCCGGGTCTGTGGCTCCGCCGAGGCGGCAGGTGGCGTCGCGGCCAGCACGTGGCCTGGGAGGCCCGTCGTGCCAGGTCAGGCAGCCTAGGGCGCTGGCCTTGCGGTCAAGGCCTCCGGTGTCGCCACGAGGCTGGTTCCCGCGGTTAGCTCTCAAGGATGAGCCAGATTGCATCCCGTGGCCGAAGACGGGACGCGACCCGTCGCCGATAATACTTCTATGGGAGGACACCAGCACGGTTACATGGAATCGGCTGAGTACCGAAAGGCAGGTGCGGACGCCGTGAGTGGCCCAGGTAACGGACTTTACATCATCATCTTGGTGGTTGCTGTCGCAGGAGGGATCTGGTATTGGAGGAGAAGGAACCGCCAGAACCGCGGCAACGATGATAAGTAATACCGAGGGTGGCCCCTAGTACTACAGCAGTGGGCCGCGACCTCTGGTGCGGCATGGCCTGGCGTCCGGCCCGGCGCCACTCGCATCCCCGTCCACCGCGCCGGCCTCCACGGTCAACTGCAGGCGACCACTCAATTCATCCCGAAGCTTTTTCCGGTTGCGAAGACTTTTCCACATGGGAATGTGGGAAAGTTTACCTAACCGGAGAACTCTTCGGGATAATGGCGGCGGGCCGGGACCCGCTACATCGATATTGCGCCACGTGGGCGAGGAATACTTCACCCACGTTGCGATACGTGGTTAGGTTAAATGACATGATCACGCGCTCCGCGAAACATCAGGCCGCCCGCGCTGGCCCGTCGGCATTTCAGATCGGCTATTCCGAAGCCACTCGGTGTCTGGCCATCTCCTCGCTCAGGCTCTTTGGCCGGATATCGGTCCAGGACGCCTATGTAATCGAGGCATTCATGACGTGATGCTTCCCCGAATGCCGCCTTCCAGCCATCTGGCACGTCTGGAAAGCCGGACCTGACCGTCGTCGGCGAGGCCAGCGACGGTGACCAGGCACTCGACCAGGCGCGGAGACTCGACCCCGATGTCATCTTGATGGACGTCCGCATGCCCCAGATGAACGGTATCGTGGCCACTACACGGCTTGTCCAGGCCGGATGCCGGGGCCGGATCCTCATGCTCACCACGTTCAACCTGGACGAGTACATCTACCACGCACTGAAGGCGGGGGCCAGCGGCTTCCTGCTCAAGGATGCCAACCGCGGGCAGCTGACCGGTGCCGTGCGCGCCGTGGCAGCCGGGGAAACGCTGCTCGCGCCATCCATCACCCGACGGCTGATCGAGGATTTTACCCAGGGACCCGTGCCCGGCAAGCCGCAAGCCGCCTCCACCGCACGCCTCAGCGAACGCGAGCTCGAGGTGATCCGATCGGTGGCCAAGGGCTTGTCTAACGCCGAGATCGCCGCCACCCTGTACCTGAGCGAGGCAACCGTCAAGAGCCACATCGCCCGCATCCTCGCCAAGCTCAACCTGCGCGACCGCGTTCAGATCGCCGTGTTCGCCTATGAGAACAGCATCGTCAGGCCCGGCCGCGATGCTTCCGCCGCCGACCACAAGGCAAAGGGCTAGGCAGTCTCCCGGGTCGCGAACACCGCGTATATTTCTGTGCCCTTCTTCCTGCTCGGCGGTCACCCGGAACCCACGGGACCGCAGCAGTTCCGCAAAGCGGCCCAGTCCTCCCGCTATGTCGTGAACTTCAGCGACAACCTGCCTCAGCTTCGGCCAGTCCTCCTCCGCCACTCCCTGCAGCACTGGAGTTCGCTTTTCTCTACGTCGAGTTTCAGCAGATCGACCCGGCCGATCGATAGGTCAGCCAGCTCGCGGGTCAATGTGCTAGGGCGGATCTTCTGCTGCGGTTGCCCCCGCAGCCGGTAACCGGCCAGGCTCATCACGACCGTCCCCCGCCGTGCGGCCCGTTGCCCTGGCTGCCAGCAGTTAAATGGCAACTTCTATGAATGAAGGCTATGTCTGTAGCGCCGGGATGCCTGATCCCTGCACCCAGCGCCACGCCACTGAAGTCCACATAACCGCAGCCCAGAGTCTTAAGAGTGCCCCGAGCGCGACTCGGACGCGCGATCTACCGCTTATTAGTACTACAACGGAGTGCTGAGATGTGGCGGGTCCCGGCCCGCCGCCATTATCCCGAAGAGTTCTCCGGTTAGGTAAGCTTTTCCACGTCATAACGTGGAAAAGTCTTCGGGACCGGAAAAAGCTTCGAGATAAATCGAGCAGTCGTCAACAGTCGACTGTGGAAGCCGATGCGGGGTGGACGGGAATGTGAGCGGCGTAGGGCCGGACGCCAGGCCGTGCCGCGCCAGAAATCACGGCTCGCCGTTGCAGTATTAGGAGGCAGCACGTGGCAGGCAGCGGAATGTCAGTCCCCCTCGTTAGTGTGTTCCCATGAAGCTGAAGCTCTCTAGGCGCAGGCGCGGCGACTCGGGCCACGCCAGCGCCGCAGACTCCACCTACATGCAGTGGATTCTTGCCCAGGTCGGCTCTGCCGGCTGGGCAGTTCCCGGCGTGCCCGGCGACGGCAGCACCCCGCCTTGGGCATACAGCATTGGCCTGTGGGCCAGCTACGGCCACCCGGACATCGCCGTGTTCGGCCGTCCCCTAACTCACCTCGCCGTCATCGCCAAGACGCTGTGCAAGCGGGTCGCGGACGAGGACTTCCTCAGCGCCGGCGCCGAGATCGACGATGTCTGCAGAAGCAGGCTGGCGATGCGTGACATTCACCCCAGTTGGCGGCTGACCACGCTGTTCCATGCGTCAGACCAGTTCCACGGCTACATCAGGCCGCCGATGTTCCAGGTCGCCTGGGCCGATCGCGACGGCAACCTCCCGTGGGAGCGGCGCTTCGAGCCCGCGCTCGCCAACGCCCAGCCGATGCTCTGGCTCCCCATCGACGACCACCCGCCGGGCCCGTGGACCCTGCGGGCCGCCCTGGGCACTCGCTTACTAATGGGAAAGCATGGCCCGCTTGGCCGGGCCGCCGCGCTCGCGCGGCGGCCAGTCGGCCAGCCAAGGTGGGCCAGCCGTCAGCCGAAGAAGACTTCTGCCTCGGCGTAGCGCTCTAGCGGGACGAGCTTGAGCTCACGGGTTGCCTCCGCGATGGGAACGCGGACGATGTTGGTGCCGCGCAGCGCGACCATGCAGCCCCAGGCACCGTCGTTCACCGCGCCGACCGCGTGCAGGCCGAAGCGGGTCGCCAGCACCCGGTCGAACGCCGATGGCGTACCGCCGCGCTGGATGTGGCCAAGCACCGTGCAGCGTGCCTCCTTGCCGGTGCGCTTCTCGATCTCGGTGGCCAGGTGCTGCCCGATCCCGCCGAGCCGTACATGCCCGAAGGCGTCCAGCGAGCCGGATGTCAGGTCCAGGTCCTGCTGCACCGGGTGCGCGCCCTCCGCGACCACGACGATCGGGGCGTACCGGGTCTGGAACCGGTGCTCGACGTACTCGACCACCTTGTCGATGTCGAATGGGCGCTCGGGAATGAGGATCACGTTCGCGCCGCCGGCGAGGCCCGCGTGCAACGCGATCCACCCGGCGTGCCGGCCCATGACCTCGACGATCAGCGCGCGGTGGTGGCTCTCGGCGGTCGTGTGCAGCCGGTCGATCGCCTCCATGGCGATGTTCACGGCGGTATCGAAGCCGAAGGTGTAGTCGGTCGCGCCGAGGTCGTTGTCGATCGTCTTCGGGACGCCGACGACCGGGATACCCGCCTCGCACAGCTTGCCCGCGACGCCGAGCGTGTCCTCGCCGCCGATAGCGACGAGCGCGTCCACGCCCAGGCCCAGCAGGTTGTCCTTGATCCGCTCGACCCCGCTACGGCCAGACCCGCCAGGGTCCTTCAGCGGATTAGTCCGCGAAGAGCCCAGGATCGTTCCACCGCGCGGAAGGATGCCCCGCACCGTCTGGATGTCCAGCGGCATGGTGTCCGCCTCCAGCGGGCCACGCCATCCGTCCCGGAAACCAAGGAACTCCAGCCCAAACTCCTGCGCGCCTCGGCGAACTACAGCGCGAATCACGGCATTCAGCCCCGGGCAATCGCCGCCACCGGTAAGGACTCCCACTCGCATAAGGCAAAGCCTAGCGATTACAGACAAGGTTGCAATAGCCACCGCAAGAACAGCAGATGACAAGAATTAGCTACGTCACCACGCCACAAAATTACTTCGATGTATCGTCAGGCACACCACTATCATCCGCCACGCTCTTCTTGGCGTAGACATCGACGTACTCCTGGCCGGAGAGCTTCTGGATCGCCTGCATGATCTCGTCGGTCACGGCACGCAGCACGTCCCGGTCGGTCGCCTGGCCGAAGTGACGGGAAAAGTCCAGCGGTTCGCCGAAGATCACGCCGGGCCTAATCCGAATGTCTGGCCGGAACGAGCCTGACGGCAGGAACTCAAACGTCCCGATCATCGCACACGGCACGACGGGCGCGCGGGACTCCAGGGCAAGCCTGGCCACTCCAGTTCGCCCCTTGTGCAGCTTCCCGTCCCGGGACCTGGTGCCCTCCGGGTAGATGCCGAGTACCTTGCCCTCGGCCAGTACTCGCAGCCCGGACTGCAGGGCCCTCTCGCTCGCCTGACCGCCGGTCCGGTCGATCGGGATCTGCCCCGTGCCGCCGAAGAATGCCTTGCTGATCAGGCCCATAAGCCCTGGCCTGGTGAAGTACTCGGCCTTGGCAAGGAACACGACCTTTCGTGGCAACGGCAGCGGGCCAAAGAAGTGATCGGCGAAAGACAGGTGGTTGCTGGCCAGGATCACCGGCCCGCGTCGCGGCAGGCTGCGCCGCCCGCGCGACCACGGCCGGAACACAACCTTCAGCGCCATGCCCAGCGTGTACTTCACTACCCAGTAGAACACCCACACATGGTAGTGGTCGCGCCCGTTAATCCGACGGGGTCTGGTTCGTCTGGGAGGCATGCGACGGTTTTGTAGGTGACTGGCCGGTAGCGTGCGGCGTCGGCCTGGCCTGATGCCGCTTAGGCTGGCGTCTGGTCGTGACGGTCACGGCGGATGGCTTCCCAGTGCCTGCTGGCCTCGGCGCAGCGCACGGCGATGATGGCGCTGGTGCCGCGCGGCAAGGCGAGGAGCCCCGCAAGCCGTCGGCCAACCCCGGCGACCTTGCGGGAAGGTGCGTTATGTCGGCCATGACAGATGCGCGGAACCGCCTCGGCATGGGACTATTCAGAACATGTCCCCTGCTTCGCACGACAGCCAGCACGGCGAGGTGCAGCCGGGCGCGGAGGCGTTCGCCCATGACGGCGGCCCGGTAGGCGTCCTGGTCCTGCATGGATTCACCGGCAGCCCACGGACAGTCCGGCCGTGGGCCGAGCACCTGTCCGCGGCGGGCTTGACGGTGAGCGCGCCGCGGCTGCCCGGTCACGGCACGATCTGGCAGGACCTCGCCAGGACCGGATGGCAGGACTGGTATGCCGAAGCTGAGCGCGCCTTCGCCGCCCTCAGCGACAAGTGCGAGCAGGTCTTCGTCACTGGCCTGTCGATGGGCGCGTGCCTTGCCCTGCGACTGGCACAGACGCAGGGCCGGAAGGTCAGCGGTGTCGTCATCGTGAACCCGTCGCTGGCCCCAGACACCAGGCTTTTCGTGATCGCGCCGGTGCTCAAGCACCTGGTTCCCTCCCTGCCGGGTATCGAGGGCGACATCAAGAGGCCAGGCGGCGGCGAGGGCGGCTACAAGCGGATTCCCGTGCGGGCGGCGGCGACGCTGCCCGCGATGTGGAAGCTGACCGTTGCCCACCTGCATGAGGTGACCCAGCCGCTGCTCGTATACCGGAGCGCGGTCGACCACGTGGTCGGGCCGAATAGCATGAAGGCGCTGCGCACGGCGCTGCCAGAGGTGGACGTACGGCCGCTGGGGAACAGCTACCATGTCGCGACGCTCGACAACGACGCGCCAGTCATCTTCGACGGGACTGTTGAATGGATTAAGGAGCACGCCGCGCTCGCCGGAGGCCAGCATCAGGGACAGGCGGAGAATCGGGTATAGGGAAACAACGGTGGGTAACGGGGATATGCCGGACGGCAGCATGGCCCGCGGTGACGGGTCCGGTGGCGATGGCGACGAGGCCACATGGCTTGAGCTCGTCGCCCGGTATGACGCGCCCATGGCCGCCGCGGACGGCGAGGTGCCATGGCCGGAGCGGGAAGACCTGACAGGCCCGGTTCGCGTCTCCCCGGCGGACGCTGTGCCGGACAGCATGTCCCTGTCCGACCCAAGCGGACTCGCGGACGTGCCAGCCCATGGGGACAGCCCGCCATTCACGGACGACCTGCCCGTCGGCGGCCCGCCGCTATCTGGCAACCCGCCGCTGGCGATGTCCTCGGGCAGCATCGGGCCAGGTCGCGGTCCCCGCGACGCGCCGATCCCCGAGGACCCGGCCGACGACCACTACATCCCGCCGCCGGCCCCGCCCCTGCCCAAGCTCGAGCCGGTGACCAAGGGAGCCTGGCTCGCCCTATTCGGCGGGCCGCTCTACCTGATCATCGCTCACGTCCTGGGCTGGACCGTCTCCGGCCCCGCCGCGTTCCTCGCGGTCGCCGCCTTCGTGGGCGGATTCGCCCTCATAGTCTTCCGGATGGACAGTGGGCCGCCCAAGG
Source organism: uncultured Actinomycetota bacterium (assembly GCA_963737285.1). Lineage (GTDB taxonomy): Bacteria > Actinomycetota > Actinomycetes > Streptosporangiales > Streptosporangiaceae > Trebonia. The sequence goes on from CAVTRT010000002.1 coordinate 877,017, forward strand.
ACCGGGGACCCGACGACGGAGCCGTCGTCTGAGCGAGCGCCCCCGGATGGGGCACTGTGCTCCGGCGGAGCACTGCTCTCCGGCGAGGCACTGCTCTCCGGCGAGGCACTGCTCTCCGGCGAGGCACTGTCCTGCGACGAAGCACTGTCCTGCGACGGCGCGCCGGGCCACCCCGTCCCAGTTCCCGAGGTCGCGCTTGCCCACGGAGGGGGCGTGGTCCCGGCTGGCCGGGATGGTGGCCGCTGCGCCGAGCGCAGCGCGGCGTCGAAGATGCTGAACGCGTCCTGCGCCAGACCCGCCAGCGTCTCGCTGACCCCGGCGAGCTGCGACCCCCGCCCATGGCTCGGGCTGCCCGCAGCCGGGCCGCCCGGCCGGTGAACCACCGCCAGCGGTTGATTCCCGGTAACGGCGGGCCGCCCGGCAGATCGGGCACCACGCGCACTCTGGTGCCTCATCGGGCGCCGGCTCGGTGGTCGCGATCTCCCACACCTCACCGGTGGTCCGCCTGCCGCCGTTCAGCGTGTTCTTCACCCGGTCCGCCACATCCCGGCCGACGCTGCGCGCCCCGGCCCTCATCAGCCATCGCTGAAAGTCGCCGATCGGGTCGCTGCCACGGTCGTTGCCGCTGCGGTCGGTGCCACCCGCGGCACCGCTAGCTTCACTGCCCATAACCGCAACGGTACCGCTATAGGTCAACCGCGAACGGCACCCGCGTCGCCCGGAAGTGGCCCACGTTGACGCACTCCGTACGGCCGATGCGGACTCGCCGCGCCAGGGGCTGGTGCACATGCCCGAAGAAGGCATACCGCGGGCGCACCCGCCGGATCACCTCAAGCAGCGCCTCGCTTCCCGTCTCCATGCGGCGAGCGACCGTATCGTAGAGGAGCTCCGGAACGGCCGGCGGGATATGTGTGCACAGCACGTCGATCGGCCCGTCGGCGACGATGGCGTCCAGCTTGGCGCTGAAGGCTTCCTCCGATATCTCGTTCGGCGTCCGGTAGGGCGAGGTCAGCCCGGCTCCGACGAAGCCGAAGGCGATCCCGCCCACCTCGGCGCGCCCGCCGTCGATCACATGGTGACCCGGCTTCAGGTACCGCTGCCACAGCTCGGGGATGTCCACGTTGCCGTAGGTCAGGTAGGCCGGCTCGGGCAGCGCCCCGAATATCTCCTCGTACTGTCGCTCGATGATTGCCTCGGCGGACGCCCGCAGGCTGCCGGGGCCAGAGCCGGTGCCAGGGACAGGAACGGCGCTGGCAGCGGCTATCAGCCGCTGCGTCAGCTGGCGAGCCTCAGCGAAGCGCTTCGCGGTGCGCAGCGCAATGTACTCCCGCGTGTACTGCTCGCCGTAGAGTTCTGCGTAGATCCCTTGACCAGGGTCCGCGTAGTCAAGGAAGAGCAGCAGGTCCCCGAGGCAGATCAGCATGTCCGCGCCACCGCACCGGGCCAGTGCGTCGGCCGCTGCGTGCACATCACTTACTACGTGAACTCTCACTAGACCAAAATAAGCTCTTGCGAAATAAACTCTAGGGGGGCCTTCATATGGAACGGAGAAGCCGTGCGCGAGTACAGCATCCCAGCCCTGGCGGAGATCCCCGCTAGGGCCAACCTTGCCGACCTGGTCCGTCGCCGCGCGGCTGAGCAGCCGCAGGCGGTCATCATGCGGCGCAAGAACGGAGCTGGCAGCTGGGAGGACGTCACCACTGGCCAGTTCAGGGATGAGGTGTACGCGCTCGCAGGCGGGCTGATCGCGGCCGGAATCGAGGCGGGTGACCGGGTGGCGCTCATGTCACGCACCCGGTACGACTGGACCCTGATCGACTACGCACTGTGGACGGCTGGCGCCATCCCGGTGCCGATCTACGACACGTCATCGGCCGAGCAGGCGGAGTGGATCCTCCTCGACTCCGCGGCCAAGGCGGTCTTCGTGGAGACCGAGGCCTTCGAGGCACTCATCGTCGGCGCCAGGGACCGGTTGCCCGCCCTGCAGCACGTCTGGCGCTTCGACCCGGCCCTGAAGGACCTGGTGACCGGCGGCTCGGACATCACCCCCGAGGCAATCGCCACGCGCGCCACGTCGGCCAGAGCCACCAACCTGGCGACCCTCATCTACACCTCCGGCACCACCGGTCGCCCGAAGGGGTGCGAGCTCACCCACGAGAACCTGCTGGCTGACGCGCGGAACGCGTTCATGGGGCCGCTCGCCGAGTTCAACTCGGTCCCTGACGCGTCCACGCTGCTGTTCTTGCCGCTGGCACACACCTTCGCTCGCATCATCGAGGTCGGCACGCTCGAGGGCGGCATCGTGCTTGGCCACTGCGCCGACATGAACGACCTGCTGGCGGACCTCGCGTCCTTCCAGCCCACGTTCATCCTCGCGGTGCCACGGGTCTTCGAGAAGGTCTACAACAACGCCGAGCAGAAGGCGGCCAGTGAGCGCAAGGGCGCGATCTTCGCGCGCGCGGCACGGGTAGCCGTCGCCTACAGCGAGCAACTCGACACTACATCGGGTCCCGGGCTGGGTCTCAAGACCAAGCACGCGGTCTTCGACCGGCTCGTCTACGGCAGGCTACGGGCCGCCCTCGGCGGGAAGGCACGCTGGGCGATCTCCGGCGGCGCCGCGCTCAGCCCGCGGCTTGGCCACTTCTTCCGCGGCGTCGGAGTCACCGTGCTTGAAGGCTACGGGCTGCACCGAGACGTCTCCGGCCGCGGCCGTCAACATGCCGGGCCGGCAGAAGATCGGCACCGTCGGACGGCCGCTGCCTGGCGTGTCGATCCGGATCGCCGACGACGGCGAGATCCTGATCAAGGGCAAGATCGTCTTCCCCGGCTACTGGAAGAACGAGCAGGCAACCGCTGACACGTTCACCGACGACGGCTGGTACCGCACCGGCGACCTCGGCAACCTCGACGACGAGGGCTTCTTGACGATCACTGGCCGCAAGAAGGAGATCATCGTCACCGCCGGCGGCAAGAACGTGGCCCCCGCCGTACTGGAGGACCGACTGCGGGGCAACCCGCTGATCAGCCAGGTCATGCTCGTCGGCGACGGCCGCCCGTTCATCGGCGCGCTGATTACCCTCGACGCCGAGTCCGTAGCCGCCTGGCTGACCCGCCATGGCAAGCCGGCCGACACCCCGTTCAAGGAGATACACAGCGACCCCGACCTTCTATCGGAGCCTCCAGGCCGCTGTTGATGACGCCAACAAGGCGGTGTCCCGCGCGGAGTCGATCCGGAAGTTCCGCGTCCTTGACGGGGACTTCACTCAGGAAGGCGGCCACCTGAGCGCCAAGCTGAGCCTCAAGCGAGCAGTCGTCGCCAAGCAGTTCGCCGCCGATATCGACGCCATCTACTCCTGACGGGAAGCACAGCGCCCCCCGCTGCCAGCGTGGCGGCGGGGGGCGCTGTGGTGGAGCAGGTGCGGGTACCGCTGGCTAATGGGCCTCGGAATCCCCCGACGTCACCGCAGCGTGCTCGGCTTCCCCGACGGCGTGCTCGCCGTGGCCATTGCCGTGGCCCGGGGCGGCGTCGATTGTCTCGAGGAAGGCGCGGTTGGCGATGACCCGGGCCTTGCCGACCAGGCCCTTGGAGGCTGGCGATGGAATGCCGTTCTCGTCGAGCTGGCCCGGCTGCGAAAGCGCCTTCGGCACCGTCTTGGAGGCGACGACCGCGTGCTCTTCCTCGGTGAGCGGCCGAGCCTCCTCGATGAACTCGCCGTTCGGCAGCTGGTGGATGATGCCAATCTCGACGCCGTGGCTGAGCAGTTCGGCGTCCTTACGCTGCAGGCCGAGGCAGATCCGCTTCGTGACGAAGTAGGCCCCGATCGGCACCACGAAGATCGCGACGCGCGCGATCCAGGTGATGGTGTAGAGCGGGATCTGCAGATCATCGGCGAAGACGTCGTTCGCGCCCTCAGCCCACATGACGCCGTAGAAGCACATCGCCGCCACGCCGACGCCGGTACGCACGGGCGCGTTGCGCGGCCGGTCGTTGATGTGATGCTCTTGCTTGTCGCCGGTCGCCCACTGCTCGAAGAATGGCCACATCGCGGCACCGGTGAAGATGATGCCGAGCGGGACCGCGAACGGGATGAGCACCGACAGCGTCAGCGTATGGCCGAGGAAGTTGTACTCCCAGGAGGGCATGATGCGCAGTGAGCCCTCCAGGATGCCCATGTACCAGTCGGGCTGGGAGGCCGAGGAGATCGCCAGCGGGGTGTACGGGCCGTACAGCCAGACCGGGTTGATCTGGGCGAACGTCGCGAGCACGACCAGCGCGCCGAAGATGAAGAAGAACCACGCCTGGCCCTTCAGCATGAAGTACGGCCAGAACGGCTGGCCGACCACGTTCTTCTCTGTGTTCCCCTTCATCGGCATCTGCGTGTGCTTCTGGTGGAACATGATGAACAGGTGCGCCGTGATCAGCGCAAGGAGCAGTCCGGGGATGAGCAGCACGTGCAGGATGTACATCCGCGGAATGATCGCCGAGCCGGGGAACGGCCCGCCGAACAGGAAGAACGCCAGGTAAGTGCCGACGATCGGGATGCCCTGCAGCACGCCCTCGAAGATCCGCAGGCCCGCGCCGGACAGCTGGTCGTCGGGCAGCGAGTAGCCGAACAGGCCCTCGAGCATGCCCAGCGTGAACAGCACGATGCCGATCAGCCAGTTGACCTCACGGGGCTTGCGGTACGCGCCGGTGAAGAACACCCGGAGCATGTGCGCCATGATCGCGACCATGAACATGTCGGCTGCCCAGTGGTGGATCTGCCGGACCAGCAGGCCGCCGCGGATGTCGAAGGTGATGTTCAGCGTCGACTCGTAGGCCTGAGACATCGTGATGCCGTCAAGCTTGACGTACGACCCGTGGTACACCACGAGGGCGCTCGACGGCACGAAGAACAGCGCGAGGTACGTCCCGGTGAGCAGCAAGATCACGAACGACCAGAGCGCGATCTCCCCGAGCATGAACGACCAGTGGTCCGGGAAGACCTTCTTCATCAGGACGCGGGCGCCCCCGGCCACGTGGAATCTGTCGTCAATCCACCCGCCGACGCCGTCTAGCGCCGGGGGGATCTTGACCGGCTCGTCGCTCATCCGCGCTCCCAGAAGCTCGGTCCAACCGGCTGCGTGAAGTCACTGAGGGCCACCAGGTAGCCGTCAGCGTCGGTGCCCAGCGGCAGTTGCGGTAGCGCCCGCGCCGCTGGGCCGAAGACCACCCGGGCCCCGGCCGACGCGTCGAACGTCGACTGGTGGCACGGGCACAGGATGTGGTGCGTCGTCTCCTCGTACAGCGCGACGGGGCAGCCGACGTGCGTGCAGATCTTCGAGTAGGCGACGAGGGTGTTGTCGATCGTCCAGTTCATGCCGTACAACTGCGTCTTGCCGTCGAAGATGGTCGGCACGTTCAGCTGGCCGGGCGCGAACTTGATGAGGATGACGCCCGCCTTGGCGAGCGCGTCATCGTCGCCCTGGTAGCCCTCAGGGATGACGGTGATCATGCTGCCGGGCGTGGCAATGTCGGCCGGGGTCAGCGGCCGCAGGCCACCCAGGGTGACCGCGCGCAGTCCGGCCCTCCAGACCGTGTGCCGCAGGCTGGTGCCCGGCAGGGGGCCGAGGTCGCGCAGCAGCCACAGCGGGGCCAGGGCCAGCGGCGCGGTCGCGATCAGCATCGTGCGGCGCAGCAGCGGCCGCTTGGTGAGTCCGGTGATCGCAGCGCCAGTCGCGAAGTCCTTCTTGAAGGCCGCACGGTCTTCCGGCGCCGACTTCAGGACGTGCCGGTGCTCTTCGATCTCGATGTTCGGCGTGAGGTGCCGCACCCAGATCATCGAGCCGGTGCCGAGCGCCAGCAGCGCCAGGCCCAGGCTGGAGCCAAGGGCCATGTTCGAGCGCAGGGCGGCGACGACGGCGTTGCCCCCGTGGTTGGGTCCGACCTCAAGGCCGATGTAGGCCACCAGGAAGCAGACCCCGGCGAGGAATGCGATGACGAAGCAGATCGCCGCGACGCGCTCGGCGTTCTTGGCGTGCGTCGTGTCGCTCGGCTCAAGAGACAGGTAGTCCGGGGACTCCTGCGGCGCCGGCGGCTTGGCGTCAACGGCGGGCGGCGCCGACGACGGGGTGCCGATCACCCGGCGCGGGCCGGCTGGCTCGTCAGCCTCAGGGCGAGGGGCAAGCCCTTCCAGGGGATCGCCCGCGGACGGGTCGTTCGTCTCGCTCACTGTACGTCTCCAGGGTCAGCTTGGTGCCCGCCGACGACCGGGTCGCGCCGCCTTGCTGTCAGCCACAGCGCGATCAGCACCAGGAAGCCAAGACCGGCGAGCCAGGCGACGGCGCCCTCGGTGATGGTGCCAGTGCGGCCCAGGGAAAATCCGCCCGGGTTCGCCTCGTTACGGGTGTCAATGACGTAGGCGATGATGTCTTTCTTCTCGGTCGGCGTGACCGTCCCGTCACCGAAGACCGGCATTGCCTCCGGGCCGGTCAGCATGGCCTCGTAGATCTGCGTCGGCGTCGAGGCGTTCAGCGACGGCGCTGACTTGCCGTAGGTAAGCGCGCCGCCAGCGCCAGCGAACCCGTGGCACTGCGAGCAGTTGGCGCTGAACAGCTCCTGGCCAAGTGCGGTGTCGGCGCCGGCCCCGCTTACCTGGCTCGGGGTCGGGATCGTGGGCCCGCCACCAAGCGACTGAATGTAGCCGGCGATGTCGTAGATGTCCTGCTGGCTGAAGTCAGTCGGCTTGCGTTCGTTCTCCGCGCCAGCCTCCTTGGCGGGCATGCGGCCCGTCGACATCTGGAAGTCGACGGCAGCGGCGCCAGCGCCAACCAGCGACGGCGCGTCGGCCGTGCCCTGCGCGCCGAGGCCGTGGCAGGAGGAACAGCTCGCGATGAATAGTGACTTGCCTTGCGCGATGTCTGTGTTTGCCTGGGCGGGAGCAGCGGACGCGCCGCCACCGGATAGCACGCCGTAGAGCACGCCGGCCACCACAAGGCCGCCGGCGACGGCCACGTAGCCAGCGGCGGGGTGCCTTCGCCGGGCGATGATCGAGCTCACTCGGTATCCCCTGGTTAGTGGATGAGGTAGATAGTCGTGAACAGACCGATCCACACGACGTCAACAAAGTGCCAGTAATAAGACACGACGATCGCGGCGACCTGCTGTTCGTGGGTAAGGCGCTTGGCAACGTAGGTACGGCCGAGCAGGAACAAGAACGCGACGAGACCGCCGGTCACGTGCAGGCCGTGGAACCCGGTGGTCAGGAAGAACACCGACCCGTAATTGCTCGACGAGAGCGTCAGGTGGTCGATGCGGACCAGGTTCCACCACTCGTACGCCTGCCCGCAGACGAAGTACAGGCCCATCAGGAAAGACAGGACGTACCACTCGCGCAGGCCCCACTTCCAGAACTGCAGGAGGTTGCCAAGCCGCCTGACCTGGCCGCGCTCGATAGCGAATACCCCCATCTGGCAGGTGACGCTAGACAACACGAGAACGATCGTGTTGGTCGACGCGAGCGGGAGGTCCAGGTGCGCCATGGGCCACGCCAGGCCCTGGCCCTTGTCTACCGAGCGGACCGTGAAGTACATCGCGAAGAGGGCAGCAAAGAACATCAGCTCGCTGGACAACCAGATTATGGTGCCCACGCTCACGAGATTCGGTCTGCTGGCCAGACTGCGCGGTACCGCTGGTGTCTCGGTCACGGATGCTGTCGCCACGAACGCCATTATTACGACACCCCGTAGGGGATCCGCAGCCGACCCCCCAACTTTCCCCTGTCAGCTGCCTAAGGTAGCCCGTGCGGGGGAGTGTTTGCCGTGCGTATCAGTAGGATGCTCCCATGAAGGTCGTTGTCTACAGTCATGACGCCGACACGCGCGCCGAGATCAAGCTCGCGATCGGCCGTCGCCCGGCTCCTGACGTGCAGGAAGCCGAGATCGTTGAGGTCGCGACGGCACCCGCGCTGTTCCGCCTGCTCGACGCCGGCGGAATCGACGTCATGGTGCTGGACGGCGAGGCCCAGCCCGCTGGCGGCATGGGCGTCTGCCGGCAGGCTAAGGACGAGATTTACCAGTGCCCGCCGGTGCTGCTGATCATCGCCCGCGCCGACGACCGGTGGCTGGCCACCTGGTCCCAGGCCGACGCGGTGATCAACTACCCGATTGACCCGGTTAGCCTGGCCCGCGAGCTCGCCGTCCTCATGCGGTCTCGCGCGATCACGGCTTAGTCACTTTTGCAGAACAGTCCGACACTGACGCATCCCCGACTCGTGAGGCCTTCCGAATGGACACGCCAACCTGGCCGGCGCTGATCCGCACGCTCATTGATGGCGACACCCTGAGCGCGGAGCAGACGCAGTGGGCAATGAACGAGATCATGGACGGGGCGGCGTCCCCGGCCCAGATCGCCGGCTTCGGCGTGGCGCTGCGCGCCAAGGGTGAGACGCTCCAGGAGATGGCAGGCCTGGCGTCGGCAATGCTCGCGCACGCGACGCCGATTTCAGTACCCGGCCCGGTCACCGACATGGTCGGGACCGGCGCTGATGGCGCGCACACTGTCAACATCTCCACGATGGGGACGATGGTCGCGGCGGCCTGCGGGGTGCGCATGGCCAAGCACGGCAACCGGGCGGCCTCGTCGAAGTGCGGGGCGGCGGACGTGCTTGAGGCCCTAGGGGTTGTCATCGACCTGCCGCCGTCGGCCACGGAGATACTGGCTGAAGAGATCGGCGTCGCCTTCCTGTTCGCGCCGTTGTACCACCCAGGGTTCCGGCACACTGGCCCGGTCCGCCGCGACCTGGGGGTTCCGACCGCCTTCAATTTCCTCGGGCCCCTCACCAACCCGGTGCGGCCGTCCGCGCTGGCCGTCGGCGTCGCCGACCCCCAGATGGGCGGCGTGCTGGCCGGCGTGCTGGCATCGCGTGGCAACACAGCGCTGGTGTTCCACGGCGGCGGCCTCGATGAGCTCACCACGACTGGCCCGTCCACCGTGTGGGTGGTCTCCGGCGGGGCCGTGATCGCCACGGAGCTTGACCCGCTGTCCCTGGGCGTGCCCCGTGCCCGCCTTGATGACCTGCGCGGTGGTGACGCGGCGCACAACGCCGAGATCGTCCGCTCGGTGCTGTCTGGTGCCCCAGGCCCGGTGCGCGACATCGTGGTGCTCAACGCGGCGGCGGCCATCGCCGCCAGCGAGGGCCTCGGCTTCGTCACCGCGTCGGGCGAGTCCTCATCCGCCTCGTCGCAGTCCGCTGTCGCCGATGGCCTGGTGAAGGCACTGTCGGGCGGCATGGCCCGCGCCGCCCAGGCGATCGACTCCGGTGCCGCCCGTGACCTCCTTGCCCGCTGGGTGCAGGCCAGCCGCCGGCTGGCCCCCTAGCCAAGGCGACGCCGATTGCGCTCAGGCGGCGCCGATGGAGAAAGCGGCCTCCAGGTCGTGCCTGGAGTAGGTGCGGAACGCGATGTGGGTCTGCGTCGCGGTGACGCCTGACACCTTGTTGAGCCTGCCAGGGATGACCTCGGCCAGTTCCTCGTGGGCGCGCACCCGAACGATCGCCACCATGTCGAACTCGCCCGTGGTCGAGTAGACCTCGCTCACGCCGGGGATCTGCGCGATGACCTCCGCGACCTCCGGGATCCGGTGGACCTCGGCGTTGATCATGACGATGGCGGTGACCATGCGCTGCTCCTGTCGCGGCTTGCTGGGTGCTCAGTGAATACCGGAGCCTATTGATGGGAAAACGGGAGGCTGTAGACAGTTAACCTCATCCCCGCCGTATAGAGGCTCGCGGCTCTCCGCAAGCATGTTTTCTCTCAATACCGGCTCAGCCGGCGCGCCGCGAGGGGCAGCCAGCGCAGCCACCTTGGCCATAGTGCCAGCTCGGCCGCCACGGCACGCTCCTGCGCCATCGCGACCTGCGCCTCGGCCACCCGGATGGCCTCCCGCCCGCGTGCCACATCCTGCGCCGCGGCCCGCTGCACCAGCCATTCGGTGAGCTCGTCAAGCGTGGTGACGTTCTGGCTGGCCAGCCTCTCGATCAGCCGCGCGAGGATGCCGGCGGTAGCGCGCGCGTCGGCGAGCGCGCGATGCGAGGGCTGGACCAGGGTGCCGAAGAACTCAGCCAGCGTGCCCAGCTTGCAGTCGGGCACCTCGTCGGGCACGACCATGAGGTAACGGGCCAACTGGACCGTATCGATGACCGCGAAGCTCGGCCAGCGCAATCCGGCCCCCTCGCACGCGGCGGTGAGGAAGGACAGGTCGAAGCGCGCGTTATGCGCGGCCAGGACCGAGTCTTCCGCGAATGCCAGCAGGCCCGGCAGCACGGTGGCCACCGGTGGTGCCTGCGCGAGCATCTCGTCGCCGATGCCGGTCAGCTCCTCAATGTTCACCGGAACCGGCGTGCCAGGATTGACCAGCGAGGCGAACTCTGCCACCACCTGGCCGCCATGGACGCGGACGGCGCCGATCTCGGTGATGCCGCAGTCAGCGGGCGTGAACCCGGTCGTCTCCACATCGACGACCGTGTAGTCCAGCTCGGCGAGGAGCATCCGGGAACTCACACCGATGTCATTCACAACCCAACCGTATGGTGAGGCACCGACATTCCGCTCGGATCGCCGAGAGACAGCGGTGGGTCCCAGAGGCGGCGGTAGCCTTGTGGGACTCAGCGTGGCGGGACGAGCGGACATCGTGATCTACCTAACGAATTAGTCGGAATCGGTTGAAGCGGGCCCGCCGCGATCACTACCCTGTCGAGTGCTTTCCCGTCGCGCCGCCTCCCAGCCAGGGCGGCGGCGACACCGGTCCACGAGTGTTCCGGGCTGCAACCCAGCAGTGCGCGCTTATCGCCGTCGACGCGGGCAGGCACCGGCGGACGGCAGTAGGAGAACGAGGCATCTTCCATGGGCATACGACTCAGGACTCACCTCTCGGGATGGCACCGGGCAATCGCGATCGGCGCGGGCCTTCTTCTCGTTGGCGGCCTTGCTACCGGGGTCTCGCAGTGGGCAGGGGCCGCGCCACAGCCATCGATCAGCCAGACCCAAGCCGAGGTCAACGCCCTGCAGGCGAAGTACGACAAGGCCGACCAGCAGTACGACGGCGTCGTCACCGAGGTCAAGTCGGCCAAGTCGCGGCTCGCTCAGGTCACCGCCGAGGAGACCACGGACAACAAGCGGTACCAGACCGCGCGCAAGCAGTTCATCCAGATCGCAGACGCCTCCTACGAGGACTCCGGCGAGACGTCGCTGGCAGGGCTGCTGACCACGAGCAACCCAGGCACCGTGCTGAGCGAGGCGTCCATCCTCGCCGAGCTCACCAGCCAGCGCAACGCCGAGACCACGGCCTTCCTCGGCGACGCACAGCAGCTCGTGTCCGTGCAGACCGAGCGCAAGCGGACCCTGGACGGCATCACTAGCCTGCAAGAGCAGAAGCACTCGACGCTGCTGTCCATCACCAAGAACCTGAACCAGCAAAAAGCCATCCTCAGCAACCTGACCGCGCAGCAACAGCAGCAGGTCGAGCAGGACACTGTCGGCGGGAACGGTGACGGTGCCGTCACGTCCGGCTCACAGTCCGGCGGCACGTACACCGGCCCCACGACCACGCAGGCCGACCAGGCGGTGAAGTTCGTCTACGACCAGCTCGGCTGCCAGTACACCTACGGCGCGACCGGCCCCTGCAGCGTCGGCTTCGACTGCTCCGGCCTGGTCATGGCAGCCTGGGCGTCGGCAGGCGTCACGATCCCGCGTGACACCTACGAGCAGTGGGCCGCGCTGCCACACATCTCGGTCAACGACATCGTGCCGGGTGACCTGCTGTACTACAACGGGATCGGGCATGTCGCCATGTACGTGGGCGACGGGTACATCATCGACGCGCCCCATACCGGCGCGGTCGTGGAGAAGATCCCGATGAGCACGCCCTGGTACGCCGACAACTTCGACGGCGCGGCCGTCCCGTAAGCGAGCCAGGCGGCGGCGCGTGGCGCGCTACGGACCCTAGACTCGAAGGCACCATGCGCCGCACTCTCATCGTCACCAACGACTTCCCGCCCCGTCAGGGGGGCATCCAGTCGTTCATCCATGAGCTCGCGCGCCGGCTGCCCGCCGACGCCCTGACCGTGTACGCGCCCCGGTGGGAAGGCGATGCCGCGTTCGACGCGCGCCAGCCATTCGAGGTCGTGCGGCACCCCACGTCGCTGATGATCCACAGTCCCGGGGTGACCCGCCGGGCCATCGCGATCGCCAACGCCAGGGGCGCGGAGGCCGTCGTCTTCGGCGCGGCCGCGCCGCTGGCCCTGATCACCCCGGCGCTCAAGCGGAGCACGGGCATCACCAGGGCCATCGCGATCACCCACGGCCACGAGGCAGGCTGGGCGGCGCTGCCCGTCGCACGCCAGCTGCTGCATCGCATCGGCGAGAACGCCGACGTGGTCACCTACCTGGGTGAGTACTTCCGGAGCCGGCTGTCTGGGGTCATACCGGCACGGAAGATGACCCAACTCTCCCCCGCCGTGGACCCCGCCACGTTCCATCCTGACCCGCAGGCGGGGGCGGCCATCCGCGACCGCCACGACCTAGCCGGCCGCCCCGTCGTGGTCTGCGTGTCCCGCCTCGTCCCCCGTAAGGGCCAGGACACCTTGATCCGCGCCTGGCCCCAAGTCCTCGCCCGGGTCCCCGAGGCCGTCCTGCTCATCGTGGGCGGCGGCCCGTACGCCACCTCCCTGCACTCCCTTGCGATGAGGACCGTCCCCGCCGCCTCGACCATCTTCACCGGTCCCGTACCGCTGGCTGAGCTCCCCGCCCACTACGCGGCCGGCGACGTCTTCGCCATGCCGTGCCGGACCCGCCGCAAGGGGCTGGACGTCGAGGGCCTCGGCATCGTCTACCTGGAGGCGTCCGCGACCGGCCTCCCGGTGATCGGGGGCGATTCCGGCGGTGCGCCCAACGCGATCATCGAGGGCGAGACCGGCTACGTCGTGCCGGGCCACGACGTTTCGGCCCTGGCCAGCCGCATCGTCGCCCTGCTACAAGACCCCGATGGCGCCCGGGCAATGGGCGACAAGGGCCGCGCCTGGATCGAGCGGGACTGGACGTGGGACCAGGCCACCGCCCGCCTCCGCGCCCTCATCGACGCCTAGCCTCGCGCACGCCTGCCCGGCCACAGCGGGAGCCTTGCTGTAGCCGGGCAGCCCGGCTGGTACGACCGCATCGTGGTTAGGTGACTAGGCGGCTTCGCCGGAGATGCCGAAGCTGGATAGCCGGCGGGTGGCTAGCCAGAGGGCGGCAACGGTCACGAGGATGCCCATGACTAGGGCGGTGTCGAGGCTGAGGCCCGCCTTCAGGCTAGGGTCGGGGGCGATCGCGTTGGCGATGCTCAGGGAGTAGTGGCCGACGGACAAGATGCGCACCCCGCCGATGAGGTTGGACAGCAGCCCCTCCCAGATCAGCACGTACAGCAGGCCGACCGCGACGGCGCGGGTAGTGAGCGCGGAGGCCATGACGAAGACGGCCGCGTAGATCACCGAGCCGGCCAGCGCGCCAACGAACAAGGCGATCGCGAGCTTGCTGCCGGTCGGGGCGATCAGCCCGGCGACGAGCTCGGGGATGGCGGTGAACGCCACCGTGAGCACGGCGGCGACAGCGAACTTGGTGAGGATTACCGACAGCCGGCTGACCGGGGTGGCGAGCAGGTGCACGATGGAGCCGTCATCAACCTCGGCGCCGAGCACGCTGGTGCCGATGATCAGCGCGGTCAGCGGCAGCAGCACCGAGAAGCCGAAGTCGCCGAGGATCATCGCCGGCCAGCTACTGCCCGGCGGGTTCGTGGCCCGCAGGACGAGCGTGAGGCCGATGAGGATGAGCGGCGGGAACGCGAAAAGCAGGGCCCGCCTGCGGCCGAGGGTCGCGCGCAGCGTGATCGCCGCGACAGTGGGGTTGAGCACTTTTCCGGGTCCCCTCAGTTGCTGATGAGGTAGCTGAAGACGCTTTCCAGCGACTCGTCGGTCGGCAGCAGCTCGCGCAGCGCGATGCCCTCGCCGCGGGTAAGCGTGGCGATCGACGCGGTGAACGCGCCGTAGTCCGTCGTGCGGACCGACAGGCCCTTGCCGGTGAGCTCGACGGCAGCCACGTCCGGCTGGGCAATGAGTACCGCCGCCAGGCGGCGGTCGTCGGAGGACCGCACGCTGAAGACGTGCGGGCGGCTGGTCATGAGCCGGCGGATCTCGCGGAAGTCGCCGGAGGCGGCGAGCCGGCCGGCGACCATGACCTGGATGGTTCCGGACAGCCGCTCGACCTCCTCCAGGATGTGCGAGCTGAACAAGATGACCCGGCCCGCGTCGCCGAGGCCATGCAGCAGGTCCATCATGTGCAGCCGCTGGCGCGGGTCCATCCCGTTGAACGGCTCATCAAGGAGCAGGATGTCCGGGTCGTGGACCAGGGCGGCGGCCACCTTGATGCGCTGCCGCATGCCCTTGGAGTAGGTGGAGATCTTCCGGTTGGCGGCTGCCGCCAAGTCGGTCATCTCGATGGCATTGCGCGCGGCCCGCTCAGGGTTGGACAGCTTGTGCAGCTTCGCGCTGGCCTGCACGAACTGCTCGCCAGTGAGGAAGGCGTAGACCGAGTCCCGTTCGGGAACCAGGCCGAGCCGCGTGTAGACCCCGGGGTTGCGCCAGGACGGCTCGCCGGCCACGGTGAGCTTCCCCCGGGAGGGGGCGAGGAACCCGGCGATCATGTGCAAGATCGTGGACTTGCCCGCGCCGTTCGGGCCGAGCAGCCCCGTCACGCCGGGGCCGATGGACATCGTGATGTCGTTGACCGCCACGACGTTGCCGTACCAGCGGCTGACATTGCGCAGCTCGATCGCGCCGGACGTGGCGGGCGTCGCGGGGGCTGCGTCCTGCGCGGGGGAAGCGGTGGTGGTCCGCGGCGTGGTCATGAAAGGGACGCCTTCCGGTAGCGGGCGACCAGGCCGAAGAGGCAGCCGGCCACGAGCGCGATGAGGACGATAGCGTAGACGACGCCGAACGAGCCCGGCTTGGGCACCACGTCCGGGGTAAGCCCGCCGAGCCAGCGGCGGACGCCGTCCATGAGGGTGAACGGGCTGAACAGGCCGCCAATCTTCGCCCCAATCGGGATCGCCGGCTGTGGTCCGACCGGGACGCACCCGCCAGGGGGACCGCACCTGATGGGGACGGGGCGGGTCTCGGCGTTCACGAGGATGTTCGCCAGGATCCAGGTGAGGAACAAGAAGATCGCGGTCGCGCCGGTGGCGAAGGCCCGCCTGCCGGACAAGGAGGCGAGGAACAGGCTGACCGCGGCCAAGACGACGGCCCACATGATGCCGACGAGCAGGCCGGGGAACAGGGCCCGCGTCTCGTGCCAGACCTGGCTGCCCCCGTGCTTGGAGGCGATCGTGCCGAGGTAGAGGGCGATGATCGGGACCCACATCATCACCAGGCAGGCCCCGGCGAACGCGATGAACTTGGCCGCCGGGTAGTCGGCGGGCCGCAGCGGCCGGGAAAAGTACAGCGGCAGCACCCGGCTGCGCAGGTCGCGAGAGACCAGTTCCGGAGCCTGCACGGCGACGAAGAGCAGCATGCCGAAGGTGCGCAGGTCCGACCGGTAGACGTCGTAGGTCAGGATGCGCGGCTGGCCCTGCGAGACCGCGAAGGCGTTGATGATAGCCGGCAGGCACAACACGATCAGTATCAGGAACGGTACGATCTTCGCCTTCCCGCTGCGCCCGAACCCGAACGCCGCACGGAAGCTTTGCCACGCCAGCGCCCGGATAATGGCCGGGCGGCCAAGCCTCGGCCCCTCGTAGTTCTTGTAGCCAAGGTCGTGGATGACGCTCTCAGTGCTAGGCGCTGACACCGGTGACCTCCTCGCCGCGATCGTCGCGGAACAGCTCCTCGACCTGGTGGCGGCGCTGCTCCAGCCGCGACAGCGGCAGCCCCAGGTCGGCCACGGCGTCCCGGACAGCGTCAAAGGCGTCGTCGGCCAGACCGCCGCCGAGGGGAACGAGAACCTGGGTACGCTGCTGGGGCACGGGCCGGGGCTGCAGGCCCCGCCGGGTCAGGTCGGCTATGAGGGCCTCGATGCCCTCCTCGACCTCGACGAGCAGCACCTGGCTCACGCCGGTGAAGCTGGAGATGGAGTCGGCGCGCAGCAGCTTGCCGCCTTCGATCGCGACGAGGTGGTCGCAGACCCGCTCGATCTCGCTCAGCAGGTGCGAGGCGACCACGATCGAGATGCCAAACTCGTGGCCGATCCGCTCGATGAGCTCGAGCATCGCGGTGCGGCCGGCCGGATCCAGGCCGTTGGTGGGCTCATCAAGCAGCAGCAGCCGCGGGTCACCGGCCAGCGCCTGGGCCAGCTTGACCCGCTGCTTCATGCCGGTGGAGTAGGTGCCGATCTGGCGATACCGCTCCTCATGCAGGCCGACGTGACGCAGCGCCTCCGCGGCCCGCTCCTTGGCGGCGGTGGCCGGGATGCCTGACATCCGGCCCATGTGGGTGACGAACTCGGTGGCCGACACGTCCGAGGGGAGGCAGTCATGCTCGGGCATGTAGCCGACGAGCTGGCGGATCTCCTCGCCCTCGGTGACGCAGTCGTGACCGAGCACCGTGGCCACGCCGCCGGTCGGGGCCAGCAGCCCGAGCAGCGTCTTGATCAGGGTCGACTTCCCGGCGCCGTTCGCACCGATCAGCCCGGTGACGCCGGCCGAGAAGGTCACGGTCAGCCCGCTAAGGGCGGTCACGCCACCCGGGTAAACCTTGGTGAGCCCGACGGTGTCGATGACGGCTGTCTCGATCACCCCAGGCTGTGAGGGTTTCATGGCACTTAGCCTGTCAGGCTACGCGCCCGGCGGCGTCACCCTGCACGGTGAGATTCCGGCCATCCGGGGCGGCCGTCAATACCGCGGGCTACGCCCACAGGATGACGCGCGATGACTGGCCGGCGGCTAACGTTATATCGTGACCTCTGGGCCAACTTTTCCGCCCCGCCCGGGCCAGCCCCGGCAGCGACCTTGCCCGCCGCTGACGAGGCGGATGCGGCGCGGACACTGGATGACGATCGACTTCGTGGTGGCCGGCTTCCTGGCGCTGTGCGCCCTGCTGGCCGGGATCCGCGGCGGCATCCACGGCGGCGATGTCGGCGGTGTCGCGGCCACCTTGGTGACCGCCGGCGTGGTCTTCCTCACCGTGGGGCTGCGTCGGCTCGGTCCGCTGCCTGCCTTTGGCGTGCTGGCGGCCCTTGTCGCGCTCGCCTGGATGTCCGCGGCGGTCGGCATCGCCTCGGTCGCGCTGGTCGCCATGGCCTACGTGCTGTACCTGGTGACGGTGACCAGCACACGGCGAACCGGGATCGCCGCGCTGGGCGTCGGCCTTGCCGAGATCCTCGCGATCGTGATGGCCATCCACGACCATGCCATGGCCAATGGGCCGTCGCTTGGGTTCCCGGGAACGTTCGGCATCGTCGTCGGCTGGATGACCGGGTACTCGGTGCGGCAGCGCCGGGCCTACGTCGAGATGCTGCAGGTGCAGGCCGCGAGCAGCGCCGTGGCGCAGGAGCGGCTGCGGATCGCCCGCGAGCTACACGACGTGGTCGCGCACAGCATGAGCGTCATCGCCGTGCAGGCGGGCTTCGGGCAGTACGTGATAGACACCAGCCCCGCCGACACGCGGGATGCGCTGGGCGCGATCCAGGCCACCAGCAGGGAGGCACTGGCTGAACTACGCCGGATGCTCGCGGTGCTGCGACAGCAGGACGGGACGGCGGCAGCGGCACCGCTGTCACCGGAGTGTGGCCTAAGAGAGCTGGACCGGCTCGTTTCGAGGACGTGCCTGGCCGGGGTTGCGGTCAGCCTGACCCGGCGGGGAACCAGCCGGGATGTGCCAGCGGGGATCGACGTGTCGGCGTTCCGGATCATCCAGGAATCGCTGACCAACGTCGTGCGGCACGCGGGTGGCGGTGCGCGCTGCGCCGTGACGGTCGCTTACGAGCAGGACGCGCTGACCATCGAGGTAACCGACGACGGCGGCCGCGACCCGCGCCACTGCCCCGACCCCGCTCACTCCTGCGACCAGCCGGGCGTCCCGCGGGCGTCCGCCGCGCAGTTGCGGCCAGGCGCACCGTACCCGTACTTCACGGGGTCGGGCCACGGCCTTATCGGCATGCGGGAGCGCGCCCACCTGTGCGGTGGCTCCCTCAGCGCCGGGGCGATGGCCGACGGCGGCTTCCGGGTCTGGGCGCGCCTGCCGATCCCCGCCCTAGCCGCTGTCGCTGCCACGTTCCCCGCCACGGACCCGGCAGCGCCATCTGAGCCGGCCCTGGAGCTCATCCAGTGACCGTCTCCGTTGCGGTCGCGGACGACCAGGCGCTCGTCCGGGCCGGGTTCTGCGGGATCATCGCGGCCACACAAGGCTTGTCCGTCGTCGGCGAGGCCGAGAACGGCGCCGAGGCGGTCGAGGTCGCGCGCCGGGCGCGTCCTGACGTCATGCTGATGGACGTCCGGATGCCGCTGCTCAACGGCATCGAGGCCACCCGCCAGATCACGTCCGGTTCCGAGACCGCCGGGACGCGGGTCATCATCCTCACGACGTTCGACTTGGACGAGTACGTGTTCGCGGCGCTGCGCGCGGGGGCCAGCGGCTTCCTGCTGAAGGACACGTGGCCCGCCGACCTGCTCACCGCCATCCGAGTGGTCGCGGCCGGCGAGGCGCTCCTGGCGCCGAGCGTCACCCGCCGCTTGATCAGCCAGTTCTCCCGGACTCCGGCAGCGGCGCCAACCACGCCCGCGGTCGGCTCGCGCCCGGTCGGCATTACCCGGCTGCTCACCGACCGCGAGTGCGAGGTGCTGCGCCTCGTCGCCACCGGGCTGTCGAACGCGGAGATCGCGGAGCGGCTCGTCATCTCCCCCGCGACCGCCAAGACCCATGTGGCCCACCTGCTGACGAAGCTGGACGCCCGCGACCGGGTCCAGCTCGTGATCATCGCCTACCAGTCAGGGCTTGCCGCGCCAGGCTGAAAGGCAGAACGCCGAACGGCCCTGGCCCGCAAGAGCGGGCCAGGGCCGTTCGGTATCAAAAGTCAGTGCTTGAACGCGCCACGGTAGTACTCGAAGACGAAGCCAACCGAGGTGAAGAACATCGCCACCACGCCGATCAGGAAGAGCCACCAGCCGATCGCGAAGCCGGTCGCGGTGACCGCCGCCGCGAGGCCGACCCAGAAAGGCCACCAGGAGTGCGGGCTGAAGAAGCCCAGCGATCCGGTGCCCTCCTCGACCTCGCCGCTGGGGTTGTCGTCGGGCCGCAGCGGCAGCCGCCGTCCGGTGAACAGGATGTAGAACCCGGCTAGCAGGGCCAGGCCGACCGCGAGGGCCATCGCCACCGTGCCGGTCGGGTCGTAAGACAGGTACCAGTAGACGACGTCGGCCCCGATCAGGAAGCCGCCTAGGCCAATAAAGAGCCAGCCTTCGACTTTCATGTGTAAGACAGCTCCCGACTACTTCTTTGCCGCACTGATCGCGGGGATGGTCTGGGATAGGTCGCGCGACACGCGGCCACCCACGATGTGCGGGTAGTGCAGGTCGAACGCCGGGCGCTCGGAGCGGATGCGCGGGATGCGGTAGAAGTTATGCCTCGGCGGCGGGCAGGAGGTCGCCCATTCCAGCGAGGAAGCGTAGCCCCACGGGTCTTCCTCAGTCACCTTGGCGCCGAACCGTGCGGTCACGTAGACGTTCCAGATGAACATGAGAACCGAGATGGCCAGCAGCCAGGAGCCGACCGTCGAGATGATGTTGAGCGTGGTCACGTCGCCCGGCAGGAACGGGTAGTTCGCCGTCCGGCGCACCTGGCCCTGCACGCCCGCCCAGTGCTGTACCAGGAACGTCATGTTGAACCCGATGAACAGGAACCAGAACTGGACCTTGCCCAGCTTGGAGTTGAGCATCTTGCCGGTCATCTTCGGCCACCAGAAGTAGAAACCGGCGAACATCTCGAACAGCACGGTGCCGGCCAGCACGTAGTGGAAGTGGGCCACGACGAAGTAGGAGTCGGAGACCGCGAAGTCCAGCGGCGGCGACGCCAGGATGATGCCGGTGATGCCGCCGAACAGGAACACGATCAGGAAGCCGATCGTGTACAGCATGGGCGGCTCGAACGTGATCTGGCCGCGCCACATCGTGCCCGCCCAGTTGAAGAACTTCACGCCCGTGGGGATCGCGATCAGCAGCGTCATGAACGAGAAGAACGGGAGCAGCACCGCGCCGGTGGTGAACATGTGGTGCGCCCACACCGTCATCGACAGGCCCGCGATGGAGATCGTGGCGGCGATCAGCGTCTTGTAGCCGAACAGCGGCTTGCGGCTGAACACCGGGAGGATCTCGGTCGCGATGCCGAAGAACGGCAGCGCCAGGATGTACACCTCGGGGTGGCCGAAGAACCAGAACAGGTTCTCCCACAAGATCGCGCCACCGGAGTTGGCCGAGAAGACCTGGGCGCCCAGGCGGCGGTCGATCTCCAGCACCAGCAGTGCCCCGGCGAGCACCGGGAACGCCAGCAGGACCAGCATCGAGGTGAGCAGCGCGTTCCAGGTGAAGATCGGCATGCGGAACATCGTCATGCCGGGCGCGCGCATGCAGAAGATCGTCGTCGTGAAGTTGACGGCGCCGAGGATCGTGCCGAAGCCGGACAGCGCCAGCCCCATGATCCACAGGTCAGCGCCGATGCCCGGGGAGTACGCGGCGCTGGTCAGCGGCGAGTAGGCGTACCAGCCGAACGAGGCCGCGCCGCCCGGCGTCAGGAAGCTCATCAGCAGCATGATGCCGCCGAAGGCGAACAAGTAGTAGCTCACCAGGTTGAGCCGGGGGAACGCGACGTCGGGCGAGCCGATCTGCAGCGGCACCAGCTCGTTCGCGAACCCGACGAACAGCGGGGTCGCGAACAGCAGCAGCATGATCGTGCCGTGCATCGTGAACAGCTCGTTGTACTGCTGGTCGGAGACGATGGAGTTGTCCGGTCCTAGCAACTGGACCCGGATCAGCAACGCCATGATCCCCGCGAGCAGGAAGAACACGAACGACGTGATCAGGTACATGTGCCCGATGATCTTGTGGTCCGTGGAGGACAGCCATCCCGCCAGTACCGAGCCCTTGCGCTCGGTCCGCTGCGCCCGACGTAGGGCAGCTTGGCTGGCCGGCTGGTCAAGCGTGGTCACGTGGTGCTCCCTGCTGAGGTGCTCTGGAGCGCCTTCTGCTGGGCGATCCATGTCTGGAATTGTGACGGCGTCACGATCTTGAGCGTGAACAGCATCCGGCTGTGGTAGACCCCGCAAAGCTCACTGCAGTGGCCGATGAACGTGCCGGTCTGCGTGGCGGTGATCGAGAAGTGGTTCGGGTGCCCGGGGATCACGTCCCGCTTGAACAGGAACTCCGGCACCCAGAACGCGTGGATCACGTCCGGCGAGGTCAGGTTGAACTCAACCGACTCCCCCTCCGGGATCTCAAGCAGCGGCAGGTGCTGCTGGCTGGAGGGGAGGTTCGGCTGCCACATCTCGCCATCTTCCGTGACCTTTTGCGACGGGTAGTTGAACTCCCAGCTCCACTGGAAGCCGACCACGTTCACGGTCAGGGCGGGGTGCGCCGGGATCGCGTCAATCGTGTTCTCGTCCTTCGCCGTGTAGTAGAACAGCACGGCGATCAGCACGAAGGGGACGACTGTGTACAGGATCTCGATCGGCATGTTATACCGGACCTGAGGCGGGAGCTTATCGCCCTTCTTGCGGTGGAATACCACCGCCCACAAGATCAAGCCCCAAACGACCGCGCCAACGAGCAGCCCGGCAATCCACGAACCCTGCCAGAGCGAGATAACGATCTTGCCTTGCTCGGTGACGGGATTCGGGAAGCCAAGCCGGGTGAACGTGTCATTCGTGCACCCGGTAAGGGCAAGCAACATGACGGCAAGCGCGCCAACGCCCGCCGCCTTTACCCGGCGACGGCGCGTGGCGGTGCCGCGCGCGCATGGCGCGGCCTGCCGACGATTCAGAGTCAACGAAGCGCCTTCCCAACGACGTCGCCGGCCCGCAACTCGGGACCGGTCCATGGTCTTCTACAGCGTGTCGTGCATACGCTATCGCGCGCCCGGGCAGCCGTTGCGGCGACCCCCGGTGTTCCGCACCAGTTTCCCCGGACGCTCCACGGTATGTAACAGAACGCATTTGCGCCGAGTCTTGGCGTGTTCCCCTGCGTATGACCGGGCTAACCGGGCATCATGGAAACGTGGGCCTAAGCGATAGCGTACGGGCGGCGAGCCGGACCTGGCTCAGCCGCCGGGAGGCAAGTTCCCCTGCTGCCTCCCTGGTACCAGCTCCAGTACCGCCGCAGCCTTCCCCGTCCCGGCTGCCCGAGGCATCCGTCGTCATTGACGCACTGGGCCGCAAATGCCCCATCCCCATCATCATGCTGGCCGAGCAGATCCGTGACGTCCCCATCGGCGCGGTCGTCGCCGTAGTCGCCGACGACCCCGCCGCTTACACCGACATCCCCGCCTGGTGCCAGATGAAGTCCCACGACCTTGCCTTCCGCGAGGACTACCAGTCCGGCTGGGCGTTCGGCATCACGCGGAATTACTAAGCCCGATACAGGACGGACCAGTTGCTCAGGTTGCCTTGAACCTGTCGGTGAAGCGGGGATCGTCTTGCCACCAGGGGCGCTCGGCGAGCTCGTCGTCCGGCCCTGGGTCGTATTCGACGCGAGCGGCGGCGGCCTGCCTGGCCGCGTCTAGGGCGTCGAGCTCGGCGTCAATGACCGCCGCCTCGGCCTTGTCATCACGCATCGCCTGGATGAGCTGGACGGCCAGGAACGGCAGTCCGACGAAGTCGCCGAGAATCCACAGCACGCCGCCGCCGATCACCTCGTCGGTAGCGAACGTCGGGCCGAACGGGCGGTGCAGCGCCTGGTAATGGGCTAGGCCGATGAGGTTCTGGTCGGCGATCACAGCAATGCCGAAGAAGGCGTCCCCGACGATCTCGGCGGCGGTTATCCACATCGAGATGGCCCGGTTGTACCTCTTCGGCACTGGGTCGACATTAAGGAGCGTCCAGAAGAACAGGTACCCCGGTGCCATCAGGATGAGGTACGTGACCTCGCGCAGCGCGTTGCTGGTGAACGTGTGGGTGTACCAGGTCGTGAAGTACATCACCATCGGCACCGCGACGAGGGCGAACGTGGTGACCGCCGGGAACGTCAGGGCGATCGCGACCTTGCTCTTGACGGCCCGCTCGACGCGGGCGCCAACTGCCGGAGCCGCAAGCGACAGGAGCGTCAAAGGCTTGCCCATCGCCAGGAACAGCGGGACGACCAGGACGAGCAGCACGGTCTGGGTCGCCCGGGCATAGAACAAGATGTCCTGGTAGACGCCGACCCAGGACGTCGTGGCGTAGACGAGGAACCCCACCCCCAGGCCACAGAACGCGACGGCCCGGCCGGTTGCCCATGGCGTGCCGCCGCGGCGGACCCGGCGCATGCCAGCGAGATAGGCGCCGGCCAGGAGCACCGCGAGGGTGATCATCGGCCCGTCAGCCGTCCACTGCGTGAAGGCGGTGGACAGGGTCAGCGGGGGCGGGCCGGTGTAAACCATGGCCTCCACGCTACTCCCCTGTTCGAAATGGCCTAATTACGCGTCGCCCTATTGCGCGCCGTGACAAGTTTCCGACAGAGTAACCCCTAGTTCGCGACTCACTACACGAACGGCTGAGAGGGTTCCAGAGTGAAACACGTAACACGATTGCGTGCGGTCGCCGCGGTTGGCGCAGCCTCGCTGCTCGCCGTCGGCGGCAGCGTGGCGACCGCGGTGGCGGCGTCGGCGTCGGCGTCGGTCAGCCCAGACAACGTCCGAGTTTCCGTGGCCGACACCCAGACCTCGCTGGCGTCCGCGAAGGCGCTGCTATCCGCGGCCCCCGCGCTGCCGGCGCACATCACTGCCAGCGTCTATCTGGCCAGCCGGAACGCGTCGGGCCTGACGGCCTACGCGCAGGCGGTCTCGACGCCGGGCAACGCCCAGTACGGGCATTACCTGTCGGCCGCACAGGCGATCGCCCGGTTCGCGCCGTCGGCGTCCGAGGCTGGCAGTGTTGAGAGCTGGGCCCGCTCCAATGGCCTGAGCGTTGGCAGCGTCACCCATGGCTTTGGCGCGTACGTCCAGGTGACGGGCACGCCTGCCGAGGTCGCGCACGCATTCGGCGTGAAGTTCGGCAGCTACCGGGTTGCCAGCAAGAAGTCGGTCCAGAAGTTCTGGGCGCCGGAAGAGCTTGCCACCGTCCCGGCTCCATCTCCGGCGACGTGGCGGCGGTGGCCGGGCTGGACAGCGCTAGCCACGAGATGAAGCCGGACGACGCCCTGCCGCCTCCCGGGCAGAACTACGAGGTCGCCCCGTACACCTCGACTTACTACGGGCAGAACTTGGCGACCAAGGTCTCCGGCACCAACCAGCCGATTCCGGCCGTCAACGGCAAGGCGCAGCCGTGGACCAACGTCGGCTACACCCCGGGCCAGATCCGCGGCGCCTACAACGTCACCCAGTCCGGCTACACCGGCAAGGGCGTCACCGTCGCGATCATCGACGCCTACGCCGCGCCGACCATGCTGGCGAACGCCAACGAGTACGCTGACTGGGCCGCCAGGCAGTACGGCGGCAGCAAGACATTGGACAAGCCGTTCCGCAGTGGCCAGTACACGCAGGTCCTGCACCCCGGCGCGACCGGCTGGGACCTGACCGCGGCCCCGACCGCGGCCAACCCCGACGGGTGCGGCGCGGCCGGCTGGTACGGCGAGGAGTCGCTGGACGTTGAGTCCGTCCACGGCCAGGCGCCGGACGCGAACGTCGTCTACGTCGGCGCGTCGGACTGCACCGACACCGGGCTGGGCAACGCGATCGCGTACGTCGTCAACACCCACGCGGCCAGCATCGTGACCGACTCGTGGGGCGAGCCGACCGACGTCTCCTCGCTGACGCCGGTCTACGACCTGATGTTCGAGGCTGGCGCCACCGAGGGCATCGGGTTCTTCTTCTCCGCCGGCGACAGCGGCTACGAGGACCCGAACTACGAGGACGGGACCGACGCGGTACAGACCGACTACCCGACCTCCAGCCCGTGGGTGACCTCGGTCGGCGGCACCAGCCTGGCCATCGGCGCCAGCAACAACTACGAGTCCGAGACCGGCTGGGGAACTGTCATCGACCCGCTGACCACCTCCAAGGGGGCCAGCGCCTGGACCTTCACCCCGAAGGCCAACCTCGCCACGACCGACCCGCTTGACGTGGCCAGCTACTACGACGGCTCCACTGGCGGCGGCGTGTCCGCCATTTACCCCCAGCCGTGGTACCAGGCGTCCGTCGTGCCGACGAGTCTCGCCGAGACCGAGATCACGAGCACCCCGTCCTACTACAAGGGCACCCTTGAGGCCTACACCGAGTCCGTCACCAAGGCCAAGGCCCCGATGCGGGTGATCCCGGACGTCTCAGCGCTAGCCGACCCGTCGACCGGCTTCGCGGTGGGCGAGAGCCTGCTCGGGCCGAACGACAAGCTCTCCTCGCTGAAGTTCCGCATCAGCCGGATTGGCGGCACCAGCCTCGCCTCTCCGACCTTCGCTGGCATCGAGGCGGACGCGCAGCAGGCCAACGGCGGCAAGGCGATCGGCTTCGCCAACCCCGCGATCTACAAGCTGGACGCCGTGAACAAGGCCAGCAACGCCTTCCATGACGTCACCGACACTCCCGGTGGCGCCCAGCAGTACGAGGTCCGGTCCAACTACACCAACCCGGACACCGGGGCGCTCCCGCTCCTGACGTACCTGCGCTTCCTGGGCGTAAACGGCGCCGACGGCGCCGTGAGCATCCCGGTGAGCTCCAGCGCTACGATCTCGGTCACCCTGGCCAGCCAACTCGCCGCGACCCCGGGCTACGACGACGAGACAGGGGTCGGCTCGCCCGACCAGTACATCGAGGCGTTCGCGCCCGGCAAGCACTCCTGGAGCCTGCGGCCCTAGGCCTTGCGCGCGAAGACCGGGCCGGGCGGCGCGGTTCCCTCAGGGGAATCGCGCCGCCCGGTTTCGTTGCGCCCCTCGCCGGCGCGTGTGAATCCGGCGACAGTGGGCGGGGTCGTTGTGCGGGAAAAGCACTGAGGGCCACCCAGAAGTGCTCCGGATGGCCCCAGCGGCAGTTCTGAGCCTGCTACTCAGGCGGGCAGGTAAGCCATGAAGTCGGCCGCCGCTGCCTCGCCATAGGACGCCGTGGCGCGCTCCGCGAGGGTCTTGGCGGTTAGCTCGTACTCCTGCGGGCCGACCGTTTCCAGGGCATGCACGGCCATCAGGTTGCCGAGCTGGATAGCCCGCTCGACAGGCAGGTTCCACGCGGTCGCCGCGAGGAACCCCGTGCGGAACGCGTCGCCCGCGCCCGTCGGCTCCACGAAGTTCGCGTCCTTGATCGGGCCGACAACCACCGGCGCCTCGCCCTTGCGCTCGACCTTCGCGCCCTCGGCGCCGAGTGTGACCACCCGGGTGCCGACCCGCTCTAGTAGGTCGGCCGAGGACCATCCGGTCTTGGACTCGATGACGGCTTCCTCGTACTCGTTGGAGAACAGGTACGCCGCGCCCTCGACCAGCGTCCGCATGGCGTCCCCGTCGAGGAAGGCGACCTGCTGGGAGAAGTCGGCCGCGAACGCGATGCCCGCCTTGCGGCAGCCCGCCGTGTAGCGCTGCATCGCGGCCGGGTCACCCGCCCCGATCAGTACCATCTCGACGCCGTGCGTCTCGGCGAGGGCCTCGATGGCGATCTCGCTGTCCTCGCTCATGGCGCCGGGGTAGAACGACGCGATCTGGTTGCCCGACTCGTCGTTCGTCGCGGTGAACCGCGCGGTGTGCTGAGTCAGCGATGTCCGGACGCCTGAGGTGTCCACGCCATGCTCATCCAGCCACCTGCGGTACTCGGCGAAGTCCGGCCCCACGCTGCCCACGAGCAGAGGGTTCTGCCCGAGGCAGCCTAGGCCGTACGCGATGTTCCCGGCCACGCCGCCCCGCCGGATCTGCAGGTCGCCCACCAGGAACGACACGGAGATCTTGTCGAGCTTGTCCGCGATGAGCGTGTCGGTGAACTTGCCGGCGAAAGTCATCAGGTGGTCGGTAGCGATCGACCCGGTGACAGCTATCCGCATCGTTAGGTGCCCTTTGTCTTCAGTTTGCGCTGCGTCCAGTTAGGCAGGACGCATGGGAGTTTAGTGGAAGGAATCCCCGCAGGCGCAGGATCCCGTCGCGTTCGGGTTGTCGATCGTGAAGCCCTGCTTCTCGATCGTGTCCACGAAGTCGACGGTAGCGCCCATGAGGTACGGCGCGCTCATCTTGTCCGTGACGACCTCGACGCCGCCGAACGCGCGGACGAGGTCGCCATCGAAGGAGCGCTCGTCAAAGTAGAGCTGGTAGCGCAGGCCAGAGCAGCCGCCCGGCTGAACGGCGACACGCAGCTTCAGGTCGTCGCGGCCCTCCTGGCTGATCAGCGCGCTGACCTTCTGCGCGGCCGCGTCGGTGAGGACGATTCCCTGCTGCGTCACTTCGTCCTGAACGGTCATCGGTGACTAGCTCCCGTCTGAGTTCCTAGCGCCGCCCGTCGGCACTACTCGTTCAACACTCAACCATAAGCCCGGCCCACCCATTCCTGGCATGCGGCCGGGTGCGGTGAATCACAAGCCAGGGGCTCCCCACACCGGGAACCACCTCTCCAGGTCCTGCTCGAACTTCAGATCCGCACCGATCGCGCCCTTGACCTGAAGCTCCAGGGCGTTGTCGCGGCGCTGCCCTGATAGCGGCGCGAACGGGTAGAACGTGCCGCGCTTGTACAGGTACACCAGCGCCAGGCGCCGCTCTTGCTCGTCCCTGAAGGCGACCATGGTGCACAGGAGCTGCGGGCCGAATCCATTGTCCACCAGCGTGCTGTTGACCGCGTGGAGATCGGTGACGAGCGTGTCCATTTCGTCGGACATGTGCGAGCTGACCAGCCAGGTATACCCGTAGGAGTCGCGGGTCACCTCGACCGGCAGCCCGCCACCCGGCCGTCCGGAATCCATGTTGAGCAGGTCGCTGACCTCGGACTGGACGTCGGCGAAGGTCTTGCCCTCCACCGCGCGGAAGCACACCGACCCGGAGCCGGTCGGCGTGAACCCGGTGGCGGCCTGCAGGCCGATCGCCGCTGACGGCAACCCGAAGAGGTCGTCCAGCTTCGGCTGGACCGGCTTGGTCCGGCCGAAGATGGTGTCAAGGAAGCCCATGCCGTCGTCCCTGCTTCGCTAAAAGGTGGCTGCTAGTTCTTCGGCGCGATCTGGCCGAGCTGGCGCTGGATCTTGTCCAGCTCCTCGATCCGCCGCTCTAGCGACGGGTGGGTCGAGAAGAGCTTCGCCAGGCTGGCCTGGGGGTCGTGGATGTTGAGCGCGGGGGCGAAGAAGAACGCGTTGAGCGGCTGGGCCTCGCGCAGGTCCCGCGTCGGTATCCGCGACATCGTCCCGCTGACCTTGACCAGCGCGCTCTTCAGGGCGCTGGGCTGGCCGGTGAGCAGGGCGCCGCTGCGGTCGGCCGCGAGCTTCCCGGTACCGGGACAGCAGCCGCATGAGCAGGAAGCTGATGGCGTAGATGACCGCGGACACGACCATGATCGCGACCAGGATGAGGAAGAAGTTCTGGTTGCCGCGCCTGCCGCGTCCGCCGCCGCCGAACAGCTCGGAGTAGAACGCGAACCGCATTAGCAGGCCCGCTATGATCGCGAGCACCGACGCGTAGGTCATCACCTGGACGTCCCGGTGCGCCACGTGCGACAACTCGTGGGCGAGCACGCCCTCAAGCTCATTGTCGTCGAGCCGGCGCAGCAGGCCATCAGTGACGCACAGCACCGAGTTCTTGCTGTTACGGCCGGTGGCGAAGGCGTTTGGCATGTCGGTGGGAGCGATCGCCACTCGCGGCTTTTCCATGTCCGCCATGGCGCACAGCCGGTCCACGATGCCGTGCAGCTGCGGTGCCTCCTGCGGTGAGACCTCGCGTGCCCCCGCCGTCCGCAGTGCGATCTTGTCCGAGTAGAACAGCGATGTCCAGGCCGACCCGATGCCGAAGATCACGGCGATGAAGATGATTGCCGCACCGGAGACCCGCAGCGCCGACAAGACGCCGATAAGCGCCGCCACGAAAATGACGAACACCAGACCAAGCAGGAACATGGTCAGCGTCATCCGCACCGTGAGTCCCCGGTCAGGTGCGTAACGGGTACGCGCCATGTGGCACCTCCGAAATCATTGCCAGGACTGTCCTGGCACGTCCCTACACGAGAACGAATCTATCCGAACAACACCTCGGGCAGGCTGAACGTTTCCGCAGTGCTTGCTAGCGGCACTATGTACGCTACAGGCTGAAAAACGGCCCGATTCACGGACGGATAAGGGCAGAGCGGGCAAGCCGCCCAGGTCCGCATGCGTCAGCCGTCGAGCTGCCCGTCGGACAAGAGCTTCAGCACCTCGGCCACGTCGGCGTCCGATGACGGCAGGATGATCTCGGCGGTATGGAGCGAGTCCGCCGGCACCGGCCTCCCGCCGGAGCGTACGACGTCCACCGAGGCGCAGAGTGCGGCCTTGAACGCCGTGTCGTCATTCGCCGCGATGGCCGCCTCGAGGTCGGTGTCGAGCTCCTCCAGACGGGCCGCTGTCTCCTGCGAGACCTCGAACTGCCCCTCTCCGAGAATCCTGACGATCACGACTGCTCACCTGTCCCTGAGCCGAGTTCCTTCGGCGTCTCCCCGGGACCGGAGGTCAGCTCGCCGCGCAGCCGGGCCATCTCCGACTCGATCTCGTTGTTCGCGCCCATCCGGTCAAGCTCGGCCTGGATGTAGTCCGGGGAGCCGCCGACGTGGTTCTCCAGCGCGCCAGAGGCCAGCAGTTCGTCGATCGCGCCGGCCCGGGCCTGCATCTGGGCGGTCTTGTCCTCGGCCCGCTGGATGGCCATGCCGACGTCGCCCATTTCCTCGGAAATGCCGGAAAAGGCCTCGTTGATCCGAGTTTGCGCCTCGGCCGCCGTGTACGTCGCCTTGATGGTCTCCTTCCGGGTGCGGAAGGAGTCCACCTGGGTCTGCAGCCGCTGGGAGGCAAGCGTCAGCTTTTCCTCCTGCTCCTGCAGCCCCTGATACTGCTGCTGGAGGCTCTGGTACTGCTGCTGCACGTTGGACTTCTGCTCCAGTGCGGCACGGGCCAGGTCCTCGCGTCCTTGTCCCAGTGCGGTGCGCGCCTGGTTCTCCTTGGTCTGCAACTGCTTCTGCAACTGGTTCATCTGGAGCTCGACCCGCTTGCGGGACGTGGCAACGTCAGCAACCCCGCGCCGCACCCGGGTGAGCATCTCCACCTGCTGCTGGTAGGAGTAGTCCAAGGTCTCGCGCGGATCCTCGTACTTGTCCAGCGCCTTGTTAGCCTT
Organism: uncultured Actinomycetota bacterium; assembly: GCA_963737285.1. GTDB lineage: Bacteria > Actinomycetota > Actinomycetes > Streptosporangiales > Streptosporangiaceae > Trebonia. Next base: position 907,495 of record CAVTRT010000002.1, read on the forward strand.
GGCCCGGAAGATCAGCGAGACTCGCTTCATCACGCTCATAGACGCGGCCGTCCCCTTCATTCACCCATGCGCCGCACCGGGCGGCACCACCGCCAGGCGGGCAGCGGTTGCCGCCTGCTATACCGCAATCCACCCTACGCGGAACCCGCCGTGCTTACTACTTATCTACCGTGCTGGCTCCCACCCTTAACAGGCTTCAAGCAACGCACGCAGGAAGAACGCGCCACACCGGGCTGGCGTTCCCGAGGGCTGTCCCCCCGAGTCCCCAAGGCGTCGGCCCGCAGGCCCCAGCCGGCGTCTGCGAGCATCCATATCAGGGCTTTAAGCTATGGCCGTGTTCCGACGCAACAGCGCCGGCGCGACCGACAGCACGGCCCAGGACCCCCAGGGCGTGAAGGACAGCGGCGCCCCGGCCAAAGACAGACCAGCCACCCAGTCCGGCAAGGGCCGCCCCACGCCTAAGCGCAGCGAGGCCGAGCGCAATCGCTACCAGTCCATCAGCGGCGGCCGCACCTCCGGCACTCGCACCTCGCAGTCAACTCCAGGGCGCCCGCTGACCAGCGAGGAGAAGGCCCGCCTCAAGGAGCGGGACCGCTCCGAGCGCAGTCGCCGCATGGATGCCATGCGGCGCGGCGAGGACTGGGCCCTCGGGCCGCGCGACAAGGGACCCGCGCGCAAGCTTGCCCGCGACTACGTCGACGCGCACCGCCGGCCCAGCGAGTTCTACATGTACGTGCTGGTCTTGCTGCTCGTCGTGATCTTCTCCAAGAACAAGCTGATCGAGGGCTATTCCTCATACATCGTGTACGCCCTGGTCGCCGCCATCGTCATCGACGGGTTCTTCATCCGCCGGGCGCTGGCCAAGCTCGTCCCCGAGCGGTTGCCCGGCGAGTCCACCCGGGGCCTGACCATGTACGCAGTGCTGCGCGCGCTGCAGATCCGCAGGATGCGGACGCCCGCCCCCCGGATCAAGCCAGGAGACAAGTTCTTATATCCCCGGGGGGCGACCCCCCTGTCGACCCCCCGGCATAGGGGGAGACCCCCTATAACCCCCTTCCCAGGGGAACCCGGCAAAGACCACCGGGCCCCTGGGGCCTCCCGCCTACCGGGCTGAGGCAGACCCTGCGGCCCCCGTGCCCCCGCCTTACCGGGCTTGAGGCAGACCCTGCGGCCCCCGTGCCCCCGCCTTACCGGGCTTGAGGCAGACCCTGCGGCCCCCGTGCCCCCGCCTTACCGGGCTTGAGGCAGACCCTGCGGCCCCCGTGCCCCCGCCTTACCGGGCTTGAGGCAGACCCTTCGGCCCCCCGTGCCCTCCGCCTACCGGGCTGAAAGTGGGACCGATACGGTTCCCTCATGGAACATCGTTATCTTGGCCGCAGCGGTCTGCGCGTCAGCGAGATCTCGTACGGGAACTGGATTACCCACGGGTCCCAGATCGAGGAGGAGGCGGCGATCGCCTGCGTGCACGCCGCCCTCGATGTCGGCATCTCCACATTCGACACCGCCGACGTTTACGCGGCCGGACGGGCCGAGGAGATCCTCGGCCATGCGCTGCACGGGGTGCAGCGGGAAACCCTGGAGATCGCCACCAAGGTCTACTGGCCCCGGGGCGCGGGCGCGAACAACTCAGGGCTGTCCCGCAAGCACATCAGCGAAGGTATCAACAACTCGCTGCGCCGCCTGGGCACCGACTACGTCGACCTGTACCAGGCGCACCGGTACGACTTCGACACGCCTCTTGAGGAGACCATGCGGGCGTTCGACGACCTGGTGCGGGCCGGAAAGGTGCTCTACATCGGCGTCTCAGAGTGGCGGGCCGAGCAGATCGCCGACGCCTTGCGCATCGCGGCAGAACTCGGGCTGGACCGGATTGTCTCCAACCAGCCGCAGTACAACATGGTGTGGCGGGTTATCGAGCCGGAGGTCATCCCGCTGTGCGAGAAGGAGGGTATCGGGCAGGTCTGCTTCTCCCCCATCGCGCAGGGAGTGCTGACGGGCAAGTACCAGCCAGGCGCACTGCCCCCGGCAGGCTCGCGGGCCACCGATGAGGCCAGCGGTGCCCGGTTCATCAGCCGGTGGATGCGCGACGAGGTGCTGAGCGCCGCTGCGGGCCTGCTGCCGCTGGCCGCCGAGGCGGGCCTGAAGCCCGGCCAGCTGGCGCTCGCCTGGGTGCTGCAGAACCCGAACGTCTCCTCCGCCATCACCGGGGGAAGCCGTCCGGAGCAGGTCCGCGAGAACGCCGCCGCGTCTGGGGTCAGGCTGGACGCCGACCTCATGCGCGCGATCGACGACGTCTTGTCCGACGTCATCAACCGCGACCCAGCGGAGACGGTCAGCCCAGCCAAGCGCCCGAGCTGACTACCCAGCGGCAGCAGGCCCTAGCGCGCTCTGGCCAGGGGAACGCGCTCTGCCCAGGGGAATGGGCACAAACCGCCCGCCCCTGGGCCATCGCCGCCAACCGGGCCGGGCAGCTATCCCTCAGGGTGCAAGCTCATTGGGCCGTATTCGGCGCGATCGTCGTCAAGGAGGATCACCTGGTCCACCCCCGCGTCGACCAGCCCGCGCCAGTTCTCCCCCAGCCAGCTTTCGGCGTCGCCCTGGCTGGCGAAGATCGCCTCCTGCAGCCCTCCGGTGCCGACAACGGCACCGTCCGTCTTCTCGTACCGCCACGTCCAGGGCATCCAGCTTCCTCCTGTGAGCATCCGCGAGATGGAACATTAACGAACCCGCCTCGCATGCGCCAGAACCCTACGGGGATTGGCCAGGATATGTCCCCCGAGTCGCCCTGCCTGACCCGCCACGCCCCTCCCCGCGGCGGCTCAAGCAGGGCGACGCTCAGTCCCCCGCAGACCCCGGCATCCAGTTAGGGATCATGCTGAGAACAGGATCGCCCAGACTGCCTTGCCCCGGCCGGCGACCGGCTCCAGCCCCAGACGTCGCTCAGCACGTCCACCATCTGCAGGCCGCGACCGGACTCCTCGACGCTGTCCGGTGCCTTCAGCACCGGGGCGGTGTCGCTGGGGTCCAGCACCGCGCAGATCACCTCTCCAGTGCGGCGCAGCAGCCGGAGTCCTAGGTTGTCAGGCCCGACCCGGCGGCCCTCGGCGGCGAGATCAGCGGCGTGCGTGACCGCGTTGGCTACGAACTCGCCGACAATAGCCTCCGCGTCGTCCGCTAGCGTCCCCAGGCCCCAGTCGCGCAGCGTGCTCCTTGTCAGCCGCCGGGCGGCGCGAGCTGACTGAACTCCACGGGTCAGCGGGCACCCGACCGCGGCGGGCGAGTTCCACCAGTCGGCTGGCATCCGCACGACACGGGGCCGCCGTGGCATGAGGGTAGTCCGCGCGGGCGTGTCCAGCCGCTCATGGTGCGCCGTCGCCACCCGCTTTCGGATGGGTAGGTTCACTGCCTGGTTCAGGCTCATCGCGACCCCGGGGGAAGCTACCGCGTGATCCGGGTGATTCACGCATCACACATGATGCCCTACAGCGCATGCAACTGCAAGGCCGGATGCACGTGCTTTCGTAACGTGCAGCTAACTCTTGCGCCGCCAGCTCCCCCAGTACTGCCCTACCAGCACGAGGGCCACGATGCCGAGGGAAAACCACAGGCTGTAATGCGAGATCGTTTCAGCGATGTTCACGGCGCGGCGGCCTAGCTCATATCCGAGGCCTATCAGCAGGCCAATCCACAGGGCCGAGCCAATGAGGTCGAGGATGAGGAACGTGCCCAGGCTCATCCCCGCCGAGCCGACGACCACATAAATGATGGAGTTGGGGATCGGCAGGAACGGGCTGATGACGACCGCCGGCCAGCTGAAGCGCCATCCCCACTTGCGGACTCGCGCCAGGTACTTCGGCCCTGCCGCGCGCTTGCCAGAGATGATCAGGACGATCTTCTCGCCCCACAGGCGCCCGGCCCACCACCAGATCGGGTCGAACTTCATCAGCCCCGGGAACGCTACGAGGATCGCGACGGCGAGGGACCCCCTGCCCACGCGCGCGAACGCCGCCGCGGCGATGATCGACTCGGTGGCCCCGTTGACCAGTTCCCCCAGGACCGGGTGAGTTCCGACCAAGGGGGCACGGAACGGCAGAATCGCCAGCAGGTACAGGCCCGACCCGACGATGGCCACCCAGCAGGCAATGTCGGCCTTGCTCGGCTTGCCGGTCCACGGGAGCCGCGGGTCGTCCCAGGGACTCTTCTGCGCGCCCTCGGCCTGCGCGCCCTCGGCCTGCGCGCCCTCGGGATCGCTGGCTCCCGGCTCCACGCCTTCGGACGTCGCCGCCTGCTGGGTCGATGCGGCAGGGAGCGGTCCCGCCGTTGGCTCGTCGATCACGCCGTCACGGTATCGGGGCTAGCAGCTTCGGGCAATCAGGCGGGCCGGAGGGACCCCACAGCGACATGCCATGAGAATCCCTCCCGGCGCAGCCCAATGCCACAGCCCATAGCCCCACGCATGCGGGGGCAGGGACTGTAGCTACTCCCACAGGTAATACGGCGGGAAGCTCCCGCGCGGCGCAGCGAGCCCGCGAGCGAGCACCTGCGCGATCGGGTGAGCCGCGGGGTCCCAGAAGCGAAGCGCGAGGGACCCCGTGCGGCGCAGCCCGATGCCTACGACGCCCCACCCAAGCGGGCGGGGGGTCTGGGGGGTTGGTGTGTACCCCCCAGAAAAATTGGTGTACCCCCCAGAAGACTCACCTAGCCCCGATCGCGACGTAGTCGCGCTGGGTCGTGCCGGTGTAGACCTGGCGCGGACGGCCGATCTTCGTGGCCGGGTCGTGCAGCATTTCCTTGTAGTGCGCCAGCCAGCCAGGCAGCCGGCCGATGGCGAACAGCACGGTGAACATCTCTGTCGGGAAGCCCATCGCACGGTAGATCAGCCCGGTGTAAAAGTCCACGTTCGGGTAAAGCTTGCGAGTGATGAAGTACTCGTCAGACAGTGCCCGCTCCTCAAGCTGCATCGCCAGGTGCAGCAGTTCGTCGTCGCCGCCGATCTTGCCAAGGATCTCGTCGCAGGTGGCCTTGACGATCTTGGCGCGCGGGTCGTAGTTCTTGTACACCCGGTGGCCGAAGCCCATCAGTTTGGCGCCGTCTTGCTTGTTCTTGACTTTGCTGACGAACTCGTCGACGTTGCCGCCAGCGTCGCGGATCTGCTCGAGCATCTCCAGGACGGCCGCGTTGGCGCCACCATGCAGCGGGCCGGACAGGGCCTGGACTCCGGACGAGACGCTGGCGAACACGTTGGCCTCAGACGAGCCGACCAGCCGGACGGTCGAGGTCGAGCAGTTCTGCTCGTGATCGGCGTGCAGGACGAACAGCGTGTCAAGGGCCTTGGCGATCAGCGGGTCGGCCTTGTACGGCTCGGCCGGCAGGCCGAACGTCATCCGCAGGAAGTTCTCGACCAGGTTGAGCGAGTTGTCCGGGTACATGTACGGCTGGCCAATCGACCTCTTGTAGAAGTACGCGGCCAAGGTTGGCAGCTTGGCGAGGAGCCGGATGATCGAGATCTCGACCTCGGCGTCGTCATGCGGGTCAAGGTCCTGCGGGTAGAAGCTGGACAGCGCGGAGACTGCGGAGGAGAGCACCGCCATCGGGTGGGCGTTGCGCGGGAAGGCGCTGAAGAAGGTCTTGAAGTCCTCGTCCAGCAGGGTATGGTGCATCACCTTCTCAGTGAAGCTCTCCAGCTCGGCGGCTGTCGGCAGCGCCCCGTACAGCAGCAGGTAGCTGACCTCAAGGAAAGTGGACTTCTCGGCAAGCTGCTCGATCGGGTAGCCCCGGTAGCGGAGGATAGCCGCATCGCCGTCGATATAGGTGATGTCGGAGGAACAGGAAGCGGTGTTGACGAAGCCAGGGTCCAAGGTCACCAGGCCGGTCGTCGCCAGCAGCTTAGAGATGTCAAAGCCGGAGGCGCCCTCCGTAGCGGGCTTCGCCGGCAGCTTCAGCTCGCCATCGTCGGAGTAGCGAAGCACCGCGGTCGTGTCAGTCACTGCACGTCCCTCTCTGAGGTCGTACGGGACGCGGGCGGCGCTGCAGCCGGATCGACGGCCGTAGCACGGCAACCGCCCCGTTGAGGTCATTCATAGTCTTACAAGTAACGTATGCCCGCTGCACAGGAGCAATCGACGGATGGGACGACTATCACATCGAGGGTGATCCAGCCATCTTGCGCATTGTGGCCCGGCGAAGCCGCGGGGCAACCGCCGTTCGACCACCCCACGTGGCTAGGCTTGGACCATGGATTTCGCGATCGCGATACCTCAGTACTACGCCGACGGCGAGTTCGACCCAGGGGCGTTCCGTGAGTACTTCGCACGCGTCGAGCAACTCGGGTACCACAGCGCCTGGGCGCAAGAGTCCCCGCTCGGCACTGGCGCGCAGCTGTCGGCGATGGAGGTCATGACCTACGCGGCCGCGTGCACAACGCGGCTGCGGCTGGGGACGACGGTATTCGTGAGCACGCTGCACATCCCGGTCCACCTCGCGAAGTCTCTCGCCACCGTGGATCAGCTCAGCGGTGGCCGCCTGGACGTGGGAGTAGGAAGTGGCGGGCCGCACCGGGCGTTCGAGGCGTTCGGGATGAGCAAGGACAGGTATGTGGCGCGATTCACTGAGGGCATCGCGCTGGCCAAGGCACTGTGGACGCAGCCGACCGTCACGTTCGACGGCGACTTCTGGCAGCTCAAGGACGCCGTCATGGAGCCTAAGCCGCGGCACAAGCCGCATCCCCCGCTGTGGTTTGGCGGGTCCAGCGAGATCGCGGTGCGCCGGGCCGTGCGGCTGGGGGACGGGTTCTTCGGCGCGGGGTCGTCCCCGACGAGTGCGTTCAAGAAGCAAGCGGCGGTCGCCACGGACGAGGCAGCCAGGCAAGGCAAGGCCGGGTTCCCCATCGCCAAGCGGGTGTACATCGCTGTTGACGATGAGGCGGCCCGGGCCCGTGAGCGGCTGAACGCCGGGCTGGCGCGGGTCTACGGCCGGCGGGTGGCCGCCATCGAGGCCGCCGGGATAGCCGGGACGCCAGATGACTGCGTGACCGCCGTTCGCGAGGTCGTTGACGCCGGTGCTGGCCTGGTGCTGTTCACCGCGCTTGACGACCTCCTGGGACAGGCGGAGCGCATCGCCGCCGAGGTCATCCCGGCACTTTAGCCGCCCCCGGACCGGGCGCGCGGCGATGCCTACCCGGCAGGCCGTCGCGCTCGCTGTGCTCACAGGAGTAGAGATATCAACCGCTGCGCTCGGTTTCGAGAGTTTTCTGGCGGAAGAACAGCGGATCTTCTCGTTCTGTAAAGAATGCTTATAGGCCTACGGGGTGCCAGATCGTCTTGGTCTCCAGGTACGAGACCATGCGCTCGGTGCCCGGCTCGGCCGCCCAGTCGCTGGCCGGGAGGCGGACCACGCGCTTGAGGTTGTCGGCGGCGGCCACCGCCATGTCATCGGCCAGTGCACCCGGGGCGCCGGTGACGTCGATCGCGTTAACGTCCATGTGCGAGGCCAGCCAGGGCGCGACCTCCGCGACGTGGCCGGTGAGGATGTTGACGACCCCGCCAGGCACGTCGGAGGTGGCCAGCACCTCTGCCAGGGTCACCGCTGGCAACGGGAGCCGCTCGCTGGCGACAACGACGCAAGTGTTGCCGCTGACGATGGCCGGCGCCACACACGCGACCAGGCCGAGCAGCGATGAGTCCTGCGGCGCGAGGACGGCGACCACGCCGGTCGGCTCGGGGACGGAGAAGTTGAAGTACGGCCCCGCGACCGGGTTGGCGGCACCGCGCACCTGGGCGATCTTGTCCGCCCATCCGGCGTACCAGACCCAGCGGTCGATCGCGTCGTCAACCTCGGCCTCCGCGCTTGCCGGTGATGCCCCGGTGGCAAGACGGACCTCGGCGGCGAACTGCGAGCGCCGCCCCTCCAGCACCTCGGCGACCCGGTAAAGGACCTGGCCCCGGTTGTAGGCAGTAGCGCCGGCCCAGCCTGGGAACGCCTTCCGGGCTGCCACCACAGCGTCGCGCGCGTCCTTGCGGGAGGCGAGCGCGGCATTGGCGAGAAAGCCGCCCGCGTGGTCAGACACGACGTAGGACCGTCCGCTTTCCGACCGGGGGAACGCGCCGCCGATGTAGAGCTTGTAAGTCTTGCGCACCGCGATCCGCCCTGCCTCGCCTGTGACGGCCACTTCGGATACCTCAGACATCGCTACTCCCCAGAACGTCCAGGTAGGCTTCCAGGCCGTGCCGGCCGCCTTCCCGACCGTAGCCGGACTCCTTATAGCCGCCGAACGGAGCGGACGGATCGAACCGGTTAAAGGTATTGGCCCACACCACCCCGGCCCGCAGCCGCTGCGCCATGGCCAAGATCAGCGATCCCTTCTCAGTCCACACCCCGGCTGACAGGCCATAGGGCGTGTTGTTTGCCTTGGCGATGGCCTCGTCGGGGGTGCGGAACGTCAGCACGGAAAGCACCGGGCCGAAGATCTCCTCCTGCGCGATCCGATGCGCCTGCGACACGCCCGTGAAGACGGTCGGCGGGAACCAGAAGCCTCGGTCGGGCAGCGGGCACGGGGCCGACCACCGCTGCGCCCCCTCGGCCTCGCCGTCCGCGGCGCACGCCTCAACGCGGTCGAGTTGCGCCCGCGAGTTGATAGCTCCGATGTCGGTGTTCTTGTCCAGCGGGTCGCCGAGCCGCAGGTGTCCCATGCGCCGCTTCAGCGCACCGATGATCTCGTCGGCGACCGACTCCTGGACCAGCAGCCGGGACCCCGCGCAGCATACGTGTCCCTGGTTGAAGAAGATCCCGTTGACGATTCCCTCAACCGCCTGGTCAACGGGGGCGTCGTCGAAGACGATGTTGGCGGCCTTTCCGCCTAGCTCCAGCGTGACCCGCTTTCCGGACACCGCGCAGCTTCTCGCGATCTCCTTCCCGACCTCGGTGGAGCCGGTGAACGCCACCTTGTCGGTGCCGGGGTGGGCGACCAGGGCCTGCCCTGTGCTCCCGTCCCCGGTGATGATGTTGACCACCCCGGGCGGCAGGTCTGCCTGCTGGCAGACCTCGGCGAACAGCAGCGCGGTCAGCGGCGTGGTCTCGGCCGGCTTGAGCACAACCGTGTTGCCGCAGGCCAAGGCGGGTGCGACCTTCCAGGCCAGCATGAGCAGCGGGAAGTTCCACGGGATCACCTGCCCGGCAACGCCAAGCGGCTTCGGCGCGGACCCGAAGCCGGCGTACGACAGCTTGTCCGCCCAGCCCGCGTGGTAGAAGAAGTGCGCCGCGGCCAGCGGGATGTCCACGTCCCTGGACTCCCGGATCGGCTTGCCGTTGTCCAACGTCTCCAGCACGGCGAACTCGCGGGCGCGCTCCTGGATCAGCCGGGCGATCCGGAACAGGTACTTGCCCCGCTCCTTGCCGGGCATCACCGACCAGGTGCGCTCGTAAGCGTGCCTGGCCGCGGCGACCGCCCGGTCCACGTCGTCGGACCCGGCCTGCGTCACCTCTGCGAGGACCTCCTCGGTGGCCGGGTTCACCGTCTTGAATGCGGAGCTCCCGGCAACGAACTGGCCGCCGATGAACAGCCCGTAGGTGTCACGTAGCGTGACGATCGAGCGCGATTCCGGCGCGGGCGCGTAGTCAAAGCGCATAACCAACCTCAGTCCACCGTCATGTAGTCGGGACTCCAATAGCGTCCGGTTTCCATCCGGGCCCGCTGCATGAGCAGGTCGTTCAGCAGGCTGGAGGCACCGAGCCTGAAGAGCCGCGGGTCCAGCCAGTCGTCTCCCGCCGTCTCGTGAACGAGCGCAATGTACCGGATGGCGTCCTTCGTGGTGCGGATGCCGCCGGCCGGCTTGACCCCAACTCGCCGCCCGGTGGCCGCGTGCCAGTCGCGCACCGCCTCCAGCATGACCAGCGTGACCGGGAGAGTGGCGGCGGGCGACACCTTGCCGGTCGAGGTCTTGATGAAGTCCGCGCCCGCCAGCATAGCCAGCCAGGAGGCGCGGCGGACATTACCCAGCGGGCCAAGCTCGCCAGTTTCCAGGATCACCTTCAGGTGCGCCGCGCCACACGCGACACGCACCGCCTGGATCTCCTCATAGATCGCCAGGTACCGGCCAGACAGGAAAGCACCCCGGTCGATGACCATGTCCACCTCGTCGGCCCCGGCCGCGACCGCGGACTTCACGTCCGCGAGCTTGATGTCGCGCGCCGCCCGGCCGGAAGGGAACGCGGTCGCGACGCTCGCCACCTTGACGGGGGTGCCCTTCAGCTCAGTCGCGGCGATGCCGGCCAGGTCTGGGTAGACGCACACCGCCGCCACCATCGGCGCGCCGAACCCTGGGTGCCTTGCCTTCGCGCACAGCGCCCGCACCTTGCCGGGCGTGTCCTGACCTTCAAGCGTGGTCAGGTCGATCATGGAGATCGCCAAGTCGATCGCCTGCCGCTTGGCATCGGCTTTCACCGAACGGCTCCCCAGCATGGCGGCCCGGGCGACCGCCCCCGCCTCGTCCACGCCGGGCAACCCGTGCAGGAGACGGCACAGCGAGGCGTCGGACGTTTCGACTTCGCTCATCCGTCTATTGTGCGGCATTCGCCAGGTAGACGCCTCCCTGTCGACCGTCAGCTTGCCGCCGGCACCGGCAACGAGCGAGAGCTTGTTGCCCTAAGCTGTCGGGATGGGCATCCGGGTACCACTGGCGATGGCGTTCGACGCCTGCTGCGTGCTCGCCTTCGTCATCATCGGGCGAGCCAACCACGCTAAGGGCGAGTCACTCGGCGGGATCGCATCGACGTCCTGGCCGTTCCTGGCGGGGCTGGCGATCGGCTGGCTCGCGGCGCTGCTGTGGGCAAGGGACCGTACCCGGCCGGAGACTAGGTCTCGGTGGCGTCCCACCGCAGTGGCGCCAGTCGGGGTGACGGCGTGGCTGGCCACTGTGGCGCTTGGCATGACGTTCCGTGTTCTCTCGGGCCAGGGCACCGCACTTGCGTTCATCGCCGTCGCGCTGGCCTTCCTTGGCCTGTTCCTGCTCGGCTGGCGACTGCTGACCCGGTATATCCTAGTTATCCGGCCGTGATCCGGCTTAGCTTGTTATTTTCCTGGCGATTTCACTGGACGGCACATTTCTTGCCATCTAGGTCTCCCACATTGAACCCGTCCGCGATACGGGCGATCTCGGCGATCTCATAAGTGCTGAGCACCTCAATCGAAAGCTCGTGCAGATGCCTAGTCTTCGCGGCGCAGGCATCTTCGATCAGCGTTACGGGGAAATCCCGCATGAACGCGGAGCGCACCGTCGTCTCCACGCACAAGTTGGTGACGACCCCGCAAATCACCAGTCGCGTAACGGCCAGGCCTCGCAGCAACGGTTCCAGTGAGGTCCACTGGAATGCGTCGAAACGGACCTTGTCGACCTTCAGGTCGTCCGGATAGCATTCCAGGTCGTCCACGACCTCCGCGTCCCACGACCCCGCTGCCAGTCCATTGACCAAGGCCAGCGCCGGACTCTTCCGGATCAGTTCCGGCCCTCCGTCAGCCCGGCCGAGCCGGTACAGGTGACGGGTGAAGATGACTGGCACATTGGCTACACGTGCCTGCTTGACCGCGATCACCGCGTTCCGTACGGCATCGTCGGTTCCCTCCATGCCCAAGCCGATCCTCAAGAACGACCCCCCCGGGTGGCAGAAGCCGTTCTGCATGTCCACGACGATCAGCGCGTGTCGATTTGCGCCCACTATTCCGCTCCTTCCGTCGGCTTCAATAACGATAACCGACATGTCCGTAACTGAATAGATTTCTATATGCGCCACACTCTATAGAGCATCGGAACGTGCTAATGCACGCGCAGCGTAATCACCTGAGCATCATTAACGTAGCGATCGGGCCGGTCGTGCCTCCCAGGTAGTCCACAGCGGGCGGTAGCCCTGCCGGCTCCAGAACGGGGCGGCATACGGGTTGAGTTGCTCATAGTGGAGCAGCGTCGCTGCTACTCCTGCCGAGTCGACCTCTCCATGAAGGCACGCGGCGAGCGCCGCCCCGACGCCAGCGCTGCGCTCTTGCGGGCTGACGTACCCGAGCACGGTGTAAGCGACCGGGGCGAGTCGCGTCATCGAGCCGATCCAGGCGGCATGATCTGGCCGCTGCGTGGCGATCATCCCGACCGGGCTGCCGTCTTTCTCCGCTAGCCAGGCCCACGGCCGCGCATGCCCGCCCACTGGCGTGACCGCTGCGGTCGCCAAAAGACGAGCGGCCTCATGACGTAGGGCGGCGACAGTCCCCGCCCGGTAGGGCGTGCCGCTGAAGTGCGCGTCGAACCTGGCGACCTCCGCCCCGAACGCGGCGATCGCCTCAACATCCGCCGACCCGGCCCGGCGGATCCGCATGTCCCGCCCGAGGGCCTGCTTAGGCGTTCGCCCAGGACTATGCGTACTCGTCCGGGCGGCCTGCCGGATCGCGGCAACCGCAAGCGGGCGCAAGCCATGCTGTTGCAAGGTCGCCACGCCCTCGATGTCCCGGCTGGGCCAGGTGATGACGGCCGCGGTGTCGTCGTCGTTGCTTCCCGGCGCGTCGGCTAGGTGGTCCCGCCACAAGCTGATCAGCTGGTCCAGGGCCGATGCGGCATCCGGGCCGATCACCCGGGGCGTGAGCTCGAACCGCCGTGCCATGCCCCAGGACAGGTCGATCTGCCCTGGGTCCGGCTCGCTGTGGCGGCAGGTCCCGAAGGCCGCGAGATTCCCGCCATGGCCAACCACGAGCCCTGCACCACAATCGTCGTCATGCCCGGGTCGCCCTTCGGGGAAGGCGCCGGGGAGGAGCGGGTCAATCCCCCGCCAACGGGCCGTCGCCCGAGCCGCGAACTCGTCCATTCCTGGCACCTGGCGCACATCATCAGCGATCACGACGGGAAATTATCAGTTGCGCCTGCAAGTGCGACATCGGTGTCAACACTCGCTGGCGCTACCGAGCCACAACCATCAACACTCGCTGGCCCTACCGAGCTGCTTATGGGAGCTCGATGGCGGCAGCGCGCCAGAACGACCGGGACTCGATGGCGGCAGCGCGCCAGAACGACCGGGACTCGATGGCGGCAGCGCGCCAGAACGACCGGGACTCGATGGCACCGGTGAGCCGGGTCAGATTCCCAGGCCGGGCAGGATCTGCGCGCTTGGGAGCTGCGCCAGCAGGTGGCCGGGCAGCCAGAGCTTGGAGCCCCGGATGCCAGAGCCGATCACCACTCCCGGTGACTTCGCCACCAGGGCGTCCACCAGCACCGGCCACTCGCCGGGCAGGCCGACCGGCGTGATGCCGCCGTACTCCATCCCGGTCAGCGACGTCACCACGTCCACTGGCCCGAACGACGCCTTGCGCACGTCCAGGTGACGCCGGACCAGCCCGTTGACGTCGGCTCGCGTGGTGGCGGCGACCATGCACGCCGCGTAGCTGACCTCGCCGCCGCGCTTGCCCGCGATGACGACGCAGTTGGCGCTCTCCTCCAGTGCCACCCCGTACGTCTGGCAAAACTGCGCGGTATCGGCCAGTTCTGGGTCGATCGCGGCGACCCGGACCTGATCGGCCCACGGCAGCGAGCGCAGCGCGTTCTCAACCGGTCGCGCGAGCAGCGACGGCTCGGACAGCGCGGGGTGGTAACTCAGCGGGACAGTCATCCTTCCATCCAACCAGAGCGCGATGCCCGCGGCAGTCCAGGCGCCAGGGTCGGCCGGACGCCGGCGGCCCAAGCCGGTGGCCGGGACCACCTGCTGCCCGCCGTCACGACCTTCACCAGCCTGGCCAGCACGTGGTCGCCAGGGGGGATCTCCGTGGGGATCAGCTACGGCCTCGTCAACGGGGCAGGCCAGCCCGTGCCCGGCAGCCGGTTCGCCCCATGCTGAACCTCGCCAGCGGCAATGGCATACAAACGAGTGCCATCCCGGTGGCCTGCCATCAGTACGTGCCCAGCGTCATCCCAGCCAGCGGCAATGCCAGCCCCGCCCTCGTCTCGTGCCTGTCCAGGGCCGGGTTCCGCAACTTCTTCAGCTACCAGCCAACAGCAGCCGGTACTGGGCGTTCCAGGGCGTCGAGACCGGCATCTACGTGCTCATCGCCGCCGTCCTGCTCGCGGTCGCGTTCTACGTGATCCGCCGCCGCGACGCCTAGTCCCGCCTGGACTCACCAGCGTCCCCTACCGCCCCACCAATCCCGCCAACAACAGTTGAATTTTCTAGCGCTGTGGATTGTGCCGCAAAATGCGGCACAATCCACAGCGTCATTTTTTTACGGGGCCTTTTGATGAGGACTCGTCAAGGCTCCCGCGATGAAGAGCCGCAAGGAGCCTCGCCAGACGGTCAGTGCCAGCGGAAGCGCCAGGTGGCCAGGGCGCAGCCGGCGGCGGTCCAGGCGAGCAGCACGAACAGGTCGGTCACCGGGGCGTGCGCTGCCGGGGTGTAGCCGTGCTCCAGGATCTGGGCCAGCGCCCGGACCGGGAACAGGCCAACGGCGACCGACAGCCAGTGCGGCACGTTGAACGTCGGGTCGAAGATGCCCGACATGATCGCCAGCGGCAGGTAGCTGGCGTTGGCGATCGGCGACGCCGATTCAGCGCTGCGTGCGATCGAGCTGAGCGCCATGCCCAGGGAGCCGAAGCACACCACGCCCAGCACAAGGCCGCCGATGAGCTCCGGCAGGCCACTCGCCCGCGGTATCGCCCCGAAGGCGACAGCTCCGATGACCGCGACGCACGCGGTGATCGCGATGGTGGTGGCAGCCGTGCTGCCGAGCACCCCGGACAGGTACGCGGTCGCGGACATCGGGGTGGTCCTGATCCGCTTGAGCACGCCGTCGTGGCGCAGCGTCGCGAGCTTCGCGCCCAGGTTCACGTAGGCGGCGACAATCACGCCGAACGCGATGATCGACGGGACGAAGATCATTTGCGCCGAGACGTTGGTGCCTGGCAGGTCGCCGCCGGCCGTAGTCGACCCGATGAGCAGCAGCAGCGCGAGCGGCAGCGCGAAGGTGAACAGCGCGTACTCGGCGCTGCGCCAGAAGGATCGCTGCTCAAGCAGCGCCTGCCTGGCGGCAAGCCCAACGGTCCGGTTCAGGGCATGCGCCTGGATCACTGGGCGCCTCCGCAGACGAGCTGGAGGTATGCGTCCTCCAGCGTGGGGTTGTCTACCGCCAGGTCGTCGAGGTCGCCGAGGTCGTTGGCGGCGGCCCAGCCGAGCAGTTCGCGCAGCGCGGTCGCTGTGTGGCAGGTCACGCAGGTGGCGACCTGGCCGGTAATCGTCACGTCCAGGCCGGAAGGGGGCTGCAGGGAGCCGTTTCGAAGCCGCTGCGGAGCAGTGAAAGTGATCCTTGTGGAGCAGTCAGCCTGGCGGGCGACCTGCTGCACCGTGCCGGTGACCTGGATGCGGCCGGCCTGCAAGATCGCCAGCCGGTCGGCGAGCCGCTCCGCCTCGTCCAGGTAGTGCGTGGTGAGCACGATGGTCTTGCCGAGCGCGCGCAGGTTCTCTATCGCGGCCCAGCAGCGGCGCCGGGACTCTGGGTCAAAACCCGTCGTCGGCTCGTCCAGGAAGATAAGGTCCGGGTCGCCGGCGAGTGCCAGGGCTAGGTCTAGGCGGCGGCGCTGCCCGCCGGACAGGCGGCGCACTTGCGAGTTGCGATCCTCGGTCAGTTCGACGGCGGCGAGGAGGTCTGCCAGCGGGCGCGGGCTCGGGTAGTAAGCGCGCCAGATGTCGATCAGCTCGGCCACCCGCGCCTGGCGGGGGAAGCCGCACTCCTGCAAGACGATGCCGATCCGCTCGCGGAGCTTGGCGGGCTGCGCCGCGGGGTCCATGCCGAGCACACGAACGGTGCCGCTGGTGCGCTGCCGGAAGCCCTCCAGGATCTCGACCGTGGTGGTCTTGCCCGCGCCGTTTGGCCCCAGCAGGCAGAACACCTCGCCGCAGCACACCTGAAAGTCCACGCCGCGCAGCACCTGGCGATCGCCATAGCTCATCGTGAGGTCTCGGACCTCAATCGCGGGCGGGGCATCGGAGGGAACATTCCCCCCCTTCGCCAAGTCCCGGGCCAGCTCAGCGGCCAGCGTATTGGTCATGCGCCCTCCCCTAGGTACTGCTCTTGAAGGTGCTGCTCTTGCAAGTCGAGATCCTGTGCGTCCCGCGCCCCCAGGCCCCAGGCTTCCAGGTCCCACGCTTCCAGGTGCCGCGCCGGGACCAGGGCATGCACGAGCGTGTCAACCGCGGTGTCCTGTGCGAGGCTGGCCGGGATCGCGGCGCCCTCGGGGTCAGAGAAGCGGTGCCGGGCGAACCACGTCAGCGTCTCCAGGACCAGGCGCGCGGTTGCCGCGCTGTCCGGTGTCGCGCGCAGTGCGCCGGTGGCGGCGCGATTGTCCAGGTAGCTGGTCAGTGCCGCGAGGACTGGGGCGCAGGCCGGCGTTGAGCAGGTCGGCGAGCTCGGGAAGCTCTCGGGCAGACCGCTCGATCATGTCCGCCGCCCGGTTGGTCAGTTCCTCCAGGCTGAACAACTCGCGCAGGATCGCCTCAAGCTCTGCCGCCGGGTCCTGCGGCTCGGCCAGCATCGCCTGCGCGAGCGTCCCGAACGGGAACTCAGCGGCCACGTACTCCCGCGCCTCCCGGATGATCTCTTCCAAGGACGGTGCCGTCAGCGGGAAGCCGCCGCCGAGGTCGTCTTCCGCTGGCAGCGGCTCCAGCAGCAGGGCATGCCTGATCGCCAGTACGAACAGCCCCTCCTTGCCATCGACATACCTGTACAACGCCGCCTCGGACAGTCCTGCTTCCCGGGCGACGTCACTCATGCGCGCCGACCGGAAGCCGTCCCTGGCGAACACGCGCACTGCGGCGTCGAGTACCTCAGGGAACCGCTTGTGGGCGCTCCGTTTTCCTGACACAAACGTCACTCTACGCGTAAGTGAGCCAGTCACTCACACAGTGTCGCGCACATCACGCTGGGCCGATGCCCGCGGGACGGGGTTACTGGCCTTCCGCAAGCCATCGCGGGGCGTGGCGCCCTAGCGGGCCGGCTTCAACCTGCCACTGCGGCGTTACCCCGGCGATCTGGCCAGGAAGAGGGACGCGGCGGGCGCGGCCCCAGGCTGTCACCTCCTCCACGAGGGCGAAATCGGCCGGGCTGGGCCTGGGAGGCAGGGACTGCGGCCGGGGCAGGGACCACAGGAGGTTGGCCGTGCCGATGAGACAGGCACGGACGCGGGTCACGACCGAGTCCGTCAGCCGCCGGGTGAGGGCACGGCCGATGGCGGCGGCGACAAGGTAGCCCGTGGCGTGGTCGAGGGCCTGGACGGGGAGCGGGACCGGGCTGTCCGCGCCTGCCGCCTGCCCGCCGAGGGCCGCGATGCCGCAGCTCATCTGGACAAGGCTGTCGAAGCCGCGGCGGTCCCGCCACGGGCCGTCCCAGCCGTAGGCGTCGAGGGAAGCGATGATCAGCGCCGGGTTCAAGGCGGCGAGCGCGTCGTCGCCGTAGCCGAGCCGGTCGAGGGCATCCGCACGCAGCCCGGTGACCAGCACGTCGGCGGTGGCGACCAGGTCCTCGAACGCGGCCCTTCCAGCCGCGGTCACCAGGTCGAGCGCGGTGGTGCGCTTGCCGGCGGTGGTTTCTGGCAGGAGGGCCGCCACCTCCTGGAAGCCGGGCGGGTCGACACGGAGCACGTCCGCGCCGTAGGCCGCCAGGAACCGGGTGGCCACCGGTCCGGCGATGACCCGGGTCAGGTCTAGTATCCGGATGCCGCAGTAGGGGTGCGTGCGGGCCGGGGGAAGGAACGTTCGGGATGGGAGGACTTTGGCATTGAGGGATAGCGGTGGGGCGGTCGCGGTGGCGGCGCCTGGCGGGGAGGCGAGCCAGGCCTCGCGGGTGTGCAGGGCGGCCGCGCAGCCGCCCGCATCGACGACGGCCGCTTCCAGGTCCTCGGCCTTCCAGGCTCCGGCGGCGGCCGCGACGGAGTCCTTGTCGTGGGCGGCGAGGACCCGTTCGACGGCGGCGCGGTGGTAGGCGTAGTTGGTGTGCAGCCGGATCCAGCCATCTTGTGCCTGGTAGTCCCCGGCGATCTGGTCCCAGGCCTTCGGGCGGTCCCAGCCGACCGGGGTAAACAGCTTCTCGGCGGCGAAGGCGGCGCTAGCGGCACGGCTGTCCACGGTGACGGAGACCGGCCGGGTGGCACCCGCGGCGTCAGTGTTCCTGGCGCCAAGGAACTCGGCGGCCGCGAGGGTCGCGGCGGCGACCGACCCGGTTGCCAGGCCAGTCACGTCAAAGTACGAGGGCAGAACCTGGCGCGGGCCAGTGGTGATGAGGGTCTCGAGGCTGCCTGGCGAGCCGCCTGCCTCGCGCCAGATCCGGGCGGCGACCTTTTCTAGTGCTTCGGTCATGCAACTGATTCTCCGGGGACGCGCTTCCGTAATCAACGTTGATTATCATCAACGTGCATGGGTGAACTGGTAGACGCGCGAACGGCGGCGGAGCGACTCGGGGTGGACGTTCGCACCTTGTACGCGTACGTGAGCAGGGGGTCGCTGCGCCGAGTGCCAGGGCCAGATGGCCGCAGCAGCCGGTATGACTGCGACGACCTGGAACTGCTCGCCAGGCGGTCCCGGCCGCGCACGCTACCGCGCCCGGCGGCGAGCATCGACCTCATCATCGCCACCGGGGTGAGCACGGTGACCGACGGGGTGATCCGGTACCGAGGGGTCGACGTGCTCGACCTCGTGGCAGCCGGGGATCCGTTCGAGCGGGTTGCCGACCTGCTGTGGGGCGGCTCGGCCAGTGACTGGGAAGCTGGCCCGCGGGAAGCCCCTCCGTCTCCCCCTCCTGACGGGCTGCCCGTGCTGCTGCGTTTCGCCATCGCGGTTGCCACGATGGCTGCGCCCGTCGTGCCAGCACTGGGAGCCACACCGCCGGCAGTCGCCAAGGCCGAGCATGACTGGCCTGCCTATGGTCGCCGCCTTATCAGCTGCCTAGCAGGCTGCACGGCTGGTCGCGCGCCCGGCTCCTGCCCCAGCAGCGACGAGGCCGGGGCTGGCCACATAGCGACGCGCCTATGGGAGCTCTCGTCGCCGGCGGCGCCGACGGCCCCTCGGGTGCGGGCGCTCAACACGGCCCTGGTGCTGCTCGCCGAGCACGAGCTCGCACTATCCACCTTGTCTGTCCGCGTCGCCGCATCCGCGCGGGCCACCCCCAGCGCGTGCATCCTGGCGGGGCTGAGCACGCTGAGCGGCGCACTGCACGGCGGGGCAGCCCGCGCCCTGCATGAGTTGCTCTTGCACCGGGCCGCCGGGGAGCAGCGGGACATGCCGCCGCAGGCGGTGGCGTTCGGCCACCCGGTACACCGGCATGGCGACCCGCGGACCGGCCCGCTCCTCGACGCCGTCTACGGTTTCGCCACGTCAGCCGATCGCGAGTTGATCGAGTCCGTGCGGAACATGCCGGCCGCGCCGCCGAATGTCGACTTCGCCCTGGGCGCCCTCACCTACGCCGCCGGCATGCCCTCGGATGCAGCGACCGCGATCTTCGCGATCGCTCGCACGGCTGGCTGGATCGCGCACGCCGCTGAAGAGTACGGCGAGCCGCCACTGCGCTTCCGCGGTCACGCGTTCAACCAGGGTCGAGGAAGATAGCCGACGGCGCACGGGAATGCCAGAGCAGCAGTGACACCGTTGCTGTCGCGGGGCCTAACAGGCAACGCGCCACCACTGTCGCGATGACGACAGCGGTGACGCGTTGCGTACATTTGGTGACCACAGCGCTGGCGCCGTCACTGCGGTTATGCCATTGCCGCAGTCAATCAGCGCTAGCCCAGGGCCGGGATGACCTGCTCGGTGAACAACTGCAGGCCGGAGCGGTCGTAGGCGACTTCAGGGAAGTTGAGGATCGGGTAGGTCATGCCGAGCTTGCGCAGCGCGGTGAGCCGCTCAACTACTTGCTCCGGCGTGCCTACCAGCGGGCCGGTGGCCGCAGTCTGCACCTGGGCTTCCACCTGGTCGGCGGGCACATACGGAGTCAGGTGCGACCGCAGCCACTCCAGCTTGTCGGCGACCTGCGCGGCCGTGGAGCCGATGATGACGTTGTAGTTAGACGACCGCGTGATCGCCCCGAAGTCCGTGCCGACCTCCCGGCAGTGCTCTTCCAGGACAGCGGACTTGTGCTGGAACCCCTCAGGCGTTCCGTCGAAGTTCGTGTACGCGGCGTACTTCGCGGCGATCCGCAGCGTCTTCTTCTCGCCGCCGCCGGCGATCCACAGCGGGATGCCCCCTGACTGCAGCGGCAGTGGCTGGCAGATTGCCCCGTCCACCTGGTAGTGCTTGCCCGCGAAGGTCGCGGTGCCCTCCGCCCACAGGGAGCGCATGATCTGCACGCCCTCATCGAGCATGGCCAGTCGCTCCCCCGCCGACGGGAAGCCGTACCCGTAGGCCCGCCACTCGTGCTCGTACCATCCGGCGCCGATGCCCATCTCGGCCCGCCCGCCAGAGATCACGTCCACGGTGGCCGCTACCTTCGCGAGGTAGGCCGGGTTCCGGTACGCCATGCAGGTGCACATCTGGCCCAGGCGCACCCGGCTGGTCGTCGCGCCGAGAGCCGCCATGAGCGTCCACGCCTCGTGCGTGGCCTCCTGCGTCGGCACGGGCACGGTGTGGAAGTGGTCATAGACCCACACAGACTCAAATGACCCGGCCTCCGCCGCACGGGCGATGTCGAGCATGACGTTCCACTGGTCGGCGGGGCTGATCCCCACCAGGTCAAGCCGCCATCCTTGCGGCACGAACATTCCAAAGCGCATGTAGGCACCCTATCGACGCCGGTCCAAGTAGCTGGAAGCCACCCCCCCAAGGCCCGACGCGCTAGATTACAAAGAGGTGAAACCCAGCTTCCTTCCGGGTGTCCATCAGCGCCAGCACAGAAAAGTCATTCACAGTTCGTCGATGCGTAACGATCCCGTGGGCTAATTCGAACAGAAGGTGGCCATCTTGTGGACATGCGGATCGCAATCATTACGGAGTCGTTCCCACCAGACGTGAACGGCGTCTCACACTGCGTAATGCGAGTGGCTGACCACCTCACCCGCAACGGCCACCAACCATTGGTCATTGCTCCCGAGTCTGCCCGCGAGAGCCTGGGCGACGACACCCAGTTCCCCTACCCGGTGGAACGCGTCCCATCCATCCCCCTGCCCGGTTACCCGACCTTTCGCCTCGGTCTCCCGAACCCGAAGATCCGCCGGGCCATCATCGATCACGGGGCACAGGTTGTCCACCTGGCCAGCCCGGTGGCCATCGGGGCGTGGGGCAGTCACGTCGCCCGCAGCCTTGACCTGCCCACCGTGGCCGTCTACCAGACGGACCTGCCGGCTTACGCACGCGCCTACCGGCTCAGCAAGGCGACCGAGTCCTTCGCCTGGCGCTGGCTGCGCGACATCCACAACGCGGCGGGCCGGACTCTCGCGCCGTCCTCGGTCACGGCGGCGGACTTGCGCGAGCACGGCATGACGAATGTCGTGATCTGGGGCCGCGGCGTGGACACGGCACTGTTCCACCCGCGCAAGCGCGACGCTGACCTGCGTGCCGAGCTCGCTCCCGACGGCCAGCTGCTGGCTGGCTACGTTGGCCGGCTGGCCACAGAGAAGCGGGTTGACCTGCTCGCGGCGATCACGGCCCAGCCAGGCGTCAGGCTCGTCATTACCGGCGGCGGCCCGGAGGAGGCGGAACTGCGGGAGGCCATCCCGGACGCGGTCTTCCTCGGCGAGCGGTACCGCGAGGACTTGGCGCGGATCTACGCGAGCATGGACGTGTTCGTCCACAGCGGCCCCTTCGAGACGTTCGGCCAGACCATCCAGGAGGCGGCAGCGAGCGGACTGCCCGTGGTCGCCCCTGCCGCTGGCGGCCCGGTGGACCTCGTCGATGACGGCGTCACTGGCTACCTCGTTCCCCCCGGCGACGCGGACGCACTCGCCGCGGGGGTCGCGAGGCTGGCCGCCGACCCGGCGCTGCGGAGCCGGATGGGCGAGGCCGCCCGCCGGAAGGTCCTCGGCCGCTCCTGGGCCGCCTTGACGGGCGAGCTGATCGGTCACTACACGGCGGTGATCGCTGCGCGCGAGGCTCAGCCCGAGACCGAGCTGGCCGCATCAGCCGGCGTTACGGGTAGCCCAGCGCGGGAGGCAGACAATGACCCGACGGCGACCGGGGGCGGCTGGCATCATCATCGGCATGACCACCTTTCCCCGAACGGCCCGGCCAACTCCCTTGCCGACGTGCGCGGCCTGCGGGCTGGCCACGCCACGCTGGCGGGCGACGGCTGGCTGACCGGCGTCACGGTGGTGGTCACCGGCCCCGAGGGGGCGACCGGTGGTGTCGACGTGCGCGGCGGCGGCCCGGGAACCAGGGAAACTGACCTGCTCAGCCCGCTCAGCCAGGTCGAGCGCGTCAACGCGATCGTGCTCGCCGGAGGCAGCGCGTACGGGCTTTGCGCCGCGCACGGCGTGATGACCCGGCTCGCGGGCATGCATCGTGGCATCCGGGTCGGGCCGGAACCGTCCCATGTCGTGCCCATCGTCCCGGCGGCGATCCTGTACGACCTCGGGCGCGGCGGCGTCTTCGGCAACTACCCCGGATCTGACGCGGGCGAGGCCGCCTTCGACGCGGCCATGGCCCCATCCGTGACCAATGACACGGCCAATGACACGGCCAATGACACGGCTGACGGAGCGGCTACCGTGCCCGCCGGGTGCGTGGGCGCCGGGACTGGCGCGCTGGCGGGCCAGCTGAAGGGCGGGATCGGCTCCGCGAGCGAGGTGCTGGAGGAATCCGGGGTCACGGTGGCGGCCCTTGCGGCGGTTAACGCGGTGGGCTCGGTCGCCGACGACCGGACCGGCCTGCTGCATGGCGCGCGGTTCGGCCTGCCCGGCGAGTTCGCGTGGCTGGCCACCCCGTCCGCGGCGGAGCTTCGTGCGGGCGCGGACCGGCTGAGCTCGCGGCCCCCGACCGGTCCGAGCCAGGATCGGGGGCTGAGCGGACCCCGCCCGCTAAACACCACGATCGGGGTTATCGGATGCGACGCGAGCCTGACCAAGGCCCAGTGCGCCAAGCTGGCCGCGGTTGCCCATGACGGGATGGCCCGCGCCATCCGCCCTGCGCACTCCATGTTCGACGGGGACACGATCTTCGCGCTGGCGACCGGCTCTGGCTCGCCTGCGACGCCGCTGGAGTTCCACGCCATCTTGACGTCGGCCGCCGACTGCTTCACCCGGGCCGTCGTCCACGCGATCCTGAGCGCCTCGTCGGTGACTACCCCGGCCGGCACCTGGCCTAGCTACCTGGACCTGTTCCCGAGCGCCGACGCCCGCCGCTAGACGACAGTGCGCAGCAGGCGGACGGGCGGGGATCCGTGGGCGAGCATCCGGTCATGGACCGTGCGCTCGGCCGCGCCCGGGGCGGCCAGCAGCTCCCGTGCCAGGTCGGCGACCTCCGTGTAGCCGACGTAGTACGTGGACAACTGCACCGAGGTGAGCTGCGCGCGCCGCCACTTGCCGGCCGCCTCGCCCTCCTCCTGGAAGCCCGGGCCGGTCATGAGCGCCATCGCCTCGTCCTCGGTCATTCCGTGGGCGTGCACCCGGGCGTCGAGGATCGCGTTGATGATCATGCGGAGCTGCATCTTGAGCTGCTGCATCCGGATGGCACGCGGGTCGCCCTCGCCGGGGTACTCGTGAGCGGCCATCAGCTCCTCGCAGTACACCGCCCAGCCCTCAACGAACGCCCCGGACCACAGCGCGGCCCGCACGTCGCTGCCCGAGCCGGTGAACCTGCGGGAGTGGGCGAGCTGCAGGAAGTGTCCCGGCGTCGCCTCGTGGGCCATCAGGTTGTGGATCATGTGCCGGTTGTACTCGCGGTAGAACGAGGCGGCCCGCTCGGCGCTCCAGTCCGACGGGACCGGCGAGACCGCGATGAACGTGGGCAGCGGGGCGGTCTCCAGCGGGCCCGGCGGGTCGCAGTACGCGACCGCCACTCCCCGGTCGATCTCCGGCATGTCGATGATCGAGACCGGGTCGTCGTACAGCGTCACCAGGTCATGCTCGCGAACGAAGGCCGTCTGTGCCGCGAAGGCGTCCGCGCAGAACCGCAGGATCGTGTCGCCATCCGGGGCGTCCGCCGCCCGCCGGTCGAGCACCTCGCGGGGCGGGCCGCCAAGCGAGCCGGCCAACTCGGTGATCTCCTGCGTCACTCGCTCCAGGTCTGCCTCTGCACGGGCCAAGATGGCGGCGGAGTCAGCCTGCGCCTGCAGAGTGAGTGACAGCTTGCGCGCATGCCTGTCCGGCCCGATGCGCGGGTCGGCATACCCCGGGGTGCCGCCGTTTTCCGGGCTCCCGTCCCCCAGCCGCGCTGACAGCCAGTCCCGGTGCTCGGCAAGCGCCTCCAGGGCGGCGGGCCGAGTCCGCTCGACCTCGGCGGCCAGGGATGGCGCCGCCTGCGACAATGCCGCGTCAACGACATCACTGACGAGCTTTATTGTGCCGTCGAACTGGCCTATAGCGGTTTCCAGGTGGACCTTCGGCATCGCGCCCAGGTGCGAGCGGGCGGCGGCGAGCAGTCCGGGAACCTCCGACAGCCGGCCGGCGACGGCGGCGAGCCGGTCGGGAAGCGGCGCGAAGTCCCTCGCCAGCAGCAGGTAGACGGCCCGCCCCGGATTGGCCCGCAGCGGGTTCCACTCATGCTCGCGCAACTCGTCGAGCTCGAAGGCGCGCAACTCGACGTGGCCAGCCAGGATGGCGGCATCCACGCGCTGCTCCTGCGACAGCGCAGCAAGGTCAAGGGCGGCGACGCGGCGCGCGAAGGCACCCAGCGCCCGCCCCTCATCGGAAAGGGCGTCCGCGGACAGGTCGGGCAGGTGCGCGTCGAACCGGTGGTCGCCACGCTCGGTCGCGTCGTCGGGATGACGTCGAGCCAGGTCATCGAGGTAGTCGCGGGCTAGTGCGGCCAGCTCATCCATAGCGCCCCTTCAGCGACATCAGGCAACCTTCGGGAAATCCTGAGGTACAGCTCACTGACCCTTCGGGTTGTGCCAAGGTTCGACGGCGAACCTTGCAATATACGAACCGGAGAGCCACGATACAGAACTCGGGGTGGCAAAAACCATGAGTGAGCCATTCGCACCGTACCCGTACTCACATTACCCACTACCCGAGCCTCCACGCCCGCGCCGCGGCAGGCATTTGATCGGATTGTCCGCCACCGCGGTGGTCGCGCTCGCGGTCGGAGCTGGGGCGGCCCTGGCGATCCAGCACGGCGGTGGCGGGGGCAGCGCGACGGCGACCTCCACGACCGCGCTGAGCAGCGCACAGATCTCCAGCAAGGTTGACCCGGCCCTGGTTGACGTCACGTCCACTCTTGGCTACCAGAGCGCGACCGCCAAGGGCACCGGCATCGTGCTGTCCTCCAACGGCCTGATCCTCACTAACAACCACGTGATCAACGGCGCGACATCGGTCAGTGTCACCGACATTGGCAACGGCAAGACTTACACGGCGACCGTCGTCGGGTACGACGAGTCCCACGACATCGCGGTGCTGAAGGCCTCGGACGCCTCAGGCCTGACCGTGGCCACCTTTGGCGACTCCAGCACCGTCGCGGTGGGGAATGGTGTAGTTGCCCTTGGCAACGCTGAGGGCCTTGGCGGCACCCCGGCGGTGGCGCCGGGCACCGTAGAGGCGCTGAACCAGTCGATTACCGCCACCGACCAGAGCTCGGGTTCCTCCGAGCAGCTGTCCGGGCTGATCCAGTCAAACGCCGGCATCAGCCCGGCGACTCCGGCGGGCCGCTGGTCAACGGCCACGGCCAGATCATCGGCGTGGACACCGCCGCCATGACTGGGTACACGTTCAACGGTGCCGGCGGCAGTGGCGCCGGCGGCAGTGGCTTGGGCGGCAGTGGCTTGGGCGGCAGTGGCTTGGGCGGCAGTGGCTTCGGGAACTCCGGCAACGGCAGTTCCGGCAGCGGCAGTTCCGGCAGCGGCAGTTCCGGCGGCGGCTCGGACAGCACTGGGAGCACGACTGAGGGCTACACGATCCCGATCGACCAGGCCCTGTCGATCGCCAAGCAGATCGAGGCAGGCACCGAGGCCGGCTCGGTGCACATCGGAACGACCGCCTTCCTCGGTGTCGGGATCGACCCCAGCCAGGAAGGCGACGGCCAGGGCATAGAGATCGAGAGCGTCACCCCCGGCACCGCGGCGGCGACCGCGGGCCTGACCGGCGGCGACGTGATCACCTCGGTCGCCGGGCACACGGTGGGCACCAGCACCAGCATCGAGCAGGTGCTTGAGTCCTACCACCCCGGCGACAAGGTGAGCCTCACCTGGACCAATCCCTACGGCCAGTCGAGCACCGAGACCGTCACCCTGGGGACCGGCCCGGCCGCCTGACCCTGCCGCAGGACCCATCCGCGAGCGGCCGGGGCCCGTGAGGCCCCGGCCGCGATGCGCCTCCGAGTACCACCTCAAGCCTCAAGCCGCGCCACGGCCCCGGAACGGGGCCGTGGCCGCCATGTTCGGTTAAAGGAAGGGCGCGGCCCTGGCGATGATCTCCATAGCTCGAACGCCCGCCGGCAAGGTGCCATAGGCATGGCCCCGGTCGCCGGCCAGCCGAGAGGCGACGAAGGCATCCGCGACGGCGGGGACGCTGTGGCGGACCAGCAGGGCTGCCTGCAGCACGACCGCCATCGACTCGGCCAGGCGGCGCGCGGCGGTCTCTTCGGGGGCGACAACGTCCTTGCGGAGCCTGGCGATCGCCTCGTCCAGGCGCCGATCCGCCCCGGCCGCCAGGTCAAGGTCAGCGAACAGCGCCTGCGCCGCCTCCGGCTCGCGCGCCAGGGCGCGCAGCGTGTCCAGCGCGGCGACGTTGCCTGACCCCTCCCAGATCGACTGCAGCGGCGCTTCCCGGTAGAGCCGGGGCATGCCGGACTCCTCGATGTACCCGTTGCCGCCCAGGCACTCCAGGGCCTCGGCCGCGTGCCCGGGTGCCTGCTTGCACACGTGATACTTGGTCGCCGCCAGGGCAAGCCTGCGGAACGCGGCTTCCCGCGCATCACCGCGGGCCGCCCGGTCGGTCGCCCCGGCCAGTCGCAAAGCCAGCGTGGTCGCCGCCTCGGACTCGATCGCCAGGTCGGCAAGGACGCTGGCCATCAGCGGCGCTTCGATGAGCGGCTTGCCGAACGCGCTCCGGTACCGGGCGTGGTGAATGGCCTGGACAACACCGGCGCGCATACCGCTCGCGGCGGCGAGGACACAGTCCAGGCGGGTCGAGTTGACCATGTCGAGGATGGTCCGCAGGCCGCGGCCTTCCTCGCCGACTAGCCACGCGGTCGCGCCCTCGTACTCCACCTCGGCGGAGGCGTTGGACCGGTTGCCGAGCTTGTCCTTCAGCCTCATCAGCCGCATGCCGTTTCGGGTGCCGTCGGGCAGGACGCGCGGCAGAAGGAAGCAGGACAGCCCCCCGGGAGCCTGCGCCAGCACCATGAACAGGTCGCCCATCGGGGCAGAGGTGAACCACTTGTGCCCGGTGATGCGGTAGCTGCCGTCTTCCGCTGCCGGCAGGGCGACCGTCGCGACGGCGCGGACGTCGGAACCGCCCTGCTTCTCCGTCATGGACATGCCCGCGAGCAGGCCGGACTTGAGCTCTGGCGGGCGCAGGCCATAGTCATACGCGCGCGCCGCCAGCAGCGGCTCGAACCGCCGGGCGAGGTCGGGGGCGTGCCGGAGCGCCGGGACGATCGCGTAGGACATGGAGATGGGGCAGCAGTGGCCAGCCTCGGCCTGGCCCCAGACGTAGAAGCCAGCCGCGCGGGCGACGTGGGCACCTGGCCTGGCGTCCTGCCAGGGCGCCGCGTGCAGTCCATGACAGGTGGCCACCGACATCAGCTCATGCCACGCCGGGTGGAACTCCACCTCGTCGATCCGGTTGCCGAACCGGTCATGGCTGCACAGCCGTGGCGGGTACTCGTTGGCGAGCCGTCCCCACTCCTGGGCCTGCAGGCCACCTGCCTGCCGTCCCAGGTCACGCACCACGGCCTCGGACCATCCGGCGCTCTCGCGGCGGAAGGCTTCCAGGAGGGCGGGATCGTCGGCCGCGTCGTAGCCAGCCAGTGGCGGTGGCTGATTGGTCACCTGATGCGTCATGGCCATGAGGCCAGCCTGGCAGAAATCCTCCCAAAGAACGACCCCCCGCCCCGCGCACCACCCACTGCGACGGTGACAGGCTGCCGGCGAGACAATCAGGGACGTGACCAATGCCCAGACGGAGTGGCGAGCGAGCCGCCAGACGCCGCTACGCCAGTTCCTGCAGACCGAAACCGGCAGCGCGGCCATCCTCGCCGCGGCGGCGGTCGCGGGCCTGGTCTGGACCAACGTTGCCAGCCACAGTTATGAGACGTTCTGGAACACCCCTATCGCGATAAAGATCGGCACGGCAGGCCTGCACCTGAACCTCCGGCAGTTCGTCAACTCGGGCCTGATGGCGTTCTTCTTCCTCGTCGTCGGCCTGGAGGCACGCCGCGAGCTGGACATGGGCGAGTTGCGCTCCCGCGCCAGGGTGACGCTGCCCGTCATGGCCGGCCTGGCGGGGATGTTCCTGCCCGTCTGCATCTACCTGGCGTTCAACGCCGGCACCAGTGCGGCCCACGGCTGGGGCACCGCGATGAACAGCGACACGGCGTTCGCGCTGGGCGCGCTGGCACTGGCCGGCAAGGGCCTGCCAGACCGGGTGCGGACGTTCCTGCTGACCGTCAGCATCGTGGATGACCTGCTATCGCTGGTCATCATCGCGGTCGTCTACAGCGGCAGCGTCCGTTTCGTGCCGTTGCTCATCGGGCTCGCCTTCCTTGCCGCCTATCTCGTGCTGCGACTGCGCGGTAACCGCAATGGCCCCCTCCACCTGGCCATCGGCATCGCCGCCTGGGTCGCGTTCTGGAACTCGGGGGTCGACCCGATTGTCGCCGGCCTTGTCATGGGCCTGCTCACGTACGCCCGCCCGGCCAGCCGCGCCAACCTGGAGCAGGCCAGCGACGCGTTCCGGCTGTTTCGCGAGCAGCCGACCGCGGAACTGGCCCGCGCGGCACGCGAGGCCGCACGGACCGCGATTTCCCCCAACGACCGGCTGCAGCTGATATATCACCCGGTGGCGAGCTACGTCATCGTCCCGTTGTTCGCGCTGGCCAACACCAACATCGCGATCTCGGGCGGCTTCCTCGCCCGCGGCTACACCAGCCCGGTAGCACTCGGCATCATCGCCGGGTACCTGATCGGCAAGCCGCTCGGCATCGCCGGGGTCAGCCTCCTGGCCACGCGGCTGACCAGGGGCAGGCTCAAGCCGCTAGCGGGCTGGGGCGCGGTGGCCGGCGCCGGGTCCGCTGCCGCCACGGGCTTCACGGTGAGCTTCCTGATCGCGTCGCTGGCTTTCGGTGGCACCCAGCTCGGCTACGCCAAGCTGGGCATCCTTACCGCCCTGGTCGCCGCGGGGATGATCACCTGGGCGCAGTTCCGCGTCATCAGCCTGCTGTCGTCGCGCAGGCGCCTCCTGCTGCTGTACGGCCGCCAGGAGGCGATCACCGACCTGATCGTGGCGGTCGACCCCAGGCGCGACCATATCCGCGGGCCGAAGGAGAACGCGCTCGTCACGCTGGTCGAGTACGGCGATTTCGAGTGCCCGTACTGTGGACAGGCGGAGTCGGTCGTTCGGGAACTCGTAAAAGAGTATGGGGAATTGCGCTTTGTCTTCCGGCACCTGCCTTTGACGGACGTGCACCCGCACGCCCAGCTCGCGGCCGAGGGGGCTGAGGCGGCGGCCAGGCAGGGCATGTTCTGGGAGATGCACGCCACGCTGATGGACCACCAAGGCTCCCTGACCTTCCGGGACCTGCTCAGCTACGCCCGCGAGATGGGCCTGGACGCAGACCGCTTCGAAAGGGACTTGCGGGAGCACACGGGGGCCGAGCGGGTGGCGCAGGACGTGGAGTCCGCCGACCTCGCCACCGTGTCCGGCACGCCGACGTTCTTCATCAACGGCAAGCGGCACTACGGCGCGTTCGACCTGATGGCACTCGAGGAGGCGGTGCAGGCGGCCAAGGCCATGGCGCTGATTAAGGCCTTATTATCCGCATTCTCCGCCGGGATGCGTCAATCCCCGGACCCCCGCCGTGCACCCCTGCTGCCTTCCGGCCGACGCACGCCGGCCCCGGCGTGGTGCCTCGCATCTACGCTAGACCTCATGGCTAACAACAGCATCGCGATCACGGGCGGGCGGGTCGTCCCCATCGAGGGCGACCCCGTCGAGGGCGGAACGGTCGTTCTTTCTGGCGGGGCGATCGAGGCGGTGCTGGAATCCGGTACCGCTCCCCCGGCGGGCTGTGAGGTCATTGACGCGGCCGGAAAGTGGATCCTGCCCGGCTTCCTTGACGCGCACACCCACCTGGGCGCCTACGAGGACGGCATGGGCTGGGCGGGCACGGACACCAACGAGCTGACCGGACCGAACCAGGCACAGCTGCGCGTCGTGGACGCCATCAACCCGGCCGACATCGCCTTCCGCGACGCGATCGCGGGCGGAGTGCTGGCGGTGAACGTGCTGCCAGGCTCGGGCAACCCGATCGGCGGCCAGACGGCGGCGATCCGCTGCTGGGGCGCGACGGTAGAGGACATGCTGCTGCGGGCGCCATCGGGCCTGAAGTCAGCACTCGGCGAGAACCCGAAGCGGAATTACGGCAACAGGAACGAGGCCCCCGCGACCCGGCTCGGGACCGCGTCAGTAATCCGCTCCGCGCTCGTCGCTGCCCAGAACTACCTGGCCGGCCTCGGTGGCATCGACGGCCCGGCGTCACCGGCCCCTGGTCCTGGCGGCCCCGGTCCAGGCGGCCTCACGGCCAGTGGCGAGCCGCTGAAGCGGGACCTGAAGCTAGAGTCCCTGGGGCTGGCGCTGCGCCGGGAGATCCCCTGGCGCCAGCACTGCCACCGGGCCGACGACATTGCGACCGCGCTGCGGATCTCCCGCGAGTTCGGCACCGACCTGGTGATCGACCACGGGACCGAGGCGTACCTGATCGCGGACGTCATCGCCGCCGCGGGCGTCCCGGTGGTGATCGGGCCGCTGCTAACCGCCCGGTCGAAGGTGGAACTGCGGAACCGTTCGCTGGCCTCACCTGGCCTGCTGGCAGCGGCCGGGGTGACGATCGCGATCACAACCGATCATCCCGTGGTGCCGATCCACTTCCTGGTGCACTCCGCGACGTTCGCGGTCCGCGAGGGGCTGTCACCCGAGCAGGCGCTGCGGTCCATCACGATCAACCCGGCCCGCATCATGGGGGTGTCGGACCGTCTGGGATCCCTGGAGCCGGGCAAGGATGCCGACCTCGTGATCTGGTCCGGCGACCCACTCGACGTGATGAGCCGGGCCGAACGCGCCTTCATTGGCGGCCACGAGGTCTATCACTACGACCACGCGACTCGCCAGCCAGTGTTCGCGAGCCGGTGAGGCAGCGCGCGCCGTAGCCACCGCGGCAAGTTCATGCCTGCGCCCGAACCTGGTGGCGCCGGCGATGATCAGGGCGGCTGTTGTGGGTACGTTCGGTGGCATGAGCAAGAATGGCGAGTTCGTGCGGGACACTACCTACCTCGACGGGCGGATCACCGCCGACGGGCGGGACGGGTGGCCCGTCGAGCCGGGCCGGTACCGCCTCATCGTGGCGCGCGGCTGCCCGTGGGCGAACCGGACGATGATCGTCCGGCGACTGCTTGGCCTCGAGCCCGTGCTGAGCATGGGGATCTGCGGGCCAGCCCACGATTGGCGAAGCTGGACATTCGACCTGGACCCCGGCGAAAGCGACCCGGTCCTCGGCATCCACTTCCTGCGCGATGCCTATGAGAAGGCGGTGCCCGGCTACGAGCAGGGCGTCACGGTCCCGGCGATCGTGGACATTGCGACGGGGGCCGTGGTGACCTCGCACTTCCGCCACATCACCTTGGACCTGGAGAGCGAGTGGGCGCAATACCACCGTCCCGGCGCCCCCGACCTGTACCCGCAGCGGCACGCCGACGAGATCGAGGAGATCAGCACGCTGGTCTACGGGGACCTCAATAACGGCGTCTACCGTTGCGGCTTCGCTACGAGCCAGGCCGCCTACGACAGGGCCTACGACAAGCTGTTCGCCCGCCTCGACTGGCTGGAAGACCGTCTAAGAGACCGCAGGTACCTGGCCGGCGACACGATCACCGAGGCGGACATCCGGCTGTGGCCGACGCTGGCCCGCTTCGACGCGGTGTACCACGGCCACTTCAAGTGCAACCGCAACAAGCTCACCGAGATGCCAGTGCTCTGGGCCTATGCACGTGACCTGTGGCAGACCCCCGGCTTCGGCGACACGATCGACTTCGCGCAGACCAAGCAGCATTACTACCTGGTGCACACCGGGATCAACCCGACGCAGATCGTCCCCAAGGGACCCGACCCGTCTGGCTGGCTGACCCCGCACCACCGCGAGCAGCTAGGCGGCCGCCCGTTCGGCGATGGCAGTCCTCCTGGCCCGCCCCCGGAGCCGGAGCGCGTTCCGGCTCTGGCCTGACAGCTTGCGCATGCCCGTCACGGGAAGTGGGGACGTCGCCGGCCGTCGAAGGCCGTCCGGCGATCGGGCTGCTGGGGAATCCGGGGAACGGCCGGCGACTGCTGGAGGTCATCTCCGTCGCAGTCAGTGGCGACCGTGGCACCGGTGCTGAGCGATGCGCCAGCGAGATCGCTGCCGCCGCCAAGATCACCCGCGCCTGCGGGAACCGCGACGCCAACGTGGACCGCCACGCCGGGCTGGCCGCCGGCTCCCGCGTGGACCTCGGCACCTGGAAGGCCTGGGGTGTCAGCGGAGACCTCGGTGCCGGAAGCCGGCCTGGGCGCGGCGGCGACTCGGCTGTCGCCCCCTCGGCGCGGCCGACGATGCGACGGCTGACCGCGCTCCGCTTCCTTCGCGAGCTGGTTCTCCCGGAAGGCCCCCTTGAGGCTTACGAACGTAATGATGATCCCGAGCCCGAGCAAGCCGTACTGACTTGTGAGGTAGTCGTATGGCAGCCACAGCAACTGCAGAAACAGGTTGGAGTGCCACGCGTAGCGCCATTGATGGGCCATGGCCCACATGACGCCCACGTTGATGATCGCCAGGACGACGGACCCCACCGTGAGAAGTTCGTGCATATGCGTATCCCCCATGCAAAAGCTGCAGAGCTTGTTCAGTGCCATGGGTGTCCCCGGGCGCGAACTGACCGCGCGCTGCTGTCCCGTCTAGCAGAACCGGCTTACGAGCACCCACGCAATCACTGAGGGTAACTAATATGCTACTGCCGCTCTAGTATCCACGCTTGTCGATGCGCTCTCGTTATAACAAGACCGCACCAAAGGCGGGCAGGGGTGCCCGCAACGGGCATTAAGTGTTTGCTTCCTTAAAGCACGAAATGTTCACAGAATATCAACGACCACCATGCCGCGTTATCGTACCAGTATCGAAAAATGGCTGACCATCCAGACCTCGACGGCGCGGCTGTGGTGGGAGATCAACTCCGGCCCGTTTCGCCACTCAAATCTGAATGTGCACTGCTGGGACAATGGCCAGCAGCAGGCAGTCAGCGTCGGGGCCGGGCCACCCGCATGACGGTTAGCCCCGAGGGGCGGGAGGGCTTCACGCCAAGGCCGAAGTAGGCGGGCAGCGCGCCGACGGCGTCGTCGGGCCCGTACCAGCCGGTCGCGGGCACCACACCGGGGCGGGTCACCGTCATGCCATCGAAGAACCGGGTGACCTGGTCATGGCCGCGCGGCGTGATCGTGACCGAGGCACGCTCGTTGTATCCCTGCGCCATCGCGGCGACCTCCGTGGGCACGATGTCGCTCGCCACGTGGGCGATCATGAGGTAGCTGCCTGGCGCCAGCGCGTCCAGCAGCCGGGCCACGGTCCCCCAGGGGTTCGCGGCGTCGGGGATGAAGTCCAGGACCGCAGACAGCAGTACCGCCACTGGCTGGCTAAGGTCCAGGGTCCGGGCCGCCCCCGCCAGGATCCCCCTGGTATCACGCAGATCCAGCTCCAGGCAATCCGTCATCCCGATGCCACCGCCGGTCAGCAGCGCCCTGCCATGGCTGGCCACGATCGGGTCATTGTCGACGTAGACGACCCGGACGTCGGGGACCACGCGCCGCGCGACCTCATGGGTGCACTCGTCATTGACGGGCAAACCCATGCCGATGTCAAGGAACTGGCGGATGCCCTCGGCCGCCAGTTCCCACACAGCCGCCAGCAGGAACCGCCTCGCGACACGAGCGATCACCGGCATCAGTGGCAGAGCCTGCTCGGCCTCCTGCGCCGCTGACCGGTCGGCACCGAAATTGTCCTTGCCGCCTAGCCAGTAATTCCACACCCGCGCCGGGTTGGCCACCGACACGTCGAAGCCTGCCGAAGACCGCAACTTATCGTCGAGTTGGTACACCATCAGGACGTAGACCCTCCTGCGTCGGGTGCCCGCCAAGGGCACGACCGATCCCGCGGCCGGGCCAGTGGAGGCAGCCCACGGCCGCGAGTTACCTCCACGTCACGCTAGCCAGGTACCTCGCGGGGAGAAACAGGGTTCATTATTTATTTCCGGTGCCTGCCGGATATTCACGCCACGTTAACCTTCACGAGATCGCGCATCTGGAGCACGCCCCCAAGTCAGGCAGGCCCAAGAGGCGGGTCGCTGCCATTTGGCCGTCCTGTCTCGAGATGGCCAGCCAGCTGCAGCGGTCATACGACCCGATGGCGGCACCAGGAGATAACTGCTGGTGCCGTCATCATTACATGTCGCTCACTAGTGGTCTTCGGTCTTTACGTGGTCGCGCCAGGAGTGGCGCGGCTCGTACCCCAGCAGTTCCCTGGCCTGGTCGATGGACAGCAGGGTGCCGAAATCTTCGACGTCCCTGGTGAGGGTGACGTCGGGGAAGGCCTCGGCGAGGACGTCGCGCGACGAGCGGTTCATGACGGTGTCGGCGGCGGCGATGATGACGTTGCTGCTGCCGGTGACCTCCGCTTCCAGGCCAAGACGGCAGGCTCGCGCGACATCCCGCACGTCGACATAGCCCCATAGGTTCCACTTGCGGGAGTGCGGGTCCGGCCAGTACGAGGGGAAGCGCTCGTAGTCACCAGGCTCCATGATGTTCGAGATGCGCAGGCCCACGAACGAGATCCCCGACCAGCGGGAGATCTGCTCGGCGATCGTCTCGCTGGCAACCTTGGACAGCGCATAGCTCGTCGACGGCCACGGGAAATGGTCCTCGTCAACCGGAGCGTACCGCAGCTCTCCAGGCGCGCCAGGGAACTGCTCCGGGCCATGGCCGAAGGGCAAGCCGAGCGTGGTCTCGCTGGACGCCCACACCACCTTGTTCAGGCCGAGCGACGCCGCGGCGTGGAACACGTTGAAGTTCATCGTGATGTTCTCATTGAACGTGACCGCGGGCGTGGACAGGCCAGGCGCCGGGATGTTCGCCAGGTGAACGACCGCGTCGACGCCGCGCAATACCTCGACGGCCTGCCCGTAGTCCGTCAGGTCAGCCCGCAGAACGCGCCCCACGTCGTCCCGGGCTACCGCGACATCAGTCGCCAGCACGTCGTAGCCGCTATCTTGCAGTTCGCGCACCGCACCGCGGCCCGCCTTCCCGGTCGCACCCGTCACACATACACGTCGAATCGTCGTTGCCATACTCGCGACCCTAGCTGAATCGCCGCCTTCGGGGCACATGCCAACGAATCCGCGATGGTCGCCTAGCGCTCACCTACGGCGTCCCTCAGCTCACGGAATGCCTGGGTGATGCGAGGTACTGTCCATTGAGCGTTGAGGCCGCTGGGATTCGGGAGGATCCACAGCCGGGCGGGGCCGATGTGCTCATCTTGCGGGCCGATCATCGCGCGCGGCCTGCCGAAGGCGATCCGGTAGGCGGTGACACCGGCTAGGGCAAGGAACCGGGGGCGAGACCGTTGCGCCAGGTTGGCCAGGCGCGCTCCCCCGGCGCGAAGCTCCTCGGCGGCCAGTTCCGCCGCCTGGGCGGTCGGGCGGGGCGCGACGTTGGTGAGGCCCAGGCCATAGCCGGCGATCTGCTGCTGCTCGCGCGGGGCCAGCAGCCTCGGGGTGAAGCCGGACAGGTGCAGCGCGGGCCAGAAGCGGTTGCCCGGGCGGGCGAAGTGGTGACCGGTGGCGGCGGAGTACAAGCTCGGGTTAATCCCGCAGAACAGCACGTCAAAGGGCGCGCCTTCGGCTGGCAGCACGTCGGGCAGCAAGCGGTCGCGGGCCGCTTCAAGATCAACCTTGCTCGGGCTGCTCAGGTACCGCACGGACTGCAACACTAGCCGCCCGGGTGAACCTCTCGCCCCATTCACGCACGCGCCCGGCCAGCTCGGCTCCTGAGATCACCTGAAAGTCCGCGCCGGCTATCCCGAGCGCGATGACTGGCCAGTCGCTGTTGCCCGAAGGCGTCATCCGGGCCCGGCAGCGGCCGGGGGCGATGTCGTCGACGGTGGCCCACCGGCCTATGCGCTCGCGGATCGTGGCGGCAGGGGCCTCGAAGACGACCTCCACGTCGTGGCCGGCCGGTGGCGTGGCGATGGTGCGGCGGACGAACCCGGCGGCGTCACCACCGGGGATCTCGCGGGGCCGGAACCGCGAACCGGTCGACTCGATGGACTCCGCCGTACCTGACCCTGCTGCCGTCGACGACCCTGCTGCCGTCGACGACCCTGCTGCCCTCGACGACCCTGCGACGCGATCCAGCCGGAAGGTGCGCCAGTCCTGCCGGTCCAGGTCGTAGGCGACCAGGTACCAGCGGCGGTCGAGGACCACAAGGCGGTGCGGCTCGACGTGCCGATGGGTCCCCTCGCCGCGAGCGGCCGTGTACCCGAAGCGGATCCGCTCGGCGTCCCGGCAGGCGATCGCGGCGGTGGCCAGGACATCGGCCGCGACAGGAACGTCGTTGCCCCACGTGGCGGACTCGGTCATCGCGGCCACCGCCTCGACCTGGCGGCGCAGGCGGGGCGGCATGACCTGGGTCACCTTGGCGAGCGCGCGGGCAGCGGCTTCCGCGATCGTGCCCGAGCCGCCGCCCTCGGCCGCTAGCCGCAGCCCGAGCGCGATAGCGACCCCCTCCCCGTCATCGACCACCAGTGGCGGCAGCGCGGCGCCCGCCGCGAGCTGGTAGCCGCCGCGAGCGCCCCGGTGCGCCTCGACGGGGTAGCCAAGGTCACGCAGCCGGTCCACGTCCCGGCGCAGTGTCCGTAGCGAGACGCCTAGCCGCTCGGCCAGGTCCGTTCCGGACCAGTACCTGTGGTTCTGCAGCAGGGACAGCAGCCGCAGGGTCCGCGAGCTTGTGTTCGCCATGATTTTGAGTATGACCACAATTGAGGACAGGAACTGGCCGCAATAGCTCCTAGCGTGGGTACCGCAAGGCAGTTCTCGGCTCTCAACAAAAGAACAGGTGCTCCCGATGACGAACCCCACCCTTACCGGCGAGCGGGCGGACCTGCTGGCCTCGCTGGCCAAGGCCCGGCACTTCCTGCGCTTCACCACCCGCGATATCACCGAGGAGCAGGCCCGGCAGCGGACCACGGTCAGCGAGCTCACGCTCGGCGGCCTGATCAAGCACAGCACCGCCGCCGAGCGGAGCTGGCAGAACTTCATCTTGCATGGCCCGTCCAACGCGCGTGACTTCTCGAATCTGACGGAGCAGGACCATGCCACCTGGGCCAACGGCTTCCGGCTGCTGGACGGCGAGACGCTCGCCGGGGCACTCGCCGAGCATGAGGGGGTCGCTAAGCAGACCGACGACATTGTCGCCACCCTGCCCGACCTGGACGCGTCACACGAACTGCCGCCAGCCCCGTGGAACCCGCCCGGCGAGCGCTGGTCGGCTCGCCGCACCCTGCTGCACATCGCGACCGAGACCGCCCAGCATGCCGGCCACGCTGACATCATCCGCGAGTCCCTCGATGGCGCGAAGTCGATGGGCTGACACGCCCTCGGTCGCGGTCAGCCAGCGACAGCGCGCCCTATCCGGCGGATCATCTCGGCCAGGACGGGGCGCGGCGTCGCGAAGTTAAGCCTGGCAAAGCCTCGACCCGCGTCGCCGCAGTCCGCTCCGTCGGTCACCTGGACACCGGCCCGCTCCAGAAAGAAATCGGCCGGGCTCGGCGCAAGGCCCAGGCCACGGCAGTCGAGCCAGGCCAGGTAGGTGCCCTCGGGCGGGGTGTACTGGACGCCGGGCAGGTGCTCGGCGAGCAGGTCCGCCAGCGCCTGGCGATTGCCGTCGAGGTAGCCGAGTACGTCGCTCAGCCAGTCACCGCCGCCGCTGTAGGCGGCGGTGGTGGCCCGCACGCCTGGCGTGCTCGCGTCATGCTCATACAGGGGCCAGATCCGCTCCCAGATCGCCGCGTCGGCGGCGCTGGTCACGATGAGCTGCGCGCATTTCAGGCCGGGCAGGTTCCATGCCTTGGACGCCGAGACGGCGGTAACCGAGTGGCTTGCCGCCACCGGCGAGATCGACGCGTACGGCACATGGCCCCGACTGCCCGGGTAGACGAGCGGGGCGTGGATCTCATCGGCGAAGACGCGCCCGCCATGCCAGTCCACCACGGCGGCTACCGCCGCCAGTTCCTCGGTCGTGTACACCCGGCCCACGGGATTGCACGGGTTGACAAGCACGAGCAGGTTGCCGCCCGCCCGGAAGGCCGCGTCGATGCCGTCAAGGTCCAGCGTGAGCTGCCCGGCTGGCCCCGCCACCATTGGGACCTGGATGACCTCACGGCCGATCAGCCCCGGCACGGTAACGAACGGCATGTACGCCGGCGTCGGCAAGATCACCGGGCTTCCCGGCCGGGAGGTCGCGGTGATCGCTACCTGAAGGACCCTCAGCACGTCAGCCATCGGCCAGATGCTCGCCGGGTCCACCTGCCAGCCGTAAGCGGACCACTGCCAGTCCGCGCAGGCCTGCCTCAGCTCCGCCACCGCCTGGTCGCTCAGGTAGCCGAAGTCCGCGCGCTTGATGGCGTCGCCCAGCACGGCCTCAACCACGGCAGGGATGCCGAAGTCCATCTCGGCGACAAACGCCCCGAGCACATCCGGCCCGCCCCGCGTCCACTTGAGGCTGCCCCGGCGGCGCAACTGGTCGGCAGTGGCCTGATCAACGGTCTCAGCGAAGGAAGCCATGTTCACAACAGTAATGGCCCTTTCCCTTTTCCCCGAGAGAATTGCGTGGCCTGTTCAGCCGGGCCAGCGGAAGATCGCTACCCTGCCGCCGCTGACGGCGGAACTGCCTCTTGCCTCGTCCGCGCAGACCACAGCAGTCTAGGCTTGGGCAATGGCGTCCAGCGGGTGGCCGCAAGAGGCACTGGCCTTCCACGAGGGGCTTGAGGCCGACAACTCGAAGTCCTACTGGACGGCGCATAAGGCTGTCCGACAGACAGGGGGCGGCGCTGCTCGCCCCGATGACCGGCCAGGCCTGCCAGCGGCGCTCAGACGACGGGCAGCGTGAGTGTCGCGCCGCGGGCAATCTCGATGTCCACCGGCACCAGGCTCGCTGCCGTCGCGATCTGCTCGGCGGTGCCGGCATTGCGGGCGAACCTCGGGTGCGCGCCGCCAGAAACCTGGACGCGGACCCGGTGGCCGGGGCGGAAGCGGTGCGCGGTTGAGCTCATCGGGACTTCGATCTCGCTCCAGCCGTCCTGCCCGGCTGCCCAA
This sequence comes from uncultured Actinomycetota bacterium, assembly GCA_963737285.1. Classification (GTDB taxonomy): domain Bacteria; phylum Actinomycetota; class Actinomycetes; order Streptosporangiales; family Streptosporangiaceae; genus Trebonia. Next base: position 947,246 of record CAVTRT010000002.1, read on the forward strand.
CTGCCGTCCAGCCGCAGCAACCCGTCGCAGACGTTCCATGACGTGCCGCTGGCATCCACGTCGCACAGCCGGGCGAAGATGTCGAAATGCGGGGTGCTGCCCTTGACCCGCAGCCGGATGCTGACCGGCCCGATGACGTCGAGCGCCTCCTGGCGCGGCGCGGCGGTGAAGACGAGCACGTCGTCGCGGGCCTCCAGCTTGTTATTCGGCTGCGGCCCGAAGGCATTGACGTCCATGCGCGGGCCGCCCACCGCGGGCGTCGGATCATTGGGGTCGTAACGGAACCTGGATGCCACCGTGAGATCGCCTGCCGCCACGGCCGACGTCCCGTCCGCTGTGTCCAGGGACCCGTCCGCCGCGGTAAGGGTCCCGTCCGCGCACAGTTGCCAGGACTGGGTGACGGCGTCCGGCGGTGGCCAGTCGGCGAGATCGCGCCACTGACCCGAGCCGCCTGCCTCCCCCAGGTGGACGCGGACCGGTGTTGAGCCAGGTACCTCAGCCGAAGCTCCGCACAGGTGCGCACGGAACCACGCCAGCGCCTCGCCGGCGACGATTGGCATGTCCTTGTTAAACCCGGACGTATGACTCCATGGGCCAACGACCAGCCGTACCGGACGACCAGCAGCCCGCAGCCGCTGGTAGCTGTCGAGTGTCTGGTCTATAACGATGTCCGACCATCCACCGAGCAGGCTGACCGCAGGGGTGGACTCGATGTCGGGCCTGGCCCGCCGAGGCTCCCAGTACGGGTCACCCGCTGCCGGGTGCTGCAGCCAGTCCTCGAAGTAGCTGACCCGCTTGCCGAAGGCAAGCTCGTACCCTGGCACAAGCGGTACCATCCGTGCCACCTTCTTGTGAGTGCGCATCAGCCGCAGCACCGCACCCACGAACGCGCGGAACCCATGCTGCTGGGAGATCATCGCGGACACGCCGGTGAGCGTCGCCTCCAGCGCGAAGGCACCTCCTGGGTACAGGAACCGGTAGAAGTCGTCCGCGCTGACCTGGACCACCATCGCCTTGAGCTCTGGCGGCGGGGCTGCCGCCAGCGCCCACTGGGTGAAGCCGAGGTAGCTAGCGCCGATCGTCCCCAGCGCGCCGCTAAACCAGGACTGCTCGCGCAGCCAGGTAACCGTCGCCTGGGCGTCGGCGCGCTCGTCGACGAACGGCTCGTACGTGCCGCCCGACCCGCCGGTCCCTCGGGTGCTCTGGAGCACGACGTGGAAGCCCTGCTCGGCGAAAAGCCCGCCGTACATGAAGTCGTAGGGAAAGCCGCGCCCGTACGGGGTACGGACAAGTAGCGTCGGGCACCGCTCGCTCGTGACCGGCCGGTACACATCCGCCACCTGGTCAGTCCCGTCGGGCATCGGGATCCGCAGGCCTCGCTCCAGCGTGATGGCGTACCGCGGGGCGGGCAGGCCCTTACGGGACTGACGCAAGAAGACTTTCACGTGCCAGGGCACCCGCCCGCCTCCCGTGGCTAGTCTCGCCTGGTCCTTCACGTCCTGCGGCATCGTCGTCACTCCTTCCTGCTAGCACTTGCATTTCGCGTACATCGTTCGCAAAATAAGGGTACTAGTTTGGGTACGATGTTCGCAAACGAGGGTCAGGTAGACAGGAAGCAGCAGCCGAAGGAGGCACGATTGACAACCGAGATGGCACCCAGCATCTGGATGCGACCTGAGCGCGCCGCCGTCGGCCGGCCCGCCCAGCACAGCCGCGGCGAGATCACGGCCATCGCGGTAGAGATCGCCGACCGCGAGGGGCTGGAGGCGGTCTCGATGCGGCGGGTCGCCGCCGAGATCGGGACGGGCGCCGCCTCGCTGTACCGCTACGTCGAGACCCGCGAGGACCTGCTCGACCTTATGACTGATGCAACCGCCGCCGAGTACGATCTGGCTCCGCCCACTGGGGACTGGCTGGGCGACCTCGTCGCCCTAGGCGAGCAGGCCCGCGCCATCCTCCACCGTCACCGCTGGCTCGCTGGCCTCGTCATGACCCGTGCCGTTATCGGGCCGAACGGACTTGCCCTCCTCCAGCACGTCCTGACCGTGCTGGAACGGCACCCGGCTGGCCTTGCGGCCAAGATGGAGGCGTTCGCGATGCTCAACGGCATGACGGCGGCTTTCGTCCTCCAGGAGCAGTCCGACTCGGCACTGCAGGCGCGGAACATGGCCTACCTTCAGCACGCGCTCACCTCCGGTGACCACCCACGCCTCGCGGAACTGGTATCTCAGGCCGCCGAGCGCCCCCAGTCGTCGCTGGAACCTTCGGTCGACACAGCAGCCCGCTATCCGGACCTGATCGCCAGAGTCCTGACAGGCCTGCTAGCTTCCGCCTGAACCACGGCAACGCCACCGCCTCGCGAACGTTCTGACACACCTGCGCCAGCGACCCGCGAACGTCCTGATGCACCCACGCCAGCGAGCTCGCTTAGCCGACGCGCGGGCGCATGCGAGTCGCAACGGTGAGGACGCGCGGGCGCATGCGAGTCGCAACGGTGACGGGTGCGGAGGCGGCAGCTAGGGGGAAACGAAAGCACGAGAGCCGCTCGACCCGGTTGTGGCCGGGGAGCGGCTCTCGTGCTTTGTGAAGGTATGTCCGGCGGTGTCCTACTCTCCCGCAGGGCCTCCCCTGCAGTACCATCGGCGCTGAAAGGCTTAACTTCCGGGTTCGGGATGGGACCGGGTGTTTCCCTTTCGCTATGGCCGCCGTAACGCTATGGAGATGTATGCCCGTATCTCCAGAACCGCACAGTGGACGCAAGTATGTAGTGGTGATGCTAAGCCCTCGGCCTGTTAGTACCGGTCAGCTTCACGCCTTGCGGCGCTTCCACGTCCGGCCTATCAACCCAGTGGTCTGCTGGGGGCCTTACCAGGTTAACCCTGTGGGAACCCTCATCTTGAAGCGAGCTTCCCGCTTAGATGCTTTCAGCGGTTATCCCTTCCAGACGTAGCCAACCAGCCGTGCCCTTGGCAGGACAACTGGCACACCAGAGGTCTGTCCGTCCCGGTCCTCTCGTACTAGGGACAGCCCTTCTCAAGGTTCCTGCGCGCGCAGCGGATAGGGACCGAACTGTCTCACGACGTTCTAAACCCAGCTCGCGTACCGCTTTAATAGGCGAACAGCCTAACCCTTGGGACCTGCTCCAGCCCCAGGATGCGACGAGCCGACATCGAGGTGCCAAACCATGCCGTCGATATGGACTCTTGGGCAAGATCAGCCTGTTATCCCCGGGGTACCTTTTAGCCGTTAAGCGACGGCGCTTCCACAAGCTGCCGCCGGATCACTAGTCCCAGCTTTCGCTCCTGCTCGACATGTCTGTCTCACAGTCAAGCACCCTTGTGCACTTGCACTCGGCACCTGGTTACCGACCAGGCTGAGGGTACCTTTGGGCGCCTCCGTTACCTTTTGGGAGGCAACCGCCCCAGTTAAACTACCCGCCAGACACTGTCCCTGACCCGGATCACGGGCCGAGGTTAGACACCCAGAACGACCAGAGCGGTATTTCACCAGTGACTCCGCCCAGACTAGCGTCTGAGCTTCCCAGTCTCCCGCCTATCCTACACAAGCCGTCCCGAACACCAATGTCAAGCTGCAGTAAAGGTCCCGGGGTCTTTCCGTCCTGCTGCGCGAAACGAGCATCTTTACTCGTAGTGCAATTTCGCCGGGCCTGTGGTTGAGACAGCGGGGAAGTCGTTACGCCATTCGTGCAGGTCGGAACTTACCCGACAAGGAATTTCGCTACCTTAGGATGGTTATAGTTACCACCGCCGTTTACCGGCGCTTAAGTTCTGAGCTTCGCCCCGGAGGGCTGACCCGTCCCCTTAACGTTCCGGCACCGGGCAGGCGTCAGACCGTATACATCGCCTTGCGGCTTCGCACGGTCCTGTGTTTTTAGTAAACAGTCGCTTCCCCCTGGTATCTGCGACCCCGCGCAGCTCAGGCAGCAAGTGCCATCACCGCACAGGGCTCCCCTTATTCCAAAGTTACGGGGACAATTTGCCTAGTTCCTTGACCACAGTTCACCCGATCGCCTTGGTATTCTCTACCTGACCACCTGAGTCGGTTTAGGGTACGGGCCGCTTAAGACCTCGCTGCGAGGTTTTTCTTGGCAGCATGGGATCACTGACTTCGCCTAACGGCTCGGCATCAGGTCTCAGGCACGTGCCGCGCGGATTTGCCTGCGCGGCGCCCTACGCCCTTACCCCGGGACTACCACCGCCCGGTACAGCTACCCTCCTGCGTCACCCCACCAGCTTGCCTACTACCCGATCGGGCCACGCGCCCGGCAAGGTCATCCCGAAGGAATCCCAGGCCTCACGCGCTTAGCATCACGGATTCAGCATGGGCGGTCCCACGCGGGTACGGGAATATCAACCCGTTGTCCATCGACTACGCCTGTCGGCCTCGCCTTAGGTCCCGACTTACCCTGGGCGGATTAGCCTGCCCCAGGAACCCTTGGTCATCCGGCGGAGGAGTTTCTCACTCCTCTTTCGCTACTCATGCCTGCATTCTCACTCGTGACGCGTCCACGGCTGGGTTCCCCCGCCGCTTCACTCGCGACACGACGCTCCCCTACCCAGCAACCCGAAGGTCACTGCCACGGCTTCGGCGGCATGCTTGAGCCCCGTTACATTGTCGGCGCGGAATCACTTGACCAGTGAGCTATTACGCACTCTTTCAAGGGTGGCTGCTTCTAAGCCAACCTCCTGGTTGTCTTCGCGACTCCACATCCTTTCCCACTTAGCATGCGCTTAGGGGCCTTAGCCGGTGGTCTGGGCTGTTTCCCTCTCGACTACGAACCTTATCGCCCGCAGTCTCACTGCCGCGCTCTGGCTTCCCGGCATTCGGAGTTTGGCTGACTTCAGTAAGCTTGTCGGCCCCCTAGGCCAACCAGTAGCTCTACCTCCGGGAAGGAACACGCGACGCTGCACCTAAATGCATTTCGGGGAGAACCAGCTATCACGGAGTTTGATTGGCCTTTCACCCCTACGCACAGGTCATCCCCCAGGTTTTCAACCCTGGTGGGTTCGGGCCTCCACGCGGTCTCACCCGCGCTTCACCCTGCCCATGCGTAGATCACTCCGCTTCGGGTCTACAGCACGCGACTGAACGCCCTGTTCAGACTCGCCTTCGCTACGGCTACCCGTCTCCGGTTAACCTCGCCACGCACCGTAACTCGCAGGCTCATTCTTCAAAAGGCACGCGGTCACATCACGCCCCCGAAAGGGCAAGCTCCCACGGCTTGTAGGCACACGGTTTCAGGTACTATTTCACGACCCCTCACCGGGGTGCTTTTCACCTTTCCCTCACGGTACTAGTTCACTATCGGTCATCAGGGAGTATTTAGGCTTAGGAGGTGGTCCTCCCAGATTCACACGAGATTTCTCGGGCCCCGTGCTACTCGGGAACACGCCCGGGAGTCACGCCGGTTTAATGTACGGGGCTGTCACCCGCTGTGGCGGAACTTTCCAGAACCTTCCACTACCAACGCGATTTGTAACTCCCCGCTGGATCAGCAACCCCAGCTGGACGGTCCCTCTACCCCCGGCACGCAACGCTTGCTGGCTTTAGCACGTACCAGGTTTAGCCTCTTCCGCGTTCGCTCACCACTACTAGCGGAATCGCTTTTGCTTTCTCTTCCTGCGGGTACTGAGATGTTTCACTTCCCCGCGTTACCGCCACCTGCCCTATGCGTTCAGGCAGGGGCGACGGCCATCTACGGCCGCCGGGTTTCCCCATTCGGACACCCTCGGATCACAGTCTGGTTGCCGACTCCCCGAGGCTTATCGCAGGCTCCAACGTCCTTCATCGGCTCCTGATGCCAAGGCATCCACCGTGCGCCCTTAGTAACTTAGCAAAAATCACTACAGACACTTCTAAGAAGAAGATGCTCGCGTCCACTGTGCAGTTCTCAAGATACGGACGGGCCAGGACCTTGCCGTCGCATCCGCGACAGCCCGGCTCCTGGCCGCTTCCGAAGACCCCAGCCAGCGTCCCCGTACGGGGACAACGGCCGTGCCCTCAGGGCCCAACAGCGTGCTCATCCAGCCACCCATGCCTGGCAGCTCGTTCCGCGACCCGGACTCCGCCCGACTAGAGCAAGCCCAGGGAGCGTACTAGCCGCGGCCATGCCGCAGCAGCTCGATGAATAACCAGTGCTCCACTAGGAAAGCAGTGGACGCCGAGGCAGACGATCGCTGCCTGACGGCGCCAGGTGCTCCTTAGAAAGGAGGTGATCCAGCCGCACCTTCCGGTACGGCTACCTTGTTACGACTTCGTCCCAATCGCCAGCCCCACCTTCGACGGCTCCGTCCCTTGCGGGTTCGGCCACCGGCTTCGGGTGTTGCCAACTTTCGTGACGTGACGGGCGGTGTGTACAAGGCCCGGGAACGTATTCACCGCGACGTTGCTGATTCGCGATTACTAGCGACTCCGACTTCACGGGGTCGAGTTGCAGACCCCGATCCGAACTGAGGCCGGCTTTCCGGGATTCGCTCCGCCTCACGGCATCGCAGCCCTTTGTACCGGCCATTGTAGCATGTTTGCAGCCCAAGACATAAGGGGCATGATGACTTGACGTCATCCCCACCTTCCTCCGAGTTGACCCCGGCAGTCTCCCGTGAGTCCCCGGCATTACCCGCTGGCAACACAGGACGAGGGTTGCGCTCGTTGCGGGACTTAACCCAACATCTCACGACACGAGCTGACGACAGCCATGCACCACCTGTGACCCCCCCTTGCGGACACCGCATCTCTGCGGCTTTTGAGGCCATGTCAAGCCTTGGTAAGGTTCTTCGCGTTGCGTCGAATTAAGCAACATGCTCCGCCGCTTGTGCGGGCCCCCGTCAATTCCTTTGAGTTTTAGCCTTGCGGCCGTACTCCCCAGGCGGGGCGCTTAATGCGTTAGCTGCGGCACAGACCCCGTGGAAGGGACCCACACCTAGCGCCCAACGTTTACGGCGTGGACTACCAGGGTATCTAATCCTGTTCGCTCCCCACGCTTTCGCTCCTCAGCGTCAGAACAGGCCCAGAGAACCGCCTTCGCCACCGGTGTTCCTCCTGATATCTGCGCATTTCACCGCTACACCAGGAATTCCGTTCTCCCCTGCCTGCCTCTAGCCCGCCCGTATCCACTGCACGCCCGGGGTTAAGCCCCGGGATTTCACAGCGGACGCAACAGGCCGCCTACGAGCTCTTTACGCCCAATAATTCCGGACAACGCTTGCGCCCTACGTATTACCGCGGCTGCTGGCACGTAGTTAGCCGGCGCTTCTTCTGCAGGTACCGTCTGAATTCGTCCCTGCTGAAAGCGGTTTACAACCCGAAGGCCGTCATCCCGCACGCGGCGTCGCTGCGTCAGGCTTTCGCCCATTGCGCAATATTCCCCACTGCTGCCTCCCGTAGGAGTCTGGGCCGTGTCTCAGTCCCAGTGTGGCCGTCCGCCCTCTCAGGCCTGGCTACCCGTCGTCGCCTTGGTAGGCCATTACCCTGCCAACAAGCTGATAGGCCGCGAGTCCCTCCCTGGCCGAAGAACTTTCCACCCCCCACCATGCAGAGGAGGGTCATGTCCAGTATTAATCCCGGTTTCCCGGAGCTATCCCAGAGCCAGGGGCAGGTTGCTCACGTGTTACTCACCCGTTCGCCGCTCGAGTACCCCGAAGGGCCTTTCCGCTCGACTTGCATGTGTTAAGCACGCCGCCAGCGTTCGTCCTGAGCCAGGATCAAACTCTCCGTTGAAGGTCTAACTGACGACCCGAAGGACCGCCAAACCTGCCAACCATGAGAGCAACGCCCCCGCCAAGCAGACGGGGACTGTCCATGGCAAATCACACCATCACGACCCGCGAAACGCGAGCCCATGACGGGGTTGTGCTTAATGCACTGGCTTTTAGCACGCTGTTGAGTTCTCAAGGTACGGACGCACACCTTTGGTTCACGGTGTTTTAGCAAAAACAACCGCGTTCCTCGGGGGCTTCGTTTTCAAAGCTTACCCGGTCGAATCCCTGCCGCCAAATCGTTTATCCGGATCCGTCCAGTTTCCTGGTGACTCCAGAGCCACGTTGCTTTCGGGCTTCTTCCTGACAACGAGAACCTTACACCAGTCTCCGACGTCTCGCGAATCGCCGCGAGGCTCATGCGCCCGGTGAGGTTTGAAGGGGTGCGGCTGTGGGTACCAACCCCCTTCCTACCTGGACTAATGCCACTAACGACGCGAACACGGGTCACGACGCGAACACAGCACGGACGCCGAGGAGGCGCACCGGGCGATCCGGCTCGAACCCGGCGAGCGCGGCCAGGGCCGCGTCCTCGAAGGCTGCCTCCGCGCAGGCCCCACCCTCCCGCCAGTCGTCTAGCGGCACGCCATGGGTCACGGTGAAGAACGGTGCGTAGCGAACCTTGACTACGACACGGGCCACGGGACGTTCGGTAACTTCGGAACAGACTAGGCGCGCGAGGCGGGCAACCTCGGCAGCGACCTCAGCCCAGTCCCGGACGTTCCGCTGGTAGGTGACCTCACGGCCGTGCGACCGGGGAACATAAGGGGTCGGGTCAACCTCGCGGTCGCCGCGCCCGAGGGCGAGCAGCACCAGCCAGGGCCCGGTCATCGGCCCGAAGGTGACCGCCAGCGACTGCGGGTCGGCGGCGGCCAGCAAGCGGACCGTCGTGATGCCAAGGGCCGCGAGCTTAGCTACCGTCTTGGCGCCAATCCCCCAGATCGCGTCCGGGGACCGGTCGCCGAGCAGGTCGAACCAGGTCGCCGACGTCAGCCGGTAGACCCCGGCGGGCTTGGCGAACCCGGTCGCGATCTTCGCCTGGAGCTTGTTCTCCCCTATCCCGACCGAGCAGTCCAACTCGGTGGCCGCCTTCACGTCGGCGGCGATCCCGCGCGCGAACGCCTCCGGGTCATCAGTCTGCGCCCCGACGAATGCCTCGTCCCAGCCCAGTACCTCAACCGGGCGCCCGGTCTCCCGCAGGGTATCCATCACCACGGCAGACACCGCGTTGTACGCGTCGGCGTCCACCGGCAGGAAGGCGCAGTCCGGGCACCGCCTCGCTGCTGTGCGCAGCGCCATGCCCGAGTGCACCCCACGCGACCTGGCCTCATACGAGGCGGTCGACACGACGCCGCGCTTCGTCGGGTCGCCATCGCCTCCGACGACCACCGGCTTGCCTCGCAACTCGGGGTGGCGCAGCACCTCGACCGCAGCGAGGAACTGGTCTAGGTCCACGTGCAGCACCCACCTGGTCATGTCACTAGTGATACCCATTTGAACTAGGCCATCGATACCGAGACAATCGACGGCGTGCTCCTGACGATCTCAACTACTCACGTGCCAGCCACCGACCTGGGGTACCTGCTGCGACCACCGCTGGGAGTGGGACCGCGCGCAGTTCCGCGCCTGGGCGGATGCGACGGCTATCGCCTACGGTTACAACGTCCGCATCACCGGCATCGGCCGCGACGACCAGACCCGCGGCGCGCCGACTCAGCTGGCCGTCTTCACGAGGAACAACACGAGGAACAACACGAGGAACAAGGGGACGTCATGACCCGCGAGCTGGCCATTCCCGAGCTCAGCCTCGTTGTCCTGGTCGGCATCTCCAGCTCGGGCAAGTCGACGTTCGCCAGGGCGCACTTCAAGCCGACCGAGATCATCTCCTCGGACTTCTGCCGCGGCCTGGTCGCCGACGACGAGGACGACCAGTCGGCGACCGCCGACGCCTTCGACGTGCTGCATTACATCGCCGGCAAGCGGCTGGCCGCCGGGCGGCTTACCGTGGTCGACGCGACCAACGTCCAGGCGCACGCCCGCAAGCCGCTCGTCGAGCTCGCCCGCGAGCACGATGTCCTGCCGGTGGCGATAGTGCTCGACATTCCGGAAAGCACCTGCCTGGCCCGCAACTCCCGCCGCGCAGACCGCGACATTCCCGCCCATGCCATTCACCGTCAGCACGGTGACCTGCGGCGCTCCGTCAGGGGCCTGCAGAAGGAGGGCTTCCGCACCGTGCACGTGCTGCGCGACGACGCCGAAATAGCCAGCGTCAGCGTGTCGCGGACGAAGATGTACAGCGACCTTCGCCGCGACCACGGCCCGTTCGACGTGATCGGCCGCCGACGATGAGCCCGGTGACGACCGCGGGCTGCGGGCCTGTGCTTGAGCACCCGGAGCAGGCGTTCGAGGCGTACCGCGAGATGGGCGTCGGTGAGGTGGTGTGCGAGGAGAAGCACATGGGCTCGCGGGCCGTGCTGCTGGTGCGCACGTCAGCGGACGCGGCTGGCCCTGGAGTCCGAACCGGTCGACCCCCGCCTGTGACTGATCGCTGCGGGCTTGCTGTACGGCCTATCGCTGTGCGGGGCCGAGCCACTTCGTGACCCGGGGCGGGGTCCATGCGGCCAGCCGGTCCAGCAGGACGGCCGGGTCCTGGTCGATGAGGATCATGTCGCGGTGCTCGGCGCGCAGGAAGCCCGCGCCGGTCATCGCCTCCAGCTGGGCGCGCAGCGGCGCGAAGAACCCGGCGACGTCAAGGACGCCGCACGGCTTGACGTGGATGCCGAGCTGGGTCCAGGTGACAACCTCGAAGAACTCGTCGAAGGTGCCATAACCGCCGGGCAGCATAATGAAGGCGTCCGCCGCGTCGGCCATGGCGGCCTTGCGCTCGTGCATGGTCTCGGCGACCGCAAGGCTGGTCAGGCCGTGGTGGGCGAGCTCCTTGGCCTCCAGCGCGCGGGTGATGACCCCGTGCACCTCGCCGCCGGCGGACAGGGCGGCGTCCGCGAGGACGCCCATCAGCCCGACGTGCCCGCCGCCGTAGATGACCTTCATGCCGCGCTCAGCGAGCAGCGTGCCCAGTTGCCCGGCCGCTTTCGCGTACGCGAGGTCAAAGCCGGGGCTGGAGGCGCAGTAGACCGCGACCGACTTGCCCGGCCCGCTCACGAGCTCAGCCGCTTCTTCGCGTCGGCGTAGACGTCTGCTAGCGTGATGCCGCCGTCCAGGGTTCGCGTCTCGATCGCCATGCCCCTACGCTATCGGGCACGCGGGCGCGGCCGACACCGCCGGGGCCCGTGCTCGGACGGAACCTACTCGTCCAGGGCGCTAAGGTCGGCGGGGACGTCGACCGAGTGCTGCCGGAGTGCCTCAAGCGGGACGATGTCCAGCGCACGCACGTGCGTCGAGGCGAGCACAACAGGCGCAGCGACGCCGTCGTTGTAGGCCCGCAGCCAGTTGGCTGCCGTGACGCACCACCGGTCCCCGGGAACCAGGCCAGGGAACCGGTACTGCGGCATCGGCGTCGACAGGTCGTTGCCAATGCTCTTCTGGTGAGCGAGAAACTCCGATGTCACCACCGCGCAGATGGTGTGGCTCCCCATGTCCTCGGGCCCGCTGGTGCAGGACCCATCCCGGTAGAAACCCGTCAGCGGGTCATTGCCACACGGCTCAAGCTCGCCGCCAAGTACATTCCGGTCGCTCACCCCAGAAGTATCGACAGCGCAGGTGCCTCTCCGCAAGACTCGGCACTCATCGATACGCATCCCTAACCCATCAGCCACACAGTCAATCGCCGGTCGCGCCGTCGATCCGCTCGCGGATGAGGTCGGCATGTCCGTTATGCCGGGCATACTCCTCAATCATGTGGGTGACAATCCAGCGCAGGTCCATGGGCGCGCCGAAAAACTCGTTGAGGTATGTCTCCTCGAGGTCCCGGTCAGCGACGGCGGCCCGGGCGAGCTTCGACCTCCCGCAGGAACGTGGCGTAGTCCTGCTCTGCGGTGGCGGGATCGACGTTGTCGAATTCCCCATCAGGCTGCTCGCTGGTGATCCAGATGGTGCCCGTCGGCTCACCGTGGAACCGGGTGCGGAACCAGGACCGCTCGACCTCGGCCATGTGCCGGACGAGGCCGATCAGGGTCAGGTTCGACGGCGGTACCGAGGCCGTGGCCAGTTGCTCGCCGGTCAGCCCGGCGCACTTGGTCAGCAGTGTCTTGCGGTGGTAGTCCAGCCAGGCATCGAGTTGCTCGCGCTCACCGCCAGTTGGTCCTGGCTCCCTGCGGTCCGTCACTTCGGGGGCTGTCCATGTCATGGCTTCAATCCTGCCAGCCAGGTACGGGCGAGTCACCCCATTTACGATGCGGGCTGGCGGCTTACCGTGGCGACGCGACGTGCCGCGGTGGCAACCCCAGTTGGTCTGGGCGCAGGCAAGGGCGGCGCGATAGGCTTTGCGAGCGTGCTCGGTAGCTGCTTATGGGCTGAGCGCGTGGAAGCCGTAGCGGAATGGACAAGGACGGTCGACTTTTATCGACAGTTCAAGAAGTTGTGAACACCTGCGGCGGCACTCTCCTAGCAGTAGAGTTTCTTATAAGCATGAGCGAGACCTCCAAGTTAGACTATTCACCATATAGGAGCAATAGTGGATGCTTCAGTTTCCGGATCCGAACTCGAATCAAGCCTTGCCGATCTTCGCGGCCTGCCGTTCGGAGAAGGCGTGGACCTCGAGATCATCACCACTCTCGCCGATCGGATCATGCCGCAGACCGCCGTGTCCGCTTTCAATTCCGCAATATAGCGAGATTCCCGTTTCCCGATGACCGGAGGCATAATGCCAATCCGGCAGTTTGTGCTCAAAGTCTGCAGCAGATGCGATCTTGCGTGTGATCACTGCTACGTCTACGAGCGTGCCGACCAGAGTTGGCGTTCCCGGCCAAAAGTGATCTCCGAGCGGACTGTCACCATAGCCGCGGAACGCATCGCCGAGCATGCTCGGCAGCACGCGCTTTCGGAGGTGCGGATCGTCTTGCACGGCGGCGAGCCACTGCTCGCGGGACCAGCCAGGCTCCGGTGGATCTGCGCGGAACTGCGCCGCGTTATCGAGGAAGCGTGCCGACTTGATCTGCGCATCCACACTAACGGCGTCAGGCTCGATGACCAGTTCCTCGAGCTGTTCTCCGAGCACAGGGTGGGAATCGGGATCTCGCTCGACGGGGACCGTGCCGCCAACGACCGGCACCGCAGGTACGCCGACGGGCGGAGCAGCTACGACCAGGTGATCAGCGCCATCGGCCGGCTAGGGAGCGAGCGGTACCGCCCGCTCTACAGCGGCCTGCTGTGCACCATGGACGTGCGCAACGATCCGGTCCTTACCTACGACGCCCTGGCTGCCCTGCAGCCGCCACTCATCGACTTCCTGCTCCCCCACGCTACCTGGGACGACCCGCCGCCTGACCGGAGCGAGGGAACGACGCCGTACGCCGACTGGCTGATCGCCGTGTTCGACCGCTGGGCGGCTACCGGGCGGCGCGTCCCCGTACGCCTGTTCCACTCGGTCATCACCACCACATGCGGCGGCCGTAGCGGCACCGAGTCTTTGGGGCTGGCCCCCAGCGACCTTCTCGTCATCGAGGCCGACGGCTCCATTGAGCAGGTAGATTCCCTCAAGGTCGCCTATAACGGCGCCCCGGACACGGGGCTGGACATTTACCGCCATAGCCTTGATGAGGCCGCCCTCCACCCAGGTGTCATTGCCCGCCAGCAAGGGCTGCCTGGCCTGTGCGCCGCTTGCCGCCGCTGCCCGGTCGTCACCAGTTGCGGCGGCGGGCTGTATACGCACCGGTACCGCTCCGGGAACGGCTTCGATAATCCGTCAGTCTATTGCGATGACCTCATAAAGCTCATCAATCACATCCGGGATTCGCTCAGGCCAGCCGTCCCGGGCCGCCCGGTTCACTCCCTGCCAGTTCGTGACTTCGATTCCCTCGCTGCGGGGCACGGAAGCGAGACGGCCGTCGAGCACCTCATCCGTTCACAACGCGGTATCGTCCGCACCCTGCTTGGCGTGGTACGCGAGCGAAGCGGCGACACGGTTCCCGCAGTCGTATGGGAGGTACTCACTCGCCTTGATTCCGCGCATTCTCCGGACCTCGACGAGGTTCTCGCGCACCCGTATATTCGTGCATGGGGTGTGCGATTCCTGGCAGCGGCTGCTAGTCCGTCCGGCGTTTCGCCGAGGGACCACAATGTTACCGACGCCGACACGCTCCACCTGGCATCGATCGCTGCGGCGGCCGCGATCCGCGCAGGGATGGCCGTTGAACTCAATGTGCCCATCCGGGGTGGCTTTATGCATCTGCCGACCCTTGGACGATTGGCTGTCCCTCTCGTTACCGCCGCTACCCTGACCGTGACCACGGGCGCCGACTGGTTCGCGGTACGGTTGCCGGAAGGTGAACGAACGGTCAAGGTGAACGATTGCGAGCCGCGGGCGGGCTGGGAACCAGTGCGCGTGCTGCGGGCGCACGGATCGGCGGTCAGGCTGGAAGATACCGACCCGTACCGCGACTGCCACCAATGGGACGCCTGCGACAGAGTGCCCGAGGCTGAGGCCGGTCAGTGGCACCTGCTCTACCGGCAGTCATGGGACCTGATCGCGCGGGAGTTCCCTCAGTACGTCCCGGGACTGGCCACCGGATTGACGACAATCACACCGCTGGCGAACGACGTGCGCGGGCGTGAGATCAGCGCCGCCGCACGGCAGGCGTTCGGCTCGGTGGCCATCGCACTGCCCGACAGCGCCGACACGCTTGCGATGCTCCTGTTGCACGAGTTCCAGCATGTTAAGCTCGGCGCCCTGCTGGACCTGTTTGACCTGTTCGACCGAGGCGACACACGCGTGTTCTACGCTCCCTGGAAAGATAGTCCCCGCCCCCTCGAGGCGCTGCTCCAGGGCACGTACGCGCACATCGCGGTAACGGAGTTCTGGCGGGTGCGCTGGCGGCAGTCGCCACCGCCGCAAGCCGAGGCCGCTGCCGCGAGGTTCGCGCTCTGGCGCGCGCAGACGAGTGCCGCGGCCGATACTCTCGCTGGGTCAAGATCGCTGACACCGCTCGGCGCGAGGTTCGTCGATGGCATGAGGACCACGCTTGCGCGCTGGCTCGATGAGCCCGTGCCGGCAGCCGCCGCCAGCCTGGCCCGAGGATGGGCCGACGAGCACCGGTCCCGATGGAAGACCGCCGCAGGCAACCCATGAACGGCCACGATACGGGCCTGACCAGTGCCGATATCGCACGGGACCTGCGGGCGGCCCTGCATCTAGCCGAGCACAGGTACCTTCCCTCTCCCCCGCAGCGCACGTACCGCTGCGTCACCCGGTACCACGGACGTCGACAGTGGCGGTCCTACCGCGACGTTGTCCTAGACGACAGTGACTTCGAAGTGATCGGTGAGGTAATCGATAAGAACGTAGGCATGGCCCGCGGTTACGTCGGCAATGCAGAGTGTCGCCTGATGCCCATGCGACAAGTGGTTGATATCGCCACAAATTGGATGAGCGACCACCGGGGATAACAGCCAGCGCAACGCGAGGGCAGCCCCCCGTAAGGGGACAGGCTGGTGCACTTCACAAATATTTCATATGCCTCATATAGTGATCATACCGATGCGTGCTGCGTCGCTCACGGAATCACTGGAGGGCGGGTGACAGAATCAGACCTCCCCGGGTGGGACGACGCTCCGTACTTCTTCCTGAGTTACGCGCACACACCCCGGCATGATCCCAACGATCCGGATCCAGACGAAGATGTGCTGAAGTTCTACAACGAACTCTGCAAGTACATACTGAACTTCTGTGCTCTGCCGGCCGGCCGGCGAGTCGGCTTCATGGACCATGACCTGCGCCCGGGCAACGTCTGGCCGTGGAACCTAACGCAAGCGCTGGCGACGTGTCGCGTCTTCGTGCCGTTGTACTCACAGCGGTTCTTCACCAGCGCGAACTGCGGTAAAGAGTGGTGGGCGTTCTCCGTCCGCACGGCTCACCAGGCGGCGAGGGAAGCAAGGCCGATCGAGGCGATCGTCCCGGTCATCTGGACTCCCGTCGATCCATCCTTGCTGCCCGAGGCGGCCTCGATGATCCACTTCAATCATCGGGAACTCGGTCACCTGTACGCCACAGAAGGGCTGTTCGCCCTCAGCCAGCTGAACGGCGATGCCACGTACCACACGGCCTACCGGAGGGCAGTGCTGGGACTGGCCCGGCGCATCGTGGAAGTCGCGGAGCGCCTGCAGGTTGAACCCTGGCAGTCACGCCATTATGCGACCCTGGAGAGCGCCTTTGGATCCGCTCTCACCTCCAATCCAGGTGAGCGCCGCCTGCGGATCACGGTCGCCGCGCCGTCAAGAGACAGCCTGCCCCGTGGCCGAGGGGTCTCATCGTACGGAAGAAGCCCCCTGGACTGGAATCCATACCACCCTGACTCCCGTCGGCCACTGGCTGAGCATATGTCAGACCTGGCCCGGAACCTTGGCTACCAGGCCGTTGTCTGCGACCTGAACGAACGCGAGGCCGCGGCCACCTCCGAGGTCCGCTACAGGGAACCGGAGATACTACTCGTCGACCCCTGGGCGACGCTTCATCCTGAGTGTCGTCGAGCGCTCGCCCGATTCAACAATGCCGAGCAGCCGTGGATCCAGCTGATGATCCCGCTGAACGTCAAGGACGAGGAAACGGCAAGCGCCAGGATGATGCTCCAGGACAGTATCGATGAATTGTTCGGGATCAAGCTTGCCCTGGGAACCACGGCCAGAAGGGCACTACGTAGCGTGCCATCCCTCGAGGACTTCAGTGACGCGCTGCCCCGGATCGTGTCGGAGGCTGTCCGGCAGTACCTCAGAAACGCCGACGCGTTCCCACCCGAAGGGACTCCAGTGAAGAAGCCCCAGGTGCTTCGTCCGCTACGGCGTCCGCCGGGGCCGACCACTTACAACGACCATCAGGACCAATTGAACGCGGAGCTCGCTGATGACTGAGGGGAAGATTGTCACCTTCTATTCATACAAGGGCGGTACAGGCAGGACGATGGCGCTTGCCAACACGGCGTGGATTCTCGCCAGCAATGGGAAGAAGGTGCTTGTCGTTGACTGGGACCTCGACTCGCCAGGACTCCATAAATTTTATCACCCGTTCCTGGATTCCGCGATGATCAGCGGGGCTCCTGGGGTAATCGACCTCATCAACGACTACGCATGGACAGCCACCGGCCAAGGTGACCGTCCGGTCGACTGGCACCTGTCCCACGCTCGGATCACACGCCTCGCCGTACCGGTAAGATGGCCTCACTTTCCAGACAGCGGCGGACTCGACTTCGTGAGCGCTGGCGCGCAAAACCGTGACTACGCGGCAACTCTCGCGATCATCGACTGGGACAATTTTTACGGACGGCTCGGCGGTGGCCAGTTCTTCGATGCCATGCGGGCCGACATGAAGGCCAACTACGACTACACGCTGATCGACAGCCGAACCGGCCTGAGCGACATCGCCGATATCTGCACTGCCCACTTTCCCGACATCCTCGTCGACTGCTTCACGCTCAGCGATCAGAGCATTGAGGGAGCGGCCTCGGTCGCCCGGAAAATCGACGAGCAGTGCCGTTCAAGGAGCATCCGGATCCTCCCGGTTCCCATGCGAATTGACGACGGCGAGAAAGAGAAGCTCGATACGGGCAGGATGCTGGCCAGGCTCCTCTTCGAACGCTTCCCGCGCGGGCTGAGCGAAGATGAGGCGAACAGCTACTGGACCTCCGTAGAGATCCCCTATCAGAGGTTCTACGCGTTCGAGGAGATGCTCGCGGCCTTCGGTGACGCTCCCGGCTCCCCCATCTCGATGCTCGCCGCCTACGAACGGCTGACCAAGGCGATCACCGAAGACCGGATTACTTCCCTGCCGCCCATGGACGAGGGACTCAGGCTCAGGTACAAGGCCGCCTTCACTCGTCGCCGCACCGCGGCGCCGGCCGACCTGTACCTCAGCTACGTGCCTGAGGACCGCATGTGGGCCGACTGGATCACCGCCGTACTTACCGAGGCCGGGTTCCACGTACTACGGGAGGACATCACGTCGGCAGCCGGCACCAGTGTCCGTGCCGAGGCACGTCGTGGAGCGGAGTCCGCCCTGCGCACGCTCGCCGTGCTTTCCGCTGCGTACCAGCGATCGCCACAGGCCCGCGGGGTATGGGAGTCCCTCACCGCCGACGACCCTGTTGGGACGAGCAGGAGACTGATCCCCATCCGCGTGGGCGAGGTCGCGCTGACCGGCACATTCGCTGACCGCATGGTGGTGGACCTGACACGAAGGAACGCGGCACAGGCCAAGGAGGAACTGCTGCGCGTGCTGGGCCGCCCGGCGACGGCGGACGAGCACCCGGCGGACCCCAGCGTCCAGGAACCTCGCTTTCCGCGGGCCATCCCCCCGGTGTGGAACGTCCCCGCCCGCAATGCCTCCTTCACCGGGCGCAGCGAGGTGCTGGAGAAGCTACGGGAGCAACTGGCGAGCAGCAGCCGCGCGGTAGTCGTGCCGCTCGCGCTCCACGGACTAGGTGGCGTGGGCAAGACGCAGGTCGTGCTCGAGTACGCGTGGCGGTACATGCCGGACTACGACGTGGTGTGGTGGGTGTCGGCCGAGCAGCGCGAGCTGATCAACCCCACGCTCGCTGACCTGGCGGCCAAGCTCGGCATCCGAGTTGGCGACAACGTGGCCGAGGCAGCCCAGGCGGCGCGGGAGACGCTCCGGCTGGGCATGCCCTACAGCCAGTGGCTGCTTATTTTCGACAACGCCGATACCCCTGACGAGCTCAGGCCGTTCCTGCCTGGCGGCCCCGGGCACGTCCTGATCACCTCCCGCAACCCCATCTGGTCACAAGTCGCGGAGCCGGTGGAGATCGACGTATTCTCCCGTGCGGAGAGCAAGGAGCACCTGCAGCGACGCGTGCCCGGCCTGTCGGACGAAGACGCCCTCATGGTCGCCGACAAGCTCGGCGACCTCCCTTTGGCCATTGAGCAGGCGGGCGCCTGGCTGGCCGAGACCGGTACGCCCCCCGCGACCTACGTCCAGGACCTGGACACCCAGCTCACTAGCGTCCTCGAGCTGAGCCAGCCGACCGATTACCCCGTGCCCGTGGCGGCTACCTGGCGCCTGTCGTTCAATACGCT
The DNA here is from genome assembly GCA_963737285.1 of uncultured Actinomycetota bacterium. Taxonomy (GTDB): domain Bacteria; phylum Actinomycetota; class Actinomycetes; order Streptosporangiales; family Streptosporangiaceae; genus Trebonia. The sequence continues at coordinate 966,220 of CAVTRT010000002.1, forward strand.
GCGCGAGCAGTCGCCGGCCGCCGCCAGGCTGCTCGAGCTGTGCGCCTTCTTCGCTCCCGAGCCCATCTCACTGCGGCTGCTGTACAGCGATGAAATGATCAGGTCCCTCGTGCCGCTGGATCCTCGGCTGAAGGAGCGCATCGTACTCGGGCAGCTAATCCGGCAGATCGGCCGGTTCGCTCTCGCACGGGTCGACCAAGGCAACAACTCGATCCAGATACACCGGCTGGTGCAGGCAGTGATCCGGTCAAGCCTGGAGACCGACGCTCAGCGCGACGATGCCAAGCACGAGGTACACCACATCCTGGCCGGCGCCAGGCCACGGCAAGGCGACACTGACGACCCGGAGAACTGGCCTCGGTACAGCTGGATCTGGCCGCATCTTGGTCCCTCGCAGGCCGCCGAGTGCACTGAGGACGAGACAAGGCAACTGCTCATCGACCGGGTGCGGTACCTGTGGAAGCGCGGCGAGTTCCAGGAAGCGCTGGAATTCGGCAGCCGACTGGAGAGCGCGTGGAACGATCAACTCGGCGAAGACGACCGGCAGACGCTCTACTTGCGTTTCCAGCTAGCGAACGTGCTGCGCTCGCAAGGTCATTATGCGGAGGCTCGCGACTCCGACATCGACATCCTGGAACGGCAAGGTCGCGCACTCCCGGAAAATCATCCGCATATTCTGCAGACTGCCGGCAGCCTCGCTGCGGACTTGCGGGGACTGGGTGAGTTCTCCGAAGCGTTCGCCATGGACCGCAAGACGTACGACATCCTGAAGGACATCTTCGGGGAGGACCATCCGAGCACGCTGTCGGCGGCGAACAACCTAGCGGTGGACCTACGCTGCGTGGGCGACTTCTACGCCGCCCGTGACCTGGATAGGGACACCTTGGCCCGGCGGCAGACGGTGCTGTCCGAGCGACACCCCTACACGTTGCATTCCACCGCGATGTACGCGCGCGACCTGCGCCTGGCAGGCAACTTCGCCGAATCCGCCGAGCTGCTGCGCGAGACCTACGAGCAGTACGTCGATGTGCTCGGCGATGACTTCGTGGACACCCTGCGCACAGCCACGTCCCTGGCCGTATCGCTGCGCAAGCTCGGTGACCTCGACGCGGCGTACCAGATTACCCGGGAGACGCAGCAGCGCTATATCAAGCGCTGGGGTCCCGACCATCCCGACGCCCTGGCGTGCACGCTGAACCTCGCCTGTGACCTGTCCGCACTTGACGACAAGCCCGCCGCGCGCGACCTGGCCAGCGACGTCAAGCGGTCCTACGAGCGGACCCTCGGCGCAACCCATCCCTCCACGCTGGCGGTAGCCAGCAACCTGTCGACCTACCTTCGCGGCTCCGGCGCGCTGCCTGACGCAAACGCACTCGCGGACAAGACACTGCGAATGCTACGGTCCAGGCTCGGAGCCAATCATCCATTCACGCTCGCCTGCGCCGTCAACCTGGCGAACTGCCTGGTCGAGCTCCACTCGCCTGAAGAGGCCGAGGCGCTTGGCACCGATACCTTCATCCGGTTGAAGGAAGCGTACGGGGCACGGCACCCTGACACCCTTGTGTGCGAGGCGAACCTGGCGGTAACCATCCGCGAAAGCGGCCGGACCCAGGAGGCCGAGTCAGTTCGCCAGCGAGTGATCGGCGAGATGGGTCTCGCGCTCGGGGCAGAACATCCCAATGTCAGCGCACTGCGACACTGGTACCTCCAGAATCGGGACCTTGAGCCACAGCCGATCTGAGGTAGCAGTGACGCAGCGGACGCGCGTACCTCACGAGAACGGTGACCACTGGATCGCCTTTGACGTTAACGGTGCCGCGCATGGTTACCCAATTTTCCTGCTGCATGGCACCCCAGGGAGCCGAAACGGTCCCGCCCCCCGGCCCAGCGTCCTGTACCGCCTCGGCGTCCGGCTGATCTGTTACGACCGCCCGGGCTACGGGAAATCCACCCGTCACCCCCGACGACGGGTCCTGGACGCCGCACGGGATGTCGCCGCCATCGCCGACGAGTTGCGGCTCGATGAATTCAGTGTGGTCGGACGTTCTGGAGGAGGGCCACACGCCCTAGCCTGCGCCGCCCTGCTGCCCGAACGGGTGCGCAAGGCTGCGGTCCTCGTGAGCGTCGCCCCATCCGACGCTCATGGCCTTGACTGGTATGACGGCATGACGGACTCGAACGTAGAAGAATACGGGCGCGCACGCCAGGGAGCCGACGTGCTGGCCGCCGAGCTCAGCGCCCGGGGCGAGCTCATCCGCGAGGATCCGGAGTCCCTCCTTCAGTTCCTGGAACCAGAACTCACTATGTCCGATCGCAGAATCCTCCGCGATCCCGCCATCCGGCGACTGCTCACGGGCACGTATGCCGAGGCACTCCGTCAGGGTCCCGAGGGCTGGATCGACGACATACTCGCTCTTCGCGAACCATGGGGTTTCGACTTGACGAAGATCGACGTACCAGTACTGCTGTGGCACGGCGCCGACGACGTGTTCTCACCGGTTGCGCACACCCGCTGGCTGGCGAGCCAGATACCCGGCGCCCAGGTCGAGGTACAGCACGGAGCCGCGCACTTCGACGCTGTGAAGGTGCTGCCGCGAATCCTGGCCTGGCTATGAGGCCTTCAGGACGGCAGCGCGTCCGGGCACGCGCGCTCCGGGCACGCGCGCTCCGGGCACGCGCGCTCCGGGCACGCGCGCTCCGGGCACGCGCGCTCCGGGCACCTGGGCGAGCGCCCCGTCTACCGGCGCGCCGTACCAGCCTGAAGTTGAAGGGGAACCACCTCGTCTCACTTCGTCCTCATCCTCACGCCTGGGCGGGCGACGGTGCCCTGCTCCTCCGCGGGCGGGTTGTACTCGTCGACCGGCCCTTCGACCGCCGAGGTGTCGTTCATGATGCCGATGATCTTCCCGGCGGGCACGGACAGCACGAAGATCGCGACGCAGACCCAGAACAGCGGCCACAAGCGCACGATGATGGCGACGCCGCCGACGATGGTGGCGGCGAGAACCACCCCGACGAGGGTCCATGAGCTGGGCTTGCCATGCCGGTACTTGTGCTCACCGACCGGCCGCTCGCTCCGGTACTCCTGGGTCCGGGCGGCATCGTTGGGACGCTGGTTATAGCTCATTCATTGCCGCTGCCCAGCCACGCTGGCATCACACACCACTGCCCGGGTTTGTTAGCCAGCGGGAATCTCGGGCAGGCGGCTCCGCACGGCGCATCACAAGCCCGCGGGCGCACTGCAATCGCAAGCCCGGGCACCAGCGGAAGGAGCGACATGGAGCACGACGAGTTCATCGGCCGAGTGCAGCAGCAGGGCCGCCTGTCGAGCATGGGCGACGCTGAGCGTGCCAGCCGTGCCACCCTGGAGGCCCTCGGCGAGCAGGTATCCGCGGGGCTGGTGGACAACATCGCCGTCCAGTTGCCGCGCGAGATCGCCGCCCACCTGCGACGGGCGCAGACCTCCGAGCGGGCCAGTCGCGGCGACTTCGTGAGCCGGGTCGCCAGCCGCGCCGGGGTGAGCGACAACCAGGCGGCCTACGTCGCGCGCGCGGTGCTTGACGCCCTCACCGCGGCTACCGAGGGCGGCCTGATGGCCAAGGTAACCGAGAGCCTTCCAGCCGACCTGCGCGAGTACGTCACGCCGGCGCCGAAGCCGAAGTCGTGGGCGCACGGCAACGGCTGACCCGCTGCGGAAACTAGGCGGCCGACGCGGCCCGCTTCTGCCCCAATGCCATGGACTTTGGGTACTTGGGGCTTTGTCCAGGTTTTCGCCGTATGATCACGCAGGATGCCTGCCGGGTGCCCGGCTTGGTGCTTCGTGCCGCCCGGGACAACGGCGCCTGGGATAGGTTTTCATGATCACATGCTGTTCCCGGTACTCCAGCCCAATCCCGCTTACCACCGCTCTCTCGTTGTCACCAGCAGTCCATTGAGTCGCAGTAGGTGACGAGCACAACGAAGACGGCGGTCGGCTTCCGTCGCCCGACGGGGCAGTCGCTATGAGTGCTGTGGATCGTGCCGCGTTTTGCGGCACGATCCACAGCACTCACGCCAGGAGGTGGCTGTCCAGCCGCCCAGTGCCGCGCTCAGAGCGTCGCACGCGACTGCGATTGACAGCTGATGTCATTGGAATTGGAGTAGTGCATAAGGTAAGCGGCATGGCGCTCGGGACCTTCCAGGAAAAGGCACGGCACGAGCGACCCGATGTAGCGTTAAGTAGCTAAATCTTACTGAGCGTCTTATGTCAGAAAATGTACCCCATATGTCCGTTACGTCATAGTTTTCCACCCCGATCTTGGGTCATTTTCTGACATATGTCGGCCTATGCCATAAACCGGTGCCCGGGGCGCCCGGCGACTGGCCCCCGCACGGCACCCGCCTGGGACCCGCATCACCGGGAGGCCGCGGCACGGGCGGACGGCCGCCGGCGCAAGGGGGGCCGCGCCTCGCCCTGTCTGGAGGCACATGCAACTCCCGCGCCCGCGAGCGGCCACGGCGCCCTGATGGGCCACCAGTGACGAAGGGGCGAATGAGGCAAGCGGCATTGTGCTCCAGCCCCGCTATGAACACGCGATCCTGGACACCAGGCGAACGTGCGGGCTGGCGGCACCTCCCCCTCGAACCCTGGCCGACCGCGCCTCGCTACCTTGCCGGTCACCCTCCGCAACAAGCCGCAGGCATCCCAGCCGGCCAACTCCTTAACCCCCGGGCATTGCGCTTCCGCCCCCCACGGTCCCGGACACCCCCCGAAGTGCTCGCCGCCATCAAGGAAAGTTCCACGCCTAAATCGGCCACCATTCTTTTACTCGCCCATTTATACAGAACGAAATACTCCCCATCCCGCAACCCTATGCCACCATCAAGCAGGGTGTAATGTGGTTAACGGCACGTCATTATCATCGCTAGAGCAGAAGGATAGTTGACTATGATCGACAGCCATTATGGCGGTCGGCGTAAGTCCAGCTACAGCGATGCGAACGCCAACTGCGTCGAGGTCGCGGCGGCGACTGGACGAGTCGCGAGCGTCCGCGACACCCGGCAAAATGGACACGGCCCGATGCTGAAATTCCCCGACGTCGACCTGGCATTCCTTTATCGCTGACCTGCGATTTCTCGGATAAGCTTGCGCCGCTCTCGTCTGGCGGCTAATAATGGCCCCATTGTGATCTCGCTCACGGGGAGCCCTGAGATGATCAGTCCCTATGTTCGTCAGCTGCGCCTGGGAATGGAACTGCGCGCCCTGCGCATCGAGCACAACTGAACCAGGACGTTCTCGCCCGGCGCGTTGGCCGGACGCCGAACGACGTCTCCAAGCTGGAGCACGGGGACATCACCGACCTGGCCATGGTGCTCGACATCCTCGACGCCCTGCAGGTGGAAGGCGAGCGATGGACGACGCTCGCGCAGTTCGCCCACGACGCAAGCCAGCCCGGCTGGTGGGACTCGGTCAAGCACATCACATCGGGGACAGTCAAGCCATCTACGCCAACCCGGAGGCCGGAGCCACCAACATCCGCGCATACGAGCAGACCTTCCTGCCGGGTCTGCTCCGGTTGCCCGAGTATACACGGGCACGCGCGACCGCTCTGGAGACCATCCAGCCCATCGCGCCGGCCACGGTAGACGGGATGCTCGCAGGGCGTGCAGGCCGTCAGCGCAACCTACGCCGTCCCGGCGGGCCCACCTATGAGGTGATCCTGGACGAGTCGGCTGTCTTTCGACGTGCCGTCCCGCAGGGGGTAGCCCACAAGCAACTTCGTCACCTAGTCGAGTAGTCCCCGACTAACTCCCCTCTCCTCAAGGCTCTCAGAAGATGTTGCCCCAAGGCCGCCACGACCCTCAGAAGTGGCGACGAGCTCTGGCGCGGCGGCGGAGGGTAGGGCGAGCGTGCCGTCAGCGACTTACCTGGGTGAAGCCCGCCGGCGGAACGGGGAGGTTCAGCCTGGCCAGGTTGGCCGCGGTCGGCGCCAGCCATCGGAAGTCGTCCTGAAAGACCTCTACCCTGGTGGTCAGTGTCAGGCGGACGGGCAGGTAGCTGGTGGGGTTCACGAAATAGGTGATGCCGGTACCCCTGATGAGCTTGATGGCAGTGACGCCGTCGACGGTTGCGGTACCGTCGGCCTTCAGCGTGCCGCAGGACACCGCGGCCCGGAGCCACGCAGCCATCTGGCTGGAGCTGTGGAAGATTATGATCTCGCCCGAGACGCTGGCGCATGTGAAGCTGGTGGCAGGCCCCGCGGCGTGGCCCCCCGAGTTGGCTGAGCGCGACCAGGTCTTGTCGAGGTAGTTGACGATGACCGCCGTGTGCGCCGTGCGCGTAGTAACGCTTCCGAACTCAGATGTCAGCTGACCAGCCCGCGTGAATATCTCCATCCGCACATGGCCGTCGTTGGCCCACGTGTCCGTCATGGTGTCCGTCAGGGCCGAGTCAGAGCCCGTGCGCGTGATCTGGCTGAACAGGATGGTGTCGGCTGGCATCGCGTCGAGGGCCTGGGTAACGTGGCTGACGACGTAGGCAGTGTCCTGCGCGGCGGGCGCGGCGGGACCTGGAAGGAAGACCGCGGCCGCGATGGCCGCGGCGGCGACGGGCACCGTGATAAGGGGCGCCGTTGCCCGTGCCCGGCGGGCACGGCGGCGGCGCAGCGCGGCCAGCATGTCCGGAGTGGGCAGGAGCGCCTGAACCAGTAGCTGCTGCTGGCTGACCTGCTCGGCCGGGCCGATCACCGTTGCCGTGACGGATGAGCCCGGCAGCATCTGCACCTCTCGCGGCCGGGCCTTCAGCCTGCGCCAGCGGTCCCGGCACAGATTCACCAGCGCCTGCCGTACGTACGCCTCTGGCGAGGCCCGCGCGGTACGCCACCGTCGCGCGGTGCGCAGCAGCGCTACCTGCAGCAGGTCCTCCGCGTGACCGTAGTCGCCGGCAAGCAGGACGGCGGTCCGCAGCAAGGACCCGGAGCACGCCCGCACGAAGGACTCGAATTCCGGATTATCTCGCACGCCGCTTTAAACGCAGCCCGGCTCAGCGCGGTTGCCACAGCGACACGCCGAACCCAGAAAATGCCCCTCAAAGTCCGAACAATCCAGGCGAACCGTGCCAGGTTTGGTCGCTCCTACGATTGGTGCGGTTACGGCTCCGGCGACGAAGGCGGCGACTATACATGTGGCGTGCTGGTCAAGGGCTGGTGCGGGCGCGGTCGTAGCGCATGGTAATGCGCGGGGTCGGCGTGGGCGGCAGCCGTCTCTGCCAGGTTAGAGTCCCGAGTGTGCCTCTTGCCCCTCCATGCAGCAGGCTTCTATCCTCGTTGCTCTGAGCGCGTACGGTGAGCAGATGGATCTGGCTTATCCGGACTTGGTGCTGGGGTCGCCGCTGGGCCGGCAATTTCTCGCTGGCTATCTGGGCTATGGGTTCGAGAGATCGCTGTTCGAGGAACTGGGCCTCGGTGAGGTCCCGGGGACCTCGATGCTCGTGTCGGGGGAAACCCGGCATCACCACCCGCGGCGTCCGCGGCGTAGCAAGAGATGGCAGGAGGCAGCGCAGGAAAAGGCCCGGGCGGTCATCGCTGCGGCCGTCAGGCGGGGTGAGTGGCGTGAGCTTGTGGAACGCGATGAGCTTGGCCTGCTGGCTGATCTGGCGGGCAGTACGTACGGCTTCGGGTTCGGTGGCGGGGATGAGGCGGTCTGGGGACTGACCGCGCTGGCGAAAGAGGAGCTCCGCCCGGTGGCCGAGGCGCTGGTTACCGCGCCGGGAGCGGCGAAGTGGTGGGACCCGGCGGCGCTCGCGGATCAGCGGTTCCTGGACTGGGATGACTATCCGAGGGTGACCGGGCCCGCGGTCGAGCAGGCGGTCCGCGACGGCATGCGGGCCGAGCGCGCGCGAAACGAGGAGGGCCTGCGCTCGCCCCGGCCCCCAGAGCGTCCCGGGACCCGGATTGGCGCACGCTGGTGGTCGGCGCCAGGGTTCGCCGAGCTGACCTGGACTACCAGCGCGGTCGGCGACGTCTCGGCGATCGCCCTCGGGCACTTCATCGACACGCTGTGGCCCTTTGAGGAAACTGGCCTAACGGTGTGGTCCCTTCAGATCGCGCCGCACGCCAAGGTGCTGGAAATCACCGAGCCCACGGGATGGCAGGCGCTCGTGGCCCGTTTTCCCCGCGACGTGACCGGAACTCACGACGGCGAATGGCGCTACTGGGGCGGCGTACCCGGGCCGTGGCTGCTGCCCGACTGGGAACTTGTCATGGAGCACTACGACGGCGTGCACGTCACCATTGGCGGATACCTGGCCTCCTGCGGACTAGCCCTCCCTGTCGTCGACGGGTACACCATGCTCGCCGGCTGGATACCGGGCGCCACCCTCTGGATGCACGACCTGGCAGCCGCCTCCCGCCCGTTGGGCCGGTGGCACGGTCACCCACAGTACCTGGACTGGGACGCAATCCGTAACAACTGGGACGGACAGAGAACAGGGGAAGAGACCGGGCATAGCGCTCCAGGTCTTCTTGGGTGACGCCACGATGAAGGCATGAGTTGAAATATCCGGATGGCTCCTCCGGTTGGTGCCAGGCATGACGACTATTGGACTGATAGGAAGCGGATACATCGGCGGCACCGTGGCGCGGCTTGCCGTCGCAGCGGGGCATCGGGTTGTCCTCAGCAACTCGCGCGGGCCGGAAACGCTGGCGGACCTCGTGGCCGACCTCGGGCCACTGGCCAGCGCGGCGACCGCCGCGCAGGCGGCGACCGCCGGGGACATCGTGGTCGTGACGATCCCGCTCAGGGCCGTAACCACGCTGCCGAGCGCGGCGCTGGCAGGCAAGACGGTCATCGATACCTGCAACTACTACCCGGCCCGCGATGGGCAGATCCCGGAACTGGACAGCAAGGAGCTCACCGAGAGCGAGTACACCCGGCGGTTCATTCCAGACGCCCACGTGGTGAAGGTGTTCAACAACATCTTCTTCAAGCACCTGCAGCACCTCGCTCGCCCGGCCGGCGCGGCCGACCGTAGCTACCTGCCCATCTCCGGAGACAGCGGGCAGGCCAAGGCCACCGTGGCGAGCTTCCTCAACGAGATCGGCTACGGCACGGTCGATGTTGGCAGCCTCAAGGACAGCTGGCGCCAGCAGCCAGGCACCCCGGTCTACGGCCCCCCATACGGCACCTTCGAAAACGAGAAGGGCCAGCCGGCCAGCGAGGACGTGATCCGCGCAGCTCTGGCCGCCGCGACCAGGTAATCCCACGTAGAGCGCGGCCCGACGCCAAGGCGGACGGGCCGCGCTTGACGAACTGGCCAACCGCCCTGGCCGCCACGGACCCCACCGGCCCGCTGGCACCCCCGCCCCATACCGTCTGAGCTCGCTGGCACCCCCGCCTCGCAACGGTCCAGACTCGCTGGCACCCCCGCCCCATACCGTCTGAGCTCGCTGGCACCCCCGCCCCATACCGTCTGAGCTCGCTGGCGCCCCCGCCTCGCAACGGTCCGGACTCGCTGGCGACGTTGAGGCCCCACAACGACCTCGGTGGCGACACCGCGCCAAAACCACCACGAGTCGCTGGCAACGGCGCGCCAGAACCACCGCGAGTCGGTGGCGACACCGCGCCAAAACCACCGCGAGTCGCTGGCAACGGCGCGCCAGAACCACCACGAGTCGCTGGCAACGGCGCGCCAGAACCACCGCGAGTCGCTGGCGACGGCACGTCAGAACCACAACGACCGAGGTGGCAACGGCGCGCCAGAAAGAACCACCGCAAGTCGCTGGCGCCCCCGCCTCGCAACGGTCCGGGGCCGCACGGCGGGCCCGCACGGCTCTTGACGAAAACCGATATCAGAATGCTAGATTGGTGGTATCAGGAGAACCACTCTTATGGAGGTGGGCACGATGACGGCCCAGACTCAGGTAGCCGACAGCGCAGGCGGCGTTCCAGGCACCCCAAGCCAGTCCATGCCCGAGCGGACCGCCCGGTTCCTGCCCGGCATCCCGATGCTCGTCTTCGGGATCGCCCTGCTCATCGCGGCGATCGCGGCCTTCTGGCTGGCGAGCAAGCATCCCGGCACGCCGGCCCTCGCCCTCGCGTGGGCGGGCGCCGTCTTGATCCTCGCTGGAATCTTCACGCTGCGCGGCCTGACCGCGGTCGCACCCGGCCGGGCGCACGTCGTCCAGCTCTTCGGTCAGTACCGGGGCACGGTCCGGACGCCGGGACTGCAGTGGGTGAACCCGTTCACCAACCGCATCCGGGTCTCAACGCGGGTCCGCAACATTGAGTCGGCCGTCGCCAAGGTGAACGACGCCGACGGCAACCCGATCGAGATCGCGGCCGTGGTCGTCTGGCAGGTGCAGGACACCGCGCACGCGACCTACGCGGTCGACGACTACACGCACTTCGTCGCGATCCAGACTGAGACCGCGGTCCGGCACATTGCCTCCAGCTATCCTTACGACAACCGGGGAGCTGACGTGCTCTCGCTGCGTGACAACGCCGATGAGATCACCCAGCGGCTGGCGGCCGAGCTCACCGACCGGGTCCGGACGGCCGGCGTTCACGTCATCGAGACCCGGCTGACCCGGTTGTCTTACGCGCCGGAGATCGCCCAGGCTATGCTGCGCCAGCAGCAGGCCAGCGCCGTCGTGGCGGCCCGGCAGCGGATCGTCGAGGGGGCCGTCGGGATGGTCCGGCTCGCCTTGCAGCGGCTCGATGAGGAGGGCGTGGTGGAATTGGACGAGGAACGCAAGGCGGCGATGGTGTCGAACCTGCTCGTAGTCCTGTGCTCCGAGCAGGCCACCCAGCCAATCGTCAACGCCGGCTCGCTGTACCAGTAAGGCATCATGGCGGAGCGCAAGAGCGTGCTGCTCAGGCTCGACCCGGCGGTTCACGACGCCCTGGCGAAGTGGGCCGCCGACGAGATGCGCAGCACCAATGCCCAGATCGAGTTCCTGCTGCGCCGCGCCCTCACCGAGGCGGGCCGGATGCCCGGCCACGCCCGTCAGATGCGCGGCCCCGGCCGGCCATCCCGCGACGAGGACTCAGCCCCACGACGAGGGCTGAGCCGCGCATCGGGCGCGGCTCAGCCTTCAAACGCCAGGCGGACAAACGCCAGGCGGACACGCGCAGGACAGACAAATGCAGGACAGACAAGCGCCTGCGCGGGCCGTCCCGGCCTGCGCCCTGGAAAGACCGGATCAGCCTTGGGCGTCGCTGTCCCTGATCGGGTCCAGGGCGCGGAAGATCTCCTTGCTGACCTCGTCCATGGACAGGGCGGCGTCAATATGGGTCACGATTCCGCGGCTGGCATAGAAGTCGATGAGTGGCTTGGTGCTCTTGTCGTAGACCTCCAGGCGGTGCCGGACGACCTCCTGTGCGTCGTCCGCCCGGTTCTGGCCCCGGCCGGCTAGCCGCTCGATGAGCACCTTTCGCGATGCGTCCAGATGCAGTACCGCCTGCGCGGTGGAGTTGGTCTTCCTGGCGATCTCGGCGGCGGCCTCGGCTTGCGGGAGGGTCCTGGGGAACCCGTCGAGGACGTAGCCGCCAGATTCCGCGGCCGCCTCGATGACCCGGTCCGCGATGAGCTGGACGACGAGGTCGTCCGGGACCAGGTCGCCGGACTCAACATAGCCGCGAAGCCGGTTGCCAAGCTCCGAGCCACTGGCGACTTCCTGCCGGAACAGATCGCCGCTGGAGATGTGCGGTATCTCGTACCGGCTGGCGATCCGATCGCCCTGCGTGCCCTTCCCGGCCCCTGGCGGGGCGAGCAGTACGACGCGCATCAAGTGCCTCCAGTGACCGTTATGCCGCTCAGACTCGGATGTCCTCATGCTCAGCCAGCGATCACCCAAAACTTAGATAATCGCCTCGCGGCCGCAGTCGATGCCATCGCGGCCACCCGTGCAATGCTAGTCCCGCCGCGAAATCGGTCGGCCTTTGCCCTCTGGAGAAGCAGGCCAGGCCCAGCGAGGGATCCGGACCGTCGTGGCAGCACGCACGAGCAGGCCTGCCGCCAGGGCCCAGAACGCCGCGCTGATTCCGCCCAGCGTCAGGCCCGATGCTGCCACCACGAAGGTGATCGCGGCCGCCTCCCGGCCCTCGGCGGCGGACAGCGCACCGGCCAGCGACGCCGACAGCGTACCGAGCAGGGCCAGGCCCGCGACGGTACCGACCACGTCGGGCGGGGCGGCGCTGACTGCGATGGTGAAGGCGACGGAGACCGCGCCAAGGACGAGATACGCCCATCCGGCGGTGAACGACGCGATCCACCGTCGTCCCGGGTCCGGGTGCGCGTCCGGGGAGGCGGCGAGTGAGGCGGTAATCGCCGCGAGGTTGAGAGCATGGCCTCCAAACGTCGCGGTGGCCGCGGTGGCGACTCCAGTCACGGTCATGGTTTCCCGCCAGGGCACCTGGTAGCCGTAGCTGGCCATGACGGCGACGCCGGGGATGTTCTGCCCGGCCATCGTGACGATGTACAGCGGAACGGCGATGCTGAGCAGGCCCGCCCAGGTAAACGACGGTATGGTCGGCGTCAGGTGCGGCAGCAGCGAGCCGTGCACGCCGCCACCTCGGGCGACGTCGATGCCCACGACGACGAGGGCCACGGCGAATGCGGCGGGCACCGCCCACCTAGCCGCCAGACGGAGCATGACGAGCCAGGTGAGCAGGATCGCCGCGACCGCCCACGGGTCCGCCGCGAGGCCGCGCACCGAAGTCATGCAGAGCTCCAGGACGATGCCGGCCAGCATCGCCTGCGCGATCGGCATTGGGATGGCCGCGATGAGGCGGCCCAGGCGCGGCCACAGTCCGGTGAGCGCGATCAGCCCGCCGACGATGAGGAACGCGCCGACCGCCGCCGGCCAGCCGCCGTGGACAACCCCGGTGCTCGCCAGCAGTGCCGCGCCCGGGGTAGACCAGGCCAGCGTCACCGGGATCCGGTGCCGCCGGGCCAGGTAGATGCCAGCGGCCCCCTGCATCACGCAGAGCGCGAGCAGCCCGGACGCGGCCTGCGCTGGCGACGCGCCCACCCCGCGCAGCCCGGCCACGACGACGGCGGACGAACTGGTGTAGCCGACGAGCGCGGTCGAGATCCCGGCAAGGACCGGCTGGCCGCTGCGGCGGTCAGCGCCGCTGCGGTCGAGATCCTGCTGGGCCGCTGCGGAGGGTTCCATGGGTGGAACATTAGTCCGGATCGTTCTGTATATGGAACCCAATGGGCTAAAGTCGGGACATGGATGACTTGGCCCAGCTGGTCGGCGAGCGGCTGCGCGCGGCGCGACGGGATCGCGGGCTGTCCGTGAGCGATCTCGCGTCGGCGGCCGGCGTCGGCAAGGGATCGCTGTCGGAGATCGAGAACGGCATCCGCAATCCCACCCTGAGCACGCTGTACTCACTCGCGGGCGCGCTGGCGATGCCGCTGGCGACCTTGCTCGCCGAGCAAGCCGGCACGACGGTCGCCTCCCCCGGCATCGAGGCGCGGCTCGTCGACGTGAGCCACGACGAGGGCCACACGGTGGAGGTCTACCGGCTGCACCTGCACCCGGGCACGACGCACCGCTCTGGTCCGCACGGCCCCGGCGTGACCGAGCACTTGCTGGTCACGGCCGGCTACGCCCGCGCCGGCCGCGAGGGTGCGCAGACCGACATCGGCCCCGGGCAGTCAGCGACCTGGCTCAGCGATGTGCCGCACACCTATCTTGCGCTCGGGGACGCTGCGGCCAGGTCGGTGCTGGTCATCCGCACGCCGGACCCCGCTTCGCCGGGCGGCTAGGGCTTGCTGCGCCAAGCGAGCGGGCAGCTCTCATGCCGGGCCGGGCCCGGACGCGTAGACGCGTGATCGCTGGAGCGCTAACGTCCGGGCATGGCGATCTTCGTACTGGTGCATGGGGCTTGGGACGGGTCGTACGGGTTCCGTCCGCTGCGCCGGCCGCTGCTTTCGGCAGGGCATGAGGTCTACACGCCAAGCCTGACCGGGCTGGGCGAGCGGGTACACCTGTCCAGCCCTCAGGTGAACCTCACCACGCACATAACGGACGTGGTGAACGCGGTGACCTACGAGGACCTCACCGACATCGTGCTGCTCGGGTACTCCTACGGGGGCATGGTGGTCACCGGAGCACTTGAGTACATCGCGGACCGGGTGAGGCACCTGGTGTACCTCGACGCGTTCGTGCCGTCAGATGGCCAGGCGCTGAACGACCTGACGAAGGTCGGCTACGGCGCCGGCGCGGTGGGACCAGGCGCCCGCTGGCTGGTAAGCCTGCCGTTCCGCGACGGCAACCCGGTGGATGCCGAGTGGAACCGCGCGCGCCGGGCGGCACACCCGACGCGCTGCTTCAGCGAGCCGGTACGGCTGTCTCGCAAGCTCAAGGACTACCCGTTCACCCGGACCTACATCAAGGCAACGGCCGACGCTCGCCCGGTGCCCGAGGGCCGCGCTGGCTCGGGCAGCCCGTTCTGGAGCGCGGCCGACCACGCTGCCTCGTCTCCGGCCTGGCGGTACCGAGAGATCTTCACGAACCACATGGTCATGAGCAAAAAACCCGCCGAGCTCGTGGAACTGCTGCTGGAACTGGCATAGAAGAAGCGGGTCCGGCTACGTGCGGGACTAGCGCCTGCAACACCTGATCCGCGCCGCGGCGGGATACTCCTGTTGTGACCGATGAGAGCGGCTGCCTTAGCTGTACCAACGACCAGCGTCCCGACTTGCCTCCACGAGAGCGGATCTACGCCGGGTCGCGATGGCGCGTGGCGCACGCGTTCGGGACGGCACTGCCGGGATGGCTGGTGGTACTGCCGCGCAGGCACGTGACCGCATTGGACGAGTTGACCACCGAGGAGGCCGAAGAGCTCGGCCCGCTCCTGCGTGCGGCCACGCTCGCGCTGCGCGAGGTCACCGGCTGCGAGAAGACGTACGTGACACTTTTTGCCGAGGCCGAGGGGTTCGCGCACGTGCATTTCCATGTCGTCCCGCGCTACGCCAACCTCGATCCCGACCTGCGCGGCCCACGCGTGTTCAGCCTGCTCGGAATGGATCCCGCGCAAAGCGTCCCCGACACCCTCATGGACCAGATAGCCGCGCACGTCGCGGCAGCCCTGGCCACGTTGGGATGGACCTAGCAAGCAGGTCATGTCCTGGTGGATGGCTGAGGCGTCCCCCAGCTCATGTAGTCCATGTTGACACACATAAACTTCGATGCAATAATCGAACCAAGACAGCTTTATGGCACACCTCGGGGGAGGTGATCCAGGATGTGCACTCGTGGTGATCAGATGCCCGGCGATGTCGCCGAGGCGCTGCAGATGGCCGGGGCAGCCATGGATTACCTCAATGGCCCGGAGTCAACGGTGCTGGAGGCGGCCGGGCTGGGAGACGTGCTGCTGTCGCTGGGCCGGATCTCGGGGAAGTTCGCGGCCGCGCGAGCGGGAATCATGGCTCGGTTCGACGCGGCGGAGGCGCATGACGACGACGGGTACGGGTCCTGCGCCACGTGGCTGACCGCGATGGGCCGGATGACGCGGCAGGCCGCGAACGCCCAGGTCAAGCAGATGCGGCAACTACGTGATCACCCGGAGATCCATCAGGGCCTGGCCAGCAAGGCCATCTCCGAGTCATGGGCGGCGGAGATGGCCAAGATGACCAGCAAGCTCCCGTCCGAGGTACGCGGCGACATCGACAAGCTGCTGGTGGGCACCGCAGTGGCGGGAGCGGATCTTCACGATCTAGCGCTCGTGGCACGCACCGCTTACGAGGCGTGGCGGCGGTCGCAGGGACCGGACCCTGACGACGGTTCCGGCGACGATCCTGACGACGGCGGTTTTGACGAGCGGTACCTGCGGCTGGGCACGACCCTGGACGGCGTGGGCACGGTTACCGGCAACCTCACCAAGGAGTGCGCGGAAGCCCTGCAGGCGGTCCTCGATGCCCTGGGCAAGAAGGCCGGCCCCGAGGACGACCGTACCGAGGGCCAGCGTTTTCACGACGCACTGCAACTGGCCTGCGAGCTGCTGATTCGGGCCAAGATGACGCCCGACCGGGCTGGGGCGGACACCCGGGTGGAGGCGATCGTGGCGCTGTCGCAACTACGGTCGCTGCCCGGCGCGACGGCCTTCGAGGAGGCCTGGCTCGCGGCGGAGGCCGGCGAGCACGGGTACCTAACCGGGAAGGACGCCGAGGTCATCGCCTGCGACGCGCTGATCGTTCCGGTCGTCACCGGCCACCCGGACCTGTCGGTCGTGGACCAGATGATCGACCTGGTCCTGGGATACCTCGGCCTCGACGAGACCTGTCTCAGCCACGGCACCCAGGAGCACGCCACCGAGCACCCCGCTACTGAGGATCCTGGGCGGCTGCGCTCCAGGCCCCTGTCCCCGCAAGCCTGGCAGGCTCTCCGCTACGCGATGGCGAAGCTCGCGATCGACCTGGTCTCCGGCCCCGGTGGCATCGCCTCGGTCCTCCGCCAGGGCCTGCTCGACGCCCCCTACATCGGCAAGTCGGTCGCCCTCGACATCGGCTTCTCAGACAGTATCCCGCCGGCCATCCGCAAGGCCGTTCAGCTCCGTGCCAAGGGCGTGTGCGAGTGGCCCGGCTGCTGCCGCAGGGCCGCCTGGTGCGACGTTCACCACCTTGTCCACAAGGCCGACGGCGGCAAGACCTCCGTATCCGGGTGCGTCTTGCTGTGCCAGTTCCATCACGATGTGTGCATCCACCGCAAGGGATGGCGACTCGTCCTCCATCCCGACGCGACGACGACGGCTTACGGCCCGAACGGCCAGGTACTCCACAGCCACGGGCCGCCCCGCGATCAGGGACCACCGGCCGATGAAAGGCCACCGGGACGGTGGCGGGCCACCCAGTCAGGCCCCACCCATGCCAAGCACTGACCCGCGCCGATGACACCCGCGACCGGGACCACGGGCCACAGCCCCAGTCCCAGTCGCGGGCGTCAGCATGCCCTGGACCGAGTTCACCGAGGCCGGACTGGGGGACGCCCCCGACCTCTTCGCCGATGGACCGCGCGATGGCGTGCCCACATACGCCAGCGCCGCCCACCTCAGCTACCGGGATTGATCGCTGCCAACTGGCTCTGCAGGCCGGCGCAGCTGATGCTGGTCACCGGCGGCTGTGGCCAGATGACATGCACCGTGTAGCCGGTGTAGGCGGGCAGCAGGTCGAACTCGGCGGTGAGCTGCCGGGCGATCTCCTGCTTGTCGCAGGAGGCGAGCGCCGCGCTGCGACGGGCCCTGGCGAGCGCCGCCGCCTCGGCCTGGCTGAGCTCCGGGTTAATGTCGAATGACGCCTGCGACTGGCCGAAGAGCGACTCGAAGGGTCCCTTCAGGCTCTGCTCCACGGCGGGGAGCAGGCCGGTACGTTCCTGGACGTTGTCCACCGACCATATGTAGGTGGTGTTCTTGTCCACCACCGGGTCCGGCAGCGCGAGGGTGATCGTGCGCGCCTGCCGGTTGACAGTGGCCGTCTTGCGGGCAATCGTCGTGAAGTCGATCAGCCCGTAGACAGCGACCTGCGCGGTCACGGTCATCGTCTTGTGGTCGAGGTAGCGGATGACCCGGCCGCCTAGGTAGGACGGCAGGGGACTCCAGCTCGCCGTCACACTGACCGGGACGCTGTCGATGAGGGCGTTGCCGCGCAGCCCCGCGTGGTCCTTCTCCAGGCCCAGCTGGGCGATCGAGCCGATCGTGACCTGCTGCACGCGGGTGCCCAGGAACTGGATGGACGCGAAGCACACCGCGGCAGCGATCACAAGGACGGCCGCCGACCCGATTGAGAACCGCCTCGGCGGCCTGGCAAGCCGCCATGCCATCAGCAGCAGTGCCGCCACCGCCACCGCCCCGGCGACCCATACCATCCACTGGGCAACGTCGAACGCCAACTGCAGCATGCCGTCCCGCTTCCGCTCTTCTATCGCATTTCGCCTTCCTCCTTCCCCGGAAGGTTTGTGTCATTCTTCACGCTTCGGGCGGAACATCGGGGAACCTATGATTTGATCATGATCAATAGCATTGGCCCGCTGCGCGTCCCGCCCGGTTATCGTGTCCCCGCGCCGGGCCCGGACCGCGCTTGCTCCCGGGACTGACCCGGTGCGGGCGCTGTTCATCAAGCACGACCACTACTCCCCCAGCGGCCTGGTGGGAGACGCGTTCGCCAGGCTTGGCTATGACATCACCGAGTTCAAGGTGGTGCCCCGGATGAGGTTCCGCTCCCCCGGCGTCACGGTGGCGTTCCCGGACCCGACGGCGTACGACGCGGTCGTCGCCTTCGGCGCGGTCTGGTCGGTCTACGACGACGCCGCGATCGGCACCTGGATCGGTGACGAGATCGAGCTGACCCGCGCGGCGATAGCCGCGGGCGTCCCGGTGCTCGGGATCTGCTTTGGCGGCCAGATGCTCGCCGCCGCCGTGGGTGGCCGCGTGGAGCGCGCGCCGTCTCCTGAGATCGGATGGACCCCCATTTCCAGAACGGCCCCTTCCCCTCTCATCCCGCCAGGCCCCTGGTTCGAGTGGCACTATGACCGGTTCCTGCTGCCGCCGGGCGTGCCGTCGCTAGCGACGACCGACCTGGGCGGCGGCGAGACGGCCAGCCAGGCGTTCACCATCGGGCGGTCACTCGGCCTGCAGTTCCACCCTGAGGTCAACGAGACGGTGCTGGACGCATGGCTGTCCGAGGGCGGTACCGAAGAGCTCGCCGCGATCGGCGTGGACCCGGCGCGCCTGCTCGAGGAGACCCTTGCACGGACCGATGACGCCGCCGTACGGGCGCATGAACTGGTGCGGCGCTTCGTCACCGATGTGGCGACCCGCCCAGTGGTCGCCGTCCACCCAAGGTGCGGCGCGGGCCTGCGAGAAGTCTCACATGAGCCGTAGGCAGCCCCGGCGGTAGCGTAGAGCGGTGAGCCACTCCGTCGTTGAAGCCCTTGCTATCTTCGGGGCCGGCCTGGCGGCGGGGACCATCAACACGGTAGTCGGCTCCGGCACGCTGATCACGTTCCCGACCCTGCTCGGCTTCGGCTTCCCTCCCGTGCTGGCGAACGTAAGCAACAACGTGGGCCTGGTGCCCGGCGTCCTCAGCGGCATTTACGGCTACCGCAGGGAACTGGCGGGCCAGCGCGCCCGGGTGGTACGGCTTGGCCTGGCGTCGCTGCTCGGCGGCATCGTCGGGGCCATCTTGCTGCTGGTGCTGCCGCAGTCCGCGTTCCAGGCGATCGTCCCGGCGCTGATCGCCCTTGCCCTCGTCATGGTCGTCGCGCAGCCGTGGCTCGCCAGATGGGTGGGGCCCGGCAGAAGGCACGGGCAGCCGTTGTCGGCGCTGGTGACGCCGGCGATGGCGATGGCGATGGCGATGGCACAGCCGAGGGAAATCAGCTCCAGCTGGGCGGCCCCGTCCTGTGGATCCTCGTCTTCCTGACGGGAATCTACGGCGGGTACTTCGGCGCGGCCCAGGGGATCTTGCTGCTCGGCCTGCTGGGCATCACGTTCAGCGACAGCCTGCAGCGGATCAACGCGGTCAAGAACGTGCTGGCGTGCGTCGTCAACGGGGTGGCGGCGGTCATCTTCATCGCGGCGACGCACATTGACTGGACCGTGGCCGCGCTGATCGCCGCCGGGTCGATCATCGGCGGCCAGGTCGGCGCCCGCGTCGGTCGCAAGCTGCCGCCGTGGGCCCTGCGGGTCATAATCGTCTGCGTCGGGATCGCGGCGCTGGTGCGACTGCTGGCCTAGCCGCGCCGTCCGGGGAGAAGGGACTGCCGGGAACGACCGTGCGGGGGGACACTCTTACGTATGAGTGATGCACTCCACGCGGGCGTCGGGCAGCCGGGATTCGTTGCGCGCAACGAGCTGCGGCCGCCGGAAGAGGCCGCTAAGGCCCAGCACGTCGCCGCGCAGATCCGCGACCTGGGCCTGCGTACCGTCCGGCTGGCAGTGGTCGACCAGCACGGCCAGCCGCGCGCGAAGGCACTGTCCCCGGAGGCGGCGATCGCGGCGCTGTCCAACGGACTGGATTTCTCCGGTGCGATCTACAGCATGGACACCGGGAACAACGTGTTCGTCCCGCCGTTCGCTGCAGGCGGCGGGCTGGGGATCGCGGAGCTCACCGGGTTCCCCGACGTGGTGGTCGTGCCGGACCCGTCGACGTTCCGGGTCCTGCCGTGGGCGGATCGCACCGGCTGGCTGTTGTGCGACGCCTACTTCGGCAACGGCCAGCCGGTCCCGCTGGATGCCCGGGGACTGCTGAAGAGGCAGCTCGCCGCGCTCGCGGGCAGGGGATATGACTACGTCGCGGGCCTTGAGATCGAGTTCCACATCCTTGCCGTCGACCCGCGTTACCTCCGGCCGCCGCAGGACGCCGGGTTCACTCCCCCTCCGCCACCGGTCAGCGTGTTCCAGCTGGGCTACCAGTACCTGTCGGAGGTGCGGCTGGACTCGGTCGCCGACACGCTGGAGGCGCTGCGAGACGGGCTTGACGCGCTCGGACTGCTGCCGCGCTCGATGGAAGACGAGTGGGGACCCGGCCAGCTGGAGTTCTCCTTCGCCCCGATGACGGGCCTGGCTGCGGCCGACAACGCGCTGCTGTTCCGGTCCGCGGTAAAGCAGATCTGCCAGCGCCGCGGCCTGCTCGCCACGTTCATGTGCCGTCCCGCGCTGCCTAACTCGTTCTCCTCCGGCTGGCACCTGCACCAGTCGCTCGCCGAGCGGGTCAATGGCAGGAACGCCTTCGCCAGCGACGAGGCCGACGAGGCCGGCAGCGCTGACAGCGGGCCACTGTCCGGCCTCGGCCGCGGCTACGTCGCGGGCCTGCTGGAGCACGCGATCGGTGGCCTGCCATTCGCCGCCCCGACCGTGACGGGCTACAAGCGGTACCGGCCTTACTCGTTCGCGCCGGACCGGGTCTGCTGGGCGGTGGAGAACCGGGGCGCGCTGGTCCGGGTGCAAGGATCGCCTGGCGGCACCAGCTCGAACGTGGAAATGCGCAGCGGTGAGCCGGCCGCCAACCCGTACCTGTACATGGCGTCGAACATCGCGGCCGGCCTGGATGGCATCACCCGGGGCCTCACCCCGCCCGCCCCGGTAGAAGGTGACCCCTATGCCGTGGACGCGCCACCGCTGCCGACCTCGCTCACGGAGGCAGTCAGCGCGCTGGAAGGCGACAGCTTCTACCGGAACGCATTCGGCGACACCTTCATCGACTACCTGGTCATGATGAAGCGCGCCGAGGTCACCCGCTACGAGGCGCACCTGGCGCAACTCGCCGACGCCGGGACCCCGGTCGCCGACCCGCACGCCACCGTCACCGACTGGGAAACCCGCGAGTACTTCGAGTTTTTTTAAGCGTGTCCCGCGTCTGCTCCAGCATTCATTCCAGCTGGGTGCCTAACAGCCTGCCCGGTGACCTCAGTCCAGACGGAAGCTGGCGACCTGGCCGCCTTGCACCGTCACGGTTCCAGCCTCGGTGACGTCGTCGCGCCAGACGACGTAGTCCCCGGCGGGTAGCGCGGGGAAAACGGCGGCGTACACGGAGCTGCCGGCCGTCCTCCTGGAGCGGACGACGTTGTGGGTGCGCGCCTGCCCGCTGCCGACTGGGGAAATCTCGATCTGCGCCTGGTCCCGGTCAGCGGTCGCGACGATGATCAGGGCGCCGTTACCGCCGCCGATGTCGAGGACCAGGTTGTCGTTGCTGTCGGGGGCGCGGGCGTGCGGGCTTCCCCAGGCGTGCGTGTGGGGGCCGCCCGGGGCGTGCTCGTGGGCAACCGTGTCGCGCATCGGCTTCCTCCTCGCGTGGGTTGCCCGCGCCTGCGTGCAGGCGCGGGCGGCTTCACTGCGTCGCTAGCTGGACGGGGTGGTGTACCCGGAGTGCGGCACGCCGAGGTAGGGGAAGGTGTTCATGTACGGGATATCGAGGTCGGCGGGCGTCAGCCCGTCGGTCAGGACGCTGGCCGCGGCGTCCGGGATGTAGGACGGGTCGATCAGGGGGTAGGTGGCCCCGGCAAGGGCGCGCAGTTCTATGGCGGTCACGTCGTCGAAGACACGGCGCCCGTTCGGGAAGCCGGCCAGGTCGCCGCCGAGGATGCCGTAGATGCTGGGCGCGCTGGATGGCTCGACCGCCACGTTCAGGCGGAGCATGTCCGCTATCGTGTCGCCGGTGTAGTTCTGGAAGCCGGGGATGATCCCGGACGGGATGCCCGTCAGCAAGATCGCCTCGATGTCCGCGCGGGCCTTGCCCGACTCGTTGAGCGCTGCCAGGTGGGGGAAGACCCCCGGGTACAGCGTGGGCAGCAGGTTGGACAGCTCCGGGCTGGCGAAGTAGGCGGTGAACTGCTTGTCGTCCGCGGGCATCTGGGTGTTCCAGTAGTCCTTCTTGCCCATCGGGATGATCACCTCATTGACCAGCGGGTTGCCGAGCCGCGATACCTGGGTGTACGGGCCGCTGTTCACGTAGAGGCTGTGGTCCGCGTCATACACCTGCGCGCGCTGCCGGCTCGCCGTGGTCCAGATGCCGATCGAGGCCCTCGGGTCGTTGACGTTGCCGGGCTTGCTGCCGCCCTGGGTCAGGTCAGTAATCGGCACCTGTATCGCGATGGAGTGAACGTTGAGGTTCTTCGTCGCGTTCACCCCGGGGCCGTTCACCGGGAAGTCCGGCAGGCCATAGTGGTCGTGGTAGCTGGCGAACGGGCGCAGCAGCGCGAGGTCGAAAATCGAGCCGAGGTCGATGTAGAAGCCCTCGGCTCGCTGCCCGGCGAATACCGTCCTGCCGCCAGCGAGACTGTGGACGGCCGCGCTGGCAAGCGCCGGGTAGTCCGGGGTGGACAGCGGGCCGATGTTGCATGGCGGGCAGGCCAGGTGCGTGCCCAGTTCCTCGCTCACCCGTCCTCGACCCTGATGACGCTGTAGGCCTGGCGACGATTCCAGTTCGCGCTGCCCAGCGACTCGATCGGGCCGGTGTTGTAGAGGAACGTGTCCGGGTCGGCAACCGTAGTGCTGAACTGGAACAGGTACGTCACGTCGGAACGGCCGTCCTGGTCGTTGTCGATGTGGATCTCGTAAAGCACGTCGTCGCCGAACTCGTAGAAGTTCGGGCCTCCGGCTGGCCCCTGCAGCGGGACGTAGTTGGCGATCAGGGTGACGGTATCGGGGTTGTCGGGGCTGACGAACGCGTATACGTCCGTGCTGTCGGCCACCGGGTCCTTGGAGATGCCCGGTGCCTCGCGATGGGAAGACATGAATGAGCCTCACTTAACTTTTCGAGGTTTCGTGCGACCGGCCCGAGGGCCGGCAGGCGTAGGCGAATGCCCGCCAAGGGCTCAGCGGGCGGCCCGGGCGAGCCGGGCGGCGAGCTGATGATCGGTGAAGCGCACGTGCCGGGTGCCCGTGTACAGATCGATCACGCCCGAGCGGGCGTCGTGGATGTGCAAGATCAGTGGCTCGTCGTGCGCCGCGGAGCCGGTGTCCTTTGTCGTCGCGGCCCCTGCTGGCGCGGGCACCGTCCCCGCGAGCACCCCGGCCGCGCGCCGGCCGCGCCTAGCCCAGCGGCGCCGTGGAGCATCCCTCGCCGGGTCGTCCCCGACAGCCCTGATTCTCCGGTGGATTCTGCTTGTTCCCGATCAGGCATGGTCCCCTACCTTTAGATACGGATGCGTAATGCTTGCCCGGCGTTAATGCGCTGGTCAGTGGCCATTCGGGGCGCTATTTCCTGTGGACTGCCCCGCTCCGAATTTTCGTGTCGGATCTACCCGCTGTTACCGAGCAGGATGCCTGGAACACGCCCCTGAACTGCGGGGCTGTCAGGTACCGCGAGAGCGCAGCCACGCGAAGACTGATCGCACGAGCCACGTTGTCCTAGCGGCGCCGTCCCGGCCAGCGACGGACGGGCCCGGACATGACAGCGCCCCCGGGAGCGCGTGCTCGCGAGGGCGTGCCGTCGCTGGTGCGCAGGTCGCCTCACGGCGAAAGGCGCATCATGGCTCCAGCCGGACGGTATTCCATGAAGGCAGTGAGTTAGAGCCCGGGGGACACTAGCGCGCCAGCGAGAGGTAGAACGCGAGGCCGGACAGTACTATTCCAGCCGCGGCAGCCACCAGCGGTTCTTCATCTTCCGGGCGGCGGGAGGACTCGCCGGGGGGAAGTGCGCCTGGTGAGCCACGAGATCGCCGGCCACTAGGAGAATGAGCTCCGTGATGATGCGACGATCATGTTGCCGAAGTGGCGGCCGTCGGGGTTGCCCGCGGCGTCCAGCGGGCGGTCGCGCGAGGCGGCAGCAGCGTGACAGGCTTGTCCGCCGGTGAGGGGCGAAGGCCGGGGCCGGGCGGTGCGTCGCGCG
Source organism: uncultured Actinomycetota bacterium (assembly GCA_963737285.1). Taxonomy (GTDB): domain Bacteria; phylum Actinomycetota; class Actinomycetes; order Streptosporangiales; family Streptosporangiaceae; genus Trebonia. The sequence continues at coordinate 990,533 of CAVTRT010000002.1, forward strand.
GTGACCCGGGGCGCCGAGCGGGCCTGGCAGGACCTCCGGCTCAAGGACCTCTACCGCAGCGGCACGGAGTTCGAGCTCATGCACCGGGCCACGGGCTTCGCCGCCCTGGCTCTGCTCACCGTGATCCCGCTGCTCATCGTCATCGCTGCCACCGACCCTGACCCGCACCGCGGCATCGCCGTGTGGGTGGTCTACGGCATGGACCTGACCGGCTCATCCGCAGGCGCGGTGACACGGCTGTTCTCGGCGTCGATCCGGTCGCTGGGCACGACGAGCGCCTTCAGCGCCCTGTTGCTGGGCGTCGCGGGTGTGTCGTTCGCGGGCAGCGTGCAGGCCGGGTACGAGAGGATCTGGAGCCTTCCCGCCGGGCCGTGGCACAAGATCTGGCGTCAGACGGTGTGGCTGGCCGCGCTCATCGCCTACATTTACGCGGAGGCCACGGTCGGCACGGCGACGCACGGCGGGCCGGCCGAGATGGCGGGCCAGGCGGCGGTCCCGGTGGCGGGCGGCATCGCCTTCTTCTGGTGGGGACTGCGCTTCTTGACCGGCGGCCGGGTGAGCTATCTGGCGGCGCTGCCGGGCGCGGTGGCGACGGTGGTGTTCCTGAGTGGCCTTCGGGTCTTCTCCGGCCTGGTCTTCGAGCCGCTCGTCGCCAGGAACGCGGTCAGCTACGGTGCGCTGGGCACCGTCTTGATCGTGCAGTCGTGGCTGATCGGCGTCGGCTGGGTCGTCTACGGCGGCCAATTGTTCGGGCACTGGCTCTACGACGGCTGGCTGCAGGCCCGGGAGCGCAGCCGCCAGGACCGCAAGGAGCCAGGCGGCGGAGCGGAGGGCGGCGGAGCGGAGGGCTGAGGTGGTCAGTAGCGCCGACAAGGGGCGATCCCCGGCCAGGGTGCGGCTTGGCCGGGGATCGCTGGTCAATACGGCCAGGTCAGAACTTGCCGGCGGCGATGCTGGCCAGGTTGACTCGCTTCACCACGTAGGTGGTGATGCCGGTGACCTTGCCGGCCGGGCCGCTGGCGATCTGCAGAGCGATGCCGGTGTTGGCGTTGATGGTGATCGCCTCCTCGTAGGCCGGCCCCGTCTCAATCTTGGGGTCCTTCTTGTCGATCCCCACGGTCCCCAGCTCCGCCTTGCCGGCGGTGAGGGTGATCGTGGGCTGGCCGTCAGTGGTGCCACGGGTGACGGTGATGTCGGGCAGCGCGGATACTAGGCGCAGCACGCCGGCCCGCACCTTGGGGTTGCCGGAACCCGCGATCAGCGCGTCCTCGCTGTTTTCCCAGACGTAGTTGTCGATCAGTGCCCCGCTGGCCTTCATGTTCTTGACCTGCGCCGACAGCCAGGCCGGGACCGGGGTCGCGTAGGGCCAGGCCATCTTCAGCGCGGCGGCGTCCAGGCCGCCGGTGGCCGCGTCGGTCGCCGCGGCGACCTCCCGTCCGAACTGGCCGTCGCCCAGGTTGTTGTTCTTCTGGACCTGTGCCGGCAGGCCGGCCTCGGTCTGCGAGAAGAAGTACCGGCCGTCGTCGGTGTACAGGTCCCAGACGTTGACGCCCGCCTTGCCCGGTGCGCCCGTCTTGCGTTCCACCAGCGTGGCGTCGTCGGCCGGCCGCGGCTCGGCGACGAGGACGTCGGTCAGCTTCACCAGTTGCTGCTGGGCATCGATCGGTCCGGCCGACGCGCCGGCGCTAGCCGCCGCGGGCGCCCCGGAGGCTGACGCGGCCGGCGTCGCGGGTCGCGGCGCCGACGTGGTGGCAAGCGCCACGGCCGCCGCGGCCGCGACCGCGGCGACCCCGGCGCCGATGCCGACCTTGCCCCTGGTGCCCAGGGTCCTGCGGCGGCGGTTGCGCGCCTGGGAGGATCCCCTTCCCCACACCGGAGCCGCCGCTGGCACCCGAGCCGCTTCCGGCAGGGACCCGGAGTCGGCCACGGCTCCCCGCAGCATCGTCCGGGCCCGCTCGTACGCCTCGGGACTCAGGGGTGTCACGTCCTGCAGCTGACTTACCAGATCCATCTCGTCCATGGTCACTTGGTCTCCTTCACAGTGTTGAGTTCCGTCAAGAGCACGGCCACTTCCGGGGCGTTCCGCAGCGCCATCCGGGCCTGGTGCAGCAGGCGGCGTGCCGTCCCGGCCGGCATGCCGAGCACCCGCGCGGCGTCAGCGACGGTCAGGTCTTCCCAGGCGACCAGCGTCAGCACCTCTCGCTCGTCGGCCCTGAGCCGCGCGAGGGCAACCCGCAGCCCCGTCTGGGTGTCCACCCGCACGTCCACCGCTGGCCAGGGATCCCACCCGCTCGCCAGGCCCGTCACGTCCGGTAGCAGGTCCTCAGCCGGCCGGTCCCGCCAGTAATGCCGCAGCCGGTTCAGCGCCATCGTGTACAGCCACGGCCGCGCCTCGGCGAACGACCGGTCATAGGTCCGCCGGGACTCGAAGGCCGCGACCCACACATCGCCGAGCAGGTCCTCGGCCGCATCGCGCCCCACTCTCCGCTCGAGGTAAGCCCCGATCGCAACCTCATGCCGACAGACCACCTCCATGAACGCTTCCGCGTCGCCGGACAGCGACCTGCCGATCAATTCCGCGTCTGACGCCATGTCCCTCCTCGTCTCTGCTGCTTCGCTCTCCACCCCGTATTAGCCAGTTCACCCCCAAAGCGTTCAGGTCCCGGTGCCAGCAGAGCCGGGTCCGGTGCCGTGCCGGAACTCATGCATGGCCGATGACCTGGCGTTTCATGCTAGCTAGCGCGTGGTCTAATGCCTGTGATGTGGTGGCCTTCGGCTGGCTCGACCGTCATGCCGGGCTTGTCGCCAGCTACCAGCCCGGAAGCCAGCATGCGACACGCCCTGTCGTGACCTCAGGCAGGCAGATGGACTAGCGCCGCAGGGTGGGAGGGCCACGGATAGCGGGCGACGGCTCTTCTCGCGAACCCCGCAGGCCAGGGCGATACGCTGTCGCCGTGAGCACGAAGAAGCGCCAGGGTTCCGCGGCCCCGGCAGGCACGCCAGCTAGCAGTGGCCCGAGCATGAGCGAGGCTCTCGACGAGCTGTGGGCAGTCCTGGATACAGGTAGCCTCCTCGACGCCGAGGTACAGGTGGCGGGGCTGCTGGCACTGCCCGCGCTGAACCGGAGCACCCGGGCCGAGGGGCAGGAGTTCGTCGGTGCCCTCATCGCGGCCGCCGCCCGCAAGCAGCCTGTTTCGTTGGCCGCCGCGTTCTACCGCCTGCTGATGGCGCTCGGTCCGCCCAGCGTCAAGAAGATGGCCAGCGGCGCGCTGCGCGAGATCACCGCCAGCGGCGTCTACCCGCCGAGCTGGGTGACGGAGATCGGCAAGCCGGTCCCCGCCGAGGCGTGGCACCGGTACAACGTGTTCGGCGACGAGGAGGCGGTCGTCATCACGTTCGCCTACGGCCAGGAACGGCACGCGCTCCTGGTCCGGATCGACCGGACGGTGCTGCCGACCGCCACGGTGATCGGAATCAGCCCGGAGGCGGAGCAGCTTGTGGCGGCAATCACGGGCGAGGGCAGCCCGCTGGAGCGCACCGACCAGGTCTCGCTGGCCGTCGCGCGCATCCTGGTCGAGGGACCGCTGGCCCGCGCTGCACAAACTGGGGGCCGCGGCCTGACCCCGAGCTCGATGACGTTCCTGCCGCTGGCCCGGGCGCATGTCAAGCGCCTGCCTGTACCTGAGGATGCCGCCGGGGGCGCCACCGAGGTGGCGACGTATACCGCCGCCGACCGGGCCGCGGCCGTGGACGCGTTCTTGTCCAGCCCGCAGGTTGCCGAGGCCGGCGATGTGGAGGTCGCGCGGTTCTGGGCGCAGGCGCTCACCGGCTACAGCGGCAGGATCGCCAGCGAGCCGCCAGCCCAGGTGGGACCGCGCAAGCTGGCGGCGATGCTAGGACACGTGGCGAGCTCGTTTGCGCTGACCGACCAGCAGCGCGAGGGGGCGGGGCAGGCGGTGACGGCGTGGACCACGTGGGCGGCCGGTCAGCAGGGCCTGGACGAGCGGGCCACCGAACAGCTCCTGGCGGCAGTGCCAAAGGCGCTGGAGGAGTTCCCCGCCGCCTACGCGGACCCGGGCACGACGCTGGCGCGAGCCTACGTGAGCGACCTGGCGACCAGCGACGGCGACGTCACCGCGCTGAGCGCTGCGGTCACCCGCCGGACGATAGCCGTGCCCTTCCCGAAGATAGGACAGGACGGCTCCGCCGCGATGGACGTCACCAGCCCGGCCGCTCGCGCCGACATGGTGGCGCAGGAGTTCGGGCTGTGCAACCTTGAGGATGGGCAGACCCGCGAGGACCTCATCGCTGGCGCGACCCGCGTGGTCGAGGAACTGTGGTCCGGCCAGCCGGCCGCGACCTTTGAGGCGGCTAGCAAGCTTCTCACCGAGGGCCACTCCCGTCACGACGCCATCCATGCCCTGCTGCGGTCAGCCGGGTAACCAATCCTTAGGCGGTGCCTAAGATCCGTACCCGGAAGGGGAAATGGCGCATAATCTCGTGGGGTGGACGACTTCTTCGACTTCAAGGAACTGCGGGTCCGGCAGCCGGGGAAGATCCTTCCCGGCAGGGCCAGCTACGAGATCTTCGACGACAAGAAGCACCTGCTCGCCACCGTCGCGGAGACCGAGAACCGCACGGTTCTCGACAAGATCGCCCAGCTCGTGCCCGAGACGCGGGTGCTCGCGGTAACCTCTCCCGTCGGTGAGTACATGTTCACCCTGGAGTTCCTGGGCAGCAAGTGGGTCGCCGAGCTGACCGACCCGGACGGCGCCCTCATCGGCAAGATCCGCATCGGCGGAAGCCGTCGCCACTACACCCTCTTTGACGCCGAGGGCACGGAGATCGGCCAGGCCGTCGGTGACCTGTCGGTCACCCGGTTCCAGGTCACGGGCACGAACGTGCCGCCTTTCGCGGAGATCCGCAAGACGTTCGCCGGGCCGTTCAAGGAGGCATTCACTTCCGCCGACCACTACACGGTCAAGTTCAGTGCCATACGGGTCCCAGCGCTGCTGCGCACCCTGGCGGTCATGGTTCCCGTCGTCTTGGACCTCGTCAGGTACGACGCGTAAACGTATCCCGCCACTTGATGGCGGCAAGTCAGTGCCCGTCGAGGAGCGATACCACACGCGCTTGGGCCGCGCCGGCTCGCTGGCGACCGCGAGCTCCACGGTGGCGGGCATCCGGGAGGTGACGGTGCGGAACAAGTCCGCGGGGATGCGGCTCTGCCCGATCAGGGCATCAGTTCCCACGCCCGAGGCGGACAGCAGTTCCACCGCGCGTGGCAGCGTCGACGGCTGCTCAGCCAGGCTGACCCGGCCAGGCTCGGCATGCCGCCAGCCGCGTGCGGAAAGCGTGGCCATGGCGTTGCGGTAGGAGACGTCGGACAGCCGCCCGACAGACCTGGCCCGCTGCAGCAGCGCCGCGATGGGCACGCCCCACTGCTCCTTCAGCCGGGCAAGCGCGCGCCAGGACCCCGATCCCATCGACGAGGGCAGTTTCTCCCCGATCCACGCGGCGGGCATCAGCAACTCGGCGGCGAACCGGCTCGCCTGCTCCTCGACGATCCGCCCGCCAGGGTCGGTGCCGGAGTGCATGACCAGGTGCCCGAGCTCATGGGCCACGTCGAGCCGCTGCCGGTAGTAGTCCCGCCTGACCGGGTTGAGCACGACCACCGGCCGCGGCGGGCTGTCCAAGCAGTAGGCGCCCACCGCGGCGACCGGTGGCGGGCTGAAGACGACTAGCACGCCGTGGCTTTCTAGCAGCCGGATCAGGTGCGCGGCGGGTCCCGGCGGCATTCCCCACGCCTTTCGCACGGCTCGTGCGGCACACTCGGGCCCGTCACCTCTTTCTTCCAGAACGTCGACCGCAACTGCCGGCACCTCCACCGCCGGGCATTCGACGTGCCTTTCCAGGCTGGTCGCGATGTCGAGCGCGAGCTGGCCGTAGGCGAGCGCCTGGTCACGGGCAAGCTGGCTGGCCGACCGCAGCGACCGAAAGTGCGCCGCCGCCGACTGGGCCGCGACGTCATACGGCCCGATGGCGAAGAACCCGGGGGCGACCCGGAGGCTGAGCGCCAGCCGCCTCACCGTCGCGGCCGTGGGGCGCTTGGCCCCCGACTCCCACGCGGCGACGGCCGTCGCGCTCATGCCGATCAGCGACGCGAGATCGCTCTTGCGCAGCCCCGCGAGGCGACGGGCCATGGTCAGCCGGGCCCCGTCGAAGACCGCGGCGGCGTCATCGAGGGACAAGGTCATCGAGCGTGGCCATAATCCTCGGTTCGGACTAGCCGTAGCCGTGCGGGCACGTCCGGTGTGGTACCGGACACTGCGGACGGCACTACGGAAGCCAGTGGCGCCTCTCCCGCCGTCGGCAGGTCTGTCGCCGGCAGGTCTATGGTGGCCAGGTCCTCGAACCAGTACCAGGCTGGCCCGCCCGCCGTGTTCATCCGCGGCCGCCCGAAGATCAGTTCCGTCTCCCCGCTGCACGGCTCCAGGCTGTGCGCGACTACGAACGTGGGCAAGTCCGGGATCTGGCGCGGGTCCGTCACGCCGCGCCCCAGCGGCGCCCCGGTGCCGAGAAGGTCGGCGCCAAGGAGCTCATCAAGGCCGAACAGGACATCTTCGAAGTCCTGCGCTGGCGGCTTCTGCATGGCGACGATGCGCTTGGTCCGGCTCTTGTACGCCCACGGCATCGTCTTGACGAAGCCGAACTCGCCGGAGGCGATCAGGAACCGGCCGGCCCGGCACGCCCAGCCGGGGCTGCCGTGCAGGTCATGGCGTACCACGATGCCCGGCTCGACATGCGGCAGGGCCGCTAGGTCCTGCTCCGACAACTCGGCGAAAACCGCGTCGAGGCTGGCGTCCCCGTCGCAGTCCGGCACCGCGTACCGGTCGCAGCGCAGCACCCGGTCCAGTCGGTCCCGGAACAGGACGTACCTGGTGTTCCCCAGCCAGGCCGTGTCGTGCCCGTCGCGCGGCGAGTAGATCTCCAGTGCCCGCCGCACGGCCGACTCGTACGCCCACCGGATCGCCACGAGCACCCCAGCGTGCCGCAGTGCGCCGATGACTTCCGCATGTTCGTCCATGCCGCCAAACCTACACTGGAACCAGTAAATAGCGCGTCAAACTGAACCACTCGGCGTGCCTCGGAACTTTGCGAGCGGTGCGCCATCGCTGCTGCCATAGCGACAGCAGCGTCACATTGCGTACATTTCCCCATCGCAGCGATGGCGCCGTTGCTGCTCCTGCAGCGTCTGCGCTCCTGCGGCGTCTGCGCTCCTGCGGCGCCTGCGCTCCTGCAGCGCCTGCGCTCCTGCGGCGGCTGCGCTCCGGGCCAGGCGATGACTGGCAGGTGGGACAGTTCGTGGCCGCCGGCCGGCCGGTGGGGCCACGCCCGCTCGAGGTGCCGGAACCGCCGGCCCGGGACGGCCCCGCCGCGGCGATGCCCGCATCCCCGCCAGGACCCCGGCTCGCCAGGCGTCGATAAGCCGGCGAGTCACGCTCGGTTCGCTCGTGGCCCTGTTCGGCCGCGCGAACTGGTGGTTCCCTGCTCAAGCCAAAGGCGGACCGATTCGTTCTGAAATAGTCAAAAAGGGGTCAAATAATTCCCATGGGAGTGGCAACCTGCCGCAACGCGACGAAAATCACAATTATTCATGCTGGCTCAGTTTAGCGGTTCTCCTCCCATGGCCAAGCTTGGGATATCTCCTATTGGTCCAGACCGCTCAGCCCTGTGGCCAGCGGATATGGAGTAAGACTGGCTTCCGGACGCGTCATGGGCCCGGCACTATGAAGGAATCGCAAACTTCGTCAGGCGCAATGCATGACGACACGACGAGAGGATCAAGAGTGGCCGACGTCGACACCATCCTTGACGGCGCTGGGCTGACGAACGCTAAGGTGCGCGAGTACGTGCGCTACTGGGCCGAGGTTACCGGCCCGGAGAGCATCGAGGTGGTTAGCGTCACCGACGATGCTCGCCTTATCTCCGAAGCCCTGGACGCCGGGGAGATCTTGCCCGCAGGCGAGGGCCTGTACTACTCGCGCAGCTACCACAAGGACACGGCGCGCTCGGAGGAGCGCACGATCGTGGCCACCAGCAACGAGTCCGACAAGGGCGTATACAACAACTGGCGCCCGGCGGCCGAGATGAAGGAGTTGCTCACCGGGCTGATGCGCGGCGCCTGCGCGGGCAAGACCATGTACGTGATCCCGTACCTGATGGCCGCGCCGGGATCCCCGCTGGAAAAGTACGCGGTGGGCGTCCAGCTCACCGACAACCGTGCCGTGGTCCTGCACATCAACCGGATGGCTCGGGTCAGCCCGCAGTACGTCAACAACCTCCAGGACCAGGACCACTTCGTCCGCGCCGTGCACGTGACCGGTGACCTGCCCAACCTCGGCCAGGGCACCCCGGACGACAAGCGGTACTTCGTGACCGTGGCCGACGAGCGGACGATCTTGCACTTCGGCTCGTCTTACGGCGGCAACGCGCTGCTCGGCAAGATCGCCCACGGCCTGCGCCAGGCGTCCTACGACGGCTGGGCCTCGGGCAAGTTCCTGGGCGAGCAGTTCATGCTGCTTGGCATCACCGACAAGCAGACCGGCAAGAAATGGCACATCGCCGGCGGCTTCCCGAGCGCGTCCGGCAAGACCAACCTGGCCATGACGCTGTCGCCCGATGCCCTCGGCGACCGGTACAACGTCGAGTTCTACGGGGACGACATCGCCTGGATGTGGGCCGGCGAAGACGGCCGGCTGTACGGCATGAACCCCGAGTTCGGCGTGTTCGGCGTGGCCAAGGACACCAACGAGAAGACCAACCCGACCGCCCTGGAGGCGATCAAGCCGGGTACCAAGGCGATCTTCACCAACATCGCCTACAACGAGAAGACCCACCAGACCTGGTTCGAGGGCCGCACCCCGCAGCCGCCGGCCGACCTCGAAGGCTGGCTGGACTGGAAGGGCGACCCGATCGCGGACCGCACGCCGCAGCAGGCGGACCAGCCGTGGGCGCACCCGAACAGCCGGTTCACCACGACGTTGGCGAACGTTCCGAACGTCGCCGCCGACTTCGACAAGCCGGCGGGCGTGCCGATCGACGGCATCATCTTCGGCGGCCGCACCCGCGACCGCGAGCCGCTTGTCCGCGCGATCACCGACGTGGCCGAGGGCGTGTACGACGGCCTCACGCTGGGTGCCGAGGCGACCTTCGCGGCCGACGGCCTGGACGGGCAGCTGCGCTACGACCCGATGTCGATGCGGCCGTTCATGTCCTACCCGGAGGGCGCTTACGCCGCGCACTGGCTGAAGATCATCGGCGAGTGCTCGCACCAGCCGATCTTCGCCCACGTCAACTGGTTCCAGCGGGACGCCCGCGACGGGCACTTCCTGTGGCCAGGCTACCGCGAGAACCTGCGCGCGCTGCTGTGGCTGATGCAGCTCAAGGACGGCGAGGTCACTGGCGTGCAGACCCCGGTCGGCATCATCCCGGCCAAGGAGGAGCTGAACCTCGACGGCCTGCAGATTGACCCGGCGGACCTGGACACGCTGCTCACGATCGACGTCGACCGCTGGAGGCAGGAGATCGGCTTCCGCGAGAAGCACCTAGCCCAGTTCGACGGGCTGCCCGAGGAGATCTGGACGGCCCACAGCCGAGTAGCCAAGGCGCTCGAGGAGGCCTGACCCGGTAACCCCATTACCGAACGGGTAGTGGCCGGTCTCGCGAGACCGGCCACTACCCGTTCGGTTCGGTGCCTTACGGGCCTATGGGTGGGGCTGGCCAGCGACGACGGCGCGCAGGTGGTCGTAGCTGCGGCTGACGATGAGGCAGGCGTTCCTTGTCGCGCCGGTGTAGGTGCCGTGGTCGGCTCGCCCGCTCCAGTACTGGCTGCGCTGGTCGGCGCGGGCGATGAGCGCCGCCGCTGGCGCGCCCGGCATGCCGAGTCGCTCGGCGGCCAGCTTGGCGCCTGGCAGGTCCCCGAGGACCAGTCGCAGCTCCTCGACCTCCTGCTTGGACAGCTGCAGGCTGCCGTCCTGCAGATCGCGGATCACCGCCCGCTCGGCGAACTCGACCCGCTCCAGCTCCATCGCCAAGATCGGCTCGACGGCCTTGCTGAGGATCTCGCGCTGCCGGGGAGATAGCGCGATCTTCTGGCCGGCGACCAGGCCACGGGCGCCCGCGATGAGCCGGATCGTCTTGATCAGGTCGGACCGCTCGACGAAGTGCTCGGCGAGCAGCCGTCGCAGCTCGGCCAGCCCGGAAAGCTCCGACAGTCGCTCCCGCAACTGCGCCAAGGTGGTGACGCGTTCGGCTCGCAGCAGCTCGCAGGCCAAGACGATGCCATATCCGGTGAGCATGTCATACAGCGGGGCACGGGCCCGGAGTGGCAGCGGGGCCTTGGTGTTCCACGAGCTCGCCCTGGTCGCCATCCGGGCCAGCTCGTCGTCGCGCACGGGCCCGTCGGCTAGCTCGGCCAGCCAGGCGAAGGCCCGCTCGTCAAGCAGGCCAGCCGCCTCGGCGACCTTGCTGGCGACGGGCCGCAGGTCGTACAGGATCCGCCGCAGGTTCATGTCCGCCATCATGCGATCGGCTATCTCGCGCGCCCGGCCTACAGCCTTCAGCTCACCGCTCTCGATCAGGCCCGGCTTCTTGTCCCAGTAGTCGGTCGTCTCGACGAAGGTCAGCACGCCGACCGTGGTCATCGGGTTCACCGCATTGTCGCCGCCCTCGGCGGTGCGCTGGAAGTGCTCGGCAAGCCTGACATCCTCCTCGCGGGCGCCTCCCCTGCCGAACACGATGATGAGCGCGTCGGCCGTGTTCTCGCTCGGCCCCAGGTGCCGATAGGTGTTGGCGGAGTCGAGCTCCAGGACGGAGTCCGTGCCGGGAGTGTCGATGATGTCCATGGAGCGCAGAACGTGGTTCGGGTAGTCGTAGCCGACGAAGTCCACGGTGTCGGTGAAGGTGCCATCCCCGAGCTCGTGGCTGGTAAGCCCAGCCAGCCTGTCCAGGGTCGGCGGCTCGACCTGCCGTATCCGCCCGTCCTTGCCATGCACGCGCAGGGCGGGTGCGCTCGCATAGCGCAGCCAGGTGACGACCTTGGTCGTCTCGCTAAGGCCGGTCTGCGCCAGCTCCTGCCCCAGCAGGGCATTGATGAGGGTCGACTTTCCCGCGCTCGGGCGGCCCGCCAGTGCCACCCGCATCCGGTCATCCCAGCTGTGCCGCAGCTGCGCCAGCCTTCGCAGGGACGGGCCGAGAGCCTCCCGTGCGCCGCGCGGCCCCGGCTCGGCCAGCAGCGCGGTGGCGCCGTCGAGGGCCTCGTCGACCGCGGTGCCAATCGCCTGCCCGGTGGCGCTCATGACGCTGCTAGTTCCGCGGCGGCTACTGCCAGCTCAGTGGCGCGCTGGCGGATCGCCTGCAGGGACTCCCGCTCGGCGACCAGCGCGGCCTCTCGTGCGGCGGTGCGCTCGTGCCGTGATCCGTCCGGTTCCTGCTCGCCGGCTTCCTGGCCGGCTTCCTGGCTGGCTTCCTGGCTGGCGGATGCCTGGCTGGCGATCCGGGCCGCGGACTTGGCTGTGCTGGCCAGCAGCTGGCGGATGCGGCTGTCGGTCTCGGCGGTGATCGCGGTGCCCCAGTCGCTCGCTACCTGGGCGACGTGGTCCTTCAGGTAAGGGCACAGCACCTGCTGGTAGTAGTCGTCGAGGTCGGCCCGCAGCTGCTTGCGCCGCTGCGCCCGGGACTGACGCCGGACGGTGTCGTCTGGATTGCGCCAGCGTGCCAGCTTGGTGCCCCCGGTGATGAGCAGCCCGGCGGTAGCCCCGACAGTCCCGCCGATGATCGGGCCCGCTCCGGGCAGGATGAACATCCCGATCAGCCGCCCAAGCACCGAGCCGACCGTGGTGCCGACCGACACGGTGGATGAGGACGCGCGCAGCGCCGCGAGCCGCTTGCGTAGCTGTCCTTGTTCCTGCCCGTCCGGCTGCGGGTCTTGCGGGGTGCCGGTGGGCGGAGCTTCCCGTGGGGCCGGCACGGGCGGCGGTGGCAGCCTGCGGATCTCGACGGGGCCTAGGTCCAGGCCAAGCTGTCCGGCAAGCTCGCGCTGCAGCCGGGCCGCGCGGTCGTACAGTTGCCGGTCCGCGATGCTCGTGATCGCCGCCAGATCCTCGCCCAGGCGCTCGAAGAGCCGGTCCGGATCGTCGAGCAGGGCGTTGTCGTCGAGGTAACCGGGCACGTTGCGCCAGGCTTGATCCGCGCTCTTGACAACCCCCTTCCTGGCGTCGGCAGCCATCGCCTCAACGTCTCGCAGCAGGTCACCGCGCCAGGTCGCGGCGCCCACTCCGAGCCCTTCCAGATTGAGGCGTCGTTCCTCGATCGCCTTGCGCAGCTTGGCGGCCGCTTGCGGCCCGGCGGCACGGAGCATCGCTAGCTCGACCTCGACCGGCTGCAAGAGCGCTGCCGCGGCACCGTCCACGTCCTGCAGCGCGGCGGCGAGCACGGCGGTGGCCCGGCGTCGGGCCAGGGTGTCCCACAGCACCCGCCTCAACTCGGGAAAGTTGCTATCGGTGAGGTCGTCGGTGTCGCGGCTTTCGTTGTAGTCGAGCTTGGCCTGGCTGGAGACAGGGACCACCTGGACCCGCGGCCAGCCGGTTGCCTCGGCGAGCTTGGCGCGCGTGCCAGCGACGACCGCGTCGTAGTCGCTCACCCGGTCGATCTTGGTGAGCACGCAGATCAGGGAGTTCTTGTCACCGCTGACCCCGGCGGCCTCGACGGCGCGGCGAAGGAAGCGGATCTCGCTCGCGGTCATCGGCTGGACCACGTCGGCGACGAAGACGATGGCGTCGGCGAGCGGGATCACCGCACTGGTCACCGCGGCGTGCGCGGTGAAGACGCCCCCGATGCCTGGCGTATCGATGAAGGCAAGGCCCGAGGCGAGCAGGTCGCTCGGCGTCTGGATGGAGACGCTGGCCACCTGCCTGCTGTTGCCCGGGTTGCCATCTTGGGTCACGTACCGCGACAGCTCGGCCCTCGTGATCGGGATGCTGTCGCCGTCCTCAAGCTGGACCGTGATCAGCTCCGGGTCGCCATAGGCGATCGTGGTGACGACGCTGGTCGTATAGGAGATGCCGACCGGAAGCAGCGGACGGTCCTCCTTCTGGTCCAGGAGCGCGTTGAGCAGCGTGGACTTTCCACGGCTGAACTCCCCGCACACCACGACGGTGAGCAGGCTGGCGGCCAGCCGGTCCCGGCCAGCCTGCAGGCGCTGCAGCGTCTCCTTCGCGTCCGCCCGCCGCGCGGCCGTGATCGCCTGCCCGAACAGCTCAAGTGCGGCCGTGTGCAGGTCGTCGTAGTCGGGCACTGATTACCACCTCTCCGTGGACGCGATCCAGTCCCGGGACCTGATGGGAAGGCCGTTCTCCTGCGCGTCAGGGGTTTCGTGCGGCTCGGCGAGCGCCCGGCCGAACCGGCCAGGCTCGCTGGCCGCCAGGTCCCAGACGGTTCCGTTGGCGTAGCGGATCCGGGCCAGCGGCTGGCCCGCCTCGTATTCCTGGTGCCGTTCGGGCTCGGTGTCAACGTGCCAGCGCATTAGCGCCGGGCTGGCGAGGTCGGCGTCCCCGGGGATGTCGAGGTTCCACCGCAGCATCGAGTCCTCCGCCCGCGATTGCGCCGCGGGCAGCAGGGGGATCTCGTTCTCGATGGCCCAGATGGCGGCACCATGCGCGACGGCGAAGTCGCGGTTCATGCCGGCTTCCAGCGGGACCCGGTCACCGCGTGGCAGGTCCTTGCCGAACTCTTCGGCGAGCATCTCGGCGACCAGCGGTATCCGACTGCCTCCGCCCACGAGCAAGATCGCGTCAAGGTCCCTGGCGGTCTTGCCCTTGGCCGCCAGCAGCCGGCGACAGCAGGCGACGGTCCTGGCAATGCGCGGCCGGGTGATTCCCTCAAGCTCTTGCCGGCTTACCTCGACGACCGGCGCGTCGGGGAAGATCTGGTCCCGCGCCGGCGTAGCGGTGCTGAGGTGAATCTTCATGCGCTCGGCGGCGGCGCGCGACTCTACCTCGAAGCGATGGCGCCGCTCGGCCACGACGTCTTGCCGCTCGGCCACGACGTCTTGCGGCGCGGCCTGGGTGCCGGATGCCAGCTCGCCGAGCCGGGAGGCCAGATATAGCGCGGACTTGTCCCGCAGCAGTCGCACCAGGTCGGCGTCGATGTCCTTGCCGCCCTCCTGCACCGACGCGATGCCCTGGACCTGGCTGCGCCAGTCTCGTGCGGAGCGCACGTCCACCAGGGCCGCGTCGAAGGTACCGCCGCCGTAGTCGTACACCAGGACGAGCTGGCCGCCGTTGGCGGCCAGCTGCTTGCGGACGCCCCAGGCTGCGGCAACCGGCTCGTAGAGCAGTTCCACCGGCCCCAGCCCGACGTCTTCCGCCGCCGCGATCATGAGCGCGCGGGGCTGCCTGTGCTCCGCGTAGCTCGCGGGAATCGTCAGCACCGTGCGTCCCAGCTTCATGCCAGGCCCGCCGAGCGACCTCAGCTTGCTGGCGGCGGCGGTGGCCATTCGCCGGATCAGTTCCCGGACCAGGTCTACTGGCAGGTAGTCACGCCGGTAGTCACCGATGCCCAGCGAGAACGGGTCGGTACTGGCCAGGAAAAGCTTGAACTCGGTACGGAAAGTCCCCGGCGCGACGTTGAGCTTTTGCTGATCCGCCTGGCTGCCGATCAGCAGGCCCGCCTTGGTGGCCAGGACGGACGACGGCCACAAGGGAGTCTTGTCGTCTGGCGGCTCGTACACCGCCGCGGGCTCCGCGCCTGGGACAACCAGGTACGCGGCGGACATGCTGGTACCGAAGTCGATGGTCAGGATCGGCTCGCCGCTGCTCATGGTCACTTCAGTAGCCCCCAGACCACCGACTGGCTCTCGTCTCCGGCTGCCAGGAAACGCATGTCGGGACTGATCCGCACCCAGGCCGGCGTCAGGTGCCCCAGGCTGAACTGGACAAGCCCGCTGCCGTCCCGTGCGTCCCGCAGGCTCCCAGACCACGATGGCTGCTGCTCGGTCAGCACGGCCAGGACGCTGCCGTCGGCGGAAAATTCCGCTGCCCGGACCGGGCCCGCTAGCTCCGCCTGCCACAGCGGGCTCCCCGAGTTCCCGTCGAGCACGCGAAGGAGATGGCCGACCGCGAGCATGACCTGGCCGCCGTCGGCGGTCACGGCGAGCCGCAGGTCCGGGGAAGCGACCGGAATCGTCGGCCAGTCCATGAGCTTCACGCCCCGGCCCTCCTTGATCGGCTCGGATGGGACGCGCACCGCGACAAGCTCGGCACCCGGCGGGGGCTTCTTGCGAAACATGCCAGGGCTGCTCGGCTGGTACTGGCGGACGACGAGCACGGTGCGACCGTCCCGGCTGAAGGCGAACGACAGCAGAGGGTCTCCCCAGGGCACCTGGTCCCTGAGCGCGAGCAGTTCCCGGCGCCTTCCCTTTTTCCCGGCCTCCCAGACCCGGATGTCGCGGCCGGCCAGGACGCAGGCGCGAATGCCATCGGCGCTGAGCCGGATCGCGGCCGGCGCATCGACGCTGACCTTGACCGGCGTGGTCAGCGGCTCACCGTCCGCCATGCTGGTCACCTCGACGGCCCGCGGGCCGTCGAGGTCCGGCCGGCCGGTGACGCGCCCGGCAACCCAGCCCCTGCCCGGCCCGCCGACGACGTCGCCGCCCGCCTCGTCCAGGGCAATGGCACATTCCCATCCGGTCCAGGCCCCGGTGTCCATGTTGTACTCGTGGCAGCCAGTGCCAAGGTCGCGTACGAGTGCGCGCCGCCCGTCTGGACTGAACGCCACGATGCCCCGCAGGCTGTCAATGCGGTACGGGGAAGCGAGGTCCGACGGCCCGCTCGGGCGGGCCTCGATGACGGCGAGCACCTCACCGGACTCCACCACGGGCCTGCCCGCGTCGCTCACGCAGTGCTGCCGCATGCTGCCGAAGCAGTCGGCGGCCAGGTAACAGACGCTGTCGTCTTCCAGGGAGCGGACTATCGCCAGCCGGCCGCCGCTCGCGAAGGCACCTCCTGGCGGTACCAGCCAGCGCAGCAGCTGCGCCCCGCCGTCCTTGAAGTCCCAGGACAGGCCGCGGGTACCGGGCGCGTGCGGCAGTGCCGGGATGACCCGTTGCCCGGCATGGCGGGCCCACGTCACGGCACCCCAAAAGCACGCGAAATCGGGGTCCTCGACCGGCTCGACCGTGGTCTTGAGCTCAGCGCTCAGCACCCGCGCCAGGAACGGCGCCCGGGCCCCGCCGCCGACGAGGAGCACGGTCGGCGCGGCGGGCTTGCGCCCGGCAGACGGCACGGTGGCCAGCAGGCTCTTGCACTCCCGGCTAAGCCGCCTAAGCGGTTCCCGCAGCAGCCTGTCCAGGTCGCCGCGCCGGTATGCGAACGGCGCCCGGTTCAGGGTATGCAGTGACTCTTCGCACTCGGCCTCCGCGCTCAGCCGCTCTCGTGCCCGGCCGGCGGCCCGCAGGTACTCCCAGGCCTCCTGGGACGTCGCTGCCTCCTGCGATGGCCCGCCGGGGGCTGCCGCACCGCGCCGTCCTCCGGCGTTCCTGCTGCGGACGTCGCGGGCCAGCTCCTGGTCCATCGCGTCGCCGCCAAGTTCCTTGATGGCACGCCCGGCTATCACCCGGCCAGGATCGGTGCCGGCCCGACCCGTGCCAGCCTGGACCAGCGCGAGGCGCAGCGCGCCGGCTCCCGCGTCGCAGACGAGCACGTAGTCGCTGGCCCGCTGGGAGGCCAGCGTCACGCGCATCGCGATAGCGGCCGCCTCGCAGAGGAGCTCGACGTCGGTGAAGCCAGCCAGCCGGGCCGCCCCGAGCAGGCCGCGGCGCAGCGCATCGTGGTCTCGGCCGGGGGTCAACGTCTGCGGGTCAGGCATGGTGAGCAACAGCCGCTGCACCGCACGCCCAGCCTCCCTGTCCGCATGGCCGCGCAGCTCGCGCAGCACGGCGGCGAGCAGCTCCTGCGGAGGGCCGAGGGCGCTGGGACTACCGAGCGCACCGGGGGCCGGGGCCTGGCCGGCTTGGCCGAGAGCGTGCAAGAAACGGCCGCGGAAGGCACCCTGGGTGGTCCCGGGACGGTCGGCGAGGACGCCCACCAGCGGCGGGCCATCCTCTTGACGTGCCACGGAGGTCTGCCAGAACTCGGCGCGCGCCCCTGGGTCGCGCAGCATCCGCGCCTTGCCATCGGCTAGGACGCAGGCCATGGTTGTCGCCGTCCCGGCATCTACTACAAGTATTGGCTCCATGTCCGCCCCAACTCGATCCCCGCCCCTAGGTCCCGCCGAACTCGCCCAGGATCGGCACCCCGTCCCGGTACACCACCACGCTCGTCCACCAGTCCGCCGGGTCCGCGTTGACCTTCCAGTACGCGGCCGTGATCCCGGCCTTGCGCGTGCTGCGGCTCAGCGGCTTGCCGGTCACGGACTGCAGGATGTCGATCTCGATCTCACTCAGGTCAAGAGCCGGGTCGGGATCCCACATCTGACGCAGTGGCCGTGGTACCGACCTGTTGAGCAGGCCGCCCAGGACCGAGCCGAGTCCATCGGACACGTTCCGCCAGGTCACTGTGATCCGCCCGACCACCGCGTCGGCCGCGTCCGCGTCAGCCGGGGATACGCCCCGGCCAACCGGCTCGCGCAACTCGGCGTGAGTCCGCCGCCCGCTGTCGGCACGCCACCGCGCTCGAAACACATGGCGTTGCGGCTCCCCGGACTTCGGGTACACGTTGATCCGCAACTCGCGGTCGATCACGCCGGTGCCTGCCGCCTTTGTCGCCACGCCGCCCGGCCGTTCCCCTAGCGCGCTAGGTGCCACAGGCCCGCCGCCACCAGCGAGGCGATCACGAGCACCGCCACCACCACTGCTGCCGCTAGCCAGGCCCAGATCACCGTCGTTACCTGCAAGCGCCGGGGAGGTCCGCAGTGCTTGCCCGCCTTCTCCGCCTTCTTTGTCTTCTCCGCCTCCCCCGTCTTTGAGGGAGGCTCGGCTTTTCCCATCGCTCGTACCGCCATCCCCAGCTCCGGGCCGGGCTGGGCGCAGAGCACGCCGAGCAGGCCGCCCCATTGCGGCAGTCCTTCGATGTCCGCCTCATCGGTGATCAAGTTCAGCGCGACGGCGCGTCCAGCCTGGTCGCCGTCCAGCAGCCGAGCGGTGAGCGCCGCGAACGCGCCGCGTGCCTCCCGGTTGGCTACCCCGCCAATCCAGCTACCCTCGACGGTGCCTGCTTGCGTGGCTACGGCGTCAGCGGCGTTGCCAGTCGTGGGCGTCCCCTGCGCAGGGGTGCCCGCGTCGGGGCTGCCCGCGTCTTCGGTCACCGGCGCGTACGCCTTGCGAACCGCCTGCTCCGCGTCAGCCACCGTCTCCTTGCCGGGCAGCGCGAGCATCCGCTCCACATCGCTGGCGGGCAGTTGCCGGTCTAGGGGCTCGCCGGGTATGAGCAGCGCCTTCTCGTCCGCGAGGCCAGCCGCCGACGCGGTGATCACGCTCAGCGCGAGGGAGTTGTCGGGACCCTTGCCGCAGTCGCCGGCCAGCGCGAGGTTGTACTGGATGGCGATGTCGGTCGAGTCAAGTCGCGCCGACTGGATCCCGGCGATGTAAGCCTGCCACGACCTGCCATCCGAGCGCACCAAGATGGTCGGCCGCTCGATGTCGGTGACCGGCCGGTAGGCGCGCCACCAGAAGTCCTGTGGTGCCTCGCCGAGGAACTGGTAGTCCACGGCACGCGGCCGGCCCCGGGTACGCAGGAAGATCTGCATTGCCGGGCCTCACAGGGTCTCGGCCCGCGGGCCGTACCGGCCCGCGGCTATCTGCTTCAGCACGCCATCGAGGGCGGCCACCCGCCGCGCCTGCTCCTGCGCATCCGAGCTCAGGTCCAGCGCCGCCCGCGAGCGTGCCCTGCGCTCGCCGTTGACCTGGAGCCAGATGTTGCGGAAGAAGCCCTCGCTGCGCTGGGCGTACTGCTGTGCCTGCAGGGCGCGCTCGGTGAGGACGTCCTCAGTCTGCGCGTCCAGCATCCGGCGGCCGGTCACGAGCTGCTTGCAGACCGCGCGCATGAGGTCGTCCACGCCGACTCGCGATATCCGGCCGGGCTTCCGGATCCGGTAGTCGGCCCGAAATGCCATCTCCTTCGTCTCCGAGTCTGTCGGCCACGACACATCGATGAGCTCGACGCAACCGATCGTGTCGACAGGCGCGTAGAGCACCGATGCCGTGGCCGCCTCATCCCTGACGGCCCTGATGACCCCGCTGTACGCCTCGTGGAAGCGCTTGGACAACTCGGCGGACCTGTTCTTGAAGCCCCCGTTGTCGTTGAAGTAGGACTCGCACTTCACCGGGCAGAACGCGAGCAGCGCCGGCTCTGCCGCCGGCGATTTCGCTCCCTCGCCCAGTCCCGGGCAACTTCCTCGACGGCGACGACC
Source organism: uncultured Actinomycetota bacterium (assembly GCA_963737285.1). Classification (GTDB taxonomy): domain Bacteria; phylum Actinomycetota; class Actinomycetes; order Streptosporangiales; family Streptosporangiaceae; genus Trebonia. The sequence goes on from CAVTRT010000002.1 coordinate 1,010,000, forward strand.
GTAAGTAGCCGGCTCATGGCCCTGCGATGCGGGCCGCTTATCGCCTCCATGAGCAAGGCGGCGTCCACCGGGATCAGCAAGATCGTGCACTGGTTGATGAAGGCGCGGCAGGTCTCCCAGTCGGCCGTGGCCTGCAGCGGTCGCCTGTCGACCTCGAGCCAGCCGCCAGGGAAGTCCAGCAACTCGATGTCGATCTCGGCTTCGGGAACGCCCGGGTCTAGCTTGAGCTGGAAGACGAACGGCTCCACCGTGCCGCGCAGGCTCGCCGGGGAGAACTCACCCGCGAGGATGTCGCCCTCGAGCTCCTGCCGGTTCTGCACCAGCTTGGCTTCCGTCCCCCGACCCATCGTGTGCATGCCCACGCCAGTGCCCGCCAGCAGGTTGCGCGACTCCGCGAGCAGCGCGGTGACCAGTGACGTCTTGCCGACCCGTGATGGCCCGAGCAAGCCGATCTTGAAACTCGCCTGGTTGACCTCGACCATGTCCTGCTCCCCCGCTCAGGCCAGCTTCTCGGAAAGGGTCTTCATTAGCCTCGTTACCTTCGCGTAGTGCGCGTGGCCTTCGGCCAGGCCAGCGAACTGGCCTGGCCACAGCTCGTCCCGATAGGAGAACGCGAACCGGTTGAACTCCCGCTCGGAGTCACCCGAGCGGATGAAGGAGTCCTCGAACTGCTCCGTCGCGGCGTAGACCATCAGCAGCGGTGTCACCTTCTCCGACAGCAGGGCCTTCCTGGTATCCCACGCCGCCTGGCGCGCGCGCTGCACGCAGTAGGTGAACATCTCGCGCGCGCCCGCCGCGTTCTGCTCGACGACGATGGCCTGCACCTGCCTGCCGCTGACCGGGTCCTTGAGCTGGATCGCGAGGCCGTCAAGCTGCTCCCGCACCCGGGGGTGAAACTGGGTCCGGTACTCCAGCCGCAGGTCGAGCAGGACAGCGACAGAGTCGCGCAGCGTGAGGCAGGGCTCTCCCGCCTCCGCGAGCAGCGCGGCCACCATGGCGAGTATCTCCGTGCCCCTGCACTGTTCCGGGCCGCCCACGTCCGCGATCAGGGTCCCGAAGTTCGCCCGCAGGATCTCGCCGACGTCGCGCCGCGCGGCCTCCACGCGAGCGGTGAAGAAATCGTTCAGCTCCGCGAACTGCCTGCTGATCTCGACCCGGATCCGGTTAAGCTCATCGCCACCGTAGCGCCCTGTGTTCCGGTCGATCAAGAATGCGTCTACCGCCGCTTCGCACCATGCCTTCTCCCCGACCCCGAAGCCGTCCTCGATCCACGCCCGGGTCCGGTCATATGCCTCGTCGACCGCGGCGACGTAATCCGGGTCCTCCTCCTCCGACGTCGCGCGCACGCGCAAGTCCTCCACCATTTGAGTCAGCGCCCGTGACACGTCAACGCGCAGTCGCCTGGCCTTGCCCTCCACGTCCTCACGGACGCTGCCGGACGTGCTCTTGACGCGGGACAGCGTGGCGGCCAGGTCGCGCAGGGTTGACCTGATCGTCGAGCTGACGGCGTCCGCCCGCTCGCGGGCGCCGCTGAGGAACTCGCGGTCCATGACCGGGAGCCGATCGGCCAGAGCGTTCAGCAGTGGTGACAGGACGTCGGCGCGAACCGCTTCGGGGTCGGCAACGCTCACGGTCAAGATGGTGAAGAAGCGGTTCTCCTGTCCGTCGTTGACCTGCCGCACGATATCGGCGCGCAGCGCCGCGGCGAGCGCCTCGTCCTCCGGGCGCCTGTTGATCACGAGGTAGACGAAGTCACCCCGGTTGCGTATGGACCCGCGCGCCTCATCGAGCAGGTTGATGGCCTGAGCGTCGGCCGTGCTCCAGAAGGCCATGCCCTCCGCCGCTCGCTTTACCAGCAAGACGACGTCAACGTCATGGCGCAAGCCGGTCACGTGGTGTTCCTCGGCCTCGGCGGCGACCTCACCGAGGCCAGGCAGGTCGACGATGCCCAGCTGGTCGACGTCCGACTGCGGGAACGGGCAGTCGATCCGCACGTCCTTGACCGCGAGGTAACGGTGCTCAAGCCGGGAGCTAGCGGCCCGCTCCGCGCTCGTCGGGTAGGCCACGTACGGACGCAGCTCCTCCAGCGGCACCTTCTTGTCGGTGCCGGTCAGGTCCTTCTCGTATGACCACAGCGCCTGCTGCATCTCCCGTAGCCGGACCAGCAGGGTCACGTCCCCGGACCGGGCGCTGATCTCCACCGAATCCGGATAGACCCACCGCCGGAACTCGTCGAGGCTTTCCGGTGGGCGGTCCATCCCCAGCGCCTCATGGTAGGGCCGGATGACCTCGCGAAGAAAAGAGTCGGGCGAGTGCAGCCGCAGTACAGCCAGTGGCGGTCGCGTCGAATGGTAGATACGGCTCCGGACCGCGGTCACCGGAATATCGCGGCCCGTGGGAATCTGCTCTTCGGCTAGGCCGGATATCGCTTGCAGGAGCGTGCTCTTCCCCACCCGGGCACTGCCGCTGACCCCGATATTCACGGTCTCGCGCGAGAACCTCGCCGCCACGGCCGTGTACGCCTCGACGATCCCGGCGATGTCCTTGTGGATCTCGCCAAGATGCGGGATCGCCAGTTCCGCGGCATCGTCGGGGGACACCGAGGGATGCCGGCCGAGCTGGTCAAGCGCGGCTTCCAGTTCGCCGACGCCGCTGTCGATGGACTGCCAGCGGGCAATCTCGGCCTGCACGGCAGGAACCTGGCCACGGCGGCTGCGCAAGAGAAGATTAATGCGCCGCGAAAGTTCGGAGGGCATCTCAGAAGATTCCCCTGGCATCGAACATGTTTCCCCGCCCAAAGAAGTCGCGCCCTACCCACCCTGTAGCCGCAAGTCAATCTTCTACCAATGCTATACGCCCACCATCGCGCAGATGCAACAGTGTTCTGTGAATCAAGAGAATGCTGCTCAGCTTGTTAACTCAATTGCACAGATGCTAGAGCTGATACTGGCATTGGGTACGCGGGAGGCCTCTCGCGACCGGAGCGGTGTCAGCTAGGCAGCCAGCGGACTACGCCGATGACGCGGCCCTGGATGACCGGGTTGTCTTCCGCGCCGTAGACCTGGTCGGGGAAGTCGGGGTTGGACGACCTGAGGCGGAGCGTGTCCTTCTCGTAGTAGACGTGCTTGACGGTGGCTTCCTCGCCGATGAGGACGACCGCGATGGCGGCCTGCGGCGGGCGCGGGTCGGTCACGACGACCACGTGATCGCGGCCCAGGATGCCGTCGCCGATCATGGACTCGCCCTTGACCTCCAGCATGTAGACCTCGGCGCCCCTGGCCCGGTCCGCGGGCAGCGAGATGAACCCCTCGATCGCCTCGCTGTCGGCCAGGATCGGCACCCCGGCAGCGACCCTGCCGAGCACCGGGACCGTGCGGGTCCGCGGCCGACCGGTGGCCCGGATCGTGTGCGTCCTGACCCTTCCGCCCTTATCGCGGCGGACCTCGATGAGGCCCTCGTCCTCCAGTCGGGCTATCAGCATCCGGACGCGGCTGACGGGCAGCCCCGCAACGGCGGCGAGGTCGGCATAGCTGCAGACCGGTATCCCGCCCTCGATGGCGTCCATGATGACGCCAAGGGCCTTGAGATCGATATCGGGGGACTGAGTACCGGGAGGCATGAAAGCCGATCGTATCGGCTGCTTAGGCTACGCGGGCGACGCCCACGATCATCTCGCCATCACGCTTGGGTCCCACCGCGACCATGAGCCATTGCGGCCGCCGGCCAATCATGAGCCGCGCCGTGTGGTCAAGCTGCTAGGAGGCGTCGCTAATGTCGCCGTCGATGTCCTCGACGCCATCTAGGTCGCTTGGCAGGCCAAGCTCGGCCCGCAGCGCGACGACGTCGATCGTCGGCTTGCCGACGGCCGCCAGCAGGTCCGACTGGTACTCCCAGTCGCGCAGCAGGGCCTCGACGCGCATCTGGTCCTCCGGCATGCCCCGCACGGCCTGCCGGATGGTCCGCCCGCGCAGCATGGGCAGTCTCTCGTCGTATCCCGTGACCGCGACGTGCTTGGCACGGGCGGGGCTGCGCCGGTAGTCGTAGACCTCAGCGGCGACGCGGGTGGCCAGCGCATTGATGACCCGGCTGGAGATGGCCGCCGTCTCAGGCTCGAAGGCGCTGTCGTACCCGGCCTGGACCCCCCGTGACCCGGCCGAGGCGAACCTGATCTTCTCCGGGTGGTCATCGGACATGCCGCGGGTGACGCTGCCCGTGACCGCGCGAGCAAGCTCGTCGCCCGCGCGGTCAATAAACTCCGCCGCCGCGTCCGCCTCCCGGGGCGAGAGCCACACTCCGCGTCCAGTGATCCGCCAGATGCCGTCCACCGGCAGCAGGCCACCCATCCAGACCGCCCAGCGGGGCAGCCTGCCCACGCGCTCAGCGGGGAACTGGACGTACCGCCGGGCGGCTGACACGATGTCGGTCACCCACACGCCGGGCGACGGAACCGGATCGTCTACCTTCCACAGGCCGTAGCGGATGTGCTCGTACCAGTCGGTCGCCCGGGCGGCCAGGTCGGCGGTGACCGTCGGGTCGGCGGCGAACGCCGCCATCGGGTTCGCGGCCGGGTCGTCGTTGTCGGCGGTGCCGAGCAGCGCGAGCTCCTCAGCGAACTCGCCGAACCCCTGTGCTTCCCCGTCGGCCCAGCCCATGTCCAGCACGGCCCTGCGGTGGGCCTCCAAGGTGGCCTGCAGGTGAGCCCCCGTGCTCAGTGCCCGCCAGGTACTTGCCGAGCGCCGTGTACAGGTCCAGCAGCCCCGAGCGGTCGCCGAACCTGGCGAGCGCCGCCTGCTCCCGCTCGCCGGCGTCATCCGCGGCCTCGGTCATCCGCTCGATCGCGATGCCGTAGTGCTCGGTGGCCTCCTCGTCCTGCGGCCAGTCACTGACCAGTGCCTCAAGCAGCTCGGTGGCCTCGCCCAGGTAGCCGATGTCCAGCAGGAACCGGGTCACGCCCAGTCGCCCGGTCGTCGCCAAGTCACCGGGGAACCGGGCTGGCTCACTGACCGCCAACGCCTTGTCCAGGAGGTTGCGCTCCTCGGCCTCGTCACCGGACGCGTGTGCCACCCCCGCCGCGAAGGTGATGGCGGTCAGTGAGTCGTCGCTCCACAGCAGCCGCGACGTCTCCTCAAGCCGCTCCGGCTCGGTCCCGGCCTCCAGCAGGCTGGCCACCAGCGCGCCGTCGATGGCGTTGCCCTCGTAGTGCTCGTCTAGCAGGCCGGCAAGCTCGTCTGGCGGGGTCGCCGGGTCACGGATGAGCTCGAGCCGGCGCTCCGCCAGCCGATCTTGCTCGACCCTGTCTCGCCGCCGCCGCTCCAGCGCCTGCTTCGCGTCCGCCCTGGCGCGGTCCTGCTTCTTCCGGCGGTTGCTCTTAGCCACCAATCGCTCCCGTGCACATGCTGAGTGGCAAGCCTAGTGCCCCAGAGCCGTCAGGGCGCGCCATACGCATGCGAAGCTCACCCGTTCTTGCTCAAGGCGAACCGCCGGGCCAACCGCACCGCTCACAAGGCCATGGTAGGACTCCAGCTCAGACGGGGTCAGGTTGTCCAGGGTAACGGCGGTCGGGGCGGCCTCGGTGACCCACTGGGAACGGTGCGCCAGCAGCGTGCCGTGATCCATGAGCATCGACCGCAGCCGGGGGAAGTGCCCCCGGAGCCTGCTCAGGATCGCAAAGCCGTGCGTGTCAATGTCGCCCCAGTACACCACGTCAAGGTCGTCAAGCCACGACAGCGTCTCCAGCAGCCCGGCCGCGTACCCGCCGCCAAAGATCACGATCTCATCGGCACCAGCGGGGAACGCGAGGTAAGTGACCTCATTCTCGATGACGTACACCCGGGTCACGCGGGTCGGCGGCGCGTGAAGCTCATCCACCCTGACGGTCAGCTCGGAAAAGCCACCGAAGCTGGACCCTAGCCGCAGCCGCACGTACCCCGGCTTGCGCCTGAAGCCGTACCGGCCCTCGAACCCCTCGCCAGCGGCGTGGATCCGCGACGGATCGAGCTGCAGGTCCAGCAGTTCGGCCAGCACCCCGCGGTGCCGCTCCAGGAATTTCGTGTCCACGCCCGGCACGTCCACCTGGCGCAGGTACAGGCCGGACACATCACGAGAGTCCACCCACCCGACGGTAGCCAGCAGCCGGTCCCAGTCATCGGCGAGCTCCAGTGCCTTCAGGGGCCGACGGACCAGCCAGGGACCCAGCCGGGGGCATGACTGGCGCGTCCGGTCCATCAGCGCGTCCAGGCGAGAGGCCTCAGCCTGGACGCCCAGCAGCTCCCACGCCTGCTCGTAGCCGTCGATCCAGGCCGCCCGCGGAATCTCGTTTACCCCGAAGGATCGGCCGCCGACCTTCTTGTACTCAACGCGCAGCGGCCCGCGCGCCGCGCGCTCCCACTCACCTGCCCAGCTTCGCACCTCATCGAACCGCGCGCCCAGTTCCGACGCCAGCGGCCCTGCGACCCCGATACGAAACGGGACTTCCCTCGGTCCCCCCAAGTACCCGCTCAGCAGCGCTGCGAGCCGCTTGCGCGCGATCTGCCGCACATCGGCCGGCCCGGTCCACGTCGAGGGCACGTCAGGCCCCGGCCGCGATGACGACGGGACCGGTGGCCCCGGCGATCAGGGCTGCCAGGGCGTGCTCGTCGCGCCGTGCGCGGTACTCCTCGATCGTGAGCGTCTGCAGCCGGGAGTACCGGCTGCTCGGATTGTCCACGAAGCCGACGGCCGCCACGTACGGCTCGATGACATGGATCTTCTGCAGCGGCGTCACGATCAGCAGTTGCAGGCCGAGCTTGCCGAACAGCTCAAGGGCGAACCGGGTCGACTCGTCGGATCCGCGCCCGAACGCCTCGTCGATCACCGTGAACCGGAACGTCCGCGACTTGGTCGCGCCCCACTCCAGCTTGAACTGGTAGGCGAGGGACGCGGCGAGGATCGTGTAGGCGAGCTTCTCCTTCTGCCCGCCGGATTTGCCCGCCGAGTCGGCGTAGCGCTCATACTCGATGTCGTCCTGGCGGAAGCGCTCGGAGGCGGAGAACAGGAACCAATTCCGCACGTCAGTGACGAGCGCCGTCCACCTGCGATCCGCCTCGGTCATGCCGTCGCGACCGCGGAAGCGCTCGATGATGCGCTTGACTTGCAGGAACTTCTGCTCGGAGTACTGGTCATCCGCGTCGCCTCCGGGTGAGACGGTGCCCTCGGTGCAGGCGCGCAGGTCAGCGCGGAAGTCCCTGATGTCGGTATTCGGGGTCTGCTCCGGCTCCAGCCGGATGTAGCGGCCGGGGTTGTAGTCCACGTCGACAAGCGACTTGTTGATCGTGTCGATCCGTTCCTTGATCTTGTCGGACTCCCGGATCAGCTGGGACTGGAAGGTGGCGATGTCCCTGATCGTGTTCTGGTTCAGGTAGGTCTTGAACTGCTTCTGGAACCGGGGCAGGTCGTCGTGCGTGAGCCTGGTGTGCAGCTCGCGAAAGCCCGCCGCCGCCTCCACGCTCGCGTCCAGCTCGGCGGTCTCGGCGGGGTAGGAGTTGCGGAAGTTGCTCATCAGGCCGGCGACCTTGCTGGCTAGCTGGCCGCGGTGCTTGCCACGCCGGTCGGCAATCTCCGCGAGGGCCCGCGCGGCGTCAGCCTCTGCCTTGTCGCAGGACTGGGCGGTTGCGGGCCGTTGCACGCCCGCCTTCGTGAGCACGCCACCGAGCGCGGCGAAGTGCTCGCGGGCCTGCGCGCAACTGGGCTCGGCGAGGATCGCACCGGCCTGGCTCCGCGCCGCCTCCGCGACGGTGATGCCATCCTCCACGCGGCCGAGCTCTTTGTTGGCCGCTGACGTTGCCGTCTCTGCCTCCTCGATCTGTTTCTTCACGGCCGTCAGGTCGGCATCCAGCTGAGCTAGCTTGACGGACGTCGCCGTCAGCCTCGCGTGCTCAGCGTGCAGGCCGGCGATCTCCTTGACGGCCGACTCGTAGTCGAGGTCGGCGAACTGCGTCGTCTGTTCCAGGCCGGCCAGGTCCTTGCCGCGCTCAATGGCGGCGTCCCTGGCCCCGGCGTGCCGGTCCATCTCCCCGGCTATCGTGGCGAGCCGCTTGGCGAGGCTTGTCGCCTGGCGGATTAGCGTGTCGATCTTCCGCTCGTTGGACCACCCGAGCACGTACTGGCCTCGGTCATCGATCCTGCGCCTGTCGTCTTTCTCGTGTCGCCCGCCGCCGCCCTTGACCTGGCCCGCCTTGGTCATGGCCTTGGGCATCCGGCGAAACTCGGCCATGGTCTCGACGCAGGCGACGTCCGCGCGCCTGGAAAGCTCGCGGTCCAGCCACGGCGCGAACGGCGAGTCCTTGATGGTCAGCTTGGCCGCCAGCGTGCCGCCATCAGGGCCGGGTGGCGAGCCCGTGGCGGCGCCCAGCGGGACCCGGTAGTAGACGGCCTTCCCGTTCAGGTGATGGCCGTCGATCCAGTCGGAGACGGTGGTGTAATGCTCGTCGGGAACCAGGATCGACAGGGCGAAGCCGCGCAGCAGGCGCTCGGCCGCACCTTCCCAGTCGGCTTCCTCGGGGCGGACCTCGATCAGCTCTCCGGCGAACGGGAGCAGGTCTTCCCTGATCTTCAGCTCCTGGCACAGCCGCTGGCGCAACTCCAGGTCCCGGACCGGGATGTTGCTCTTGCGAGCCTGGAGGCTTCGCAGTTCCTTGCTGACCTCAGCGGCCTCCGCGTCGAGCGTTCGCTTGTCCACCGCCGCCTCGGTCAGCTTGTTCTGGCTGTCGGCCAAGGCTTGCCGGGCAGCCTCGGCCGCGGCCGCGATCTCCTGGCGGCGGGCGGCGAAGTCCTCCGGCGTCGAGACCGGATCGAGGCCTGCCCGGTTGAGCAGCCTGCCGAAGTTCTCCGCTCGCTGTGCCCGGGAGGCACGTGACTTCTCGGTCTCAGCGATCTGCCGCTCGATCTCCGCGAGCCGGTTGCCGCCGTGCCCGGCTCGCTCGACGCTCAAAAGAGTCCCGCGCTCGCGCAGTCCCCGCAGACCGTCGGAGAGCTTGGTGAGGGAAGCCGACAGGCTGGCCCGTTCGGTGGCGAAATTGCCGAGCATCTCCTCGAGCAGGCCTGCCTTGAGGTCGGCGAAGTAGAACCTCAGGGCGCCCTGGCGAGCGGCCAGCGTGCGGAGCTCGGCATCGACGGCGTCGTGCGCGTTGAGCTCCTTCAGCAGCGGTTCCAGCAGTGCCAGTTGTGCCTGCGCCCGCTGGACCGCCTCGTGCGCCTTGGTCAGGTCCTCGAAGTGGGCGATGATGTCGGCGACCGCCTTGCCCGCGTTGAACGGCTCCAGCATGTGCTCGCGGACGAAGTCGGTCAGGTTGCCGACCGACTTCATCGAGACGGTCTGGTGGAACAGCTCCATGGCCTGCTCAGACTCGATGCCGAGGCGGCGGCGAAAGTCCTTGCCGTACTCGGGGAAGCCGTCGTGCAGGCGGACGCCGGCCGTGGCGCGCAGCCGCTTGCGCAGCGCCGTCATGTCGGCGCCAAAGTCATCGAAGTCGCCCTTGACCGACAGGGCCCTGTCGGCCGTCACGTAGAACCGGTCCGGCTGGCCACCGATGTCGCCGTTCTTCATCCAGAAGACCTGGGCGAGCGTGATGGTCTCGCCGTAGCCCGCGTTAGTGAAGACGCCGAGGATGGCACTGAACTTGGTCGGGTCGCGCAGCGCGATCGGCCTGGTCCCCCCGGTGACCTCGTTGCGCTCGGACTTGTAGAAGCCGAGGACATAGGAGCGCAGTGACCGCTCGCGCGTCTCGGCGCCGGCCGCCTTGTTGTAGGAGATCCGGTTCGCGGGCAGTAGCAGCGTGGTGATGGCGTCAACGATCGTGGACTTACCGGAGCCGATGTCGCCGGTGACCAGGGCGTTGCGGGCGTCCGGGCGCAGCGTCCAGACCCGCTGGTCGAAGGTGCCCCAGTTGTAGAGCTCCAGCCGGGCCAGTCGAAAACCGCTCAGGGTGTCGTGGGTCTCAGCGCTCATTCCCCCGCCTCCTCGGCTGCGTCGCCGGCTAGCAGCCCTGCGTACTGCGATAGCTTCTCGCTGAAGTCCGCGAGCCACTGGCCGTCGATGAACGCCTTCAGGATGCGCCGGACCTCGAAGGCCTGATCGGCACTTTTCGCCGCGGTCGCGGTCCTGGTCCTGGCGGTGCTGTTGGCAGGACGCAGGAAGCCGAGCTCAACCGCCTTGTTGATGTGCTCGTCGATCTTGTCGATGAGCCGGGCCTCGTTGCTCGTCGCGGGAAGGAAGACGCGGATCATCTCAGCGATCTGGGCGCGGGTGAGCATCAGCTTGGTGTCGCCGCCCTGGGCGTCAAACTCGGCAAGCTTCTTGCGCAGCAGCGCGAGCAGCAGGCTGACATGGAAGGACAGCGATCGGCGGGGGATGAGCCGCGGCAGCTGGTCGGCTTCCTCGTCATCGGCCGGGCGCTGGCGCAGGTACGCGTATCCCTCGGCCTCATCGATGACGACCTGCAGGCCGAGAACCTCCACGTAGTCCCGGACCTGCGGCTGGAGCTGGGTGACCTGCTGCCAGGCCCGCTCGTGGGTGTCGCGGTAGACGACGCCCTTCATCAGCGGGATGACGGCGAGCGAGAGGTCTGCTTCTGTCGCGGTCGTGGCCATCGGTTCCTATCTCCGGGTGAAGGTGACGCGGGGCATGGTAGCGGTCCTCGCCCTGCCGTCCGGCTCGGTCCAGGTCACCTGCACCGCGTGTGCATCATCGAAGACCGCCGCGAAGCTCTCGTCGCGCAGCGACAGGTAGGTGACAAGCTCGGCCAGGCCGTGGGTGAGCGGGGCGCCGGCGACAAGCTCGGCGAGGCTGACCTGGGCGGAGCGGCGCAGCGCGGCCCGCACCGCGTCGCGCAGTGGTCCGGGGTCGACGTAGACCTGCTCGAACAAGGCCGCCGGGTCGGTCTCCTCGTCCGCCCCGGCCGGACGGATGTCGCCAGAGTCGATCCGCGGCTTGCGCACCGGGGCGTACAGCGGGCGCTCGAACGGCAGCGTGACCGCCGGGGTGGCGGTATCGATCTGCATGGACAAGCCTGCCGTGGGTGCCTCGCGCAGCTTCAGCGCGCTGGCCTCGATCTCCCGCAGGATGTCGATCACCCGCCGGTTCTCGAACCAGGCCTGGTCATCGAGGAAGCGCCGCAGTTGCTCTGACAGCTGCCGGACGGTCGCCTGGGTGCGCTCGGCGGCGTCCAGCCAGTCATAGTGCACGCGCCGCAGCCGGGGGTCCCGCTCGGCCACGTCGGCCAGCTCATCGACCCTGGCCAGCAGCTCGGCCAGTTCCTCCTGCCGGGCCTGGCTGAGCAGGAAGTCATGGAACGCCTGGAACGACCTGCCCTGGTCGGATCCGGCGATCGACTCGCGGCTGCCGAGTACGTCATCGAGCAGCTCGCCCTTGCCGCCCTGCCAGCCGGCGATCTTCTCGCGCAACTGCCGGTCTAGCCGACGGAAGTTCTCCTCCACCTGGCGGAAGTCCGATAGCAGCCCCCACGCGGTCGTCGCGAGCTGCTGGTAGCGGTCACGGACGCCAGCGGAGTTAAGGACGGTCACGTCACCAGCCGCGACGCGCTCGATCTCCTGGTCGATCTCCCGCTTGCGCCGGGTCAGCTCCTCGATCCGCGCCGCCGGGTCAGTCTCAGTGCCGTGCACGATCTGCCGAAGGAGCTCGAAGACGGTGTTCAGCCGGGACTCAGTGCCGACGAACTCGCGCTCGCCGAGCGCCCGCACCCATGCCAGCGCCTTCTCGACTGCGGGCGTGGCGTCGAAGTGCGGCTCGTCGGTGCCGTCGGGATAGTACTTGCGCAGCCAGCCCGCGTCCGGATGCGCCCAGTCGTCCAGGTAGGCCTTCGGCTTCTTCGGGAAGCTTCCCGGCTGGCGCTCGTTCAGCGCGTACAACTCGTCGTCGAGCAGGCTCTCCAGCTCGCTAGCGGAAATCGCCCGGACATTGCCCTCGACGAACACCCGCTGCAGGAAGCTCAGGACCAGCGGCGAGTTGTCGGCGCGCAGTAGTCGCCAGGCTGGGCTATTGACTCGCAGCCAGGCGATCTCGTCGAAGCTGTCTCCCCCGGGCATAACGAACATGGTAGAGCGGCCCACCGACATTCGAGGCTCATCCGTACGGGCTTGTGGGCCCCGGGTGGCTCCGGCGACCAGTCGGCGGTCGCACCAACCGCGGGACGCTAGCCGTTCAGGCCCAGGATCTCGAGGGACTTTTCGCGCATCTGTACCTTGCGGACCTTGCCGGTGACGGTCATCGGGAAGTCGTCGACGATGTGCACGTAGCGCGGGATCTTGTAGTGGGCGAGCTTTCCCGTCGCGAACTCGCGGACCGCTGGTGCGGTCAGCGGCTCGGCGCCGGGGCGCATCCGGACCCAGGCCATGAGCCCTCCCCGTAGGTGGCGTCCGGGACGCCGATGACCTGGGCGTCGAGGATGTCCGGGTGGGTGTAGAGGAACTCCTCGACCTCACGCGGGTAGATGTTCTCCCCACCGCGGATGACCATGTCCTTGATCCGGCCGGTGATCGACAGGTATCCGTCGTCGTCCATCACCGCGATGTCGCCGGTGTGCATCCACCGGGCGGCGTCCAGCACCTCGGCGGTCTTGCCCGGCTCGTTCCAGTAGCCGAGCATCACCGAGTAGCCGCGAGTGCACAGCTCGCCGGGGACCCCGCGCGGGACGGTCTTGCCGGACACCGCGTCGATCACCTTGACCTCCAGGTGCGGCCCGACCCGGCCCACGGTCTCGACCCGCCGCTGCAGGCAGTCATCCGAGCGGGTCTGAGCGGACACCGGGGATGTTTCGGTCATGCCGTAGCAGATGGACACCTCGGTCATCCCCATCCGGTCGATGACCTGCTTCATCACCTCGACCGGGCACGGCGACCCAGCCATGATGCCAGTGCGCAGCGACGACAGGTTGAAGTCGGCGAATTCCGCCGCGGCCAGCACGGCGATGAACATCGTCGGCACCCCGTACAGCGACGTGCATCTCTCGGCTTCGACGGCGCGCAACGCGGCAACCGGGTCGAAGGACGGCGACGGGATCACCATGGCCGCGCCGTGGCTGGTGGCCGCTAGGTTCCCCATCACCATGCCGAAGCAGTGGTAGAAGGGGACGGGGATGCAGATCTTGTCAGCCTCGGTGTAGTGACACAACTCGCCGACAAAAAAGCCGTTGTTCAGGATGTTGTGATGGGAGAGGGTCGCGCCCTTCGGGAACCCGGTCGTCCCGGATGTGTACTGGATGTTGATCGGGTCGTCGGCGCCGAGCTCGATGGCGTCCAGCACCGCCAGATCGCCGGCCCGGCCGGTCGCCAGCAGCGCGTCCCACTCGCGTGTCCCGAGCAGCACGACCTGCTCAAGTCCGTCGACACGCGGCGCGACCTGCTCGATCATGGCCGCGTAGTCGGAGGTCTTCAGCCTCTGCGCGGCGATCAGCAGCCGCGCGCCGGACTGCTGGAGCACGAACTCAAGCTCGCTGGTCCGGTAAGCCGGGTTGATGTTGACCAGGATCGCGCCGATCTTGGCGGTCGCGTACTGGGTGACAGTCCACTCACCGCAGTTCGGCGCCCAGATCGCGACCCGGTCGCCTTGGCCGATGCCCGCGGCAAGCAGGCCCAGCGCGAGCGCGTCCACGTCGGCCTTCAGCTCCGCGTAGGTCCAGCGCTTCCCGGCGGGAATGTCTACGAGCGCGTCCCGGTCAGGGAAGCGGGCGACCGTCTTGTCGAAATTCTCCCCGATCGTGTCCCCGAGCAACGGGGTGTCCGTCACCGTCGACGTGTAGCTCTTCTCCGGCATCGCCCGGTCCCCTCGTCGCTGAGTTGCGGCCTGACCGTTGTAGTTTGCTACGTGTGAGTTTGCGGTGTCTACCACCCGTCGCAGGGTAGGGACGAGGCATCGGGGCAAGAGAGGATCATCATGGAGTTTGGTGTCGCTATCTTTCCGACCCGCCGGTCCTCGTCGGCGGGCCTCGGCCCGGTGGATCGCGACCTGGACGCTTGGGAGTCCGCGATCGCCGAGTTCACCGGCGCCTCGCCCACCGGCGCCTAGCCCACCGGCGCCTGAGCTCACCGGCGCCTGAGCTCACCGGCAGCGGGGCTCACTGGCTGCAGAGCACCATCGTGAGTCGCTCCGTCGCGCGGGCGGCGTAGCGCTCGGGGTACAGCCGCGCCATGCACACCAGCCACACGGCCCCCTCCAGGTCGCGGGCACGGCGGAACGGGGCGAGGGACTCCGGCGCGGGAACAGGGATCGCGGCCTGCGCCGCGTAGGCCACCAGCGCCTCCCGCGTGTCGCCCTCGTCGTAGCCGCTGGTCAGGGTCGCCAGGTCCCAGGCCGCGGGGCCGCGCGAGGTCTCCTCCAGGTCGGCCCACACCCAGCCGCCCCCGGCCGGGTCTGTCCGCAGCAGGTTCCCGGCATGCGCGTCGCCGTGCAGCACGACGGTTGCCACCCCCGCGGCCGGCTCAGGGCGTCCGGACGTGCCCGGCCCGCCGGCTGCCTGTTGCCCGGGCACTGATTTCCCGGGCACCGATTCCCAGGGCACCGATTCCCAGGGCACCGATTTCCCGGGCACCGATTTCCCGGGCAATGCCGCCGTTCCCTCCGACACCCAGGTGATGTCAGCTAGCACCTGCGAGTGGGCCGCCCGCAAGGCAGCGACCGTCGCGGCATCCGTGAGAGACTCACGCTCGATTACCGCGAGGGCATCGGTCACCTGGTCGGTCGCCGGAGCAAGGTACCCAAGGTCGGCTGGGCAGTCGGCCGCTGCCTCATGGAATCTGGCGAGGGCGGTGCCACAGGCGGCTGGGGTGGGGACAGGGGCCGGGAACGTTCGGGCTAGGAAATCGGACAGGCTTATCGCGAAGCCATCCTGCCAGTGCGGGCCCGGGTCCGTGCCGTGCGCGGGCGGCACCACCGGGCCACCCTTGCCGGCTACGTGCCGGGCGACCGCCACCTCGCGGGCGAGCCAGCGGAGCGGATCGCGGCGCGTCCACGCGGTGAGCGTCGCAACCCGGGCGACGACACCGGCGGCCGGAAAGTGGACGAGCAGGTTGCCACGGTTGGACAGCACGACGGGGTTGTCGCCCGGCAGCCCGAGCCGGTCGGCCAGCGCTACGGCCGCGGCCAGCCCGTGCCGCACCAGCCGCTGCCGCGTCAGGTCGCCGTCGTGCCGCGACGGCGAGCCGGGCGACGGCATCCGCTGCCCGGCCGGGCCACCGACCCGCCAGCCCTGGTTCACTGGCCCCACATGATCCCTGCGATCTCGCCCATGCCTCCATGATCCGGTTTGTCCTGGTCACGCCGCCACTGAATTTCCCGGCAGCTACCGCGACCAGGCCGCTACCGCGACCAGGCGGTAACCCGGTAGCCGACCCCACGTGGACCCCACCGCGTCAAGCGGCACCCATGGTGACATCGCCGTCACGGGGTTTTGCGGGCAGTGTGCCATCGCTGCCGCCCCTGCGACAGCGGAGCCCCATTGCGTACATTCCCCGGTCGCAGCGTTGGCGGCGGAGCCCCATTGCGTACATTCCCCGGTCGCAGCGTTGGCGGCGGTCTAGCCCTGGAGGTCGGCTAGCAGGGCCTCGGTGACTGACTCCTCATAGACGGCCTGCCTGGCTGAGGTCATCGCGTCTGCCAGTGCGGGGTCCCAGGGCGTCGCGAGCGGGGACCCCGACAACGCCACGTGCTCCGAGCCGGACGCCCGCACGCCGGCCAGGTAGTCCGCTGCGCCCAGGCGCCACGGCACCGCGCTGTGGCGGGCCATCACGGAGGCGGCGATGGAGATGCCGGGCCAGTCGAAGTCTCCGTGGTAGCGCAGCTCGCCGCCCCCGGCGACCACGGCAGAGGCCAGCCGGTGAAATGCCGTGGACGGGCGGCCCTCGGTGCAGATCAGCGGCATCGACAGCGACCCCAGCGAGCCGGAAGCCGCCCGCAGCACGGCCGGGTTCTCGCAGACGTACACCGCTGCCTCGCCGATGGATACCGGCATCGAGACGAGCTGCTGCAAGGTCGCGTAGAACGGAATGCCCCGGCGGGCCGCCGACGTGAGCCAGTCCCCCAGCCCCTCGCCGACGGCCGGCAGCCTGAGCACGAGCACCCGGCTGGCCAGGTCATCGACGACCACGTCGAACTCGTCCCACAGGTCACGCCTGTCTTCCGCGGACAGCGGCCGGGGCACACCCAGCCGCATCGCCAGCGCCCGCAGCACCAGGGATGACGCCGCGGTCGGGTGGCTCAGCGCCTTGGTGTCACCGGTCACCTCGGCGGCCAGGGCCTGCAGCAGCACCGGAGCGTCCCGCCCGTCCATGGCCTCAAGCACGCTGATCGCGTGCAGCACCGGCCCGATGTCGGCGGCGTTGACCAGGCGGGTCAGCGTCCCGTCCGCGCGCAGCTCGGCCACCCACGACGTGAACCACTCGAAGGAGGACAGGTAGCTGTCGTTCAGCAGCCGAACGCACTCGTCCACCCCGGCCGCCAGCCGCTCCCGCTCGGCGGGCCGGTCCCGAAGGGGTACCCCACTGGCAGCCGCAAGCAACTGCGCCAGGCCGCCGCCGGTCGCCTCGGCAACAGCGGCGTTCAGGTCCGACAGCCGCACCGTCAGCCGGCCGACACTGGCGTCACGGTACTGGCCGGTGACGCCGATGATGGCCTTTCGTTCGGTATCGGTGGGAGAGGTAATGCTGATCGAGCCATCCAGCGAGCCACCGGTCCGTTCCAGGGACCGGCGTGCGGCGTCCAGCAGGCGGCGGTATTCGGGACCGTCAAACGGCCTCGTCGTCATCGGAGTCCTCCCCGTCATCGTGCATGCCAGCAGCGAACCCCAGCGTCGAGCCGCTCCCCAGCGGCGCGTGCCGCGTCGGCCGGAAGCCGAGCAGTTCCGTGGCCAGCGCCTCATTGTCTCGATACCCTCCAGGCTGGCGGTCGTCCCCTAGGCGGGCGGAGTCTGCCGAGGCATCGATGAGCTGGGCGCCGTCCCATAGCACGAGCAGCGACGACACTGTACGTGTGCTCTTGTCGTGGTACATGTCGTAGTGCGCGATCATCGGGACGGTGTCGCCCTCGCATCCCTCCAGGGCCTGCTCGAAGTCCTTCAGCCCGGTCGACATCCGGTCGGAGGCATTCTTGAGCATGCCCTCGGTGACCTGCCGCCCGCCCTTGGTGGCGGCGGCGTAGGCGTCCAGGATCTGCGGCACGCCGGGTGGCAAGACGGCGGAAACGCCGGCGCCGCCATCGTCTGCCTCGAGCCTGGCCGCCAGTTCCTCGCTGGCTCGCTCCGGGTCGGGCCACTGCGCGGCGTCCGGCCAGTGCGGGAAGGCGCCCCCAGGCAGGCCGATGATCGACCGCAGGTCTGGTCGCGCGAACTCCCCGAAGCCCGCCGCCTGCTCATGCACCGCCGCCACCGCGCCCGCGAGCGACAGCCGCGCGTTGCGCAGCAACTCTTGCGCCCGCACCGCCTTGTCGTGCTCGTCTCGCGTTACCCGGTCCAGGTCGCTGCTGGCCCGCTGCGCCGCGGTGATCCCCCGCTCGGCGGCCCTGATCTCCTCAAGCACCCGCTGCACGTCCGACGCCAGGGCCTCTTCCAGCGCCCGGAACTCCTCTTCCAGCGCCTCCTGCAGTCGCTCCGCCTCTTCAAACGCCGCTTCCGCCTCGGCGTACTCGGACTGCTGCCGCTCGATGGCTTCCCTCTGGTCGGCCAGGTCGTCGCGCGCCCGGCGCAGGTTGCCCCGCTCGTTGTGCAGGGCGACGGCAGCGTTCTCGAACTCGGCGGCGGCCCGCGCGACGGCGTCCACCTGCTCGTGCGCGGTGGGCAGTACCTGCCCGAGCAGTGACGCCGCTGCGCCTGCCCCGCGGGAAAAGACGGGTATCCGCCGCTCGGCGGCGGCCTGCCGGAGCTGGCGTGTCCTGGCGTCCAGTTCGGCGATGGCCCCGTCGAGGGCCTTGCGGGCGGCGGCCACGTCGGCGGCGGCCCGCGCGAGCAGCGCCGCGTGCCTGCCCGCCGCCTGCGCGGCCCTCGCGATCGGCCGCGTGTCGGGCAGTTCCCCGCGGGCTTTCGCGAAGTCGTCGAGCAGGCTGGTCGTCCCCGCCAGCCGTGCCGCTAGGCCGCGCTCGCGCTCGCGCGCCGCCTCGATCAGCTCGTCCTGCGCCGCCAGCCGGGCCCGCCGCCGGCTGGCCCGGTTCGTCGCCCCGATGAACTCAGGCGCCGCCTTGGGCCGCGCACCGACCTGCGGTCCAGCCGCGAATTGCCCCTTTTCACTAACCAGAACGGGCCCGCTCCCGGCGTCGGCCACATCCTCGGTGAGCGCGACCGACTGCAGCACCGCTTCGATCACGCCGGCCGGAACCCGGTCTTGCTCTTCGGCAATGAGGGCCTGCGCGAGGCTGCGGCCAGCCACCGGCTCGGTCGCGACGAGGTAGCCGTCAGCCTCGGCGGCGTGCAGCGCCTGCTTCGTGAGCGCCGGATCGGGATGCACCCAGGCCGTGAGCAGCCCGGCACCGTACAGCGCGCCCTCGATCGCGGCGGCCCGCGCGGCTTGCAGGCCGTCAGCGAACCGGACCAGTTGCCACAGCGGCGCGCCCGGACGGCCATCTCGGCTGGCGGGGCGAAGGTCGCTGGCAGGCGGCGCGAGTCCTGGCCCCGGAACAGCAGGTTGGACTTCATGGTCCGGTTCTCGCCGCTGAACGGGTCGAGGCGCCGGGAGTCCGCGACCCCGTCAAGCACGAAGGGGAACAGCACCTCCAGGGCCTTGGTCTTGCCTGACCCGTTGTGCCCGCGCAGCGCCAGCCGCCCGTCGGCGAACGCGAACTCCTCGTCAACGTAGTCCCAGACGTTGATAACCCCAGCCCGCGTAGGCAGGAACCGCATTGTCACCCGCCACTTCCTCAGCGCAACCTGGCCTGCACGATACCCCCAAGCGGTGCGCCTCTTGCCGCATGGCGGGGCGCGCCCGTACCTCCCGCGAGACTGCCCCACGATTTCGTGGACTTACCGTTGTAGATGCACGGTTATTACACGTGATCTTTGGTTTGCTGGCATAGTGGACCTGTGCATTTCATCCCCCAGAAGGACTCGCCGTTGGTGGCGGGCGACCTCGCTCTGGTACTGGAGAAGCAGGATCAGGTGATCTCGGCGGCGCAGGCGCGAGCGGCCGGGATGACCGAGGAGCAGATCCGGTGGAAGGTGAAGTCCGGGCGCTGGCAGTACCTCTACCGGGGCACGTACGCGACGTTCAGCGGCAAGCTCAGCCGCCAGGCCACGCTGTGGGCGGTGCTCCTGCGGGCCGGCGGCAGGGCCGCGCTCAGCCACCAGACCGCAGCGGAGGTACTGGGCCTCGGTCGTGGCGCGAGCGACCCCATCCACGTCACGGTGCCCGTGCAGAGCAATCCCGACCGGTGCAGCGACCTCGACGGCGTCGTCGTCCACCGCAACTCCAACTGGCAGGGCTACGATGCGGCGCTCCTCGACCTGCCCTGCACCCCGGTCATCATGACAGTGCTCGACCTGGTGGAGTCGGCGGTCACGCTGGATGATGCCTACGGCTGGGTGTCGCGCGCCGTCACCAACCGGAGCATCCCTCGTGAGCTCATCGCGGCCCAGTTGGACCAGCGCAAGAAGTTCACCCGGCGCGCGTGGCTCAAGGACGCGCTGGCCGATATCGGCGACGGCATCCACTTCCCGCTGGAGCGCCGGTGGACCCGCGATGTGGAGCGCGCCCACGGCCTGCCGAGGGCAACCAGGCAGGCCAGGCGGGACGGCGCGGACGGCAGCCGTCGGCTGGACAACTACTACGAGCCGTTCAGCCTGTGCGCCGAACTCGACGGTGCGGCCTTCCATCGCACCGAGGATCTCGACCGGGACCGCCGCCGGGACAACGAGACCCTGGTCGCGGCCGATGCCAAGACTGTTCGCTACGGCTTTAAGGAGGTCGCCAACCACCCTTGCGACCAGGCCGAGCAGTTCGCCCGCGCCCTTATCTCCCGCGGCTGGCAGGCCGGCACCCTGAAGCCCTGCAAGCCAGGCTGCCGCGTCGCCTCGCTGATCGGGAAGCTGCCAACGGGCGGGCACGGGTCACTGGCCCGCGAACAGGTCCAGGGTTAGCTGCGAGTCTCCGCTCTGGGTGACGGGCAGGGCCAGCTTGATGTTGCGGTATCTCGCGGCCGCCGGCAGGACCAGGACACCCCCCGGGACGCGGCGCAGCAGCCGCAGATCGGCCAGGAAGTCGACCGCCGCCTCCAAGGCCCCGAGGTCGGATGCCGGAACGCTGGCTGCGACGGGCATGGCGTCTTACCTGGTGCGGTAGGCGTCGGCGCGGTGGCTGACCGCGGTGATGACGATCGTAACCGTCTCGTCCTCGATCAGGTACAGCACGCGGTACTCCCCCCGGCGGGCCGAGTACTGGGGTGCGAGCGGCTCAAGCAGTGGCTTGCCGACCCGGTATGGATTCTCGGCGAGCGGGCCGTGGATGAACTCCCAGCACGCGGCCGCGATCTTCTCCGGCATCGACTGCAGCGCGCGAAGCGCGGCCGGGCGCAGGATGACCCGGTAGCTCACCGCGCAGTCGACCGCCTGGCCTCGATGAGCGCTTCGAGGGTGGCCATGCACACGGCGTCGGGCAGGCCGCGGGCGTGCATGTCGGCCACCACCTCGGCATCGCCGCCGAGGTCGGTACCCTCGGCCTTGGCCGCGAGAATCCGTTCGGTCTCCTCGGCGGTCACGTACCGGCCCGCGAACGCGTCCACACGCGACTGCCCGATGTCTTGCATGACGGCCGCGTCCGCGAGGACGTCCAGCGTCTCCATGATCGACTCGAAGTCATCGTCGGCGATCATCCAGATCGCGGGCACCCCATTGCGCGTCACGCGGATGCGCTGGTGGGTGGCGACCGCCTGCTCGACAAGCGCGGAAAAGTTCTGCCGCGCCTCGGCAACCGGAATCGTTGGCATGTACAGAATTCTAGCCTATCGCTTGGCGACGGCGAGCCGGGAACGGCCCGCGGCCTCTAGCTCAAGCCTTACCCCAGGCAGGTGCAGGGTGCCGCTGGCGGTCGCGACGGTGCTGCCGTGGTCGTCGGGGACCAGGCGCATGGTGAGGACGTCGTTGCCGCCAGCGGCGGAACTGATGCGACCGGCGACGATCGTGCGGGACTCGGTGGCGAGGGTGAGCAGCCTGAGCAAGACCTTGACCTCGGCGTCATCGAGGACTCGCCCGTGGGCGCCGTCGTCGAGGAGCCGTGCGGCCGCCTGCCGCTCGGCCGCACGCTCGGCGGCCTGACGTCGCCGTAGCTCCGCCTTGACGGCCGCGTTGCTGCGAGCGGGCTGCGGCACGCCGGCGGCGGGGGCCTTTCCCTTCTTGAACAAGGTCACCGAGACCTCGACACCGGGCGCGTCCCACCAGCCGCTGCGGGCCGAGATCTGCTCGGCGTCATCATGAGCGGCGCCGAGGTGCCGTGCCGTCCTGAGGCTGAAGGCGGCGGCCATGAGAGCGTGGGCGGACGGCTCGTCAGGGGTGCCCCAGACCCACTCGGCCAGGTGCCGCAGCTGAGAGGAGCGGTTGACGCCGCCGCGCTGGGCCTCGGTGACCTGGCGCAGCAGGGCGATCACCCCGGAGACGGCGGCGCGAGTGGCGGTGCGCAGTCCTTCGGCCTTTGACTCGTCATCGGCCGGGCTCGCTGCGAACCAGGCGCGCAGCGCGATCCAGCGACGGCGCCAGTCATCGAGAAGTTCGGCACGGGTCATGAAGGGCCGCTCGTCGGCATCCGCGGCAAGTTCGAGCATGACGTCAAGGCTGGCGGCCGTGGCCTCGGGTACCGAGCCAGCGCCAGCCATGTCTGCCACCCGCGACCGGGATCACGGTCGCCGACTCTCCTGAATCACTAATTCGCCCAGCAGCGATGTTACCGGTGCCGCTGTCGGCAATTGCCGCAAGGCGAATGAGACGCCCGGCCAGCCAGGCAGCGGTGCCGTGCAAACAGCTGACCAGCAGTTCTTCGCCTCCACCCCACCCGACCCGCGATCTTAACTGTGTCTTAACTCGCGTGCGGATGGTGGCGAGTCGGCAGCGTCAGGTCACGTCGGGTCGCGCTGGGGTGTCAAATCAGCATCAATTTACCGTAACTGGGTTGAAATTCGTCATCGGTTCTGGAGTCTTTTCTACTTAAAGCACCAATGAGTTTGCTTTGGGGGGATCGAAGCAGATGGACGACGAGTCTGCGCATGCTGGCGGTCAGCTGCCCGCTGACCTGGACACGGTCGCTACCCAGGAAGAGCTCGGGAAGGAACTGACCCGGCTGCGCGAGCGTAGCGGCCTTAGCGCCAGGAAGGTTGCCCGGCTGGCGGACGTGCCGAATTCCACGGTGCACGACTGGCTGCGGGGCGGGCGGCTGCCCACCGACGATGAGCAGGTGCAGGCTCTCATCCGGGTCCTGCGCACGTGCGGCGTTACCAGCCCGGCGCAGATCAGCAGCTGGCTTGCCGCCCTGGCGAGGGTCAAGCGCCCGGCTGGCCGCAAGCCGTCCGGTGAGGCACCGTACCGCGGCCTGTCGAGCTTCGACACCGGCGACTCGCACCTGTTCTTCGGCCGCGAGGATGTCGCGGACCTGCTCACCGAGCTGATGTCTGACAGCGCCGACTTCCATGACCTGCCGCTCGTGCTCGTCGGCCCTTCTGGTGCGGGCAAGTCGTCAGTGCTGCGTGCTGGCCTGCTGCCCCGGCTCCCGGGGGCCGCCGTGGTGTTCGAGCCGACGCCGGAGCCGGTGGCCACCCTCAAAATGATGCTGATCCAGCTGGAGGCCGCGACCCCGCCAGCGAGATCGGCGGGCATCCGACCGACGGTCGTCATCGACCAGTTCGAGTCGCTGTTCACTCAGGTCCCCGACGAGGACACCCGCCGCGAGTTCATCGCCAAGCTGTGTGACCTGGCGGCGTCCCGGACGGCGCACGTGGCCATCGCGCTGCGCGCTGACTTCTACGACCACGCGATCAGGTACCCCGAGCTGGCCATCGCCTTGCAGCACCGGCAGGTGGTGCTCGGCCCGATGAGCGCCGAGCAGGTCAGCCGTGCCATCACCGAGCCCGCGCGGGAGGCCAAGCTCAACGTGGAGGACGGCCTGGTCCAGCTGCTGCTTGGCGACCTGGCGCCGCAGGTGGGACCGCGGGGCAGGGATGACGGCGCCTACGAGCCGGGCACGCTGCCCCTGCTGTCCCACGCGATGCTCGCTACCTGGGAAAACAGTTCAGGCGGCACGCTGACCATCGCCGCTTACCTGGCCAGCGGCCGGATTAAGGAGGCGGTCGCCCGCACCGCCGAGGAGGCCTACACGGCGCTGCAGCCCGGCCGAGCAGAACCTCGCCCGCCGGCTGTTCCTGCGCCTGGTCCATGTGGCCGACGACGCCCCGCCGACCCGCGGGTCGATCCCGATGACCGAGCTGCGCGGCTGGGACACCGACGCGGACATCCAGCGGGTGCTTGACGTCTTCGTCAGCGCGCGGATGATCACCGTGGACGCCGACAGCGCCCGGATCACCCACGACGCGCTGCTGGACGCGTGGCCACGGCTGCGCTCGTGGATCTCCGGCGGGCAAGCCGGCCTGATCACCCGACGCCGGATCACCGAGGCCGCCCGAGCCTGGGACGACGCGGGCCGCGACGACCCCTGGCTGTGGCGCGGTGGCCAGCTGGAGCTGGCCACCGAGTACGCCAGCGCGCCGGACGGCGCAGGCGCCCTCACCAAGCTCGCCGCCGAGTTCCTAGGCACTGCCACCCACGCCGAACGGGCACGCCAGCTCTCTTCCCGCCGCCGCACTCGGATACTGCAGGGACTCGTGGCCGTGCTGACCGCCCTGGTCGTCATCGTCGGCCTCACGGCGGCATACGCCCTGCGCCAGCGGCAGGACGCGGTCACCGCGAGCAATAACGCCTCATCGCGCCAGGTCGCGGTCGAGGCCGGGCAGGTCCGGACGCAGGACCCGGCGGTCGCGGCGCAGCTCGCCGTCGCGAGCTACCGCATCGCGCACACTGCGCAGGCAGCGGCGGCGCTGCTTGAGTCGACCGGTGCGCCGTTGGGCGCCCGGATCACGGACACGTCCGGCATCGCGCAGTGGACCGCGATCAGCCCGGATCACGCGCTGATGGCCGTCGCCGGCTCGGACGGGACGCTGAACCTGTGGAATGTCACCAGTCCCGGCCAGCCCGCGCTGGTTGACCACCTGGTGGCGGCCAACGCCAGCGACCCGCTGTACGTGGCGGCCTTCAGCCCGGACGGCACGATCCTCGCCGTCGCCGGCGCGGCCAGGCAGGTGGACTTGTGGAACATCAGCGACCCGTCGCGCCCGGTGCCGCTGCCCGCGCTGACCGGGCCGAACGCCACGATGTACTCGGTCGCGTTCAGCCCGGACGGCCGCCTGCTGGCGGCCGGCAGTGCCGACACCAAGGCGTGGCTGTGGAACGTCAGCGACCCGTCGGCTCCGGTGACCGCCGGCCGGCCGCTGGCCGGGGCGACCGCGGCCGTCAACTCGGTGGCGTTCGGCCTGGGCGGGAAGGTCCTGGCCGAGGGCAGCGCGGATGGCACGGTCCGGCTGTGGAACCTCGCCACCCCGGTCCCGGTGCTGGCGGCCACGCTGACCGGGCCGGGCAACATCGTCAGCGGCGTGGCGTTCAGCCCGGCGGGCGAGCTCGCGGCCTCCAGCCAGGACGACAAGGTGTGGCTGTGGAAAGTCAGCGCCAGCGGCGGCGCCAGCGCCAGCGGCGTGCCGCGCAAGTCCAAGACCGCCAAGGCCGCCGCCAAGTCCGCCAAGTCCGCCAAGTCCGCCAAGTCCGCCAAGGGCACGGCGGCTGACGTCGGCTCGGCCGGCCTCGTCGCGGTCTCGGACGGCACGCTGACGGACTCTAAGAACTGGACCAACGCCGTGTCGTTCAGCCCGGACGGGACCATGCTGGCGGCCGGCACCTCCGAGGGCAGCGTGCTTGTGTGGACGACGGCGACCCGCTCGCTGGCGGCCCGGATTCCGGCGCCGCAGCCGGTCACCTCGGTGACCTGGGATGGCCCGCGGCGGGTGGCCGACTCCAGCGCGGACGGCACGGCGACGATCTGGGCGCTGCCGTCGCCGCTGCTGGCGGCCGGCAACGCGTCCGCGATCGTCGCCTACAGCCCGGGTGGCCGGGCGATCGCGGTCGGTGGCACCAACGTGGAGCTGTGGAGTGCCACCAGCCACCAGCTGATCGCGTCCCGGGCAACGGCGGGCGTCAACGCCCTGGCATTCTCGCCAGACGGCACCATGCTGGCGGCCGCCCTCGGCGACGGGACGGTCCAGGTCATGAACGCGGCGACGCTGGCCCCGGTCGGGCGGCCGCTTACGGTCACGGCATCAGGCAACGCGGAGTCCGCGGCCTTCAGCCCCAACGGGCAGGTCCTCGCCACCGGCTCCGACGACGGCACGGTGCGACTGTTCTCGATGGCCAGCCCGGCACATCCGGCGCTGCTCGCCAAGGTGCAAGACAGCGGCCCGCCCGTCTACACCGTCGCGTTCGCCCCCGACGGCACCACGCTCGCCGCCGCGAGCACCGACAGCAAGACGCGCCTGTGGAACGTGAGCAACCCCTCGTCGCCGCGGCTCGACGGCTCGCCCCTGGGCGGGCTGGCCAGTTACGCGATCGGCCTGGCGTTCACGCCGAACTCGCGACTGCTCGCGGTCACCAGCGCGGACAAGACGGTCCACCTGTGGAACATCGCCAGCCCCGCCCGCGCGGTCCAGGTCGGCGTCCCGCTGACCGGCCCTTCCGGGTACGTGTGGGCGACCGCGATCAGCCCCGATGGCACGCTGCTGGCCGCCGGGTCCACCGACGGGTCGGTCTGGCTGTGGAACATCGCCATCCCCGCCAGCCCGTCGCTGATCGCCACCTTGGCCGGCCCCGCCGGGCACGTCTACTCGGTGGCCTTCAACCCGTCAGGCACGCAACTGGCGGCCTCCAGCGCTGACGGCACCGTGTGGACCTGGGATACCAGCCCGGCGGCCGCACGGGCGCAGGTCTGCGCGAACCTGGGCCAGCCCGTCACCGCCGCGCAGTGGGCGACCTACGCCCCCGGTGTCCCGTACAAGGCGCCCTGCTCATAGCTCCCGATCCGCCCAGTCCAGACCACACGTGGACTGGGCACGCCAAATCTCCACACAAATATGGGGACATTTTTAGGCGATTCGACGTCTAGCTCTAGTGACGGGTTCCCTCACCGCAACAGGAGAGCTAGTTGAGACGTATTGCCATCACCGGGCTGGTCGCCCTCGCGACCGCGCTCAGCACCTGGGCCGCTATTCCCTCGGCCAATGCCGCTATTCCCTCGGCCAGCGCCGCTATTCCCTCGGCCAATGCCGCGACCACGGCCGCCGTCGCGACCAGCGCTACGAGCGCCACCCCGGCCCTCCCCTCCGGGCTGGCCGGCGCAACCTGGCAACCTGCGTGGTTCCCTCCCGGCTGCGCACCACGTCGCCTACCCCAGCGGGGTCGCCCCGGCGACGACCTCGCCCTATGACCAGGTCAGCGACGTGTCCTGCTTCCACCAAAGTGACTGCGTCGCCGTCGGGGCCAACTACACGGCCAACGCCGGGCGCGGCGCCCTGCTCGGCTTCCTGTGGAACGGCCACACGTGGAAGGCCACCACCGTGCCCCTGCCCTCCGGGGCCGACGGAGGCTACCTCACCAGCGTCTCCTGCCAGACGGGTGGCTGCGTCGCCGTCGGCTGGTACTACCGCGGCTCGCACAACATCGCACTGGCCGAGTTCTGGAACGGCACGGCGTGGAAGGCGTCGCCGCAGCCCCCACTGCCGGCCGGCGGAGCGGACATGACCCTAGCCTGGCTGTCCTGCTACTCGGAAGCGAACTGCGTCGCGGTTGGTACTTACGCCCCCACGGTCAACACGAACGCCAATGTCGCGCTAGCCGAGGTCTGGAACGGTCACACGTGGAGGGCATCGGTGGCAGCGCGGCCCAGTAGCAAGTACGTCTACACCGAATTCAGCGGGGTCTCGTGCCCGACCACGTCGTTCTGCGTGGTGTCTGGCATCTATGCGACGTCGGACAATGGGTACTTCCACACGCTGGTCGAGAGCCTTCAGGGCGCCGCTCACTGGTCGGTTGTCAATGATGCCGCTCCCACCCCGCAAGAGGGTTACGTCGACTACCTCAACGACCTGTCCTGCACGTCAGCCACGGCGTGCGTCGCCGTCGGCGAGGTCGGCAACGTGGCAGCCGAGAAGACGACCTACCACGGGTTTGCGGAGACGCTCACCGGGTCGACCTGGACGCGGAGCACCGTGGCGTTCCCAGCCTCACCGGCATCCTGGCTGAGCACCGTGTCCTGCGTGTCGACCACGTTCTGCGAGGCAGTCGGCCTCCTCGGCAACGACACCTACAACACGACTGGCAAGGCCGCCTATGCGCGCTGGAACGGCTCGACCTGGCAGATCCACTACCTGTCCCCGCCACCCGGCGACGGTAGCAGCCTGCTCGGTCTTGACTGCGTAGCCACGAACTACTGTGTTGCCTCGGGCACCGAGGGGCCGTACAACAAGCCCAGTGGCCACGGCCTGACGGCCTTCTGGAACGGCACCACCTGGACGCAAGTCAACATCTGATCCACCGCTCGTCACGGCCTGCCCGTCGCGATTACTCGTGGTTCCTCAGCGTCCGCTGGGGAACCACGAGCGTTTTTCTGCAACTGCCCGGCCCCGCCGATGCTGTGCGGCAAAAGGCTGCGTCACACCTGGCCCGGTGCACCAGGCACCCGCAGCCGGGAGATGACCAGCCATGAGCCTTCATGACCGCGATCCCCTGTCTGCGACGGCGCATCCACGGCCCTGCCCGGCCCTGCCCGGCCCTGCCCGGCGGGCGCGACCTGTGCCGGGAATGCGCCAAAACGCAAGCGTCACTGACGCTGTAACTGGCAACGTTTGCCCTGTCCCGCGAGCCGCGATGATTTCTGCGGCGTCCGGCGGCCGTACTGTCGAACCCGTTACTGAGGAGGACTTCTGATGCGCAGCGTGACCTATTCGATGGGCGTTTCGCTTGACGGCTACATCGTCGGGCCGGACGGCGGCTTCGACTGGGCGGCGCCCGACGAGGAGGTCTTTCGCTTCGTCACCGACGAGATACGGCAGGTCGGCGTCCACCTGCTGGGACGAGGGCTGTACGAGACGATGCTGTACTGGGAGACCGCTGACCAGGATCGATCGCTCGACGACTCAATGCTCGAGTGGGCCGCGATCTGGAAGCCGCTCCCGAAGGTGGTGTTCTCCGCCACGCTGCCGGCGGTGCAGGGCAATGCCCGTCTGGCCTCCGGCGGCCTGGCGGAGGAGATCGAGTGGCTGCGAGCCGAGCCGGCGGAGGGCGATATCGCGATCGGCGGCGCGACTCTCGCCGCCGAGGCGGCCGCGCTGGGCCTGATCGACGAGTACCGGGCCAGGGTCTACCCGGTGCTGGTTGGCGGCGGCATTCCATTCTTTGCCCAGCGCGAGCGCCGGGTGGATCTCGAGCTCGTCGAGACCCGCACCTTCAGCTCGGCAGTCGCCTACCTCCGCTACCGCGTGGCGCGCTAGCGTGCTCAACGGCAGGTCAGCTGACATCCCAGACTAGACCTGCGGCCCTTCTCCGGGAGACCGCCATCGACGGCCTCCCTTCACCTCGCCTTCTGCCCATCTCACTTGCCGGAGGTTCCGGCGGTGACGAGGTCGCGGATGTCGGCGGGCAGGCTCTCGGCTATCTTGCCCATCAGGCCGCCCTGGGTCGCTTCTCCGACCACCTCGGTCACCGCCCGCGTGAGGTAGGCGGCCTGCTGCTCGCGGACGCTGGCGCGCTGGGCGACGCGGGAGACGAAGTCCTGGCGGTCGAACCGCTCGCCGGTCCCGATTCCCGCGAAGACCTCAGTGCGCCGCAGGTGCTCGCCGATCTCCTGCGGCAGCGGCGCAGCGAGGTTGTCGGCCAGCCCCTCAGGTATCCGCTCGCCGAGAGTCTCTAGGACCGCGCGGGTAGCACGCTCGGCGTCACCTCGGCTGGACAGGTGGGCACGGTTCTGCACTTGGCCGATGAAGTCGTCATGCTGCATGTCCGGTTCTCCTTCCGGCAGTTGTCCTCATGGATCCCTGCCGGCTGCCCGCAATGAGCCGCTCCTAACACACCAGACCTATCCGTCCCAGAGTGCTCACCAGGTACTCCAGGCCTGCGGTCTGTGGGCTGTGGGGCTGTGGCTCCCACACCCGCGAGCAGCCACTGCGCCCCGATGGGCCGCCGGTGACGAAGTGGCGGCGGAGGTTGGGGGCTATCCCAGTTGCACCTGTCCCAACAGCCTGCCCGAGGCATTTGTTGATCGAGCCGCATCCGGTGGCCCACACAAGCCATCTCACCCGGGGATACCCGGGGATACCTGGGGATACCTGGTGCTACTGCCGGGTCTGCCGGGTCTGCCAGGTCTGCCACGACTGCCAGGTCTGGCGGGTCTGCCACGACTGGCGGGTCTGCCAGGTCTGGCGGGTCTGCCAGGTCTGCCGGGTCTGCCGGGTCTGCCGGTGGCGTGGGCACCGAAGTTCTGTGAGTTTCCCGCCTGGGCCGCGGGGGTGGACCTGATGTTCGCCGACGCCGCGGGCTGGAACCGGACGATTCGCTTCGCTCACGGGTCGGCGGGCACATGGCCGCGCTGGACGTTGCGGGCCAAGCCCGCCAGCACCGCGTCCGGCGGCTGGTGGTCGCGCACATCGGCCGCCCCTCGCTCCGGGCGATCGATGCCAGCTCCCGTCTGCCGTTCGGCGAATGGGGCCAGCCGGGCCACACCTACCAGCTTCCCATCCGCCCGCGTTGAGTACCTCCCCCAACATTCTGACGCGCCGTTGCCAGCGACTCACAAGGATCCTGGCGCGCCGTTGCCAGCGACTCACAAGGATCCTGACGCGCCGTTGCCAGCGACTCACAAGGACCCTGACGCGCCGTTGCCAGCGACTCACAAGGACCCTGACGCGCCGTTGCCAGCGAGGGCGTTATAGACCCTCGGTACCGACTTCGAGTCGGGACGGTCACGGCACAGGGACGCCAGCGAACCGGGACCGTCACGGCACAGGGACGCCAGCGAACCGGGACGGTCACGGCACAGGGACGCCAGCGAGTGTTTGCCGCACGTCGGCCGCAACGTCGTGGTCCGTAGATCAACCTGTCTGGTCAGCGGGACTGGCAGCACGGGCACCATGCCGTGCCGCGCCCCGCGACCCGGTCCTTTGCGAGCGTGGTGCCGCAGCGGGGGCACCGCCCGCCCTCGACGTCCCTGTTTCCGGTCAGCCAGTCCGGCCGGGCGGGGACCTTGCCCGCCCGGATGGCCTCGCGTAGCACCTGCCGCATCTGGCCATGCAGGAACGCCCGCTCGTCGGGCGCGAGCTGGCGCACGGGCCGACGGGGATGGATGCAGGCGTGCCAGCAGATCTCGTCGGTGAGCAGGTTGCCTAGGCCCGCGATGACCGACTGATCCAGTAGCGCCGCCTTGACCGCCCGGCGTCCAGTGCCGAGCGCGTCGGCGAAATCCTGCTGCCGGACGCTGAGCGCGTCCGGGCCAAGATCGCCGAGTACGTGGCCGATGTCGGCTGGCCGCTGCGCCAGCGCGATGCCCTGCAGCTTGCGCATGTCGCGGAACCGGAGCTCGCCGCCAGGCAGGGTGAACACCACCCGGTCGTGCCGGTGCCGCTGCTCACCGTCGCGTGCCCAGTGCAACTGTCCCGTCATGCCGAAGTGCATGAGCAACGCCGGGCCGTCCGTCCTGGCGATCAGCCACTTACCGTGCCGCTCCGGATTGCCGAAGCGGCAGCCGCGCAGCGACCTGTCAAGATGTCCGGCGCTGACGTCACGGAGCACCCCGGCATCGGCTACCTCGACACGCTCCACCCGGTGCCCGCTGCCGCGGGTGGCCAGCACCTCGCGGAAGCCCTCAACGTCTGGCAACTCTGGCATCCGGTGCTGCTTCCCGGCACGCTGCGCGGCAAACCGGCCGTGCTACGTCGCGGGTGGCGCGGGACCGAAAGCCGACCGTGAAGCCGGGCCATAGAGGAGGGAAAAGGAGGGCCATAAAGGAGGGCCATAAAGGAGGGCCATAAAGGAGGGCCATAAAACCGGCCGTTCTGGGTAAATTCCGCACCAGCGTGTCGAAGAGGCGATCTAGCTCGGCGCTCGGGTTGGCGGTGACGCCACCGTGGACTGGGCCAGGCTGGACCATCGCGGAGCGGGGGGCAGTGAGCCAGTTGAACCGCTCGCTGATCGTCTTGTCCGCGTGCGGCCCCTCGGTGCAGGCCCGCTCGACAGCCGTCAGCGCGCTGCGGGCGGCGGCCACGTCGACTGACGGGGCGAGGGCAAGCAGCCTGGCCTCGTCGAGCGCGATGCGCGCTGCCAGGTAGCGCAGCCGCTTGGAGTAGACGATCACGCCAGCGTTGATGCACTCGCCGCGCTCGACGCGGGGCACGACGCGAATGAGCGCCCACTGGAACGCCTCGGTGCCGGTGGGGGTGTTCAGTGCCCTTGGCTCATTCATGAGTGGATCACCTCCAGCACGAGAGGGGCACGCTGGGCCAGCAGCTCGACGTAGGCGTCGGCGCCGCGCTTCCCGAACCACTCCTGCGGAACGCTGGCCGTCACCTCACGCAGCAGCTGCTCCGTTATGAGCGGGGCGAGCCTGTCGTGCGCCTCGGCTAGCCGGCTGGCCCGGTCGCGAACGACATGGTTGCGGGCGTCGTACGGCTTGGCCGGCCCGCCCGGGGCCAGTCATGGTGGAAGTACAGCGCCGCGCCATGGTCGATCAGCCAGATGCGGGAGTGCCAGACCAGCAGGTTCGGGTTGCGCCAGGTGCGGTCCACGTTGAGCGTGAGGGCGTCGAACCACAGCAGTTCGCTCGCGAACGACTCATCGGCGGTCCAGCCGAGCGGATCGAAGCCGGCCGAGCCTGGCAGGTAGTCAATGGCGAGGTTCAGCCCCTCGCTGGCGCTCAGCAGCTCCTGGATCTCCTGGTCCGGCTCGCTGGCCGCGATCTTGCCGTCGAGCCATGCCAGCGCGACCTCGGGCACCCGAAGTCCGAGCCGGCGGGCCAGCTCCGCGCAGATGATCTCCGCCACCAGCACGAGGGGCCCTGTCCGGCGCCGCGGAACTTCAGCACGTATGTTCCGAGGTTGTCCGCCTCGACAATGGCCGGCAGGCTGCCTCCCTCGCGCAATGGCGTTACGTAGCTGGTGACCGTCACGCGTTCAAGCACGTCCGCAACAGTATCTGAGCGCGAGCCCGCCCCGGCGACCCATGGCACGACCTGCATCGCGGCCGGCAGAGAAGGGGCGGCAGAGAAGGGGCGGCAGAGAAGGGGCGGCAGAGAGCCTGTACCAGTTCGACTTCCCGGCAGCTCGCTTGCAGGCTGCCGAAGCGCTTGAGCAGCGGTCCGGCCACTTCGATGACTACCCGGGTGGCCTTCGCTGGTAGGAGCCCAGGTCACGGAAGCGGGCGCGAGTGCGCCGGCTGGGGATCGCGTCGCTCATCTGGCAGCCCGCCGTCTGCAGGCGGCTGATGACCTTATCAAGACACTCGCCGCTGCCGTTGAGCGTGACGTAGTTGAGGCCGTTCAGGTCGGCCATCGGACGGTGCTTTCCGGCGTAGAGCACGATCGTGCGGTCGGCGTAGGTGGCCAGGGCCATCCCGAGCTCCAGGATGACATTGGGCCTGGCCTGCATGGTCTCCACCGTCTCGTGGTTGTCTTCGTCTGCCTGGTGCAGTTGCGGGTGCAGGCGAACCACGTCGTCGGGGGTCATCAAGACCACTGCGGCCTGAGCCATCGCGATGCCCGTCATAATGACGTCCCGCAGGTAAGGGGCGGCGCTGCCGGTAGCGGCGACGAGTGTCTCCCAGCCAAGCGGATGCAGTCCGAGCGCTTCGAGGAAGCCGAACAGTGCGACGCGCGCCTGCTCGTCCCTGCCATGGACGACGAATACGTTCCTGGTGATGTCATCAGCGGGGGCGCCGCCAGCCGTCTCCCGGGCGGGTGACGGGCCCGCACGGCTCGCCACTGGCGCGGTCGCGACCTGCTGCCTGTCCTCCTGTCTGACGAGCAGGTCCGTACCCTCGGACGCACGCTGCGCCGCGATGTCCAGGTAGCGCAGCTCGTCGTCGAGCCGTGCCAGGAAGACCCGCGCTAGGTTCTTGTCGTCGGTGAACGGGCCTGCGGGGGTGAGCAGCTCAGCGTTGCTGACGACCTGGCCCATGTTGTACTCGGCGATATCGACGCCTTGGCGCAGCTCGCGCAGGTCCGCGGCCATCAGCCGGGCCTCGGCGCCGCGCCGGCGCAGCTCGTCAGCGAGCGTGTCATCGCCTTGCCTGCCTAGCGAGGCCTCACGTATCCCGGCGACCTGGGACCGGATGAGCGCCGTAAGCTCGTGGGTGGTGGTGTCGCGTTGCCAGACTCGGTAGAGGAAGCGCAGCTTGGCGGCGTGCAGCAGGTAGCGCGCTAGTGGCGGGATGGCCGTGCCGCCGTCCGACCAGGCCCAGGCGCTGGCCAGCTCATGGGCGTCTCGGCCTGCGTCGAAGGCGAGCACGAGGCGGCGCACCGGGCGGTCATCTGCCCACGGCGGCGCCTCCCACAGCGTCAGCGGCCCGAACGCGCCGGCCCGGTCACGGCGCCAGCGCCCCACGCGTGCGGTCGCGGGCAGCAGGTCGTCCAGGTGCGGGCCAGGTGGGCTGGCGGACCTCGCCAGGTACACGCGCGCCTCGCCGAGCAAGCCCACTGTCAGGCCGCCGCTCAGAAAAGACCACTGAGTATCCAGGTCCTGCCATGGGGAGTGGCCGGAGGCGGGTGAGGGCGCCCCAGGCGGGGTGGCCAGCACCACCGACAGGTTCAGCACGTCGTGGTGGCGACGCAGGAACGCCTGGCAGTCGGCGTCGGGCCGCTCCTGCGCGGCTAGTACCGCCTCCTCGCCAGTCTCGGCGCTCTTGGGCAGGTCCTGGTACACGGGCGGCAGCTGATGGGGCAGGTCCCCATGCGGGAGCGGGTCACGCATCAAGAAGAACTGCCGGCAGCCAAGCCACAGTTCCCTCAGTGCGGCGTACGCGGCGGCACCCCGTGGGCCAGTGGTCGGCGCGAACAGGTGGACCACGAGCTGCTGGTCAACGTCGGGCGTCTCGGTCAAGGCCGCTTGCCGCCGGAGTCTTGCGCCGGCGGGGGCCGCATCGACTGGAGGGTATCGATAAGGACGTTCGCGCGCTCGAATATCTTCTGGCCGGCCGGCTCGGTCGCGGGGCCATCCCCCTTGATGACGCGGACGGGGCTGACGAGCATGAGCTCACCCGCGGCCTTGCGCACCCCTTCCAGGTCATCGGCTGCGGCCGCCTCGGTAGCTGCCTCGATGATCTCGGCGACCCGCTCCCACCTGGCTTGCGGCAGGTTCAGCTTCAGGATGTACGCGACGATCTTGAGCGTGCTTGCCCGAAGGTCGGTGGCGGCGTCTGGGTCGCGGCTGCCGGTGGTCATTTCCCGTTCCCTTCGTGGCCCGGCCCGTCGAGGGCGCTGTCGTCCAGTGACTTCAGCACCTCGGGGACGTTGATCAGGTCGAACATGGGCTGCGCGATGACCACGCGCAACTCTGGCGTGAGGTAGTGCTCGCGGGAACTGGCGACGAAGGAGCTGACGATCGTGGTGAGCAACTCCTCGTAGCTTGCGCCGGTCCGCGACAGTCCTGAGCCGACAAGCGGCATGGCCACCGGCTTCAGCTGCCCGTACCGGTAGACGGCCTCCCACAGGTTCGCGAGACTGCCCTTCAGCAGGGGCAAGCTTGACCGTGCCATGAGGTCGTTGCCCATCCGGCTGTAGGCCACGGCGAAGACTCGGCGGGTAGCGTGGTGGAGCGTGGCCACCGTGCCAACCGGGTAGCGAGTCAGCTTGCCGCGCGGCTTGGCGGATTTAGGCTCTACGGCCAGCTTGGGGGTACGGCTGAGCGCGGCCCGCAGGTCTTTGTCGAGCCGATCACGGTCGTCGTCGTACAGCTGATGAAGCATTTCCCCTTGGGTGCTCTCCCGGCTGATGATGACGTTCCGGTCGGTCTCGGTGTCGAAGGTGTCACAGAAGCCCACTACGAGGTTGGCGTCATCCTGCCCGAACAGGTCGCCGGTCAGCACCACCACGGCGGTCTTGAGGCTAGCGAGGTCTTTGCGGTAAAGCCGCTTGCCCTGGCTGGCACGTACCTGCTCGCGCAGCGCCTCCACCCAGGACGCGAGGCTGGCGTCGCGCGGTGATCTCGCGGCTAGCTCCTCGGCCGCGTCGAGGGCGTCATGGGCCCGCCCGGCAAGCTGGTATGCCTGGGTCAGCTCCTGCTCGGCAGTGAGGCGCAGGTTCCCCAGTTGCCGCACCAGCTGATCCGACCATGACTTGTCCGCCACATCCAGCAGCGGCTGCCCGGCCCACAGCGCCATGGCCTGCTCCAGCAGGCCAATCCTGTCTTCTGGGGCGGCCCTGCGCGCTTGGGCGACTAGGTCTATGAACTGGAACACGTCGATCGAGTCGCGGTCGGCCACCAGCCGGTAGGCGGTGATCCGCCCCCGCTGAGTTGGCAGGACCGCGGATTCCTCGCCGGATTCGGCTGACCACCGCGGATCCAGAACGCGGCGGATCTCCAGTATCCGCTTTTGGACTTGCGTCCGGTATTCGCCGACGACCAGCTCCGCGGACGGCCAGCAGTCCCGGAAGAGGGCGTCAACGGTCACCGGCGTGCCATTGGCGACGATCAGCCGAATCAGGACTGCCACAGTGAGCGGCCTCAACTTCACTGGCTGCCCGTCCATCTCGACAGCGGCCAGTCCGAACAGTCTTACCCGTAGCACAAGCTTCGCCGCCCCCCTAACTGGACAAAAAGGGAACCACGGGACACCTGAATCATATCGCGCTCGAAGCGCTGCGGGAGGGAAGCGAATCGGAAGCAGTCGGGATCTACCGAGGGAACCGGCCCATCGTGTCTCATCCATGTCATGGACAGTCACTAGGGCAGTCGCTCAGGAGGCACGATGGTGGACTGGGGGCGAGTTCTTGCGACGACTGGTGATGTGCTGCGCGGGATAAGCGACGCGGCGATGATCAACAAGTGGCTCGAGAAGGACGACGAAAACGCTTTTATCGCCATAGTCACTCAGGTATCAACATCATCGACCGACGAGGTCGATAGGCTCGACGCTGCCCTGCTGTCCCTCGCCGCGTCCAATTTCAGCGCCGACACACGCCGTCGGCTTATCAAGTTCTATGCCATCTTCAAGATCGCGGAACTACGCCGTTACCAGGAATTCCGCGGGTTTCCGCAGTAACCCGGCCACTCAGCTTCTCGCGCCATAACGAGGGGGAAAATATCTTGGGCACTATCATAGAGATCTGGTTCATCATCATCGCCCTCATGCTGGTAGCCGGACGCCTTCAGCGCGCCTTCAACGAGCCAGCGCTCCCCGCCCGGGTGGCGTCGCTGGCTGGCATCGTGGTCACGCAGCCGGCGACCGGGACCGGCCCGGCAGTCGTGCCTGAGGGGGCGGCTGCGTGACCACCTCCGACGTGACCCAGCAGTCCGGGCTCCCGACAGGGGCCACCGAGGCCAACGCCTGGGCCGCCTTCACCTGCCATGGCACCTCCTGGCTGATCGCGTCGTGACGCGGGCGGGATCGGGGACAATAGCAATCGTGACCGATGCCTCGCAGGGGGACGTCCCCCCGTGCCCTCCAGCGTCCGAGCTTCCGGTGCGGCATGCCGGGCGCGTGATCGCGATCGATCCGCAGGGACGGGTGCTGCTTTTCCGGTATGACGATCCGCCGCCGTTCGGGGTGCACTGGGCCACGCCGGGCGGCGGGCTTGAGCCAGGCGAGGACTACTACGCCGGCGCGGTGCGGGAACTGCGCGAGGAGACCGGCTGGGACGACGTTCCAGTCGGCGAGGCGCTCCCCGCCGTCTGCGGCTGGCGGACCATCCTGCACGCGGAGGCGGGCCGGCACTTCCGCCAGTACGAGCGGTTCTTCCTGGCCCGCGTCCCGGTCCCGCAGCGCCCTGTCAGGGACGTGGACGGCATGCACGCCAGCGACGGCATCCGCGCCGTCCGCTGGTGGTCCCTGCAGGAACTGCAAGCAACGCAGGACGTCATCTACCCGGCGGGACTCGCCGCCGTCCTGCGCGACCTGCTGCCGTGAGCGCAGGCTGGCAGTCGAGGTGCGCCGCGCCTGCCCGAAACTCGCCGTCAAGCGCTACCACGCCCACCTCGCGCTGGGGTTTGTGCCGTAAAAAACGGCACAAACCCCAGCACGGCCAGTGCGACCCTCGCTCCTTACTTCGGCGGGGTCCTGCCGGCTAGCTCGTAGGCGAGGTACCAGGCGTTGACGGTGCCGACGCCATCGACCAGGCTGTAGCCGGCCTGGGCGCTGAAGCCGTTGAGCGTGTACTTCTTGCCGCCCTGAACGAAGGTGACCGTGTTGTTGCCCGAGGTGACAGGCACGATGCCGGGGGCCTTTTCCGCCGACAGCTTGTACAGCGTCGGGTTGATGACGCCGAGTGCGTGGCCGGCCACCTGGTCGGCGAGCGCCACGATGCCGGCGAACTCCGGCGTCGCCTCGCTAGTACCGCAGGTGGGGTACCAGCCGGCCGGGAGGCCCTGGTCCGGGAAGCTCTGGTAGGTGAACACCGGGCTAGAGCACGCGCCGCTCATCGAGACGTCCGGCACGCCGCGCGCGCTGCCCACCACGTCCTTGACCCCGTCCTGGTAGGAGGGGCGGGTGAACAGCACGGACAGGCCGCCGCCGCTGGCGTCCGGGAATGTGCCCTGGCCGAGGTTCGGGTCGTAGCTGTCGTTCCACGCCACCTGGAAGTAGTTGTGGTTCCCGCCTTCCTTGATCTGCGTGCCGCCGACGCCGGTCACCAGCGGGTCGCTGTCCGGCCAGGACGTCACCGGATGGGTGTAGTAGGTGACCCCGTTCAGTTCCACGTCGGCCACGCCGCTGTCACCGGAGGCGGCCAGGACCGTCGGGCCGTCCTTCTCGTCCGCCGCCCTGATGTAGGCGGTTCGCAGGTGGTGGGAGTTAATCGCGGCGATGTCTTGCGCCGGGGAATTCCCGAACGTCTCCTCGGTGGCGCTGAAGCTCTGGCTGATCACCTCGCCGAGGTGGTGCGCGATTACGTAGTCCTCGGCCTCGACGATCTGCGGGAAGCCCTGCACGCCCTCGGTCTCCGACACCGGGGTCTCCACCAGCAAGATGCTCGCTCCGGGGGCGATCGTGTGGGCGTACTCCACGTCCAGCGTGGTCTCGCCACCCCAGCCGGTCATGTCGGAGTCGTCGCGGTTCCA
The DNA here is from genome assembly GCA_963737285.1 of uncultured Actinomycetota bacterium. GTDB lineage: Bacteria > Actinomycetota > Actinomycetes > Streptosporangiales > Streptosporangiaceae > Trebonia. The sequence goes on from CAVTRT010000002.1 coordinate 1,048,359, forward strand.
CGTCGGGATCTTCCCGGCCGGCGCGATGATCTTGAGGGATGGCGGCGCGGGCAGGTTGAACTGCTTGTCGAAGACCTTGAGGTCGTTTTGGATCGTCGGCGAGCCGAACGCGTCGACGATCACGATCGTCTCGCCCTTGCCGGTGATGCCGCGCTTGTAGAGCGGGGCAAGGTTGTAGGCATTCTCAACCCGCTGCGGCGTGTAGCAGGGGTAGCCGCCGTAGTTCAGGCAGTTCACCTGCGACGGCGTCGACATGACTCCCATCGGGTGGATCACACCCGTCTTGGTGACGATGTATGGCGCGCTTGCCGCCGTGGCAGCCGGCTTGGTCGCGGCCAATCCCCCCGGCGCCGCCGCGGCGATCACGCCAGTGGCGAGCGCGGTAGCACCCACCGCCAGCGCGGTAATTCTCCCCTTGCGCACGTGTCCCTCCAAGGTCAGCGACGAATCTCGACTACCGACAATAGAGCACGTAATAGTCCTAATAAATAACAACCTGCCAATATCTTGAACGTCCTTTCCTTGCTCGCCCGCAGCCGAGGCAGTCCGCCGGGTGCGGCACCATGGATGACGTGACGCACGCGGGACCGGCAGGACAGCAGGCTGAGGTAGAGCTGGGGGAGGCAGCGTTCGGGTCCCTGGTATCGATCTTGGGCGACGGCGGCGCTGTCGTGCTCAGCGGCGCGGGGCTGTCCACGGAGTCGGGGATCCCGGACTACCGCGGGCCCAGCGGGCAAGCGCGGCGGGCGCAGCCGATGACCTACCAGGCATTCACCGGCAGCGGGCAGGCGCGGCAGCGGTACTGGGCACGCAGCCACCTGGGCTGGCGGCACATCGTGGGGGCAGCGCCGAACGCGGGGCACCGCGCCGTCGCGGAGCTCCAGCGGCGCGGGCTGGTGTCCGCGATCATCACGCAGAACGTCGACGGGCTGCACCAGGGCGCCGGCGCTGTTTCCGTGACGGAACTGCATGGGAGCCTGCACCGGGTGGTGTGCCTGGGCTGCTGGCAGCGTACGTCCCGGCTGGCGCTTGACGGGCGGCTGCGGTCGGCGAACCCGTCGTGGGGGTTCGCCGCCGGGCCACTGCTGGCACCTGGCCTTGAGGAAGCACTGCGCGAGGACGGGCCCGCTGTCAACCCTGACGGGGACGTGGCCCTCGACGACACCGGCGGCTTCACCGTGGTGGACTGCCTGGCCTGCGGTGGGGTGCTGAAGCCAGATGTCGTGTTCTTCGGCGAGAACGTGCCCCGGGCCCGGGTCGATGAGTGCTACTCGCTCGTCTCCCGCGCATCGTCCCTGATAGTGCTGGGGTCGTCGCTGACAGTATTTTCTGGCCTGCGGTACGTCCGGCACGCCGCCAAGCTCGGCGTCCCGGTGGTGATCGTGAACCAGGGCGCCACCCGTGGCGACGACCTGGCCGCCATCAGGCTCGACGCTCCCCTGGGGCAGGCACTGACGGCGGCGGTAGAAGCCCTTTGCTGACCGCGCAGCTGGCGCAGGCTCGAAAGACGCAAGGACAACGCGGCCGGTGCCGCCCGGGGAAGAGGCACCAGCCGCGCTGTCATCACATAAGGGAGTTATTCCCCTTACCCGGAAGTTACTCCCCTACTGGCGTCTTGTCGTGATCAAGGCGGTAGAAGGTTGGCGTGTCGCCACGTGGGCCAAAGCACGCAGTTTCGCACTGTATCTTGCACGCTAAGTGTTCCTCCACTTCCTGAGAGGCTCGATTGAACAGTTCATCCGCAAGTGCCCGACGCTTGCTGACCTTCGGGCCCGCACTCGCTGTCCTGGCGCTTACGGCAGGCTGTAGCGCGAGCTCCACGTCCAGCGCCGCGGCACCGTCGTCGTCGAGCGCACTGCCGCCGTCGAGCGCGCCGGCCGCCACATCCGCGCCGGCGACAAGCTCCCCGGCCTCGCCGTCGGTGCCAGCGACGACCTCGCCGGTCTCCGCTGGGGGTGCCACACTGCCCGCCACCACGTCGACTCCAGCGGCTTTCACGGCCGGGTGCTCCAGCCAGGACCTGCGCGTCGGCGCGGGCACGTCCCAGGGGGCGGCCGGCTCGACCTACCAGGTCATCACGTTCACCAACATCGGCAGCGCGCCCTGCACGCTGCAGGGCTATCCGGGCGTCGCGCTGACCAGCGCCATACCCCCGGGGGCCCAGGTAGGCGCAGCGGCCGACCGGCAAACCGGGGAAGCGCCAGCGGTGGTCACGCTGCAGCCACAGGGCGTCGCGAGTGCCACGCTGCGGATCGTCGACGCGACGAACTTCCCGTCGTCCAAGTGCGAGGCGCAAAAGACCGCGTCGATCCAGGTCTACCCGCCGAACCAGACGGCGGCGCTGCACCTGAGCTACAACTCGACCGGCTGCTCAGACTCCGTGACGCACCTGCTCACGATCAGCGTCGTCGTGTCCGGCAACGGCGGCGACAACTAGCCTGCACGGCTGTCGCGCTGCTGGCTAAATCGCCGGGATGACGCTTTCCTGGGGACACGATCGGCTGTGGGCCCCGATGGGGATCACGGTCAGCAGCGCGCGGGCCCAGTCCCGGTAGCCGTCCTGGCTCGGGTGGAAGTTGTCCACCGAGAACTTCCCCGTCCACGGCGGCCTGAACTGCACGGACACCTCCGCCACCAGCAGGCCCCGGGTTGCCGCGACCACGTGGATGACCCGGTTGATCCGGGTGATGTACGGCACGCTGCACATGCCGACGATCCACCAGAACCCCTTGGGCACTGGCAGGTCCAGCATGACCGTGCCTTCAGGGACGGCGGCAAGCAGTGTCCGCAGGTCGCTGAACAACTTGCCGGGAGCGCTGAACAGGATGTCGTTCGCACCGATCCCGCAGCTCACCAGGGCAGGCTCGATCGGCAGGCCCGCGAGCGCGGGCAGTTGCTGGGCCAGGACATCACGGATGAGCGCCCCGGACACCGACAGGTTGAGGATCCGCCAGCGCTCGCCGGTCCGTGCCTCCAGCTGGCGCAGCGACTGCCCCACGTAACCGCCATCCGGCCCCACCGCCCCGATGCCCTGCGCTGTGGAGTCGCCGAGCACCACCCATACCGGCCCGCCCTCGGGGTCGGCGAGGACAGCCTCGTTGTTGTCGTGCCAGTACCGCGCGAACGCCCTGCAGTCCGCGCGGATGGAGCCGACGCCGTCGGTCCACCGCTCGAACCGGCCGCCACGCAGCCCGGAAACCCCCGCATACGGGCTGCGGGTGAAGACCGACGCCGCCGTGGCGAAGATCTCTACCGGTGACTTGCGATCCGGGCCACTGCCAGCGATGAAATTGATCCAGGCGGGACGGGATACTGCAGGCGATCGCAGCACTTGTTCACTCCTCGGATGTCGCGACCCAAGTTGAACGTGGGTGAACGAGGATATAATTTTCCCTAACGGAAAGGTGACGGGAAGAATGTTCCCGTCACCTGGGCTGCTAACCGCCCATGCGCCGCCGGACAAGCTCGGCCACCCGGTCACGGGGCAGCGCCGGGCTTCGGTGGCCGCCGCGGCCAGTCATCTCCTCGTTGGCGACCAGGGCGTTGATGACCGCCTCTTCGGTCGCCTGGACCACTGCGGTGAAGAAAGGGTCGATCCCGCTCCACTGCACGAACGACAGCTGCCGGTAGCCGGTCTTGCCGACCGCGAACGCTCCGGGGTTCGCCACGGAGAGAGCGAGAAACAGGTCCCCGACTCCTCAAGCCAGCTGACGCCGGTCATCTCCCCGTTACCGTTCTGGCTGTGAAAGCCGGCCGCCGTCGGGTCGCCCGGGTTCGTCTTTCCCCGCGGGTGGATGGCCGTCACCCCGGTCCGCACGCTGTCGCCCTCGATGAGCGTGACGTAGCCGACCTCGACGCCCGCTACGTCGGTGATCGAGTTGAGCTTGCCCGGGGTGCCCTGGAATTCCAGGCCCAGCGAGCGGGCGCGCGGCTTCCCGGTCGCGGTGACCAGATGCAGGTCAGTCGGGCTGTGCTGTGTCACCCCGGTCAGCGTAGTCACGCGCGCCCCCACTGGTGCCCGATCGGCCCCAACTCACAACCCGCTCTCAGGCCGCACCATCCTGGCCACGGTCGTGGCCCCACCCTCCTGGCCGCACCTCAGGCCGCCCGAGGCGACCCGTGTCCCCGCTCATCACGTACTGCGCCTAGACGCTCTTGCCGCGCCCGCCGTCGTCCAACCCAGGCGAGCACGCGACCTGCTGCTGCCGCGGCAAGTTGGTACAACGCACGCCCAGGAGTTCGGTAAGCTAGCCATGTTCGGTTAGCGGGCAACCGCGAGGCCGGACACCCGCAAGGGGCTATGGCGCAGCTGGTAGCGCGTCTGCATGGCATGCAGAAGGTCAGGGGTTCGAATCCCCTTAGCTCCACAGGTTTTTCGGATATCTGTTCGATCGAAAAGTGCCAAGCCAAGTGCCTAAGTGCACTTGGCTTTTTCGTCGTCTCCGTCGCTGTCGCCGAAGACGTCGTCCATGACAGTCGCCTCCCCCGCGGATCTGCGGGACGATCACGTGGCGATAGTGTGCGGGTCCCGCTCGGATGGCCTCCAGCCAGTCCGCGACGCACGGCCCGACCGCGTACGTCGTCGGCGTGCGGATGCCCGCGTTGATCCCGTCGTGGAGCGCGTCGAGCCTGTTCTTGACCTCAGTCTTGGTCTTGGCTCGGATGGTGCGCCGGTCGCGCTTGCCGTCGCTCCCTCCCGTCGATCGCACGTCGAGACGCCCCAGACGTCCCTCGGGTCGAATGAAGAAGATCTAATAGACAAGGTCTCTTGGACATGGCCAGCATGACCAGGTGACATACTGAGATCGTGACTCGTGTCGTTCACGTGAACTACGCCCTTGAGCAGGACGAGGAGACCGGCTTCTGGACCGCCTCCGCCCGGCTTCGTCCTGGCGTAGCGGCATACGGCGAGGGAGAGACCCAGGAAGCCGCGATTGCGGACCTGCGTGTCGCCCTGGAGGGCCTGATTGAGGAAGTGGGCATACCGGACGAATTGACGTTGACACTCAATGTCGCCTGATTTCTGGTAGCTTCCAGGCCTTGTGCCGAGTACGATCCCGGCCGTACCGGGAGCAAAGGTAGTCAAGGCGCTGGAGCGCGCCGGATTCGAGCTTGCGCGGATCGTCGGCAGTCACCACATCATGAAGCATTCCGACGGCCGTTCGGTTACCGTACCGGTTCACGCAGGGCGCGATGTCCTCAAGTCCACCTTGCGCAGCATCCTCTCTGACATCGGCATGACCCCGGATGAGTTCCGCAAGCTGCTCTGACCTCATGCGGCAGCGTCGCCGCCACTCTTGCCGGCTCCGGTCGCTCCCCCGAACAGGACGTGGCGACGCTGGAAGAGCACCCGGCACGGTACGGCGTCTTCGAACGGGCCCAGGTCGATGGGCTCGGTGATGCTGCTGACTGATGGGCCTAGCCACGTGATCGCGTTGGCGTGCGGGTCGATGTTGAGGACACGGAACTCGCAGCGGTTGGCGGGATCGTCTGCGGTTGGGCAGACGCGGAGACTGCGCAGCGGTGCGTGCCAATCGCGGACTCGATCGCGGGAATCCTCGCGATGACGTCGTGAATGGTCTGGCCGCATGCCGGGCGAAGCCGTGCGCGCCACCCCCAGACATCGACCAGCGCGGACATGACCTGCGATCCGGCTAGGCCGACCGTGTGGGCGATGTCCGGCCACGCTTCGAGTTGGCGTTCCACGCAGACCTTCAAGCGGCGCCTTCAGCTGATCCACCAGGGATGCCGCATACCAGCGTGAAGACCGCGCTGAGCACGGGCACCAGCCCCTGGCCTCGAACACGCGCCGGTACTGCGCGGTGAAGCTCACCGCGGCGGCAGCCCCAGACAGAACGAGCAATCCGGCGGCGGCACAGTAAGCCAATATCGCGGTGAGATATCACAGTGAGATGCCCGCAGGGCTAATCCTGTCGCGCGAGTCGCGAACTGGGCCGAGCTGACGGGCCCGTTCGGAAAATTGGCACGCCAGCCAGCGGGGAGGAGCAGGGGCGCGGTTAGGCTACGGCCTGCAGGGATCCGGGCTCGGCCTTGGCTGCGGTGGCCTCGGCGCGGACGGCTGCGGTCAGGGCGCTGGCGTGGCCGCGGCCGATGCGCATCTGGGCGCGGAGCGCGTCACGGGAAATGGGCCTGCCGGTCACCGCGCGATGGCCGGCGTCAAGCTTGCGAGCCTGGGCAAGGAGGCTCTCGGGAAGTGCCGGGGGCACCTCGGACGCGAACCCGACTACCGGGGCGGTAGTGATGGTGATCGCGCGGCGCGTGAAGGCCTCGCCGGAAGCCGGCGGGCGGGCGTCTGCGGGAGCTACGGGGTCATCGGTGCGCACAAGGTCCCCTCTTGGTCTGGTGCCGGTCGAGGGGAAGGCGGCGGCCCCTCATGCGCTTGTCAGTCCCCGCAGGAACAGCGCGGACTGCGCGGGAGTGAAGGCCAACGCTCTCAACGGTAATCATCCCGCTGTCGCCGCTCACCCCGGCGAGCACGTCGAACTGCCCCTCCATCACCTCCCGGCCGCCAACGTTCTGGTGCAGCGCCGCCTCCCCGATAACCAGGTGGATATCCGGCTTGCGCTCGCCGAGGACCGACTTCCGCCGGGCCAGCGTCGCCTCAACGGCCCGCTCCCGTGCCCCGTCGTCCGCAAGGCCCTGGTCAGCCCCCGCCAGCGCCCGCGCATACGCCGGGGTCTGCAGCAACGCTGGTACTCGCTGGGGTTCATAGGCAATGACCCGCGAAGCCCCTGCTGGCCGACCAAGCGAACTTGACGGGAAGGTGAACACGCAACCCGGAGTTACTTGCCGGACAGAATGTGTCGGTTCGACAGTTCTCATCCTGACAGGTGTCTGCCTGGCTAGGATGTACCAGTGCGGGCCAAAGTGGCACGCGCTTGCCAGTTATTGAAGGAGCGAACACTTCCATGGCGGACGGTGCGGACCCCAGCGTCCAGCGGCGCAGGCTCGGGCTTGAGCTGCGCAGAGGGCGCGAGGCTGCCGGACTCACCCAGCGTGAGGCTGCCAGGGAGGTCGAATGGTCGCTGTCGAAGCTGATCAGGATCGAGTCGGGAGCGCAGGGGATCTCGGTGACCGACCTGAACGCCCTGCTGGCCTTGTACGGAGTGACGGCCCCAGACCGGGTCGCCGCACTAGCGACCGCGGCGCGAGGCAGTCGTGGCCAGTCTTGGTGGAATGGCTACCGGGACATCGTCTCGCCGCAGTTTGCCCAGCTCCTTGGCCACGAGAGCCAAGCTGCGTCACTACGGGTCGCTCATCCATTCCTCATCCCGGGCCTGCTGCAGACGGAAGAGTACGCAGCCGCCCTGATGGGCGTCTACCGTGATCACGGGCGCGCGAAGCGGATCATCGACCTACGTATGGAGCGACAGGACCGGCTGTTCGACTCGGGAGCCGAGTCCTCCTTTGTTGTCGGGGAGGAGGCTCTGCATCGCTGGATCGGGGGACCAAGCGTCCTGCGCCGTCAGCTGGAGCACCTGCTTGACATAGGCCAGCACGCGGGCGCGGCCATCCGGATCGTGCCCTTCAGGGGAGGCTCGCATCCGGGGCTGCAGAGTCCCTTCACCCTGCTGAGGCTCAGGGAGACAGACGAGGAAGTCCTCTTCCTCGAAAGCATTAATGGTGACGATCTGGCCCGTGACGAGCCGGATCGGATCGCTGAGTACGGGGAGTACTTCGAAACGATGTACGGGATCGCACTACCACGTAAAGATGGAGACGCTTTGCTCAGGGAACGGATAGACCGCCTGAGTCATGCCGAGGAGACAGAGACCGGCGGGACGGCGGTTTGAACATACGGCGACCTTGACGCTGTGCCCCCTCATCCAGGTAGTTGGCGTAGGAGAACATCATGGCGGAGAACCCGTCTCCGGGCGATGACCCACATCGCGCGCCTCCCGATCGTCCCGAGAGCATTATCGGCCTGATCTCTGAGACGCTCGGTGAAGACAATCGGACGAAGAACTTGATCCTGCTCGTCATCGCTTCGGGCATGACCATCGCCGTAGTCGTCGACGTGCTTGTGCTCTTGGCCAAGGGGATGCACGGCTTGGCCAACCCGGCTGCCTGGCTACCTGGCGGAGCAGTCGGCGGACCATGCCTAGTGTGGATCGTCGTCTGGATCAGGCGGGCACGCCGTGGAGGCGCGATCAGTGGCGATAGGGCCGACGGTAAGCACCCCGCATCGCGCGCAGTAGAGCAGAGTCGTAGCCAAGTCCCGCAAGAACGCATACCGAGACAAGCACGGCGGACCAGACCACAAGGGACGCCGTCCCGGAAACGAAGAAGCTTACGACAGTCGCCGCAGCGGCCCCCAGCACACCGGACACGAGGCAGTAGACAGCCAGGGAAGGCGGGCGCTGCAGCCGATCGGGTCTGCGGTAGTCGCCCATGTGCACGAGGATGCCCCCTACCCGCAGAGATCCGTCCACCATGTTGTCACCTCCTCGCTCCTGGAACCTCGGGACACCCCGGCGTAGGCTGCGCGACTGCTCACCCGACATAAGCATGCCGACTTGAGAAGTAGGTCAGTTCGCCGTCGGGCGCAGGCTTCCGTGTGATGTGCCGCGTGAAGGCGGACCACTGAGCGCCAGCGAGCACCAGCACGCAGCCCCTTGCCGCATCCGCCGAGTCGCGAACAAGTACATGACCGCCGAGACTGGCGACCTCAACGCAGTCACTCGGCAAGCATGCGCTGCTCTTACGCCATGCGACTGCGGATCCATCCGCCGCGGACATGCACCCGTCCTTCCTGGTGCTCAGGCGCACCGGCGCAAGCGAGCATGCTCGTTATCTCGCCCTAAGCGATCAAGGCTTACCCCGCTGTAAGCCATACCGTGGACCGCAGTAAGAGTGTAAATATTTCCATGCGTATTGTCCACGCATTCAGGCAATCCACGCTATTCAGCTATCCGCCACATAGGCGGGTCAAGAGATCAGAGGAAAGTTGCAAGATGTTGCTTCACAGCTGGCGTCATAATTTAATCCTGATGCATATGGCGATATTGCAGATAGTGCGATTTCTCCCCGCGCAAGTGCGTGAGTCGACCACTCCGCCTGTGCGCTCTGGCCGATTCCTAGCCGATGCACTTGCGTATCGTGCTCGCCTCTGTCGGAGGTGCTAGCGGAGAAGTCAGGGACTTCTCGGCAGAGGAGCAGCCCGGCTCAAGGTCGTAGATCGGCGGCACAAGCCGGTAAGGCAGACAGTGAGCCTCAGCCTCCGACAACATCCTCCCACTACCTCGTGTACTCGCGATTTTGTCAGTGCGGGCAGGTGAGGACTGCTGCCATCATGACCGTGGTTGGAGCCGCGAGGAACTCGTACAGACCGTCGCCTAACGCCTGGTGGCCAGGAGAGTCCTCGCTGTCTTGATGATTCGCTCGGCAGTACGGCGACTGGTGCCCCACTCGGCCGCCAGGAGTGCCGCCGACGGCTCACCCCCGGACCGCAGCCCGGCCAGCCCACGGACTAGCCGGTCATCGCCCGCATAGGGATGCGGCTTGGCGGGAGCCCCAGGCGTGCCGGGCTTGTGCCCGCCTCCCATGCCCTCGCGGTTGTCGGCCGTCGCCCACACGGTCGAGCGCTTCCACAGCGGGGCCGGTCGGCCCTAGCTGGTCGTCCCGTGGGCGTCAGGCTCGGGAAAGTAGCCCAGCCGCCGGTTGGCGTGGATCACGTGGCGGCTGGCGTACCTCAGCATGCGGGCGGCCTCGGCCGCGTCGACTAGGTCGTCCGAGTCGCCCTCCCGGTCGACCTGGGTCAGCGACTCGATCTTGCCGCGCAGGTGCCCCTCATGCCCGGCGGTCCACTCGTCCTCGTACCAGTAGTCGACCCGGCCGATCCGGCCGGCCTTCTCCGGATGCCCGGTCCGGGCGCGCTCGCGGTACCAGCCGTTGATCGTGGTCCGCGGGACCCCGCGCGCCGCCATGTCCTCGCGGCCGATCACCGGGCGCCCATTAATGGCCGGAATGAGAACTACCTCCTCGACGCAGCCACATCCGAGACACGACCAGAACGACCCGGCCCCTGCCTCGACCCGGACCGACCCCGGTATCCTAGGCCGCCGCCATCCGCGCCACGTAGCTGACGGAAAGCCCGGCTGTCTAGAATCCGTGCAAGCTCCACGGCGTTGGATCCGACCCGAGGTCGACCTCAGGTCGACCTCGGGTCGACCTCGGACCCGGCCGGTCGAGGACGATCCCGCCCGCCTGATGGGGTCGGCGAACGACGCGACGGCTCACCGCCACCGCGAGCTGGCCTCTTCGGGCGCGGCCAGGCGGGCAGTCATCGCGATGTCGACGCGCCACACCTGGCCGTCGCCCAGGCGCCGCAAGTACACCGGGCCCGCGCCTGGCTCCCAGTCCAGCTCGCCAGCCAGTTCCACGTCGCCGAACCCTGCGATGCGGAAGACGCCCTCCTGCTCCAGCCACCGCTCTATCCGGTGCTGGAACAGGCCAGCAAGCAGTTCCTCGTCACTGCACCTCCTACCCACGGGAGGCCTCCCCGTCGGCGAGCTCGTCACGCAGGTACGCGAGCGTGTCAGCCTCCCCGTCGGCGTCTGCCTCGATCGTGGCCCGCATGGCCGCGAGCAGGCTGGCCCGGTCAAGGCGCATGCCGGAAAGCTCGCCGGAAAGCCTCCGTCCAGTGCCCGGCCGAGCTGCTGCCACGTCTCGGCGAGCGCCGGCGTCGCCGCCGCGAGCCCGGCGACCACGTCGTGCGCGCTGTGGTGGCGGACATAGACCGCATGCAGGCTGATCGGGGTTGCCCTTGTGCTCATGTTTTTTCTCCACAATGAGTGCGCGAGCTGAGCAGCCCCTGGCTCTCCGTCGCCGTGTCGATGATGGCGAAGGCCTCGATCGTGGTGGTGGTCACTCGCCGCCCTCCCTGCGGCCGGCGCGGGTCGAGACGAGCAGGCGGCGGGAGGCCGCGCCCTGCTGCTCTCCGCTGACCTCGAAAAGCGAGGCACGGCGAGTCCGGTTAATGCTGACGCAGAACAGCACCAGCGCGCCGAACGCGGAACCGCCGATGAACGCGATGACGCAGAAGATGACGAAGATGGTGGTCGCTGAGGGCATTCGGGTCTCACCCCTGGCCGGCGTCGTCGTGGCGGTGCCCGCAGATGGCGACAGCACGGTAGTCGACTGGGCCGAACGACCGGGTTACCCCGTAGTGCTGGCGGCCGGCAGCCTCGCGCGGCTGGCTGCCGAGCAGTTCCGCGACAGTGTCGATCTCGGCGCGCATTACCGCGCAGTCATCATCCGGCGGGAACACGTACACGTCTGCGTAGCTGGGTGCAGGAACCCTGGGGCTGGATTCCAGGTAGTCGGCGAGCGCGCGGAGCCCATCGATCAGGGCAGCGCGCTCAGCGGGCGATCTGCGCCTATACCATGCGACCCACGCCATTTTAATCTCACGGTGAGATATCAGGGTGAGATTGACCTGAGATGAGGCACTATGCTACGCGCCCCGGGACGCCGTGATTTACTGATCACACAACCGCACACGCACGGCGAGGCAGGGGTTCGTCAAAGTCGCGGTTACAGTGCGTCGCTGAAGCTTGTTCCGGGGTGGTCTGCTGACAGGGGTCCGGGGGCGCAGGCGTTGTTACTTTCCGTGGCTGCTGCCGTGGGTGCGAGACGGGGCGCGATGGGAGTGAAAGCGCGAGAAGTGCGGGCGCGGCGAGGGTTCCCAGGGTGATGATTCAGGTTCCTACGCCACAGACCGTCACCACGGAGACCGACCTTGGCCGCGCCCGCTACTTCTTCATCATGGCTTATCGACTGCGTCCGCCGCCACCTGCCCGGGGGAACCCCGGCACCGGACCCGGCGCAGTTCCGGGAGGCGCTGGCGGTGCGGCTGACCGACCCGCGCAAGCCCCGGGGGAAGCGGCACCCGCTGGCGTCGCTGGTATCGGTGCTGGTCGCGGGCATCGCGGCGGCGTGCGCCGGGGTGCTGGCGGTCGCGCAGGCCGCCGCGGAATGGGACCGGGAGGTGCTTGAGGCGCACGGCTGCTGGCGCAGTCCCCGGACCGGGCTGCCGGTCGCGCCCTCGGCCTCCACCCTGGACCGCCTCGGGAGGCTGCTCGACGCCGACGAGCTGGAGGCCGCGCTGAGCGGGGCGCTGGCCGCGCTCGCCTCGCTCCCGCTGGACGGCGCCGTCGTCACCATCGACGCCATGCAGTCGAACAGGGACAACGCGCTTTCCTGCGGAAAGCGAAAAAAGCGCACTACCTGTGGCCCGTCCTGGGCAACCAGCCGTCCCTGAGCGGGACCCTCAACGCGCTGCCCTGGGAAAGCGTCCCCGTCGCCGCCGCGACCAGCGAGATCAGCCGCGGTCGCATCGAGACCCGCACCGTCCGCGTCCTGCCCGCCCCCGCCGGCGCCGGCTTCGAGGACGCGGCGCAGGCCGTGCTCATCGAGCGGTACACCACGCAGAAGAAAAAGGGACAGTGGCGCACCAGCTGCGAGGCCGTCCTCTACATCACCAGCCTCGGCCCGGACGAGGCCACCCCGCAGGACCTGCTCGCCCACGTCCGCGGCCACTGGCGCGTCGAGCACGCCCACTGGCTACGCGACGTGATCTGGAAAGAAGACAAATCACTCATCCGAACCGGAAACGGACCCCAGGTCTGGTCCGCCCTCACCAACCTCGTCATCACCCTATTCCGCATACACGGAGTAACCACCTACACCGCCGAGACCCGCCGCAACGCCCAGGACCCCCGCCGCGCACTCCAACTATTGGGCATAACCATGCCCTCACCAGCCTGAATACCACCCGGGACTTTGGCGAATCCCTGGGCTCTTTTCTCTAGTGCCCCGCATTACTGGTGGGCGATTAGCCGCGGGTCAACCATGAAGGGCGATCTCCGGTATACGTCGTCAGATATAGTAGATACGCTTCCACTTCCCGAAGCAACTGCCGAAATGTGCGACCTCGGCGATCTCCTCGACACCTTCCGGCGGGATCTCATGCTGGCTAGGCAAGCGGGCCTGACCGCGACGTACAATCTAGTGCACAACCCGAAGTGCACCGACACCGACATCGCAGAGCTGCGTGCCATTCACCGCGCGATCGACGAGGCGGTGACCCGTGCCTACGGCTGGACTGATCTCCTAGATGCTGGCTTGGGCCACGGCTTCCACGACACCCGCCAGGGCACCCGCTATACGATCGCCCCCACCGTCATGCAGGAGATCCTGGACCGCCTCCTGGAACTCAACCACGCGCGCTACGAAGCCGAAGTAAAAGCCGGCCTCCACGCCAAGAAGTCCCCCCGCAAGCGCCCCACCGCCCCCACGGACGACACGACTCTGTTCTGAGCGGTCCCATCCGCGCGATAGCGATTACTGGCTGGCTAGCTGGTTCTCGTACTGGCGTCGTACCAGCAGGGGCGAGACCATGAAGTGGTTGGCGACAGCTTCCATGGCGTTGTCGTCGTCGTTGCCGAGTGCATCCAGGGTTGAGCGAATTCCCTTAGCGGGAGCGAGCAGTTCGGCGGCGAACGCGCGGGCTACCTTCTCCTCCTGGGGTCGGGCTGCCGAGAGGACGAATTGCTTCTGGCCGGGATGGGCTAGGATCCTGCCAAGCGCCCTGGCTTGGCCGAAGCGGCGTCCCGTAGATCCTGCATGCTGGTCGCCAAGGACGACGCCGCATCTGTCATCACTTACGGTCGCGAGTCCATAGATGCCGTGCGAGGCACTGTCAACGTGGCCGATGCCGACCCACGGAGACGTATCAAAGTGATCGGCGTCCGTGACCGCTAGTTCACGCCGGACCGCGCGGGCCATTTCGTACCCAATCCGCCAGGGCCGTTCGGTATCTGACCGCCCTGCATGACCAACAATCTGGACTGATACCGATTGCTGGATCGCGCGGATCGTCTCAGTGGCCTTGGCTGCTGCCTTCCCGGCGACTGACATGGCCCTTCGTGTCCAGTCAGCGGCGTCCAGGAGAGCTCCCACGTCGACGCTGTCAAAGAAGTCGTCAGCGATCTCGGCTGGAATCACGTCTGCCGTTCGGATGATGTCTTCGGCCGTTTCATTCGCGACCGAGTACGGATCCAGCCCAATCCGGGCGGCAGTCCGGCAAAAATCCATTTCCTCGGCGTCGGCTGCCGCGATTCCGCTCCATTCTTCAGCGAGTGGCGTCTTCGGAAGTCCCGCCTCCGCAAGGCGGTCTAGGACGCGGGTGACTATCGAGGCAAGCTCGGTGCGGAGTTCATCGGATCTCAGCCATTGCCGTCCATCCGACGCGAAGCGCACCAGTCCGGAGTGACGCTCGTAGTCCTGCCCCCAGACCACCTGAGTGACCGGGCCTTCCGAAACTATGGTGAGGTCTGGCCAGGCCATGCCGTCACCGGCGCCGCGGAAGTTGTGCTGTCGCAGCCACGGCTGCGTGCGGACGTATTGCCAGCTCCAGTAGTGGCCATCGACCGCAGTAGGGCGCACATGGGATGTAAGCAGCCACCAGTTGGATGCGATCCAGTAAGCAAGCGGGTACAGGGACCCGTAGACGCCCCGGCGGAACGTCCCATCTGTCGCCTCGACCTGGGTAACGCACCTACCGCCGAGCCACATCTCGTACCGAGCCCAGGTAGTGGCCAGCTCAGGCGTCGTAACGCCAGGTGCGTCAAGCCACTCAACGCGGAAGTCCAGGGAAGCGCTCATTTCAGCCACCCCGGAGCCTCGTGCGCTGCAATGGGGTATCCCTTGTACCGGCCAAGTCCGGCGTTGCTCAGGCGGGCCTCGTAGACCTGAGTGCCGACCTTCTTCCACGCATAGCGCGGGAAGTCCCCGTCGAGGACGGCGCTGACATGACCGTCCTGAACGGCTTCCTTGAGCCATGCTTCAACCTCGGCGAAGTCAAGTCCGCGCGGGCAGGCTGTGGCGTCGCTCCGGAGGTTTCCTGGACCCGCGCTTGTCAGATAGTCCTTGTGCTCCGTGCTGATGATGTAGCTCACTTCTCCGGCCATCTTGGCTAGGTCCATGTCAGAGCCGGGCACGAACTGATCATCCTTGCGCGGCCGCTTACGGTGCGGCGTTCGCATGACTTCCCTCCGCCTAGCTGGAGCTTCCATCCGGTCGGTATGTCTCTAGGGTAAGGCTCTCACGGCTGGCTGCCGACGTGACCCGTAGCGCAGGTCGCACTGCGGGGCACCCTGGCAGACGTGAGCGCTACCATACTAGTCGACCATCCTGCCGAGTCGGGGTGACATCCCGGTTAGGTTCGCGTTGCGTGTAGTTGCGCCGGTCGGCCGATCTCGCTACCTGCTGATAGCGGTGTTCACCGCGATCGACGGTGGCATCAGGCATCCGCGGCTAGAAATGCAGGCGTACGACGGTACGCTATTTGCCCCAAGGCGGCATTCCTGGATGCCGTTCACGGTCGATGACCGGACCGTGCTGCACATGCTGCGCGCGGTTCAGACAGTGACCGTCGCGGGCGAGCGCCGCACCGTCTCGTTCTCGACTCTGCAGGTTGAGCAGATCGGGTTCGTGTACGAGGGCCTGCTGTCGTTCGGCGGATACCGTGCGACGGAGGTCATGGTAGGCCTCACCGGCCGGGAGGGCCGCGAGGCCGAGGTGCCCCTCGCGACGCTGGAGGCGCTGCTCGCCAAATCCGGCCCGGCGGCCCGCATCGCGGAGACCTTTAAAGATTCGGGGATCTGAACGGTTCGTGGGCTCTCTTCTGAGCTAGCCCCCCTCGTGGGCGAGGAGCGAGCCTTGGCGGAGACCAAGCTCTACGCGATCACCCAGGACCGCGCCCTCGTCTCCCGACTGCTGCCGCTGTACCGCCTGATCCGGCACGACCTGCGCGGTGACCCGGTAGTGATCCTCCCTGGCCAGCTCTACGTCACAGAGTCGACCCTGCGCGCTGCGACCGGCACCCACTACACGCCGGGGTTCCTCGCGAAGGAGATAGCCGAAGGGGCCCTGGAACCCCTCGTCTACTCTCCGGGGCCTCTGCAAACGGCTGACACGTCACGGTGGAAGCTCCGGACAGCTGATGAGATCTTGTCACTACGGGTCGCCGACATCGCGATGGGATCCGGAGCGTTCCTCGTCGCGGCCTGTCGCTACCTAGCCGACATGCTGGTAAAGACGTGGTCGGCCGTCGGCAATGCCGACGCTGGACGCGGCCGGGCTGCCTCGGGTTCACGGTCGGGTCGGTCGCTGGACGTGGGAGTCGATCCCGTGGTGGTCGAGGCTCGGCGGCAAGTCATCGAGCACTGCCTCTACGGTGTCGACGTCAACGAGATGGCCGTCGAGATGGCCAAGATGTCCCTGTGGATTATCTCGATGGACCCAGCGCGGCCGTTCACCTTTGTCGATGACAAGCTAGCGGTAGGCGACTCGCTACTGGGGATCACGTCGGTCGAGCAGCTTGAGTGGATGCACCTGGACCCATCCGTCGGACGCGAGCTCCATGAGCACGCGCTGTTCGACTTCACGACGGGCGTACGCGACTTCCTGGCCAAGGCCGGGGAGAAGCGTCGTAACCTCTCGGATCTCCCAGACGACATCCACGGCGTGCACAAAAAGCGTGCCGCTCTCGTCGAGGTGGTTGATGACACTCGGAACTTGCGGCGGTACGCAAACCTGGTCGCAGGCGCGGCCCTAGCCAGAGGTAATGTGCAAGGCCACTGGGCTGCCGCGGCGAAGTACGCCGGCGAAGCCTTTGCCTCGGGTAAGGAGGTGGAGGCCGTTGCTGCGGCCAAGGCGTGGCTGGCAACAGATAAGCCCGATTGGGCGTTCGATAGGGAGCCGCTGCACTGGCCGCTGGTGTTCCCTGAGGTGTTCGGCCCCTCTGTAGCGGCGGAGGATCGCGGCTTCGACGCGATCGTCGGTAACCCGCCCTACCTCGGAGGGCAGAAGCTCACGGGGCTTTATGGTGTCGCTTACCGCGAGTATCTGGTCTCCTGGGTGGCCGGCGGTGTGCGCGGGAGCGCGGATTACTCCGCCTACTTCTTGCTCCGTGTCCATGGTGAGCTGCTCTCCAAGCGCCGTGGTCAAGCCGGCCTGATCGCTACGAACACCATCGCTCAAGGGGACACCCGCGAAGTCGGCCTCGATCAGATCGTGGCGGGCGGCACCGAGATTCGGAAGGCGGTCAAGAGCAAGCGGTGGCCCTCCAAGAACGCCGCCGTGGAGTACGCCGCCGCCTGGACGAGCCGTTGCGCGATCGGTCCAGCCGCACCCCGGATGACATCATCGCTGGACCTGGCGTCGCGGGTCACGGGCAAGCCAGAGCGGCTTGCCGCCAACGCTGGCATCGCATTCCAGGGATCGACCGTGCTCGGGATGGGCTTCACGATGACCCCAGACAGCGCACACGAGCTGATATCGGATAACCTACGCAACAAGGACATCCTCTTCCCGTACCTCAACGGTCAGGATCTGAACTCCAGGCTCGACTGCACGGGAAGCCGCTGGGTCATTAACTTCCACGACTGGCCGATTGAGCGAGCACGTGAGTACCGCGAGGCCTACCAGCAGGTCCTTAACCTCGTGAAGCCTGAGCGTGACCAGAACAATCGCAAGCTCTACCGTGACCGCTGGTGGCAGTATGCGGAGCGCCGTCCGGGGCTGATCGAAGCGATCAAGAACCTTGACCGGGTGATCGTCATCGCGCTCGTTAGCAAGGTGGTGATGCCAGTCCTCGTGCCCATAGGCCCGGTCTTCTCGCACCAACTGGGTGTCTTCGCGTCCGACGACGCTGGGCTGCTTGCCCTGCTGGCGAGTGGTCCACACTACTGGTGGGCGATCGACCGAGCCTCGACGCTGGAGACCCGGATTCGCTACACCCCGTCGGACGTGGTCGAAACTCTGCCGCTTCCTGAGATCACATCTGAGATGCGGGTGCTTGGTGACCGCCTCGACAGGTTCCGTCGGGACGTGATGCTGTCCCGGCAAGCGGGCCTAACCGCTACCTACAACATGGTCCACGACCCAGCCCGCACCGATGCCGACATCGCGGAGTTGCGCGCCATCCATCACACGATCGACGAGGCGGTAACCCGCGCCTGCGGCTGGACCGACCTGCTGGCCTCCGGCCTAGGCCACGACTTCCACGACACCCGCCAGGGCACCCGCTACACGATCGCGCCCGTCGTCAAGCAGGAGATCCTCGACCGCATCCTGGAACTCAACCACGCCCGCCACGCCGCCGAGGTACAAACAGGCCTGCGCCCTGCAAAGCGCTCTCGTAAGCTTCCTCCTCAAGAAGGTACGGGTGAACTCTTCTAGCGGACGAGGCCTTCACCGCGGCCTTAAGGGCATCCGGGCGCTCCCTGTTTTTCTGGGCCGAGGTGAACCGTGAGGTTATTGGGTCAAGTGTGGCTTCCGCCGCTTGGCAAGACCTGGAAAGTGTCTGCGCGCAGTTCCAGGCGGCGGCGGGTAGTAGTCAGGCGGCCCTGGGCCTCGACGTGGCGGCCGAGCCGGTGGGCTTCGATTGCCTCCTGGTACTGAGGGCCGGTCAGGACCACCCAGAGCGAGCCGCGCGGGAACTTCGGCTGGCCGGGCACCTGGACAGCCCCCCGGACCTTGATGCGGGACGGCTCGTTCCGCTCGTCGCGCAGGTGCGTGATGGGGCCGCTGATCTGCGCGGTGCCGGACCTCGCTAGCGCGGTCAGCTCGTCAGCTGCCCTGGCAAGCACCTTGGGCATGTTGCTGGTGAAGCTGATCTCTGGCGCGGGTGCCTGCCCTGGTACAGCGCGTGCCCAGGAGAACCCGATCTCGAACGGGCGGTCTCTTCCCTCGCCGCCCAGGTCGCTGAGGGCCTTGCACAGGTTCCCGGACACCCCGCTCTCCGCGGAGTCATAGAACGGGTCCAGCGCACCGCGGCCATTGAGTGTTTGCTCGGCCGCGTTCCGGGCCGCGTCGACCGCCGTGCGCAGTTGCGCCACCACCGCGCGACCGGAGAACTCGCGGGGATCGTCGAAGAGGCCAGGCTGATTGAGGCCGATCGGCCCGGCCGACACCCGCGCGGTGAGGATGTAGCTTCCGGGCGCGGCAGAGCCCAGCAGGACCCGGTGCAGGAACGCATCGACCGTCGAGGTCCGGCGACCTTCGATGTGCATCCGGGTGCCTTGCTCGGTCGCGATTGCCGTGACTCGCAGGATCTCAAGGATGCTCACCACGGCTTTCACGCCTGCGGGAAGCGAGATGGAGCCCGAGGGAGCGTCGGGATGCAGCCGGTAGAACTGCGCGTCTACGCTTGGCTCGGCGATATCTCGCCAGACGTCGTGCTCCGGGCGGGCCTCGTACCTGGCGATCTTGGCGACGGCTTCCCTGATCAGCTGGTCCGTGTCGTCGAAGTCCTGGAGGTCCGGGATGAGCAGGCGGGCCGTCCCGCCAAGGTGCCAGACGCTCGCGCCGCGCCATTCACCGTCGCGTTCCCAGCCCTTGCTGGCGAGGTAGCCGCTGACATCGGACGCGTGCACCGTGGCCTCAACGGCGTTCATGCCGTTCCCGCGAGCGTGCTGGGACCGGCGGCGTGGTGATGGAGGGGAACGGGGCTCTCACACAACGCCGTCAGCGACTCGACCGTGAGCAGGTTCTGCCGGGGGACGTGGACCGGGACCTTCCGGTTGGTATCTGGGTCAGGGATCTGCGGCCGGTCCGCGAGCGATGCCCAGTACGCGGCGTGGGACAGTCGCAGTCCCCAGGGGTCAGCGTGCGCGAAGTCGTGGACGTCGGCCGGGACCACGACGAGGAACAGGAATACCGGAACGGGTGTTCGCCTCTCGGCAAGCGCGTTGAACTGCTTTTCGTTAAGCCCGCGATAGCGCAGTGAGTGGTCGTTGCCCTGTGGATCTGACCATGATTTCACCTGCGCCCTGGCGAGCGGGATGCCGTTGGTCATCCCGCGGGTCCCGTCGATCTGAAGATCGATCCCAGAAATGTCAGGGTACGGCTTGGCCACGCTGAACCCGGCGGCGGCGGCCAGCACTTGAATGAAGCACTCGCCGTACCAGCCCTGGTGGTTGTTCCGGTCCAGGGGAAGCCTCCCTTTTCGTCTGCCCCCAGCGGTTCACCTCAACGTGCGCATCCCATGACGTTATGCCACATATCGTAGCTGGTTATGCCCATGTTTGTAACCTAGGAGCAGGCCCGGAATGTCGGTCCTCGCTATTAAGGTGAGCACCACCGGCGAACATGCACTTCACGTGAGGGCGGGCGATGACTGAAGCGGTAAGCGGCGGAATGGCCATGGATGCGGCATCGATCCTCGACACGCCGCAGCAGTTCACCGGGGCGACCTCCTACCAGGTGCGTGACGCACTGCAAGAGCTGCTGGAGCGCGACCTGCTCGGCCCGTGGGATGGCGCTGATGAGGTGCTGCCGCTCCGCTCGCAGGGTCCTGGCGAGCGGTACCTGGTCGGGCGGCTTGGCCCCTACCAGAGCGCGGGAACGAGCGCAGCCGCCGCCGGGGAAGCCGCCACGGTAGACGCGGAGAACGCGGCGGGCGGCGACGGGGCCGACCCGGAACTGCCCGACCTGCTCACGATGCAGAACGCCGGGCGCATGTGGGCCTCGTCCATAGGGCTGTCCTGCGTGGCTGACCCGGATACCGACATCCTCACGGTGACGGCGACGTGGGGCCAGTACGTCAAGGCGGAGGTGCTCAGACCGTCAGCAGCAACAGCCTCAGCCATTGCCGCCTCCAGCACTTCGTGCGGACTAGACACTTGGAGAGTAACAGGATTAGGCGTAAGGAAGATCGGTTCTTCCGGCCCCGCTTCATAGGCCCATAGTTTAGGTGGATCATTCAGCGCAAGCTTTCCCGATGCAATCTCCGCAAGCCCGACAGGCGTGATATATCCGCTGGGCGTGTCGTCTCCGCCGAAGTCCGCCCCAATGTTCAGCGCGGCGAAGGCTCGCATCAGTCGGGCGCGCCACAGCCCACCATCCGCCATCGCTGCGGTTTCCGACTCGTAGCCAGAGCCACTGAGAATTAGCCTCGTAGCTTCAGAGATGGGGCCGATGTGTTCAGGTTCCGCTGGTGTTCCGAGTCATTAATTCATTAGCAGGCAGGGAGTGCTTACTAGCGAGGAGTACGGGTGAAGCCGGAGGGGTCGGCGAGATAGCGGTCGAGGTCGGGGTCCTCGTGGAGGTCTGTGAACTTATCGTGGATTTGCCATGCCGGCCCGAGTTCTTCGCGTAGACGCTGGATGGCCTGGTGGACGGCGTGGTTGAACCGGCGGCACTGCGGTTCGCGCCACGGTCCCGGGTCGGGCGGATAGTCCCAGTTCAGCGACGTGTCGTACATCGCGATGAGGCTTTCCAGCTCGTCGTGGAGGGCCTGGCTGACGGGCAGCCCGCGCAGGTCGGCCGCGTATCCCCGCTGATCGTGGTCCTCCGGCGTGGTGATCCACAGTGCGGTGCCCGATCCCGCATCGAAGAGGAACCTGGCGGCAGGCATCACGCGCTCCTGGCGTCCTGGGCCGCGGTGATCCGCTGGCAGTAGGCGGCGAGGGTCTCCAGGATCTCGTCGGCGGACTTGGTCCAGACGAATGGCCTGGGGTCCTTGTTCCACTCGTTGGTCCACTTGCGGATGTCGTTCTCCAACTCGGTGACGCTCCGGTGGGCTGACCTGCGGAGCTTGCGGTTCGTCAGCTCGGCGAACCAGCGCTCGACGAGGTTCATCCAGCTTGAGCTGGTCGGGGTGAAGTGCAGGTGGAACCGGGGGTGGCGCAGCAGCCACTTGTGGATCTCGGGGGTCTTGTGGGTGGCGTAGTTGTCCAGGACCAGGTGCAGCTCCAGGTCCTTCGGCACCGCCTGGTCGATGAGCTTGAGGAACCGGAGGAACTCCTGGTGGCGGTGCCGCCGGTAGTGCTGGGCGATGACCGATCCGCTGGCCAGGTCAAACGCCGCGAACAGGCTGGTCGTGCCGTTGCGCGCGTAGTCGTGGGTCATCCGGGCCGGGGTCGTGGGCAGGACCGGCAGGATGGGGGCGGTCCGGTCCAGTGCCTGGATCTGCGACTTCTCGTCGACGCACAGGACCAGGGCGTTCTCGGGCGGGGACATGTAGAGGCCGACGACGTCGCGGACCTTGTCGATGAACTGCGGGTCCGTCGACAGCTTCCATGTCTGGATGATGTGCGGCTTGAGGCCGAAGGCCCGCCAGATCCGGGAGACCGCCGTCTGGTTCAGGCCCGCTGACCTGGCCATCGACCGGGTAGACCAGTGCGTGTCGCCGTTCGGGGGCTGCTGCTCCAGCGTCGCAGCGATCACCTTCTCCACATGCTCGTCAGTGATCGTCCGGGGCCGGCCAGGGCGCGGCTCGTCGGTGAGGCCGTCCAGCCGGGCCGCCAGGAACCTCGACCGCCACTTGCCCGCCGTCGTCCTGGAGACCCCCAGCCCAGCGGCCACCGCGGACACTGACTGATCATCCGCGCAGGCCAGCACGATCCGGGACCGCAGCGCGAGCGCCTGCGCGGTCTTCCGCCGCCGCGCCCACCCCTCAAGAACCTGCCGCTCCTCATCGGTCAGCACGACCGGCTCAAGCTTCGGACTCGCCATGACCCAAGCCTACTAGCTGACCAGGAATTATTGCTTCAGGACACTAGATCCCCTCCTGCTACGGGCAGGATGCTCCGCACGGCCCCGGCAAGTTGGGGATTTGTCTGCCTGGCGGTGTGAGTCCGCATATGGGGCGGGTGGTTTGAGGGGGTCTGATCAGGGATTTTGAGGAACGGGCACGGTTCCGGAAGATCAGAGGTGCGAACCTTAACTGATCCCCCCGGAAAGAACCGTGCCCGCGACCCTATCTTCCCTGATCTCTGTCCCTGCCCGTGAGCTTTCGGCTGCCCTTGAAGGCGGTGGCGCGAGGACGTGCTGCTGCCTGCGCGACTGGCTGCGGCTCGTCCCGGACCCGCGCAAGAAGGCGGGCCGCTGGCACCCGCTGGAAGCTCGTGCTGGCCCTGGCGGTATGCGCGTTCACCGCTGCCGGGCACGACTCGCCGTCCGCGATCGCGGAATGGGCCTGCGGCTGCACGCGGGACACGCTGCTCGCCCTGGGCGGAAGGGCGTGCCCGCTGACCGGGCGGCTGCGGTCCCCTAGTACCCGGACCTTCAGCCGGGTCCTGGGGAAGATCGACGCGGACGCGCTGAACCGGGCGCTGTGCGGGTTCCTGGAGGAAATGCCCGTAACGCCACCGGGGGACCTGCCGGACGTGGCGGGCGTAGTGGGACTTGCGGGCAGCGGCCTGGCGGTAGCGTCTCCAGTCTGACCAGTGCGGGCGGAATGCCCTGGGCCGGGCGACGGGGATGTGCCTGGGGCCGACGACGATGGGATACAGCGTGAACCCGGACCCGACCCGGATCTCCCGTGACGCCCGCCGAGCGGCAGCCCCAGAGGGCCGCTGCCTCTTCGCGCGCAGCGCCATGATGAGCCGGGACCGGGTGTCCGGGCCGCACTCCGGGTGCGCGGGACCAGCTACGATCGCGATGCTCGTGACATTCTCTGCGACTGGCGGCTAACTTGGGGCGTATCGATATTGCCGGTATTAGGCTCAGCCGCCGGTCGCTGTGGTACCTGGCGCTTGTCATCCCGGCGGTGGCCGTGCCCTGCCTCCTGGCGGTCGCCGTCGTTCCGCTCACCTTCGCGCCCGAATACGGGCCGGGTTCCGGCATCCTCACCGGGATCGTCGCGAAATGCACGCTGGCCAAGGCCAAGGCGGCAGGCGAGACCCCGGACCCCTCCCGTGAGGTCACCGTGTCCGTACTGCCCATGGACGGCGGCGAGAAGCCTGTCGTGTCCCAGGACCTGCCGCTGACGACAGCGGGGGTCCGGTACCGTATGAGTCTGCCGACGGGGGGCTACTGGCTCTACATCGAGCCATGGTCGGATTCGAATAGTGCGGTCGAAGTCCCGGAGTATGTCCCGGCGGGCCAGTCAACCGAAGAAGACTTCAGCTCTGACTCTGATTATGGGTGCGAGTAGTGAGGCCTGTGCCTGTCTGGTCACCACGGCGCGCCTGGAGGCGGATCCCCGCCAGAACACGCTGCGTCACCCTCGTCGCGACATGGTCCCTGCTCGGAGCCATCCCCTGCGCCATCCTGTTCGGCCTTCTGGCCTTCCAGGTGCAGTCCAGCGACCCGTGGTCGTCGCCTGTCGGCTGGCTCGTTCTCGTGGGGGCCGCCCTCGGGCTCTGCGCGCTGCCCGTGTGCGGGCTCATGCCGGTCCCACTGCTGATCGCCGGACGCCGGTACCTGCGCCGCTCGACGGGCCCGGGAACGCGGGAGCTCACCGCGTGGACGGTAGCCGCGTCAGCGGGCATCGCGGTCGGGGTGCTGTTCTGGGTCTGGGTCTTCGACTGCCTCAAGGACGAGGAATGGATGGAGCCCCTCCGACCTGGCCGACGCTTGACGTCTCCATCGCCTTCCTGATCGTCGGTGCCGCCATGGCAGGCATCCTCCTCAGCACCCCGCCGCCAGCACAGCCGCCGCCCCCTCCTGCCGAATAAGTCACGCAGCACGCAGCGACTGCCTGGTACTGCAACAGCGCTAGTGATCTCCGAGGCGGCGGCCGTAGCGGGATTTCCGTGCGGCGGCCTGGCGGTGGCGTCTCCAGTCTGACCACTGCTGGTGGAATGCCGGCGGGTGGGTGACGGGACCGTCCGGGTCTTCCACCAGGCCACGGAGAAGGTCCCCTACATCTGGGTTGAGGTCCTTGACCAGGGCAGCCCGACATGGGACGGGATCTTGCGCCCGGAGCCGACCCACGGCCTGTCCGTCATCCAGCACCTGTCCACCTGGATGGGCTCAGACGACGAGCCGGACCAACGCCGCACGGTCTACGCACGCCTTGACTACCGGGCCGATGGCATGCCGCTGTACGGGACCAGCCGCGTGCCCGAGCTACCCCCTGACCTCGACGGGATCAGGGGGTTACAACCCCCTTTGTCTCTGGAAACCCCCAAGAAAGTGACGACATGACTGGTCCTCAGGCTCGAAGACCAGGAGGAGATGGTCGCTCAGCTCCTCGTCCGCGAGTTCGGTAAAGCCGCATGTGCAGCGGGCAGAGGCCGTGGGCACGGGCCGGTCGACCCGCTGCTGTTGCGACGGGTCCGGGACGCGCTGGCACGGCTACCCGACACCGCCCTAACCGCCACTACCTCGAGTTCCCCGGCGACTGCCTGGCGTCCCCGCGCGGACGCCCAGAGACGTAACGCACTCCGTTACCTGACTTGCAACGCGCTTGGATCACCCGAGGGGTAATCCAAGGGCTGCCCCGTCCCGGTCGTCTATTCGTCCGACCCCAAAAGCCCCTTATGCCCCAGCGGTTTGTCAGGCCGATAAGCCACGGTGCGGCGGTTCCGGGCGCCACCGATGCCATCGGTCCACCGCCGATCCCCTTTCTTAGTCGTTCCCGCGCTTATTTACCAGTGTGGCACATGGCCTCGGAGATGAAGCTGGTGAAGGCGAGAGAAAACAAGCAGTGCGCAACTTCGCGCAACATGATGAACCGACGTCACGGCATGTGATAGTTCGTGTTTTGTGAATGACGCGCTACTTGAGATTGTGCTCGAGCGAATTGAGGAAATCCCGCTCCCCGGCGAGGCCGCGGACCTGCTATTGGCTGCTCTTGACAGCGACCATGCCCTGGCCGTGCAACTCGACGCTGCGGCCGAGCAGCGGTACGTGCCGCCCCAAGTGGTCGGTAACGTGCCTGAGCCGGTGGGCGCGTACCTGCAGTCGCTGACCGTCAGCGGGTTCCGGGGCATCGGCTCTGCCGCGACGCTCGACGTCCATCCGGGTCCTGGCCTGACGCTGGTGGTCGGCCGGAATGGCAGCGGCAAGTCCAGCTTTGCGGAGGCACTGGAGGTCCTGCTCACCGGCACGCTGATGCGCTGGTCAGCGCCGAACACGCCCGTCGTCTTCAAGGAAGGGTGGCAGAACAAGCACGCTGCGAGCAGTCCCGATATTCGCGCGGACTTCCTGATCGAGGGCAAGGGGCGCGCCACCATCGCCCGCACCTGGCAAGCCGGAGGTGACATCGCAAATTCCGGCGCCTGGCTGCAGGTCGCGGGGAAGAAGCGCGAATCAATCGACGGCCTGGGCTGGGGCAACGACCTGCGAACCTATCGGCCGTTTCTGTCCCACGCAGAGTTGGAGGCGTTCTTCGGCCGCCCGTCGGAACTGCATGACCTGCTGGCCTCAGTGCTAGGCCTGGATGAGCTGACCGCCGCAGCCGCCCGGCTGAACACAGCTAGGAAACACCGGGATGACGCGCTGAACGACGTCAAACAGCGGCTAGAACCGCTGAAGGAGCGGCTCGGCGCAATCGACGACGAGCGGGCCCGGGCCTGCCTGGCAGCGCTCGAGGGAAAGGCCTGGGACCTGGAGGCTGTCAAGTCGATGGCCGCCCGAGGAACGCCTCCTGACGGCGGCGAGTTCGCCCCGTTGCGGCAGCTTGCACAGCTCAGCGCGCCGACGGACGACGAGGTCAGCATGGCGGCAACGGCGGCGCGCGCTGCCGCGGACGGCCTCGACGCCGTGGCCGGCACGAGCGCGGGGCAGGCCCGCAGCCTGGCCCGGTTGCTCGAAGCCGCTCTGCAGCACCGCGCGACTCACGGGGACGGCGATTGCCCAGTCTGCGGTCGGCAGGGCGCTCTTACGGCGCAGTGGGAAGATGCAACACGAGAGCATCTCAGCCGCCTTCAGGACGAGGCAAGAACCGCCGACGAGGCCGTCAAAACGGCACGGACCGCCGCCGATCAGGCGCTGGCGCTCATGCGGCAGCCGCCACTGGTGCTCACCGAGTCGGCGGAGGACGTCGTCCCGGGCGTTGACCTGACGCCCGCGCGCGACGCCTGGCGCGCCTGGGCAATCCCACCGGGCAGTGCCGGCGCTAACTCGACCTCGCCCGCCGCCCTGCGGGCACTCGCCGACCACCTGGAAACTTCGGCAATCGAACTGTCGGACGCGGTCACCCATCTGTCCACCACTGCTTCAGCCGAACTGGCCAGGCGGGATGACCAATGGCTTCCGCTCGCCCGCGAAGTCGCATCCTGGTGCTCTGAAGCAGAGCAGGCCCTCAAGGCGAGCCAGCCGGTCAAGTCACTCAGGGCCGCACGGACCTGGCTCAACAACGCCACCGCCGACCTGCGCAACATCCGCCTCGCGCCGCTGGCCGACCAGGCACGGCAGACCTGGTTGAAGCTGCGGCAGGAGAGCAACATAGACCTCGGCTCGTTCCGGCTATCAGGAACAGTGACCCGGCGGGCACTGGAACTAGACGTCACCATCGACGGGACACCCGGCACCGCGCTCGGGACCATGAGCCAGGGCGAGGTCAACGCGCTAGCGCTGAGCATCTTCCTGCCCAGGGCGACCATGAACACCAGCCCGTTCCGGTTCCTGGTCATCGACGACCCGGTCCAGGCGATGGACCCAGCCAAGGTCGACGGCCTCGCGCAGGTCCTCCACCAGGTCGCGGACGCCCGTCAGGTCATCGTCTTCACGCATGACAACAGGCTGGCCAGCGCCGTGCGAGACTTGTCCATTCCCGCGACGATCCTGGAGGTCACCCGGCGCCCGCAGTCAGTCGTAGAGATCCGCCCTTGCCTGGAGCCAGTCCAGCAAGCGCTCAAGGACGCTTGCGACCTCAACTCCGACAGCCAGGTGCCGGAGGGCGTGGCACGCCGCGTGGTCCCTGGGCTATGCCGGACCGCGGTGGAGGCCGCCTTCATCCAAGCGTTCTGGCGGCGCGAACTTGGCACCGGCCAGACCAGGACCGCGATCGAAGCCAAGCTGGCCACAAGCCAGCGCTCCCTCACCCGCATCGCGGCACTGGGCATGTTCGGCGACTCCGGCGAAGGTGGCAGGGTCCTGCCCGCGCTTGATAGGTGGGGAAAGATCTACGCCAATACCTACCGGGCGCTGAACAAGGGCGCGCATGAGTCGCACGCTGGTGATCTCCGCGACCTCGTCTCCGATAGCCGCAGCCTTGTCCAGAAGATCGAGGAAAAGCTTCAGTGACACCGAGACAGCTCATGGCTGCGGCCACGGAACTCATCACCCGGCCTGACGCGGCCATCGCCGGGGTATGGCCACGGACTACGGCACTGCTGGCACGCCAGGCGCTTGAAGATGCAGTCGACTACCGTTGGGCAGCCGAGGCCGAAACTGTCCCCATGTGCCAGGCGACCATGCGCTCACAGCTGATCTGCCTACCCGCCTACCTAGACTCCAGCCTGGCTCACCAGGTCGCCTACACATGGGCCGCCCTCAGCAATGCCTGCCACTACCACCCCTACGAGCTGGCGCCCACATCCGGAGAACTAACCGCCTGGATCAACGACGTCGGTACCCTCATCTCACGCATCGAGGACGCAGCCTGACGCCCGCCACTAGTTCGCGCGCCGCGACTTTCCCTGCCGTTCATTTGGATGTCGGCCGTTGTCGGCCGTGGCGAATGCCGGCTCGGGTCTACGTGCCACACTTAGAGACATGACAGGGGTCGTGCACCTACAGTGCGTG
Organism: uncultured Actinomycetota bacterium; assembly: GCA_963737285.1. Lineage (GTDB taxonomy): Bacteria > Actinomycetota > Actinomycetes > Streptosporangiales > Streptosporangiaceae > Trebonia. Next base: position 1,076,868 of record CAVTRT010000002.1, read on the forward strand.
GTCGAGCAAGATGACGGCGTCTGGTGCGCGTCCGCCTCGCTCCGTCCCGGTGTCGCCGCCTTCGGCGACGGGCCGACACGGGAGGCCGCCGTAGCCGACCTGCGGGCGGGACTGGAGTTGCTGATCGAAGAGGTAGGACCGCCGGACGAGTTGACGCTGACGATTGACGTCGACTGACTCAGAGAAAGACGGCTCGCAATGACTCGCAGGATCGACTACTACGACAACCCGGCAGCGCCGCCGGTCAACAGCCTGGTCCCGTCGGTCAACGTGATTGTGGCCAATGCCGCAGACGAGAGCTGGCAGCGTTCCGCGCCGAGCTGGCGGATTAATGGGGCTTGTGTTCGCGCCTGATTGTCCGGCCCAGGCGTTCCTGCAGGTGCGCGACATGGCGGTGCAGGCGGGCGCTGCCATGGCGCGTGTGCATGGATGAGATAGAGTCTCGAGCATGAGTGTTTCCGGGATCCGCGCGGAGCTGGTGGCAACTCTGGAGGAGATCCTTGAGCTGCAGAAGCGGCTTGTGGCCGCCGCGCGCAGCAGCAAGGTCGCGGTGACGGACCTGGTTGTCCAGGTGAGCGCGGTGGAGCGGCTCGATGACCGGCGTGATGACCTGCTGGAGGAGCTGAGGCGCGAGGCCAGCAGGAGCTTGCGGGAGGCTCGTCCGGGCAGGTCGGTTCGCGAGGTGGTGCTGACGGCGCTGACTGAGCTTCGCTGGCCGCAGAACGCCGCTTTCCTGGGTGAGTACCTGTGGGCTGCCCACCAGTTGCAGGTTGACAGCCGGGCGTTCGCGCCGCTGCGCCGGGACGAGCGGCGGGCCTGGGAACGCGCGCCGGGCAGCCGTGCCTTCATCGCGCCGGCGCTCAGCGAGGACGGGATCGCGAATCCGCGGTGGCTCACCTCCTCGGCGTGGGCGCTGGAACGGCGGATCGTCACCAGCCGCACCGCCGAGCTGCTCGACCTGCAGAAGATCCTGTCGCTGGCCGGGCGCCCGGAAGCCGGACAGGACACGGCCCGGCCCTGGCGGGCAACCGACGGGCTGCTGGAGCGCTACGCCGGGCAGCTGCTGAGGATCGATCCTCCTGCGGCCGGGTGCAGCCCGCAGCAGGCGCTGGAGTGGCGCCTGTCGGTGAGAGACCAGGCCAGGGAACGGGCCGGCGCGATCCGCAGCGAAGACGATCCGGCCAGGAAGAAGGCCGCGGCCGCACTGGGGCAGCTGCCCGAGAGCGACCGCGCCTGGGGCCACACCGCCTGACGCAGGCCAGGGCAGGGACGCCGCGCGCCATGCGGGTGACCCGCGTGCCCATGGGGGTGCTTTGGCCTGGCCCGCGCGGAGCCCGCAGGCCTGCCGGAATTCTTTCCGCTATCCATGTTGACATCCCATGGATATCCATGCGACCATGCCATGGAAAAATGGAACTCCGGATAGCTGGGAGGAACCGATGGCACCAGCGGCTACAAGAGAGCCCGGGCGGGCCACGCGCGCGGCACGGACGGCATGGCGCCGGTACCCGGCCCGGGCCCTGCACCTAGTCGACATCGAGAACCTCGCCGGCACCGGCATGCCGGCCGAGTGGCAGGTCGCCAGGCTGCGCCTGGCCTACGCCGCGCGCGTCGGCATCGGCCCCCTGGACCAGGTGGTAATCGGCTGCAACCACATGGCCCTGTCCGCTGCCTGGCACGGCTGGCCGGGCACCCGCTACCTGGTCCGTTCCGGCCCGGACGGCGCAGACACCGAGCTACTGGCCGTGCTGGCGGGCGAGGACGTCGCCGCCCGGTTCCCCCACGTGGCGATCGCATCCGGAGACGGCATCTTCACCCCGGCGGCCGCCGGCCTGGCCGCTGCTCCCCCGCGTGGGAAATGACCATCGCCCATAACCGGTGGGACAACGGCGACCAGGACATCGTCCTTCATGACCGCGGGACCGCCCCGCAGCGATTCGACCGCTTCCGAAGCGCCCGCCGCCTCGGCCTCATCCCAGCCGGGACCGGCGAGTGCTCGGTCGAGCCATGCAGGCCCGGATAGGCGACAATGATCATCCAACCCTCCGGAAGGTAGAATTCACGGAGCTGTCGCTGGGTGCCGGCTCAGCATGCGGGCGGCGCCACTCTTTGATCGCGGGGGTCTTGACGCACCCGAGGCCGCGGCCAGAACCGCGGCCGTAACCGAGCTCAGCCGGGCCACCCGGTCGTCTTGACACGGCGCCGCTGTCGTCGGCCGGCTTAAAGAGCTTCCGGTAAGCGCCGTAGCCCTCGCGTTCCAGGTCATCGACGGGGACGAAGCGAAGGGCGGCGGAGTTGATGCAGTAGCGCAGGCCGCCGGCTTCCCTGGGCCCCGTCGTGGAACACGTGACCCGGTACTGCTGCGGGGTCAGCCGGGCGACCGCCTCGGGGTCCTTACGGTAGTCGTCGGTCATGTCAGCTCCCTGGTCCGCGGTCCCGCTGGCGGCGCCGGACCACGCGGGACGACCCGCGCCAGGTGCAACCGGGAGCTGGCCGCCGTTATGTCCCATAGTCCGATTGACTACATGTCTATTATCTACCTATTATGAGCGCATGGCAGGACCACCGATGCGGGAGCCCACGTTCTACGTGCTGGCCGCGCTGCTGCACGGGCCGTTGCACGGCTACGCGATCATGAAGCGGGCCGGGGAACTGTCCGGCGGGCGGGTCAGGCTGGCCACCGGCACGCTCTACACCGCGCTCGACCGGCTCACCGCCGAGGGGCACGTCCAGCTCGTCAGCGAGGAGAGCGTAGGCGGGCGGGTCCGCCGCACCTACGGGCTCACCGAGAGCGGGTCTGCCGCCCTGCGCGCGGAGGCCATGCGGATGGCCGAAGCGGCGGAACTAGTAATCGGCCAGGCCCGGGAGACGAAGGCCAGCCCGCTGACCCGGAAACTGAGGACCACATGAGCGAGGGCGGACACGGCGACGCGGGCCGGCTGGAGCGGCGAGCCCGGTGGCTGCTGCGGGCTTACCCGGCGGCCTACCGCGCGGACCGCGGCGAGGAGATCACCGGCACCCTCCTGGAGGCGGTTCCGCCCGGCCGGGACTGGCCGGCGCCGCGGGAGGCGGTCGCGCTTGTCGCCGCGGGCCTGCGCGCCCGCCGAGCGGCCAACCTGCGCCAGGGACTGGCCGCGAGCCTGCGCCAGGTGGCCGTGGCCGGCGCCGCGATGTACCTGGTCCAGCTTCCCGCCCTGGGACTTGGCGCGGTCGCCTGGACCGCGCGCAGGGGGCACCTGCCGCTCCTCTTCTGGGACTATGAATGGCTTTTCTACGTGCTCGGCGTCCTAGCGCTGGTGATACTCGCGGCGGGCTGGTCAGGGCGGCGCGGGCGCGTGGCCGCCGGCGCCGCCGCTGCCGTGATCGCAGCGGTGAGCTTCACCGTCATCAGGCAAGAGTGGGACGTGATGGTGGTGCTGGCCGACTTCGTCGGGCCGCCGGTCGTGGTGTTCCTGCTCTTCGCCCGGCGTATGGAGCGGCCGCCGCTGTCCCTGCTGTGGCTACCGGGCCTGGCCCTGGGGGTGGCACTGGCCGAGTCGCTCGCCAACACCTACCCGGCCCTCTTCGCCGCGACGACGGCCGGGACGACACTCCTGTCTCCGTACACCACGGGCCTGTCCCTGGTCACGGTGCTCGTGGCCGTCTGCTGGCTGGCAACCGACGTCCGCCCGCTGGCCAGCCTCGTCTTCGCGTTCACAGTGAGCCGGGTTGTCTACGGTTTCGCGTATGGCCGACCGCTGGTTACGGTCGGGCCGGCCGTGATCACCGCGGGGATCACAACTTCGCTCCTGGCCGCCTGCGCACTCGCCTGGCTGCTCCGCCGACGCATCCACGCTTCCCCGCCAAAGACCAGCTAGGGTCCCCCGCCTGAAATCCTGGCCATATATTGCTGACGGATTCTCGTCGTGATCACCGACAGGCGGAGCCGGCCATCGTGCCTGCCACCGATACGAGGATCAGCCTTGACCGGCTGGCGTGGTCAGCACCTCGGTCAGTCGGCTCTGGGATGCACGCAGGTGGGCGCTCATCGCCTGAGCGGCACCGCTCTCGTCCCGTCGGCCGATCGCTTCCAGCACCCGTTCGTGCTCTTGCACAGTTTGATCGGTCATGCCGACCGCGTAGTGCAAGCGGTACAACCGCGCATGAGGGCGGAGACGATCGAGGGTCTCGACCATCAGCCCGACGCCGGTGGCCGTGGCAACAGCGACGTGGAAGGCGGCGTCCTGGGCCGCGAACGTCTTGTAGCTCTCATAACCGTCGCCCACCAGCGGACGGCGCATGTCGGCGATGAGCGTTTCCAGGTCTGTGATCTGGCGGGCCGTGGCGGCCTGGGCGGCCCAGGAGGCACTTGCTGGTTCGAGCAGCAATCTCATGCGGAACAGCTCAGCGAAGCTTTTCGCGTCGAGCAATAGTGCCGCGGTGTAGCCGTAGTGGGGTCGCTTGGCTACTAGCCCGTCGGACTCTAGGCGTGCCAGCGCCTCGCGAATCGGCGTCGGCGAGCAACCGAGGTCGCGTGCAAGACCGTCGATGGACAGGCGAGATCCTGGGTCGACAACGTTGTCCATAAGCTTGGACTTGAGAATCTCGTAGACCTCGTCTGCGAGCACCGATCTGCGCGGAGCGTCGGCACCTAGCCACAGCGATGAGGGCGCGGACTCCTGCGGCGTCTCGCGCAACGGATCTACCATATCCTACATCCTACACGATCTGCCGCCCGGTGCCACAGTTCACCGCCCCCCTTGGTGGAGTACCCGGATCCCGCTCATCGAGTGCCGAGACGGCGCGCACGCAGAAGAGTGCTGGTTACGAATATGTCACGGTGGCATTGCGGGCGTTGACATTCGCGCCGAACTGACCGCAGGATCAGACATCGTAGATCCTATAGGACGATCGATGAGGGCTTCCGCAGGGAGCCATCTGGTCTTAGCGAAAGGTTGCCCTCTGTGGCACGTACGCGTATCGCGATTCAGACAGCGGCGGGGTGTGCCGCCGTGGCCATGCTGGCTGCTTGCTCAACAACCTCCGCCTCCACGACCTCTAGCGCGGCAGCGACGCCGCAGAAGCAGATCGTGATCGGCATGTCGAACCAGACGATGGCCTCCACCTTCCCGGTCGCCTTGGCTAAGGGAGCGCAGGAGGAAGCCAACCGGCTGGGGGTGAAGCTTATCGTGCTTGACTCCAAGGGCGATGTGCAGCAGCAAGGCAGCGACATGCAGGACCTGGTTGCCCAGAAGGTCAGCGGAATCCTGATCGTGCCGAACTCCCCGGGCCCGGCCCAGGCGATGGTCGACGCGGCCGTGGCCGCCGGTATTCCGGTTGCCTCCGTTCACGGGACGGTAGGTACCGGTCCGACCAACGTTCCCTACAGCAAGCTGAACTTCACGATCAACGAGAACGCTACTACGCTGGGTAACGATGAGGCGAGTTTGGCGAAGCAGGCACTGCCGCACGGCGGCACGGTCGCCATCATCACGGGGGCGGCCGGATTCCTTGAGAACACCACGTGGACGGCTGGCTTCAAGTCTGACCTGGCCGCGGCCGGCGACTTCCAGATCGTCGCCACCCAGCCCGGAAACTGGACCGAGCAAGACGGACAAGCCGCCTGCCAGGGCATCCTGAGTGCGCACCCTAATGTGGACCTGTTCTATGCGCTCAGCGACGACATGGCAACGGGCTGCGCAGCGGCGATCGCCGCTGTCCACTCCCACGCGAAGGTCCTCGGCAACGGCGGGTCCAAGAGCGGGATCGCCGGGATCAAGGACGGCTCGATCTACGGCGACGTGTGCTACAAGCCGGTCGATGAGGGCGCCAAGGCACTCGACGAGCTCTACAGCGAGATCACCGGCAAGTCTGCTGCACCCCACGCGGTGCTCAGCTACTCCACCCCCGCCATCACTAAGGCGAACGTTAACGACTGCGTCCCGCAATGGTAGCTGTACCAGCAGCAAGCGCGGGGGGCCGACCTTCGTCCCCCGCGCTTGCGGTCGAATCCGTGACCAAGACCTATCCTGGCGGCACGCAGGCACTGCGAGGGGTCTGCCTCGAACTGCTGCCCGGCGTAGTGCACGGGCTGGTCGGAGCCAACGGGTCGGGGAAATCCACCCTGATCAAGATCATCGCCGGAGCCGTGCGGCCGACCACCGGAACGCTTCGGTGGCATGGCGCTAGCACCGATTGGCGACGGCCGGCCGACGCGCAAGCAGCCGGCGTCTCTGTCGTACATCAGCAAAGCCCGGTCGCTGCCGCGGTGACCGTTTTGGAGAATGTCTACCTCGGCCAGCGGTCCGCGCGAATGTGGCATCCCCGAGAGCGACAGCGAGACTATGAGGAGTTGTGCGCGCAGATCGGCTTCAGCATCGATCCGCACACCACGGTAGCCGATCTGTCGATAGGCGACCGGCAACTGGTGTCGATCCTGCGCGCGCTTGCACAACGACCGTCTCTGATCCTCTTCGATGGCCCCACCGCCTCGATCACGCCGGCCGAGCGAGCCGGAGTGCTGGGCGCGATGCGAGCCCTGGCTGCCTCCGGCGTTGCCGTCCTGTTCGTGTCGCATTTCCTCAACGAGGTCATGCAGGCGTGTGACGTGGTCAGCGTGCTCCGCGACGGGAGGCTCGTCGATGAACTGGACGCTTCGACAATGTCGGAGCAGCGGATGGTTACAGGAATCGTCGGCGATCGCCTACGAGCCGCCGAGGTCGCCAAGCCCGTCCGCGAACAGGGCGAGGCGATCCTGCAGGTACATGAGTTGCAGTCGGTCAACATGCTCGCGCCGGTCAGCCTGCGGGTGAAGCGAGGCGAGATCCTGGGCATCGCAGGACTGCTCGGATCGGGCAGGACCGAACTGTTGAAGGCTATCTTCGGCGCCGATCGGCGGGTGCGCGGGAAAGTGCTCGTCAACGACACCCCCATCGGCTCCACGCCTGCGAAAGCCGTCAAAGACGGCGTCGCCTTCGTTCCTGAGGACCGCCTCGCACAGGGTCTCGTCGGTGACTGGGAAATCTGGCGCAACGTGTCGATGGCTGACCTCGGGCGGCTGTCTCGCCGCTTCAGCATTCTCAATCCCACGAATGAGCGGGCTCGGGCCGCCCAAGCGTGCGCCGATCTCGGGGTTGTCGCGCCGTCGATCGATTCGCCGGTCAAGGACCTCAGCGGCGGCAACGCCCAAAAGGTCGTCTTCGCAAAGTGGATCTACAAAAGCCACCACGTGCTGCTGCTCGACGAGCCCACGGCTGGGGTGGATGTTGGCGGCAAGGCCGATCTGATCAACCTGATCCGTGCCCAGGCAGCGCGGGGAGTAGGGATTGTTGTGGTGCTCTCAGAATTCGAAGAGCTGTTGAGCGTTGCCGACCGCATCGTGGTCCTTCGCCACGGCGCCATCGTGGCCGATGTCGACTCGCAGTCGGTGTCGGTCGCCCATCTCACCGCACTCGCCGGAGGCCTGTCATGAGCATCCACGGCTCCAACGACGTCCAGACCAAGCTGCCGGGTCTCGGGGCGCGAGTAGCACCAGCGCTGCACAGCTTGCGCCCGCAGCGCGCCGGGGTGGCGTATGCCCTGCTGCTTCTCGTCGCCGTGCTTGCGATCGCGACAGCGGTCAAAGGCCAGCCTGCCTACCTGTCGCCCGTCAACGTGTCCAACATTCTGGATCAGGCGGCGCCGGACGCGATCCTCGCGGTCTTCATGACGGTCGTGCTGATCTCCGGGAACTTCGACCTCTCGGTCGGCTCCGTAGCAGCTTTGGCCGCCGCACTGGCGCTCACGACGATTGACTCCATCGGGACCGTGCCCGCCGTCCTGCTCGCGCTCGCAGTTGGCGCGGTCGTCGGCCTGATCAATGCGGTTCTGGTGCAGAAGATCGGCGTGAACGCCTTCATCGTCACGTTGGGCACCATGACGGCCGTGCGAGGCGTTGTGCTCATCGTGCTGAACGGGCAAAGCGTTACTCCGAACTCGGAAGCGCTCGTACCACTTGATAGCACCATCCTCAAGGTCCCCTCCGCCGTGGCGTTCGGGTTCGGTATCCTGTTGCTTGTCTTGGCCTTCGTTCGGTTCCGCCAGCTACGGGATACCCAGTCGCCACCGCTGGACGGGTTCTTCGTGGCGCTGATCTGTATGGCGCTCGGTGGCCCGATCATTGCGATAATCGCGCCGGCATTGCTGACCGAACCGCTGCCTGTGTGGCTCATGCTGTGGGTAACGGTCGGCGTCAGCATCGCCCTGCGGTTCTTCGTCGCTGGCCGAAACCTGTACGCAGTGGGAAGCAACGCCGAAGCCGCCCGACTGTCTGGCATCAACGTCAACCTCTACAAGATGGTGCCCTTCGTCCTGACCGGGCTCGCGTCTGCCGTCGTCGGCTTGCTCTACGCGGGTCAGTTCAACTCGGTCGACCCGAGCGCGTTGACCGGTACGGAGCTCACGGTGATCGCTGCCGCGATCCTCGGGGGCACATCACTATTCGGTGGCTCCGGCTACGCCGCCAAATCCGTCCTCGGCACCATCGTGCTGTTCACCTTGTCCAATGGCTTCAACGTTCTCAACCTGGGCTCGAACTACCAGTACGTAGTGCAGGGTGTCGTCCTGGTCGCCGCGTCGGCGGTATACATGATCGCCTCGAAATCACCGAAGCGCCGAAACGCGGACCAGCAAGACCATGAGACGCCTGACCCGTCAACGCCGGTAGACAGTGACACGCAACCTGAGGCGGCGCAGCCGGCACTGGGCGTGTCATGAACGCCACTCCATCAGCCACCGACGCAGTCTTGGTCGAGCGCGACGTCTGGATCCCGATGCGCGACAACGTGCATTTGCAGGCCGACATCTGGCGCCCACACGCCGATGGTCTCTATCCGATCCTGCTCCAGCGAACCCCGTACAACCGCGCTGATTCCTTCGCGACGATCGTCAACGCCGGTATTGAGCCGCTCCGGGCCGTCGCGGCGGGCTACGCAGTCGTCATCCAGGACACCCGCGGCCGCTTCGGATCGCAGGGCCAGTTCGACCCTTTCCGGACGGAGGCGGAAGACGGCTGCGACACGATCTCCTGGCTGGCGCAGCAGCCGTACTCCAACGGCAAGATCGGGATGTACGGCGCTTCCTACTACGCGGCAACGCAGTTGCTTGCGGCAACCGGGCGACCACCCGCGCTCAAGGCGATCGCACCCCAAGTGACGGCATCGGACTACCACGACGGCTGGACCTATCACGGCGGCGCGCTGCAGCTCGGCTTCAGTCTCTACTGGGCCCTAGGTCTCGCCTCGGCTGAGCTGACCCGTCGCAGGTCCGCAGGCGAGACGCTCGACGCTGAAGCCAAAGAGCTTGCCGCGCTCATCGCCGATCCGTGGACGGCCTTCGCTACCCGGCCCCTAAACAAGATCGGCGCACTCGCCACTTTGCTGCCAGCGTGGAACGACTGGCTAGATCACCCGGCAAACGATGAGTACTGGCAGGCATTCAGCGTCGCAGCGCAGCACCCGCCCGTCGACATACCCGCCCTGCACGTGGGGGGCTGGTTCGACCTCTTCCTTCGCGGAACGCTGGCCAGCCACGCACAGATGTCACGCACGGGTGCGCCGCAACGCCTGATCATCGGCCCATGGGCGCATGCCGTCGCCTACGACGCGCTCGGTCAAGTCGACTACGGCCCGGCCGCCTCAGCGGCAGCCCTGGACATGACCCAGATACAGCTGGACTGGTTCTCCCCGTTCCTCACTGACGAATCAACCCTGCCAGCCTCACCGCCGATCCGGCTTTTCGTCATGGGCGAGAACGTATGGCGTGGCGAGGACGCCTGGCCGCCAGCCCGTGCGGTAACCACCCGCCTGTACCTGGCCGACCACGCCGACCCCGTCGCCGGCCGGGAAGGCCGGCTTGATCCGAACGCCCCGGTCGCTGACGAAGCATCCTCGACGTACCTGTTCGACCCCGCCGACCCGGTACCGACCGTCGGAGGCGCGACTTTCCTCCCCGGTGCCTACATCGGACTGCACGCCGGCCCGCGCGACCAACGCGACGTGGAGAAAAGGTCCGACGTCCTCACCTACACCACCAGCCCATTCCTCGAAGACATCGAACTGTGCGGACCGATAGCGGTGAGCCTGTTCGTCGCCACCACTGCCAGCGATACCGACTGGACCGCGAAACTCGTCGACGTCCATCCCGACGGGCAGGCCCTGAACGTTTGCGATGGCATCATCCGCGCCCGCTACCGCAATGGCACGGATGCCGAGGACTACGCGACGCCCGGTGAGTGCTACGAGGTCCGCATCGATCTCGGGGCAACCTGCCTCGTCGTGTTCGCCGGCCACGCGCTGCGGCTCGAGATCTCGAGTTCGAACTTCCCCCGCTTCGACGTCAACCCGAACTCATCCCGGCCCGTTGCCGAGGCGACCGCCGACGATTTCGTGATCGCCCAGCAACGGGTCTACCACGATCGGCTTCGAGCCTCCCACCTCGAGCTCTGTACCGTGCCAAGACCTGAAAGCCCGTCATCTTCGAGAGGCCTGAAATGACAGAAGTAGTTCGGTTCGAGACGGTCGACCTCCGATTCCCTACCTCGATTGACCTGGCGGGCTCGGATGCGATGAACCCCGACCCTGACTACTCGGCGGCCTACCTCACGATCGGCACCGAAGCAGGCGACAGCGGCCACGGATTCGTGTTCACCATCGGGCGTGGCAACGACGTACAGGTCGCCGCAATCGATGCCCTCGCGCCTCTTGTCCGAGGTCTCGACGTCGATGCGGCCGCCGCCGACATGGGCGGGCTATCCCGCAAGCTCGTCTACGACTCCCAGCTGCGCTGGCTCGGGCCAGAAAAGGGCGTTATGCACATGGCGATCGGGGCGGTGATCAACGCGGTCTGGGATCTGGCCGCTCGCCGGGCCGGCAAACCACTGTGGGAAGCTCCTATCGGCAATGTCGGTCGACCAGATTGTCGACCTCGTCGACTTCCGCTACCTGAGCGACGCGCTCACGCCGTCGGCCGCCACCGACATCCTGCAATCGGCGTTTCCTGGTCGCGCGACACGGGCCGAAGCCCTGCTGACGCACGGATACCCCGCCTACACCACCGAGCCCGGCTGGCTCGGATACTCCGATGAGAAGTTGGCCCGCCTGGCCGCCGAGGCGGTGTCCGAAGGCTTTGGACAGATCAAGCTAAAGGTTGGTGCCGACCTTCCCGACGATCTTCGCCGGCTCAAAATCGCGCGCGACACCGTAGGCCCAGAAGTGAGGATCGCGGTGGACGCCAACCAGCGGTGGGATGTCGCCACGGCCACAGAGTGGATCCGCCAACTGGAGCCATACAAGCCGTCGTGGATCGAGGAGCCCACCTCCCCCGACGACGTCCTAGGCCACGCGGCGATCCGCAAGAACATCGCTCCGCTCAAAGTCGCGACCGGCGAGCATGTGCAGAACCGCGTTGTCTTCAAGCAGTTGCTACAGGCCGGCGCCATTGACGTCTTGCAGATCGATGCCACCCGCGTGGGCGGGGTCAACGAGAACATCGCGATCCTGCTGCTGGCAGCACAGTTCGGCGTCCCGGTCTGCCCGCATGCGGGCGGGGTGGGTTTGTGCGAGCTGGTGCAGCATCTGTCGATGTTCGACTTCGTCGCGGTCTCCGGATCCCTCGACGACCGGATGATCGAGCATGCCGCGCACCTGCATGAGCACTTCGTGCACCCCGCCGTCGTGCGGGGCGGCCGATACCGTGCCCCTACCGCTGCTGGCTTCTCCGCCGAGATTCGCGCGGACAGCATCGCGCGGTACCAATTCCCGGACGGCGCACAGTGGCAAGCCTCATGACCGACTTGTCTGGGCTCAGCGCCGTCGTCACCGGCGAAGCGTCCGGGATCAGCCTGGCCATCGCCGCCCGGTTGGCTGATGGCGGCGCACGCGTCGCGTGCGAGACAGCACTCGAAGTCGATGGCGGCATGAGCGTGCTCAGGTTGGGGCCGCGATCATGACTATCGTTCGGTACGCCTCGGTGATTCAGCTCAAGCCGGAGATGGAGGCCGAATACCGGCAGCTGCACGCTGCCGTCTGGCCCGCTGTCGCGAGACGCATCAGCGAGTGCAACATCCGCAACTACAGCATCTTCCTCCGCGACGGACTGCTGTTCAGCTACTTCGAGTACACCGGCACCGACTATCACTCGGACATGGCCGCAATGGCAGCAGACGACGAGACCCGTAGATGGTGGTCCCTGACCGACCCATGCCAGCATCCGGTGGAATCGGCCGAGCCGGGCCAGTGGTGGGCTCCGATGACTGAAGTGTTCCACCTCGACTAGCCGCCGCTTCGGACCTAAGGACGCCCGTGCGTATCGACGCCCATCACCATGTGTGGGATCTTGACGTCCGCGAGCAACCGTGGACAGCAGAACTCCCTGCGCTCCGCCGATCATTCGGCATCGATGAACTTCGCCCAGCCCTGGTGGCCAACGAAATGGACGCCACCGTGCTCGTGCAAACGATCTCTATCACAGACGAAACACCTGAGCTGCTGGCCCTCGCCGACGCCGAGCCCGTAATCGCCGGGGTCGTCGGCTGGATCGACCTCACCACGCCCGATGCGGCTGATCAACTGGCGGTGCTGCAGGACGGCGAGGGCGGACAGCGCCTTGTTGGGATCCGCCACCAGGTGCAAGAAGAGCCGGACCCTCGCTGGCTATGCCGCGCCGACGTCCGCCGGGGGCTTGCCGCGGTCGGCGAGGCAGGTCTTGCCTACGACCTCCTGGTAAAGCCGCAGCAGCTTGCCAGCGCTGTCGACACTGTGCGGGCGCTGCCTGATATGCGGTTCGTGCTTGATCATGCGGGTAAGCCGGCAATCCGCGACGGGGCGATGCAGCCGTGGCATGCCCAACTCGCCGAGCTCGCGCGGCTGCCCAACGTGGCGGTCAAGCTGTCCGGGCTGGTCACCGAAGCCGCCGACGAGTGGACGCTAGAGCAGCTACGCCCGTATGCCGACGTGTTGCTCCAGGCATTCGAGCCCTTCCGGATCATGTTCGGCTCGGACTGGCCGGTGTGCCTGCTCGCTGCCTCCTACCGCGAGGTGGTCACGACCGCGCAGGAGCTCACCGCCAAGCTGAGCTGAGCCGAGCGCGACGACGTGTTCGGCGGGACCGCCGCCCGCTGGTACGGAATCGGCTGATGAAGACCAACTGCCTCGGACGCACACGGGTCGAGGTCAGCGCGCTCGGATTCGGCGCGGCGCCGATCGGAAATCTCTTCTCCGCCATCGACGACCAGACCGCCCAGTCGACGGTCGATGCCGCCTGGGAGGGCGGGATCCGCTACTTCGATACCGCGCCGCACTACGGTCTCGGCCTGTCGGAGCGGCGCCTCGGAAGTGCCCTCGCCAGCCGTCCCCGCGACGAGTACGTCGTGTCGACGAAGGTCGGCCGTCTGCTTGTGCCGAACCCGACGCCGAGCGGATCGGACCTGGCCACCGGCTTCGCGGTCCGCGACGACCTGACACGCGAGTACGACTACACGCGCGACGGTGTCCGGCGCAGCCTGGATGAGAGCCTTGCGAGGCTCGGCCTTGACCGCGTCGACATCGTCTACGTTCACGACCCCGAACAACACATGGACACCGCAATCAGTCAGGCCATCCCAGCGCTAGTTCAACTCCGCGATGAGGGGGTAGTGGGCGCGGTCGGAGCTGGCATGAATTACGTCGATCCTCTGCTGCGCTTCGCCAGCGAAACCGACATCGACGTCGTCATGGCAGCGGGACGCTGGACGCTGCTCGACCGCAGCGCGACGCCCCTGCTCGCTGCCTGCCAGCAACGCGGTATCTCCGTCATCGCGGCAGCCCCGTTCAACTCAGGCCTGCTGGCGCAGGCATGGCCACCAGACGATGCCCAATACGACTACGGACCAGCGCCGGCGACCATCTTGGCGAGGGCGCGGGCGGCAGCCCGGATCTGTGGCGCGTACGGCGCGACCTTGCCCCACGCCGCGATGCAGTTCCCGCTTCATCATCGGGCCGTATCGGCCGTCGTGGCGGGGATGCGCTCCACGGACCAGGTGGCTCAAGACCTCACCTGGGCCACCTCTGGTCTGCCCGCGGGCCTACTCGCTGCCCTCGAGACCGAAATGTCGACCTGATGCGTGTAGCGCTACCGCACGCGTAGCCGGGCCGCCGCTACTTAGGCACACCAGCGTCAGCGAAGGTCCGGTATGCCGAGGGCGGTCACGAGGTGGAAGAACTGCTCTTCGGCGAAGGTCTCCTTCCCCTTCAAAGCGGCCAGCACGGCGGTGGGGTCGGGCTGTAGCCCAGCCTCAAGAGCCCACGGCGAGCGGGGCCGCACCCTCGGCGTCCGGCCCGATGGTGAGCAGGCGCGCGAGCGCCTCGTCGTACCGGCGCTGGTAGCGCTCCCGCTTCTCATCGGTGAGCTCTTCGTCCATGGCCTGGATCTCCCCGTTCTCATCCCGCCAGATCGTGCCCTCGTCACCCTGGCTCACGGCGGGGTCAAGGTAGTCGAGGGCGATCTCCGGCTGAAGCCAGCCACCCCAGCGGCCTGCCTTCGGGCTGAAGCCGATGAGCTGGCCGCAGTCGCTGTCCAGGATCGTGGTGGCCAGGACCGGGTGACCAGACTGCTCCATGAGCGCCCTGAGCGTGGCCTCCCATGGCGCGGGCAGGCCTGAGGCGTTCCTGTCCCAGCCTTCGGGACCCCCGCTGATCTGGACGGCCTGCCAGCCATGTGGTCCCCGCCCGTGCCAGCTGATCTCGCCCGCTGACCGTACCAACGCGGGAAGCTCAGCCATAGCCTGGTCCGCGCGCGTCACAATGTAGGTGCCAAAGAAGCCCATGCCGTCCTCCAGACTCGCCTGCTCGATACGTGAACCCTAGGGGCTAGGTACGACATTTCGGCGCCCCGGCCCAAGCGAGATGCCGGTCAGTTCGGCAATCCGGCCCTGGGTAAGGCCAGCCGCGCCTAGGGCCGCTATGACCACGCCGAGATCACGCCTGGCGCAGGCGTCCAGCATCTCGCGACGCGCACAGGCGCGCTCAACTATTGCCCGCACGTCGGCGGAGCTCACTGCCATCGGCGTGCCGCGCGTCTCCCTGGCCGCTCGCCCGCCACCCGCCGATCCCTCGTGTCGCGGACGCCGATGACGCCTGCGGCGGTTGCTACCTCGACGCACTCGCCACCGTTGTTGCTGTGACTGCTCGTGCGCCATGCCATGCGGGACGGGTCGGCGGATGAGGCCATGCCGCACCCCCTTCTAGGTACTCGTTACCTACCGTCATCATGTCCGGCGCTCGCCGCGGCCACGCTGAGAAGCTTGCGTGAGTCGTCCGGGCTGAGCGCCTTCGCGATGATATGGCTGAACATCCGGCCGAAGCGGTCAACCTCGGCAGCCTCCTCGACGTACACGCTCCCCGCCGCGTTCTCCAGGTAGACGACGGACGGGTCTGCTGCCAGGTCGGGGAACCCCAGGATGCTGAACCCGCCGTCCATGGCTGGATGGACACCCGCGCTGAACGGGAGTACCTGGATCGTGACGTTCGGCAGGCCGGCGAGGTCGCCAGGTGCCCCAGTTGGGCTCGCATCGTGCCGTTCAGCCCGACCGTCCGGCGGATGACCGCCTCGTTCAGCACTGCCCAGTACTCGGGCGGGTCGTCGGCTGCCGTCAGCCGTTCCTGCCGTTCCAGCCCCGCGCTCCTTGGCCTGCCGGCAGAGAGTCAGCAGCGTCTCGCGCTCCTCGCCTCCGGTCAGCCCGTAGATGTCAAGCAGCGCGCGAAGATCGTTCGGCCGGATGCTCCGCTCCCCGGTCTCCCACCGCGACAGGGTGGGAATGCGAATGTCTCCGCCACTGCGCTCCTGCACGTCCTCGATCGTCAGGCCCAGCTCAGCCCGCAACCGCCGCAGCTCTGAGCGAAGCCTGCGACGCCGTACCGTCGGACTTGGCTTCGCCATAACATCTTCCCTACCTTCGGTAACTTACCCCGAGCCGGCGGCTGGCGGGACGGCCCGGGAGTGACCGGCCGAGGCGCCTATGCTGGCGTTCGTGGGCAGGGTCATCTTCATGTGCGGTGCATAACCGGGCACTCGGCGCGCAGGCACCCGCACCACCGGCATAGTCGCCACACCACTAATACTCGGCAGGGCGCGCTGGCCGCAGTGCAGGCCTGCGGCCTGCTCTCGGGCTGCGGCCTGCTCTCGGGCTGCGGCCTGCTCTCGGGCTGCGGCCTGCTCTCGGGCTGCGGCCTGCTCTCGGGCTGCGGCCGCGCCGGTCGGCGGTCACCGGGCCGGACTCACTGTCCCCTACGGAACGCCGGGTCGCCGAGCTGCCCGCATCGGGCCTGACCAACCGCCAGACGGCCGAAGCGCTGTTCGTCACCGTCAAGACGGTGGAAACGCACATGGCTCGCGTCTACCAGAAACTCAAGATAAGCAACCGTCCTGGCTCGTTAACATCATCGGCACCCGCGGCTCCTAGCTAGATAGATCAGTCGAGGGCTCACGTTCTTCGCCCGCCTGCCCAACTAGGGGCGATTCGGCATCAGTCAGGTTAAACTCAGCGCATGTCCGGTACCCGGGAATCCTCCCGGTGGAGGTTCCTCATCGCGCCCAGGTGGCTGGGCTGGCACGTGTTCATAATCCTCAGCGTCCTGGGGATGCTCTGGCTCGGCAACTGGCAGTTGCACCGGGCAGAGTCAGGAAACTCGCTCAGCTGGGCGTACACGTTCGAATGGCCGCTGTTCGCGATCTTCGCCGTGGTCTTCTGGGTCAAGACGATCCGGGACGAGTTCCACCCTCCCGCCCAGGCCGGGCCGAGGGGGGCCGTCGCGCTCCCCGGCGGCATACCGGCGCCCCCGCCGGGTGCCCCGCGGGCGGCCCGCGGCGGTGAGGAGACCGCTGAGGACGACGAGGAAGTCGCGGCCTACAACGCCTATCTAGCCCGCCTCACCAAGGAGGTCCGGGGCCATGGCCGGTGGCATGGCCTCCGGTGAGTGACGTGCTACCGATGAGCAAGCTAAGGAGAGCGGGCAGATGCGGCTGAATGTCGCCCTGTACCGGGTGATGGCCTACGTGACCGGCGTGGTGCTTGCGCTGGTGGCGTTCCCGCTGGCCCGCAGTACCGGCCGCCGCCAGACCTGCTTGGCGTAGTCCGCCTGCCTACCAGCGGCCCCAGGGGAGAAGGGCGGTGATGGCGACCGCGACGAACAGCAGGGTCAGGTAGGTGATCGACAGGTGAAACAGGCGCATCGGGACCGGGCGCGTGCCGGGGTCCGCGCCGACCCTAGACGCTTTGGCGTGCAACCGGTGCGCCTCGGCCAGGAACCAGCCGCCGAGCCCGAGCGCGACCGCGCCGTAGATCCACCCGGCGTACGGGGCGAGGGCCAGCGTGGCCACGACCATCGCGTAGGAGTACCACACGATCTTGCGCGTCACCTCGGTGGCCGTGGCGACCACCGGGAGCATCGGGATGCCCGCCGCGGCGTAGTCGTCGCGGAATTTCATCGCCAGCGCCCAGAAGTGCGGCGGGGTCCACAGGAAGATCACCACGAACAGCACAATCGCGGGCACCGCTATCGTGCCCTTGACCGCGGCCCAGCCGACCAGCACGGGGAAGCACCCGGCTGCGCCGCCGATCACGATGTTGGCCGGGCTACGCCGCTTGAGCAGCAGCGTATAGACGAAGACGTAGAACAAGATCGCCGCGTCCGCCAGCGACGCGGCGAGCCAGTTGGCCATCAGGCCGAGCAGGACGGTGGCGCCCGCGCCGAGCGCGATTCCCCACGCCAGCGCCTCACCAGGCCTGATCGTCCCCTGCCCGCCGACCACCAGCGGACGACTCGCGGTCCGCTTCATGACCGCGTCGATGTCGCGGTCAAGATAGCAGTTGATCGTGTTGGCGCTGCCCGCCGCCAGCGTACCGCCGACCAGCGTGACGAGGACGAGTACGACCGAGGGCACCCCGCGCTGGGCCAGCAGCATCGTCGGGACCGTCGTGACCAGCAGCAACTCGATAATCCTGGGCTTGGTCAGCGCGACCAGCCCGCGAGCGACTGCTCCTGCCGAACGGCGGCTGCCGCTGGCCGGGCCCGCCGGTCCGAGGCCGAGAACTCCGGGTGCGTCCGCGGGAAATGCCGCCGCCGGCGTCTTCACTCCTCGGCCCGGGCGCCGCGTTCTCGCCGTCGGCTGCCTTCGCGGTGTCGTCCGCCGCCGGGTTGCCCGGGGCGGCGCCGGCTTGCCCGGGGCGGGCGCCGGCTTGCCCGGGGCGGGCGCCGGCTTGCCCGGGACCTCGGTGACCGTCGGAGTACCCGGCATCGCGGTGTAGGACACCGGATGTCCCGCGGTCGAGGTACGGTGCCCCGGCACGACTACCGGCTTGGTGTACTGGACGTACAGGGCAGCCGCCACACCGATGAACAAGAGCATGGGGAACGCGAAGGTCAGTATCGACCCGCCAAAGCTCCAACCGTCGCTCACTGGAGATCCCTTCTTCCTCTTCTTCGGCTTACGACGCTCTACAGGGCGTAGAACAGGAGCCAGAAAACCACCGCGACCAGTGCCAGGTAGTTCCAGACCGTCGAGAAGGCGCTCAGCGAGGCCTGGAACCGTTGCACCGTGTAGGTCTCGGGTATGGTCGGCGGCTGCTCCACGAACGACATGGCCGGGATGAACCTGGACCTGGCGAGCAGGATTTCCAGCCAGAGCAGCACGGCGAACTGGATGGTAAGGAACACGGGGTAGAAGCCGACGAAGACGCTTGAGTACCCCGAGCTGCCGGGCGGGAAGGGCAGGTCCACGAGCTGGTAGATCTGCATCGCGACCGCCGCCAGGCCGAAGGCCATGGCGACGAGCGCGTCGATCTGCCAGGTGGCCTTGTGCCCGGCCTTGATCCGCTCCAGCCCGAAGTAGTGCACGCCGGCACTGATCACCGCCAGGAGCATGATTGTGGTGCCCATCCACAGCGACGGGGGCACGTAGCCCGGTCCCTGCCACCGGCCGGACGAATTGAGCGAACGAAGGTAGAAGTAGGCGAACGCGAAACAGCCGAAGAGGAACGTCAGTCCGCCGATCGCCAGCCGGGATCCGCTCCAGGCGGCGTTGAGCGCGGACTCGTGGTAAAAGCCTTCGTCCTCAGCCTGGGCCGCGATCTCAGTCGACGACTCCGCAGCCGCATCAGTCATGGCCTAACCCTCCACTCGTCCGCTGGCCGGCGCATAGGCGGCGCCAATGACGCCGGGCGGCGGGTTGAAGTCGGCAACCGGGAGCGGGTCCGGGACGCCGTAGTCGTAAGGGCCGGCGAGGATCACCGGTACTCGTCTGAAGTTGTCCGGCGGCGGCGGCGTGGGAAGCTGCCATTCCAGGCTTCGAGCCCGCCAGGGGTTGCCAACCTCGGGCTCCCGCCAGAACGTCATCGACATGACGAAGTTGATCACGAAGATGAGTACGGAGACGCCCAGGCAGAACGCCGAGATCGAGACCCAGTCGTTGAGCGTCTCCAGGTTGCGCGCGTACTCGAATACTCTGCGAGGCATGCCCAGCATGCCGAGCGCGAACAACGGCAGGAAGGTCGTGTTGAAGAAGATGAACATGGTCCAGAATTGGATCTTGCCGAGCTTATCGTTCAGCTTGATCCCGGTCATCTTCGGCAGCCAGTAGTAGATGCCGGCAAAGAACGCGAAGATCAGGCCGCCCATGATCGTGTAGTGGAAGTGCGCCATCACGAAGAAGGAGCCGTGCTCGGTCGTGTCCGCGGGAACGTCCGACAAGAACACGCCGCTGATGCCGCCGATCAGGAAGTTGAAGTAGAAGGCCAGCGCGAACAGCATCGGTATGGAGAACCTGATCTTGGCCTTCCAGAACGTCCCCATGGCGACGAGGAAGATGAACCCGGTCGGGATCGAGATGATCTCGGTGGTCAGCATGAACAGCGGTCGCATGTCAGGGTTGATCCCGCTATCGAACAAGTGGTGCTGCCAGACGAGGAACGATGCCGTACCGACCCCGAGCATGCCGGCGACCGAGACCTTGTAGCCGAACAGCGGTTTTCGGCAGAACACCGAGATTATCTCCGAGATGACCCCGAAGCCGGGCAGGGCCAGGATGTACACCTCGGGATGGCCGAAGAACCAGAACAGGTCCTCGTACAGGAAGCTGCTGCCGCCGAGCTGGTTGGCGAAGAACGCGGTCTGGAAGGTCCGGTCGTCGAGCGCCATGTAGCACGCCCCGATCAGCACCGGCACCGCCAGCACCTGCAGGAACGACACGGTGAACATCGACCAGACGAACATCGGGAGCCTGCTCCAGCGCATGCCGGGCGCCCGGTAGTTGATGACGGTGACGATCATGTTGAAGCCGGCCAAGATCATCGAGATGCCCATCAGGCCGAACGCGAAGAAGTAGGCGTCCTCTCCCTGCGTCGCCTGGGTGGCCAGCGGCTCGTAACCGGTCCAGCCGGTGGAGAACCCGCCCATCAGCACGGCGGACAGCAAGATGACGTAGGCCGGCACGGTGAGCCAGAACCCGAGCGCCTCCACCCGCGGGAACGCGACCCGCTTCGACCCGATCAGCAACGGGCCGAAGTACTGCCCGAACGGGCCGAGGATGACCGACGACATCATCATCATCATCATCGTGCCGTGCTCGCCGACCACCATCAGGTACTGCTGGGGGCCGATGAGGTGGTACGTCGGCGACAGCAACTCGCTCCTGATCGCCATGGCGAACAGCCCGCCAGTCAGGAAGTAGACGATCATCCCGAACAGGTACTGGATACCCACTACCTTGTGGTCGAGCGTGTACCTGAAGTACTTGGCCAGGCCTGGCTCCTGCTTCCCGAGCAGCCGGGACTCCTCGGGCACCGGCTTGCCCGCCATCATCAGGAACAGGTCGTTGA
The DNA here is from genome assembly GCA_963737285.1 of uncultured Actinomycetota bacterium. Lineage (GTDB taxonomy): Bacteria > Actinomycetota > Actinomycetes > Streptosporangiales > Streptosporangiaceae > Trebonia. The sequence goes on from CAVTRT010000002.1 coordinate 1,097,734, forward strand.
ACACGCCCAGGCCGGCCAGCCAGCCGATCACGGCGACGGCGTAGCCGAGCACGAGGGCAACGTCGTTGGTGTCCGCCAGGGAACTGCGGGCGTACCCCCCGCCGAGGAAGTTGCCGAGCCAGTGACCAAGGAAGTATCCGGCCACCGCCCCGACCAACCCCGTGTGGGGTCCGGGGCGCAGCCACCATGGGCGCTCGGCCCCGGCGATCTCGGGACCGCGGCCCGCGGGACCGCGGCCCGCGGGCTCCGCTCGCTCCGGCTGGATCTCGATGGCCATCCCGTTACTCCTTCACCGACGCCATGGCGGACAGAACGTGTGCCGCGGCCCGCGACAGGATGCGCATCATGGCGTCACCGGGTCGTTGGGCGAGTAGTAGTAGCCTGCGGCACCCGTGATGCCGTCTATCTGGACCATGTTCTTGCCGAGCTGGGGGATCACGGTGGGGTCGTAGGTCAGGGCGTACGACGGCAGGGCGGCGAGCACCCCTTCCGACTTCTCCTTGGCCTGCACCCCGGCCGCCCACGTCGCGAACGCGCTCTGCGAGAGGACGGTGCCGTTGTTGTACATGGCGCCGTGCCAGATGCCGCACAGCTCGTTGCAGCGGACGACGAAGCCGCCAGTTGTCTTCGCGGTCGTGTACGCCACGTCGTCCACCTGCGGGTTGGCGTCTGCCTTCACGCCGAGCAGGTATGCCCAGAAGCTGTGGATTACGTCCAGTGAGGTCACGTGGAACTCGATCGGGGTGTCCACCGGCAGGTCGAGCACCGTGGATTCCATCCCGCCGAACTGCGGATACCGGTAGGTAAAGGCCCACTGCTGTGCGATCACCTGGACCTGGAGCATGTCGTTCGCGCCTGGGGTCCACACCGCCGTCTGTGTTCCAGCCAGATTCCAGATCGGCGCCGGTCCCTCGCCAGCCCCCGCACCGGCCGGAACGACGAGCTCGACGGTGCCGAACACGAACAGCCAGAGCACGATCATGGTGGTGCCGATGATCCACGTCGCCTGGACCTTGGTGTTGCCGTAGATCGCCGGGCCGTCGCTCTCGTCCCCCGGCCTGGCCCGCCAGACCACGATCGCGTAGATGAAGTACAGCAGGACCCCGATGATCACCGGCGCCGCGCTGACCGACAGCACCGCGATGTCGAACTGCTCGTGCCTCGCGGAGTCAGACATCCGGCCCGGTGGCATGTGCGGATACCAGGCGAACCAGATGGCAAGGCAGGCGGCAACCGACAGGACGAGCCAGATCGAGAACAGGCGCCAGCCGTGCCTGGGCTCGGGCGACGCTTCTGCGCCAGCCGCCGCCGGGGTGGCGGTCGCGCTCATGCGGACACCACGTCCATTTCACCCGTCATCCAGCCCAGAGTCTGCATGGGACCGCCGTTGCCGTCGAGGAATCCGCCGCCGCAAGGGACGAAGCACTGCCAGTGGTACGTGCCTGTCTCCTTGGGGGACATGAAGCTGAACGTCTCGACCGCGTAGGGGTTGCCACTGGTGGAACACGGCGAGGTACCACACAGGTCATTCGCCGAGAGCTGGGCGTTCGGGGAGGCGACCGGCACGAACACGCCTAGTTCAGGGATCGCGAACGAGTGCCCCACGTTGCAGTCCGACCAAGAGTTGATGAGCGACGTCGTCTTGTTGGTCACGTACTCCTTGCCGTGCTGATCGAACTGCGAGACGGTCACCGTGCCGCCGAGCGTGCCCTGCACCTCGCCGAAGTAGTTGTTCCGCAGCGGCGTGCAGCCGTCAAAGCCGTAGATGGTCACGTTGACCTTCGTGTTGGCCGGGACAGAGAACAGTGTGGTGTGCAGCCACTGCTTGCTCGCCGGGTCCTGGGTGTAGTAGGTCACCCAGTCCGGCCTTGTGGTGGAGTCGTTCTGCGGATCCTCCTGCAGCACGACGCTGACCTGGCCGCCGGACGCCGTGTAATGAACGATCGGCAGCTGCGTTGTCGCCGCACCGATGTAATACACGGCGACGAAGACCCCTACCCCCACCACGCAGAGGAAGGCGACGATCAGGGCCGCCGCCCGGGCCGCAACGGACACCCGTACCACCTCGCTTCTCAGACCTGCAGCAGCAACGGGCCGATGTCGGCCGAATGCAAGTTCGCATCCGGTCAGTAAGCGGGCACTTGCCACAGGGCGATAGTACCTATTTGGGCAGATAGTCCTCTATTATTACTATCGCGCGCCACAAGGCAATACCTCCAGTCGCGCATGACGAAACTTTTCATCGCGAATTTGGATATTTCGGCATTTTTCGACCACCGGTGCCCAAAAGTCTGACGGGGCTGGGTGTCCATTCACGGGATCTCGGCTTTATGTCGGTTTTCGGCGATTGTCGGAGCTTTAGCCGGGGGCCGTGGCAAGGCCGGCTTCTGTGACCACGTCCGCCACAGTGGCGTATGAGAAACCACATCGGGATCCTTTTTCATTTTAGGCAGGTATCGTCATAATTGTAAATTCTGCATCGTTGGTAACTCCCGTTACCTTCCTTCTTCTCCGCTGCTTTCCGGCAGGCGGCGAGTGCTTCCGGTCCCATGGAGCGGCGGGACTCGGCCCACTCATCGCCCTGCTCGGCCAGGACGGCGCCGACGAGGCGGACGATGGGCCCGCGGTGATTCCGGGGCACTGGCCAGCCGCACGCCGCGTCGGCTGTTGATTGTGCCGCAAAACAGGCACAATCAACAGCGCGAGTAGATGATCTTGGTGGCTGCTATTCGAATCAGCCGGAGTTCCCATGATCATCGGGGCCACAGTGGCGGATGGTATTTCTGATGACTACAAGGACGCACAAGGTAAGCGGCATTGCGCTCAGACCGCCCAGACCTATCCTGGACGAAAACAAGCAAGCAGCGGAAAGAAAAGCGCCGTCACGGAACATGCAGAGGCGACCGGAAGACAGCGCAGATGCTCGTATGATGGCGCCGGTCGGACCCGCGCAGCCGGAAATCGTTGGAGGGACCATGGCGAAATCACCACGGGCCAAATATCGGCTTACCGGCTGGCCCGTGCTGCGGACCCCCAGATGGATGCTGGCCGCCGCAGCGGTGCTCGTCGCCGGACTGGTGCTCGCCGCCATCCCGCACCGGCCATCTACCGCGCAGCGAGCCTCCGACCTGCAAGGCGTGGTCCAGGACCTGACCATCGACATCGAGTCGTGCGCGGGAGGGGTCACCGATTCGCTCACGGCCCTGCATGCCATCGAGTCCGGCACGAGTCACGATGTCAAGACGGCGGTGACGATCGCCAACACTGCCACGGCGAACTGCTCGCCCGGCAACAACATGCAGATGGAGGACCTAGTCCAGTACCAGGTTCCGGAGTCGCTGGCCTCGTTTCACCTCGATGCGGCGGTAAACGACCTTGTCACCTGGGCGTTCCCCCTAGCGCAACGGGTTCAGAGCGACGTGGCCAGCCGACTGGCCGCCACGACGCCAGCCGAGATCGAGCGCACATCCGCGCAGTTGCGCCGAGACCAGCAGGCAATGAACGCGCAACGCGCCCGGATAGACCAGCTCTTCACCTCGGCAAGCACAGCGCTGTCTGCCCACGTGGCACCGCCTAGCCTGCCCAGTTGAGTGGTGCTGTTCTCTCTGTTATCTGGGCAAAGAGATGCTTAACTGATACCGTCCGGTTACCCACTGTCGCAGGGTAGGCCACGATGAACTATCTGCTGAACAACTGGTCCTTCGACCCGTTCCTCGTCGTGGCCGTCCTCGTCGCGGCCTGGCATGAGGCGGGCCTGTGGCAGCTGGCCCGGCGGTCCCGGCCGGAACGGACCCGGCAGCGGCGGCTACGGTCGGCGTGCTTCTACGCTGGACTCGCCGTGCTGCTGCTCGCCATCGAGTCACCGATTGACTACTGGGCCGATGATTACTTCTTCGTGCACATGATCCAGCACCTGCTGCTGATGTTCGCCGCCCCCACCCTGATCGTCGCCGGCGCCCCGTGGCAGCCACTGCTGGCGGCGCTGCCCGCTCGCCTGGGCCGCGCCGCCACCCGCGGCGTCCTGGCCGGCGGCTGGTCCCTGCCGCTGCGCGCGGCCAGCGGGTTCCTGCTGCGGCCCTGGGTGTCAGTGGTCCTCTTCAACGCGGTGATGATCGCCTGGCATGTTCCCGCCCTATTCGACTTGGGTGAAAACAACCAGGCCGTGCACATCTGGCTGATGCATGGCAGCTTCCTCGCCGCGGGCTTGCTGTTCTGGTTGCAGTACATCCCCTCGCCGCCATTCCGCCGCCGGATGTCGCTGACCAGCCGCGCCGCCGCCCTCCTCGGCACCAACGCGGTGATGATCATGCTGGCCATGTCGCTGAGCATCTTCACCAAGACCTCGGTGTACCCGGTCTACAACCACCTGCCCGGCGTGACCTTGCCCCCGTTCGCCGACCAGCAGATCGGCGCGTCGATCTTGTGGGTCTGCGGGGACTTCTGGCCCTGCCCACCCTGATCGTCATCATCCGGCAGATCGCCGGCAGCGAAGGCGGCCTCAGCGCCACCCTCGACCACGGGCTCAGGCGCAGGTCGGCACGCTGGCCGCAACCCCGTCCAGCCGCCGAGCTAACGCCGGACAGACAGTTAGCGACTATGAGATCCAGCAGGCAAGTGCCGCGATACAACGCGGGGTCCGCGTACCTGCCGCCAGGACAGATCGCGGCATGGGGCCGGGGCATCGCGAAGGTCGCCTATTCCCTTGTGCCCTAGCTGTGTCCTAGCTGTGTCCTAGTCGCGGTGACGGATCAGTATCTCGAACGTGGAGCCGCAACCCGGGCTGCTGAGGACCCGGATCGTGCCGTGGTGGGCTTCGGCGATCGCGCGGGCGACCGGCAGGCCGAGCCCGCCGGACTGGCCGCTGCGGTAGGGATGCGAGCGAGCGAACTGAGCGAAGATCCGCTCGAGGTCGGCTTCCGGGATGCCACACCCAGAGTCGGCCACGGCGAAGACGGCGTGCCCGTCCTGCAGGCGGGCGCTGAGCTCGATGCAGTCACCGTTACCGGTGTGGGCGATCGCATTTTCCAGCAGCGCGTCCAGCGCGACCGCCAGGCGCTCGCGGTCGGCTGGGATGCTTGCCCCGGCCATCTCGCCGAGTTGCCAGCGGCGCGGCGCGTGGCCCCAGCGGTCCAGTGCGTCGATCACCACCGAGTCGGCCGCGACCGGTGCCAGGTCCAGGAAGCCCGGGTTCTGCGATGCGGCGAGCAGCAACAGCCTGCCGGCCAGTTTGCGGAGCCTGTTCAGCTCGCCCACGACCACACGGGCGTCCTCGGCGACTTGCTTATCGGTGGCCGCCTGCTCGATCAGCTCCGCATGGCCGAGTGCCACGGTGATCGGGGTGCCGAGCTCATGCGAAGCGTCCAGCACGAACAGCCGCTGCTGTTCCCGCAGGCGCAGGTTCTGCGCCGATGCGCGCTGCGCCTCCTCCATGGCCGCCAGGCGGCGGCGGCCGTGCAAGACCATGACCAGGAACATCAGCGCGACCAGTGGGACCTCGACCAGGTAGTCCGCGTCCCGCCGGCCCTCGATGGCCTGTACCCCGATGATGCCCCCGGTTGCCAGGGTCACGGTCGCCACGGTCAGGACCGCGGGCTGCAGCCGCCACAGCCGGAGCCCGTACAGCACGGTCAGGCTGACCCAGATGGCCAGGAAGGGAACGGCCTGCCATTGCGGCAGTAGCCGCATCGCAGCCAGGTTGGCCCCTGCGAACACCACCCAGGCGATGTCCGCCCACGACGACCGAGCCCGCCTCAGCCCCCGGCCCAGCCATGTCCGGCCGGTACGCACCTGGCCGCGGGCGAGCCCGTCTGCTGGAATCACGCGCGCCGTCCGTACTGTCTCGTCGTTTATCCCGGACACCTCATCGCACGCTTCCCGCCGCTCACGGCGCCCGCAAACCGGCTGCTTAAACGCTATGAGGCAAACGGCACCGAATCAAATAACCACCGCGAAGATGAGCAAACTGTCATCCAGTCAGTGATGCGTCACAGGTCGGCTCCCGTTGCTGACACAGGGACGCATCCGGAGCCGTCGCCCACGTCTTCGCGGCGCACCCGTGACCGAGCCTGACCGGCAACATGGGAGCGGACGCTGCCACCTCGCTGTAACTATCGCCGGGCATGCCCCGGCCAATGGCGCACCTGCTACGCATCCCGGCGAGCCGCGCGCACGACGCATGACCGCGACCCCCGCACCGTCCGGGCCGGCGTCGCTGTCGAAGACGCTGAACCGCGTCTAACGCTAAAGGCGTAAATCCGACCAAGGGGCTGGCTAGAAGCCGTAAGCGGTCGCCGGGTCCGATGGCGGCTTGTTGTGGTGGAGGGGTGCGTATGCGAATCGTGCGATCGTCGCGCCGCCCGCTGCGGCGCCGATGCCGATCACCCGTCCGGTAAAGCCGCCGGCGACCTCGGTTGAGAAGTAGCGGCCATCGAGCGCGGCGAGTGACCGGAACACGCTGCCCTCCATAAGTCCGAACGCCAGGCGATCCGGGGGGCTGGAGATGCGGTCGGCCTTCGCCGCGGCGCGCGTCGCGCGGATTGCCAGCGTGACGCCGCTGCCCGTTTCGGCGGGAATCTCGGTAAGCGTCTGGCGGATCTCGCCGAGTGCGACCTCCACCCGGACGGCGTCTGGATAGACACCGACGCGAGCCCAGTGCCAGGTGTCGAGCCACAGGATCAGCTTCGCGCAGCCCGACCCGATGACCGCCTCGGCAGCCCACTGCTCGTCGCGCGCGCGGACGGCGAGGAACTCGTGCTCGCCGTACTCTTGGTCGGGGCTGCGCAGGGTGAGGCCTTCGGCGCCGAGGGCGGCGAAGGCGAGTGGATCGCCCGCGCGGGAGATCCATTGCGGCCGCAGCGTGCCGCCGTCGAATTCATCGATAAACGTCGTGTCCGCCTGTGGCACTTGGTAGCGCCCCTCGTGGAAAACCGGCCAGTCGTCCACCCAGCGAACGGCGGCGAGGAACGTCTCGCGTCCGTTGACATGGAACTGCGGGGTGAACCCACGCGGCCGCACACCGAGGTACACCGCCGCCCACTGCCCGGACGGCAGCTCGACGAGGTCCGCGTGGCCAGTGCTCTGGACCGGGTCCGCAGTGCTGCGGTGCGTGAAAATCGGGTTCGCCGGATTGCCTTCGTACGGCCCGGTGATGCAGCGCGACCGCGCCACCGAAACCGCGTGACCGCGCGCGGTGCCACCCTCCGCGATCAACAGGTACCACCAGCCGTCGCGAAGGTACACGTGCGGAGCCTCCGGCGCCGCGAGCCCGGTCCCGCTCCAGAGCCGCTGCGGCACGGACAGCAGGACGCCCGTCCACGGATCGATTCCAGCCTGCAGGATGATCGAGGCGTCGCCGAACGTGGACCACGTCAGGTGGCACACGCCTTCCTCGTCCCACGCGAGATCAGGATCCACACCGAGTGCGCCCGCGACGAAGACCGGTGCGCTCCATGGCCCGGCGGGATCCTCGGCCGATACGATCAGCTGCCCTTGGGCCATCTGAGCCTGATTCGTCGTGACCAGCCAGAAGCGGCCGTCGTGATGACGCAGTGTCGGGGCGAAGATCCCACCGCTGTCGATCGCCTTGCGCAGGTCCAGCTGACTCTCGCGATCCAGGATGTTCCCGATCTGCGTCCACATGACCAGGTCGCGGCTATGGAAGATCGGCACGGCGGGGAAGTACTCGAAGGAAGAGACAGCGATGTAGTAGTCCTCGCCCACGCGGCAGATGGTCGGATCTGGGTGGAAGCCGGGGATGATCGGGTTGCTGCCCATGGCGCGCCGCTTCCTTTCTACGTCGAGCATGCATCGGCGCGCTGGCCGGCGCGCTGCCGTCGCGGTACGCGTTGCTGCCTGGGGAGCAGTTGATCCGCGACCTCGTACGCGCCCCGGTAGTCGCCGGGGCTGGCGTTTTCCAGGTCGGCCCACGGGCCAACGAGGTAGCCGCGGATGAGCGACCACTTCGAGGAGAGCAGCGGCGTCCCGGTGACGCCGCCCGACCTGACCCGCGTCAGGTCGGCGAGCGGGGGATCATCACCGTCGCGACGATCAGTGCGATGGCCGGCCAGGCCAATAGCACGACCATCGAGAACGTCGGTGAGAAGAGGTCCGTACTCGAATGCAGAACGGACACCTGCTGCGCGGCGTCGACGAGCGTGAAGCGGGCGATCCGGTTCCCCCACGGCTCCGGCAGCAGGCCGAGGATGGTGGGTAGCGCGATCACGGCGATCGTGGCTGAGATGCCGCCCGCGGTGTGCCGGACGATCGCGCCGATCGCGAGGGCCATCATCGCGATCGCGAACAACACCGCTCCGTTGGCCACCACCGCTCCTGGCACGCCGTGAGATGACAAGGAAACACCTTGGTGGCGCGTGTGCATGATGGCCTGATCGAGGAAGAACGACACGAGCGCGACGCTCTCCCCCGCTACCAGCGTGATGCCGCCGATGACGGTGCCCTTCGCCGCGAGCACTGCGCGCCGCCTGGGCACCGAGATGAACGTCGTACGGATCAGCCCTGTGCTGTACTCGGAACTGAATTGCAGCACGCCGAGGACACACACGGCAAGCGCGGCGTAGTTAAGGCTGACGAAAGCGGGCAGCAACGGATCTATCGGCGGGCTGGAGGAGGCGCGCGCGGCGCGCGTGAGGGCAAACGCGACGAGAAGCTCCGAGCGCGATCGGCGTGATGACCATGACAAGCAGCATCCAGTAGGTCGAACGCACCGACCAGGACTTGGTCCACTCCGAGGTGACCAGCGCACGAGCGCGAACGATCCGCGGCGGCGTGCGCGGCAACGGCACTGACCGTGAAGCGGCGGCCGCGACATCGGTCATCAGGAGGACACCCCTTCTGGCATCGTTTCCGGGTTCCGGTACTCGACGCTCTCCCCGGTGATCTCCAGGTACGCGTCTTCGAGCGAGGACTGCCTGGGCACCAGCGCGTGCAGCGGGATACCGCGCTCGGCGGCTAGGTCACCGATGGCGGCCGCGGCCATCCCCGTCACGATGACCGCCCCGTCTCCCTGCGGCGTCACGGTCGCGCCCCTGGCGCTCAGGTAACCCGCGAGCTCCTCCGTGCGCGGCGATCTGAGTAGCACCTCATGGCTCCCCTCAGACTCGATCAGCCCGGCCGTAGTGGTGTCCGCGAGCAGCTTGCCGCGCCCGATGATGATGAGGCGATCAGCCGTCTGAGACATCTCGCTCATCAGGTGACTGGAGACCAGGACCGTGCGTCCCTGGGCCGCGAGTCCCTTCAGGAGCTGCCGGATCCAGCGGATGCCCTCGACGTCCAAGCCGTTCACCGGCTCGTCGAACATCAGAATCGGCGGATCGCCAAGCAAGGCGACCGCGATGCCGAGCCGCTGTTTCATGCCGAGGGAGAAGCCGCCGACCCGCCGGTTCGCTACCCCGTCCATTCCGGTCAGCTTCAGCACCTCGGTAACCCGCTGCCGTCCAATGCCGTTGCTCTGCGCGATCGAGAGCACATGCTGCTTTCCCGTGCGGCCCGGATGCAGCGCTCCGGCGTCAAGCAGGGCGCCGACCTGGCGTATTGGCCAGACCAGGCTGGTGTAGGGCTGCCCGTCGACAAGCGCGGTCCCCGAGTTCGGTGTGTCCAGGCCGAGGATGAGTCGCATCGTTGTTGTCTTGCCCGCGCCGTTCGGCCCGAGGAAACCCGTAACGTGACCTGGGCGGACCGTGAAATTCAGGTCATCAACCGCGGCGACGGAACCGAAGCGCTTGGTGAGGTGGTCCACCGTAATCATGATTCCAACACTAGCCGTGTCCGTCCGATCGTCTCACCGGCAATAGACAGGCAACTGCGCCAGCGGCCTGCGCCGATCGGGAATCGATGACCGTCGCTATGGGAGACGCCTGGGGGTAGGCATTGCTTCCGAGCGCGCGTACCGTTTCAGGCATGACCGACCATCCAGGCTCCGACACGCCCGAAGCCGACGGAGCCGCTAATCCGTCGCCGTATGAGGGGTCACTCCCGCAGGCACCGCCAGTACCCGCGGAATTCGGCTACGGCCAGTACCCGGAGCAGGCCATACCGGCTGGCATGTACGTCGATCAGCAATCGGGCCTGCTGCTTCCGAACGGCACCACGCTGGCAAGCCCAGGGCGCCGCATCGGAGCCTGGTTCCTGGCGATACCACTGTGGATCGTGACCCTGGGCATCGGATATATCATCTGGGGCCTGATTCTGTGGGGCCGCGGTCAGACCCCAGCGCTCAAATTGCTGAGCATGCAGGTCTGGCGGCCGGACGACAGACGCCCCGCCACCTTTTGGTGGATGGCCTTGCGGGAGGTCGTCGGCCGGATCGCCGACGGCATTCTGTCCATCGTCACCGAGCTGACGTCCATCATCCTCATGCTCGCCGGCAAGGAGCACAGGACAATCCACGACTACGTCGCCGGGACGGTCGTGCTCTACGACCCAGATAACGTCCTGCAGGGGGACCAGAACCAGCCCCGATAGGGGGCTGGTCTCCTTCGTGAGGGCTTTCCTGTAGCCCTCACGCGCCATCATCACCCGCGGACGCTGGACGACCCTGGTACGTCTTTATCCGGAACTGACCGCAGTGTGGCGGTACCCCAGCATGCGGGCGGCCTCGGCCGCGTCGACCATGTCCTGCGAGTCGTCCTCCCGGTCGACCTTGTCAGAACGCCGACATACCGGGCGGGCTACGCGCGGCGTGACCCTCCGGGAAAGGTTTCCGTCTTCCCGATGCATAGGACAGCCAACAATTGGCAACTAACAGTAATCGGATGGACACCTTAAGTATGTCAAAGTGAAGGTGGGGCATGGGAAGGCGAGGCAAGCATTCCGCCCGAAAACCGACGGTCTGGCGACGGCCGACCGCGCTGGTGACCGTGGGCGTGGCGTCGACAGCGGCGGTAATGATCGCGGCGTACGTCGCGGCCGCCGATTCCGCCGGCGTCCGCGCCGCGGTACCGAGCCGGCCGGGCGCGACGCAGACGCACGGCAGCGCCAGGAAGGCGACGGCCGTCGCCACCGTAACGGGCTGGCGACCGAGCCTGCCCGCGAAGTTCGCCGCAACGCCGCCGGCGCCCGGGCCTTTGGTGCTGGTCTCCCATGACTACAGTACGTGCCCGCCAGCCGCCGCGGCCTGCGTGGACCTGGCCAGGCACCTGACCTGGCTGCAATCAGACGGCAAGGTCACTTTCGGCCCAGTGCGGATGGAACCCGGCGCACCGGGATCGGCGAGCGCGACGCCGCGCGGCACGTTCACGGTGATTTGGAAGGGCGGTCCGAACGTCGTCAGCAGCACTTACGACGAGCCGATGCCGTGGGCGGTGCAGTTCACCTTCGGCGGGATCGCCTTCCACGCCGGCAGCCTCACTGCCCCGTCCCACGGCTGCGTCCACCTGACGATGGCGGACGCCCACTACTACAACGAGCACATGCCTATCGGCGCCGAGGTCGTGGTGTTCTAGCCGCTGCGACTGGCCACCGCGAGTCCAGCGGCCACGCCAGTGACCTGCGACTCTGCGGGCGAATGGCCGGGAAGGACGACCATTACCGTCAGGCCCAGCACCGCGAGCATCACTTTGCCGACCTGTATCTGCGGCCCCGGGCGCCTTCCTTGAGGCGGCCGGCTGGCAATGGCGGCTGACGCGTCGCGCGGACTGGGAGCCGGACTACGAGGAACTGAATCGCCCAGGGCGCCGTCGGGCCCGTCAGGCGCCTCGGGTCCCCCTCCCTCCTCGCCGCCGTCCGCTGGCTGGTCGGCGGCACAGCGCAGAAGGGCGCCACCGCCCGCACGTTCACCCCCGTCGCCGCCGACCTGGGCAAGCCGCTGTCCTGCTCGGCGACCATTGCCAGCTCCAGTGGTTCGGCCACCGCCACATCGGCGGCCGTGAAGGTGGCCCTCGGGGCCGCCCTGGCGGTCGCCCGCAAGCCCGCCCTCTCCGGCCTGCACACGACGGGCAAGGCGGAGGCAGTGAGCACCGGGACCTGGTCCCCGGCCGCGACCTCCTACGACTACCAGTGGTACCTCGGCACCGCCAAGATCGCCCGCGCGACATCGTCGCGCTATACGCCGCCCGCCAGCGACAGGGGCAAGAAGCTGCACTGCGTCGTCACCGCCCGCAGGGCCGGCTACGCCAGCGGCAGCTACGCCACGCCGTCGGTCACGCTCGCCTGACGGGACCTGTCGCCAGCGCGCTCGCGGTACCAGCCGTTGACCGTGGTCCGCGAGATCCCGCGCGCCGCCATGTCCGCACGCAGCCACATCCCAAACACGGCCAGAACGACCCGGCCCCCATCTCGACCCGGACCAGCCGTTCCCACAGGTCGTGCGCCCGCAGCAGCAACGGCACGTAAGCGGGATCCTCGAAGTACGACTGCCGGGTAATCCGCGACCCACCGTGGCTGGATCCGTGAGCGTGCGCGGGCGTGAAACGCTCCAGGCCCAGCACTCGCTGTCCGCGTGTGGCAAGGTGAAAGGCTGTCGAACTGCCCATCGCGCCGAGACCGATCACGATCACGTCGTAGGAGAGCGGGACGGCGGCTTCCAGCCGGACGGCCTTCAAGATTGCTGTTCCCTAACGCCCATGGGGCTTCCGCGCTGGCGATCTCGAGGGCCAGGCGGACCAGCGGGACGTCCCAGGTCGGGACCGCCAGCACCTCCCGGCCGTTCCCCGTGCCGACCGTGACGACGGTGAACAGCCAGTCCTTGCCCTGAAGAAGGAACCTGTCCCGGATCAGGTCGACCGGACGGGTGAGCAGGATGCTCCACGGTACCGCCAGCGGACGGCTCTGCGTTCCCACAGCCCCGCTTCGCCGACGGACACGAGGCCATCCTCGACCTGTCCCATCTCGCCTAGCACTTCGCCACGAGCGACACCCGCGTTTATCGGTAGTACACCAAGTACAAGCCAGGACCCGCAGCCGAACAACCTCCATTCCCGGACAGCAGACCGACAGCCGGGCGTGATGCAGCCCGTCCATGGGATCCAGGGCGGCTAGGGCCTCGTGCCAGGCCGGGACGCAGGCGGGTCCCGGCGCGATGCCCAGCGATCCAGTCCACTTCCAAGGATGCGAAACGGCACCGGGTAAGGTCGACCCCGACATAGTTACCTTGACAGTTCCGGTCAGTAATACCGTCTCCGGCAAGGTAATCCTCGATTGGACGGAGGTCTGAGATGTACGGGACGGTGCGCGAGGAACTGCGGCAGGCGCTTTCCGAGATCCGCGCCTTGGGGCTGTACAAGCACGAGCGGGAGCTGGCCTCACCGCAGTCGGCACACGTCGTCTCCGGCGGGCAGCGCGTGCTGAACTTCTGCGCCAACAACTACCTCGGCCTAGCCGATCACCCCGCGGTGATCGACGCGGCGAAGAAGGCACTGGACGACTGGGGCTTCGGCCTGGCCAGCGTGCGGTTCATCTGCGGCACGCAGACCCAGCACATCGAACTGGAGCGGCGACTGTCGGCGTTCCTGCGCACCGACGCGACCATCTTGTACTCGTCGTGCTTCGATGCCAACGGCGGCACCTTCGAGACGCTGCTCGACGAGCGGGACGCGGTGATCTCCGACGAGCTCAACCATGCGTCGATCATCGACGGCATACGGCTCTGCAAGGCGCAGCGCTACCGGTACCGCAACCGCGACATGGCCGACCTGGAGACGCAGCTGAAGGCGGCCTCCAGTGCGAGGCGGCGGCTTGTCGTCACCGACGGCGTGTTCTCCATGGACGGCTACCTGGCGCCACTGGACGAGATCTGCGCGCTGGCCGAGCAGTACGACGCACTGGTGATGGTCGACGACTCCCACGCGGTGGGGTTCGTCGGCCCGAACGGCGCGGGCACGCCGGACCTGTTCGGCGTCCAGGACCGGGTCGACATCGTCACCGGCACTTTGGGCAAGGCGCTCGGCGGCGCGTCCGGCGGGTACGTCAGCGCCCGGGCCGAGATCGTCGAACTGCTGCGTCAACGGTCGCGGCCGTACCTGTTCTCCAACGCCGTCGCCCCCAGCGTGGTGGCGGGGTCGCTGGTGGCGCTGGACCTGGTGGCCGGAAGCAGTGAGCAGCGCGAGGTACTGCGCCGCAATACCGGGCTGTTCCGCAGTCTCATGACGCAGGAGGGCTTCGACGTCCTGCCCGGTGAGCACCCGATCTGCCCGGTGATGTTCGGCGACGCGACCCTCGCGGCCAGCATTGCCGACCAGATGCTCGGCCACGGCGTGTACGTGATCGCCTTCTCCTACCCGGTGGTACCGAAGGGCAAGGCCCGGATCCGGGTGCAGCTGTCCGCCTCGCACACGCCGCAGGACGTGGAGACCTGCGTACGCGCCTTCGCCGCCGCCCGCGCCGCCCTCACCTAGGCAAAGCCTGAGGCCAGCCCGGCTGTGGCCTGGCCTGGCCTGGTCCCGGCCACCCGGCCGGTCGCTGACGCACGAACCGCAGCCTCAGTGTCCACAGCAACCAGGATGCGCGGCTTCCTCACCTTTTTGGAGGGGCGATCCGCGCTTCGGGCAGTAGGCCGACGCGCACCAACTGCGCCAGGGTCGCACCAGCGACCCGTGAGCGTCCTGACTCAACTGCACCTTCGACCCGTGAGCGTCCTGACTCAACTGCGCCAGCGACCCGGGAACGTTCTGACTCAACTGCGCCAGCGACCCTGAACGTTCTGACTCTACTGCGCCAGCGGCTCAGGGAGTGCTGATGCTCCTGCGCCAGCGACCTGTGAGCGTTCTGACTCAACTGCGCCAGCGACCCGTGAGCGTTCTGACTCAACTGCACCAGCGGGCCGGCTTCGCCGGCGCGCGGGCGGCTGCGGGCTGCATCGGTGAGGGGGCAGGTACGCCAGCGAGGCGAGATGGGATGGGAGCGGGCTGGCGGGCTGGCGGGCTGGCCCGGTGGCGTGGGAAAGCTCGCTGGCGCAGGAGGGCGCGAGAAAGCGCGAGAGCCGCTCGACCCGGTTGTGGCCGGGGAGCGGCTCTCGTGCTTTGTGAAGGTATGTCCGGCGGTGTCCTACTCTCCCGCAGGGCCTCCCCTGCAGTACCATCGGCGCTGAAAGGCTTAACTTCCGGGTTCGGGATGGGACCGGGTGTTTCCCTTTCGCTATGGCCGCCGTAACGCTATGGAGATGTATGCCCGTATCTCCAGAACCGCACAGTGGACGCAAGTATGTAGTGGTGATGCTAAGCCCTCGGCCTGTTAGTACCGGTCAGCTTCACGCCTTGCGGCGCTTCCACGTCCGGCCTATCAACCCAGTGGTCTGCTGGGGGCCTTACCAGGTTAACCCTGTGGGAACCCTCATCTTGAAGCGAGCTTCCCGCTTAGATGCTTTCAGCGGTTATCCCTTCCAGACGTAGCCAACCAGCCGTGCCCTTGGCAGGACAACTGGCACACCAGAGGTCTGTCCGTCCCGGTCCTCTCGTACTAGGGACAGCCCTTCTCAAGGTTCCTGCGCGCGCAGCGGATAGGGACCGAACTGTCTCACGACGTTCTAAACCCAGCTCGCGTACCGCTTTAATAGGCGAACAGCCTAACCCTTGGGACCTGCTCCAGCCCCAGGATGCGACGAGCCGACATCGAGGTGCCAAACCATGCCGTCGATATGGACTCTTGGGCAAGATCAGCCTGTTATCCCCGGGGTACCTTTTAGCCGTTAAGCGACGGCGCTTCCACAAGCTGCCGCCGGATCACTAGTCCCAGCTTTCGCTCCTGCTCGACATGTCTGTCTCACAGTCAAGCACCCTTGTGCACTTGCACTCGGCACCTGGTTACCGACCAGGCTGAGGGTACCTTTGGGCGCCTCCGTTACCTTTTGGGAGGCAACCGCCCCAGTTAAACTACCCGCCAGACACTGTCCCTGACCCGGATCACGGGCCGAGGTTAGACACCCAGAACGACCAGAGCGGTATTTCACCAGTGACTCCGCCCAGACTAGCGTCTGAGCTTCCCAGTCTCCCGCCTATCCTACACAAGCCGTCCCGAACACCAATGTCAAGCTGCAGTAAAGGTCCCGGGGTCTTTCCGTCCTGCTGCGCGAAACGAGCATCTTTACTCGTAGTGCAATTTCGCCGGGCCTGTGGTTGAGACAGCGGGGAAGTCGTTACGCCATTCGTGCAGGTCGGAACTTACCCGACAAGGAATTTCGCTACCTTAGGATGGTTATAGTTACCACCGCCGTTTACCGGCGCTTAAGTTCTGAGCTTCGCCCCGGAGGGCTGACCCGTCCCCTTAACGTTCCGGCACCGGGCAGGCGTCAGACCGTATACATCGCCTTGCGGCTTCGCACGGTCCTGTGTTTTTAGTAAACAGTCGCTTCCCCCTGGTATCTGCGACCCCGCACAGCTCAGGCAGCAAGTGCCATCACCGCACAGGGCTCCCCTTATTCCAAAGTTACGGGGACAATTTGCCTAGTTCCTTGACCACAGTTCACCCGATCGCCTTGGTATTCTCTACCTGACCACCTGAGTCGGTTTAGGGTACGGGCCGCTTAAGACCTCGCTGCGAGGTTTTTCTTGGCAGCATGGGATCACTGACTTCGCCTAACGGCTCGGCATCAGGTCTCAGGCACGTGCCGCGCGGATTTGCCTGCGCGGCGCCCTACGCCCTTACCCCGGGACTACCACCGCCCGGTACAGCTACCCTCCTGCGTCACCCCACCAGCTTGCCTACTACCCGATCGGGCCACGCGCCTGGCAAGGTCATCCCGAAGGAATCCCAGGCCTCACGCGCTTAGCATCACGGATTCAGCATGGGCGGTCCCACGCGGGTACGGGAATATCAACCCGTTGTCCATCGACTACGCCTGTCGGCCTCGCCTTAGGTCCCGACTTACCCTGGGCGGATTAGCCTGCCCCAGGAACCCTTGGTCATCCGGCGGAGGAGTTTCTCACTCCTCTTTCGCTACTCATGCCTGCATTCTCACTCGTGACGCGTCCACGGCTGGGTTCCCCCGCCGCTTCACTCGCGACACGACGCTCCCCTACCCATCCGCGCGTCAGCGCGAATGCCACGGCTTCGGCGGCATGCTTCAGCCCCGTTACATTGTCGGCGCGGAATCACTTGACCAGTGAGCTATTACGCACTCTTTCAAGGGTGGCTGCTTCTAAGCCAACCTCCTGGTTGTCTTCGCGACTCCACATCCTTTCCCACTTAGCATGCGCTTAGGGGCCTTAGCCGGTGGTCTGGGCTGTTTCCCTCTCGACTACGAACCTTATCGCCCGCAGTCTCACTGCCGCGCTCTGGCTTCCCGGCATTCGGAGTTTGGCTGACTTCAGTAAGCTTGTCGGCCCCCTAGGCCAACCAGTAGCTCTACCTCCGGGAAGGAACACGCGACGCTGCACCTAAATGCATTTCGGGGAGAACCAGCTATCACGGAGTTTGATTGGCCTTTCACCCCTACGCACAGGTCATCCCCCAGGTTTTCAACCCTGGTGGGTTCGGGCCTCCACGCGGTCTTACCCGCGCTTCACCCTGCCCATGCGTAGATCACTCCGCTTCGGGTCTACAGCACGCGACTGAACGCCCTGTTCAGACTCGCCTTCGCTACGGCTACCCGTCTCCGGTTAACCTCGCCACGCACCGTAACTCGCAGGCTCATTCTTCAAAAGGCACGCGGTCACATCACGCCCCCGAAAGGGCAAGCTCCCACGGCTTGTAGGCACACGGTTTCAGGTACTATTTCACGACCCCTCACCGGGGTGCTTTTCACCTTTCCCTCACGGTACTAGTTCACTATCGGTCATCAGGGAGTATTTAGGCTTAGGAGGTGGTCCTCCCAGATTCACACGAGATTTCTCGGGCCCCGTGCTACTCGGGAACACGCCCGGGAGTCACGCCGGTTTAATGTACGGGGCTGTCACCCGCTGTGGCGGAACTTTCCAGAACCTTCCACTACCAACGCGATTTGTAACTCCCCGCTGGATCAGCAACCCCAGCTGGACGGTCCCTCTACCCCCGGCACGCAACGCTTGCTGGCTTTAGCACGTACCAGGTTTAGCCTCTTCCGCGTTCGCTCACCACTACTAGCGGAATCGCTTTTGCTTTCTCTTCCTGCGGGTACTGAGATGTTTCACTTCCCCGCGTTACCGCCACCTGCCCTATGCGTTCAGGCAGGGGCGACGGCCATCTACGGCCGCCGGGTTTCCCCATTCGGACACCCTCGGATCACAGTCTGGTTGCCGACTCCCCGAGGCTTATCGCAGGCTCCAACGTCCTTCATCGGCTCCTGATGCCAAGGCATCCACCGTGCGCCCTTAGTAACTTAGCAAAAATCACTACAGACACTTCTAAGAAGAAGATGCTCGCGTCCACTGTGCAGTTCTCAAGATACGGACGGGCCAGGACCTTGCCGTCGCATCCGCGACAGCCCGGCTCCTGGCCGCTTCCGAAGACCCCAGCCAGCGCCCCCGTACGGGGACAACGGCCGTGCCCTCAGGGCCCAACAGCGTGCTCATCCAGCCACCCATGCCTGGCAGCTCGTTCCGCGACCCGGACTCCGCCCGACTAGAGCAAGCCCAGGGAGCGTACTAGCCGCGGCCATGCCGCAGCAGCTCGATGAATAACCAGTGCTCCACTAGGAAAGCAGTGGACGCCGAGGCAGACGATCGCTGCCTGACGGCGCCAGGTGCTCCTTAGAAAGGAGGTGATCCAGCCGCACCTTCCGGTACGGCTACCTTGTTACGACTTCGTCCCAATCGCCAGCCCCACCTTCGACGGCTCCGTCCCTTGCGGGTTCGGCCACCGGCTTCGGGTGTTGCCAACTTTCGTGACGTGACGGGCGGTGTGTACAAGGCCCGGGAACGTATTCACCGCGACGTTGCTGATTCGCGATTACTAGCGACTCCGACTTCACGGGGTCGAGTTGCAGACCCCGATCCGAACTGAGGCCGGCTTTCCGGGATTCGCTCCGCCTCACGGCATCGCAGCCCTTTGTACCGGCCATTGTAGCATGTTTGCAGCCCAAGACATAAGGGGCATGATGACTTGACGTCATCCCCACCTTCCTCCGAGTTGACCCCGGCAGTCTCCCGTGAGTCCCCGGCATTACCCGCTGGCAACACAGGACGAGGGTTGCGCTCGTTGCGGGACTTAACCCAACATCTCACGACACGAGCTGACGACAGCCATGCACCACCTGTGACCCCCCCTTGCGGACACCGCATCTCTGCGGCTTTTGAGGCCATGTCAAGCCTTGGTAAGGTTCTTCGCGTTGCGTCGAATTAAGCAACATGCTCCGCCGCTTGTGCGGGCCCCCGTCAATTCCTTTGAGTTTTAGCCTTGCGGCCGTACTCCCCAGGCGGGGCGCTTAATGCGTTAGCTGCGGCACAGACCCCGTGGAAGGGACCCACACCTAGCGCCCAACGTTTACGGCGTGGACTACCAGGGTATCTAATCCTGTTCGCTCCCCACGCTTTCGCTCCTCAGCGTCAGAACAGGCCCAGAGAACCGCCTTCGCCACCGGTGTTCCTCCTGATATCTGCGCATTTCACCGCTACACCAGGAATTCCGTTCTCCCCTGCCTGCCTCTAGCCCGCCCGTATCCACTGCACGCCCGGGGTTAAGCCCCGGGATTTCACAGCGGACGCAACAGGCCGCCTACGAGCTCTTTACGCCCAATAATTCCGGACAACGCTTGCGCCCTACGTATTACCGCGGCTGCTGGCACGTAGTTAGCCGGCGCTTCTTCTGCAGGTACCGTCTGAATTCGTCCCTGCTGAAAGCGGTTTACAACCCGAAGGCCGTCATCCCGCACGCGGCGTCGCTGCGTCAGGCTTTCGCCCATTGCGCAATATTCCCCACTGCTGCCTCCCGTAGGAGTCTGGGCCGTGTCTCAGTCCCAGTGTGGCCGTCCGCCCTCTCAGGCCGGCTACCCGTCGTCGCCTTGGTAGGCCATTACCCTGCCAACAAGCTGATAGGCCGCGAGCCCCTCCCTGGCCGAAGAACTTTCCACCCCCCACCATGCAGAGGAGGGTCATGTCCAGTATTAATCCCGGTTTCCCGGAGCTATCCCAGAGCCAGGGGCAGGTTGCTCACGTGTTACTCACCCGTTCGCCGCTCGAGTACCCCGAAGGGCCTTTCCGCTCGACTTGCATGTGTTAAGCACGCCGCCAGCGTTCGTCCTGAGCCAGGATCAAACTCTCCGTTGAAGGTCTAACTGACGACCCGAAGGACCGCCAAACCTGCCAACCATGAGAGCAACGCCCCCGCCAAGCAGACGAGGACTGTCCATGGCAAATCACACCATCACGACCCGCGAAACGCAAGCCCATGACGGGGTTGTGCTTAATGCACTGGCTTTTAGCACGCTGTTGAGTTCTCAAGGTACGGACGCACACCTTTGGTTCACGGTGTTTTAGCAAAAACAACCGCGTTCCTCGGGGGCTTCGTTTTCAAAGCTTACTCGGTCGAATCCCTGCCGCCAAATCGTGTTATCCCGATCCGTCCACCGTGCTCAGGCAGTACGACGAGGCGCTGCCACCTGCGGCAGCGGGCAGGAACCCCTCGACGCCGAATAAACCTACCACGGCCGCAGTGCAGAAAAACCTACCTACAGCCGCCCAGGGATGCTAGCGGCGATGAACTGCAGCCCGGCCATGGTGGTGATGGTCGGGACACCTTGCTGACCGCGACCGGCAACTGGCCGGCGGGCTTGCCGCCGAGCCAGATGATGACGCCGGGTTCGCGACCGACCCCCGGCCGAAGAAGGCTTATGGCCGATGCTGTAAGGGACCAGCCTGACCACGCTGCCCTCAGTCTCCTGCTGGCTCATCGGGCTGACTGCCTGCATCCTCGCGCAGCTCGGCAACGCACTTCACGCTTCCGCAGGTCCGGCCGGAGCCCAGGCGAGGCCTGCCGCACCGGCAAGCGGGCTGTAGCCGGGCCAGCCGGGCCAGCCAGACGGCGTGCGGCAGCAACTCGGGAACGCCGTCATCTCCCGGAACCGAGACGACGGGCCGGATCCGGCCGCCCGGCAGCGCAAGCCACTCCCGTGGCCTGTCTGCTTCCGGACGGCCCGGCACGGAACCCATGACACTATCTTCCCCTGCTCCGGAACCGCATCGCCTCCTTGCCCCAGCCCGCCGGGCGCGAGCAGAACCGCGGTACGCAGCAGCGCGTCGGCACGAGCGTCGAGGAGCGCCGCCAGGTCGTCATAACGGCCATCATTTGGCATCAGGGATACTCCTTTCGGATACAAGTACGCCGGGAGGAGACAGAAAATCGCTCCCTTACGACAATCCGGGCTGCGGGGAGCTGGCTTGCCCGGCCATCGGGCACGAGCAGCGTGGCCGACGATTACCACACGAATCCCAGCGACCTGCCCATATTATTCCCGTTAGTGCTATCCTGCCGATATCAGGGACGCGACTCGACGTTTGGTGGCTTCCGGGGAATGCTGGGGAGGATTGATAGGGGCTTGAATTCCTGACCTCGCTCGAGGCCGCTGCGTGCTTCAAGGAACGTTCGCAAGAGCCTCTCCGGTCCCATGCCGATAACTGCGTAAGCCTTGGAGTTCCTGATCATTGGCGGGAGGTCTCTGTGAGCGGGTTGCAATGTGGCTGGTGCGGCAGTGCGATGGCTGCGGATGAAGTGTTCTGCGGTAACTGCGGCGTGCATGTGAGAGCGACACTCTGGAGCCACGCGGACCCCGGCAAGGAGCCTGGCCAGATGACCAGCGCCACCCGCTACCTGTGCGCTGCCGCGTACCTGAGCCCGAGGTTCGCCAGTGCCGTTATCCGCGAGGTGCTGGCATCCCGGCGAGCGGTGGTGCCCTCGCACGGCATCGACCTGGCCCCGATCATCGCGCACTGCCTGCTGGCCAGGAAGATCCACCTGGCCCGCGACGCCATCTTGACCGGCATCCTGATCGCGGGCCTGGTCGTGGCGGTGATACCGACGATCGCGGTCATGTTCGCCGCGCTCCTGCTGGGCCTGCCACTGTCGGAGGTCGGGTGGGAGCGCAAGCCGCCCGACTGGAGGCCGTTCACAGTTGCCGGCATCGCCATAGTGTTGGCGGGAGCAGCCGTGCTGTGGATGGCGATTAAGTTCCAGGAGGCGGGCGGCTACGCGATCAACCCGGCGAGCTACATTCCGCAAGTTGCCCCGCAGGTAAGAGGGACGCTCTCGGTCGTCGCGGTCGCAGTGGGGTTCCCGGTGCTGGCCGCCACCGTCTTGGTCATGTCCTCGCGCCGGCAGGCCAGGACGCTCGGCGAGCAGTTCGGCCCGCAACCGGGGCCGGGCCGTACCTTCATGTCCGCGCGGCCCCGAACCAGGCAGCGCATCGACGAGGTGAGTGCCGCGCAGGAGGGCAACGTGACCCTGTTCGACGGGCAGAACCCATTCATCGGCGCTGGCGCTAACGCCTTTGCCGGCGGCGACCGGCAGGCATGGTCCATCGCCATCGAGCCGTACGCCAAGCCCCCTGAGGACGCCCCCGCCGACAAGCCGAGTCCGCGCGTTCCCGTACACGTGGACCCGGTGCAACTGCACTCCTTTCTCAGGGACCGCCTGATTGCGCTGCGAGACGCCCCGGTCCTCGGCAGCCAGCAAATGCCCGCGCTTACCGTCACGGACCACATCGCCGGTGAGGGACTGCGGAGGTGGGGCAGCCCGCTCATCGATCACGACCGGAAGATTCCGTACTCGTGGGCCAGCCCCGAGGTGATCAATGCGCTCATCCGGTCTCCTCGAGACGGCCTGCTTTACTACCAGCGGGTGTCGGTACATGACGCGGGCTCGGAGTCCTGGGCTGGCCGGGGGGTCGACGTTTCCGCATTCATCCGCGTCGCGGCCGAGGGACATACGCTCTTCCTGGAATTCATTCCCGCCGCCCTGCCGCCGATCCAGGGAGACTTCTACATTGCCGATCGGATGCCGACACCCGGGCCTGGATTCCTGCTCAAGGTCATCCAGGACACTGCGCGCACCGCTTTCCGGGACATCTTGACCGCGCCCCTGCTGGTGTTCATCACGATGTGGGGGATGCTGGCCGAACGGTCACTCACAGCAGAGGCCGATCCCGCCAGCGAGTACGTGTGCTGCGACGTAGGCGCCCGGATCAGCGTCCGCGAGCTAGCCGCATCCAGCACGCTGCGCACCTACACCCAGCAGATGGAAGTGGCGAAGTACACCGAGATCCTCGAACGGCAGGTCACTCAGGCCGTGCAGGAATTCCTTGACAGCAACGGCATCGACACGGCCGCCTACGAGGCCAGCGTGGAGAAGGTGGTCAGCGGCGTCAGGACCTCCGTCGGCACGGCCGGTCCCGCGGGGGGCGATGCCACCCCCACGCAGTACCCGAACATCACGGCTGCCCGGACAGCGTGGAAGGTGGTCACCCAGGTGGGTGAACTGACCAATAAGAAGCAGCGGTAATCTCCGGCGAGTCCTGATGAGCGCGAGCACGCCCGCCTGCGGCAGGGTCGTCCACGCTCGCAGCATTGACTGCGAGGGCGACCTGCGCCCTGGCCGGGGGCTCCCTGGCGGCCTTGCCCGTGGCGATCGCGACTCGCAGGCCGCCGTCTGTGATGGCGGTGAGACTAGGACATGACTTCGTTTAATCTGACGACCGGCTGGGTCGATGACTATCTGGCCCGGATCGGCGTCACGCGCCCTGCCTCAGCGGATCTCCAGGCGCTGCGCGACCTCCAGTCAGGGCATCTGCTGGCCGTGCCGTTCGAGAACCTCAGCATCCATCTCGGCGAGCCGATCGTTTTGGACCAGGTGGGCCTGGTGACCAAGGTGGTCGGCATGCACCGCGGCGGCTTCTGCTACGAGCTGAACGGCGCCTTCGCAGGCCTGCTCACCGCGCTCGGGTTCCGCGTCAGCTTGCTGTCCGCGCGGGTACTCGGCGCCGGCAAGCAGCCCAGACCGCCCTTTGACCACATGACCCTGCGGGTGGACCTCGCTGAACCGTGGCTTGTTGACGTCGGGTTCGGCCCGTTCGCCATGCAGCCGCTGCGGCTGAGCTTCCTAGGCGACCAGCCCGACCCCGGCGGAACGTTCCGGGTGGCAGACAGCCCCTCCGGGCACGGCGACCTCGACATCCTCCACGACGGCATGCCCGCCTACCGGGTCGACCCCCGACCCTACGAACTGCACGATTTCGCGCCGACCTGCTGGTGGCATCAGACCTTCCCCGGATCGCATTTCCGGAAATCCCTGACCTGCTCGATTTCCACCAGCTCTGGCCGCATCACGCTGAGCCGCGACCGGCTCATCGTGACCGAGGACGGCCATCGCGAGGAGCGCGCGCTGACTAGTGACGCCGAGATCCTGGCCGCTTACCGCCGCTATTTCGGCATCACCCTGGACCGGGTCCCTGTCATCGACAAGGGTTAACTTAACCTCAATGAGTCAGGCTCGCCGGGCTTGGTTACCGTACGCGCTGGAGCCGGTTTTTGAGCTTCATGTCCGTTTCGGTTCCGGCGGGCGGTAGGCGGTACTGCCCGGTGTGCCCGGGGCGGCACCGGCTTCCACCTGGCCGGAATGCGTCTCCTTCCGTATCGACGGGACAGTTAGCGCTGGTCAGCTGGGTGCGGGGAGGGCGCGGAGCCGGTTCCAGCAGGTGATGAAGGCGTCCTTCCATGGCCAGTCCGGGCTGATCTTGAGTATCTGCTTGCGGGCGTGGCGGGTCAGGCGGGCGGGGATGCTCCAGATCCGGTAGCGGAGCGTGCCCGGCTCTGCGTCCCGCAGGCCGGGCTGGTCGTGGAAGCCGAGGAGGCGGGCCCAGGCGGTGAGGTCGGCGGCGAGGTTCGCGGCGAGGGCCCAGCCTTTGTTGACCTGCCAGGCCTTCGACGGGAGGTTCCGCAGCCCCATGGCTTTCGCGGTGCGGACGCCGTCGGTCTCGACGGTGGCATGGTCGCGCTGCAGCACGTCGATGAACTGGGGATGGTGACTGCCGGGAACGCCCTCCATCCCGGTGTCCGGGACATTCGTGCAGGTGACGGAGTACTTCCAGCCGGTCTTTTTCTCGTAGGCGGTCATGTTCTTCTTGTGGCGGCGCGAGGGCTTCACGCGGCGGGCGATCCAGCGCAGCCCGTCCGGCCAGTTCTCCGCCCTGCTCATCAGGCCGGTGATCTCGGCGATGTCCTTGTCCTCCTCGGGGCTGCCGTCCTGGCGGACGCCGGGCTTCCATGCGCCGTCCGGGACGGCCGCGATGGCGGCCTCGTCGCTTGCGGTGATCATCCAGCCGCAGGTGAACAGCACGGTCCTGCGCGGGGAGGACAGCGTGAGCAGGTGCTTTACCAGGTCGTGGCTGGCGCCGGCCCCGTCTATCCGGATCATGACCCTGCGCCGGAACCTCGCGGGAACCTGCTTCAGTGCCCGGCCCAGCACTTCCTTGTGATCAGTGAAGGTGTTCGAGCCGGCGTTGCCGGGGCGCAGCAGCATGTCCAGGCACTCTCGCGTGTTCATGCACCAGGCCGCCAGTGGGTGGAAGCCGAACCCCATCTTCCACGTGGGAGCTGCGCACTGCTTATCCGAATGGGCGGTGATCAGGGTGCCGTCCATGTCGATGAACAGCCACCCGGCCAGGGACTTGCCCGCGATCTCCAGCCAGGGGAACCCGCCCGCCGCCTCGATCTGCTCCCACACGTGCTTCCGGATCCTGGCCCTGGCCTGCGCTATTCGTGTCAGCATACGGTCAGAGGCCAGGTCCAGGACACGGCGGACCGTGGACGCCGACGGCGCCGGGCCGAGCACCGGCCCCAGTTGCCCCAGGATCGCTATGTCGGCCATCGCGGTGGCGCCCAGCGCGATGGCGATCGCCGTCGAGACCAGCACCATTCCCCGGCTGAGCAGCGGAGACGCGCTCTTCAGCGTCAGCGCCCCGTCCAGGGCCGCGGTCAGGCCGCACTGATCGGCGAGCTTCCGCAGCAAGATCCCGCCGCCATGGCCGACCAGGCCGTTCCCGCCGGCAGTGACCTCCAGGGCATGATCCCAGGACATATCCTTCATCGCGAAGAGCGCTCCAGTTCCAGGGCTTACGTGGCGTGGTAACCCGTAATCTCCCAGGGCCAGGGCGCTCTTCGCCTGCCAAAGACCACAAACCGCAGGAGGGGGACGGCCGCTGCGCGGCCGTCCCCCCTCCTCATCTCGCCAGGCTACGGATAGTCCCGCACCTATAAGGTGAAGCTTCCCAGGACCCGGAACGAGGCAGAATCCCAGCTCACAGACCCAAGCAAGAACCTGAAACGCTCATCGCTGAATTGCGGAGGTTAACAGGACGATCCGGGCCTCACCTGATCCGGCAGCGCTGATGCGGCGCCGGCTTACCGGCGCAATAGCGCGTCAAGCCGCGCGGCCAGCACTTCCGCCGGGCCGGCGATGCCGATCACCTTGTCACGGCTAGCCGCGCCAAAGACGAGCGTGACGCTCGACCGTGATACCCCGAACGCCTCCGCGACCGCCCGCAGCACCGCTTCCGTCGCCTTGCCGTCGGCAGGCCTCGCGGTTACCGACACGACCAGGGCATCGCCATGCCGCCCGCCGACAGCCGTCCGGGAGGCAGCTGGCTTCACCCGCACCGCCACCCGCATGCCCTCATCATGATGCGCACCCGCCACGGCCATAAAGCTAGCAGCGGGGACGGCTGGCGGTCCCCACACCGTCCCGCGATGACGGCCTCCGGGCGGAAGACGGATGCCTGGGCGCTGGTCGAGGTCGCGATGACGATTACCGTGGACCAGGCGTTCTGCTCGATGCTGATGACAAGGCGGCGAAGCGCAGATCAGGGGGCATCGAAACGCTCGTCCGGCGAGCGGAGGCTAGCCAGGCCAGCAAGGCACACGACTGCGGCCAACCCTGCGTAGGCAGCGGTGGCCAGGTAGCCGCCGTCGGCGCCGTGCGCGTCGATGGACCAGCCCGTGATGGCCGATCCTGCCGCCCCGCCGAGACACATTGAGAGGCCGACCCAGGACAGTGCCTCGGTTTCGCGTCCCGCCTTGGCCTGCTGTTCGAGGATCGAGTAGCCGCTGACCAGGGTCGGTGAGGCGACGATGCCTACTGCCAGAAGGACCACGCATAGAACGGCAAGGCTCGGGGCGAGCCATAGCAGCGCTATCGCGGCAGCGGAAAGGATCTGTGTGATCGCCAGCCGGTAATGCGTTCTGGTTCTCCATTTCCTTGATCCGTACAATAGCCCGCCCCCTGCGCTGCCGACTGCGAAGATGGCCAGTATGAGTCCGGCAAGCGCACGGTGGCGGTGGGCTGTGGCAAATGCAACGGTGGCCAGTTCGATCGACGCGGTGACGGCACCGAACATGGCTAGGACGGGCGCTAGCGTAACGAGGCCGGATGCAGGCAAGGTCCAGTGCCGGGATCGGGCGATTGGCTGTCGTTCCAGCGCCCTGAAAGGCGCGGCGACGGTTCGGATGCAGGGCTGGCGGACAAGGAACCAGACGCCTATGACCGCCAGGCATGCAGCGGCACCGAGTCCGGCGCCCGGGTAGATCCTGGTTGCGAGGAAGGTACTGAGTACTGGCCCGACGATGAAGATCAGGTCGTCGTTGGCGGATTCGAGGGCGAACGCTAGCTCCAGTTTCTGCTTGTCGGGGCCGCACAAGGTGCTCCAGCCCGTTCTGACCACGGCGCCGAGGGCCGGCATGCTGGCCGCGCCAACTGTGCCGGTGAGGAAGAGCAGCCACGTAGGGGCGTGTGCCTCGGCGCTTGCGATGAACGCTGCTGTCGCTGCGAGGAACAGTGCTGACTGTGGACGCACGACGTGCCGCGGGCCGAATCTGTCAGTCAATGCGGCGACCCGGCTCAGCAGGGCCGCGCTGCCAGCGAAGCCAGCGGCCGCCAGTCCGCCAGCGAGCGCCCAGCTACCGCCCAGTTCGGTGATCATCAAGACGGTGCCAAGAGGGTACATGGCCATCGGCATCCTGGCTGTGAACCCGGCCGCGCAGTAGGGCAGTGCGCCGTTGGTGCGTAGCAGTTGCCAGTAGGAGCGCACTGGAACAGCACCAGCCTTTCATTGCCTTAGCCCGGGAGCGACTACGCGGGCGACCGCGAATTCGGCCCGAGTGCTGAGGTCAACCAGCATCGGCTCCGTGCCGGTGACAGCCTCGACTCGCCGGGCCATCCAGGTGAGCTCGTCATCGACGGTGTCGAACGTCGGAAGCTCCCCCAGACGCAGGTCCTGCCAGGCTGCCTGCCCGATCGGCGGGGGCGGTTCGGCGACGAGCCCGGAGCTGATGACCTCGTATACCGGCGGGGTGTCGTCGCGGCTGCCCGCGATCATCGTCAGCCTGCTCTGAGCGGCTTCGGATACGGCTCGGCTGAGTGCCACCTCAGCGCTTGAGTGCGCACCAGATCCTTCGGCCATCACCGGGAAGTCCGGGGACCAGATCCGGCAGCAAAAGCACGGGATTTCGAATCTGTTAGGCAAAGACCACAGGGCAAGGTAGGCGCCAGCGTCCAGCACTTGGCGGATCAGCCCGCGACAGCTGGCTGTGACCGATCCAGGCAGCACGGCGACGCAGGCGTCGAATCGCCCCGCTGGCATTCGAGACAGCGCGTCTCGTTCGATGACCTCGTAAACCGCGTGCAGCGCCGCTTCCGCGAGGCAGTTTCCTGAGGCCAGTCCGTTGCTGCCGCGCGTGATGCCTGGCGGTCGCCAGGATGACACGTCCTCGGGTGCCAGCGAGACCGCGTCCAGTGGCACGAGCATGGGGACATTCGAGACGAGCCCTGCGCCAGTCACCCAGTCCAGTCGGGTCTGCCTGGTCAGGAGACTGCCCGGGGACTGGTCTAGGTCCAGCACGTCATAAGGCAGGTTCAGGTCAGCGATCGCCGCTGCGGTCTTCACAGCCGACGGCAGCGCGAATTCGGCGTGCCACAACTCGATCGCTTCCATGAGGGCGGATACCATGGCGTGAAGGCTGGTGGCACCCTTGCCCTGAGACACGGCCAGGGTCGCGGAGAGCGGCCGGACGGCCATCCAGACCGGGATGCCGAGGATGTCGAGCCCGGTCACGTCCGCGATTCGGGTAATGCCATAGTCGCCCATGATTGGCGAGACAAGATCCCAGGTGTCCGCGAGATGGCGTACACGATGGGTTCCGTCGAAGTGCACCTTGACCGCAGTCACGATTGTAATTTCCGT
Organism: uncultured Actinomycetota bacterium; assembly: GCA_963737285.1. GTDB lineage: Bacteria > Actinomycetota > Actinomycetes > Streptosporangiales > Streptosporangiaceae > Trebonia. The sequence goes on from CAVTRT010000002.1 coordinate 1,126,820, forward strand.
TCCATGGCGGCCTCTGCCCGAGCTAGATATCGGCTCAGGAAAAACGGCCGGAAGCAATCCACGGCGCTATCGAAGCATCCCAGACCGCGGTCCCGGGCACGTGCGTCCAATTCGGCCCGGTCAGTTACGTCGGCACCCCACGCGGATGACAGCTCCTCCGCGAGAGCGCCGCGGTTGAGATGCGACAACTGCCAGCGCGGTGACTTCGCGGCGGTCGCTACATTCGTCGCGTAGTGTCCTGCAATAATTTGCCTGATCGCCGGGTCCGCTACGTCCGGCGCCGCAGCGTCTAGCGCATCTTGTGCACCGCTGAGCGATTGGTAGGAGCGAACCAGAACGGTCAGGAGCAATTCGTCTGGACTCAGCGCTCGTAGTTGCGTCGGGGTGACCCAGTAGGCGATCTGCCTGGCGTGTAGGTTGCTCGCGACGAGGCCACGGGCGGCGGCGGCGGCCAGCGCAGCCTGTGGCACGTCTCCGTCACGCGTCCCGGCGATCCGGGCCAGTACGAAAGACCGCCACCGGGCGGGGAATCCCGGGTCGTGGAGTTGCAGGTACCGGGCCACGGCGAGGTCTGGCACGAAGTGGCCGTCACAGGACTGCCCGCTGAACTGTGCCTGCCAGTCATACAGGTGCCGAGTATGCCAGCCGCGTTGTTTAGCCCACCCCGGCGGCTCGCCCCGGCTGACACGCCATTGGCCAGAGGCGGCGTAAGTCAGCGCCCGACTCGCGTCCAGCGCCTTCAGATCGAGCGTGGCGGCATTCGCCCTGGCGTAGTCGCGTACTCGGCGCAACGTCGGGACGAGCGACGAGGCGCTCCGCAGGACCCGGTGTTCGATTGCCAGCCAGGACCGCTCCGGATAGGGCAGCGCACGTGCACATTCGAGTAGTACGGAGGCCTCGTTGGCCCCAGTCACGCCGTCCCTCCGGGCATGTACCAGTACATGGCGGATATTTACCAGCGCCTCGCTGACCTGCCGGAATTCCGGGGCTTCCCCGTGCGCCACGGCGACTTCGTCATCGCCGCGGATCTCCCCGTCACGGTACATGCGGAAGACCTCGCCGATCCCCGTCATACCGAGCGTGTGCAACTCGGCCGCCCGAATCGCTCCCATGCTAGCGGCCCCGACGATCACCGCCCCACAGTCAAGAGCGTGCAGGATCTCCTTGTGCCGCACTGACCCAATCTGATGGTAGTAGCCGTCGATCAACACCGCGCAGTCGCTTGCCCCGAGTCCCGCGCTAAGCAGGTCACCATGCCGCACAGGGCCGTGCAAGATGACGTCAGGCACCAGCGAGCGCACGGTGGCAGGACTGAGGGTTGGCCCAACGTAGACGTGAGCAGCCAAAGCCATCCAATCACCGCAAGGCGGCCGTGACTCTCATGCCGCGGCCGCCTTTCCCCTAGACGGCGGACGTGTCATGGGCGTACGGGCGAACGATCACCGCACGCACAGGCTTAACGGGCGATGTACCGCCTCATCGATTCCACCGCAGCATCGACCTTCTCGTCAAACACCGCGTCAAGGATCGCATCCCTGTCGCTGCCTTGGTCCTTCTCGACTGGGCTCATGTTCTTCTCCTAGTGGAATAGCCCAGGGAGCCAGTTTAGCCCCCCTCCCATCAAGGATGGTCGGCATAGTCGCGCTGGTCAAGAGATCTGGTACACGTGATGCCGTCCGCATGATGTGAGGAGGATTCATTCCCTCGGGATGATGGAATTCTCTGACGTCAGTTCCTTGTTGGGTTCCAAAACGGCGTAATGCTTCTGACCTGCTGGTTTGCCGACGATGGGCGGCGCGTGCGCGGCAGGATCGATGGGTTCGTCGCGCACTATGACCAGCATCAGTCGCACCGGGCCAGGAGCCTGCGGCCACCGGACATAGACGACATCATCCCGGCCCCGGCGGTGACTGGCCTGGCGGCGACTGGGGGGCAATCTTGCAGGTTTAACCCAGAGGCCGATTGGCTACTAATTGCTTCTGATCGATTACTTAAGGTAGCAGCGGCTGGCTCGACGGCCTTCCATGACGGGTGGGGTAGCGGATGGTTGCTGAAACGCGGGGAAGGCTGGCAGCTCCGGCCAACGTGGCCCGGCAGGAGCGATGTGCCCCTAGCGTCGGCGCGGCCATGACGCGGCGCAAGCTCGCCGGAATTGCCGTAACTGCCGCCCTAGCGGCTGCCGGCTTGACGGATGCAGAAGCGGACCAGGCACAGGCGGCGAGCGAGGAGCAGGCGTGCCAGGGCACCCCGGGTCCCTGGCAGGCGCTGCAACTGCTTATGGCAGGCAACCAGCGCTGGTCCAGTGGAACGGCCAGGCATCCGCATCAGTCCGTCGAGTGGCGCTGGCATGTGGCCGACCACCAGGACCCTTTCGCGACCGTGATCTCGTGCATAGACTCCCGGGTTCCGCCGGAGATCGTGTTCGACCGCGGGATCGGCGACATGTTCACGATCCGGACCGGCGCCCAGGCCCTGGACGAGCGCGTTGTCTTGGGAAGCATAGAGTTCGGGGCGCTCAACTACTCCTCCGCACGGCTCATGTTCGTGCTCGGCCACCAGAAGTGCGGTGCGATAGCCGCAGCGATCGAGGTCATCGAGAGCGGCGGCCGCGCGCCGGGTCATATCCAGGCCGTCGTGGATGCGCTCATGCCCGCTTACTACCTGGCTAAGCCACTGCCCGGCGACCTGGCCGACAATATGACCCGCGTCCAGACGCAGCTGACGGTCTACGAGCTCAAGCAGCACCCGTTGCTGCGCGAGCTCACGACCACGAACGGCCTGACGATCGTCGGGGCCACTATTACCTGGGCAGCGGCCTCGTCGAGATCATCGCCTGAAGCGTTACAGCCTGCTGGCGTCCGGCCCGGCCCACGCGTCCCAGCACCGCGCCGCTTCTCCGCACAGCTTCTCCGCACAGCTCGCACACCCGCTCCAGGAGCCGGCAGATCGTCCAGAAACGTCACCGGTCATCATCATCATCACCACCACCACCACCGCGGTCTTGAGCCGGGCGATGCCTGTCCGGTAGACCCGCTTGCCCCCGCTGGCGCGCAGCTGATCGCGCGGCGTCTCCACCCAGGACGCGAGGAATCGCGCTCGAAGCGCCTCAGGCGGGAAGCGAACGGGAAGCAGTTCGCGCCTATCAAGAGAACCCGCTCGTGGTGTCTCATCTCGTGTCATGGAGAGTTCTACGCCATCTTCAAGATCACGGAATGCGCCCTTACCAGGAGTTCTGCTGCTCCCCCAGTGAACTCGGCGGGCGATACCCCCTAGGAACTAGTTAAGAAAGTTAAAGACATGACCGAGAAGACGGACCAGCGGCGGGAAACCAGGCGGCTGCCCAAGGTCGACAGCAAGACAGCGGCGACGCACGGCGGCAGGTTCCTCGGGGGCCTGCTCGGCGGCATGCTCAGCAAGGTGGTCATCGGCGTAGTGCTGGCCCTGGCGGCCGCCTACTTCGGGGCGGTCAAGCTCGCGCACTTCAATCCGTTTGTCCCGCACACGACGATCTCGACCACGGTGGTCCTGGGCAAGCTGATCAAGATCGAGCAGGCCCACGTCGCGACGCGGTCTTACCCAGTGGATGTGAAGATCACGCAGAGCGTGGGGATCATCCCCTGCTTCTTGATCTGCAATCAGATGGAGTTGAAGGGGAGTGGCACCGATGACGCGATCGTGGACCTCCGCACGCTCACGGCCCAGAACGTGAACGTCGACCAGGCCAGCGCGACCGTTACCGTGTGGATGCCGCCGCCGACTATCGGGCCGTCGGAGCTGAACGCGGCCTCCTGCAACATCACCGGCAACCATGGGGTCATTAACGGGGCGACCCAGGGATTCCGGAGTAATCCGAACGGGTACCGCCCGTTGTATGCGCAGGCGTACAGTCAGGTACACAACGCCGCCCTGCATGACTCGCAATTGATCAGCGCCGGAGAGCAGAGTACTCGCACGCTCCTCACCCAGATACTAGGCCTTGTCGGGGTCAAGCGCGTGGTCGTCAACTTCACCTAGAGAATCCGAATTACTGGTGAGCGCGAGATGAATATACCGCGTAGTCCCCAAGAGCAGCACCAGGTCAGCCGCGAGGACGCGGCGGAAGCGCTGACAGTGCTGCGTGCCGCGGCCCGCTGGCGGCTTCCGGCCATCCGGTGGGACCGGGTCGAAAGCTCCGCCGAGGCGGTGACGCGCGCGCTCGCCATCGACGACGGGCCGGGGCTGCGCGCGCGCATCGCGGACCTTATCCTGCTCGCTCCCGTCCGCTCGGTAGCGCTGACTACGGCGCAATCGCCACCCCCCGAGGTAAGTGGCCAGTTGGCGTCACTCATCACCGTGCTTGAGGTGCTGAACGGCCCCGAGTCCGCGGGCCGACCCGCGGCCTCGCTGTCCCTGCCTGTGTCCATCTACCTACGGGACGAATTCGGGCACGAGGAGGTGGAGGCAGCCGTCGAGGAGCTTGCCCGGTCAACGGGGCTGTCGATTACCGACCGGGAAGATCCCGTGCTCTGCTCCTGGTTCCGCCGCCTGCGGGTGGGCCTGGCCGGCGTGGCCGGGTCGCCCGCGGGCCAGGAGGTCCTGGCGGACGTAGCGCACCGGACCGAGCTTGAGTTGGTCAAGCGCCGGGACGCGGAGGTGACCGGCCTGCTCATGGCCAACGTCGCGCCGCTGATCACGAGCCTGCACGACACCAAGGACGCGGTGATCCGCCTGGGGGCGGTACTCGTGGTGAAGTACGACTGGACGTTGTCGGTGCACCAGCTCACCACCCGCCAGCAGCTCATCCTCAACCACTCCCCGCACCTGCTGTGCGCACCGGAGAAGATCCTGGAGGCACTGGGCCTGCCTTCGGCCGCGGCGACGGCCATTCCCATGGATCCGTTGTGACTGGCCCCGATCCTGCGGCCGAGCTCGCCGCGGTGGAGGCGGACATCGCTGATGTCCAGCGGTACTTGCGGCGGCACGGACCGAGGCATCGCGACTATGGATGGAAGCGCTACTACCTGGCGACGTGTCGTTTCACCAGGTACTCGCTCATCAGGGAGCAGGCCGACCTCGACGCGTGCATCACCGATCTGGAGGGCGCGCTGGCTGCCCTCGCACCTGCCGCCCCGCTCTACGCGCGGACACTGGCCACTTTGGCGGGTGTGTTGACGGAGCGCTTCCGGCGCACTGGCCAGGTGGCCGACCTAGAGGGCGCGGTCAGCGTGGGACATGTGGCAGTCGACGTCGTCTGGGAGGGCCACCCGGCCCAGTCGATGAGCTTGTCCGCCCTCGGGACGGCGCTCTGGGGCAGATACGAGCATAAGGGGGTCCTCGATGACCTCAACGCCGCTATAAGCCTGTTCCAGGCGGCGGTCGACGCCGCCGGAAAGGCCGGCGCGGACCCGTGCGGATGCCTTTCCGACCTCGGGATCGTGCTACGCCTGAGGTCTGAGCGCACATCTGATCCAGCTGACCTCGACGCGGCGATTCAGGCCGGGCAGGCGGCACTGGCCGCCAGCCCGCCCGACGATGTTGACGCAAGGGTCCTGTCCAGTCTCGGGCTGGCCTTTATCCGCCGGTTCCAGCTGGCCGGGGTGCTTGCTGACGTCGATGCCGCCAGCAAGGCGCTGCGGGCAGCCGTAGCGGTACTACCGCCTGGCGACCCGGACCGCGCGGCGCTACACGCTAACCTCGCAGTCGTCCTGGTCGCTCGATTCCTTCGGACGCAGGAGCCGGATGACCTCAGCGAGGCCCTCGACGCGAGCGAGCTCGCGATTGATGCGGCTGACGATAGCGATCCGCAGTGGGCGACAATAGCCTCCGCGTCGGCCCTGGTGCTGTTCACCCGCTATCAGCAGACGACTTTCACCGTCTACCTGAACGCGGCGATCAGCCGGGCGGCAGCGAGCGTGGCCGCCACCTCCCCGGACCACCCGGGGTACGCCACCGGCCTCATGAACCTGGCTGGCTACCTGCACGCCAGGTTCCAGGCCACCGGGGATCCAGCCGACCTGGATGAGGTGATTAACGGCTGCAACCAGGCCCTGGCGGCCAGGGGCGCCGATCACGTCGAGCGCGGTGACGTCCTAGTGGACCTAGGGATCGCCCTGCGCACACGGTTCCGCCGGACCAAGTCGCCGTCCGACCGGGATGCGGCGCGCGCTGCTTTCGCCGAGGTCGCCGGGGTGGTCAGCACCCCTGCTTCGGTCCGGGCCCGCGCGGCCGTCGCCGCGGCGCAACTGGCCGAAGGCCAGCCGGCCATGGCGGCCAGGCTGCTGGAATCGGCGGTGCGACTGCTGGCCGAGGCCGTGCCACGGCGACTGGTCCGCGGCGACCAGCAGCACGCGATCATCGGCCTCACCGGGCTAGCCGACATCGTCGCGTCAGCCGCCCTGGCCGACCCCAGTGCGCCAGCGCAGCGGCGGCCGGCCAAGGCCCTCGAGCTGCTCGAAGCCGGCCGGGCGGTGTTGCTGAGCCAGGCCCTCGAAACCCGGGACGAGCTGACGGACCTGCGCCACGAGCACGGGGACCTCGCGGCCCGGTTCGTCCGCCTGCGCGATCAGCTGGACCGGCCAGACCGGGACACTGGCCTGCCCGGTCCCTCACTCGCCGTACTCAGTCGGGACGTGGGCGAGCGTGAGCGCTTGGCCCTAGAGCTCGCGCAGACCCTGGCGGAAATCCGGACGCTCGACGAGTTCGCGGGCTTCGGCCTGCCCCCGTCCGTCGATGAGCTGCGGGCGGAGGCGGCACATGGTCCCGTGGTCACGCTCATCTGCGGCGCCCAAGACAGCGGTGGCGCCCTGTTGCTGACCACTGACGGCATCAGCTACCTGGACCTGGCCGGCCTCACCGATGACGCCGCCACCGATCAGGTCAATGGCTTCCTCGACGCGGTACGCGAGCTCGAGGGCGATGACGAGGCGCTGGCTGCCGGGGCCGAGCGCACCATTGCCGCGACGCTGCAGTGGCTGTGGGAGACGATAACCGGTCCCGTGCTCGGTGCTCTCGGCTACCTGAGGCGGCCAGCCGAGGGCCAGGCGTGGCCGCGCGTGTGGTGGGTGCCGGGCGGGAAGCTCGGGCTGCTGCCGGTACACGCGGCCGGCTATCACGGCGAGCACCCTGGTGCCGGGGAGCCTGCCCGGTCCGTGATGGATGCCGTCGTTTCCTCATATACCCCGACGGTGCGGGCGCTGCGGTACGCCCGCCAGCAGGCACGGCACCGGAAGGACCGCGACCGGGCGCTCATCATCGCGATGCCCACGACTGCGGGCCAGCAGGAGCTTCCCGGCGCGGCAGCCGAGGCCGCCGCGGTGCGCGCCGCTCTCCCTGGGGCGATCATGCTGGCCAGGCCGGACGACGATGCCCTGCAGGTGCCCTCCGACAGCATTCCGACCAGCGAGAACGTGCTCCGTTACCTGCCCGGATGCACGATCGCCCACTTCGCGTCGCACGCCTGGAGCGATTCCGCCGACCCGTCGCGGTCCCTGCTCCTGCTGGAGGACTACCAGACGGCTCCGCTCACCGTGGCCGCGCTCGCCCCAGTGGACCACGATGGCCTGGAGCTGACCTACCTATCGGCCTGCAGCACCGCGTTCACGGCCCCCAGCCTGGCCGACGAGGCCATCCACCTGACGTCCGCGTTCTTGCTCGCTGGATCGCGGCACGTTATCGGGACCCTGTGGTCGGCGAGCGACCTGGTCTCTGTCGCCATCGCCACCGACTTCTACGCGAGGCTGCGGGATCGCGACGGCGCCATCGACACCGACCAGGCCGCCCGGGCGCTGCACAGCGCGGTCCGCGTGGCGCGCGACCGCTGGCCGGGAAAGCCGTCACTGTGGGCACCCTACCTGCACGTCGGCGCGTGACCGGCTAGCTCGTTAATCAGGGAAGTCGCTGGGTGGGCGTCCTGGTGAAGCCGGCCGGAATGGTCACCCGCAGGTGCGCGATGTTCGCGGGTGTGGGCTGGAGGAACCCGTAGTCAACCTGGTAAGTCATTCCTTGTCCTTCAATGAGCATTCGCACCGGCAGGTAGGTGGCCGGGTCGACCCACCAGGTGGTCGTGGGCTCCGTGCCGTTGCGGTTCGCGGGCGAGGTCAGCTCGAGCACAGTCCGGCCGTTGAGCTCAGTCTTCCGCGCGCCCGGGAACTTACCCTTTTCTATCGACTCGCGAAGGCTCTGCAGGCTGCCCATCTCTGGCGGAAAACCCCAGTTGCTGGTGGTGTCAGGCCATGTGCGATTACCGTACTGAACATCGATCATCTCGGTCTTGGCGCCCGTTGCGATGGACCCGGATTGACTGCCGGCGATGACGATACTGAAGGACCCTGATCGCGTGCCGGTCCCGTCGGTGTAGGTCCACTCGGTGTCGCTCTTGTCCTTAGGGTTGCGCGGCAGGACCTCAGAACGTACGTGAACTTTCTGGCCGACACTTGGCTGGAGCGGATAGGACAAGTTTTCGCTAACTTCGTTCCAGCGGGACTGGGCGCCGGGATAGGTCTCCGTGATCCGGGTGTAGAAGACGTCGCCCGACACGCCGTTGAACGCGGTGAGAATGGCGTCCCGGAGCTGGCCGGGCGTGGTAACCGGCGTTGCCGCACGCAATCATGGGGGGCTGCGGGTGGCCCGCGAGCCCACCGTTGACGCTCAGGGCAGCAACCGCCCCGGCGGTGCCCGCGAGCGCGGCGATGCTGGTCCCGAGTGCGATCAGCCGGGCCGGGTGCGCGGGCCGCCGGGCACGTCGGCGCAAGCTGGCGGGGGGCCGGGCGGCCGTCCCGGCGCGGGACGTGGCGATGGCCCTGGCCAGGTCGTCCGCCCGCCGGGCGGGGTCGGGCAGCGGGTCCAGGCTGCCGGGCCGCGCCTGAGCAAGCATGTCCATTATGTCCATAGGGGCTGCCTTTCTTCCTGGGTGACTACCTCGTAGTGATGTCCGGATTCCGCGCTGGCGGCCATCGCGTTCTCAAGGCGCCGCCTGGCCCGGTGCAGCCGGACGAAGTACGTCGCGACAGAACACCCGATCACGAACGCTGCATCGCGCGGCGATAGGCCATGCCAGGCCGACAGCGTCAGCAGTTCCGGTCCGCCTCTGACATGGCGGCGAGCGCGCACAGCACCACATGGCGTTCGGATACCTCATCGGCGATGTCTGCGGTCGTCCCCGAAACCCACGACCTGAGCTCCGCGGCCAGGGGGTCCTGACGCGCCGCCGCACGGAACTCGCTGCCAATGACATTCCGTGCCGTCACCAGCAGCCAGGGCAGCGAATCATCCAGCAGGTACTCCAGCTTCTCCCAGGCCACCAGGAACACCTCGCTGACCACCTCATCGGCCAACTGGCGGCTAGCCCGGCTGACCGCGTACGCGTAAACACGGGAGCGGTATCTGTCGTACAGCCCGGTGAACCGCTCGATCGCGTCGAGATCATCCAAGAACCCAGCTCCTCCGGTCGGGGATCGCCTCGCCAGGCACCGCCCACCTCTGATCACCCTGCGAAACGGCAGGGCCGGAGGGGCTGGAAAAGTCTAGGGCGCCGCTCAGCTGCGGAACCCGGGGACGGCGGCGGACAGGATCTCGCTGGGCGCCACGCTGCCCGGCGCCCGCCCCTCCCGAGCGGCCTGGTTCGCCATCTTCTGAAGCGTCTCGTTGACCGGCGTCGGCACGCCGTGCGTCCGGCCGAGGAGCACGATCTCGCCGTTGAGGAAGTCGGCCTCGATCGTGCCGGTGCCCCGGCTCAGGCTCTGCCAGGACGAGCCGCCGGCCCGCGTCGAGCCATCGACCTTGCCGTAGTCGACGTTGTTCCCCCGGGCTGCCGCGATCTCGTCACTCGAGGCGTAAGCGATGCCGGCCGCGCCGAACGCCGCGAGTGCCTCCGCCCGCGTCCGCTCGCGCAACTCCCGGGCGTCGTCGCTGAACCGGGCCTCACGCCCGCATAGCGCCTCGACCGCGTTGCCCAGGTTGCCCAGCAGCTTGCCGTACTTCCAGCGCATCACGTCGCCGGTCACCGGCGCGAGGAACCTGCTCGCAGCCAGGTCCGCGCCGATCTCCTCGGCGGTCGCGTCGGTGCCGGACGGGTAACGGCCGACGGGCAGCAGTCCCGCGAGTGGCGTGCCCTGCGAGACCACCACGCCCGGCTCGAGGTGCGTGGCGGGCAGCCACACGCACATCCCATACACCTGGCGGAAGCGGCGAAGCGCGAAACCCTCGTTCGCCACGCCGTTTTGCGCGCAGACGATCGGCAGCGCCTCGGCGGCCGCCGGCCCGTCGGCGGCGCCGCCGACAGGCTGCCAGGCCCAGTCATCGAGCACCCCTGCCGTGTCCTGGCCCTTGGTCGACAGGACCAGCACGTCACCGTCTTGCAGCGTCAGCTCGCCAGGCCCGCCGACCGCGGGGATGTCCAGCGCGCCGGTTCCCAGTGGTGTCGCCAGCGTGAGGCCCCGAGAGCGCAGCGCGTCCAGATGCGCTCCGCGTGCCACCAGAACCACGTCATGACCGCCCTGGAAGAGGCAGCCGCCTATCGTCCCACCTACCGCACCCGCACCGATGATGATGTACCGCACCCGTCTCATTGTGCCGAACGCTAATTTGGCCGGTGTACATCAGGACCCCCCTTACCGCAAGGGGGGTCACGCGATAGCGGCCGCTGGCGGCGCCGCCCGCTGGTACCAGCAACGGCCCGGACTCCGGCACCGACGAGGCCCTTTTGCACCTGAGTCCGCCGGGTTAACCTATTGGTATCCCCTATCGCGCGAGCAAGCCGCCACCCGGATTTTCCCCTCCAGGGCGGGCCGCACCATGTCTCAGGAGGCATTCATCACCACCCCGCGCATCGCCTTCAGTACCCTGGCGTTCCCGGACGCCGACCTGGCCACGGCCGTGTCGCTCGGCCGCTCCTGGGGCTACGCCGGCGTCGAGTTGCGGCTCATCGACGGCGAGCTGATCGACCCGGCGATGCTCCCCGAGGCCCGCGCGCGGGTAAAGCGGACTCTCGCCGCGGCTGGCCTGCCGGCCGTGGCGGTCGACACCTCCATCCGGCTCACCGGCGAGCAGCCCGGCATCGAGCTGCGCAAATTCCTGGAGCTGGCCAGCGACTGGGAGGCGCCGCTGGTCCGCGTCTTCGGCGGCGCGCTTTCCGGCGACGGCCCGGCCCGCCGGTCTCAGCTGGCGGCGGCGGCGCAGGTGCTGGAGGCGGCGGCCCCGGCCGCCGAACGGCTCGGCGTGGCCATCGGCGTGGAGACCCACGACGCGTTCTCGGCTTCGGCCGTGGTGGCCGAGCTACTGGCGCTTGTCGACTCCGCCGCCGTCGGCGCCGTGTGGGACAGCCATCACCCGCACCGGGTGGGCGAGCGGGCTGCCGACGTCTGGGCCAATCTCGGTCGGCGCATCCTGCTCGCCCAGGTCAAGGATGCCCGGCGCGACCCGGCGCGAGACGATAACTGGCAGCTTGTGCCGCTCGGCGAGGGAGAGGTACCGGTCCGGGACATGCTCGCCCTGCTGTCCGCCGGCGGCTACCAGGGCTGGGTGTCGGTGGAGTGGGAGAAACGCTGGCACCCCGAGATCGCCGCGCCGGAACTGGCGCTCCCCCAGCACCTGGCGGTGCTGGGCACGTGGATACGCGAGATGAATGAAGGGCAGGACAGAGGTTGAGCGAGACTGGCGGCCATAGCCCGGCCCGGTCACACGGAATCGCGATCGTTGGCGCCGGGGTGATCGCCGCGACGCATGCCGCGGCCATCGCCGCTGTCCCCGGCGCCCGCCTGGTCGCGGTCACCGACGTGGTGCCCGGGCGCGCCATCCAGTTCGCCAGGAGCCACGGCTGCGCGGCCGAGCCGGGCCTGGACGCGCTGCTGGCCCGCGACGACATCGACGTGGTGTCGGTGTGCGTGCCGAGTGGCCTGCATGCCGAGGTGGGCATCGCGGCCGCCGCGGCCGGCAAGCACCTGGTCGTGGAGAAGCCGATCGACGTCAGCCTGGCCGCTGCCGACCGCCTCATCGAGGCCGCGGACACGGCCGGGGTCGCCATGACGGTGATCTCCCAGCACCGGTTCGACCCCGGTCTCGTCGAGCTGCGCGGCCTGATCGACGACGGGGTGCTCGGCCGCCTGGTGCTCGGCGAGGCCAGCACGAAGTGGTACCGCGGCCAGGGCTACTACGACAGCGGCCCGTGGCGCGGCACTTGGGCCCTGGACGGCGGGTCGCTGATGAATCAGGGCATCCACTACGTCGACCTGCTGCGCTGGACCATGGGGCCGGTCACCGAGGTGAGCGCCATCTACGCGACGCAAGACCACCAGGTCGAGGTCGAGGACACCGCGCTGGCCGTGCTGCGGTTCAGCTCGGGAGCCGTGGCCACGATCGTGTCCAGCACAGCCGTCTTCCCCGGCTTCGCCCAGCGCCTGGAGGTCAGCGGGACCGGCGGCACGGTGGTCATCGAGGACGGCGAGATCACGCATCGGGCGTTCACCTCAGCTTCCCCCGAACTAGGCCTGCGCGGGACGCAGCTTCCCCGGCCGGCGGCCGGGGAGGGCGCAGCCGCGAACGCGGCGGCGCTTGGCGTGGCCAGCCATGCGGCGCAGATCGCCGACCTGCTGGCGGCCGTCGAGCAGGGCCGCGAGCCTTCGGTCACCGGGCGCGGCGGCCGAGATGCCCTGGAGGTCGTCTGCGCCGTCTACGAGTCGGCGCGCGAGGGCCGGCCCGTGATGCTGCCTGTCGCGGCGCAGGCCGGGCGGGGTCCGCGGCGATGACGTTCATCCTCAGCGGGTTCGCCGACGAGATCTCGCCGGAGCCCGGCGTCCAGCTGGCGACGCTCGCCGCTGAGTCGATCCGCCACCTGGAACTGCGCAGCGCGTGGTCAGCCAACGTCGTCAGCCTGACTGACGCGCAGCTCGCCAGCTTCCGGCGGGAAGTCGAGGACGCCGGGGTACGCGTGTCGGCTATCGGCTCCCCGATCGGCAAGATCGAGATCGGCGCGCCGCTCGGGCCCGAGCTGGAGCGGATGCGCCGCATCGCGGACGTCGCTGGCATGTTCGACACCACGATCGTGCGGGTCTTCTCGTTCTTCATCCCGGTGGGCGAGCCGCCGGAACGCTACCGGCAGGCGGTCATCGACCGGATGGGCGCGCTGGCCCAGATCGCGGCAGAGCGCGGGATCCTGCTGGCGCACGAGAACGAGAAGGAGATCTACGGCGACATCCCGCAGCGGTGCGCGGACCTGATCGCCAGCGTCGGCTCTCCGGCCCTGCGGGCCACCTTCGACGCGGCCAACTTCGTGCAGTGCGGCGTCCGGCCGCACACGGATGGCTACGGGCTGCTCCGGCCATACCTGGTCTACCTCCAGGTCAAGGATGCGCTGGCCGCGACGGGCCAAGTGGTGCCGGCCGGGCAGGGCGACGGCGAGGTACGCGAGACGCTGGCCGCGCTGGCGGCCTCGGGCTTTTCCGGGTACGTCTCGCTGGAGCCGCACCTGGCGGAGGCGGACCGGTACGGGGGGTTCAGCGGACCGCGGCAGTTCCGCCGGGCCGCCGCCGCGCTAAAAGGCCTGCTGCGCGAGCTGTCCCTACCCTGGCAGTAGACCGTGGACGGCCGTCCGGCGAGCTCTTCCGGGGCGAGGGCGGGCCCGGCGGGAGTCGCGGATGCGGGCAGGTCCGGTGGTGCGTTCATGGCCAGGTCGACCAGGACCGCGGCGTCAGTGCTGCGGACGGGGGCGCCGTACGCTAGCTACCAGGGGCTAGAGTCAGTTCGGTCAAGTTGCACGGAGCGCACCGCGGTGAGCTGAAGCCGGCCACGCGGTCATTACCTGGGGAGCTAATTTCATGGAAGCGGCGCTATCCCGATTCGCGTACAAGAGCGAAGTATTGTCACCGACGGAAAAGGAAGGCGCATACGAGGATGCCATTCGCCAGCTCGATTCGATCCTTGCCGGCGAGAGTCACATAATCTTGAAGATGGCAACCATCAACTGCGTCCTGCGGGAAGCCCTGCCATACTATTTCTGGGTCGGCTTCTATCTTGTCAATGACGGGGAACTTGTCGTGGGTCCCTATCAGGGCACTTTGGGCTGCCTCCATATCTCCTATGAACGCGGGGTTTGCGGTGCGGCAGCTCGCACAGGATCCGTCCAGATAGTCCCTGACGTTGAGCAGTTTCCTGGTCACATTGCATGCGATAGCAACTCCCGCTCGGAAATCTGCGTGCCTGTTTACGACCATGCGGGCTGCCTGATCGCGGTGTTCGACGTCGACAGCACCGAAGTGAATTCCTTTGATGCTATTGACGAGGCCTTCCTTTCACGGATCATGAGGCAGCACTTCTCGCGATAGCCGGGACAGGTGCTGCGACTGCGGTCCTGTGGCGGTCCTGTGGCGGTGCGCGGTCTCAGCAGCCAGCATGGCATTACCCTGATGTCCCGGACCTGAGATTAGCCGCTCTGTAAGTCGGAGAAGCCCCAGACGCCGGTGGCCTGCGGCGGCACCGGCTTGCCGTTGACCGTGTCGACGGAGGCACCCGCCCCGAGGTAGACACCGCTGCCCGCGATGGTTTCCACCGCGGCGGAAGGCGAAGCGCCTGATCAATCCGGGGAGGCCCAATGCTTCTACGGCGAGGTCATCAGCGTCACCAGCAGGCGAGCCGGGCACGGCAGACCGCTAGGTGCTCGCTGGCGTCCGGGTCATCGGGCGCGAGGGCGAGGGCACTGCTGAAGTCTGCCACGGCCAGGTCCCAGTCCTCGCGTGCCTCGTGGATTACGCCCCGGTTGAAGAACACGGCGGGATCCTCGGCCAGGTTCAGCGAGCGGTCAAGGTCAGCCAGTGCGCTCGCCGGATCACCCGCCTGGAACACCGCTCCCGCGCGAGCCGCCCATGCCTGCGGCAGCGCGGGATTGGCGGCAATGGCCACGCTGAAGGCGCCTATGGCGGCGTCCACCCGGTCGCCGGCCAGTTCGATCTGGCCGAGCAGGCACAGCAGGTGAGGGTTGTCCGGGCTTAGCTCCAGGCCTACTGCGACGTCCTCGCGGGCGGCGTCGAGGTCCCCGGCCTCGACGCACAGCGCGCCGTGGTTGATCCTGGCGTCCACGTGCTCCGAGGACAGCTCGAGCACGTAGCCGAAGTCGGCTAGCGCCCCGTCTAGGTCCCCGGTCTCGGCACGCAAGTCGGCGCGGTTGTAGTAGAACTCCGCGAACGGCGGTGACAGCCTGATGGCCATGTCGTAGTCCGCCAGCGCCTCCTCATGGCGGCCGAGCTGGCACAGCAGGCCGGCACGGTCGAAGTAGTACTCGTCGTAGTGCGGATCCCGCGCGATGACGGTGTCGTAATCGGCCAGCGCCTCGTCGAGGTGCCGCAGGCCGGTGAGCACCTGCGCCCTGTTGTGCACCAGCACGGAGCGGTGCAGCAGGTGCTCGCCCGGCCCAAGCTCCCGGTCCAGCCGTGCTAGTCCCTCGGTGACGAGCCGGAGGGCCTCTTGCGGCCTGCCCTGGTGAGCCTCGATGAGGGCCTTGCCGTTCTCGTTGAAGACCGTGTTGAAGGCCCGATCACGCGGGTCCTCCAGCAGGGTCGCGATCGCGATCGCCAGGTTAATCCAGCGAACCGCGGCCTCGTGATCGCGTCGCTCGTCCTCGTAGTGCCGGGTGTAGAGCATCGCGGTGGCGTAGGCGGCGTTCATGTGCATGAGCGGATTGGTAAACAGCCCCCGGGCCTCGTCGTACAGGGCGTGGGCCTCCTCGGGACGCCCGAGCGCGGCCAGTGAGGTGGTCATCTTGCTGGTGAAGGTCCAGTAGAGGTCCGGCTGCCGCTGCCAGTCGATGACAACCCGGCCGCGCTTGCCGAGGTCGACCGTCGCGTCGTAGAAGCCCATGTCGATGCAGTAGTTGAGTGCTTCGGCCAGGGCTGCCGCTCCGCGCCCGGACGGGTCGCTACCCCGCTCGCGGTGGAAGGGGATGGCACCCAGGCGCAGGCTGGCCTCGCCCACGGCTTCCAGTTCGTCGGCCCGCGCGTCATGCAGCCGCCGCCGCTGGTCATCATCGAGCTGATCGTAGGCAGCCCGCAGCGCTGGCCGGTCCGCCGTGCAGTGGCTGGCCACGTACGCGTCCGCCAGGTCCTGGGCCTGCCCCCGCTCCTGGCCCGGAGCCTCCTGCTGCGCAGGGCGCCAGGGGCTGACCGGGTGCTGGCGCGCGTACCTGTCCAGGGCGGCCTCCAGTGATGCCGCATCGGCCAGTCCCCCGCCGAGCGGCGTGGCGGCGCCGATGACCAGCGTGATCAGCCGGGGATCGAGGCGGCGCAGCAGGATGGCCACGAGTTCCTGATCGGTCGGGTCCGCGTCCTGAAGGTTATCGATGACCAGGTAGCGCGGCCCGCCCGCCCGCGCCGCGATATCGCGGATGAGCTCCGTCAGGCCATGGGACAGGCGCGCGGTGCGGTTACGCGAGTAGAAGCGGGTGCGCTCCTTTGGTATGGCGATCGAGGTCAGCGTGTCGCGGGTAGAATGTATGACGCCGCGCAATTCTGGCGCTACGGTCAGGATTTCCAGCTCGTGCTGTTCGACCAGGTCCGTATAAGAATCCTGGGCCTGCGGAACAAGATGCCGCACTATGCTGCCGGCCGCCGTGTAGGGACCACGCAGCCTGCGATTCGCGTCAATGGCTGGAGTAAGCGCCACGCCGATATCGAGTCCTGCGGTAAACGCTGCAAGGTCACCGTGCAGTGGTTCCGTGATTCGCAGGTGACGGGCAGACTCAGGAATAACCGGACCCTTCATTTCAGCCCCTCATGATCAGGCTGCAGCCAATTGCGGCGCATTCCGCCGCCGGTGGTGGTCCCGCAGCATCAGGAAGCCGATGACGGCAACCTGGGCGACGTTGAGTACGACGAAGACGAAGACGTCGACCTCGCGGGCGGGCTGCCCGAGGCGGAACGCGTCGATGCACATGGAGGCCATCCGGATCGCCGCCGGCACGGCGACGACCAGCAGCGAGCCGATGGAGAACGCGTACCCGGCGAGCATGAGCCACGAGTACCAGCGCGCGACCGCGCGGTCGCGCGGATGCCACTGCGACTCGTCGGCGGGCGCCCGGCCGAGCCGCAGCAGCCGCTGGAACCGGTTGCGGAGCATCTGCCGGGCCACCGTCCGCAAATCGACGCAGCGCATGACGGTGACCGCGATGTAGTACAGGTCGGTCTCGAGATAGAAGTAGAACTGCCAGGCGATCCGTAGCAGGGTGGACAGCGCGAGCGCCAGCGCGACCTTGCCGACCAGCGTGGGCTGCCCGCCGGGTCCCACGGTCAGCCAGGCGATCACGGTGAGGACCGCGCAGACCGCCAGGTCGGCGAGCATCCCGGCGAGCATGGGCAGGTACCGCTTGCGGCGCTCGACGCCCACCAAGCCGTCCATTGAGGTCACGAACACGACGTAGTAGAGGCGACGCCCGAGCGACAGCGTGGTGGGCAGCCCCAGCCTCCGGCCGGCCAGCGTATGCGCAGACTCGTGCAGCAGCAGCAGCGGGATCTGCCCGAGGAAGGTCACCAGTTCAATGACAGTGAGATACCGGCTGAAGAAGAGCTGGCGGTAGCTCGGCACGAACGCGGGATACCGGACCATGAGAGCGCACCACAGCGCGAGCAGCGCGACGAGGCAGACGCCGCCGGCCGGCGAGAATACGGCCTTCCCTAGCCGCTGCCATCGCACCGGCGTCCCGGCAACCGGCGCCTCGCCCACGGCCCGCAGGAACCCCACCTCGTCCAGGCCGGCCACAAAGTCCGCCACGTCGGCCTGCTCGCCATAGGTACCAGCGAACCACTGCGCCGCCTGGCGCTGGGTAAGCCCAGCTTCTAGCTGGCGCAGCAGTTCCGCACCCTCAGTCGGCAGCACGATGTAAGAACCGGTGTCAATGCGGCCGACGGTGACCTCGCCGTCCTCTTCCAGGAAGGTGAGCGGGTGCAGTGCCACCGGCTCGTCTGGTATCTCGATCGTCATGCCCCACCTGTCTGCGCGATCCTGGGATGCCGGCGGCGGCTAGAGCCTGTCAGGGAACTTGAGGTGCCTTTGCGGAGGTA
The DNA here is from genome assembly GCA_963737285.1 of uncultured Actinomycetota bacterium. GTDB lineage: Bacteria > Actinomycetota > Actinomycetes > Streptosporangiales > Streptosporangiaceae > Trebonia. The sequence continues at coordinate 1,144,837 of CAVTRT010000002.1, forward strand.
GCCCGCAAAGACACCCGGCATTTTTGCTATGCCTATGCGAGAACGATGCACGTACCGCCGTACAGCGGACGCATGGCACCCGTGAGCTTAACCGCTCCGGCCTTACGAATGCTGATCTTCTTCACCTGGCGTTCCTCCTTTTCCCGTTGAACCGCGTGCTGCCAGCACGCAAAGAACGGCGACAGCCTTACTGCCTCACACCATTCTGAGATGCTTGAGCGACGCACCTTCCCTACAAATCAGACGATAAGTTGATTTGGTAACATATGTATAAACTTTTCATATATAAATGATAACGGCATTTACACATAAGCATGTGGCACGTAAGACCAATACAATCGAATGTATTAACGAGGCGCATTTAATCGGACCGGCCACCATGGCCGCTGCCGTCACGACACTTGGAAACGTTAAGCGCCACGCGGGTCGGCGGCGGGCACTGCTCCGCTCGCCGGAAGGCTGGCTAAGGAGTGTTCAGAAAGGGCTTGTGGTGGATTTGTGATCACAGGCGACATCAACCGGCCCGAAGCCCTTGCCCGATTCGGGTAAGGGCTTACTGATCTGGGAGGTGGGCTGCGGCAGCGGCGCCAGGGAGTTGCCCGGGCCGATGGAGGTGCAGCCGTTGGGCGCTGGCAGTCCGTTGAACTGGCCCTCGAGGAAGGTCAGCGCCTGCGCCTCGAAGGGCACGGCCGCGTCGGTGTGGGGCAGCCCTAGGTACACGCTGAAGGTAACCGGCACGCCACGCTGGCAGTACTCATGGGCCAGCGCTTCCACGTCCCCGTCAATCATGATCCCGTCACCGGTTCCGTCGGAGTCGCCCACCCCGAGCAGCAGCGGCTCGCCGGGAGTGCCGCCCGAGGTGCCCATGATCAGGTGGTTGAGGATGCCGACCAGGACCGGGACTTCGAACGGGTTGGAGTACTGCGGCAGCAGCAGTTGCTGGATGGTCAGCCCGGGGTAGGAACTGGCGAAGGACGCGATGCACTCACCGCTGACCTGACTGGTGACCTGCTCGCCATACGACGACAAGTACGGGGTGATGCTGACGTCGAACGCGCGCCCCAGCGAGGCCAGGACCGCCGGGATGACGCCCGACCAGTCGTCGTCGCCGTTGATGTAGGTGAGGTTGTGCGCGAGGTCAACCGGCACGCCGCCAGCCGCCGCGCCGATGATGTGCAGTTCGGGGGCGTAGCTCGGCGCCAGCTCGCTTGCCCACTCGGTGGCGATGGCACCGCCGGAGTAACCCACCATCCCGGCCTCGGTCGAGCTGGAGACCCCAAGATAGCTCTCCGTAGCCCGGATGGCGTCCAGCGTTCCGTAACCGGACTCCTGGCCGGCGCCCAGTCCAGGTTCGTGCCCTCGTAGTCGGGCACCGTGACTGTGAAGCCGGCCGCCACGTAGGCGGCGATGGCGAGTTCTTCCTCCTGTGCGGTGGAGTCGCTCGGGTTGCCGCCCTGCAGCGTGTAGGAAGGATCGCATTCCGATCCCAGCGCGTCGTAGGCCGTTTGGTACGCGACGACCTTTGTGCCGATCAAGGAGAGCAGCGGCCTGATGATCGTCGTTACCGTGACTGCCGGCTGGCCAAGCTCACCGGTAGTGCGGTAGAGAACCTGCTCGCTGGACACGGGGACCGTCAGGCCCTCGATCGAGAGGCTAGCGCTGCGGTCTTTCAGCACCGTGCCAGGCGCGATCTGCGACAGCGGGGTCGATCCCGTGTAGGTGTAGAACGGGTCCTGCGACGGCAGCACCGCCGTGGCCGCATCCGCCGCGGGAACCCCGGCCACCAGCGCCGACATGCCGCACACGGCAGTCGCCACGACGGCGAGGAAGCACGATCTGCTGAGTCGGACGCGCATGTCAGCTCCCTGTGCTCGCGGCTGCCCCGAGGCTAGGAGAGGCCGGCACTCGGCAGATGAGCGGTGGCCAGGCGCCTCTGGGGGCCATTTCACGAATGGTCTGCTTCGATTAAAAGCCTGCGCCACGATGAAGGCAACTGCGCCAACAACATCCTCGCCGCCGGGGTGGCGATCAGGCTGCTGAACCGCTGTTCCAGCGGTTGGACGGGGACCTGGCGCCATCGCGGCGGATCGTCATCCCGACCCGCCTCCCTGCAGCGCGGATCCGGCGAGCTGCCACCGGTCGCGCCGTAGCGCATGCTGCGCTGGGGTGAGCGGACCGCTCGGGTTACGCGCGTTATGCGCCGTACGATATGCGGCATGCTCCCCTTTGATAGCAGCAAGCCCAATACCGCGCGTGTCTACGACTACATGCTCGGCGGCAAGGACAACTTCGCCGTTGACCGGGAACTGGCCGAGCGCATGCTCCAGCTCGATCCGGGCCTCCCACGGCTGGCGCGGTCCAACCGGGAATTCGTGACCGCCGTGGTCCGCCGCGCCGCCGGCGCTGGCATCACGCAGTTCCTCGACCTCGGCGCCGGGCTGCCCACCGAGCCTGCGGTCCATCACACCGCGCGCGCGCTCATCGAGGACGCACGCGTGGCTTACGTCGACAACGACCCGGTCGCGGTGAGCCACGCGTCGGCGCTCCTGAGCGAGGGCCGCGGCGTGGTGGTCGCGGGCGCGGACCTGACCAGTCCCGCCGATGTGCTCTGCGACCCGGCGGTGACTTCCGTGATCGACCTCACTGCGCCGGTGTGCGTGATTCTCGCGTCCGTGCTGCACTTCATCGATCCCGAAGCGGCCGGGCGACTGGTGAGCGGGTACGCCGAGCTCGTGCCGCCGGGATCTTGGATCGCGCTCAGCGTCGGGTCGACCGACGACGAGGAGCTGATCGACCGGGCTCGAGGCTCTTACACGATCTCTGCCTGGAACCACGGCCCGCGAGAGTTCACCGCATGGCTGGACGGGCTCGACCTAGTGCCCCCCGGCATCACCGAAGCCCGGCGGTGGATAAGCGGGATCGGCGACGGCCACAACGACACGGTCGGCTCGTGGTACATGCTGTGCGCGGCCGCCGTCAAGCCCTGACCGGTCAGCCTGTGGTCGACTGGCCCGGTCCTAGCCGCACGCCGTCTGTCCGGTTGCGGGTACCGGGCTAGTGGTCGGGGGCTTGCACGGGCTACGAGCCATTCCCGCTGTGCTTTGTGCCGCGAAATGCGGCACAAACCACAGCGTCGGTGATGATCTTCGTGATGGCTCTCCCGGATCAGCCGAAGTCCCGACCCCAGTTACCAGGTGGTGACGGTCGCGTCGACAGCAAGGAACGGCTCGCCGTTGGTCCAGAGCCGACCGACGTGCACCCACGGGTCGCGCCTTGCGGGGCGCTCAGGATGGCGGGGCGACTGTCGCGTCCTGACCTGAACGGGCGAGCGCGTCCGCGACGAACCCGTTGGCCTTAACCGTCTCGACAAACTCGCGCAGGAACGCGATGGCCGTGTCGGTCCGGTTCTTCGTGGTCGCGACCGCCTGGCGGATCTGCATGAAGCGCGGCTCGACCAGTCGTAGCCCCGGGTGGCTGGCGACGTGCCGGGATAGCGGCTGGCGGATTCCCGCCGCCACCTGTAGTCCCTGCTCGCGGAAGACATCGATCCCGTCGGACCCGCGCACCACCTCGGCATGGCTCAAGGTACGGCTAAGGAACAGGTCGTACCGTCGCCCCCGTCGGCCCATCGCTGGTGCCCTGGGCAAGGACGGGGTTGCCGAGGTTGATCGACGCTTGCAGCACACCGGTCGGTGCCAGGTCCGCGGCGACGGCCGGGTCGGTCACATGCGCTCCTTCAGCGACGAGGGCAATACAGACGAAAAGCCTGGAACCAGTAAACCCTAGCAGGAGCTACGTCAACGGTCGCGATCATCTATTCGTCTCTGATTTCGATCCGGTCGAGCCTGTCTTGCGCGGGAGGGTCACGGCAGCCAGGGACGGCGGCCAACGTGATCGTGGGCGAGGCGACGTCATGGGAGTACCTTGGCCCAGCGGACGGGGACGGCAGGCAGCCGCCCTGGCCGAGGAGGAAATGAGATGGACGGGCCGACCGCGCAGTACCTGCACCCCATCACCGGACTCGACGCGGCGATGTGGGTGCCACCTAGCCGCGGGCAGTTGTTCTGGCTGCGCCGCGCGCCGGCCCTGTTCGCCCCCGCCCGGGGTACCGGCCGCGGCCTGGCCCGCTGGTGGGCGATCGCGAGCGGCAACCCCGCGCTGGACTACATCGGCACCGGCGGCCCCACGCCGCTGCGCGCCCCGGGCAGGCCTGCCCGTGCCGATAAGGTTCAAACAGCGACGTAGTCACCCAACGTGATCAACATCAGGCTCCGCGTCGATCATCCTCAAGCTCGTGGGGCCTGGAAGGAGCAATGAGAATGAACCAGGACGGGCAAGTCGCCATCATCACCGGGGCCGGTAGCGCCGGCGGGATCGGGTTCGCCATCGCTGAACGCCTGTCGCAGGACGGGTTTCGGTTGATGATCAGTTCCACAACGTCGCGCATCCACGAGCGGGCAGCTCAGCTGAGAGGCAGGGGCGCAACTGTCATCGCCAGCCCCGCTGACCTCACTGACGGGGCCGCGGCGGCCGCGTTGGTCCAGCAGGCCGTTGCCGAGTACGGGCGACTCGATGTCCTGGTGAACAACGCCGGGATGACTTCGGTCTCCAGCGCGGACAAGCCTGGCGCCATCGACGAGTTGTCCGACGAACGCTGGCACGCCTCCATTGCCCGCAACCTGGACACGATGTTCTTCATGACCCGTGCCGCAGCCGCGCACATGATTGCCTCCCGATATGGGCGGGTGGTGAACGTCGCCTCGGTGTCTGGCCCGATGGTCGCATACGCAGGTGATGTCGCCTATCACACCGCCAAGGCCGGCGCGCTCGGTCTTACCCGCTCCGCCGCACTTGACCTGGCCGGCTACAACATCACTGTCAACGCCGTAGCGCCAGGGTGGATTGCGACCGCGTCATCCACCGAACACGAGCTGGCGATGGGACGGGCGACGCCAGCCGGACGGCCAGGCACACCGGCGGAGGTCGCCGCGCTTGTCGGATTCCTGGCCAGCTCGGCGGCTTCGTACATTACCGGCCAGTTGCTCGTTGTCGACGGGGGTAACACGATTACAGAGGAACGCCTGCCCAGTCATCAGCGAACTTGAACCGCGCGTCCTGGGCCGATCTGAGCCTGTTGCCGCGGGTCCGGCCACTCATCCCCCCAGCTTGGGTGGCAGCCCGTCGTCTGCCGCGATGTGGACGGCGCTGGTCTGCGTGTAGAAGTCGATGACGCCCTGGCCGTCCTGTTCGCCGGGCGGGGTGCGCAGGTCGCGCGGGTTGTGCGAGTTCACCCAGGTCACCGGGGAGCCGATGGCCGATGCCAGGCGGTGGGCCCGCTGCGGGTCGGATGTCCACAGGTAGGCTGCGGGAGCGCCCGCGATGGCGCTGGCTAGCGTGATCGCCTCCTGGTCGGTGTCGAACGGCGTGACGCACGCCACCGGCGCGGAGATGGCCTCCCCGAAGATCTGCATCTGTGGTGTCACATCAGCGAGCACGGTGGCGGACAGGTAGTTCCCCTCCGCCAGGCCGGCCGGGCGCCGCCCGCCGCCGGCCAGCCGGGCGCCGTCGCGCAGGCCGCGCCGCACGTAGGACATCACCCGGTCGTAGTACTCGGCGTGCACCACGGGCCCGACCTGCGTCGCGGGGTCTGCCGGGGATCCGACGCGGATGGCGCCGGCCCCCTCGGCGATGCGAGTGACGACGGCCTCGTAGACGGGGCGCTCGGCGAGGATCCTGGAGGTAACAGTCCGGCGGCCGCCGTTCAGCGCGAAAGCACCGAACAGCGCACTGTCCACCGCCCGGTCCAGGTCCGCGTCCGCGAGGATGACGCAGGGCGAGTTCCCGGCCAGGTCCGCCGACAGGTGCTTGAGGTGCGCGGCAGCGTCCCGGGCGGCCTGCTCCCCGGTGGGGGCGTCCCCGGCCAGCGAAAGCAGCGGCACGCCCGGATGCGTGACCAGGGCGTCCCGCGCCTCGGTCCCGGCGCTTCCGCCGCGCCAGTTGCCGGTGCCGTGCACGATGTTGAGCACCCCGCCGGGCAGGCCCGCCCCTGTCGTGATCTGCGGCAGCAGTGCTGCCGACAGCGGCGCCCACACGTCTGCCTGGAGCACGACCGTGCAGCCCGCCGCGAGCGCGGGCGCGACCGCGCGCGCCTGCGCCAGGAACGGCGCGCGCCACGAGGTGATCACCCCGGCGACGCCGACGGGACGTCGCAGCGTGTACCCAGACCGGCCAGGCAGGAAGGAGGAGTCATCCTGTCGCGCCGTGATGACGGCCACGGCAATCCGGAAGCACTCGGCCGCCCGCGCGGCCTGCTCCCTTGCCTGCGTGACCGGCAGTCCGGTGCCGAGCGCCTCAAAGTCCGCGATCTGGTCCGCCCGGGACTCGATCCCGGCCGCGATCCGCTCCAGGATCCCCGCCCGCTCCGCGACCGTCAGGTCAGCCCACGGTCCTGCCTCGAACGCGGCCCGCGCCGCCAGCACCGCCTGGTTGATGTCGGCACCGAGGCCCACCTCGACCCGCGCGTACTGTTTCCCGGTCGCCGGGTCAGCCACCCCGAACGTCTTCGCGTACGAGCTGCGCGCCTCTCGCCCGCCGATGAAGTGCCTGATGGTCTCCGGTACCACGATGCTTTCAGCCCCCTTCTCCGGGCAGGCGCGCCGGGCGCGCTGACCCCGGTATCTGTTGACAAGTGCGGGTTACTCTGCTCACCTGCCGGGCCGCTGCCCGGCAGCCTCGGCTGGATAACCCTCTCTTTTTCCGCGGCTTTGAGACGGGCCTGACCAGGCCCCGGCACGCGCGCCAACGGCAGCGCCGGGCCGCCCGCTGCATGCGAGCGGCCCGGCGACTGGCTCGGCGCTGTGACCGTTGGGCAGTGCCCTTAGATAACGGGCCGGTTAGGGCGGGAGTAGGGGAAGTCCTGCGCCGCGCCGGGCCGCGACGGCATGGGCTGCAGCGAGGCCGTGGTCTGGGCGGCGGCGTTGGCGGCGGTGGTGGCCGCGTCGAACTGGGTGCTGGATGGGGCCGGCAGGCCCGCGACCGGGCGCAAGGCTCCGGTCAGGTCGCCGAACGTCTTTCGCCGCCACCGGCTGATGGGCTCGAACGTGACCGGGCCCTGCCCGACAGGCCGCCGGCCGCGGTGACCTCCTCGATGAAGCGGAGCGTGGAGGTGTGGTCGCAGACCTGGGAGAAGATCTGCCCGCCGACGGTCCACGGGGAGACGATGAAGGCCGGGACCCGGAAGCCGGCGCCCACCGGCAGGCCGCCGCCGGGGGTGCCCTTCGGGGAGGGCACGTGGACAAACTCCTCGGGGAACAGGTCCGGGTCGGGAGTGGGCGGGACGACGTGGTCGAAGAAGCCGTCGTTCTCGTCGTAGTTGATGACGAACACAGTCGTGTTCCACAGATCCTCGTTGGCGGCGAGGGCCTCCAGCTTGGACGCGATCATCTGCGCGCCGACGGCCGGCAGGGCCGGCGGGTGCTCGGAGGTGTTGCCGGGCGGGTAGATCCAGGACACGTCGGGAAGGACGCCGTTGGCGCAGTCCTCCTCAAAGTTCAGGTTGGCGTTGGCCGCGAGCGTCGGGTTGTTGGGGTTGCCGATGCCGCCAGGCGTCCCGTCGCCGAATAGCGTGCCGGAGGCCACCGCCAGGTTGTACAGGGCCTGCGGGACCTCCTTGTTGATGAAGTTGGCGAACCACAGCCAGGTGCAGTAGCCGGAGACGTCACCGTAGCTCTTGACGGTGTACCCGGCGTTGTACAGGGTCTCGGCCGTCGTGGGGAAGGTCATCGGGTTCGGCGTCGAGGTCTCCAGGACCGGGCCGCCGTAGATGCCCTGCGGGTCGTTGCTGCCGTTCATCCAGAAGATCCGGTTCGGGTCCGTGGGGCCGAGCACCGAGCAGTGGTAGTTGTCCAGCAGGGTGAAGTTCTGGGCTAGGGCCCAGTGGAACGGGATGTCCTGCTGCTCGTAGTGGCCCATGGTGAACGAGCCGTTCACGTCGCCGTCGGAGGCGACGTGGGTGAGCAGCCAGCGGTCATTGTTGCCGTAGTTCCAGACGGCGTGCTGGTCCCGCCAGTCGTGCGACAGCGACGGGACCGCCGCCGCCCCGCTGCTGATGGTGGACATGTGCCACGGCTCGAGGTACCCGTCGGGGTTGGACGGGTCGGGCTGCTGGAACACGCTGTTGCCGTTGGCCAGCCGGATCGCCGTCGGGTCGGAGAACCCGCGGGCGCCGGGGTAGGTGCCGAAGTAGTGGTCGAAGGACCGGTTCTCCTGCATCAGGTACACGATGTGCTTGACCTGCGACAGGTCGAAGTCCTGGGCCCTGCGGGTCGCGGCCTCCGCGAGGCGCTCGGGCAGGACGCCGGCCAGCCCGGCGGCGCCGGCCAGCGCCGACGCGCTGGCGACGAACCGGCGGCGGGATACCGACGGGTTCAAGGAGGATGTGTGCTTGTCAGCCATTGCCATCTCTGCTGCCTTTTCTTCGTCTGGTAGCGGGTGCGTCAGGAACTGGCCGACGGGGACGCCGTCGCTGCCGCGTCGGTGTACGTCCCCTTCTCGACCTTGCTGGTGTCCGCGTCGGCGAAGTACACCGTGCCGGGGGCCGACGGGTCGGTCGCGACCGCGTACGGGGTGTTCTGTCCCGTCCACAGGGTCTCGATGGTCCCGCCCGGGTTAACCACGCGGATCGCGTTGTTGAAGGTGTCGGCGACGAACAGGTTGCCGGAGCCGTCGATCGCGACGCCCTGCGGGTCGTCCAGCTCGGCCTGAGTGGCCGGGCCACCGTCACCGGAGTCGCCGCCCTGACCGTCGTCGGCCTGGTCCGCGGCGTAGTCGCCCGCGACCGTCGTGATGATGCCGGTCCTGGCGTCCACCCGGCGGACGACGTTGTTGGCGGAGTCGGCGATGTAGACGTCGCCCTTCCCGTCGACTGCCACTCCGGTGGGCTGGTCCAGCTCGGCGAGCGCGCCCAGGCGGCCATCACCCTTGTACCCGGAGATGTCGTCGCCCGCGACGACGCCGATCTTCCCCGACTCAGTCACCGCGAGCACCCGGTTGTTGCCGGTGTCCGCGATCAGCAGGTCACCGTTGGGGGCGACCGCCACGGCCTGCGGCTGGTTCAGCTCGCTGCGGGTGGCGCGGCCGGGGACTAGGCGGGAGCCTTCGGTGCCGGTGCCGGCTATCCGGTGGATGACGCCGTCCGGGGTGATCTCCCGGACCACGTTGTCCTCGGCGTCGGCGATGAAGATGTCGCCCTCGGCGTTCTCGGCGGTGCCCGTCGGGCGGGCAAGGGTCGCGGCGGTCGCCTGCCCGCCGTCGCCCGTCTCGCCTGAGTACTCCAGCGACCCGGCGACGGCCGTGGTCACGCCGTTCGTGATGCTGGCCACCAGGTTCTCCCCGGTGTTGGAGACGTACACCGTGCCGTTGTCGGCGGAGATGCCCTGCGGCTTGTACAGCCCTCCGTCGGTACCCGTGGCGGTGTAGGTCAGGGCGGACAGGCCGGTCGCGCTGACCGACGTGGCGACCGCCGCGGCACCGGGCGAGCCGACCGCCGCGGCACCGTTGCCGGAGGCCAGGCTGATGCCGAGGGCCTTGATGCTCTGGCTTTCTGAGGACGCTTCCTTGCCCTGGACGGCCGTCAGGCCGGCCTTGCCGCTAGCTGAGCTCGCGGTACTCGCCGGGCTCGCCGAGCAGCCCGCAGCGACCGCCGATACTGCGATGGCAGCGGCAACTGTGGCCCAGCGGGCTGACGAGCGCATGCCCGGCAGGGCGAGCCTGCGCGCCTGCGGCCTGATCCGGCTGCCGCCGGACTCGGGCGCCAGTGCTGACTGTTCTTGGGACATACAGGGAAACTCCATTCCAGAAATCCTGAAACTGTCGTCCCAGATGCCAACAGGCTCAGATGAACGGACAAGAAACGCTGGCCGGCTGAGGAATGGCCCCGGCCAACATGGCCACAGAAGTCGCCACGAGTAGCCAGGAATGTGCCCAAGAACCGTGCTGATAGCCAATTACGTGGCACTGAATGGCTCGATCTGCTGAACCCGGTCGAGGTCGGCCTGAGTGCGTCCGAGCAGGTGCAGCCAGGTCTGGACCGAGACCTCAAAGAGCCGGCCGCCGCCTCGGCGTCGGCCGGGCGCCATATCGCATCCGCGTCGAGCGCGTCGGCGCTGTGGCCCATGTGCGCCTTCAGGTGCCAGCCCGGCGGTACCCGCAGGCGCAGCGGAGGCTCGTCGGGCATCCGCAGGTGCTCGACCGTGAGCGACGCTCGGGAGCCCGGGCCGGGCAAGGGGCAGTCAGACCTCCGGTTGCGCGAGGCCACCGTGAGGCTGCCCGTGGACGGGAAGGCAGCCGACGGGCCGGCCGTCACGCCGACCGGGCCAACCCACCAGCCGGGGAAAGCCGCCTCGAACCCTCCGGCCCCGGTCCTGGTGACCCGGACGGGATCCCAGCAGCACCAGCCGAACGCGCCGTAGGCCATGTCGAGCAGCGCGGGCAGGTGCCGGACCCGGCTGGCCCGCCCCTCCTCGTAGTTGCGGACCTGCTGCCGGGTGACCCGGGGTTCGCCCGGACCGCCAGTCCCCGCCAGCAGTGCGGTGACGGCCGCCGCGGCATCGGCCTGCGACATCGCCCGTGCCTCGCGCAGCCGACGGTGCAGCACCATCCGCTCTTGCGCCGTGTCAGGCGGCCGGGGATCGGTTACGCCATTGTGGTGCCAGTCGCCAGGCGGCTCCTCATGGCGGCGCACCTGGCTCTCCAGCAGGTCCCACCGCTGCGGGCCGACCAAGGTCCTTAGCCGGTCCCGCAGCGTCTGCGGGGCGCCACGATCGCGTTCCCGAAATCCCTGAACGTAGTATTTGATGACCGAGTGCCTGGCGATGATCACCTCAGCGTCCGCAAGGCCCGCGCTGGTCTTGAACGGGCGCTGCAGCCACGGCGGGACCACGCCCCGGCCAAAGTCAACCCAGCCCGGCTCGCTCAGCATCACCTGCAGGGGCAGGCGCGAGCTGGCGTACGGCTCGGTGAGGAAGATGCCATCCGGCCCGGTCACCTCATCGAAGCGCATCCCGAGCAGCCCCGTCCGGGAGTAGCCGGCAACGCGGTCACCGGCCGCCGGCCGTACCCACGCCCAGACCGGTCCGGGCTCCCCCAGGAATACGTGTCCCCAACTGCGACGGGGCCCCGCAGCCCAGGAGCCGTCGCAGGACCCCTGCGGTGAGCCAACGGCCCGCACGAGATCAGCCAGGCAGCCACCAGCCACGCTGGCGAAGTCCAGGTCCTCAAGCGCCTGCGCCGGAATCCGCCGGGCGTCGGTCTCCCAGCTGGTCACCGCGGCACGGCTGACCCGCACCGTGCGCGCGACGTCATCTTGCGTCCAGCCCATCTCCGTGCGCCACGCACGCAGCAGCGCCCCCGGGGACCCCAGCACGGAACCCAGGGAAACCGCTTCCAATACCACCGATGACCCTCCAGGGGCGTAAGGAGACGTCGTCTCTGGGGCCAGGGCGCACCGCACCTGACCCGGGAAGGCGTTACCAACCAGTGATCTTTCACGGCGAAATTGAACTCCTGGCTTCGGGGCGCCGAACGCACGTCACCAGTCAGGGAACTTTTTGACGATATATGTCAATAAAAGTTAAACCATGGCATATATCTCGTAATAGCCGCCTTTGCGGACGCTGGGCCACTTCTAATACAACGCAACCAACGGCAGTACCAGTGAGGCTCCGCCTCTGACCGCCTAGCGATGCGCCTGACCTGCGCCGCGGCTGATGCCCATGGTCGTGGCGGTCTCTTCTTCGGACAGGTCGAGGTAGTAGCGCAGCACGAGCGCCTCCCGCTGTCGCTCCGGCAGTCGCCGCAGCGCCCGGGCGGCCGCGCACTGCTCCTCGTTGAGCAGGGCGCGTGCCTCGGCGGACTCCGCCGGCGCCTCGCTGAGGGGCGCCGTGCGCCCCCACCGCGACCGGCGCCGCAGCGCGGTCCGGCAGCCGTTCAGCACGCTGACGCGCACGTACGCCAGCGGGCAGGAGGTATCAGGCAGCCGGTCCCAGCGCCGGAAGAGCCCCAAGAACGCGTCCTGCACGATGTCTTCCGCGCTCCCCTGGTCGCCGACCAAGACCACGGCCAGGCCGGACCAGGCCAAGCGCGTGCTCGGCCTACAGGGCGCTCAGCACGTCCGCGACGCCCGATGACCGCCGCGTTTCAGCTATGTCGACGTACCAGAAACCCCCCAGCGGACCTAAGGTTGCCTGGTCCCGCCAAAAATCCGCACGACTTTGCCGCCAGGAGACAGGCGGAGCCACCAGGCGACGCTCCCAAAACACCACTTCGCCTATCTCATGGTAGAAGTGCAGTCCGATAACCACCGAGATGGCTGTGGCGAAGGTCTCAGGTCGCCGCCGCCGGTAATCGTGCCTAGGCTTGAGCTGTGGTCGCCGCAGTCTCGCAGGGCGCAGGTGTTGCGGTGATACCAGGGCAACGAGTCACTGCGGGCCGATCTTGATGGCGGGCGCTTCGGATCACGCGGGGCGTAGGCTGTTACCGCGACCGTTTCCCGCTGCCGGGACCGCCGCCACCGACGGCCAGCACACCAGCCCCGCCATGCCGCGCGAACAGCCAGACGGCAGCGGAGAGGATTACGCAGATGAGAGATGTCACGCTTCCCGTAGCGCCCGGCCCGGCTGGCCAGGAGGCAAGCCCGTTTCGCTGTCCCGAGATGGCCCGCACCAATCGTGGCTGGGAACGGTGCCACCGCGACGAGCACGCCGCGGGCACCCGGCATCATGTGAGGGACCGGTCATGGTCGACGGCAGGGAACATGCCGCAGTTGCAGCTCGGCCAGCCATGCACGGATGCCTGCCGGTGGCCGGACCAAGTGCAGCCCTACCGGGGGACAGCGAAGGCAAGGCACTACTGATCGCCGGGTACCTGACGGTGAAGGCGGCGCATGATCGTGCGGACGGCGGCTAGGGAACGTCGGGGAACGCGGGCCCGTCCGCCGGGGGCGGTGCCGCCGCAGAGCCGGGTGCACCCGGCGCGTACCAGGGCGCGCCGGGAGCGTACCCAGGCGTCGCCGGGCCGTATGGCGCCGCAGGCACGGCGCCGGCAGCGAAGACGTGCCGGTTCTTAAGGACCTGGTCGCGGACGTACAAGTCGAGGGCGACCAGTGCCACGCCGAGCACGCCGCCGAGCACCACGTTGAGGACGCCGCTGATGACATAGCCTGTCAGCGACTCGAAGGTCGCGGGGACGTAAGGGTCGCGGCGCTCGATCCGGGGTGGCAGCTTGCCCCGGTTGATCCCCACGTAGATGTTCCAGGCCCCGGCGATGATCGTGATCAAGAGGACCACCTGCAGGATGCCGATCGCGATCCACACCCAGCCGGAGGTCCGCTCGTAGCTGGCGAGCCCGCGTGCCAAGGCGTCGTCCGCGCTCTCCCCGGGCCGCGGCGGGAACAGGCTCGTGATGAGCCCGCCGCTGCGCGGGGGTCCCGAGTCCGGCACCCAACCCTGGCCTGCGGGCGCCTGCCTCGACGGAGCCGACGCGGGTCTGGTCTGTGCTGTCCAGTTGGTGCCGTCCCAAAAGCGCACCTGGGCAGGCGACTGCGGATCGACATACCAGCCCGGCTGGGGGGTTGGTCCCATGCTTGCCATCGCTCTCCTTGACCAGGGATTTGAGGAATCAATATCACCTGGAATTCAGAAAATCATCGTAGCAGCAGTCGCGGCGGGCGGGACTACGCAAACTTCCCTCCGACGATGGAATCACTGGCCAACGCGCCCGGCTTCCCCGGCGCCGGGATCAGCGCGGTTGCCCCGTCCACCGCACATCGACTCCCGCAGTCGACTACAGGCGACTGTTCAATTTATCCCGAAGAGTTTTCCGGTTGCGAAGACTTTTCCACGTGGGAACGTGGAAAAGTTTACCTAACCGGAAAACTCTTCGGGATAATGGCGGCGGGCCGGAACCCGCTACATCTCAGGACTCCGTTGTAGTACTAAGAGCTTGGCTTACGTGATGAGTTTAGTGAGTTTCTTGTAGCAGGTGATGGTGTCCGTGAGGGTGATGAAGGCGAGGAATCGGCTGGGGTTGCGCTCTAACGCAGGGCGAGCCGCCGGTAGCAGGTCAGCCAGGCGTTGGCTCGGCCCGGTCGCGGAAGCCCTCGCGCGCAGGCGCCCGCTCGATGCGGGGGAAGCGACCGTCGCGCCGACTGCGGAAGCGCTCGCGCGCAGGCGCCCGCAGCGGTCCGCGTGGCAGTCCCGGAACGAGCGGAAGGCCTGCTCGCCTAATCTCCCTGGCCCGGCGAACTCGGACATCAGGCACCGGCCTGGCCGCCTAGTCGCACGCCGGAGGCATATCTCAATGCGGCTGGGGTAACGATCAGCGACCCTCCCGAATGAGACTGGCCATCAAGAGGGGACGGCATACCAATCCGGGCACCGGGGTTCTTGAAGAGCAGGGCGCATCCCTTGCCGGGTTGCCTGATATCGCCAAACCCTTATGCTGAGAATATGCTTCACGATTGCGGCACCAGGTAGCTCGCTAGTTCAATTGAGCTCGGGGCGACCGCGGGGATCAGCATGCATGCATGCACGCTCGCCGCGCGCAGGATCCGCCACAGCCAGTTCGCCTGATGGCCTGGCTCTTGCCGGTATCCCGACTGTCCACTCGGGCTGACCATTGCCTCCAGCCCGGCTGATACTGCCCGCCTTGGTTGACAACCCGTCTCGGCGTAGTACGATTTAAGCAATTGCTTTAAACGATCGCTTAAGATCTGGGCGGCAGCGATGAGCGCAGCTGAATCACGACATCCGCAGGGAGCCGACACGCAGGGAGCCGACACGCGGGCAGCCGACACGCGCGCCGCGCTGATCGACGGAGCTCTGGCGACCTTGCGGGAGGCGGGGTTCGCCGGCACGAGCGTCCGGCAGATCGCCCGCCGAGCGGGCTGCAATCAGGCGCTCATCTTCTACCACTTCGGCTCGGTTCACGACTTGCTGATCGCGGCGCTTGAGCACGTCAGCACGCAGCGCATGGCCACGTACCGCACGCTCCTAGACCATCAGGGAACGCTCACCGAGCTCGCCGATGCTGCCAGGGTGATCTTCACCGAGGACCTCGACGCGGGCCACGTCACCGTGCTGACCGAGATGATCAGCGGCGCCCAGTCCACGCCGGACCTAGGCCCGCGCGTCTCGGCTTGCCTGCGCCCATGGCGCGAGGTCACCGAGTCCCTGGTCCGCGCCGTGCTCGCGCGACTGCCCATCGCGCCGCCACTGCCTGCGGAGCACATCGCGCACGGCGTCATGGCGGGAATCCTCGGCCTGGAGTTGCTCGCCAGCCTGGACGGGGATCGGACGCGGGCACTGGAGCTGTTCGAGCACGCTCGCTCCCTCGCGGGCCTGCTGGACCAAAGCCAGCCGCTGCTCGCCCTACTCAACCTCGCCGGCGCTGGCCTTGCGGCCAGTCCCCGCAAGAAGGCTGGAGGCTGCTAATGGCGGCACAGGACCAGATCGACGTCGTGACCGGCGCGTTCAGCTACTCCGGGGCGGCCATCGCCGCTGAACTGCGTGCCCGGGGACACCGGGTGCGGACGCTGACCGGACATCCCGGGCGGGCCCGGGCGGCACCGACATCGACATCCACCCCCTTGACTTCGCTGACCCGGACGGGCTGGAGCGCTCGCTACGCGGCGCCAGCACCCTGTACAACACGTACTGGGTACGCTTCGCCCGCGGCCAGGTCAGCCATGAGACGGCCGTCGCCAGCAGCCGGGTGCTGTTCGACGCCTGCCGCCCGGGCCGGGATACGGCGCATCGTGCACGTCTCCATCACCCACGCCGACCCGGCGTCCCGGTACCCGTACTTCCAGGGCAAGGCGGCGGTGGAGGCTCACCTGATGAGCCTCGGCGTGCCATACGCGATCGCCCGCCCAGCTATCTTGTTCGGCGGGAACGGGGTACTGGTGAACAACATCGCCTGGCTGCTGCGGCGGCTTCCGGTCTTCGCGATCGGCGGGCGCGGCAGCTACCGCGTTCGCGCCATCCACGTCGAAGACCTGGCGAGGCTCTGCGCGGACCTGGGCGGCCGAGATGACCCGGTCCGCCTCGACGCGGTCGGGCCGCAGTCGCTACCGTTCCGGGACCTGGTCACCGCGATCCGGGACGCGGTAGGCAGTCACGCGGCGATCGTGCCCGTACCGGGCCAGCTAATCCCGCCCCTGTCGTCCGCGCTGGGCGTCCTGCTGCGCGACGTGCTGCTGACGCGCGACGAATACCTGGCGATGGCCGAGGGCCTCGCCGACTCCGACGCGCCCGCCACCGGGCATATCGCGTTCACCGACTGGGTCGCCGAGCATGGCCAGGAACTGGGACGGGCCTACGCGAGCGAGATCAGCCTGCACTTTCGGCCCGGCTCTGCTGGCGAGCCCGCCCACTGACTCGTCAGGAGACCCCCGTGAGCCCTCAGGTACCCCCTCAACTCCCCTCGCGGCCAGCCCGGCACCCCGACGGCGCCGGCATTTTCCTCGCCTGGGCCGCGACCGGTGCCTGCCTGGGCACTGGCCTGCTAGCAGCCCTGTCCATCGGCCCCTTCCTGCTCGTCCCGGCGGTAATCGCGGCCATCGTCCTCATCTGGCGCCGCCGCGCTGGCATTGCCACCACCGGTGCCGTGTCCGGCCTGGGCATGATCTCCTTCGTCATCGCATACCTGAACCGGAAGGGTCCTGGCCAGGTGTGCACCGCGACCGCCACGACCCAAAGCTGCATCGGTGAGTGGAACCCCTGGCCCTGGCTCGCGGCAGGGGTCGTGCTCTTCAGCGTCGGCCTGGTCGTGTTCCTGGCCCTGCGGCGATCCGCGATGCTGCCAGCCCCGGGTGAGCGTTAGCTGCCAGCCCCGGGTGAGCGTTAACGGAGGCTCGACTAGAGGCTGCGGCGACGGGCGCGGTTCACCCACCAAAGGTGACCCCGTGACAGCCCACCGCCCGGACTTCATCCCTGTGGAGCCGCCCGGAGTACGCGCACCAGTGGCGCGGGCCCCGGTCGGCTCCCAGCGGGAACGTCCTAGTCAGGAGCAGGTGGCCCCGTTCACCGTGAAGCTGGTGGGCGGACTGTCGCTGTTCTTGTAGGTCCCGGTGAAGCCGACAGTGACGGACCCGGACGGCGCGATCGTCGAGTTGTAGGACTCGGCGGTCGCGGTGACCTGCTCGCCGGACTGGACGTAGCTCGCGTTCCAGAGGGTGGTGATCTGCTGGTCGCCGGGGAACGCCCAGATGAGCTTCCAGGCACTGATCGAGGTGGTGCCCGTGTTGGTCAGCGTCACCTGCGCCTGGAATCCGCCGCTCCACGAATTGACCAGTGAATAGGCCGCCGAGCATGACAGCGGGCCCGGTGAGGCGGACGTAGTGGGCGTCGGCGACGTGGTTGGCGTGGGGGACGTAGTGGGCGTTGGGGACGTAGTGGGCGTCGGCGACGTGGTTGGGGTCGGCGACGTAGTGGGCGTCGGCGAGGAGGTGGCAGTTGGGGTCGGGGACGCGGCTGGTGTCCCGGTGTAGAACGTGGCCGGCTCGGCGAACTGCGACGTCCTGTTCTGGCTGTCGATCGCCTCGACTACGTACGCGTACGCGGTGCTCGCGGACAGGCCGGTCAGCGTGTACGACGGCGTGGTAGTCGTCGCCACCAGCCCGGCCGCCGGGGCCAGTTCGTAAACCCGGTACCCGGCGAGCGTGCCGGTCCCGGGCACCGAGGCGTTCCACGTGAGGGTGGCCCCAGTCGAGGTGACCGAGCTGGCCGACGCAGTGCCCGGCTCGGACGGCGGCAGCGTGTCCGCCGCGGTCAGCGACGTGTAGGGCGACGTGATGAACTGCGCGATGTTCGATGCGGGCGAGGCGAGGCCCTGGTTGTCCACGGCCTGCACGTAATAGCCGTACGGCGAGGTGCGGGATGCGTTCAGGCCGGTGAGCGCGTAGGAGGTCGACGTGGTGGTCCCGACAGGCGTGCCCGCGGAGGTGTACACGTCATAGCCGGCGATCGGGTTGCTGCCCGGCTTTGACGCGGCCCAAGACAGCGTGGCGCCGGTCGAGGTGACCGAGCTCGCGGTCAGCGAGCCAGGGGCCGACGGGGCGGACGTCGACGACGCCGACGGGGGCGGGGTGCCCCAGACCAGCGTGTTGCCGGAGTACAGCGTGATGTCACTGACCGTGACCGGAGTGGCATTGGGCGTGGTCGGTATGCCTTGGAACGACCAGTCCTCGGCCGGGTTGTGTGCCGACGGGAAGGTGATGCGCAACTGCACCTGCGCCTGGTAGTCGTCGTTCGTGTAGTCGGCTTCGCCAACCGGTTCGATGTTGAGGTTGCCGCACGACACCTGCACGTAGTACGTCGAGCCCGCGTACTGAGTAGGGCCGCTCGCGGGCTGGCACTGGCTGTAGGACGAGCTCAGCGTGATCTGGCTTGGCGTCTCGCCGGGATCGAGGGTGAAGTAGTAGCGGAAGCTGGCGTTCGGCATCTGCCGCGCGGGCCAGGCCGACTGGTTGTTGATCAGCGCCTTGATCTCGATGAAGTTGCTGGCCTCGTTGTTGACCGCGGCCTGCATGTAGATCTGCGGCCCGTCCGGTGTTTCCGGCGCGGGGAAGTTCGCGACTGGCGTGCCGCCGTACTGCTGCGCCAGCGCGGCCACGTCTCCGGAGAACAGCGCGTTGTAGTCCAGGGCGCCTTCGGTCTCCTGGTAGTTGGCCCGCTGGTCGGTGTACTGGTCGTTGGCCGCGTCTGGGCCGCCTACCAGCAGCCCGTAGTCCAGGTGCCGGGTCTGCGCGGGAGTGGTCAGGTTGTCGTCCCAGGAGTCGTGCGCGGGCGCGTTATGCGGGAACTGCGACCAGGCGGTGTTCGTGCCGTTGTTGGTGAACCCGACCTCGTAGCTCATGTTGTTCGGGTTCTGGCCGAGGATGTAGTTGATCTGCTGGACAGCGAAGTTGTGATACGTGGTGGCCCGGGTCGGGTCCAGGTTGTTGGCGGTCAGGTAGTTGCTGAACTCAAGCGCGAGGTATGCGGCGTTCGAGGAGTACCGCAGCGACCCCCAGGTGTTCAAGAATGCCTCGCCGCCGGGCGAGTAGCTGACTTCCGTTCCGTCGAAGCCGGTCGTCCACCAGTCCAGGTTGTCCTCTGCGTCGGTGATGTACTGCTGCTGGCCGGTGAGCTGGGCCATCCAGATGTAGTCGGCGAAGCTGTCGTCGTCCCAGTTGACGGTCCAGTTGTACTCGTGCAGCGTGGACTGCGAGGCCAGCGGCATGTTGGCGAAGTCCGTCTCCGCCTTGGTCAGCCAGCTTGCCGTGCCGGTCGCCCGGTAGAGCCAGATTTCCGCGGCCACGAGCTGGGTCCAGTAGCCACTGAACGAGTTGTAGAAGCCCTGCGCCGTGGTGATGCAGCTTGAGTAGTCGCCGAGGTACGTGTCGGCGAAGGTGAACAGCGACTCCGCCTGCGACAGCAGTTCCGCGGAGTACTTGGGGTCCGCGGTCTTGAAGACGATCGACGACGCGGCGAGCGCGGCGGATGCCTGGCCGACCAGGTCCGAGCCCGCGCAGGAGGCTGTGACCGCGTAGGACGGCCGGACGGTCGGGTTGGTCTCCGCAGGGCCCCAGTACTGGTGATCGGTGTTCGGGTTGGAGACCTGCCCGTAGAACGTGTCGGGGCCAGTCGCCGCGGCCAGGATGTAGTCATCACCCCAGCGCAGGTTCTCCACAGCGGTCTGGTACTGGCCCGCGTCCTGGTAGCCCTGCTGGTAGTCGAGCAGCCCCCAGGCGAGCATGTTCATCGCCCAGGCCTCGGGCAGCCCGAACTTCACCAGGTCCCCTGCGTCGTGATAGCCGCCGGTCAGGTTCACCCCGTTGTCCGAGCCGTCAGAAAGGTCCGAGTCGCCGCGCCAGTCCACCTCGTTGTCGGGGGGAAGCTGGCCGGATCTCTGGGCCTCGTAGAAGAACATCGAGTCCTGCAGCGCTTCGGCGTAGTCGAACGCGCCGGTCGTCGACGGGGCCGCGTGGGCGGCTCGCGGGACGGCGACGACAGCCAGCAGGCCGAGGCCGAGTACGAGCGCCGCCGCGGCCGCCACGACGTGGCGGCGGCTGGCAAGGCGCCTTGATGACAGGTGCATGCGTGCCTCAGCCCGTGGTGCAGGTGACGGTCTGGCCGTTGTTGGCGGTCAGCGTGAACGACGTCGGTACCGCGTCGCTGGTGGTGAAGGTGCCTTGCATCCCGAACGACGCGCTAGCACCGGCCGCGACCGTGGCATTGGTGTCGAACGGGTCGTGCGCGGCGACCGACTCCCCGGTCTGGGTGTAGAAGGCGCTCCACAGGTTCGTGATCTTCTGGTCACCGGGGTAGGTCCAGCTGACCGTCCAGCCGCCCAACGGCATGGTGCCTGTGTTGGCCAGCGTCACGTTAGCGGTGAAGCCGCCGGTCCACGCGCTGGCGATCGTGTACGTGACCGTGCATTTCGGCGTGCCCGCGGCAGCGTTGGTGGCGAGCGCCGTCGCCAGCGCCGGGTCGAAGGTGCCCGCCGGGTCGGCGCAGCCGTCGGACTCGCCCGGCGGCTTGACCCACAAGAACGCGTCCACGTACGAGTAGCCGGTGTTCGCGGTGGGAGCCAGCCCGAGCGCCCGGCCGGACGGGTCGCACCACGTGTTGCCGGGGCCGATGCCGTTGCGGCTGGTGTCGATCACCAGGTGCAGGCTGGCGTCTGCGATGTCGGCTAGGATCTGCTGGCCGTAGTACAGCTCGTCGTTCGTCCACTCAAAGTTGGACACGTTGGTGAACACGCCGTCGGCGTCGGTCGTGACGTCGGCGGCTTCCAGCGCGGCGGCTTGCTGCGCGGCCGAATTCCAGTCGGAGTGACCGCCGTCGAAGTAGACCTTGGCCTTCGGGTCGTCGGCGTGGATGACGTGGCCCGCGAAGGCGATGGCGCCGTCCCGCGCGCTCGCGTCCGCGCTCGACAGGCAAGTCTGCAGCGCCAGCGAGTCGGGCTCGACCAGTACGATCACGGTGCCGCTGCCGAGCCCGGCGGCGAAGTTGGAGATCCAGGTTTCATAGTTTGCGATCGTCGGCGCTCCGCCGGCCGACGCTCCGCCGCAGTCCCGGTTCGGGATGTCGTAAGCCACCAGGACGGGCACCTGGCCCTTGGCCGCCGCGGCCGAGGTAAGCGATGAGACCTGGGACTCGATTGTGGTCGGGTTGTAGGTCGTGAACCAGGTCGCCTGTGGCTGGCTCGCGATGTCCTTGGCGATCACCGGCTCGTCCGGGTTGCCGGGGTTCGCGGCCACCCACCGCGCCACGTTGGAGTTGGGGTTGACGTAGAACGTCGTGCTCGTCGGCAGGCTTCCCGTGACGGCCGGCGCCGCGTGCGCCGGTACCGCCAGGGCGATCCCCGCGAGCGCCAGCACAGCGGCCTCGATCGTGGCAAGCCGGCAGGCATTCCGGGCGGGTTTCATCAGGTCCATCGCGCCATCACCTGTCATTCTGCAGAACCAGGGGCCGGGTCGCCCGCCATGGGCACTGCGTGCCCGCCAGCAGCGGCATCCGGATCGAATGCGAAACTAACCCCGTACCCGGCCGCCGCCAACCACGCGGCGGCAGCGGGGCCGCCGAGCCCCCGAGCCAACGCCGTGACCAGCGCGGGCACGGACTCGCCCAGGAAGCTATCGGATGTAAGTTTCATCGGCCATGGTCTGGTACACCGCCATTAGAACGGCACCGCCGAGCCTCACGGTGACAGCGGCCTGGTCTGACGGCGTCGCCGCTGCAGAGCCGCACCGCGACGCTGCGACCGCGCACCTCGCGTCGCCGCCATCGGCGTGTGACCTCATGTCGGCTCGCCTGCCCAAGCCGAGCTACGTCGTCGGGGTGACCTTGGTCAGGCCGACGGGCTTGTCCGGGTCGGCGCCCTTGGCCAGCGCCAGGGCGCGTGCCAGTTGCTGACCGCGCACCACCGCGCCGATGGCCCGTGCGGGTTCCGGAAGGTCCTCATCCACCTCGACCATCGCGACGGTGGCGTTTCGTGCGGTCAACGTCCTGCCAAGGTCGCGGGTGTCGTCGGCGGCCGGCCCGCCCGCGTCGACAAGCAGCACCGGCGCGCCGGCGAACGCGGTCGCGATGGGCCCGTGCAGCAGGTCGGCGGTGGAAAAGCCCTCGGCCAGTATGCCGGTGGTCTCCTTGATCTTGAGGGCTATCTCAAGGGCGGCGGCGTAGGCCAGGCCGCGGCCGGTGACGATCAGCCGGTCAATGTCTCGCCACCGCTCGGCGATCTGGGGTGTCGTATCGTCTTGGAGGATCTTGGTGACGACGGCTGGCAGGCCGTACATCCCGGTCACGCCGAGCGCGGTGGCGAGCAGCAGCATCTGGGCGGTCATCGTCTTCGTCGCGGGCACGGCGCGTTCCGGGCCGGCGTTGGTGGATAGCAGCACGTCGCCGACGTCGCGCATCGGGCTGTCCGGCTCGTTGGTGATGCCGATCACCGTGGCACCGCTCGCGCGCATCGTGGTAGCCGTAGTGAGGATCTCAGGGGTGGCGCCCGACTGGCTGAGCGCGATGACCTGATAGCCGGACCAGTCAACGTCCGCGTGATAGCGGGTGTACAGGCTCGGCGCGGCCAGCCCCACGGGCCTGCCGGTCACGAGCTCCGCCAGGTACCGGCCGAACACGGCGGCGTTGTCCGACGAGCCCCTGGCGAGCAGCACGGTTCCGGCCAGCGGATCCGGCGTCACCTTGCTCACCGTGGCGGCGTCGGCGTCGGCGCGCGCGATGAGCCTGGCCAGTACGGCGGGCTGTTCGGCCATTTCCGCGGACATCAATGTTGCGGGCATTCACTAACCTCCAGAGGTGATTGCTTGCCTGAGCGACTGGACCGCCTTGTGTGCGGTGATGCGGCTCGTGCCGTACTCCTGCGTTACGTTTGCTGCGGCCGGGCTCTGAAGCGGTACAGGCAGCAGCATCACCGCCACCAGGGGCGGCGGCGGGCCTGCGCCACGTGCAGTGCTGGCTCGCTGATCGCCTGAGCGCTGCAGCTCAGGTGGTGCAGGTGATCCTGGACCCACAGCAGGTGCGGGTGCGGACCGCGCGCCACGCTGGAACTGGTGGTGCCCTGGCCCGCCAGCGCCGCATCGCGGCGGACTTCGCCGTGGGCCGCCCCGTCGCGGCGCGGGACAGCCGGGTCGGTGAGCGGCGGGGCGGGCAGGAGCCCTGGGACCATTCGGCCGGGGTGGCCTACCTCATCGGCGACGCGCCCGTAGAAGCCGGCCAGTTGCGTCGCCGCCATCCGCAGGCTCACGCACGCGGGCGTGCCCGCGTAGGCCTGCGACCCCTCAAGCGGCAGGCAAGCCAGGCCCGTCGCGAGGCCGTCAAGGGCCGGCACGTCTCGCAGCCCGGCCAGCATGCTCGCGGTCAGCCGCAGCCGCTGCGCCGCCGACACCAGCGACCAGAGGTCTTCCTTGCTCGCCCGCTTGGTGCCCTGTTCGGCAAGGAAGCCGCGCAGCGCGTCATCGAGCCGCAGGCCCGCCGTCACTGCCGCCGAGGCCACCTCCGGCGGGACGAGGCGCTCGCTCAGCGCCCAGTCAACCGCCTGCGTGAGGTACTGCGCGCCGCTGCGGAACGCGTCCGCCAGGTCGTCACCGACCAGGGCCGATGCCCCGCGCGGCCAGAAGACCACGCCCACCGCCACGCTCACCGCGCAGCCAATCGCCACGTCCTCCACCCGCAGCAGCCCGACCTTCCAGCCGATCGGGTCCAGCAGGTTGAAAAGCACCACGATCACGATCGTGAACGCCGCCTGGCCGATCGCGAACGGCGCGGTCCCCGGCGCGTACACGGCGACAAGTACCGCCAGCGGGAACGCCACCCACATCGCCGTCTGCCCGGTCCCGATCGCCGCGAGCAGCGCAGCGCCCACGACGAACCCGACGGCCGTGCCGCCCAGCGCGCGCAGCGCCGTCGCCCCGGTGCCCGAGGCGTTCGACCGCAGCACCGACAGCGTCCCGAGCACGACCCAAAAGCCGTGCTGGACGTCGCTCACGTCCGCGACCGCCACCGCGACGGCGAGGGCCGCCGCACCGCGCAGGCTGCTGGCGAACCATACCGAACGAACACTGGCGTGTCTCATCACGACGCCCGTCGCCCCAGCGATTCCCGACAGTGGCGAGCCGGGGTCCACGCCGGACAGCAGGCGGGCTGCGCGCCCGGGGGCGGTTCCGTTCTGGCTGGTGGGACCGGGCGGCGACGCCGCCGTGCCGTACCACTGGCGGCGCTCGGCGGCGATGGTGGCCGGGTCGGCGCGGCGGGCGGCGATCAGCGCGTCGGCGGCCGCGGAGCGGGCGGCCACCGCGATCGCCTGGGCGTGCACGGCGCGCGCGGCGCCCATCCGCTCGGCGGGCTCGGTGTCGGCCGACAGGCTCCTTAGGTGCTCGGTGGCGGCAGCCCGTGCCCGCTCGAGCTCGTCGAACGCGGGATCGGCGGCCTGCCCCGCCAGCAGGGCGGTGATGTCGTCGAACACGCTCGCGGTGATCGCGAGCAGCTGGCGTTCTTCCGGGGCCGCCTGGGTCATGTCGATGTGGCCGTCGAAAGCGTCGGCCACCTGGTCTCCGCCCCAGTCGAGCAACTGCACCACGCTCGCGAGTCCCTGATCGGCGGTTGCCAGGCCGGTCGGACGGTAGGGCGCGCTGGTGAACGCGGCCCGCAGTCGCTCCTTCGCGGCCCGCATGGCGGCCGGGTCGGTGGCCTCGCCGGCGGACGCCCGGCGCACCCGGAGTGCGATCTGCGCCGCCAGGGCCGACGCCGCCGCCCGGATGCGGTCGGCGGGGCTCTTCGGAGACAGCAGCAACACGGCGAGGGTCCCCGCGGCGGACGCCAGCCACCAGCCTTCCAGGCGGCTGTCAATGGTGGCTGCGCCGCCCGCCGATGCGACCGGGAGCACGTAGGCGAACAGGATCGCCGTGGACGCGGTGGCGGGGGCCGGGCCGAGGACGCCGGCGAAGAAGATCGCGAACACGACCAGGAACGTGACGACAGCGGCCAGCCACGCGGTGCCGCTGACGAGCGTGCCGATCGTGAGGGCGACGCTGCCCGCGATGGCCAGTCCCAGGTGGGCGGTCAGCTTGTCGCGCCGGGTGCCGGCGAAGCCGACGACCAGCAGGGTCGCGAATCCGCCGAACGTCGCGAACAGGGCCATCTGCGGATCATCGATTACCTTCGATGTGATGGCGAACAGGCTCGGGATGACGATCGTGGCGCGAATCGCGCGCATGGCGGCGGGAACTGACCAGGAGACCTTCAGCCATCCGGGATACCACCGCGTCGCCGTCAACCGTGCCTGCTTCAACCCGGGCGCTGCCATGGTCAGAGATTAACCGGACGATGGCCGACGATTGCGATCATTTCGGTAAGCAGCGCGTTAACCGGTGTAGGCGGCGACTTGCGGCGCCGGCCGCGGAGGGCGGGCTGCCCGGCGCACTGACGCCCGGTTAGTCGATGAGGGTGGTGTGGAGCCAGGCTTCGATGCCCCCGATATGGATCGTCGCCCAGGAGCGGGCCAGGTCGGCGTCACCAGCCATGATCGCCGCGTGGATCGCCCGGTGCTCGTTCATCGTCCGCTCCAGGGCGTACGGTTGCGTCATGCCCCGCCAGACACGGGCACGCGCCGTGGGCTGCGACATGTTCTCGATCAGCGACGCCAGCACCGTGTTGCCGGAGCCCAGCGCGATCTTCTTGTGGAATCCCAGGTCGGTGGCGACGAAGTCCTCGACCGGCGAATTGACGGTGACCGCGTCGAGTATCTTGCCGAGCTCTGCCTTGTCCTCGTCCGGCATCCGCAGGGCCGCCATCCCTGTAGCCGCGGGCTCAAGGATCCTGCGCACCTCGAGAAACTCAAGCACCGTGTCGTCGCGGTGGAAGTCCACGATGAAGCTCAGCGCCTCGAGCAGCAGCGACGGCGCGAGGCTCGTCGCATACGTGCCGTCTCCCTGGCGCACGTCCAGCACGTTGATCAGGCTCAGCGCCTTCACCGCCTCGCGCAGCGAGTTGCGGGACAGCCCCAGTTCGGCTGCCAGGTCAGCCTCCCTGGGCAGCTTCTCCCCCGGCCGCACCCGGCCGGAGAGGATCATCTGCTTGATCTTGTCGATCGCCTCGTCGGTCAGCGCCACGAGCCTGCTCCCTTATCCCCGCTCCCGTAATCGGAAGCGCTCGCCGCCACGTCGGCGACTAGCGCGAGGTCCCGCGTCGGCGTACCGGGCGGCACCTGGTCCCGGACGTGATGGTGCGCGTCGATGACCTTCATAGGGCGTCCCACAGCGCTGCCGGGATGTCGAGCGATCGCATGGCGATCGCGTCGTCGACCTCGGCCGCGTCCCGGGTCCCGATCAGCACGCTCGCGACCGCCGGATGGGCCAGCGGGAAACGCGCCGCGGCGGCGCGCAGCGGCACGCCGTACTCCGCGCACGCCGATTCGAGCGCCAGCGCCTGGCTGAGCAGCGAGTCAGGCGCGGCCGCGTAGTCGTAGGTGGCACCGGGCGCCGGCGCCGCGAGCAGTCCGGAGTTGAATACTCCCCCGGCGATCACCGACACACCACGCTCGACTGCCGCCGGCAGCAGGTCGTCGGCGGCGGATTTATCGAGCAGCGTGTACCGCCCGGCGATCAAGACGACGTCGACGTCGGTCTCCCGCACGAACCTGGTCAGCATCTGCGCCTGGTTCATGCCAACCCCGATCGCCGCGACGATCCCCTCCGCGCGCAGTTTCTCCAGCGCCGGGTACGCCTCGCGGAAAGCCTGCTCCTCATGGCAGTCGGGGTCGTGGATGAGCGCGATGTCGACGTGGTCGAGCCCGAGCCGTTCCAGGCTGGCCTCCAGGCTGCGCCGCACGCCGTCCGCGCTGTAGTCCAGGCGCCGCACGAGGTTTCCGGGGACGGCGAACCCTTCGGTATCGCGGTCCAGCGGCGGGGCGGCCGCCTCAAGCAGCCGCCCGACCTTGGTCGACACCACGTACTCGTCGCGTGGCCGGCTGGCCAGTGCCGCGCCGAGGCGGCGCTCGGACAGGCCCAGGCCATAGTGCGGCGCGGTGTCGAACGTCCGGATGCCGCCGTCCCAGGCAGCGTCGATCGCTGCCCGGGCGTCGTCGTCGCGCACCGGCGTGAACAGGTTCCCGATCGCCGCGCCGCCGAACGACAACTCGGTGACGTAGACCTGCGAAGAGCCGAGCCGCCGCCTGGGCAGCACGCCAGTCACGATCGTGGCCTGACCCGCAGCCCGGCCATGCCGCCGTCGATCGCCAGTGCCGTCCCGGTGACCGACGCGGCGAGCGGGCTAGCCAGGTAGGCGATGCCGGCCGCGACTTCGTCGGCGGTGACCAGACGGCCGAGCGGCTGCCTGGCGTTGAGTGCGGCGCGCTCGGCGGCGGGGTCGTCCGCATGGTCGAGCAGGTTGCCGATCCACGGGGTGTCGGCGGTGCCGGGGTTCACGCAGTTCACCCGGATGCCCTCGGACACGTGATCCGCGGCCATCGCGAGCGTCATCGACAGCACCGCGCCCTTGGTCGCCGAGTACAGGGCGCGCTGCGGCAGCCCCGCGACAGCGGCGATCGAGCACGTGTTCACGACCGCCGCGTGCTGCGACTTTCGTAGGTACGGCAGCGCGGCCCTCGTCACGCGGACCATGCCGACCACGTTGACGTCGTAGACCCGGTGCCACTCGTCATCGGTATTGTCGGCGATCGTGCCGATCGCCCCGATTCCCGCATTGTTCACCACGATGTCGATCCCGCCGAGCCGGTCGGCGGCCGTGTCCACCGCCAGCCGCACCGACCCGTCATCGGTAACATCGGCGGTCACCCCGATGAACTCATCGCCGGGCTTCAGGTCCAGCACCGCTACCCGCGCGCCCCGGGCGGCCAGCAGCCGCGCGGCGGCCTGCCCGATCCCGGAACCGCCACCGGTCACGATCGCCTTCAGCCCGTCAAGTTCCGCCATCGTTCTTGTCCTCTCGTTGAAGTCATCGTTGCCGCTCCGGTCCCCGGACCTGATCCGGTCCTGGCCGCTGCTTGCGCTGCTGCGGTCTATATCGGACCGCAGCAGCACAGTCAACGGGGACGAGGCGGGTGGGTGGGGTGGGGTGCCTTAGGGGGCTGAGGTGAAGCGCTGTTCGGCGCGGCCCAGGCCGTCGATTTCCAGGGCCACCACATCGCCCGCCCGCAGGTACGGGTGATCGGGCAGGCCCAGCGCCACCCCCGCCGGGGTACCCGTGTTCACCACGTCACCCGGCTCCAGCACCATGTACTGGCTCAGGTACCACACCAGGTAGGCGACGCCGAAGATCATGTTCGCCGTCGACCCGTCCTGCCGCTTCGTCCCGTTCACCGATGCACGCAGCCCAAGCGCCTGCGGGTCCGGCACCTCGTCCGCCGTCACCAGCCACGGGCCCAGCGGGTTGAACGTCTCGCACGACTTGCCCAGGTCCCACTGCGGCGACAGCTCCAGCTGGAACGCCCGCTCTGACACGTCATGGCTGACCGCATAGCCGGCGATCACGCCCAGGGCATCGTGGGGGGAAGCCAGGTACCGGGCCGTGGACCCGATGACCACGCCGAGCTCCACCTCCCAGTCCGTCTTCACCGACCCTCGCGGGATCAGCACGTCGTCATAAGGCCCTACCACCGTCGACGGGTCCTTCATGAACACCACCGGGCGCTCCGGCACCGCCGCACCTGTCTCCGCGGCGTGATCGGAATAATTCAGGCCGATGCAGGCGACCTTGCCTGGCCGCGCGATGGGCGCACCCACCCGCCCTTCCAGGACGGGCAGGCCGCCGATGACCGCCGGGTCCGCGACGGCCGCGGCGACCGCGGCCAGCCCGCTCCCGGCGAAGAACCCCGGGCCGAAGTCCGAGACAAGCCCGGAAACGTCACGGGCAACCCCATCGCGATCGAGAACACCGGGCCGCTCCTGGCCACGGTCCCCTACTCGTACTAGCTTCATTAGCGCTCCTCTGCAGTCGACTCGCCACCTACTATGCGGGCGAGGAACAGCGCGAACAAGATCACCGCGCCGTCGATGGCCTCTATCCAGTAGTTCGATACGTTAGCCAGGTCGAGGATGTCCTGGACGATGCCCAGGAGGATCACGCCGGACGCCGCGCCGACCATGTTGCCGCGGCCACCCTTGAGGCTCACCCCGCCGATCACCGCCGCGGCGAAGACGGAGAAGATGATGCCTTCCTGGTAGCCCTGCTGCCCGGTTACTGCGGACACCCGGCCCGCCTCCATCAGGCCGCCGATCCCGGCCAGGATGCTGCCGACGACGTAGACGCCGATCTTGACCCGCTCGACCTTGATGCCGGCCGCGCGGGCCGCTGCGGCGTTGCCGCCGAGCGCGTAGATCGCACGTCCGGTCCTGTGATAGCGCAGGAACAGCCCGGTGAGGACGAAGATGACCACGGCGACGATGAGCGAGACCGGGACCTGCCCGATTGACGCGGCACCGAGGTAGCCGAACGCCGGCGGCAGGTTGAACAGCGTCTGGGCCTTGACGATGCCGTTCTGGAGACCGGCCAGCACGATCGTCATGCCGAGCGTCACGATGAAGCCGTTCAGCCGTCCCTTCACGATCAGCAGGCCGTTGACGAGGCCGATCACCGCGGCGACCACGACCAGCACCGCGATGCCAAGGTAGGGATTGAGGTCGGTGCCCAGGCCGTAGGCGGAGATGGGCACGATCAGCCACGCGGCGACCATCGGCGCGAGACCGTAGGTGGCCTCGAGCGACAGGTCCATGCCGCCAATCAGCAGGATCAGGCCCTCGCCGACGACCACCACGCCGAGCGCGGCGCTCTGCTGGCCGATGCCGGCGAAGTTGGAGACGGTCATGAACGCCGGGCTGACCACGGCACCCACGATGATCAGCAGCACCAGGACCGGCAGCAGCGCCACTTCCCGCAGCATGCCGACGTTCACCGACGGCAGCCAGGAACCCTTGGTGCCGCCACCGGCGCTGCCGGTGGCGGCGGAGGGCGATTTGGTAATCATTATTCGGCGGCCTCCTGGGCTATGCCTTCCGTGGCGATGATCAGCTCGTCGCGGTCGAAGGGCGGCTCGGTGAATTCGGTGAAGACCTCGCCCCGGACAAGGACGATGACACGGTCACATTTATCGAGGTCGGAAAGCTCGTCGCTGCACAGCAGCACGCCTGCCCCGGTGGTTCGCGCGACGTCGGCGAGCGAGTCGAGCAGCAGTTCCTTGGAGGCGACGTCGACACCCCGGGTCGGCGTGATCGCGACGATCAGCGACGGGTCGTGTGCCAGCGTTCGCGCGACGGTGACCTTCTGCTGGTTACCGCCGGACAGTTCGCCGACCGGCTGGCGGGGGCCGGAGGCCACCACCGAGAGCCGGCTGGTGAGCGGGGTGGCCGCGGCGACCCGGCGGGCCGGGCGCAGCACGCCGAAGCGGTCCGACAGCCGCTTCATGATCGTCATCGTAGCGTTCTCCGCGACGCCGAGGTGGGCCACGAAGCCTTCGGCCCGGCGGTCTTCGGGGATGTACCCGATCCCGGCGTGCTGCGCCAGATCGCGGCGGCCCGGCGGGACGACCCGGCCGCGCAGCCGGACCTCACCGCCCAGATGGCCCTCCGCGCCCCCGACGACCCGGCCGATCGTGGCTACCCCCGCGCTGAGCAGGCCAGTGACGCCCACGACCTCGCCCGCGTGCACCCGCAGCGACACCCCGTTCAGGCGTCCGCGAGCGGAGTCGGCGGTAAGGTTATCGACCTGGAGCACCACGGTGTCTCGCGCGCTGGCGGGTGCTTCGCCTGCGACAGTCGCCGCGGACGGCTCGGGAGAAGCGGGCTGAATATCCCCCACCATCGCGGCCACGAGCTCGTCCTTGGACAGCCCGGCTACCGGCGAGCTCAGCACGAGCTCGCCATCACGCAACACGGCGACATCCTGGCAGATCTCGAAGACCTCTTCCAGGTGGTGCGAGATGTACAGGACGGCCACGCCGCCGTTGGTGAGCTGGCCCACCCGCTCGAACAGGCGGCGGCCAGCATCGCGTTCCAGGGCGGCGGTCGGCTCGTCGAGCAGCACGCACTTGGCGCCGCGCGCCAGTGCCCGCGCGATCTCGACGATCTGCAACTGCTCGACGGACAGGTCGCGGCACATCGTTTCCGCGGGGATGTCGAATCCCCACTCGCGCA
The DNA here is from genome assembly GCA_963737285.1 of uncultured Actinomycetota bacterium. Lineage (GTDB taxonomy): Bacteria > Actinomycetota > Actinomycetes > Streptosporangiales > Streptosporangiaceae > Trebonia. The sequence goes on from CAVTRT010000002.1 coordinate 1,176,041, forward strand.
TGATGTCGCGTGTCTTCGCGCGCAGCTCCCGCCAGCTGACCAAGCGGGGAGTACTGCCGAGGAACACGTTCTCGGCGACCGACAGGTCCGGGACGATCATCGAGTGCTGGAAAACGGTGGCGATCCACTCATGCCAGGCCGCGATGTCGCCGACGCGGGGCGCGGGCGCGCCGCCAAACCGCACCGTGCCAGCGTCCGGCTCGGCGAGGCCGGACAGGATCGAGACGAGAGTCGACTTCCCGGCCCCATTGCGGCCGACGAGGCCCAGGCACTGCCCGGCCTTAATGGAAAGGTCGACCCCGCGCAGGGCACGGGTGGTGCCGAATGTCTTCTCGACGCCGGTCACTTCGACGAGCGCCTGGCCGCTGGAAGTCATGGCATGTCCATTCCTCGGGGGTGCGGGTGGCCGGCGCCCGCTAGGACGCCGGCCACCGAGAGCGTTAGGACGCGGAGCAGACGCCGCCGTGGGCGTTGCCGTACACATTGCCCCATAGGGCCGAGTCGGACACAGGGGTCGTGGTGAACGACGCGGGCAGGCCGTCAACCGGGGTGCTCAAGGACAGCGTGGTAGCGGTCTTGGTCACGAACGGCGCGACGATCGGGTCGGCGAGATTCGTGTCACCCTGGTAGGAGACGTTCTGCAGCGTCGGCGCGCCGCCGCCAGGCTGGCCGGCCGCCAGCTTGACGCCCTTGGCCGCGTCCACGGCGTACGTCAGCGCGTACTGCGCGTACAGGTTGGCGGGCTGGGACTGCGAGGCGGTGACCGTCCCGTTGCCGATGTCGCACATCTCGAACGGCACGCCGTCGTCGCTGATGACGATCGTGTTGCTGAGCTTCTTGCTCTTCAGCAGCGGGATGATGCCGGTGTCCGGGCTCGACCACTGCGAGTAGATGGCCTTGAGGTTCGAGCCGTAGGCGTTGATCGCGTTCTGCGCGTCGGTGACGGCGGTCGCGTCAGTCCACACGGTCGGGTCCTGCAGGATCTTCACCTTGGGGTCGTTCGCCGACATGCAGGAGTCGAAGGCGTCCGTGCGGTCCGCGCCGTTCGACGAGGTGAGGTCGCCTTCGAGGTCGAGGACGTCGCCGGACCTGACGTGTGCGGAGATGTACGCGCAGGCGTCCTGCCCGTAGAGCGTGTTCGAGGCGCGGACGACCATGTAGACGTGGCCGACGCCGACGATCGTGTCGACCGAGACCAGCTGGACGTGGTGCGCGGCCGCGTAGCTGATGGCCGGGCCGAGGCTCGTGGCCGTCTCCGGGTTGACGATGATCGCCTTGGCGCCCTCGTCCACCAGGTTCTCGATCTGCTGGTTCTGCAGGCTGGCGCTGGCGCTGGCGAGTAGCGGGCCGAGCAGCTTGATGTGCATCTGCTGCGCGTACTGCTGCTCGTAGTTGATGTAGGCGGCCCAGAACGCCGTGTTGTTGTAGGTCAGGTCCACGCCGATCGTCGTCTCGCCGGACGACGAGGTGCTGGCGGACCCAGACGAGGACGCCGACGCCGAACTGCTGCTGCTGCTGGAACTGCACGCGGCGACGAGCAGTCCGGTGGCCGCTAGCGCCGCTGTACCGAACAAGAGCCTCTTTACTCTCATGCCTTCTCCTCAGAACCGAAATTTACTGTCATGGGATGAAAAGTCGTGATTATTGCGCCGTGCCAAGCTGTTGGCTCAGCTGCTGCCAGACGGCTCCGGCCGGGAACTCGTAGTCGCGCAGCGACTTCGGCCGCAGCGTGGTGGAGAAGCCTGGCCGCGTCGGGGCAAGGTAGTGCCCGGCCACGATGCGCACCGGGTCGGTGAAGTGCTCGTGCAGGTGGTCGACGTACTCCATGACGCGACCGGTCGCCGAGGCCGAGACCCCGACGAAATCGAACATCGCGAGATGCTGCACCATCTCGCACAGCCCCACGCCGCCGGCGTGCGGGCAGACAGCGACCTCGTACTTGGCGGCGAGCAGCAGGATCGCCAGGTTCTCGTTGACGCCCGCCACCCGGCACGCGTCGATGGTCAGCACGTCCGCCGCGCCGGCCTGGAGGATTTGCTTGCAGATCACCCGGTTGGCCATGTGCTCGCCGACGGCGATCTTGACCGGCGCGATCGCCGTCTTGATCGCGGCGAGGCCGAGGATCTCATCCGGGCTTGTCGGCTCCTCAACCCAGTACGGGTCGTAAGGGGCGAGCGCGGCGATCCACGACTTTGCCTGGGCGACGCCCCAGCGCTGGTTGGCGTCCACCGCGATCCGGATGTCCGGTCCCACCACTTCCCTGGCCAGGGCCAGGCGGCGGACGTCGTCATCGAGGCTGGCGCCGACCTTGAGCTTGATCTGGGTGAAGCCGTCCGCGACCGCTTCTCGCGACAGCGCGGCCAGCTTCTCGTCGGAGTACCCGATCCAGCCCGGCGACGTGGTGTACGCGGGGTGGCCCTTGCTTTCCAGCTCGGCGATGCGCTCGGCCTTGCCGGCCTGCGCGGCGCGCAGGATGGCGAGCGCCTCGTCCGGCGTCAGCGCGTCTTCCAGGTAGCGGAAGTCTACGAGCGCGACAATCTCTTCAGGGGTCATGTCGGCGAGCAGCCGCCAGACCGGCTTGCCCGCGGCCTTGGCGGCGAGGTCCCACGCGGCGTTGACGACCGTTCCGATCGCCATGTGCATGACGCCCTTTTCCGGGCCTAGCCACCGAAGCTGGCTGTCACCGATCATGGCGGCGCTGAACGCGCCGAGGTCGCCGATGATGTCCGCGACGTACTTGCCGACGACGTGCTCGCGCAGCGCGGCGATCGCGGCGACCACGACGTCGTTGCCGCGCCCGATCGTGAAGCACAGGGCCTCGCCCGCGAGGCCTTCGGCGTCGGTGCGGAGCACGGCGTAGGCCGCCGAGTAGTCCGGGTCGGGGTTCATCGCGTCCGACCCGTCGTGCTCGAGCGAGGTCGGGAACCGGACGTCGTAGCAGTCGAGCGCGACGATTCTGCTGCCTGTCCCGCGGGCGGCGGCATCGGGCGCCGCCGGGATCGTGGCGGGTTCTGCGGGCTGCACCTGCGTCACTTGCGCTCCTCGGAGATGTAAACATCGGATCTATCGATCGAATGTTTACACCCCGGACAGTGTGGGCGCAAGACGTACGCAACAGGAAACATTCCTACCTGTGGGCGTAGTAATCATTCACTCACTTGCAGGTCAGGTCTTTACAGATCGTCCCGGATAGCCGTATAAACCACATGATCCGATGTTACGGCACCGTGAACGCGTCGGGCCGGCAAGCCAGCCCGTCCGGCCCGCGCCGGTATGGATTCATCGGATCACTAAACGAAATCAAAACATCGGATCATCACCTAGGGCAGCTCGCCGTAAGGCTGCCGACACTCGCACTCGCCGTGGAGGCTTTTGTGTCATTGAGTCCGCCGTCCTCGTCCGCGCCAGCGTCATCCCCGCCGACAAGACACCGCCCGCGACGCGTCGTCGCGGGCCTCGCCGCCCTGCTCGCCGCCACCTCCGGCCTAGTCCTGGCGGGCACCGCGGCGACGGCGCACGCCACTACCGCCACGACCGGGGCCACGACGGCCTGGAAGGACGGGTCCTTCAACCTCAGCCCTGACGCCGTCGTCAGCCGCGACGACATCGTGCTCGGCGCGCCGAACATCAACCCCACCCAGTCCATCCCGATGGGCAACGGCGCGCTCGGCGTCGCCGCCTGGGCGGCGAACGGGTTCACCGCCCAGCTCAACCGGACCGACACGATGCCGGACCGGAAATCACCTGGCCAGGTCAACATCCCGGGCCTGTCGGTGATCTCGCACGCGTCGAACTTCACCGGCAAGCTCGACCTGGCCGACGGCGTCCTTGAAGAGTCCGGCGGCGGCATGTCGATGAAGGCATGGGTCTCCACCGCCAAAGACGAGATGATCATCGACGTCAAGGGCGCGAACCCTGACCTGACCCAGACCGCCTCGATCTACCTGTGGTCCGGCCGCAACCCGACCGCCGCGGTCAGCGGCAAGGTCGGCACCCTCGCCGAGACCTGGGTAGACAACTCCGGCGACGGCGCCAGCGGGCAGACCTTCGGGTCGCTGTCCTCGATCACCGCGGGCGGCCGGGACGTGTCGGCTTCCGTGGTGAACCCCACCAAGGTGCAGGTGAGCTTCAAGCCGAACGCCGACGGTGACTACCGCGTCGTCGTCGCCGCACCGCACTGGGCAGGCGGCACGGCGACCGACACCGCCTCGGTGACCGCGACCAAGCTCATCGGCAACAACGCCAAGCTCCCGGAAAGCGAACTGCTGGGCAGCCAGGAGCGCTGGTGGAGCAACTACTGGGCGCACTCAGGCCTGGTGGAGATGAGCTCCTCCGACGGCAGCGCCGCCTACGTCGAGAACCTGCGGACCCTCTACCTGTACGACGAGGCCGCGAGCACGAAGGCGGGCAGCCTGCCCGGTAGCCAGGCCGGCGAGGCCGACATGTTCGACTGGAGCGAGGACCAGCAGGACTGGGCTCCGAACGACTACTGGATCTGGAACCTGCGCGGGGAGATCTCCGCGAACATGAGCTCCGGTAACTACCAGCTCAACACGCCGATCTTCGATATGTACATCAGCGACCTGTCGAACATCGAGGCATGGACCAAGGCCCAGATGGGCGGCCTGCCGGGCGCCTGCGTGCCGGAGACCATGAGCTTCAACGGCAACGGCTACTACAGCGACGGGCCCGTCCAGTCGGACGCCTCATGCGCCCTGGCTGCCTCGCCGCAGTGGAACGCCGAGGACATCAGCAGCGGCCCTGAGATGTCGCTGTACATGTGGGAGCAGTACGAGGGCACCAACAACCTCGCCTTCCTGAAGAAGGCGTTCCCGTTCATGGAGGCCACCGCCCAGTTCCTGCTCGCCTACCAGAACGTCGGCACCGACGGCCTGCTGCACGCGGTCGCCAACGCCCACGAGACCCAGTGGGCAGTCCAGGACCCGACCACGGACATCGCCGCTGACCAGGCGCTGTTCCCGATCATCGGGGAGGCCGCGAAGCTGGTCGGCGACAAGTCGTCAAGCGACCCGCTGCTGGCCCAGTTCACCAAGGCGATCACGCAGATCCCGCCGTACCCGCGCACGGACGACGCGACCAAGACGCAGCTGCTCAACCCCGACTACACGCAGGCGGAGACGCAGGCGGCGGACGCGACCGGCACCGACATGATCGCGATCTCCTACCAGCCCGCCGCGACCCGGCACAACGGCGAGAACATCGAGCTCGAGCCGCTGTGGCCCTGGGACGACGTGACCGACCAGGACACGGACCTGTTCGCCCTGGAGCAGCGCAGCTACACTAACCGGCCGAACGTCGGCGGCAACGACTGGTCCTACGACGCCATCGACGCCGCCCGGCTCGAGCAGCCGTCCCAGGTGCAAAGCGACCTGGTCTCGCTGATCGAGAGCCACCAGGTCTACGACAACGGCCTGGCCGACATCGGCAGCACCGTGGGCTACCAGCCCTACCAGGAGCAGTCGGCGAACGTCGCGGCCGCGGTCGATGAGGCCCTGGCTCAGGACTACGACGGCATCATCCGGTTCGCGCCGGCCTGGCCGTCAAGCTGGAACGCCAGCGGCACCGTCTACATCCAGCACAACGACAAGGTCGACGTCCAGGTCGAGAACGGCCAGCTCGTCACCGCCGCCATCCAGGCCGCCACCAGCGGCAAGCTCACCGTGAAGAGCCCGTGGCCAGGCCAGCTGGTCCAGGTCGTCTCCGGCACCGGCAGGCACCACGTCATCGCCACCACCACGACCAGCGACACCTTCACCTTCCAGGCCCACGCCGGCCAGTCCTACCTGGTCCAGCAGGCATCCGCCCCGACCGCCAAGCTGCCGTTCGCGCCCGTCACCGGCACCCCGGCAACGACCGACAAGCACCTTGGCAAGGTCCAGATCGGCCTCGACCCGGCCGGCCCGGCCAGCACCGCCGTAGTCGGCACCGTGCTGGGCACCACCAACACCAGCGACGGCCTCACCCAGGCTGACTACGCCGGCACCGGCGAGTCCGCCCAGACCACCGCATCGGACGTGGACGGCCTCAGCGCCCGCACCACCACCGGCACAGCCGCTGAAAACGACATGTACTTCAGCATCAGCCCCTCCATCGCCGCCACGTCCAGCTACGACGCGACCGTCAAGGTCTCGTACTACGACTCGGGCACCGGCACGGTCGCGCTGCAGTACGACAACGGGATCAACGACCCCTACCACACCGCCGGCACCATCACCCTGACTGGCACCGACACCTGGAAGACCGCCACGTTCACGATCTCCGGCGCCTACTTCGGCGGCCTGGAGAACGCGGGCGCGGACTTCCGGCTCGACGCCACCCAGCCCATCACCATCCACAGCGTCGGCGTCTCGGTCACCGGCCCCGCGGTCCCCGCGACCACGGAGTTCCCGCCCGCCCCGGCGATCACCACGCCTAAGGGCGGCCAGACGATCAAGCTCGACGGCTCGATCTCCGGCACCTCAGAACCGGGTGCCTCGGTCACCGTCAACGAGGGCTCCACGGCACTGTGCACCGGCATCGCGTCCGACAGCGGCGCCTGGTCCTGCGCCCCGGCCAACGGCCTCACCGCCGGCAAGCAGACCGTCACCGCGACCGCGACCGACCCCACCGGGTACGCAAGCGGCGCATCAGCGGCCGTCAGCTTCGACGCCTCCAACCTGCCACCAGGCACAGCCGTCGTAGCCTCCATCCTGGGGCCGACGAACTACGCCTACGGCATGAGCGAGAACACCGCGGCCTACGACGGGCCGACGACCGGCTCCGACATCGACGGGCTGTCCGCCCTGGCCAGCACCGACAGCAACATCTACTTCAGCATCAACGACTCGATCGCATACGAGGGCGACTACTCGGCGACGTTCAAGATCGAGTACTACGACTCGGGAACGGGCTCGTTCCAGGTCCAGTACGACAACGGCACCTCCAACCCCTACGCGGGGTCGTCCAACATCTCGCTAACCAACACCGACACGTGGAAGACCGCGACGGTCACCGCGACCGACGCGTACTTCGGCGACGAGCAGAACGGCGGCGCCGACTTCCGGCTCCGTAACGGCAGCGGGCAGGTTACCGTGCACAGCGTCGTGGTGACGATCAGCGGCGACGGCGTCGCCAACGTCACGGACTTCCCGCCGGCGGTGGCGATCACCTCGCCGTCCGCGGCGGCCACCGTGACCACGACGCCGACCGTATCGGGCACCAGCGAGCCCGACGCGACCGTCACCGTCACCACCGGCAGCACCACGATCTGCACCACCACCGCATCCGACAGCGGCGCCTGGTCATGCACGCCAGCAACCGCGCTCACCGACGGCTCCACCACCTTGGTGGCAACGGCAACCGACGCCGTCGCCAGCCCGGTCACCTCACCATCAGTGCAGGTAACCGTCCAGGGATAAGGGCCCTCAGCTAGAGACACCACGCGGTCCGTTCGGGATATCAAGGCCATTGATCCCGAACGGGCCGCTGGTGTTTTCTGGCCGTGGCGAACCACGGTGATCAGCTGCTGCCGCTGATGCCATGTACGGCAGACAAGGCTGGGGCCCCCGAACGGGGGTCTTGAACTAACGCTCGGTACGCGATTGGATCGGGCGATGGGGCGGAGCCGGTGTACGTTGCGGTGGTGCTCGCTACGGTCTAGTCCGTGGCGAGGTGGGCGCGAGCGCGCCCTCGGGTGTCGTGCTCAGCAGTGGCGGCGAGGAACCTGCCGCAGGCGCTGAGCGTGCGGCGCCAGCCTTCGGCGAGCATGGCCTAGCCGACAATGAGATCGACGTCCTTTGGCCTGACGCCCCGGCCATGGCCATGATCGCGTGTAGTTGCCGTTACCACCACCCGGTCTCCGCCTCGGGCGCGGGTCGCTTCGGTGGCCTGACGCCCTCAGGTCAGAATGCCGGGTTGACGCCCTGATATCCCGGGTCAGCCTGATACGCGCGCAGGAGGTCATGGGGCCACGATGACGCCGGCGCCTTGGACGGCTCAGCGACCGCCTGCGAGACGACGGTGTCACCGAGGACCTTCTCGATGGCCTGGCGCGGGTACCGCTGCTCCAGTTCGCGGACTTCGGCCGCCGTGGCGAACGTCGGCCCGCCGAAGTCCGCGACCACGCCGAAGCGAAGCAGGCGCTCCAGCGTGCCCATTCGCTCAGCGATGCCCGGTGAGGTGTGCAGCGCGATTGCCTGCCACACCCTTCGCTGCGCGGCGGCGGAGTGCCCTTCGTTGCTCAGGAACTCCGCCGCGGCGTCTGCGCCTTCCACCTCGAAGCGCTGCGGGCCATCGAAGCCGGGCGCCGTCCCTATGTCGTGCAGGATGGCGGCGACATGCAACTCATCCGGATCGAAGTCCGTGCAGCCGAGGTGCGTACTTGCTGTCAGCGCGTGAAAATGCGTGCGGACGCTGTGATTGAAGATTGCCGCGTGCTCGTGCGAGCGGGCAAAATCAAGGGCACGAGCGCGGATCCCGCCGCTTCCCACAGGCTGACCTTGCTGCCTGGCCTGGTTACGAGTCACCGTCTGATGCCTCGGCGAACAGCCGCTGAATCCGGCTTATCCCTTCGGCTAGTTCCTCGTCGCTCAGGGCATAAGAGAGCCGCAAGTAGCCGGGGGTACCGAAGGCCTCACCGGGAATCACCGCCACCTCGGCCTCGGCGAGCATCAGGTCCGCCAGCTCCAGCGTGTTGCTGGGGCGCCTGCCGCGGATCTCGCGGCCGAGGATGCCCTTCACCGACGGGTACGCGTAAAACGCGCCCTCGGGCATCGGGCACACCACGCCATTGGCCTCGTTCAGCATCGACACGATGGTGCGGCGGCGGCGGTCGAAGGCGGTGCGCATCATGGCCACCGCGGACAAGTCGCCCTCCACGGCCGCGAGCGCGGCCGCCTGGGCCACGTTGCACACATTCGACGTCGCGTGCGACTGGAGGTTAATAGCCGCCTTAATGACGTCTTCCGGCCCGGCCAGCCAGCCGACGCGCCAGCCCGTCATAGCGTACGTCTTGGCGACGCCGTTGACGACCAGGCACCGGTCGGCGAGTTCTGGCACTAGCACCGGCATCGAGTGGAATTCCGCACCATCGAAGACGAGGTGCTCGTAGATCTCGTCCGTAAGGACCCACAGGCCGCTCTCAGCGGCCCACTTCCCGATTTCCTCGATCTGCTCTTTCGGGTACACTGCGCCCGTGGGGTTGGACGGCGACACGAAAAGCAGTGCCTTGGTCCGCTCCGTCTTGGCCGCCGCCAATTGCTCGACGGTTACCCGGTAGCCGGACGTCTCATCGGCGACCACGAAAACTGGAACTCCCCCGGCAAGCCGGATGGATTCCGGGTAGGTGGTCCAGTATGGGGCCGGCACGATCACTTCGTCGCCCGGCGAGAGGATAGTGGCGAAGGCCTCGTAAATGGCCTGCTTCCCGCCATTGGTCACGAGTATCTGCGTGGCGGACACGTCGTAGCCAGAGTCCCGCTTGGTCTTGGCCGCGATAGCGGCCCGCAATTCGGGAAGGCCCCCGTTGGGGGTGTAGTGGTGGTACTTGGGGTTGCTGCAGGCCGCGGCCGCGGCCTGGGTGATGTATTCAGGAGTGGCGAAATCCGGTTCGCCGGCACCGTAGACGATTACCGGGCGGCCCTCCGCCTTCAGGCCCTTGGCCTTCGCGTCGAGGGATAGCGTAAGGGACTCCGTGATCGCGCCGATCCTGGGTGCGATCCGCGGGCTACCTGCGTGGGCTGGTGATGACGTAGCCATGGGCTGTTAGGGGACGCGACGCCACGTGCTGGGCCGCTTCCCGCTCTCCTTTCAGCGTGGCCGCGCGACTCTTCGTGCGCGACACGATACGGAATGTACTCCTGATGCTCACTTTACCGCTTGCTCTCCGGGATGATACGGGCAGCCGGGATTCCCGCTGCCGGGCAACGCCGGAAGTATTCCTGGCTGCTGTATGAAGTTCGGCCGGAGATCAAACTCCGGCGGGTCGTAAGAGCGGTGAAAGGTTGCTGTCGTGCTCGCCGACATGGGTGGATTGACCCACGACCAGTCGGCTGGAACCGGGCGTCCGCAACGGTGCTCGCGCTCCACGTGCGAGACGAATTGCGCGGATGCCGTGTGGTGATCGACGATGTAGACGCCGGATAGCTTGTAGCTGTGGATGACTGCGATATTGAGCTCCAACAGGGCACGGTCCTTCCACAGCGACTCATTACGCCTGGTGTCTAGTCCCAAGCGCTCGGCGATCACCGGCAGTTGATTATAGCGGTCCATGTCGCTGAGATTGCGCGCCCCGATCTCGCTGCTGACGTACCAGCCACTGAACGGCGCACATGTGTACTGGATCCCACCAATTTCCAAACACATGTTTGATATTGCCGGATTGGCGTGCCAGCGCAGCCCCAAGTCCTTGAACCACGGGTAGCTGGGATGGCTGATGGGTACCTCGGTCACCGCGTCGGCCGGCACGTCGAACGGGACCGGATCGCCGCCACCCACCGCGATGAGTACCGGGAGGATGTCGAAGGGGCCGCCCTGGCCCGTCCATCCGGCTTTCTCGGCATGGCTCGTCAGCGGCACGTGCAGTGGGTCGCCCACGACGTGAGCGCCAAGATCGTACCCGGCGTACCTGATAAGCTGCGGGTTAGCTATCCGGATATCCGGAAGCCCCGGCATGCGCTGCCGGAATACCGTGATCACGGGCCGCAGCTTCCCGCCATTAGTCGAGATCCGCAGATGCTCGAAGCACCGCTGAGCCACTTCTTCGGCGGTGCTGGCATCCCTGGCATCGTTGAGTATGAGGCCACGCCAGCTATAGCGCCCGGAGCAGCGGGCATGATTGCGCCAGGCGAGCTTCGCCCCGAGGAGCAATTCCTCCTGGGTGTGCTGATATGTGCCGGTGAGCTCTATCTCGGTGCGCACCTGCGGCCAGCGTGAGTCGCCGATGACCGCACGGACTTCGGGAGATATATAAAAATCCGACGCCAGGGTTAGTAGCTCATCCGGTGTCGGCGCGGCCAGATCACATGCAGGCGACGGCGACTCGGCCTCTTGGCTGATCATTATGTGGTTATTCCTCGCTAAATTCGCGCGGCAGCGTGGGGGCAGATGGCAGGATTTCGCGGCTGGCCCTGCCCGGTCTTCAGTCGTCGAATGCCGCGAACTGCTCGCGGTCACTCACGTTGCGTATCTTCCCCGCGTCGTAGTAATCCGGGTCTGCGGATGACAGCGAGGAGAAGATGTATTCCATGGCCGGGCCGAGGCCCCACAACTCGGTATAGGGTCCCCAGCCAGAGGGGCCGGCGTCGGCATCCGCTTGCCGTAGGTAGAGATGATGCGCCCAGTTGTCGGTCGCGGGGTGCCGGTGATGGAAGTCATGCACCGGCGTGTCCGCCGTGATGATCATGTACCGGACAGGCGCGTGGATGAACAGCATGCGCAGCCACCAGTGCGTCCAGCCACGGGCCCTGGCCAGGAACGTGCGGGCCGGGGCCGGCACCGGCTCGCCGATGAACACGGCACTGGTCAGGGCGCCGAAGTACGCCTTGCCCCGGCGATCAGCCTGTCCCGCGTCCGGGAACGTGTGCTTCACGCACAGCCTCAGCACGTTGCTGACCTGGAACAGCGGGAAGAGCGGTACGAGCCAGATCACCAGCGCCCCGACCGGATCGCCCGTCATGATGGCGGCGGCCAGGCCGCCGCCATAGAAGACGGCTCCGAAGATCCTCTCGCGGCGGCTGGCGCCCGACCAGAAGGACCTCACCCGGGCGACGGCAAAGCGAGCGTGGAAGGCAGGCGAGAATACCTTGCCCAGGACCCGCCGCTTCATCTGGCGTACGGGCATGCCGGGGTGAATGTCCAGAGTGAGCAGGAACGCCTGGACCGTCGGGTCCCGGAGGGTCATGTGGTGTGCCGCGTGATGGTCGGTGATGTGCTCTCGCTTGTACCGGCTGAGGTTCTGCACGATCAGCAGGCTGGCCAGCACTTCGCCGATAATGATGTCGAGCCATCTGCGCCGGTACATGTTCCGGTGCGCGCACTGGTGGAAGATCAGCATGCGCAGATTGCGCAGGCCGTGCAAGGTGATGGCCCAGCCCGGCAGGAGCAGGACCAGGAACCATCCGCCCAGGCTCCAGCCGAGGCCGCTGACTGCCACTCCTGCTGCCAGCGAGAAGAGGCCGGCCATCATGTGGTAAGTCGGCGTCCACCAGGGAAGCGGGCGCTGGCCGCTCAGCGCCCGGCCCGTGAACACGGTAAGCGGCTGCTGCAGCCAGCCAGCCAGTCGCTGTTGCATCGCCTCTCGCGGTCCCGGAACACCAGCGGTAATTGTCGTGACGGCGGTCGCCGCTGGCCCTAGGTCTCTCGTCTGGTCAAGCATGGAGAGCCAGCGCCTTCTCGATGATCGTGCTGCGGTACCAGCGATGGTCGAAGGAGGTCACCTCGATGCGCTGGCCGGCGACTGCGTGGTCGGCCACGGCCTGTGAGAGGTCGGCGAGGAACTGGGCCATCCGGGTGACCGTGTACAGTTCCGGCTCGGTGAATTCCGGGCCCTCGCAGCGCAGCACCCTGATGTCGGTGAGGCTCTTGAACGGGAATCCGGCCACCAGCACGGTCTCCGGGCTGCGTGCGGAGAACCGGATGTTGTTGGCGACGTGCCCGCGGTGGTGGAGGTCGGAGTGAATCGCGACGTCGGGCAGCACGTGCGGTGCCAGGAAGTCACGGGCCTGGACTGACGGGTCCTTCGGCAGGTTTCCGGGCATGACGTGCCACGTGTTGTACTGCATGCGGGCGGCGATCGCCCAGCTGGAGTCGGCCAGCTTGGCGTAGTCACCATCGAACAGCCGCAGGGCCTTGGGGCTGGGTACCGTGCAGCAGTAGAAGGCGGGCAGCTCCCAGGACACGATCTCGGCCCAGTCGCGCGCTGCCAGCGCGTCGATCAGCCTCGGGAGCGAGCGCAGGCCGCGGCTCAGCGCGTAGTCCGCGTCCAGGAGCTCCAGTGCCGCCCGGACGGCCGACTCGATGAGCGCCTCGAATCGCGTCGGCTGGCCCGCGGCCGGCTCGGCCAGCCAGCCTGGATCGCGGCGGGCGAGCGTCAGTGCCTCCGCGAAGCTGGAGACCGGCGCGGGAAGCGCGCGCTCCAGCCGCTCGCAGACGAGGCGCTCCATGTCCGCGTCGTGCGAAACGCGTGAGCGGAACATCCGCTCGGCCTTCTGCCGCGTGGTGGCGTTGATCTCGTAGTACAGAGCGCGCTGCTTGATCAGGTCGAGCCGGGCCTTGGCCAGGTCCAGTGACACGTCGCGGAGCCGGGCGACCGGAACCGGGCCGGCTGGCACGGGGATATCGTAGCCCGCGCCCGCGTAAAGCCCTGCCAGCGCGCGCAGGTTGTCGGTGACATTGCGCAGCGAGAGCTGGAACCCGTTAAAGCTCTCCAGCCGGTTCGGTCCCCCGGACAGGTACAGCAGGTACAGGCAGCCGACTACCACGACCTCGTCGTCTGTCCACAGATCGAAGGGCAGCTTGTCCAGATGGTGGAAGAAGCAGTCGGGGTGGGTTGGCAGCAGTGTCTTGCCGGCAAGGTTGCTCGGGTCGCGGAGGTTCGAGTACATGGTCATTCCGCGGTAGAACATGACGGGCGGCACCAGGGAGACCGCGCGGCGCAGCGCGTTGACGATCTCGGCGCGCCCTTGCAGGCCGGCCGCGGCCAGGGCCGACCGCAGCTCACTGGTCTCCCGGTCGGTCTCGGCGCTGGCTTCGGCGATGAGCCGCCGGTACTCGGCCATGTCCTCGGCGCCCCATGAGATCCGCTCGGCCACCCCCATCTCGGCCGCCTCCCTCGGCAGGCTCCGGAACCGGGGGACGGTGAGTATCAGCCGTCCGCTGGGGCTGAGGGCCAGCGCGCTGGTGAACACGACGCCGTCATCGTCTGGCGCCTGCCGGCCCGGGCGGGTCAGCACGTCGATGGCGATCGACTCGTCCCTGGTCAGCGCCCCGTGGGCGGTGTCGACCGGGAGGTGGCCGTCAAGGCTGAGCAGCGTGTCGAACAGATCCCGCAGTCCGCCGGCGGCACGCGCACGCGCCAGGCTGCGGTGCAGCAGGGCGGTGAAGCCAGCATCGGTGAGCTGCCGGTCCGGCTTTTCGGTGGCTCCCGCCTGACGGCCCTCCCGGCTCGGGCGCTTGCTGCTGCGCTGCTCGAGGATTGCCTCGCGACGGGACGTCCTGGGATGGCCTTCAGCCAGTTCGCTGGATGGCACAATACTTCTCCTGCGCGTCGATGTGCGTCCACAAGGCTTCGCTCGTGGGCTGCCAGTCTGGGGAGGGGTAGATGCAGTCAACCGGGCAGGCCTGGACGCACTTGCCACAGCCGTTGCAGAGCTCTGGGACGATCACGACGTCGAGTCCCAGGTTGTAGACGGCGCTGAACTGCGGAGGGCATGCGCGCATGCACGAGTCACAGCCGATGCACTCGGCGGCCTCGATCTTCCTCGGGGGCTTTCGCCACTCGTCGTTGCGGTCGCGGTGGCGGACGTGCTGTTCCGGCGTCGTCGGCGCCTCCTGGAGGCCCTGGTCATGTTCCATGCTTGTCTCCTGACGGGATGACTGGTCGCTGGATCACCTTCAGGCGGGTGAACGCGAGCATCCCTTCGTCGCCGCCTTCGTAGCCGTAGCCGCTGTCGCCCCGCCCGGCCAGCGGCGAGTAGGGGTCCGCGGCATTGACGCAGTTGACTGAGACGCGCCCCGCGTTGACCCGGGCCGCCAGCCCGCTCATCCGCCGGGGATCGCCGAAGACGAACGCGCCAAGCCCGTAGGGCGTGCTGTTCGCCAACTCGACCGCCTCATCCTCGCTGCTGAAGGCGACGACTGGCGCCACCGGGCCGAGGGCTCCTCCCGCAGGACCCCGGCGTCCGGGGGGACATTGGCGAGCAGCGTCGCCGGGTAGTAGTAGCCGGGCCTCTCCGGCACGTAGCCGCCGGTCAGCGCGCGGGCACCCTTGTCGACGGCATCGCCTACGAGCGCGTGCACCTCAGCGCGGCGGCCCTCGGTGTGCAGCGGCCCTAGCGTGCCCGGGTGTCCCGCGTCATCCCGTTCATAGTCCATGCGCGGGACGGCGGCGGCGAACTCGCGCAGGAACGAGTCCAGGAGGCTCGCGTGCACCAGGAACCGGCTCGGCGCCGCGCAACTTTGGCCGGCCGATGCGAACTTGGCCCTTACCAGGGCCGGCACCGCCGTTTCCAGATCGGCGTCGGCGGTGATGATCGCCGGCGCGTGGCCGCCGAGCTCCAGCACGCAGCATGCCAGCGTGCTGGCGGCACTCGCCGCGATCAGCCGCCCGGTCCGGGTGGAGCCCGTAAACGTGATGACTCGGAACTCCGGACGGGCGACGAGCGCCTTGGTCCCGTCCGGGCCGGCCACGACTGCCTGCAGCGCGTCCCGCGGCAGCCCGGCCCTGATGGCCAGGTCGCAGATCGCCAAGACCACGGACGGGGCGCTCTCTGGTGCCTTGACGACGACAGAGCAGCCCATCGCCAGTGCCGGGCCGAGCTTGCGGGCAAGCACGACAGCCGGGAAGTTGCCCGGGATGATGGCAAGCACGGGTCCCGCCGGGTCCGCGATGACCTCCCGGGTGAGCGTGTCCGGCGCCACTATCGACCGGCTCGCCGTGACGGCTGCGGCGCGGGCCGCCGTCCAGCGGAGGGTGTCCGCCGCGCGGTCCAGTTCGGCCTCGGCCTCGGCCTCGGCCTTACCGGTCTCCAGGGCGAACTGCCGTCCCAGCTCCGCGGGGCGCCGCGACAGCGCGTCCGCGAGCCTGGTGAGCACCTCGCAGCGCTCGGCGACTGGCACCCGCGACCACAGGTCGAAACCACGCTCCGACTGCTGAGCGACCGCGAGCAGCTCGGCATCCGCGGGCTGAGCCACCTGGCCGACGACGCGGCCGGAGCGCGGGTCGCGGATGGCGAGCGCCGCGCCGGCCCAGGGCAGATCCAGGTCGCCCGCGATGGCCTCAGCTCCAGGTGACGACATTCTTCTCGTCCAGGAACGCCAGCATGGCGGCGAGGGTGGTCCGGGTCTGCTCATCGCTGGAGTTCGGCTCGACGGCGTGCACGTGAGCGCCGTTGAACACGTAGACGTCGCCATCTTGGACCTCGATCCACTTGGACTCGAAGCCCGCGAGCGACTCGGTCGGATAGGGCGAGCCGGTGTACTCGACGCCAAGGCGGCGCTTGCTCTCCAGGTCGGGCTGCACGTTCCAGAACACCAGCCGCCCGCCCGCACCGTCATTTTGCAGGCAGATGTTCAGCGCGGCGACGGGCTTGCCGAACACCCCGTTGCGCTCGAAGTCCGCCATCTGCGGGTCAGAGCACTGTGAATCGTCGTCGTGCGGCTCGAGTGCGAATGTCCCCTTGCCATGCCAGGACCGCAGCAGCGCGACACAGGACTCGCGCCCGTCGTGCATGGAGGGTCTGACGCACGCGTCACGCTCGGCCAGGATCCGTCCCAGGCCCTCGTAGAAGGCCTTCATGGGGTTGCCCGGCACGTCGAGCAGCTCACGCAGCACCGGGTTGACCTCGGCCGACTCGTCCAGGTACTGCGCTGTCGGCTTGTTCCACGTGTAGGCGCCCAGGTAGAAGCCCGGTGCCTCGACACCACGGGTCTTGCGGGCGGGGCTGTCCCAGAACCGCTGCGAGAGGCTCGCGCAGACGTCTGGCGGAACCATGCCGCGGAAGATGACGCCGGCCACGCGTCCCTCCAGGACATCAAGGACCGCTTCGGGAGCGTAATTCTGGTACTCGCGGAAGACAAAGTATTGCTCATCTCCCGACCAGCCAGTTACCGGCCGAATTTCGAGTTTACTGCTCACAGAATCTTCCTGTTCGGATCGATTGCGGGGTGCGCTAATGCTGCGTTCATGGCATTGGCCATGTCGGCTATCACCTATCGCCAATAGGGCGGGGATTGCTGACGGTAAGGGACGTGACGACTGATTGAATGGAGCGTAATTAGTCGCGTGATTAGTGCTGTGGCTTCCCCCGGAACCTCGCAGGACAAATCGCAAGCAAACGGTCAGAGCGTACAGTTCTGCGAGCGGCCCTGTCAAGCAGCGTCTTTAGGCGGCTCTCGCCTTCCCGCGTTCGCCGAGTTCGGCAGCTCCGCTATCGCGGTGGATTCCCTAAGACCGCGCTGACCTGCGAAATCTGCCGCGCGCCCCGGGGGTCTTGAGCGGTCGCCCCGAGGAGGACGCTGATAACAGAAAGGTAAATGTTGTAGATGTGTTTAATGATGCCCGTGTGGTTGATGAGATTTAACAAGTCCTGAGGTGATCAGGTTGCCCAACGGTACGCCCGGCAGTCGTGGCCGGCTCCCGTGCCCGTTGCCGTCGCGGGCATGCCTACGTTCTAGACCTTCGCGGCCCGGCCGCGCACCCGTTCCCGACCTTCGCAGCTCAGGCCGTGCGCCTCGCAACTCAGGCCGTGCGCCTCGCAACTCGCGAGTGGCGCGGACGGGGACTGGCCATCGCGTGGCCGGCGGAGCGCGGATTAGGTAATGACCTATGGGCGATCGTGCAGATGTAGCGGCGAGCGGGCGACGGCCAGTGACGCATGATCGTGGCACTGGCCGTATCCCGCCCGATAAACTGCCGGTAAAATGCCTTGCGGCGGCAGCCAGCCTGGCTAGCACCCTTGACGCGGGCGGACTGGGCCTGACGTTAAAGCTTGACACCGCTCCGATCCCTTATTTATACTTCAGCCGGTTAGTCTGCGTGCTTCTCCGTGAGCAGACCGACTGCCTCTTCCCCGATCGACAGGAGCGAATCCAGCGGTGGGTAGTTTTTACGAGTCCTATTCCCCGGAAGCCGTCAACGAGGCAGTCTCAGTGCTGAACGACGGCGGAGTCGCGCTACTTCCCGCCGATACGGTCTACGGCTTCTTCGGCCGCTGCGACATCAGGGAATCCACCGAGCGGGTGTATGACATTAAGCAGCGTGATCGCGGTAAGCCATTCGGCATATACACGAACGAGCGCAAGGTCGAGCGCTGGGTGGAGATGAACGACCATGCCCGCCTACTGATGAAGACTTTCTGGCCTAGAGCCATGACGATCATCTTGCCGCACAGCGAGGCGCTGCCGGACTGGTTCACCGGCGTCAAGACGGTGGGCGTGCTTACCGCGGCTAACAAGCTCGTCAGCGAGGTGATCGACAGGGTCGATGGCCCGGTGTTCGGCACGACCGTCAACTACTCGGGAGAGCCGTCCATCATCCATGCCTCCGAGGCGATGCACTTCCTGGACAAGGTCGACGTGATGATCGGCGACGATAGCATTATCGTCTATCATGAGTCGTCGACTATTGTCGACTGCACTATTGACCCTCCGGCGGTCATCCGTGAGGGCGTGGTGCCGACGAGCGAGATCGCCAGGGTCATCGACGGGCTGTCCATCGACTTTAGCCGCCGAAGGTAACCATGGCCGCGATCTCCAAGAAGACGCCGTTCTACCCCTGGCATGCGGAGCACGGCGCGGCGCTGTACGAAAAGGGCGGCTGGACCAGGCCCGCGCGGTACGAGGACGCCGCGTCTGAGCACACGAGGGTCCGCGCGGCGGGCGGGATCATGGACGTCCACTCGATGGGCAAGGTGCTCATCGAGGGTCCTGGTGCCTGCGGGCTGCTCGATTACGTGGCCACTAACGACATCGCCGGGGTCAAGGTTGGCGGTGCCCGTTATACGTGCCTGTGCGCCGAGGATGGTGGCATTGCCGACGACGTCATCATCTACCGGACAGGCGACGAGCGCTTCCTGCTCGTCACCAACACGCTCTCCCGGGAGCGGGTGCTCGGCCTGCTGCGCGAGCAGGCGGCAGGCCGCAACGCGTTCGTCGCGGACGTGACGTCCGCGGTCGCCTATATCGCGGTGCAGGGGCCGCAGTGCCGGGCAGTGCTTGCTGCCGCCGAGGTCCAGGCGGACCTGTCCGGCCAGGCGCTGGGATACTTCGAGACCGCTGAGGCCAGGCTTGGCCCGGCGCGGATCCTGCTGGCCCGCACTGGCTACACTGGCGAACTCGGCTATGAGCTCTACTTTCCCGCCGAGTACGCACTCGACGTGTGGAAGTGCCTGTGTGAGGCGGGCCAGCCGCTAGGCGTTACCCCGGTCGGCGGGGAGGCGATGATGTCGCTACGCCTTGAGAAGGGCTACCGGTCCTATGGCAGCGACGTCGACCTGACCACTAACCCTATCGAGGCGGGACTGGGCTGGGTGATCGCCTGGGACAAGCCCAGCTTCCGCGGCCGGGCGGCACTAGGGGAAATCCGGGACCGCGGGACAGTGCGCCGTGCCGTCTGCCTGAGGGCGGACCCCGGGGTCACGATGACGCGAGGATCGGCCCTCCTCGACACAGCCGGCGTCGAGGTCGGCAGCGTGACCAGCGGCCTGTACGGGCCGAGCGTGGGAGCTTACGTGGGCCTCGCCTACGTCGCGAGCACGGTCGCCGTGCCAGGCGCACTGACCGTGGCCGGGCCGGATGGCGGGCTGGTCAGGTGCGCCAAGCGGCCGTTCTTCGACCCCGAAGGTGCCCGGCTCCGCGGGTAGGTGGCGGCTCGTCACCCGCGATCTGGCCGCTGGCCCAGTCACCTCGTCACATCCATGAGAGGCAGCACCGTGACCGAGAAGGAACCAGTTAGCAAGCAGGCCATTCGCGCCTTCGTCGCGTACAGGCTGGTTTCCAGGGGGTACTTCCACCTTTCCGTTCTGTTCGTCTTCCTCCTGCAGGCCGGCCATTCCGTTATCTCGGTGGCCTGCGTGCTTGCCGCCTACGGGCTGGCCCTCGCGGCCTTCACCCCGGTGACTTCGGTCGTGGTGGGAAAGCTCGGGGCAGGACGCGCGCTGGTCTTGGGTGAGGTCCTGAAGGCTACCGGGCTGCTCGTGCTGGCCATAGGCGTGCGATCGCTGCCGGTGGCTATCGCAGCCCAGGTGATCAACGCCGCTGGCTTCGCGATAGCGGCGTCGGCCGACCCCGGCGTGCTCAGCGGGATCGCCGACCCGGCGACAGCCCGGTCCCTGCAGGCCAGGACCCAGAGCCTGATGTTTCTCGCACTGCTCGTCTGCGGCGTGGCCGGCGGCGCGCTGTACCTCGCGGGACATCGCTGGCCGGTGCTGGCCGCGGCGGCTTCGGCGCTGGCCGCGGCTGCGCTCGCGGCACGACTCGCGCGGCTTGCGCATGCCTCTGCCGGTGCCGTCGGGCGCCCGGCCGCGGCCAGCGGCGCACGCACCGTGGCCCCGGATGAGATCCGCTGGATGACGTACTACGTGCTGACACGGGGCTTCATGCTCGGGGTTTTCATCGGAATGCTGCCGTTCCTAATCTTCTCGATGCTCCACAGCAGCGTTCCGGTCTTGGCCCTTTACCTGGCCGCCTACAGCCTCGCGGCATTCGTCACGGCGCGCTATGCGGGCAAGCTGCTGGAGATGTGGACCGCGACCGTGTTCGCGGCGGTGACGGCGGTACTGCTCCTGGGCGCGCTCGTCGCGTTCGCCTTGTCCTCGTCCGTGCCGGTCGTGGTCGTCGCGCTGGTCCTGCTGGGGGCCGCGTCAGGATGCGTCCGCCCGGTGACCATGACGCAGCTGGCCGCCGTCTCCGGGCAGTTTCGCGGGTCCACGGTGCCAGGCTGGCTGATCTCCCGCATGGAGGGCCTGTTCGGCGTTTGCAATTCCCTGGTCGTGCTGTGCGGCGGAATCCTCATCTCGCGCTGGTCATTCACCGGCGCAATGCTGGTCTTGTGTGCCTGTTACGTGGTGGTGCAGGCCCTGGCCGGACTGTACGCGCTTCGCCGCGCGGCCGCTTCGGTAGTCCGCCAAGACGGGCAGGTCCTGGAAGGCTCCCCCGAAGTGACCACGACGACCTGACATCCGGCGCATCGGCCGCAGCGCAATACGCCCGGCCTGCGGGAATGCCCGCCACCGCGGCCGTCAGTACCCGCGTGCCCAGGGAAAGGCAAAGGGAAAGGAAATAGGCAAGCCAGTGACCCAGCTTCCCATCCGGGATGACCTGAAGGGCATGCACCCCTACGGAGCCCCGCAGCTTGACGTGCCCGTCCAGCTCAATAACAACGAGAACCCCTACGGGCCCAGCCCCGCCCTGCAGCAGGCGGTCACGGACGCGGTCGCGGAAGCGGCCGGAAGCCTTAACCGCTATCCCGAGCGCGACGCGATCGCCTTGCGGGCAGCTCTTGCGGAGTACCTCGGCCATGGCCTGACCACTGAGCAGGTCTGGGCCGCCAACGGCTCCAACGAGATCATCCAGCAGCTCCTGCATGCGTTCGGCGGGCCAGGCCGCGCGGCAATGGGCTTCGAGCCGTCCTACTCCATGCACCCGCTGATCTCCCAGGTCACCTTTACCGAGTGGATCTCGGGTGCCCGGGACGCCGACTATGGCATGTCGACTGCTTCCGACCAGGTGAAAGCCCAGCAGCCGGACATCGTCTTCGTCACGTCGCCCAACAACCCCACCGGTACCGCCGTGCCCCTGGAGACGGTCGAAGCGGTGTACGACGCGGCTCCCGGGATGGTCATCGTGGACGAGGCGTACGCCGAGTTCAGGAGGGACGGGACGCCAAGCGCGCTGACCCTCCTGCCGGGCCGGGAGCGGCTCGTCGTCACGCGCACGATGTCCAAGGCGTTCGCGGCCGCCGGGCCCGGCTGGGGTACCTCGCCGCCGACCCTGCCGTGATTGAGGCCCTGCTGCTCGTCCGGTTGCCCTACCACCTGTCCACGGTCACTCAGGTGATCGCCCGCACCGCACTTGCCCACCACGCCGAGCTGCTGTCCAGCGTCACCGCCCTGCGCGCCGAGCGCGACGCGCTGGTGGACTGGCTGCGGGGGAACGGGCTCACGGTGGCCGACAGCAACGCGAACTTTGTGTTCGTCGGCATGTTCGAGGACCGGCATGCCATCTGGCAGGCACTGCTGGACCGGGGCGTCCTCGTCCGCGCGACTGGCCCGGCGGGCTGGCTACGGGTGACGATCGGGACGCCGCCAGAGATGGCGGCGTTCCGCGCCGCGCTCCTGGAGGTGCTGGAATCGGCAAGGCAACCACAGGTGCTGTGACGCGGCGGATGTCCTCCATGCCGACACCGTGTTCCTGCGCCCGCGGGTTCCCGAAGAACAAGAAGGAGAGCAATGTCCATGTCCGGAGCGCCGGGTGCCGCGCTCGGCGAGACACTGCGGCACGACTCGCTCGCGCGTAGCGCGGCCGACTGGATAGTCACGCACATCATCTCCGGCGACATCAAGCCTGGAGAAAAGCTGACCGAGACCAGCCTGGCCGAACGGATGGGGATCAGCCGCTCCCCGGTGCGCGAGGCGCTGCAGGCGCTGTCACGGGACGGGCTGATCACCGTCGAACCGCGCCGTGGCGCGAGGGTCAACAGGCTCGACGCACAAGACGCGGCCGACCTGTACTCCTGCCGACTGCTTCTCGAGCCGCCGTGTATCGCCCTGGCTGCCGCGGCACTCACCGACGCCACCGCGGCGGTACTGGAAAGCACGTTCCAGCGCATGGCCGCCGCGGTGGCGGCCCGCAACTCGATGGAGTATGCGGACTCGCTCAAGCACTACAACTGGACCGTGCTGGCGGCTTGCCCCAACCGCAGGCTGAGCGACTACGCGCAAAGTTCCTGGCGCAGCGCACTAGGGTACTGGGACCTGCTAATACGAAGGTCGGGCAACTACCCGGCTGAGTCGCTGGCCCGCAACGAGAGGCTGCACGCGGCGATTCGCGCGCGGGCCGCGGCGGAGGCCAAACAGGCATCTGCCGACATCTTGGAGCATGGCCGCGACGCAATGCTGCGAATGCTCGGACACCTGTCCGCCGACGGGCACGCCGATTCGCCGGCCGAAGTCCCTGCCAGCCCCTGATGACTGCCCAGAGCGTCATACCCTGCCGACCGACCCGGACGGCCTGCGACTCACGTCGTGCCACCGTGCGGTCAGGCCGGCGTCGGCCTCGGGAGGTGTCCGTGGATCTCCGTCACCCGCTGCGCCCAGGGCTCGCGCGCTAGGGCCGCTGCGGGATCCCCCCGTGATTCCTATCAAATCAATCGCTATAGTTGGCTTCGTTGTCATTTCAACCGAGACAGGAGCTGACTAACGATGCGCATGCGCAAGAAAGCCTGGGGGGCTGGTGCCTTCGCCGGGGCCGCCCTGGCGACCATCGCCGGGATGACATCCGCGGCGCCGGCCGCGTTCGCCGCCCCCAGCCATGCAGGCACGACGGCGGGCACTCTAGCGCCGCCGCCGGTTACCATCCTCACCGACAATGGCGGCAACAGCGGCGGGGACATCTTCATCTCGCCCTTCGGCGACTCGTCCACCTACGCTAACGGCGCGGAGATCCTCAGCCCCAATGGCAAGAAGGTCATCTGGTTCCATCCGGCCCCGGCGGGCGAAGAGGACTCGGACTTCCGCACCCAGACCTACGACGGCAAGCCGGTCCTCACGTTCTGGCAGGGCACGGGCCTAGGCGGGGTCTCCACCGGCACCGACTACATCTACAACAGCCACTACCAGCAGATCGCCGCCGTCAAAGCGGGCAACGGCTACTCCGCGGACGGCCATGAGTTCCTCATCACCGGCTGGAACACCGCGCTCATCCTGTCCTACACCACGGCCACTGCCAACCTCACTAGCATTGGCGGGCCTGCCGACCAGACGGTGATCGATGGCATCGTGCAGGAGATCAACATCAAGACCGGCAAGGTGCTGTTCCAGTGGAACAGCGCCGACCACGTGCCGTACTCCCAAAGCGAGCAGCCGCTCCCGGCCAGCGCGAGCACCCCGTGGGACTGGTTCCACATCAATGCCATCAAGGTGAGCACTGACGGGACCTTCCTGGTTGACGCTCGCGACGCCTGGACCACGTATGACGTCTCACCGCGCACCGGCAAGATCATCTGGCGGCTCGGCGGCAAGGACAGCTCCTTCAAGCTGCAGGCCGCCAAGGGCCAGGTCCTCAACGACGCCAGCGACATCTTCTCCTGGCAGCACGACGTGGAGTCACATGGCGACGGCATCTACACGGTCTTCGACAACGAGTCCGCGGGTGCCGGGAACACCGGTGCAGGCGCCAGCAGCGAGCTTGGCTACAGCCGTGCCGCGACCATCAAGCTCAACCTGAAGAGCCACACGGCGACGCTGCTCGCCTCCGATGACCAGCCAGAGGGCCTGCTCGCCTCATCACAGGGCAACGCGCAACTGCTCAAGGGCGGTGGCGAGTTCGTCGGCTGGGGCATCCTGCCTTACTTCTCCGAGTTCAGCCCGTCCGGCCAGCTCCTGTTCAATGCCGAGCTCCCCGCTGGCGTCAACAGCTACCGTGCCTACCGGCTCCCCTGGAATCCCAGCGAGCCACGCCGCTAGGCCTCGTGGCTAGACCTGCTGGCTAGACCTGCTGGCTAGCAGCCCCGCCTGAGCCGAGGGGACCAGGCGGGGCTGCCCGCGGTGCACCGCGGGCAGACGTGGCTGGTCCCGGCGGCACCCGGACACCATGATCGGGTGCCGCCGCCGACGGTGGAGGCCATCAACGACCTTGTAGCCCACTAGATACCGCTATACACGGTTATAGAAAGCTAGTGGCGCGCCCCGCCCGGTGCGGTGCGGCCGTGCGGACCGTAGTGGAAAATGTGAGGCCTTGGTTACGAAGCGCACGCATTGCTGGCGATCTTCGAGGGTAGGTCTTACGGCGACATTACGGATCCGACCGAAAGGTTAGCCGTGGCCACTGCGCAGTCCGTAACCACCGTGCAGTCGCAGTCCCCCTCCCACAGCCCGGACGCCAGCCCGGACGTCAGCCCGGACGTCAGCCCGGACGTCAGCCCGGACATCCTGCTCTCGTGGCAGACTCCGCAGCGGCAGCGTCTCGCGTCCGTCATCTGGACGCTGCTTGGGCTAGGTGCGGCGATCACGATGGAGGCTGCGGGACCGGATAGGCCGGTTTCGTTCTGCATGAGGTTGCCTTTGCTTGTCCTTGCGGGCGGCGGGACGTGGTGCGCGGCGCGGTGGCGACGGCGGGTGATCGTGACGGCGGACGAGGTGATCGTGCGCACGCTGCTGCGCACCCGGCGGATTCCGCGCGCGGTGTCGATGTGCAGCACTGCGCTGGGCACGGGCATGTTCATCGCTCGTGCCCAGCGTCCGTGGGGCTCGCGCGGCCACCTGGGGGTACCCGCCCCGCTGGCGACGCCGTGGCTGGTGCTGACCGCGACACTCGGCGTGGCCACGCTGACAGTCAAGGAACTCGTCATGGACCCGCAGTTCGCCGACGCGGTGCTGGCCGCCGGGGCGGCGGTGTGCTGCGTGGCGCTGGGCGCGTGTGCCCGGCTGGACCGGCCAAGCCGGCCAGTCCTGGGTCACAGGAACTAGCGCGTCACAAACTAGCGGTCGTCGCTGAGGACGGGCTCGGGAAGAGTGCCGGCGTTGTGCTCCAGCAGCCGCCACTGGCCGTTACGCTGGCCCAGAACGGACCACGAGCAGTTCGACAGCGGGCCAAGGACGCTGTGCGCCTCCACCGGGAGGCCCAGGACCCGCTCGATGCCAAGGCGCAGCGCAGCCCCGTGGCTGACGACGACGGCTAGGCCCCCGGCAGGAACTGCGCCAGCAGCCCGATTGAAGGCACCCGCCACCCGCTCGGCGACGGCCTCCCGGCTCTCCCCCTCGGGCGGGTTCCAGGTGGCGTGCTCAGCGGGCCAGCGCTCGCGGATCTCATCCCCGACCAGCCCTTCCCACAAGCCGCCCGAGCGTTCCCGCAGGTCCTTGTCGAGCGTGACGACAAGGCTGGTAAGGCGTGCCAGCGGCTGGGCGGTGGAGACGGCCCGGGTCAGGTCCGAGCTCACGATCGCGTCCGGTCGCAGCGCTGCCAGCATCCCGGCGGCCCGTTGCGCCTGCGTCACGCCGACATCATCTAGGGGGATGTCGGTGTGCCCCTGGAACCGGTCCTCGGCATTCCAGGTCGTCTGGCCGTGCCGCAACAGCACGAGCCGCCTGTCCTCGCTCAGTTCGACTCTCCAGTCGTCGCCCCGCTGACCGCGATAGCCGCCTGCGGCAGCGCGATCCTTGGGCAGTCCTTCCAGATCCGCTCGAGGGCGTAGAACGTACGCTCCTCGGCGTTTTGCACGTGCACCACGATATCCAGGAAGTCCAGGAGCACCCAGCGCCCCTCCCGCTCGCCCTCGCGGCGGACCACGTTGGCGCCGGCCTGCTTCAACCTCAGCTCTACCTCTTCGATGATCGAGCGCACCTGGCGGTCGTTGGCGCCCGAGCAGAGCACGAACGCGTCGGTGATCGCGAGCTGGTCGCTGACGTCGTAGGCGACGATGTCCTTTGCGAGCTTGTCCGCCGCGGCCAGCGCGGCGATCTCGGCGAGCTCGAGAGCCCGTGCGGTGGCAGTCACGTGTGCGGAGGGTCTCCTTGACTAGGGATTGCTGCACAACCAGGGTAGCCGCTCATCAGTCAGCCGGCTCTTTTTGCGGCCCGCAGCCCGCCGCTCACCCCCGCGATCCGCCCGCAACGTCATCATTTGTCACTTTCGTTGCGATTTTTAGCACGAATCGATCACATGCCGCGCGTCGTGTTGACTCTCACCAGAATAAATAGGTAACTTTCCTTAAAGAAAGTTGTACGTGGGAACGCACTTTGCGTGGTTGGCGGCGTAGCTGACGGCAGGCGCGGGTTTCACCCAACGTGGATCGCAAGGAGTTGACTAAGTGAAAGCACGGCTGATCGTCGCGGCCGCCGCAGGTACGGCGGCCCTTCTCGCGCTGGCGGCGTGCAGTTCCGGCTCAAGCTCGACCGCTGGCTCCGGCAGTGGGTCCAGCAGCGGCCAGGTGACGCTGCAGTTCTTCGGCGCCGACTACGGGACCGGTCCGTCCAACACCACGACGAAGTACTGGGACGCGATCGCGACGGCGTTCCACGCGGCGAACCCGAACATCACGGTCGACGTGCAGACGGTCGACTGGACCGACTTCCCGAACAAGGTCTCCACGCTGATCCAGAACAAGCAGTACCCGGACATCCTGGAGGGCGACCCGGCTCCGCCGTTCGCCCAGTCCGGCCTGATCTACCCGATCAAGGACGTGCTGTCACAGTCCGTGCTCAGCGACCTGATCCCCAAGTTCGTGACTGACGGCGCCTACCAGGGCACCGACTACGGCATCCCGTTCACCACCAGCACCCGGGCGCTGTTCTACAACAAGAAGATCTTCGCCGCGGCCGGCATCGCCAGCCCGCCCACCACCTGGGCGCAGCTCCAGGCCGACGCCGCCAAGATCAAGGCCAAGGGCTACATCGGCTATGGCATGCCGCTCGGCAGCGAGGAGGCCCAGGCCGAGCTGCTGCTGTGGTTCCTCGGCAACGGCGGCGGATACGTCAACAGCGCGGGCACCTACGACATCAACAGCCCGCAGAACATCGCCACGCTGAACTTCATGAAGCAGCTCGCGGCGTCCGGTGACACCCAGCCGAGCGCCGGCACCACGGACCGCAAGGACGTCTGGGCCGACTTCGCCGCCGGCAAGGTCGGCATGGTCTCCGGCTCCCCGGCAGTGGTCCCGATCATCTCGGCGGCGGGCATCTTGACCTCGGCCGACTTCGCCACGGCGGACATCCCCGGCAAGAGCGGGCCGCTGACGCAGACCCTTGGCGTGCACGACGACATCGTGGCCTTCAACACCAACCCGAGCCACGAGGCCGCGATCAAGGCCTTCCTCGACTTCGCCTACCAGGACAAGTACCAGCTGCAGTTCGACAACGAGTACGACCTGCTGCCCGCCACCCAGAGCGCGGCGGCCGCCATGTCCAAGGAGAACCCGATGTTCTCGGCGTTCCTCGCCAACATCGTGCACTCGGTCAACTACCCGGCAGCGTCGAACTGGACGACAGTCGAGAACCAGATCAAGACGACGATCGGCCAGGCCATTACCGGCAACCCGTCGCAGGTCCTCGGCGCGATCCAGCAGACTGCCACCAGCGGCAGCTGATGTCGGTCGATGTTACCAAGCAGCCCGGCCCGCGTACGCGGGCCGGGCTGTCCGCACGGGCGCCACGCGGCCAGCTGCGGCCTCCGCGCTGGCTGCGGCGGCTGCAGCCCCTGCTGTGGCTCGGCCCGGCGATCGCGCTCATCGCCGTCGTGGTGATCTGGCCGATCGTGGCCATGATCCAGACCTCCTTCCAGAACATCACGCCACTCGGCATCAACATCGGCCCGGCCGGCTGGAGCAACTTCAGCCAGGTTCTCCAGAACCTGAACCTGCCCGGCATCCTCGTGCGCACCGTGGTCTGGGTGGCCGCCGTGGTGGCCATCACGATGCTGGCGTCGCTCGGCCTCGCCCAGCTGTTCAACCAGCGGTTCCCGGGGCGGCGCTACGCGCGGTGGGCCGTCATCGCCCCGTGGGCGGCCTCGGTGATGATGACCGCGCTGATCTTCCGCTGGATGCTGCAGCCAGACAGCGGCGTCATCTACCTGTTCCTGCACCAGATCGGCGTCATCGCGCAGTTCAACGTCAACACGCCGGACTGGCTGGGCAACCCGGACGCGGCAATGGCCGCCATGATCGCGGTCGCGGTGTTCGTCTCGCTGCCGTTTACGACCTACGTCCTGCTGGCGGGGCTGCAGGCGATTCCCGGTGAGCTGTATGAGGCGGGGCGCGTCGACGGTGCCTCACCGTGGTACGCCTACCGGCACATCACGCTCCCGCTGCTGCGCCCCGCACTCGCGGTAGCGACGGTCATCAACTTGATGAACGTCTTCAACTCGTTCCCGATCATCTGGGAGATGACCCGCGGCGGGCCGGGCTACGAGACCGCCACGAGCACCGTGTTCATGTACGACCTCAAAGGCACCTTCGTCGGCCAGGCGGCCGCGATGTCGATCATCAACTTCGCCCTTGTCGTGATCATCATCGTGGTGTTCCTGCGGGTCAACGGGTGGAACAAGCAGGAGGCACGCTGAGATGGCCGCGACAACCGTGTCGGCCGCCGCGACGGATGCCAGCAGCCGGAGCCCGCGCAGGCTCCCCTCGCTGAAGACCGCCATCATCGCGCTCGCCGCCTACGTGGTGGCCGTCATCTTCCTGCTCCCGTACCTGGAGATGCTGATCACGTCGCTGCGGCCGACCAAGGAGCTGTACGACCAGGACTACCTGCCGCGCCACTTCGCGTGGTCCAACCTCACGAACATGTGGGGCTCGGCCTACGGCATCTTGGACAGCGTGCGGGTGAGCGTGGAGATCGCGGCCGGCGCGACGGTGCTGGTGCTGGCGGTGGCGCTGCCTGCCGCGTACTATTCCTCGCGCCACCAGTTCCGCGGGCGAGGCGCGTTCCTGCTGCTCGTGCTGGCCACCCAGATGCTGCAGCCGACCGCGCTGATCGTCGGCATCTACAAGGAGTTCCTGAGCTTCGGGCTGCTGAGCATCAACCCGGTCTGGTCGCTGATCTTGGTCAACGCCGGGTTCAACCTCGCCTTCGCCATCTGGATCCTCAACGCCTACATCGGGTCGATCCCGGTGGAGCTCGAGGAGGCGGCCATGGTCGACGGGCACGGCCGCCTCGGCGCGCTGTTCCACGTGACCGTGCCGCTGGCGATGCCCGGCATCGTCACGGCGCTGATCTTCACGTTCATCGCGGCGTGGAACGAGTTCATCTCGGCGCTCACGCTCACCACCAGCAGCAACGATTACCCCCTCACGGTGCGGCTGGACTCGTTCATCGGGCAGTACACGGTCGACTGGCAGCACCTTTTCGGTGCCTCGCTGGTGGCCACGATCCCGGTGTTCATCTTGTTCGCACTCATTGAGGGCCGGGTCGTCGGCGGCCTGACAGCCGGATCGATCAAGTAGTGGCGAGCGCGGGGGCGGCCATTGCCCGGCCGTCCCCCCGCTCGCCCCGATCACCCCGGCTCTTTACCCGGCTCCTCGCTGGTAGAGGCCGCGCTTGGCGATGTACTGGACGACGCCATCCGGGACGAGGTACCAGACGGCTCCCCCGCGGCCACCCGGTGGCGACACTCGGTTGAGGAGATCGCCAGCGCCGGGATCTCAACCAGTGAGACCTTGCCCTCAGGCAGGCCAGCGCCCGTGAGCCGGTGCCCGGGCCTAGTGCAGCCGATGAAGTGCGCGAGGGAGAACAGCGACTCCACGTCGTGCCAGGTCATCATCTTGGCCAGTGCGTCGGCGCCGGTGATGAAGTACAGGTCGGTGTCCGGCCCGTGGGCCTCGTGCAGATCGCGGAGGGTATCGATGGTATAGGTCGGCCCGGGCCGGTCGATGTCGACCCGGCTGACGCTGAACCGGGGGTTGGATGCCGTCGCGATCACCGTCATGAGGTACCGGTCCTCGGCCGGGGACACCCCGTTCCCCTCCTTCTGCCATGGCTGGCCGGTTGGCACGAAGATCACCTCGTCGAGGCCGAAGATGTGCGCTACCTCACTCCCGGCGACTAGGTGCCCGTGATGGACGGGGTCGAATGTCCCGCCCATCACCCCGATCCGGCGACGCCCGTTCTGGCTGGTCAAGAGCCGTCTCCTTCACTGCCCTATCACTACTGCCCGCTTCCACCCGGCTACTGACCGAGATGAAAGACGAGATATACCGCGAATTTCCCTCCGGTGCTGTGCACCGGTCCAGCGCGGTACTACCATGCGAGTATGACTGTGCCTGATCGCGCACGCGTCCGCCTCGCGGGGATTAGCTCCCGGGCCTACGAGCATCCGGCGGATCGCTCCGCGCTCGTGGCCCTGCGTAAGCTGAGCGGCTTCGACGTGCTTTTGAGCAAGCTTTTCGGCCTCATCAACGAGCGTGCTCTGCGGCTCACTTACCTGGCCGGCGCCGTGAAGGTGTCCGAGCGCCAGTTCCCGCACATCTACGCGCTGGTGAGAGACGGATCTTACATCCTCGACCTGCCCGAGGTGCCCGAGTGCTATGTCATCCAGAACCCGATCGTGAACGCGATGGCGATCGGCCGGGACCGGCCGTTTGTGGTGATCACCACAGGCCTGGTCAACCTGCACGATGAGGAGGAGCTGCGCTTCGTCATCGGGCATGAGCTTGGCCACGTCCTGTCCGGGCATGCGGTCTACCGCACGATGCTGCTGATCCTCATCGCTCTCGCGGGACGCATCGCGTGGATGCCGATCGGGTTCATCGGCCTGCGCGCGATCATCTGGGGCCTGGAGGAGTGGTTCCGCAAGTCCGAGCTGTCCTGCGACCGCGCCGGGGTGCTGGCCTGCCAGGACGTCGACGCGGCCCGCCGCTGCCTGATGAAGCTGGCAGGTGGCCCTACCTGTCGGAGCTTAACCCGGACGCGTTCCGCGACCAGGCGCACGAGTACGACGCGGTGCCGGACCTGCGCGACAGCATTCTCAAGGTGCTGCAGCTGCAGGGCACCACGCACCCGCACGCCGTGGTGCGGTTCGCCGAGCTCGACCGATGGGTCACCGAGGGCGAATACGAGACCATCCTGGGCGGGGACTACCCTCGCCGGGACGACGACGGGAACGCGTCCTTCGGCGACGAGATGCGCAACGCCGCCAAGTCCTACCAGGAATCCTGGAACCGCTCGGAGGACCCGCTGGCCGGCATTTTGCGCGGCGTCGCGGAGACCGGCGTGCGGACAGTGGGCGGCCTGTTCGACCGCCTCGGCGGCAACCGCGGCGGCTCCGGCAGCGACAGCAGCGACAACTAGCCACGCACTACCTCGCCCGCGCCCGGCTGCTCACGGTGAGCAACCCGGGTGCGGGCGCTTTTTGGGTGCGGGCGCTTTTTGGGTGCGCCACCAGACCGGGCTACATTATGGCGGGTCAGGATTTAGTGCCGCCACAATGCCGGATCGCGGCGCCTGCTCAGCCAATGATCCGGGCACTACGGGAGGTTGGAGTGGCATCGCGCACCTTCGAGGAAGAACTCGACCACCGCTTCCTGACCGCCGTCCGCGACCTGCCAGGCCCGAGGATGCCAGAGGCGGTGATCGCGGCCCGCGCGCCGCTATCCGCCGAGCAGTGCCTCACGCTCTTCAACGCCCAGGCGGGCAGCCGCCACCTGGACCTAGCGGCCCGCTACCTGCGCGCCGAGGGGCACGGCTTCTACACGATCGGCTCCGCCGGACACGAGTCCAACGCCGCGGTTGCCGCCGCGCTGCGCCCCACGGACCCGGCCCTGCTGCACTACCGTTCCGGCGGGTTCTACCTGGCCCGCGCGGCGCAGGTGCCCGGTTCGCGGCCGCTGCGTGACGTGCTGCTCGGACTGGTCGGCGCGGCCGACGAGCCGATCGCCGGCGGGCGGCACAAGGTCTTCGGCCACCACGACCTCGCGGTCATACCGCAGACGTCCACGATCGCCTCTCACCTGCCCCGCGCCGTCGGGGTGGCGTTCTCGATCGGCCGCGCCGCCAAGCTCGGCGTCGCCAGTGCCTGGCCGGGCGACGCGATCGCCGTCGCGAGCTTCGGGGACGCCTCGGCGAGCCACTCGACCGCGACCGGCGCGATCAACGCCGCCTGCCGCACGGCGTATGCGGGCCTGCCCGTCCCGCTGCTGCTGGTCTGCGAGGACAACGGCCTGGGCATCAGCGTCCGCACTCCGGACGGCTGGATCGGCGCTGCACACCGCGGACGGCCGGCGCTGCGCTACTTCAGCGCGGACGGCTCGGACCCGCAGGCCTGCTACGACGCCGCCGCAGCGGCTGCCGACCACGTCCGGACCACCCGGTCCCCGGCGTTCTTGCACTTGAAGGTTGTGCGGTTCCTGGGGCACGCGGGCAGCGACGCGGAGGTCAGCTACCGGACCGAGACCGAGATCGATGCGGACTACGCCCGCGATCCGCTGCTCGGCACCGCCCGGCTGATAGTGGCCGCCGCAGTGCTCACGCCGGAGCAGGTCATCGACCGCTACGAGGAGATCAGGACTCAGGTCAGGAAGACCGCCGACGAGGCGGCGGCCTGCCGGCCCCTGTCCAGCCGCGCGGAGGTCATCGCCCCGCTCGCGCCGCGCGCCCCCGATGAAGTCGCCAGGCACGCCGCCACGGCCGCGGCGGCGCACGACCGCGAGGCGGCGTTCGGCGCCAAGCTGCCAGAGGACGCCGGCCCACTGACCTTGGCGCTCGCGATCAACCGGGCGCTGGCGGACGCGCTTGCTCGCTACCCGGAGATGCTCGCCTTCGGCGAGGACGTCGGCCGCAAAGGCGGCGTCTACGGCCTGACCCGGGGCCTGTCTCGGCAGTTCGGGGCAGGGCGGGTCTTCGACACGCTCCTGGACGAGCAGTCGATCCTTGGCCTCGGCCTTGGCGCTGGCCTGTCTGGGCTGCTACCAGTGCCGGAGATCCAGTACCTCGCCTACCTGCACAATGCCGAGGACCAGATCCGCGGGGAGGCAGCCAGCCTGCAGTTCTTCTCCGTCGGGCAGTACCGCAACCCCATGGTGGTGCGGATCGCGGGCCTGGCCTATCAGAAGGGGTTCGGCGGCCACTTCCACAACGACAACGCCGTCGGCGTCCTTCGCGACATCCCGGGCCTGGTCATCGCGGTGCCCTCGCGAGCGCAGGACGCGGCGCCCATGCTGCGGACCTGCCTGGCCGCCGCCAAGGCTGATGGCACCGTGTCGGTGTTCCTCGAGCCTATCGCGCTGTACCACACCCGCGACCTGCATGAGCCCGGTGACGGCGGTTGGCTGTCGCCCTACGCGGGACCCGAGCGCTGGGCGGACGAGCACGTGCCGATCGGGCAGGGCCGCGCCTACCCGGGCGATGGCTACGAGAACCTTACGCTGGTCACCTTCGGCAACGGGGTCCCCATGTCGCTGCGCGTGGCCCGCAGGCTCGCCGCCGACGGCATCCGGGCGCGGGTCTTTGACCTGCGCTGGCTCGCGCCGCTGCCGGCCGGGCAACTGCTCGCTGAGGCCAGCCGCACCGGCCGCGTCCTGGTAGTCGACGAGACCCGCCGCTCCGGCGGCGTCTCCGAGGCCATCATAACGGCGCTGATCGACGCCGGCTACCAGGGCCGAATCGCGCGGGTGGCCGCCGCCGACACCTTCATCCCGCTCGGCGACGCCGCCAACCTGGTCCTTGTCAGCGAACCGGAGATCGAGGCCGCCGCGCGGCGCCTGGTGTCGTGAGCCGGACCCGGCGTGACCATTGACTGGAAACCAGGAAGCTGCAGGCAGTGAGCCTCATCCCAGCAGCGCACTCACGGCTGTCCGCAGACATGTCTTGGCGTCAGCACAGGAGCACGAGGTCGTCACGGTGGACGACCTCGCGCTCGTACTCCGCGCCGAGCCTGCTGGCCAGCCACCGAGTGGAGCGGCCCATCAGGCCGGGGATCTCGGACGCGTCGTAGTTGACCAGGCCGCGGGCGACGACCGTGCCATCCTCGCTGGACAGGTTCACCGGGTCGCCCGCCTCGAACGCCCCGGCGACACCGGTGATGCCGGCCGGGAGCAGCGACGCCCGCCGTTGCACGACGGCGGCAACGGCACCGCTGTCCAGTGTCAGGGTGCCTCGGGCGACGGCGGCGTGCGCCAGCCACAGCAGGCGCGTCGCGGGACGCTGCCCGGTCGGCGCGAAGTAGGTCCCGGTCTCCTCCCCGGCAAGGGCGCGGGCAGCGTTCCGGGCCGAAGTCAGTACGGTCGGGATGCCAGCCTGCGTCGCGATCAGCGCGGAGTCGACCTTAGTGGCCATGCCACCGGTCCCGAGGCCGCTGGCACCGGTCTTCCCGGCGGTGATGCCGGCCAGGTCCGCCGGGCCGCCCACGGTCGTGATCCTTCTCGCGCCGCCCTTGCGGGGATCGCCGTCGTACAGACCGTCCACGTCAGACAGCAAGATCAGCGCGTTGGCCCTGCTGACGTGCGCGACGAGGGCGGCGAGCCGGTCGTTGTCGCCAAACCGGATCTCGTCGGTGGCCACCGTGTCGTTCTCGTTGATGACTGGTACCATGCCCAGTTCGAGCAGGCGGTCCAGGCAGCGCTGCGCGTTGCGGTAGTGACCACGGCGCATGACGTCGTCGGCGGTGAGCAGGACCTGCCCGGTGCCGAGGCCGTGCGCGGCGAAGGCCGCCGTGTACCGAGCGATCAGCAGCCCCTGCCCGACGCTGGCCGCCGCCTGCTGGGTCGCCAGGTCCCGGGGCCGCCTGGTCAGCCTCAGCGGCGCCATCCCTGCCGCGATCGCGCCCGAGGACACCAGCAGCATGTGCCCGCCGTCGCTGGCCCGCTTCGCCAGGGCGCCGACCAGTTCCGTGACTCGGGCGTCGTCGATCGCACCGCTCCTGGTCGTCAGCGAGGACGAGCCGATCTTGACGACAACCCGACGGGCCGTCGCGATGTCCTGTCGTACGTCGCCCACAACCAGCCTTTTCTTGCTGCGCGTTCTTGCCCGTGGGAGAAGTGCCTACCAGCCCGCTAGCCTACCGTCCGTGCCGCGCGGGCCGGGGACGTGACCGAGGTTCGTCTCCAGCGTCGGGTCCCAGTCGAAGACGACCGCGTCGTCGTCGTCGCCGATGAGGATCTCGTCGCCAGGCAGGGCGCCCGCGTCCGCCAGGGCCTGCTCGACTCCGAGGCGGGCCAGCCGGTCCCCCAGGTACCCGACCGCCTCCTCATTGGTGAAGTCGGTCTGCCGCACCCAGCGCCTAGGCTTCTCGCCCCGGACGAAGTAGCCGCCCTCAGGGGTCTTTACCACCTCGAACTCCGGCCCGCTCACCGAAGCCGGGCGGATGACTACCCTGGTCGGCTCCGATTCCGGCCGCGCCACCCGGGCCGCAACGACGATCTCGGCCATCGCGAAGCCGAGCTCGCGCAGGCCCTCGGTCGTCGCGGCTGACACTTCGTAGACCTTGAGGCCACGCCGCTCGAGCTCCGGCCGTACCAGCTCGGCCAGCTCCCTCGCCTCCGGAACGTCCACCTTGTTCAGAACGACCAGCTTCGGCCGCTGTGACAAAGGCACCCCCGCCAGTGGGGCAGCGGGGCCCGTGCCCGTGGCCGTCAGTTCCTCGTACGCCTTGAGCTCGGCCTCGATCGCGTCGAGGTCGGAGATCGGGTCGCGGCCCGGCAAGGGCGTCGCGCAGTCCAGCATGTGCACAATCGCCGAGCAGCGCTCGACGTGGCGCAGGAAGTCGTGGCCCAGGCCCTTGCCCTCGCTCGCCCC
This sequence comes from uncultured Actinomycetota bacterium, assembly GCA_963737285.1. GTDB lineage: Bacteria > Actinomycetota > Actinomycetes > Streptosporangiales > Streptosporangiaceae > Trebonia. The sequence goes on from CAVTRT010000002.1 coordinate 1,212,196, forward strand.
GGGGATCAGCCCTGGCACGTCGGCGACGACGAACTGGACGTCGCCGGCCTCCACGACGCCAAGGTTGGGGATAAGCGTAGTGAACGGGTAATCCGCGATCTTCGGCCGAGCCGCGGACATGGCGGCGATCAGCGACGACTTTCCCGCGTTCGGGAAGCCGACGAGGCCGATGTCGGCTACCGTCTTCAGCTCCAGGGTGAGCTCGTACTCCTGTCCCGGCTCCCCCTTGAGCGCGAACCCCGGCGCCTTGCGCCGCGGCGAGGCGAGGGCCGCGTTGCCGAGGCCACCCTTGCCTCCAGCGGCAGCGACGAACCTCGTGCCGGTACCCATCAGGTCAGCGAGGATGGTGCCGCGCTTGTCCAGTACGACGGTGCCATTCGGAACCTTGACGACCAAGTCGCCGCCCTCAGCGCCATTCCTGTTGGCACCCGACCCCTGCTTGCCGTTTCCCGCCTTGCGGACCGGGCGGCGGTGGAAGTCGAGCAGGGTCGAACTGGAGGCGTCAACCTCAAGGATCACGTCCCCACCGCGCCCGCCATTGCCACCGTCGGGACCGCCGAGCGGCTTGAACTTCTCGCGGTGAACCGAGGCGCAGCCGTCTCCACCGTCGCCCGCGCGAACCCGTAGCGCGGCCTGGTCAGCGAACTCCGCCATGATTCATTCTCCTCACACAAACATGACTAAAGGCGGGCCGGGGAACTCCCGCCCGCCTTCAGCGCACGCTCTGCTTCTCGCGCGGCTACAAACCAAGCCGCGCTCTATTGCCGACCCCGGCCCCACGGCGCGCCCTCTGCGCGACCTCTTCCCTCGCTTCGCTTCCCCATACCTCGGTCGCTCCGCTCAGTCCATCGGTCGCTGGCGCCCCTGCGGCCAATTTTACTCGGCTGAGCCAGGAACGATGCTCACCGCGCGGCGGCCTCGGTACTTGACGAACTTGACCGCACCGCCGACCAGCGCGAACAGCGTGTCGTCGCTGCCACGACCAACATTCTCGCCCGGGTGAAAGTGGGTGCCCCGCTGGCGGACGATGATCTCGCCGGCGTTGACCGCCTGGCCACCGAACCGCTTTACGCCCAGTCGCTGCGCGTTGGAGTCACGGCCGTTACGGCTGGACGACGCGCCCTTCTTATGTGCCATCTCTTCGCTACGCCTTCTCGATCCCGGTGACCCGGATCTGGGTGTACTTCTGCCGGTGCCCCTGACGGCGCTTGTAGCCCGTCTTGTTCCGATAGTGGATCATGTTGATCTTCGGGCCAGCGGCCGGGCCGACAACCTCAGCTGTCACCTGGTAGCCGCTCACGTCCGTGATCACCGTCTCGCCGTCAACCACGAGGAGCGCGGGGAGCGTGATGGTCGCGCCCTCCTCCTCGGTCGCCAGCTTATCAATGGTGAGCACGTCATCGAGGGCGACCTTCTCCTGCCTGCCGCCGCAACGCACAATCGCGTACACTCGAGAACTCTCTTCTCCCTTGTGCGTGCCCCGTACCAGCAGCGATGCCGACACATGCCGAAACCTTCTTGGCCTCGGCGCTTCGGTCATCGCGGGCGCGGCAAGCTCGCCTTCCACCTAGCACGTCAACTCAACGTGACATGCCATCTTACGCGCACGAAGCGACCCTCCGGCCACACATACTGCGGCCCCGGATCGCTACGTCGAAGCCTACCAGCTCCCAGGCTCCCGATGCACCGCGCCCGCCAGACCCGCCGTATCATCCCCCTGCCGGCTGCCCCGCCAAGACGCCCTCACATTCAGCAGCCTCGGCCCGACACTGCCCGCGCCCCGGTTCCAGTACGCCCCCGCAGTCACAACAGCTCCCGGTGCACACCCCCGCAGTCACAACGGCCACAACGGCCACAACGGTTCCAGCACGCGCCCCCGCAGCAGCAACGGGTCCGGCACGCACCCGCCACCGCGGCAGCAAGCCCCAGCTACCCGCCCAGCCACAGCGCGGCAGCAAGCCCCAGCCAACCCCCACCCGCCCAGCCACAACAGCCACAGCGCGGCAGCAAGCCCCAGCCAACCCCCACCCGCCCAGCCACAACAGCCACAGCGCGGCAGCAAGCCCCAGCCAACCCCCACCCGCACCAGCGCAAATTACCCGCCCAGGCGACCGGCCCCGGCGACCGGCCCAGGCGACCGGCCCAGGCGACCGGCCCCGGCCGAATGAGGCTTATGTCAGAAAACGTACCCTATATGTCCGTTATGTCAGATTTATAGGCTCGATCTGGGGACATATTCTGACATATGTCAGCCAGTGCCATAAACCGACCTGGGCGCAAGCGGGCGGCTGGCGCGGCTGGCAAGGACGCGGGGCTGCGCCCAGGACCTGCATGATCGCAGAGACTACGCGTCAGGCCCCGCGGCTGTGGCACTGTTGCCACAGCCGCGAAATTTTACCGAAATGGCGGCCATCGACTTGGAGATACCGAATGGCGAGGAAGCTCAGCTCTCGAAGAGGAAGCCTGTTTCCTCCCCAGAATCATCCTGCTGCTCTTGCGTCTCAGCCGGCGCAGCCTCTTCACTGACAGCCGACTCAGACTCGGCGGCACTGACAGGCGCCGAGTCCTTGACCGACTCGGGCGTGGAAGCCTCATCGGCCACGGTTGCCTCAGCTGGCGCCACGATGTCCTCGGCCTCAGCAGGCACGGCCGCTTCCGCGACAGGCTCGGTCTCGGTAGTCTCGGCCTGCTCGTTCTCGGCGGTCGGCGCCGTCAGCTCAGCCAGTGCCACTGGCTCGATTCCGGCCACCGGAGCCGCATCAGCAACGGACGGCAGAACCTCAGCCACCGGAGCCGCATCAGCAACGGACGGGACGGCCTCGGTCAGCGGGGCGGGCTCTGCCACGAGGGCAGGGCCGGACTCCGGAACCGATGTCTGCTCCGCGACCGGTTCGGATACGGCAAGGCTGGGCTCGACCACGGGCGGAACGGTAACGACCACCGTGACCGGCTCGTCGGATGTGGTGACGCGGCGGACAGTCGCCGATCCGGTGCGTGTCCTGCGGCGTCGAACGGCCGGCGGAACATCGGCAACGGGAGTTCCGGCACCGGCAGACCCACCGGTCTCGGCCGTCCCTGGAATCGACGCCGGCTCCGCAGGCCCAAAACCCTCAGCAGTCCCGGCAGTGGAGTCCTCAGCGGTTCCAGTGCCAGAGCGGTACCTGGCGGCCTGGGTGACCGGCGTGTCAACGATAACGGTCTCGTCGATAGCAGTCGGCGTCTCGACCGGGAGCACTTCCGCGTCGGACGGGGCCACGGTCGCGGACGCCACGTCGGCGATCGCGTGGGCAACGGCCGCCGTGCCACCGGAACGGCTGCCGCGGTCCCGGTCGCGCCGATTGCGCCGACCGCCGCGCTCCGGCTGCCCGGTGCCTCGGGTCCCTGCTTGGTCCGCGACGCCGGACGCGCCGGAGCCGGAGTCCCCGGTGCTATCCAGGCCGGTTCCTGCGTCGGCGCCAGCCGCAAGCTCGCGCCGCCCGTTGTGCTCGGCCCCATGCCGCACGGTCCCGTTGCCACCGACCGCGGTGCCAGGGGCACCGTTGCCGTTGCCGACAGCGCGCCGCGCTCCGTGATGGACCCCTGCCTCGTTCTGCTCCAGGTGCAGGATCACACCGCGCCCGTTGCAGTGCTCGCAGGGTTCGGAGAATGCCTCAAGCAGTCCAGCGCCGACCCGCTTGCGGGTCATCTGAACGAGGCCGAGCGAGGTGACCTCCGCGACCTGGTGCTTGGTCCGGTCCCGGGCGAGGCACTCAAGCAGCCGCCGAAGTACCAGTTCCCGGTTGGCTTCCAGGACCATGTCGATGAAGTCGATGACGACGATTCCGCCCACGTCGCGGAGCCGGAGCTGGCTGACGATCTCCTCGGCCGCCTCCAGGTTGTTGCGGGTGACGGTCTCCTCCAGGTTTCCGCCCTGACCGGTGAACTTCCCAGTGTTGACGTCAATGACCGTCATCGCCTCGGTGCGGTCAATGACGAGGGAGCCTCCGCTCGGTAGCCAGACCTTCCGCTCCAGTGCCTTGGCCAGCTGCTCGTCGACGCGGTAGGCGGCGAACACGTCGTCCCCGCTCATCGCCGAACCGCCGGACTCGATCTCTGGTCCCCACCGCTCAATCCGCTCGGCGAGGTGCGGCGCCACGTACCTGACGTACTCGTCAATGACCTCCCAGCCGTCGTCACCAGAGACGATCAGCTTGCCGAAGTCCTCGTTGAACACGTCCCGGACGACGCGAATCGTCAGGTCCGGCTCGCCGTACAGCAGGGCCGGAGCCGAGGCGGTCTTGGCCTTCCGCTCGATGTTCTCCCACTGGGCAGCCAGTCGCGTCACGTCGCGTTCGAGTTCGGCCTCGGCGGCACCCTCGGCCGCGGTGCGCACGATGACCCCGCCGTTCTCCGGCGTGACCTTCTTGAGGATGTGCTTGAGACGGTTGCGCTCGGTGTCGGGCAGCTTGCGGCTGATCCCGGTCATCGAGGCACCGGGAACGTACACGAGGTAGCGGCCGGGCAGGCTGACCTGGCTGGTCAGCCGGGCTCCCTTGTGCCCCACCGGGTCCTTGGTCACCTGGACGATGACGGACTGGCCCGGCTTCAGGGCGGACTCAATCCGCTTCGGCTGTCCCTCCAGGCCGCTGGCCTCGAAGTTCACCTCGCCGGCGTAGAGCACGGCGTTGCGTCCCTTGCCGATGTCGACGAAGGCGGCCTCCATCGACGGCAGCACGTTCTGGACCTTGCCCAGGTAGACGTTGCCAACGTAGGACTGGTGAGTCGTCCGGTTCACGTAGTGCTCGACGAGGACGCCGTCCTCAAGCACCGCGATCTGGGTGCGGTCACCGCGTTGCCTGACCACCATCATTCGCTCGACGGACTCTCGCCGGGCCAGGAACTCGGACTCGGTGATGACCGGCGGGCGGCGGCGACCGGATTCCCGGCCCTCGCGGCGACGCTGCTTCTTGGCTTCAAGCCGCGTCGATCCCTTGACCGCCCGGACATCGTCGACGAGATTGTGCGGCTCCCGGACGTGCACGACGGTGTCCGGCGGGTCATCGGGTGCGGCGACGTCGACATCGGCCGTGCCGCGGCGACGCTTGCGCCGCCGACGGCGACTCGTGCCCACGCCCTCGCCAATGTCGCCGGTGTCGTCCTCGGCGTCGGCGTCGGCGTCAGCCGTCTCCTCGCCGGCCTCGACAATCACGCCATGGTCGACAACGGAGAACTCCGCCTCAGCCCTGCCCCGGCTCCGGCGGTCCCGCCGGCGCCGACGGCGGCTGCCGGGGGCCTCATCCGCATCCTCGTCCCCGACCACAACGTCAGCTGGCACTGCAGTGGCAGAGCCAGCAGAGCCAGCAAGACCTGCCAGGGCATCGTCATCATCGGCCTCGCCGGCATCCGCGTCCGCGAAGTCACGGTCACGGGTGTCCCGGGATTCGCGGGCGTCCCGGGATTCGCGGGTCTCACGGGCGCTACGCGCCCGGGTTCCGCGCCCAGCCGAACGACGTCCCGTCGTTCGCTCGGGCGCACCGGTCCCGGCCTCGTCATCGACGACACCGGCACCCAAGCCGTTGCCGGAAGCGCCTGAAGCGCCGGACGCGCCGACGGCCGGCGTGAATGGCTGCGGCGGCTGGAACAGGACCTGCGGCGGCTGGAAGAGCACTGCGGGGACGGCCACCATCGGGGTCATCACTGGCTCCGCCGACCCACCAGAAACCGCCGGACGACCCGAGAACACGCCTCGGTTCCCTGAACCCTCGGCCGCGTTATCTCGCGTCTCGTCCCCGGTCTGGCCGCTGGTTACCGGGGTGTTCTCGTTACCACTGTTGTTGAGCTCGCTGTCGAGCATACGGGCAATCTCCAGTCAGGCTTCCGGGTGCCCGCTCGCGGGACGACGGCGGCATCTCGGGCAACGCCGCATCTAAGGACGACATGGGCGCCCACGATGACGGCGGTCGCCACGACCGCGACCGTGTTCACGACGACGGCGGTGCGCCGCGCGGAAGCTCGTAGTGTTCTCATCCCCAGGTCGCGGGCTCGGCTACCGTGCGGGAAACGGGCACGCACGGGACCGCTCGCGCGGTACCTAGCAGACATGGTCGGATTCCTGGTCTCGTGGGCGGTCATGGCATGACCACCCCGGATTCGCTGATTGACCCCTGCGCCAGCCGTGTCATCAACGGCGGGGCGTCCGGGGTCACGCCGGAAACTTCGCGGATCGCGGTCAGCACGTCATCCGGCCGGATGGCCGGGACGGTGTGCCTCACGATCATTCGCAGCGCCGCGTCACCGGCCTCGGCAGACGTCACTTCGATCGTGACGACCGCGGGCCGGGCATCCATACGGCGCATTCCCTTGCTCGTGAGCCGCTCTACCTCGGCGTGCTCCAGGGCAAGAAACTCGTGAACCGCCGGGGCAACCGCCTCGGTCGGCAAGCCGGGAAGGATGACCCGCCACTCGGACGCGACGAGTTGGCTGGCTGGCAGCCCCCCAGCATCCTCGGTGACGTCGATCACTTTTATCCCATCCGGCAGCGCTGCGTTCAGCCCGTCTCGCACCACCGCAGGGTCTGTCCGGTTCGTCAGCGCGAGGCTGAGGTACTCCGCCTCGCTCGCGACGCCGGTCGGCGCCCCTCCCGCATAGGAGATCTTTGGATGCGGGGTGAATCCGGCCGAGTGCGCGATGGGCACCCCTGCCCGCCGCACGCCTCGCTCGAAGGCACGTGCCACATCCCGGTGGCTGGCAAAACGCATCTTTCCCCGTTTAGCATACCGGACCACCAGGTGCTGTACGGGAGCCGCCACGCCAGGCCGCGCCGCGCCTGCCGTGCCAGGCCCCGAACCGGGTTCCCCAGCCAGGGGTTCCCCAGCCAGGGGCTCAGGCTTCACCACGCGTCATCTCCCCTGTCCTGAGGCAACACTGCCCGTCACGGACAGCACCGGTAGCATCCGAGCAGGGTCGATTCGTTCCCCGGTCGGCCCTACCTCGATGTGTGTACCCATCGCGGAGCATGCCCCACACTCGTAACACGGGGTCCACCGGCAGTCTTCCACCTCGCCGGCCCCGTCGGCCGCTACGGCGGACTGCCAGTCCTGCCACAGCCAGTCGCGGTCCAGGCCGGAGTCCAGGTGGTCCCAGGGCAGCACCTCATCGTAGTCACGCTCTCGCGTAGTGTACCAAGCCAGGTCCACCGGAGTGCCTGCCAAAGCGGTCGAGCACGACAAGGCCCACCGCTCGAACGAGAAGTTCTCATTCCACCCGTCGAAGCGCGCGCCGTCCTGCCAGGCCGCCAGGATAATGCCCCCGACACGCCGGTCACCGCGGGCCATCAGCCCCTCGATGAGTGACGGCTCTCCCTCGTGGTACCGGTAACCGATCGACCGTCCGTAGGCACGGTCGGAACGCAACGCCGCCCCCAGTGCCTTCAGCCGGGCGTCCACGACCGACGACTCACACTGGGCAGCCCACTGGAAGGGTGTGTGGGGCTTCGGAACGAACCCGCCAATCGACACTGTGCACCGGATGTCCTTCCGGCCGCTCACGGACCGCCCGGCCGCGATAACCCGCTGCGCCAGCGACGCGATGGCCAGCACGTCCTCATCGGTCTCGGTTGGCAGCCCGCACATGAAGTAGAGCTTGACCTGCCGCCACCCCGACGAGAACGCGGTCGACACGGTCCGGATGAGGTCTTCCTCGGTGACCATCTTGTTGATCACCTTGCGCATCCGCTCAGAGCCGCCCTCCGGGGCGAACGTCAGCCCGGATCGCCGCCCGTTGCGAGACAACTCGTCAGCCAGCGTCACGTTGAACGCGTCCACCCGGGTCGACGGCAGCGACAGCCCGGTGTTGGTCCCCGCGTAGCAGTCGGCCAGGTCGATGGCGATCTCGTTGATCTCGGTGTGGTCGGCGCTGGACAGCGACAGCAGCCCCACCTCGGCGAACCCGGTGGCGGCGATCCCGGCGGCGACCATCGCTCCGACCGTCGTGATCGACCGCTCGCGAACCGGACGGGTGATCATCCCCGCCTGGCAGAACCGGCAGCCCCGGGTGCAACCGCGAAAGATCTCCACGCTGAACCGCTCGTGCACGGTCTCCGCGACCGGCACGACCGGCGCCTTCGGGTAGGGCCAGGCGTCAAGGTCCATCAGCGTGTGCTTGCGCACCGACCGCGGCACGCCGGGACGGTTCGGCCGGACCGAGCCGATCCGCCCGTCTGGAAGGTACGACACGTCGTAGAAGCGCGGCACGTACACCGATCCGGTGTCCGCCAGTGAAAGCAGCAGCCCGTCCCGGCCGTCGGGGCACCCGGCCTTCTTCCAGGACCGCACCAGCGACGTGATGAGCAGCACCGCCTCCTCGCCATCGCCCATCACGACCGCGTCGAGGAAGTCCGCGAGCGGCTCGGGGTTGAACGTCGCGTGCCCGCCGCCGACGACCACCGGATCGGTGATGGACCGGTCAGCGGCCACCAGCGGAATCCCGGCCAGGTCCAGCGCCGTCAGCAGGTTCGTGTACCCGAGCTCGGTTGAGAAGCTGACGCCCAGCAGGTCGAACGAGCCGACCGGCCGGTGCGCGTCCACCGTGAACTGCGGCACCCCGGCCGACCGCATGAGCGCTTCCATGTCCGGCCAGACGCTGTAGGCCCGCTCGGCGAGGACCCCGTCCTGCTCGTTCAGCACCTCGTACAAGATCGCCAGGCCCTGGTTGGGCAGCCCGACCTCGTAGGCGTCCGGGTACAGCAGCGCCCACCGCACGTCGGTCGCATCCCAGTCCTTTACGACCGCGTTGACCTCGCCGCCCACGTACTGGACGGGCTTGCGGACCAGCGGGAGCAACGGCTCCAGCCGCGGGAAGACAGACTCGACGGGCATTGACCCAGGATACTCAGGGCTACGGTCAGCCTGGGGCAGCTAAGAGGCGGCCGATGATCGCTAGAGGCGACTGCTGGAGTCGAAGACCGAGTGGTGGCGACGGACCGACTGCAGCAGGCCGATCGCGATCATGTCGGCGAAGATCGCCGACCCCCCGTAGGAAACGAACGGCAGCGGCAGGCCGGTGATCGGCGCTAGCCCGATCGTCATGCCAACGTTGACAAACGTCTGGAAGATGAACCAGCACGCGATCCCGGCCGCGACCAGCATCCCGAACAGGTCGTCGGTCACGAAGGCGATCCGGATGGCTCGGATGATCAGCACCGTCAGCAGGGCGATGACGACCGCGCACCCGACGAAGCCGAACTCCTCCCCCACCACGGTGAAGATGAAGTCAGTCTGCTGCGAGGGGACGTAGTTGTTGGCGATAAATGAGCCGTGGAGCAGCCCGGTGCCGAACATCCCGCCGGACCCGATCGCCGTCTTGGCCTGGATCAGGTTGTAGCCAGCCCCAGCCAGGTCCTGCTGCGGGTGCAGGAAGGCAGTCAGCCGCGACACCTGGTAGCCCTTCATCAGGTGCATCGACACCACCGCGTAGACCGCGATCGCGGCGGCCACCAGTGCCCCGACGATCCACTCCAGCCGCAACCCGGACACCACGATCATCCCGGTCAGCGAGAACACCAGCACCATCGTGACGCCGAGGGCCGGCTCAAGGGCCACCAGGCCCAGTAGCGGCAGCGCCACCAGCACCGCCCGCGCGACAACCCCGATCTCCGGACGGCCGACCCTCGACTTGCCGCCCGCCACGGTGACCTCAGGGCGCCGCGACACCAGGGTCGCCGTCGACAGCACAAGGGCGAGCTTGGCGAACTCCGACGGCTCAATCTGGAAACCGCCGGGCAGCGCGATCCACGCCTTCGCGCCGTTCACCATGCTGCCGGCCGGCGTCATGACGGCCGCGAGAAGCAGCACCGAGATCCCGTACACCCAGGGCGTCAGGGCGCGGAACCTCCGGTAGTCCAGGCTCCCGGCGATGAGCATCAGCCCCACGCCGACGACGTCGTTCAGGATCTGCTTGTACAGGTAAGAGTACGGGTCCTGACCCGCCTGCTGCAGGCTCGGCGCGGTCGCCGCCCAGACCAGCACGGTGCCGATACCGGTCAGCACAAGCGTGATCAGGATGAGGAACCAGTCGTAGCGACCGATCAGCCCGTCTTGGGCGAAGGTGCGAGCGAGCAGCGGCCGATCCGCCGACCGGGTGGTGAAGCCAAGGTTCCGCGTCCCGCCGTACCCGACAGGCCGGACCCTGCTGATCCCGCGGATCGGCGAGCCGTTGCGCAGGCCCGCGCCGCCCCTGAACCCCAGGCCGCTCATGGCGTCGCCGTCGCGGTCGGCCCCGCCGTCGCGGTCGGCCCCGCCTTTGCGGTTGGCCGCGCCTTTGCGGTCTTGTGCGGGGCGACCAGCCCAGCCCGCTTCAGCTTCGGCAGCGACGTGGGCAGATTGCCGCCAGGCACGGCCGCCTTCTGCCCTTGGAGTCCGTAGATGCCGTCGTAGATCTGCTCGACGGCCGGCGCCGCCGCGTCGGCGCCGTAACCGGAGTCCGGCAGCATGACCACCACTACGTACTGCGGGTTGTTGCAGGGGGCGAAGGAAGCGAACACCGAGGTGGCGTTCGACCCGAAGGCCTCAGCGGTACCGGTCTTGCCCGCCACGCAGACCTTGCTGAGCGGGAACCCGCCGAAAGCGCTCTGCGCCGTGCCCTGGGTCACCACGCCCGCGAGGGCGTTGCGGATGTAGGACAGCGTGTACTGCGACGCCGGGACATGACCGATCACCGGCGGGTTGATCTTCTGCACCACCGTGCCGGACGTCGACACGAGCGCCTCGCCAACCCGCGGGCTGTATAGCGTCCCGCCGTTGGCCAGGGCCACATAGGCGTTAGCGAGTTGCAGCGGCGTCGTGCTGACGTAGCCCTGGCCGATCGTCGCGATGGCCGCAAGTCCCGGCTCCCACATGTATCCGGACTCGCAGTCCTGGAACGCGATCTGCTGGACGTAGGAGCCGTTCTTCTTGCCGTTCTTGCACCACGCCTGGCCCTTATCGGCGTTGTCCTTCCACAGCCAGTACAGCCACTGCCGGGTCGGGACCGCGCCGGTGGACTCCCCGGCCAGGTCGATGCCGGTGGGCTTGCCAAATCCCCAGGCCAGCTCGCCCGCCTGCATTTTCTGGAGGGGGCCGTTCGGGTTGGCCTGGAAGTCGGCGGCCACATCGTCGCTCTTCCACATCTGGTACCCGAGCTCGTAGTAGACCGTGTCGCAGGACACGATCAGCGCCCGGGAGAGCGAGATCGGGCCCATGTTCGGCTCACCGTCGTTGGCGTAGGAGTGCCCGTCGATCTTGTAGATCGCGGGGCAGTTGTACTGGCCGTTGATGCTGTATCCATTCTCGACTGCAGTCGCTGTAGACACGATCTTGAACGTCGAGCCGGGTGAGTACTCGCCCTGGGTGTCGTAGTTAATGATCGGGGCGCCGACCGACGCGCTCCCTGTCATGTTGGGCGGGCCGAACAGGGCCTGGAACTGCGACTGCGAGATGCCGTTGGTCCAGACGTTCGGATCGTAGTCCGGGTAGCTGGCCATCGCCACGATCCGGCCGGTGGTCGTCTCCACGATCGCCGCTCCCTGGTCCATGGCGTTGCCCTCCGCGCGGGACCTGGCGACCGCGTCGTCCAGCGCGTTCTGGGCGACCACCTGCACCTTCGCGTTGATGCTGGTGATGAGGTCATCGCCGGGCCTCGCCGCGACCTGGCTCACGGTCCCGGTGACGTCGCCGGCCGCGTTGACCGACACGGTCTGCTTCCCCGTCACACCGCGCAACTGCTGGTCGTACTGCGCTTCCAGTCCCGCCTGGCCGACTAGGTCCACCCTGGAGAACCCGGTCACGGTGAGATGCCGCGTCTGGACCTCCTGCGCCGTGATGGGCTGCAGGTAACCCAGCACCTGCGCCGGGTCCGCGCCATCCGGCGAGGGATAGTAGACGACCGGCTGGACCTGCGCCGTAACGCCGACATAAACCGTCGGCTCCTCCATGACCTGTAGGGCGACCTGGTTGCTGACATGATCGTCCACCGGGATCGGCTGGTATGGCGAGCCCGACCAGCAGGGCGGCTTGACGCCTGCGGTGCACAGTGTGGTCTCCGCCTTCAGCACCTGGGCGGACATGCCGAGCAGCGCCGCGAGCCGCTGCAGCACCGCCGTCCCGGCGTCGGGCTGCTGTGAGAGCTGCATCATGTTGACGGAGATGACCAGCGAGGTCTTGTTGGTCACGAACGCGTCGCCCTGATCGTCGAGGATCTCGCCACGCAGTGCCGGGACCACGATCGTCCGGGTCTGGCTATCCGCCGCGAGCGTCTTGAACTGGGTCCCGTTCATCACCTGCAGGTACCACAGGCGTCCGCCGAGCACTGCCAGCACCAGCACTGCCACCGCGTACAGCACGACCAGCCGCCGTCGGTGCAGGGGAATCATCGGCGTTCTCCCATCCGTGTGTCGCCAAGTCCGCTGGGCTTGCGCTGGAGCATGATCCTGGGCGGCTTGCGTGACAACCAGCCGCGCCCCGGCGAGCTGCGCCGGGCGCGGGCGACTGGCTTCGACGGCTTCAGCCATCCCTTGCCAGGAGACGCCTTCCTCCCGCTCGGCCAGCCCGTTCCCCCCGCAGGTGGGCCGCCTGTCCGTAGCCAGCCCTTTCCGGGCCCACGAGCAGAACGGGCCCATCCGCCTGCCCTACCGGAGGCCCATCCCGCACCGGTGGACGTCGCCGTTCGCGTGACGCAGTGCCCGCCGGCGCGCGGCCCGCCGCGCCGAGGCCAGCCGCGCCGGCGCCAGCCGCGGCCGGGCCCGCGAGAGTCGGCCCCGGCGAACAGCGACGGCCCGAGTGCGCCAGCGAAGCCGCCATTGCGGTAAGAGCCAACGCCGCCCCCCAGGACGCCGCCTCCCAGGACGCTGCCGCCGATGACGCCGTCGCGTCGCCCGGCACGCCGGCCGCCTGGCCAGCTACGGCTCCGCAGCCAGTCGCCGCCCGCGGGGCCTGCGTCCCTGCGAAACTCGCCGCCCTTAACAGCGCCGCCACCGCGCGACGTGCCGCCTGGGCCACTGTCACGCAGCCAGCGGCTTCCGCGTAGCGCGCCAGCATCGCGCAGGCCACTGCCGCCGGCCCCTGGCAGCGCCTGACCCCGCAGGCCGCTGCCACCGCCGCCCCGAAACGCCTCACCACGCAGACCGCTGCCACCGCCGCCCCGAAACGCCTCACCCCGCAGGCCGCTGCCACCGGCACCTCTCAGCGCCTGACCCCGCAGCGCGCTGCCACCGGCGCCCCGAAACGCCTCACCACGCAGACCGCTGCCACCGGCACCCCGAAACGCCTCACCACGCAGACCGCTGCCACCGGCACCCCGCAGCGCCTGACCCCGCAGCGCGCTGCCACCGGCACCCCGCAACGCCTCACCACGCAGCGCGCTGCCACCGGCCTCTCGCAGCGGCTGACCCCGCAGGCCGCTGCCACCAGCACCCCGCAACCTGCCCGCAGTTGCGCTCTGGCCGGAGAACGTGGGTGCGAGAGGGGGGGCGGACGTTCGGAAAATGGGGGCTGACGGGGTCGCGGAACGCAATGCGTCAGGCCTGGCGCCGGCGAAGCTCAGCCGGGGTACGGACCCGGTCATGACCCGGGCCCCGGCGGCGGCGCGCACGGCGCCGAGGCCCGGGGCCTGTCCCTTCTTGCGCGGCGGGAACAGGGTGTGGGCCGGCTTCGGCCCGCCCCGGACGACGGCCACGAGCAGCAGCGCGACCGGGCTGAGGAAAAGGTCATAGACGATTGCGGCCGGCAGAACATGGCTGATGGCGGGCATGGTCATGCTGGGATCGCTGAGCATCCTGCCCAGGCCCGCGAGCAGCACCTCGGCGATGGCCGCGCAGGCCGGGACTGTGGGCAGCGCGGCCATCGCCGGTCGGTCCTCCTCCCCCCTGCGCTGCAGTGCTCCAAGCAGCCCGCAGCCGTACCCGACGAGGCAGAAGACGAGGGCCTTCTCGCCGATGAGATCGCTGCCTGGCGGCGCGATGTCCAGCGCCAGCCCGCCGATGAAGCCGGCCAGCATGCCCGGTACCGGGCCGCCCACGGCGGCCAGCGCGAGGACGATGAGCAGCACCACGTCCGGCTGGGCGTTGCCCGGCAGCGGGATCCGGTTGACCAGCATGGCCTGGACGATGATGGCGGGGACCAGCAGAACCGGAGGCCCTAGCAGGCTGCGGAGCAACCGCGTCACTGTGCGCCCAGCTTCGCCTGCGCTGGCAGACCATCCACTACGGCGTTGCGCGGGTCGGTACGGGGCGGTGCGATGACCACGCCGACCACGCCGATGCCGGTGAAGTCGGTGAACGGGGTGATCAGCGCGGTCTGCGTGAGCGCGCCCGGCGCGCTGGTGACAGATTTGATGTACCCGACCGGCACCCCTGGCACGTAGGGCTTGCCCCCAACGGAGCCGAACGTCACCACGTCCTCCCCCGGCATCAGGGTGGAGGTGGCGCTGAACAGCGTGAGGTGCATGCTGTCGTTGCCGACCATCGTCTGCCCGGACCCGGTGACCTCGCCGATGATGCCCGTCGTGGCCGTCCGGACGCCGACGACTGAGGACGCGTCGGTGGCCAGCTCGACGGTGGAGGTGGTAAGGCCGACGCTGGTGACGACGCCGACGAGTCCATTGCCGTTAAGCACGGTCTCGTTCGAGGTGATGCCGTCCTGGGTGCCAGCATCGATCGTGACGGTGTCGGAGTAGTCACCGCCGACCGCGATGACGCTCGCCGTGACGATCTTGTAGCCGCCCCTGGCGTCGAGCTGCAGCAACTGCTGCAGTTGCTTGGCCTCGGTCCCGGCCACCTGCTCGCTGCTGACCTCGCTTCGCAGCAGGTCGTTCTGCTCTTCCAGGCTGGCGATCTCGCTGGCGTCGTCGTGAGTTGCCGCGTGGAGGAACCCCGCGACAGGCGTCGTCACACCGCCGGCCAGCCGCTCGACCGGGCCGAAGATCGTGTTGCCGGCCCCGCTGCCCCCGTTCGGTCCGCCATCGCGGTAGCTGATCGTGATCAGTGCGATAGCCGCGACCAGCAAGACGGCGAGGACCAGACGTGTCCACCGATTGTCATGCACAGTGCAGTGCCTCCCGCTCGCCTCGGGCCGCCGACCGGCGGCGCCTTCCCTCGTCGCTCCCTCGTCCCTCAGTCGCTCCTCGAGTCCAGGCACCGCCGCGACCCCCGGCTACTTCTCCCGCTCGCCCAAAACCAGGACCCGCTCTGGTCTAGGGTTTGGGGCCTACCGCCGGTGGTCGGGCACCAGCACCTGGCGCAGCGTGTCGAAGTCCTCGACGCACTTGCCGGTGCCGAGCACCACCGAGTCGAGCGGGCTGTCGGCGATGTGCACCGGCATTCCCGTTTCCTCGCGGATTCGCTGGTCCAGACCCCGCAGCAGCGCGCCGCCACCGGTCAGCGCGATGCCCCGGTCCATGACATCCCCGGCTAGCTCCGGCGGGCACTTGTCGAGGGTCGTCTTGACCGCATCGATGATGAGGTTGACCGGCTCCTCGATAGCCCGCCTGACCTCGGCGGCGGAGATGACGACTGTCTTGGGCAGGCCGGAGACCAGGTCCCGGCCGCGGATCTCGGCGTGCGGCTCGTCGGCGCTAGGGAAGGCGCTCCCCAAGGCGACCTTGATCTCCTCGGCGGTGCGCTCGCCCAGCATGAGCGAGTGCTCCTTCTTGCCGAAGTTGATGATCGCCTGGTCGAGCTCGTCGCCGCCGATCCTGATCGACTGGCTGGTCACGATCCCGCCGAGGCTGATGACCGCGACCTCGGTGGTACCGCCGCCGATGTCGACGACCATGTTGCCGGTCGGCTCGTTGACCGGCAGGCCGGCGCCAATGGCGGCGGCCATCGGCTCCTCGATGATGTAGACCCGTCGCGCTCCGGCCTGGTGGCCTGCCTCCTTGACGGCGGACTGCTCCACGCCGGTGATGCCACTGGGCACCGCGACAACGATCCTGGGCTTGGCCATGCGAGCGCGCTTGTGCACCTTCTGGATGAAGTAGCGCAGCATCCGCTCGGTCACGTCGAAGTCGGCGATCACGCCGTCCTTGAGCGGCCGCACCGCCACGATGTTGCCTGGGGTGCGGCCGATCATCCGTTTCGCCTCGACCCCGACGGCCACGATCTGGCCGTTGTTGGTATTGAGCGCCACGACGCTTGGCTCATTGAGGACGATCCCTCGGCCACGCACGTACACGAGCGTGTTGGCGGTACCGAGGTCTACGGCCATGTCGCGGCCAAGGAACGTCATCGCGCTGCTCATCGGGAACGGGCACCTTCCGATCCGAAAACGCCAGGAAAGTTCTTCACGAATTATTCAGCCAGTACTCAGTGGTCGTGCACTGCTTGTTCACACGGCACTGTCTTCCGCCGACTGCTCATCGGGCGGGCGGCCTTCGTACTCTTTACTTCGGCCAGAGCACGGCCCGTTAAACGAGTTCCGGGAAGAAGATCTTGATCTCTCGCTCGGCGGACTCCGGGGAGTCGGATCCGTGCACGATGTTCTCCGAGACCTCGAGAGCGAAGTCGCCCCGGATAGTCCCAGGAGCGGACTCAACCGGGTTCGTCTTCCCAGCTAGGGCGCGGAACGCCGGGATCGCGCTCTCGCCCTCGGCGACCAGTGCGACCAGCGGGCCTGAGGTGATGAAGTCGACGAGCCCAGCGAAGAACGGGCGCTCGGCGTGCTCGGCATAGTGCGCGCGGGCGGTGTCCCGGTCGATTGTGCGCAGCTCGAGAGCGATGACTTTTAGTCCCTTTCGCTCAATTCGGGCGATTACCTCGCCGATGAGGTTGCGGCGAACACCATCCGGCTTGACCAGAATGAGGGTGCGCTGAGGCATTGTTGCTCCCTTGCAAAGTCTTTACGCATTTGTGTCCCGCATGCATCAGGCACACATGTCCTAAAACAGTGCCCTGCACAGCGGGTGCGCCACGCTGGCGCAGGCCGACAGCCAGCGCGGCTGTCGGGGCGGAGGCATAGCCACCAGGCATGAGCCTACCGGGTAACCGAACAAACCCGCCCACCGCGTCCGCCTTTCCCTGTTCCGTGTCGCCTTCGAGGTCCCACGGTTACTCGGCACCCTGTCAGGCAAACCACTTTTGCCCGATATATCCCGTTCGTGACAGGCATGCCTCATGGGGTCGCTAATCCGACCGGACTCTTACCGTCCCGACTCGCTGGCGCATCCGCCCCACCACCGTCCGCACTCGCTGGCGCATCCGCACCGCTTAAGCGGGCCCGTTGGGGCCAACGGGTCAATACCAGCCGGGCCCGATGGCGCCAACGGGTCAATACCAGCCCGACCCGATGGCGCCAACGGGTCAATACCAGCCCGGCCCGATGGCGCCAACGGGTCAATACCAGCCCGACCCGATGGCGCCAACGGGTCAATACCAGCCCGACCCGATAGCGCCAACGGGTCAATACCGGCCCGACTCGATGGGTGGCGCGGGCTAGGCCGAGGTGACGGAGCCTGCGTCTGACGCTTCCCACTTTCGGGCTAGCCAGATGCCGGTGCCCCACAGGGCCGCGAAGATGGCGCCGAGCGCGTACATGACGGGGAGCAAGACCCCGGCAGCTATGACCACCAGTTGCAGCAGGGACCCGGCGACTAGCGCCCAGCCCATCTTGGGGCGCCCGACAAAGCCTGCCAGCAAGATCGCCAGGATGGCGATGCCCCCGCCGATACTGCCCGCGACCCCGCCGCGGACATGCTCAAGGACCATGGCGGGGACGATGCAGAGGGCAACGACGACGGCCTCCATGGCCAGAACGGTTCCGCACAGCCGCCTCACGAGGCACCTCCACCAGCAATCAGAACCTGCCTCACGACAGGTCCCCCACCGTAAACGAGTGCCGGGACGGGGTGCCCGGCGGGGGTGGCACGTCGCCGTCGGCCGCCCGGCCCGGGGTAAGCAGTGCCCGAGCGTCGCCTGCGGTGACGACCGACCCGGTGATCAGCACCGCGCTGTTGCCCGGGATCTCATCGGGACCAGTCGGCTCGTCGGCGAGGGCCACCGCCGCCTCGATCGCGTCATCCAGCCGGTCCCGCACGATGACGCGGTCCTCGCCGAAGATCTCCGTCGCGATCGCGCCAAGCTCGGTGGCGGGCATCGACCTGGACAGCGAGTTAGTCGTCACCACGATGTCGGACAGCACCGGCTCCAGGTCCTCCAGTATCCCGGTCACGTCCTTGTCAGCGGCGACCGCGACGACACCGATGAGCCGGTTGAACCGGAACGACTCCTGCAGCCCGTCGATGGTCGCGGCCATGCCCGCCGGGTTGTGCGAGGCGTCGGCGATAACTGTCGGGCTGCGGCGCAAGATCTCCAGCCGCCCCGGCGAGGAGGCCTTGGCGAAGCCATCGCGCACTAGGTCGCTGGCCAGCCCGGACGAGCTCAGCCCAGGTCCCAGCTCGAGCGAGTTGCTACCGTCAAGCCCGACGGTAGCGGTAACCCCGGCAAATGCCTCCACTGCCGCCAGCGCGCAGGCGGCGTTCCCGGCCTGATAGGCGCCGAACAGTGGCAGGTACACCCCGTCATACTCACCGCGCAGCCCGCGTAGCGTGAGCGACTGCCCGCCGACGGCCATCTCGCGGGCAAGCACGCCGAACTCGATGCCCTCGCGGACCACTGACGCCCCGACGGACGCCGCGTGGTCTAGCAGTACCGAAGCGGCGGCCACCTGCGGCTGCTGCGCGATCACCGCGACCGCGCCCGGCTTGATGATCCCGGCCTTCTCGGTCGCGATCTCCTCGATCGTGTCGCCCAGCCACTGCATGTGGTCCATCGCGATCGGCCCGATCACCGCGACGGCCCCGTCGGCCACGTTGGTCGCGTCCCACCGGCCGCCCATGCCGACCTCGATGACCGCGACGTCGACCGGCGCGTCGGCGAAGGCAGCGAACGCCATGCCAACGAGCACCTCGAAAAACGACAGCGGCGCCGGCTGCCTGTCATCGGTCAGCTGGATGTACGGGAGCAGCTCTTCATAGAGCTCGACGAAGCGCTCTTCGGTGACCGGCACGCCATCAATGCAGATCCGCTCCCGCATCGTGGCAAGGTGCGGGCTGGTGAACCGCCCGGTCCTCAAGCCCCGCTCGCGCAACAGCGAGTCGATCATCCGGGCCATCGATGTCTTGCCGTTCGTGCCGGTGACGTGGATGACCTGGAATGCCCGCTGCGGGTCGCCCAGCATGGAGGTAAGCGCCGCGATGCGCTCCAGCGTCGGCGAGATCTGGTGCTCTGGGCGCCGCTCCGCGATCTCGAGCTCTACCTCGCGCAGTCGCTCGTCAACATCATCCACGCTGTTCAGCCTACTGCTTCGTCTCAGGCAGCCACGAGTTGCTGCTGTCGGTGGGATCGTCGTACGACGCAGCAGCGCGTCCTACAGCGTGACCTCGGTGCTGAACTCACCGTCTGGCACGTCACCGAACGAGAGGTCCACGATGTTGCCAGCCGCCCGCAGGTCGTCCTCGCAGCCGCGCACCAAGTCGACGTTCGGGCCGGTGACGACCACCCTCGCCGCTTCGGCCTTCATCGACGCCTGCGCCCCCGTCTTGGCCTTGCGGACCTGGCCGAGCACGGTCGCGGCCAGCGCGAGCACCGCCGGGTCGCCCGCCGCCAGCGCCCCAGACGGCCATGAGGCCGCGTGAACGGATCCTTCCTGCCACCATGACCAGACTTCCTCGGTCACGAATGGCATGAAGGGGGCGAACAGCCGGAGCATGACGTTCAGTGCCTCGCGCAGGGCCGACTGGGCTGAGCCTGCGGCTGCACCGGAACCGTACGCCCGTGCCTTGACCAGTTCCAGGTAGTCGTCGCAGAACATCCAGAAGAACCGCTCGATTGCCTCGATGGCAGCCGTGTGGTCGTAGCCCTCCAGAGCCTGGGTAGCTTCCCGCACCGCCTGTGACAGCGTGGCGAGCATGGACAGGTCAATGGCGTGGGTGATCTCGCCCTCGACCGGTTCCAGGGACAAGACGAACCGGGACGCGTTGAGGATCTTGATGCCAAGGCGCCGGCCGATCTTGAGCTGGCCGGGATCGAAGGCGGTGTCCACGCCGTACCGGCCGTTGGCGGCCCAGTAGCGGACCGCGTCCGAGCCGTACTGGTCGAGGGTGTCGGCGGGAGTGACCACGTTGCCCTTGGACTTGGACATCTTCTTGCGATCGGGGTCCAGGATCCAGCCCGAGATCCCGACGTTCGTCCAGGGCAGCTGACCGGACTCCAGGTGCGACCGGGTCAGCGTGGCAAACAGCCAGGTCCGGATGATCTCGTGACTCTGCGGTCGCAGGTCCATGGGGAAGACCCGCTCGTACAGGTCGTCATCGACGCCCCAGTTGGCGGCGATCTGCGGGGTCAGCGACGAGGTCGCCCAGGTGTCCATCACGTCCGGGTCAGCGCGGAACCCGTTCGGCTTGCCGCGCTGTTCCTCGGTGTAGCCGGGCGGCACCTCCGAGGCGGGGTCGACCGGGAGCATGTCCTCGCTCGGCAGCAGGGGCTCGTCGTAGACCGGCTCGCCCTCGCCGTCCAGCCGGTACCACACCGGAATCGGGACGCCGAAGAAACGCTGCCGCGAGATGAGCCAGTCCCCGGCTAGCCCGCCGACCCAGTTCTCGTACCGGACCCGCATGTGCGGCGGGTGCCAGGACAGCTTGCGGCCAGCGTCGAGCAGCTGCTGTCGCAGGCCGAGATCGCGGCCGCCGTTGCGGATGTACCACTGCCGCGCGGTGACGATCTCCAGCGGCTTGTCGCCGCGCTCGTAGAACTTCACCGGGCGCGATGTCGGCCTCGGCTCGCCGTCCAGGTCCCCGCTGTCGCGGAGCAGTTCCGCGATGCGCTCCCGCGCGCTGTAGGTGGTCTTCCCCGCCAGCTCCTTGTACGGATCGTCGGGCACCCCGGACGGCGGCTCGTGCAGCAGGCGGCCGTCCCTGCCGATGAGCGGGCGCGTCGTCAGCCCAAGCTCACGCCACCAGATCACGTCGGTGAGGTCGCCGAAGGTGCACACCATCGCGATGCCGGTCCCCTTGTCGGGCTCGGCGAGGTGATGGGTCACGACGGGGACTTCGACTCCGAACAGCGGCGTGCGGACTGTGGTGCCGACCAGGTGCTTGTACCGGTCGTCGTCAGGATGCGCGACGAGCGCCACGCATCCCGGGAGAAGCTCGGGCCGCGTCGTGTCGATCCAGACCGGGCCGCTGTCGGCGTGGAACGCTATGCGGTGGTACGCACCGGGCCATTCCCGGTCCTCAAGCTCGGCCTGGGCGACTGCCGTCTGGAAGGTGACGTCCCACAGGGTTGGCGCCTCAGACTGATAGGCCTCGCCTCGGGCGATGTTGCGGAGGAAGCCTCGCTGCGAAATCCGGCGGGAGCGCGCGCTGATCGTGGTGTAGAGCAGCGACCAGTCCACGGATATCCCGACGCGGCGCCACAGCTCCTCAAAGGCCTGCTCGTCGAACTGGGTGAGCTTTCCGCACAGCTCCGTGAAGTTGCGGCGACTGATGGGCACTTCCCGCTTGCCCGGGCGCTCCGGCGGGACGAAGTCCGGGTCGTAGGGCAGCGACGGGTCGCACCTGACCCCGTAGACGTTCTGCACGCGCCGCTCGGTGGGCAGGCCGTTGTCGTCCCAGCCGATCGGGTAGAAAACCGACTTCCCGGTCATTCGCCGGTAGCGGGCGACGATGTCGGTGTGGGTGTAGGAGAAGACATGCCCCACGTGTAGCGAACCGGAGACCGTGGGCGGCGGCGTGTCGATGGCGTAGACATCCGCCCGTGGCCTTGAGCGGTCGAACCGATAGGCGCCGTCGGCTTCCCAGCGTGCCGACCATACCGACTCCAGGCCGTCCAAAACGGGCTTCTCCGGAATCTCGAGACGGCGGGTCCGCTGGTCAGTCATGTGTCAACCTCGGTCGGTGGGATTGGCTAATTCCGGCATCGGGATGCCCTTGCTGCATGGTAGTGCAGGCCACGGGTCAAGCACCGAGGCTACCCGCCCGGGCGAGTAGGGCGCTAAACGATTCCCCGGGGGTCAGATCGGTTACTTCGCGGCCTCGACGTCGTCGCGGAACTTGAGGGCGTCCGCGCCGGCCTTCGCCGCCGGGACCGTCTCCAGGCCGCCGCCGTTGTTGTCGTAGAACTCCACCATTGCGACCGTGCTGGTGGTGGCCCACACGCACGCCTCCCCGGTGGACGACGCCGGCGACGTGACGGTGACCTGGCCGCAAGCCAGCTGGCCGCCGTGCGGGCCGGCTGACTGCGACGTCACGCCGGTCGCGCCCGCCTGGAAGTTCTTGATCACCGCCGCCGGGCTGAACGACCCGTTGTACCCGGCGTACCCGAGCACCTGGTCGCTGACGATCACGTACTCCGCGTTGAGGTCGCTGGTCACCTTGCCGCCGTCCGCCTTGACCGCCGTCATCAGCTCGGTCGCCCCGCCGGACCCGATCGCCGCGACCGTGGCGGCCACGGGCGTGGTGCGTGAGTAGCCGCCCGCCGTCGCCGGGGCGGACAGCACGTACGACACCGGGCCTGGGCTGCCACTGCCGGTCGCGGTGCCGCCGGGACCCGTAGTGGCAGACGTGGTGGGGGTAACCGCCTGGGTCGTGGCGTTCTGGCTGGTAGTAGCTACTGGTGTCGGGGTAGCCGCGTGCTCGCCCCAGGTGACGTGGGTGAGGTAGACGGCACCGGCGACCAGGCCCACGGCGACGGCTAGGCCGATGACGGTCCCGGCCGCGATGATCTTGCGGTTCCTCCCGCGCGGCGGCCCTGAGAATCCGGGTGCCCTGGCTCCGCCGCGCCCTGACGGCTCATGCGGCTTGATGATGACACGCGGTCCCTGTGCCGCGCCATACCACGTGCCCTCGGCCGGAAGCGTCGGCTGCTCCTGGGTGTCCCAGGGAGGACGAGGGGGACGTGGGGGATGCCAGCCGCTCATGTTTCCAAAGCCCCTTTGCCGCAAAGCTGATGCCCCTGAGCATACTGGGGCAAGTCCCGATTATGGGACATTACCGGTAGGCCAGGGGCGTCAGTGATCAAACGGTAATTGTGGGCTTATATGAATCTGCCTGGACTTACGCGGACTTCTCGTCCGGGCGACTGCGTGGCTGGCGCCGCGAGACATCGCGGGGGACGATCGTCGGGTTGACGTTCTCAAGCACGACTTCGCGCGTGATCACCACGCGCTCGACGTCCTTGCGGCTCGGCACCTCATACATCACCGAGAGCAGGACCTCTTCCATGATCGCGCGCAGCCCGCGAGCGCCGGTGCCGCGCAGGTTCGCCTGATCCGCCACCGCCTCCAGCGCCTCCGGCGTGAACTCCAGGTCCACTCCGTCCAGCTCGAAGAGCCGCTTGTACTGCTTGACCAGGGCGTTGCGCGGCACGGTGAGGATCTGGATAAGCGCCTCGCGGTCCAGGTTGTGCACGCTGGTGATGACCGGGAGCCTGCCGACGAATTCGGGGATCATGCCGAACTTCAGCAGGTCCTCGGGCATGACCTCGCCGAAGGCGTCCTCGGTGATGTTCTTGCTGCGGACCCGTAGCACGCCGTTGAAGCCGATGCCGTGATTCCCGGACCGCGACTCGATGATCTTCTCCAGGCCGGCAAACGCGCCACCACAGATGAACAGCACGTTCGTGGTATCGATCTGGATGAACTCCTGGTGCGGGTGCTTGCGCCCGCCCTGCGGTGGCACGCTGGCGGTAGTGCCCTCCAGGATCTTCAGCAGCGCCTGCTGGACCCCTTCGCCGGACACATCCCGCGTGATCGACGGGTTCTCGCTCTTGCGGGCGATCTTGTCGATCTCGTCGATATAGATGATCCCGGTCTCCGCCTTTTTGACATCATAGTCGGCCGCCTGGATCAGCTTGAGGAGGATGTTCTCCACGTCCTCGCCGACGTAGCCGGCCTCGGTCAGGGCCGTGGCGTCGGCGATCGCGAAGGGGACGTTCAGCAGCCGGGCGAGCGTCTGCGCGAGCAGCGTCTTCCCGGAGCCGGTCGGCCCCAGCAGCAGGATGTTGGACTTGGCGAGCTCCACTCCGTCCTCACCCGGCCGATCGGTGCCCGACTGGATGCGTTTGTAATGGTTGTACACCGCGACGGAGAGCGCCTTCTTGGCCTTGTCCTGCCCGATCACATACGCGTCGAGGAACTCATAGATCTCGCGCGGCTTGGGCAGGCTGTCCCACTTGATGTCGGTCGGCTCGGAGAGCTCTTCCTCGATGATCTCGTTGCACAGATCGATGCACTCGTCGCAGATGTACACGCCTGGCCCGGCGATGAGCTTCTTGACCTGCTTTTGGCTCTTCCCGCAGAACGAGCACTTCAGCAGGTCGCCACCGTCACCGATGCGTGCCACCCAGGTTCTCCTTTACATGGGGCCACCGACACCGGGCCGCTAGCGCGGCCGGCGCGGCGGGCATGTCCCGCACTGCCTTAAAGCCAGCAGGGCCTTCCAAGCAGGCCCCGCCATCCAGCCTTGCCATCCAGCCTTGCCGTCAAGCCGTTGCCATATTGACGGTACCGCCTTCGGGGGTCCGATGGACCAATCAAACCCCCTCAGCGGCCTAGGAGGGAAGAGGGGAGACCTCCCCCGCTTACCTTCCTCAGGAAGACACTACCTCGGGAATGCGCTCTGACCCACGCTTGAGGATCGTGAGCACCTCGTCGATCATCCCGTACTGCTTGGCATCCTCGGCGGTGAGGAACTTGTCTCGCTCGATGTCACGCCGGATGGCCTCGTCGTCCTTGCCAGTGTGCCGGGCGAGGATGACCTCCATGGCTGCCCGCATGCGCAGGATCTCGCGGGCCTGGATCTCCATGTCGGAGGACTGCCCGTAGCCGCCCTCGGTGGCCGGCTGGTGGATGAGGATACGGGCGTTCGGCAGCGCGAGCCGCTTGCCCTTGGTCCCGGCCGCCAGCAGCACCGCCGCCGCGCTCGCCGCCTGCCCGATGCAGCAGGTGGTGATCTCCGGCTGGATGAACTGCATGGTGTCGTAGATCGCCATCATCGACGTCATCGACCCGCCAGGCGAGTTGATGTACATCGTGATCTCCCGGTCCGGGTCGATCGCCTCCAACGTCAGCAGTTGCGCCATGACGTCGTTGGCTGAGGCGTCGTCGATCTGGACGCCGAGGAAGATGATCCGCTCCTCGAAGAGCTTGTTGTACGGGTTCATCTCCTTGATCCCGTACGAGGTCCGCTCGACGAAGGACGGCAGCACGTACCTGGACTGCATGCCCGGTACGCTCGCCGGGGTCCGGGGTGTCCCCCCGAGGGATAGCTGCGGCTGCATTACGTTCTGCTCCTGTTCCTGGGGGCTTGCGGGTCCGCGGCGGCGCTCAGGCACCCACGCCGACGGACGCCTCGGCAATGCTGCGGACCACGTGATCGACGAAGCCGTACTCCTTGGCCTGCTCCGCCGTGTACCAGCGGTCCCGGTCAGCGTCCTTCTCGATCTGCTCGACTGGCTGCCCGGTGTGGAAGGCGGTGCGCTCGAACAGCGTCTTCTTCACGTAGAGCATCTGCTCGGCCTGGATCCGGATGTCGGAGGCCGTGCCGCCGATGCCGCCGGACGGCTGGTGCATCAAGATCGTGGCGTGCGGCAGCGCGTAGCGCTTGCCGGGCGCGCCGGCGGTGAGCAGGAACTGCCCCATGGACGCGGCCATGCCCATCGCGAACGTCACCACGTCGTTGGGCACGAACTGCATCACGTCGTAGATCGCGAGGCCGCTGTAGACCGAGCCGCCGGGCGAGTTGATGTACAGCTGGATGTCGCGGCGGGGGTCCTCAGCGGACAGCAGCAGGATCTCGGCGCAAATCCGGTTGGCGATCTCGTCATCCACCTGCTGTCCCAGGAAGACGATGCGGTTCCGCAGCAACCGCTGGAACAGCTGGTCCCCCGGAACTACGGGGGTGTCAGGGCTCGCTGTCCTGGCAACTGGCAGAGGCTGTGTCACGTGGCCACCTTCTCCGGTCACTTCGGGTGTCGTTGAGGGAAATCTAACGCCATCCCGTGACCAGCGTGTCCTTCAGACGCCGCTGTTCGCTAGGGGCGCACGGTGTTGCGCACTGCGTGAAGCCATATCCCCTCAGTTCATCTAGCCAAACGTTGCCAACACCACGCCCCAGCGGCCCCAGGAAAGCCGCTGGGGAGCGTCCGGCTCCTTGGCCGGATCACTCCCCAGGGTGAATCTCGATCGGCCGCTGGCAACGCGCAGCGGCCTTCGCGGCTACTCGTCCGCGGTGTCCTCGCGGACCTCAACATCGCCGACGACCTCGACCGCCTCGACCTCGACCGCCTCGATAGCGTCGGCCGCAGCGGCAGCCTCGGACTCGATAACGTCGGCCTGGGCGGCGGCCTCGGACTCGAAGTCGGCAGCCTGGGCGGCGACGAGCGCCTCGACCTGCGCCTTGACGTCGACCTCGGTGCCGTCCTCGGCGGTTACCGTGATCCGCTCAGCGATGGTGGCCGCGGCCTTGCCCCGCCGCACCTCCTGGACCGCCGCGCTGACCTGGCCGGACTCCACCAGCTGCTGGGCCAGGTACTCGGCCGGGACGCCCATCCGCTGCGCCTGGTCGGTGATGAAGTAGGTTAGCTCGTTCTGGTCCACCCCGATCTGCTCGTCGGTGGCGAACTTGTCGAGGATGAACCCGGTCTTGACGCTGCGCTGCGACTGCTCGACGACCTCGGCATCGTGCTCCTCGGCCGTCTTGCCGATCATCTGCAGGTAGTCGTCGAACGACATGCGCATCTGCGCGACCTGCTGGTCCACGGACTCGCGCAGGTGCTCCTGCTCGTGCTCGACGTACTTTTCCGGCAGCGGAATGTCGACGGCGTCAAGCAGTGCCTGGATGCCGCGGTCACGCGCCTGCCCTGCCTGCTGCATGAGCTTGGACCGCTCAAGCTGCTGGCGGGTGTCCGCGCGCAGTTCCTCCAGGGTGTCGAACTCGCTGGCGAGCTGCGCGAAGTCGTCGTCAAGCTCCGGCAGGTCCTTCACCTTGACGCTCTGCATGGTCACCGTGACGTCGGCGTCCTCGCCCTCGTGCTCGCCGCCAGCCAGCTTCGTGGTGAACGTCGCCGAGTCCCCGGCCGACAGGCCAACGAGCGCCTCATCGAGGCCCTCAAGCAGCGAGCTGGTGCCGATCTCGTAGGACAGGCCACTGGCCTGGGCGTCCTCCACCGGCTCGCCGTTCGCCGACGCGGACAGGTCGATGGTGGTGAAGTCGCCGCTCTCGGCGGGGCGCGACGCTGCCTTCAGCGAGCCGAACCGCTCACGCAGCGACGACAGGTACTCCTCGATGTCGTCTGCGGTCACCGCGGCGTTGTCGACGGTCACAGACAGCGTGGACAGGTCGGGCAGCTCGAACTTGGGCCGGACCTCGACCTCCGCGGTGAAGGTGAACTCATCGCCGTCTTCGAGCTTGGTGACCTCGACATCCGGGCTGCCAAGCACGAAGACCTCGGCCTCCTGCACGGCCTTGGAGTACAGGTCGGGCAGCGCGTCGTTAACCGCCTCGGTCAGCACAGCGCCACGGCCGATCCGCATGTCAATGACCCGCGGCGGGACCTTCCCCGGCCGGAAGCCGGGGATCCGCGCCTGCTTCGCAACCTCGCGGTACGCCTTGTCAAGGCTCGGCTTGAGCTCTTCGAAGGGAACTTCGACGCTCAGCCGGACACGGGTCGGGCTCAGCTCTTCGACGGCGGTCTTCACGGCGACGTCACTCCAGGACGATTCAGCGCCTCAGCGTAGGAACGCCGAGAAGTCTTCGGTGGACAGGACTAAGTTAGTCTAGGGCCTTGCCAGGGTACTGACGCATCTCAGCGGTCGTCACCCAGGACTAGGTGCAGCACCCAGCTCACCACGCCCACGATCAGCGCGCCCTCCACGGCAGGCATGAAGCCAGTGATGTGGAAGGGCAGGTTCAGGTCCCCCGCGACATAGCTTACGAGCCACAGCAGCAGCCCGTTGACGATGATCGCGACCAGCCCGAGCGTGATCACGTAAAGCCCGCAGCCGAGGGTCTTGATGATCGGCTTGATCGCCCAGTTGATGAGGCCAAAGATCACCGCGACCACCAGCAGCGTCACGGCCTTCTCGACCTTGCCGTTGCTGATGACATGGCCGGTCAGATGGTAGCCCCCGACGACGATGCCGGGCACGAGCCATGCCGCGACGCCAAGCGCGATCGCGGTCACGACAATGCGAATCACATGCTTCATGGCCCCGTTTTTACAGTACAGAACGGACCCGCGTTACCGTCCCGCCAGAACTTCCCGGTTGCCACCCGCCCATCGCGGGCAAGGAACGTCAGCATGATCCCCTCGCCGGTCTCCGCCGGGCACATGCGGCCCTGACCGGGCCCACGCTCAGCGGGGTAGGAAGGAGCTTGTGAGTAGCCTGAGCGAGAGCCGGCTGGCCGTGATCGACTGGATGGAGCACGGCCTGCCGCAATGGCTCGTCGCGGCCGTGCGGCCGACGAAAGTGTCCGTCCCGTGGGGCACGATGCTGCGCTCGGTGATCGCCATCTGGGGCCCGCTGGCCACCGGGCTCATAGTGGGTGACCGCGCAGCAGCCGTGCTGCCCGCGCTGGGCGGCCTCATGACCATCATGGTCGACCAGGGCGGCCCTTACCCGGCCCGGTTCCGCCTGGTGGGGACGGCCATCGTCTGCGGCGGAGTGGCCGGCCTGGCGATCGGGACGCTCATCCACGGACGCGGCTGGACGGCGGTGGGCGTCGTCACCGCCGTCACCGCGGTGTCCTCGATCATGTCCCGGCTCGGCCGCATCGGGTCGGCGACTGGCCTGCAGCTTCTGCTTTTCTGCGTCATATGCCTGGGCCCGACGGGCACACTGCGTCCCTGGTGGCATTCAGCGCTTGAGTTCATGGCCGGGGCAGCGTGGGGGCTGCTGCTGCTGGTTCCCGGCTGGCTGCTGGCCCCGCGGGCCGTCGAGGTCCAGCGCGTCGCTGCCGTTTACCACAACGTCGCCAATGCCATCCGGGCCGTTGGCACCCCGAAGATCATCCCGGTACGGCAGACCCTGACCACCTCGATCAACGCCGCCTACGACGCCCTGCCCATGAGGTACGCCTCGGGCGGGCAGGTGCGTCCGGCGACGCACCTGCTGGCCATCCTCAACGCCAGCCACCCGGTGACCGAGGCGGCCACCACGCTGCGTGTCGCCGGCGAGCGCCCGCCGCCCGCGGTCGCCGATACCATCGACCGGCTCGCCGACGTCATCGGCACCCGTCCGGCTGGGCAGCAGCAACTGCCCGTCATCCCGCCGCAATGGTCGGATACCCCGGGCGCGCTCGCATTGCGCGAGTCGATGGTCCGGTTGTCGTCTTCCATCTCAGGCGACTGGATCCCGTTGCGCGCGCGCGCCGCCCGGCCTCCGCTGTCCGAACGCCTCAAGGAACGGCTGAACAGCCTCAAGGAACGGCTTATTGGCGGCTGGCTTGCCTGGACGTTCTTCATCCGGCTGACGTCCTGCATGCTGGTCGCCACGGTGCTGTCTGAGGTGGTGCCGGTGCAGCGGTCCTACTGGGTGCCGCTCGCCGTGGCCGTCATCCTCAAGCCCGACTACGGCTCGGTCTTCATTCGGGCGGTCCAGCGCGCGGGCGGCACCATAATCGGGGCACTCCTGGGGGCGGCCATCCTCGCCGTGGTCCCGTTCGGGCCGTGGCTGCTGCTGCCAACCGGGATACTGGCAGCGCTGCTTCCGTACGGGAAGGCACTGAACTTCGGCCTGTACACGTCATTCCTCGCCCCGTTCGTCGTGCTGCTGGTCGACTTTGTCAAGCAGGCCAACTGGGGGCTGGCCGCCGACCGGGCCATCGACACGGTGGCCGCTACCGCGGTGGTGCTGCTCGTGGGGTATGCGCCGTGGCCGATGAGCTGGCACGCGCACCTGCCCGGTAAGTTCGCCTCGACGCTGCGCCAGATCTGCGACTACATGGACGAATCGCTGATCACCGCGTGGGCCGCTGGTGGGCAGCAGGCCAGGTCACAGCCTGCTGAAGGGCAGGACTTGCCGGGCCCGAAGCCCATGCCGACATCGCGGCAGTCCGGGCTGCGGCGCCAATGCTACCGCGCACTGTCTGACCTGCGCGTGGAGTACCAGCGGACGCTGGCCGAGCCGACTGCCGTAAGCCGCCGCGCCACCCTGCTGTGGCCCGCCGTCATCGCGCTGGAGGCACTGCTGGACGCGGCCGCGGCGACCGCGGTGGCGATCAGCGGTGGTGCTCCCCCGCCCGACCCGTCAGCGGTCCGCCAGTTGACGAACGAGCTTCGCGCGATCGCCGGGGCCATTACCGCGGGCCTGTCGCTTCCGCCAACCTGCAGGCCGCTGCCTACCGACCAGACCCTAGAGCCGGTGACCTCGGCGGTCCGCTCCGTCCTGAGCGTCCTGACCCCGGTACAGCACCTGCCCCCGAAGCTCGCCGCCGAGTCCGCCAACGCGCACGACGACCTCGGTGACGTCCTGTGGGAGGCGAAGCGCTACCGGGAGGCTGAGGCCGCCTTCCGTGCGGCGATCCACTTGAACCCGGGCCATTCCCACGCGCACCACAAGCTGGCGGAGCTAATCGGGGAACAAAAACGACGCCATTAGCGTCCGTTGGCGGGCGGGAAAGCCAACAACTAGCTTGTCGGGCTGGCCAGATTCGAACTGGCGACCCCCGCGACCCAAACGCGGTGCGCTACCAAACTGCGCTACAGCCCGTGCTTACAACAGTCTATCGGGCCAGGGACCCACTCGGGTGGGATACGACACGCAGACCTTCCTAGTGTAGGGCAACGTCGCCCGCGACGAGGTCAGATGGCTTCGCCGCCAGGCGTCGTCAGCCGCGCATGCTCTGCTTGCTGCCACGCCTCGTCATGGCCGGCCCGCCCGCGGTACCGGTGCGCCGTCACCTCGCCGCGCTCGTACGCTTCGATAGCGCGCAGCGCCGACGGCAGGTCAACCGGTCCGTAGTACAGGCCATGGGGAAGCAAGGCCAGGTTGGCCGCGTGCTTGTGGCCGCCCAGGTGCGTCGTCTCCCAGACTTGCTCGGGGTACCGTGCCGCGAGCTCGCGCGCTAGTGGCCCGCCGAGCCGGCCACAGCACCGGTCGCGCCGGGCGTGCGCGCATACCAGGTACAGCGGCCCCGCTGTGTCCGCCCCCGCCGGGGCAACTCCCTCGGCGACCCCGGCAAGGTCAATGTCTTCCCCATCCAGAACGGGCCCGCCAGCTCTGCGCACCCACGGCTGCGGCTGCGCCGTCCAGGCGGTGTACACAGCGAGACCACCGGCACCAGGCAAGCTGGCGAGGGGGCCGCGCTCACCAGCGCTGCTGGACCGCAGCGGCCGTCGGATGAGCTGGACCCTGATGCCGGCCCGGTCCGCCTCGGCCGCGAGCGCGGCAAGCGGGCTGGGCAGTACGGTCTCGATCGCCGAGTGCGCCCACGGCCCGGGGTACTCGATCAGCAGCCATGCCCGCGCCGCGACCGGCGCGCTGGCGGGCGCGGCCACTGCCCCGTCATGCGCTCCCGGCCCGTGCTCGCACCACGCCGGAACCGCGGAAGTCCAGGGACTGCCGGACCGCCCGCCATCGTTGCCATCCACAGCATCAGTCACCAGAAAATCTTACGCCGCGGTCGCAGGTTCCGCCCGCGCGAGCGGACCTGCGACCGATAGCTCAGCTCGTTCAGCGGGAGACCTCGGAGCGGTCGTCGGCCCACAGCGTGTGGAAGGACCCCTCGCCGTCGACGCGCCGGTAGGTGTGCGCTCCGAAGAAGTCGCGCAACCCCTGCACGAGGGCGGCCGGCAGCCGCTGGGCGCGCAGCGCGTCGTAATAGGACAGCGCCGCCGAGAAGCCAGGAACCGGGATGCCCAGCCGGACGGCCGTGGCGACAACCTCCCGCCAGGCAGCCTGGGCCTGCTCGATCTCCTTGGCGAACTCCGGGTCCGTCAGGAGCGTCGGCAGCTGAGGGTTGGCGGCGTAGGCGGCGCGGATCCGGTCCAGGAACTTGGCGCGGATGATGCAGCCGCCGCGCCAGATGACGGCGGTCCCGCCGAGGTCGATGTCCCAGCCGTACTCCTGGCTGCCAGCGGCGATCATGTTCCAGCCCTGCGCGTAGGAGACGAGCTTGGACGCGTACAGCGCCTGCTCGACCTTGTCCGCGAAGCTGGCGGAGTCCGGGACGCTGTCACGGGAAGAGGCCCGCGGGCCGGACAGGTCACGGGCGGCCTGGCGCAGCCCGGCGTGACCCGACAGCGACCGTGCGAACACCGCCTCGCCGATGCCGCTCACCGGAACGCCCAGGTCGAGCGCGTCCTGGACGGTCCACCGGCCAGTGCCCTTCTGCTCGGCCTGGTCCGCGACGATGTCGACGAACGGCTTGCCCGTCTTGCCGTCCACATGACCGAGCACTTCGGCCGTGATCTCGATCAGGTAGGAGTCAAGGCGTCCGGTGTTCCACCCGCGGAACGTGTCCGCGATCTGCTGCGGCGTCAGGCCACCAGCCTGCCGGAGCAGGTCATAGGCTTCGGCGATCAGCTGCATGTCGGCGTACTCGATGCCGTTGTGCACCATCTTCACGAAGTGACCAGCGCCATCGGGACCGATATAGGTGCAGCACGGCGTGCCGTCCACCTTGGCCGAGATCGCCTCGAGCATCGGCCCGAGCGACTGGTACGACTCACGCGAGCCCCCGGGCATGATCGACGGCCCGTGCAGCGCGCCCTCCTCACCGCCCGACACGCCCATCCCGACGAAGTGGACACCCGTCGGCTTGAGCTTGGCCTCCCGGCGGCGGGTGTCCTTGAAGTGCGCGTTCCCCGCGTCGATGATCATGTCGCCCGCCTCAAGGAGAGGGGCGAACTCGTCGATCACCGCGTCGGTGGCCGCGCCCGCGTTGACCATGATGACTAGCCGCCTCGGCCGCTCCAGGGCGGCGACGAATTCACTGGCGGTCTGGGTGGCGACGAACGTCCCCTCGTCCCCGAAGTCCCGCGCTACATCGACCGCCTTCGATACCGTCCGGTTGTGCAGCGCGACGCTGTACCCGTGCCGCGCGAAGTTCCGCGCCAGGTTACGTCCCATCACACCCATCCCGGTGACCCCGATCTGGGCCGTTCCGGTCGCCTGCTCTGGCGCTGCCATGCTCGCCTCCGTCTGCTCAGGTCGCTCCCAGGCCGTGGGAGCGATTGTGTAACCCGCCCGTTCGATCACGCGCCGGGAACGAGTATGCCAGGGCCCGGTAAGGCACCCGGTGCCAGCATGACCGACGCCTGCTTAACAGTGCGGATGTCAGGAGCCGTCACGATCGGCCCGATTGCGTGGATGCCGCCAACCTTGTGCGTCAGGAACTCGCGACCGTCGCGGCATACCTCGCAAGCGGTGAGGTTTAGCCGGGCCGGTAGTGGCAGCAGCCGCGCAGACCACGCACGCCGCGCCGGCATCCCCAGACGGCGCGGGAAGCCCGCAAGAACCGGTAAGCTAGCGATGACAGGCTCGTCTGGTACCGGACGAGCCCTGCGGGCGTAGCTCAATGGTAGAGCCCCAGCCTTCCAAGCTGGTCATGCGGTTTCGATTACCGTCGCCCGCTCTTTGTTTTCAGGGGCCATTTTTCGAATGTTCTTAGGATGCCTGCTTGGGGCCGTGTGCCCGTTGCGTGCCCGATCGCTTCGAGCTGGTGCCCGTCTTGGTGGCGCTGGCCGTCCGCTTCGTACCGCTGGCCTTCCTGGCATCCGCGAAGAGCCTGCCCATGCCCGCGGCGATCTTCTGGTCACGCTCACGGGTGGCGTGCAGGTAGATCAGCGCGGCCCGCGGGCTTGAGTGGCCCATCCGCTCCATCAGTTCCCTGAGGCTGGCCCCTTGCGCGGCGGCCATCGTGTTCCCGGTATGTCGAAGGTCGTGGAAATGGAGTTCGGGCATGCCGATTGACTCCCTGGCGTGCTCCCAGAACTTGCGGAAGTTCGACCGGCGCAGCCGACCGCCCTTCGGCCCGATGAAGACTAGGCCATTGGGCTTGGGGTCAGCGAACCGCTCCAGGTGGTCGGCGAGTTCCGGGACGATCTCCACCGGGAATGAGACCAGGCGAGTACCGGCGTGCGACTTGGGGTCGCCGTCGATTAGCCTTCCGTCGTCCATTTCCGATGTCGATGTCTTCACGCGGACCTCGCACTCATCGAGGCTGACCTGATTGCGCCGCAGGGCGGCCAGCTCGCCGAATCGCAGGTTGGCGAAGGTGGCCAAGAGAAGCAGCGCCCGGTACCGTTCGGGAACGCTCTCCAGCAGGACGACCAGGGTCGCGACCGGGACCACGGGCCGCTCGTCGGAGTGCTCCTGCCCGGCGCCCTTGATGTGGCAGGGGTTGCGACGAATGCGCCCGTCCTCTACCGCGGTGGTCAGGATCGCGTGCAGCAGTCGGTAGGCCTTGGCCACCGTGACCGGCCCGAACGGGCGTTCTTGTGCCGACCCCGCCGTGAGGCGTTCCTTGCGCCACCGGCGTATGTCGCCCTCCTTGATGTCGCCCAGGTCGACGCCGCCGAAAGTCGGCTTCAAGTGGTTCTTGAGCAAGCCCCGGTACAGTTCTTCGGTGCGCGGCTTGAGTACGTGATCGCGAAGCCACGTGTCCGCGTAGTCGCCGAACTTGATCTTTCCGGCGTCCGGGTCGATCCAGTCGCCGCCGCGGATCTCGGCTTCCTTCAAGGTGAGCCAGACCTCAGCGCTGGTCTTGCTGGCGAAGGTCTCCGGTGCGGGCCGGTCCAGACCGTCCGGCCCCGGATAACGTGCCTGGTACCGGCCGGATGGAAGCTTGCGGACTCGGCCGAATCGTCGCTTTGCCATGATGCTTCACTTTCCCTTCGTGTTGATGGGTAGGTTGAGTCCAGCCGCGATGAACTCGTGAAGCGCGGACTCAGGAATGCGGACATGCCGCCCGACGTGAATGAAGGTTATTCACGGGCCTTGTTCGTTATGTGAAATTTATGTCTAGCTGCGGCGCGCCTAAATGAAAAGCGACCTGCTTCTGGAGAGGATTGGGTTACCACACTCAATCAACCAGAAACAGGCCGCGCATGTATCATACCACGGGATTCGACAGGGACGAGATAATCGACATCTGCATGCGGGTCGCGTGCACTGATGTGCCTGAGGATCAGAAGAAGTGGCCGCCAAGCCTTGGCCTTCACGACTCCGTTGTAGTGACCTTGACGTACAAGCGCCACAATCGAACCCAGGCGGAAATAGGCGAGTCCTTCGGGGTCTCCCAACCGACCGTTAGCCGTGCCATATCCGTGATAACGCCACTCCTGGCCGAGTGCATGAGGGAATTCGTGCCCACGGCAGACGACCTAGACGAGGACGAGCAGTACATCGTGGACGGAACCCTGCTCCCGTGCTGGTCATGGAAGGCGCACCCGAAGCTGTACTCAGGCAAGCACAAGACCACAGGCGTGAACCTTCAGCTCGCTTGCTCGATTTACGGCCGCCTTTCATGGATCTCGGATCCGGTCAGCGGAAACCGTCACGACAGCTACTGCCTCGGCGATTCCGGGGCGCTGGAGACGGTGGATCCCGTGAACTGGATGGGCGACAAGGGATACGTCGGCAACGACATGATCACCCCGTTCAAGAAGCCGCAGGGTGGCGAGCTTCTCGAATGGCAGAAGGAGTTCAACACTGGCGTCAACAAGCTTCGCTGGAAGATCGAGCAGGTAATCTCCCACTTCAAGAACTGGAGGATAATGAGCACCGACTACCGGCGACCGTTCAAGACCTTCGCCACAACCATCTCGGCGGTCATCGGACTACACTTCTACAGAATGCGCTGAATAACCTTCAATAAACCCAATGCGCCGTTCTTGGATCAGGCGCCGTGGGAAACGCTGCGAGGTTCGGAGGATTTCGGCGGCTTCGGCCACTGTAAGGAGCCGGTCTGACATTCCTCCGATGCTGCTACTCAAGCGGCCTCCACGGTTGCCGAAAGATCGCCGGGTGGTTGGCCTTGCGCGCGTCTTCGCGCTTCTTCGAGTGCCTGTTGCCAGCGCACGCGGTCGGCGACGACGTGCAGGAGCCGTTGCGCCGTTGGCATGTGGTCTTCGTCGCTTGGCGCGACAGGTTCCCAGGTGTAGCGACTTGGATCAGTTGCCGGAAGCCCGAGCATCTCGGTCAGCCAGGCCTTGCGGTCGGCTCGGTGGTCGGCGAGGGTCTTGCCGGACCACTTGCGGCTGACGAGGACCCTTCGGCCGGCGTAGCCGAGGTGCTCGCGGCGGTGTGCCTTGCCCTTGCACCGGCCCGGCATCATGCCCGGCTTGGCGTTCTTCGGCTGTACGCCGTAGCGGAGCCAGTTCGCGCAGGTCGGCGAGCAGGGTTCATAGCGGAGAGTGTCCGAGAGCCGGTCGACGTGCTCTTGCTGGGCGCTTGTCTGTGCTTTGTGGCAGTCGGCGACGTGCTTAGTGAGGTACTTGGTCAGGTAGCCGATACAGCGGTTAGCGTCCCTGCTTCCGCCGAGCACGCCCTGGGCGTCGAAGCGGTCGCCGAGCCGGGCAACGTGAAGCGGTTCGTCCCCGTCACCGATGGCGTCGAGTGCGTCGTCCCACGCGGGCAGGACTTCGCCCGTGTCTGGGTCGAGGTAGGTGCTGGCCTTGTCGTCCCAGATGGGGAGGTGGCCACCGTCGGTACCTCACCTCGCTGGTCGTTGGCCACCACACCTGGTGGTAGGTAGCGGCGATGACTTCGCGGAGCTCGGAACGCGAGATGGTGCCGCGGATCGCCACGTGAACGTGTGGCGCTAGCCGCCGCTGCGGCTCGATGGCGGCGAAGTACTGGACGTCATAACCGACATAACGGCGCAGATTCTGCATAAACCGGTCGAATAGCGCGGCGAAGTGCAGCGCGTCCCGCGCGGCTCGCGTGTAGTCGTAGGCGTCCGGGTTGACCGGTGTTCCCTCGGGCGTGACGCGCCCGTAGGACGGGCAGGTCAGCGTGATGAACATCGAGGGGCGGAAGGCCTTGCCGTCCGGTGTTGTATAGGCCTTGCCGATGGTGCGCGGGTCGGGGTTGCGCTTGGGTAGCGGAGGCGCATCCTGCCGCCGACGTGTTGACCGGTGCCGCCGCTCTGGCCTTGCGGGCAGCACGTTGCCACGCATCCCGGCCGCGTTGATCTCCTCGTCGAGTTCGGCGAGCAACTCGTCCAGGTCGGCTGTGTCGTCGCCGTCGCGGTCGGCCTGATCACGCATCAACTGGGCGTCAGCGCGCTTTTCGATCCACCACTGTTGCAGGTCGGTGGGGTCATCGGGTTCGAGAACCGGTTCCCGGTCGAGGT
Source organism: uncultured Actinomycetota bacterium (assembly GCA_963737285.1). Taxonomy (GTDB): domain Bacteria; phylum Actinomycetota; class Actinomycetes; order Streptosporangiales; family Streptosporangiaceae; genus Trebonia. The sequence continues at coordinate 1,249,495 of CAVTRT010000002.1, forward strand.
GCCAGCCCTCCCGGCACTGTGCCGCCCGCAGGTTCTTAGCCCGCTCGGCACACGAGGGGCACACGCTGGCCAGGGTGTGCCCGCACGGGACCATGACCGGCTCAGTCTGCCCGGTGGCCAGGTCGGTGCGCCGGAGCTGCACCGGCCGGATGCAGGCCCCATTCTCGACCGCTAGGGCCTTAACCACATCCCGCGCGAGCGGCATCGAGAACCGCTCGGCCCGGCTTCCCTTGCGTTCCCCGGCTTGGCTCACCAGCCGTCACCTCCGGTGGTCTCGGGTGCCGGGCCGTCCCAGGTCTCCCGGTAGCCGCAGGCCCGGCACTCGGCCAGCGCCTCCGGTAGCCCGTCATCGATAAGCACCATCTCGGTCCCGCACGAGGGACACGGCTCCTCGGTGTGCCAGGCGGTTTGGTGCGGCATCATTCGGCCTCACCTTCGGTGTCGTCATCGCCGAGTTCCCACCGGTCGGAGTAGCCGCAGGCACGGCACTCGGCGACCTGCACCGGCTCGCCGTGCCCGGTCAGGACTAGCCCCGTAGCGCAGACCGGGCACGGCTCATCGGTAAGCCAGACGTTCGGAAGCGTCACTGATCACCGTCCGCCAGCGGCAGGCCAGTGACGGCCGCGGACATTGCGTGAATGTCCTCGTCGGACACGTACGCCGCCCGGACCCGCATGGGATCGGGAGAGGCTTCCAGCCGGACGTAGCCGACCCCGGCCCCAGTTGCCGGAAGCGGTGAGATCTCGTCAGCCAGCGCGCCGCGGTCACGAGCACCGTCGCCAAGCACCATGTCCACCTGGTCGGACTCATCGAGCCGCAGCGCGATCCGGGTCGGGAACAGGTTACGGAGGCTGATCACGTCCTTGCGCGGGTCCTGCAGCGCGCCGACGACGCACACGCCGACCGATCGGCCCTGACTGGTCAGCGTCGCTATCGCCGCCTCAGCCCGCTTTCTCAGGTCTCGCTCAGGCTGGTAGGCGGTAATGAACGCCATCTCGTCAATGAGCACGACAAGGAACGGGAACGCCGTGGACGGCAAGAAGGTGCGCGTCTTGCCGCCGAACTGCGCGGCCCGCTCCTGCATCACCGCCACGGCCTCTTCGAGCAACGCCACCATGTCGGCCGCCTGGTCGGCGAACCTCTCGAACAACGGCTTGCCGAAAGACAGCTCCATCCGCTTAGGGTCCAGCGCCCAGACTTCGGCCCAGCCGCCCAGGATCGCCGGGAGCAGCGCCCGGACGGCCGACCAGATGACCGACCCCTTGCCCGAGCCGGTCGCCCCAGCGATCAGGACGTGAGTGCCCAGGAGCCGTAGCAGCCAGGGTTGCCCGGTCTCGCCGACGCCTATCGGCAGCGCCGACAGGTCGACCTCTTGCGGGTAAGGCAGCGCACCGATGGGCTCGGCGAGGGTGTCAGCCCGGACGAGTTCCAGCGTGATCATGCCCGGACCCAGCTCGCGGACCCGGCATAGCTGGGCGCCGAAGGCGTGGGCGAGGTTGGCCGCCCGGTCGGCGAAGTCGGCTGGAGCCTGCCCGGTCGCCAGCTTGACCGTCACCAGGTCGACGGACGCCGAGGACCGGACGCCGACGAGGACCGGAACGAGCACCCTCTTCCGGTACATCGGCGCCAGGCCGCCGAGCGTCATCGCAGCGTGCCAGTGCCGCCGGTAGAACCAGGACCGCCACCAGTCCCGCGCCGGGTCGGCGACGAACCGGCCGAACCAGTGCGGCCACAGCAGCCGCAGCGTGACGAGGACCGATGCGGCGAAGGCCACCAGGCCGACCGGCCCCGGCCAGCCGAGCCAGCGCCAGGAAAAGAACAGCACCGCGCCTACGCCATCAAGGACCGGGTGCGTGACGATGAACCGGGCCAGCCGCCACAGCAGCCGGACGATCTGGACGGTCCAGATGACGGCCCAGGGAGTTTCGTAGACCGGGGATCGCCACACGGGCGGGGCGAAGGGGTCGGGGTTGTCGACCTGGGCGAGCTGACCCGCCACCGGCCGCCGGATGGAAGCCATAGGCTTAGAACCTCTCTAGGTTTCTGAGACCAGGGGAGAACCAGGGGCGGCCGGAGGTACGAACTCCAGCCGCCCCGCCTTGCCTTGTTCAGGCCGCCTTGCTCTCGGCGTCCTTGTCGGTGGCGGCCGGGCCGCCGTCAGTGGCGCCGGAGTGGCGAGCGCCGTGCATCCGCTCGACCTCAGCGGCGAAGGCCTGCACCTGGCGGGCCAGGTCTCGGGCGAACCGCAGCGCGTCGTCGGTCGCGTCCTTGCCGGACGGGGTTATCGACACGGACGTGTCGCCGACGTCGAGGCTGAGGATGGGGGTCGTGTCGGTGTAGGTGGAGTTGCGGACCCAGAAGCTGGACCCGACGTGCATGGACAGGTGGGAGAAGGAGCCGCCCGTGCTCACGCCACGCCGTCCTTCCCGTCAGTGCCCGGACGCCCAGCCGGGCGGCCACCCGGAGCGCGGACCCCGGTCGCCTTGAGCGAGTAGCCGAGCTTGTTGTTCTGGTTGACGTAGGGCGTAACCGTCAGTCCGGTGAACTCCACCGGCACGAACGGCACGCCAGCAGGCCCGGACGGCAGCACTGGCTGAACCTGCGCCGCCACCTTGACCTTCACTGTGCGAGTACGCGCCTGCTGGTCAGCGTCGATCACCTCGACCTGCCACAGCGGAGCGCCCGTGCTCTTGTCCTTGGACTGCACGAACCGGCCGTTGCTGGACGCGTCGAAGTCCCGCACCGGCTCGAAGACCCCCGCCGCGTACACGCCGTCCGGGAAGACAAGCCCGAACTCGACCGGGATCGGACCCTGAAGGGCCACTTGCCATCACCACTTTCTCGGGATAATTCCACCTGACTTATCAGGCGTAGTTCCAAGTTAAGCTAAGCTACCTGACCTGTCAAGTTGAGATGGCAACCGATTGTGGCTAGGCCGTGTTGGTGCTGGCTAGGTGAAGGGGTACGCGTCGTGGATTTCGTGCCGGTCACCCGGAAGCACGAGGTCAGTCACATGGACGGGCTTGGATTCCGCGTCGTAGGCCGTGACGATTACGTTCAGGACCGGCGCATCAGCAGCCACTTCCAGCAGCCCGGCCTCTTCACCACTCGGCTTGCGCGCCGAGATCCGCTCGACGGCGTGGTCGAGCCGGACCTTCTTGCGCGTCTGAAGCTGTTGCCGGACGCTCTGGTCGAGCAGCTCCGGAGAGGCCAGGTCCGTGCCCTTGGCCAGCTCAAGCGGTAGCCACAGGGAGGCAAGCTCTGCCGGTTCGCCGTCCTCGACGAATAGGCGCTGGCGCAGGAAGGCGCTCGCCCCCGGCTCCAGGCCGAGCAGGGTTGTCACATATACAGGGGCGAGCTTGACCCCAGCCTGTATCAGCTTCCCTGACAGCACGGTCTCGGGAAGCTCCAGTACGTTCTGTGCCGGTCGTGTCCGCTCGGCCCCGGCGAGCGCGGGGCGACCGCGCACAAAGCTCCCCCGGCCCTGCTGCGTGTCGATCCAGCCGTCTTGCCGCAGCGACGCCAGCGCCTTGACGATCGTCGGGCGGGACACGCCGAAGTCGTCAACGAGTTGATGCTCCGAAGGCAGCAGCGAACCCGGAGGGTACTCCCCCGCTTCGATCCGCCGCTTGATCTCGGCGACCACTTGCGCGTATTTGGGTGGCGCGTAGTCGAATGCCATCGCTGTTCGTCCCTAGCTGGACTGTTGACCTGTCAGGCAAGCGTATACGTACGATTAGGACTTGTCACGTCCACGCCCGTCGATCTCGTCCGCGATATCAAGGGCGTAGTCGCTGAGGATGCTCCGAAAACCGGCGGTACCCATCAGGGCCTTGTTCGACCAGGAAGGCAGGGCACGGATGGCCTTGATGATCGCTGCGGCCTGGCTTAGCTCGTCGTCATCGAGGTCCGCGGCTTGCCGGGTGTCCTGGTCGGCGGCGTTGCGGCGTCGCAAGGTACGGAGTTGTCCGGCCATGCGGGCGTGCAGGAGGACCGATAGCTCATGCGGGGGATTCAGCGCTACGAGGGCCTTGCATAGCTTCAGGTCCAGCCGGACCAGGCGTACGGTCTCAGCCTCGTCGTCGCTGGCATCAGAGCCGGGGGTCACGGACTCGCCATCGACAGTGATCATGATCTCTTCGGTCCTCCCGTATCCGGACTGTCGCCGGGCCACAGAGCGTCCAGGCGCTCGGCCAGGTCGGCCCCGGTAATGGCGTGCTCCAGAATCCCGTTCACGATGGCCAGGCCAAGCGCCTCCCAGTCTCCCGCCTGCTGACCGGTGCAGTCGTGATGTCGCAGTGAGTCGAGGGTGAGCTGCTTGTAGTCGCCGGGCAGGACCGGGAACCGGAAGCCGCAGCGCGTACATTCCACCAGGGGAGTCAGAACCTCACGGCTCGGCTCAAAGTCTGGAATGTCACCGATAGTGCAGCAACCTGGGCACAGCTCAGCCTTCGTCCAGGCCGCAGCGGCCACGCCAGGGGGCGTCCTCATGCGCGGGGCCTCCCGTCACGATCGGCGCGCGGGGACGCCGGAGACGCCAGGCAGTCGCCAGGGATCTCGAAGTAGTAACGGCCAAGGGCACTGTCGGGCAGTTGCGCCAACGCATCACGCACCCGTCGCAGCACGCGCAGGTCGGGCGGGCGGCGCCTCCGTCCGGCCTGAGCAGCTGCGTCCCTCAGCGCGCCGGAAGTGGCTGTACCCGGCTCCCGTACTGGCAGGTCATGAACCATTGGCGTCGCCCTCGGCGGGCTGGTGCTTGCGGCCATCGCAGCCGATGGCGTCTCCGGGGGTGAAGACCATCAGCAGGTGAACGTCGAATTCCTCGGACGTGATGGCCAGCAGCCCGCATGCGCAGGCCAGCCGGTCGCGTTCCTCATGGACCAGCCCGTCATTCCCCCGTAGGTCATCCGGCTCGAAGACCAGTTCCAGGTGGTCGATTATTTCTTCATCGGCAAGCTCCGTGAAGCCGCACAAGCACTGGAGAGCGATCACGTCATCACCTTTCATTGCACGTTCTTTTTGGCAGTCCGATTGGCGCATGAGCACCACCCTCGGCGCGACGCAATAATTCCCGCTACTTTCTGCCAACTCCGGCAAGAAACCGGATCTTTGTTGGCCTGAATGAAGTGTCGGGGCGCCATTGCGACACATCCACCAGGCCTGGCTCGATAAGGTCAAATCCTGTGAAGTATTTATGGATGTCGGCAGACGTCCGGGGCACGGCTTGTACACTCGACGCCTTGTAGACGTTGGCAATCTCAGACAGAACGTGCTGGTCGGCCCCATCACTCGTCGCATGGGATAGGGCCAAATAGCTCCCTGGTGCCATCGCAGAACGGAAGGCCGCCAAGATCTCTTCCGGCCTGTCGGTATCTGGCATGAAGTGCAAGACCGAGACGACCAGTACAGCCACGGGGAGCGACAAGTCAAGCAGTCTCGTAAGCTCACTGTCGCCGAGGATGTCCATCGGATGACGGATGTCATGCTCAGCGAACGCGATGCCGGAAGCGGTATCGCACATGGCCCGGCCGTGACTCGCCACCACCGGATCGCTATCGACGTACACGACACGTGCGTCCGGTCGCGCCTGACGGGCCACCTCGTGGACGTTGGGCGACGTCGGCAGGCCGCTCCCCAGGTCGATGAATTGGCGGACCCCGTGCTCCGCCAGGTACCAGACAGCACGCGTCAGGAAGCGCCTGTTGGCCAGCGCCAGTCTCCGGGTTTCCGGATAAGCCACGATCACCTTGTCCGCGGCTTCGCGATCCGTCCGGTAATTATCCTTCCCGCCAAGGAAATAGTCATACATCCGTGCTGCGGACGGCACCTCAAAATCGGGAACGCGCCCAGGGGGTGTCACCATTCCACCTCGAACCACACCACTCGGCCATCTCGCCCGCCGGAATACCCCCACCGCGTGGCAAGCTCCTCGACCAGGTAAAGCCCCCTAGCAGATTCTTGCTCACTTTCCGGGGCACTTACATCTGGGGCGCTGTCGGAGCCATCATCCTGAACCTCGACCCGGACCCGTTTATCATCCGCAGCGACAACGACGGTGAGCGTCCCGTCCTTGCCGGATGCCGTATGCATGATGGCGTTCGTCGCGACTTCGCTAGCCAGAAGAATCACGTCGTCGGCCACAGGGCAGCCCCCGACAGCATCCCCGACGAATGCCCGTACGTTGCGTACCTCGCTCCGCGCACCGAGGAAGACACGCATGTCCGGCTTGGCCACCTCTGCCGCGTTCATCCTGCCGCCCGCCCGGTTCCGGAGCACGCGAGGCAAATTCCTCGTGGGCGTTCGAGTTGCGCGCGCTCGGGAGTGCCACCCCCGTTGTCCGGAGACCGGCGCAGCGTACGGAACTTCCACCCCCGTCCGCGACACGACGGGCACGGGTCTTTGCCGCTGGCCGCCATCGGCCCCTCCTATGCGTTGCCCGATCCAGCCGCGGCTACCCCCGCCCCTCAGCGTGGGGTAGCCGCTGGGTTGTCACGCTAGGCAACACATGGGGAACTGACCCAAACTCTCAGCTTGGGTGAACTGTCCGTCCGACTCAGGCCAGCAGGCCGATGCGCTCGGCCAGCGCCCGGACCTGCGGCGCGTAGGTCGGGCGGGCGCGCTTGAGCAGCCCGTGCACCAAGTCCCGCGCCAGGGTGTTGTACCGCATGTCCTCCGGCCCGCTCGCCTCAGCATTCACCAGGTGAAGGAGCACGCCCGGATCATCGCGTCTCTGCTCGTAGCACCGCGCGACCTCCAAGGCGAAGGTCGTCTTGCGCTCCAGTGACGGTGACGCCGAGATGTCGATCTCGTCGGCGAGCCGCAGCGCCTCGCTGGCCTCGCCCATCTCCATTTCCACGCTCACCGCATGCAGCCCGACGTTCGTCGGCCCGAACACGGTCCACATGACGTTCGTGTCCCCGGTCTGGCGGGCCGCAGGCGTCGCGTGCTCACGAAGCCGGTCACGAGCCGTCCACGGGTCGTTGTTCCGCACCGCGGCCACGGCCGACACAAGCCACAGCGCGCCGGTCATGCCCACCGCATCCAGGTCATCCGGAGGCGTTTCACGGCGCAACTCTTCGATAGCCCGCATGGCTACGTCTTCCGCGCCGTCAGCCTCGCCCTGGGCGAGCAGGATGTGGCCGAGGTTCCACTTCAGCGGCCGCCATCCACACTGGATCATCGACGGCCTCAGCCGCGAGCACGCCCCGGTCAGCGACGAGAAGGGACAGGTCGGTGCGCCCGATCCGCTTCGTGAACGTCCGCAGCAGGAAGTAGAGGTCAGCGCTGATCCGCTGCACCTCCCGCCGGTCACCTTCGGAAGCACCGCGGGCCAGGCCCCGCTGTGCCGCTTGCACGTCAGTGATCAGATCGGGCAGCACTTCCGAGATCTCGCTGTACCGGTAGCGCGCCCCCTGCCAGATCGCCCATGCTCCACTTACCCGCTCGCGGAGCAAAGCGAGGTCAGGCGTATCCTCAGCTCCCCCGTACGCCATCAGCGCCCGTTGAACCGCGTACCCGATCGGCTGAACGGCCTCGTCATGCTCGGTCGCGGACTCGCCGAGCAATTCCGAGACCCGGACGCCGAGGATCTTCGAGAAGCGGTGAACAAGCGGAAGCGTAGGAGTCTTCAGTCCCCGCTCAATCTGCCCCAGGTAACCCTCGCTGACCCCGGCCAGCCCGGCGACAACCGCCTGAGTCTTCCCCTTAGCCTGACGGTAGAACTTAAGCCGCTCACCAATGCGCACTTCCGGCTGTGGGGCCATGAGTCCTCCGGTATGTCGCGGGCACCCCCACTGACAGGGTAAGACATAAGGTAGCGCACCGCGCAGAAAAGGATACGGAACGGAGTATCTGGGATGACGCCCCACCTCGTCCTGTGGGACATCGACCACACGCTGATCGAAACCCGAGGCGTAGGGGGACAGATCTACGCTGAAGCATTCGCCCAGGTCACTGGCCAGAAGCTAGAGAAAATGCCCGTACTAGCCGGACGCACCGAACCCGTCATCTTCCGTGATGCACTCGCAGTGAACGGCGTCGAGGGCCATGAAGGTCTTTACGAACTCTTCGCGGCCAAGCAGGCCCGCGGCTACGCCGAGCACCTCGACGATCTGAAACGCCGAGGCCGCGTCCTGCCCGGAGCAGCCGAGGCGCTGCACGCACTATCCCAGCGCGACGACGTGACCCAAACCGTCCTCACTGGCAACACTCGCCTAGCGTCGGAAATCAAGCTCATGGCCTTCGGCCTGGACCAGTACATCGACTTCGACATCGGCGCGTTCGGCACCGACGACGACACCCGCGCGAGCCTTGTCGGCATCGCCCGCCAGCGAGCCGAGAAGGCCCACGGCCAGGACTACGAGGCCACGCGCACAGTCCTAATCGGCGACACGCCCAACGATGTGGCCGCAGCGCTCGACAGCGGAGCGCGGATCATCGCGGTAGCCACCGGCAACGACAGCGCCGCCGAGCTGGCCGCCTCCGGAGCGGAGACGGTGTTGGCCGACCTCACCAACACCAGCGCCGTACTGTCCGCGATCTTCGGAGGCCACGAATGACCTTCGGCCAGTCCGCGCATGCAGCCCTAGACCAGATCATCCGCCAGGCCCGGTATCTGTTGATCAGCTTCGATGGCCCCATCCGGAGCGCGAACCCAGGAAACCCACCAGCGCCGCACATCCTCGACGTTCTAACCGCGTGCCGGGAGTCCGGCCGTACAGTTGCCGTTGTGAGCGACACGCCAGCCGCCGAAGTGCAGGCATACCTCGACGCGCACAACCTATCGACTCAGATCGTAGTTGTCGCAACGTCCGTCGCCCAGGCCGCCAACGCCTACGAAGCAGTCCCGACTAACTGCGCAGTCATCATGAGTTCTACGAGCGACATAAGAGCCGCCCAAACCGCGGGAATTCCTGCTATCGCATACGCGAAAGCGTCAGGCGACGCTGACAAGTCGATCGAGGCCGGGGCGAGTGCGTTCGTGTACAGCCTAATGGATCTGGCGCTCAAGCTCAGATCCTTCGGTCCAGACCTATGAGAGCCTCTGCCGGAGTTCAAGGGAGCGGGAATCATCCGACTTCAGAATCACAGCCGGCCGATAGAGCTGCTAGTACTGTATTCTCTGTCAGTGAGTCCAAGTAATCCATATAGCGTGCGCGGCCTCAGCCGGCTACCCGCTTCTATCGCCAGCACCCCATACGTGACATGGCCTGCTACGTTTCAGCGGTCAGGATCGCTCAACATCGCGAACATCGCATCTATACGCCGCCCTTCACTCTGCCCAGTCTCCCTGAGAGAATTCTTACACCCTTTGCCTGCATACGTATCAGGTTCACTTCTCCATGAATCGTCGTCAGCGTCATTAGCGGCCTCTTCTTCAGCTTTTTTCTCTGATTCTTCTGCGGCAGTAATCAAGTCCCCCCACTCCTCGAGTCGCATCTCATCCTCAACTTCAAGATGCTCCGCTATTTTGAGATAGGTGTCTCGCGACGAAATATACTCATCAGAAGAGCCTTCCTCTTCAAGCCATCCAGAGGCCAGTTCTTCAAATCGACTTGCCCAGCTGGCGTCGACGCCATCACGCCCTAGCGCACTATCTATATTGACCAGGGTATCGAAGTGCAGCAGCGTTGCGGCACTGGCGGCGAGGCGGTCATACAGCATATCGAATGATACGGTAAGGAGTCTGGACAATTCCAGTGCTCGGACACGATCATCTAGGGCGAAATATATGAATTGATCATTCCCTGAACCAAACTCTAGGGTCAATACAGTAGGGCTTATACGAGCGCGAGCTGTCGATCGCAACTTATCAGGTACATGCTTAGCCTGAGTCAGAAGCGTCAGAACATGGCGAGTAGGCACAGAGAGGGCCTCCGACATTTGACTGTCGTCCGGCATTATCTCAAACAAGCGCTCAAGAAGAACCGAGGGATCGGAAATGAGCGCCTCGTAAATATTGACAAATTTCCGTTCTCTGAAACCTTTGAACGTGGAGGCTTCAGTCGGTTTCATGACGGTGCCCAGCTCGACTAGTCGACCTATTTGTTGCAAAGCCGGTTTATGTGACGCAACCGTAGTAGCGATCCCTACGTTGCGATCAAGGTAGCCCGCGCAGAAGTCATCCATCGATGGATTTCTAAATACGGCACGATGCGCGTTGCGACTTCTTTCGATCTTCACGAATGAATCATCTAGCACTCGGAGAGACGATTCAAATTTAACGGCAGCGTTGGTGCTCACACGAGAAAGCGCCTCTTGCCATTCGACCAAGCTAATAGGAGTTTTGCAGGTAGCAAAGACCAGCAGAGCGATCCGCGGTTCGTTCGCAAGGTTCGCGACTACGGCCTCCCATACTCGCGCGGGGTTATCGAGCACGGCCAACAGTTCAGACGTCAGGTCCACGAATCATCATCCTCACCTTGCAGGGCTGGCACAGCGGGGGTAATTCTGTTCAGCGTGTCGGCTATCCAGCGCGGATTAAAGTTGGGGTGATCTATTATCTTCAAATAACCTTTTTGGTCAACAAAGTCCCGCAGATCTTCGCGCCCGATACCTGAAGTCCAGTAGATATGATTGTAAAGTATTCGCGCCCGGGTCATGCGCGTGTACCCACTTACATCGAGTACGCATTTTATGAGGTCAGCTCGACTCTCGATGAGCCGTTCGTTCGCTGCCCGCGCCTCCCTGTACAAATACTCACGGGTAGTGAGGATCAAGTATTTTCCAGACTTTTTCCGTATCCAGCGCATATACGCGAAGAGGCGCTCCTGACTGGACGCGTCAGGCGCCTCTCGAAAGTTGGTTCTCCCTAGAAAGTCATCGTAGATGAATAGCTGCTTCCCGTTAGGGTTGCTTTGCCGTTCTAGCTCTTCTATGTTCGCTACAAAGTGAGTACGATAACCGGCTTCCAAAAGCCTCAGCGCGAGCATTTCAGCCATCGTCGTCTTTCCTATTCCCGGCGCCCCGGATACAATTAGGCAATGTTCTCCCTTCAATATCGTCTCGGCATCGCCAAGCTTCTGATGTGGAACGAACAGTCTTGCTCTTTCCGTAATATCCTCTACACGCATTTCCGAACGGGTTAGGATCGCGTTCCCAAAGATCCGTTCAAGGACCTTTACGCTGGCCAACCACAATTTGTAGTGATGCGTCTCGATATCAGGGTTTCTCTCGATTACCCCTTCGATATCCTCGACCCCGTAGATATCGCCCACGCTTTTAGAATAGGGGGCCAGCAAATCTTTCAGTCCGTCCTTTCGCGCAGGCGTGAGAGGCTGGGTGGTGAAAAGGAGGTACCTCGTAGGCTGATAGGTCTGCCCGTCTAGCTTAGCTTTCTCTGATTTCACCGCCTTGACAAGGTCGCTATAAGTGCTATTTATGTAATGCTTTGCCTGGCCGACCACTCGTGTGCGACCGCGCGTGTACCTGAGGTCCACACCACCATCTCGGCCACGCGCAAAACTTTCGACAGGATGTGAAATAATCGCAGCCATAACGTCTCGACACACGGCTTCAAAGTCGTAGTCTGAAAGGTTACTCCAATTGTACGTTGCCAACTAAGACCCCTTCCGAGATAAAGCTTGATCAGCTAACCACTGATCCTTACTGCGGCTATATGCCATCATCGTCGCTGATGCAGCGGAAAAGTGCATCAGGAACCGCATCGACTAGAGTAGCCCCTCAACGGCTCGGGTCAAGCTCAGTGCTTCAGACGCGTGCTTTGTCCAGACACTGCCGAGTTGAGCTGTACTGGATCAAGGCGACGGCGCTACGCGCCGCCGCGCCCGGACGCGTCTGCGCCGGCCGTGCGGCCTAGCGGCCGGTCCCGCCGCAGCGCGCCGGGCAGCGAAGCTAGCGCTGCTTGGCTTGCGAGCTAGGGTGCTGAAGTGGCGGAAGTCGACCCCGTTGGTCCCGGTGGCTGGGAAGGCCCACCTGTCGCCTGACTTGGCACGGGCTTGGGGAGACCGGTAACGCAGCTTTGTACGAAGAACGCTTGGATCTGGTTGAGCCAGTCATCCGAGCGCTCCCCAGCTCCTAGATCGGAGGGTGCGTCGTCCGCTACGTCACTCAAGCCGTTGTAAGCGTCCGTGCACCGCTTCAGGTCGGTGGTGCCGCCCTCGCTGACGATGAGCCGGTGGGTTTGGACACCCTCGTTTGCGACCTTGCCCAGATAGGTCATGCGTTCGGCGAAGCTTGCTCCGCTACAACCTGTCGTGAAAGCGAGAGTCGCACCGATGACGAGGCCGACTCCGATTGTGGTGGCACGTACGCGCATGATCATCTTTCTTGCTCGATGGGAGGAACGACCATCACCGTACGAAGTGCCACCGACAATCGAGGGGAGAAACATGCTGGCGTCAAGGCTACTCTTTTGTGGCTTTCCGGACAGCTGTAGGTGTCGCATTGGATAGGTAAAGGAGAGTGCCGCCTCAGGTCACTACTCGTTAGCGCTACCTAGCGGAAGATTGACACCCCGATAGGGGCCGTCAGCGAGTGGCAGCGGCCACCACGCCAGGGCGACGATGCCAGCTAGCTGAAACCTGGGGAAGATCAAGATCGTTGGCACTTGCGCGGTTGGGGGAGGAATGCGCTCCCCCAACCGCCAGCGGGAATGGTGGGCGTCTCCCGGAACCTGTCAAGAGCGCTTCGCGTCCCTACGGGATGGGCTTCGCCCACTCTTGACAGAATCCGTCCGACAAGAACGTGCAGGTCACTTCCGGTCAGCACCCCCTATCACCGCTCCTCAGCACTGCGCCTACCCTGGCTGTGACCAGCCCCCCGCCGCACGCGGCAGCGACCGCGGCGCGAAGCCCAAGTACTGCGACGACCCGGACCACAACCCGCTGTCCGGCCACCGCGAGCGCCGCAGGCGAGAAGCCGAGGCAAGCGGCCAGCGCACCGAGGAAACTGGCGGGCAGCCGGTTACGTTCGGCTTGACCCGCGCCTCTGAACTTGTGAGCGCCCTGGAGAAGATCACCAGTTAGCACGCCGACACCCTCACCCGCGCAATCGCCGAGCTGCGCGCCGCAGGTGACGTTGAGTCGGCCGAGGCCGAGGTGTACGCCGCCCGCCAGGTCGCCGACGCCACCACACGCGCGGAGCAAGCCGAGCACGACGCCGGGCAGGCGCACCGGGCCGAAGTCGCCGCCATCGAGCATGCCCACCAGGCCCAAGGCGCCGCAGCCGACGAGGTCGCCCGCATTCGTGCCGACCATCGGCAAGCGCTGGGCCAGCTCTCCGCCGCCACCAATGCGCGCATCACCGCTCTAGAAGAAATCCGCGATGCTCTCCGAGTCCGCGCCGACCGCGCGGAAGCCGACCTTGACACCGCACGCGCCGAGAACAAGCGCCTTGCCGAAAAAATCGCCGACGCAACCAGCGCCAACGACGACGTCCCGACCGACACCACGGAGCCACTCCCCGCACTGCAACCCGGGCCAAGAAGACACAGCCACGCGGACAGCCCAAGTCGTAGATCCAACTTTTCGCGCACATGCTCGGCTTCCTCCGGCCATCGGCGAGACTGACGGGCACACGACGCGAGCAGGCCAGACGGCGTGCCCGTTGCGTGCCCGTCAGGACGGCAAATCGCGGTGATTCACGGTCACTCACGGACAGCGAAAAACACCGTCCGACCTGCGTTGATGCAGCTCAGGGACGCTGTACCCGATGCCTTCCAAGCTGGTCATGCGGTTTCGATTACCGTCGCCCGCTCTTTCATTTTTAGCTCCGGGCCAGGGCGTTTTTCGGTGCCTTTATTCAAGGGGTGACGCCGCGCGGCTGGGGACTGCGTGCCCGTTGGGAATCGCCTTGATCTGCGCACAGGCTGACCGATAGGTGCAAAGCTGGAGTTACTGGTTACGTACCCAGCCAGGCGGGACACGCTAGCCTTCGCCCGAGGATGCCGGGGACTCGTCTCGAGCGCCCAGGGAGTGCTCTTCAACTTGCCGCTAGGCGGCGTGTGGCTCGAACCAGACGGAGCCGAGGTCGTGCCCTGCGGTGAGGCGGACATCGGCGTTGAAGGCCGCCGCAAGTTGACGGAGCAAGGCGACGGTGGGCTCGGTGCCGCCTTCCTCGATGCACTCGATCTCGTCATCGGACAGGCCTGCGCGCCCGGCCAAGTCGGAAACGGTCAGGCGGAGGGCGGTTCGGACGTCATACACGGCCTTCCCGAAGGCCAGCGCCTCTCGGATCGCGATCCGCTCGGGATCCTCGGCCAACTCCTCGGGGCGCACCCAGCGGGTGTGGTAGCCGGCCATCACACCTGCCTCTCATATGTCTCTGCCGCAGGCCCACGGTGGTCGCGCTCGCAGGTCTTCTGCGCGCGCACCGCTCTGTCGATCTGCCGCTGCTCATGCTGGCGGGTTCTTCCGAAACACGGTCAGCAGCACGATCCTCCCATCAGGAGTACACCAGTACGTTACCCGTGCCGCAACATCGGGAAGCCTGACCCTCAGCTCCCAAACCTGCCCTGCCAGGTGATCCGACCAAGGGCCACCAAGCTGCGTTCCCCTCTCGGCGAGCAGCCCGCACACCTCATCGACGCGCTTGTAGTCGCTGTCGCCGGACTTTCTACCGAGTTTTCTACCCATACGGTCCGCGAAGCCCTGTCACGGGCCGCACCGTCCCTGGCAGGGGCGGACACTGCGGACCCCGTTTCGCAGCGGAGTGGCGGGGCCTTCCCGGCTGGCCATACAGGTTCGATTCCGATCTCGGACCCATTGTGATCATGACCTGACCTGCGACAGGAGGAGCATGCCTGTACCCGACTGGCCCGATGCAGGCTCCTGGCCTTGCCATTGGGGGCAGAAAAACCCGGCGAGGAACTCAACACCGACGACTGGCGCGACACGCACGTGTACCTCCGGACCAGTACCGCAGGCAGCCGACGGGACCAAGCCCCACACACAGCGCCTCGCTGCGAACCAATGGCATGGGGCACGGGCACGCCAACGCGCTCGTCGGCTGGACGCTCGCGGGCAACGTAGCCCAGCCTTGACGGTGCCCGCGTGCCGTGTCCTCGCCACAGCTTCAGTGATAGCTGGCGAGACCAGATGGCCGTTCCCTCAGCCGGGGATCCCGAGGAATCGTTTCAGTGCCCGTCGCGGCGCCGGCAACTGGTGGCCGGCGTCGAATTCGAGGGCCGAGATCTCTCTCGTCATCGCCGCCAGCAGTTGTGCCGCGGCTTCGGCGTCGTCCCAGCCCATGGCTTTGAGGTCGGCCACGCCCGTTGCCGCCAGGCGGTCGCGCCGGGCCGCCATCGAGCCCTGCACGGCCGGGTCGGAGTGAGCCTCGAGCGATAGCGCCTTGACGCCCCTGTTCGTGAGGGAGACGTCGAGGTAAGCCTCGATCCCCCGGGAGATGCGCTCGGCGCCGGGCGGCAGCCCTGCGGCAGCTTCCCCGGCAGCGGCCTCCACCCGGGCGTGGAAGCGCGCGTGCATGTCATCGACGAACGCTGCCCGGTCCTTGAAATGGACGTAGAAGGTCCCCTTGGCTACCCCGGCCCGCGCGACCACCATGTTCACGCTGACGCCGGCCAGGCCGTGCTCCTCCGCCAGGGCGGCACCGGCGTTCAGCAGCGCCTCGCGCGTCTTCAGCGCCCCGGATGCCTGAGCTTCTCCTGCCATCGCCCCGGAGTATACGCGCGCTCCCTAAACGTCGCGACACCCATGAACAGCCATGACCGACCGGTCGGTCATAGTGATATGTTGGCCTCATGCCCACAATCCCGGCATCCCGCGAAGCGATCGCCTGCGACTGCCGGACAAGCGACACCAGGCACAGCCACCCCGCCAGGAGGGAACAGCAATGAAAGCCGCAGTAATCGACAGGCTCGGCGCCGCACCGCACTCGATCGCCTATCCCGATCCGCCGCCAGCAGCCGGCAACCAGGTGCTCGTCAAGGTCGAGGCGGCAGCCCTGAACGCGATCGACCTGCACATCGCGGCTGGGCATCATCGCGCCGGCCCGCCGCGGCTCCCGTACGTCCCCGGCTTCGAGGCAGCCGGAACCATCGTGGCCGGGCCCGGTGAAGGCCTGCGGGTGCGCGCCGTGGCCCCGGCCGGCCTGGTGCCAGGCGTCAACGGCGGACTGGCTGAGCTCCTGCTGACCGACCGCGCGGCGTGCAGCCCAGTCCCGGACGGGCTCGACAGCGTCGCCGCCGCGGCAGTTGGCGTCGCCGGCACGAGCGCGGACCTGGCGCTCAGCAAAGCCGGCTTCCAGCCCGGCGAAAGCGTCCTGGTCCTGGGAGCCACCGGCCCCCTGGGCGCAGCCTTCCTCCAGCTAGCGCGGCTGGCCGGCGCCAAGCGCGTCATTGCGGCCGGCCGCAATCCCGACCGCCTCGCCGAAGCTGCCGGCGCAGATGGCGTGGCAGTACTTGGCGAGGAGCCGCTATCGGAACAGCTGGCCTCACTGGGGGGTCCGGTGGACGTGATCGTGGACCCGGTGTGGGGTCCCTGGGCAGAGTCAGCGCTGGCATGCCTGAAGCCAGGCGGACGCTACCTGAACGTCGGCGCGGCAGCAGGCGACGGCACGACCTTCCGTGCCGAGTGGCTCCGTGCCTCGCAACTGACGCTCATCGGCTTCAGCGGAACAGCCGTGAAGCCAGCGGATGCCCTCGCCAGCTACCAGCGGGTCGTGGCCCTCGCCGCAGCTGGCTCGTTCACCCTGCCGACGACCGTCTACTCGCTAGAAGAAGCTACGCAGGCGTGGGAGGCGCAGGCGTCTTCCCCGGGAAAGAAGATCGTCGTAGTCCCCTAGGATCTGGCGGCGAGATCTAGGGCGCCTGGAGGTGGCCAGGCAGCGGCTGGAGGAGTCCACGCTGCTGCGTCGCGAGGCCGGACTGCTGGCGCGGGCGGCGCGATGGCCGTTACTCGTGAGATAGCAGCCGGCGCGGGCCCGCTCAGGCTGCTGGGACTAGCTGGCATAGAACCGGACCGGTAGGTTACACGGGCGTACTTGGCCAGGCCACCCGGATAGATCCGGCTCCCGCAGACCACGAGGCTCTTGACGGGCTGCGCGGTCGCGAAGACCTAGGGGACGGAGAGCTCGTGCTGCGGACCGCCGACGGCACGGAGATCAGCCTCCCTCAGTCGCTCCTGCGCCTGGTCGTCAGTGCCGCGAGCAGCCTGGCGGCTGGCCGCGCGGTCATGGCCATCCCCGCCGAGGTAACCCTCACCCCAGCCGAGGCAGCTGAGTTGCTGGGACTGTCCCGGCCCTTCGTCACGAGGCTGCTTGAACGCGGCGACATGCCCTCCGAACTCCTTCCGGACAGTCGCCACAGGAGAATCAGGCTGGAAGACGTGCTCGCGTTCCAGGCCCGCCGGGAGCAACGGGCGGAAGGCCGGCGAATAGCGGACATAGCCGCAACGGCAGACCTTCCGTACTTATCCTTACGGATCGTGGCCAGAGTATTCGTCGACACGAACGTACTGTTCCCGTTCTCCGTCATGGACCTCATGCTCGCGCTCACCGAGGACGGGATCCACGACGTGGTGTGGACCGACGCCCTGCTTGATGAGTGAGAGCGCGTCATCGTCCAAGGGCAACGGCGCTCCCCGGACTCAGCGACCGCGATTACCGCCATAATTCGGGAGTTCTTCGCAGATACCCGCATATCAGCGGAAAGCTACCAGCAACTCCTCGCTGAGGTCGATGGACCCGACCCTGACGACAACATCCACATGGCGGCCGCAGTCGCCGGACGAGTCGAAACGCTGGTCACGTGGAACGAGAAGGACCTCAGCTGCAACTTCCTGAGAAACCACGCGGTGCCTGTGGTCAACCCTGAGGGCGTTCGCAAGTATCCTCTGCTACGGACGGACAGATCCTTCCAAGCTGGTCATGCGGTTTCGATTACTGTCGTCCGCTCTTTGATGTAGCTGGTTAAGCTACATCTTCAAATCTGCGTTCGGTCAATTGCAAACACTTCCAGCCAGACGTTGACTAGCACTCTACTTTACATATTTTTCCTGTCCGGGCACGACATTCGAATATATTTACGCTTTAAGTAGCATCTGATGTAGTCCATTTTTCTACCAGATTTCTACCCAGACCGCCTGTCTCACGCCGGGTAGCCGCGAAGCCCGGCTTCACCGCCGAGGGAACGGAACTCGGCGCGGGAACTCCACAAGGACGACTGGCACGACATGCACGTGTGCACGCCCGGATCGCCGCGGATGTTAGCCGACGAGGCCGGGCACGACGCACAGTGCGACAGTCACGGACCAGTCGCGTCGCTCAGCCTGCAGACCCCGGTCAACAGTGCGCCGCCTGTGCCCTTGCCTGTCGAAGGGAGTTGGCCAACTGGTCAGCAAATCGAGAGGAGGACAACCCGAAGGCCTCGGTCGATTCCGTGACCAAGCTGGGTCCCGACTCGGGGATTACGCCTAGGTAACCGCAGAACCACGCAAACTTGGCCGTGTGGGACACAACCTCATCCTCCCTGCCCACTCTGAGTGCGTCGAACTACGTAAGTTCGCGTGCGCGCCAACTGCGGAACATGCTGTTCTGCGCAGATCGTTTGGCCGTGTCCGCTCTCGGCAATAGAGATCCGCCCCTGAGCGGGCCGAGCGTCGCGTGCCCGGCCGGGCTGCCGACCGCCTGGACCTTGTCCCGCCAACAAGAAACGATGACTGGGCGTCATTGGTTCGAGCGGCGTAGAGGAAGGCGCGGAGATCCTCCAACAGGCCCGGTACCAGCTCATGGGGCGGTGGCACGAAGGATGCTGAGCAAGGGTTGTATGCGCTGCCACCGATCCAATTCTGCTGGGTCCGGATGACCCCAGCGTGAGCAGCCAGCCGCGTATCAGCAAGGAGCCTCTGGTGGAAGGCCAGCAGGTGGTCCACAGTGATGGGATCGCCCTGCGAGACGCTCCGGATCGCCTCAGACATGGCGTTGATGTTCCCCAGCACCTCAAGCGCCGTGATGTCTGAGGGCTGCTCGCCTAGTTCCTGGGCCGCCTAGGCGCGGAGAAGCCGCCTGGCACCGACTTCCAGCCCCTCGATCCGCGACGACGCGACAGACTCGGCCCGCAGCAGAATGCGGGCCAGGGCTTCGGTGTCAGCGAGCGTCAGGGCTTGAGTATCAAGCGTGGTGATCGCGCGCTCGGCGTCGGCGACGTCTGCGGCAACATCACCCTTGATGGCGATCTTCGCCCCGGCCAGGGCATCTGGGAGTAAGCATTCACGTCCCCCAGTCGGCGTTTTAGGCAACGGTGGATCTGCGCTGGACAGGGTCACGTTTTCGCTGCGGTAGCGGGGTTTGCGTGCCTGGGCGTGCTGGCTGCGGGGACGATGGCTGCCGTGACCGGGACCGCGCCTGATGGTGATCTCGCCGTGGTGGCTGAGCTTCAGGGCTTGCTGATCGAGATCCTGGAGAAGCGGAACGCCGAGCTGACGGCGCAGGTCACGGACCTGTCGGAGCGGCTGGCGAGACTTGAGCGGGCCGTGTCGCGGAACTCGGGGAACTCCGGCATGCCTCCGTCGGCCGATGACCTGCCGGGCAGGAAGGCCCCGGAGCCGAGGCCGAAGCGCGGCGGCGGGAAGAAGCAGGGCAAGCAGCCCGGCGCTCCCGGGGCGCACCTGGCCTGGAGCGAGGACCCGGACGACACCAAGCCGCTGTTCCCGCAGGGCGCCTGCGCGTGCGGGCGGGATCTAGCGGACGCGGACGACCTTGGGGTAGTCGCGTCGCACCAGCTCATGGACACCCCGGCGGTCACCGCGGTCCTCACGCAGTACGACGGGCACGCGGTCGCGTGCCGCTGCGGGCGGGTGCACGCCGCGGCTCCGCCGGCCGGGGCCGGCGAGGCAGGCACCGTCACCTACGGGCCGAGCCTGCAGGCCTGGTGCGTGTTCCTGCTGGTCATGCACCACGTCCCGGTCGAGCGGTGCGCCGCGATCATCGAGGCGCTGACCGGGCCCGCCCCTCCGACGGGTTCGTCCACTCCATGATCGCCCGCGCCGCGAAGGCGGTCCGCGCGGTGAACATGCTGATCCGCGCCCTGGTCATCACCGCGTCGGTGCTGTGCGCCGACGAGACCCCGATCCGGGTCGGCCCCGGGCCGAAGACGCGCAAGAAGTACCTGCTCGTGGCCTGCACGAGCCTGCTGACCTACTTCTTCCTCGGCGACCGGTCCATGAAGACGTTCGACGCGTTCGTGTTCCCGGACCTGTCCGCCGCGGTACTGGTCCATGACCGCTACCAGAATTACGACGCGATCCCCGGCGTCCTGCACCAGCTGTGCACCCAGCACCTCCTGCGTGATCTCGAGGACGCCGCGCAGTCCTGCCCGGACGCCGTGTGGCCAGGCCAGGCGATGGACGCGCTGCGCGCCCTGATCCACGCCGCGAACACCGCCCGCGCGAACGGCCTGGCCGCCGTCCCGGACGGTGATATCGCCGCTGACCTGGTCCTCTTCCGCAACGCCGTCCGCGTCGGCCTGTCGGAGGTCCGCCCGGTGCCCGGCGCGAAAAGCAAGCAGAAACCCGGCCGCAGCCTGCTGGAATGCCTCCGGGACCGGGAGGCAGACGTGCTGCGGTTCCTGGGCGACCTGCGGATCCCGCCGACCTCCAATCAGGCCGAGCGCGACCTGCGCCCGTCGAAGACCCAGCAGAAGATCTCCGGCCGGCTCCGCTCCGAGACCGCCACCCGCAACCGGTACGCCATCCGCGGCTACCTCGACACCGCCCGCAAGCACGGTGCCGACGTCATGACCGCCATCCGCGACGCCCTCACCGGAAACCCCTGGATGCCGCCCATTCCCGCATGAGCACAACCCCGCCTGCCAACGGTCACGCAACGCAATAGGAAATCACGCAGCGGGGCAGAGGTGAATGCTTACATCTGGGACGTAAGCCTCGTACTCACAGGGGCGCCTATCACGCCGGGATAGCCCATCAAGTCCTTCAGAACTCCAGTGGAGCTTGACAACCCCCGCCATGACTACTTCCTTGTTTGAGCTTAATGTACAACCTCCAATATGGAGGTGGGGCGTTGGAGGTTAGTTGTCGTCTCACCATCAGCTTGCAGAGAGGGAGGCAACAGCACTCGCGCCACGCGAAGGCGGCGACCATCGCGCCAAGCAGTACCCACCCGGCACGCTGGGTTAGCGCTTCCACGGCCCGGCATCCCGCCCGCCGACCTCGATGGCACCCCCAACGCTGGCACCCGGACGGCCAACGGAATCCGCCAGCGGCTCCGCCTCTCGCGCGACGACCTCCCGACCTCAACTCGCCACTCCCCTGCACCAGCTTCCACCGACCGCCATGGTTTTCGCACGAGCCAGATTTTCTACCGAAATTTCTACCCAGACCGCCCTTCAAGCCTGGCCACAGAACACCAGAACCCTTGTGAGCAAGGCATCCGTCCGGCCATTTTCGAATCAGCGGGCGAATCCTTCTCGGCTAGTCACGCGGGTTCGATTCCGGCCTCCGGCGCCTGCGGGCCTCGCTGGACGGTCAGCAGCGGGCCGAATGCGGTCACCACGACCCCGTCCACAAGGTAGTGGAAGTAGTCAACGGTCTGCGTCCAGTAGAACCAGGCGACCTCCGTGCCCGCCGACAGCGCCCTGGCCGCGTCCTCCTCGTAGCCTCCGTAGCCAGCGGCACCCTCGTCGATAGCGAATGCCCACTGTCCCGTCTGGCCAGTCCGGATCCACGGGTGGATCACGTGGAGCCGGTCGTCCAGGACAGGAAGTCGCAGCACCTTTCCGGCCTGCCCGGCCGGAAGCAATCGCGCCGCCGCAGGGTCCATGCCGAACGTCCTGATCACGTCTTCCGGTGCTTTTCCGCGAGCGAATATCAGGGTGCCACCGATCTCCAGGTCACCATCAAGGATCCAGTTCCACTCCGACGCCTGCCCCCGAGAGTGTGCCATTCCTGTCCACCTCCCTGCTCAGCATGCCACGCGCGGCCGCGTGGGGCATGCTGAGCAGCCCGTACTTACCGGATTGCGGGCACGTCGCATATCAGCCCTACGAGGTGATCGCCACCCAGAGCGGGTCGCCGGGCAGGAGCCGTTGCGTGCGGACGAAGCTTCCGTACGCCGATCCGGCTACAGATCCGCGATCATGCTGTGGCACAAACGTTTGCAAAGATATACAAATTTAGCCGTCTTTCTGCTGACTTACTGGTAAAGTTGCGGATTTGATAACAGCTGGCGGACGAGCAACAGCTGATGGGGCGGTGACAGTAGACATGCAGGATTCTGTGGCGTTCGATGTGCTTACGGCCAAGATCGACGAGCTGGCGAGGGTCTGTGACCAGCTCGGCCGAGAGAACGCGAAGCTAAGGAGCGAGGTCTCGCGGCTTTCTGGTGGCGTGCGACCGGTCGCGCCGTCGGCTGCGGTCCGTATGACGGACCAGGTGGCGGGAAGCGGCAACTTCGGGAACAGTGCCGTGGGACACGGTGCTAGTGGACACGGTGGTGCGAGGGCGCACGCCAGGCGGAGCAGGGTGAGCCGCCGGGGCTTCGGCTTGTCGGCCATCGCGAGCGCCACCTTCGCCGTGCTGGGCTCGGCCACGTTGTTCGCCGAGCGAGGCTTTCGGCCCGCCGCCAGGGCCGCGACCGCTCCGGCGCAGGACGTCGCCTTCGAGACGATGGCCCCGGCCACCGTGACCCTGGCCAACGGCCCGAGCGTGGTCAACGCCACCCTCGGGACCACCTTCGCGGCGGTGATGGGCAGCAACAACAGCACCGGCGCCGGCACCGGTGGCGTGAACACGGGCTCTGGGCCGGGCGTCTACGGGCAAGCCGCCACCGGCACGGGTCTCTACGGGACCTCTACCTCGGGTACCGGCGTCACCGGCGCGAGCACGGGCGCCGGCTCGGGTAACACGGGCGCCGGCTCGGGCGTCTACGGCACGAACTCCTCCACCGGAGCGGGCGTCTACGGCACCTCTCACGCGGGGCCGGGCGTGTTCGGCTACGTCAGTTCCGGCAGCGAGGCGTTCCACGCGGTTAACTCCGGCGCCGGACCGGCTATCAGCGCCGTCAGCGGCCATGGTCGTGGTGGCGTCTTCGGAGGCACGAGTGTCGCCCAGATCCAGCTCACTCCAGGGGGAAGCACCCACCCGGCTAGCGGCTCGGCGGGTGACTTCTACGTGGATCACAGTGCACGGCTGTGGTTCTGTAAGGGTGGCAAGACCTGGAAGCAACTCGCCTAACTAGTACTTAAGGAGGACCGCGCGATGGCCAACACTAACACGACGATCACCGCCGGCCAGGTCGCCCCGGCCGTCGTCAATCTGGGTTCCGCTAGCCCTGTCTCGGTGAACGCGAGCACGGGGAACGACTTTCGTATCACGCTGTCGGCGAATACCACCATCAACATGCCAAGGAATGGCGTCGATGGCCAGCGGATCACGATCCAGGTCGCTCAGCCCAGTAGCGGTGGCCCCTTCACCGTCACTTGGGGCAGCGGCTTCAACTTCGGGGCGGCCGGCGCCCCGACCCTCTCGACGGCCGCCCAGGCCGTCGACGTGATCGGCTTCATCTACAACCAGTCCGTAGGCGACTGGCTAGGCGTGGGCACCGCCCTGGGCTTCTAGCCCACCCGACCTCCGTGAGAGGGCCGGCTCCCGCACGCGCGGGAGCCGGCCAGCCTCTGGCTGATCGGCGTTCTGGGCTAGATGATCCCGACCAGCAACAGACCGGTGGCAGGCCGGACGACACGCGGGGCCTGCAGAACCAGCACCCAGTCCGGGTCGCCCTGGGAGTTCGTGCCCTGCGTGGTCGAGTTGTACGTCGATCCGGTCGCCGCAGCGGCGGTGGCGCAGGTAATCGGGTCGACCCATGTGGCCGAGTACCCGGCAGGCAGCCTCGCCTGGTCGATCGTGACCGTGGTGTGGGCTGGCAGGTACAGGACGGCCAGGCTCCCGTCCGAGGTTATGCTCGCCGCCACGTAGTTGTTGGTGAACGCGGGCTCGTAGCCGCCACCGCCACCACCGGACGTCAGGCCGCGCGCCCTGGTGCCCCTGCCGGCGGTCACGAACGCGCTGCTGGTGTCGGCGATGAGCTTGTACCACTCCGGCAGGCTGGTGAAGTAGGAGACGATGTTCGGAGCGTTGTTCGCGAAAAACCAGTCGCCGGTCAGCGCCGCCGCGGAACCTGAAACCCACGGGTACACGTTCTCCGCCTCGCCGAGGATGCCTCGCGCGCCCGACGCGAGGGTCCACCACCATTCCTGCCGCATGGCCCGGCTGTAGATGGCGTCGTATCCGGCGCCGGAGGTTTCCTGGCCGAAATAGCCGTCGCCCCACAGCGGCGCCAGCAGGCTGGCTGCGCCCTGCGCGGACACTTCGGTCCACGCGTATTCGATAGCCCAGTAACCGCAGTTGTAGGTATAGCAGAAGTTGAAGTCGGCGTAGGAGACGCCCCAGTCTTCGGCGGCGTTGGTGTCGGTCACATAGCGGCTGGTGGTCTCAGCGTTGTACCAGGCGCCGACGATCTGCGTCGCGCCTGCCGCCGCGACGCCGGCCCGCACCGCGTTCAGCTGCGAGTCGGCGTACGGCGAGAACATGTCGTTGCCGTACAGCCACACCACGTTGATCTGGGCGGCGTACCTGGCGGCGACCATCTCGGCGAAGTCCTGCCACTGCGTGGTCGTCCACGAGTCCTGCCAGTGCCCGGCCTCCAGGTCATCGCCTGGGTTGATCAGGACGAACCCGATCGTGATCCCGTTCGACAAAGCCGACGACATCATGTAGTCGACCCGCGCCCAGAATGTCTGGTCTAGGCCCGCGCTGGACGGGTCGGTGCTCCCGCCCACCAGTGGCGTGAGACCGTCCCACGTGTCGCCCGTGCTGCGGCCGCTGACAGCTGACCAGTACGGGGACAGCATGCAGACGGTGAACCCCTGCGCAGCGCGGGTGGAGAAGAATGTGTCGAGGTCGCCTTGCCAGTTGCTGCTGGAATACTCACCGGCGTTGGTAAACAGGCCCCAGGTCTCAGACGCAACCCACAACCTGGGGTTGCCGAACTGGTCGTGGAAGTAGCCGGCGCTGCCGTCAGTGGTGATCGTCCGGCCAGTGATGACGGGCTGCTGCGAGGCTGCCTCAGGCGGTGTCCAGGGCATGTGGCGATCCTTCAGCTGTGCGTTACGGCCTGATGGTTCCGCAAGCCGTGCGGACGCGGGCGCGATGTCATTTCTACCGCGCGATCACGAAGTATGTCGAGGTATGGAACTTTCGGCCGGCCAAGCGTCACCGAGCTGGAAGCCGGCCATGGTGCCCGGTGGCTGCCGCGCAGACCCGCACCGGCCCCATGCCCTCGTCATCAAGTCTGTCGCGCACTACTTCACGCCAGCGCAGGGATGAGGTCCGAGCTCTGCGTCGCCAGCGGTCGCCCTTCCTAGCCCACCTCGGACGGCTGCCAGACGCTCCAGCCTTCGCCCCGATCATCCCGGCCTTCGTTCTGATCATTTTGGCGACAGTCACGGTCGCGCACAAGGGAGTGGCGGTCTCTGGCGGAGCCGACCGTACAGACACGCAACTACTTCAGCGCGCTCGGGAACTGGCAGGCGCAGGCCAGGCGACGGAAGCACCCTCCGGGACCACCGCCGACCACTGGCCGCCCGGGGAACGCGAGCGCCTGGTCACAGAGTTCTACCGCTCGCCAGAGGGCCTGGCACTTTGGGGTCACGCCGCGCCCGCACCTGGGCGATCATGCGTACTCAGAGATTGTTGGGTCGCGACTGGACGCCAACCACCTCGACGTAATCTTCCGCGCCCTTGAAATCGTCCGGGTTGGCTGTGTAGAGGGGGAGCCGGTTGCTGGCCGCCGTCGCGGCGATCATGAGGTCTGCGGAGCGCTTGCGCGGCTCACGCCCGGCCGCCCGCCCTCTTACCGAACCTGCTAAGCGATCAGACCTGTCCGGCCAGCGCCCGCGCCGTGGGCAGGATGTCTCCTTCGCCGGACAGCACCTGGATAGCGACCTGGCTCGCACCCGCCGCCAGGTGGTGACGCAGCCCGGCAGCCACCGTGTCCACGTCGCCGTGCACGGCGAGCGCGTCAACTAGTCGGTCAGTGCCAGGGAAGGTCGTGTCCTGCTCGCTGAAGCCGATTCGGCGCAGGTTGGCAACATAATTCGCCAGTCGCAAATAACCGCCGACGCGGGCGCGGGCGAGTTCGCGTGCCCGCTCGCGGTCGTCATCAAGTACGACTTTCTGCTCGGCCACCAGCAGCGCCTCGGGGCCGAGCTGTGCGCGAGCAGTGCGGGTGTAGTCCGGAGTGATCAGGTACGGCAGCGCGCCGGCCGTGCGGGTACGGGCCAGCTCCATCATGCGCGGCCCGAGCGCGGCCAACACCCTCCGCTGCACCGGTGGCGTCCAGCAGTGGGTCGACCACGTCCAGCTCGGCAGCGGGGGATCCTCCCAGCCAGATCGTTGCGTACCCGAGCCGCTCCAGCTCGCTTGCGGCTTCCGGACTCACTCCCGAGTAAGGTACCCAGATCCCGACTCTGCCCATATCCCCGATCGCCATGCGAGGCAGAACCTTGGCAGCCCTTGCGCTATTCCAGCGGGCCACCGCAAGGTCAGGTCCTCAGGCGGGTCGGCCGTAGCATCGTAGGGACCAGGCCGGGCGGACGCCTGGATACGGCGCGGCGAAACGTGGTCGCCGCGGTCACTTCCCATCGTTTCCGGACCGTGCGCTGAATCCGTGCTGACACCCTCCACAGACCATCTCATGTTGCGCAGCTCGCGTACGGTTTGCTCCCCCCTCACCGGGGTCGCCGGTGGGTGGACGGCAACTGTTGCAGCGGCACCTCACCCGAGGCGGCGACGACCTGCTGCGGATGCCGTTCCCCCGACGGCCCCTCCATGAAGCGCAGTCGGGTGCGCAGCGCCGGATGCCGGCTGACCATGAACCGCAGCATGCTCACGATCTCCGCCAGGCAGGCCCCCTCGGGCGGCGCCATCGGCCAGGTGAGGTTCAAGGTCCGGTCGTGGCGCTGGGTGGCCAGCCAGATGCCCATCTGCCCCCACGTCAACTCCCCGGCGCCCGCGCCTTCGCCGTGAAACCCGACCATGATCTCGCTCAACTTGATGCCAAAGCAAGACTCCTTTCAGGTGGCACACGGCAGCAAAATTAAAGCATGCCTTAAATTTCGATTATCGCCAGATAATGGTGAATCTGCAAGCCGCTAATGATCGCCACGTCCGATGATCAGGCCGCGATACTTTCGTAGCCAACACCGTAAAACCAGGAGTCAGCGGTCG
Organism: uncultured Actinomycetota bacterium; assembly: GCA_963737285.1. GTDB lineage: Bacteria > Actinomycetota > Actinomycetes > Streptosporangiales > Streptosporangiaceae > Trebonia. The sequence continues at coordinate 1,276,713 of CAVTRT010000002.1, forward strand.
GCGATGTGGATGAAGTCGGTGGGCCAGCCTTTAGCACCAGCCGTGACGGTGTGCACCCAGAAGCCGTTGCCGTAGTCGTAGTTCATCTCGGAGATGACGATAGAAGTCGGCGAGTTGACCTTCTCAACGTAGGCGACATGATCCGCCGAGTACCACGCGACGCTGCCGACTGCCGGGGTTCCGTTTACGGTGATGTTCAGGGCGCGCGCGGCACTCGCCCAGTCGCTGGCGTCACCCCAGTGCTGGCCGCCGTAGTAGTCGCCGAACGCGATCCCGTTGAGCTGGTTGAGCCGGTACGCGACCCAGGACGTGCATTGGCCCTGGTAGAACTTCCACTGGTCCAGCACGCAGACCTGAGCGCCCGCCGTGCACTGCGGCGCGTTGGGGTACGGGTAACCGTAGTACTGACTGGCAGCCTGCGGCCCGGACGTCCCGGCCCACTGACCGGTGGTGAGCCCGCCTGACCCCGATGAAGGTGGAGTGTTACTTGCCCATACCGGGTGCCCGCCCGGCTGGTAGACGACGAGGTTGCCGTCGGACTGCATCACGAGCGTGTTGCCGGAGCCGCCGGTATTGGCCGCCCATACCGGGTGCCCGCCCGGCTGGTAGATCACCAGGTTGCCGTCGGTCTGCATCGCCAGGTAGTTGCCCGACCCGGAGGTGTTACTCGCCCATGCGGCCCCGTTCGGGCCGTAGATCACGAGGTTGCCGTCGGTCTGCTGCATCACGAGGACGAACCTGCCGTCTGGCGACCGCAGCGTCCAGCCCGCACCGAGGTTCTGCCCGGCTGCCAGGCTGTCCGGCGGCTGGGTGGAACTCGCCCAGACGGCCCCGCTCGGCCCGTAGATGACCAGGTTGGCGTCGGCCTGCAGGGCCAGGCTGAAGGCGGCCGCCGGGTGGGCACCGGTCCCGCTCGACCACAGCACAGTGCCCGACTTGCTGAGGATCACCAGGTTGCCATCCGACTGCAGCACAGCATGATCGCCGCTGTTCCCGCCGGTGCCAGACGACCACAACGCATCGCCGTCAAAGTACTCGACGAGGTTGCCGTCAGACTGCATGTCGAGCGTGTACTGCCCGCCAGGTGACGTCAGCAGCCAGCCAGCCAGGAGGGTGCCGTTAGCTGGGAGTACCCCGGGCTGCGCCGTGGAACTGGCCCAGACCGGCCCACTCGGCCCGTAGACCACCACGTTCGCGTCCCACTGGATCACCAGGGCATAGCTGCCCGGGCTGTGGCCACCGGTGTTGCTCGCCCACAACACTGTTCCGGAACTGCCGTATACGACCAGGTTCCCGTCCGTCTGCATGATCGCGTAGTTGCCGGTCCCAGAGGTGCCGCTGGACCACAGGGCCTCGCTGCCGAAGTACTCGACAAGGTTGCCGTCAGACTGCATGACCAGCGTGTACTGTCCACCGCTGGACACCAGGTAGTCGTAGACGTGCAGCGTCCCGCCGGCCGGCAGCGTGTCGCTCGTGACGGCCAGCGTGAGGACCTTGCTGGCCTTCTCGGATGGCTTGGCGGAGTCGGTGGCGGTCACCGTGAACTGGGCATGCCCGACCTCCGCGGGGGTCCCGGAGATGGTGCCACTGGCGGACAGCTTCAGCCCGCCCGGCAGCGCGCCCGCAGTGACCTTCCATGTGTACGGGGAGCGGCGGCCTGCCGCGGCCAGCTTCACCGAGTACGCGCTCCCGCTCTTCGCGGTCGGCAGCGATGCGGACGTGACGACCAGGACCCTGTAGACACTGAGGGTAAGCGCCTTGATTGCGGTGTGCTTGGCAGCGTCGGCGATCTTGACCTTGAACGAGAAGGTCGCGACCTCAGTCGGCTTCCCCGCGAGCACTCCTGATGCGGACAGCTTCAGGCCCGTGGGAAGCTTCCCCGCATAGAGCGACCACTTGACCGGGGGCTTCACGCTGGCTGCCTTGAGCGTCGTGGAAAATGCCTTGCCGAGCACGGCATCCGGCAGCCTGGAGCCAGTAGAGATCGTGACGGCCAGCCTCACCCGCCCCGTGGGTGCGGTGGTCGCCGCGGACGCCGCAGCGGGGACGGCAAGGGTTCCCGCTACGGCCAGGAACGCCAGGCTCGCTGCCCAGCGAGCAGTGCGGACGTGTCGAACCAAGCCCTGCCGCCAGCCCATGCCCACCCCTCATGTGCCATCTGACCGAGGCCCACCTTGCCATCTCACAAGTCCAAGGCGCAACATTTCCACGTTTTCGTGGAAATAATGACGTCCGGCTATCTCGCCCGCCGCCCACACCGTCCCACTAGTACGACGCCTGTAGGCTGCCGCCCGGCCGCACTGCCGGGGACGACCCGCATAACTGACGGGACTTCGCCGAAGGGGTGGACGACGCGCTCATTCTCGGACTGGCGCCCGCGAACGCTGACCCGAGGGCGCGCAGCGATGACTTGCGGAACGAGATAGGGAACCGGTCTCACCCCTCATGCCGGCCGGGCCGCGTGCTTGCCCGGCACCTGTCCCGGCCCGGATCATCGCCAAGAGCGCGGTCGAGACCGATCCCTCCGGCGTTGCGTTTCTTATGACTGGAGCGCCAGCTTCTGCTCGCCGTGATGACGGCGCCTGGCGATGGCGATGGCGGCGATGGTGATCCACAAGAGCTCCAGGCCGAGGAAGATTCGCTCGTAGAGGCCGCCGGGGGCGTGGGGGTGCTTGTCGGCGGCGCCGAGCAGCAGGTAGGCGATGGCGCCGGCTACGGAGATGGCGAGCAGGACGGGTGCGGCGGGCCGCCAGGCCGGGTCGGACATGAGGCTGGCGGATACCAAGATGGCGCCGATCGTGATGCAGGTGAACGCGATGAAGGCCAGGACCAGGTGGACGACGCCGCTGCCGTGCAGGGGCGTGCCCTCGGGGTCGTCGGCGAAGAACGCTAGCAGGCCGGAGCAGATCGCCCAGGTGACGAGCAGGGCCAGGCCGCCACGGGTGCGGCCGTCGAGGCGGGCGACCCGGTACATGGCGGCGGCGATGGCCAGGGACAGGGCGCAGCGCAGCAGGAAGTTCAGGTCCATCACCCAGTACCACGGGCCGCGGCCGTAATCGCTTTCCGCGTTGTAGAGCAGGCTGTACCCGGGCCGCAGGAAGGCCAGCAGGACGTCGATGGCCACGTAGACCGCGACCCCGGCGAGCGCGAGCCGGGGCAGGAGCCTGGCCCGGGACGGGGCGGGGCGCTGCCGCGGGGGCGAGATGTCGGCCCTCATGGGGTTTCCCGGAAGGGCGAGCCGAGGCGGGGACGGCGGGTGCGCGGCCCGGGGAGGCACCGCGAGGAAAGGCAACCTGGTTGCATATTTCTATAATGCTGGAATATGGCCACGGAATCAACCCCCGCCTACCGGTTCGGCGACCTGGTCGGGCTGGCCAGGCAGAGCTGGCTCGGCGAAGTGACCGGCCGCCTGGAAAGGCTCGGTCATGACGGCTTCCGGCGCGGCGACTCGGCGACGATGGGGGTGCTGGTGCAGGGGCCGCTGCCGGTCGGCCGCCTCGGCGCGGTCCTGGGCGTGACCCGGCAGGCGGCAAGAAAGATCGCCGACGCGCTGGAGCAGCGAGGCTACGCCACGACCGAACGGGACTCGCGCGACACAAGGCAGCTGAACATCACCCTCACCCCGGCCGGCCGCGACTACGCCCATGCCGTCATCGCCGTCACCGAGGACCTCAACCGGGAGGTCGCCCGGCGGGTCAGCCCGGCCCAGCTCGCCGCAGCGGACACCGTGCTGCGCGCCGCCCTGTTCGATGACAGCGCCAGGCAGCGAGCCAGCAACCTGCCTCCGCCTCCGGGGCAGCCTTCCGGCTAAGACGGCGCGCGCGACCTGGCGATCCGGCTCACGTCCGTGAGGGCTGCGAACGGGTGGAACACCTGCACCACCATCCCGCCACATGCCGATGGGAAGTGACCGCTACCGGAAGTCGCGGGCGTGGTCGGCGGCCCACTGGGCGATCGTGCGGCCGGGCCTCCCGGTGACCTGTTCGACTGTGGACGATACGCGCTGCGTGGTGCTCGGGTCGGCGGCCGTCTCGGACCAGTAGCGCAGCAGGTCGTCGATGATGCCTGGCCGCAGGAACGCGGAAACCGACGCGCGCCACTCGTCCGCGGCGGACTCAACGAACCGGATGTCCCGGCCGATGACGTGGCCGATCGTCGCCGCCTGCCCGACCTGCGTCAGGCGCTCCGCTCCGGTGAGCAGGTACCGCTGGCCGGCGTGCCCGTCCCGGGACAGCGCGTGCGCCGCGACGGCCGCGATGTCGGCCTCGTGGATCAGCGGGCACGCGGAAGCGCCGTAGGGCGCGCGCACCACGCCCTCGGCCTGGATCGACGGCGCCCACCACAGCAGGTTCGTGGCGAACGGGCACGGCCGCAGGATCGTCCATTCCAGACCGCTGCCCTCGACGACCGCCTCGGCCGCGCGGTAGCGGGGGAACGTCCACGACTCCCGATCCCTTCGGGTCTCGCCAGCCGACCACGACCCGGTCAGCAGCACGATCCGCCGCACGCCGGCCTGCGCCGCGAAGCCGACGAACTTCTCGACCGCCGGGAGGACCGGGAAAAGGTACACGCTCTCGACGCCGTCCAGGGCCGGCGGGAGCGACGACGGCACGGTCAGGTCACCGGGCACGACGTCCACTTCGGCCGGCAGGCCGGCCGTGTCGGGGCTCCTGGTCATCACCCTGACCTTCCGGCCGGCCGCTAGCAGGTCACGCACGATGTGCCGGCCGACGTTGCCGGTCGCGCCTGTCACCAAGATGGTCATGTCCGGGTTTCCTTTCTATGCCACCGGTATCGCCGGCCACACCACCTGGTCCCTGGCACCGGGGATCACCGACCACAGGGCATTGCGCCCGATCTCGTGCGGCACCCCGAGCGGGACCGCGCTCACCTCGTCCAGCCTTGTCACCTGGTCGCCGCTGAGCACGAGGTCGAGCGCTGCGAGGTAGTCCTCCAGCTGTGCCATGTCACGTGGCCCGATGATCGGCACGTACGTGGTCGTCGACCGGGCCGCGCGATGCCGCAGCCACGCCATGGCCACCCGTGTCGGCGACGCGCCGGCCTCCTCGGCCACCGCGAGCACGGCGTCCACCACGGCCGTCTTCTGCGCCGTGTCCTCCACGTGCACGGCGCGCTTCCAGTCGGTCAGCCGGCCGCGGGACTCCACTCGGTACTTGCCGGTCAACAGGCCGCCGCCCAGCGGGGACCACAGCGCAGCGCCTAGCCCGAGCGCGTCCGCCATCGGCAGCAGGTCCCGTTCGGCGGTGCGTTCCACCAGGCTGTACTCGGCCTGGATGGCGATGACCGGCGCCCAGCCGCGCAGCTCCGCGATCGTCGCCGCGCGCGCCACCCGCCACGCCGGGAAGTTGGACAGGCCAGCGTACAGAACCTTGCCGGACCGCACCAGGTCATCGAACGCCGCGACCACCTCGTCGATCGGGGTGAGCGGGTCGGCGAAGTGCGCCCAGTACAGGTCCAGGTGGTCCGTGCCCAGTCGACGCAGGCTCTCCTCGACGGCCCGGTGCATGGTCCGCCGACTGTTTCCGGTGTGGAACACGGTCGGCTTCGCCGACGCGCTGCAGGTGAACTTGGACGACACTACGAAGTGCCCGCGGTCGGCGACGAGACAGTCGGCGAGGTACTCCTCGGCCTCGCCGAAGCCGTAGCAGTCGGCCGTGTCGATGAGCGTGCCGCCCGCCTCCGCGAAGCGGTCAAACATCTTGCGTGCCTCGGCGCGTTCGGCACCGCCACCCCACGCTGTGCCGAAGTTGGCCGTGCCGAGGGCGTATTCCGAAACGCGCAGTCCGGTGCGCCTGCCGAAAGCCGTGTAACGCATGGCTCAAGACAGCCGCGGCGCGCCATCGGTTCGCTTCTCAACCGCTATCGGTGCGGCGGTACCAGACGGACAGCGAACCCATAGGCGGCGGCTGTCACGCTTTTCCCGCAGCATCACTGTGCCCTCGACCACTGGAGGCTGGTCCGATGACCGATCAACATCCGAGCGCGGCAGTCGTGATCGCGCCCGCCAGCGTGCCGACCCACGACGACCTCGTCACACGGGCCGCGGGGCTGCGCGAAGCGCTGTGGGCGGACGCGCCCGAGGCCGACCGCCGACGTCGGCTGACCGAGCACTGCATCACGAAGATCAGCGACGCTGGACTGACCCGCCTGATGACGGCCAGGCGCTTCGACGGGTTCGAGACCGACGCGCGCACCGTGCTGGACGTCGTCACCGAACTGGGCCGCGGCTGCGGCTCGTCCGCCTGGGTCACCGCCGTGTACAACAGCGGCAACTTCATGGTCGGGCAGTTCCCCGACGAGGCCCGTTCGGACATCTGGGCGGGCAACCCGGGCGCCCGCGTGGCGCTAGTGCTGGCTCCGCCGAAGGCGTCCGTCGAGAAGACCGACGGCGGCATCGTGATGACCGGAACGTGGGGCTACGCGTCGGGATCGCTGCACGGCGACTGGATCGGGCTCGTGGTCCCGGTGCCGGCCGAGGACACGCCCGTGCCGCACCTGGTGCTGGTGCCCATGTCCGACCTGACGGTCAAGGACACATGGCTCGTAACGGGCATGCGCGGGACGGGTAGCAACACAGTTGTCGCCGACCAGGTCTTCGTCCCGCAGCACCGGATGCTGCCCTATCGGCCGCTGGTGGACGGTGAGCGGTTCACCGACCACCCCGATGAGATCCTGTACCGGACGAGCGTTTCCGGCGTGCTGCAGGTGTTCCTGCTCGGCGCGATGATCGGCGAGGCCCAGGCGGCCCTGTCGTACGTGCTGGAGAAGGCGGCGGGCCGCGCGATTGCCTCGTCCACCTACGCCAGCCAGACCGAGTCAGTGGCGTTCCAGATCGACGTCGCCGACGCGGCCACGATGATCGACACGGCCCAACTGCACGCGATCCGCGTGGCCGACACGGTCGACCGGTCGGCCAGGCTCGGTGAGCAGCTGGACATCCCGGCCCGCGCTCGCCTGCGGATGGACGCCGCGCACTCGGTCCGCACCTGCCGCGAGGCGGTCGACCTGCTGATGACCGCGCACGGCACGTCGGCGTTCGCCGAGTTCAACCCCCTGCAGCGGATCTGGCGGGACGTCAGCATGGGCAGCCGGCACGGCGGCTTCGGGGCACGCATTCCGCAGGAGGTCTACGGCCGCGCGATGCTCGGCCTCGACCCTCGCAAGACCAGTTACCTGCTCTGAGATTTCCCTTCCGTACCAAGGAGAGTCGCATGACCAAGTCCTACGATTTCGCCGCCGCAGACTTCAACGCCGTGTACCAGGGCGAGCAACTGCTGCCCGGCTCCGGTATCACCAGGGTTCCGTGGGACATCGCGACCGCGCAGCCCGGCGTGATCGAGTTCGAGCGCCTCGGCCGGTTCCGCGGTGAGGTGCTGGACATCGGCTGCGGCCTCGGCGACAACGCGATCTTCCTGGCCCACCGCGGTTACCGGGTGACCGCGATCGACGCCGCGTCGGTCGCCATCGAGCAGGCGCGGCAGCGGGCGCACGGCCTTGACATCGAGTTCACGGTGACGGACGCGACCAGCCTCGCCGGGTACGAGGGCCGGTTCGACTCCGTGCTGGACAGCGCTCTGTACCACACGCTCGACGAGACGGGCAGGCCGCAATACCTGGACGCGGTGTACCGCGCGGCCAAGCCGCGGGCACGGTTCAGCCTGCTGTGCTTCGCTAACGTCCCCGGTGGCATGCCGGCGCCGCTTTCGGTGCCCGAGGCCGACCTGCGGGACGCGTTGACCACGGCAGGGTGGACCGTGACCGACCTCCATCGGACGACGTTCGCCGGGGTGGCGTCGGCGGTGCTGGGCTTTCTGCAAAAGGTCGGCGCCGAGCCGGAGTTCGACGAGCTGGGCCGGGTCCTGTTGCCGGTGTGGTCAGTCCAGGCCGAACGGGCGTGACGGAATGCTGGCCGCCGAGGACCGCTGCGACAGGTGCGGTGCCACCGCCAAGGTCGTGACCCTCTTGCCGTCCGGCGGTGAACTGACGTTCTGCGGGCACCACTGGCGCCGCCACGACGAGGGGCTGCGCCAGGCCGGCGCGGAGATCTGGCAGTGTGACCGCCTGCCCGACATGACGCGGAGCTGACAACCGTCTAGCGCCGACATGCCACCGGGCCGTTCCAGATGTGCTTCCTGCCGGGTCACTTCTACCACCAGCAGCGGCGGCCACTGCTGCTGCACGTGATCCACCACGTCATGACCACCAAGGGATTGTGAGTGCTTCCGATGACCGAAGAGGAACTGCGTCGCCACAACCGCGCGATCGTCGAGGACTACATGAGCCGGCGCGGAGAGCGGCGACTGGACCGCTACACCCTGTTCACCGAGGACGGTGCCGGCGGCCTATGGACCAGCGACACCGGCGAGCCGATCGTCTCCCGTGGCCAGGAGAAGCTGAAGGCGCACGGGAAATGGTCGTTGCAGTGCTTCCCGGACTGGGTGTGGACGAATGTCGAGATCTACGAGACCCAGGACCCGAGCCGGTTCTGGGTGGAGTGCGACGGCGAGGGGAAGATCCTGTTCCCCGGCTACCCGCCCGCCCACTACAAGAACCACTTCATCCACGCGTTCGAGTTCGAGAACGGGAAGATCAAGCTCCAGCGGGAGTTCATGAACCCGTTCGAGCAGTTGCGGGCGCTAGGCATCGAAGTGCCGGTCGTGCGCCGGGACGGGATCCCGGCGTGACCACCGAAGCACGTGGTCCCGCTTCCCTCAGCGCAGGATGCCAGAGCGGCGCCGATCCCGCTCAGCGGCGGATGGCGACATGGCACGCGAAGCTGACCGGGCCGACGTACTTCCCGGATGACGACGGGTTCCACAAGGAGATCACCGGCTACCAGAGCGCTCGCAGGCACCATCCGGACCTGGTGGTGGGCGCGGCCGACGCTGCTGACGTCGCTGCCGCCGTGGAGTTCGCGGCGGCCCACGACCTGCCGCTCGGCGTGCAGGCCACCGGGCACGGGCTGTCCGTCCCACTGTCTGGCGGCGTGCTGATCAGCACGCCGCGGATGGACGGCGTGCGGATCGATCCCGAGTCCCGGACGGCGTGGCTGGCCGCGGGGGTGCGCTGGGGCCAGGTGATCGCGGACGCGGCCCGGTACGGGCTGGCCCCGCTGAGCGGCAGCGCCCCGACCGTCGGCGCGGTGTCCTACAGCCTCGGCGGCGGGATCGGCCTGCTGGCCCGTCAGTACGGGTTCGCCGCCGACCACGTGCGCCAGGTCGAGGTCGTCACCGCGGACGGCCGCGTTCGCCAGGTGTCCGCCGAGCGCGAACCGGACCTGTTCTGGGCGCTGCGCGGCGGGCGGGCGAATTTCGGGATCGTCACGGCGATCGAGATCGGCCTGGTGCCGGTACGCAGGGTGTACGGCGGGTCGATGGTCTTCGACGGTGCGCTCGCGGAGCATTTCCTGCCCGCCTACCGGGAATGGACCCGCACCGTGCCGGACGAGCTGACGTCGTCCATGGCGTTGCAGGTACTGCCGGACGTTCCGGGCGTGCCGGAGCTCGAGCGCGGCCGGCTGCTAGTGCACGTCCGCCTGGCGTACACGGGCTCCGCCGTGAACGGCCGCCGGTTGCTGGCGCCGCTACTTGAGGTCGGCGCGCCGACGGCCAACAGCCTGCGCGACATGCGGTACGCCGACTGCGCCGCGATCTACAACGACCCGCCGCGGCCGCACCCGTACTACGGGAGCAACGTGATGCTGCGCGACCTGGATGACGCGGCGCTGCGCACGATGCTGGACCTGGCCAGCACGGGCGAGCCCACCATCGTGGAGGTTCGCCACCTGGGCGGGGCGATGGGCCGACCGCCCGCCGTGCCGAACGCGGTGGGGCTGCGCGCGTCGCGTTACGTGCTGCGGTTGCTGACCCCCCTCGGTGGCGTGCCGCTGGACCAGGTCCGTGCGGCACACCGCCGCTTCCACGACCGCCTGACGCCGTGGGCGGTCGGTCGCTCGCTGAACTTCATGTACGGCGACGACCTCACGCCCGACGAGGTCCGTGGCGGCTACGACGCCGAGGACTACGCCAGGCTCGCCGGGCTGAAGGCCCGCTACGACCCAGCCAACCTGTTCCGCTGGCACCATAACATTCCGCCGGCCCGAACTGGCATTTAAAGGAGCCCGTCGATGACCGCAACCAACCTCGACGACGTTGACACGCACGCACGACAGTCCGAGTTCGACTGCCCGCCGGCCGACCCGTTCGCGCTGTTCCACGAGTGGGTCGCGAGTGCACCCGAGCGCGGCGTGCCAGAGTCGATGACTCTCGTTGCCGCACTGGCCACCGCAGACTCAATAGGACGCGCGTCGAACCGGATCGTGCGAGCAGTGCACATGGACGGCCAGGGCCTGGTGTTCACCAGCCACCTGGCCAGCCAGAAGGGCCGCGAGATCGCCGAGACCGGCTGGGCGTCCGCTGTGCTGTGGTGGCCGCAGGCCAAGCAGCAGATCATCATCTGCGGCACGGTCGAGCGATTGTCCGATGCCGTGGCCGACGGGCTGTGGGCCGGCCGGCCGCTGGCGATTCAGGCCATGTCGGCGTCCTGCGTGCAGAGCGCGCCGCTGGCCGACGAGGAGTCCCTCCGGGCTGCGGCGCGCCGCCGCGCCGAAGCCGGCGAGCCGCTGCCCACGGCCGGCTGGCTGGCCTACCGGCTGGTGCCGGCCTCCATCGAGTTCTGGCAAAACAGCGCGGACGGGCTGCACCGGAGGCTGCGTTACGACTGGACCGCCGACAGGTGGGCGGCCATCCGGCTGCAGCCCTGACCCGCGGAAGGAACCCCCGCGCCCACTCTTCCACCACCATGCCAAGGAGGCATTGTGTCCTACGACGCCGATCAGATCCTGGACCTGCCGTTCGACGTGCAGCCCGATCCCGACGAGTTCGTGCGCGCCGCCATGGAATGGCACTTCAGCCCGCAGACCGGAGCGCCCTACTGGCTGGAGCGCGCCAAGACGCTGGGCTTCGACCCGCGACTGGACGTGAAGGGCCACGAGGACCTGGCACTGTTCCCGAACGTCGCTAACGAGCTGCGCGACGTTCCCGCTCGGGACCTCATCCCGCGCGGCTACGGTCCGCACCCGAAGATCGTCGGGGTGTACGAGAGCGGCGGTACCACCGGCGCTCCCAAGCGGGTGGTCTGCCTGGGCGACTGGATGGACCGCCTGCTCGCCTGGAGCAACGCGAATCTCGACCGGCACGGCTTTCCGCGTGGCGCGAACTGGCTTGGGCTCACCCCGACCGGACCGCATATCGTCGGCGAGCTGTTCCGCCGGTCCGCGGCCACCCACGGCGGCCTCGGCTTCACGATCGACCTCGACCCGCGCTGGGTGAAGAAGCTGATCGCCGACGGACGCCGCGACGTGGCCGACGCCTACGCTGAGCACCTGATCGACCAGGCGGCGTTCGTCCTGCGGACCCAGGACATCGGCGTGCTCACGATCACGCCTCCGCTGCTGGAACGGCTGGCCTGCCGCGACGAGCTGATCAGCGTGGTGAATGCGAAGGTGCGGGCGATCAGGTGGGGTGGCACGCAACTGGACGCCGACACCCGTCACCTCTACCGCACTGAGATCTTCCCCGACACCACGCTGTACGGCCACTATGGCAGCACGATGATCCTCGGCATCGCCGGGGAGCGGTCCGGCTTGTCCGACGGCGACCCTTGCGTGTTCGACACGTTCTCGCCGTATGTCACGTTCTCCGTCGTCCACCCCGGCACCGGCCAGCCCGTCGCCTATGGCGAGCGCGGGCAAGTGGTCATGCACCACGTCAGCAAGTGCCTGTTGCTGCCCAACAACCTGGAACGCGACCTGGCCACCCGGATCCAGGCGCCCGCCGGTCACGTCGGCGACTCGGTCGCCGACATCGCGCCGGTTGCCCGATTCGAGAGCGAAGAAGTCATCGAAGGGGTGTACTGACGGCTTCCTCTCCGGCCGCTCTCGGTCGGCCCAGGGCAACCAGTAGCCGATCGAGAGCGGTTCGGGGGCCGGGCTTGCGATGGTCATCCCGGGTGCACTGAGGAACATCGGCACGCGATACGGGAGTGAAGAGACGATGACGCGGTACATATGCGAGGCACTGGGAAGCCGGGTCGGTCTGCGCGCTCGCCGGATCGCGCGAGCCTGCCAGCGGCCGGGCGCTCGCCGCCAGCCGAACCGCCAGCCGAACCCGTGGGTCGCTGTGGCCGTGCTCACCACCGGTTTTTTCATGATCATGCTCGACACCTCGATCGTCAACGTGGCCATCCCGACGATGCTGCGGGACCTGCACACCAACCTCAACGGGATCGTCTGGGTCAACAGCGTCTACCTGCTCAGTTACGCGGTGCCGCTGATGCTCGGCGGCCGGCTGGGCGATCGGTTCGGCCGCAAGCAGGTCTTCATCGCCGGCATGGCGATCTTCACCGCGGCGTCGCTTGCATGCGGCCTGTCCGCCACCATCGGCCTGCTGATCGCGGCGCGGGCCGTCCAGGGACTCGGGGCGGCGACGATGGCGCCGCAGACGATGGCCTACGTCGGGCACCTGTTCCCGGCGGACAAGCGCGGCGCGGCAATGGGCGTCTGGGGCGCCGTCGGCGCGGTGGCAGCCACGGCCGGCCCACTGCTCGGCGGGGTACTGGTGGACAGTCTCGGCTGGCACTGGATCTTCATGGTGAATGTGCCGGTCGGAGTCGCTGGCCTAGTCCTCGCGATGAGGCTGCTGCCCAGCGTGCGGCGGGGGCCAGGGTCACGCTTTGACCTGCTCGGCGTCGCGCTGTCCGCCCTCGGCCTGTTCGCCCTGGTCTTCGGCCTCCAAGACGGCGAGCAGTACCACTGGGGCCGCGTGGCCGGACCGATCACGATCCCGGAGATCATCGCCGCCGGCGTGCTGCTGCTCGCCGCATTCGTGGCCTGGCAGGGGCGCTACAAGGGCGAGCCACTGCTGCCGCTGCGGTTGTTCCGCTACCGCGGCTTCACCATCGCCGCCGTCGCCGTCGCCTCGATTACTCTCGCGATGACCGGCCTGTACCTGCCCCTCGTGCTGTACATCCAGATTGTGCTCGGCTACTCACCGCTGATGTCGGCGCTGATCACCTTGCCCGCGGCGCTGGGCGCGAGCATCGCGGGCCCGCTCGCCGGGCGACTGTCCGACCGGGTCAGCGCCAGGTACGTCGCCATGACCGGGTTCGTCGTATTCGCCATCGGTACCGGCGTCATCGCTGCGCTGGCCGGGCCGGACACCAGCCCCTGGCTGCTGCGGGGCGCGATGCTGGCTTGCGGCCTCGGTGCGGGCAGCGTGTACTCGCCGCTGGCCGGCGCTGCCACCGGCGGCCTGCCGCTGCCGCTGATGGGTGCGGCGGCCGGCGTCTACAGCACCGCCCGGCAGGTCGGAGCCGTCATCGGCAGCGCCGCGGTCGGAGTTCTGCTGCAGGCCAGGCTCACCTCCGGGGTGCACGCGATCGCGATCGCGCGGTCCTCAGCGCTGGCCGAGGTGGTGCGGCACGCCCTCACTGGAGCGGCGCGGGAGACGCTGCTGCTGCCCATCACGTTCACGCTGCTGGGCCTAGTGGCGTGCGCTCGCCTGCCACGCGGGCAAAAGCAGGCGCACCAGTCGGTGGCACCGGCAAGTGCGGTGGCCACGTCAGGCCAGGCGGGGGGACGGTAGCGACCCGCTGCCGCCGTCAATCACCGTCCCATCACTCACCAATTCCGGAAGGCCGCATCCATGAGCGTGGCATTCATTTTCGGTCCCAACAGCCCAATGATCGACCTCGACGACACAATCCAGTTCTACGAGCAAAACGCCGCGATGCGACGCAGCTTCGACCTGGCGTCGCAGTGGACCGGGGTCAGCGTCGATCTGCTGCTGGGCAAGTGCGCCATCCGGGACGACCGGAGCACGATGCGCATCAGCTCGATCACCCTTGCCGCCACTTCGTTCGGCATCCAGGACGCGCTCGGGGAACTCGGGATACTGCCGACGACGGTCGGCGGGCTGAGCCTCGGCGACGTCCTGGCCACCGCTGCGGCCGGCGCCATGACCCGGCGCGACGTGATCGACATGATGTGGACCGCAGACGTCGGGCCCGCCTCCTCCGCCCCCGGGCATGAGGAGGGAATCGCATTCGTGTTCGTGCCGGCGGACCAGGACCCGAGCCCGTACTTCGAGCCGCAGTTTGAGGGCGTCTACCCCTGCGTACGGCTCGGCAAGGTCAGCTCGGGCGAAGGCGAGGCGCTCATGCTGGCCGGCTACCGCGTGGCCCTGGAGGAGTTCGCCGCACGCGACCCGCACGGCAACGTCTGGGTGCGCGATCAGGGAGTCTGCTGCGCCGCTTACCACACGCCGCTGCGCGGGCACGACAGGACCTGGCTGGAGCGACTGCTCGCCCAGACCCACGTGATGGACCCGGTGGTCCCGATGTGCACCTCTGTTCTCGACCGGCCAGTGACGACGGCGGCCGGCGTCCGTGAGCTGCTACTGCGCAACACCGTCGAGCCGGTCCAGGTAAGCAAGATGATCGCGCAGATCGCATCGCATGACCCCCCGGCTCGCGGTGACGATCGGCCCGGTCATGGCCAAGAGCCTGATCACCTTCCCGTTCCCGGTTGTCCACGTCGACTCGCTGGAGACGCTGGCCGATGTGGCCGGGGCAGTCGCCGAGCTCGGCCCGGCCGCGTCGCCCGTCCGCTGACCCAGGCGGACGGCGGCCACCGCAACCGGAGGCGGGCAGATGGAAGAGGTGGGCAGATGGAAATAGAACTGGTCGATCGGATCGCAGGGATTGCCCAGGCGGAGTTCGACCTGCTAGATCCGACCGCGAGCGTGGGCGCCAGCCACACGCGGGTGCAGCAGCGAGAGCGCGACGGGCGCTGGCGAGTGCGATACCTGCGCGCGATCAGCGACGGCCGGCTGGCGGCGGCCATGCCAATGTACGCGTGCCGGCCGGCAAGCTGGCCGGACCCGGCCTACGACCCGGCAGCCTGGGGGCTGCCTGCCGAGGTGACACAGGACTGCGGGCCGCAGCGATGCCTGTTCGTGGGCGGTTACGAGGACCGGACAACCGGGTTCCACGTCGACGCCGGCGCCCGGGCACCGGGCACGCTCCGCCGGCTGCTGGCCCGGCTCGCGGTGGTCGCGGCGGCGGAGGGACGCGGCCTCGCCTTCCCGTACATGTCGCTGGAGGCGAAGCAGGCGCTGTCATACGCGACCGGCGGCATGATCGCCTGGGCCTGCCACGGCGGGGAGGCGTACCTGCGCAACGTGTCGGACCCCGGCTGGGAGAGCAGTCTCAGCAAGCGCGTCAGGTACAACCTCAGGCACGACCGTAGCCTCATCGCGGAGGCCGGCCTGACCAGCGCGGCGCGCGGGTGGGGCGAGGTCGAGGACATGGCGTGCGAGCTGATCGCCGCGCAGAACACGGGAAAGGGCCAGCCCGACCACCCGGAATTCGTCCGCATGCGGATGCACCAATGGGCCAGGTGCCTAGGGGCGGAGCTCGTCGCGTTCACCGCCGCCGCGCCGGGGCTGCGCGGCGCGGCAATCGGCGTGATCTGGAACAACGAGATGGACCTGCGCGAGATGGGCCTGACCGGCGTGGAGGGCCCCGGCCGCCGGGCCGCCTACTTCGACATCTGCTTCCACCAGCCTCTTAGGTTCGCCCGGTCCCGCGGCCTGCGCAACATCCGGCTCGGCATGGCGGCGGGGAAAGTCAAGGTCGGCCGGGGCGCGGTGATCGAGGACCTTTACGGCGGAGTGCTGACCGCCAGCGACACCAAGATGCTTGCCGATGAGGCACCTAACCGCACGAACCAGATGGGAGAACCCACGTGACGCCTAGCGAGGTAACCGCGGTAGTCCAGGAGGTCCTGGGCACCGATCAGATAGCGGCCGATGACAACTTCTTCGACGTGGGCGGGAACTCGATGCTCGCGCTCACCCTGATATCGCGGATCAAGGCGCGATGCGGCACGTCGCTGCCGCTGATCGAGTTGATCAGCAACCCGACCCCGGCGGGCATGGCGCGGGTCATCGCGCAGTCCGGGGCCGGGGCCGGGACCGCGGTGCCGGGCACGTACCGCCTGGCCGACCTGACGGCGGCCGCCGAGGAGCCGTCGTGACGGCGACGATCTGGGACGCCGTCACCGTACAGGCCAGCCGCGCTCCCGGCGCGATAGCGTCAAGCGGCGAGCGGAACTACACCTACCAGCAGTTCATGGACCGCGCTGGCGCCCTCGCCCGGTCACTGCGCACGCACGCTGCCCCCGGGGCGTTCGTGGCGGTGGAGGCGACGACGCCTGCCGCGGGCGCCATGGCCATCATCGCCGCGGCGGGAGCAGGCTGCCCGATACTCCCCCTCACCCCGCAGACCCCGCCGGTCCGCCGCGCGGCCATGCTCGCCGAGACCATGCCAGCCGCGCTGGTCATCCAGACCGGCCCGGACACCTTCGCCATCGAGCCGGGCGGTGGCCGGGACCGGCCGGAGGCCGTAGGCGGTAGCCCCGGCCTGCTCGGCATCGCCTACGTCATGTACACCTCCGGGTCGAGCGGGCGGCCGAAGGGCGTGCTCGTTCCGCACCAGGCGCTGCTCGAGCGCCTCCACGCGCTCGCCCGGGTGCCTGGCTTCGGCTCGGGCGATTCCATCCTGGCGATGTCCACCCTGACGTTCGACATCTCGCTCGTCGAGATGCTCATGCCGCTGGTCACGGGCGGGTCGCTGGTGGCCGCGCCGCCGGGGGCGCGGCTGGACCCGGAGATCTTCGACCGGGTGGTCAAGACGCACTGCCCCCGGGTCATCCAGGCCACGCCGAGCTTCTTCCGGCTCGCCCTCGCCTGGGGATGGCGCGGTGCGGGCAGCAGGCTATGGTGCGGCGGCGAGACCCTCACCCCCAGCCTCGCCCGTCGGCTGCTGCCGCTATGCGCGCAGCTGTGGAACGTCTACGGACCTACCGAGGCGACACTTTGGGCGACCGCCGCGCCAGTTACCTCAGCGGACGCGATCGACCTCGGCAAGCCGCTGCCCGGTGGCGGGCTGTTCCTGGCCGCCCCGGACGGCAGCATCATCGGCGAGCCAGGCCAGCCGGGCGAGATCTTGCTCTACGGCTCCGGGCTGGCCTGCGGATACCTCAACCGCAGTGAGCTGACCGCGCAGCGGTTCACGGTTAGCCAGGCCCCTGACGGCCCCAGGCGCTGCTACCGGACCGGCGACCTCGCCCAGTACAGCATCGACGGCAGGCTCGAGTTCCTCGGCCGCGCCGACAGTCAGGTCAAGCTCCGCGGGCACCGGATCGAGCTCACCGAGCTCGAAGCCGTCGCCGAGGAACACCCTGCGGTCAGCGAGGCCGTCGCGGTACTGCGCGACGCCGACAACGCCGACACAGCGCACATCGCCTTGTTCGTGGTCGGCGATCCGGCCCTCACGCCGCGGCAGGTCCGCGGCTGGATGGCGGACCGGCTCCCGGCCGGCATGAGGCCCGGCAGCATCGCGATCCAGCCGGAACTGCCGCGGACCCCGAGCGGGAAGATTGACCGGATCAGCCTGGCGACCGCCATTCCACCTCGATCACACGTTGGAAGCTGACCGCGACCCACGGGCCCAGCGCGCCGCCACGCGGATCGCCTCGCCCCCGTTGCTATAGGAGCTCACGCGCCAGTCCTGCCCTGCCATGTCGCAATCGCCTCCGTGACCGGCAGGGTGGCGGGGCACGGCTTGCGGACGATCGAGGGCAGGCGCCGCCAGCTTGCACGCTCGCCTGGTTTCATGATCGTGAGTCGTCGGCGGGGCGGTAACACAATGCCGCTTCCCTCCGCTTTCTCGTTGTCATTGGAGTTGGAGCGGTACATAAGGTATGCGGCATTGGGCGGGAAAACCGGTAACTACACGCGATCATGAAAACTGCTTGAGGCACCATCGCCTCGGCCGGCTCGCGGCACGAAGCCGGGTGTCCGGCAGGCACCCTGCATGACCAGACGGCGAGAATTTGGACAAAGCACCCAAATGTCTAAAGCCAACAGCATTGGGACAGTCCCCCGTGCCAGCGACTCGCGGCACTAGGCCCCACGCGCCTGGCCGGCTGAGCGCGAACCGCTACTCGCCGGCCCGCGATGTGATCGCCAGCAGCATTGCGACTCCGGCCAGCGCGAAGCCGGCTCGGGCGTTGATGTACTGCGCAGCGAACGCCGTGAGAAGGCCGGTTACCGGAATCGTGCCAGGCAGCGCCATCGCCCACACGCCCATGATCAGTCCGCGCGCCGACGGCTGCGCCCGCAGCTGCACGAGCGTGTTCGCCGACGCGATCAGCCAGATAGACAGGAAGCCAGTGACGGCCATCCCGGCAAAGGAGCCGGCGGCCACCGGCGATGCCGCGGTCGCCACGATAGCGACGCCGGTCAATCCTGCGAGCAGCCGGATGCGGGAACTGGTCGCCTCGCCGGTGGCACTCGCGGCCACGATCGCGCCAGGCACGGCGCCCAGGCCGAACGTGGCCATCAGCGCGCCGTACCCGCCGCCGCCGAGGTGGAAGACCTGGCTGCTGAGCAGCGGCACGGTGACTGAGAGATTGAACAGCATGCCGCCAGCGACGGCGATGAGCATGCAGGTGCGGATCTGCGTATCGCGCCAGACCACTGACAGCCGGTCGATCAGCCGGTCTGCGGGCTTGGCGCGCTTGCGTGCCGATGCCGATGCCGATGCCGCCCGGAATGTCGCCAGCACGACGATGACGGGGACGTAGGAAATGGCGTTGAAGACGAAGCAGTACTGCGTGCCGGTGGTGGCGAGTATCACCCCGCCGACCGCGGGCCCGATGATCCGCGAGGCGTTCAGCATCACCTCGTAGAGCCCCACCGCGCTGGCGAGCCGGTCAGCGCCGACGAGCTCGAGCACGTAGACCTGGCGGGCAGGGGTATCGAAGGTGAGCTGCAGCCCGGACGCCGCGGCGAAGGCGAACACCGTCCAGATACGCATCTCCCCCGCGTCGATGAGTACCGCTTGGGCCAGGCATGTCGCGATCGCGATGCTCTGCGTCCAGAGCAGCAGGCGGCGGCGGTCGCGCCGGTCGACGAACGCGCCCGCCCAGGCTCCGGCGATGAGCGTCGGCGTCCAGGTGATCACCCCGAGGATGCCGAGGTCGAGCGCATTGCCGCCGAGGCGCAGGATCAGCCACGACTGGGCCACCATCTGCGTCATCGACCCGGAGGCGGAGAACACCTGGCTGGCGAACCACCAGCGGAACGCCGGCAGGCGCAAGGCGAAGACGGCGCGTCCCAGCATGCCAGCGGCGGGCGCGGATTCGTCCGTCGTCGTGGTCATTGCAGCACCTCCGGGATGCGGACGGTCCGGCCGACGCGCTGCGCCTCAGCGAGTATGTCCGTGCCCCACCGCTTCCATAGCGGGGCCAGGCGGGAGGTGATGACCACGGTGCCGGCGCACTGGTCATCAAGCGGCGTCCGCAAGCCAATCGCGTGATGGCCGACGGCCGGCCCCGCGGTCGCGCGGAGTATGTGGCCGAGCAGGTCACGGTCGTAGTCGACGAGGTAGGCGGGCGCCGCTCCGTCCGGCAGTCGCGCGCCGGCACCGAAGATCGCGATCGGCTCTCCCGCATCGCAGCCAGCCAGTGCCATCGCGATCTCATCGGCGACGTCGGCGGGGGCTTGCCCGGCGGCCTGGCGCAGCGCCACGTACTCCTGCTCCCACGGCCAAACAAGCTGGTAACGGGTGATGAGGGCCCAGCCGATCTCGGCGACTGGCTCCGGGTGCTTGCGAAGGAACCGCGCGACGTTAACGGAGAGCTGCTTGAGCTCCTCAGGCCAGTCACGCTCGTGCGGCGCATGCACGACCCACGCTTGCTGACTGAACTGGAAGGGAATGCCATGCCGGTGTGCACGGAACGCGAACTCCATGTCCTCAAGGCCCCAGCCGTGGAAGTCCTCGGCGAAACCGTCCACCGCCCAGAAGTCATCGGTACGGATCGAGCAGTTCATCGTCCAGAAGTGCATCCACGGAAGGGCGCAGCGGTTGAGGTCGAAGCCGCGCTCGGCGAGGGCGTCGTGGCGCACGTCTCGCATGCCGTCATGACCGCTCAGCCGCGCAACCACGTCCTGCGGCGTGGCGCTCGCCAGGGCCTCGGTCAGGCCAGGCATCGCCCCCTTCGGGTTGTAGGCGTAGGCGTAGCCGGCCACTGCCCGGGCATCAGGGCTGCCGTGCGCCTCGATGTGCGTGGCGACAAAGTCCGGGCCTGCCAGCGCGCCGGTGTCAAGGAAGATGAGGATCGCGCCGCTGGCCAGCCGGGCACCCGCGTTGCGGGCCAGGGCGACCCGGTTTCCGAGGTCTTCCTGGTAGGTGTAGCTGATCGCCAGCCGGTCGGCGTATGAACCCACGACGTCCTTGGTCGCGTCGTGGGAGCCGTCGTCCGAGACGACCACCTCGAACGTGCCAGCCGGGACGGCCTGGCGGGTGAGCTGCAGCAGGGTCTGGTCGAGCAGCTGACACCGGTTATACGTCGGGATGATCACCGACGCCCGGGGGGCTGACGAGGCGGACATGGAATTTCCTCCTTGGAAGATGGCATGCGAAGGCGGCCCTAGGCGGCGGGCGCCCTGGGGGCTGTCGCCGATATGAGAGCGACTAGGTCCCCGACCGTCCGCGACGCGCTGAAGACACGCAGGTCAAGCCGAATGGCGAACTGGCTCTCGAGCTGGCAGAGCGCCTCAAGCGAACTCAGGCTGTCCCACTGGTGGACGGCGAGCGTAGGCTGCGCCCGCAGCTCGTCGGCCGACACCTCGAGGATTTCGCCGAGAATGCGGATCACCTGCGTCTCCGCTGGCACCGTGTCGGTCATTGCGTTACCTCACTATTCGCCAAGGTGATCCACTCCGGAGCCGGGCAGGCGGTGCCGGTCACGGCCAGCGTGAAGACGCCCTGGCCGGCCCCGGCCCCGGCCGCGAAGCCAGCCTGGCGCCAGAAGTCGCCGGCGGCACCGTTGCGCTCCGACGGCACGAACCGGCCTTCGACCCGGCTCGCGCCCGCGGCCCTGGCCTGGCTGACGATCCAGGACGCGATGGCCAGCTCCACCCCGCGGCCAAGGACACGGCAGCTCAGGACGAGGTTCGCGACCCGCCACACGTCCGGTTCCCGCTCGATCCAGGCCGCGCCGACGACGCCCTCATCACCGAAGCGATCGGCCACGCGAAAGGACGCGACCAGGTAGCCAGGATCGGCACCCTGCGCCTGGGTCGTCGCCGCGTCGTAGCGCACGCCGGTCAGGTTGAACTGGTTCGTCCGCCCGGCGAGCTGCGCCACCCGGCCGACCGTGAACGGCGTGACCGGCTCCGCGGTCAGGCGCAGGTCGAGCGCCGCCAGGTACTCCTCAGGCGAGCCGAAGCTGCCGGAGAACGCGCTGCGGTCGGCGCGCGTGCTGTAGAGCTGCGGCCGCGCCCGGTCGGTATCGGTTAGCTCGATGACGTCGAACCATCCGCCGCGCAGCAGCGAGTCCACTAGGTCAGCCGGATCGCCGTCGGCCGCGACTACCGCGATGCCGGGCAGCCGCGCGGCCACCTCCTCACGTTCGAACACTGAGTCATCCATGAACACGAACGCGCCGGTCGCGAGGCCGAGCGACTCGGCGACGGCGGCGAGGTTAGCCGACTTCGGCTTCCAGTTGATGGCCATCGCAGAGAACGCGTCGGGACGTAGCACGACGTCCGGGTGGCAGGCCAGCGCCTCGCGCACCGGCTCGGCGTCGTTCTTGCTCGCCAGGACGAGAATCACGCCCTGCTCGCGGAGCCGCGCCGCGGTCTGTTGCAGCCGCTGGTAGCAGTTGCCCGGGTACAGCCCGGCGACGGCGAGGCCCTGCACTCCGTCCTCGCCAAGTATCCCGCCCCACAGGGTGTTGTCGAGGTCGAGCGCGAGCACCTTGCGGGACAGGCCGGCGTTGGCCTGCGCGAAGCGGCGTACCTCGTCGGCCAGCGCGCACAGTGCCCCCGTGGTGTAGGGGGCGTCGGCGTAGGCGTGCATCCGATTGTCCCGCGGCGGCGCGCCGAGATCTGCCAGGACGCTCACCAGGTCGATGACCACCACCTCGGGGTGGACCTCGGCTAGTCCGAGTATGCGGGCGTTGAGTCCGTTCCACATCTGCGCCAGGGCAGCTCGCGACCGCCAGCTCAGCACGGTGTTGCGCAGGCTGTACGGCAGCGGCACCGTGTGCAGGACAACCGGCTTCCGCCAGCGGGTGACGTAGCCGCCGACGAGCGCGGCGAGATCGTCGCAGCGCCCCTGGATCTGCTTCTCCAGGTCAGCGAGGTCGAGCGGACTCCAGTCAGGCGGCCGGAAGTAGCCGTCATCGAGCAGGCAGCAGAGCACGTCCACGCCGCCGATGCCGGCCTTGTCCGCTGAGGCCAGCGACATCTCGAAGGCACCGTACGGCGCGACGGCGACGGCGGGCAGCAGGCCAGCCGCGACCAGCCGGCTACGCAGCAGGTCCGTGAAGTCGCCGACGGTAAAAGTGGCCGCGACGCCGACGGTCAGCGGCCGAAGCTCGTCATCCGTCGCGCACAGCTTTGACAGGATCTTCCCCGACCTCCTTACCTGAAGCGGGTCGGCGAGGCGGGCGAGCGCGGCCCGCGTGCGGTGGTCGGGCGCTACCCGCCTGGCGACGGCGTCGCGCAGCGCGCTCATCAGTTCAGCCGTGTCCACGGCGTCAGCCTCCTTCAGGCAGCCAGCAAGGTGGCGCACCAGTGCATGCCGATCGACATCCCGCACAGCGCGACGATCTCGCCAGGTCGCAGGTCACCCCGCTGCACGTGCTGACCAAGCGAGACCATCTGGTCGGCCGCGCCCATATGCCCGTGCTGTGCGACGAAGCCGGCGTTGGTGCGCCCGATCGGCACGCCGATCGGGCCAGCGATGTCAGCCACTGCCTCACGCCGGTCGTTGATGTATATGAGGTGGTCGATGTCAGCCCGGACGAGGCCGGCCCGGGCGCACGCGGTGTCGACTGCCTCGACGACTCGCGCGTTGCGCACCTTCATGAACTCCCGCAGTCGCTGCGGATCACGGCCGAAGTGCTCGTGGATGCGCTCGTAGCCAGGCGCCGCCGTGAGGCCGGTCACGCCCGGCGGCGGCAGCGGATTCGCCGCCCCGCCGTAGTCTGTGCGGAACCAGTCGCACAGCGCGCCGTCGGTGAACTGCTCGGTGGCGAGCCAGCGCAGCCTCCGGTGTCCCCGGCACACGACGGCGGCGACGGCGCCGTCGCTGTGCACCGAGTTGTTGACGTTCATGCGGTTACGATGGAACTCGCTGACCCGGTTGACCGCGACGACCATCGCGATCTGGATGTCGGGGTTCAGCGCCATCGCGGCGGCCACCTCACCGAGGCCGGTGACGCCGGTGCCGCAGCCCTGGTTGAGCCAGAGCGTCCGCGTCCGCTCGATGTTCAGTTCGCGTGCGAGTGCCGCCGAGCCGTCCCAGTGGTGGTATTCGGGAACCTCGGAGTTCGCTAGCACGATGAAGTCGACCTCGTTCGGGTCGATGGCCAGCCGAGCCAGGGCCTCGCTGGCGGCCGCGGCCGCCAGCGAGGTGGCGTATACGCCGGGAGATGCCCGGTGGAAGGTGTGCGCCCCCCAGGAGAGCGCGCGAGCTGGGTCGGTCAGGTACTCGGGGGCAGTCGCGGCGACATCGCAGTCCTCACCGAACGCGTAGCCGAATCCGGCGATGCCCAGCTCCACAGGTGGCGTGTGCACTAAGGACACTCCCATCAGTCGCCCAGCTTGCGTCCAGCAAGCTTCCGGCCGACACCCATTGACAGCAGGTCAAGCTTGCTCATCAGGCGCTCGAACTCGGATGGCTCCAGCGCCTGCTTGCCGTCGCACAGCGCCGCGTCCGGCTGCACGTGGATGTCGATGAGCAGCGCGTCAGCGCCAGCCGCGGCGGCGGCAAGCGCCATCGGCTCCACCAGCGACGGGTTTCCGGTTGAGTGACTGGGGTCGACCATGACGGGCAGGTGCGACCGCAGCTTCATCAGGGCCACCGCGGACAGGTCGAGCGTGAACCGCGTCGCGTGCTCGAACGTCCTGATCCCGCGCTCGCACAGCACCACCTGGTCGTTTCCCTCGGCCAGGATGTACTCGCTCGCCGCGAGCAGCTCGTCAAGCGTGCAGCCGAACCCGCGCTTGAGCACCGTCGGCATGCCGGTCTTGCCGATCTCCTTGAGCAGCGCGAAGTTCTGCATGTTGCGGGCACCGACCTGGAATCCGTCGATGACCTCGGCGAATCGCTCCACATGGCCGGGATCGACTACCTCGGTCAGAATCGGCAGCCCGGTAGACGACCGAGCATCGGCGAGCAGGTCCAGGCCAGCCCACGCCAGGCCCTGGAAGGAATACGGCGAGGTTCTCGGCTTGAATGCCCCGCCCCGCAGCCCCACGGCGCCGGCCGAGGCCGCCGCTGTGGCCGTGGCCATCATCTGCTCCTGGCTTTCCACCGCACAGGGGCCGGCGAAGACGGCTATGGACCCGTCGCCGATCGTCGCCGACCCGATGGACACCACGGTGCCGTCGGGGCGCAGCTCGCGCCGGCCCAGCCGAAAGTCCCCGCTTGAGGTAACCGTATGAGTCGGGCTCGGCAGGTGACCCGGCGCGAGCGGCCGGGTAGCCTGCCCCTTCGCCACGATGACGGCGAGGTCGCCGAGCCGGTGCAGGCTCGTGCTGCCACCACCGAGATGCCGCATCCAGCCGTCCAGGCCAGACTGCTCAACCTGAGCGCTGAATACGAGCAGATGGTCTGTGTTGGTCATCGGGTAGTTGATCATTGGAGCCTTCCGGGGTTTCGACGGAACCACCGCCAGCTGCTGCCAGCGGTCAACTTGGGGGCTTATGGGGGAGCAAACAGGTAATTTCCTCGGTCCCTTAGAACGGGCCGTCGACCGCGAGCTTCTTGCCAGCCTGGTTGGCCACATAGCTGCCAAGCGCGCCGTACTTCTCCCTGAGCACGCGCTTGAGCACTTTCCCGGTCACGCCGATGGGGAAGTCCGCGTCGGACTGTGCGATCTCCAGCACGCCGAGTTGCGGGTGGTCGGCACGGCGGAGTGCGTCATTGGCCAGCTTGAGCAGCTGCTGCGGCTCGGTCTCGCCGTCGGCCGTGGTCACCACGGCGACCGGTATGGTCTTGTCGCCGTCATGACCGGCGATGACCGCGCAGTCCACGACCTCACGCAGTTCGGCGAGCACGGCTTCCTCCATGAACACGGAGAAGCCGGTTCCGCTCGCGGTCTCGATCACGTCCACGGCGCGGTCGACGAGGAAGTGGTCCCCGTTTTCGTCCCGGTAGGCGTTGTCGCCGGTCAGCCAGTATCCGGCCAGTGAGCTGCGGTAGGTGGTGTCGGAGTTGTTCCAGTATCCCGGCGTCACCGCGGGCCTCTAGCGCCGAGCAGCCCGATCTCGCGCACGCCCGCCTCGGCGCCGTCCGCCCGCAGCACCGCGACCTCGGCGACGCCGACCGGCTTTCCCGCGCAGCGGTCGTTGCGGTCCGTCGACAGCGTCCAGGTCTTCAGCAGGACGCCCCAGCCGAGCTCCGTGGTGCCGAGCCGGTCCAGGAACCTCGCTGGCTCGCGATCCGCGCTCCGCCGGCTTAGCACGCTGCTGATGTGCGCCGCATGCGCCGCGTCGCCCATCGACACCCAAAAGTTAACCGAGTCGAGCGTCCCTGGCGGCAGGTCGAGCGCGGCCAGCTCGGCGTAGGCGTGCGAGAAGGTCATCACGGCCGTGGGCTGGTGCGCGCTGACCAGGGCCGCGAGCCCGACGCCGGTGTTGTCGTTCGCGGCGACGGTGTGCGCCCCGGCGAGCACCGCATACGTGGTGTAGGCGATGCAGCCGAGATGCGACTGCGGCAGCGACGTCATGGTCAGCGCGTTAGCCGACTCCTTGTGGTCGACTAGCCGGAACTTCGGCCCTGACACGATGGTCTTGTGGGTGTGGATGGTCGGCTTAGGCCGACCGGTCGTGCCAGAGGAGTGCAGGAGGCAGACCGGGTCGTCCGCCCAGTGCCGGAACCTGTCGGCCTCCTTGAGCGTGGCCGCGGCGGGCGTCGGCACCTCCTCGACGGTCGCGATCCACCGCAGGCTCGCTAGCTCGTTGCCGCCCGCGCCGATCAGCTCCTGCCGGGCATGGTCGGTGTACAAGCCGACCGGCTGGGTCTGCTCGCATAGCGAGCGGGCGATCTCCCCCGGCGCATTGCTGTTGATCAGGACCGCGATAGCGCCGATCTGGGCGAGTGCGTAGAAGTGCACCGAATACGCGAACGAGTCCTCGATGTAGACCGCGACCCGGTCGCGCGGGCGAACGCCCTGCTCCAGGTACCACACCGACCAGCTCTGCGCGAGCTGGTCGAGGTCAAGCAGGCTGAATTCATGCTGCGGCTGCCCGCTGGTATTGGTCAGCGGCCGGGCCGAGCGGAGGAAGGGCAGCTCCGGGTGCGGGCTCACCGCGATCGCCGGGCGCAGCAGGTTCCCGCCGCCTACTGCGGTATCAGCCGCGAGCTGCGCGCGCTGCTCCGGGGAAAGAACGGTACCGGGGGACAGGGACATCGCGTTGCCTTTCGTTGTTGGACTGCCTTGCTGCAGGTCGTTATCGGGAAGCGTGGTCAAGCGCGGCGAATACCTGGTCGCAGATGTCGCGGTAGCGCCCGAGCTCGAGACCGAAGAAGTCGCGCAGCCCGCCGAGCATGGCGGCGAACTCCGAGTCGTCGCCGTCCGCCACCATCGCGGCCAGCCGCCACAGGCTGCCGGCCAGCGCGGCCCGGGCCGACGCCGCGTGCGGGTTGGCCGACTGGATGTCCCAGTACACCTCCGGAGTGCCGCCCGCGATGCGGGCGAGCAGCGCGAGCAGCGTCAGGTGCGGCGGCGGCGCGATCGCGTCGAGCTCGGTGATCTGAACGCTCGAGCTCGGTGAGCGCCAGCCCGAACGCGAGTACCGCGGCATGAGTCAGCGCCTGCGCGCCGGCGGTGAGCCGGTCGTGGTCCGCCGAGGTCATCGGGACGACCCGGCCGCCCCAGGCGCCGATGAGCCCAAGCAGTTCCCGCGCCCGCGGCCCGTCGCGCACCACGACCGCGGCGACCGGCTTGCCCGCAATGCCGAGCGAGGGCGCGAACATCGGGTTGAGGCTGACCATCTGCACGTCCGGCCGCGCGGCATGGACGGCGTCGACGATGCGCTGCTTCACCGAGAGGGTGTCGGCAAGCAGCGCGCCCGGGGTCATCGCGCGCAGGACGCCGTCGAGCGCGGCCAGTGCGACATGCTCAGGGACAGCGAGCACCACCAGGTCCGCGGCGCGGATCCTGGCGGCCAGCGACGGCCCGATGTCGGTGATGTCGCCCTGCTCGAACCGGGCAGCCGGGGCGCCCTGCGCCGCGGCGGCGTTCGCATCGACGACGTGGACGTGATATCCCGAGCCCGGCCAGGTGCCGGGCGAGCATCGTGCCCACGTCACCGCCGCCCGCCACCACGCAGCGGCGCGTGGCTGTCGCCGGGCGCGGCTGGCTCATGACGAGGCGGACGGTGCCGGCGCGGTGGCCGGCAGCGTCGTGGCCAGCAACGCGGTGGCCATCGCGCGGGACTTCACCACCGTCTCGTCGAATTCCCCTTGCGGGTCCGACAATGAGACGATCGCCCCGCCCACGCCGAATTTCACCAACCCCGGCACGGCCACGAGGGTGCGGATGATAATGCTCAGGTCGGCCGCTCCGCTCAGCGAGAACCAGCCGAGCGCTCCGGAGTACGCGCCGCGCGGGCCATCTTCCAGCCGGTCGATGATCTCCATCGTCCGGATCTTCGGCGCCCCGGTCATCGAGCCGCCCGGGAACGCGGCACGGACGCACCCGACGGCGGACTGGCCAGCCCGCAGGCTGCCGCGGATGGTGGACACCAGCTGGTGCACGGGTGCGTAGGTCTCCACGCTGAAGATCTTGGGTACGTGCACCGAGCCGACTTCGCAGACCACGTTCAGGTCGTTGCGGAGCAGGTCGACGATCATCAGGTTCTCCGCCCGATCCTTCTCGTTGCTGGCCAGGTCCCCGCGCAGCGCCTCATCCTCGGCCGGCGTCTCGCCGCGGGGCCTAGTCCCCTTGATCGGCTTGGATTCCGCCGTGCCGTCGGCGCCAATCGATATGAACCGCTCGGGCGAGGCGCTCAGCACCGCGACCTCGGGGAAGCTCAGGAGCGCCCCGTAGGGGACCGGGCTGATCCGCCGGAGGTACGAGTAGGTGCGCATCGGGTCGATCGACGCCGCCGCCGCCGTCACGGTGTTGGTGAGGCAGATCTCGTACGACTCGCCCTCGCGGATCTCCTGCAAGCACTCGTCGATGCGCTTGAGGTACGCGTCCTTGTCGTGGCGCAGCCTGAGGGCCTCGTGTGCCGCCTGGTCCGTCATGGCCAGCCAGGCGGTCCAGGGGGTCTGCGTGGCCGCTGCCGGCTCCTCCGGCAGCGTGCTCAGCCGCCCCGCGGTCTGGTCGATCCAGGCCGCCGCCTCGTCCTTGCTGGCGGTCGCGCTCGTGCTGAGCGCAAGCAGGTAGCAGACGCGCCGCAGGTGATCGAAGGCGACCACGCGGTCGGCGAACAAGAGCGCGGCGTCCGGCTCGTCGGCCTGATGTGCCTGCCTGCCGCCCGATTCCGCCTTCAGCTCATACCCTAGGTAGCCGACATAGCCGAGGTTGAAGTCGAACGGCAGGCCCTCAGGGGCGGCCGTGGCGCGGCGTCGCAACTGCTCGTCCAGGTAGCCGAAGAACGGCTGCGCCACCTGCTCGGGCCCGCCGGACGCGCGGCGCACGGTGACCGTACCCTCGGCGACCCGGTAGGAGACGTATTCGGCGAGCGGGCCGGTCCCGTCACCCATGAAGGAGAACCTCGACAGGCCGTCGATTACCAAGCTGCTGTCCAGCCAGAAGCTGTGCTCCTGGCCCGCGAAGAGATCCCGGTAGACGGTCTCCGCGTCGGGCAGCATCGCAAGTGCGCGCGCATGTACGTGGTATGGCTCGGATGCCGCGCACGGGCTCGCGGCCGCCGCGCTGGTGTCGGCCCGCTCCGGCGCAGTGCCGAGCGAACCCCGCAGTCGGGTCTGTGCCCTGGTCATCACTAGGTCGCGGAAGTTGGCCAGCAACTCGCGCCCGTAGTCCGTTTTGATCGACTCTGGGTGGAACTGCACGCCCCATAGTGGCTTCGTGCGGTGCCGCACCCCCATCACGATCCCGTCCTCGGTCCACGCGGTCTTCTCAAGCTCCTCGGGCAGCGTGGCCGCGGCGAGCGAGTGGTAGCGCACGGCGGAGAACGGGGACGGCAAGCCGGCGAAGACGTCGGTACCGGTGTGGTAAACGCGGGAGATCCGTCCGTGCACGGGCTCGGGCGCGCGGCTTACCTTGCCGCCGAACAGCCGACAGATGGCCTGGTGGCCAAGGCAGACGCCGAGAACGGGCAGTCCGCCGTGCTGGATCGCGTGGGTGCTCATCCCGAGGTCGGCCGCCCGGTCGGGGTTGCCTGGACCGGGCGAGATGACGATGGCGTCGAAGTCCTCGGCGTGCACCTGTGACCAGTCAACGTCATTGCGCAGCACAACCGGCGGCTGGCCGGTTACCTCGGCAAGGAACTGGTGGAGGTTGTAGGTGAATGAGTCGTAGTTGTCAATCAGCAAGGTCCGCATGCCAATTCCTCCTATGCCTTACGCGGCTGGCCAGAGGCGGCGGAGTCATCCGCCGCACCGCCGATTACCAGGTCCTCGATCCGGCATGTCTCCGCGATAATCAGCTCATACAGATGCCGCAGGAAATCCCGGTCGATTCCGTGTGCGTCGCCGTAACTGGCCGCACGGCGCTGCACCATGCCAATCCGGTGGGGCTGCATCATCGGCACTCCGCCCTCCCGCTTGACGCGGGCGATCTCGACGCAGCATTCGAGCCGTTCCCTGATCGTGTCGAGCAAGCGCACGTCGACCCCGTCGAGTCTCGCGCGCAGCGCTTCGATCTGACCGAGGGCAGTCGGCACTCGGTCGTTATCGAAATTAATTTCGAGCATGGTGAATAGCCTCCGCTAGTGATTCACCCGTACCTGATTTGGTTTCCCGCGGTAATGGCGGATTGCGCGCCGGCCGCCAGAACGTCGCCGGATTCGCTGGCGCGGTCAGATACGGAGCGTGCCGTTGGCGACTATCACGGCGGCGCCAGCCACCTCGACGGTGTCGACCTGGTCCGCCGAGCCGTCGGCCCGCGCGAACATGGTCGATGGCCTGCCCATCTCGACGCCCTGCAAGATCTCGATCCGCTGCCCGAAGCTGATCAGGCCGTGCCGGGCGAGGTGCACCGCCAGCGGGCCGGCGGCCGAGCCGGTGGCCGCGTCTTCGGCCACCCCGTAGGCGGGGGAGAACATGCGCGCCCGCCACCGGGAGCCCAGCCGGCAAAGCAGTTGGCGGCCATGTCGGGCAGCTTGGCTAGGGCGCGCAGATCGGGCTCGACGCGAGACAGCGCCGTCACGGTCGGGAGCCCCACGTACACGTGCCGCGGGCCGTTGCGGTAGACCTCGACCGGCAGCACGCAGGAGTCCACGCTGAGCGCGGCGAGCAATTCCTCCGCGTGGTCGTACGGCTCCCAGGTGGGGATCGGCTGGCGCATGCGGCCGGAAGTGATCCTGCCGTCCACGCGATCGAACTCGACCGGGATCACGCCCATCGCGGTCTCCAGGCGGATCCGGTCGAGTGACCGCAGCTCACCAAGCACGATCGCGGTACCGAGCGCTGGGTGCCCGGCAAACGGCAGCTCATTGACCGGGGTAAAGATCCGGACCGCCACGTCGCCGCCGCGCGTGGCGGCCTGCACGAATGTGGTCTCCGAGAGGTTCATCTCCCGGGCGACGCGCTGCATCCGCTCGGCGGTAAGGCCGGAGCCGTCGAGGAAGACAGCGACCGGGTTACCTTCGAGCGGCGTTCGCGCGAAGACATCGGCCACCACATACGTGAACGCCGACACTGTGTCATCCGGTGCGGCTGCCCAGGTTAGCAGCGAGCTCATTCGCCTCCGCCAATCTCGCCAGTCAGTGGCCTGCTAGTCACGGATGACCGCCTTGGTGCGCATGAGGAAATCGGCCAGGTAGCCGTCATGCGGAATGCCGGGCGAGCTCCAGTAGGTCGGATGGTCGCCTAGGTACAGGTTGCCGATGGTCGGCTCGTCGAGCAGCGCGTCAATGAGCCGCTCATCGCGGGTGATCGCGGTGAGGACCAGCGTGTCGGCCAGCGGGGCGATACCGGCCGCGGGCGTCCAGGGCGCGATCCACACGCACGGGAAGGCCAGTTCGACCCCGGCCTGCGGGGCGTCTGGGCGGTCAAGCTGGTGGACAGCAGGGCGCAGCACGGCGCTGCCGTTCCCGAGCTCATCGACGACGCCGGTGCCGCCTAGCCACGCCCTAGTGCCGGCGGCCTTGCTGAGCAGGTACCGCTCGAGCGCCCGGGCGGCCTTCACCGGCTGGACAGGAAGAACGGCCTTCTCGTCCTCCGGTGGAAGGCTGGGCAGGAGAGCCAGCCGGTTGGCGACGGCCTCAGCCAGGGGCGCGGGATCGCCTTCCACGAAGACAGCCGTGGTGTTGACGCAGCCGGCACCGCCGTGCCGGCTGACGGAATCGACGATCGTGTCCAGGTGCTCGCGCCAGTCGGAGTCCGCGGTGATGAGGATCTTGGAACGGCCAGGACGCTGCTGCAAGACGGCACGGCTGTCAGCGTGCTTCCTGATCACGTCGTCGCCGCCGTAAGCGAGGTCGCAGCCGCTCAAGATGGCTTCGCCCGCGGCGTGGTCGGTGGGCAGCAGCGCCACCTGATCGTCAGGGAGCCCGACGGCGCGCAGCGCGCTGGCGAGCCGGTGCGGCGTGAACGGCTCGCGGGAGGAAGGCCGGACCGCGATCCGGTAGCCGAGCGCCAGCGCCTCGGGCCAGAGGCTGTGCGCGCCTGGGTGCGCGCCAGAGGCGTGCACGGCGAACACCTCGCCGCGCCTGGTCCACACGGCGCGACCGGTCCGGGTCAGCGGATCCCGCCAGTCGCTGGCCGCGCCCGCGGGCCTGGCCTGCTGGACACTGTCGTGCACCCGGGCGATGCGGTGCGCGGCGATCTGGGTTGCCTCGCGTACCGTGCGGATCGGAATCCCGGCGACGCGGCTGACGGCGTACTCGTATTCAGCCACGGACAGCCCGGCGACCGTGCCGGTGGCGAACAACTGGCCGGCCCGCGCTATCAGGCCAACCCGTTCATCCACCGGCAGCGGCCTGGCCTTGCGCAGGGCCGCCAGGGCGCGGTTGACGTAGACGGCGGGCACCAGGCTAAGCTCGGCCACCGGCTCGCCGGTCACGTCGGAGACTGTCAGCCGACTGCGCGTCCGGTACGCGCCGTTAGGGCCAAGCGCGTCGAGTGCGATCGACTCTGCCCGCTGCGGTGCCATCAGTAAGCCCCCTCGATGAGGTCTGTATCTGCATGAGGTGTCGGGGATGGATCATGGTCATGCGCGCAGGGCCGGCCCTAGCCCGGCCAGGCTTCCCAGCGAGTGGATGCCCTCAGCGGTGGCCTCGACGTCGAACCACACCCGCTGCGTCGGCGGGTAGCCGATCAGTGCGGCGGCACGGTGCGGCGGCATCGGCTGGTCGAGTGCGCCAGCCGACTCCCACAGCATCACGGCTCCCCAGCGGTTGTGCTCGCGGTCGGCGATCCAGAACTTCAGGCAAAGGCCGCGGATGGCCTGCCACGGCCGCACGCCCTCGTCTCGCAGGAACTCCCGCAGCGAATCGATGGTCTGCTCGGAACCGTCGAGGTCCCACCAGGCGATCATGGCTCTCATCCGCCAAGCACCTTTCTCGTGGCCGTGCCGACGATGCGCACTCCGTTCTGGGTGAGCACCGATTCCGGGTGGAACTGCAGCGAGGCGAACCCGGGTCCGCGCAGGGCGTGGACCTCACCGGTCTGGGAGTCCCTGCTCACCTCCACGGCGCCAATGTCGTGGCAGTGAACAACATCGGCGCGGCTGCGCGCGGCGAAGGTGTTGTAGAAGCCGACACGCTCACGCGCGCCGAACAGGTCGATCTCCCGCTGCACCCCCTGGTTCGGGACGTCGCGCCTAGCCAGCGCGAATCCGAGGCGTACGCTAAGCACCTGGTGGCTGAGGCACACGGCGACGAATCGCCGCCGCTCGCGCAGCAGCGTGCCGACGGCCTGCTGGAGATGGGCGATCTTCGGGTGAGCGGCGTCCAGCGGGTCTCCGGGGCCAGGGCCGAGTACCACGAGGTCGTACCCGTCTAGCGTGTACGGCTCGTCGAAGCGGCGGACGGTCACGTACGCGCCAAGTGACCGAAGCTGGTGATCGAGCATGCACGTGAAGTTGTCCTCGGCGTCGACAACTAGTACCTGGCGCCCCACCAGCAGCGGGTCTGGCCTGGACCTGGTCTCGCTACCCGCCAGCCAGAAGCTGGCGATGTTGACGTTACGCCTGGCCAGCGCGGCGCGTACGCTCGGATGCTCGCGGAACCGCTCAGGCTCCCCGGCACCGAGCGCGGCGAGCAGGCCGGCCGCCTTGGCCCTGGTCTCAGCGGCCTCGGAATCTGGGTCGGAATGACGCACCAGCGTGGCGCCGAGCCCGATCCGGATGCCGCCCGAGCTGTCGATGTCGGCGGTACGGATGAGGATGGCGGAGTCCATGGTACGGCCGCCGTGCTCATCGCGGCCGATCAGCGCGGCGATCCCGCCGTAGTAGCCACGGCCAGCGGGCTCGTACTTGCTGATGACCCGGCAGGCGCTCTCCAGCGGGCTGCCGGTGACCGTAGGCGCGAACAGCGTCTCGCGCAGGATCTCGCGCGGGTCGCCCGAGCTGCGCCCCTCGATGAAGTACTCGGTATGCGCGAGCCTGGCCATCTCCTTCAGGTAAGGACCAAGCACCCGGCCGCCGGTGTCACAGATCCTGGCCATCATCTTCAGCTCTTCATCGACGACCATGTACAACTCGTCGGCTTCTTTGCTGTCGGCGAGGAAGTCCATCAGCCCAGGCAGGGTGGGGCCGGACGGCGGGTAGCGGTAGGTGCCGCTGATGGGGTTCATGACGGCGGTGCCGTCGTGCAGGCTGACGTGCCGCTCCGGGCTCGCGCCGACGAAGGTACTTGTCCCGGTATGGATGATGAACGTCCAGTAGGCACCCGTTTCCCGCTGGAGCAGCCCGCGGAAGAAGGCCAGCGCGTGCAGCGGCGTGTAGTCGTCAATCTCGGCGACGAACGAGCGCTTGAGCACGAAGTTCGAGCCTTCCCCACCGCCGATCTCGTCGGCGACGATCCTGCGCACCGTGTCGGCGTACTCGCCGTCGGTCAGGTCGAAGTGCTCACCGAGCAGCTTGATCGGCACGGTGGGCAGGCGGCGCAGCGCGTCGGCGACCGTGACCTTGCCCTGGTCGGTGATGGTCATCGAGATCAGCGGCGCGCCATCGTCCACGCAGGCGAAGCCACGCTCGCCGATCTGCCGGAAGGGCACGATCGTCAGCACCTCGTGCCGTGTCTCGTGAGCGTGCCCGGCCTCCTCCGGAAACGGGATGTCGGCCAGCGTGCCCGGCATCGTTACCGTACCGATCAAGATGTCCAGGCTCGCCGCGCCGTTCGTGTCAGGGCGGTGAAGCAGGGCGAAGGGAGGTGGCTGCGATGCCAGCACCCGGTCGAGCATGTTCCTTTTCATCAGCGCTCCTTTAGTCGGTCACGCGACGGTCACGCCAGCGGCGGACGCGGCTAGGCCGTCGGCGCCCCTGTCGAGCTGGGCCAGGAGCTGCGTGGTGGTGGCGACCACGGCGCAGCGCTGCGCCGCGTACTCGATGGCTAGCCGGTGGTAGCTGATCGAGAAGTCAGCGACCGCGTCGGCGGTCATGAATGGCTGGATGTCATTGGTGAACGCGTCGACCGCGGTCATCAGCACGCCGACGTGCGCGTACACACCGCAGATGACCAGCTGATCGCGGCCATGGCGGCGCATCCGCGCCAGGAGATCGGAACCGAAGAACGCGCTGTATCGCCACTTCGCCAGCATCCAGTCGCCGGCGGCCGGGGCTAGGGCGCTGACGATCTGGCGGTCAGCGGGGTCCACGCGCATGCCCGGTCCCCAGAAGTCCTTCAGCAGGCCGCGCTGCTCCTGCGTCATGCCGCCCGGCTGGGCGGTATAGGCGACAGGTATCCCGAGCCGGGCGCAGCCCGCGCGCAGCAGCGCGGCGTTCGCCACGAGCTCGTCCCGCAGCGGCCGGCCCTGCGGCAGCCGGTCAAGGAAGTAGCGCTGCATGTCGTGTATGAGCAGCACAGCCCGGTCGGGGTGGACGACCCACCCCGCGATGTTGCCGGGCAGTTCATCGGCAGTCGGCATCGGGTAAGGCTCAATCGGGGGGATGCCAGCCATGACAGACCTTTCTTGATTCGGCGTGACCGCGCTCACGGCGTTACTCGTTCCGTGTCGGAGCCACTGTCGCGGCAGGGGCCGCCGTCAAAGCGCCCGATCCGCTCCCATTGCAGGATCCGGCGCTGCGGCCGCCCGACGAGTGAGTTTCCGCACAGCGTCAGCCTGTTGCCGTCGAGCAGCAGGTCCCTGACCTGCTCCGTGCCGAGCCATAGCGGGTCAGGGGCAACGGTGATGACGTGAAAGACCTGGTTACCTGAGCGACGCCAGGTACCCGCGTAGCTCATGTAGCTTTGCGCCGACCGATCAGCCCACCCGGCCGCCTGGCCGTGCGGTGCCCGCATCATGGTCACGCAGACATGGCCGTCGGCGCTGTAGAACAGCATCCCGCGGGGGCCGGGACCTAGCGGCCCTTCGTGCCTGCGTCCCTCGTCGTCGACGTCGTGGAACGAGATCAGCCGCCAGACCCCGGCCAGATCGCTCGTGGTCATGCCGCGTCACCTGCCTTCATGCACCCGGTCGCCATGGCGGTCACGGTCACGCGACATCGTTTCGTCAATGAGGCGCATCAGGCCGTGCCTTTGCTGCCGGAAATAGAAGTGATGTCCCGGCAGGATCCGCAGGTCGAACGGCCCACGGGTGTGCCCGCGCCAGCCGTCGAGAGCAAGGTCGTCACGCTCCTGGTCGCCCGTTATCACCGTGATGGGGCAGGTGAGGGACTCGCCCGGGACATGCCAGTAGGTTTCGAATAGCTCGATGTCGGCCCGGTGGCTGGCGAGCACCAGCGCGCGAAGGGCGGGGTCAGCGCGGACCTGCCCCGGCAGAGCGCCCCAACGCCTCTCGAGCTCGGCTAGCAGGTCGGCGTCGGGGAGCAGGTGGATCGCGGTATCGCCCCGGCGGCTGCGCGGCGGCGGGCAGGAGGACACGAACAGCCGGTCCGGCTCCCGGCCGAGATCGCGCAAGGTCCTGGCCACTTCGAAGGCGACGAGCGCGCCGAGGCTGTGGCCGAACAGCACGCAGGGCGAGTCGAACGTCACCGCCTCGACGATGGTCTGCACCAGCGGACCCATGCGGGTGAAGGAGCGCTCGTGCTGCCGCGAGCCACGGCCGGGTAGCTGCACCGCCCACACCTGCGCGTCGGGCAGGTCATCAGACCACCGGACGTACTCCCCCGGCGATCCCCCGGCGTGCGGGAAGAAGTACAGGCTGCCAGCCGCATCCGGCCGCAGGTGGCGGCGGATGAGCCAGCGCGGTGCGGCTATCGTGGCCGTCGCCTCATTGGTGCTAGCCATCTCGCTCCTCATTCGGTCGCCTGGGGGACGCGAAGTCCCGCCAGGTGCTTGTCGATTATTGCCGAGAGCGAGCTCGCGGTCGGCGCGTCGTACAGCGACTCAAGGTCGAGATCGACCAGCAGCGACCTGTGCACCTCGTCCAGGAGCTCGGCGCCGGTCAGCGAGTCACCGCCCAGGTCGAAGAAGCTGTCGTCCCTGTCGATGCCTGGCATGCCGAGCATCGTGGCGAACAACCCGGTTACCACGCTGAGGGAGCCGGCCACGCGCCCCTCGGCGGCGGCGTCGTGATCCGGCGCCCTGGAACCGAGCGGCTCGGTATCCGGCTGTCCGGGATCTGGCCACGAGGCCGCCGGGCACGTCACCGGACCGTCAGCGAAGACCGGAAACGACTCATCTGGCTCCACGAAGTACCGCTGCCGCTGGAACGGGTACGCGGGCAGCGGTACCTTCACCCGCCGCTCGCCGTCATGCACTCCCGCCCATGAGACGGGCACCCCGGCCAGCCATAGGCGCCCGAGCGCCGAGACGGTCGCCGGGGGTCCGCCTAGGCTCGCCGTGGTGTTGGTGAGCGCGGGAACGATCAGGTGCCCGGCCGTGTACTCGGGGCGCTGCCGCGCGAGGCAGCCCAGCACGTGGCCGGTCCCCAGTTCGACAAGGACCTGATCGGCATCGGCGAGCAACGTGGACACCGCCTCGTCGAGGCGTTCCTCCTGCCACAGGTGCCCGGCCCAGTAAGCGGGGTCAGCGGCCTCCACGCCGGACAGCTTCCGCCCGCGGGACGCGGACACGACGGGGATCTCGGGCGCGCGGGGGCCCATAGCGTGCACGAGCTCGCAGAACGTGTCAGCTGCCGTTCCACCAGGGTCGCTAGTGTCGCCGACCACGGCCGCTAGCCCAGCTCGCGCGATCACCAGCCGGATCGCGTCGGGCAGCCGGAAAACCCCGGCCACCGCCGCCGCCGTCAGCGCCCCGGGGCCAGCACCGAGCACGGCGGCGGGCTGGACACCCCAGCTGAGCCACAATCGCGCCAGCGCGTACTCGCGCACGAACGCGACCAGGTCGGCCGTTGTCGGGGCATCAGGCTCCTCATCCAGGTCAATGGCGGCCCGCACGTCTGCGCTCAGGTTCCGCGGCGCGCAGGCACAGCACTCATCGACCCGTCGGCGGAACTCCGGCTCGGTTCGGTACAGCACACCGGTCCCGCCCTGGCCGCCGCCCGAACCGGGGAACATCAGCGCCACCGGCGCAGGCCGCGGGCTGGCACTGGACGTTATCAGCCGCTCACCACGCGCATCGGTGAGCGCGTCGCGCGCGTCGTCGAGAGCGCTCACGATCGCGTAGCCGCGGTGGCTGTGCTCCTGGCGCCCGGCCTGAAGGCTCCACGCTACATCGGCGAGCGGTAGCTCCGGATGCTCGCGCAGATGACTGGCCAGCCGCTCCGCCGCGGCGTCTAGGGCGGCCGGGCTCCGCGCCGACAGCACCAGCAGCTGCCAGGGCCGCGCAGGGCAAGCCTGACCAGGCTCGGCCGGTGCCGGGGGCTCCTCAAGCACCACATGAGCGTTGGTGCCGCCGATTCCCGCTGCGCTCACGCCCGCCCGCCGTGGCGTCCCGTCTGGCTGCCAGTCCGCCAGCTCAGTGGCGACACGGAACGGGCTGGTGTCGAAGTCGATGCCCGGGTTCGGCTTGCTGAAGTGCAGGCTGGGCGGGATGAGCGC
The DNA here is from genome assembly GCA_963737285.1 of uncultured Actinomycetota bacterium. Classification (GTDB taxonomy): domain Bacteria; phylum Actinomycetota; class Actinomycetes; order Streptosporangiales; family Streptosporangiaceae; genus Trebonia. Next base: position 1,315,138 of record CAVTRT010000002.1, read on the forward strand.
GTGCTCGAGTGCCATGACCGTCTTGATGAGGCCTGCCGCGCCAGCGGCGGCGTCGGTGTGCCCGATGTTGGTCTTCACCGAGCCGATCCGGCAGAATCCCCTGCGGTCGGTGTCGCTCCGGAATGCCTTGGTCAAGGCGGCGACCTCGATGGGATCACCGAGGGGGGTGGCGGTGCCGTGCGCCTCCACGTAAGTGACCGTCTCGGCGTCCACGCCGGCCACGAGCTGAGCGGTCCTGACCGCGGCGGCCTGCCCGGCCACGCTCGGGGCGGTGTAGCCGATCCGGTCCCCGCCGTCGTTGCTAACGGCGGATCCGCGGATGACCGCGTGGATGTGATCGCCGTCGTCAAGCGCGTCCGCCAGTCGCTTCAGCACCACTAGGCCGACGCCGTCGCCGCCGACGGTCCCGTTGGCCGCGGCATCGAACGCCGCGCAAATCCCGCTGGCGGACAGGATCCCGCCTTCCGTGTAATAGCTGTCCTTGGCCGGAGCGTGCACCGCGATGCCGCCGGCCAGTGCGAGGTCGCAGTCCCCGGCCAGCAGTGCCTGGATCGCTAGGTGGACGGCTACCAGGGAGGTGGCGCACGCGGCCTGGACCACGACGGCCGGGCCCCGCAGCCCGAGCTTGTACGCCAGCCGCGAGGCGAGAAAGTCGGCCCCGTTGGCGACCAGGATCTCCCAGTCGGTCATCGGCGGCAGCGAGGCCCGCTGCGACTTCAGGATCTGCGCGTACGCGGTTTCGGTGCTGCCGGCATAGACGCCTATCACGCCGAGATAGCGAGCAGGATCACAGCCAGCGGCCTCGAGCGCCTCGACCCCGCACTCGAGGAAGACCCGGTGCTGGGGGCTGATGAGGCGCGCGTCACGGGGCGAGTAGCCGAAGTATCCGGCGTCGAACCATTCAGCGCCCTCCAGCAGGCCCCTGGCGGGCACGTATTCAGCTTTAGAGCCGTTCACGCGGCCGGGCACCGGCCTGGCGGGCAGACGGGTAACCGAGTCGACACCGTCGGTCAGGTTCCGCCAGAACGCCTCAGGACCGTCGGCCCCAGGGAACCGGCAGGCCATGCCGATAACGGCGATGCCGACGCCGTAGTCGTCTTGGTCAGCCGCATCGCTCATGCCTGTCACGACTGCTCACTCCTTTCCACGTCGCACCCGGCCGGGGAAGTCCGGTGCGCCCGCTGCCGCCCGAGCCGTGACAGGCCAGTCACGCGCTCGGAACCGCGGTGGCCCGCGCTCGGCTGGTCGTGTTCCGGCATGCCCCCTTCCAGGTGCCGGGCGAGGGCGCGCACCGTCGGATGCTTGAAGAGCTCCACCATGGGCGGCGCCTCGCCCAGCTTCTCGGCGAGCCGGTCGTGCACCATGTGGACAAGCACGGAATGACCGCCAAGATCGAAGAAGTTGTCAAGCACGCTTACCTGGGGGAGATCGAGGATCTCGGCCCAGATCTCAGCGACCACCCGCTCTGTCTGGGTGGCCGGAGGCTGGTACGCCTGCCCGGCGGGAAGGCCGGATGAGGGCTGAGGCGAGCCCAGGTGCGAAATCACGGTGTTCTCCAGTGCGTCGGGGCACGCGGGTGTCTGGTGCTCAGCCGAAGTCGAAGCCCTCGGTGCGAGTACGCTTCAGCTCGAAGAAGTGCTCGAAGCTGGCGAGCGTCCTGGCCGCGTCGAACAGCCGTGCCGCCTGCTCTCCGCGCGGGATAGAGGTCAGCACCGGGCCGAAGAAGGCGACGCCGTCGATGTCGATGACGGGAGTGCCCACCTCCTCGCCGACCAGGTCCATGCCGGCCTGGTGGCTCTTGCGCAACTCCTCGTCGTAGTCGAAGATCGCGGCGGCGGCGGCCAGGCTGGCGGGCAGCCCCACGTCGGCGAGCGCGGCGGCGATCACGGCCTGGTAATCCTTGTTCCCGCCGTTGTGAATACGAGTGCCCATCGCGGTGTACAGGTCGCGCAGCACTCCCTCGCCGTGGTTCTTGGCGGCGGCGATCGCGACGCGCACCGGCCCCCACGCTCGGTCGCAGAACTCCCGGTACCACGGCTCGCAGCTCACGACCCTCATTGAGCACGGCCAGGCTCATGACCCGGAATCGCAGGTCAATATCCCGTCGCTGCTGCACCTCCAGGATCCACCGGGACGTGATCCACGCGAACGGGCAGGCCGGATCGAAGTAAAAGTCGACCCTGGGCCGCCCTGCCTGACTGCTCGCTGGAAAGGCAGTTTCATCAGTCATCTTGAATTCCTCTCCACTCAGATATTGGCCAGAGCATAATTTCGGGGCAAGGCGGCCGCAGATGTCAGGACCCCTGCGCCACGGACGCGAGTATGCCGTCCCAGAGCCGCGTCCTTGCCTCGAGCGCGACCGTGATCGTCTTCTCGCACTCCAGCCACTTGCCCTCGTCGTCGCCGCACAGGTCGGCGAGCATCTGCATGGCCATGGGCGTGTGCTCTTCGCTGTCCACCTGGATGTGGCGCCGCAGGTAGTCCACGAAGGTGGACAACTTCTCGCCGACATGGTTGTTCAGGGTGGCGACCTGGTCGAACATGTCAGGAATCAGGTCCTCCCGACCGAATGCGAACGCCGCGGCCTTGCAGTGGATCGGGGCGTTGTCGATGAACTGCCATGTGGTGGTGACGAACTCGGCCGCTGGCGCCGGAACCGCCGCTTTCCGCAGCGACGGCAGGACCGGCGCGCCGTCGCGCAGCAGGCCGATGAAGGAGTCGATCGGCGTCGTGTCGGCGCCCGCCTGCACCATCCCGTCCACGTAAAGCTCGAAGTGGCTGATGAAGCCGCCGTCGAGCTCGTCGCTCTCCTCCACCATCACGATGTCGTTGATCAGCCGCCTGCTGCCTACTGGCCCCATGGGGATCCATGGCACCTGAACGCACGTCAGGTTCTGCTGGAGCGACTTCAGCAGGGACATGAAGTCCCAGACCGCGAACACGTGGTACTCCATGAACGTCACTATCGCGTCCATGGTGTCCAGCCGATGGTAGATCGGATGGCCGGTCACCCGGCGACGAGCGGGCTCGACGGCTTCCTTGAGCCGAGCAATGGCATGGTGTTTCGAATCCCATTGGTAACGTGACATGGACCTATTCCTCCGGATTTCTCGCGGGCGTATGCCCCGGACTCGTTGTGGGATCAAAGCCAGGAAGTCAGGCGGAACCATCGGCTGGAACCCCTAAGCCATTCGCCTGGATCGAGGGCGAAGAGTCGCGGGTAAGACCTTCAGAACGGGCAGAACCCAGCTGACCAAGCGGAGGTACCTCATGCGACCCTGCCGAGTGCGGGCATAATGATCCCGCAGAAATAGCGTGACAGATATGAGGCGTGCCCGTCAAGGCCTAATCCGGCAGAGTTTTCCTCGAAGGCTTCCGCGCTTACTATCCGGCGTTCTCGGTAATAACGACGTTCTCCGCTGGTGCCATCGCCACGTCCTGCTTATCAGCGGGTGCCACGGATTTGACGGTATCCCGCACGGCGATGAGCACGAGCACGGTGGCAATTAGCGAGCCGATGCTCAGGACCGGCCAGACGTGGTGCCCGAGCCGGGTGAACAGCAGTCCGCCAATGGCCGGGCCGACGGCGGTGCCACAGGCGAAGATGAACTGGGCGCTCCCGATGTACCCGCTCTTGAGCTGCCTGGGAGCCGCCACCGCGGGATAGGCGAAGATCGCCGGACCGCCGATGATCTCGCCGAGCGACCAGACCAGCGTGCCGCCGAGGATCACGGCCGGGCCGATCGGCAGCCCGTAGCAGGCGACGCCCAGGCCGGCCAGGGCGCACCCCAGGCCAATGGTCACCGTGAACGGCCACCGCTGCGTGATCTTCGTCAGTGGCAGTTCGAACGCGATCACGATGAGGCCGTTCAGCGCGACCGCGATGGTGTACCACAGCGTCGGGACCCTGGATGCGTGCACGTCAAGCGGCAGCGTGGACAGGTACTGCGCGTACACCGCGGTGTGCAGGAACATGGCGGCCAGGAAGATCAGGTACCGCCGGTCGCGAAGGATCGCCGGATTCCGGCGGCCAGCCCGCCGGTCCGCGGTCGCCGGCCGTGCGGTCGCGTGCGAAGCCGCCGGGCGGGCGGGCAGCGCGACGTAAGCGAGCACGGCGTAGCACGCGGCCGCCAGCGCTTCGGTCCAGAAGAGCAGGTAGTACTGCCGGCCGCCGATCTCGTATAGCGCGTACCCGGCGAGCGGAGCCACCATCGCGCCCATGTTCAGGCAGAACCGGTGCATGGCGTAGATCATGATCTGGCTGTGATCCGGCGTCAGCTCCGACAGCAGGGTCACGGCGGCTGGCCGGTAAAGCTGGCCACCCAGCCCGACCAGCACGGCGGCGGCCAGCAGCAATGGGTAGCTCGGCAGGTACAGCAGTGCCGCGGTCAGCGCGCACGTGCTGGCCATGCTGATGACCGTCGCGTTACGGGGGCCTAGCCGCCCGGCGAGCACCCCGCCGATGAGCACCCCGATCAGCGCGCCGGCGCCGTAGCCGCCTAGGCCGAGCGCGGCCTGCGCGGCCGGGTAGCCGCGGGCGGTCAGGAAGAGCACGAAGAAGATGTTCAGGAAGCCGCCAAGGCGGTTGATGAACACGCCAAGCAAGATGGTCCTCACGGGGACAGGACTGTCACGGAAGGTGGCCAAGATAGCGGTCGGTTTCTCCGCGACGATGTTAGCTGCCATGGCATTCACCTCTCTAGGGCAGCGCTTGTCTAGCGCGTGGTGATGCGGACGGTCACCGCCCGCCGGACCCTGGCCTCGATCTCGTCGAGTTCGGCGACCGATGGAGCGTCGATGAGGAAAGTGACGGCCCGGTCCGATGAGCTGTGCAGCGCCCCGAGCTCGCTGCCGCGGCCCTTCAGGACCAGCACCGCCCGGAGGGCGGCCGGATCGTCCGCTTCCCCCGGTTCGACAGTGGGCCAGACGTCAGTCACGCCGACCCACGCCGGGGTGATGCCTGGCCAGTCGACGGTGACATCCTCCAGCACGCCGCTGTCGTGCTCCAGGTACACCTGACGCGCGTAGCGCCGGGCGGACGGATACGACGCCTGCTCGCCGAGCGCGATGCGCATGATTTCCGGCTCAAGCGGCGCGCCGGTGGCCAGGAGGTAGAGCAGTGGCAGCGCATCCCCCGGTGTTCGCGCGGCCACTTCCATAAGCACTGGCCGGCCGGTCATGTCGATCCGCCACTCCGCATGAGCGATCCCGTTCTCGAAGGCGAGTCCGCGCAGCATCCGGTCGTTGGCGTCCAAGAGGATGCGCTGCACGTCGTCGCGCTCGCACGGAACCGTATGTGCCAGTTCCACGAACGCACCGCCACGGGATTCCGTGGTTGTCTTCTCCGTTGCCGAGGCGAAGATGACCTTCCCTTCCTGCACCAGGCTTTCCACCGAGAATTCGGCACCGATAACCCGATCCTCCACGAGCACCGTTTCATGCCCGGCGTAGCTGCGCAGTTGTTCACGCAGTTCGGCGTCATCCCGCACGGTCGCCACCCCCGAGCTCGAATGGCGGCTGGCCGGCTTGACGATGGCGGGGTAGGACACGCTGTCCGCCTCGATGGCATCCCGACCGCCGGGGGGGACGACGAGGCAGCCGGGGCTGAACTCAGGCAGGTACCATCGCTGAAGGTACTTGCTCCGGCAGGCGCGGGTCGCACGCAGCCCTGGCGCCGGCACGCCGAGCGCGTCAGCGAGCAGGCCGGTCGGTTCAACCAGTGTCTCCCCGACCGCGTAGACGCCGGCGATGTCGTACTTGTCGTGCCATGCCTTGACGCTGGCGATCACGCCGGCGACGAACGAGCCCTCCCTGTCCGCGCTTCCATCGACGAAGGCGATGTCGTCGACGGCAGATGCGATGTGCGCGGTATCGGCCATGCACCGGGTCGCCTGCTCGCGCCAGTCCGCCCCCGAGATCAGCAGGATCCGCAGCCCTCGGCGGGAAAGCTCATCGAAGTAAGCGGGGCCGCCGCCCCGGCAGATCGCCAGGAACGACCCGGTAAGTATGAACGCCTCCGGCTTGGCACTCGGGGCACTGGTATCGCTCATGTCCGTGGCGGTTTTGGCGATGCTATTCATTTTAGATCTCCTGAACGAGGTCACTGGCGGCCTGGCTGCGCTTTCGCCTGGGGCGCACGCCGACCACGGGGAATGAAGGTGCCTGGATAACGACAATGCCGACCGTGATTTCGCGGGGGATCCAGGAAACTAGATCAGCCCGACGGCCTTAGAGACGGGCCAGGCACGACTGCGGTGGCGCCCTCGGAGAACTCCAACAGGCCCATCAAAAAAGACGCGCTGTGCTCCCTGGCATTCCCAGGGCACAGTGCGCCCGCAGCAAAAGCGTGCCACACGAGCCGGGACGCTGTCAAGCGCGGTCGCTGGTCACGTAGCGGCCCACGCGAATGTGCAAAGCAAAACCGCGTGGGCGGGAGGCTTGCGCCTCCCGCCCACGCGGCGGAGATCACTGAGAATGGGTACCGATTCGCGACTACGCGGGCACGATCGGCATGTCGCGTACTTGGCCGTCACCGACATCGCTTGTCATGAGCGAGAACAGTTCGTCCAGGTCGTACTCGGCCCGACCTGGTCGGCCGTAGCGCGTGAGCTTGCCGCGGCTCGCCCACTTTCTGATGGTGGCCTCAGACACGCCGACCGCCATCGCGGCCAGCTGAGTCGGCACGGTCCTGCGCCGCCACGAACCTGTCACCTCTATACCTCCTTCACAGCGGGCCCCGTCACCCGACCCGCGTTGTCATCCCCGGACTGCTCGCCGGGAAGCACCGTCCGGGCGGCGACCCGCCTGGTCGATCCGCCGCCGCAGCGCCAGCCACTGTCCCGGCTGCCAGACGTGCCCGGCCTCGCAGATCACCTGGTAGGCCGCCGACTCGCCACCGTGCCCGATGATGGCGCGCACGACGGCACCGCAGTCGGGCGCCGCACAGGGTCCCAGCTCGATGTCCGGCTTCCTGGCCGGGCCGACTACGTCGCGCGCCCTGTTGACGAGCTCGTCGATCTCGCTGGCGAAGTCAGCGGCCGCGGTGTGCGCCACGAGCCAGTTCAGGTGGGCATGGAGATAGGCGGCCAGGCACTCGACCGTTCGCTGGCCAGGCCCGGCAACGCCGCGTTCGCCCATTATCATCAGGCACCACGACACGAGCACCTCGACCATGGCTGACCGGACTTCCACTACGGAGTCGTCAAGGCAGACGCAGGCCGGCCGCCAGCCGCTCACCCGCTCGGAAGTGTGGTGCCTGCGATGCTCGAGTACCCGCTCGGACCCCTTGTACAACGTCGGCAGGTCCGCGAGCTGGCGCGCGAGCCGGTCGCGGCATGCCCCGCAGAACAGCAGGCCACGTGCGAGCTCCCGAGGCGTGAGACCCGCCCTGCACATGGGTGCCTGGCAGATGTCCGACATGATCTTTCCTCCTACCTTCATGAGGATGGGCGTACAGCTAGCGGCACCGGTCATCCAAGCCGCTAGGTACCAAAGCCGTGCCGCAGCGCGGCCCGGCGGAATTGATCGGCAAGGCCGGCACTGAGCGAATTCGCGCTCAGCAAATCCACGAGCAGGATGTGGTCAGGGTCAGTCCGACCGGGATGCGTGCCGGTCATCACCTGGACGAGATCCGCCTCGACCCGCCACAGCCAGCCGGGGTTGTGCCGGTGCCCTTGCCCCGCGCGGCGGGCACCGCATGCTGCGCCTGGCACGACCACATAGCGGCGCCGGTCTTCGCACAGCAGGTCGGCGTAGTCGACGTACAGTTGATCAGCGCCGCCAACAAGGTCAGCGGGCAGCTCGCTGCCCATCCCGTTGATGACTACTGCGCCCCTGGCAAACTGGCCGGCCCGCATGTCCCTGGTCGGCGGGCAGGCGAATATGACGAGGTTGGCTCCGCGCATGGCGTCGTCGGCCCGCTCCGTGACCGATAGCCCGATGCCTGCCAGGTCAAGCTGGTCGACCAGTCGCAGCGCCGGACACCTGCCGCTCGCAGGCCAGAGTGCAACATGACTGACGTCCGGCACGCACCTGGCGATGATGGATGCTTCCAGTTGCGCCACGGTGCCAGAGCCAAGCACCGCCGCGGTCACCACGCTCGGAGTGAGCAGCCGCTGCGCCGCGAGGGCCGCGAGGGCCGCCACCCGCACGGTGCGCAGGTCCGTGGCGGGAACTAGGCATCCCCCGCAGGCGCCCTGGTCGTACGGGCCGGGAGACTGCGCCGCGTCGGACCACACAAGCGAATTCAGCTGGACGGTCTGCTGCCAACCCCAGCCAGGGCAGCCTTCGGTCCTCGTCACCAGCTCGTCGATGAGCGTAGCGACCGGGTCGAACCCCTCGAGGGCACGGTACAGATCGTCGGTACCGAACTGGACAATCGTGCCCGCCATCCGCGACCACCCCTTCCGTGGTTTCAGGTGAACCACTGGCTAATGTCGCGAACCCAGCTCTTCGGCTGCTACTGGTCGGCTCCCGCAGGCATCACAGCCGACGGGAAGCAGATCGATTGCGCCCCAGCCCAACGTGAGTACGCACGCCACCAGCCTCCGAAGGTGGCAGGTAAAGGAGCTGAGGAATGATGTTCACCAACCGGAAAGCTTTTCGCCATCAGCTCGCGCCGGCGATAGCGATAGCCGCTGCGGCCATCGCTATCGCACCAGTCGCCCACGCGGCAGACACGCACGCGAAGACAGGCAGCTACTCAGCCGCCCTGGGTAACACTCGCCAGGGTACGGCCGCGTCCTTCGGCGACACCCCCTGGGGATAGCCCGGTCACTCGCGAGTACCAGCGCGGCGGCCTGCTAGCTCTCCGGCAGCTGCGTTCTGACGCCGCCGCGGCTGGCCTCGCTGACAAGCAACGCGGACTTCTTTCCTTCGAGCCTGGCCAGCAACCACGTCGATTCCTTGGAGTGAATGCCGCCAAGCAGGTTCTCCGCGCGGTCGCCGTCTTCCCGCGCCGCGTCGAACTGACCGTCGGCGGCGTGGATCTCTGACATGACGATCAGCGTCCTCGCGCGCCACAGTCCCGGGCTGAGTTCCTCGAAGATCCGCAGGGCCTCCTCGATGCGGCTACGCGCAGCCGCGTTGTCACCAATGGCCAACGCCATCTCACCGAGCGCGTAGAGCCCCTGGCCCTCGACCTGACGGTCGCCGTATCGCCTGGCCAGCACGAGTCCGTGCAGCAGCGTCGTCTGGGCGCTGTCGAGCCTGCCCTCGCGCTGTCGCAGGACGCCCAAGCCGTAGAGCGCGTGCGCCTCTCCGATCCGGTCGCCGATGTCCCGCACGATGCGTATCACCTGGTTCAGCGCCTGACGGGCAAGCTCGGTCCTGTCCATGACGATGTACAGTTCAGCGAACCGGTAAAGGACCTGCGCCTCCACCCGGGCGCAGGGCACGTCCCGGCAGATGGCCAGCGCCTCGTGGAGCATCTCTTCGGCGGCGCCCGTTTCGCCCTCGTCGATCCGGAACTTCGCCAGGTGACTGAGGATGTGTGCCTCGCCGATCCGGTCACCGACCGCGCGCATCGTCTCAAGCGCCTCGGTGTACTTGTCGAGCATGCCCTCGATGTTTCCGAGCTGCCGGTCCACCAGCGCCCAGGTGCGGAGCACGATAGCGCGGCCGTGCACATTCCGGTCCGCCGCAAACATCGTGTGCGCAGCCGCGAAACATCTCTCCGCGTCAGCCAGTCGCTTCTGGGTCGCATGCAGCGTGCCGAGCGAGTACAACATGGCCGCGTGGCCCTGCCGGTTGCCGACGCGCTCGGCCGCCTCGCAGGCGAGCTGCGATGTCTCCCGCCAGTCGTCGAAGTACCCCCTGGCCTCGAACAAGTCGACCATGGCGAGGGCGAGATCCCAGCAAAGTTCGTCCATTCCCGCAGCGGCAGCCTCCTTGACGGCCCAGGTGAGCGACGATCGCTCGCTCTCCCACCAGTCGGCCGGGCGGCCTATGATGTCCGCGGTCCGCCCGCCCGTGGGCCGCCACCTGACGGCCTGGCCATGCAGGATGGTGTAGTCACCCCCATACTCCTTGCGGTGCGCGTCCTCGGCGAGCGCGAGCCACGTCCCGAGCAGCCGACCGAGCACCTCGCGCCGGCTGGCGTCCGTCTCGGACTCCCTCAGCTGTTCCCTGGCGTACTCCCGGATCAGGTCGTGGAACCCGTAGCGCGGCTGCCGCATGCCCGGGTAGGAGACAGCGTTGAGTAGCTGGGCCTCCACCAGGCTCTCCAGCACGTCCTCGGCGTCGGTGAGGCTGGTGTTCAGCAGCGCCGCCGCCGTCCATCCGGGGAAGTCAGCGGCTTGAACCAGCGCGAACAGCCGGAACAGCCGCCGTGCCCGCTCACCGAGAGCCCGGTAGCTTAGCGCGATGTTGGACCGCAGATCCAGGCGCTGGTGCGCAAACTGGTCCAGCCTGCTTGTCCCGTCCCTCAGTCGCTCCACTAGGGCCTGGATCGACCAATGCGGTCTGGACGCGAGCCGCGCTCCGGTGATGCGCAGCGCCAGCGGCAAGCCCTCGCACAGGTTCACGAGTTCCACCGCGGCATCTCGCTCGGCGCGTACCCGTTCCGCTCCGATGATCTTGCTCAGCAGGTCAAGGGACGTATCGGCATCGAACATGTCCAGGTTCACCCAGTGCGCGCCTGGCAGCCCAGCCAGCCGCACCCTGCTGGTCGTGATTACTGCGCACGTTGGACTGCCCGGTAGGAACGGCAGCACCTGGCTCTCAGAGGTGACGTCGTCGAGCACGACAAGTACCCGCCTCCCGGCGAGCATGCTGCGGTAGAGCTCGATCCGCTCCTGCAGATTCGGGGGCACGGCGGGACCGCTGGTCCCAAGAGCGCGGACGAACCTGGCCAGCACCTCGGCCGTCTCCCAGTCGTTCTCTGGTGCGCTGAAACTGGCATACAGCTGCCCGTCGGGGAACAGCACGTCAAGCTCGTGGGTGACCCGGACGGCCAGTGCCGACTTTCCCACCCCGCCCTTGCCGGAGATGGCCGCGATCCGCACCGCGTACGGCGCCAATGCCGGACCTGCGTCGACGGACATCAATTGCATGATCTCGGCGATCTGGCTGTCCCGGCCGGTGAAATCGCCCACGCTTGCCGGAAGCTGCCGGGGAATCAGCCCAGGCTCAGACGCCATCCGGACGGCTCGCCCCTCCCGCGGGCCGAGGGCCCGCTCCTGCCTCGGGCCAGGCTCCGAGCGAGGGACTTCCAGCAGATCGAGTGCCGGGTCTCGGTTGAGGATCGCGCGTTCCAGGTCCTGTAGTTCGGCTCCCGGTTCGAGACCCAGTTCCTCGACGAACGTGGCGCGGGCTTTCCTGGACACTTCGAGCGCATCCGCCTGGCGTTGTGACCGGTACAGCGCGAGCATGAGCAGCTGGTACAGGTCCTCACGCAGCGGATGCTCCGTGACCAGCGCCTGTATCTCGCCGCAGACCTCCCGGTGCCGGCCAAGCGCGAGCTCCAGCCGCAGGCGCTTCTCGGCGGCCGCGAGTCGGCGCTCCCCGAGCAGCACCACACTGCGCTGCACGAGATCGCTGGGAACGTCGGTGAGCACGGGGCCGCGCCACAGCGCGAGCGCCGCCCGCAGCGCGATAGCCGCCTCGGCTGTCTGCCCTTGCTCGTCGTCCGCCTTGGCCTGGGCCACCAAGCTGCCGAACTGCTCGGTGTCGAGGCTTTCCGCCGGGACGCGCAGCACGTATCCAGCCGGGTGGGTCTGGATTGCGTCGGGCAGCCCCGCGCTGCCGAAGAGCTTGCGCAGCCCTGAAATGCAGGTCTGGATCTGGCTTCGGGCCGTATGCGGCGGAGATGTGCCCCAGATCGCATCAGCCAGCCGTTCGACCGGGATCGTCCGGCCGGGATTCAGCGCCAGCATCGCTAGCACGATACGTCCGCGCGGCCCGCCGAGGTCGGCTGCGTGGCCGTCCACGACGAGCTCAAGGGGACCGAGGAGCCTAAGCTCTACGGAGCCCATGGCCCACCCCGCAGCATTAGTGGCTGCTCACTATGGACCAGCGTAATGTCTTTCACCCCGCACCGCCAACGTCCTGTTCCCCTCGATCGCGATACCATCACGCCCATATCATCAGCCACTATCGGAGCCGAATAGGGTCGTTGGTCCCAACCTCCGCCTCATGCCGGCTCACGGGTAGGCCGAAATTCTTGCTGGATGATTTCCGCACCCGAACGGGACCTCTGGCCCTGTACACGCTAGCCGACCGCCCGCAGCATGGAGGTACCGTGACGAACAAAAATCGAAAGGAATGAGGGCCAACGATGACCAACGGACGTGAGCGTGCCGCTGAACCCGAGGATCTCGCACGTCTCTTCGTCGAGCGGGCGAACGCAGGTGACGCCGACGGACTCGTTGAACTTTACGCGCCAGACGCGGTACTCGGCTACCCGCCTGGCCAGACGACAGTGGGGCGTGACGCGATTCGCGCGCTCTTCGGGCAAATGCTTGAAAATGCGCCGCATTTTCAACTGGAGGAACCGGCGCCGACGCTGCGCTACGGCGACCTCGCCCTCACCTCGACCCGTCCGGCCGATGACGCCGGCGCCAGGTCACAGGTCGCGCGACGTCAACCGGACGGGACCTGGCTCCGGATACTCGACCGACCGGAAGCTCGCGGCTAACACGCGTGTGCCTGCCAGACGACCTGCCCCTGGCAGGCACAGCCGACCCGGATCACCCGGTCCGCTCGTCAACCGATCAGGTGCGTGGTACGCCCAGTTCACGCAACTGCGCGCCGGCTGTCAATACAAGATCATCTACCCGCGCTGTTGATTGTGTCGCAAATCACGGCACAATCAACAGCCGATGCGATGCGCGGCCGGCCAGCTTTTCGACATCAGGATCAATGGGGTAATCGATTCGGGTCCCTCATCCTCGGCAGACGCCTCTTGGGGCTTCACTGTCGTGCCAGGCTAAAAGCGTCTCCGGGAGTTGTGTACTCGGTACGGTTTTCAGCGCTATTAAAATCGCCGCGCTGAATGCCGGCGGTGATGCTGCGGTCACGGCGATCTCGTGCACCGCGCCGGGGAACTGCCTCGCCGGCGGGTACGACGGGACCACTGCCAGCTTCCACCCCTCCGACGGGTTCGTTGCCTCCGAGGTCAGCGGGCACTGGGGCACGGCCCGCCATCTGTCTTCGCGGAAGCCGGGCGCGGCTACCACGATCACCACGGTGTCCTGCAGCAAGGCAGGAGAGTGCCTCGCGGGCGGGTACACGCTCTACCCGAAAGAGGTGGACAACGGCCGGACCGCCCATGCCGCCCCGAATATCGACTGGCGGCGTACTGTCCGGCGCCACTGGACTCAGAAGGTATTGGTCTGCGTGTTGAAATTGCCGACCTGGACGCCCTTCGCTCCCCGCAGGTCGATGCCGACGACGGACGGCGAGCCGTTGCTGGACGGTGTCGAAGATCCGCCAGGCCACGGCCACGCGGGTCGGCTACGGATTCGGAAGCAGGTAGGTCCGGTGATGGCTCGATGGCGGGGCAGTGGCTATGAGCTGCCCGTCTTCGACTAGCTGCGCGAGATAGCGAAGCACTGACGCCCTGCTGAGCTTAGTCGCTCCGATGATGTCTGCCGCGCTCAGCTCAGCGTGCTTCTTGAAGAGCGACAGAATATCGGCTGCCCTGCCTTCCGCTGCCTGAGCGTCAGTCGTCGCGGCATCTGCGACCGCAGTGGCGTGGTGTTCAGCCCGGGAGAACACGACAGTGAAATGGCTGATCGCGTTGGAGAACTTGACCGATGCCGTGCCTGAGCGCCGAAGTTGCTCCAGCATCGTAGGTATGCCCGTCCCCCGGTTCTCGCAGATCACATGATCACTGTCAGGAAGCTGCACTTCCTGCAGAAGAGCGGAAAGCACCGAGTTTCTCGAGGAGGACACTCCCTCGGCGCCCAGTTCATCTTCGGAGACTGGCCCGAACAGCCCGCCGGGGGCTCCGGATCATGAGGCGGTCCGGGTACATCTCCACCTGAACCTGAGCGCCCCGGGCCAGCGGGCTGTAGTCCCGGTGCATGAGGGCGTTGACGACCGCCTCGCGAAGGGCCTCAACCGGATACTCGTAGACGTCCTCGCGCCCAACGCCCCTGACGTTAGCGCCAACCCGCATGTTCCGGGCGATGGCGTCCACAGCGTCGATGACCATCCACGGGATGGGGCCATTGAATGAGCGATTGTCAATGAACCGGGGGCCACCTTCGGGCACAGCCCCCTTCACCTCGTACGGGAGCACCACGAAGGTGACGTTCAGTTGAGGGAAGAACTGCTGCGGATAGGACCCCAGTGTGAGCAGGCCCGCCAGGGACGGGACCAGAGCGTCTCGGTCTTTCCGGGTCGGAACGAGGACTCCCAGGCGCTGGAGGGCCACTTCTTCGGGCACGGAGCGGAAGGCCCGGGGCTGACGTTGGCGGACCCGCCGGAGAAGCGCGGCAACAGCGTCCTCATCCAAATCCGTCAGCGACGCCCCGTCAACCGGGTCACGGTCGTCGCGCGACTGCCCCCGGTTGGCACGGAGCAATCCGACCTCGTACTCGGTCAGCTTGCGGTCACCGTCGCCACCACGGATGAACGAGCCCTGATATTCCCCGCGGCCCTTGACGTACGACGGCTTCGCGAGCGGGTCGATCTCTGGAATCTGGGCGACCACCACGTAAGTGCCCTCAAAGGGAACTATCTCTATGGCCGTCCGGACCGGCGGGTGAATGTCATCGGCACAGGACCGGGCCAGGGCATCACGGACGCTCACGGCATCGAATCCAGGAGCAGCGCGGAACCCCGTTGCCTCATCAAGGCCGAGGATCAGCGTTCCGCCCGACCCATTGCTGAACGCGCTCAGCGTCTCCGGCACGGTCTTCGGCAGCTTTCCCGCCGAAGCCTTGACCTCGATGGATGGCGTGTCAGTTCCGTAGGAGCGCAGTTCGTCGACCACGCGTTCCAAGTCGCCACGGTCCATCGGCTTCCCTCCGCTCTTCCCCAAGAGGCCATGTCCGGCTTCAAAGGCAGGCTACCTTGCCCCTCCCGTCAGTCTCATCAGTCTAATCTATGGCGAGACTGATGAGACTGAGACCCTCGACGCGCCGCTGACCAGTTGCCCATCTGAGACGCACCTGCCGGTGCCGTCCTGCAGGACCCGCCGCTTCTCGCAGCCCGGGCAGGGATTCCTCGCGGCGTCCTCGGCCGCGCGCCGCATGCACCGGCAGCTCAGCTGCCTGCCCAGGAAGCCGACCGGGGCGCCGCGTTGTCCGTCATGAGGCGAGCGCCGCGGCCAGCCCTCCCCACAGCCGGGCATGACGGATTCTTCGTTGGTGCACGGCGCTCTTCTTAGAACATCATTGGCCGGGAAGAGACGATCTGGTTAGGCCTTGGTGCTAGCTAGCCCTTGGTCGAGCCGGCCAGCATGCCCGAGACGAGGGCCCGCTGCGAGAACAGGAACACCACCAGCACCGGCAGGATCGCGATGATGATCGCCAGCGCGAGTTCCGGGCTGGTGATGTCGAGTCCCTTGCCGGCCACCGGGTTGAATGATGGCGTAGAGGACAGCAACTGGTTCAGGCCGACCTGGATCGGGAACTGATTGCTGCTGGGTAGCACGAGGTAGGGCAGGAAGAAGTTGTTCCAGTTGCCGACGAAGCTGAAGAAGGCGACGAGCCCGATCACGGGCCGCGCGAGCGGAAGGGCGATGCGGGTGAAGGTTTGCCACTCGCTGGCGCCGTCGATGCGGGCGGCCGCGAGCATGTCGCGCGGCAGGCTCGTGGCGAAGTAGATGTACACGAGGTACACGCCGAACGGGTAGAACGAGAACGGCAAGACGATCGACCAGACCGTTCCGATGAGGTGGAACAGGTTGAGCTCAAGGAAGATCGGCAGCACCAGCGCCGAGCTGGGCATGATCATGACCACCAGCGTCACCGTCAGCAGCAGTTTGCGACCCCGGAACTTCATCATCGCCAGCGCGTAGCCGACGGGCACGCTGGTGACCAGCGTGAGCGCCAGGGCGCCCCCCGAGTAGACGGCGGAGTTTCGCAGCCACCGCCAGATCACGCCGTTCTGGAACGTCGTCAGGTCGTGCCACGCCTGGCCGAGCTGGCCGAAGGAGCCGAACGATAGCGGGAACATGTTGTCCAGCTGGTACTCGGTCTTCGTCGGTGCCAGCAGCAGCCAGATCACCGGCACCACGAAGAAGACGAGCAACGCGACGAGGATCACGAAGACCACGAGCGCCGACACCAGCCGTGAGCCGCGCTGCGCGGCGCCGAAGCGCAGGCGCTGGCCAGGAGCGGAAGCTGTCATTCGTCACCCACCTTGAACAGGCCGGACCGCGTCACCAGCAAGGTGGCGACGACCAGGCCGACGACGAGCAGAAGGACCGAGATCGCGGCTGCGGAGTTAAAGTCGCCGTACTGGAACGCGAACACGTAGGCCAGCTGGTTGGGCGACCAGGTGGGGCTCACCCGCTGGAGGCTGGCGGTCGCCAGCAGTTGCGGCTCCACGAACAGCTGGCTGCCGGCGGCGAAGGCCAAGATCCCCATGTAGACGATCCACTTGCGGATCATCGGGATCTGAATGCTCCAGGCGGTCCGCCACAGGCCGGCGCCGTCCACGCGAGCCGCCTCGAGTACCTCGTCGGGGATGTTGTTGAGCGCGCCGTACATGACGACGATCCAGCCGCCGGCACCCGTCCAGAAGGCGATAAGCACCAGGATGACCGGCAGGTTGCCCGGTGCCATCACCTGGTCGAACGTGCCGAGCCCGAGCGCGCGCAGCAGGCCGGCGGCCGGGCTGACCGACGGCGAGAGCATGAACAGCCAGACCAGCACGCTGGCGACGCCGGCGAGCGCGCCGGGAAGATAGAACAGGAACCGCAGCACCGATGACAGGCCGGGCCGCATTGTGCTGCGCAGGATCACGGCGGTGACGACCGTCAGTGCGATCACGAGGACGAGCCACATCGCCAGGTAACTGCCGATGTTGGCGAACGCCGGCCCGAAGCGGAAGTCGCCGACGACCTTGACGAACTGGCCGAGGCCGGTGAACTGGCCCACGCTGTTGGTGAAGGCCAGGTAGATCGAGTACCCGCTGGGAAACACGCCGAAGGCGAGTAGCAGCACCGTGTAGCCGGACACGAACAGGTACCCGGCCACGCCGGCCCGCCGCCGCTGGCGGCGGCGGGCCGGCGTGGTACCCACGGGCGCCGTGGAGCGCTCCATGTCCACAGCTGTCATTTGGTGACGACCGTGTATCCGAGTGACTTGGCCTGGTTGACGATCGAGGTCTGCCACGCCGGCAGCAGGGCGGACAGGGACTTGCCCGCGGTCAGGGCGGGCAGGACGGTGTTGGACCACGGCGTCGCGTCGCTGAACTGAGTGTTCGACCATCCGGTCCAGACCTCGTTGGCCGCGTTGAGGAACACGGTGGAGACGTTGTCGGCGAAGTAGTCCTTGTTCGCCGGGTTCGCCAGCCACGCCTTGGCGGCCGGCACGTAGGCCGGGTAGGTGGGTGCGTCCGCGAGGGCGCTCGTGTTCGTCGTCAGCCACTCAGCGAGCGCGGTGGCGCCCTTGACGTTCGCGCTGTGCGAGGAGACCATCCAGACGCCGCCGCCCACGTCACCGGTGTAGGTGGTGGACTGCCCGGCCCACTTCAGCGGCGCCGCCGCCGCCATCTCCCCGGCCGGGACCTTGAAGGCCGTGTTGTACAGGTACTGCCCGTCCCAGGACGGCCCGACCGACATGAGCACCTTGCTGCCGTTAAAGCCCTGGTCGAAGAACCCCTGGGTGGCGACCGACTTGTCGGCGATCAGCGGGTCGAGCAGGTTCGCCATCCGCGTGCAGTCCGGCGAGGACAGGTCGACCTCGAGGGTGTTCTTGCCGACGAGCTCCTGCGCCGGGCACTGGCTCGACCAGAAGTAGGACTCATCCGAGTTGGTGTCGCCGATGGAGCCGATGACGTAGCCGGGGTGCTGCTTCGCGACCTCCTCGCCGAGTGCCTGGTACTGCTCCCACGTGGTCGGGACCTGGTAGCCCCACCTGTCCATGAGGGTCTTGTTGTACCAGAGCACGACCTGCGCGAGGTCGTTGCGTAGGCAGTAGGTGTGCCCGTTGACCTGGCACGCGGCCAGCGATCCCTTAGCGAAGTTGTCCAGGGTCGACTTGGGGACCAGCTCGTCCATGGGGGCCGCGAAGGCCTGCGCGCCCGGGGTGGTGGGCTCCGATGCCCAGGCCACGTTGTTCGTGTCCTCGGAGAAGACCACGTCCGGCCAGCCCTTGCCCGTGCGGTCGAAGAGCTGGACCTTCGTCTGCAGGTAGGTGGACCCGTTGGCACCGCCGTCGTACGTGACGATGTTCAGCTTCACGCTCGGGTGCTCTTTGGCGTATTCCTGCACGAACGGCAGCCTGGTAGAGTCCGTCCAGACTGTGATGGTGGAGTCCGGGACCTGCTTGGCCTCCTTGAATGCGGACGAGCCCGACGAGCCCGTGGTGGTCGCGTTGACGCTGGCGCAGCCCGCCAAGGCGATGGCCGCGACGGCCGCGACGGCCGTAACGGCGAGGGTGACGCGCCTTCCGCGGCGGCCCCCAGTGATACCTGACGACTTCATTGTCATGACCTTTCTCGTGATTGCGACAGGGGACCGGTAGTTAAGGGGCCTCCTGGACGTAAGCGTGGAGTGCGGGCGGGTAGTCCAGGCCCGCGGGCAGCGCGATGCCTGGCCCCGCGGGAGCGTGCACTAGGCCGTTTTCGTCAACGGCCTTCTCACGCACCACCGGGTTGGACGTGACGAGCGACTCGTAGTACGTGGTGTTCGAGATCGCCATGCACAGGTGGTGGTTGGGGATGTCGGAGCCGTGCACCTCGGCCCGCAGCCGGTAGGCGTCGGCGAGGTGGGCGGTGCGCATCGCGCCGGTGATGCCGCCGCGCAGTGTCGTGCTCGTCCGGACGCCGTAGGTGGCGGCGCCGACGGCGATGAAGTCAGCCGAGTTCATGTGGGCGCCGTCGGAGGTCTCGGCTACCAGCAGCGGGACCTCGACGTTGCGGACGAGCCGCCCGTAGGCGCTGATGCTGAATTCCCGCATCGGCTCCTCGTACCAGAGGTACTTCGCCGCCGATAGCGCCTGGCCGACGTAGATGGCATCCGGCAGGTCGAACCCGGCCGATCCGTCATACATCAAGGGGATGTCCGGGCCGACGTGCTCGCGCAGCGCGCCGATCAGCTCGGCGTCGCGCCGCGGGTCGCCCCAGGCATGCAGCTTGACGCCGCGGTAACCGAGGGCGATGGACTGGTCGGCGACCTCGAGGAACTCCTCGATGGTGGCGAAGGTCGAGGTCGAGGCGTACGCCGGGATCGCCGTGCGGTAGCCGCCGAGCACGCGCCAGGTGGGGCCCGGCGAGCCGGCCAGCAAGATCCCACAAAGCGATGTCGATGAGGCCGAGGGCCGGCAACGGTAGTTCGTGGATCCGGTCCAGCTCCCATACCCGGTGCCACAGCCACTCTCGCTGCAGCGGGTCCTGGCCGACGAGCTCGGGCCGGAAGACGCGCTCGACGAGGTCGTCGAGCATGACGGCCGCGCCTGGCCGGGAGAAGAAGGCCACGCCTTCGACGCCGGCGTCCGTGCCGATGCGCAAGATGCCGCCCTCGCCCGCCGGCGCGCTGCCGGCCAGGCCTTCCCGCCAGCGGAACGGCGGGGTGACCGCGGGGACGTGCACACGGAACGACTCGACGTGGGTAATTTTCATCTCTGCTTCTCTGTCGCGGGGCCCTGCCGGCCCGTTCGGGGCATGGGGTAGCGCGCCGGGGCCGCTATGCGGCCGGGCTTTCGGTGGTGTGGATCCCGGGCGGGCTAGCCGTGGCCGCCCATGTTGAAGAGGCGATCCCTGATACGCCGCTCGAACTGGCGCTGCGTGGTCTCAACGTGCGCAGCCATCAGCCCGGCCGCCCGCTCGGCGTCGCCGTCGGCGATCGCCTCGGCGATGGCGACATGCTGCTTGCCGGCCTCGGCCAGCGACCCGGGTGCGGCCCCATGGAAGAGCAGCACATCGCTCTGCGCGGCGAACCGGCGGACGGTCGCAGTCGCGGACTGGAGGAACACGTTGTGCGCCGCCACGGCGACCGCCCCGTGAAACTCAGCGTCCGCGTGCGCGAAGCCGTCCGCGTCCTCGCGCCCGCCCACGACTGCTGAGTCCTCTGCCGTGCGGCGGATGGCCCGCACCTCGATCGGGTTGGCGATCGACGCGGCCCGCCGCGCGTTCTCCGACTCGATGAGGCGCCGGTAGTCCAGCAGCATCAGGACATGTTCCATGTCGGTCGGCTGGAAGTGCGCCAGCTCGTCCTCGCCGAGCAGCGCGCTGCCCGAGGCGACGAAGATGCCGGCGCCGCGGCGAACGCTGAGCCGCCCTATCGCCGCGAGCACCTTCACGGCCTCCCTAGTGACGTTGCGCGTCGTGCCGAGGATCTCCGCGAGTCCCTGCTCGGTGGGCAGCCGGTCTCCGGGCCGCAGGTTCTCCTGAGCGATGTACTGCAGGAGCCTCTCGGCGACCAGCTCATAACCGGGGCGGTACCGCTCAGCCTCATCGCCATGCTCGCCTTCATCGTGGTGGGCCGCCTTGCTCGGCACGATGGTTCCCTTCATCTGGGGAGAGATCTGAGGATGAGTATGACATATATCGGAGCTGATGCAATGGGTCTCATCGAAAGCTAGCCAAATTTGTCCAGATGAGTCATACTCATCTACAGGTTGGCTGCGTCGAGTGGCCAGATGAGAGACGATTGATATGAACCTTCGTGCAGCCCTTAGGGACATGGACTCGACTCAAGGACGACGGGCACCGGTTCGCGATCGACGGTGACCCGATCCGGCGTACGGGCCGGGCGGCAGTCGCTCCTCCACCCGGCGCATCGGCGAGGTGCCCGCAACGCTCGACGCCTGGCGCGCCGCCATCCGGCGCGTCGGGCAGGTGCTTACGCGATGCCGACGGCCGAAAGGTCTAGGGCGCCCAGAACGGGCCGTAGGGCATCAAGCAGGTGAGGACTGCTACCGGGTTATCGGTCGTCAGGCGGGCTCGCTGAACGGAACGGTCACCGTGACGGTGTCGGGAAACCAGTGGGCCCCGTCCTCCCGCTGTGGCGCCCCGCATACGGTCTGCAGGTATCTCATCGGCGGACCGAAGCCGTCGAGCGTCTCGTCGGCCGGAAACCCATAGCTGTCCCGTATGACATAGGTCAGGGTTCCGGCGTACCGTCCCTTTACCCGGCTACCCCGCCCAGTCACCGTCAAGCCCTGAGTGCCCCGGAACGCCCAGTAAAGATCGCTGCTCTCGGACTCGAATGCCACTATAGGCAACTGCGCGCTGGAGAGCCGGACGCGGTTCTTGCCGGCCTTCAGCTGCCCCCAGACCGCTTGCTGGACCTTCTCGTTGACAGCGAGGAAAGCGCTGCTCATCCGCGCTTCCCCTGAGATCTGCGACCCTACCCGGTAGTCGACCTCCGTGCTTGTCCCCTTAAGGAAATGCTCCAGGAGATCACCCGCGGCGGGAAAGCCGGCCAAGGCGAGCCCCTCGGCCACCTTCATGCCCTGCGCCTCGTCTGATGTGAAGGTGGTGCTGTCGCAGACGGCTCCTGGTGTCTGCGCGTGCGTGTCCTGGCTCCCGTTCGGCGGGACGGGGTGGTCCCCCGCCACAGTGAAGGCGGTCGACGCCGCGACTGAGCGGGCCGGATCCGTGGCCGGATGCACGGTGGCCATCGACGCCGCGGAGCAACCCGGCAGCGCCACGACGACGCACAACGACGCGGCGGAGATGACCGCGTTCTTCACCGGCATCCGACAAGCACGTCTCATAGCTTGATCATCCCATGGCTGCTCCGCCGGCCTCAAAAAGCATCTGCCAGTCCGATCCGGTGCCACCATCAACTTCGGGGCGAACGGGAAACTGTGCGGGACAAACGACACCCCGGGAAGCGACCTCGACTGGTCAAAGCGCATTCCGGCCGTAGGTGCCCGCATCCCGCCTCACGAGACCATCAGCATCACCCTCGGGATTGAGCCAACAACCACGACCCGCAATTTTTGACGACTTACCGGGATTGAAGGACCTGAGGTCTTTCCTGGTTAATCATGATCGGCGGGCCGGGCGGCGCGGGCGTTCAGGTAGCGCTGGTGCGGTGGGCTGGCCGTCAACTCGGCGGCCCGCAGGTAGGCGTCCCGGGCGGCGTCCCGGTCGCCGGCCATCTCCAGCAGGTTGGCCCGGACGGCGTGCAGCCGGTGCGCGACCGCGATCCGCTGGTCCGTGCCGACGTTTTCCAGCAGGTCGAGGCCGACGCGCGGGCCATGCACCATGGCGGCGGCCACGGCGTGGTTGACCGCGACAACGGGGTTGTCGCTGGCCTGCATCAGCACCTCGTACAGCGCCAGGATATCTCGGCCGTGGTCAAGCCGCCGACCGCGCGGAGGGTCAGTGCGACCTGTGAGGCGGCCGACAGCACCGGGTGGCAGCACAGGAACAGCAGA
Organism: uncultured Actinomycetota bacterium; assembly: GCA_963737285.1. Classification (GTDB taxonomy): domain Bacteria; phylum Actinomycetota; class Actinomycetes; order Streptosporangiales; family Streptosporangiaceae; genus Trebonia. Next base: position 1,337,643 of record CAVTRT010000002.1, read on the forward strand.
ATCAGCGTGTCGTCGGCGTCGGACGGCGCGTCGGCGCCCGCAGCCAGGCAGTGGCCGACCGGGGCCTGCCGGGCCGCGGCCTCCTCCCGGCGCTGCCTGGCCTGCTCGGCGCGCAACAGGTCAGTCAGCCGGCGGGCGGCGACGGTGATCAGCCAGCCGCGTGGGCTGGCCGGGATTCCGTCGGCCAGCCACTGGCTCGCGGCCGCAAGCAGCGCCTCCTGGACGGCGTCCTCGGCGAGGTCGAAATGCCCGTATCGTCGCGCCAGCGCGCCGAGGACCTGCGGCGCGAGGTCGCGCAGCAGGTCCTCGATCCTGGTCCCTGGCTCGGGCACATCAGCCGTCCAGTTCGTGCCGCGACTCGGCGATCGCCCGGACGTCGGCGTACGCCCGGGCGCGGACATGCTCGGGCCCGGGAGCGCTGCCTAGCCGGCTGGCGATGTCGGTCGCCCGGTCCAGGCTGTCGCACTCGACGACCCAGTACCCGGCCAGCACCTCCTCGGCCTCGGCGTACGGGCCGTCGGTGACCATCGGCGCGCCACCGGCTAGCCGGATCCGCCTGGCCTGCGACGGGGCGGTCAGGCCGCGGGTGTCCACCAGTTCCCCGGACTCGGCGAGATCCTTGGCAAACTGCTCCATGAACTGGCCTAGGGCCTCGAAATCCGCCCCGGTCCAGCCACGCTCGCCAGGAGTCGGCTTGCCGACCATGGCGTCGTAGTCCCGCTGCGAGGCGTACACCAAGATCATGTACTTCATGAGCGTCTCCTTCCGGTGCGGGCGCCGTCGGCCGGCGTCCTTCGACTGAGACGTCGGAGCCGCGAAATCGTTCCGGACATCCTTCGCGGGAGTCTGTCACGCCGTCAGTATCCAGGCGCGAAGACCTGGCGGGCCTCGCGGCGGCATGGCCGGTGATCACCAGGGTGGCACCGGCGCACCAGCGAGACCACAGACCTCGGCGGTCAGAGGCGGAGCCTCCCTGGTACTACAACAGCGAGCCGCGATCTCTGGTGCGGTAGGGCCTGGCGTCCGGCCCTACGCCACCCGCATCCCCGTCCACCGCGACGCAGACTTCCGCAGTCAACTACAGGCGACCGTTCAGTTTATTTCGGAGCCTTTTCCGGTTACGAAGGCTTGACCGCGTTCCGGACGCGTCGGTAATCAACTTCGGGCGTGTCGCGTCGGCCCACCTGGCGCCCACTTGTCCGTTTTGCGAGATTTCCGAGACCGCAGACAGCGGGTCACAGGATTATGTGTAATTTCCGTGTGATAGCACAATGCCGCTTACCTTATGCACCACTCCAACCCCAATGACATCAGCAGTCAATCGAGTCGCGTGCGACGCTCTGAGTGCTGGCACTAGTACTACAACGGAGTCCTGAGATGTAGCGGGATCCCGGCCCGCCGTCATGATCCCGAAGAGTTTTCCGGTTAGGTAAACTTTTCCACGTTATAGCGTGGAAAAGTCTTCGGGACCGGAAAACTCTTCGGGATAAGTTGAGCGGTCGCCTGCAGTCGACTGAGGAAGCTGATGCGCGGTGGACGGGGATGCGAGTGGCACCGGGCCGGACGCCAGGCCATGCCACACCAAAGGTTGCGGCCCGCTGCTGTAGTACGAGGCCGCTGGGCAGCCGCCTCCTGACATGAGTGCTGTGGATCGTGCCGCAAAACGCGGCACGATCCACAGCACTCATAGCGACTGCCCCGCCGAGCGACGGAAGCCGACCGCCGCCTTCGTTGTGCACGTCACCCAGCCTTTCCTGTATGGGGCACGACGGAATCCTTTTCGGCCTGGTCATCGAAGACGGCCACGGCAGGGACTGGGTAGAGCTCTACCCCGACCGACTGGGCTTCTACGACCCATGGGACGGGAACTACGACACCTAACGAGTGATCTGCTCGCACGTAGCTCCGCTACCCGTCAACGACCGAGTCGTAAGCCGTTGGTGGCTGGGGTCGCTGGTTCCGGTCATGGCATCCTCCCGGCGCTCGATTGTCCCGGCCCCGAACGCCGTATCAAGGCCGAGCTGCACGCGGTCGCTGCGCGAACCTTGACACCCCGGCCGCTGCGAGCGCGGCTGCTAAGGAATTGTCCGTAGGCTCCGAAGGGTTGTCAGGCTGGTGGCCTGGGATCCGGAGGGGAGCAAGCTAACGCTTTGGCCGTCTTCAAGCCTAGCGTCACTGTCCCGAAGTGAAAGGAAGGCACGATGACTACCGTCGCGCGCAGAAGCTACAAGGACGTTATCTGTTATCAGTCACGTCGTTACCGTCGCCGAGCGAGGCACCTGGTCCAGGACAGCGATATCCAGCTTGGCCACGTCGTCTTCCAGGTCCTCAAAACGCTTGCAACGAACCATGACCCCCGCAACGCCCCGGCCCTCACCGACCAGGCTGCTACGCTTCTTCCCACCGGAACGCCGGTGTACGAGGTAACCGGATATTCAACCGACCGGATCCTCGCTGCTGTCTGGAACGACAGGCTACACGTTTATGACGTCGTGGACGAAGAACAGGGAAGATAGGGCCAGGCGCCGAGATTCATGTCGGCCGGTCGTCTCCCGCCGGCCTGCACGGTCGAGCGCACCGAGCCGATCATCGCCAGTACAGGGCGCATCACCAAGATCTGGTGATGACCTTTCACTCGCCTGCCGGCGAGCCTAGCCTCATTGCGTACTTGCACGGCCGCCAGGGGACGTGCCCGACAATCCAGGGAGATGCCCGTGACACCACCACGCCCAGGCGGCGGGCGCGTGCCATGACCGCGGCGGATGCTCCCGACCTTTCGTACTCCTCGGCAGCGGGGCGGTGGGTGCTGGCCGTCACCGTGCTGGGCTCGGGAATCGCCGCGCTCGATGCCACGGTCGTCAACATCGCCCTGCCGACCATCGGGCGCGACTTCCGTACCGGCGTGGCTGCCCTGCAGTGGGTAATGAATGGCTACACGCTGACGCTTGCCGCGTTTCTGCTGATCGGCGGGTCGCTAGGCGACCGCTTCGGCAGGCGGAAGGTGTACCTGATCGGTATCGTATGGTTCGCCCTGGCTTCGGCGGCGTGCGGGTTCGCCCCTGATGTGCTGTTCTTGATCGGCACCCGGGTTCTCCAGGGTGCCGGGGCGGCCCTGCTGACCCCAGGAAGCCTGGCGATCCTGGAAGCCTCGTTCCGGCCAGCCGACCGCGCCCGGGCGATCGGCGCCTGGTCAGGCTTGGGCGGTATCGCTGTCGCCGCCGGGCCGCTGATCGGTGGCTACCTCATCTCGGCTGCCTCCTGGCGGTGGATCTTCTTCATCAACGTCCCGATCGCGGTGATGGTGATCGTGCTGAGCGCACGGCACGTCCCCGAATCGCGCGCCCCAGATGCAAGCGGCAAGACTGATTACCTGGGCGCGGCGGCTGTGGTGGTGTTCCTGTCCGGCATCACCTTCGCGTTCATCGAGGCCCCTGCGCTCGGCTGGTCGTCACCCGCTGTTGCCACCATGGCCTTGCTCGGTGTGACAGGGCTGGCCGTCTTCCTGACCTGGGAGCGCCATGCGGCGTCGCCGATGCTGCCCCTGTCGATTTTCGCCCAGCGGCAGTTCGCGGCTGTCAACGCCGTCACGTTCGTTGTGTACGCGGCGCTGACCGGGGCAACGTTCCTGCTGCCGGTGACTCTCCAGGTCGTATCGGGCTACTCGCCGCTCGGCTCCGGGCTGGCACTGTTGCCACTGACCATCATCATGCTCGTGCTATCGGGTCGATCCGGGCAGCTCGCCGCTCGGATCGGACCCCGCCTTCAGCTGAGCGCCGGCCCCCTAGTGGTCGGTGCGGGCCTTGCCTTGCTCACGCTTGCCCCATCCGGGTCCGGCTACGTGCTGTACGTCCTGCCGGCAGTCGTCGTTTTCGGGCTCGGACTCGCGATCACGGTCGCACCCCTCACCGCCACCGCCATGAGCTCGGCGCCCTCTGGTCATGCGGGCATCGCGTCGGCGGTCAACAACGACGTGGCCCGGTTCGGCGGCTTGCTGGCCGTCGCCGTACTGCCTGCACTGGCAGGCCTCACTGGCACCGCCTACCTGCACCCGGACGCGCTCGCCGCAGGATTCCGGACTGCGACGCTCATATCGGGAGCGCTTTGTGCCGTCGGAGGGCTGCTCGCCGCCGTCACGATCACCAACCCCGCACGCGGGCACCGCGTAGGCGACGCTGCTGTGTCCGAGCAGTGCCTGCACTGCGGCCTCGATGCGCCTCCACTGACAACTACCACCGGCCAGGCAGCCGGTACCAAGTAGCCCGCCTGCGCCTCAGGCGAAGCTCCGCCATAAGTGATCTGGCGCCTAAGCCAGGGATCTTCATGGTGATCAGGTATCACCACGTTCCGGCGATCTCGCCCCAGGGGTGAGCTGACGGACTTCGAGCAGTTCGAGACCAAGCGCTTCGATCTCAGCCAGGACGCCGTATAGACCGGGCTGGTCCAGCACGCCGGTCAAGACTGTCTCTGGCCCGTGCCACTCCCATGCCATCGCCGGAAACGCCGACAGCAACGTGGCGCCGAGATGGCCGTTGATCCGGATCATGTACCTAGCGGATGCAGGGCCCATGCGCCGATCGTCCAGCGTGACCAGGTGAGTCCACATCGCCAGGATCTGGTGACTCGGCACCTGGATGGCGTAACACGGTCCAGGACTGTTGCGCTGGCCGCCTTGGCACGTAACCTGTACACGGTGCATTACGGAGGGCGGCAGGCTAGCGCGCGCTGGGATCGAGTTCAGGCGTGGTATTTAGGGCAGATCACCGAAAGCCGGGTCCGGCAGCTCCGCGGCTGATTCAGCGCGGGGAGCTTCTCGCATCCCTCGATCGTGCGGCCGAAGCCAAGGTAACGCTTATCTCCGCCCCCGCAGGCAGCGGCAAGACCTCGCTGTTGCGGGCCTGGGCGGTTGGGCCGGGTCAGCCGTATCGGCTGGCAGTCGTCCAGGTGCAGCGCGACCAGCAGGACGCTCAGCAGTTCTGGATCGCCGTCCTCAACGCCATCCGGCAGGCCCACGGCACGTCCGGCCAAGGCGAGCAGCTGGCAGCGACCCCCGACTTCAACCAGGGGGCGATCGTCGACAGAGTTCGTTCGGAGCTAGCTGAGCATCGCGACCGCACCTTTCTGGTCATCGATGATCTGCACGAGCTGACCTCGCCGGAAGCGCTCACGCAGCTAACCCTCCTGCTGGAGAAGCTCCCCCAGCATGTGCACGCGATCCTCGCGACGCGGCGTAGCCTGCCGCTACGGCTGCACAAGCTTCGCCTCGCCGGCGACCTGGCCGAGATCCATACCGCGGATCTGCGTTTTACACAGCGCGAGACGCGCGAGTTCCTGGAGGCTTCGGGCATCGCCTTGTCGGAAGCCGGGGCCGCGAAGCTGCACCAGCGCGCGGAAGGCTGGGCCGCGGGCCTGCGGCTCGCTGCGATCTCACTGGCCAGCAGCCCTGACCCCGAGCGATTTGTCGCGGAGTTCTCCGGCAGCAGCCGGATAGTTGCCGAGTACCTGCTCGCCGAAATGCTGGAGTGTCAGTCGGCCGAGGTCCAGCGGCTGCTTCTGCGTACCTCCCTGCTCGACCGCGTCAACGGCGAGCTGGCGGATCTGCTGACTGGTCACCCTGGCTCCGAACGGATCCTGCTTGACCTCGAAGACGCCAACGCGTTTGTCGTATCGCTCGATCCGGCCCGAACCTGGTTCCGGTATCACCACCTCTTCGCTGACTTGCTCCGCCTTGAGCTGCGCCGGAGGCTGCCTGGGCAACTGCCGGCCCTGCACCGGCTGGCCGCCGGATGGCTTAGCGAGCACGGCGAGATCGTCGATGCCATCCGGCATACTCAGGCCGCGGGTGACTGGTCGGACGCTGCGCGGCTGCTCGCCGACTACTCGTTCGGACTGACGCTTGACGGACAAGCCCAGACGATCCAGACGCTGCTACGAGCCTTCCCGCCAGGTGCCGTCACCGAGGGCCCAGACCTGTCTCTCGCGCGTGCAACCAGCGATCTTTCCTGTGGACGCCTGGACGAGGCTGCCGCCCACCTAACAGTGGCCGAAACCTCGATCGCCGCAACTCCGGTAGACCGCCAGCACCGCCTCGACGTGGCGACCGCGGCGCTGAGACTGTCGCTGGCGCGTAAGCGCGGCCACTTCGCGGGTGTAGTCGATCAGGTCAGGTTCCTTGCCTCGCCGATAACCGGGCAGTCTGACGAGGACATCGCGCTCGACAGCGACCTGCGCGCCGTGGCTCTCATGAATCTCGGAATCGTCGAAGCGTGGTCACTGGGGAACCAGGACAGCCAGCGGCACCTGCAAGAGGGCGCCGATCTCGCGCGCAGGATCGGACGTCCTTACCTCGAAGTGGCCTGCCTGGCTGAGCTCGCCTTCGCATCGAAGATCGACCCCTTCGCAACTACGCGGCGGCGGTGCCGAGAGGCGATAGCCCTTGCCGAGCAACACGGCTGGGGCGCGGAGCCTGTCATCGCGCCGGCGCTCGTGAACCTCGCGGGCGCTCTCATCTGGGCGGGTGAATACGACGAGGCCGATCGCTGGCTGCGGCGCGCCGCCCGCGCCCTGGAGACAGACACCGGGCCGCTCATCAGGCTGTTGCTGCACATGGGCACCGGCATGCTGTTCGCCGGCCGCCAGTTGCGCCACCAGGCGCTCGCGGAATACAGCGCGGCCGAAGACCTGCAGGCGCAGCTGGAAGACTCACACGCGCTGGCGAGGCAGCTGACCGGCTGGCGGCTGGCCACCCAGGCTCGGCTCGGGCAGCTCAGCGAGGCCCGGGCGTCGCTGGCAGCACTGGACGACGGGCTGGCAAGCTCTGGCGAGATCGGTAATGCCCGGGCAGCCATCTGCCTCGCCGAGGGTAACCCGGCCGCCGCTCTCGCTGCGGTGAAAGATGTCCTGAACGGCATGGCTCCAGCTATCGGTTACGTGACAGTCGTTGAGGCAAACCTGCTGGCGGCGCTCTCGCACCGCGAACTCGGCGATCAGCGCGCTGCCACCACGGCCACCGAGAGCGCACTGGCCCTGTCGGAGGCGGACCGGCTTGTCCTGCCATTCGCGATAACGGGCTCACTTAAGCTGCTCGAGGCCATACGGCGGCATGAGACAGCTCACGCGGCGCTGGTCACCGATATCGTCGAGGTCATCCGTGGATCATCCATACCACCGGGTAATGAGCCTTCGCTGGTAGCGATTGAGCAGCTCAGTCCGAGCGAACTGCGGGTACTGCGGTACCTCCCGACGAACCTCTCCCGACCGGAGATCGCCAGGGAGCTATCGGTCTCGGTGAACACCGTCAACACCCACATCCGCAATATCTACGCCAAGCTTCAGGCACAGGATCGTTCCTCAGCGGTACAGCGCGCCAGAGATGTGCGGCTGCTCTCGGTAAGCCCGACCAGGTGGTAAAGCTCCTGCCCGGAATGGTGAATCACCAGGTTCCGGTGATGACCGATCACCTGCCCTGCGCCCGCACCCACCTCGGACCGCTCAACCTGCCCTTTGGGACGCTGCCGCCGACCGGCAAGCGGATGGACGCACCGTGCTGCGACGTCTTCGAGCTGACCGGCGGCAAGATCAAGCGCTTCGACTGCTACCCCCAGGACTCGGTCATCCTCACCCAGCTCGTCGCTTACCAGCGCCGGGGCGGTGATTGCCGTCCCCGGCGCACAGCGCTGCGACGGGTGATCAGGGGTGAACCGGACCGCTGGGCCCGTAGTCGAGGCGCAGCGACTGCATGATGGCGAACGTCGTGGTCCGCGTGAAGACTTCGATGTCCGCGGCAGCCAGCACCCCGGTGTACTTCGCGATGACCGGCGCGGCCGCACGGTCGGTCACGGTGTCGAGGTGTGCCTTCACCCCGGCCCAGACGTTCTCGCGGTATCTCATGTAGTAGGGCGTCGGGTCGACAGAAGCCAGCGCCTCCCTCGCGCTCGCTTCGATGTCGGATGGTTGGAGCCGTGCCAGGCGAGCTCAACCCGCTCCCCGGCCACCTCCAATGTGTAGCGGTCGGCGAATGTCACGTCCGGCACCGGCCTAGCCGGGTCGTTGTCCCGCAACAGGAGCCTGCGGGTCTCCTCGTGCCCGACGCGTACCACGCTCGCCCCGAATCAGGTGAAAGGTCATCACCGGATCATGATGATTTGCGCGCCGCCACCCCATGCCCGGCTAGCCGCCGGGATCGTGCACGCAGGACCCTGACCTTCGCGGCCTCCGCATTCACGAGTCTGCTCGTGGCGCCGCCCCACGCGGCCCGGCGGGGAATCACCGAGATCCGGTGAGGACCATTCACCTGCACGGTGGCAATCGTAGGTGCGGCAGCGGGCCTGACCACTCGCTCCCGCGAATACCGGAGGTGAACGACGATGACGAAGGACCTGGGTGTCTGGACCGCTGAGGACCGCGCACCTCACCGGCGCCCGCACAGTGTCCGCATCGCATCAGTCGCAGGTCCACCCGCAACCGGAAGGAGGGACGAGATGTCGTCCGATTTCGTGGCCATTCGCATCCAGGAGGTGGCGTTATGAGCGAGCGCGTAGCGATCGTGGTCGGCGCTGGCGGAGAGCTCGGCCGGGCTACTGCTGAGGCCCTGGCAGGCGCCGGATACACAGTGGTCGGGGTCGACCGCAACGATCAGGGGCTGAAGGAACTGCCCGACGGCATCCGGCGGGAGGTGGGCGATGCGACCGATCCGGTCACAGCCAAGAGCCTCATCCACCGGATAGCCGCCGAGGTCGGCCCTCCTGAGGTGCTGGTAAACACCATCGGCACGTTCCGCCTAGGCGAGGCGGTCGCCGCAACGCCCGAGGACCTGAAGGTCTTGATGGACGTCAACCTGGGCACGGCGCTGTGGCTGAGCCAGGCGGTTGAGCCGTACATGCGCCAGCGTGGCAAAGGCTCCATCGTGCACGTGTCGGCCCGCCCGGCGACCGACCCGACCGCTGGCCTGGCGGCCTACAGCCTCAGCAAGGCAGCTCTCAGCCACCTCATCGGCATCCTCGACCTAGAGCTGCATCCGCACGGCATTCGGGTCAACGCGGTCGCGCCGCAGCTCATCGACACGGCCACCAACCGGGCCACGTTCCCAGCTGAACTGCTGACGCACGCCGTCCGGCCGGAGGCGATCGCGAACGTCATCGCCTTCCTCGCCGGAGACCTCGCCGCCCCCGTCAGCGGCGCGATCGTCCCGGCCTACGGCGCCTAGCCCTCACCTCGTCGAAGGGGATAGATCATGTCATCCACGAACCGCCGCTCCTTCCTTGCCCGCGGCGCGGCCCTCGCGACCGTCCCCACCGTCGCGGCGCTGGCCGGCGGTGCCCTCGCCGACCGGGCGTCGGCCGACACCCTGCCCAGCTACGCGCCGGTCCCGCGATCAGCGCTGGGTCCCGCCGTCAACTCCCAAGGCTTCTACGTAGGGCGGGTGGAGAAGAACCTGTACTGGGTCACCGACGGCACGTACCAGGCGGCGTTCCTGGCCACCCCTGAGGGGGTCGTGCTGTTCGACGCGCCCCCGACCATCGGGAACAACCTCCAGCGGGCGATTGACCAGATCGCGTCCGCCGAGGGGGTGTCCAACAAGGTGACCCACATCGTCTACTCGCACCACCACGCCGACCACCTCGGCGCCTCGTCGCTGTTCGGCAAGGACGTGGTCCGGATCGGCCAGGCCGAGACCAAGAAGCTGCTGGCCAGCGAGAAGGACCCCACCCGGCCCCTGCCCGACGTCACTTTCGACACCGCCTACGCGCTGCGCGTGGGCGGGGAGCGCGTGGACCTGGCGTGGCACGGCACCAACCACACCCCAGACAACATCTACATCCATTTCCCCGACCACGACACGCTCATGCTGGTCGACATCAACCTGCCCCGCTGGGTGCCGTTCGACAGCTTCAACCTCAACGAGGACGTCCCCGGCTCCATCGCTGCCCCGGACACGGCCATGGCGTACCCGTGGAAGCACTACATCGGCGGTCATATGGGCCGGCTCGGCACTCGCGACGACATGGTCCTCTACCAGCAGTACGTGACCGACATCATCGACAACGTCAAGATCGCCCTGGCGACGGTCGACCCGACCCCGTTCTTCGCCCAGTACGGAGACAACGAATGGGCCGCGGTCAAGGAGTACCAGGCCGCGCAGGTTGCCTACGCCTCCGCGCCGGTCATCAAGAAGTACCTCGGGGTTCTGGCCGCTGCCGACGTCTACACGGCCAGCACGGCGTTCGTCATCCTCGAGTCGGTCCGCCTAGACCTCGGGGTGGGTTCACAGGTCCACGCGTGACCCGAGTGCCGGGCCGCGGCGGCAACGCGGTTCGGACCCCGTAAGGGACCCCAGCCCACACGGCCCGCAACCCCCTCAATCAGTCTTCATGCCCCACAGCTGAGCTACGAAGTGACCCATCGTCATTAACTTGTCACAAGTCAGGGAAGGATCAAGGCGTCACGGTGCCAACGAAAGGGGAGGTCATGGGAAAGGAAGCACGGATCGGGCTGCTGCTCGGCGCTTCGGCCTGCTTGCTGGCGGTCATGGTCGACTGGGTTGTCGAAGAACTGAACCAGCACTGAGCCGCACAGGTAGGGGAGTTAGCTAGCCCGTTCACCACGTGCCCGGTCACGGCCACCTGTTCCGTGGCCGGGCACTGGGCTGGCTCACCGCCAGCGGCCTGGCACCTCGGCCTGGCAGGGGGCACTAGCCCGAGCATCGCACCGTAACGGCGAGCACGACCGCAAGCCGGGCCGCGCACGAGACGTTCGTGCACGGCCCGGCCGGTGCCGCGTTCGGCTCAGCATCAGGGGACACGTAACTCTCCGGCGGTCACGCGCGCCGCGCGCGCTCACCGGTTTGCGACTGTCCCTTGATGATGCGACCGACACGATGATTCGACCGACACGATGATTCGGCCGTCACGCCACTCAGAACGGGTTCGAATCGCCGCCCACGATGATGGGCAGCCCTAACCGGCTAAGGAAGTCGGGTGGAACGAGCCCTCCTGGCACGCCCTATGACTCCGTGAAGCACCGGAAGAGCAGGTCGCACGAGGTCAGCCCAAAGGCAAAATGCCCCTGTTGTGATCAACGCCACCATTACAATGGCGAAAACCAGAAATGGGCGACCTGGGGGAACTCCGCTGCCAGCGACGAGCATGGCCGCGGAATGCAGCCAGCCAAATCCCTACTGCCAGCAAGATGATCGCCCTCAGGGTCAAAAGGACCCCAGGTATCCGAACTTTGGCCAGTACCGCATGATCTTATGCCCGGAGCCTGCCGAACTGGTCATGCGGGTTCGTTCGACCCTCGTCGCCCGCTCTTGTTGTTCCTTGGGTCGTCAGGCTGCCGATCTAGGCGAAGACGGCGCTGCCACGAAAGAATCCGCTACCTCGGCACCAACGTTGTCAGCACCTGTGAGGCTGGCCATATCACCGGCCATCTCGGGTGAGGCATTCCTCGCATTCAGGGATGCGCGGTCTTCCTCGTGCTCAACGATGATCATGGTGCCACCCGGGCCAGCGAAGACCGACCAGTGGATACCCGGCGCGTTCTCGTGCGCGCGGGTCCACCGGGACATGTCCTGTTTGGTGTTGATCTGGGTGATCTCGGTGATCCCGGTGATCACAGCTTCTCTCCTTCCGGCAGAGCGCGTGTAGGCGCTCCATAGCCATGAGGACTGGCAGTCCCCGCAAGCGGCCCACGTGTAGGGCAGCCTGTATTGCCGGAGAGCACGGTGTGATAGCGCTCATCACCTGATCTCACCGGGGACTGATGCGGTGTGTGCTGCGAAGACCGCCACGGCTGGCGTCAGCGACGGCTTGCGTCCGATACGGCTTGAAGCCGGGTCGCTACACCATGCCGCAGGAGACCTACGTCACCCTCGGCCGGTTATTGATTGGTCTATACCGGTTCCTCGCGCTTCCTACTAATACCAGATGCTCCAGAGGTGTCTGTGCGAAGGGGGAGCCCAGGTGACGGCGAGACCTCCGGAGACCCGCCGAGACGGCAGAGGCGCCCGTTGCACTGCCCACACCCAGCGGTAACAGGTGAACCAGCGTGCCCGACAGGCCTGCTCGCGGCGCGGCGGCGGGCCTGCCCTCCCCCGAAACCCTTGCGTCAACGGCATTGGCCTATCACCAGCCCGATCAGCAGCCCATCGAAACCGGCCGCGCGAGTGCCCGCTAGTTCCCCGTGATGACCCGTCGGCGACAGGCACGAAAACCCTGCTGCCCGTGACGGGTCTGGCGCCAGTGCGACGGCTGTCACGTGCCAGGGATCACCCCCCGTAGCCCGCCTGAGCAGCCTTTTCATGGCGCGCTTCCAGCGAGGCGAACGGCCAGGGAGGAACGTTCCGCGCCACCGCGAGAGCCTCCTGCGGCAGTGACGGGTCAAAGCTCACCGCCGGGTCGATCGGGCGGACAAGACGCGGATCATCGGCACCCTCAACGACCTGCGGGAGGCCGCCTCGTCACGCGCAAGCCGGACCCCGCCGACCGGCGGGCACGGGTGCTGTCAATCACCCCGGCAGGCCAGCGACTGCGGGCGACGGTGCAGGCCGAGATTGCGGCGAACGAGGACCGCGTCCTGGGCAGGCTCCCCGCCACCGACCGGCATGCCTTCCTCCCGGGCGGTCGAGGCGCTAGCCACTGCTTCGCGGAAGGAAACCACCCGCCCGTCGCAACCAGGCGACTGAGCAAGGACGGCCAATGGCCGGGAATGGTCTGCCCTGAGCGGACAGCCAAAGGACGGGAGCATGCGCACTCCCCTCCAGTATTAATCTATAGCGCACCTGGGGGCTTGCGGCAAGACCCTAGTCGTGCCGCATAATCGCTGGCCGGGGCGAGAGCCACGGAAATGGGGTCGCGAGGTGCGTGTGCCTGGCGACCTGAACCGACGACGGCCGCGGGGTCCACGTCAGGCGGATCGCGGCCTCAGAACGGAGCTGACTACGTGAACCTCCTGAGTCCCAGTGCGTTTAACCTTCCCGACCGTCTCGCCGCCAAGGCCGACCCGACGCTCATCGCCAACGACGAGCGACACTTCGCGGCCATCGCGGAGAGCCTCGAGCAGTCGATCGCCAGCCTGTCCGAACGCCTCGATGCCGAGCGCCAGGCAACCGGCGGCATAGGCCAGAAGGCAATGGACCGGGACCTGGAGATCCACCGGCTGACCGCTCGCCTGCGCGCCCTGCGCCGCTTCGGCTTGGACCTGTGCCTCGGACACATCGTCAGCGCGGACAGCCCTCAGCCCTTGTACATCGGACGGCTTGGCCTCACCGACAGCACGGGTCGCCGGCTGCTGCTCGACTGGCGCTCCCCGGCGGCTGAGCCGTTTTTCGGAGCGACCCATGCCAACCCGATGGGCCTGGCAAGCCGCCGCAGGTATCGCTGGACGCGCGGCCGGATCAGCGACTACTGGGACGAGGTGTTCACCCCGGACGGGCTTGAAAGGCGCGCCGCGCTCGACGACCAGTCCGCCTTCATCGCCAGCCTGGGCGGCAGCCGGTCGGCCCGTATGCGGGACGTGCTGGGCACGATCGCGGCCGACCAGGATGCCATCATCCGCGCCGGATCCCGGGGCGCTCTCGTCGTCGACGGCGGCCCGGGTACGGGTAAGACCGTCGTGGCCCTGCACCGCTCCGCCTACCTCCTGTACTCCGACCCTCGCCTCGGTCACCGCCGTGGCGGCGTGCTGTTCGTCGGTCCGCACCAGCCCTACCTGGCCTACGTTGCCGACGTGCTACCCAGCCTCGGAGAGGAGGGCGTGCAGACCGCCACCCTACGGGACCTCGTCGCCGAGGGGGCCGCGGCAGCGATGGAGACCGATCCAGAGGTGGCCCGCCTGAAGTCGTCCGCGGACCTGGTGAAGGCGATCGAGGCGGCCGTCGCGTTCTACGAGAAGCCGCCCGCGACGGGGCTGACGGTCGAGACCCACTGGTCCGACGTCTGGCTGGACGCCGCCGACTGGATCGAGGCGTTCGAGGCACCAGAGCCCGGCACTGCGCACAACGAGGCGCGCTATCAGGTCTGGGAGGAACTGCTGTCGATCTTGACGGACAAGCGCGACGGCGACGTCCCGGCTGACCAGTTCCGGCGGTCCCTGCAGCAGAACGAGGGGCTGCGCACGACCTTCAGCAGGGCGTGGCCACTGCTTGAGCCGACTGACATCGTCGGGGACCTGTGGTCGGTCCCCGCATACCTGCGCAAGTGCGCTCCCTGGCTCAGCCTAGCGGAAATCCAGCGGCTGCAGCGCCGGGACGCCCAGGCCTGGACGGTGTCCGACCTGCCGCTCCTGGATGCGGCCCGGCACCGGCTCGGGGACCCGAAGGTGGCACGACTCAAGCGCCAGCAGGAGGCAGCCATCGCCGTCGAGCGCGAGCAGATGGCCCAGGTCGTCGATAACCTGATCGAGGCCGTGGACGACGAATACGGCGTAGGTCTAGTGACGATGCTGCGCGGCGAGGACTTCCAGGACGCCCTGGTCAACGAGGCCGCACTGCCCAGCTCCGACCTGGACGTGCTCGCTGGCCCGTTCGCGCACATCGTCGTGGACGAGGCTCAGGAGCTGACCGACGCGCAGTGGCAGATGCTGCTGCTGCGCTGCCCGTCCCGGAGCTTCACCATCGTCGGGGACCGTGCCCAGGCCAGGCACGGGTTCACGGAGTCGTGGCAAGATCGGCTCGAGCGGATCGGACTCGACCAAGTCGCCCTAGCCTCCTTGAGCATCAACTACCGGACCCCGCAAGAGGTCATGGCGCAGGCTGAGCCTGTCATTCGGGCCGTGCTCCCGGACGCCAACGTGCCGACCTCCATCCGCAGCAGCGGTGTCCCCGTCGTGCACGGACCTGCCTCGGATCTGGACTCGATTCTCGACGTCTGGCTCGCCGGGCATGCCGACGGCATCGCCTGCGTCATCGGCGATCCCTCGTTCCGTGCGATGCCTCGCGTCCGGTCACTGACTCCGGAGCTGTCGAAGGGACTCGAGTTCGACCTGATCGTCCTCGTTGACCCACAGGCATTCGGCAAGGGCATCGAAGGAGCAGTCGACCGCTATGTCGCGATGACTCGTGCGACCCAGCAACTCGTCATCCTCACGAGCCCGGACAAGTAGCGCGACCAATACAGTCACTCCTTGCGCTCGGCGCATTCCTGCTCGCGGCGCTATGCGCGGGGAGGGCAGCCGCAACTGTCCCTGACTATGAACTCTGTAGGCAGCCGCTCCACCCGCTGAGCGGCGGTCGGGTCAGCGATCCGCTCCAGCAGCAGGCAGCAGGCGCGCTCGCCCACCAGTCGCATCGGCTGGTGAACCGTGGTGAGCGCCGACGTTAACATGGCTCCAAGGTGAATGTCGTCGAAGCCTGCCACGGCAATGTCGGCGGGGACCCGGATCCCGGCGGCCTGCAGCTCCCGCATGGCCCCGATCGCCATCTGGTCGTTGCCGCAAACAATGGCGTCGGGCAGCTCCTGGTGCGGTGTGGCGAGGATCTCGCGCACTGCCAGCTGGCCGCTGATAGCGGCGAACCGGCCCTGAAAGCATCCCGTTAGGATCACGCCTGGGTACTGTGCAACTGCTTCCTCATAAGGCGCATGATAAGCCGGCACCTGGGCTAGGCGCTCACCCGCACAGGCGACGGTCCGGCGAACCGGTGTGCCTGGCCACGGCCAGGCCGCAGCGGCCGCCAGTTATCGGCAGGTGTAACATGCTTTTCCGCATGATGAGGTGGCGGTCTCGGCGGGACCTCGCCGATGGCTTGCCATCAGCTGGCGCCAGGAAGGTCCTGAACCTGAGCGCGACATTCTGGATCACTTAGCACTGCCTGATTGCTGGCCCTGACTTCGGGGATACCGGCTACTGTGCAGTCGCTAGGCTAGAGCGCCGCCCAGCACTTTCGCGACGCCTCCCAGCCAGAGGGTCGCCCGGTTCACGTGAGTCGTCCCAGCGGACACGGGCGCAGCAGAAACCACTACGGCCCCAATAACTAGGCTTGGTCCTCTACACTATCTCTAACGATCACCACGAATCAGGAGCACGTAATGGCCCAGAAGATCCAGACCCTCTTCATCGACGACATCGACGGTGGCGAGGCGGAGCGAACGGTCCGCTTCGGCCTGGACGGCACCGAGTACGAAATCGACCTCAGCACCGAGCACAACGAAGAACTCCGCGCTGCGCTGGTGACCTATGTCACCCACGCCCGCAAGGTAACTGGTGCGACTCGCCGCATCGCCGGCCGCGGTGGCCGCAAGCCCAGCACAGTGGACACCGTGGCTGTGCGCACCTGGGCAAGGGAGAAGGGCTACGACATCAAGGATCGTGGACGAGTCCCCGCCGATCTCGTTGCCAAGTACCAGGCGGCCAGCGGGCAGTAAGGCAAAAGACTGCTGTTTCTCGAGCGCGCCGACTCAGAACAGGTCGCCCCCGGTCAGTACATAGAGGAAGGGCACGAGCGGGATCAGCCCGAAGATGCCCCACGCGAGCTTGGCGCCTGTGGTCAGGTCCCTGCGTGAGGCTAGGTTGATCCACATGAGCACAACCGCCAGCGGGTGGAGAATGCAGAGCAGGATTTCAACTAGCTTCTTCATCGAGCCTCCAGGACCGAGTTAGGCTATCCTCCTGCCCACCGGCAGCGGCCGCAAACGGCCCTGCCCGCTGGCAGTGGCCGCTGGCAGTGGCCGCAAACGGCCCCGGTCCTCAGCGTCGCCGAAGCTTCCTTCACACGCGGGCCAGGTGATGAGCTGAATGTCCGGCCTCACCACCTCGCCCCGTGTCGTTCCGTTTATGGTGATGCGCGCAGTTCCGCCGACCGCAGCTCACTGGACAAGACGGACGTGCAGATCCAGTTCATCGCGACCTGTGTGGCCGGACAGGCCGGGACATTTCAGCCCCTGATTACCGCCAAGGCTTCAGGCATGACTAGGCACCCTGGCCGACCTGAGCCAGCGCGGATCGCCCGCTGGTCGCAGGGTCTGGGCACCTCGGGTCGGGCCTTACCCTCTGTGTGGGGGGTCCCGGACGGGGTAGTGGCACCCGGAAAAGCGAGGGGACATCACGTGAGCGATTACCCGAACCAGTCGCGACCGCAGGGCGGATGGCCGACCCAGCCGCCACAGTACGGCGTGCCTGGCCGGCAGGCCTACGCGGAGACTTCCCTGCACGCGGCGCCGCCCCGGCGGCGCCGTCGCGGCCGCCGCGTCGCAACCGTCCTCATCACGGTGGTAATCCTCGTCGTGGCGCTGTTCGTGGCGGCCGACCGGATCCTGGCGGCCTACGCGCAGAACATGATCGCCGGCGAGATCCAGACCCAGGCGAACCTGTCGGCGAAGCCGTCGGTCACCATCGAGGGGTTTCCCTTCTTGACCCAGGTCGTTGCACGCGACATCAGGCAGATCGACATCAGCGCGAGCAACGTCACCGAGGACAAGCTCACCATCTCGAGCATCACCGCGACGGCGACCGGCGTGCACCTCAACTCGAGCTTCAACGGGGCGACGATCGACCAGATCAACGGCGCCGCGGTGATCACGTACTCGTCCCTGGAAAGCGTCCTCGCAATCCCCGGTGCGACGATTACCCCAGACCCCTCCGGCGGGGCCAACGCGGTGACCATCGGTGAGGGGTCGCTGGCATCGGCGACCGGGCAGATCACGCTGACCGGGCCGAACCAGGTCACCGTCCAGTTGAACAGCCTTGGCGGGCTCGGGAGCCTGCTGAACGGGGTATTCGGCTCGTCGTTGAACTCCAGCTACAAGCTCACCATCCCGGCGTTGCCGGCCGGCCTCAAGGTCACCGGTCTCTCGGTGACGAGCCAGGGCATCGTGCTCCAGGCCAGCGCCCACGACACGAACTTGTCGCAGTAGGGCGTGGCGATGGGTGGAACTGAGCATGTCCTGTCGGTTGTCGTCTGCGGGGCCGCGCCCGCCGCGAGGGTCGGCACTGTGCTGCGGGAGGCTATCGGCCGGGGCTGGACGGTGCAGGTCGTCGCGACGCCGTCGGCGCTGCCTTTCCTCGACACCGACGAGCTAGCGGCGCTGGCAGGCGGCCCGGTGCGCAGCCAGTACAGCAAGCCTGGCGATCCCCGCTCCAAGATCCCCGAGGCGATCATCGTCGCGCCCGCGACGTTTAACACCATCAACCAGTGGGCGCTGGGCGTCAGCGACACCTACGCGCTCGGCGTCCTCGCCGAGCAGACGGGCCTGGAGATCCCCATCGTCGCGATCCCCTTCGTCAGTGCGGCCCTGGCCGCGCGGCCGCCGTTCCAGCGCAGCGTGAAGGCACTGCGGGCCGAGGGCGTCAGCATCCTGCTCGGCCCCGGCGGCATCCGCCCGCACCCCGTCCACACCGAGGCGGATCACGTGGCCAGCTTCCCGTGGCTGCTTGCCCTGGACGAGATAAGCGGCATGACCGGCTTCGGCCTCGACTGACGTCACTGCCCGTGGGGTCCACCCCGCGCCGGGACGCGGTCCTGCGCGTCGCCCCGGCGCGGCATGGACGTCACTAGACTTGATGATCGTGGGCGAGACGAGCGCGGCGTCAGGGAATCGGATCGCTGGCTACGTACTCCAGGAGCAGATCGGGGCGGGCGCGGGAACGCAGACTTTCCGGGCCCATGACGTGGACACCGGCCGGGTGGCCAAACTCAGGGTCGTCACGGACCCGGCCATGGCCGGCAACCCGGAGTTCAGGGATAGGTTCCTGCGGCAGGCGCGGGCGATCGCGGCGGTTGACGAGCCGCACATCGCCGCGGTCTACGCGGTCGGCGCCGACGGCGGCGTGCTGTACCTCGCCACCCGGTTCGTGTTCGGCAACAGCCTGGCCACAATGCTGCGCCCCCTCAACAGCTCGCTGCCGCCCATGCGGGCAGTGTCGCTCGTCACCGCGGTGGCCGCCGCGCTTGATGCCGCCCACGCCGCCGGCCTGGTGCACCACAGCGTGACGCCCGGCAACATCCTCATGGGCGCCTACCCGGGCCGGCCCGAGCACGCGTACGTGTCGGATTTCGGGCTGGCGAAGCTGGCATTCGACTACCGGACCGCCGTGGCCAGGGACGACCCGGCGGCTGCCGCCCATGCCCTGGGCGACCCTGACTACCTGGCTCCCGAGAGCACTCGCGGTAACCAGGCCGATGGTCGCGCCGATCAGTACGCCCTGTGCTGCGTCGCCTTCCGGATCCTGACCGGCACCGTTCCGTTTGGCCGTCCTACCCCGCCGGCCACCCTGCTCGCCCACCTGTACAACACCGTGCCCCGGCTGAGCGCGCTGCTTCCCGAGCTCCCGCCCGCCGTCGATGCCGTGCTCAGCAAGGCCATGGCCAAGGATCCGGCACAGCGCTACGCCTCGTGCGCCGAGTTCGCCAGCGAGCTCAGCGATGCCTTGCCTTCCGAGTAAAGCCCACTGGCCAGGCCGGCGCCGCTACCAGAGATCTCCCTTCTGGCTGTGTTACCCACCAGGCCTGCCCTGCGCGCAGGTGCTCACGTTGCAGGCTGCCGGATATGAGTGATGTGCAGTGCCGTGCCATATGCTGTGCGTAACGGGTAGCGGATGCCGATATGCGAACCACTCCCATCTCCGCGGTCACTCTTGTCCGGCTTCATACCTGAACATACGCTTATCAATTGATAGTTCGTCGTTCACTGGCAGTTGCACGTGCAACCGGTCTAAAGTAACGGTCACATCAACACGGGCTAGGACCGGATCACCAGGGCTAGGCGATGGGGCATCCAAAACGACCGGCAGCGGCCAGGCTGCCGGTAGGCGAGAAAAACAGGCCGTCCGACGCTGCCATCCGGCAGCGACCCGGCGCGCATGCGGCGCACACGCACGCGCCACCAGCGCAAGCGCGCCCGGCTCCCAGGCCGTCGCGCGATGCCCCCGGACGGCTGGCCCTGGGCAACTGGCCAGTGGCGTGGCGACTGGTTGCCGTCATCGTGCTCGCCACCGCGATGGGGGTGATCTTCGGCGGCATCCAGGTGGCATCCGCCATTGGCCAGGAACGCCAGTACACCCGCGTGACGCGACTGGCCGAGCTCCAGCAGCAGGGAATCGCCCTGGCGGACGCGCTCGAAACCGAAGAGGCCGAGACAGCCCAATACCTTGCCTACCAAAACGGCTCGGATTCTAACTTGGCCCAGGAGCTCACCCCATGGTACGGGCCTGCCTCGATGACCGGCGTCAGCGACGCCACCGGCGGGGCTCACCGGCAAGGCCGCGACCAGCTTCCTGCGGGTGGCCTCGGCCGTCAATGGCTCTTATCCCGCGAACATCGTTGACGACTTGAACAGCGTGAAGCAGAACGTCGTTGGCTTCTTGCCCTCGCTGCGTGCTGAAGCCCAAAACGGCGGCACACCCGCGCCGGCCGGCGGGGAACTGGACGCCGTTGACGACTACACCTACGTCATCACCAGCATCTTCCAGCTGAATGAGGCCACCGCGCAGGGCAGCAGCGACAGCGTGCTGACCAATGACGTACAGGCGCTGGGAGCGCTGTCTGAGGCGAAGGCCGATCTAGCGGAGCAGCGCGCCATCTTGTGGGCGGCGTTCACGAGCTACCACCTCCACTCGGGCTCCTGACGTCGGCTCGAGCGCCAGCCGCGACGTCCCGCTCGACATGCAGCAGCTCACCGACGCGCTGACCACCGCGCAGGCCCAGCAGGCCGGGTTCGTGGACTCGTTCGAGTCAGCCGCCCCGCCCGCCGTGGCGGTGGAAACCGACACCAGTTCGTTCATCACGCAGAACAACAACATGCAGGCGGTCGAGGGCAACGTCATCGCCCAGCAGAACCTGAACGTCACCGCGACGCGTGCCGGATCTGTGACGCAGGAGACGGCCGCCGACTGGAGCGCGAGGTCCACGGCGGCGATGGCCGCGTTCGGGCAGGTCGAGTCCCAGCTTGCCCAGGACATCGTCGACCGCAGCGAGCTCCTGCAGCGGCACGCGGCAGACTCGGCCTGGGAAACCGCGATCCTGACCGTGATCGTCTTGTGGCTGATCGCGGGAGCGGCCATGCTCGTCGCCCGCTCCCTGGTGCTGCCGCTGCGGCGGCTGCGGGCGGGTGCGCTGGAGGTCGCCTCGGTCGGCCTGCCGCAGCGGGTCCGGGAACTCTCCGAGTCGACGGATCTGCCGCAGCCCGTGGAGATCGCGCCCATCGCGGTGCTGTCCGTTGACGAGATCGGCCAGGTGGCCCGTGCGTTCGACCTGGTTCATCGGGAGGCGGTGCGACTGGCGGGCAACGAGGCGAGCCTGCGCGCCAGCCTGAACGCGATGTTCGTCAGCCTGTCCAGGCGCAGCCAGTCGCTGATCGAGCGACTGTCTCGGATGATCGATGCCCTGGAGCTTCAGGAGGGCGATCCTGACCGGCTGTCCAGCCTGTTCGCCATGGACCACCTGATCACCCGCATGCGCAGGAACTCCGAGAACCTGCTGGTGCTTGCCGGGCACGAGGGGGCACGCAAGCGGAGCGACCCCGTCCTGCTTGGCGATGTCGCGAGGGCGGCGGCGTCCGAGATTGAGCAGTACGGGCGGGTGGTGCTCAACATCCAGCCCGGAATCGAGGTCGCCGGGCAGGCGTCCACCGACGTCGTCCACTTGCTCGCCGAGCTCATCGAGAACGCCACCATGTACTCCTCGCGTGAGACGGAGGTATTCCTCACAGCCCAGGAACTGAGCACTGGCGGGGTGCTGATCGAAGTCACCGACAGCGGCGTGGGCGTTTCTGAGTCCCGGCTGGAGCATCTCAACGCAGAGCTGGATGAGCCTCCGTTGGTCGATGTGTCGGTGTCGCGGCACATGGGCCTGTTCGTAGTCTCGCACCTGGCCGCGCGGCACGGGATAGCGGTACGGCTGCGCCCATCGTCTCCTGCCGGAGTCGTGGCGATGATCTGGCTGCCTCACACGGTTGCGGCCAAGTCGACCATCGGGTACGGGGAGCGGCTGCGCCGGCTTGGGGCGGGGCGTGCCACTATACCGGTGGACCCGATCGTCACGGGAGGCCACACCGGGTCAAGGCACAGTGGCCCGCAGTTCGCGGCGGCCGCCATGAGCGTCCGGCTACCAGGCACTACGGAATACGGGACCCCGGAATACGGGACCCCGGCGTACGGGACCCCCGCCGCGCGGGGGCCGATGACAGGACAAGGAGCGATGACAGGCCAGCCAACCCCGAACTGGTTCAAGCCCCGGCTGCCTTCTGGTGGCCAGGACCGGACGCCCGGCGGACAGCCGCGCGTCCCCTCAGACGTTCCCCGCTCCGATTCGCGCTATCAACGGCAGGCATCCCAGGGGCAGGAACCCGAGCAGCGAGGCCAGTGGGGAAGCCAGCAGGACGCCGTCGACCAGCCCTGGGGACTCGCCGGCGAGGCACCCGAGCCAGTAAGCGGCGGCACGACCGGCGCGGGCCTCCCAGTGCGGGTACCACAGGCCAACCGAGTCCCGAGCGGCCAGCCCGCGGGGGCGGCGCACGGACACGACTCCCGCCTCTCGGGCGCGACGACGGCGCCGCTGCCGGCACCGCCCGCCGTGCAACGCCGGTCGCCCGAAGCGGCGCGTAGCCGCCTCAGCGGCTTCCAGCACGGCACCCGCCGGGCCGAGGCACATGGACCCCGCTCAGGAGAGGGATCAGATCGTTGAGCGACCTAGACTGGCTTGTCACCGACTTCACCACGCGAGTCCCTGATGTCGCGCACGCGGCCGTGATCTCCGCGGACGGCGTCCCGCTCGCGCAGTCCGACGGCATCCCGGCCGAGCATGCCGGGCAGCTGGCGGCGATCACCGCCGGCCTGACCAGCCTGATTCAGGGCGCGGCGCGGATCTTCGACGGCGGCGAGACCGTCCAGGCACTGGTCGAGATGGAAGCTGGCCTGCTGCTGGTCAAGGCGATCAGCGACGGGGCCAGCCTGGCCGTTCTGGCGGCGACGCAGTGCGACACCGACCTCGTCGCCTACGAGATGACGCTGCTCGTCGAGGCGGTCGGCGAGGTTCTCACTCCCAGGGTACGTCAAGGAATCTGACAGGTTGGTTACAGGTAACTCCAACCTAAGCTCACTAGATTTGGGAATCTGTCACCGACTACCCACAGGTTGCTAACCACGGGTGGTCACCGGTGACCTGAGGTTGCGATGCGACGGCAAGAATGCTTAAGCAGTAGTAAAGTTGCAACCCAGTCATTCCAGCTATCTGATGCAGGAGTAGAAATGCGTGTCCTCGTGCTCGGCGGTGACGGCTTTTGCGGATGGCCGACGTCGCTCTACCTGTCCTCCCGCGGACACGATGTCACCATCCTGGACAACCTGAGCCGGCGGAAGATCGACGTCGATCTTGAAGTTCAGTCCCTCACCCCGATCCGCCCGCTCGGCGAGCGGCTGCGTGCCTGGCACGAGGTGACCGGACGGGAGATCGGGTTCGTTTCACTCGACCTCGCCACGGAGTACGACCGGCTAGCGGCAGTACTTCGGGAGCTGCGACCGGATGCCATCGTGCACTTCGCGGAGCAGCGGGCCGCACCGTACTCGATGCGGACACCGGCGACCAAGCGGTACACCGTCGACAACAACGTCCGCGCGACGCACAACCTGCTGACGGCGCTGGTCGATACCGGGATCGACGCGGCGATCGCGCACCTGGGGACGATGGGCGTCTACGGCTACGGCTGGTCGGGATCCGCGCCGATCCCGGAGGGTTACCTCACCGTCAAGGTTCCCACGCCTGATGGTGACCTCGAGCGCGAGATCCTGCACCCGGCTAACCCCGGCTCGGTCTACCACATGACCAAGACCCTCGACCAGCTGATGTTCGCCTTCTACGCGAAGAACGACGGGCTGCGCATCACCGACCTGCACCAGGGAATCGTCTGGGGCACTCAGACCGACCAGACCGCGCTGGACGAGCGGCTGATCAACCGCTTTGACTACGACGGGGACTACGGAACCGTGCTGAACCGGTTCCTCATGCAGGCGGCCATCGGCCATCCGCTGACCGTTCACGGCACCGGCGGCCAGACCCGCGCGTTCATCCACGTCAAGGACACCGTGCGGTGCGTGGAGATCGCGATCGAGCACCCGCCGGCCGCTGGGGACAAGCCGCAGGTACTCAACCAGATGACCGAGACTCACCGGGTGGTCGACCTCGCCAAGCTGGTCTCCGACCAGACCGGTGCGCAGGTTGCTTACCTGCCGAACCCGCGCCAGGAAGCCGAGGAGAACGAGCTGATCGTCCGCAACGACCAGTTCCTCGCACTCGGCCTGCAGCCCACCACACTGTCGGCGGGCCTGCTGGATGAGTGCACCAACGTCGCGTCCAGGTACCGGGACCGCGCCGACTTGACCAAGATCGTGGCCCGCTCCGTCTGGCGGACCGGGATGACGACGTCGGAGGACCTGCTGACCAAGCTTCCGGCGGGGTCAGCAGAGCCGGAGGCCTGAACCAGACACCATGTCCCGTGGCGGGGGTATCCGTGATAGCATTGCGGAACCCCCGAGCCACGCGAGGTAATGATGGCATCCGGCGCACCACCGCGGGATCTGCGCACTGCCCGACAGCGTGGTCAGTTGCCCGCCGAGGTGACTGGATTCGTCGGCCGCAAGGCGGAGCTCTCGCGGATCACCGCGATGCTGGAGGCCGGCCGCCTAGTCACTGTCGTCGGACCAGGCGGCGTCGGCAAGACGCGGATCGGGCTGCGCGCCGCCACCGGGGTCGAGGACCGTTATCCAGACGGTGCCTGCCTCGTGGAGCTTTCCCGCCTTGACGACCCCGGCCTGCTGTGCAGCACCGTAGCAGCCAGCCTCGGGCTGCCCGAGCTGGCTGCGCGCTCGCAGCGGGACGCGGTCTTCGGCTACCTGCGCGAGCGGCGGCGGCTGCTGCTCATCCTGGACACCTGCGAGCACCTGCTCGACGCGTGTGCGGAATTCGCCGAGCAGGCGCTGTCACAGGCCCCGGGCGTGACGGTGCTGGCCACGAGCAGGCAGCCGCTGGACGTCCAAGGGGAGCAGACGTTCCCGATGGCACCGCTCCCGGTCCCCGCTAGCACCGACGCCGCCAGCGGCGGGGACGCGGTCGAACTGTTCGCCCAGCGTGCCGCGGCGGCAGTGCCCGGCTTCCGGGTGACCGCCGCCAACCGCGGCGATGTCATCGCGCTGTGCCAGCGGCTGGACGGCATCCCGCTGGCCATAGAACTGGCGGCTGTTCGGTTGCGGGCCTTTCCGCTGCCAGAACTGACGCAGCGGCTGGATAACCGCTTTCAGGTGCTGGCCAGCGGACGGCGTGGCGCGGCCGGGCGCCATCAGACACTGCGCACTGCCATCGAGTGGAGCCACCAGCTGTGCACCCCGGCCCAGCAGGAGCTGTGGGCCCGCCTGTCGGTGTTCACCGACGCGTTTGACCTGGACGCCGTCCATGAGGTGTGCGCCGATCCTGGCACGCCGTATGAGCAGGCCGTCGAGATGCTCGTAGCGCTTGTCGATAAGTCGATCGTGACCTGCGTGCCCGGGCAGGGCCCGCGATACCAGATGCTCGACACCCTCCGCGAGTTCGGCGCGTTGCAGCTCGCGGCCTCCGGCCACGGCGAGGAGGTCAAGGACCGGCTGGTCTCCCGGTGCCTGCGCCTGGCGCGGCGCTTTGACGCGCACTTGCTCGACGACAACCAGATGGCGATGTTCCACCAGTTGCGCGACGAGCACGCCAACATCGCCGCTGCGCTGTCGCACACGCTGGCCAGCTCCCAGGTACGCAAAGACCGCAAGCGGGATGGCGCCGAACTAGCCACCACGCTGCACGCTTACTGGCAGATCTCCGGGCTTCTGGCAGAGGGCGGCCACTGGCTGGGCAAGGTTCTTGAGCGATTTCCCGTCCCGTCGCCGCAGCGCGCCGGCGCGCTCATGGTCGGGGGCAGCCTCGCCACCTTCTCCGGAGACATTCCCGCGGCGCTGGCTGGCATCCGCGAGGGCATCGCGATGGCAGCCGAGCTCGACGAGCCCCGGATCGTGGCGCGGGGGCACATGTGCCTGAACCTGGCTTTCGCCTTCGCCGGGCGCCACGATGAGGCGGCCATCGCGGGGGCGGAGGCGGAACGGCTGATGAAGGCCGCCGGGCACCGGGGCTGCCTGATCGCCATCCAGCCGCAGCTTGCCCACCTGCAGGCACTCGGCGGCGAGGTGGACCGCTGCCTTGAGACGTGCGCGGCAGGCCTGGGCATGTTCAGCGAGCACAGCACCGAGCAATGGCTGCACAGCTACCTGTACCTAGTGGCGGGCTTGGCGCTCTTCCGCACGCCAGGCAAGCACGCCGAGTCCGTAGCGGAAGTCCGCAAGGCACTGCGCATCAAGTACCAGCTCGGAGATCAGGTGGGCATGGCCTACGCGCTGGAGGTTCTGGGCTGGCTTGCCGCGCGCGAGGCCAGGCCGGAGCGGGCCGCCTGGCTGCTTGGCGCCACCGACCCGATGTGGCAGCAGGCCGGCCGCCGGCTCAGCAGCACCGCGGTACTGGAGGACCTCCACCGCAATGCGGAACAGGACGCCCGGGAAGCGCTCGGCGAGAAGCGGTACACGACGCTGGCCGCCGCGGGCGCCCGGAGGCCGCTGGCGGTGGTTGTCGCGCACGCCCTGACCGACGCCGAAGGCCTGCGGGGAAACGAGGCCGCCAGCGCCGTGGAAGCAGAGCCGCCGACGGCGGGCGGCGCGCTGACTCCACGTGAGCACGAGATCGCTGTCCTCGTGGCGAGCGGCTTGTCCAACCGGGAGATCGGAACGCGGCTGTTCATTTCCAAGCGCACCGTGGACGCGCATGTGGAGCATATTTTCGGCAAGCTCAGCATCTCCTCCCGGGTCCAGCTGACCGTCTGGCTACGCGACAAACTGGCCGATGGCCGGGCAAGCCACCCTCCCGGGGCCGACTCCAGGACGCGACGATAGCTATCCGTCGGCCAGCGGGCCGTAGTAGCGTTGACATAGTCACCGGCGAGGTGAGGAACCCATGGGGCACGTCCAGGCACCGCCACGCAGTCAGGCACAGCAACTTAGCGTGGCATCCCACCGCCGCGGCCAGCTACCCGCGGAGGTAACCAGCTTCGTGGGCAGGCAGTTCGAGCTTGGCCAGCTCGCGGCGCTGCTCGGTGTCGCCCGCCTGGTGACGGTGACCGGTCCTGGCGGGGTAGGCAAGACGAGGCTCGCGCTGCGCGCCGCCGCCCAGGCCGCTTCCCGTTACCCTGACGGCGTCGTCTTCCTCGACCTGTCAGCGATCCGGGACCCTGACCTCCTCGACACGCTCGCGGTGACCCTCAGCCTTCCCAGCCTTCCCCTTTCCGAACGGGCCGGCCTGCCCGGCGCACCAGAGCAACTCCGTCTTGACGCCCTCCTTGGCTACCTGTCTGGCCGTCGGCTGCTGCTGATCCTGGACACATGCGAGCACATGATCGACTCGTGCGCGGCGCTCACGGGGCTCTTGCTAGCCCGCGCCGCCGGCGTCACGATCCTGGCCACCAGCAGGCAGCCGCTCGACGTGCCAGGCGAGCACATCCTGGCGCTGCAGCCGCTGCCGGTCCCTGACGACCGGACCGGTGGCCCGGATTTCGGCAGCGCGGTGGAGCTATTCACGCAGCGAGCCGCGAGCGCCGTTCCCGGTTTCAGCCTGACCAGCGACAACCGCTGCGCTGTCATCGCCGTGTGCCAGCGGCTGGACGGCATACCGCTGGCGATCGAGCTGGCCGCGCTCCGGCTGCGCGCCCTCCCGCTCGGGCAGCTGGAGCGACTGTCCGACTGCCCAGATGGCGGATCCGGGTTGCTGACCGGGACCCGGCGCACGACGGTGTCCCGCCATCGCACGATGGCAAGCTCGATCGGCTGGAGCCATGGCCTGTGCACCCCGGCGGAGCAAGCCGCGTGGGATCGCCTGTCGGTCTTCGCCGGGAGCTTCGACCTGGATGCGGCCGAAGCAGTGTGCGCCGACGCGGACCTGCCGCCGGGTCAGGTCACCAAGGCGGTCATCGGCCTCGTCGACAAGTCCGTCCTGCTTCGTGGCCCCGTCGACTGGCCGGTGCGGGAGCAACTGCCCGGCGCCGGCCGGGCGGCGACGTCCGGTGACGCTGGCGAGCCCGCCAGCCGGTACTGGCTGCCGCACGCGCTGCGCCGGGCCGGCGCCGAGCGCCTGGCGGCGGCCGACCACGACGAGGCGGCCGACCACGACGAGGCGGCCGTCCACGCGCGGTACGTGGCTCACTGGACAGCCGCCGCCGAGCGCTTCGCCGAGCACGTGATCGATGACCAGCTCATGCGCTACCGGGGCATCCGCCGCGAGCGGGCCAACATCCGCGCCGCCTATCAGCGTGCCCTGGGACTCACGGAGGCCAGCCAGCCGGCCGCCCGGCTGGCTGTGGCGCTGACCATGTCCTGGGTCATTGGCGGTGACCTGCGGGAGGGCAGGGGATGTCTCGGCCAGGCGATATCCAGGTGCCACCAGCCGAGCAGCCCGCTTGCCCAGGCCCTGGCCTCTCGTGCGCTGCTCACCGCGACTGCGGGCGACCTCCCGGCGACACTCGCTGACGCGCAGGCCTGCATCGCGATGGGGGCCGCGGTCGGCGATCACGTCGCGCAAGGCCGCGGCTATGTCGCGCGGCACCGGGCGGCGATTAAGGCCGCAGACTTGGCATCCGCGGCGCAGGCCGCGGCTGCTGGTGTCCCCTTGCTTGAGGACGCCGCTGATGTCCTCGGCCTGGTCTTGATGGACATCCAGTCCGCGGCGGCCTGCCTGCCCGCGGACCCCACCGCGTGCGCGGAGATTCGGGACCGCGGCCTGCGGCGGCTGCCGCCCGACGAGCTGTGGGCGAGCAGTCGCCTGATCGGGCTAACCGTCTTCGTGCTCTTCCTGGATGGCGATTACCTGGCAGCCAGCGAGTCAGCCCGCACCGCCCTCGCAATGAGCCACCAGCTCGGGGACGTCATGGGCGTGGCCGATGGCCTAGGCTTCCTCGCCATCCTGGCTGGCGCTCAGGGACACCACGGACGGGCCGCATCGCTGATCGGCGCGGCGAGCCCGCTGTGGGGGCGCATCGGCGTGCGCTATGCCGGAAACCCTATGGCCGAGAACCTGCACCGCGCCACGGTCCAGGCGGCGCGCGACACCCTCGGCATGGACCGCTACGCCGGCTTGCGGGACGCCGGCTCGTCTCAGCGCATGGAAGAGGCCATCGCGCTGGCGGCCATCTCCCTCACCGATCCGGACCTGGAGTTCTTCGCGGCCGAAGGTGTCGCCGGCGGGATGACGCGGCCCGCCCAGTCCAGCACCCCGAAGGAGCCGTGCAGCCTAGTGCCGCCGCCGGCACAGCCAGGCAAGTCGGCTGCGGACCCGCTCACCAGCCGGGAGACTCAGATCGCCGCCCTCGTTGCCAGCGGCCTGTCCAACCGGGAGATCGCCGAGCGGATGGTCATCTCCAAGCGCACGGTCGACGCCCACGTGGACCACATCTTCTCGAAGCTGGGCATATCATCGCGTGTCCAGCTCACCGTCTGGCTTCGGGACAGGATTCCCCAGGCGCGGGCAAGCCAGGAGGAAGCCGAGCACACCAGATGGCCGTATTAGCCCGGGGGGACTGTGCTAGCCCGGGGGACGGCCCCCGGACCCCCCGATGCCTCGGACCGCCGATTGGCGGCGCCTTCCCTCGCTCCCGCTCCTCGTTCCTCCCGCTCAGTCCAGGCACCACCGCGGCCCTCGGCTAGAGGTTGCCTCGGCGGTCCTGCTCCCGCTCGATGGCCTCGAACAGGGCCTTGAAGTTGCCCTTGCCGAAGCCAAAGGAGCCATGCCGCTCGATCAGCTCGAAGAACACCGTCGGCCGGTCACCGATCGGCTTGGTGAAGATCTGCAGAAGGTAGCCGTCCTCGTCGCGGTCCACCAGGATGCCGCGCGACTGGAGCTCCTCGACCGGCACCCGGACGGACCCGATTCGCGACCGCAGGACCGGGTCGGTGTAATACGAGTCCGGCGCGGCCAGGAACTCCACTCCGCGCGACCGCAGCGTGTCGACCGCCGTGCAGATATCAGGCGTCGCCAGCGCTAGGTGCTGCACGCCCGGGCCACCGTAGAAGTCCAGGTACTCGTCGATCTGGGACCTGCGCTGTCCTGCCGCCGGCTCGTTGAGCGGGAACTTTACCCGGTGGTCGCCGCTGGCCACGACCTTGCTCATCAGCGCGGAGTACTTGGTGGCGATGTCGTCGCCGATGAACTCGGCCATGTTCGTGAAGCCCATCACCCGGTGGTAGAACTCCACCCACTGGTCCATCGCGCCGAGCTCGACGTTGCCGACCACGTGGTCGAGCGCCACGAACGCCGGCGTCGCGCTGGCCACTGACGTCCGGCGGACATAGCCCGGCAGGTATGCGCCCCAGTACCGGGACCTGTCGACCACCGTGTGCACGGTCTCGCCGTAGGCGGCAATCGTCGCCAGCCGCACGGTTCCGTCGGCGTCGGACTCATCGTGGGGTTCTTCGATGACCCGCGCCCCGCCGGCGCGGGCATGCGCGACGCACTTGTCGACGTCGGGCACCTCCAGTGCGACGTCGATGACTCCGTCGCCATGCCGCCTGTGGTGGTCTGCCAGCAGGCTCAGCGGCGTAGCCGCGCCCTTGATCACGAACCGCGCGGTCCCAGCCCGCAGCACGTAAGCGTGGTGGTCGCGGTTGCCCGTCTCCGGACCGGAGTAGGCCTCCAGCGTCATGCCGAGCACCAGCTGGAACCACGCCGCCGTCTGCGTGGCGTTGCCCGCCACCCATGTCACGGCGTCCCACCCGGTGACCGGGAACGGATCTTGGCTCGCGTCGTGCGCCACGGCCCCGACCAGCGTGTCTTCCATGATTGCGGTCATGCCCGTATCAGAACCCGTCCATCCGCTCCCGTGCAACCTCCAGCGAACTCGCTAGCCGGGCATGACATTTTGTCAAGGCCATATGGCAATAATCTAGGCAGATTGCCTAGCTCACGACCGAGTATCCGCAGCCGGGCAAGCCCAGCAGGCCCGTGAGCTGAGGAGGCCCGTGAACCTCGACGCGCTTGACCTGGCCCTGCTGTCCGCGCTGCGCGAGCATCCCCGGGCAGGCGCGCTCCAGTTGTCCCGGCTGACTAAGGTCGCCCGGGCCACGGTGGAGGCCCGCCTTGACCGGATGGAGAAGTCGGGCGTCATCACCGGCTACGGCCCGGACGTGGACGTGGCGGCGGCGGGATTCCCGGTGCGGGCACTCGTCACGCTGGAGATAAGCCAGGGGGCGCTGGATCGGGTCGCCGCCGACCTTGCGGTCATCCCCGGCGTCCTTGAGGCCTACGCCATCACGGGATCGGCGGACGTGGTCGCCACGGTGGCGGCCCAAGACCACGCCGACCTCCAGCAGACCCTGCTGCGGATCGACTCATCTGCCTCGGTCGCGAGGTCGATCAGCGCCATCGTCTTGTCCACCGTGATCGAGCCCCGCGATCTTCCGCTGCTCATCTCCCGTCCGGCGGCCGCCGTCCCCCGCTCCCCTGCCTTCCGCTCGCGATGACGGCCGGGCACCGGCCAGTCAAGTCTCGGCGACGGTCGCCATCGTGGGACTGGTGTGAGACAGCCATCATTAGGGTTACAACCGTGCACGTTGCATCTCATAGCCTAGACGGGCCACCAGGCAAAGCGGCGGGCACTTACTTGATACTACGGCTATGATCGACCCTAACCGAGTCTGTTTTAGTGAGGAGAGGATAGCATCATGGCAACCCCCGACGACGTCGCCACCATGCCTGACCCGCGCCGGTACCGGCAGATGGCCAGTGAGATCCGCGCTCTCATCACCAGTGGCAAGATCGCGCCGGGAACGCCCGCCCCGACGATCAGCGAGCTGTCCGCCAGCTATCACGCGGCGCGCCAGACGTGCGCTAAGGCGCTGCAGCTCCTCGTCGAGGAAGGACTGCTCATCCGCTACCCCGGCGCCGGCTACTACGTCATCAGCAACAGCCCGCGCTGAAGTCGCGGGTTGCCCGCGGGCGCGGTGCCCGCGGTGCCCGCAGTTGCCCAGGCTTTCCGAGACCGACGGTAACTGCGTGCTAGTTTGTGGTGAATTATCAGCATTTCTGCTGAAGGCAGCCAGAAGCCGGCATTCCGGTAGCGGAGTGAATCTACATGATTACGGCATATCGCCGCCCGATTGGGGTAGTCGGGGAGCATCAGATCAAAAAAAGCTCCAGACTTCGGGAAGTGATACAAATGGCCGGGATGCCGTGGGCGCACCGCAGCCTACTGGGTAGCAGCGGGTTTCTGCTGCTCCTGCTCGGGCTGTGGGGCGGGCTGCATTCCCTTCGTCGGACCGTACTTTCATTACGCCTACACGCCGGACAAGACGTGGGACTACACCACGGTCCGGCTGTGGCTAGAGATCCTGCCAGGGGCAGCCGCGTTCCTCGGCGGCTTCACGCTGCTCGTGAGCCGCGGCCGGGGACTGGCGATGCTCGGCTCCTTCCTCGCGGCAGCGGCTGGCGCGTGGTTCGTGCTCGGCACCGTCCTCAGCCCGCTGTGGAACCACAACGTGGCGCTCGGCGGGGCGCCCGCTTCCGCGACCGTGGTGATGAAGATCGCCGAGCAGGTCGGCTTCTTCACCGGCCTCGGTGTCGTGATCGCGGCCTTCGGGGCGCTGGCCTTCGGCGTGAGCGCGGCCCTGCCAAGGGTCGTGGTGCCGGCTCCGCGCACTGCCCTCCTCGAGGAGGAGACCACACAGCCAATCCCCAACTAGCCCACCAGCCCGGCTGAGCTAGGCGGGAGCAAACAGGTAACGGCCCCTGGGATGATCCCGGGGGCCGTTACCTGCTACGCGCTGCTGCTAGTCGGCTTGCTGCCTGGCTAGCGCGAACTGGGCCGCGCCCTGCTCGTCGAACTGGACGTCGAGCACCTTGTCCGCCAGGTAGGCGGCGGCACTCGGTTCCAGGAACACACGTGCCCCGCCCGCCTCGACGACCTCGTCCTCCTGGTTGGGAGCGGCCGTGGCCACGAGTTGCAGGGCGCTCGGGTCTCTCGGCTCGGGCACCGCGGACGCGATCCGCAATCCGGCCCCCTCCGGGGCCTGTGGGCTTTCAGTGACGGACTTGACGACCTCGGCGGCCGCCTCGGTCAGGACCAGCATCGGGTCACCTTTCGCTTCTCGTCCGGCAGATACCTTGCCCATCCTAGCCGGCTAGATCACGAAATGGTAACTCCGGTCAGGAAAGCGCACGTCACAGGCCGGCCTTGTCGATCGCGCTCTGCAGGGAGCTGATGTACCCCTGCGAGGTGTACGAGGCACCGGAGACCGCGTCGATATGGGCACTGTCGGCGGCCACAGTCTCCTGGACGAGCTCGGGCAGCGCGAAGGAGTTGATCTGCTCGTCGCGCATCGTGCCATCCGGGTACTCAGGCACGGTGGCGGAGCTGATCTTGCCGTCCTTCACCGTAATGGTGACCTGGATCGGGCCGTAGATCGTCGACACGACATCGCCGGCCACCGTCTTCGAAGCCGCGGTCGTGCTAGCGCCTGAGGTCGACTTGGCGCCGGAGCTTCCCGCCTCGCCGGCCCCAGCCGAGCCGGTCGCGCTAGTGGGCGATCCGGTAGAAGATGCGGACGCTCCGTTCTGGTCCAGGGGAATGACGGCTGAGGATGCCAGCCCGGTCGTGCTGCGGGTCTTGAAGGACAGCAGCAGGGCCAGGGCTGCGGCCGTGCAAACGATCGCAAGGATGACGCGGCGCATTGGTAGCCAGGACCTCTCAGAACTCGAACGACTCATGGTGGATGCGGCCGCGCCGGACGCCGGCGTCACGCAGCGCGCGGATGACATTTTCCGTCATGCCAGGCGGTCCGCACAGGTAGACATCATGCCTGTGCAGGCCGGGGATGCGCTTGAGCAGCTCGCCAGCACTGAGCGGATCTCCGCCCAGCTCGGCGCGGCTGCCCGCGACGAACCACAGCCGTGCGCCACGCTGCTCGGCGATCTGCTCCAGCTCGCGGCGGAAAACGATGTCCTTGGGACTGGTGACGCGATAGATCAGCGTGAGGTCACCGGGATCGCCGGGCAGCGCCTCGAACAGGGCGCGCAGCGGGGTGATGCCGACACCGCCGGCAATGAGCGCGACCCTCCTCGACTTGCGCACGGCCGGGGTCATTGCCCCGTACGGCCCCTCGGCAACCACGCGGGTACCCGGCTTGACCTTTGCGAGCAGTCGGCTGTGGTCGCCTGCCACCTTGACCGTGATGCGCAGCTGGCCCTGCCCAGGCGGCGCGGACAGCGAGTAGGGCGACGACGTCCACCACAGGCCGCGGACGAGAAACCGCCAGCGGAAGAACTGGCCAGGCTCGGCTCCCAGCTCATCGAGGTAACGCCCGCTGATGACGATGCTCGTGACATCGCGTGCTTCCCTGCGCACCTGGACCACGCGCAGCTGGTGCCGTACGGCCTGCCTGACGGGGGTGACGACGCGGTACCACGCGATGGCGACCGCCACCGCGATGTACATGGCGCTCCAGGCCACCCGGGCGGCGGTGTTGCTGATGAACTCCGCCCCGTCGGCGAACTGATGGCTGAACGCGAGCGCGACCGCCAGATAGGTATAAAAGTGCAGGTAGTACCAGGTCTCGTAGCGCATCTTGGGGCGCACGGCCTTCGCCGAGACGATGCCGACGCTCACCAGGAGCAGGCCGCCAACGGTGGCCATGAGCACGTCCGGGTAGCTGTCGAGCAAGATCCACGTCTCGCCCGGGACGGACTCGTGCGCCGTGACCGCATATCCCCAGGTGATCAAGATGGCGTGCGAGACGACCAGGCCCACGGCGTACCGGCCGCCCATCGCGTGCCAGCGGGCCAGTCGGTCGGCGCCGATGCCTCGCTCCAGCGGGGGGATGCGAGCCATCAGGGCGATCAGCACGACCACCGAGTAGCCGGCCAGCAGGCCCAGGACGCGGCCGGCGTTGGTGATCCAGTCGCCGAACCCATGAATGTAGGGCGTACCGTGCCACCACAGCCCGATGGTGACCATCGCGCCCGCGCCAATGACCCCGAGGATCACCCGGGGGTGGGCGCCCGCCGCTCGTCTGCGCGGCGCGGCGGGGACAGCGGCATGTGGCACGTTCCGCTCGCTCGCGATTGTGGTCATGTTTCCTTTATCAGGCATCAACCTCCGTACTGGCTGCATTCAATCCCCGCGCGGCCTATGATTTCCCGCTGAGCATCCCGAGTCTGGGGCGCGCTACTATCAGATAGTGACCAATGCAGACCACAGTGTACCCACGGACCTCTTGCAATCGTTCGCCGGCACACTGACCGCCGGGCCGGACTCCAGCGACGTCCTCGCTACCCGGGAGACGGCGATCCCCTGGCTCCGGTCGGCCGGCCTGATCCCGGCCGACGCGTTGGTGAGCGGCAACGAGCACGCGGCGCTGCTGCGACTGCGCGACGCGATCCGGGACGCCCTCGCCGCCCACGCTACTGGCGGCAGCGGTAATGATTCCGATATCGCCATGCGGCTGACGAGGGCGCTGTCCGACGGGCGCCTCGTCGTGACCATCGAGCACAGTGGCGCCGTCAAGCTTGCGACCGCCGCCCGCTCGGTCTATCCCAGCATCGTCGCCACGCTGGCGGTCGCCATCGCGGAGGCCGACGCGGCCGGCGACTGGCTCAAGCTCACCTAGCTACAGCCCCGCCTGGTCAATGGCGCTTTGCAGTGACTTGACGTACCCGGCGCTTGTGTAGCTGGCACCGCTCACCGCGTCGATGCTGGCGCTCTGCGCGGCCAGGGCCTCCGACGTCAGCCGCGGGATCGCGCTGGCGTCGATCTGCTGGCTCTCGGACCCGGTGTCGGTCTGCCTGACAACGGTGATCATCGTGATCTTGGCCCCGGACACGGTGATCGCGACCTGCATCGGCCCGTACTGCGTGTTGTCGATCGCGCCGGTGATCGTCCGGGCCGCGCTGTCCTGCCCCGTGCCGCCCGTCCCGCCCGCTGTCTTCGTCGTCGCGGTGCTTGCCCGGGGGCTGGCCGTCGGCCTTGCTGTCCCCGTCCCCGGCCCCGTCCCCGTCCCCGGCCCCGGCCCCGGCCCGCCCGGCGAAGTGCCAGCGGTGGCGCCCTGCCCGGGCGACGTCCCAAGCGAGGGCGGCGCGGCCGTCATGCCCGCGTCTGGGGCGCTGGACGCGGCGGGCTGGAACTTGAATGCCAGCAGCGCGGCGATCCCTGCCAGGGTGCCGCCAAGGGTCAACACGGCGCGTCGCACGGGATCCTCCTGTAGTGGGAGCTGACGGTGGACGTGAGGGGGTTCAGAAGTCGAACGCCTCGTGGTGGATGTGGCGTCGCTTGAGGCCACCGGCGCGCAGCGACGCCGCGGCGGCCTCGATCATCCCGGCCGGGCCGCAGACGTACGCCTCATAGCGCGCCAGCCTTGGGACCATGGCCCGCAGCCGGATCGAGTCCAGCGGGTCGTAGCCGAGCTGGGCACGAGATCCGATCAGGTAGTACACCGTGGCGTTCCGGTCGGCGGCGATCGCGTCGAGCTCACGGCGGAACACGATGTCGCGGGGACGGCTGGCCCGGTAGATCAGCGTGATCCCGCCGGACATCCGCCGGGGCAGCGCGGCGAACATCGCCCGGATGGGGGTGATGCCCACCCCGCCGGCGATGAGCAGCACCCGGCGGCCGCTCAGCGACGGGGTGAACGCGCCGTAGGGGCCCTCGGCGATAACCTTCGTGCCCGGCCGCAGGTGCGCCATCGAGCCGCTGTGATGGCCGCGCGCCTTGACCGTGATCCGCATCATGTCCGGGCGCGGCATGGCCGACAGCGAGTACGGGTGAGACTGCCAGCCAAGCTGGCGAGTCAGGAACCGCCAGCGGAAGAACTGCCCCGGCTCGGCGCCCATAGCGTCCAGGTCGCGCCCGGTGATGTAGACCGACACGACGCCAGGTGCCTCCTCGCGCACGCCCATCACGGTGAACCGGTGGCGCGCGAACATCCGCAGCGGCGTTACGAAACGGAACCACAAGATCAGCCCGCCCACGAGGGCGTACATCAGCGACCAGACGACTCGCGCGGCTAGGCTGGCGACGAACGACGGGCCCTGGGCGAACTGGTGGCTGAACGCCAGCGCGATCGAGGCGTACGTGAGCAGGTGGACGTAATACCACGTCTCGTAGCCCACGCGCCGGCGCACCGCGCGAGCCGAGATCGCGGCGATGACAAGCAGCAGGAACCAGGCCACGGTCGCGTAGAGCACGTCCGTGTAGCTGGCCAGCAAGGCGACTGCCTCCCTGGTTACGGACTCGTGCGCGATGACCGCGTATCCCCAGGTGATGGCAAGGACATGGCCGGTCACCAAGGTGATGACGTACCGGCCGCCCATCGCGTGCCACCGGCCCAGCCGATCGGCCCCGATGCCGCGCTCCAGCGGTGGCAGCCTGGCCATGAGCGCGACGAGGACGACGAACCCGTACCCGGCCGCAAGGCCCAGGACATTGCCCGCCGCCGTCAGCGCGTCCCCGAGGCTGGTGATGGCCGGGGTATCCTTCCACCACAGCCCCAGCACAGCCGCGGCTCCCAGGCCGATGATGGCGAGCACGACAGCTGGCATCGCGGGCCTGGCGGCGCGCCGCGACGGCACGGCCGGACGCATTCGCGCGGGGGCGGAAACTGTCGCCACGGCGGTCCTCCCACTCCGGTGAGCATTTCCCTTACGTCCGTGATACGGGAAACGGTCCCCCTTGGTTCAGCCCATCGTCATGCCGTAAGGCTCAGTTAATCCCTTTCAGAATGTGCGCAGAAATTGACGAGTGGCTACAGAACCTAGCCGAGCGTCGCGGTGGCGAGCACCTTCCCATTGGCCGCGACCAGCCGCGCGTCGTGTATCGCGCCCGGTGTCCAGGGAGCCGGGCTGCCCCATGAGCCGTACCCGCCGGCCAGCTGGAACGACCCGACCGTGGTCACCGTGCCGTCGCTGGCGAGCAGCTGGCAGGTGACCATGCCGTCACCGGACGGCAGGTCCACCGACATGTAGACCCAGCTATGCGTGCCGTGGTAGAGGAAGACCTCCCCGACACTGCGGTGGCCCGGCGTGAGAAAGACGGCAGAGCTCAGCGCCGCCCGTGCCGCGGACGCCGGGTGAGGCGCCGTAAAGCGCCCTAGGCCCCAGCCGCCGGCGGTCACCCCGATAAGGACCACGATCACGGCCGCGGCGGCCAGCAACCGGCGCGTCCATGGCGCACTCGCGCCGGAGCCGCGGGCGGCTGTCGCGGGCGCCGGCGTGGCAGGTCCGGGCGCCGGCGTGGGGAGTCCCAGCCGGTCAAGCACTCGCGTCTCGAACCCGGCAGGCGGCTCGCGCTCGGGCAGCAGCCCCAGGAACTGCTCGCTGGTCGCGAGCAGTTGCCTGACATCCTCCCGGCACGCGTCGCACCGGTCCAGGTGGGCGATCGCCCGGGCGCGCTCGCGGCCGGTCAGCACTCCGAGCGCCAGCTCGGCAGCGACCTCAGCCAATTCGGCGCATGTCATCTCACTCATCTTCTACGCCCTGTGGGAGATAGGCGGAGCGCAGCTTCCGCAGGCCGTCTCGAATACGGGTCTTGGCAGTGCCAAGCGGAACCCCCTCCACGTCCGCTACCTGTTGTGCCGTCATGCCGTAGATGCCGGCCATTGCCACGGCTCGCGCCTGCGGCGCTGGCAGCTGGCGCAGTGTCCTGCGCAGCCCGGCGGCGCTGTCCCTGGCGACGGCCAGCCGCTCCGGGCTAGATTCCGCGACAGGCTCCGGGCCCTCGGTCATCGTCGCCAGCAGCACCCCGAGGTCACCAGGCGCCACCGGGAGTGACGCGCGGGCACGCACGACGTCGATCGCCACGTTGTGGGCAATCCTCGATAGCCAGGCGCGCACCGAGCCGCGCCGGGGATCGTACATCCGCGCGTGCCGCCACGCCTGCTCGAAGGCCTGCTGCGCGACGTCCTCGGCGGTTGCCGGGTCGCCGAGGACGCCCACCGCCACGCCGAAGACGACACGCTGGAAGCGGCGCACGAAGGCAACCGCGAGATCGGCGTCTCCCGCGCCGAGTCCCGCCAGCAGAACCTCATCGGGCAGCCCCCCTGTAGTTCCCATTGTCGCCACATCTTAGGTACGGGACGGCGCCCGCGATGGATTGCCAGCTGGCACCGCCGGTGCCGGTGCCAGCACGAGAACGGCGACGGCGACCAGCAGCACGGCGGCCCCGGCGCCTTCCCGCTTACCAGCCGCCGGAACTGGACGAACTGGTGCTCGCGCTAGGACTCGGAGCCGGGGAACTGCCACCGCTGGACGAGGCCAGCGTGAAGCTGCTCACCGATGACGTGACGTCGGCTCCGGACGGGGATACCAGCCACCACTTCGCGCCGAAGCCGTCACTGCCCTGCCCGCTGGCCTGTCCCGGCCCGGAGTCGCCAGCGAAGTAGTACAGCGGGTGCTTGTCATAGGTAACCTGCTTGGTCCCGTCCGACCGGGTGATCGTGCCCAGGTCGCTCGCCACGGCCGACCCGCCAGCGGTCACCGCGGCGGTGGCCGTCACCGGCGGCCACGCTGACGCGCACGCCCCGGTGCAGGCAGACGCGTCAGATCCGTCTTCCGCCCACAGGTACACGGCGCGCCCGGACCCGTCGGTCAGGAACGTCACTCCCGCCGCCGTCGCGGTGGCGATCTGCGTCTTGCCGGACGAGCCGATGGCAGCCGCGGCCGGGGTAGCGGTCGCCGACGCCCCGGTAGCCGGCGGCGCGCTACTGGCCGAACTGCTGCCGCTGCTCCCGCACGCCGCCACCACGATCGTCATCGCGGCGGCCCCCGCGAGCACTGCCCCGACCCGGGCCACCGGCGGCAATCGGTTCGCTGCCGCGCCCAGCCGTGCCCCAGCCCGGTGTGCCCCGCGTCGCCCCAGCGGGCCAGGCCTCGTTGGTCTCGGCCTGCTCATCTGCATCATCTCCTTGCGACACGACCTGTCGGCCGTGCCAGTAACCGCCCCCGATTTCCTGACGACTTAACTACGGCCAGTGAGCCGGGATGGATTGGCGGCCGCGCGCATGGCGCCGTAAAGCTGGTCACGACGGGGGGTGATCGCAGTACCTGGAACGGCATCCCTTGCCTCTCCTCTCCTCTCCCCTCCCCCTCCCCTCTCTCTTGCGTGACCCATGAGGTTGGATGGTCGCCAAGGAGGTAACTGGACTATGACGTCTTACGTAACCGTGGGATCCACGGGGGTGCGGGTGTCCCCGCTGTGCATGGGGACGATGTCGTTCGGGTCCGAGGCGGACTTCGACGCGTCGGCGGCCATGTTCAAGGCGTGCCGCGAGGCGGGCATCAACTTCTTCGACACCGCCGACGCGTACGGCGGCGGCGCGTCGGAAGAGATCCTTGGCAAGCTCATCGCCGGGTCGCGGGACGACCTGGTCATCACGTCGAAGGTGTTCAACCCGACCAGCCGCGACGTGAATGCCCGCGGGCTGTCCCGGCGGCACATCATGCGCGCGGTCGAGGCGAGCCTGACCCGGCTGGGCACCGACCGGCTCGACTTCTACTTCGTCCACAACTTCGATCCATCCGTGCCCATTGAGCAGACGCTGCGGGCGCTTGATGACCTAGTGCGCTCCGGGAAGATCCTGTACCCAGCGGTGAGCAACTGGGCGGCATGGCAGATCGCTCTTTCGCTAGGCGTGTCCGCGCGGGAAGGGCTGGCCCGGTTCCAGCTCATCCAGCCGATGTACAACCTGGCCCGGCGGCAGGCCGAGGTGGAAATCCTGCCGCTGGCCCTGGCGGCCGAGCTTGGCGTCACCCCCTACAGTCCGCTCGGCGGCGGGCTGCTCACCGGGAAGTACGGCACCACCACGCGGCCGGCCTCGGGACGGCTGGTGGACAATCCGCTGTACATCGACCGGTACAGCCTCGAAGCCGACTACCAGACCGCCGAGCGGTTCGCGTCCTTCGCCGCCGACGCGGGCGTGAAGCCGGCCACCCTGGCCGTGGCATGGGCCATGGGGCACCCGGCGGTGACCGCGCCGATCATCGGGGCGCGTCACGTGGGGCAGCTGGCGGACTCGCTGGCGGCCCTGTCCTTCGACATGACGCCGGAGCTGCGGGTCGCGGTCGCGGCACTCTCCCCGACGCCGCCTCCGGCGACCGACCGCACCGAGACCCTGAAGCCGGTCAGGGCCTAGCGCCGAGGCGCTGCCGCTGCTGCCGGGGCGGGCCGGCTCCCGGCAGCAGCGGGCAGGCAGGGCTGCGCCTCAGCAGTCCACGAGCGCCGGGCTTTGGTTGAGGAGCTGCGCGCGCGGCGAGGTGAACTCCGCGTGGGCACGCGCCGCCGACGGCAGGAACACCGCCGCGCGGTGGCAGTTCTGGAACGCCAGCCGCACGCCGTGGTGCCGCTCGACCGCACCACGCATCGCGTCGCTGGCCATGAGCCGCAGCAGCTGGCCACGGGCTGCCTCGTCCGGTGGGGGGACCTGGTTGTCGGCGAATTCGCCACCGCCGGCGACCAGGTCCTGGACGAGTCCCTCGATCAGGCCCCAGGCGTACGGCAGTGACGCCTGGACGCAGCGCAGGAACGCGGCGTCATCCACCTGGCCATCGCGCGCCTGCTCAAGCAGGTCCGGCGGAACCGCTAGCGACATGCTCTGGTTCTCCCTTCGACTTGGCCGCGCTCTGACTTTGGCGCGGACATCCTCTCCATCCTTACATGAAAATGAAAACCATTCCAGTATGGTTGGAGGGACTCGCCGGCCACGGGGAGTTAAGTCACGTACCAATACGAAACGGACCTGGCAGCTCCCCCCACAGCCAGGCCAGTCCTTGGGAGGGGCAATGAAGATCGCGTTCGCGGGCAAAGGCGGCAGCGGCAAGACGACGGTGTCGTCGTTGTTCACGCGGCACCTGGCGGCACGGGGAGTGCCGGTGGTGGCCATCGACGCGGACATCAACCAGCATCTCGCCGAGGCCCTCGGCGTGCCGGAGCAGCCGCCAGCCCTGGGCGCCCGGCTCCACGAGATCAAGAAATACCTGAGGGGCGACAACCCCCGCGTTGCCTCCGCGCAAGCAATGACCAAGACGACCCCGCCCGGCCGCGGGTCCCAGATCTTGCGGGTGGACGGCGACGACCCCATCCACGCGCTTGCCGCCGGCACGCCGTGCGGGGCGCGACTGCTGGCCACCGGCCCGTTCGGTGAGGACGACCTCGGGGTGGCCTGCTATCACTCCAAGACCGGCGCGGTCGAGCTCTACCTCAACCACCTTGCCGACGGCCCCGGGGAGTACGTCGTGGTGGACTGCACGGCGGGAGCTGACTCATTCGCCTCTGGGCTGTTCACCCGGTTCGACCTGACCGTCCTGGTCGCCGAGCCGACCCGCAAGGGCCTGTCGGTCTACCGGCAGTGGCAGGACTATGCCCGCGGCTACGACGTAGCGCTCGCCGTCGTCGGCAACAAGGTGACCGACCAGGCCGATGTCGGCTTCCTGCGCCAGCACGCGGGCGAGGACCTGCTGACCTGGCTCGGTCACGAGCCGGCGATCCGGGCGATGGAGCAGGGCCGCCAGTTCGCCCTGGCCGACCTTGGCGCCGCCAGCCAGACCGCGTTGCAGGCCATCGCGGCCCGGCTGGACGCTCAGCCCAAGGACTGGGCGCGGTACGCCCGCCAGGCGGCCGAGTTCCACGTGAAGAACGCGCTGTCCTGGGCGAACAAGGCGACAGGCGGCGACCTGTCCGGCCAAGTCGACCCTGACTTCACCCTGGCCGAAGCACTGACCGGGACGCGCGGGGTGCCGGCGCCGACAGGGAATGCCGGGCGGCTGAGCGCGTTATACGCGCCGAGGGGAACACCCCCGGGCGAAGACAGAGGAG
Organism: uncultured Actinomycetota bacterium; assembly: GCA_963737285.1. GTDB lineage: Bacteria > Actinomycetota > Actinomycetes > Streptosporangiales > Streptosporangiaceae > Trebonia. The sequence goes on from CAVTRT010000002.1 coordinate 1,380,470, forward strand.
TCATCACGTGAGCACCGTTGCCCTGACCGAGGACATCTTCGAGGAGACCGTGACGAAGGAGGGGATCACCCTCGTCGACTGGTGGGCGTCGTGGTGCGGTCCGTGCCGGGCGTTCGGGCCGGTGTTCGAAGCGGCGAGCCAGAAGCACCAGGACATCACGTTCGGCAAGATCGACACCGACGCGAACCAGGGCCTTGCCGGGGCGGCCGGCATCTCCTCGATCCCGACACTGATGGCCTTCCGTGACGGCATCCTCGTGTTCTCCCAGGCCGGGGCGCTGCCCGCGGCTGGCCTTGAGCAGGTCATCCAGGCGGTTCGTGACCTCAACATGGACGATGTCCGCGCCGAGGTCGCCACGCACGAGCACTCGCACGAAGGTCACGAACACCACCACCAGCACTAAAGGACTTACACCTCGGGGGCGCCACAGCCCTCAGGGCTACCGCGCCGAAGCCCGTGCCACTGTCGTGGCACGGGCTTCTTTGTTGCCCACTTAGCGCCAGGACCAGGCCAGCTCTATCTTGCTGCGATCAGTAGACCTCTTGCTCTCTACAAGCAAGATCTTGCAAAGCTGTGTCGTTAAGTTTACCGTCAATGTCGATGGTGTTACGCGACTCCATCCCGGGCCGTCCCCCGCGCGGCCCGGCTCTGCGGAGATGAGGATCAACGTTGTTCCACCCTGTTCGAAGACTGAGCCGGACGCTCGCGCTTAGCGCGGCCTCCGTCTCGCTGGCTGCCGCCAGCGTCGCGGGCGCTGCGGTGCTCGCGGCGCAGCCCGCCCTCGCCGCGCAGGCGACCGGCGGCAGTGGCGCTAGCCTGCCGTATGCCGAGGTGCTGGCCCAGCAGCTCCCCACCACCGGCACGATCATCGGCCCGAGCTACACCCAGGGCCAACTCGCCGACGAGGCGGTCGGCCGGGAGGCCGTCACCCTCGCGGGCAATGGCTCAGGCCAGTCCGTCACCTTCACCACCCCGGTGTCGACCAACTCCATCGACTTCCGGTACAGCATCCCGGACACCTCGGACGGGTCGGTCTACACCGACCCGCTGTCGCTGTACATCAACGGCGTCAAGCAGCCCGACTTCACCTTGACCAACGCCTACAGCTGGTACTACGGCAGCTACCCGTTCGTCAACACGCCCAGCAGCGGCGACCCGCACCACTTCTACGATGAGGTGCACCGGCTGTTCAGCACGACCTACCCGGCGGGCACGACCTTCAAGCTGGAGGTCGACTCGGAGGACACCGCGTCCTCGTACACGATCAACCTCGCCGACTTCGAGCAGGTGGCCGCCGCCCCGGCGCAGCCGGCCGGCTCGGTCTCCGTCGTCAGCGAGGGCGCCGACCCCACCGGCGTTAGCGACTCCTCGGCCGCGTTCGCCGCGGCGATCACCGCGGCCGGCGCGGGCGGCACCGTCTGGATCCCGCCGGGCAGCTACCTCGTCCCCGGCCACGTCGCCGTGCCTAACAACATCACGATCGACGGCGCGGGCATGTGGTACTCGACCATCATCGGGGCGGCACCCGGCTTCTACGGCAACGCCGCGCCCAACCCCAGCACCGGCGTGACCCTGGAGAACTTCGCGATCTCCGGCAACGTCCAGATACGCGACGACAGCGCCCAGGTCAACGGCATCGGCGGCGCGTACAGCAACTCCACGATCAAGAACATCTGGATCGAGCACATGAAGGTCGGCGTCTGGCTTGACGGCCCGATGACCAACCTGACCATCAGCGGCATGCGCATCCGCGACACCACCGCCGACGGCATCAACATGCACGGCGGCGTCACCGATACGACCATCACCAACAACAACGTCCGCAACACCGGTGACGACGGCATCGCTCTGTGGGCCGACTCCAGCATCGGCGCCGACGCCTACGACACGATCTCCGACAACACCGTCCAGCAGCAGCAGCTCGCCAACGGCATCGCGGTCTACGGCGGCAACAACAACACCGTCACCGGCAACCTGGTCGAGGACACCGGCATCAACCAGGGCGGCGGCATCACGGTCGCCCAGCGGTTCACCTCCACCCCGCTCGGCCTGACCACCGTCTCCAACAACACCATGATCAGAGACGGCCAGCTCGACCCGAACTGGCAGTTCGGCGTCGGCGCGCTGTGGTTCGACGCCAACCAGGGCTGGGGAGGCGGCCCGGTCAACGTGTCCAACGCGCTGATCGAGCAAAGCCCCTTCGAGGCGATCCAGTGGGTCGAGGGCACGATCACCGGGGTCAACCTCAGTAACGTGTCCATCATCGGCACCGGCACCTTCGCCCTGCAGGAGCAGACCGAGGGCACGGCCACGTTCACCAACGTCACGGCGACCGGCGTGGCGCAGGCCAACGAGGGCAACGACCCGAGCTACAACTGCGAGGGCACCGGCTTCGTCATCACCGATGACGGCGGCAACTCCGGCATCAGCCCGGCCGACTGCAACCTCGGCGTATCGCCGCCCCCGGTCTACCCGCCGTACCCCGTCACCGGGGTGAACGCGAGCCCGAGCGCACTGTCCTTCAGCCCGCAGGTAACCGGCACCACCAGCGCCGCGCAGAGCGTGACGGTCTCCAACCCGACCAGCGCGGCCGCGCCGGTCACGTCCATCTCCACCAGCGGCGCCTTCGCCCAGACCAACACCTGCGGAACGTCGATCGCGGCGAACGGCTCCTGCACCGTCAGCGTGACGTTCTCGCCAACAGCGACCGGCACGAGCGCGGGGAGCCTGACGGTCAACGCCGGCGGCGTCACCAGCACGGTGAACCTGTCCGGCACCGGCACCGCACCCGGCCCCGTGCTGAGCGCCAACCCGGCTAGCCTGTCCTTCCCCGGCACCCTGGTCGGCGTCACCGATCCAGCGCAGACGGTGACGGTGACCAACTCCGGCACCACCGCCGCGACCGTCTCCAGCGTCGCGGTGACCGGAGGGGGCTACAGCCAGACCAACAACTGCACCACCATCGCGGTCGGCGGCTCCTGCACGGTGACCGTCACGTTCTCGCCCACCGCGTCGACCAACCCCGGCACCCTGACCGTGAACAGCAACGCCAACAACAACCCGCTGACGGTCGGGCTGAGCGGTGGCGGCATCACTAATACCACCAACCTCGCGCTGAACCAGCCGGCCACGGCGAGCAGCTCCTACGAAACCTATACCGCCTCCAACGTCACCGACGGCAACACCAGTTCCTACTGGGAGAGCACCGACGGCGCCGCCTACCCGCAGACCGTCTCGGTCAACCTGGGCTCGGTGTACCCGATCGGGTCGCTCACGCTGGACCTGCCGCCGTCGACCGCCTGGGCGACCCGGACCGAGACCCTGTCGGTCCTCGGCAGCACCAACGGGACGTCCTACAGCCAGATCGTCGGCTCCGCCGGGTACACCTTCAACCCGGCCACCGGCAACACGGTGACGATCAACCTGCCGTCCGGGACCAGCGCCCAGTACGTCGAGCTGAGCTTCACTGGCAACACCGGCTGGACCGCAGCCCAGCTGTCGGAACTCGAGGTCTTCCCCGGTAGCGGTACCGGTAGTGGCGGTGGCGGTGGCACCAGCTCGCCGCTGACCGCGTCGCCGTCCAGCGTGTCCTTCGGGAACGAGGCGGTCGGATCGACCAGCTCGGCGCAGTCGGTGACGGTGACGAACCCGGGCAGCAGCGCGGTGTCGATGTCGTCGATCGGCCTGACCGGCCCGTTCAGCGAGACCAACAACTGCGGCACCTCGCTCGCGGCTGGCGCTACCTGCACCGTAAGCGTGGAGTTCGCGCCGACAGCGAGCGGGTCGGCGACCGGGACGCTGTCGGTCAACAGCAGCGCACCGGGCAGCCCGCTGACCGTGGCCCTGTCGGGTACCGGGACCAGCTCCACCACCGACCTGGCCCTCGACAAGCCGGTCACGGCTTCCAGCTACACCCAGACGTACGTCCCCGCCAACGCCGTTGACGGGAACACCAGCACGTACTGGGAGGCCAACAACGGAGTCTGGCCGTCCACCATCACCGTGAACCTGCAGTCGGTGCAGACTCTCGGCTCCGTCACCGTCGACCTGCCGCCCGCGACGGCCTGGTCGACTCGGACCCAGACGCTGTCCGTCCTCGGCTCGACGAACGGCACCACCTTCTCCACCCTCGTAGGCTCAGCCACCTACACCTGGAACCCCGCTACCGGCAACACGGTCACGATCCCGCTCCCCGCGGGGACCAGTGACCAGTACGTCGAGCTCAGCTACACGGCCAACAGCGTCCAGAATGGCGCCCAGGCCTCCGAGATCCTCATCTACCCGTGAGGTTAAGCCAGGCCCATGACCTGGCTGGCGGGGCGCGCGCTACCAGCGCGCGCCCCGCTCTCGTTGTAGCCTCTTAGGGCGCCACCTGAAGACGGCTGGACAGCAGCGGGCTAAGCAAGGTCCAGGACCGCGACAAGGTAGGAAACGCCGAACGGGGCATCGGCGTACAGCACGTCCCCTGGCACCCGCCGCCGCGTGCCGACGGCGCCCGCGAGCACTTGCCAGGCGGCCCGGCCAGTCGCCATCAGCTCGGCCGCGAGCCCCGCGTCCAGGCTGGCAAGCGCTGCCATGTCGCCGTCCCGCAGCGCTGTTTGCGCGCAAGCAGTAAACGCCTCAGCACGCTCGTCGAGGTAGCCAGGCGCGGCCTCGGTGCAGCGCGCGCTGCCGTCGCCGACGACGAGGAGACCGACACGGGGGCTGAGGGTGGCGACTTCGGCACCGGCCCCAAGGCAGTCCTCGGTACTCGCCGAGCCGTCAATCGCCTGCAGGACCCGGGGGCCGCGATACCCGGCCTCGTCCAGCAGCGCCGCGCCGATGCCGAGCGCTAGCGGCAGCCCTGGCTTGCCCGGCGCGGCCGGCCCGCCAGGAGAGCCAAGTACCGGGCCCCAGGCGAAAAGGTTCAGCCGGCCGTCAGGCTCCCACGTCGCCGTCTGGGGTCCCGTCCCCACGACCGCCACGAGGTCGGCGGATCCCGCCAGCAGCCGCCCGACGGCCACCGCGCATGCTTGCCGCAACTCGGGCAGCACCACCTGCCGGCCGGTCAGCTCCCGCGCCAGCAGCGGCGGCGACGGCACAACGGCAGCGGCGGTGATCGTCATGCCAGCCCCCTGACCATGCGCGCGGGCAGCAGGTCCCCGCGAATCGCTGCCACCATGTCCAGTGCCTGGCGGGTCTCCGTGACGTTGTGCGCGCGGAAGACCCGTGCGCCCTGCCACGCGGCGACGGCCGTGGTGGCCAGCGTGCCCGCCAGCCGTTCCTCGATGCCGGCGCCAAGCGTCTCCCCGACGAAGTCCTTGTGTGACGCTGACAGCAGCACCGGCCAGCCAGTCGCGGTCAGCTCGGTCAGCCGTCTGGTGACCTCGAGGGAGTGCCAGCTGTTCTTGCCGAAGTCGTGCGCCGGGTCGATGATGATCCGCGCCGGGTCCACCCCGGCGCGCAGCGCCCGCCCGGCCAGGCTGAGCACCGTATCCAGCACGTCCGCGACCACATCGTCGTACCAGATACGGAACGGGCGCGTCCTCGGCGGCAGCCCGCCCGCGTGTGAGCACACCAGCCCGGCCCCGAACTCGGCAGCCACGTCGGGCAGCTTGGGATCCCAGCCGCCCCACGTGTCGTTCAGCAGGCTCGCCCCCGCCTCGCACGCCGCCCGGCCGACGTCGTGTCGCCAGGTGTCCGCGCTGATCACGAGGTTGGGGTAGGCGGCGCGGACGGCCGCTATGAACGGCACGACCCGGCGGATCTCCTCCTGCGCGGCCACCTCGCGGCCCGGCTTAGCCGGAACCCCGCCCACGTCGAGAATGTCCGCGCCTTCGGCGACTATCTCGTCAACGCGCGCGAGCGCCGCCCCTTCGTCCCAGGTCACGCCGGGCAAGTAGAACGAGTCCGGCGTCCGGTTCACGATGGCCATGACGAGCCGGTCGGTCGGCCCGAACTCCCGGCCTCCCAGCCGCAACGGCCCCGGCTCACGCGGGGCTGCCGCCCCGCTAGCGGCCTGTCCGCTCGTCATCAGTCCCTCCCCGCTAGCTCTGCCCCCGATAGCTCCGTCCCCGCCAGAACCGAGCTGACCGGTGGCCGCTCGGCATGCGGCACCGCCCGGTACCGGGGCCGCAGTTCCCCCTCCGCGCGGGTGAACTGGACCAGCTCGGGATTCTCCGTGACACTGGCCTCCCAGGCGCCGAGCCGACGGCGCTCGGTGACCAGCATCAGCTCTGCCGCCATGACCGCCAGGTCCGCGTCCGCCTGGTGGCTGTGCCCGCGCTTGCCTAGGTCGACCTGGGCGATCGCGTCGATTCCGTGCCGCTGGGCGGTGTCGATGAGCACCGCGATCTCGACGCCGTAGCCGACCGGGAGTGCAAGCTCCTCAAGGAGCGACCGGCGCGCGGCCCATTCCCCCGACAGCGGCTGCGCCACTCCGGCAAGCTCTGGCCACCACAGGTTAAGCAGCGGCCGGGCGACCAGTTCGGTGACCCGCCCGCCGCCGACCGTGCCGCCGTCTGGCGTGTCGCCGACGTCACGGTCATAGCACGCCTTGACGAGCATGATGTCCCCGACGCAGGGCGCGGCCTCAGCCCGGTAGGCGGGGGCAAGCATCGGCCCGAGCAGCCCCGTCACGAAGTGGCTGCCCCACAGCGTGAGGTCGGCGTCCACGAACACGAGGATGTCCCCGGTTGTGACGAGCAGCGACTTCCACAGCGCCTCGCCCTTGCCGGGGTAGGCGCCAAGGGCGGGCGCAACGTCCTGGCAGCGGTAGACCTGTGCCCCGGCCGCCTGCGCCACCCGTGCTGTCGCGTCCACGGAGTCGGAGTCCATCACGACGAGCTCGTCGATCAGCGGCACCCCGACCACGAGTTCGTCCCGCAGGGCGCCGACGACGTCAGCGACCGTTGCCTCCTCATCGCGCGCCGGGATGACGACGCTGATCCGGGTCCCCCGGTGCCGCTTCCAGCTCAGCAGCCGGTCGACCGGCCAGTCTTGCCAGTGTGACGTCCGCCGGCGCAGCCAGGCCTCAGCAGGGGCATTCACGGTCAGCCTTTCGCCTTCCTCTATCAATGACGCCTGCATCGACAAAATATTTGAATGCAGTTTATCAGGAGCTCGCCGGCTCCCACGCTTGACCAGTTACCGCGCCATGACATTCCGATGAAATTCATCCCGAGGGGCTGTCGCCCGCGGGAGGCCACTGTCAGCCACTGCGCGGGAGCTTCCCGCTCAAGTGAGCGCGGCCGTGCGATCAACGGGCACTCGCGGGTGGCTCCACCGAGGTGCTGCATGGCGGCTCCCTTGCCATGGCTGACGCGCCTACTCCGAGAATAAGACTCTCTTTTTTGGAGAATCAAAGCCGCACGACCATGGGCGGGAGGGGCATCCTGTGGGTCCGGACACAGTCCAGACTGTGTCCGGCCACAACCGGCACGCACCCACGTGCGAGGGCGCGCTAACGATCAGTTCACAATGGAATAAAAAATTCTGGCAACGACGATATCGTGAGAGCAGAAGGTTGCTCATCATGAGCAGAGAGTCGCCTACCGTAACCGCGATGTAAGGTGTCGTAGACATGACGCAGAAGATGGACGCGCTCGCCACCCCGGCAGAAGACGAGCCCGCGTGGAAGCAGCGAGCGGTCGAGCGCTCCACACGGGCGGCGAAGCAGCGCGCCGAGCAGCGGGTCCAGCGGTTCCTTGACGCGGCTCAGAGCCTCATCACCAGGGAAGGCACGACGGACTTTACTGTGCAGCAGGTAGTGGAGGCCTCGAACCAGTCCCTGCGGAGCTTCTACCAGCATTTCGACGGCAAGCACGAGCTGCTGCTCGCGCTGTTCGAAGACGCCTTGCGGCGGGCCACTGACCAGATCAGGGCCGCGGCGTCCGTTCCCGAGGACCCGCTGGACCGGGTAAAGGTCGCCGTCCAGTTGCTGTTCGAACTGTCCCGGCCGGACCCGGGCGCCAAGCGCCCGCTGTTCACCGAGTTCGCTCCGCGGCTGCTGATCTCGCATCCGACGGAGGTGCGCGGCGCGCACGCGCCGTTGCTGGCGCTGATCTCCGAGCTGCTGACCGAGGCCGAGGCCGTCGGCAAGCTGCGCCCCGGATTGCGCCCGCGCCGCGCCGCCGCCCTCACCATGCAGACCGTGATGTTCGTCGCGCAGTCAGCCGTCGTCTCCGACGATGACGACCTGCCGGTGATCACGGCGGACGAGATCTGGGACTTCTGCGCGAAGGGCTTCGCCGGCGCCTGACCACCCGCGCCCGAGCCGGCGCGGTCCTCGGAGCAGGCCAGCGCGTAAGCCCGTTACGGCGCGCACGCTGATGCTGACGACATTGGCGGCCACGATGGCGGCGATCGCGAGCCAGTCGATGAGGCCCAGCGACTGGTGCAGGACGACGAGGCCGATGAGCGCGGCGAGGAGCGGGTTGACGCTCATGAAGACGCTGTAGAACGTGGCCGGGACCTTCCGCAGCGCGCGGAAGTCCGTCGTCATGGGGATGACGGTGCACAAGATGCCCGCCAGTGCGGCATGGATGACCGCGGCACCCGTCACCGGGTGCGTCGCTATCATCCAGATGCCGACAGGGACGTACAACAGCGCCGACAGGCTGCCCGCGACGGCCGAGCCCTCAGCCCCGGTGAACCTGGTGCCGATGACGCGATTCACCAGGATGTACCCGCCCCAGCAGACCGCGCCGAGGACGGCTAGGCCGATCCCCACGTAGTCGGTGCTCGGCTCTGGCCTGCCCAAGACGAGCGCGGCGCCTCCGGCGAGCAGCGCGCAGCCGTAGTCAGCGGCTCGCCGGGAGGCCATCACGGCCACCGCCAGCGGGCCGAGGAACTCGATCGTCACCGACAGGCCCAGCCCGATCCGGTCGATCGCTATGTACAGCGAGACGTTCATCACCGCATAGATGAGCGCCAGGAGCAGGACGGGCCGCCACTGCCGGGCCGTGAAGGCCCAGAACTTCGGCCGGACAGTGGCGAGCATAATCGTGCTCGCCACCCACTGGCGGACCGCGACGACCCCAGCGGGGCCGAGGGCCGGGAAAGCCTGAGTGGCGATCGCCGCGCCGGCTTGAGCGGACAACGCCGATCCGGTCATCATGGCGATGCCGACGGCCCAGTCCCGCTGGCTAGCCGCTCCTGCCGTCATCGTCTCCGCTACGACCGCAGCCGCCGTGTCCGCCACGTCCGCCGTCGTATCCGCCCCTGCCGTAACACTCACGAAATGAAGCTTGACAGTGCCTGATACCGCCGCAAAATGCATCAGGCATCCCAGCTATACGCTTAGGTTATGGATCTTGAGCTGCGCCACCTTCGCTGCCTGGTAGCGATCGCGGACAGGGGAACGTTCACGGACGCGGCCATCGAACTGGGCATCTCGCAGGCAGCGGTATCCCGGAACATCCTGGCCCTGGAGAAGGTCATCGGCGTGCGACTGCTGCACCGCACCAGCCGCCAGGTCAGCCCCACGACCGCCGGCGTGCACGTCCTGGCCCAGGCCCGTCAGGTGCTCGAGGCGGCGGACGCGCTGGTCACCGGAGCCGCCAGCGGGCACACCCGGCTGCGCATCGGGCACGCCTGGTCAGCGATGGGGCGGCATACCCGCACGTTCCAGCGCCGCTGGGCGGCCGAGCACCCGAACGTGGAACTGCACGTCATCCACGCCAACACGGCCACGGGCGGACTAGCCGAGGGCCTGTGCGACATCGCCGTTCTGCGCTCCCCCATCCGCGGCCGGTCCTACGCCAGCGCCGTCGTCGGCCACGAACGGCGCGTATGCGCTGTTTCCGCCGATGACCCGTGGGCCAGACGGCGATCCATCCGGATGAGCGAGATCCCGCAGCGGACCGTGCTTATCGATTCCCGAACCGGGACGACGACCCCGGACCTGTGGCCGTCAGGCTCGCGGCCAGCGGTCCGGGAGATCACCAGGGACATCGACGACTGGCTGTCGGTCATAGCCGCCGGCGGCGCCGTCGGCGTCACGCCCGAGGGCACGATGAGCCAGTACCGTCGCGACGGCATAGTCTTCCGCCCGTTGCGTGACGCCCCGCCGATCACCGTCACGATGGTCTGGCGTCGCCATGACCCGCATCCCGCCGCGCAGGCCGCGGTGTCCCTCCTGACGGAGCTGTACCAGACCTCGCCTCTGCCCCCGGCCCCGGCCCCGGCCCCGGCCCCGGCCCCGGCCCCGGCCCCGGCCCCGGCCCAATAACATCAGCGGTAACTTCACCCCCTCGAGGCCCTGCAGGGGCCGATACCCAAGGTAACGCTGCGCACTTATAGCGTTACTAAAATAACATATGTCAGAAAATGTACCCCATATGTCCATTATGTGACGCTTATCCCCCTGATTCAGGTACGGAATCTGACATATGTCAGCCGATGCCATAAGTCGACAGGTGCGGGCGGGCGACTGGCCGTCACGCGGGGCCGCGGGGCACGCGGGGCCGCGGGGCACGCGGGGCCGCGGGGCACGCCCCCAGACGCCGGGCACAAGGATGACCACTGCGATCACTGCTGCCCAGGTCTTGGCTGACCTGCTTACCGGCCTGTTTCGGGAAAGGCTCCCTCGCCGCCCGGACGCCTGAACGGTCACCGGCGCCTGAACCAGGTCCGGTCTCACCGCGTCCGGTCCCGCCGCGACTGGCCGGGATCTCAGCGGTGAGAGCGTCCAGATCCTCCCAGGTCCGCGCCCCTCCGCTCGCTCATGGCACGGATTGCCCGGCCGGGGCCAGCGCGAGCTTCTGCTCGGCGATCAGCTCCGCCAGGGCCTGCGGCGCGCTGCGGCACAGGCGCGGGAAGTTGAGGAAGCCATGCGGCATGCCGAGGTAGTCGGTGAGCCGGACCGGCACCCCGGCAGCCCGGAGCGTCCAGTTCGTCACCTTGGAGTCTGGCATCTCGTGCTTCTGCAGGGAGATGACCTGCTCATCGGTCATCCCCCCGACTGCGCCCTGCCGCCGCGTCAGCCAGGCAAACGCTCGTGCCCGCAAGTCCATCCGCGCCATCAAGCACTCCCTTCAAGCCAGCCAGAACGCTCAGCGTTCTCTGGATGCGAGAATGCCATTTTTCTCCGGACACGCCAAGCCCCCTGGCCGCGCCGAGCGGGAAGCCCTTGCCAGTGCCTGACCGCCACGGTGGGCGGTCAGGCACTGGCCTCGGAGATGCTAGTTACCAGAGTTGGTCAGCCAGAACTGCTGGTTCTGTCCGCCGTTCCAGGACCACTGGTCCACGGTCCCGCCTGGCCAGGGGTAGGCCCCCGCGACATCGGCGACCTCGCCGTCCAGGGCGCTCTCGATGTAGTAGTTCGTGTTGAGCGAGATGCTGCCCATGTACCAGAGCTGGTTCCAGGAGCCCGAGCACGGCACCTGGAGGAGCGGGTTGCCCTCCGTGGCGGTGTTGTTCGCCACGGTCATGCACAGGCCGCTGCCGCGGTTCACGATCTCGTACCATCCCGAGTACGGGCTCTGCACGAATGCCCAGTCCTGGTTGTAGCCGTTGTTCCAGTCCCAGGTGACGATGCCGGCGTTCGGCGACTGCGAGCCGCCACTCACGTCCATGACGAGGAACTCACCCGAGTTGGTGTAGGTCCAGATGTCGAAGTACGTGGTGCTGAAGCCGAACGCGTTGGCCAGCGCGCTCACGACCTGCGAGCCGTAGTCGCCAATGGAGGCCAGCCCGTTGATGGAGTCGTAGGTGTCGTAGCCGAACTGCTGCATGGCCTGCGCGATGTCCTGCCAGGACATGCCCGCGTTCACGAAGAACTGCGCCAGCTGGGTGACCGAGTTGCTGTAGTCGCTCCAGCTGAGCGCTCCTGGCAGGGAGAAGCTGAAGCTCACCGGGCCGAGCGAGTCCCCGGCCGCGTACAGCCAGCCGCTGCCCGACGCGGTGATGCTCGCGCCACTGCCATCCCCGCTGACCGAGCCGCTCAGCGTGGCACCGCCCTCGAAGTACCAGGGCAGGCCGCCGGTGATGGACAGCGTGACGCTGGCGCCGGCCATCGACGAGCCCACGGCGAACTGGATGTTCGCCTGGAACGTGTCGTTGTTGTAGGAGATGCCACCGGTAATGCCCAGCGACAGGTTGGTCGGGCTGAGGTTCAGGTGGAACGAGGTACTGGAGGTCTGCACCGGCCCGATGGTGAACGCGCCGACGCTGGCGTTCGCGGTGACCGACGGCGTGGTCAGGTTGACCGCGGCGTCCACGTGCACCGGGACGTTGTCCAGGCTCGCGTCGAAGACCACCGCCACCCCTGGCGCGATCGTGTCGCCGGCGGCTGTCGTACCGCCATCCGGCGCCAGCACGAACGACGCGGTGTTCACCACGAACGAGTTGACCACCGCGGCCGAGGCCTTCGGGTCGATGGCCAGTGGCGTCAGCACCGGTCCCCCTGACGGGTTTTCGAGGGAGAAGCTGAGCATCGGCTGGGTCAGGCTGAGGTTCGCGTTGAACGAGGTCTGGGTGCCGGGCACCATGCCGATCGCCGACTGCCAGGTCGGCGGCAGCTTGATGTTGTCAGCGTAGATGTCCAGTGAGGGCGTGGGGATCCCGCCTTCCAGATCCAGGCCCAGGCTGCCACCGAAGTCCTGCACGCTGAGCTGGCTGATGCCGAAGGCGTTGTTCCAGCCGCCAACGTTAAGGCCGAGGCTGATCGTGAGGCTGTTGATGTTGAATGACCCGCTGACCGTGACCGAGATGCCGGATGCGCCGCTTCCCGGTGCCAGTGGCGGCAGCACCAGGTACCCGGTGCCGGACAGCGTGAGCTGGTTCTGCGCGCCCAGCGCCAGCTTGATGTCCAGCCCGTTGAGGTAGAAGGCGCTGTTGTTGGTATTGAAGATGGTCAGGCCCGAGGTGGTGGCGCCCAGGCCAAGGCTGAGGTCCAGGGTGAACCCGGAGCTAGACAGCGTCGCCAGTGCCTGTAGCGAGGTGCCCGCGGTGAGGCCGGGTATCGTGCGGTTGCCGAGGCTCGGTATGAGCTGCTGGAGACTGCTCTCGATGCCGGCGGGCAGCGTGTAGTTCACGCTGACCGAAAGCCCGGCCGGCAGGTCAACCGACGTCGGCTGCCCGGTGATCCCGAGTGCGGCGGGATCGAAGTCCGCCACCTTCTCGGTGGACACGTACAGCGCGCCGCTGCCGGAGAAGCCGAGGCTGCTCAGGTCGCTGATTCCGATTCCGGCGGTGATCTCGGCGCCGGTGAACTGCACGCCGACGGTGAACGGCGGGACGTTGCTGACGCCCCCAGTCACCGCCACGGTGGCGGTACCGGTGAGCGAGTAGCTGCTGCCGATGTGCGCGGTAAGCCCGGCCGCTGTCACGCTGAACGGCAGTGCGCTGCCGAACTCGCTGGTAAGGTTCCCGGTCGCGGACGTGGTGATCGTGGCGTTCTTGCCGGTCAGGTCGAAGCACCCGGTCGCGGACAAGTTCAGGCTCGCCGGGACGTAGCTGAACGAGCCGTCCACGCCAATCCACAGGTCCCCGTCGTTAACCTGCGACGTCGCGCAGTCGGCGCCGGACGTAGGTGCCTGGTTGGATAGCTCCAGGCTGTTGACCGACACGGTGGAGTTCTGGTCCGGCGAGATCCAGGTGGCCGCATCGGTGCCGGACTTAAGGTCGAAGCCGATCGATCCGGCGGTGTCGGTGATCGAGCCGGTGAAGTTCGGCGTCACGGTCAGGCCGGTGACGGGCTGCCATGCCGCGCCGCTGGCGTTGCCCACGCTCAGCGACCAGTTGGAAGCGCCGGTCAGCGTGCCGGTGACGGTGATCTCGGTGGTCTGCCCGTTGTAGGTCAGGTCCGCGGCCCCGCTGAGCGTGATGCCGGACCCGGTGGCCAGCGTCAGGCTGGTGCCCGCGGGGATCGTCACGACGCCGTTGGCGAACGTGGCGGCCGAGGCGAGGCTGCCGGCCAGCGACGCGCTCAGCGCGCCACTCGCGTAGCCGAGGGTAAAGGCGAGCGTCGCGGTGGCGCCGCCCACGAACGGCACGCCGTCCAGGGTGAGCGTGCCCGAGACGTCGGTGCCGTCGCTCAGGTCGGAGGTGGACGCGTTGGCGATCGTGACATCCAGGCCGGCGGTCATGCCGCTCGCGGCGCCGGTCGCCGCGGTCAGCGTGACCGTGTTCGCCGACTCGTCGACCGTGACCTGCGTGCTCACGAAGGACGGGCTGGGCAGCCACGACGGCACCGAGGCCGGGAGCGACGTCGGCGCGCTGGCGCTGAGCGTCAGCGTCGAGCCGGACAGCGTGCCGGTCACCGTGGCCGAGCCCAGGGGGATGTTCAGGGTCGCCGTGATGAAGTCATACACCGGCCCGGACAGGGTGTAGCTAGCACTAGCGTCCGCGGCCGCCGACTGCCCGGCTACCGAGGCCCTTGACACCGAACGGCCCGCCGGCTGCATCGGGCTTCCTGATGTCGCGGCGCTGGGCTTCCACCGGGAAAGCTGCCCTGGCAGGCTCGCCGCCACGTGTCCCGAGGCAGACACGGCCAGCGTGCCGTGGTACCCGGCCGAGTCGTCTACGACCGTGCCCGCCGGCGTCTGCAGCGTAACCGAGGTGCGTCCGGCGCTGGTCAGCAGGCCCTTGCCGGAGGCCAGGTTGATCGCGGCGGTCCCGGGGGTGGTCACGCCGGAGGCCAGTGCGACAGTGCCGGTGACGTCAACCCACGAACTGGAGCCGGTGAGGCCGGGAGCGGGGATCAGCCGGCTGCCAGGGAGCTTGTCGGAGAATTCGACGGTGCCGGACACCGTGACGCCGGGTGCCGCCGTCCAGGGGCGCACGGTGCTGCCCCGCACGTCATAGCTGACCCGGCCGCCGACGTCGGTAACCGACCCGCTGACGTTGGGAGACAGGGCCAGCCCGTTCAGCGGGGTGCTGCCGCCGGCCACGGACGTGACGGCCAGGGTCGCGCCGTCCGCAGCGGTGACGGCGCCGGCCACGGTCACGCTGAGCTGGTGGCCCGCCGGGCCGAGTGCCGCCAGGCCCGCGACGCGCAGTCCGCCCGCGCTAGCAGCGGTCACCGTGGCACCTGCCGCCAGTTCGGCGACGCCATTGCTGAGGTCGGTGCTGGCTGGCAGCGTGCCCCTGAGCGAGACGGTGGCGGGCGCGCCCGCACGGTAGCCCAGTGTCCCCGACAGCGTGACCATCTGGCCGAGTACCGGCAGTCGCGCCGTCACGTCGCCGGACAGCCCGGACAGCGTACTGCTCGCGACGTCGGGAATGGCGACCTTGACCGACCCGGTCGTAGCCGACGCGGTCAGCGTGGCCGCGCCGCTCCCCTGGTCGATGGTCAGCAGCGAACGGGAGAAGGCAGGCATGCTGGCGCCAGGAAGGCTCGACCGCAGCCGCTGCGGGGCCGGCAGCGAGATCTCCAGCGACGAGCCAGAACGGACTCCGGTCAAGGTGGTCATGGAGCCGAGCGGCATGCCGAGGCCGGTGCGGAGGAAGTCGAGCATGGCGGGTGACACCGGGTAGCTCGCGATGCGTTCTGTCCGGCCGGCGCTCGCGATGGCCTGGGCGCGGAGTGCGGCGGCGTCCACGGTCTTGTGCGGCGGCAGGTGCGGCTTGGCGCGAGCGGCAGACCAAGGCTGGGGCTTGTCCGGCGCCAGTGCGGGATCTAGTACGTGCTTAGGAGGGGCCGAAGGGTGCTGCGCGCTAGTCAGCGCGCTGGCGCTGAGCGGCTGGATGGCCTGGGAGGCCATCACCGCGACGACTGCCGCCGCGGTGATGGCGATCCGGGCCAAGGAGCCGCGTGGTCGTGCTGGCATCTGAGATTCTCCTCGAAACGTGCGATGAGATGGGCGCCACCATGTCCGTGTGGCGTCCATGTCACGATGCGCTCCGCGGCCCGGCGCGCACATCTGGAGAATGGCCAGACTTCCCTGGCGGGTTGTTTACGGGTGTTTAGTAGGCTGCGCCCCGATGTTTACCAGCCCTCACCTGTCTGGTACCTAACTAATGGGAGGGGAGGCTTGGTGGATACCGATGGTGCGGCTATGACCGAGGCTGCGGGCAGCCTTCCGGTGAGGCTGACCAGCTTGGTAGGCCGGGAGCGTGAGCTGCGTGATCTCGCCGCCATGCTGCTCACGACCCGGCTGCTGACCCTGGTGGGGACTGGTGGCAGCGGCAAGACGCGGCTGGGCATCGCGCTTGCCTCGTCGGCGCGGTACCGGTTCTCGGATGGCGCGTGGTGGGTGGACCTGGCGGGCGTGACCGGCCACGGTCAGCTTCCGGGGACGGTGGCCGCGGCCCTGGGCGTGCTGCAGGCCCCCGGGCAGGACACGACCACCAGCGTGGTCAGGCACCTGCGGTCGCGGACGACGCTGATGGTGCTTGATAACTGCGAGCAGGTCGTGGCCGGGTGCGCGGAGGTGGTGGAGCGGCTGCTCACTTCGTGCCCGGGGCTGACCGTCGTGGCCACGTCGCGGGAGATGCTGGGCGTGCCGGGAGAGCGCGCCTTCCGGGTGGACGGTCTCGGCCTGCCCGCCCGGGACGAGGATGGCGCGGAGGCAGTGCAGCTGTTTGTCGAACGGGCACGGGCCATCACCCCTGGCTACGCCGTTGGACCTGCCGACCGGGCGGCCGTCGCGAGGCTGTGCAGGAAACTTGACGGGCTGCCGCTGGCCATCGAGCTGGCCGCCGCGCAGGCGGGCATCCTGGGCGCCGTGGAGATCGCCCGGCGGCTTCGCAGCGCCACGGGTGTCCTGCGCAACCCCAGCCGCAGCGCGCCAGAGCGGCACCAGACGTTGCACGCGACGCTGGAGTGGAGCTACCGGCTGCTCAACGAGAAGGAGCAAGCCCTGTTCCGCCGCCTGTCATGCTTCAGTGGCTCGTTCTCGCTGCCCGCCGCCGAGGTGGTCACGGCGCTGGACGCAGTCGAGCCCGCTGACGTGGCCAGCCTGCTCGCCGCGCTTGTCGGCAAGTCGCTGGTCCTCGTGGCGGGACCAGGCGGCGAGTCAGGCTACCGGTACCGGATGCTGGAGACGATCCGCGCCTACAGCGCGGACGCGCTTGCCGCGAGCGGCGAACAGGCGGCGGTGCACGTGGCACACGCCGCGTACTACCTTTCCCTGGCGACGAGAGCGCAGGCCGGGCTGGAGGGGGCGGAGCAGGCACGCTGGCTGGACCAGCTGGGGCGCGACCACGACAACATCAGGGCCGTGCTGGAGCGGGCGCTCGGGTCAGCGGAGCCGACCATCGTCGCCACCAGCGCTGCCGCTGACGGAGCGCATCTGGGTGCTCGCCTGGCCGCGCTGATGTGGCCGTTCTGGTACCGGCGCGGGGACTACCACGAAGCGCGGGCATGGCTGGAAAGAGCCACCGAGACTGTGCTTCGGGAGCCGGTGGCCGCGCTGGTGATGGCCGCGGTGCTCACCGGCGCCGGCGTGCTGGCGTTCCTGCAGTGTGACTACACGGTCGCCGCCGAGCGGCTCACCAAAGCCCGCGCGGTGTACGAGGAGGAAGGCGATCAGGTCGGGCTGGCCACCACGCTGCAGCGGCTCGGGGCGATCGCTCGCGAGGAGGGCCGGTACGCCGACGCCAGGATGCTGCACGAGGAGAGCCTGGCGATCTGGGAGGACCTGGCGGATCCAGTCGGCGTCGCCGCCTCGCAGGACTACCTCGCCTTCACCGCGTGGCTGGCGGGGGAAGCGGAACGGGCCGTTGAGCTTTCCGGCAAGGCGGTGGCCGGGTTCCGCGCCGCGCGGCTGAGGCAGGAGACTTCCGCCGCCCTGGTCAATCACGGGGTCGCGGTGTGGCTGTCGGGCGACCCGGAGCGCGGCGGTGCCCTGTTGCAGGACAGCCTGGACATCGCCACCCGGCTTGGCTACCAGGAGGGCATCGCGTGGGCGCTGAACGAACTCGCCGTGATCGTCGCCGACGATGACCCCGAGACCGCCGCGGACATGCTCGCCGAGAGCCTGGAGATCCACGCCAGCCTCGGCGACCGGTGGCGGGTCGCGAGCGTGGCGGAGGCGATCGCCAGCTTGGCCGCCCGCCCGTCCTTGGCGAGTTCGGTGCAGCCCGGCCGTCGCGACCGCACTCCTCGGTGGCGCCGCCGCGTTGCGCGAGTCGCTCGGCACGCCCGTGCCGCCCGCTGAGCGCACCGCCCACAGCCGTTGCGTCCGCTCGCTGCGGGAGCAGCTCGGCCGCAGGTTCCAGGGCACCTGGGACCGGGGGCACACGATGACGCTCGACGAGGCTCATCGACGCGTCGCTGCGGGCGGCGCGCGCCGTGCAAGACCCCCTCGCTCACCAGGGGGATCTCGCGGAAGGCGTGGCCGGCCAGCCGCCTGCGGTCCCCGCCCAAGACGGGCTGCACGGACTGACCGAGCGCGAGTTCGACGTGCTTGCACTGCTCGGTGCGGGCCTGACCAACCGGGAAATCGGCGCCCGGCTGCTGATCAGCACCGGGACGGCAGGCGTCCACGTGTCGAACATCCTCCGCAAGCTGGGGGCATCCAGCCGCGCGCAGGCGGTCGGGATAGCGCACCGCCTCGGCATCGTCGAACGGTAACCGCCACCACTCCCGCTGCTTGCGTGTGGCAGAGCGCGGACGTCAGCGGCCCGCGGCGTACATCCGCCGTACGACGTCTTCGATGTCGGGTTCCTCCACGGTGAGGTCGAGTACTTCCGCCTTATCTGAGACGGCGGCCAGCACTTTCGCCGCCGTAGTCTGCTCTGCGTTGAACGCGAGCCGCTGCCGCAGTCCCCCGGCCTCCGAGGAAAGGTGCCGAGCGCCGTCCAGGCCGGTCAGGTCCGGCACGGGCCGGGCCATGTCGACGACGAGCACCCGCTCGGCGCCCGCGGTCCGAGACAGCCCGGGCAGGTCCCCGTCGTAGGCGAGCCGGCCGTGGTCGATCACCAGGATCCGGTCGCACAGCCGCTGCACGTCACCCATGTCGTGCGTGGTGAGCAGCAAGGTGGTGCCGTGCCGGCGGCGCTCGCCGACCAGGAACTCCCGCAGCCGCTGCTTGGACAGCACGTCCAGGCCGATGGTCGGCTCGTCCAGGATCACCAGCCGTGGTGAGTGCAGCAGCGCGGCCGCGACTTCGGCGCGCATCCGCTGCCCCAGGGACAGCTGCCGCACCGGGACGGACAGGAAGCCGCCGAGCTCGAGTTGCTCGACGAGCTCGGCGCTGCGGCTGCCTTCCGCGGACCTAGTCAGCGCGTGGATCGCGGCCAGGATGCGGAACGACTCACGCACCGGCAGGTCCCACCACAGCTGCGAACGCTGGCCGAAGACCACCCCGACCTGCCGCGCGAGCCGTCGCCGGTCCGGCACCGGGCGCAACCCGCAGGTGAGCACGCTGCCTGCGGTGGGTACCAGGATTCCGGTGAGCATCTTGATGGTGGTCGACTTCCCGGCGCCATTCGCGCCGATGTAGCCCACGGCCTCGCCGGGCTCGATCGCGACAGTGAGGCCGTCGACCGCGGTGAGCAGCCGCCTGCGCTTCCCGTCGCGTATCCGGAACTCGCGGGTGAGGCCGTCGGCCTCGATGATCGCGCCGGTCATCCGCCGCCTCCCTGGTAGTGACGCAGTCCCCAGCGCCAGCACGCCATCCCCATCAGCCACGACCACACCGCGGCGGCGGGGGCGCACCAGCCTAGCCAGGCCGGCAGCCAGGCCGGGCCGGGCAGGCCGAGTATCGCCACCGTGGGCAGGTACGCGGTGAAGGCCATGGGGAAGAAGAACCCGAACACGAGCTTGACGGGCCGCGACCAGACCGCGGCGGGCTGGGTGGCGGCATAGCGCCCGCCGTAGACGAAGGCGTTGGTCATCTCCGCGCCGTCGAGGAGGAAGAACTGCAGCCCGGCCGCCCACACGAACAGTCCCGTGAACGTGGCATACCCGCTGACCAGCCCGAGCGCCAGCAGCACCAGGGTGCGCGGGCCCCACGGCACTGCGGAGGTGGCCAGGCCGATACCCAGTGCGGCCGCCCCGACCGCTGCCCGGGCCAGCCGGCGCAGCGAGATGTCGCTAGTGATCAGCTGCGCCAGGATCGGCTGCGGGCGCAGGTAGAAGGCGTCCAGGGTGCCGGCCCGCAGGAAGTCCGGCAGGGTGTCGAGGTGGCCGAACGAGAGGTCGGCCAGGGAAAAGGAGAGATCGGCCATGCCGAAGACGAGCAGGATCTGGTTGAAGCGCATCCCGCCCAGGGCGCTGACATTGCTGAACAGCACCCAGACCTCGGCCAGTTCAACCAGGCCGACTAGCGCGGAGCTGCCAAGGTCAAGGGCGAAGCTGGTCCGGTAGGCGCGCTGCGAGCGGGCGTGTGAGGCAAGGACGGCGCGGTAGGGCCGCAGCCTCTCGCGCAGCCCGGCGGCCTGCGCCGCCTCCGCGTCAGGTATCCCGGTGCTACCCACCTTGCACCTCCAGCCGCCGGCGGCCCGCGCGGGTGAGTAGCTGGCCGATCGCCACCACCCCGGCCAGCCACCCCAGCTGGGCTAGCACCAGCTGGGCGGCGCCTCCGGCGCCGCCCAGCCCGGACAGCACGTCGACGGGGTACATCATGATGGAGGGAAACGGCGTGACCGCGGCGACGATCCGCAGCCACTGCGGGAACAGCGCGATCGGCACGTAGAGCCCGCCCAGGAAGCCGGAGGCGAGCATGTAGAGGATCTGCAGGCCGCGCGTCTCCACCAGCCAGAATCCGGCCACCGCGATCAGGTAAACCGTCGCCGCTGAGATGACGATGCCCAGCACCAGGCTGACCGCTCCGAGCAGGTAGAACACGGGGGACGCTGGCAGCTGCATGCCAATCGTCACGGCTCCGAGCAGCACCGACGGCAGTCCGCGCGGGATGAGAGCGAACAGGGACGCGCCGGCCTCGGTGGCGATCATTGCCGCCTGCAGGTCGACGGGCCGCAGGAAGTCGACCGCGACCTGGCCATCCTTGACCCGCAGCGCGAGGTCGGTGCGGCCGTTCAGGTTGACCGAGCCGAGCAGCCCCTGGGAGAGCCAGACGTAAGTGCTCATCGAGGCGGTGTCGTACCCGTGCAGCTGGCCGCCCGCGGCCCGGACGGTGGCGAACAGGATTGACACCTTCAGCAGCCCGAAGGTCAGGTTGGCGACGAGGCCGCCCAGCGCGGCAAGCCGGTACGCCGACTGGCGACGGAAGCCGGCCACCAGGAGCCGCCAGTACACCCGGGCCGTCGCGCGCATAGGAGTCCTGATCCTACTTCCGCGCCCAGCGAATTCCGAGCGAATATTGGCGGACATACGCGGGCCGGCGATGATCTGGGCGGCATGTCCGTCGTTTCCGCGCAAACACGCCGCGCCCTGGAAGCGCAGTCTCATGAACATGCCCCAGGCCGGCTAGCCGTCCTTGATTCTGGGGCCGGTGGCGGTGAGCTTGGGAACGTGACCCGGAATCGCTACGCGGACCTGCTGAGGGTCCTCGCCATCGGCGGCGTGATCTACGGCCACTGGCTGCTGGTTTCTGCCAGGTACGCCAGCGGGCGCCTGTCGGGGGTGGACGCGCTGCGGTACGTCGCCTGGGGACAGTGGGTCACCTGGGTGTTCCAGGTCTTGCCGGTCTTCTTCCTCGTAGGCGGGTACGTGAACGCCCAGTCCTGGGCGGCGCACCACGCCGCCGGGGAGACCTGGACGCAGTGGGTCCGTGACCGGGTCCTGCGGCTGCTGTGGCCGACGGCGGTGTACGTCATCGTCGTGGTGGCGGCCGTCACGATCGCGCGGGCGGCGGGCGTGGCCCGCGCCGAGGTTGCCGAGGTGGGCTGGCTCGTCGGCCTGCACCTGTGGTTCCTTCCGGTCTACATAGCGCTGATCGCGCTGACCCGGGTCATGCTCGCCGCGCACCGCCGCTGGGGCCTGGCCGTGCCGGCCGTCATGGCCGTCGCGGCAGGACTGGTGAACGTGGCCGTGGCCGACGCGCACCTGCGCGCCATCGGCTACCTGAACTACCTGCTGGTGTGGGGATCGATCCACCAGTGGGGCTTCGCCTGGCAGGACCAGTCCCTCACGTCGCCTCGGTGGCGCCCCTACGCGCTGGCCGCCAGCGGCGCAGCCTTCCTTGCCGGGCTGCTGGCAGCACGGGCCTTCAGGCCGGACATGGTCGGGTCCGGCAACACCAACCCGCCATCGATCGCGCTCCTCGCGTTCGCCGCGGCCGAGTGCGGACTGGTCTTGCTGGCCGAGCGGCGGGTGTCGCGATGGCTGGCCGCAGGCCACCGGTGGCACCTGGTCCGGAAACTCAACGCCCAGGTCATGAACGCCTACCTGTGGCACTTCGTGCCAGCGATCATCATCGCGGTGGCGTTCTACCCCACGGGCATCCTGCCGCAGCCCGCCGTCGGCTCGCTGCAGTGGTTCGAGCTGCGGCTCGCCTGGTTCGCGCTCCTGACCGTGGTGCTCGTGCCACTGGTCATGGCGGTCACGCTGGCGA
This sequence comes from uncultured Actinomycetota bacterium, assembly GCA_963737285.1. Taxonomy (GTDB): domain Bacteria; phylum Actinomycetota; class Actinomycetes; order Streptosporangiales; family Streptosporangiaceae; genus Trebonia. The sequence goes on from CAVTRT010000002.1 coordinate 1,402,855, forward strand.
TGAGGCCGATGCTCGCGCTGCCCGAAGGCCTCGGGCGCCCCGGTCCCTGGTCGCCAGTCCTGCTGCTGGCAGGGCTCGCCGCCTCATCGGTAGGCCTGGGCATGCTAGCCATCCACGGCTTCGCGCCAGGTGGCCACCCGCCGGTCGGCGTGCTCACGGCCAGCGCGGCCGGCCTGATCGTGACGCTGTTCACCGGCCGTGCCAACGCCTGGGACACGAGGCGGAAGGCACTTCCGCCAGCGACCGCAGCATCCTCGCGCGGCGTCTTACGCTCACGCCAGCGGGTGTCGGACGTGATCAGGTGCCGTTAGGCGTTCGATATCAATCAGCAACTAGGACGAAACGTTGCAAATCGATGATCAATCTCGATAGCAACTATTTCACCTGGTTTCCCACGCGAAGGCGAGTGCGCACATGGGAATGGAGACGACGACCATCTCGGCACCGGCTGGGCTGCGGCGCGACGCGATCGGCCTGCGGGAGGTGCTCTTCCAGTCGATCACCGGCATGGCACCCGGGGCGGCGGTCGCCGCCTCGATCCCGGCGGGGGCCGCGTATGCCGGCGGGTCGCTGCCGCTGGCCATGGTCTTCGCGCTAGTCGCCTGCCTGTTGACGGCGTCCTCGATCGGGCTGCTCGCCCGCGAGATGCCGGCCGCCGGATCGCTTGCGACCTACGCGGCCCGCGGCCTGCACCCGGCGGCTGGGTTCCTCACCGCGTGGGGGTACGTGCTGGTCGCGGTCCTGATCCCCCCGCTGGTGCTGCTGCAGCTCGGCTTCACCGTCGCGACCACCATCAACGGCGACTTCGCAGGCTACCCGGCGAACCTGTGGTGGCCGTGGTCGATCGCGGGGGCAGTGATCGTGCTCGCGGCCGGCTACTACGGCATCCGGACCTCGGCGCGGCTGGGCACCATCCTCGGCCTGTCCGAGATCGCGGTGTTCCTCGTGCTCGCGATCTTCTTCATCGTGCACGCGGGCGGGCACAACACGCTGTCAGTGTTCGGCACCGGGCATACCCCGAGCGGGTACAAGGGAATCACCGGGGTGATCGCCGGGTCGGTCTACACGGTGCTCGCGCTCAGCGGGTTCGAGGGAGCGACCCCGCTCGCCGAGGAGAGCAAGGACCCGAAGCGGACCGTGCAGAAGGCCGTCTTGCTCTCCACGCTCGGAATCGGCATCTTCTACGTGCTCACCACCTACGCCGCCGACGTCGCGTTCGGGCCGGGCTTCTTCGCCACGTTCGCCAGTTCCGGCGCCAGTTCCTGGGAGGGCATGGCGCGGAACCTGTACGGGCTGTTCTGGTTCTTCGTCTTCCTGGCGATCGTCAACTCCACCATCGGCAACGCCAACGCCGGGGTGAACGTCGCCTCCCGGATGTCGTTCGCGATGGGCCGCATCCACGCGTTCCCGGCCGCACTGGCGAGGGTGCATCCCAGGCACCTCTCGCCCGTGCTCGCGATCGCGCTCTCCTTCGTGGCGACCTGCGCGATCACGCTTGGCCTCGGCCTGGCCTACAACCCGGTGAACGCGTTCGCGATGACCGGCACCGGGATCGTCATCGTTTTGGTGCCTATCTACATCCTGATGAATGTCGCGTGCATCGGCTACTTCGCGCGCGCCGCCAACCGGGGCGGCCGGCGGTGGAACCCGTTCCTGCACCTGATCGTTCCGGTCCTCGGGGTCGCGACCTTCGTCCCCGCGTGGCTGACCTCAGCCGGCATCAAGGTGTTCTCGTTCGTGGTGCCGCTCACCGCGCCGTCTTCATACATGGGGCCGGGCGTAGCCGGGTTCATGGTGCTCGGCATCATCTACCTGGCCTACCTGTACGCCACGAACCCGCAGCGGGTCACCGAGGTTGGCCTTGTCCACCTCGACGAGCCGTAACCCCTGCGAGCTGTTGGCGCCCTTAAGCGCGTCCGGGGGCGGGAGCAGGAAGAACCAGGCGTTCAGCACGCCGCTGATGAACGCCACGAGCGCGGCGGGCAGCAGCAGGTACAAGCCGGCATCCGCGCCGCACGCCAGGGCGGCCCCGCTGGCCACGAACAGCAGCATGACGAACAGGCTGGGGGTCTTGCGGTTGAACATGGCGATTAGCCGCCGGTCGTCGTCGCCCAGCCCGCGCTTCATGCTCGCGGCGCTCATCAAGACCACGCTCGCGATCACCCCGGTGGCGATGAAGCTCGCCGCCCAGCACCCAGTCGGCCTGGTCGGGGGCCAGCAAGGCCATGGCCATCGCCAGCGGGACCAGGAACATCACGAGCGTCTGCGCCGCGCTCGCGCGCAGCCCCCGGTGCCCGGCGATCCGGGTAGCGTTCAGCGACACGGCGACGAACAGCAGCCCGGTCAGCGCCCCGCTGGTGGCCCCGGTCACCTCGGCGAACCCCTGCCAGTCAACGGGCGCGGTCATCCGGGGCTCGGCGTGCCGAAAGCGCCATCCCATGCCATCACAGGCACGATCCTGCCACGCGGGACGTTTCCGCGGAAATATCCCGCGTGGCGCTTGGGTAAGCGGATCAATCGAGGGAGCAGATCAGCAGCCGTCGTAGGCCGACCAGTTGGACGCACCGCCGGCCGCGATGGCGTTGTCGAACACCTGGTTCTGCTCGGCCACGCTCGCGTCGCCGAAGTCGGCTGGGTTGCCGCCGTACTCGGCCCAGGTCGACGAGCTGAACTGGTACAGGCCGTAGTGGCCACTGCTGTTCATGACCTGGCTGTTGCCGCCAGACTCGGCGGCGATCACGCACGACTGGAATCCGCCGCCGCCACTGTAGGTGCTGGTGTCCGCCGCGGGCTCCGATTGGGCGGGAGCCGCCGGAGCGTACGTGGTGACGGCACTGCTGGCCGTCGCCGGCGCCGGCGCGCGCCAGAGCCGACGGTGCCGCCGGGATCTTGGCGGGCTTGACCGGGACCGTCAGTACCTGCCCCACCGCGATCTCGTCCGCGTAGTGGATCTTCTTGTGGTTGGCCCAGTAGAGCGCCGGCCAGTAGTCCGGGTCCTTGTAGAAGTGCTCCGCGATGGCGCTCAGCGTGTCACCGGACTTCACGGTGTACGCGGCTGGGATCGTAGCCTTGCGCGTCGCCACTGGCCGAACGGCCGCTAGCAACGTGCCGCGAACAGTCGCCGTCGCGGGCGAGTGATGTGCTGGCGCTTGCGTGGCCGCCGAGGCGGTGGCAGGTGCATTGGCCAGGGCGAATGCCGCCATGCCGGCCATGCCGACGGCAATGCCCGGCAGCCGACGGGGGAGGCGGATTCGTCCTGAGCTAGCTCGGTACCCCAAAGGGTTCCTTCCCGAGAAGGTCGCGCTCACGATGAAGGCTGCCTGCACGGGACGCGATGTGCGTGAGGTGCGGACAGCCTTCGGAGCGCCTGACATCACGGCAGCGTAAGCGCATTCTGGTGAATGTGCAAAGATTGGACAAAAATTAAAGGCCACGTTATCCTGCGCGCCGCAGCAGGCTCGGGAGCAGCTGGTCCCATCATTTCGCTAGCCCGCTCTGCCGCCCGCGGATGGGGAGTTTTTCCTGCTCAGGCATTATGTTTAGAGGAATTTGAAAAGGCTTTCCGTGGTCGAGGGTGGCACGAAGAATGTCGATGCTCCGCTCGAGGATCGCCTCCAGATGTACATTGGAAATCGGCAACGTCGGCCGGGCGTCGGTGGCGGGGCGGGCGAAGTCGAAGGCGGACGTGAGATCTGCGGTCACCTCCCGCCGCCAGGCCGAGAGGTTAGGCACGGGCACCCCGAATCGTCGCTCGAGGAACTTCAGCTGGGAGGTATGGTCGAAGACGTCCGACGCGACAAGGCCGCCCCGACTGTAGGGCGAGATGATCAGGCAGGGGACGCGGAAGCCGAGGCCGATCGGCCCCACGATGCCCGCAGACTCCGCTACACCGCCCAGCGGGGCCGTGATGTACTCCCCCGGCGTGCCAGCCGGGGGCACGGGCGGCGGGACATGGTCGAAGAAGCCGCCGTTCTCGCGGGCGCCCGCACGTCCCCCCGCGAGGGGTGCTCACGGGGGGACGGGAGCACCGGTGCCCCGGTGGCGTCAGTAACGACGGTGGCCTCGCTCCAGCCCGGTAAGGCGCAGCAGGAGCAGCAAGACCCAGGCGCCGATGACCGACCCGATGAGGCCGACCGGGTGGAAGCTGTGAACGCTGACCGAGTGGTACTCGATCAGGTTCTGCAGGAAGCCGCCGACGAAGGAGCCGACGATGCCGAGAACGATGGTGCCGAGGATTCCGATCGGGTCGCGACCGGGCATGAGCAGGCGCGCGATCCCGCCGACGATGAACCCTACGATCAGCAGCACGATGATGAAGATGACCATGTAAATACAACTTCCCCCAGATTGCCGGTTATGCCTCCCGGCAGTCGTCAGGGCAGCCAGGCGACTTGCGCCGCGTACCCGAGGCCGGAGCCGTAGCCAGCCAGCAGCGCCAGGCTGCCGCTGGCCACCTCCCCGCTGGCGAGCATGCGCTCCATCGCCAGCGGGATCGACGCGGCGGAGGTATTGCCCATGTCCACTAGGTCCCTGGCCACCTTTGTGTGCGCGGGCAGGTCCAACGCCGCGCACAGGCCCTCGCAGATCCGCAGGTTGGACTGGTGCGGAATGAACGCCGTCAGATCCTCGACCGTCAGGCCCTCGACGGCCATTGCCCGGCGGGCCACGTCAGGCACGGCCTGGATGGCCCAGCGGTAGACCTCCTGCCCGGCCATCTTGAGGTAGGACGGCGGGCTGTCCGGGCGGTCACCGGCGGCCCGCCAGGGCACCTGCTGCTCGATGTAGTGCATTCCAGCCGGATAGCTGCCCCAGACCACCTGCCCGATGCGTGGCCAGTCAGCAGGCCCGACCACGACCGCGCCGGCTCCGTCACCGAAGATGAATGAGGTGGAGCGATCGGTCGGGTCGACGATGTCAGACATCCGCTCGGTGCCGACCACGACGACGTGCCCGGCGGTCCCAGCCGAGACCAGGTGACTGGCAAGCGTGAGGGCATGACAAAAGCCGGCCATGGCAGCCGCCACATCGAAAGCCGCCGCCGGGGCGCTGCCGAGCAGGCCGGTGACCTCGGCGGCCAGCGGTGGCGCCTGAACAAGATGGGACATTGTCGCGGCAATCACGCAGTCTACGTCGGCAGCCCCGAGGCCGGCCTGCGCGAGAGCCTTGTCGGCCGCGGCCGCGGCCATCATGGCCAGGGTCTCGTCTGGCGCCGCGAACCGCCGGGCCTTGATCCCGGTGCGCCGCGTGATCCACTCGTCGGACAGTCCGATTGTGCGAGTGAAGTGCTCGTTGGTGACGACATGCCGGGGGCGATAGGCACCGACGCCCATGATGCGGGCGTGCCGGCCGCCTTGCCCCGTGTGTATCTGGCTCTGGCCGCCCATACCGGAAGCGGCGTCATCTCTTTGCATGACCGGGTACTGTGCCTCACTCAGTCGCGGAGCTGGACCCGGCCAGCAAAGCGCCAGGGGTGACCACCGCGGGTGCATCCGTCATGGGCAGCTCCGCTCCGGGCAAGTGGACTCGGGCACGAGTCTGACTATAGATGGCGTGCGGTAGGCGGACCATCCGAGGGCCGTCCAAAAGCGCGGGTCCCGTCCTGGCCCTGGTCGCCGAAGGATGACCTGGGGCGCGGCGTCCCAGGTCATCTCCGGCTCATCCGGCTATCTCGGCTGGCCCAACGCGTCCGTCGTGCACGGTGTCCGTGTGATGGCAAAAGTGCACCCGAGACGGGGTCCTCGACCGGACGCGCTCGATCGAGGCCTCCCAGGATGGCCGGTCGGCGGCCTGGCCGGGCGGCAGCTCCTGGCCCAGCGGCCCGGTGTACTCGCGCGGGGTGTAGGCGGCGTCCCCGATCAGCAGGTCGAGCGAGCCGTCGTGGGCCTGCGCCATGACGCACTGGTGACCGATGGTGTGGCCGGGGGTCGCGATCACCGACAGGCCAGGCAGGATCTCGGTGTCGCCGTCCAGCAGCTCGAACCGCGCGCCCATGAAGTCGAACCAGCCAGACAGGTCGGGCGACTCACGGCGGGCGCGGTCCAGCTCGGCCCGCTGGACGTAGAACGGGGCGTGCTTGAACACCGGGTTCTGGCTTGTCCGGGACGCGTACTCCCCCGGCCTGCTAGCGGGCCTGGGCGGCGTCGCCTACCAGTTGTTGCGCATGCACCCCGGCAGCGAGCTGCCCTCGGTCCTGACCCAGGAGTGACTGCCCACGCGGCCCAAGCACCTGTGCCCGGTCCCACAGAACGTGCTCGTCCCCGGCTTAGGGCGTGCCGCGTGACTCATGATGACTGCTGAGCTAGCTTAATCAAGTGGTGGCTGATGCGGGCACGTCGCTTAGCCGACGAGTCATCCGGGTCGGTGCTTGCCTGTCGCTCAGCGGGAGGTACGCAAGGTTCGGGATGCAGGCGGCGCGCGGCCTGCAAGCCTGGTGCAGGCTGGACGGGAAAGCCGAGCTGGTCATCGAAGACGATGAGAGCAGCCCGCGCCAGCTGGAAAACGTCCTGCCCGGTGTCGCGGAGCAATGCGATGTCCTGCTGGGACCGTACTCAACCCAGCTGATGAGAACAGCGGGGAAGCTCGCGGAAGACGCTGGCTTGCTCTTGTGGAACCACGGCGGTTCAGGCGATGACGTCGAGGCGGCGCACCCCGGCCACATCATCTCGGTGCTGACGCCCGCAAGCCGGTACGCGGAGCCGTTCGTGATGCACATGGCCGATGATCGCGACCACCCGCGGCTCTGGATCACCCGCGGTAGGGGCGCCTTCGGCAGGCAGGTGGCCGCGGGCGCGCAGGCAGCAGCCACGCGCGCCGGGATCGAGGCGAGCCAGGCTGGGCCCGGAGAGCTTCCGCGTCCCGGGCAACGCTGGGGCCTGCTGTGCGCGGGAACGTTCGAGGATGACGTCGAGACCTTGCGACGCGCACGGTCCCTTCCCCGCCCGCCCAAGGTCATGTGCTCGGTCGCGGCGGGCGTCCGGGAATTCGGCGAGGCCATCGGGGACGCTGAGGGCATCTTCGGGATGGGGCAGTGGTTTCCCGGCGCGAGCGGCAGCCCCGATCTTGGGCCGAGCGAGGCGAGTTTCCTGGAGGCATGGTCTGCAGTGTCTCCCGGAGTCCCCGATTACCCTGCCGTCCAGGCAGCGGCAGGCGCGGTGCTCGCGGCCCATTGCGCGCGGGCCGCGGGCAGCACCCGCCGCGAAAAGCTCTGGGAGGTCGCGACCAGCATCAGCGCGCGCACGCTGTTTGGGGACTTCAGGGTCGGCCCTGACGGAGTCCAGGTGGGCCACCAGTCGGTGCTCGTCAGGTGGACCGAACGCGGCCTCGCACTCGTGCCATAACTTTGCGGCCTGCGTGGCAGCAGCTCCCATTTCCAGGCCGAACGAACCCGCCGACTCACCTGCCCAGCAGGCCGCTCGGCTCGCCGTGCCAGCTGATCACCAGCGACTTCCGCGCCCGGGCCGAGGCCATGTGCAGCAACGGGGCGCTCACGACCGCGTCCGAGCCGATGCCAGCCAAGAACATGCGCCGGTATTCCAGGCCCTTGAAGCGGTGCAAGGTCCCGACGTGGACGGACTCGGCCACCCGCGGGCCGTTGGCGCCAATCGACGACGCGACGACGCCGTGGCGGTCCAGGTAGCCGACGACCTCGGCAACCTGCCGGGTCTGCGGCACGGCGACACCGATCGATAGCTCCTCCCCGTCGGCGGACACCGCCAGCCAGTCCGTCACCTGGCAGGTGATCTCCTCCAGCTCCCCAGTCCAGTCGCCGCGGCCCCGGAGCTGCGGCGAGCATGCTGGCCGGTAGCGGTGCGTGAGCTCTTCCGTCCGGTCACCAACATCGATTTCCAGGTCGACCACCGACGCGTCGTCAGCGTAGATCCGCTGCCCGGGATCGCCCACAAGGAACAGGTCGTCCGGCCCTGGCGCCACCATGGCGCGCAGCAGCATCAGGTGCTCCGCACTCAGGTCCTGCACCTCGTCGACGACGACGTGCCGGTAGCGCGGCCCCTGCTCCGTGGCCCGGATGGCCTCCAGGCGAACGGATTCGCGAAGCACGTTTCGCCATAGATCACTGGAATGGGGATGGTCCAGCCAGTGCCGGCGCGCGGCCGGGCTTCCGCGGTCACCCGGGCAGCGAGGGCATCGATCGTGACGACATCCAGCTGGCCCGCGTGATCCAGCCCGGCCAGCTCCCGCAGCCGGCGGCGGGCGATCCCCGCCAGGTGCTTGTTGAACGTCGCGAAAAGGACACTCCGGCGCTCCCCGGGCAGTCGCTGCACCAGGTAGCTCACCCGGTGCAGCGCGACGGTCGTCTTGCCGGTGCCGGGACCGCCGGTGACGAGCGCCGGGCCGTCATAGGCTCGCTCCGTGATCGCCCGCTGGAGCGGGCTGAGCTTAGCCGAAGATGCCGGCACACGGCCGGCACCGGAAAACAAGGGCACCAGCGACGCGGGCGATCCTAGTCCTGCCCGTGCCCGCACGACGCCCGCCTCGGCGGGGGCGACCTCCTCAGCGGGGGCGACCGCGGCGGCGAGTGTCCCCGGATCGAATTCATCCAGCCGCGAGTAGGCCAGCTGCCTGCCATCTCCGCCAGGTCCAAGGAACTGCAGCAGGTTCCCCCAGTGCAGCCAGGACGTCCAGCGCCTTCGGTGGCCGGCCTCGCTCAGCCTGATCACGGGCAGCCGGTCATCAAGCACGGTCAGGCCGCTCCAGGAGCCGAGTGATGTACGGGACCCGGATTCTCTCTGGTCAATGATCGCCGTGACGGGGCAGCCTCGCCCGTCCAGGAATCGGGCAAGGGTTCTCGCGTGGCCACCGCTCGGCGGCAGGCGTTCCGCCTGCACTGCGGCCAGGACGCGTTCGCGGAAGTTGTCGTCATCAAGCCTGACGCGCCAGCCACCAGGGCGAACGAGGATGCCGGCCAGCGCGGCGGTCGCCACCCGTCGCCAGCGATCCGGCGACGGATCGGCGAGGAACGCCCGCAGCAGCCACCCGCCGCCGCGCCAGATCAGGTCATCCAGTTCGGCTGGGTCTTCGCCGAGGACGCGGTAGGCGTTCCTGGCCGCTACCTGCGCCTCCGGCTCATAGGGGGCGCCGATGCCGGGCCCGTCAAGGTCGTCGGCGGTGAGCTGGAACACCACGGTCCCGCCAGCGCGCGCGGCGGCCCGCTCGGCGGCATCGGTGGCGACGCGGCTCGCCGCTGGCGCTGCGTGCTCATCGTAGTCGTCTAGGTAAACCGCGACGTGCAGGGACGGCTCGGCCGACTGGCGCAGCACCACGGCTGGCGCGCTCCCTTGAGCGGGCGCCGTGGCGGCGTCCGAGCCGCTGATCAGCCAGCCTCCCGCGCCATCGGGCTCACCAGTCCAGTCGGCGATGAGGGCGGCGAGGCGGTCGGCGAGTGTTCGCGCGCAAACGCCAGCGCCTGTCTGCGCGGAAACAGGATCCGGGGTCGCCTCCTCCAAGAGCCCGACTTCGACAAGGAAACCCCGGGCGTCACGCTGGCTGAAGACCCTGACTTGCCGTGCGAGGACGTCGATCTGGGCGCGCAGCACCTCCCGGTATGCCGATTGCGCGGGGTCGGCCTCGTCGAGGTCGCCGACGACGGCCTCGACCCGGGTGAGCCGGTCGAGCAGGTCGAGCACCTGACGGTTCCAGGCGTCTTCCGCCTTGACGAGCCGTTCCTCAAGGTCACGGCTGGCCTCAGGACTCATGCCCGCGGCCGGGACCAGCAGGCGCAGCCAGCCCGTCTCACCGAACAGGTCCGCGGCGCGCTGCGGCAGCGGCGGCACGGCGGCCAGGCCGCCCCGCGCCGCCACGTCAATCAGCGCGGCCAGTACCTCCGGCCGTGCGGCCTCGTTCACCGGGGCCTGACCTGCGCGATGCCTGGCAGTTCCTGCGCCGCAGCCACGATCGCGCCTCCCGCTCTCGCCAGCCATCCGCCGTGATGGCCGTCTCGAGCACCCCACTTAGACGGCCGGCGTGCGGCAACGAGCCAAGCGCTGTCCGCTGCCACCTACGGTACGCCATCGTCCGGCGCGAGGGTGAGAACAACACGGTCATGCCGTGTCTCCCCGCTCGCTCATGCTCGCTACTCAGCCAGACCCGCCCCGATCGCGGCCCGGGCCGGCAACCGCCACGCTTAACCGGTTGCTCCGCCGCTGGCGGCCCCCGTACAGTCGCCCGCGTGACTGACGATGATGACTTGCTGCGGGCCTACGACGAGCAGATGCGCGGGATTTCCCATTCCGGACGGGCCGGCCTCATCATCGAGCGGGATGGCCCCCTGCTGCGAGTGGCGGGCCAGTTCCGCGGCTTCGTCACCGGCCCGCGCGACCTCGGCGTGCAGGGGCCGGAGCTTGACGCGCTCATCGAGCGCCAGCGTGACTACTTCGCCGCTCGCGGCGAGCCCGTGGAGTGGAAGACGCGCGGCCACGACCTGCCCGTCGACCTGCCGGACAGGCTGCGGGCGGTCGGCTTCCTTCCACAGGACCGCGAGACGATCGTTGTCGGCATAGCCGCACGCATGGCCGCCGACCCGGTGCTGCCGGACGGGGTAACCCTGCACCGCGTCACTGGCGAGGCCGATTTCCGCGCGATCGGCGCGATGGAGTCGCAGGTCTGGGGCCAAGACTGGAGCTTCCTCGCCGATGACCTGACCGAGCGCTCGGCCGTGGCCCCCGACGACCTGGCGGTCTTCGCCGTCTGCGACAACGCGACCGGCCAGGTGGTCAGCGCGGCCTGGATCGTCTTTTATCCCGGCACCGACTTCGCTGGCCTGTGGGGCGGGTCCACCGTGCAGGCCTGGCGCTCCCGCGGCATCTACCGCGCCCTCATCGCGGCCCGCGCCCGGCTCGCGGCCGCCCACGGCACCCGCTACCTGCAGGTCGACGCCTCCGACGACAGCGCCCCCATCCTGCGCCGCCTCGGCTTCCGGGCAATCACCACCACGACCCCCTACGTCTGGACCCCGCCCGTCACAAGCCGAACTGCGCGCCGTTGACCGTCTCGTTCGGCGGCGGCGGGGTCAGGGTGACGGGAGCGCCGACGTGGAAGATGATCTTCCCCGACTTGCTGTTGGTCAACTCGATGACCTGTGGCCTAGCCGTGTCCGTCACGTAGAGCTTTCCGCCCTCTGCCAGGTCCGTCAGCGGCACCACCTGCGTGCCGTCAACCGGCGTGATCGCGGCCCTGGCTATCGTCGACGGCGCCTGGAGTTGCGATGCCAGCGTGTTCAGGTCGCACAGCGACGTCAGCCCGGCGACGGTGCGGTTGCTCGTCGGGCCCTTGAGGTACTTGCCGCCAACGGCGGAGATCACTGACGATGCCTGGCTGCCCGCGGTTGACTTCCAGAACGCGTCGTCGGGCCGCACCCACGCGGTCGTCCCGATGACCGTCATCGCGAAGCTGCCCTTGCCCGCCTGAGCGACCGTACCCGTGCATCCCCTGCCTGGCCGGTAGCCGAGGTCGACGGTGTACGTGCTGCCTGACTCCGTTACGTTCCCGGACAGCGTGAAGCTGGCCGCCGCCGTGAGGTTGCCAACGGCCTTGCCGAGGATCTGCCTGCCCGACTGCCCGGCCAGCGCGTCGCTGGTCCCGCTAGTGCACCCGGCGACAGCCGCGGACGCCAGCATTGCCCCGATGAAGGCGCGAATCCCAAGCCTCGCAGCGAGCCGGTCCCGCAGCCAAACAGCCTCCACCACAACCAACTCCCCCATGGCCGGATGCAGCACCGCGGGTTCGGTATCACCGGAAGTCATCATCATCAAACGCGGGGGCAGCAATGCCGGGATCACGTAGGCCGCGAGGCGTTTGTACGCGATGTGCCATCACTGCTACTCCCGCGACAGCACAGGCGCACCGCACACACTTGCCGACCGCAGCGCCGATGCCATCGCTGCTGACGAACTACTGACCTTCGGCGATGCGCCGGAGCGCGGGCACGATCTGCTCGATGTCCGCGCCCGCGCGGAACGCCACGATCGTGGTGCCCGATCCGCCCGCGCTAGCCGTGGGCGCGAACAGGCTGATCACCTCGCGCATCGCGTCGGCAAGCTCCCCGGCCGGATCCGGGCTGTCGCCACGCAGCCAGCGGCGCAGGACGTGATTGTGGGCGGCGACAACGGACGCCGCCATCAGCTCGGCGCGCAGCGGCGCCGGCTCCGCCGCCTCCCCCATCCAGTCGGCGATGAACTCGCGGAACAGCCTCTGGTAACGGGCGACGGTAGCGATCTCGCGGTCCCTCAGCGCGGGCACCGAGCTGGTGAGTGTGTACCTACGGCGCGCGAGGTCACCCTCGTCGAGGTAGTGCAGCAGCACCAGCCGGACGGCGTCGGAGACAGCGGCCAGGGCGGTGCCGTGGCTGGAGGTGCTCAGCCGCTCCCTGATCTGCTCAAGCAGCCGGTCGTGGTCAGGGAAGATGACGTCTTCCTTGGACCGGTAGTACCGGAAGAACGTCGTGCGGCCCAGGCCCGCCCGCTCCGTGATGCCATCGATGGTGGCCTGCTCGTACCCGCGCTCATCGAACAGCGCGAAGGCCGCCTGCGCGAGCCTGTCGCGCGGGGATTGCTTGCTCATGGGGACTCACTCTTGCCCATCCGAATGGTACTGAGTACCATCCAGATAGTACCAAGTTCCTAATGACTGGGATAGGGCCTGTGCGCTCGGCGCAGCGAGCCTGCGGGCGGCCCGAGTGAGGTTGTGAGCAGGGTGGCACACAGCGAGTCTGGCCTTCCGATCGACCCGGTGTACGACGCGAGCGCACTGGCCGGCTTCGATCCCGATGCCATGCTGGGCAAGCCAGGCAAGTACCCGTTCACCCGGGGCGTGTACCCGACGATGTACACCGGCAAGCCCTGGACGATGCGGCAGTACGCCGGGTTCGGCACCGCGAAGGAGTCCAACGCGCGCTACCACGAGCTGGTAAGCGCCGGGACCGGCGGGCTGAGCGTGGCGTTCGACCTGCCCACGCAGATGGGATACGACTCCGACGAGCCGATCGCGCACGGCGAGGTCGGCAAGGTCGGCGTCGCGATCGACTCCATTGATGACATGAAGGTGCTGTTCGGCGGGCTGCCGCTGGACAAGATCTCCACCTCGATGACGATCAACGCGCCCGCCGCGACGTTGCTGCTGATGTACCAGCTGGTGGCCGCCGCCCAGGGCGTGCCGGGCAGCAACCTCACCGGCACGATCCAAAACGACGTGCTCAAGGAGTACATCGCCCGCGGCACCTACATCTATCCCCCCGCGCAGTCCCTGCGACTGATCAGCGACATCTTCGCCTACTGTCACGCGGAGATCCCGAAGTGGAACACGATCTCCATCTCCGGCTATCACATGGCCGAGGCAGGCGCGACGCCCGCGCAGGAGGTCGCGTTCACGCTCGCCAACGCCAAGGCCTACGTGCAGGCGGCACTGGCGGCCGGGCTGGACATCGACGACTTCGCGCCCCGCCTGTCGTTCTTCTTCGTCGCCCGCACCACGATCTTGGAAGAGGTCGCCAAGTTCCGTGCGGCCCGCCGGATCTGGGCCCGGGTCATGCGCGACGAGTTCGGCGCGAAGAACCCCAAGTCGCAGATGCTGCGGTTCCACACGCAGACCGCCGGAGTGCAGCTCACCGCCCAGCAGCCCGAGGTCAACATGGTCCGGGTCGCGATACAGGCCCTGGCCGCGGTCCTGGGCGGCACGCAGTCGCTGCACACCAATTCCTTCGACGAGGCCATCGCGCTGCCGACGGAGAAGGCCGCCCGCCTGGCGCTGCGCACCCAGCAGGTCATCGCCTACGAGAGCGACGTCACCAAGATCGTCGATCCGTTCGCCGGCTCCTACGCGATCGAGTCGCTCACCAGCGACCTGGAAGAGGCCGCGGTCGCGCTCATCACGGCCATTGACGACCGGGGCGGCGCCGTCGCCGCGATCGAGCAGGGCTTCCAGAAGAACGAGATCGAGGCCGCCGCCTACCGCGTCGCCCAGCAGGTCGACGACGGCTCCCGGACGGTCGTCGGGGTCAACAAGTACACGGTGGCCGACGAGGAGCCGTACGCGCCGCTGCGGGTCGACCCGCAGATCGAGGCTGACCAGGCCGAGCGCCTGGCCGTGCTGCGGCGCGGGCGGGATAACGCGTCCGTCAGCCGCGCGCTGGACGCGCTCAAGGCCGCGGCGGCGGGCACCGACAACGTCCTGCCGCCGATGCGCGAGGCCCTCGCGCTACGCGCCACCGGCGGCGAGGTCGCCCATGCGCTGCGCGCCGTGTGGGGCACCTACCAGCCAAACGATGCCTTCTAAAGATGCCTTCTAAAGAGGAAAGCCCATGAACATCGTCGTCCTTGTCAAGCAGGTACCCGACACCGAGTCCGAGCGCGCGCTCGTCCCCGGCGCGGGCACGCTGGACCGTGCAGCGGCTGACGGGCTGATCAATGAGCTCGATGAGTACGCGATCGAGGAGGGCCTGCGGATCGCGCAGGCGCATGGCGGTGAGGTGACGATCTTGTCGATGGGACCGCAGCGGGCGGGCGAGTCGATCCGCAAGGCGCTGTCGATGGGGGCGGACAAGGCAGTGCACATTGTGGATGACCAGATCGCGGGGTCGGATGCGCTGGCGACATCGGCGGTGATCGCGGCGGCGCTGCGCCAGGTGGGCTTTGACCTGGTGATCGCGGGCTCGGAGTCGACGGACGCGCGGACCGGGGTGCTGCCGGCGATGCTGGCCGAGCGGCTCGGGGTGCCGCAGCTGACGCTGGCGTCGAAGGTGGAGATATCGGGTTCCAGCGTGACGATCCGGCGGGTCTCCGATGAGGGCTTCGACGTGGTGGAGGGGTCGCTGCCAGCGGTGATCTCGGTGGTGGAGAAGATCAACGAGCCGCGGTACCCGTCGTTCAAGGGGATCATGGCGGCGAAGAAGAAGCCGGTCGCGGTGCTGTCGCTAGACGATCTTGGTGTCAGCGCGCAAGCGACGGGCCTAGGCGGGTCGGTCACCTCGGTGGTTGACTTCGCGGCGCGGCCGCCGCGCGCGGCTGGCGTGATCGTGACGGACGAGGGAGACGGTGGCGTGAAGGTCGCCGGATTCCTGGCGGAGAGGAAGTTCATCTGACATGGCCGAGGTTCTCGTTCTCGCTGAGCACGCCGGCGGCACGGTCAAGAAGGTCACCACGGAGCTGCTGACCGCCGCTCGCCGGCTGGGCGCCCCGTCTGTCGTGTGGACCGGCCCTGGCGTCGAGGAAGGGCGCGACCGCCTCGTGGAGTTCGGCGCGGAGAAGGTCTACGTGGCCGACAGCGCCGACTTCGCCGACTACGTGGTGGCGCCGAAGGCCGAGTTGCTGGCGCAGCTGGCTGCTTCGGTCTCCCCGGCCGCTGTGCTGATCGCCGGGTCGGCCGAGGGCAAGGAGGTCGCCGGGCGGCTGGCCGTCAAGACCGGCTACGGCGTGCTGACCGACGCGGTCGACGTGGTGGCCGATCAGGACGGGGCGGCGCTGGTGTCGCAGGCCAACTTCGGCGGGGCGGTCAACGTCCGCTCGCGTGTCAAGAGCGGCGTGCCGATCATCACCGTGCGCCCGAACGCGGTGGCGGCGACAGCATCCGGTGGCGCCGCCGAGCTGGTCCCGGTCGCGTTCACAGCCTCCGACGCGGCCAAGGCGGCCAAGGTAGTCTCCCGCGAGGCGGCGGCCAAGTCGGCGCGGCCGGACCTGCAGGAGGCCCAGATCGTGGTCTCCGGTGGCCGGGGCACCGGGTCGGCGGACGGCTTCAAGGTCATCGAGGACCTCGCCGACTGCCTCGGCGCCGCCGTCGGCGCGTCCCGCGCGGTGGTCGATGCCGGCTGGTACCCCCACCAGTTCCAGGTCGGCCAGACCGGCAAGACCGTCTCCCCCCAGCTGTACGCCGCGGTCGGCATCTCCGGCGCCATCCAGCACCGGGCCGGCATGCAGACCTCCAAGACCATCATCGCGATCAACAAGGACCCCGAGGCCCCCATCTTCGAGATCGCCGACTTCGCCGTCGTCGGCGACCTGTTCACCGTCGTCCCCCAGCTCATCGACGAAATCAGCAAGCACAAGGCGGGCTGACGACCCGTCGCGCGTCCCGCCTGACCCTGTGGATAGGCTCGATCCCACGACTCGAACGCCACAGTACGTAAAGGGGGACCTTGTGGAAATCGGCATGCACATCGCGGACTTCACCTGGGACGGCGGGGCCGCCGAGCTCGGGCCACGGCTGGCAGACCATGCGCGCAGCGCCGAGGACGCAGGCATTACCCGCCTGACGGTCATGGATCACTTCTGGCAGATCGGCCCGATCGGGCCGCCCGAGCGGGCCATGCTCGAGGCGTACACCACGCTCGGCTTCCTCGCCGCGCACACCCGCACGGCGCTGCTGCACACGCTCGTCACCGGCGTCACCTACCGCGAGCCTGGCCTGCTCGCCAAGCAGATCTCCACCCTGGACGTGCTGTCCGGCGGCCGGGCGGGCCTCGGCATCGGCGCCGCGTGGAACGCGGACGAGTCAGAGGGCCTGGGCTTCCGCTTCCCGCCCACCGCCGAGCGCTTCGAGCGCCTGGAGGAGGCTGTCCGGGTCTGCCTGCAAATGTGGTCGGACTCCGAGGCCCCTTTCGCGGGAAAGCACTACCACCTAGGGCGGACCCTTAACTCCCCCCAGAACGTCCGCACCCCCCGGCCCTACCTCATGATCGGCGGTGGCGGAGAGAAAAAGACCCTCCGCCTGGTCGCCCAGTACGCCGACGCCTGCAACATCTTCGGCGGGCCAGACGCGGCCCACAAGCTCGATGTGCTGCGCTCGCACTGCGAGGCGGTCGGCCGCGACTACGACGAGATCGAGAAGACCACCATGATCACCATCGACCCGTCCACCACCAGGGACGACCTCCTGCATAACGCGTCCGAGCTGGGCAAGACGGGATTCACCGTGACCTACGTCTTCGCCAAGGACATCACCGAGCCGACGAAGATCATCGACCTGCTCGGCTCGGCCACAGCGGAACTCGCCTGACCGTCAGGGCGAGATACGTCTTAACGTTACGTTCCCTGACCTGGCACGATCCGCGGATATACTTCGTTAAAGATAAAATAGTCACGCCGATGTGGTCGCGAGACCTTACGCGAGGAGACCACGATCGCCAGCCGCCTTTCCGCCGTGTCGCCCTTCGACGGCGTTGACGCGCCATCGACGGCGCTGCTGCGGCCTACGAGCACCCAGCAGGTTGCCGACTACATTCGCCGGCAGATCTTCGAGGGGAAGCTGCGGGTCGGGGACCGCGTTCCGCAAGACGAGATCGCCGCCGACCTGGGGGTCAGCCGCGTCCCGGTGCGGGAGGCGGTCATCGCCCTGGACCGTGAGGGCTGGGTGATGATCGCACCGCACCGCGGCGCGTTCGTGGTCGGGCTGGACGAGAACTCGACGCGCGACCACTACGAGTTGCTCGGCCGTGTCTACGGCTACGGCGCGCACCGGACGGCGGAGCGGGCGACGCCGGAGGAGATCGCCGGACTGGTCCAGATCCACCATGACCTGCAGGCAGCCACCGACGCGGCAGCATTCTCACCGCTCAACGCGGAGTTCATGCGCCGCCTGGTGATCCTGGCACGGTCCCGGCGGGTTAGCGCGACGGTCCGGCTGATGGCCGTCGCCATCATTCCCGGCGACTTCTTCGCCGAGGTGCCGGAGGCCATCGAGATCCACAAGCGCCACCTGCGCGTCATCACGCGCGCGCTCAAGGATGGCGACGGCGAGACCGCTGAGCGGGAGATCATCGCCATGCTGCGCCAGGAGGCCGACGTCGTGGTCGCCCTCCTGACCAGCCGCGCCATCATCGGCGACGCCGAGCCCGAGTAGCCTCCCTAGGTCTTTTGCACGCCGACCAGGTGCAGGGCGAATCCGGTCGTGGTCATCACGGTTGCTCCGTTCCTGGTGTTGCCTGTGGTGCTCGTCATGCCTCGGCCAGGTGGCGGGCGGGCGGGGTACGCATGAGCTGGCGGGCGGGGGCCAGCGAGGCAACCATGACCAGCGCCACCGCCACAGCGCCGATCCCGGCGGCAGCCGCGATCGCGCTCGCAGGCGCGACGCCCGTGGCCAGCCAGACACCCAGCACCGGCAGCGCGCACCCGACCACCGCACCCGCCACCGCGGTGATCGCGGTCTCGACGGCACCGAGCCGGGTCAGGTCGGCGTTCGTCCACCCGGTAGCCCGCAACAAGGCGTGCTCCCCGGCGCGGTCCCGGGTCGCGGTGTAGTAGATGTCCCCCGCCAGCGCCAGCCCCAGGACCGCGCACACCCCGGCGGCCGCGTAGTCAGCGGCGTGGACCTGCACGATGATCGCCTGCCCGAGCAAGGTCCCGGCAGCGGCACCGTGGAACGCCAGCGTAAGCACGGTCAGCAGGGTCAGCCCGGCGACCGCCAGGGCGACCCCGGCAGCCGCCAGCAGCGACCGGCCCGGCACCCGCGCCACGTTCACCACCGCGAGGCGGGCGAGTGAGCCGACCTTGAGCGTGCGGTACCGGCGCCCGCCCGGCACCTGCGCGGTGGCGGTACCGGGGTGGGCGCGGGCCGCCATCAGCGCCGGGTACAAGCCAGCCAGGCAGGTCAGCACCAGCGCGACAGCCCCCAGCGCAAGGTAGGTCTCGGCGCTGAACCTCGCCCCGGCCAGCGGCGCCAGCCCCGCCGCCAGCGCAGCACCGCCGACTCCGGCGGCGCACCCCAGCAGCGCGCACTCAGTCAGGATCAGCCCCGCCAGCGACCGCCGCGGCCAGCCGGTGCACGCCAGCACGGCCAGCTCCGGGCGGCGAGTGCGAACCGACGCGGCGACCGCACTAGCAGTGAACACCGCACCCAGGACCAGCACCAGCAGCATCAGCAGCCGGGTCTTCTGGTCAATCGCACTGGAGATCAGCTCGGCGGCGCCCTTGCGCGACCACATCTCGGACAGCTCCAGCTGCGGGCGGCCGTACTTCCCGGCCGGGTCGGTGACGGTCTCCGGGGCGGGCGATGATCCCTCGGTGATGTCCACGTGCAAACCAGTGCGCTGGTAGATCTCCTGCGCCACCAGCCGCAGCCGCGCCTGCGACGCCGCATCTAGGCCCAGGTGACCAGCCAGCTTCACCCGGATCACGCTGATCGGCGCAGCCTTGTTGACCCCGTCAGCCGGCCCGAGGTTGCTGAAGCTATCAGCGCTCTCCAGCTCCGGCAGCGAGGAGATCGTCGTCAGCAGGCTCGGAGACACCGACAGCAGCCCCGCCGTGTCCCCGTTCGGCTCCAGCGGCTCGCCGCCCAGCGCTTTGGCCGAGGCCGCATTCGCACCGGTGGCGGTGTCAGGGAAGTAGGTCTGCATCGGCACCGTCGACAACGCCGACGACCCATCGGACACCTTGCCAGGATTGAACGTGCCCACCAGGTTCAGCTGCGGCTCCTCCACCCAGCCGTCGATGGTGACGCCAGGGGGGACCGGGACATTGTCAGTCATGGGGTTCGGCGTGTCGTGCTCGACCAGCGCGCGCACCGCGGTGTCAGTCAGGTCCGGGAACACATCCTGCAGCGACACCGTCATAGGCGGCTCGATGAACACGCTGCCGGACAGGACCTTCCCGGGCGGCACCACCTTGGGGACCTGGGCATTGCCCTGGCTGGCATAGCGGACCGGGGAGGCGGTCATCATCGTCCGGAAGTCATTCGCGCCGGCCACAGCATTGATCATGGCCTCGGTGCTGCTGGCCAGGTCCTTGCCGGCCAGTTGGTCCAGCACCTGGCTGTATACCTGCCGCGCGGTCACGGTCACGCTGCCCGTCCTGGCCGCCGGGGCCATGCCGGGCAGCGCCAGGGCGAGCGTGTCGCCGCCGGCGCCCCTGCCGACCATGGCCGCCGCAGACTGCGGCATCCGGTACTCACTGACCTGCAAGGCCTCCTGCATCGGGCTGGCATCAGCGGCCAGCACCGGAACGCTGGTCCACTGGCACCGCGTGCCCGCCGGCGCCTGCGCGCTGAAGGCAAACTGGCAGTCGCCGACTTTGCTGGCCTGCGCGTCCGGCTTGGCGGCGGAGTAGCTGACCGGCCCTGCCGACTCGGAAAAGTAGTCACCCGAGGTGACCGCGTTGTCCAGGCCGTCCAGCTTGGCTTCCTGCGCCGGGTCGATCGCCTCCACCAGGAACGGGAAGTACCAGGCAATGTCCTGCGTCCCCGTCGGCAGCTGCTCACTGCCACTGGCATGCGGGTTCGCCGGGGACGGGGTGTTCCACGCGTCCTTGCGGTTCGTGCTGCCGCACGTCGGCACGATCTCGCTGGTCGCTGAAGTGCCCATAACGGCCTGGCAGATCGGCAGCATGCTCCCGTCCCGCTGCGGGATGTCCGGGACAGCCACGTCCGGCGGGGCGGCAAGCGGGCTCGTCGTCGTGTACACGTACTGGTCCTCGGTAGGGACTTTCGTCAGCCCGTCCTCCGACACGAATGTCGGGGCCAGCCGGTACAGCACCTGCGACTGGCCCGCAGCCGGACTCGGCACCTGCACCGGCACGTCATATTGCACGTAGTCATAGCCCACCACGGCCACCGGCGCAGCCGCGTACACACCAGGGATCTGCTCGATCTCCTGCCACTGCTTCAGCGTTATCCCGCCATCGACACTGCTCATCGCAGTCGAGGACACCAGGTTCCCCCGCTGCTCCGCCGCGCTCACCGACCCCGCCGGGCGCACCAGCAAGTCATAAGCAGCACGCGAGTCCGCCTCCAGCGTGCCATGCACCGTAACCTGCTCAGTCCTGGCTGAGGCACCCACCAGGGCAAAGCACGCCACCGTGGCAACCAGCACCACCACCAGCACCACCGACCGCCCAGGACGAAACCGCAACTGGGCAAAAGCAAGACGCAGCATCTAAGGCTCCGGCGTAAGTGGCAGACTGGCGGGTGCCGGCCCAGGCTGCCGGACGGGCGGGAAAAGTTAACAACTTGCGGATCACCTTGGCGAGCACGTTGGCGGCGGGTACCAGGCCCCATGCCCGTGAGTCCACGCTCCCGTTCGTGTTGTCGCTGAGGACGGCGAGGTGCCCGCTGGGGAGCAGTTCGCTGCTTGTCATGGCCTCGGGCGGCAGGAACGGGGGAGCGGGTCGCCGGCGGTCGCCGCGACCCGCTTGACCGCGGTGTACCGGTTGGGCGTGCCGTCCGTGCCGTTGCCGGGCACGCGGAGGATGATGATGTCACCGTTGCGGACGGCCTGGCCGCGCACCCGCCGGGCCAGTACCTTCTCTCCTTCCCGCAACGTCGGCGTCATGCTCGGCCCGCGGACGGTGATGACCGTGTAGCGGTGCCGCAGGACCAGCACCGTGGCTGCCATCATCGCGATGATCGCCGCGCAGAAGGCGGCTGCCATTGTCGCGGTCATGCCCGGTTGCCTGCCGGGGTGTCGCCGTTCACGGTTGTCCCAAGGTGGCTGGTGATGGAGCCGTCGCGGACGCGGATAACGTGGTGGCAGCGCCCGGCGATGACCGGGTCGTGGGTAGCGATGACCAAGGTGGTGCCGTGCTCGGCGTTCAGGGCCAGCAGCAGCTCAATGATCTCGGTGCCGGTGGCCGAGTCGAGGTTGCCGGTGGGCTCGTCGGCCAGCAGCAGGCCGGGCTGCATGATCAGGGCGCGGGCGATCGCGACGCGCTGCTGCTGGCCGCCCGACAGCTGCGATGGCAGGGCCCCAGCCCGGTCGCCCAGCCCGACCGCCTCCAAAAGCTGCTGGGCGCGGGCGGCCGGGTCGAAGGACAGGCGCCGCCGCCGGGGCAGGGCAGGGGCGATGACGTTGTCGCGGGCCGATAGGGCCGGCAGCAGGTGGAACTTCTGGAATACGAACCCGACCGTGGCACGGTAGGAGGCCAGCCGCCCCCGGCCCAGGCCAGTGATCTCGGTACCGCCCACCTCGATCGTGCCGCCGTCAGGCGCGTCGATCGCGCCCAGCAGGTGCAGCAAGGTCGACTTGCCCGACCCGCTCGGCCCGGTCAGCGCCGCCGTGTCCCCCGCCGCCAGGTCAAGGCTGACATCATCGACCGCCGTGATCGGCTCCGCGTTACCGGGGCTATAGGTCTTCTGCACGCCGGCCAGGTGCAAGGCAAATCCGGTCGTGGTCACGAGTGCTCCGTTCTTGGGGCGTGCTGCGGTGCTCTTCATGCTGGTCCTGGTCATCCTTGTCATGCCTCCGCCAGGTGGCGAGCAGGCGGGGTACGCATCAGCCGGCGGGCCGGGGCCAGCGAGGCAACCATGACCAGCGCCACCGCAGCGGCGCCGATCCCGGCGGCGGCCGCGATCGCGCTCGCGGGCGCGGCGCCCGTGGCGAGCCAGACGCCCAGCACCGGCAGCGCGCACCCCACGACCGCACCGGCCACCGCGGTAATCGCTGTCTCGACGGCACCCAGCCGGGTCAGGTCGCTGTTTGCCCACCCGGTAGCCCGAAGCAGCGCGTGCTCCCCTGCCCGGTCCCGGGTCGCGGTGTAGTAGATGTCCCCCGCCAGCGCCAGCCCCAGGACCGCGCAAACCACGGCAGCCACGTAGTCAGCGGCGTGGACCTGCACGATGATCGCCTGCCCGAGCAAGGTCCCCGACGTCGCCCCGTGGAAGGCCAGGGTCAGCACCGTCAGCAGGGTCAGGCCCGCGACCGCCAGCGCGACCCCGGCGGCCGCCAGCAGCGACCGGCCCGGCACCCGCGCCACGTTCACCACCGCCAGCCGCGCCAGCGACCCGACCTTGAGCGTGCGATAGCGGCGGCCTGCCCGGCACGGCCGCGGTCGCCGTGCCAGGATGGGCGCGGGCCGCCATCAGCGCCGGGTACAAGCCAGCCAGGCACGTCAGCACCAGCGCCACAGCCCCCAGCGCAAGGTAAGTCAAGGCACTGAACCTCGCCCCCGCCAGCGGCGCCAGCCCCGCCGCCAGCGCGGCACCGCCAACACCGGCAGCGACCCCGAGCAGCGCGCACTCAGTGAGGATCAAACCGGCCAGGGATCGTCGCGGCCAGCCGGTACACGCCAGCACCGCCAGCTCCGGCCTGCGAGTACGGACCGACGCGGCGACCGCGCTAGCGGTGAACACCGCGCCCAGCACCAGCACCAGCAGCATCAGCAGCCGGGTCTTCTGGTCAATCGCACTGGAGATCAGCTCAGCCGCGCCCTTACGCGACCACATCTCGGACAGCTCCAGCTGCGGCCGGCCGTACTTCCCGGCCGGGTCGGTGACGGTCTCCGGGGCGGGCGATGATCCCTCGGTGATGTCCACGTGCAGGCCAGTGCGCTGGTAGATCTCCTGCGCCACCAGCC
This sequence comes from uncultured Actinomycetota bacterium, assembly GCA_963737285.1. Lineage (GTDB taxonomy): Bacteria > Actinomycetota > Actinomycetes > Streptosporangiales > Streptosporangiaceae > Trebonia. The sequence goes on from CAVTRT010000002.1 coordinate 1,426,137, forward strand.
GCAACCGCGCCTGCGACGCCGCATCCAGGCCCAGGTGACCAGTCAGCTTCACCCGGATCACGCTGATCGGCGCGGCCTTGTCCACCCCGTCAGCCGGACCGAGGTTAGTGAAGCTATCAGCGCTCTCCAGCTCCGGCAGCGAGGAGATCGTGGTGAGCAGGCTGGGGGACACCGACAGCAGCCCCGCCGTGTCCCCGTTCGGCTCCAGGGGCGAGCCGCCCAGCGCCTTCACCGAAGCCGCATTCGCACCAGTGGCAGTGTCAGGGAAGAAGGTCTGCATCGGCACCGCCGACAGCGCCGAGGAACCGTCGGACACCTTGCCAGGATTGAACGTGCCGACCAGGTTCAGCTGCGGTTCGTTCACCCAGCCGTCGACGTTGATGTCCGAGGGGATCGGGACATTCCCATTCAGAGGGTTCACCGCGTCATGCTCGACCAGCGCGCGCACGGCGGTGTCGGTCAGGTCCGGGAATACATCCTGCAGGGGCACCGTCGAAGGCGGCTCGATGAATTCGCTGCCGGACAACACCTTCCCCGGCGACACGACCTGAGGAACCTGGGCGTTGCCCTGGCTGGCATAGCGGACTGGCGACGCGGTCATCAGCGTCCTGAAGTCATTCGCCCCGGCCGCGACAGTGCCGAGGTACTGCGCCTCGGTGCTGTTGGCCAGGTCCTTGCCGGCCAGCTGGTCCAGCAGCTGGCCATACGCCTGCTGCGCGGTCACGGTCACGCTGCCCGTCCTGGCCGCCGGGGCCATGCCGGGCAGGGCCAGGGCGAGCGTGTCGCCGGTAGCGCCCTTGCCGACCATGGCCGCCGCGGACTGCGGCATCCGGTACTCGCTGACCCGCAAGGCCTCCTGCATCGGGCTGGCATCGGCGGCCAGCACCGGAACGCTCGTCCACTGACACCGCGTGCCCGGCTTCCAGACACCGGCTGGGGGAGGAGAGAACTCGCCGGCGCAGCTGCCAACTTTGCTGGTCTGCGCATCCGGCTTGGCGACGGAGTAGCTGACCGGCCCGGCCGACTCGGAAAAGTAGTCACCCGAGGTCACCGCGTCGTCCAGGCCATCCAGCTTCGCCTCCTGCGCCGGGTCGATCGCCTCCACCAGGAACGGGAAGTACCAGGCAATGTCCTCCGTCCCAGCCGGCAGCTGGCCACTGCCAGTGGCATGCGGGTTCGCCGGGGACGGAGTATTCCACTCGTCCTCGCGGTTCGTGCTGCCGCACGCCGGCACGATCTCGCTGGTGCTTGAAGCGCTATTACCGGCCTGGCAGATCGCCAGCATGCTCCCGTCCCGCTGCGGGATGTCCGGGGCAGGCACGCCCAGCGGGACCGCCAGCGGACTCGTCGTCGTGTACGCGTACTCGTCCTCAGCGGGAACCTTCGTCAGCCCGTTCTCCGATACGAACTGCGGGGCCAGCCGGTACAGCACCTGCGACTGGCCCGCAGCCGGGCCCGGCACCTGCACCGGCACGTCATACTGCACGTAGTCATAGCCCACCACGGCCACCGGCGCAGCCGCGTACACACCAGGGATCTGCTCGATCTCCTGCCACTGCTTCAGCGTTATCCCGCCGTCAACACTGCTCATCGCAGTCGACGACACCAGGTTCCCCTGCTGCTCCGCCGCGCTCACCGACCCCGCCGGGCGCACCAGCAGGTCATAAGCCGCACGCGAGTCCGCCTCCAGCGTCCCATGCACCGTCACCTGCTCAGTCCTGGCCGACGCACCCACCAGCGCAAAGCACGCAACCGTGGCAACCAGCACCACCACCAGCACCACCGACCGCCCAGCACGGAACCGCAACTGAGCAAAAGCAAGACGCAGCATCTTCAGACTCCACGTAGTAACAGAACCGGAAGGTGCCGGCCCGCCTAAGCGGGCCGGCACCTTGTTCGCCAGTCTGGCTAGCAGGACAAGATGCTGCAGCCCATAAGGGTGCCGTAGTCATCGAGCGTGCACTTTACTTGGCCGCAGCTGTTGGTGCAGCATGCGTACCACCCTGAGGACAGGACTGTCCTGTCGTAGCATCCATTCCCCGTGTAGGCGCATGCCTGAGCCTCGGCCTCGGGCAGCACGCCGCGCAGCAGGCGGTCGCCTAGGCGCGCAAGAGCGTTGATCATTCTTGGTTTTCCCTTCCGGTGCATGAGAGGCCCGGGCTGATGCATCGGAACCCGCGCCCTAACATGCGAAACCATAATATGGGAATACGCAAACTATCAATACTTCAGTGCAAAATTCCTACCGATTGGCGCAGTTTGCAACTTCTTACGCAAGTCTTGCGCAAGAACATGGCGAAACTTGCTCATTGACGTGCGGAACGATCGGATGATACGACTGTAACGGTAGTGCAAGAAGTCTACGATAGGTCGCAAATTTTCCATATAGATAGGAGTCACTGTTGGGCTGGTCCATAGAGCTGCTGGTCAGGCTGGCGCTGAGTGCCGTGTTCCTGGTGTCGGCCGGCAGCAAGCTCGCCACCGCGTCCGCGCGCGCCGCGTTCGTCGAGGCGGTCACGGTCTTCGGTGCCGTGCCGGCCCGGTGGTCGCGCGTCGTCACAGGACTCGTGGTGCTCGCCGAGCTGGCAGTGGCCGCTGGGCTGTGCGTCAGTCAGTCGTCACGCCCGGCGCTGTACGGCGCGGCGGCCTTGCTGCTGGTATTCGCGGTCGCGTTGTGGGCTGGGCTGCGCCGGGGTGTCATGATGCCGTGCGCGTGCTTCGGGACCTCTCAAGCACCCGCCCGGCCCCCAGAGATCTGGCGGAACCTGCTGCTCGCCGCGCTCGCCCTGATCGGGGCGATCGGGGACGGCACGCCGACGGCGCTGCTAGGCGGCCCGGCTGCCGCCGTCGTCGACCGGCTGCTGATAGCCGCGTTCGTGACGGTGCTGGCAGCTGGCTTTTCTGATTTCACCGACATCCTCAACCTGCGGAGGGCAGCATAGTGATCGCAGTGACCTGCGGCTTGGTGATACTTGGCGTCATCGAGATCTTCCATTTGGCGGTCACCACCGCCCTGGTCCGGCGGATCAGGGCCTTGCAGACAGGCACGGCGGCCGCGCCGGATATTGGCGGGCCCGCGGTCGGCGAGCGCGGTCCTAAGCCGACTACCCTTCCCGGCGTGCCGGAGGATAGCGACATCCTCGTCGGCTTCTTCAGCTCCGGGTGCCCGCACTGCCGGACTGAGGCACCTCATTTCGCGGGGTCAGTACCGGCGCTCGGCAAGGCCGGGATTCGCCCGGTAGCGGTGCTCAATGGCGCGGCCGGCCCGGATCGTGACTCACTTGCCGCTACTCTCGCGCCCACGGGAGCCCCAGTGCTCGATGAGGCGGCACGTCAGGCCTTCCGTGCCTTCGCCATTAACGCCACCCCGGCCTTCTACCTGCTGCGGGCGGACGGGACAGTGGCCGGCAAGGGTCTGACCACCGCGCAGGCAGCGACACTCGCTGAACCCCGGGAACGCACGACGACTGGTGCGTAACCTATTGCGGGCACTACGCCTGCCGTGGAGTTGTGCCCCGGGCCTGGCCGCGTTCCAGCTGCTGGAGACGGTCAGCGCCGGCCTAGTGCCGGTGGCCGCGGCCGACCTCACCGCCGCATTGATCGACCGTCTCAGCGGCCGCCAAGGCGGTGGCCGAAATGCCATCGCTTTGACGGCCGCGGTGATCGTGGTCACCGCGCTGGGGGCGCTGCTGCAGTACGGCAGCAGTTATGCCGGAAAGGAACTGGCCCGTCGGATCAGCCTGCGCACTCAGCAGGAGGTCTTCGGCGCCGTGTCGGCGATCGATAGCCTCGCCGAGCTGGAAGATCCCAGTTTCCACAACCAGGTCCGGCTGGCCCAGCAGGCGGCCTCGTCTGGCCCGCAGCAACTGGTCGGCACAGTGCTCGCCGTCGTGCAAGGCAGCATCACCACTGTCGGCTTCCTGGCCAGCTGCCTGACGTTCGCCCCGGCGTCGACCGCACTGCTGGTGGCCTCGGCCGCGCCCGGCATCATCGCCCAGCGACGGCTCACCCGGTCACGGGCTAGGGCCATCGAGGCCTCGGCACCCCACTCTCGCAGACAGCTGTTCTACACCCTGCTGCTGGTCGACCTGCGCGCGGCGAAGGAGATCAGGCTGTTCGGCTTGGGCCGGAGGCTGCTGCTCCGGCTGCGGGCCGAGACCGAGCAGGGGCAACAGCTGGACCGCTCGGTGGACCTGGCCACCTTGCGTACCGACGGGTCGCTGTCGCTGCTCACTGCCGCCGCCTCCGGCGTCGCGCTGGTCCTTGTCGTCCTGAACATCGCCCACGGCCGCACGCCAGTGGGGGAACTGGCGGTGCTGATCGCCGCGCTAGCCGGGGTGCAAAGCGGTATCGCCGGCATCGTCGGGCAAGTCGCGAACCTGTCCCAGATGGTCAGCCTGTTCAGCAACTACACCTCCCTGGTGGAACGGTCACGCCGCCCAGTCTCGCGGACTGGCGCCGCCGCGCAGCAGCCAGCGGCGTGGTCGGCGATACAGTCCGCGGCCAGCAGCCGGGACGGGACGGGCATCCGGTTCGAGTCGGTGTGGTTCCGCTATCACGACGAGGCGCCGTGGGTGCTGCGCGATCTTAACCTGCTGCTGCCCCCGGATAGCGTCGTCGGCCTGGTGGGCCTCAATGGCGCTGGCAAGTCCACCATTGCCAAGTTGCTGTGCGGCCTCTACCAGCCGACTCGCGGGTGCATCACCTGGGATGGCACTGACATCCGGGAAATGCCTATAGCCGAACTACGCATGCGCATCAGCGCCGTGTTCCAGGACTTCATGGCCTACGAGTTGTCGGCGCACGACAACATCGCCCTGGGCAGCAGGGACCCGGGAACGGACTCAACCGCGGCCGGCTTCGGTGTCCCCCGCGAGGCCATCGCGGCCGCGGCCTCGGCCGCGGGCCTGCACGAACTGCTGGCCGGCTGCCCAGCCGGCTATGACAGCATGCTCAGCCGGATCTACGCCGACGACGGGATGATCAGCCCGTCGCGCAAGCTGTCCGGCGTGCAGTTGTCCGGCGGGCAGTGGCAACGGGTGGCACTGGCCCGCGCGGCGATGCGCCCCGACGCGGGGCTGTTCATCCTTGACGAGCCCTCGGCGAGCCTGGACCCGCTGGCCGAGGCCGACCAGCGGCACCGGCTCCGCACCTTGCTGACCGGCAAGATTGGCTTGCTCATCAGCCACCGCCTCGACGGGATCCGCCGGGCTGACCTCATCGTCGTGCTGCGCGACGGGAGCGTAGCCGAGCAAGGTACCCACGACGCCCTGATGCGCGCCGACGGCGAGTACGCACGCCTGTTCCGCCTGCAAGCAGAAGGCTTCCTGGACCCGGTGACCTAAATCCGTTCGAAGACCGCGGCCAGTCCCTGGCCACCGCCGATGCACATGGTCTCCAGCAGGTAGCGGCCGTCGCGACGGCGCAGCTCACGCAGGCCGGTGGCCAGGATGCGCACACCGGTCGCGCCGACCGGGTGGCCTAGTGAGATACCGGAGCCGTTAACGTTCAGCCGGTCGAAATCAGTGTCCTTGAACTCCCATTCGCGGGTGACGGCCAGCACCTGGGCGGCGAACGCCTCGTTGAGCTCGACGAGGTCCATGTCGGCGAGCGTCAGCCCGGCCCGGGCCAGTGCCTTAGCGGTCGACGGCACCGGGCCGATGCCCATGCGGCTCGGCTCGACGCCGGCGACGGCCCAGCCCGCAAGCCTCGCCAGCGGACGCAGGCCCAGCTCGGCGGCCTTGTCCGGGGTGGTGACGAGGCACGCGGCGGCGGCGTCATTTTGGCCGCTGGAGTTGCCGGCGGTGACGGTGGACTCGGGATCGGCGCGCAGCCGCACCGCCTTGAGCTTGGCGAGGATTTCCACGGACGTGTCGGCGCGCGGGTGCTCATCGGCCTCGAAGACGGTCTCGCCGCGCTTGTCCCTGATCGTGACCGGCACGATCTCGTCGGAGAAGCGGCCCTCGGCCTGGGCGGCGACGGCGCGCTGGTGCGAGCGCACCGAGTACTCGTCCTGCTCCTCGCGCGAGATGCTGTACTCGCGGCGCAGGTTCTCGGCCGTCTCCAGCATGCCGCCGGGCACCGGGTAGTCGCGGCCGCCGGCAGTCTCCCTGGCCCGGTTGAGCCGGTCGTGCAGCGTGGCGTCGGCGCCGCGCGCGCCCCAGCGGATAGCCGTCGAGTAGTACTCGACGGCGCTCATGGACTCCGCGCCGCCGGCGATCACGACGTCCGCCACCCCGGTCTGCACGCGCATCGCGGCGTCCAGCACGGCCTGCAGGCCAGAGCCGCATCGCCGGTCAAGCTGCAGGCCCGGCACGCTGATCGGCAGCCCGGCGTCGAGCGCGGCGACCCGGCCGATGGCGGGGGCCTCGCCGCTCGGGTAGCACTGCCCGAAGATCACGTCGTCAATGACGGATGGGTCGATACCGGTCCGGTCGATCAAAGCGCGCAGGACGGTCGCCCCAAGCTCGGTCGGCGTCACGTCCTTCAGCGCGCCCCCGTACCGGCCCACGGCGGTGCGCAGCGGCTCGCAGATGACAGCGTCGTGCATGCTCTATTCCCCTGTACTCCTCGATGATCGCCTCAAGCTGGCGGCCAACCAGGTCAGTCTAGGGTGGCGGCTAGCCGAGCGACGCGCTGGTGCCGACGGTGGCGGTGAACCGCTGCCAGTCGGCGGAGGTCACCCGGAGCACGGGGCCGATGCCGTTGTCCTTGGTGTCACGGACGAGCACCGCGCCGTGGACATGGCCGGCCTCAACGCAGTTCATCCCGCCATTGCCGCTGTGGGTCGACTTACGCCACGGGACGGTGCCGACCTCGACGCAGCTCATTCCGCCGTTGCTGCTGTAGCTTGACTTGCGCCACTGGACGCCTACGGTTGACATTTCTCCGCCATCTCCCTGATGAACTCCAGGCTGTCCCTTTGGGGTAGTGCATCCGAGCGTACCCGGTCGAACACCGCGTGCGCCTTGAGCACAAGGCGCCGCGCGTCGCTCGTCACGTCCTCGAGCGCCTCTGCCAGCACCACGTCGGAAGCGCCGTGCACGCTGGCGATCGTGAACCCGCCCGCGGACCCCACGTTGGCACAGTTCCGGGCCGGCACGACCTGGATGCTGATGTGCGGGCACTGGCCCTGCTCATACAGGTGGACGAGCTGGCGGTGCATAACCTCCGGGCCCCCGACGTGGCGATGCAGCACCGCCTCGTCCATGACCGCGTACAGCCTCGCCGGCCGCGTTCGGTTCAGGATCTGCTGCATCTCCAGCCGGGCGGCGACTAGTTCCTCGACCCGATCCTCCTCATCCGTCCCCTCGAACAGTGCCCTGGCGTAGTCGCACGTCTGCAGCAACCCTGGCACGAGGAACGGGTGCCAGGCCCGGATCGTGTACGCGATCAGGACGACCTCGCGGAACGGCCCGAACCACAGCGGGATGATGCTGTCCGCCTGGCGGGCGATCTTGGCCAGCGCGGCGGCCACCCTGTAGTCCAGGTGGCACAGTCCGCACCATCGCGTGAGGACCGGGTTAGTCGGTACCCGCTTGCCCGTCTCGATCTTGGTCACGCCGGATCGCTCCATCGGCAGGTCCTTGCCGAGCGCGTCCTGGCTGGTGTAGCCGGCGGCGATCCGGCCCTCGCGCAGCATGATGGCCAGGATCTCCCCGGCCTCGGAGGCCGACTCTTCGTCGGGCTGAGGGCGTCCGTCTTGGCCGTAAATGCCGGAATTTGAATGTGACGATATAGTGACTCACCTCTGTCACAGTGGCGAATGGGGGACGGGCGATCGCTGCACATAGCGTAACCCGCTGAATGCATGTAATCGTGCTGGAACACAAGGATCACCGGAAAACTTTTCCCGGCTCTTCCCGCCACGAGGGAGGCACCGCCATGAACGCCCCTAACGCGCACCCATCAATGAACCCAGTCACGCACACTCAACAACGCGCGCCGGATTTCGAGCGTCTAGCAGCTGCCCCGTTCCAGTCCTTCCTGGAACTCGGCACGCTTCGCAGCGCACCGGGTAGCGCGCGGGGCCACGCGGTTAACGTGCTGCGCGACTGGGGCCTGGGCAATCTGGAATATTCAGTCGCGATGGTCATTTCCGAGCTGACGACTAATGCCGTCCTCGCCACCGAGGAGGTGGCGTGGAGCGCCGAGATACCACCTGTTCGAATGTGGCTGCGCGGGGATGAGTCTGGCGTATTCGTTCTGGTCGGGGATGCTGTGCTCACCTCGCCGGAGCCGAGGGCAGTGGACATCCTGGACGAGTCCGGCCGGGGCCTAGCCTTTATCGTGCCGACATACAGCCAGGACTGGGGCTGGTATGAGGTGCCAGGCGGGAAGGTCACCTGGGCGCTAGTCGCCGTATCAAATCCTCACGAAGAAGACGATCACTGAAAGGAAAAGACATGGCAGCCGCGCGGTGCTCTTGTGGTTTCCAGGAAACCGAAGACGAGCAGATCTCCGACCATTTTCTTGAAGTCTTCGAGCCGGACAATGGCATCGGAACTGATGGCCGGGAACATGATGAAGGGAAGCTGCTGACGTGCTTCTGCGGACTCGCCGCGGCCACCGGCCGTGAATTGGACGCGCACTTCCTTGCGGTCTTCACCCCCGCCGACTCGGTCGGCCGCGACGGCGCGCGGCACACGCCGATCGCCTGAGCGGCCCTGCCGCAAAAGCCGCAGCGCGGCAACGGACCCCCAGCCACCTCGCCACCCGCACCAGCGCAAATTACCCGCGCAGGCGACCGGCCCCGGCCGAATGAGGCTTATGTCAGAAAACGTACCCTATATGTCCATTATATGGTGGTTTAGTAGGCCGATCCGGGGGCGAAATCTGACATATGTCAGGCAATGTCATAAACCCGGTGCGCCTACGGCGGCGAAGCGGCGAAAGGGTGCACCGGCAAGTTGCCTTCCGACAGGTACGTTCTGCCGGGTTTTGAACCATTCCGGCCTCGGCCCCGTAATACATCTGTGAGAGGCGGTCGCGCGGACGGGGCGGTCTGGCGGCCGGCAGAGATGACGAGGGCCATCCAGGTGACCCTCAGTCGGCACCTTCAAGGAGAGAGAAGCATGTCGACATCCGCAGGCACGATGCTGTCCTTCCTACGATTCCCGGCGCGGCGGCGGAGCCGCGCCCAGCTCCCGGCAGGGCTGGCTAGCCCGCACCTGGCGAGCCCACACTCGACCGGGCCGCATCCGCCGGGGCCGCACTCGACGGGGCCGCACCCGACGGGGCCGCACTCGCCCGGGCCGCACCCGACGGGGCCGGGGCTGGCGGCCCTAGTGCGGGTGCCGGCCCACTCGGCGCCAACGGCCACGATGCCGGCCTGCCGGCCGTCACCACCACGCGCGCTACCGCAGCCCACGATGGCGGCTCGCGCCATGCCGGACGTGTCGCTGCTGACCCCGGCGGCCACCATCGCGACGGTGCTCGTGCCAGTCATGCGCGAGCCGGCGCTGACGACGGCCACGCCAGGCCAGTCGGCTTCCATCGAGGGAACCGGTACGACCACGCTGCCATCCCGCCTAGACGCTCCGGCGACGACCATCCATCCCCGCCGGGTCCGCTGACGGTCCACCAGTGTGGAGCAGTCGCTCGTGCAGCCCTGGCTGCCGCTGGCCGCCGGTCGCGGATCTGCTTGCTGCGGCCGGCGTCCTGGCCAGGAGACTCCTGCAACGCGGCGGACTACGCTCGGAGCACGCCAGCTCAGCGGGCGGCTTGCGCGGAAACATAACTGAAAGGCTCCCCCGATGGACAACGCCGACCTCGAAGACGTCATCGCGACCGTCCGCTCGCTCATTCGGGACCGGGTGATCCCCCGCGAAGCGGAGATCGACGAGACCGATGAGATGCCCGCCGGGCTGCGCGAGGAGGCAGCGCAGATGGGGCTGTTCGGCTTCGCCATTCCGGAGCAGTATGGCGGCCTGGGCCTGACGATGTCGCAGGAGGTGCGGCTCGTCATGGAACTGGGGTACACGACCCCGGCGTTCCGGTCCATGTTCGGCACCAACAACGGCATCGCCGGCCACGTGCTGCTTGAGGGCGGCACCGAGGAGCAGAAGAAGCTGTACCTGCCGAAGCTGGCGGCCGGCGAGTGGACGGCGTCGTTCGCGCTGACCGAGCAGGACGCCGGCTCCGATCCGGCGGGCCTGGCGACGTCGGTCGCCGCTGCCGACGACGGCGGCTGGGTCATCAACGGCCTGAAGCGGTTCATCACGAACGCTCCGGTGGCCGACGTGTTCATGGTGTTCGCCCGGCACGCCGGCGGCCCGGCCGCCGGGAAGATCTCGGTGCTGATGGTCTCGGCGGGCACGCCCGGCGTCACGGTCGGGCGCAAGGACGCGAAGATGGGCCAGCACGGCGCGTGGACGTCGGAGGTCCGCTTCGAGGACGTCCGTGTTTGCGCGGAAACACTCATCGGAACGCCTGGCGAGGGCTACCTGACGGCGATGCGCTGCCTGGCGCACGGCCGGCTGCACATCGCGGCGCTGTGCGTGGGCCTCGCCGAGCGGGCCCTCGACGAGACGGTCAGCTACGCGGCGAGCCGCAAGCAGGGCGGCCAGGTCATCGCCGGCTACCAGCTCATCCAGGCCCTGATCGCGGACTCGCAGACCGACGTCATGGCCGGCCGGTCCCTGGTGCTGTCGGCGGCGGCGGACTTCGACTCCGGCAAGGACCGCCGGCTCGGCCCGTCGTGCGCCAAGTACTTCGCCAGCGAGATGGTCGGCCGCGTCGCCGACCGCGCGGTCCAGGTCCACGGCGGCGTCGGGTACATGCGGGGCGTGGCGGTCGAACGGATCTACCGCGACGCCCGCCTTTTCCGCATCTACGAGGGCACCAGCCAGATCCAGCAGCTCGTCATCGCCAAGCAGGCCCTGCGCGCGAAGCCTGCCCGCTCATGACGGCGACTGGCCACCAAGATTCGTTGGCGCTGGTAAACGGGAACGGCTAGCCCACGACTAGATCTTGTACTTCTCCAGCAGGCGGCGGCCGATGATCGTCTTCTGGATCTCAGCGGTGCCCTCGCCGATCAGGAGCAACGGGGCGTCGCGGTAGAGGCGCTCGATCTCGAACTCGGTGGAGTAGCCGTAGCCGCCGTGGATGCGCAGGCTGTCCTCGACGACCTCCTTGCAGTACTCGGCGGCGAGGAACTTCGCCATGCCCGCCTCCAGGTCGCCGCGTTCCCGGCTGTCCTTCGCGCGGGCGGCCATCACCATCATCTGGTGCGCCGCGACGGTCTTGGTGCCCATCTCGGCGAGCTTGTGCTCGATGGCCTGGTGGCGGGCGATCGGCTTGCCGAACGCCGAGCGCTGCTGGGCGTAGGCGACTCCCAGCTCGAAGGCTCGCAGTGCCACCCCGCAAGCGCGGGCCGCGACGTTGACGCGGCCGACCTCGATGCCGTCCATCATCTGGTAGAAGCCCTGGCCGGGCTGCTCGCCCAGCACGCGATTGGCCGGGATGCGAAGGCCGTCAAGCGCCAGGTCGGTGGTGTCCACCCCGTGATAGCCCATCTTGTGGATCTTGCCGGGGACGGTGAGGCCGGGGCGGACCTCGCCGAGGCCGGGCTCCTTGTCGATGAGGAAGGCGGTGAGGTTCTGGTGCGGCTTGGCGGCGCCCTCGTCGGTGCGGGCCAGCAGTAGCACGAGGGTGGAGGTCGAGCCATTGGTCAGCCACATCTTGCGGCCGTTCAGCACGTAGTCCTCGCCGTCGCGGCGGCCGAAGGTCTTGATCGCGGCGACGTCGGAACCAAGCTCGGGCTCGGACATCGAGAACGCGGCGCGGATGTCGCCGGCCGCCATGCCAGGCAGGAACGTCGCCTTCTGCTCCGCGGTGCCGTGCTGGGACAGCAGGTAGGAGACGATGAAATGGGTGTTAATGATGCCGGAGATCGACATCCAGCCGCGTGAGATCTCCTCGACCACCAGGGCGTAGGTCAGCAGGGACTCGCCAAGGCCGCCGTACTCGGGGGCGATGGTGAGGCCGAAGACGCCGAGTTCCTTAAGGCCGGCGACGATCTTGGCCGGGTAGGCGTCCTCGTGGTCAAGCTGGGTCGCCACCGGAATGATCTCGGCATCGACGAACTCGCGGACCGCGCGCAGGATGTCGGTCTGCAACTCGGACAGGCCGTCGGTATCGATCAGGCGGTTCATCAGCTGTGTTCCCTCCGGCGCGATGTGGGCCCTGGTGGAGGTGCGGCGCGGCAACGTTGGCGGGGCAGTCGTCCACCTGCCAACGGCCGAACCCGCCGTCCAGGTGATCGCCATGGTATTGCAGGCCCGCGCGGCCCCCTGGCGGCGTTAGCGGCGATCGACCTGGCGCGCCGCCGGCTGTGACGAGATAACGCCAGCGCCCCGGTCGGCGCGACCGGGGCGCTGGCGGGTCAGCCCTTAGGAATTACAGGCGGCCGGAACCGGCGGCTGCAGCTTCAGCAGTCCGCAGAAGCTAGCGTCGCTGACCTTCCACACGCCGTCCTGGAGGACCGCCTGGCCCTTCTGCTTGGGCAGGGCCACGGTGCCGCTCAGCAGGAGATTCCACGTGACGGTGGCCGTGGTGGACGCGACGGAGACCGCGGTGACCTGCGCGGAGGTCGCCGCAGCCTCGCCCGACTTGAGCTGGGCTTGCAGTGCGGAGGAGAACGTCGAGCCGTCCTCGAGCAGGCTGAGCCTCGTCGCGGCCGGCTCCTTCGGGTTGAAGAACGCCACCCAGTTCGTGGCGATCGTCTTCGCGGTCCCGGTCAGGTTCGCCGGCACGCCGGACGAGGAGGCCGCCGATGAGCTCGACGACGTGGCCGAGGCCGACGACGTGGCCGCCGGGGTCGTGGCCGAGGTGGCCGTGGTCGACGAGCTTGAGCTGCCGCACGCGGCGAGCGCTAGGCAGCTGACAGCCGCTGCGACCATGAAAAGTGACCCTGCTGCGGATCGAGTATTCATATAGCGCAGGCCTCCTGAATGTTCGCTAAGTGCCGAGTAAGGCTCATATAAACCTCGCGGGGTCTTTGTTATGACAAGGACCATCTTCGCACCCAAACCCGTAATCCGCTGACGCTGAAAGCGAACTGGTACCCGATCAAGATCGCAGTGAGGCCGCGGTCCTCGCCAACGACGCGCCGCTGGGCCCGATGCCCGCCACCAGCCCGCCACCAGCCCGGCGCTGGCTCACCGCCTACCGCTGCCTCGCCGCCGCGTCGACCGTCAGGCTCGAGGAGATGACGCCCCTGCTGACTGCCGACGCGAGCGCCGGCCGGTGCCGGCTCGCATCGTCGCGGGGGGATCGGGTAAAAGTAACGTAAAATGTATGAAACGTAGGAGTGACGTGAGCGCAGTACCCCCCGGGATCACCGTCAGCGGGACCTTGCAGCGGCAGGCATGGATCGACCGAGTACTTCCCCCGGTCGAACTGGTCCGCCCCGGCCTGTGGTCCATCCCCACGCCGTTCCCGAACAGCCCGCTGCGCTACGTCCTGGCTTACGCGGTCGAGTACAACGGGGGCATCGCGCTCGTTGACACCGGGTGGCCGTCGGGGACCTCCTGGGACGGCCTGCTCGCGGGGCTGCACGAGACCGGCCACGATCTCAGCGACGTGAAGGCCATCCTCATCACCCACGGCCACGGCGACCACATGGGCCTCGCGCGACGGCTGCGGGAGCGCACGGGAGCGTGGGTGGCGATGCACGAGGCCGACGCGCACCCTGCGGACGCGTACGCGAGCCACGAGGACTTCCGGGCAGCGAGCGACGAGTCACTGCGCAAGCGCGGCGGGCTGGCCGCCGACTTCGAGGCCGTGCAGAGCATGCAGATGGCCGCGCCGGACAACTTCGCGGACTTTCGCATTCAGCCGGACCGGTTCCTGGCAGACGGCGAGCGGCCCCTGGGGACCGGCAGCGAGCTGGTGAACATCTGGACTCCCGGCCACACCCCCGGTCACGTGTGCTTCTTCGACGACGTCCGCAACGTGCTGCTGACCGGCGACCACATCCTGCCGCGCATCACGCCGAACATCAGCCACGCGCCCCGGCAGACCGGGGACATCCTGGGCGACTACCTCGCCTCGCTGCGTGGCATGACTGGCATCGCCGCCCACGAGGTGCTGCCCGCCCACGAGTACCGGTTCATCGGCCTGGCCGCCCGCATCAACGGCCTGCTCGCTCACCACCAGGATCGGCTCGCCGAGGTCATGGCGGCAAGCAAGGCCGAACCTGGCTGCACCACCGTGACGATCGCCGAGAACCTGCACTGGAGCCGCCCGTGGGACCAGATGCTGGGGATGCAGCGGAGGTTCGCGATCGGCGAGGCCTACTCGCACCTGGTGCACCTGGAGGCCACCGGCTTTGTCACCAACAAGGGGACCGACGTCGATGCCTGGCACGCCCTGCGCGACGCCGGCCCCGTGCTCTGCTAGCCCGGGACCGACGGTCCTCGCTTACGTGGCAGCCGGGAAATTGTCGCTCAGGCCGGTAATCCGCATGAGCTTGGTCAGCATCGGGCTCGGTGAAGTCAACCGGAACGGGCAGCCGGCCTGCTCCGCGTGACTGGCCATCCGCAGCAGCGCGTGCAGGCCCCGGGCGTCGCAGAAACGCACCCCTGCCAGGCCGACGATCACCGGTCCGCAGTGGCTGTCGATGATCTTGCGGACGTAGCTGAATGCCGTGTCGGCGGTGGCCATGTCGAGCTCGCCTGCGATCTCCACGGCGACCTCGCCGGTTTGCAGGACTCGGTGGCTCAGGTGAAGTGGTGCCTGCGGACCCTTCTCTTTATTCACGCGCTTCTTCCCCGGGATTACGGATTCGCGGTCCCCGTGCAGAATTCCGTGCATAGCTATTCTGTGCATAGCTTTCACCGATCTGGCAGAAGTATAAGACCATGAAGACCACAGTGGCGATCGTTTTCTAGCCAGCCTCTATGCGTGGCATCCCGCATAGCCCCCGTGCAGGGCCAGCCGTCGGCGCGGCTGACCCTGGCCCGGATTAATGATGGCAGACGGCCCGGGTAACCACCACACATTCGGACCCACAGGACAAACCACAGGAGGACCCACAGGATCACGCGAGCACTGTTCCCTGCTGTCTTTTGGTGTAAGGTAATGTCCGCACCGCCCAGGATTGCAGGTCGAATCCAATAGGAGTCCTCGATGAGAATGCTATCCCGTCCAGTTGACCAGATGAAGGACCACTACTCAGCGGTCGTCGTTGGCTCGGGATACGGCGGGGCGATCGCCGCTGACCGCATTGCGCGCGCGGGACGAGACGTCTGCGTCCTGGAGCGGGGCAAGGAGCTCCACCCAGGACAGTACCCGAATTCCGCGCTCTCGGCGGCACGTGAGATCCAGGTCCATACGCCCAAGGCAGACCACGGTTCCGCAGTAGGAATGTTCGACTTCAACGTCGGTCCCGACGTCACCGTCCTGACGGGCTGCGGACTGGGCGGCACCTCTTTGATCAACGCCAGTGTGGCACTTGAGCCGGGTGACGGGATCTTCTGCGACGACCGGTGGCCGACGCTACTGCGGGACCACCCCGAGGTCCTGCGACCCTTCATGCGAGTGGCCAAGGACATGCTCGGGTCCAACCCGTACCCGCAGGCATGGCCGGATTTGCCCAAGCTGCGGGCCCTGGAACGGGCGGCGGCCGGCTTGGGCCGTAACGTGGTCCGTCCTGACATCAACGTGACGTTCACGGACGGCCCGAACGCAGTCGGGGTGAGGCAGAACGCGTGCGTCCTGTGCGGTGATTGTTGTTCCGGCTGTAACTACGGCGCGAAGAACACAGTCCTCATGAACTATCTGCCCGACGCATACGTACACGGCGCCCACATCTTTACCGAGGTAGCCGTGCAGTCCGTGCGCCGATGCCAGGACAGCTGGCGGGTGGCCTTTGACGTGCTGGACGAGGCAGGCGAGCGATCCCCTGCCGCCCCGTCCCGGTTCGTTACGGCCGACGTCGTCGTGCTCGCCGCCGGAACGCTAGGGTCGACGCAGATCCTGCTCCGGTCCCGGGACCTGGGACTGCCGGTGTCGGACCGGCTCGGGCACGGGTTCTCCGGCAACGGCGACGTGCTGGCGTTCGCCTACGACACCGACAGCTCCGTGCGAGGCGTCGGCCTCGGCGAGCGCGTCCCGCGCGAGGAGACGGCGGTCGGGCCCTCGATCACCGGCCTGATCGACATGCGCGGCCCGGACACGGACCTGGAAGGCGCGCTGATCATCGAGGATGGCGCCATCCCGGGCGCGCTCGCCTCGGTGCTTCCCCTTGCGTTCAGCGTCGCGTCCAGCCCGATCGCGGACGATGGACCGAGGCGGTTGCTGCAACTTGCCGGAATCCCGTTCGGCTCGTATCGCGGACCCGTTGGCCGTACCCTGACCTACCTGATCATGAGCACCGACGACGCCGGCGGACGGATCACCCTGGACAACGACCGAGTCCAGGTGGTGTGGCCCGAGGCCGGCGAGCAGCCGGCGTTCGCCCGTGACAACAAGATCCTGGCCACGGCCACCGCGGCGCTGCACGGGACCGAAACCCCTGACCCGCTCTGGGCCTGGACGAACGGGCAGTCGCTGATCACCGTGCATCCCCTCGGCGGGTGCGTGATGGCGGACGACGCGGCCGCCGGCGTGACCGACCATAAGGGCCAGGTGTTCGACCCCGTCAGCGGCGGAGTGCATGACGGGCTGTACGTCTGCGACGGCTCGGTCCTGCCCTGCGCGCTGGACGCCAACCCGTCGCTCACCATCTGCGCCATCGCCGAACGGACCTCCTCGATCTTGATCGAGGACCGCAAGTGGGCGGCGGACGCGGCGGCTGGCGCCTCGCAGCCGGGTCCGGTGCCGGGTCCGGTGCCGGCTCCGGTGCTGGCTCCGCCTACGGTCCGCCTTCAGTTCAGCGAGCGGCTGACCGGCTTCGTCTCGATGAGCGTGCATGACGGTTACACCGAAGGCTACGACCGCGGCCGCAGCGACGACGCGCGCGTGGACCTGCTGATCGCCATCGAGTACGACGACATCCGCGCGGCGCTAGACGACCCGACGCGCGAGGCCGTGATCTCCGGGACGGTGCTCGCCCCTGCGCTGTCAGCGCATCGCCTGACCGTCACCGATGGCCGCTTCGCGCTCTTCGATCCCGACCCTTCGCAGGTGGAAGCCTGGCACATGCGGTACCGGATGACCCTGGAGTCGCAGGAGGGGAAGCGGTACCTCTTCGAAGGCCACAAGGTGCTCCGCGAGGACGGGCCCGCCACGCCTGGTCCGAGACGACGACGCTTTACACGAAGATCGGCGAGCTGGACGGGCAAGAGCCGGGTACGGGAATCTTGTACCTCAAGCCGGCTGACCTTCCCAAGCTGCTGCGCAGCATCAAGGTAGAGGGCGTCCCGCGCCGCAAGCAGGGCGAGTACCGCCGGGCGTTCCTGGAGTTGTTCGCCGACGAGATGGTGCATATCTACGGCGGTGTCCTCGATGAGGTGGGCGCCTTCCCCAGCGCGCCGAAGACGGCGCCCTCGGTACGCGAGCCAGCAGACCCGGACGGAACGTGGTGGTGCGACGGCAGCCAGCAGTGGCACGCCGACGACAGGCTCGGCGACGACGCCTTCTTGCGACTGACGAGGTACCGGACCGGCGACAAGGGCCCCCTCATAATGGCCACCGGGTTCGGCATGTCGTCTCACTCGTTCCTCGCCCCAACCATCGAGCAGAACCTCACGGAGTTCCTGGCTGAACGCGGCTACGACATCTGGCTGTTCGACTACCGGGCCGGCATCGACCTGCCGTCGGCAAGGACCGAGTTCACGATCGACGACATCGCGCGCGTCGACTGGCCGGTCGCGGTCAGGAAGGTCCTCGAGGTGACGGGCCGGGAGGATCTGCAGGCTTTCGGTCATTGCGTGGGATCAGGCTCGCTGCAGATGGCGATCCTCAGCGGGCTGCAGGGAATCCGTGCCGCGGTCTGCGCGCAGTTCCCCATGCACCCGTCCACGTCGGTCTTCAACCAGGTGAAGTCCCGGCTCCACACCGCTAGTGCCTTCCGCCGCGTGGGAATCGGGGGCGTGGCGCCGGACATTGCCCTGTCGCCTCCTGACGAGTTGCTCGACATCGCCCTGCGGACCCTCCCGATGCCCGCGCAGGAACACTGCGGACAGGCGGTATGCCGGTGGATCAACGCGATCTACGGGTGCACCCACCGCCATGCGCAGCTGAACGACGCGACCCACCGCGCGCTCAACGAGATGTTCGGGTTCGGGAACATCGACTCGATGCAGCACCTGTCGCTCATGCTGCGCCGGGGCCTGGCTGTTACGCACACCGGCGCGATGGACTACTTCGAGCATCCGGAGCGCATCGCCGACACCAGCGTCTTGCTACTGCAAGGCTCGCAGAATTACATCTTCCATCCAGTCGGCACGCTCAAGACCCTGCGATGGCTCTCCGATTGCAACCCCCACGGCGACTATCAGCGCCAGGTACTCCACGGATACGCCCATCTCGACGCGATCGTCGGGACCAATGCCGCCATCGACGTGTACCCGCGGATCGCCAGCTTCCTTGACCCCAGGTAATCCGTGGGCGCCGTCAGCCCCGCAGGCGGGGCCGGTTCGTGATCGCGGCCAGCCCGAGCTCCTCGGCGGTGCGCATGGCGGATTGGGTGAGCTGGACCGCTTGCTCGACGTCCGCTGCCCGTCCTCGCATGGACAGCACACGGCCGTAGGCTTCCTCAGTAAGTGCCGTCCACGGCCTGGTCCCCATCTCGCGGTGCCGTGCCAGCGCGACCTCCAGGTGCGCGATGGCCTCGGTGAAGCGGCCGGCTGTCCCCGCGAGCACGCCGAGCCAGTGGTCCGCGGCGCCCAGGAAGCTCGCGAGTCCAAGCGTGCAATTACTCCCGGCGTAAGGAGCGGCGAGATCGTAAAGAGCCTGCGCCCACTGCCGGTCCCCCACCAGGTCGACCGCGCCCGAGAAGCCCACGATCACGGCCCACCACAGGTAGTTCTTGTCCGCGTCCGCTGTCGATGCGGGCTCCGTCCGGCGCAGCAGGTCGGCCGCCCGGTCCCGGGCGCCTGCTTCGGCCAGGCACCACGCCGTGATGGCTGGCCACGCAAGATTGGCGGGCTCGGCCGCCGACAGCGCCTCGAACCGCGATATGTACTCCGTCGCGTGCCCCTGCAGCAGCCGCCACGAGGCACTCTGCGCTACAGAAATGAGCTGGGCCTGCGAATGACCGATCTGGTCGAGCCTGCGGCCAAGCTCACCGGCCAGCTCCTCGGCATCGGCGAACCTCCCCTCCATAGTGGCCGCGACGATGTTCCACATCGCGGCCAGCCGGATGAACTCCGGGTGCCGCACCGCTTCCGCCAGCGTCTTCATGTCGTGTGCCGTCGCCACGGCGGCGGAGTGCTTTCCGCTCTCGAACTGCGCGGCCAGCCGGATCCGCAGCCCCTCGAGCGTCAGCTCGGGGTCGCCGAGCTCGGCACCGATGTCAAGGATCTCGCTGGCCACCTTCAGGGCGTCGCCAACGTCACCGGGCCCGTCGAGCGCCCAGCACCGGTGCAGCAAGACAGTGGCGAGCGTCCGCCGGTCCCTGGTGCCGCGCGCCATGGCCACTGACCGGTCGCTGAGCTCCAGCCGCTCCGGGTAGGGACGCACGTTGTGCAGCCAGTGCGCGAGGCGGGCCAAGACCGTCGCCCGAGTCCCGAAGTCCCCCTCGCCCAGCCGCTCAAGCGCCTCTTCCAGGAGCGCTTGAGCGCGCGGGTCGGGACGAACTGTCGCCGGGAGGACGCCGCCGTATCCCAGCGCGGCCCGTGCGAACAGGTCGCCGCTCCCGAGGCGGCGGGCGGTGCCCGCCGCCTCGGCGAACCGCTCGTCCCGGGATGCGTACTCCCCCGCCCGGTCGTGCGCACCAGCTAGGTCCAAGAGCAGCTCGCACCGCAGTGCCTGGTCGTCGGGCCGAAGCGGTCGAGCAGCTCGAGCGCTTTCCTGAAGTGACGCACCGCGACCTCGGCCGCCACCTCGCGCAGCGCGCGCTTGCCAGCTAGGCGCCCGTACGCGACCGCCTCCTGCGCACAACCCTTCCTCGCGGCCGCGCCGAAGTGATGCGCTAGCTCGGCAGGGGGGACACCGGGACCCGATTGCAGCATCTCGCCGATCCGCTGATGCAGCACGGTCCTGTGGCCCCTGCTTAGCTCCTCGGAGGCTACCCGCCGGGTAAGGGAGTGCGAGAACCGCCAGTGATCGCAGTCGTCGTCGATCTCCGTGATCAGGCCTGCCCGCGCCGCCTCCTCGAGGAGATCGACGGTCGCGTCCGGCGCCAGCGAGGCTGCCGACGCCAGCAAGGCGGCATCGAATCGCTCACCGATCAGCGAGGCGATCGCGAGCGTCTGCACGCAGCTGTCCGACAACCGTCTCAACCGCGACCTGATCATGTCGCGTACCGATTGCGGGATCTCCGCTGGCGTCTCGCCAAGCCGGACCACATTCCGGTCGAACGCGCCAACCTCGGACAGGTGCCTGGCCATCTCCAGGAGGAAGAAGGGGTTGCCAGCAGTCTCCCACTCCAGCTCGGCAACCATCACGGACTCGCGTTCCCCGAATGGCCGGCCGACCGCGCCCTCCAGCAGGGCGGTGACGGCGTGGTGCTCAAGCCCGCGCAGCGAAAGGCGCCGGCAATCGATATCGCGCGTCAAGGATGGCAGGGCAGCCGAGAACTCGCTCCGCTCCGGCCCGGTATCGCGATACATGGCCACCGTCGCAAGTGGCGTCGAGCGCCTGGCGCGCATCAGGTGCGGGAGCAGGAACAGGGACGGCTGGTCCGCCCACTGCAGGTCGTCGAGAACGAGTAGCACGGGATGCCGGGCCGCTATCCGCCGGATCCACGTGTCAAGCGACTCGAACAGCCGGAAGCGCTCGGCCTCGGCCGCCGCCTGGGGCGGGGCGACCGACGCCCCGGCCCGGTGCGCGGGCTCGGGGCACAGGCGGGCAATCTCCCCGGCCAGGCCAGCCAGGTCCCGGCGGAGCACCGCATCCGGGCAGGCCCGCGCGTAATCATCGAGAGCTTCCCGGAACGCCTGATACGGGGCAAGCACATGCTCGTCCCAGCGCCCGTACAGCACCAGGCCCCCGTCCGCGTGCACAAGCCGCGCCAGTTCGGCCGTGAGCGCCGTCTTCCCGATCCCCGGCTCTCCGGCGATGAGCGTCAGGACCCGGTGGCCCGCCTTCGCACTCGACCACGCCTCCCGCAAGACGCCAAGCTCCTCCTCGCGGTCCACGAATGCCTTGCTGGCGGCGGACTCGATCCACACGACGTTCGAGGCATCCGCGTCGTCGTCATCGGGTCCGCTGGCATCGGGTCCGCTGGCATCGGCGGATGGGGCGCCTCGGGTCGCCGCTGGCTTCCTGCGGACCGTAGCCATGAACTGCTCACGCTTGTGCCCAGTCAGGCCCAGAGCGCCAGCCAGCAGCTCGGCGGTGGACTTTCGGGGAGCCAGGTTGATACCGCGCTCCAGGTCACTGACCGTCCGCGGGCTCACTCCCGCGGCCGCGGCCAGTTCCTCCTGGGTCAATCCCGCTTCGGCCCGCAGCCGCCGCAGCAATTGCGCGTGGTCGATTGCAGGCTGCTCCGACATGGTCGGGATCCCTTCGCGGACCTTTGCTTTCCCATCGTTTTGCAGGACCTGTGATCACGTCGCGCGGACGCAGTATTGGGCGGACACGGTGCAACAGGACCCCGCGTCAAGGTTATCGACGGGCGCCCCTGCGCACTATCGGTTACCTGAGAACGGTTCCACTGCATCTGCTCCCGGGAAGTTGCGCATGTGCCTGATGGGGCTGAACGTGAGCATAAGTGGCAAGAGCACGCTTTGCCTATCCACGTCGCCGAGTGTCGCCGCGGGCCCAGACTCCATGCCATCCATCTGCTCGCTGGTCAGCCCGATCGCGCGGGCGTCGAGGATGCTGGCCTGAATCTTCATCAGCGTGGCAGCGGTCACCGAGGCGCGATCCCAGGCACCGCCCGCCTAAGCTTGCTGGGCATGGCGGGACTGGTGGCGGTGGCAGTTGCCCGGCGATCCGCGCGGGCGATCTTGATCGATGACGACGGCAACCTGGTCCTGATCAGGCGGACCAAGCCGGACGTCCCGGTGTACTGGACGACCGCCGGGGGCGGTGTCGAAGACAGCGACGCCTCGGTCGAGGCCGCGATGCACCGGGAGATCTTCGAGGAGCTAGGCGCGACGGCGACGGGCGCGTCCCAGGTGTTCCTGGCCAGCGCGCTGTCGGAGTCCGGCGTCAAGATCCAGCACTTCTTCGTGGCCCGGCTAACGAGCCTTGACCTGTCCGTGCGCAATGGTCCCGAGCTGGACGACCCCGCCAAGGGTCGCTATGATCCGGACCGCGTCACCCTCCTTGATGACGGCACCGCCCTGACCACGATCGATCTCCAGCCTCCCGAACTGAAGGCGTTCATCGTGGCCAATCGTGAGGCATTGCTAGCCGAAGCGGGATTCGCCGACTGAGCCGCGGCAGGCGGATAACCCCTGGGGCGTTCACAGGCGCCGGCACGGGACATACTTGCCTATGGCGATCGCGGGTGCTTAATGGCGGGTGCGCGCAGCGACGCGGAGAATTGCCAGAGGACTGCGGGCAGCGCTAGCGGTGCTGGTGCTCCTGGTGGTCAGCGGCTGCCGCGGTGGCCGCCCCCGGCGCCCGGCACGTCTACTCGATCCGGGAAGCCCTAGCTCGGCTGGCTCACGGCAGCGCAGCGGGGCATACCGGACCTTGCCGGGCGGGTATCCGCGCCGCGCTAATCACAATATGTGCCAGGACGGCTCCGACGAGCAAGTATGCAGCAGCCCGCGCGAGGTCTCCCCAGGCCAGTATGGCTGGTCGGACGGATCCCGCTCAAGGCCCTTACCTGTTCCGGCGCCCCAGTGCCAGGCAGCCTGGTTTGGGCGTTCTGACCGGTTCGTGAGCAGGTAGAGGGCATGCCGACGTCCGGACGCTTCATCTAGACTGGCCCGACCCGCTGCTCGGGATTCCGGCATAGTCCACTGCGGGAACTCCCGCGGCCACGATCGGAAAGGCAGCCGATGGCCACACCAGTCACCAGCCTTGACCACCGCTACAGCGACCCGCGGGCCACCGCCGCAGGATGGGACCAGACGCGCGAGGCACTCCAGACCGCAGAGCTGTTCTGGGTCTCCACAGTCCGCACCGACGGCAGGCCGCATGTCACCCCGGTCGTCGCGGCATGGACCGACGGGGCCATCTGCTTTTGCACCGGTGCCGAGGAGCAGAAGTTCGCAAACCTGCGCGCCAACCCGCACGTGGTGCTGACCACCGGCTGCAACTACTGGGACCGGGGACTGGACGTCGTGGTCGAGGGCGAGGCCATCCAGGTCACCAGCGAGAACACCCTCAGGCGCGTCGTTGCGGCCTTCACCACGAAATGGGACGGACGGTGGCAGTTCGAGGTGCGCGACGGCTGCTTCCACCATCCGGGCGGTGGCGCGGCCATGGTCTTCTCTGTTACGCCAGTCAAGGTCTTCAGCCACGCCAAGGGCGACCCGTTCGGCGCGACCACGCACAAGTTCTGACTCCCGCGCCTGACCGCGGGCGCCGGCGCCCGCGGTACGTGCTGCCCGGCCAGCGGTCATGACGGTCAGCACTTTAAGTGGCTGATCTGCGGACGCCGTCTTCTCAGGTCCGGTCCCGGGCAGGGGCGGAGGCGAGCGCCTGGCGGATCGCTGCGGCTGGATCGCCGCAATGGTAGACGCGCTCGCTGGGCTCGATGTTGTCGAGGAACTCCTGGTAGCGCACGGCGTGCGCAAGATGCGCCAGCGGCTCGGCGATCCGTAGCGCCTCGGCGGGACGTGACCGGGGGACCGCGGCGGTCCAGGCTGCGATCCAGGCGCTGGCCGCCGGGCGGCGCCGGCCTGCCGGCAGGTAGTCGATCGCGCGCAGCCCGTCGAGCACGGGATTGCCCAGGTGCGCGTCAGCGAAGTCAAGGACGACCGGGGCGCCGTCGCCGCGACGCCAGTTGCCGGGGTGGAAGTCGCCGTGCACCACCGTGTCGGGCAGGCCACAGTCGGCCAGCATCTCCCATCGCTCCTGCAGGCTCCTGGCCGCGCGCAGTTCCCCGGGACTCAGCTCGGTGCCGACCGGGCCGTCGAGCAGGTCATGGACGGCTGCTGCCAGGGCCTCCGGGCGGCGGTCCGGGATAGTGTGCGGCAACTGGTCGATGCGCGACTGCGCGATGGCCAGGCGATGCACGGCGTCCGCCACGACCTGCCCGGACGCGTCCCAGCAGTCCGTGCCGGGAACATCGGCCAGCAGCAGGCGGCCCGGCGCGCTGGCCAGGACGGCTGGCACCAGGCCAGGATCGACCTCGGCGAACGCGGCGATCGCAGCCGGCTCGGCGGCGGCGAAGGCCGGGATGGCCTTGAGCCAGACCGGGCCATCGGCGGCTGGCAGGCGGAACAGCGCTGCCAGGTTCCAGGTCTTGCGCTGGGCGGGCCGCCCGGTGAGGTCGACGTGCTCCGATGCCCACCTGAAGAGCTCCCGCACGCCCGACGCGCACGCCCAGGGCAGCCGAAGCGGGTGATCGTCGTCGATGAAGTCGCAAGGGGGCAGGCTCCCCGGCGGCCCGAGTGCCTCAGCGTGGTAGGTGACATGGCCGTCCCGGGCCCCGTCGGAGCCTTCGACGGTAAGCAGCCGCAAGACGATGACCGGCACGGCCAGCGTCTCCTCCAGATGCGCCACGACCGGCTCAACCTCGGCCCACCACCCGATCTCGACAGGGAACGGCCCGACCACCCCAGCGCAGGCGCCGCCGTGCGTCACCACCGCAGTCACCATTCGTCCCATCTCTCCAGTGTGACCGCCCGTCCCGTGTCGCGTCAGCTCGCCTGGCGATCACTTCGCGCTGGCGGCGTGTCGCCGGCCGCCGGGTTTCTCCGACCAGCGGTTCCCGGCTAAGGTAGGCCGCAATCTCAGTACTCCCTCACGGAACCGTTCCACGATGCTTATCTTCATCCCGCCGTCGGAGGCCAAGGCCTTCCCAGCCGGCGTAGCCCCGGTCGAGCTTGGCTCTCTCGCGCTGCCCGAGCTCGCGCCAACAAGGGCCGCACTGCGTCAGGCACTGGTTCGGCTGTCCCGCGGCCGGGCACCGGTCGCGCTGCAGGCGCTGGGCCTGAGCGAGGGCCAGGCGGGCGAGCTGGCTCATAACCGCGACCTTGGCTCGGCGCCCGCCGGCGCGGCGGCCGAGGTGTACACCGGCGTGCTGTACGACGCGCTCGACCTGCCTGCCCTGCGCCGCCGCGGCGTCCCGGTGGATCACGTTCTGATCTTCTCGGGCCTGTGGGGAGTGCTCCGGCCCAGTGACCGGATCCCGCACTACCGCTGCTCCGCGGGAGTGAAGCTGCCCGCCATAGGCTCGGTGTCGACGGCCTGGCGCAAGGCACTGCGCGACCCCCTGGCGGCACACGTCGGCGACCGGCTGGTGGTGGACCTGCGATCGGGGGCATACGCCGCCTTGTGGGCGCCCGGCGCCAACGCGGTGACCGTGCGGGTGCTGCACGAGCGGGAGGCAGGCGGCGTGGTCAAGCGTGCCGTGGTCTCACACTTCAACAAGGCAACGAAGGGAAGGCTCGCCCGGGCGCTGCTGGAATCGGGCCAGCAGCCACGCAAGCCAGGGGAGCTCGCCGACGTGGTGCGCGACCTCGGCTTCATCGTCGAGCCAGGCCCTCGGGCCAATCGCCCGGATGCCCCGGCAGCGCTGGATATCGTAGTGCGCCAACTCTAGGCCAAGCGCCAGGCACCGTTGACATGCCTGGTCCGGCGCCTGGCGGGATCTCACCTGATCGCGGCCATGGCTGGGCTTGGTGCACGCATCCACCCACTGGTGGCCTCCGCGGCTGGAATAGTACTGGCCGGCCTCGCGTTCTATCCCTCGTTGGTGCGCTAGTGTCCCCCGGGCTCTAACTCACTGCCTTCATGGAATACCGTCCGGCTGGAGCCATGATGCGCCTTTCGCCGTGAGGCGACCTGCGCACCAGCGACGGCACGCCCTCGCGAGCACGCGCTCTCGGGGGCGCTGTCATGTCCGGGCCCGTCTTGGCACACGGACACTCGTGCCCATCAGTCACAGCAAACCGGAGATAGCACTACTGGGCTGGCCACCGGCCAAGGCGGTTGTGGTCACGGCGGATCAGCCGGCTATTTCACCGAGGACGGCCACAGCCAGCAAAAGCCCAACCCCAATGCGTAGTCCTTGCCGGGAGGCCGACTGACTGCGGGGGCACGACGACTCGTGCGCGTAAGTGATCTGCGCCTCATCGGCCGGCGGTGCGCTGGCGGCGTATCCGCGCTGTCCGCTCACGATAAGGGCCAGGTAAGTCGCAGCACTGCTGCTCGGCGGCCCGCCATGAACAGCATTCCCCGGACTAGTAGTTGCATGGGTACAGCCCGTCACCATCAACGCGACAGCAGTCAATGTCGCAGCCCAAAACAGCCGACCATTTCCATGTGCGCGGGCAGGCACTTATCCCCCTTCTCCCGCGTCGGGCATACAGCACACCCGACGGAAAGCCTAGACGCCAGATGCGTTATCGCCCGCAACCAGATAAGGTGCCTGGGCCACGCCGACTGTAAATGGCGCTCTCCAGGTCGGGTGATTTAAGGGCTACGGCGACGCGCCTGATTGCGCGTCTTCGCTCATGCCCTCGGGCCACCCGCGGCGTAGATGACCTGCCCGGAGACGAAGCCCGCGCCCTCGCTGACGAAGAACGACACGACGTGCGCGATGTCCTCGGGCTGGCCAACCGCGAGGGCATCTCAACGCCGGGCAGGACCCGCGCTCAGCTGTAATCCCGCAGTTGCGGCCACACCTGGCCCCAGGGGCGGCGGGGTCCAGTGCACAGGTAGACGTGGCCGTCGAACTCCTGGCTCCCGCGCGTGCCGGTGCGAGTTGGTGCCAGGCACCTGCGAGACTAGGGCTTAGCGTATGAGAACTACACGCCTGACGCGGGCGCGGGCGGCCGCCTGCGGCACGACTGACGGGGGACGGCCTGATGGAGCCTGTCGCGACGGAGCCCACGCCTCCGGCGAATCCCTCCGGGGCGCCCGCGATCAAGCGGGAGTCGGCGGAGCTGCGGACGCGTCGCCTAGTCCAGGCCCGACGGCGGGCTACCGCCCTGCTCGCCGGGGTGACGCTCGTCTTCATCGCCGTGACCGCCTACGGCATCCACGGGGTCTTCCTCGGCTTCGTGCAGTCCGGCGCCGAGGCGTCCATGGTCGGCGGGGTCGCCGACTGGTTCGCGGTGACGGCCGTCTTCCGGCACCCCCTGGGACTGAAGATCCCGCACACGGCCGTGCTCGTCGAGCGCAAGGACCAGTTCGCCGCTACCCTCGGCCAGTTCGTGCAGGAGAACTTCCTCAACGGCGACGTGCTGGCCGACCGGCTGCGCGCGGCGGGACTGTCCGCCCGGCTCGCGGCCTGGCTGGTCCGGCCGGACAACGCGACGCGCGCCGCCGGGCACGCCTCCGACCTAGTGGTCACGCTGGCGGAGACGCTGCGGGACGAGGATGCCCAGCGGGTGATCTCCGAGCAGATGTCCCGCGCGGTGGACTCCCTTGACGTGACGCCGCTCGCCGGGCGAGTGGTCCGGGCCATCATCGCCGGCGGCCACCACTCGGAGCTGTTCAACACCATCTTGTCCAATGCCGACAGCTACCTCGACGAGCATCACGAGGAGCTGCGCGTCCGGTTCGAGTCCGAGGCCCCCCGCTGGGTGCCCGGACTGGTCTACGGGCGGGTCTTCGACCGGATGTACGCGCACCTGCGGGGCCGCCTGGCGGCAATGGCCGACGACCCCGACGACGAGACCCGCAAGCAGTTCGAGGACTGGATCGCCGGCCTGCCGGACCGCCTGGAGAACGATCCAGCACTGCGCGAGCGCGGCGAGCACCTGAAGAACGAGCTGATGGGCAGCCCGCTGCTGCGTGACTGGTCCTCGATGCTTTGGGACAGGGCCAAGGAAAGCCTGCGCACCCAGGCCGCTGCCCCGGACTCTGAGCTGCACAAGCGGATGACTAGCGCGATCGAGGCGGCCGGGCACCGCCTGGCCAGGGACCCCTCGCTTCAGGATCGCATCGAGCGCCGCATCGAGTCGGCCGCCCGCGCCCTCGCCGACCAGTTCCACGACGAGCTGGCCGGCCTGGTCACCGGCACCATCCAGCGCTGGGACGCCCATGAGACGTCCACCCAGCTGGAGCTGCTGCTCGGCCGCGACCTGCAGTTCATCCGCATCAACGGCACCGTGGTCGGCTGCGGCGTCGGCCTGATCCTGCACGCCATCGCCCTAGCCCTCGCCTAGCGCCCACTACTGTCGTGAACCGCGAAGTTCGCGGCATAAGCTCGCCTTTCCGTGTTCATGCTGACGCTTGTGCACGACCGCTAGCGCGACGCGTGGCCTGGTGCCGCAAGCGTGACGCCGTCCGTGCCTTCCGCGCTGACCGGGTCACCGGTGACCTGACGGTCTGCCGGTGTGTCTCGTGCCTTGCTTTGCCCGGATTCTGCCGCATTCCGCCGGTCAGCCGCAATGCATTATCGAAAGATATCGGGCACGGTCACTGGAAATATCTAGCCAAGTAGCACCGAAAGGCGTCCAATGAGGAACAACGTGGGCCGGCGGCGCGCGACACCATGATGCGACATCACCACCCTCGCCGAATCCTTACAGGTCAGCTGGGACATTGAACGAGGAAGGATATCAATATATGTTTCCTGACGACAGCGAGTGAAGTACGGTGCGTATAGTGCACCGCCTCAGGGAATAGCGCAGAGGCGAGGCGGGCCGTGAAGTGCCATAAATCCGGACAATGGCATGTCCAGGGGGAAAGGCGAAGGAATGAAGAATTCTCGGCTGCTCACGATAGTCGGAGCGGTCACTGTCATCGCGGGCTCGTCAGCCGCCGCGATCGGGCCGAGGCCCGCGCTCGCCGGGACTGCGGCGTGCGGTGCCGTCGGCGTCGCTGGCATGTCCTCATGCACGTACAACACCGCCGGCACGGACACGTTCACCGTGCCGCCCGGCGTGACGCGCGGGGCCTTCACCGTCGAAGGCGCGCAGGGCGGCACGAACGCGGTAGGGCCGGCCGGCGGCCGTGGCGGGAAGGTGTCGGCTGTGCTGCCCTTGACACCGGGGCAGGTCCTGCAGGTCAACGTAGGTGGCCAGGGCCAGGGCAGCTCCGCGACCGGCGGGCTCGATAGCGGCGCCGGAGGCGGCGGAAGCTCCGATGTCCGTTCCGGGCTGTTCGGCCTCGCCGACCGTCTCCTGGTGGCCGGCGGCGGTGGCGGGGCCGGCGGCAGTGCCGGCGGGACTGCCTCCGCCGGCCTCGGCGGCGCCGGCGGATGGGGCGGCGGTGGTGGCGGCGCGGCAGGCACCCCGCACGGAGCGGGAGCCGGGCACGGCGGGACCACGACCACTTACGGGGCCGGCGGGTCCGGCATGAACGGCTGGTCGGGAGGTGCGGGTACCTCCTACTCCGGCGGCTCGGGGGCTAGCATGCTTCCCATCGCGTTCCCCGTCGGCGGCGGCGGTGGCCAGGGCGGCGGAGCGCAGGGCGGCTCGGGCGAGTCCTCCCACGGGTGCGCTGGCGGCGGCGGCGGTGGCGGCTGGTTCGGCGGCGGTGGCGGCGGCGCCACCAACTGCACGGGCGGCGGCGGTGGCGGTGGCGGTGGCAGCAGCTACATCTGCCCGTGCGCGTCCGGGGGGTCCTCGTCCACTGGCTCCCAGTCCGGCCCCGGGAAGGTTACGGTGGCCTGGCAGGTGCCGACCACGATGAAGGTAACTCCCGCCGCGGCGAGCCTGTCGGGCGGCATCCTGTCCCTGGCCGGCCTCACCGCGACCCTGACCGGCCCAGACGGGCCGCTCGCCGGGCGGGCCGTTACGTTCACGGCCGGCTCTACACACCTGTGTACCGCCACGACCGACGCCTCCGGCATGGCCACCTGCGACGCCACGATCCCGTGCGGCGCCGCGTCAGTGCTGACGGTCCTGCAGTGGCTCGGGTACACCGCGACCTACGCCGGCGACATGGCCTACCAGGGGTCTACCGCGACCGGCGGCCTGGTCAACGGCGGCTGCGGGTGCATGCCCTACGTCACCGCGTTCCGCGAGCGTGACCTGGCGGATGCGGACCGGACGGCGACGACGCGGGTGGCTTCGCGGGAAGACAGGACCGCGGCCGTTTCGTAGCAGAGGATGAGTGTCCCTGGTGGTAACGGGGCGGCGGTGCGGACACTGCCGCCGCCCCGCGGCTACTTCATGCCCCACAGGTAGGGGTTGGGGGCGGTGCGGCCGATGAGCCGATACCGTCCTTGAGGTGCGGCACGGCCTGGGTCAACAACCACACCGAGGTGGCGCCCCCTATCCCGTTTGGCGGGGTGAAGAGCTCGGGCGTCGGGCGCAGCGGCGACTGGCCGGGCGTCGACGCCCACTCGAACCTGCAGTCGCAGGTCATCTACAAGGGCGTTGACCGCGTCCGCGCCGACGACAACCAGCCGGCATCGGGTAAATGAACGCGAAATTACATTCAACAACGTCTAAATATTGTTAACTTGCGGGTCTTCTACTCACCAGTAACCGGTGTTATAACGATGGTGCGCGCGCATGCACCATCGCCAACAGGTCTCCCGCTGGAGGGACACAAGATGCGCCAGACCCGCATGCTCACCATCGGCATTGTCACTTTTACGACTGCGCTGGCCGCCGCGATGGCCGGCGGCGCGCTTCCCGCCAAGGCATCTGCCACGGTCAATTACGTCGCGCTCGGCGATTCCTATTCCTCGGGAGTAGGGACCGGATCCGAGAGCGGCTCCTGTGGCCAGAGCTCCCAGGCGTACCCGGCACTGTGGGCAGCGGCCAACAGTCCCGCGTCGTTCGCATTCGAGGCGTGCTCCGGAGCCACCACAATCGACGTCATCGACAGCCAACTCTCCGCGCTCAGCTCGTCGACCACCCTGGTCAGCCTCACCATCGGCGGCAATGACGCGAACTTCTCCTCCATCATGGAGGACTGTGTCCTTGACTCCACCAGCACCTGCGAGAGCGACATTTCCTCCGCCGAGGCCTGGGCGAACGCTAACCTGCCGGGGCGGCTCAACACGCTGCTTGCCGACATTCACGCCGACGCCCCGAACGCGAAGATCATCCTGCTCGACTACCCGGACTTCTACGACACGTCGGTCTCGTTCTGCCTCGGCCTAAGCAGCGGCGACCACAAGGCGATCGACGTCGGCATCAACGACCTCGACGGCCTCATGCAGGCCGCCGCGGCGGAAGACAACGCCACGTTCGCCGACGTCCGCTCCACCTTCTCCGGCCACGAGCTGTGCGACGGGGCCGGCTGGCTGAACTCCGTCACGCTCCCGATCAGCGACTCCTACCACCCGACGGCGACCGGCCAGGCCGACGGCTACCTGCCGGTCTTCTCCGCCGCCGCGAGCAGCATCGGCCAATAACCAGGCCGCCGCTAACTGCTGCGGCCTGACCGGCGCCAGCATTCGGCCCGCGGGTCACGACCTGACCCGCGGGCCTTTCACTTGGGCGGTACCCGCCCTACTCGCTGTCGTCCGCCGGGCGGCAGTGCATCATCGCCTGCCGGTCGGCGCGGCAGACGATCTCGTCCTTCTGGTTGCGGGCGATGTGCCGGAAGGTGACGATGCCCTGGCCGGGCCGCGAGGTCGACAGGCGGGCCGCGATCACCTCGGTCTCGACATGGATCGTGTCGCCGGCGAAGACCGGGGCGGGGAACTCGACGGTCGAGAAGCCGAGATTGGCCACGGTCGTCCCGAGGGTGAGCTCAGGCACCGAGATGCCGACGGTGAGCGCCAGCGTGAACAGCGAGTTGACCAGCGGCCGCCCGAATTGGGTCTTGCTGGCGAAGTCGGCGTCCAGGTGCAGCGGCTGCGGGTTCATCGACATGGTCGTGAAGAGCACGTTGTCGGTCTCGGTCAGCGTGCGGGTAATCGCGTGCCTGACCACGGTGCCGACCGGCAGCTCCTCGTACCACATGCCCATGCGGCGATCAGTCATGGCTTCCTCCTGCGGCCCCCGGCCTGCTCTGGCCCTCCAATAAATATGCGCCTATTATGGCCTGGCAGGACACGGCGACCCCGGCGAAGCTGTCCGTCCTGCTGGCCGAGGCGATCGCCGACGGCATCGTCAGCCGGGGCCTGCGCCACGGCGACCGGCTGGCCACCGAGGCAGAGATGATCACCGAGTACGAGGTACTGGACGCCCGGCTGATCATCGAGCCGGCGCTCAGCCGGCCAGGCGGTCCGGCACCGGCAGGACGGCCACGTGCAGGCACTGCGGAACAGCCAGCGGGCAATCGAGAGAGCGCCGCTCGGCAGCGCCGGCTTCCTGCGGGTCAACGAGGAGTTCCACGCGCTCATCGCCGACGCGAGCGGCAACCGGCCGCTCGTCCGGCCGCGGTGCCCCCGACGCTACTCGCGCTGTTGAACATGTCAAGTCTTGTTTTTATTGATGTATTTATCGACAATCGGGGCATGGCAGGCAAACCACTCCAAGACGGCCCAAACCAGTTCCTTGGCCCCGACGGCGGGCTTCCAGAGGCGCTGCCGCCATGGCCCAGCCGCGACAAGCTGCGCGTCACCGCGGTGCGCGCCGTGGTCACCGCCCCGGAGGGCCTGCCGCTGGTGGTGGTCCGGGTGGACACCTCGGAGCCGGGGTTGTACGGACTCGGCTGCGCGACCTTCACCCAGCGCTACGCGGCGGTCGCGGCGGCCGTCGACGAGCACGTCGGACCGCTGGTCGTCGGCAGGCACCCGGCGGACATCGAGGACATCACCCGGCTGATCCACTACTCCTCCTACTGGCGCAACGGCCCGGTGCTGAACAACGCGCTGTCCGGAGTCGACCAGGCGCTGTGGGACATCGCGGGCAAGCGGGCCGGCCTGCCGGTCTACGAACTGCTCGGCGGCCGTAGTCGTGCCGCTGTTGAGGTGTACTCGCACGCCGCCGGCGCGACGATCCCGCAGACGCTCGAGCGGGCTGAGGAACTGCTCGCCGCCGGGTACCGGCACATCAGGCTGCAGTCCGGCGGTCCGGGGATCGGTACCTACGGCGCGCCCGGCACCCAGGGAGGCTACCCGCGGTCCCCGAACCCCGACGGCTGGGACGTGCAGTACTACCTGACGCACACGCCTGAGCTTTTCGCCGCGGCCCGCGAGCGCTTCGGCGCCGAGGTCAGCCTCATGCACGACGTGCACAGCCGGCTCACGCCCACGCAGGCGATCGTGCTCGCCAGGGCGCTGGAGCCGTACCGGCTGTCGTTCCTGGAAGACGTGATCGCCCCCGAGCACTATGACCGGCTGCCCGAGGTGCGGGCGGCGTCTGGAGTGCCGATCGCGGTGGGGGAGCAGATCGGATCGGTCCCCGACGCGGTGCGACTGATCCGCGACGGCGGAATCGACCTGCTGCGGCTGCACACGTCGGCGATTGGCGGCCTCACCCCAACCCGCAAGCTGACGGCGCTCGCCGAGCTGCTGGGCGTGCGCACCGCGTTCCACTCACCGGGCGACATCTCGCCCGTCGGGGTGGCCGCCAACCTGGCAGTCGACGTGTCCACGCCCGCCTTCGGCTACCAGGAGTCGCACACCTACAACGACGCCACGCACGAGGTCTTCCCCGGCACCCCGGTGGTGCGCGACGGCTACCTGCTGCCATCCCCCGAGCCGGGCTTCGGCGTCGACCTCGACGAGAGGGCCGCGTCCCGCTTCCCCCCGGTCAAGTTCCGCTTTGACCGCTGGGTCGCTGGCGTCCGCCGCCCCGACGGCTCCCTCGTGTCCCCGTGACCTGAGAGTTAAGCCCGGGATGGCACCGTGATTACCGAGGAAGGCTACATGAGCGCAGTTGGACAGTCCCTGGTCATCGGGACCTACACCAGGAGAGAGGAGTCCTGCGACGGACGGCCCTCGGGGATACTGGCCGCCAGCTACGAGGGGACCAGCGTGGCGGGCCTCACCGCGTTGGCGGAACTGCCTAACCCGTCCTGGGTGACCGCGACCGCGGACGGGGGCTACCTGTACGCGGTCGCCGAGACAGCGGACTTCGCGGGCAGGCCGGGCGGCGGTGTCGCCGCTTATGCCCGCGACCCCGCGGCCGGCGCCGTCATGCTGCTGAACGCGGTCTCCTCGGGTGGTGCGGCGCCCGCGCACCTCGAACTGGACCCGTCGGAACGGTTCGTCATCGTGGCCAACTACGACTCCGGCTCGGTGTCCGTCTTCGCGCGGGAAGCCAGCGGACGGCTGGGAGCGATGACCTGTCACGTCCAGCACCAGGGGTCGAGTGTCCACCCGGTCCGGCAGGCGAGCCCGCACCCGCACCAGATCTGCTTCGATCCGGTCACCGGCGACTTGTTCGTGCCCGACCTGGGAATCGACGCGGTACTCAGCTACCGGCTCAGCGAAGACGGCATCTTGTCGGAGCTCCCGGCGGCGCGCATCACCGGATCGCCCGGCGCCGGACCCCGGCACCTCGCGTTCCACCCCGGCGGCCAGCACCTATTCGTCGTCAACGAGCTGGACAGCACGCTGGCCGCGTGGCGCCGCGACGGCGACGGGTTCACCCGGACCGATGTCATCTCCACGGTGCCGGACGGCTTCACCGGCCTGAACCAGGCCAGCGCCGTCCGGGTCTCGCCATCAGGACGATCGGTACTGGCCGCCAACCGCGGCCACGACAGCATCGCCGTGCTCGCCTTCGACCAGGCCACCGGGAAGCTCACGCCCACGCTCGTGGCGCCCTCCGGCGGTCGCCAGCCACGCGACTTCGTCATCACCCCCGACGGTGCCCGTCTTCTAGTAGGCAACCAGCGAAGCGACACAGTAGCGCTGTTCGACTTCGATGAGGAGCGGCCACGCCTGCGGTTCGTCTCGGCCACACTGATCCCGGCCCCGGCCTGCCTCCGTTTCCTCCCTCCGCCAGCCAGCCGGCCCCGGTCGGCCTCCCGCCCCCAGGCGGCGGGGTGGTGAACGGCGTGCTGGAGGCGACCGCGGCCGCCCGCCTGCTCCCGGTGGTGGTGATCGACCGGGACGCCGCGCACGCACCCCAAGCGCTTACTCTGCGAGGGAAGCGAGGACCGCCTCGGCCTGGCGGATCAGCGGGGCGTCGATCATCTGGCCGTCCAGCTTGATAGCACCGCCATCATCGCCGCCAGCCCTGGCCGCCGCCAGGACACGGCGGGCCCAGGCGATCTGCTTGTCGTCGGCACGGAACGCCGCGCGGACAACCGCGGCATGGCTCGGGTGGATGAGGGCCTTGAACGTGAAGCCAGACGCTGCGGCATCCTCCGCCTCGGCGGCCAGGCCGTCCAGGTCGCCGATGTTCGTGTAGACGGCGTCAGCCGCCTGCTTGCCATAGGCGGTGGCGGCCAGCAGTGTCCGCTCACGGGCGTGCAGTGCCACCCCCCGGTAGGTGCCGTCGGGGCGCCGGCTGGTCCGGCCGCGCATTGAGGCGATCAGGTCCTCGGCCCCCCACAGGACCGCGACGACATTGGGGGCGGCAGCGACTTCCTCCACACGCAAGATGCCCAGAGCCGACTCGACAAGCGCCAGCACGTCCCAGTCGCCGAGCGCGGCCACGGCGTCAAGCTGGGCGCGGCTCTCGGCCTTTGCGACCATGATCGTCCGGTAGTCCGTCTTCCGCAGGGCCTCGATGTCCTTGTCGTGCTCGGTGGTGCCTACTGCGTTGATCCGAACGATGACTCGCTGCGGGTCTACCGGTGTCGCGAGCAGCGCGGCGCGGGCCGCGTGCTTGCTCGCAGCGCCGACGCCGTCTTCCAGGTCGAGGATCACCGAGTCGGCGGCGGCCAGGGCCTTGGCGTACCGGTCGGGACGGTCGGCCGGGCAAAACAGGAGGGCAGGTCCGTGGATCATCGGTTCTCCGAGCGTGCGTACGGGGCCTCGACAGGCCAGTGGCGTGACGAGAATGACATTCTCAAAATTTGCTCAACTATCCTCTACTGCGAGATAAGGACTACAGTGCCTGGGGCAACGCATAAAGAGCAGGATAAGGATGCTAGACCTCGAAGAACGTGGCGGGATCACGATCGTGCGCCTGGCGCATGGCAAGGTCAACGCCCTCGACGTTGAGCTACTGCAGGCGATCGAGAAGACCTTCAGCAGCCTGGACAGTCACAAGGCCGTCGTGCTCACGGGTGCCGGCCGGTCCCTGTCCGCGGGCGTGGACCTGAAGCGGATCACCGATGGCGGCCTGGAGTATGTCAAGGTGTTCCGCCCGGCGCTGAGCGCCGCCATCAAGTCGGTCTTCTGCCACCCTGGCCCCGTCGTCGCGGCGGTCAACGGGCACGCGATCGCCGGGGGGTGCGTGCTCGCGGTCGCGTGTGACGTCCGTCTCATGGCCGGGGGCACGATCGGCCTATCCGAGATGCGGGTGGGCGTCCCGTTCCCCGGCGTGCCACTGGAGGTCATGCGGCACGCGCTTGGCCCGGCCACCCGCCGCTTCGTGCTGAGCGCTGAGCTACTGTCCCCGGTGCAGGCACTGGCAGCCGGGCTGATTGACCGGATCACCGAGCCAAAGACGCTGCTGGATGAGGCGCTCGCCGAGGCGGGACGCCTGGCGAGGATCTCGCCGGACGTGTACGCGTTCACCAAGCGCCAGCTGCAGGGACCGGCCCGAGAGCGGATCGACGCGCTCAGCCCGGCCGACGATGACAGGTCCACGCAGATGTGGGCGTCACCCGTCGTCCAAGAGGCCATCAACGGCTTCATGGGCGGCCTGAAGCAGCGATAGCCCGAGTAGCAGTTACTCATGAGTAACATAGCTACTAACCGAACCAACACGAATGGTGGTCAGTAGATGATCCTGCGGATGGTCATCGGCCTGGTGTTGACCGTTGTCGCGTTCGCGATCGCGGGACGCCGGCTGTGGTGGCTTAAGCGGCTGGCGCTTTCCGGGCAGCCCGCGCCGGAGCGCCTCCAGTACGCGAAGGCCAACGTCGGAACCGAGGTCAAGACCCAGCTGACGGAGGTCGTCGGGCAGCGCAAGCTGCTCAAGTGGTCGGTCCCCGGCGCTGCGCACGCGGCGACATTCTGGGGCTTCCTCGTGCTGCTGCTGACGATCATCGAGGCGTATGGCGACCTGTTCTCCAAGACGTTCGCGATCCCGGGCATCGGGCACTGGGCCTTCATCGGGTTCATCGAGGACCTGTTCGCGGTCGGCGTGCTGGCTGGCATCGCCACGTTCACGGTGATCCGGCTGCGCAGCGACCCGCACAGGGAAGGCCGCCGGTCGCGGTTCTTCGGCTCGCACACGCGTGCCGCCTGGGTCGTGCTTGGCATGATCTTCCTGGTCGTCGCGACCCTGCTGATCTACCGGGGGGCGCAGCAGAACACCGGCGACTTCCCCTACCCCCACGCCTGGGCGTTCGCCTCCTGGCTCGTCGGCAAGGCCCTGCACCCGCTCGGCACCGGCGTCAACAATGTCCTTGAGACCACGTTCATCCTGGCCCAGCTTGCCGTCGTGCTCGGGTTCCTGGTCGTCGTCACCTACTCCAAGCACCTGCACATCGGCCTCGCCCCGCTGAACATCATGTTCTCCCGCCGCCCGAACGGCCTGGGCCCGCTGCAGCCGATGCGATCCGGCGGCAAGGTCCTCGACTTCGAGGAGGCCGACCCCGACACCGACGTGTTCGGCCTGGGGAAGATCGAGGACTTCTCCTGGAAGGGCCTGCTGGACATGGCCACCTGCACCGAGTGCGGGCGCTGCCAGTCCCAGTGCCCCGCCTGGGCCACCGACAAGCCGCTGTCCCCCAAGCAGCTCATCCTCGACCTGCGCGACCACGCCTTCGCCAAGGCCCCCTACCTGCTGGCGGCGCCCGACGCCCGCGACTCGCTGCCGGCCGACGTGCTGGCGGAGGCCGCCCGGCCGCTCGTCGGCACCGCGCAGGAACGCGGCGTCATCGACCCCGAGGTGCTGTGGGCCTGCACCAACTGCGGCGCCTGCGTCAACGAGTGCCCGGTGGACATTGAGCACATCGACCACATCAACGGCATGCGCCGCCACCAGGTCCTCGTCGAGTCTGCCTTCCCGACCGAGGCCTCGACCATGCTGAACAACCTGGAGCGCAAGGGCAACCCCTGGGGCATGCCCGAGATGAAGCGGGCCGACTGGATCTCCGAGATGGACTTTGAGATCCCCGTGGTGGACGGCAAGATCCCCGCCGACGTCGAGTACCTGTACTGGGTCGGCTGCGCCGGCGCCCTTGAGGACCGCGCGAAGAAGGCCACCAAGGCCACCGCGCAGCTGCTGCACGCCGCAGGCGTCAAGTTCGCCGTCCTAGGCCCAGCCGAGGCCTGCACCGGCGACCCCGCCCGGCGGCTGGGCAACGAGTTCGTCTACCAGATGCTCGCCCAGCAGAACGTCGAGACTCTCAACGAGGCGGGCGCGAAGAAGGTCATCGCCTCCTGCCCGCACTGCTTCAACACCATCGCCCGGGAGTACCCGCAGCTGGGCGGCAACTACGAGGTCATCCACCACACCCAGCTGCTGTCCCGCCTCGTCACCGAAGGCCGCCTCAAGCCCGTCAACGAGGTGAACGAGAAGATCACCTATCACGACCCGTGCTTCCTCGGCCGGCACAACGAGATCTACACCCCGCCGCGGCACGTCATCGAGTCCGTCCCCGGCGTTGTTGCCGAGGAGATGCACCGCTGCAAGGGCAAGGGCTTCTGCTGCGGCGCCGGCGGCGCCCGCATGTGGCTGGAAGAGCGCACCGGAACCCGGATCAACAACAACCGGATCGACGAGGCGCTCGCCCTCGACCCCGACACCGTCGCCACCGGCTGCCCCTACTGCATGGTCATGCTCGGCGACGCCGTCAACGCCAAGAAGGCCGCCGGCCAGGCCAAGGAGTCCCTCGAGGTCATCGACGTATCCCAGCTCCTCATCCGCGCTGTCAAGCTGCGCGAGGACGCTGTGTAAACCCGGAGGCGTCCGGTTTCCGGCGGTTTCCTAGCCATCCGCCGGTACCGGGCGCATCATCACCTCGTGGCCAAGTAACTAAACGCAACCTCACCAGTTCGCGAAACACTCGCCCGGGACCCCGATAGCGGATACTCTTTTTACAATTAGTAAACAATAGTTTACGAGAGAGCTATGTCTGCCGGGACCGCCGCGCTCCGCGCGCACGCACATCGCCTGGTTCGCGAGCTGTCCACGGCCCCGCGCCGGGCTTCTCGACCAGACGGTGAACTGCTGGCTGCGGTCCAGCCGCTGATCGCCGAGCATCGGCGGATCTTTCCGAAGGCCGACACAAGGCTACTGGGACATGCCTACAAGGTCGCCGAGCGCTACCACCGTGGCCAGACGCGCAAGTCTGGTGCGCCCTACATCACGCATCCCCTGGCTGTGGCGGAACTGCTGGCCGCGATCGGGATGGACACCACCACGCTTGCCGCTGCCCTGCTGCACGACACCGTGGAGGACACCGACCTGCCGATCGGGCAGGTGAAGGCGGAGTTCGGCGCGGAAGTGGCGATCCTCGTCGACGGCGTCACCAAGCTGGATGGCGCACGCTGGGGCGATCACGCGGAGGCGGAGACCTTCCGGAAGATGATCATGGCCGCGTCCATCGACCTGCGAGTGCTGGTCATCAAGATGGCCGACCGGGTGCATAACCTCCGTACCTTGCGTCACCATGCCAAGAAGGAGAAGCGCGACCGGATCGCCCGGGCCTCCCTGGAACTGTTCGTCCCATTCGCCGGGCGACTCGGCCTGTACACGTTCCAGCGGGAGATGGAGGACCTGGTCTTCGCCGTCATGGAACCTCACGAGCACGACCAGCTACGGGACCTCGTGCGCGCGACGGCACCCGGCCGGGCCGCCTACCTCGCGCCCCTGCTCGCGCAGGTACGCGACCTGCTCCGCGCCGCGGGACTCAGGACCCGAGCAGAGGCCCGAAACCGGCACCTGTACTCCGTGTACCGGGACTTCCCGCACGGCGTCGACGGCACCTTGCGTCCCAGGAACGCGATCCGCATCGTGATCGTCGTTGATGGCAGTGATACCGATTGCTATGTCGCTCTTGGGGTGCTGCACTCGCGGTGGCGGCCAGTACAGCCCCGGTTCAAGGACTATGTCGCGATACCGAAGCACAATATGTACAGCTCGCTGCACACGTCGCTGCTCACCGACGACGGCGAGATCCTGGACGTGATCATCCGGACGCCCGCGATGGACCAGGTCGCCAGCTACGGAGTCGCCGCCCACATCCGCAGCGCGGCGGGGCGAACTGGGCGGGTGAGCGCTGACGTGGCTCGCAACGCAGACCTCAAGTGGCTGGACCGACTGCTGGCCTGGCAGCCGCTGTCTGCGTCAGAGGACTTCCTCAAGAGCCTGCGAGCGGACCTGGACGGGGCCGGTTTCCTCGTGTTCGCCTCTGACGGCTCGACCGTTGTGCTGCCCAGTGGGGCGACCGGAGTGGACTTCGCCTACATGACAAGCCCGGAGACCGCCAATCGGGCAACAGGGATACTGGTCAACGGCTTGCGCAGGCCGATAGACAAGGAACTGGCACATGGTCAGGTGGTCCAGCTCATCACGGGGCCGCCTGCCGACCCGCCGGAGTCATGGCTGGACGCCGCCCGCAGCGGCCAGGCCCGTGCTCACTTGCAGCACTGGTTTGCCCGCCGCGACGTTGAGGTTGCCCGGCAAGAGGCCGAGCAGGCGTCAGCCGCCGGACGCCTCAAGCTCGCCGAGAAGCTGTCCGGCCAGGGAATCGACCTGCTGGACCTAGAGGCGGACGGCACAGCGCACAGCGAGGGCCGCAAGCTCGGCTACGACGACCTGGACGCTCTCTACGAGGCAGTCGGCAAGGGCGGAATGGTAATCGACGACCTGCTTACGACCCTGCTCACCGCTTCCTGCGACGCGCCTGCGCCTGCGCCTGCGCCTGCGCCTGCTGCCAGTCAAGACCGCTGCGACACTCCCACGCCAGCGACCCGCGAACGCCACCACCGACCTGCGCCAGCGCCTCGGGAAAGTTCCGACACTTCCACGCCAGCGAGGCGGCGCACCGGCGCCTGAAAGCCTGGGCGGTGATGATGCTCCTGCGCCAGCGACCCCTGAACGTTCTGACTCTACTGCGCCAGCGGCTCAGGGAGTGCTGATGCTCCTGCGCCTGCGACCCGTGAGCGTTCTGACTCTACTGCGCCAGCGGCTCAGGGTGTGTTGATGCTCCTGCGCCTGCGACCTGTGAGCGTTCTGACTCAACTGCGCCAGCGACCCTGAACGTTCTGACTCTACTGCGCCAGCGGCTCAGGGTGTGTTGATGCTCCTGCGCCTGCGACCTGTGAGCGTTCTGACTCAATTGCGGCTGCGGGCCGGTCAGCCGGCGTGCGGGCGGCTGCGGGCTGCATCGGTGAGGGGGCAGGTACGCCAGCGAGGCGAGATGGGATGGGAGCGGGCTGGCGGGCTGGCGGGCTGGCCCGGTGGCGTGGGAAAGCTCGCTGGCGCAGGAGGGCGCGAGAAAGCGCGAGAGCCGCTCGACCCGGTTGTGGCCGGGGAGCGGCTCTCGTGCTTTGTGAAGGTATGTCCGGCGGTGTCCTACTCTCCCGCAGGGCCTCCCCTGCAGTACCATCGGCGCTGAAAGGCTTAACTTCCGGGTTCGGGATGGGACCGGGTGTTTCCCTTTCGCTATGGCCGCCGTAACGCTATGGAGTTGTGCGGGCGTGCCCGTATCTCCAGAACCGCACAGTGGACGCAAGTATGTAGTGGTGATGCTAAGCCCTCGGCCTGTTAGTACCGGTCAGCTTCACGCCTTGCGGCGCTTCCACGTCCGGCCTATCAACCCAGTGGTCTGCTGGGGGCCTTACCAGGTTAACCCTGTGGGAACCCTCATCTTGAAGCGAGCTTCCCGCTTAGATGCTTTCAGCGGTTATCCCTTCCAGACGTAGCCAACCAGCCGTGCCCTTGGCAGGACAACTGGCACACCAGAGGTCTGTCCGTCCCGGTCCTCTCGTACTAGGGACAGCCCTTCTCAAGGTTCCTGCGCGCGCAGCGGATAGGGACCGAACTGTCTCACGACGTTCTAAACCCAGCTCGCGTACCGCTTTAATAGGCGAACAGCCTAACCCTTGGGACCTGCTCCAGCCCCAGGATGCGACGAGCCGACATCGAGGTGCCAAACCAT
Source organism: uncultured Actinomycetota bacterium (assembly GCA_963737285.1). Taxonomy (GTDB): domain Bacteria; phylum Actinomycetota; class Actinomycetes; order Streptosporangiales; family Streptosporangiaceae; genus Trebonia. The sequence goes on from CAVTRT010000002.1 coordinate 1,468,353, forward strand.
GCCGTCGATATGGACTCTTGGGCAAGATCAGCCTGTTATCCCCGGGGTACCTTTTAGCCGTTAAGCGACGGCGCTTCCACAAGCTGCCGCCGGATCACTAGTCCCAGCTTTCGCTCCTGCTCGACATGTCTGTCTCACAGTCAAGCACCCTTGTGCACTTGCACTCGGCACCTGGTTACCGACCAGGCTGAGGGTACCTTTGGGCGCCTCCGTTACCTTTTGGGAGGCAACCGCCCCAGTTAAACTACCCGCCAGACACTGTCCCTGACCCGGATCACGGGCCGAGGTTAGACACCCAGAACGACCAGAGCGGTATTTCACCAGTGACTCCGCCCAGACTAGCGTCTGAACTTCCCAGTCTCCCGCCTATCCTACACAAGCCGTCCCGAACACCAATGTCAAGCTGCAGTAAAGGTCCCGGGGTCTTTCCGTCCTGCTGCGCGAAACGAGCATCTTTACTCGTAGTGCAATTTCGCCGGGCCTGTGGTTGAGACAGCGGGGAAGTCGTTACGCCATTCGTGCAGGTCGGAACTTACCCGACAAGGAATTTCGCTACCTTAGGATGGTTATAGTTACCACCGCCGTTTACCGGCGCTTAAGTTCTGAGCTTCGCCCCGGAGGGCTGACCCGTCCCCTTAACGTTCCGGCACCGGGCAGGCGTCAGACCGTATACATCGCCTTGCGGCTTCGCACGGTCCTGTGTTTTTAGTAAACAGTCGCTTCCCCCTGGTATCTGCGACCCCGCACAGCTCAGGCAGCAAGTGCCATCACCGCACAGGGCTCCCCTTATTCCAAAGTTACGGGGACAATTTGCCTAGTTCCTTGACCACAGTTCACCCGATCGCCTTGGTATTCTCTACCTGACCACCTGAGTCGGTTTAGGGTACGGGCCGCTTAAGACCTCGCTGCGAGGTTTTTCTTGGCAGCATGGGATCACTGACTTCGCCTAACGGCTCGGCATCAGGTCTCAGGCACGTGCCGCGCGGATTTGCCTGCGCGGCGCCCTACGCCCTTACCCCGGGACTACCACCGCCCGGTACAGCTACCCTCCTGCGTCACCCCACCAGCTTGCCTACTACCCGATCGGGCCACGCGCCTGGCAAGGTCATCCCGAAGGAATCCCAGGCCTCACGCGCTTAGCATCACGGATTCAGCATGGGCGGTCCCACGCGGGTACGGGAATATCAACCCGTTGTCCATCGACTACGCCTGTCGGCCTCGCCTTAGGTCCCGACTTACCCTGGGCGGATTAGCCTGCCCCAGGAACCCTTGGTCATCCGGCGGAGGAGTTTCTCACTCCTCTTTCGCTACTCATGCCTGCATTCTCACTCGTGACGCGTCCACGGCTGGGTTCCCCCGCCGCTTCACTCGCGACACGACGCTCCCCTACCCAGCAACCCGAAGGTCACTGCCACGGCTTCGGCGGCATGCTTGAGCCCCGTTACATTGTCGGCGCGGAATCACTTGACCAGTGAGCTATTACGCACTCTTTCAAGGGTGGCTGCTTCTAAGCCAACCTCCTGGTTGTCTTCGCGACTCCACATCCTTTCCCACTTAGCATGCGCTTAGGGGCCTTAGCCGGTGGTCTGGGCTGTTTCCCTCTCGACTACGAACCTTATCGCCCGCAGTCTCACTGCCGCGCTCTGGCTTCCCGGCATTCGGAGTTTGGCTGACTTCAGTAAGCTTGTCGGCCCCCTAGGCCAACCAGTAGCTCTACCTCCGGGAAGGAACACGCGACGCTGCACCTAAATGCATTTCGGGGAGAACCAGCTATCACGGAGTTTGATTGGCCTTTCACCCCTACGCACAGGTCATCCCCCAGGTTTTCAACCCTGGTGGGTTCGGGCCTCCACGCGGTCTTACCCGCGCTTCACCCTGCCCATGCGTAGATCACTCCGCTTCGGGTCTACAGCACGCGACTGAACGCCCTGTTCAGACTCGCCTTCGCTACGGCTACCCGTCTCCGGTTAACCTCGCCACGCACCGTAACTCGCAGGCTCATTCTTCAAAAGGCACGCGGTCACATCACGCCCCCGAAAGGGCAAGCTCCCACGGCTTGTAGGCACACGGTTTCAGGTACTATTTCACGACCCCTCACCGGGGTGCTTTTCACCTTTCCCTCACGGTACTAGTTCACTATCGGTCATCAGGGAGTATTTAGGCTTAGGAGGTGGTCCTCCCAGATTCACACGAGATTTCTCGGGCCCCGTGCTACTCGGGAACACGCCCGGGAGTCACGCCGGTTTAATGTACGGGGCTGTCACCCGCTGTGGCGGAACTTTCCAGAACCTTCCACTACCAACGCGATTTGTAACTCCCCGCTGGATCAGCAACCCCAGCTGGACGGTCCCTCTACCCCCGGCACGCAACGCTTGCTGGCTTTAGCACGTACCAGGTTTAGCCTCTTCCGCGTTCGCTCACCACTACTAGCGGAATCGCTTTTGCTTTCTCTTCCTGCGGGTACTGAGATGTTTCACTTCCCCGCGTTACCGCCACCTGCCCTATGCGTTCAGGCAGGGGCGACGGCCATCTACGGCCGCCGGGTTTCCCCATTCGGACACCCTCGGATCACAGTCTGGTTGCCGACTCCCCGAGGCTTATCGCAGGCTCCAACGTCCTTCATCGGCTCCTGATGCCAAGGCATCCACCGTGCGCCCTTAGTAACTTAGCAAAAATCACTACAGACACTTCTAAGAAGAAGATGCTCGCGTCCACTGTGCAGTTCTCAAGATACGGACGGAACAAGGCCCCGCGCCACCGCGTCCGCGGTGACCCGGCGCCCAGCCGCTCCGAGGTGCCCCAGGCCGTGCTCATCACAAGCACCGCGCCCGCGCCCTCAGGACCCAACAGCGTGCTCATCCAGCCACCCATGCCCGGCAGCCCGTTCCGCAGCACCCGGGAAACCCCGGGCAGCGTACTAGCCGCGACCGCGCCGCAGCAGCTCGATGAATAGCCAGTGCTCCACTAGGCAGCATGAGCGCCAGACCGGGCACTCGCCGGTCAGTGACGCTAAGTGCTCCTTAGAAAGGAGGTGATCCAGCCGCACCTTCCGGTACGGCTACCTTGTTACGACTTCGTCCCAATCGCCAGCCCCACCTTCGACGGCTCCGTCCCTTGCGGGTTCGGCCACCGGCTTCGGGTGTTGCCAACTTTCGTGACGTGACGGGCGGTGTGTACAAGGCCCGGGAACGTATTCACCGCGACGTTGCTGATTCGCGATTACTAGCGACTCCGACTTCACGGGGTCGAGTTGCAGACCCCGATCCGAACTGAGGCCGGCTTTCCGGGATTCGCTCCGCCTCACGGCATCGCAGCCCTTTGTACCGGCCATTGTAGCATGTTTGCAGCCCAAGACATAAGGGGCATGATGACTTGACGTCATCCCCACCTTCCTCCGAGTTGACCCCGGCAGTCTCCCGTGAGTCCCCGGCATTACCCGCTGGCAACACAGGACGAGGGTTGCGCTCGTTGCGGGACTTAACCCAACATCTCACGACACGAGCTGACGACAGCCATGCACCACCTGTGACCCCCCCTTGCGGACACCGCATCTCTGCGGCTTTTGAGGCCATGTCAAGCCTTGGTAAGGTTCTTCGCGTTGCGTCGAATTAAGCAACATGCTCCGCCGCTTGTGCGGGCCCCCGTCAATTCCTTTGAGTTTTAGCCTTGCGGCCGTACTCCCCAGGCGGGGCGCTTAATGCGTTAGCTGCGGCACAGACCCCGTGGAAGGGACCCACACCTAGCGCCCAACGTTTACGGCGTGGACTACCAGGGTATCTAATCCTGTTCGCTCCCCACGCTTTCGCTCCTCAGCGTCAGAACAGGCCCAGAGAACCGCCTTCGCCACCGGTGTTCCTCCTGATATCTGCGCATTTCACCGCTACACCAGGAATTCCGTTCTCCCCTGCCTGCCTCTAGCCCGCCCGTATCCACTGCACGCCCGGGGTTAAGCCCCGGGATTTCACAGCGGACGCAACAGGCCGCCTACGAGCTCTTTACGCCCAATAATTCCGGACAACGCTTGCGCCCTACGTATTACCGCGGCTGCTGGCACGTAGTTAGCCGGCGCTTCTTCTGCAGGTACCGTCTGAATTCGTCCCTGCTGAAAGCGGTTTACAACCCGAAGGCCGTCATCCCGCACGCGGCGTCGCTGCGTCAGGCTTTCGCCCATTGCGCAATATTCCCCACTGCTGCCTCCCGTAGGAGTCTGGGCCGTGTCTCAGTCCCAGTGTGGCCGTCCGCCCTCTCAGGCCGGCTACCCGTCGTCGCCTTGGTAGGCCATTACCCTGCCAACAAGCTGATAGGCCGCGAGCCCCTCCCTGGCCGAAGAACTTTCCACCCCCCACCATGCAGAGGAGGGTCATGTCCAGTATTAATCCCGGTTTCCCGGAGCTATCCCAGAGCCAGGGGCAGGTTGCTCACGTGTTACTCACCCGTTCGCCGCTCGAGTACCCCGAAGGGCCTTTCCGCTCGACTTGCATGTGTTAAGCACGCCGCCAGCGTTCGTCCTGAGCCAGGATCAAACTCTCCGTTGAAGGTCAAACAGGCAAGCCCCCCGCAAAGAGGACCGCCAGACCTGCCAACCATGAGAGCAACGCCCCCGCCAAGCAGACGAGGACTGTCCATGGCAAATCACACCATCACGACCCGCGAAACGCGAGCCCATGACGGGGTTGTGCTTAATGCACTGGCTTTTAGCACGCTGTTGAGTTCTCAAGGTACGGACGCACACCATCGTTCCGCTCTCGCGGCCCTCCGGGGCAACCCTTTAACTTTACTCGGCCGATTCCTTCGTGTCAAGCTGCTGTCCGGAGATCGTGCTTGTTAAGCACTAGCCTCCCGGGCCTCACTGACTCTTTGGAATCACCCCGACGTCTTCGACTATACCCGAGACTCACCGACATCGCGAATCAAGCGAATTCTCGTGAGGTTCGGACGGTTTGAAGCCGCCGTAGTGGGGGAACCCTAACACACCCTGCCGTGTGCCGCGAATCGACAGACGGCATGGGCTGACTAGGAGGTGCCCGTGCCACGTCTGCTCGTGGTGCACCACACGACGTCGCCCACGTTGCAGGCCATGCTGGAGGCGGCACTGGCCGGCGCGCGCGACCCGGAACTGCACGACATCGAGGTCGTGCTTGCCCCCGCCCTAGCCGCTGGCGTGCCCGACGTGCTGGCAGCCGACGGCTTCCTGCTGGGTACACCGGCGAACATCGGCTACATGTCCGGAGCGCTCAAGCACTTCTTTGATCAGATCTACTACCCGTGCCTGCACGCGAAGAAGGCGGCGCCGTTCGGCCTGTACGTGCACGGCAGCAGCGACACCATAGGGGCGGTGCGCGCCGTCGCGTCAATCACCACGGGCTTGGGCTGGTCGCAGGTGAGTAACCCGGTGGTGGCCACCGGCCCGGTCAGCAAGGACGTCGAGCGTGAGTGCTACGAACTGGCCGCCACCGTCGCCGCTAGTCTCCTTTGACCAGCCCGTTACCGATAACTCCTGCAGGGACAGTGCCGCCTTGGGGCAGACCCGCACCGCCTCCTGGACCTTCTCGGCCAGTTCCGCCGGAACTTCACCATCGTTGGCGATGTCCAGCTCATCCTTGTCGTTCACGTGGAAGACCTCGGGAGCGGCTCGCTCGCAAAGCCCGTTGGACTCGCACAGATCCCAGTCAGCAACAACTCTCATGCGCCGGATCCTAGAGTGTCCTCCGCCCGTCGCAACAGAGCCTGCGCGCTCCATAATGGGCGGAGCCGACATCCCAGCGAAGCGAGGGGCTTTCACCTGCCATGATGACCGCGCGCGGACCACTGATCCGGCTCTGGAGGAAGGCCAAGCCACTGCAATGGCGGCTCGTATGGCTGTCGAACGCCAAGTTCGTGTGTGGCGTCTGCGCCCTCGTCCGCGCGGAGGACGGGCGCATCCTGCTGCTCAGGCACCGGCTGTGGCCCCCGCATCACCAATGGGGCTTCCCTGGCGGCTGGGCGAAGGCGGGGGAACGGCATGAGGACACCGTCACCAGGGAGATACGGGAGGAGACCGGCCTGGAAGTCGAAGTGGGCAGGCTGCTCAAGGTCCGCAGCGGCTTCCGGTACCGCGTCGAGTTCTACTACGAGGCGACCCTCATCAGCGATCTTGATCAGGTGGTCCTAGAGACCAGCGAGATCCTCCAGGCTCGCCTGTTCGCCCTCGACAACCTGCCCAGACAGATGCCTCACTTCCACCGCGAACTGGCTCTCTCCATAACAGCCCAGGTCGCTGCTGACTAGCGTCCCGGACCTGAAATCCATCCACGCCATATGTTCCTGCTGGATTCTCGTCACGATCGCTGACGGACGGTGTCGGCCGTCTCCTCTGGCAGATTTTGGAATTGGCCAGCCACCAAGGCGCGGACTTGACGCGCGGGACACCAGCGATGGGGCCTGCCAGCCGGGCGCGGGCACGGTGAGTGAGCGGCTGCCCACAGCTAGCCGAGCAAGGTGATCAACGTGGCTGGGCCTGGTCTTTAGACGCACGGCGGCGGCGAGCAGATCCTGGAGATTCCTTACCTCTCAGCCGCAAATCAGCCGCAAATCAGCCGCAAAGTTCCACCCGTCAGCCCCCGACGTTCATATGATCCATTCCGGGGTAATACGGGAGAACTTGTTAAGGTGGCAGATACGGGGTCATACACAATGAACGTAGCCGGGGAACTGCAGGCGAGCGACCCTGGGCGGATCGGCCCGTACCGGGTGCTGCGGCGGCTTGGGACTGGCGGCATGGGGCAGGTGTACCTGGCGAGATCGCCGGGGGGACGGGCCGTCGCGATCAAGGTGATCAGGCCGGAACTGGCAGCCAAGCGCGGGTTCCACGCCCGCTTCCGCCGGGAGGTGGCTGCCGCCCGTGAGGTGAGCGGCGTGTTCACGGCGGCCGTCGTCGATGCCGACCCCAACGCGGAACTCCCGTGGATGGCCACCGCGTACGTTGACGGCCCGTCACTGTCCGACCAGGTGGAAGAGCACGGACCGCTGTCTGTCAAGGCGGTGGTGTCGCTGGCGGCGGGGCTGGCTGAGGGGCTGCAGGCGATCCACCGGACCGGCCTCGTGCACCGGGATCTCAAGCCATCGAACGTGCTGCTGGCCAGCGACGGGCCAAGAGTCATCGACTTCGGGATCTCCTGGCTGCGCGAGGTGGACAGGCTGACCGACGCTGGGATCGTCGTCGGTTCGCCGGGCTTCTTGTCGCCCGAGCAGGCGCTGGGGCGGGAGGTCGGCCCGGCGAGCGACGTGTTCTGCCTGGGGGCGCTGCTCAGCTACGCGGCCACGGGCTACGGGCCGTTCGGCGATGGCCCCACGCAGGCGCTCCTCTACCGGGTCGTCCACGAGCCGCCCGACCTGTCGCTCATCCCGGCCCCGCTGCGTCGGCTGATCGGCGCCTGCCTGGCCAAGGAGCCAGGACACCGGCCGACGACGGGCCAACTGCTTGAGCAAGTAGCCGACCTCTACGGCCTGCCGGGTGAGGACGCCGACATCGAGACGGCGTACCTCGGTGTGCCCGCCGCTGGGGCTGCCCTGACCGAGATTCCATCGACAGGGGACCGACTGCCCGAGGCGGGCGACGCGGAGCCAGGCACGCGGCGACTTGGCATCCCCGGTAACACCGCCACTGGGGAAGGCACGCCGACCCGTCATGGAGTGGCGGGCCCAGTGGGCGACGGGCCGCAGGATGACCTGTGGCCCGCTGGGGAGCCGACAGGCCGACGGTGGCGGTGGCCGCTGGTGGCGGCACTGGTGTGCCTAGCCGTCGTGGCGGGTGCGACGGTGACCCTCACGTCCTTCGACGGCCAGCACCGAGATCCGGCTACCCCCGTCGCCCCTGTCGCCTCCGTCAGCCCGGTAACGTCGGGCGCGAAGGCCAGCCTGGCGCCTCGCGGGGGGCACAGCACGAGGACCGGGGCCGGGGCATCGGTAAGTCCCGGTAACCGCGCGACATCGCCGGCTGGCAGGGCTACCACATTCCCCTCTCGGACGGCACCGGCAACGCCATCCCCGACGACTACCCCGGTGACATCGCCCGCGCACAGCACGGCACCGGCCGCACCGTCAGCGACGCCGACCTCTGGGACGCCAGCACCGGCCACGCCGTCCCCGACGGCCTCTGCGACCCCGGGCTGCTTCGTGATCTGCCTGTAGTACCTAGAGCTCCGCCCGGACAAGCTATTAACTAACCACTAGCGGCGCCTACTGCGGCCCCGCCGGACTCGTCAGGCCGTGCTCGATCGCGTAGTGGACGAGCACGAGGCGGTTGTGCAGGTGGAACTTGCCCAGGATGCCCTGCACATGGTTCTGCACGCAGTGCGACCGTATGTTGTCGAGTGCTGCCCGCACCGCGGCCGTGATTTCCTCCCCGGCCTTCCCACTGACCAGAACGGAACCGGCTGACGCTCCCACCGTCACCCCCTCCGTCGCGAGCGGCAGCAGCAGCGCCCGCAGGTCGACGGCGCCGCTCCCCGGCTCCGCGCTTGCTCCTGACGCGGCCACCCGCCTCAAGCCCGCCCGGTGCCACCAGCGCCAGGACCTCGCCCGCGTGCTACTTCGCCTGCGTGCTACTTCGTCTGCGCTAGCGCGTCGGCAGCCTTCACCGCGACGTCCTGAACGAGCGAGATGCCGCCATCTTCAGTTTCGTTATCGCTGGACAGGACCGCGATCAGCATGCGCTGCCCGTCATGGGTGACCTGACCGAGGCTGTTGATCACCCACAGGGTGGGGTCGGGCAGCCAGCCGTTCTTCACCTCGAAGGAGGTCTCGCTGTCGGCGGCGGCCGGCACGCCCCACTGCTGGTCGGACTCGACCTGGCCCATCAGGCCCTGAATGTATGCCTGGGACTGCGCCGACAGCTTGGACGGGGTCGTGAAAACCAGGCGCAGCAGGCGGGTCTGATCATTAACCGTGGTGTTCGTCAGACCCCAGTAGCCGTCGGTGCCGACCGTGGTCTCGGTCAGGCCGAACACCTTGTTGGCGGCGTCGATCCCACTGGAGGCCCCGTCGTCGTCGTAGAGGTCCGAGGCCGCGTCATCGTCACTATTCTCGATCATCGTCGTCGCCAGCTCCTGCTCGGTGGCGGAGAGCTGGCTGTCTTGCTGCTGTGCCTGATACAGCAGGGTCGACAGGATGTCGACCTTGACGATGCTCGCGGTGTGGTACTCCTCGGTACCGCCGTAGGACGCGGTCTGCCCGGTGCTCAGGTCATCGACGGCCACGGACACGTGACCGTCATCCGCCGCGACGAGCGGGGCCACAGCGGCCGAGAGCAACTGCTGCGCCGACTTCGTCGGCGCAGGCTTGACCACCTTCGCCCCGGTCTTCTTCGGCGCCGGTGCGCCCGCGGCGGATGTAGCCTCCGACGTTGGCGAGAGCTTGAGCGCTAGGGCATTCGATTGCGCGCATCCCGCACAGCCCATAGTCAAGATCATCAACGCCGAGGCCGCGATACGCCTATTTCGCCCCACGCGACCCGACCGTGGGCAGCGAATCCGGAGCAGCCCGCCGACGAGACCCAGTGTTTGCTGAATCACCAGGACATCCCGCGCATCCTGCCAGCCTCCCCCGATGCTGTGGGCACCCCCTGCCCTACGCATCACTGCCCTACCGGCCGTCATCGCACACCCATCAGCACCAGCGCTTTCCGGCCACCGAGGGACCGGCCGGGACTGGGCCACTCTCTTGTTACGCTGCGATCATGGGTGCGGGAATCGTGCTGGCCGGCGGGCAGTCCTCACGGATGGGCACGCCTAAGGCCGCACTGGAGTGGCATGGCGCGACCCTGCTGCACCGGACGGTGTCGATCGTGGCTCGCGCTACCAGTGGCCCCGTTGTCGTCGTCCGCGCGGCTGGACAGGACCTGCCCGACTTGCCGCCCGGCACGCTGGTAGCCACTGACCCCCGTGCGGGCAAGGGACCGGTCCAGGGGATCTGTGCCGGCCTTTCCGCCCTGGCAGGACGGGCTGAGGTGGCCTTCATCAGCTCGACCGACATGCCGTTCCTGCACCCGGCGTTCATCCGGCGCGTGCTGCGCGGGCTGTCCGGCAGCGCCGGGGACGACGCCGCTGACGTCTGCCTGCCGATTGCTGGCGGCTATCCGCAGCCGCTGGCTGCCGCGTACCGCGTTTCGCTGGCCCATACGGCCGAACGGCTGGTCAAGGAGGGACTGCTGCGCCCGGCGTTCTTGTTCGAGCTGTGCGCGGTGCGCCGCTTGGACGAGGCCGCGCTCTTGGCCGACCCGCTGCTCGCCGTGCTGGACCCGGACCTCGACTCGGTGGTCAACGTGAACAAGCCCGCCGAGTACGCGGCCGCGCGGGCTCGCCCCGCCCCTGAGGTCATCACGCAGCTGTTCGGCGGGCTAGCCAGGGATACCGAAAGCCGGGCGCCGCGGGCCGTCAGGGCCGCCACCGTGGCGGAGGCAGCCGACGCGGTGAACCTGACGTTCGACCGGGACGTGATTGCCGCCTTGAACGGCGGCCAGGTCACCCGCGACGGCCTGACGCCCCTGGCGGCCGGCGATACCGTGTTCTTCATGCCCGCCCGATACATGCACGGCACGCGACCTGAGACGTCCGATCGTGGCCAACCTTAGCTGAACGGACCAGTGCGCCCGCGGGCGGTAGCGGTCACGACGCCTGCGACCTTGACCGGTGGTAGGCGACATGCGGATGCAGTGGGTGGCCCACCGGCACCCTGGGATGGTTGAACCTGGCGACCTCGGTTAGCCCCAGTCGCCGCATCACGGCCTGGGATGGCTCGTTTAGCACAGCGGTCATGGACCAGATCTCATTCAGGCCGATGCCGTCGAACGCCACCCCCAGCGCGGCCCTGGCCGCCTCGGTGGCGTAGCCGTGGTGCCAGGCGTGCCTGGCGAGCCGCCAGCCGATCTCGACGCCCCCAGCGCCGGGCACGCCGTCGGGCATCGGGTTAAGCCCGGTGAAGCCGATGAACTCGCCGGTCCGGGCGACCTCCAGCGCCCACAGCCCGTATCCTCGCTGGTCGAACCCCATCTCATTGCGGTCGACGAGCGCGTCGCTGGCCGCCCGGTCGAGGGTCTCGGGAAAGAACCGCATCGTCTGCGGGTCAGCATTGAGAACGGCGAACGGCGCGCGGTCGGAATCGAGCCAGCGTCGCATGAGCAGCCGGTCCGTACCGATAGCGTCGAACCTGGCGGGCTCGGTCATCGAGATCCTCCTGGAAGCGCGGCCGCCTTCGCCGAGGCCGGACAGTACACCGTTCTCCGCTACGGCCTGGCGGCCCCGACGTAGTTCTCCAGGTACCACTCCATGTCCAGTGGGTGCATGCGGATGACCTCGCCGGTACTGGGGGCGTCGATCATCATGCCGTTCCCGACGTACATGCCGACGTGCCCGATGTTTTCGAAGAACACGAGGTCGCCCGGTTCCAGATCGGCCTTCGCGATGTGCGGCAGGGCGTCCCACTGCTCGTAGGTGGTGCGCGGGATCGACACCCCGGCTGCCGCCCAGGCGGCCTGCACGAGGCCAGAGCAGTCGAAGCCGACATCGCACGGCCCGGTACCGCCCCACAGGTACGGGCAGTCGAGCTGGTCGTAGGCGAACTGCACGGCCTTCCCCGCGGGGGTGTTCGTCGGGCCGGTGTAGGAGGCACTCGTGATGATCTCGTCGCCGCCGTCCATGTCGGCTGCGGCCACCTCCTGCTGCTCCTGCAGGTTCAGGTTGTCTAGTTCCGCCTGGCTCTGGTCCAGCAGCGTGTCCAGGTGCTTTTTCTTGGCCGTGAGCTGAGCCTGCAGTTGGGCGATGCCGTCCTCGGTCCGCTGCACGTTCTGCTGGGCGGTGTCCATCGCCTGAGCGGCGGTGAGGTACTGCCCCACTTGCGCGCTGTCGGCGTCGCTTAGTTCCTCAAGCAGTGAAGCCTGCTGCAGCACCTGCGTGGGGTTCCCGGCGGTGAGCACGCCGGCGATGGAGGACTGGTCGGCTGTCTCGAACGAGGCGACGGCGACCTGACGGAGGCTGGATTGCGCGTCGAGGAACAGGCCATCGGCGTGGCTGTCCTGCTTCTTGACGCTCGTGAGCCTGGCCTTCGCGGCGGACACCTGCTGCGTCACCGCGTCGTATTGCTCGCCTACCTGGTCGATCTGTGCTTGCAGGCTGTTGACCTCCGTCTGGACCTGCGCGAAGGTCGGCTTGTAGGCCGCCCCGGCATTCTGGCCGTTGGCGACCAGCCCGCCCGCTAGGGCAGTGACCGCGATGGCCACGGCCACCGCACGCACCCGCCACCGGCGCGTTCCAGACCCCCCAGACTCCCCGGTCCCCTCCGCTCGCAGCCTGCCCACGTGCTCGTCACGCTCCTCATCGATCGCTGTGTCGACCGGGCCAGCGCTGTGGAAGCAAGCGGTTCAAGGGCTGACCTCAGCCGTCTTGAACCGTAGTGACTCCGGGACTTGCTCTCAATCGGATTGAGTAGATATCACGGAAGACTTACGGATTCGGTTGCGTTTGCGCACGCCAATCCCCGGTTTGGTGCCAAACAGTACGAGCGCGACTACGTGGCGTGCGCCAATCCCGCGCCGACGACGTGGCCCGCGAGGTCGGCGAGAGACACCGCGACGAGGCGGGCGCGGCGCGACGGCGCCGAGCCAGTCTTCGGGGTCAGCATGAACCGGCCGACGTACTGGCCGTTGCTGAACGTGCGTAGTTCCACGTCTTCCTCCGGCAGGCCGCAGGAGTCGACTGGGTAGTGGCCGTGGCGAGTCATGACCGAGCCGTCCGGCTCCAGGCGCGGCGGCTGGCCGATCAGCCTGCCGTACTCGAAACGGCAGTCCGTCAGGTCCAGCACGTCAATCAGCTGCCCGCGGACATGCTCGACGACGTCATGCGGGGTCCCGGCTCCCTGCGTGAGCGCGGCGCTTTCCACGATGCGGTCGAAATAGCCGGCGTCCGTGATAGTGGCCTCCCGCAGGCGCCGGGCCCAGGCCGCCAGCTGGGACACGATGACACCGACGACCAGTAGCGCCGCGAACGTGGTGACGTCGGCGGAGTGGCTGATCGTGAACCGGCCGTACGGCAGGGTGAAGAAGAAGTCAAACCAGGCTGCGGCGCTCGCGGCGGCCAGGGCGCCGGCGAATCGGTTGCCGAGGCATGCCACCGCGACCACCGCCACGACGAGCAGCAGTGCCACATTCGTGTTGGGCCAGCTGCCGCGCCACGGCAGCAGGATCGTCGCCAGCCCGAGCGGAACCACGACGGCGGCTGCTATGGCCGCCCGGTCCCTGGTGAGGTATCGGGTCATCAGACCCCACCTTCTCCCTGCCAGCGCGCGAATGCGCGAAATCCTGTGCATTACGAGCATCGCACATGAGACTCGCATGGAGTCAGGGCCGCTCCGTTTGGGCTTCGTTAGGGTTGCTGGCCTCCCCCAATTCCCGGCGTACGTTCCGAAGCGAACGTTTCTCCTGGTAAGGAAGCTGAGCGCATGAACGTACTAGAGGGGATTCTGCTCGCCGTATCGGTAGCGGTGTTCATCTATCTCGGCATCGCCATGTTCAAGCCGGAATGGTTCTGAGAGGCACCCATGAGCGACATAGGCCTCATCGCGATCCTGCTGGCGGCCTTCGCGCTCGCCATCGGCCTAGTACGGGTGCTGGGCGCGCTGATCGAGTCCGACGCGCCCGACGGCTGGGTAGACGAGCCGCCAGATACCGCGAGCCCGGCAGGGCCGAGCCTGGGCGCCCAGGACTGCCCGCGATGACCGCCCCGGCGATCGGAATGCCACCCGAGGAGGCTGGCCGCCCGGCACCGCGACCGGTCAAGGCTCGCGCCCGGCCCGCCGCCGCGCTGCTGGAGCCGGCGATCTTGCGCCGTGCGGCGCTGCGGGCCTTCGTGAAGCTGGACCCGCGACTGATGATCAAGATCCCGGTCATGTTCGTGGTGGAGGTCGGCAGCGTCATCACCACCGTCGAGTTCTTCGCTCGCCCCAGCCTCTTCGTTGGGCTGGTCACCTTGTGGCTGTGGGCGACGGTGCTGTTCGCTGGCTTCGCCGAGGCGGTGGCCGAGGGCCGAGGCAAGGCCCAGGCGGACACGCTGCGGCGAAGCCGGAAGGAGACGACCGCCCGCCGCCTGCTTGCCGACGGCAGCACTGAGGTGATCGCGTCGGTGGAACTGAAGGTCGGCGACCGCTGCGTAGTGGCGGCGGGCGAGGTCATCCCTGGCGACGGGGACGTGGTCAAGGGCCTCGCGATCGTGGACGAGTCGTCGATCACCGGGGAGTCGGCGCCGGTGCTCCGGGAGTCCGGAGGCGACCGGTGCGCGGTGACCGGCGGCACGCTCGTGCTGTCTGATCGAGATCGTCGTCCAGGTCACCTCCAGTCCCGGTGAGACGTTCCTGGACCGGATGATCGCCCTGGTCGAAGGCGCCGAGCGGCACAAGACGCCCAACGAGATCGCCCTGGACATCCTCATCGCGGGGATGACGCTGATCCTCCTGGTCGCGGTGGTCACGCTGCAGTTCATGGCCATCTACGACAACGCCATCCAGTCCACCGCGGTCCTCGTGGCGCTGTTCGTCTGCCTCGCGCCCACGACGATTGGCGGGCTGCTGTCCGCGATTGGGATCGCCGGCATGGACCGCATGGTGCAGCGGAACGTGCTGGCCATGTCAGGTCGCGCGGTAGAGGCCGCCGGGGACTGCTCGACCCTGCTGCTGGACAAGACCGGCACGATCACCTACGGCAACCGGATGGCGGCGGAGTTCATCCCGGTATTCGACACCGCCGAGGAGGAGCTGGCCAAGGCGGCCCTGCTGTCCTCGGTCGCTGACGACACCCCCGAGGGCCGCTCGATCGTCGAGTTCGCCGAGGCGCACTACCCGATCGTGGCGCCTGACCTCGCGGCGGCGCGAGCTCATCGCGTTCACCGCGCAGACCCGGATGAGCGGCGTTGACATCGGAGTGCGGAAAATCCGCAAGGGGGCCGCCGAATCGGTCCGCCGGTGGGTGACCGAGGCCGGCGGCGTCGTCCCGGCTGACCTCCCGCTCATCGTGGAGGCGGTCGCCACCAAGGGCGGCACCCCGCTTGTGGTGGCTGATGGCGCCCGCATCCTCGGCGTCATCTACCTCAAGGACACCGTCAAGCAGGGCATGATCGAGCGGTTCGCGCAACTGCGCGAGATGGGCATCCGCACGGTGATGATCACCGGGGACAACCCGCTGACCGCGCGGGCGATCGCCGTTGAGGCGGGCGTGGATGACTTCCTCGCCGAGGCCACTCCCGAGGACAAGCTGGCGCTGATCCGGCGCGAGCAACGCGGCGGCCACATGGTCGCGATGACCGGCGACGGCACCAACGACGCACCCGCGCTGGCGCAGGCCGACGTCGGGCTGGCCATGAACACCGGCACCCAGGCCGCCAAGGAGGCCGGGAACATGGTCGACCTGGACTCCAACCCGACCAAGCTCATCGAGGTCGTCGAGGTCGCCAAGCAACTGCTGATCACGCGCGGCTCGCTCACCACGTTCTCCATCGCCAACGACGTGGCCAAGTACTTCGCGATCATCCCGGCGATGTTCGTCACCGCCTACCCGGCGCTGCGCGTGCTCAACATCATGCGCCTGGGCAACCCGCACACCGCGATCCTCGCGGCGGTCATCTACAACGCGCTCGTCATCCCGGCACTTATCCCGCTGGCGCTGCGCGGCGTGAAGTTCAAGCCCCGGGACGGCGCGGCCATCTTGCGCCGCAACGCGCTCATCTATGGCGTCGGCGGGATCATCGCGCCGTTCGCCTTCATCAAGCTCATCGACCTACTGCTCGCGGCAATGGGGCTGCACTGATGATCCGCTCTTTGTCCCTGCTGCGGCACACCACCGCCAGCGTTGTCATGCTCGCCATCGTGACGGTCGCGCTCGGCTTCGGCTACCCGCTGCTCGTCACGGGGATCTCCCAGCTTTTCTTCCATGGCCAGGCAAATGGCTCCCTGGTCTACAGTCATGGCAAGGTCGCCGGGTCGGCGCTGCTCGGGCAGTCGTTCACCGACGCCAAGGGCAACCCGCTCCCCCAGTACTTCCAGCCCCGTCCTTCGGCCGCCGGCAGCGGGTATGACGGTGCCGACTCCAGCGCGTCCAACCTCGGCCCGTCCAACCCGCTGCTCATCGGGTTCGTCGCCGGCGTCAACACGGTCAGCCTTGGCGGCAAGCCGTCCGCCACCAACCCGTTCGCCACCCCAGCGGACCCGGCGTGCGTCCCCCTGGACCCGTCCGGCGACCCGGTGACAAGCCCGGCAGCGGACCAGCGGTACGCCAAGACGCGCGCCGGCGCATACGAGTGCGACCCGTCCACCATTCCAGAACGAGCACTGGCCTATCGGGCACTCAACGACCTGTCCCCAGGCACGCCAGTCCCGGTCGACGCGGTGACCGCCTCGGCTTCCGGCCTGGACCCCGACATCTCCGTCGCCAACGCCCTTGACCAGGCACCCCGGGTCGCGCGCGTCCGGCACCTGCCGGCTGCCCAGGTGGCGGCCCTCGTGCACAAGTACACGACCGGCCCCCAGCTGGGCTTCCTCAGCGAGCCCGTCGTGAACGTCCTGAAACTCAACCTCGCACTGGATGGCCTGCGATGAACGTGACCGGCTGGGAGCAGCTGCTCTTCGTCTGCGCGGTGACGGCGGTGCTCGCGCCGCCCCTCGGCCACTACCTGGCCGCCACGTTTGGTAGCCCGCCGGGTCGGAAGGCTCCCGGCGACCGGGTCTTCCTGCCCGTCGAGCGCCTGGTGTACCGGGCGCTGCGGGTCGATCCTGAGAACTCGATGACCTGGCAGGCATACGCGGTGGCCGTGCTGGTCTTCGGGCTGGCCTCGTCCCTCTTGCTGTACGCGATCTTGCGGCTGCAGGGGGCGGCGCCGCTAGACCCGACGCACGCGTCGGGGATGTCTCCGCTGCTGGCGTTCAACACGGCGATCAGCTTCATCACCGGCACCGACTGGCAGGCCTACGAGGGCGAGGCACAGGCCAGCTACCTCGGCGACATGGGTGGCCTGGTGGTGGCGCAGTTCACCGCGGCCGCGGTCGGGCTGGCGGTGGCCCTCGCCGTGGTGCGCGGCATCGCCGGGAACTCGCGGCGGATCGGCAACTTCTGGGCCGACCTTACCCGGTCCCTGGTCCGGGTATTCGTGCCATTGTCGGTCATCGGCGCGCTGGTGCTGGTCAGCCAGGGCGTGGTGCAGAACTTCAGTGGGTTCCGGACGGCTCTTCAGGTGGCCGGCGGCACCCAGCAGATCCCTGGCGGCCCAGTCGCCTCCATGGAGGTCATCAAGCTACTTGGGACGAACGGCGGCAGCATGTACGGCGCGGGCGGCGCGCACCCGTTCGAGAACCCGACCGGCTTCACGAACATCTTCGAGCTGCTGCTGGTCATCGTGGCGCCGTTCGCGATCATCGTCATGTTCGGCAAGATGATCGGCCGCCCCAGGCAGGCGCTCGTCATCATCGCGGTGATGGCGGCGATCTTCCTGGGCGTCGCGATGGTCGCCATGCAGGCCGAACTGCACGGCAACCACCTGATGCCCGCGTCGGTGTCCCAGGTCGCCTCACCCGCGAGTCCCGGGGGCAACATGGAGGGCAAGGAGGCACGCTTCGGGCCTTCCGGGTCCGCGCTGATGACGGTCGGCACCATGGGCACCACGGCCGGGGCGACGGACTCGGCGCTGGACAGCTACACGCCGGTGGGCGGGACGGCGGCGCTCGTCGCCATCTTGCTCGGCGAGATCAGCCCCGGCGGCGATGGCGGCGGGCTGTACGGCATCGTCGTGCTCGCACTGCTATCGGTGTTCATCGCGGGCCTCATGGTCGGCCGGACCCCGGAGTTCCTCGGCAAGAAGATCCGCGCCACGCAGATGAAGCTCGTCGTCGCCTACGTGCTGGTGATCCCGGTCGTGGTGCTGGTCTTCGGCGGGATATCCCTGGTGATAAGCCCCGGGACGAGCAGCATCCTCAACCCTGGCCTGCACGGCCTGACCGAGGTCACCTATGCCTATGTCTCGGCGGCGCAAAACAATGGCTCCGCCTTCGCGGGCCTGTCGGCCAACACCCCGTGGTATGACATCACGCTCGGCGTCGCGATGCTGATCGGCCGGTTCGTGCCCATCGTCTTGGCGCTGGCCATCGCCGGGTCGCTGGCAGGCGCCCGTGTCCACGCCAGGACGAGAGCCACCCTCGACACCGCCGGGCCAACCTTCGCCGTCTTCCTGATAGGAGTGATCGTCATCGTCGGTGGCCTCATCTACTTCCCCATGCTCATCTTGGGGCCGATCGGAGAACGCATCGTAGGTTGAGCTCTTCCGGTCGGAGCACCGTCGCGGGCGCAGGGCGCGCCCGCGACGGCTTATCCTGGTGTGAGGTGAGCCGGGAAGCCTGGTCGGCGCTAGATTACGAAAGCGTCACCTTTGACAAGGACCAGGCTATGCACATAACCCTGCGCGGGCTCGCCAGCGAGTCGGACTGGCGCGATGAGGCACTCCGCACCAACATGTGGCTCATCCCCGCCATCGAGAGCGTGGCGGCTGTCGCGCTGTTCGCGGTGACCGTGAGCATTGACGGGGCCGCGTTCCACGGCAACCTCCGGCTCCCGTCCTGGGTCATCAGCAGCTCGCCGGACGCCGCCAGGCAGATCCTGTCCTCGCTGGCGGGCGCGATCATCACGGTCGTCGGCGTCGTCTTCTCGATCATGATCGTCGCGCTGACGCTCGCGTCCCAGCAGTTCGGGCCACGGATGCTGCGCACGTTCATCCGAGACCGGGGCAGCCAGATCACCCTGGGGACTTTCGTCGCCACCTTCTTCTACACGATGCTCACCCTCATCTCGATCGGGAGCACCTTCGTGCCGCACCTGTCGGTGACGGTGGCACTCGCCCTGACCGCGATCGACCTTGGCGTGCTCATCTACTTCATCCACCACATCGCCACCGCCATCCAGTTGCCCGCGGTCATCGCCAGCATCGCCCACGACCTCACCAGCGCCATGGACGCCGAGACGGCACCGTCACTGCGAGATAGCACCGCCCTCGTCAGCGGCCCCTCGGCCGAGGTCCTGCACGCCCGGATGGACCGCTCCGGCCAGGTCGTCTGCGCCCCAGCCAGCGGCTACCTGCGGTTCGTCCGGCACGCGACGCTCGTGCGGATCGCCGCCGAGTGCGACGCCGTGATCCGGCTGCACGACCGGCCGGGGCATTTCATCACCAAGGGCCACCCGATGGCGACCGTCTGGCCGCCCGAGGTCGCGGGCAAGATCAGCCGCAGGCTAGAGACGGTCCACATCACCGGGCCGCTGCGCACCCTCAGCCAGGACATAGCCTTCGGCATCGACCAGCTCGTGGAGATCGCCATCCGGGCGCTTTCACCTGCCGTCAACGACACCTTCACGGCCATGACCTGCATCGACTGGCTGGGCGACAGCCTGTGCAAGATCGCTGTGGAATGGCACCCGCAGCCCTACCACCGCGACGACCTCGGCACTATCAGGCTGATCACCGTGCCGGTCAGCTACGAGCGCCTCGTCCAGCGCTCGTTCGAGAAGATCCGCCAGGCATCCGGCGGCATGCCAGCGGTCCTGATCAGGCAACTGGATGCCCTTTACAAGGTCATGGCCGCCGCCCCGCCCGGCCGGTCACAGGTCCTCCTCGACCAGGCGGCCATGATAGCGGGGGTCAGCGAGCGCACCGTCCCCGAGAAAGCCGACCGGGCCGACATCAGCGAACGCTACGAGGCCCTCCTAGCCCTGCACACCCGGGCTTGACCTAAACCATCGCGTCGGCCGGCTCAGGAGGGCGGCCGTGGGCTGCCGCGACGGGCGGCGCGCCTGGCGATGCGCTCTTCGCGGCGCTGCTGCTCTTGCCGCATGTAATCGATGTACCGCTCGGCCTCCGCCCTCGCCTTGGCGGACAGCGGCTCATCGGAACCCGCGTTGATCCCCTGCTCGCGCAGTTGCGCTGCCTGGGCGGCGGGCGGAGGGTACGGGTCCAGGTCGGACGGACGCGGCCCTTCGGGGCCATCGGGCCCGATGCGCACGAAGCGCTCCACGCGCACAATCCGGTAGTCGTGCCCGTCGATGGACAGCGAGTCGGCGCGCTCCTCGCTGAACCGGTCAGCCATCGCGCGGTACCTCTCGCGGGTTTCCGGGACGAGGTCATCCTTCCACGGTGGGCAGATCCTCAGGTGGTCAGCCAGGAAGTCACGGCTCTTTTGCGGATTGGACCACGTGGTGAGCCAGGCGGAACCCCACTTTCCGTTGACTTGCCCCGCGATCAAGAAGGCGGGTGGCAGCAGGACGCAACCGGGATGCGTGTGCTGAGCCTTCTTCGCGTCCTCGCGCGCCTCGGTGCAGACGCTGCTCATGGGGCCAAGGCTGAGCAGGTCGGCCTTGAAGATCCCCTCTGACATGCCGGTGGGCACCGTCGGGTCAATCACGAAGCCAGCTGTCGGATCCGGGATCTTGTCCGCCTCGTCGGGCCGGCCAGGGTCCGGGTCGCTGGGGCGCGGCGACTCCGGCCCGGCTGGGCCAGTGCGGATGTAGAGCTCGGCGCGGATCACCCGGAACCTTGTGCCACCTGCGGTCACCTCGTCCAGCGGCTCCCAGTCCAGTCGCACAGCGGCCTTCATCCACACGTCGTGGGCGGCCTGGTCTCCTGCCTGCTCGGCCTTATGCGCCAGCTTGCGAAAGTGCGACGCCATGGAGTCGCGGGCTTCCTGCGCCGCTGCACCACCATGCTCTGAAACGATCTCCCAGCCGCCCTGGTCACGTTCGCGCGCCACGAAGAACGACGGCTCGATGACCGACACGATCTGCGGGTACCTTTCGCGCGCCAGCCACGCCTCGGTGTCCGCTAGCTGTGCGACCGGCGACTCCAGCACCCCGATCCGAATCGCCTGGTAGGCCGGAACGCTGTCGGATGGGTCCCTCATGTCACCAGGATGGCACCTTGATCGGTTCGCGGAGGGGTACTCCTCCGATGACAGGAAGTATCCGTAACGAGTCATGCAGATCCGCTACCCGGGTGTCCTTGCCATACTCCCCGCTGCTTCCCCCTTTACGAAACGAGCCCGTCCACTGTCGCCACCTGCATACCTACCGCCTCACCGGGTAGCCCCGCCCCATGCAGCCAGCCAGGAAAGAAAGGACGCTCCATGCCCGATAGCTACCTGTCCACTGATACCGACCGCGCGGTAGCCAGCGCGCACCGCGACCGCGGCAGCTTCAGCGCCGACATTGCCGCCATCCGACAGCGAGCCCGGCAGAAAATGGACGAGGGACCAGTCACCAGTGCCTACGGCAAGGACGTCAAGGAAGTCATCGCGGTGCTCAACGATGTCCTGGCGACCGAGATCGTGTGCTGGATGCGCTACAGCCGGCACGCTATCTCCGCGTCCGGCATCGACCGGGCCCAGGTGACGAGTCAGTTCACCGACCATGCCAAGGAGGAGCGGCAGCACGCGATGCGGATCGCCGACCGGATCAACCAGCTCGGCGGCGAGCCCGACTTCGACCCGGCGACCGTGGCGGAGCGCTCCCACACGACCTACGAGACGTTCCCGGACGACGACCTGTCCGGCATGCTCCGCGACAACCTCGCCGCCGAGCGCATGGTGATCGAGACGTACAGCGACATCATCCGCTGGCTCGGCACCGGCGACGTCACGACGCGGCGGCTAATCGAGGACATCCTGAAGGAGGAAGAGGACCACGCCGACGACATCGTCGACCTGCTCGGCGTGTAATCCGGCCCGTGGTGCCTGCCGTGCCCGCGCGTCTGCGGCACGGCAGGCACCGGTGAGGAGTTCCTCAGCGCAGGGCACTGCCGCCGGTCGCGAGCCGCATCAGGTCGCTGTCGGTGTCGATCTGTGCCTCGCGGTCCCCTGCGCTGCCGAACGAGTGCTGGTAGCTGCCCCAGGACTCGTCACGGACATTGCGGGCGAAGCCGCTTTCCATGAGCAGCAGCAGTTCCGTCGCGGCGCGGTCGATCCGCGCGCCGAGCGCGCCGTCACCCCAGTCCTGCGAGGCGGCGAACAGCGAGGTGGGCACGGGCAGCGCGCGCATGTAGGCGAACAGCGGGCGCATCTGGTCATCGACGACCAGTGCGTGCCGCTCGGTGCCGGCGGTCGCGGCGAGCACCACCGGCTTGCCGATCAGCAGGTCGTTGTCGAGCACGTGGAAGAACGACGTCACCAGCCCCGAGACACCCGCCTTGTACACCGGCGCGGACACGACGATGCCGTCGGCGGCGGCGAGGGCATCGATCGCCGCACGCAGCCGTGGTCCGACAAGCTGGGCCGTCAGGGCGGTGGTTACCTCAGTGGCGATCTCGCGCAGCTCGATGACGGCGACCGCCACCCGGCGGCCACCCTCCCCTTCGGCGCCCCGCGCCTGGGCGAGCGCCGAGACCCTCCCGGCCACCCGATCGGCCAGCATCCGGCTGGACGATGGGTCCGACGTTCCCCCGCTCACGACAACGAGCCGCAACGTCTGCGGCGCGTGGCCTGCGCCAATCTCCTGTGTGATGCTCATGATGGACCCATTCCTCTTGCTGTTGTCAGCAGCTAGCTCTCGCGCCGGGCCGCCAGCTTGCGGCCGATGGCCTCCAGCTGGCGGATCTCCTCGTAGGTCAGCGCGCCCGCGACCGCCTGGGCCACGTCACGCGCGTGCCGCCGGCCGATGCGGGCCTGCAGCTCGCGCCCGGCCGGGGTGAGCGACAGGCGGACGCCGCGCCGGTCGGCCGGGTCGGCACACCGGTCGATCAGGCCCCGCCCGGCCAGCCGGTCTACCATGCGGGACATGGCCGGCTGGCTGAGCAGGAGGTGCCGGTTCAGCTCGGTGAGGCTGATGGGCGCCGGGCACTTGGACAGCGTGTAGAGGACGTCGTACTCCTTCATCGTGATGTCCTTCCAGATGTCGCGCGCCGCGAACTGCTTGATCAGCGCTGAGTGCGCCGCCATCAGCGCCTCCCACGCGCTGTTCGCGGTCACGCCGGCGGCCCGGTCGGCCACGCCGGCCACGGCGGCCCGCCCGGCGTACTCGCCCACCGCGTCATCACAGGCTCGGGTAGGAGGCCCGGAGCTCCGGGTCGTTGTCCTGGTAGGGGGACGAGCCGGTCACGTTGTCGCCGCGGTTGGCGTTCGGGCGCGGCTGGCGGGGAGCGGCGTCGCCGTACTTCGCTAGCACCCGCAGCTCGTGTGTCGGGGCCTGCGCCACCCCGGGAGCACGGCGCGCCGCCAGTTCCTTGCGGAGCACCGGCACGACCTCGCCCCCAAGCAGCTCAAGCTGGTCCAGTACCTGGCCAACCGGCAGCCCGGCGTGGTCCACCAGGAAGAGCTGGCGCTGGTAGTCGCCGAAATGCTCGCGGAATGTCAGCGTCTTGTCGATGACCTCCTGCGGACTTCCCACAGACAGCGGTGTCATCTGCATGAAGTCCTCCATCGATGGCCCGTGCCCGTAGACGGGGGCCTCGTTGAAGTACGGCCGGAACTGCGCGATCGCGTCCTGGGACTTGCGGGCGATGTACGCCTGCCCGCCCAGCCCGACGATCGCCTGCTCGGCCGTGCCGTGGCCGTAGTGCGCGAAGCGCTTTCGGTAGAAGGCGATCAGCCGCTGGTAGTGCTCCTTCGGCCAGAAGATGTTGTTGGCGAAGTAGCCATCGCCATAGAACGCGGCCTGCTCGGCGATCTCCGGCGACCGGATCGAGCCGTGCCAGACAAACGGCGGCACGTCATCAAGGGGACGCGGCACCGCCGTGAAGCCTTGCAGCGGGGTGCGGAACTTGCCGTCGGCGTCCACCACGTCCTCCCGCCACAGCCGGTGCAGCAAGTTGTAGTTTTCCAGCGCGAGCGGCAGGCCCTGGCGGATGTCGCGGCCGAACCACGGGTACACCGGGCCGGTGTTACCACGGCCGAGCATCAGGTCCATCCGCCCCTTGGACAGGTGCTGGAGCATCGCGTACTCCTCGGCGATCCGCACCGGGTCGTTGGTCGTGATCAGCGTTGTCGCCGTGGTCACAATCAGCCGCTGGGTCGTCGCCGCGATGTAGGCGAGCAGCGTGGTCGGGGAAGAGGAGAAGAACGGCGGGTTGTGGTGCTCGCCGATCGCGAACACGTCCATCCCGACTTCCTCGGTCTTGCTCGCGATCTTGACGACCGCGTCGATGCGCTCAGCCTCGCTCGGGGTCTGTCCCGACACAGGGTCGCGGGTGATGTCGCTCACCGAGAAGATTCCGAACTGCATGGCTGCTGCCTCCTAAGCATGATGTATGCGTTTGCATATAACAATGACCCGGTCCAGGTATTCCTGGGGAGGCTGACGCGGTAGCGGCCGCACTTGGTAGCGTTTTGAGGCGTGACGACGACACGCTCTGACGACGAGCGCGAGGCGAGGCCCACCTTGCCCGGGGGACCGCAGGACGGGGCGGACGGCCCGGCGATAGCACAGGCACTGCGCAAGGCAGGTGTCGCGGACGTCGACATCTCGGCCAGACGGCGGGCCGAGTACTCCTCGGATGCCTCCAACTACCGCGTCGCGCCAGCCGTCGTCGCGTTCCCCAGGGACAGCGACGAAATCGAGGCGGCCCTCACCGTCTGCAGGGACCTGCGGGTTCCCCTCGTCCCGCGAGGCGGCGGCACATCGATCGCGGGCAACTCGATCTCCACTGGGGTCGTCCTCGACACCAGCCGGCACCTGCGCAAGGTCCTGAGCATCGACCCGGACGCCCAGACCGCCACCGTGCAGCCGGGCACCGTCCTTGACGACATCACCGAGGCGGCGGGCAAGCACGGCCTGCGGTTCGGCCCGGACCCTTCCACTCACTCACGGGCGACGATTGGCGGGTCGATCGGCAACAACGCCTGCGGTTCGCGCGCGCTCCGCTACGGTCGCACCGCCGACAACGTGGTCGACCTCGACATCCTCACCGGCACCGGCATCAGGTTCACCGCCCGGCGTTACGGGGCCGCCGCCAGCGCCCTGGCGGCCGCCGACGGCAAGCCGCAGCAGCAGCTCATCAGTGACCTCGCCGCCTTGGTCGGCGGGAACCTGGCGCTAATCCGCACCGAGTTTGGCCGGTTCACCCGCCAGGTCTCGGGCTACTCGCTGGAGCACCTGCTGCCGGAGAACGGCACCGACCTCGCCCGGTTCCTCGTCGGTACCGAGGGCTCGCTCGCGCTGACGCTGCAGGCCACCGTCAAGCTAGTGCGGGCACCCAAGGCCACCGCCCTTACGGTCGTGGCGTATGCCGACATGGCCCAGGCCGCCGAGGCCGTCCCTGGCCTCCTTCCGAGCAAGCCGGTCGCCCTTGAAGGCCTGGACGCGCGCCTCGTCGAGGTGGTCAGGACACGGCGCGGCCCAGCGGCCGTCCCGGACATCCTTCCCGACGGAGGCGGCTGGCTATTCATCGAGACCGCTGGCGAGACCGAGGCGGAAGCACGCGACAAGGGCCAGCAGCTCGTCAAGGCCGCCGCGGGCCTCGGCAGCGCCGTCGTCACCGGCCCGCAGGCAGCCGCCCTGTGGCGGATCCGCGAGGATGGCGCCGGCCTCAGCGGCCGCACCCCAGCGGGCGCTCCCGCCTGGCCGGGCTGGGAGGACTCCGCGGTCCCTCCGGAGAACCTGCCCGGTTACCTGCGCGAGCTGCAGGCGCTGCTGGCCTCGCACAAGGTCGACGGCCTCCTGTACGGCCACTTTGGCGACGGCTGCATCCACGTCCGCATCGACTTCCCGCTGCGTGACCGCCCGAACGTCTTGCGCGAGTTCACCGAGGACGCCGCCAGGCTGGCGGCACGGCACGGCGGGTCCGCGTCCGGTGAGCACGGCGACGGCCGGTCACGCGGCGAGTTGCTGAAGTACATGTACTCGGCCGCCGCGCTCGACACGTTCGGCCAGGTCAAGCGCATCTTTGACGCGGACAACACGCTGAACCCCGGCGTCATCGCCGACCCCGCCTGCCAGCCACCCGCGAAGCTCAACGCCGACCTCCGCGTCCCCGCCGCGAGGCCGATGCGCACGAGCCTGGGCTTCGCCTACTCCCATGACGGCGGCGACTTCGCGACCGCCGTGCACCGTTGTGTCGGGGTCGGCAAGTGCCGCGCCGACACCACCAGTGCGGGCGGCGTGATGTGCCCGTCGTTCCTGGCCACCCGCGACGAGAAAGACTCGACCCGGGGCCGCGCCCGCGTCCTGCAGGAACTCGCCAACGGCTCGCTGGTCACCGGCTGGGACTCCCCCGCGATCGAGCAGGCGCTGGACTTGTGCCTGGCCTGCAAGGGCTGCTCGACCGACTGCCCGGCCGGCGTGGACATGGCCACCTACAAGAGCGAGGCCCTATACCAGCGCTTCCGTGGCAAGAGGCGGCCCGCCTCGCACTACTCCCTTGGCTGGCTGCCTCGCTGGGCCCTGCTAGCGACCCGGATGCCGAGGCTGGCCAACGCGGCGCTGGCCTTCGGCCCCGCCGCCGTTGCCGCCAAGCGCCTCGGCGGCATCGACGCCCGCCGCCCGCTGCCTAAGTTCGCCCCCGTGAGCTTCCGCCGCCGGTTCGCTCGCCGCCCGGCGACCGCCGGCCCGGCTGGTGCTGATGGCTACCCTGCTGCCGCTGGCATCGGTGGATCCGCTGCCCCTCGCGGCCCGGTCCTGCTGTGGGTGGACACCTTCACCAACGCCTTCTCACCGCAGGTGGCTGAGGCCGCCGTGCGGGTGCTTGAGTCGGCCGGCTACTCGGTTCGACTGACGCAGCGGTCCGCCTGCTGCGGTCTCACCTGGATCTCCACGGGACAGCTCGACGGTGCCCGACGGCAGTTGCGCCGGCCCTGGACCAGCTACAGCCCGCGCTGGAGGCGGGAATGCCGATCGTGGGCCTTGAGCCGTCATGCACGGCGGCACTGCGCGGCGACGCTGTCGAGCTCCTTCCCGGCGACCCACGGGCGAAGAAGCTTGCCACGTCACTGAAGTCCCTCGCCCAACTGCTGCGCGAGACCGACGGCTGGATCCCGCCCGACCTCAGCGACGTCACCGGGGTGGCCCAGCCGCACTGTCACCACCGCGCGGCCGGCAGCTGGGAAGCGGACGCGGCCCTGCTGCGCGAGGCCGGGGCAGCGATGAACGCGGTCGGTGGCTGCTGCGGCCTAGCCGGGAACTTCGGCGTAGAGCGCGGCCATTACGAGGTATCGGTCAAGGTCGCCGAGACGGCCCTGCTGCCCGCCGTCAGGGCAGCAGGGCCGGATGCAACGATCCTCGCCGACGGCTTCTCCTGCCGCACCCAGCTCGACCAGCTAGCCGGGGTCCCCAGCAGCCACCTGGCCGAGCTCCTGGCGGCCCGCCTCGGCCACCCCCGCCGCTAGCCGCGCTAGTTGCTACGCGAGGGCGCTGGCTCCGCAGCGGCCCGGGTGAGGCCGTCACGCATCGGGAAAAAGCGGACCAGCAGGAGGTAGAGGGCCGCCGCGACGACCCAGCCGACGATCCACGAGATGTCGGCGCCGGCGAGGTGGCCGACCATGAAGCCTACGTACCTCGGCGGCTGGTTGACGAAGGGAGCCTCCACGCCCAGGCCGACGAAGTAGGCGAGCAGGCCGCGCCAGGCGAATCCGCCGTACTTGCCCTTGGCTGTGAAGAAGGAGTTCACGTCGAAGTTGCCGTGCCGGACGATGAAGTAGTCGGCCAGGTTGACGGCAGACCACGGGATGAAGATCACTAGCAGCACGTCGAGGAAGGTCTCCAGCGTGGGGACAAACGTCCGGTACCCGAGGAAGGCCAAGACCACGCCGACCGCCATCACGGCCAGGTACGGGATTATCCGCAGCACGAATGACTCCGCCTTGAAGCGACCGAACATGTTGCCGAACGCGAGGACCTGGAACGCACCGGTGTAGGCGTTGAACGTGTTCGCGCCGACCAGGCTCAGCGCCAAGACGATAAGCGCCCAGGTTCCCGACACCTTGCTGACAGCGTTGACGACGCTGCCGCCTGCCACGATCGCCGGCAGCAGCGCGGCCAGGAAGGCCCCGATCCCGCAGGCAATGATCGTGGCGAGCACGTTGCCTGCGTAGGTCGCCCAGAACAGCCGCCTGCCGCTGGTGTTCTCCGGGAGGTAACGGCTGTAGTCAGACACAAACGGGCCGTACGACAGCATGTCGATGACCAGCAGCGCGACGGCCGCGCAGAACAGGCCAAGGGGCGGGTGGGCCATCGACGTCTCGCTGGCCGACAGGCTCGTGTGGTACGTCAGGCCCTGGATGAGCATGATGATCATCGACACGCCCAGCAGCAGCGCGGTCCCCTGCATCACGTAATGGATCCACCGGTAGCCGACGATCCCGACGATCACCGAGGGGACGGCCAGGATCAAGATCCATTCCGGTATGGTCAGCGCGGTTGTTATCGCGAACAGGGACTGTGCCTGGACGACGAGCTGCGCGGCGATGAAGCCCACGTTGAGCAAGATCACACAGGGGAACAAGAACGCCGCTCCGTAGAAGCCGAACTGCCCCCGGCTCTGGATCATCTGCGGTACCCCGAGCTTCGGCCCCTGGGTAGCGTGCAGCGCGATCAGCAGGGCGCCGATCGCGACTCCGACGGCGATCGCGATCAGCGACCAGTAGAACGACATGCCGTAGGTGATCACCACGCCGCCGAGGACGAGGTTGAACACGTTGACGTTGCCGCCCCACCAGAAGGCGAACTGCTGCCACGGCTTGCCATGGCGGACGCTAGTGGGGATGTGGTCGATGTGGTGGCTTTCGACGTACTTGCGCAGCTGATCGTTCCGCGCCGGGCTTGTCGTGCTGGTCAGTGGTCCGGCCATGAGTACATCCTTCTCTTTCTCCAGGGGGTCGGAACGTGGTAACTCACGGCTGGCGGCTCTCCGCGGAGGGTAGCGGGGGGCGCCCCTCGGGTAACGGAGCATTGCGGCAGCCTTCTCACCGATGGCGAGGATAGTGGCGATCGGGTGGGCGCTCGGGATCACCGCCGTCACCGACGCGTCGGCGACCCGCAGCCCGTTGGCCCACGATGAGGCCGGCGACAAGGGGCGATGTCTCGACGGCCAGGTTCGGCCGGATCATGACCGGTGTCCCCGGACGTGGGCCATGGCGTTGATCGCGCCCGTGCAGGCGGCATCCTCAGACAGCCTCGCCGCCACGACGCATCCGGCGGAGCCGGCACCGACAACAATGAAGTCGTATTTAGGCACGTAAATCCTAGCATCGGTTAGGTGCCGTGGTGTCGGCCGGAAATTGCGGACATAGGACATAGCGACCAAAAATGGACGCGGCTTACGCTAGTGATCAACGTTGTGGCTGTCAAGGTCCGCGAAGCGTTGTAGACATATTTCATCCTTGTAAATCGACACATAACTAAGTAGACATATGTCGATGATCCGATGAGATAAATTTTCGAAATAGTTCTTTGTACAGGTATCTAGATGAATTCTCGTTGATGCGAGCTAGTCGAACTTACAATCGCCTGCCGTGATCGCCGGAACAAGCCGCGCACGTTCATCCGCACTTTGGCACACATAACGGACATAAGCTGACATCACGCGTGTATGCATAACAGTCCCGCATACCGGCCCGGACAGGAGCTTGCGTCGTCCGAGAATGGGTTGGCAAGTGTCATTCTGCGGATGTCGCTGAGCAGCGCCTGCGCACCACGGAAAATGCCCTTCATCCACTCGTATAATGCACGAGGTCCACGGGGTCCCCCGCGATTCCAGGACTCGCAATCCCAGGGAGTGACATATGAGCCAGGTCGCAGCGGGTCCGATGCCGCCGCTTGCCGATGGGTACGTGGCCCGCCCCGAAATCGACCAGGCCCTTTCCGATCTGCTCGTCCCAGGAGCGACGGCCGCACTGGTGCCCGCCGTTACCTGGCCCGGTGGCCACGACTGGCGCAGCGCGTGCGGCAAGACCCAGGTCGCCGCCTCCTACGCGCGGTCGCTGCGGGCAGCCGAGCCCGCGGTCGTTCTCGCGTGGGTGAGCGCGACGAGTCGCGCGTCCGTGCTGTCCACCTACGGGGAGGCAGCCGTCGCGTTGGGCTTGTGGGCAGCAGGGGACGCCGAGGCGGCCGCGGCACGACTGCTGCGATGGCTCCGCGAGACATCCCAGCCTTGGCTCGTCGTGCTCGACGACGTGGTGGCTCCCGCCGTCATGGACGGGCTGTGGCCACAGGGCCCAGCCGGGCGGACTCTCGCCACCGCGGCGAGCCTGGGCGCACTGGGCCTGGACGCAGTGGCCCCGGACGCGGTGCAGCCCCGGCGCGACGGGCCTGGACGCGGTGAGCCTTGACGCGACGGGCCTGGACGTGGTGAGCCAGGGCATACTGCCCGATGGGCATCGCGGCGTGGTGATCGGGGTGGGCACGTTCACCCCGCACCAGTCACTCGGCTACCTGATAGGGCGGCTGACAGCCGATCTTGACCAGCGGCAAGGGGCGGTTGACCTCGTACCGCAGCTCGGCAGGGAGCCGCTGGCACTCGCGCAGGCCAGCGCCGTCATCGCAAGCTCAGAGCTGACCTGCCACGGGTACCTCGACATTCTCACCAGCCGGCAGGCGCGCCGGGGCGCCGACGTCGCGTCCTCGCCTGCTGCCGTGACCTGGTCCATCGCCGTAGAGCACGCCGACACGCTTTCCGCGGCGGCACACCCGCAGCTGATTTTCTGCGCCCTGCTGGACGGCAACGGGGTTCCCGCGACGATCCTCAGCGAGGCCGCCCGCCTGCACGAGGTGGACGAGAAAACCAGTCAGGAAGGGCTTGACTCGGCGGAGGCGGCCGGGCTGCTGTCGGTGGACCGGTCGTCGCCTGCCGCGCTGACCAGGATGAACGCGATCGTCCAGGCCGCCATCCGGGCCGCGACACCCCCCGACATGCTCGCCGCGACCGTGGTAGCGGCGGCGGACGTGCTGCTGACGGCGTGGCCCGACGACGCCTGCGACCTCGGACGCGTGTACCGGTCCTGCACGGACCAGTTGCGTCGGCTCGGGAAAGGGGCACTGTGGCAAGACGGCTGTCACCGGGTGCTGCTGCGGGCCGGGCAAAGCCTGGAGGCGGCGGGCCTTGCCAGGTGCGCGGCCGACTACTGGGAAGAACTCACCGCCACCAGCGTCCGGGTACTCGGCGAGGGCCATCCTGACACCCTGGCCCTCCATGGCCGCCTTGGCCTGGCCTACCTGGAGTCGGGCCAGGCGGACCAGGCAGCAGCGCTGTTCCGCGCGGTGGGCAGCGAGCGGGCCAGGTCGCTCGGGCAAGATCACTCCGGCACGGCCAGGGCGTGGCTCGACCTCAGCCGCGCGCTGGTGGCGGGAGGCCGTCTCGATGAGGCCATCGCGGTGCTCGGCGACGCTGTCGCGTGCTTCGAGCGGGCGACGGGGCCAGACAGCGGCGAGTCGCTGAGCGCCCAGGAAGACCTCGCCGCCGCGCACGCACGGGTCGGGCAGGCCTCCGCGGCGATCACGCTGTACCGTCGCACCCTCGCGGTGCGCCAGCGAGCGCACGGGCCAGCCCATCCAGACGCGATATCGACCTGCCGGAAGCTGGCCGACGCCTACCTAGCGGATGGCCAGGTCAAGAACGCGATTTCGCTGTACAAACGAGTGCTCGATGAGCGGCGCGACGCACTTGGCGAGGGCCATCAGGACACGATCGCGGCACGCGGCGCGCTAGCTGGGGCATATTTCACGGCGGGCCGCGTGTCGCGGGCACTGCAACTGCTGGAGCAGGTCCGCGTGGAATACATCCGGGCCATCGGGGCCGAGCACCGGACAACGCTGGCTACCAGCCTGAACCTGGCGAACGCCTACCATTCCGTGGGCCGCCTGACGGACGCAGCGCGCCTGCTGGAGGGCACCGCCCAGCTGTGCGAACAAAACCTGCTAGATTCAGACCCATTGACACAAGCCGCACGCGAGGCACTGGCGGCAATGACCGGGACCGGCCAGCACTGACCGGTCCTCGCCGTCCGGAAGATAACGTTCCGGTATAGCTCGCCAGCACATCCCCGGAACTCGAAGACAATGGTGACTCGGTTCAATAGTTGGGTTACACGCGTGCCATATATCGCAGGAGTCGCCAGATGAGCATCCCTAGCGCTAGCTCCGCAGGTCAGGGGCCACCGCGTGTTCGGCCGATCCGCAACCACATGGCGCTGCGGCTGGCCGCTCCGGCTCTGCTCCTGGTGGTGCTGTGCGTGCTGGCGCTGGCGGTGGCGCTGGGGGGGCCGGTCGGCAAGGCGCCCTGGCTGACCTCGGGAACGTCGCAGCAGCAGGCACTGACGGAAGCCGCGGCGCTGGCCGCGGCCGCGACGGTCGTCGCGATCATCACCGTCTTGCTCGTGGCCGCCTACGCGCGCCGCCTGTCGCACGAGATCTCCGATCTGACCCAGGCCGCCCGGGACCTGGCCAACGAGCAGCTGCCCCGGGTGATCAGGGAACTGCACGACAGCCCGCCCACGGCGTCGGGGGTGCACGCGACGCAGGCAGCGCGCCGTACGCTGGAGTCCCAGTGGCTGGCAGCCCGGGCCCAGCGGACGAGGACCGCCGAGATCGCCGCCGCCGTGGGGGCCATCACGAGCATCGAGCGCGCCGCGTTCGACGCGGCCGCCGCCGAGGCCCGGCTGCGGGACGGCCTGCGCCAGATCCTGATGAGCCTGGGCCGCCGTAACCAGTCGCTGCTGCATCGCCAGCTGAAGATCATCGACCACCTGGAGCAGCAGGCGGTCAGCCCGGGCGAACTGGCGGACCTGTTCTCGCTGGACCACCTGACCACCCGGATGCGCCGCCACGCCGAGTCTCTCACCATCTTGTCCGGAGCCTCGCCGGTTCGCTCGTGGAGCGCGCCGGTCCCGGTCATCGACGTCATCCGCGCGGCGGTGGCCGAGATCGAGGACTACAAGCGGGTCGTCGTCGCCACCGAGACCGAGGAGCTTGTCGCCGCCTCGGCGGTCACCGACATGATCCACCTGCTCGCCGAGCTGATCGAGAACGCGGCGCTGTTCTCCCCCTCGGCCACCCGCGTGGAGGTACGCGCCGAGCGCGTGGCCAACGGCTTCGCCATCGAGATCGAGGACCGGGGCCTCGGCATCGCCGCCGAGCAACTCAAGGAGATCAACGAGCGGCTGGCGAGCCCGCCGGACTTCGACCTAGCCGATGCGGACCGGCTCGGGCTGTTCGTCGCCGGCCGCCTGGCTGTCAGGCACGACGTGCGGGTAGAGCTGCATCCCGTCGGCGTACCGGGGCACGAAAGCGGTCGTCGTGTTGCCGGAAGCCCTCATCACGATGTCCGCAGCCAACCTTGGCGCCGATTCGGTGCTGCGCTCCGTGCCCCGGCTGAACGTGCAGTCGCCTGAGGCGCTGTCCCTGGTTGGCGCGGCGACATCGCGGCCGGTCATGGTGGCCGACTCCCACACGGCCAGCAGGCTGGCCGACGCCGCGCCCGCCGTCGGCTCGGTGCTCACCGA
This sequence comes from uncultured Actinomycetota bacterium, assembly GCA_963737285.1. Lineage (GTDB taxonomy): Bacteria > Actinomycetota > Actinomycetes > Streptosporangiales > Streptosporangiaceae > Trebonia. The sequence continues at coordinate 1,501,818 of CAVTRT010000002.1, forward strand.
CACGCCGGCAACCGGCCTGACCGCCCTGGGACGCGACGGCCTGACGGGGCGCTCGCAGGTACCAGGTTCCCCGGACCGGCCGGGACGTGGCGCCGTGCCGGGGCAGGACGCCCTGTCCCAGCGCGATCCTCTGCCCCGGCGTGACCGGCCGGCGCGGCCCGATGAGGCACAGCGCCCCCTTCCCCGGCGCGTGCGGCCGGGAAGCCCTGAGCAACTGGCGTCTGGTACTCCCGTCCGGATGCCCGGGACAGCCAGGCCAGCGGAGGCACCCGCGCCCGAGCGCGCGCGGAACCTGGCGGCCTCGCTGCAGAGCAGCTGGCAACGGAGCCGGGAAGAGGACACACCGAATACAGATCTCGGAGCGCCAACCGAGGCGCCCGACAGCGAGGAGATGTTATGGCTGACGGCGATGGACTCAGCGGGATCGACTCGCGCGACCTCGCCTGGCTCCTTGACGACCTAGCCTCCCGGATCGAAGACTTCCGCCGGGCGGTGCTGCTGTCCAGGGACGGGCTGCTCATCGCCTCGTCGTCGGACTTGTCCAGGGAGGACGCGGAACACCTGTCGGCGGTCGCGGCGGCGCTCCAGTCCCTGGCCTCGGGCACCGGGGAGCGGTTCGACGCGGGCGGGGTCCGACAGACGGTCATCGAACTGGAAAAGGGGCTGCTGTTCGTCACCGCGGCAGGCGAGGGAAGCTGCCTGGCCGCGCTCTGCCCGGCCAACGCGGACGCCGGCCTCATCGCCTACGAGATGGCGATGCTGGTCAAGCGCGCCCGGCCGCACCTCGCGCAGCAGGCCAGGTTCCCGACGCCACAGTCCACGGTCGGGTGATCGCGGTGCCAGCCGGGGAAAGTTGGAAGCGTCGCGATTCGGGTCCCGTCGTCCGTCCCTACGCGGTGACGGGCGGCAGGACCGAGCCAGCTGACGGTGAGGTCCTTGACCTGATCGCCGTCGTCGTGGCCACCAGCAGGGCCGGCGGAAGCGGTAGCGAGGCCTCCCGCCGGACCCCAGAACACCGGAAGATTGTCGACCTCGCCCACCAGCCAACCACGGTCGCCGATATCGCGTCAGGCACCGCGCTTCCAGTCGGCGTGGTACGCGTGCTGCTTGCAGACCTCATCATGCTGGGCGCGGTCAAGGTAGTTCGCCAGCGCCCGGCAAGGGAGATACCTAGCGACGACCTGCTGAGGGAGATACTCAATGGACTCCGGGCACTCTGACGCTTCGCGCCGCAGGGGGGCGCCCCCACAGGAATCGCCCGTCTTCGCGCCTCACAAGCTGCTCATCGCGGGCGGGTTCGCGGTCGGCAAGACGACGATGGTCGCTGCGATCAGCGAGGTCCGCCCCCTGCTCACCGAGGAACGGCTGACCACAGCCAGCGTCGGTCACGATGACCTGCGCGGGGTGCCCGGCAAGACGACGACAACCGTCGCGCTTGACTATGGCCGGATCACCTTGAGTCCACAGCTGGTGCTGTACTTGTTCGGCGTGCCCGGACAGGAGCGGTTCTGGTTCATGTGGGACGAGCTCGCCTATGGCGCTCTAGGCGCCGTCGTGCTCGCGGATGTCCTGCGGCTTGATGACTGCTTCCCGTCGGTCAATTACTTCGAGGCGCGTGGGCTGCCGTTCGTCGTCGCGCTCAACTGCTTCGACGGCGCGCCGCGGTATGAGCCGGATGAGGTACGCGAGGCGCTGGACCTGGACTCCGCGGTGCCGGTCGTGCTGTGCGACGCGCGCGAGCTTGGTTCTGTCAAGCAGGTGCTCATCACCTTGGTGGAGCACGTCGCCGCCTACCGCGCCAGGGCCGCCGCGCTGGCAACCACCTCCGCCCCGGCTGCCACGACGACCGGACGGTAACAGGTAACGAAGGTTAAGCATGCCCGATATCCCCTCGCCAATCAGGGACTCCAGGCCAGGGGTCACGGAGTTGATGCCCGAGCAGGCCGCAGTGCCTCCCCAGGCTCGCAGCGTCCTGCCCCCCGTGCCCCCGCTGGCCGTCGGCTTTGTCCCGCGACCCGAGACAGGGCAGGCAGTCTCGGCCGCGCTGGTGCCGGGCACGACGGTGATCCTCGTGCCCGACCGAGGCGCTGGCGCGGGCCTGTGGACGCCGACGACGACCGAGCGGGTCGCCGCCGGCGCTCGGGAATGGCCGGACTCCTGCGGTAAGACCCAGCTGGCGATCTGGCAGGCGACCACGCTGCGGGACCGCGGCGCGGTCGACATCGTCGTGTGGGTCAGCGCGACTAGTCGCGCCTCCGTTCTGTCCGGCTACGCTGAGGTGGCCGGGGCACTGGGCGTGCAGGCCTCAGGGGACGCCGAGGCGGTCGCGGCCGGACTCATGGGGTGGCTGCGCGACACGCCCCGGCCGTGGCTGGTCGTCCTTGATGACCTGCGGGAGGCCGCCGCCCTTGAACGGCTGTGGCCTACCGGGCGGGCGGGCCGGGTCCTGGTGACGGCCACCAGCCCAGCGGCGGCGCGCCCAGGCGGGCAGGCGGACCCGGTGATCATCGCGGTCGGGCCGATGAGCCGCCGGGAGTCCCTTTCGTACCTGATGGGCCGACTGACAGACGACCTGGACCAGCGACAGGGCGCTGCCGACCTGGTAGCCGAGCTTGGCGACGAGCCGCTGGCCCTGCTGCAGGCCAGCTCGGTGATCGCGACCTCGGAGCTCAACTGCGGGGGATACCTCGACCGGTTCATCACCCGACGGGAGAAGGCTCCCGTCGCGGCTGCGTCGCCCACCGCCCTTACCTGGGCGATGGCAATCGAGCACTCCGACCTGCTGGCCCCGGCGATCGCCCACGCGCAACTCACCTTCGCATCACTTCTGGACGGCAACGGCATGCCGTACTCGGCGTTCATCACCGCCGGACGCTCGCGCGGGGTCCCTGACGCCACGCTGGGCCAGGGGCTGACCGCGCTGGAGGCGGCGGGCTTGCTGTCGATCGACCGGGCGCTGGACCCGCCGCTGCTGCGGATGAACTGGGCGGTCCAGGCAGCGGCCCGGGCCGCGAGCTCCGATGCGACGATCGGCTCGGTGGCGTACGTGGCCGCGAACGCGCTGCTGGCCGACTGGCCCGCCGCCGGTCAGCCGCCGTGGCTCGCGCGGGTCTTCTGGTCCTGCGCTGACAGCCTCCGGCGCGGCACCGGGGACGCGCTGTGGAAAGGGGGCTGCCACCCGCTGCTGCTGCGGGCGGGACAAAGCCTGGACGCGCTCCCGGCCGCGAGCGCGGCGGTCGACTACTGGAGCGACCTCGCCGCTACCAGCGACCGCCTGCTCGGTAGCGACCACCCTGACACTCTGGCGATATCTGGCCAGCTGGCCCGCGCCTACCTGGCCGCCGGGCGGCCAGCGGAGGCCATCGCCTGGTTCCAGTGGGTCAGGGGCGACCGCGTGAGCAGGCTCGGCCTCGACGCCGCGGAGACCGCCGACGCCGCCCGTGACCTCGGGACGGCCCTGCTGGCAGCAGGCCGGGCGGTAGAGGCCGCCGAGACGCTCACCGAGGCGGTGGCCACCTATGACCTCGTGGCAGGCGCGGACAGTCCGCAAGCCCTGGACACACGAGACGACATCATCACCGCGTTGCGCGCCACCGGGAAGCTTTCCGAGGCCACCTGGCTCGCGAAGCGGGTCCTCGCGGACCGCGAGCGCGTCCAGGGGCCCCATCACCCCGACACGCTGGCCACCGCGGCACGGCTAGCCGATGCATACCTGGCCAGCGGGGACGCGAAGGCCGCGATCACCTTGCTGAGGAACGTCGTGGCGGAGCGGGAGTCGGGACTCGGGACCCACCACGTCGATACGATCGCCGCCCGCGCCGCCCTCGCGGCCGCCTATCACGGTGCGGGCAAGATGGCCTCGGCCGTGCAACTGTACGAGCAGGTCTGGACCGGCTACTGCCAGGTTCTTGGGGCCGATAGCCGTCCCGCGCTGTCCGCCAGCCTTAATCTGGCGCATGCCCTGTACGGCATGGGCCGGGTGACCGATGCGGCCAAGCTGGTGGGCGAGACCGCCCAGCGCTGCGAGTTCCACCTGCCGGCCGGTGATCCGCTCGCGACCGCCGCCGCCGAGACCCTGCGGAATATCTTCGGGGAGGACTCGGCGCCCGCCAGCCCGGCCGTCGCAGCGCCCGCGGCCGACCAGGGGGCGGGGCCGGAGCAGCGGATCAGCCTGGGCCGTCGAGTGGCCGGCAGGCATAGGACTGGCAGGTAGCCCGGCCTCCTTTCGGAGCAAAAAGCGGCGGCGGAGCGGTTGACCCGCTCCACCGCCGCTTTGGTCATCGCTGCTCGTCCGAGCGGGCAGCTAAGCGCTCAGGGAGTCCACCGCGGAGTCACTCTCCCTGCGGATGTTGAAGAACGGCGACCTCAGCACGAACTTCGCGACCACCATGAGCACCAGCCCGACCACGACGACGCCCAGCAGCGACCATTGCTCTGCCGCTACCGCGCCGGCCAGTGACTTCACGACCATCCAGCCGAGGAACGCGGCTGCGGCCAGCGGCAGCAGGCCGAGGGTGATCGCATTCCACGCACCGGAGATGACCCGGCGACGGTAATACACGATGCAGGCCAGCGCGGTGAGGATGTAGAAGATCGCGAACAGCACGCCGGTCATGTTGACCACGTCAGTGAAGGCGCCCTGCACGGACGTGGCCAGCAGGTACACCCAGCCGAGCGCGATGACCAGCACGCCGAACACGATGCTGGCCGTCGCCGGGGTGGAGAACCGGCGTGGCACGTTGGCGAGGAACTCCGGGAGCGCCCGGTAGCCTGCCATGCCGTAGATGATGCGGGCACCGACCACGATGCCGGTGCCGGTGGTCGCGATCCCGGACAGCGCCACCGACAGCGCGGCGATGTCCCCCCAGCTACGGCCGCCGAGCACCTGCCCGATGTAGACCAGCGGAGAGTCGCCGTTGGCCTGAAGCTTGGCCGGCGATACGACGCCTTGCAGTCCAACCTGGGCCAGGATGTAGATGAAGGCCAGCAGGATGACGGCGAGGATCGCGGCACGGCCCGGGTTCACGCGGCGGTGCTTGACCTCCTCGTTCACGTACACCGTGCCGTCCCAGCCGCTGAAGGCGAACACCGCGATGAGGAAGCCGCCAACCGCGGTGCCCTTGCCGCCGATGCCGGACGGGCTAAACCAGCCGCTGGAGATCGGGACCGTTCCCGCGTGGTGGCCGAGCACCCACGTCAGGCCCCAGACCGACAATCCGATGAGGATCGCGTACTCCACGACGGCCATGACGACCTGAGTCCGCGCGGTGACCTTGATGCCGACGACGGCGATCACGATCATCATGACGCCGACGGCGGTGGCGATGGCGACGTTGGCCCAGACGTTCGAGGCGTCTTTGCCGAAGACCGCAAGGACGTTCGGCCCGAGAACCTCCACGCCGCTCAGCGTGCCGAGCACGTACCCGGCGATCATCAGCCAGCCGGTCAGGAAGCCAAGATAGGGGTTGATTGCCCGGCCAACCCACTCGAAGGAAGCGCCGCTGTTGGCGTTCCACATATTCAGCCGGTGATAGGCGTACGCGATGATCACCATCGGGATCGCGCAGACCAGCAGGGATATCCCGCCGCCGTAGTTGGCACCTGTCCCGGCAGCGGCCAGCGACACCAGGGTAAGGGCGACCACCGCCGCCGGGGCGGATGTCGCCATGCCGATGATGGTGTCCTGGGCAACGCCGATCGCGTCCGGTTCCAGCCGGGCAGGCGGCGCGGGGACGGCTGTCTGTGACAGCTGCTCCGCCATCAAGAACTCCTCGTCACTAGTCCATCGAATGCACACAAGTCACGAGAGATCATAACGGTCCAACTAGGCAACGACTATGTGCAGCATGTATCAAATCGACATATACCTAAACAAAAAAATCGCCCGTTCCGGGCACGAACTTCGCAGAAGTGGGTATGAAGGCATGTAACGAACGGGCAGGGCGGCTCTTTCGGCCCGAGCCGCCACTGCCCGTTCGGCTTGTTGCTTCCTGGGGTTCTACGCGAGCTTCGCGACGGCAAGCTCCGGCGACGCGAGCGGGTGGCCGATGGCCAGCTCGGTCTCCGGGTCGAAGAAGTGCAGCCGGCTGGTGTCGATGGCCAGCTCAAGGGCCTGACCGGGACGGACCGCCGATCGCGCCGAGACGCGCGCGGTCCACAGCGACTTGCCGCCGACGAGCGAGGGCACGGCCTCTTCCTCGTCATCGCCAGCGGTGGCCTGAGCGATGCTGGCGTGCTCGACCGGTGGGGCGTCGATCGTGAAGATCGCGTGGATCTCGGTGCCGAGCTCCTCGGTGACCCCGACGCTGATGCCGACGCGCGGCCAGGAGGCTTCGGCCAAGGTGGCGTCCTCGAAGTCCGACGGCCGGATGCCCAGGACGACCTTCTTGCCGAAGTAGCCGTCAAGGCCTTTCTTCGCCTCTAGCACCGACGCGGGAACCGGCAGACGGTAGCCGGCGAAGGTGACCGCGGGGCCATCGTCACGGACGAGCTCGGCGGCCGCGAAGTTCATGGCGGGCGACCCGATGAAGCCGGCCACGAACAGGTTGACCGGGGCCTCGAAGAGCTTCTGGGGCGTGTCGACCTGCTGCAGCTTGCCGTCCCGCAGGACGCAGACGCGCTGCCCCAGCGTCATGGCCTCGACCTGGTCGTGGGTAACGTAGACGGTCGTGGTGTGCAGCCGCTCATGAAGCTGGTTGAGCGCCGCGCGCATCGAGACGCGCAGCTTGGCGTCCAGGTTGGACAGCGGCTCGTCCATCAAGAACGCCACCGGCTCGCGGACGATGGCGCGACCCATGGCGACCCGCTGTCGCTGGCCACCCGACAGCTGGGCGGGCTTGCTCTTCAGGTAAGGCTCCAGCCCGAGCAGCTTGGCGGCATCCTCGACGCGGCGCCTGATCTCGGCCTTCGGCGTGTTGCGCAGCTTCAGGCCGAAGGCCAGGTTGTCTGCGACCGTCATGTGCGGGTACAGCGCGTAGTTCTGGAACACCATCGCGATGTCTCGGTCCTTGGGCGGCAGGTCGTTGACGACACGCTCACCGATCTTGATGGCGCCGCCAGTAATCTCCTCCAGTCCCGCGATCGAGCGCAGCGCGGTGGACTTCCCGCAGCCGGAAGGGCCGACGAGCACCATGAACTCGCCCTCCTTGACCTCGAGGTTGAGGTCGTCCAGCGCCTTGCGCCCCCCGGGGTACACCTTCTCGACGTGATCGAGAACGATTTGTGCCATGCGAGAACTCCTGTCACGTATGCCTTGAGTACTAGCGTAGCTACCGCAACGCGGCTTGTGCTACGGCTAAAACTGGTAAGTAAGTTAACAGAAGACTCACGGCCACTGGACCGTCCGCGCTTCCGAAACAGTTGCCGAAAGTATAAATTATGATCACCCGTCCCGGTCAAGGGAAACCAGAACCGGACGCGGCCGCGCACCCACGGAGGCTGGACCCATGCTCGTCGCCGGCGTTGACTCCTCCACCCAGTCCACGAAGGTCCTGCTCTGCCGTGCCGAGGACGGGATGATCGTGGCGCGGGCCGCCGCCCCGCACCCGGACGGAACGGAGTGCGACCCGGAGCACTGGTGGCACGCGCTCAGTGATGCCGGGCGGGGCCTGCTTGAGCAGGCTGACGCGGTCGGGGTGGCGGCACAGCAGCACGGCATGATCGCGCTGGACTCCTCGGGCCGCGTGATCCGCCCGGCGATGCTGTGGAATGACGTGAAGTCCGCGCCGCAGGCAGCCATGCTGATCGACGAGCTTGGCGGGCCAGCGAAGTGGGCGGCACGCACCGGGTCCGTGCCGACCATGTCGTTCACCGTGACCAAGCTGCGTTGGCTGGCCGAGAACGAGCCGGCGAACGCGGAGCGAACGCGCCGGGTGCTGCTGCCGCACGACTGGCTGACCTGGCGGCTGGCCGGAGGCGGGCCCGGATCTGAAGTGCTGCCCGCCACCGATCGCGGTGACGCGTCCGGGACCGGCTATTTCTCCCCCGCCGATGGCACCTGGCTCCCGGACCTCGCCCAGCTGGCGCTCGGCCACCTGCCGGACCTCCCCCGGCTGTCCGAGTCGTCTGCGGTCGTCGGGCGCACCGCCTGGGGCGCGGCGGTTTCCGCTGGGACCGGCGACAACATGGGCGCGGCCCTGGGGCTTGGACTCGGCGAGGGCGACGTGGCCGTGTCGATCGGAACGTCGGGCACCGCCTACCTGGTCTCCCCGAGACCGGCGGCCGACCCGTCAGGGGCGGTCTGCGGCTTCTCAGACGCAACCGGGCATTTCCTGCCGCTAGTGTGCACGGTGAACGCGGCACGCGTGCTTGACGTCACCGCGCGGATGCTCGGAACCGACGCGGCCGGCCTATCCGGCCTGGCCCTGTCCGCCAGCCCGGGTGCCGGGGGACTGGCGTTCCTGCCTTACCTAGACGGCGAGCGGACCCCGAACCGGCCCGCCGCCAACGGCGTGCTGCGCGGCCTGACCACGTGCAACGCGACTCCGCAGAACCTGGCGAGGGCCGCCGTCGAGGCCGTGCTTTGCTCACTAGCCGACGCGATCGACCATGTGACGGCGCGCACTGGAGTCGCCCCGAGGAAGATCGTGCTGATCGGCGGCGCAGCCCGGTCGCAGGCGATCAGACGGGTCGCGCCGGCGATCTTCGGCATTCCCGTCACCGTCCCTGAGCCAGCCGAGGACGTCGCGCTGGGCGCTGCCCGGCAGGCCGCCTGGGCGCTCGCCACCGCCTCCGGCACATCCATCTCGGGCAGCAGCGCGTCCGAGCCTCCCGCTTGGCCCGCCCGCCCGTCCACGACGTACGCGGCGCCCCCACTTCCTCATGTCAGGGAGCAGTACTCCTCCCTCCGCGACGACGCGGCAGCCTGGCAGCTCTAACTCGACGCCGCCACCGAGCCACAACCGTCAGGACTCGACGCCGCCACCGACTCGAATCCGTCAGGACTCGACGCCGCCACCGACTCGAATCCGTCAGGACTCGACGCCGCCGTCGCATGGGCTAAAGCAGCACGACTGCGCCAGCGAGCCCGGACCGTTGCAACACGACAGCGCCAGCGAGCCGCAACCGGTCATGAGTCGGGCACGCCACCGAGTCCGCCCGCGACGCGAGTGCATCCGTGCAAGCCAGCGCTGTCGCTGATGTCGCACGTGGGGCGCGTCAGATAGGTTCCGACACCAGTTTCGGAAATTTCGATGCACAGCAGTCCCACTCGGCAACAAGAATAACGGCAATAACAAATAGTCCGCATAAATAGCCTATTGACATGCCGTGTCGGCGCAATTACGTTGCCTTCATCCGATAAATTCGTTCCGAAACTTTCGCAAACGGGCGAAATCTTTCGGGCGGGCGGGAGGCGACCACATTGGATATGAGACGCCGTTCTTTCTTGGCGGCTGGAGCGGCTGGAGCGGCTGGAGCGGTAGGCGCCGCAGGCGCGGCCGGGGCGGCAGGCCTCCTTGGCGGGGCGGGCACGGCCGACGCCGCGACTAGGACCCAATTCCGGGGACCGGCCTTCCTCAACGAGGACGCGCCGCTGCGCGACCTCGCCGCGAAGATCGGCCTGCGCATCGGCAGTGCCATCATTCCCCAGGACATCGACACCCCGACGTGGAACGCCATCGCAGCCAGTCAGTTCGATGTCTACACTCCGGGCAACGAGATGAAGTGGCAGGTCGTTGAGCCTGAAGAGGGCGTCTTCGACTGGACCGGGGCGGACAACCTCGTCGACTTCGCCGACGGCAACGGCGCGCTCGTCCGGGGGCACACGCTGTGCTGGCATAACCAGCTCCCCAACTGGCTGCTCGCCAACGTGGCAGCGGGCGACTACACGCAGACCCAGCTGCTGGACCTGCTGCAGCAGCACATCTTTACCGAGGTCGGCCGCTACCGCGGCCGGATCTGGCAATGGGACGTCTGCAACGAGTTCTTCCTTGACGCCGACCCGTCGGGGATTGACCCCAATAACTGGTGGATCGTCAACGCCGGACCCGAGATCATACCGCTGGCGTTCCGGTGGGCACACGAAGCCGACCCGCGCGCGCTGCTCTTCTACAACGACTACAACATCGGCGGCGAGGACGGCACGAACGCCAAGAGCGATGCCGTTTACGCCTATGCCCAGCAGCTTCTGGGTGATGGCATCCCAATCAATGGCATCGGCAATCAGGGCCACCTCGATACCCAGTACGGCTGGGACCCGCAATTGCTGCGCCAGGACCTGGAGCGGTACGTCAGCCTCGGCCTCAAGGTCGCGATCACTGAGGCTGACGTGCGCACCTTCGTCAACAACGCCGCCGACCAGGTGCCGACCGACAACCTGGCCCTGTTCGCCCACCCCTTCGAGTACGCCGAGATGCTCAAGGCCGTCCTGGCGGTCCCCGAGGCCATCTCGTTCACCGTGTGGGGGTTCACCGACTCGGACTCGTGGGTGCCTGGCACCTTCACCGGTGAGGGCTACGCGGGGATCTACGACGTGAACCAGAACCCCAAGCAGGCCTACTACTCGCTGCAGTCCGAACTGGCCATCGGGGCCCGCGGCGCCCCGCGCCGGGTGCGGACCTACACTCCCCCGATCACCAAGCCGATCTAGCCTGGGGGGACGCCCCCCAGGACCCCGCCTAAGGGGGAGACCCCTTAGGCCCCCATCCCGGGGAACCCGCACAAACCGCGCGGGAACCCACACAAGCCGCGGGCCCCGGGCTACCCGCAGGTGCCGGGCTGGGAGCAACCCCAGCCCGGCTGGCGCCTTTACCTCACGCCGTACAGGTGCTCCAAGGCCAGCTGGTCAAGGTGCTCGTAGGCCATGCCGCGGGCACCGAGAACGTCGGCGTCCACGGTCAGCTCGCGGACGTCGCGCCAGGTCTCGCCGGGCGCCAGCGTCGGCTCAGCCAGCTCCGCGACCCGGGCGGCCTCGAAGGCCGCCTGGACCTCGGGGTCAGCGCGGAACGCCAGTGCCTTCTCGCGCAAGATGAGGTAGTTGCGCATGCAGGCGGCGGCGGACACCCACACGCCCTCGTCGTCCTCGGTGCGCGGCGGCTTGTAGTCGAAGTGGACCGGCCCCGCGTAGCCACCTTGCAGCAGCGTGTCGACCACCCAGAACGCGCCGCGCCCGTTCCCGGCACCGAACCGCAGGTCCTGGTCGTAGCGCGGGCCGTTCTGCCCGTTCAGGTCGATGTGGTAGAGCTTGCCGTGCCACAGCGCCTGCGCGATCGCGTGGGCGTAGTTCAGGCCGGACATCTCCTCGTGCCCGACCTCAGGGTTGACCCCGACGAGCTCCGGGTGCTCGAGCTCGTTAATGAACGCGATCGCGTGCCCCAGCGTCGGCAGCAGGATGTCCCCGCGCGGCTCGTTCGGCTTTGGCTCGATAGCGAACCGGATGTCGTAGCCCTGGTCAATCACATACTGGGACACAACGTTAAGTCCCTCGGCGTACCGGTCAAGCGCGGCGCGAACGTCCTTTGCCGCCCCTGACTCGGCGCCCTCACGGCCGCCCCAGAACACGTAGACCTTCGCGCCCAGCTCGGCGGCCAGGTCGAGGTTGCGCATGACCTTGGCGAGCGCGAACCGGCGCACCTGCCGCTCGTTGGCGGTGAACGCACCGTCCTTGAACATCGGGTGGCCGAACAGGTTGGTCGTCGCCGTCGTAACGACGAGCCCGGTCTCCTCAAGCGCCTTGCGAAATGCCGAGATCTTCTCCTCCCGCTCCGCCGCAGAGGCGGCGAAATCGAACACGTCATTGTCGTGGAAGTTGACCCCGTAAGCGCCAAGCTCCGCGAGCTTGCGCACTGCCCGGTCGGCGGGCATCGGTGGCCGCACCGCCGTGCCGAACACGTCCGTGCCTTGCCACCCAACCGTCCAGATGCCGAACGAGAAGTGATCGCCTCGTGTGGGGATGTACTTATCCGCAGTCATCGCTGACTCCCTTCCGTGTATACCTCTATCCCTGTCCCCGCGCGGCTGCGCGGGGCAGGGGACTCAGCCCTTCACTGCGCCAGACGCGCCGGCGACCAGGTACCGCTGGGCAAACACGAACACGCCCAGCGCGGGCAGCATCGCCATCGCCGTGAACGCCATAATGCCGGCGTCGTTCTGCGAGTACTGCGTCTGGAACGTGTAGGTGCCCAGCGGCAAGGTGAAGTGCGTCGACGTCTGTAGCACCAGGAGCGGCAGCAGGTACTGGTTCCAGCTGGTCACGAACGCCAGCAGCCCGACCGTGATCAGGGCCGGCTTGGCCAGCGGGAGCAGGATCTGCACGAAGAACCGGAACCGGCCCGCCCCGTCCACCAGCGCGGCGTCCTGCAGTTCGCTAGGGATAGCGCGCAGGAAGGGGCGCAAGATGATCATGGTGATCGGCAGCGCGAACGCCGCCTCCGGGATCGCCACGCCGAACTGGTTGTCCAGCAGGCCCAGTCGCTGCAGCAGCAGGTACAGCGGCAGCGCCCCCACGACGATCGGGAACAACAGGCCCGACACGAACACGGTGTAGAAGAACTCCCGGCCCTTGAACTCATATTGGGACAGCGCCAGCGCCGCCATCGACCCGAGGACCAGGGTCAGTGCGGTCGCGACCGCACTGATCAGCAGGCTGTTCCCGAGAAACTGCCAAAACGGAGCCGTCGTCAAGATGGAGGTGTAGTTCCCCGCCACCCACGGGTGCGGCCAGCCGGCCGGCGAGTTGTTGATGTCGGCGTTGGTGCGGAAGCCGTCCACCACGACGAACAGCAGCGGCACGATGGTGAGCCCGCAGGCCACGATGGCCACCAGGTAGGTGGCCGGCATGACCGTCCACCGGCGCAGCGCGTACCTGCCCGCGTAGTCGGGGGTCCCGGTTTGCGTGATTGCCGCCATGAGTTACCCCACCGCCCTGGTCAGCGCGCCCCGCGTGTCTCGGCGCAGCGCGAACCGCTGGTAGACGAGCGCGAACACGAAGCAAAAGGCGAACAAGATCACGGCGATCGTCGCGGCGAAGCCGAAGTCCGTGCTCTGCACGCCCTGAAGGTACATGTACGTGGCGATCGTGCCCGAGGAGTTCGCCGGGCCGCCCTCGGTCAGGATCCAGACGATGTCGAAGATCTGCAGCGAGCCGATCACCGTGATGAAGCCCCAGATCCGGATGGTCGGGGCCAGCAGTGGCAGCGTGATGCGCCGGGTGACCTGCCACGGGCTGGCGCCGTCGATGGCGGCGGCCTCCTTCAGCTCATTCGGGACGCCCTGCAGCCCGGCCAGCAGCAGCACGATGCCGAAGCCGAGGTACTGCCAGGTCAGCACCACGAAGTTAGTCCACAGCACGATGTGGACGTTGGCGAGCCAGAGCTGGACCAGGCCGCCCAGGCCGAGCGCCTTGAACACCTGGTCCATGAAGCCGCCCGGCGCCAGGATCAGCGACCACATGACCCCGGTGACCGCCGGGGGCAGCACGTAGGGCGCGAAGACCACCGTTCGCAGGAACGCCCGGCCGAAGAACTTGCGATTCAGCAGCAGGGCGATGCCAATGGACAGCGGCCCCTGGATGACCACCGATGCCACGGTCAGGATCAGCGTGTGCTCGATCGCCTGGATGAAGGCCGGGTCATTGAACGCGTAGCTATAGTTCTTGAACCCAATGTAGTCGTTCAGCGGCCCGTAGCCCGACCAGTTGTAGAAGCTGTAGTAGGCCGCGATGACGATAGGAATGAAGACGAAGCCCACGAACAGCACCAGGCCGGGCGCCAGCAGGATCGTGAGCTCGGTGTTCTTGCGCAGCTTCGGGCCGCGCCACCACGGGGCGCGAAGCTGCCCAGCCGCGGCGGAGTTCTCCGCCGCGGCTGGGCCGACGCCCGGCTTCAATCGCCGTGCTTCGACTCATGATCAGGGTGTCTGGGGCGAGTTAGCGATGGCGGCCGCGGTGCTGGCGTTCGGGCTGGAGAAGTAGTTCGCGATCGCCGTGTCGAGGTTCTGGCCCGGCTTGGTCGGCAGCGCCGTGTCGAAGTAAAGCTCCTCGTACGAGGCGGTCTTGAAGTAGGCCGCTGCGGTCTGGGTCGCGGGCAGCGTGATAGCGCTGGCCTCGGACGTGAGGACCGGCTCGCCGGTCTGGCCCGGGCCGACAATCTGTGCCTGGACCGACGCGGAGTCGAGGTACTGCAGGAACTCGGCGCAGGCCTGGGCCTGCTGCTGGGTGCCGGTGCAGGAGTAGCCGTCACCGCCGCCGAGGACCGCGGTCTGCGAGCCCGGCCGTGCCCGGCGTCTGCGGGAAGGGGAACCAGCCGAGCTCGCTGCTGAGGTTCTTGTTGGTGGAGACGCCTTCCATGACCGACGGGTCCCAGTCGCCCTGGAGCTCCATCGCGGCCTTGCCGGAGGCGACCATGCCGGCCGAGCTGCCCGCGCCCTGCTGGGAGGAGGTGCCGAGGAAGCCGGTCTGGAACGGGTTGGTCTTCAGGAACGTCGCGAGGTCCGTACTCGCCTGGCCGTAGCACGAGGCACTGAAGCTCTCGCTCTTGATGGCCGAGGTAACGGTCGACTGCGGGCAGTCGCGCAGCGCGAAGTACTCCCACCAGAACGCGTCCGGCCAGCGGTCCTTGCTGCCGACCGCGATCGGCGCGTAGCCGGCGGCGCGCAGCTTGGCGTCGTCGGACTCGAGCTGGGCGAGGGTGGTGGGCACCGTGATGCCGACCTTTTGGAAGATGTCCTTGCGGTACCAGAAGCCCACGACGTGGAGGTCGACCGGCACGCCGTACTGCTGGCCGTTCGCCTGCCAGCCGGCGGCGCCGGAGACGCTGCCGATCCAGCTGGAGACATCGGAGGTGATGTTGTCGACCTTGCCCGACGTAACCTGCTGGCCGAGGACGCCGCCACCCCACTGCTGGTAGATGTTGGGCGGGTTGTTGCCCTCGAGAGCGAGCGGGATCTTGGTGTCCTGGAGGAGCTCGTTCTGGATTGGCACGTTCGTGATCTTGATGTTCGGGTGCTGGGCTTCGAAGCCCTTGATAGCGCTCTCATAGATGCCCAGCAAAGGCTGGTTCGTGGCGTTGTTCCACCACGTCAGCGTGACGCTGGAACTGGAACTGGAACTACCAGCGCTGGAACCACTGCTGCTGCTCGTTGCGCCGCCGCTGCTGCAGGCGGCGAGCACAAGGCTGGTGGCTGCCGCAGCCACGACGGCCGCAACAACCCGTCTTTTCATCATTGAATGCTCATCTCCCCGGGGGGTAACGGCCTGAGCTGGACCGGCCAGGGTGAGTCCTCTCCGGACCAGCCGAGATCTGCCGAAAGTTTCTGGAGCTACTTTCGATGGTGCCGTCATCGTAAGTTCGCACTCGGTCAAGGTCAACCCCTGGTTGCCACGTCGTTACCGACAATTTCGCCGACCGCGCCGATACCGTGCCAAAACAGTGCACAAGCAGCCAAAACCCATGCGCGGCTTGGGACGGACAACGGCGAAACAGCGGTGCGGAGATTCCCTAGACCACCCGTTTAACGTACGATGCATGATGAGCGGCGCGACCTCCTGGACTGCGCCGCATCCGAAACTTTCGGAAATCTGTCGGGAGTATCTCGCAGGAAGGTGGGGCCTGTGCGCCCTCAGGACGACCCAGTTGCGCGGCAGGATCGGGCCATCCGGGATGGCAGCCGCATGCTGGAGCGCAAGACCACGCTCGCGGCGATCGCCGCGAGAGGCCGGCGTCTCGCTGCCTACCGTGTCCAAGGTCGTCAACGGCCGCCCGGATGTCGCGCCAGAAACGCGCGCCCGGGTGGAGCGCCTCCTCGACGCCTACAATTACGCCCGGCCCGGCCCCCGGCGGCACCGCCGTGCGGGCCTCATCGATCTTGTGCTAGCCGGCCTGGATAGCCCCTGGGCGGTGGAGATCCTGCGCGGCGTCGAGGAATGGGGCGCAGTGCATGAGACAGGGGTCGCGGTGTCCTCCGTCCGGCACGGGAACGCCCGCCCGGCGAGCTGGACCTCCGCTGTTGCCAGCCACGACTCCGGTGGCGTCATCTTGGTGACCTCCCACCTGACCGAGGATCACGTCAGCCAGCTGCGCAGCGCCGCCATCCCGCTGGTCGTGATCGACCCGGCCAACGCCCCGCCCGCCGACATCCCGAGCGTCGGCGCCACGAACTGGGCGGGCGGCATCGCCGCTACCGAGCACCTGCTGAACCTGGGGCACCGCCGGATCGCGGCGATCACCGGACCCTCCGACATGCTGTGCAGCCTGGCTCGCCTCGATGGGTACCGGTCGGCGCTTGACCGGGCGGGGATCGGGTACGACCCGACGCTGGTTCGTTATGGCGACTTCGCGCATGAGGGAGGATTCGCCAGAGCCGCCGAGCTGCTCGATGTAGCGGAGCCGCCGACCGCGATCTTCGCCGGCAGCGACCAGCAGGCGTTCGGCGTCTATGAGGCCGCGCGCCTGCGCGGCCTGCGGGTACCTCAGGACATCAGCGTCGTCGGCTTCGACGACCTGCCGGTAACGCGCTGGGCCTCTCCCCCGATCACGACCGTGCGGCAGCCGCTGACCGAGATGGGCAGCGTCGCCGCCGGGATGCTTGGCGACCTCATTGACGGCAAGCCTCTGCCGTCGACTCGGGTGGAACTGGCCACCGAACTCATTGTGCGGGAGTCGACGGCGGCTCCCAGAAGGAACTGACGTGATTCAGCCTGCTGACCCCACCACCAGCGTCGGCCGCCCCGCGGAACGGCCCACGCGATCCCCCGGACCCGCCAGCGGCTGGCGCGACCCTGCGCGACCAGCCGAAGAACGGGTCGCCACCCTGCTGAGCCTGATGACAATCGATGAGAAGATCGCCCAGCTCGGCAGCATCTGGATCGGTGCCACCAGTAACGGCGACGGCGTCGCCCCGATGCAGGATCAGTTCAACGACGACGTGCCGCCCTTCGACGAGCTGATCAAGAAGGGCCTCGGACAGCTCACCCGCGTGTTCGGCACCCGCCCGGTGCCGCCGACTGCCGGGGTCAGCGCACTGCGCTCACTGCAGGCGCGGGTGGCGGCGGGCAACAGGTTCGGCATACCCGCGGTGGCCCATGAGGAATGCCTGACCGGCTTCGCGGCCTGGACCGCGACGATCTTCCCGACCCCGCTGGCCTGGGGAGCGTCCTTCGACCCCGCGCTGGTCCACGACATGGCCCGGTCGTTCGGCGCCACGATGCACGCGGTCGGCATCCACCAGGGCCTCGCGCCCGTGCTCGATGTGTCCCGCGACCCGCGGTGGGGCCGTACCGAGGAGACCATCGGGGAGGACCCTTACCTGGTCGGCTCCATCGGGACCGCCTACGTCGAAGGGCTACAGGCAGCCGGCGTGCAGGCGACACTCAAGCATTTCGCCGGCTACTCGGCCTCCCGCGCTGGCCGCAACTTCGGCCCGGTGTCGATGGGTCGCCGCGAGTTCGCCGACGTCATCCTGGTGCCCTTCGAGATGGCCATCCGGCTTGGTGGCGCGCTATCGGTGATGCCCACCTACATCGACACCGACGGGGTTCCGGCCAGCGCCGACTCCCACCTGCTCACCACGCTGCTGCGTGACGAGCTCGGCTTCAACGGGGTGGTCGTCTCCGACTACTACGCGATCTCCTTCCTCGAGTCCCAGCACGCCGTGGCTGTGTCCCCGGCCGGTGCCGCCGGCCTCGCCCTGGCCGCCGGCATGGATGTGGAGTTGCCGAGCGTGCGCTGCTTCGGCGAGCCGCTGCGCGCCGCCGTCACGGCCGGCGATGTTCCCGTCGAGCTGGTTGACCAGGCGGTGGCCCGGGTTCTGCGGCAGAAGATCGACCTCGGCCTGCTTGACCGCGGCTGGACATCGATCCCCGCCGCAGCGGCCCCCGATCTCAGACCCGCCGGCCCAGCGGGCTGTGGCCCGCCGCCTCGCCGAGGAGTCTGTGGTCCTGCTGGCCAACTCCGGCGGCGTGCTCCCGCTCGCGAGCACCGCCAAGGTCGCGGTCATCGGCCCGCTTGCCGACGACCCGCTGGCGTTCTTCGGCTGCTACAGCATGCCCCGGCACCTAGGCCACCTGGCCAAGGCCGGCAATGACGGTCCCGGCGTCGAGGTCACCACGTTGGTCGACGCTCTGCGCGCTCAGCTGCCCGACGTCGCGTACAGCCGCGGCTGCGGCATCCGCAGTGACGACCGGGACGGGTTCGCGGCGGCACTGGCGACGGCTCGTTGGGCCGATGTAGTCATCGCGGTTGTGGGTGACGAGGCGGGCTTGTTCGGGCGCGGGACCTCAGGTGAGGGATGCGATGTCGCCGACCTGACCTTGCCCGGCATCCAGGGGGAGCTGCTGACCGCGCTCACCGGCACTGGCAAGCCGGTCGTGGCGGTGCTCGTCACCGGCCGGCCGTACGCGCTGGGCGGCCTGACTGACAAGCTCGCGGCGGTCGCGCAGGCGTTCTTCCCCGGCGAGGAGGGCGGGCACGCGATCGCCGACGTCATCTGCGGGCGGGTGACGCCCAGTGGCAAGCTGCCGATCGAGATCCCCCGGATGGCGGGTGCGCAGCCGTCGACGTACCTGCGCACCCGGAACGCCGCGCTGCACTCCGGCAGTTCCGTTGACCCGACTCCGCTATTCTCGTTCGGCCACGGGCTGTCGTACACGACGTTCGAATACTCCGACCTGGAGCTGTCCGAGCATGAGATCCCAACTAACGGCACCGTGGAGATCAGCTGCACCGTCCGCAACACCGGTAAGGTCGCTGGCACCGAGGTCGTCCAGCTTTACCTGAGCGACCCGGTGTCCCAGGTGGTGCGTCCGGTTCGCTGGCTGGCGGGATTCGCCCGGGTGCCGCTCACACCCGGGCAGGCGCGGCGGGTCGCGTTCCGGCTGCATGCCGACCGGACATCGTTCACCGGCCTGGCAGGCAAGCGGATCGTGGAGCCGGGCGACATCGAGGTGGCCATCGGCGGTGCGTCTGACAGTCTCCCGCTGTCTGGCACGTTCACGCTGGCCGGCCGCCTGCGCACGGTAGGCGCGACCCGTGTCCTTGACACCCCGGCTTCGGTCCACGAGCTCGCGGACTGATGGCGGCCAGACTCGATCTTCACGCCGGGGCCTGATCAAACGCTGGATGGAATCTGTTGGAACCATTTGAGGGCCAGTGTGCCAAGCGCGCTGTCACCGATGCGGGAAACGCGAAAGACCCCGATGGGCTACCATCAGGGTCTTTCGTGCGTGTCTGCGTCAGGGCTTAAGCGGAGGGTTGGACGGGTCGAACTGGCCGCGCTCCTTCAGCCAGCCATGCAGCGGGACGCGGTCCGGGTAGTGGCCCCACCAATGATCGCCGTCGCTGACCTCAAGCCCGCCAAGCAGCTGCCGCTGGACCGGGCTGATGTGGCGGGCGTGCTCGCTCGCCAGGTAGTCCTCGTTCTCGTCACGGATGGCGATCCAGCGCAACGTGTAGCCGAAGAACATCGCCATGCGCGTGAAGTCGGAGTAGTTGTCAGAGCGGGCGTGCCACAGCCGCCGGTCGAACAGCACGACGTCGCCGGGGTTGGCGGTGACCTCGATCGCGCCCTCCGGGTCAGGCCACTCCACGTCACGGCGCGGCGGGCCAGAGATCCAGTTGGCCAGGTGGCTACCGGGGACCACCTTGAAGTTGCCGCGCCCCGCCTGCGACACGTCGGACAGCCAGTAGGCGAGCTTCACCGACAGCCGCGGCCGCGGGTCGGTCTCTATCTCGCGGTTCTGCCGACCGCCGTCCTGGTGCCACTCAAACCGGAACGGGCGAACCGACGGCAGCTTCGGGTGGACGTCCACGTGCGAGTGGTAGATGTGGATGTTCCACCCAAGGATCGACCAGACATACGGGAACGTGACCGGGTGGTCAAGCAGGCCAACCGCCTCCGGGCAGTTCGCGACGGCACTCAACTGGTGCAGCGAGGCGCCTGGCTGGATGCGCCCGTCCGCCTCAGCCGCCTTGTAGACCCGGTTAAGCGCATCGCGGTAGTAGTCAACCTCGTCCGGCTTCAGCGCGCCGCGGATGATCAGGTACCCATCCCGCTCGAACTGCGCTCGCTCGTCCGCCGTCGGCAACACCACGGCCTCGGTCGTTTCTGTCATCAGTCATCCCGTTTCCCGCGTGTCCCTGGTGACTTAGTGTGCCGACCGGGCCGCACGCTGCTAGCGACACTCATGGAGCATAAGATGCAGAGCTGCGTATGTGGTGCAGGATACCTGTGATCCTCCAGAGAACCACCATAACCTGACACATGCGGACACTAACCCAACAGCCCGTCTCTATGCCCACTCCTCTAGACGATGCAGCCCATTCTAGGGTTGCCTGCGACAGACAACAGCAAAACCTCCATACCGAACGTCCCCTCCCACGCGGACCTCCTTGCCCGGTTCGACCGCCAGCTCGTCATCCTGGTCGTGGGTGTGGGCCACCGGGCCACGCCTGCCGGCCTCGGCCGTCCCGAACGCCTGGCCGCTCAGCCGCGCCGGTGGCGACCGTGCCGCGAGTTGCGCCGGTGCCCCCGGCAGGCCAGCGATGACGTCCGCCGCGCTAGGGCAGGCACGCCGCGTCCGTACCCCCGGGCGGCCGTTACCTCCGGGCATCCGGGCCGGCGCTGCCCGAGAACCGGCCCCGGGCAGTCCGCGGCCAGGATCCGGCAGGCGCCACTGGAGTGGGTGCAGCCCCTGCGGTCACGGCAGGCCCCATTCCGCCGGACGCGGTCACTGCAGGCCCTGCGGTCGCATCGGACCCCGCGGTCGCGGCAGACCCCGCGGTCACGGCAGACCCTGCGGTCACGGCAGACCCTGCGGTCGCGTCGGCGCGCGAGGGCGTCTCCTGCGAAGCGGGTGACCGTGCAGACCAGCATCATGCCTTGCATGACGAGGGCGATGTCGAGGCTCACCGTGCCACGCTCCCCCGGTCAGAACTGCCTTCGCCCACTGTCACCAGCTTGCGCCTGTTACCTGCGACTTCACCTTGAGGCATCTCGGCCCGCCTTCTCTCGGCAATCGAGGGGGAATCACCGTCTGCGACATCTAAGCGCCGTCCGCGCACGTGAATCACGATGCTAGTCGACCCTAAGCAGACAAGAGCGACGATTAGATGACCTTGGATGTGATTTTGCAGCCCCTATAAAAGCGCTGTAATAGCGCTGGCACAATCGCGCTAAATAGGCGCTCTAGATGGTCTCCGAACTACATCTCCGCCGCGATGCCGCCGTACCATGGCACGCGTATTGGCCATCTGCCGGCCTGCGCGCCACGGCGGACAGCGGAGGATCGTCGTGACGGACAAGCGGGATGCCCGCAGCGAGCGGGAAGACAGGCTAGACCGGCAGGCACTCGCCAGCGCCGTCACCGCCCGCATGAGTGAACTCCGCATCGAGCAGGCCGAACTCGCCCGGCAAGCCGGCATCAGCGTCTCATACCTGCGGCATATGCAGAACGGAACGGGAAGTAGCCAATTCAGCTATGGCACGCTTTCCCGGGTCTCCCTCGCACTCAATTGGCCAGGAGATCATCTCGTCAAGATCTTTCATTGCCTACCGGAGCAAGGTTCCGTCACGCCGTCCGCGGCCGAAGTTCTGACGCAAGCGGTCATGGCCGAACTCCAGCCGTACCTGGCGAAGATCGACGCGATGGATGAGCGCCTTTCCGCTGTCATGGACTTGATCCACCACGTCAATAACAGGATCGATGTCGCCCTCAGCATGCAAGCCCACCGTCCCGAAGACCACTGAGCCAGCCCGGCAATGCGACAGTGCCCCGCACGCGCCCGATTCGGCGCTTGCGGGGCCTGCGAGAGAGCGTGACTACGCGGGGACTGGGGAGCAATCCTCGATCGGATCGATCCTGCGCCCGAGCCGCCAGCCAGTGCGGGTCGAGCCCTCGAGGATGAACATGCCCGTGTTCACCAGGTGGGGGCCGACGGTAGCGACGACATCGACGCCGTCGCAGCGAATCGCGACCCAGGCCCGGATCGAGGCCCCGTGGCTGACCACGACGGCCGTGGCCGCGTCCGCGGCGGGCAGTGTCTCCCCGGCGCCCTGCGCAGCGGCCGCTGTCGCGGCCTCGATGGCCTGTATCGCCTCGTCGAAGCGGGCCAGGAACTCGTGGCCGGTGGTTCCCCCTGGCATCTGGACGTCAAGCTCACCGGTCGACCAGCTGGCCATGACGCCCTGGTAGATGTCACTCGAGGCGGAGTCGGTGTTCATCTCCAGGTCACCCGCATCGATCTCACGCAGCCCGTCGAAGGTCAGGACGGACAGGTCGCGTGCCTCGGCGGCCGGTCCCGCGGTCTGCTGGGCGCGTAGCAGCGTGGATGCAGCAATCACGTCGATCCGCTCGCCGGCCAGGCTCGCGGCCAGTCGCTGCGCCTGCTGACGGCCGAGGTCCGTCAGTTCCGCGCCGGGGTACGCGGTGTCGATGGCGCGGGCGATGTTGCTGTACGTCTGCCCATGACGCACTAGAAGCAGTCGCATTTCCTAGCGGCTCCCTGCTGATTCCACGGCGGCCAAGGCCGCCAACTCATCTAGATATCTACACAGAAACTGCAGCATATCGGACATCTAGCGGAGACCAGACCTCGCATGGCCGGTAGG
Organism: uncultured Actinomycetota bacterium; assembly: GCA_963737285.1. Lineage (GTDB taxonomy): Bacteria > Actinomycetota > Actinomycetes > Streptosporangiales > Streptosporangiaceae > Trebonia. Next base: position 1,524,357 of record CAVTRT010000002.1, read on the forward strand.
TGGCGGCCCGCGAGGCGGGCGCCAGGCCTCACAGGCGCAGCCCCTCAGGTATCCCAGGCGGGGTGGGCACCACAGCGGGCGCGGGGATCACCTGCCACGGTAGCTCCGGCCGCCGGGTGGAGTTCAGCCGTGCCTGGCGGCGCTCCCACTCGCGCGGGTAGCCGATCGAGACCTCCTCGAACCGGACCCCGTCGTGCCAGGTCACCCGCGGGATGTGCAGGTGCCCGTAGACAACGGCGGCGACGTTGAACCGGGTATGCCAGTCGCCGGTGCGAACTGTCCCGCACCACTGGGCGAACTGCGGGTACCGCAGGATCCGGGTCGGCTCCCGTACTAGCGGGTAGTGGTTCACGAGCACCACAGGGACCGCGGGGTCCAGTTCACGGGCGAGCCGATCTTCCGTCAGGCTGGCCCGCGACCAGCACCAGTCCTCACGGCTGGGGTACGGGTCCGGGTGCAGAAGGTATTCGTCCGTGCAGACGATCCCGCACCGCTCGGCGACCGCCAGGCCTTCTTCCTTGGTCAGCGCTCCGTCCGGCAGGAATGAGTAGTCGTAGCCGACGAACAGCGCCGCGACGGTCACCGGCCCGTCGCCACCCTGCCATACCGGGTAAGGGTCTTCCGGCGTAACAACGCCGATCCCCCGGCACATTTCGACGAGCAGCTCGTATCGCTTCGCCCCGCGGGCACTGACCGCATCGACGCCCCGCGTCCACAGCTCGTGGTTGCCCGGCACCCACACGACCCGGTCGTAGCGGGCGGCGAGGACGCCCAGCGCCCACTCGATCTGCGCGAACTGCTCTCCCACGTCTCCGGCGACGATCAGCCAGTCCCCCGGCCCGCCCGCGGGCATCTGCTCGATGAGCGCCCGGTTCTTGGGGTGCCCGACGTGCAGGTCGCTGATCGCGAGCAATCGAGGGGAAGCGTCAGGCACGTATCTCAAATTACCCGGAAATCCGCCAACTACTTCTTCCTGCTTGCAGTAACCAGACGAGCACTATAACCACACATGTATGGCATGCGTGGAGGAAAGGGCATGCGCCATGCAGGGAAAGAGCGTGTTTGGGAGAATACGAAGCGTGATCAACGAGGAATCCCCCATCGAGGCGGGCTCTGCCGCGCCCGCCGAAGCCGTCCAGACCACGCGGCACGTCATCGACCTGCTCGACGGATCGCTTGCCTACTACGCGCACACCGGCACCGTACGCGTGCATCGCGACGACGGCAGCGCCCTAGCGGACATGTTCTACATCGCCTACCGCGCCGAGCAGCACGCGAACGCCTGGGGCGGGTTCGAGACCCACGCGCAGTCCGGGCCGCGTCCCATCACGTTCGCGTTCGGTGGCGGTCCCGGCTCGGCAAGCCTGTGGCTCAACATCGGCGGGCTTGGCCCCCGGCGCATCCCGCCGCGGGTACCGCGGCCTACCGCCCCAGCGTCCCATGAGCTCGACGACAATCCCTGCACCCTGCTGACCGCGACCGACCTGGTATTCATCGACGCGCCGGGCACCGGGTTCTCCCGGCTCGCACCGGGCGCCACTCCCGCGGACGCCTGGGGCGTCGACGCGGACGCCGACCTCTTCGCGCGAGCGATCACCCGTTACCTGACGCTGACCGACTCCTGGCAGGCGCCGCGCTACCTGCTCGGGGAGTCCTATGGCGCGGCCCGGGCGGCTGTCCTCGCCTGCCACCTGCAACGCCACGGCCTGGACTGCGACGGCATCGTCCTGCTGTCCCCGACCCTCAGCTGGGCGGCCACGCAGCCCGGCCTCGACCAGGGCTACGTCAACCTGCTGCCCAGCTACGCGGCGGCCGCCTTCCACCACGGTAAGGCCCGGCCAGAAAAAGACGATAAGGATCTCGACGCCTTCCTGGCGCAGGCACGCAAGTTCGCCTCGACCGAGTACGCGCAGGCGCTGCAGTTGGGCGACACGCTGCCCGAGGATGACGAGAAGGACATGGCCAAGCTGATGTCGTCCTTCGTCGGGCTGGAGCCGGCCCTGCTGCGCCGACGGCACCTGCGGGTGGACCCCGCCGTCTTCTGCCGCGAGCTGCTCGCCGAGGACGGCAAGGTCATCGGGCTGCTGGACGCACGCTACACGGCGGACAGCCACTGCGCACCGGGGGCACCCATGACTGACCCGGCGGCTACCGGGGTCAGCAGTGCGCTGCTGGCGGGATTTCATCATCACCTGGCCTACGACCTCGAGTACCACACTGCCCTGGACTACCGCGCGGTGCACGCGGAGGCGATCGCGGGCGCGTGGGACTGGCCGCATGCGACACCCGGCACCGCGCGACCGCTGCCGAACGCCACGCTGGAACTGTCGGCCGCCATTGCCCGCAATCCGGCGCTGCGGGTCTGCGTCATGGGTGGCTTCTTCGACCTGGCCGCGCCGTACGCCGGCACCGAGTTCGACATCGGCCACCTCCACCTAGGGCCAACATTGCGCCAGAACGTCCAGTTCAGCTGGTACATCGCGGGCCACCTGACCTACACCGATGATGAGGCAGTCGCCCTCATGGCCAGCGGCCTGCGCAGGTTCTACGGCGAGCAGGCTTACTGGTGCCTGCCGGGAGGCTAGCCTTGGCGATATGTCGGTTTCGTTCTGGATGGTGGGCGAGGTCTGGGACCGGGTGACCGGGACGCAGCCGGTCCCGTCCGTGTGGGAGGTCGGCGCCTGCGCGGGCGCGGCGCTGCTCGTCATCTCGAACGAGCCGACCTGGCACCTGGCGCGCAACGCCATCACGATCGCTCATGAGGGCGGGCACGCGGTGGTCTCGCTGCTGACGGGACGAAAGCTGCAGGGCATCCGGCTGCACGCGGACACGTCCGGGGTGACCTTGTCACGGGGCAAGCCGACGGGACCCGGCATGGTCGCGACGGCGGCCGCCGGGTACGTGTCGCCGTCACTGCTGGGCCTGGCCGCCGCGTGGCTGCTAACCACGCATCACGTCACGGCCATGCTGTGGCTGCTGCTGGTGCTGCTTGGAGCGACATTCCTTGCCATCCGGAACGCCTACGGAGTGCTGGCGGTGCTGGTTACCCTTGGCACCGTCTTCGCCGTCAGCTACCTCGCCCCGATGGGGGTACAGGCCGCCTTCGGCTACGCGACAGCGTGGTTCCTGCTGCTCGGCGGCCTGCGCCCGGTCTTCGAGCTGCAGCGGCAGCGGCGGCAGGCGATCCGCCGTCGGCGGCCGCTTAGCTCAGACGCCGATCAGCTCGCCCGGCTGACCGGCCTGCCCGGCGGGGCGTGGGTCGCGATCTTCGGCGTGGCCTGCCTGGCAGCACTCGTGGCTGGCGCGTGGCTGCTGGTCCCGCCGTCCCTGCTGGACTCGGTGCCGTCGCTAGTGCACACCCTGCCGGGGCACCTGTCACGCTAGAACAGGGCAACTAGAAGACGACGACCTCAGCACCGACCGGCAGTCGCTGGTTGTAGGAGCGTGCCGCCGCCATGGTGAGGTGCACGCAGCCATACGAGGGCTGGTTGAGGCTGCCTTCGCAGAAGGCGATCTCGCCCGGCGCGAAGAAGACCGCCCACCCGATGAGGTGGTGGTAGGCGGTGCTCACGTAATCCGGCCCGGCCTTCATGGTGACGTGGAAGGTACCGGCATGGGCGGCGTACGGGCTGGCTTCATCCGCACCGGACCATACGTGACCCTCCCGCCTGCCTGCAGCCAGGTGATCTTCTCCGCGAGGTCCACGCAGGCCACCGCGGCGGCCGGGCAGTCCCGGCGGTCCTGGGCGGTAAGCGCCAGCGGCCCGGTTGCCCCGCTCGCCTGGCTGGCGCTGCTCGCCTGGCTGGCGCTGCTGGCCTGGCTGGCACCGCTGAGCGCGACGGCGAGCGCCCGCGAGCCGACGAGCGCGGCGATCCCGGAGACCACCCGGCGCGAGTCGGCAGCCCTGACATGCTGCCGGTGCACGGCCAGAACGCAGGCGTACCCGGTGACCGACAGGCTCGCGACGGCGACCAGTGCGGTCATCATCGCTCCGGTCCGGCACACGGCGTGGCGAGCACTGCTGCGCGCCCTTGTGCAAGGACCGTTGCCAGCACCGCCCCGGTGCAACGCGGTCATCTCGCCTCCCCCACCGGTGATCACCGCCGCACACTATTCAGCTACAGATTGCTACCACATCGCACGGCATCGCGCAAGCCCAGCCTAGATCGATCTCTATCGAACCAGAAGCTCGTGTCGTGCGAATTTGCCGCGTCTCCACAGGTCAGAACATTAGGGCTAATATCAAGAGCCTAGTTTCTAGTTAGATATGCGCGCTTTGTGCGCCTCGCCCGGCCGCACCCATCCTATTTCGGTGCGCATGCGCACGACCTTCGCGGGCACCCCGGCGACGACGCAGTGATCGGGGACCTCACCACGCACCACCGAGCCGGCCGCGACCACGACATTGCGGCCGATCCGGGCGCCGGGCAGCACGATCGTCCCGGCTCCTAGCCACGTTCCAGCGCCGATCTCGACGGGGTTGTTGACCGGCCACTGACGGCCGATTGGCATGTCCGGATCCTCATAACCGTGGTTCTGATCGGTGACGTAGACGTACGGCCCGGTCCACACGTCGTCGGCGATCTTGACGCTGGCGTGCGCGACGATGTGGCTGCCCCGGCCGATCACGCACCGGTTGCCGATGCGCAGCACCGGGTCAGGCCCGAGATCTTGGCCGGGGACAAGGCCGGCCGACACGGTGACGAACGCCCCGATGACCGTGTCCTCGCCTACTGTGATCCACTTCTCCCCGTAGACCGTCCCCGTGGGAAAGGCCATGACCGTCCCCCGGCCGAACTCCCGGAACGCTCGCCCGGCTGGCGTGCTCGCGGTCACCATCCCGGCTCCCTGGAACTCCCGCCACGCCCAGTGCGCCGCGCGACACATCAGGGCGTGCCGCCCGACCGCGATCCGGTCCCTCAACTTCTTGAACATCACCCCGGCATTGTCCCCGCAGTCCTCATTATCCCAGCGCGCGGGCCGGATCGGCGGGACCCTCGACGGCGACGACCGGCAGGGCGCGACGGGCCGCCCCGACCCGGCGGCCCGAGCCGCCGGAGGGGGCGGCGCTCGCGGCCAGCTGACCGCAGGCGCCGTCGATCTCGCGGCCCCGGGTGTCTCGAACCGTGACGGGCACCCCATGGCTGGCGATCCGGGCGACGAACTCCTCCTGGACGCCCGGCAGCGACGCGGTCCACCGTGACCCTGGCGTCGGGTTGAGCGGGATGAGGTTCACGTGGGCCAGGTGCCCGGCCAGCAGCTCACCGAGACGGTCAGCCCGCCATGCCTGATCGTTGACGTCCCTGATCAGCGCGTACTCGATGGACACGCGCCGGCCGGTGACCGCCGCGTAATCCCAGACAGCGGCGAGGACCTCAGCGACCTTCCAGCGGCGGTTCACCGGCACAAGCTCGTCGCGGGCCTCGTCGTCCGGCGCGTGCAGCGAGAGGGCGAGCGTCACCGACAGGCCCTCGGCTGCCAGCTTGCCGATCGCCGGGACCAGCCCTACGGTGGAGACGGTTACCGAGCGCTGTGAGATGCCTAGTCCTGCTGGCACTGGGTCGGTCAGCCGTCGGACGGCCGCGACCACGCTCTTGTAGTTGGCCAGCGGCTCGCCCATCCCCATGAACACGATGTTGGATACCCGGCCCCCGTCCGGTGCGAGCAAGCGCTCTCCGGCCACGACCTGGGAGACGATCTCCGCCGTAGACAGATTCCTGGTGCGCCCGGCCTGCCCCGTCGCGCAGAACGGGCACGCCATCCCGCATCCGGCCTGGGACGACACGCACATCGTGACCCGGTCCGGGTACTTCATCAGCACGGACTCCACGAGCGCGCCATCGCGGGCACGCCACACCGTCTTGCGGGTCGCCCCCCGGTCCGCGCTCAGCGTGCGCTCCTCGGTGAGCAGCCTGGGCAGCAGCTCGGCTACCAGTTCCTCGCGCAGGCTGACGGGCAGGTCCGTCATGTCGTCGGCCGAGTCGCTGTACCGCCCGAAGTAGTGACGGGACAGCTGGTCAGCACGAAAGGGCCGCTCGCCGAGCTCGGCGACGGCCGCTCGGCGTTCCGCCAGCTCGAGGTCGGCGAGATGGCGTGGTGGACGAGACACGAGTACACCTTTGCGTGATTACTTGATGACTTTCCGATGTTACCTGCACGTGGAGGCTTGATCACGGGAGGCCGACCGGCGGATAGTAATCATATGGCAATATTGCGGTCTGGGCCGGAAGGCTCCCAGCCTCCGGCCACGCTGCTCGACAGCGTGAGCCCGTATGGGAGCCGTCGCCTTACGGTGGAGTACGACGGCCTCACCACGGCCGCGTACCTGCATGACGAGTCATCGGTAATCGGGGCCACCTGGATCTGCAATCACGCGCGGGCGCCCCGCACTACCGACGCCAGGCGACTGGGCAGCGGGCAGGCACCCCTCATGCCCGCGACCCGCACCAAGCACCCGCGCGGCCGGCCGCCGCTGGACGCGACCGCGTTGCAGGCGCTGTGGTTTGAGGAGGGGGACGGGGTCGCGCTCCTGGAGCGCGGGACGCTGCTCGCCGTCATTCCGGGCTGGTCGGACCTGAGCCGTGGCATGCCAGGTTACTGCCGTGACGTGATCGGCCAGACCCCGTTCGGCTGGTCGCTCGATGACGCCATCGAGGGGCTGGGACTACGGGTGGAGCAGGCCAGGCAGTACTGGCAGTGGCGTCAGTCGCCGGCTGGCTGGGAGCAGTTCCAGGCGACAGCGCTGAGCCACCTCACCCGCCAACTCGGGCCGGGAGCGCACTACTGGGACGCCGCGCAGGGCAAGCAGCCCTCGGTTGGGCTGTCGGAGCGCCCTCCCGAGCCGGGACGCCCGTACACGGTGCTGTCCACGGTGGGAATGTCGGCGCAGCGGATGCCAGTCGTCGAGCAGGTCATCGATGACCCGGCCGGCTACTGCCGGGTCGAGCTCGCACTCGCCACCACGCTACCGCCGGGGGAGGCAGCCCTGGTGTTCCTGTGGCTAGCGGTGTACCCGTGGCGCGCGGTCACGTGGTTCGGTCCCGGTCACAACGTCCGCTGGTACGACCAGCCGGGGTCGTTCCCGCTCGGCAGCGGGCACGAGGCCGTGCTGCTCCTCGACGATCCTTCCGGGTTGCCGGGACCGGACGCCCCGGACCTGTCCGGGTTCACCGTCGGGGATGATCCGGTGCGCTGGCTGTGGATCGTCCCGATCACCGAGCGCGACCGTCAGCTCGCCAGGGAGCGGGCGGCATCGAGCCTGGTCCGCAGAATGGCCGTTGAGGGCCGGAGTTGGGTGGCCGGCCCCCGGACGGTGACGGTCGGCTAGTTGTGAATGTGGAGGTTGACGCCGAGCGGGATCAGCCACCAGAAGAACACCGCCAGCAGCGCACTCGCGAGCGTCCGCAGCCAGCTAAGGCCCAGGTAGCCGTGATCCCACGCGATAACGATTCCGACGATGAAGTACAACGCGATGATGACGAACCTGATCGTTCTCACAGGCCTGCGCTCCTTCAGGAAAGTGCCCGTCGAAACAACTGCCTGGAAAATGACCTTTTAAACGTGGGAACAGGATAGACGCTGCCGCGTAAGAGGAAAGGAAGAGGCCCTTCTAGCGGATGAAGGCGGCCAGCAGGAGCCAGATAACGGGAGCGCAGATCACCAGCGAGTCCAGCCGGTCAAGGATGCCGCCGTGGCCGGGCAGCAGGCTGCCCATGTCCTTGATGCCGAGATCCCGCTTGATCATGGACTCCGCGAGGTCACCGAGCACCGCGGCGGCGACCGCCGCGACCCCGGTGACGGCGCCTTGCCACCAGTAGCCGTGGAGCAGGACGGGCAACAAGATGACGCCCGCGACGATAACGGTGATCGCGGACCCGGCCAGCCCTTCCCATGTCTTCTTCGGGCTGATGGTGGGGGCCATCTTATGCGCGCCGCCCCGGCCCAGGGTGATCCCCGCGAAGTAGCCGCCGATGTCACTGCAGATCGTGAGAATGACGAAGGTCAGTACCCGCTTCGGCCCGTCGGCGACAGTGAGCATTGCCGCGACTGTCGCCCCCGGCAGCGCCAGGTAGGCGGTGGCGAACACGGCCCCCGTGACATCCTTGACGTAGCCGTCGGCTCCGCCGGGCAGCCGCCAGGCGAGGATCGCGATGAGCGTGACCGCGAACGCCGCCGCGACCGCCCCGCCAGCCGCCCAGTAGGCACTGGTCACCATGGCGGCCCCGCCCAGCAGGACCGGGATGAACGGAATTGCGATCTCGCGGGTCCGCAGCGCCCCGGCCAGCTCGTGCAGCCCGATGCCGAGTCCCAGGCCCATGTAGATAAGGAACGTCGCCTTGATCGTGAACAGCGTGAGCAGCGCACCGCCGACCAGGGCGAGGCCGACCGCGGTCGCGGCAGGAAGATTACGTCCGGTCTTGATGCCCGTTGGCTTGCCGTCCTCGACAGAAACCACGGGATCTCCAGGCGCCCCGCCGGACGCGGCGGCAGTAGTCCTCACACTGCTCACACCTCGAGCAACTCGGCTTCCTTGTGCTTGAGCAGCTCATCAATCTGGCCGATATAGCTGTCGGTGAGCTCCTGCAGTTCGCGCTCGGCCCGGCGCACCTCGTCCTCGCCGGCCTCGCTGTTCTTCACCATCTTGTCCAGCACGTCCTTGGCATGACGGCGGATGTTGCGGATGGAAACCCGGCTGTCCTCGGCCTTGGCGCGCGCGGTCTTGATGTACTCGCGGCGGCGCTCCTCGGTGAGCTCGGGGAAGATCACCCGGATGATCGCCCCGTCGTTCGACGGATTCACGCCGAGGTCGCTGTTGCGGATGGCCTTCTCGATCGCGTTGAGTGAGCCCTTGTCGAAGGGCTGGATGACGATCATCCGCGGCTCTGGCACGTGAAATGAGGCGAGTTGGTTCAGCGGTGTCGGCGTGCCGTAGTACTCAGCGGCGACCTTGTTGAAGATCCCCGGATGAACCCGGCCCGTGCGGATATTGCCGAAGTCCTCCTTGGCGACCGAGACCGCCTTGTCCATCTTTTCCTCGGCTTCGAGGAGGGTGTCATCGATCATCGTTACGGCTCCTGTGCGCACGCGAGGGTCCCAGCGGCCCGCCCCGGACGGCCTTCTTCACAATATCGGAGGTTGACCCAAGCGGGCGCGGTGCCGCGCCCGCTTGGTGGGTTCCAGGTAGTGTCTCCTGGACAAGTCCCCACCCCAGGGGCGCGGCACCGCGTCGGATGAATCGCCGATCAGGCCTGCCCGACCTGGAACCGGGCAAAGCCCTGGACATCGACACCGCCGGCCTTCAGGACCTGGGCGATGGTCTGCTTGTTGTCCTTCACGAAGGCCTGCTCGACTAGGACCACGTCCTTGTAGAAGCCGCCGACCCGGCCCTCCACGATCTTCGGGATCGCCTGCTCGGGCTTGCCCTCGTCGCGGGTGATCTGCTCGAAGATCCGCCGCTCCTTCTCGACCACGTCCGCGGGCACGTCCTCGCGCTTTGTGTACTGCGGGCGCATGGCCGCGATCTGCTGCGCCAGGTCCCTGGCGACATCCTCGTTGTCCCCGTCTAGCTGGATGAGGACGCCGAGGGTCGGCGGCAGGTCGCGATCCGACTTGTGCAGGTAGCTGAGCACGTAGCCGCCCTGGAGGCGGGCGAACCGGCCAAGCTCGAGCTTCTCCTTGATCGAGGCGCTCGCGTCCTCGATGAGCTGCTCGACGGTCTTGCCGCCGTCGGCCGGCGCGGAGAGCACGGCGAGCCGGTCGGTCGCCCCGCTAGCCAAAGCGGCCTTCGCGACCTTGGCCGCCAGCTCCTGGAACTGCTCGTTCTTCGCGACGAAGTCAGTCTCGCAGTTCACCTCGACAAGCACGCCAACCGTGGTGCCGTCAAGCTCGGCAGCCACCAGGCCGTTACCCGCAGTGCGGGCAGCGCGCTTGCCCACATCCTTGACCCCCTTGAGGCGCAGGATCTCGACGGCGGCGTCGAAGTCGCCATCCGCCTCGGTGAGGGCGTTCTTGCAGTCCAGCATTCCGGCACCGGACAGCTCGCGCAGCCGCTTGACATCAGCAGCGCTTACATTCGCCATGTCTGTCGTCCCCTAATTGCTTTTGTGTTCTTCGCTCGTCAGGCGCCGGCGGTGTCATCCGCCGGCGCGTCGGCCTCAGCGGCCTCGGCAACATCGGCGGCCTCAGCGGCGGGGGCGGCCTCAGTGGCCTCGGCGGCTTCGGCAACGTCGGTGGCCTCGGCAACGTCGGTGGCCTCGCCAGCATCGGCGGCCTCAGCTGTTGCGCCCGGCTCGGCCACCGCAGTGGTACCAGTGCCCTCGAGGAGGTCGCGCTCCCACTCGGCCAGCGGCTCCTCGCTGGTGTACTGGTCGTCGCCAGGCTTGGTGTCGGTCTCGGCGGCGCCGGCCCGCGCGATCAGGCCATCGGCGACCGCGTCCGCGACTACCCGGGTCAGCAGCGCGACGCTGCGGATCGCGTCGTCATTACCCGGGATCGGGTAGTTGACCTCGTCCGGGTCGCAGTTCGTGTCGAGAATGGCGACGACCGGGATGCCCAGCTTGCGCGCCTCGTTGACCGCGATGTGCTCCTTCTTGGTGTCGACCACCCAGATGGCGCTTGGCACCTTGGCCATGTCGCGGATGCCGCCGAGGGTCTTGTCCAGCTTCTCCTTCTCGCGCTTGAGCTGGAGCAGTTCCTTCTTGGTCATGCCGGAACCAGCGACGTCGTTGAAGTCGATCTCCTCGAGCTCCTTCAGCCGCTGCAGCCGCTTGAAGACCGTGGTGAAGTTCGTCAGCATGCCACCTAGCCAGCGCTGGTTGACGTACGGCATGCCCACCCGGCGGGCCTGCTCGGCGATGGCCTCCTGCGCCTGCTTCTTCGTGCCGACGTAGAGGATCGTTCCGCCGTGCGCGACAGTCTCCCTGATGAACTCGTACGCGCGGTCAATGTAGTCCAGGGACTGCTGCAGGTCGATGATGTAGATGCCGTTACGCTCCGTGAAGATGTAACGCTTCATCTTGGGGTTCCATCGCCGGGTCTGGTGCCCGAAGTGGACGCCGCTCTCTAGGAGCTGCCTCATGGTAACAACCGGGGCCACGTTTGCGGTCCTTCCTTCGTGCGCACCGTGGATCGCCTCCGACGGCACGCGGCTCGGTTCCTTCCTGGCGACCGTGGAGTCACGCACCATGCCGTCCGGCCAGGAGGCCAACGGACCGAGTGGTGTGTCCCGCCACGCTGCGGACGATCGCCACCTCGGCGATCGGTCCTGGGCGCTGATGGCGGCCTACGGACGCGCGAATTGCGACCACCTCGCACGCCGCAGCGCAGTGCTGGTGAGGTGATCACCTATCTAGGGTACTTGACATCGGTCACGGCCGCGTTCCCGACTGGGCGCTTCGCCGAGTCTGGCGGCCCTCAGGCGCGGGGGTGGGCCTGACGGTAGCTGGCCTTGAGCCGCTCGGCCGACACGTGGGTGTAGATCTGGGTGGTGGCCGGCGAGGCGTGGCCCAAGATCTCCTGCACGCTGCGCAGGTCCGCGCCGCCTTCAAGCAGGTGAGTGGCGGCCGTGTGCCGGACGGCGTGCGGCCCCGCGTCTAGTCCCTCCCGCATCTGCGCGTGGACAACGCGCCGCGCGGTCCTTGGGTCGAGACGGCCACCCCGGGCACCGAGGAACAGCGCCGCCTCGCTGCAGCCCGCTCGCGATTACCGGGCGCCCGTCCCGCAGCCACCTGGTCACCGCTCGCATCGCCGGGATGCCGACGGGAACGACGCGCTCCTTGCTTCCCTTGCCCAGGACCCGGATCGTGCGCCGCTCGGCATCGAGTGCCCCGATGTCGGCGCCGCATAGCTCGCCCACCCGGATCGCCGACGCGTACAGCAGTTCAAGGATCGCGGCGTCGCGCATGGCGAGCGCCGCCTCCCGCTGCCCCGCGGCGAGCGCTCGCCGCACCTGGTCCTCGCAGGAGGCCAGGACCGAGTTCATCGCCTCCTTGTGCACTACCCGGGGCAGCGTCCGGCGCGGCTTCGGGGTCCCGAGCTGGACCCCCGGGTCGCTGCTTAGCCACCCCCGCCGATGCCCGAAGGCAGTGAACGCCCTGGCGGCGGCACCGCGCCGCGCCAGCGTCGCGCGGGCCGCGCCCGCCTGGTGCTGGCTAGCCAGCCAGCCGCGCAGGATGTTCGCGTCGATCTCGCCAGGATCGGCGACACCGCATCGGGCGGCGTGCTCAAGCAGCGACTGGATGTCGCCGCGGTAGGCGCGGACAGTGTGCTGGGACAAGGCGCGCTCGGCGTCCAGGTGGCGGCCGAACGCGTCCAGCGCCGCCGTCAGCGCTGGCGGCAGCAGCTTCCCGGATGGTTGCACAGCGGAACCCTACCCGCGGCTGGCCCGCCAGCCGTCGTCCGTGCGCTCGGCGAGGTCGTAAACCCTCAGCATCGCCAGCTTCGCCAGTACAACATTCGGCTCCAGGCCAGCCCGGACCGCGATATCCGAGGTGGACATGCCCATGCCCCTGGCCGGCAGCGCGTCAAGGACCGTGGCGGCCTCCAGGTCGAGCGCGTCGCGAGCCAGGTCGGCCCGGCCGCGGCGGTTCCTCGGCGACGTGGCAGACGGGACGGCATCGGGGACCGGCCCGCGGCTGGCGGCCCTGGCGTCCCGCCCGGTGGCGCCGTCAGCGGACAGCCGCTCGATGACCTCATCGGCGTCGGTGACCAGCGTGCCTGCCCAGTCCCTGATGATGCGGTGGCAGCCCGCGGACAGGTCCGAGGTGACCGGTCCGGGCACGGCCATGAGCGGCCGGCCCAGGTCGCCCGCGTGCCGGGCAGTGTTAAGTGCCCCGCTGCGCCGTCCTGCCTCGACAACCAGGGTCCCGCTCGTCATCGCCGCGATGACGCGGTTGCGGACCAGGAACCGCAGGCGCGCCGTTGGCCGTCCGGGCGGCCACTCGCTGATCACCGCTCCAGTGGCGGCGACCGCGTCCAGCAGGTCCTTGTGCCCGGCTGGGTAGGGACGGTCCACGCCGCAGGCCATGACGGCCACGGTCGCTCCGGTCGCGCAGATCGCCCCGCGATGCGCGCACCCGTCGATCCCATAGGCACCTCCGGATACCACGGCCCAGCCGCGCGCCGCGACGGACGCGGCGATCTCGGCCGCTACGTAGGTGCCGTAGGCAGTCGCAGCCCTTGATCCGACGATCGCCACCGAGCGCCGAGTCACGGCGGCGAGGTCAGTCACGGCACCGCGCACCCACAGTGCGTACGGCTCGCCGTCCGCGAGGTCCGTAAGCCCCGCGGGCCATTGCGGGTCGGCCGGGCAGACCAGCCGGTAGCCCTGTCCGGCCAGCCTGGTGAGGTCTTCCGCCTGGGGAATCTCCGCGAGTCGCAGCCGCCACCGCCCCATGGCCCGCGTTGCCGCGTCCGTCACGCCGCTGCCAGCCGGGAACCTGCCCGCCTGGATCGCCGCCACCGCGGCGGGCGCCCCGCACTTGCGCACGAGCGCGGCCAGCCAGGGGTCGCCAGGCTCGGCCAGGTACGTCAGCGCCGCCCGGGCAACCCTCTCGCCGTCTGCCGACGCGCTCAGCACCTCCCGCTCGCCTCGGGGCGCCAGGGGGGTGGCGCCTTCCCTCGTTGCGCTCCCTCGTTCCTCGGTCACTCCGCTCAGTCCAGGCACCACCGCGCCCCTCCGCTCGCTCAGCACCTCCCGCTCGCCTCGGGGCGCCAGCTCGCTCATGTGCGCACCCCCGTCCACAGGCCAAGGGCCTCGTTCACGTTGTCACGGGTTGGCCGGGGTCTGGCCTCCAGGTCGGCGATGGTCCACGCGATCCGGATGATCTTGTCGGCTCCCCTGGCGCTCACCAGCCCGATCTCCATCGCGTGATCGAGCTCAGCCAGCGCCTTGGCCTGAAGGAAGAAGGACTTACGCAGCTCGGCACCGGGGACGTCCGCGTTGACCCGCCACGGTGTGCCACTGAGCCGACTGGCCGCCCGATCGCGCGCCTGTGCCACTCGCAGGGCCACCACGGCACTGCTCTCGGTGGATCCTGTGTCGTGGAGCATCTGCGTCCGGCTCACTCGCTCAAGCCGCACCTTGACGTCCACCCGGTCGAGCAGCGGACCGGACAGCCGTCCCAGGTACCTGCGCCGGGTAGCCGGACTGCACTCGCATCCCTGCCCGCCGGCGTCGGCCTTGGCACATGGGCAGGGGTTAGCCGCCAGTACCAAGGCGAACCGGGCCGGGAAGCGGGTGATCATCGCCTGCCGCGCGATGATCACCTCGCCGGCCTCCAGAGGCTGGCGCAGCGCGTCAAGGACGTCCCGGTGGAACTCCGGAGCCTCGTCGAGGAACAACACCCCGCGGTGCGCGAGCGAGGCCGCCCCCGGCCGGATGACGCCATAGCTGCCGCCGCCGACGATCGCGGGCATGCTGGCCGTGTGGTGCGGGGCGCAAAACGGCGGCTCGGTGATCAGGCCAGCCCCTGGCTTGAGCACCCCGGCCACCGAGTGGATCGACGTGACCTCGAGTGCGGACGCGGCCTCAAGCCGAGGCAAGATGGTCGGCAGCCGCTCGGCGAGCATCGTCTTTCCCGCGCCAGGCGGCCCGATGAGCGAGAGATTATGACCGCCCGCCGCGCAGGCCTCGGTGGCCCGCCGGGCGTCGTACTGGCCAAGTACCTCAGACAGGTCCCGCTTATGCCGCGGCGCGAGTAGCGCTGGGCTGGCATGGGCGTTCGTGCCTGCAGGCAGTGCCCGTGGCTCCGGGCCACCGCGCAGCCATAGCGCCACGTCCAGCAGGCAGTCCGACGCGACTACGCGCACGTCGGGCACCAACTGCGCCTCCGCGCGGTTCTGCGGGGCCACCACGATCAGGTTCTTGCCCTCCCCAGCGGCGGTGACGGCCGCCGGGAGCACCCCGGGAACCGGCCGCAGCCGCCCGTCCAGCCCCAGCTCCGCGATGAACATGACCTCCGGCGGCACCCGCATCGGTGGGGCCTTCTCATGCGGCTCCCCCTGCTGAGGCGCGTCTCCCCACGCCGCGAGAATCGCGATCGCGATCGCGAGATCGAAGCCGCTGCCGTGCTTGGGAAGACTGGCGGGCGACAGGCCCACGGTGATCTTCCTGCCCGGCCAGCCTAACAGTTGACTTTGAGAACCGATAGCATGTCCGTCATGAACCTTGGCGTGATCCGCTTGTCAGACCTCAAAGGCGATGCACAGACCGGCCCCATCCGCCAGCGCGAGGCCATCACCAGGAAGTACGCCACACTCGGCGTCCAGCCCGAGGACATCACATGGGCCGAAGACCTCGACGTGTCCGCGTTCCACGTCCCGCCGCTCAAGCGCCCGATGCTCCGCAGGGCGTTCAACGACCTGACGCCCGGATCGAACGTCGTCTTCTACCGGCTCGACCGCTTCGTCCGCCGAGTGTTCCCGGACTTCTCCGAAATGATCTCGTTCTCCGCCGACAAAGAGGTGGACATCCACAGCGCCACCGAGAAGATAGACCTGTCCGGCGCGCAGGGCATGATGATGGCGACGATGCTCGCCTTCTTCGCCCAGATGGAGTCCGAGAGCACGTCGGCGCGGGTCAAGAACACCCAGTCGTACCTACGCATGGTAGGACGCTGGAGGGGTTCGCACCCTCCCTACGGCTACCGCCCCGTCAAGGTTGACGGCATGCCCGGCTGGTACCTGGAGCAGGACCCCGAGTCCGCCGCCCATATCCGCGAGGCCGCCAGCCGGGTCATCCAGGGACACGCGGTCTACGCCGTCTCCGAGTGGCTCAACGCGCAGGGCGTGCTGCCGCCGCTCGACCGGGCACGTGCCCTCCGGGGCAAGCCGAGGCTCTGCCAGTGCGGCCATGACGAGCACGACGAGCCGTGCGCGAAGATCCACAAGTGCCTTCACCGCAAGGACGTCAACGGCAAGCACAAGAAGCTCCACGAGTACGACGAGTGCAGCCTGCCGTGCCCGGAGTACAAGCGGCGCCAATGGACGCGGACCGGGCTGTTCGCCATCCTGCGCAGCCCTGCGATATGCGGCTACACCGTCGAGGACGGCATCGAGATCGTCCGCGACGACGAGGGCATGCCGGTGGTGTTCGCGCCCGGCATCATCGACTTCGACGAGACCTTCCAGCTCCTCGCGGCCCGGCTGGACGAGCGCAAGTACGTCAAGGTACGGACGCAGACCGAGAGCCTCCTGCTGAACCTGCTGCACTGCACCTGCGGAGTCCCCCTCTACCAGGCGAACAAGTTCAAGGAGAACAAGGGCGGACCGAAGACCTACACGTTCTACCGGCACCTCAAGCGAGCATGCCCAGGCGGAAAGACGATAGACGTCGCCACGATCGACGGGCTTGTCCAGCGCGAGATGCTGAAGACCCTCGGGCACCTCGAAGTCCTCGTCCAGGCGACGAGCAGCGAGCGCCGGAACGAGGTCCAGGCCGAGCTGCGCGAGATTGCCGCCCAGATAGTGGCGCTGACCCAGGAGATGTACGTGCGCGGAAAGCCTCGCGAGAACCACGCCGAGCTGATGGCCGGACTCCAGGCCCGGCATACCGAGCTGACAGCGTCCTTGGAGTCCGAGGCCGCTCCCGAGACCGAGTGGGTGCCTTCCGGGCAGACGTTCGACGCGAAGTGGGCGTCGATGGACACCTTGGGACGTCGGCTGTGGCTGCTGGACGCGGGGGTGCAGGTGGTCGGCCGCCGTGGGCAGATGCCGCCCGTGGACTTCACGTCCAGGCCGCCACTGAAGCGGAGCCTCATCGCCGCCTCGGAGGGCGACGTGTACGCCGTCATCTACCTAGGCAACCTGGGCGAGATACTCCGTAGGGCCAGCGGCCAGGCCACCACCGTCAGCCAGCAGTGAGCGTTTGCCCGTGACGGCGGGATTCGCTAGGTGGCCTTCTGCCACTGTCCGCGAGCGCTAGGCCGTAACACGCGCGCGACCAGGAGGTAATGCGTTGATTACGGAAAGTGTTAATGATGGGGGGGTCGGAATCGTGGTCATGGCGCTAGCCGGCGAGCCATGCGAAAAACGCCCGGTCACCCTCGCTGGGTGGCCGGGCGCCGTGCGCTTGCGGGCTAGGCGTCCATCGGAAGGGAAGCTATCGCGCGCTCCAGGTCGTCGGCGCTCGGGGCCGAGTAGCGGCGCGTGGTCTCAAGCCGGGAGTGTCCCATCAGGTCGGCCACGGTCGGAAGGTCCACGCCGTCGCGCACGAGGTTGGTCCCGAAGCAGTGCCGCAGGACGTGAACCGTGACGTGCTCGTCCAGCCCGCCCGCGCGGGTGATTGCCGAGATGACGTCGTTGACGGCTTCTGGGGTCGGCCTGGTGCCGATGCGCGTGAGGAACAGCGCCCGGCTGTCCGTCGCCGGGCGCTCGGCCAGCCACGCCGTCAGCGCCTCACGGAGCCTCGCGTGAATCGGCACGGTGCGGGTCTTCTCGCCCTTGCCGACAACGCGGAGTTCGCCCTTGCGGGCTGACTTCGCCACGTCGTCCACGTCCAGCGCGGCTATCTCGGAAACCCGCAGGCCGGCGCAGTAGGGCAGGAGCGCGATGGCCCGGTCCCGTGCGCTGGGGCAGGCTTCCACCGCCCGCAGGTACCGGATCATCGCGCGGGGGGACAATGCGCGGGGCGCGCGGGCGGTCAGCTCCTGCCGCTTGGCGTTCGCCGGGCCGAGTCCCTTCCAGGTGTAGAAGTCGTCCAGCGCGGCCATCGCCTTGTTCACGGTGGACGGGGCGCGCTTGGCGACCGTCACGAGGTAAGTCCGGTAGTCGCGCACGGCCCAGTCACGGGCGGCCGGGTCGCCTAGCGGGTCGCCGTCGTGCTCGCCATCAGCCAGCCAGGCGAGGTACACGCGCGCCGCAGACAGGTACGTCCGGGGCGTCTGGCCCCGCAGCGGGGACCGGGTGAGGTGCGCAGCGTACGCCGTCACGATGTCCTCAAAGTCAGCGGGAAGCGCGACCGGCTTCCGGCCCCGCGTGTTCTCAAGAGTTGAATCGGCCACTTCCGCCCCGGCATCTTGCGCATTCTCTAGAGTCATAATAGGAGCCTACTCTAGAGAATGAATATTCTCAAGAGTTCGCGCCGAGCCTTGCTGGCCGCCTCGGCAACGTCCCGGTCACGGGTGGCTCCCAGAATCGCGTGGAAATAGCCACGACAGGCAACCGGGACGCGGTAGCGCGCGTCCAAGCGTCATGCTGAAGAAGTTCTCCGAGCCGTACCGGCACGCCCCCGCGAGAGTGTCGGTCGAGCGGATAGATGCGGCGCTCGCGGCCAGGGCGCAAGCTGAGCTGCAGTCATCCGGGCAGCGCGGCCTGAGGTCAGTCGATATGGTGACGTTCCGCACGCTGGACGGGCGGATCGTGGACCAGTTCCCCGTCTCAGGGCACGTCGCGTCCACGGCTGAGTTCGTGGCGTCCTATAACCGGAAGCTTGCGTCACTGCCTCCGCTGGCACCGCCCCCGCCGCCGTATGGCTACCCGCAGCAGGGCTACCCGCAGCAGTCGCCTCCCGGCTGGCCGGGCCAGCAGCGCCGGTTACAGGCCGGCCTCGTCGGCACCGAGCACCGCGTCGGCTAACCCTGACACTGCCCCGCGACGGCCGGGCCGGAGATCTGTGCGTGATGCCTGATGACGAGGGGGTGTGTACCAACTCGCCGGGACGACGAAGGGATACGCGGGAGTAGTTGCTAGGACGACGTATCGCACGGGGAGGGGATACGCAGGACTAGTTGCTAGGCGCCATGTATCGCACGGGGACGACGAGGCCGACGAGGGCATCTCTTGAAGCGCAGTAGCTACCAGCGCCAGATATCGGCTGTTGCCCGGCCGTGGTACTCCGGTGCCTGGTATCGGCGTGAGCGGCCCGGCAGGTCGTTGCTGAGTGCTTGGAGTGCTGCCCGTTCCCTCTGGCGCTCGTATGCCTCGTTGAGTCGCCTAGGTTCGTGGCGTCTTGCCCGGTCTAGGTCGTCCGCGTGCTCATGCGCCCGGATCATGGCGGCTATCTCGTCGTCGCGCTGCCTCTCAAGCTCCACGAGGCCGGTAGGGCGCACTCCTGGGTTACGGCGTAGCTGTGCCCGGAACGGCGCTAGAGCGGCCTCATAGCGTGCCTGGATAGTCTCTATGGCCTCGTTGAGTCTCCATAGGTCGGACCATGCGCCCGGCTGCTCGTGGCGGTATTCGTCGTCCTCGTCGTCGTAGTGCCCGGCATCGTCGCCTTGGTCCTCGTTGACGGCCGGGCGCGGTGGAGTTGCCCGCTCATGCAGCTCCGCGAGCGAGAGATCTGCAAGGGGGTACTTCGCCCGCAGCTTAGTTACTCGTGCCCGGCCTCGCCGGCGCTTGGCCGCAGCAAGTTCCTTGCACCGTCGGCCGCAGTACTCTGCCCCGGCACGCTTGGAGAACAGCGGGTTTTCGCAGTACCCGCAGCGCGGCGTTAACGGTGCCTCGTCGTACTCGCGGTCCTCGTCGTCGTTCCCCATTAGGTACCCCTAAGTGAACGGCTCTCCGGGTACCCCCCAATGGTCACGGGAGCGCAAGGGGCCTCGTCTACTTGGCGCCCGGCCTGGTCATCGATAGCGGCCCGGATTACCCGGCTGACCGTCGTGCCCCGCTCGGCGGCCAGTGCCCGCAGGCGCGCGGCGGCTAAGCGGGACAGCCGAACGGTCACGCGGACGGGCAGGGCGCCGTCGTGCTCATCTATATCTGACATACACCCAGTGTCTCACGAAATTGCGTTCGTGCATGTCCGACAAGTCACTGCCCGTAGGGACGTAACGCGACCTGGTACGGCCCGTCGTTGGTGCTGAGCACGCCGTGAGTCACGAGGAGCCGCTTGGCGCGCGTGAACGTGCTGCCGCTGGCCTCGATGCCGAGGTTGCGCCCGAACACGTGATTGACCGGCAGGACAGTCCCCCGCTCCTGGTCGGCGGCCCACGTGGCGATCTCGGCGGCGATCACCTTATATGGGTGGCCCGTGGCCCGCCACGAGCTGAGCTGTGCGGCGGTGATCTCCACGCGGTGGGTCATGACGCCTTGGCCTTCTCGATCAGCTCGTCAGCGATGCTCGCCCGTTCGGCCTTCTCGATCATCAGCGCATCGCGGAACTCCCTCAGCAGCCTCGGCAACGCCGGATCTTCCATGCAAGGGACGAACTGCGTAACGAGGGTCAGAACCGCGCCGGACAGCGTGTCGAATTCACTGCTGGTCAGCTCGTCCAGCCGCGCGGCCCGAACCGGGGGACGCTGAGGGAGGGGCGGTAGCTGCATGCCCAGGGCTACGGCAACGTCGTCACGGAACCGCGCCACAAGGAGAGGCAGAAGCCGACCGGGCAGGTACGGGCGGAACCGTTCCGATGCCAGCGTGTCGGCGGCATCGTGGGCTTCCCTCAGCGCGTCTATGGTCATGTCCTCGAAGGTCTTCATTCCTGGCTCTCCTGAGTGCGCGACAGGGTGACAGGTAGCGGGTCCGAAGCCGCCCGAGGGGGACCAGCCGCTTATCCGTGAACTGCGCCCCGGACCCGAGGGAACACCCGCCTGTCACGGACGGTCCCCGCGTCCCCGGCCCGGAGTCCGCGCAGCGAGCCGGGAACGTATGTCCATCGTGCCGCTTGAGTTCTACGATGTGTATTGACAACGGCGGCGCTCTGTGATGGCGCAACCCAGGGTTGGCGACGGCGTAGCCACCGGGGGAGGGGCGGAAGGGACCATGGAACCAGCGGAGTCGAGCGCAAAGAAGCGCTTCGGGGCAGAACTGCGGGCGCACCGCACGGCGCGCGGGTGGACCCAGGTCGAGCTAGGCGAGAGGCTGGGCTACAGCGGGTCGTACATCTCCGACGTGGAACGCGGCGACAGAGGCGGAACCGATGACTTCGCCAAGCGTGGTGATGAGGTCTTCGGCTTGCCCGGATCTTTCCTACGGCTCTGGGAAGACCTACAGCGCGAAGAGTTCCCGACGTGGTTCGCCCCGATCGTGCCGATAGAGCGTGAGGCAACCAAGATCGCAGCGTGGGACCCAAGCGCCGTTCCTGGCCTTCTCCAGACTGAGCCGTACGCCCGCGCGCTGGTGCGGGCACGCCGTCCCCAGGACGACGAAGAGGCGGTAGAGGGCACTGTACGGGCACGGATCGACCGGCAGGCCATCCTTGCTAGGCCGAAGGCCCCGATGCTCTGGCACGTGCTCCATGAGGGCGTTATACGGCATGTTGTCGGTGGCCCGGAAGTCATGGGAGACCAGCTAGACAAGCTTGTCAAGGTTGCCGAGGCGCCCGGCTTCGTGCTTCAGGTTCTCCCCTACAGCGCGCACGACCACGCTGGCGTAGATGGCTTGCTGTACCTCTACGAGCGACCGGGGGTCGCCCAGGTCGCATACACGGAGTGCATCGGCGGGGGTCGCCTGATCGAAGACGCGCAGGAGGTAAGCGACCTAGTTACAGTGATGGGGATGCTCCGTGCGGCGGCCCTGTCGCCCAGGGACTCAGTAGCACTCATGCGAACCATCAGGAGAGATCTTGGCTAGCGAGAACTGGCGTAAGTCCACCTACAGCGGCGGGCAGGGCGGGCAGTGCGTAGAGGTCGCCAGCACCCCCGGACACGTCGCCGTACGGGACACGAAGGACGACGGCAACGGGCCGGTACTGCGGATCAGCCCCACCGCGTGGAAGCGGTTCGCGAACGGCATCAAGTAGAACCGTGGCCCGGCGCCCTCCCCATGGGGTGCCGGGTCTACCCATGTCCTAGACGGCCCGGAAATGCCCCCAGGCAGGGCGTAGCGGGCAATGCTGCCTCTGCGGACCCAGGAGGATCCGCGGAGTTCCTACGGCGCTCCTGCCACTGCCTTGGCTGGCCTGGCATCCCTGGGTGCAGTGCCGGTCTGCGCTCTAGCGGGCCTACGCGATCTCCTCGATGATGTAGTAGTGGCGATGGCGCCGGCGCGGGTCTGCGGATACAAGGTTGGCCCGCCACTCGACCCGGACGATACGTGAGACTTGCCGATCGAGCATCACTTCACGGATGTCGTCCGGGGTGGCATCGAGCGCGGTGGTGAGGATGCCCTCCGCAGTGCCGGGGTGTGCCCTGAGGTACTCCAGTAGTCGGGCCGCGAGCGGTGCCCGCTGCTCGCGTTCGGCCAGAGCTTGGCGGTACCAGGCGATGCCTTTCATCAGCTTCGCCAGCCCGTCGCACGGATCGCATGCGCGCCGCGCCTCAGACAGCTCGTTAAGGTTGGGATTGGCGGGATCATACTGGCTGGCCAGCGCCTCGTAGTCGGGTGCCAGGCGGTCGATCTCGGCGGCGGCGTCCGCGCGTTCCCTGCGGATCCGAGCGGTCGTCTCCTGGCGCTTTCGCTCCTCCCTGGCGGCCTGTTCGGCTGCCTCGTGCCCTGCTGCTTCCGCTGCGGCGGCAGCGGCGGCCTGCTGCTCGCGCTCCGCGCGGAACTCATCGGCGCGTGCCAGGCAGTCCTCCAAGTTCCGCCAGAAGGCAGCGACCGGGGTCGCCGCGCCTGCGGACCGCTGCGCAGCAGCATCGATCGCGGCGGCGTGCTCTGAGCCGAGGAACATCCCCTTGAGCCTTGTCCAGGCCGATGACCAGACCTTGTCCAGGTCCATCCCCAAGGCGTAGGCGAGGTGCTGGCGCACCTCGATGTCATCCCAATCGATCTCGTCGGCGGAGCCGGGCACCGGGCCGATGACGACCCCTTCCAGGGCGTCCGAGTCCAGGTCTGAGACTGGCACCAGGGAACTGCCGGTGTCTTCCTGGCCCGAAGGGGTCCCACCGCCGTCATCATCACGGGCCGCAGGCCCGGCCGCTGATGATGCTACGGAGGATCGGCTTACGCCAGGATCGGCCACGGAGGATCGGTTAGGTACGATACGTCCCGCGCTCGATCCCGTGTCCGTTCCCGTGTCTGTTCCCGCGCTCGATCCCGCGTTTGGCGTCGGGCACGAGTTGATGGCCTTAGCGTCTTCGCGGGTCACGGAGGTGTTCCGGGCACGCCCGGCCTTGCGGCTCTCGTTGCGGGCCTGCTCGTAGTCGGCTCCACGTGCTGCGCGGTCTGCGTCGCGGATGGCCTTCTCGTGCTTGGCCTTCTCGTACAGCTCGTACAGTCGCTCGATGTTGGGGATCGTCAGCCGGAGGTAGATCCTCGCCCGGACCTCGCCGTAGTGGTCGCTCCAGCCGGTGACGCGGGTCTTCTCCGAGTGCCAGGTGAGGACCCCCAGCTCTCGCAGGCGGGGCATGTTGCGCTCGACCTGCATCGGGCTGACCGGTTCGCACTTGTACCGCTTCTGGATGCCCCGCGTGTGGGTCGCGGCGCTGATCGCCTCATAGGTCGTCACGGCATCCTCGCCGCCCGCGTCGGCGGTGCAGATCGCGCCGATTAAGACGTTCGCGAGGTGCGGGGGCAGCCACCGGGCGTAGGCGCTGTACTCGGCGCGGAACTGCGCGACATCCGGCTGCACGTTGACCGGGATCGTGAAGAGGTCCATGCGCGGGGTCGGCTGGCGGTGCTGGCCGGTCCTCTTGGGCGCGGCCGGGCGCGTCTGCGGTAATGCGTCAGGAGACATGAGGATTCCAATCGTGGAGCCTGATGGGTCTGCGCCAGCCCGACCGTGAACGCAGACGAGGGGCGGGACCACCAGGAGCTACCTGGCAGTTAACCCCGCCCCTCCAGACGCGATTGGACTGACGCCTCCATATTACTTCGTACAGGCGTTCCCACTCCAGCAGCCGCGCTCTAGGTGGCTGGGACTATTCGGGCGCCTGGACACGGCGGCAGTTCCGCCTCGTCAACCAGTACGAGGGGTCTAGGGTAGCGAGGTGACTTTCGCAGCCTCAGCCATGCAGAATCCCGGCGAGGTGTTCACGCGCCGATGGGTGGTCGATGTCCTGCTCGACCTCACGGGCTACACCACCGGCCGTGACCTGAGCCAGGTGAAGCTACTCGAACCCTCCTGTGGTTCTGGCGCGTTCCTTACCGCAGTCGCTGAGCGTCTCATCGCCAGCGCGCAGGGACACGGAAGAGACCTGGCGTCGCTCGGCGATGCGATCAGGGCTTACGACCTACAGTCTGAGCACGTGGAGGTCTGCCGTGCGCTCTGCCGGGACCTGCTCGTCGCTGCGGGCGCGTCCACGTCAACCGCATCGGCGCTGGCGGAACGCTGGGTCCGGCATGCCGACTTCCTGCTCACAGGGCTGCTTTCCGGTATCGAGGACGACCCAGCCGACGTTGTGGTCGGGAACCCGCCGTACATCCGCTACGACGACCTGGCCGACGACCTCGCGGCGGTCTACCGCAGCACCTGGCCGACGATGCGAGGCCGGGGCGACATCTATGTCGGCTTCATAGAGCGGTCGCTCGGGATGCTCAAGCCTGGGGGCAAGGTCGGCTTCATCTGCGCCGACCGCTGGATGCGGAACCAGTACGGCGCGCAGCTCCGGGAGTTGGTCTCCAGCCGCTACGCCGTCGATTGTGTCTGGACCATGCACGACGTGGACGCGTTCGAGGAACAGGTATCCGCGTACCCGGCGATCACGGTCCTGGGCAACCACCCGCAGGGCGCGGCAGTAGTGGCGGACACCACCGCCGCATTCGGACCCACCAGCGCCAGTGCGCTCGAACGCGCCTTCCGGGACCAAGTACTCACCGAGTTCTCCGGCACAGGGGTAAGGGCCCACCGGCTCCCGCACTGGTTCGACGGCGGGGAGTTCTGGCCTACCGGGTCGCCCGCACGCCTCGCACTGATCGAGTACCTCAACGACCGGTTCGAGTCCCTCGACGACCCGGCGACCGGAACCAAGGTGTCCATCGGCGTCGCGAGCGGCGCTGACAAGGTCTACGTGACCAAGGACCCCACCGTGGCCGAGTCCGATCGGATGCTGCCCCTGGCAATGCGCCGGGACCTCATGTCAGGCACGTTCGAATGGCAGGGCAACTACCTAGTCAACCCCTGGGCGGACGACGGCTCACTAGTCCCACTCGGTGAATACCCCCGCCTGGCTGCCTACTTCTCACGGCACCCGGTACTCAAGGAGCGCTTCGTCGCAAAGAAGGGAGCCGCAGGCTCCTGGTACCGCACGATCGACAAGGTAGACGCCAAGCTCACCGGCATGCCCAAGCTCCTGCTCCAGGACATGAAGGCGCACATTCACCCCGTCCTCGAAACAGGCGGCCACTACCCCCACCACAACCTGTACTACGTGGTCTCAGACACCTGGGACATGGAAGTACTCGGAGGCATCCTCCTCTCACGCATAGCCCAAGCATTCATCGAGGCATACTGCGTACGCATGCGCGGGGACACCCTCAGGTTCCAGGCCCAGTACCTGAAGCGCATCAGAGTTCCCCGGCAGGACCAGATCGACGCGGAGACAAGGAACGCCCTGCGCACCGCGTTCCGAAACCGCGACACAGACGCGGCAACACTAGCGGCAAGTGCCGCCTACGGGATCGAACTGAAGGACTACGACCTTGACCCACCCAACCCCCGATGATCCAACACAAGCAGCAGTCTCACTGTTCTGGACCAAACGAGCCGACCAGATGGCCGCCCTTGAAGATGGCGGCGCGGCAGGCGGCGGCGCCCGCGCGGCAGCGCACATGAATGGCGTCCGCGACCTGGTGAGGGGCATCTTCATCGAGGCCGGGATGCCCGAGGACTCAATCGTGCCCGAACCCTACTTGCCCGGCTTCTACCGCCCGCGAAAGCGGTGGGACATGGCCGTCCGGTACAAAGGCGCGCTCGTGGCTGCTCTTGAGTTCAAGAGCCAGGTCGGCAGCGTCGGCAAGAACATCAACAACCGCTTCGAGGAAGCCCTCGGCACTGGCACCGACACATGGGCAGCACAGAAGAAGCTCACCGCCTACGGCGAGGTACCGCCATGGCTCGGATACGTGTTCGTACTCCGCGAGGACAAGGAGACAGAGAAGCTTAACCGGCAGATCAAGGCACTCTTCCCCGCAGACCCCGAGTTCTCCGGGATGTCCTACAACCAGAGGTACCAGGAGATGCTGAAGCGCTTCATGGGCGACAACATCTATCAGGCCGGATGGTTCATCACCACCCGCAGGGACGACGAAGGCCGGGTGTCATACGCCGAACCGCTGGCGACGGCCACAGGAAAAGCCTTCCGCACCCTAGTCGAAGGCCGCGTGAACTACATACGCAGCGTGCTCGACTGACCTCTGCCTCCCGCTACGGCAAGAAGATAGCCCCGGCCGTTTCAGCCAGGGCTATCTCCTGCGCGCATATCTACGCCGCTTCGGCTGCTCCCTGAAGGGACTCCGCAAGCTGGTCACGGATAACCCGCGCGGCGGGCGTGCCCACGTGGACGCGCTCCTTGATGGCCCGCAGACTCGGCATCGTGCCCGCAGCAAGCTCAGCGGCGAACACACGCTCAGCGTTGACCTTGCGCCTTGACTTGGGCCGCGACGAGGACGGGCGGGCTGAGACTGCGGTGACAGTCGCGGGGGCAGTGTCACCCGCGAACAAGGCGCCGGGCACGGTGTCAGTCACGGTCTGCAGGGTGTCCTCATCGGCCTCGCTGGCGACGACTTGCCCGGCCTCGACGGCGCGGTCCTCGACGGCCTGGGCGACGTTCTCGGGCGCCTCGTCGGCAACGGCGGGCCGTGCCCGGAGCATCGATAGCAAGATCTCGGACGCCAGCAGGAACGCGACCGCTGGCCATGCCGAGATGACTTCCCCGACGAGGCCGAACCGCGCGCCGAACGCCAGGTTTGCCGCGACGGTCGCCAGCACGCCCAGGGCCAGGCCGGTACGTGCCAGCGACGGCCGGGCGCCGTTGGCCAGCGCCAGGGATGACGCCACGATCAGCCCGTCTACCGAGAACGGCAGCAGACCAGCCGTGCCCGGCGTGTAGCCGTGCGACAGCGCCAGCGTCTGTATGTGCGAGTAGCTGACGATTGCGGCGATCGTGGCAACGGCCAGAACCGCTAGCGCCGTCGCCCAGCGGGCAAGCTGCGCGCTCACGCTGCCTCCCCGAGGGGCCGCAAGGCACGGGGCATCACCGGGCATCAGAAGTCTTCCCATGCGATGACGTCGGTGATGCCGTCCTGCCCCGCCACCATCCGCAGCGTGGCGGCGCTGACTGCCTCGCGTGCCTCATCCTCGGTGACGCACTGCGCGAGGTCGCTGTGACCCGACTCGTACCTGACCCTGACCTGGAACATCTCGCCTCCGGCTGGTCTACAAAATCAACTTCTAGGCCAGCCCAGCTTGCTGTTGACCATCGCCGCCCGAACCCGGTCCCGGGCCTCCCGTACGGCGGTGTCAGGCAGCCCCACCAGGATCGTCGTGGGCAGCCCGCCGCCTAGGTGAGCCTCGACCTCGACAAGGTGGCCGACGACCCCGGCAAGGGCGACCGCGTGCGTCCGGGCCAGGCCCATCTAGCCCACCCCCCGGATGTGCTCGATGGTGTAGCCGCCGGCGGAGTCTCGCACCAGTCCCACCACGTCGATGCGGATCCGGTCGAACCTGATGCCGTGCGCGGTCAGCCACGCTACGGCGAGCTGGCGCAGTCGCCTGCGCTTCGCAGCGCCGACGGCCTCAAGCGGCGTGCCGTACCCTGTCCCCGACCGCGTCTTCACCTCGCAGACGACGAGCACGTGGCGATCGGTCGCCACGATGTCGAGCTCGCCTGCAGCACACCGCCAGTTCCGGTCCAGTATCCGGAACCCGCATTCCTTCAGGTATTCCACGGCTGCCTGCTCGCCGTCCCTGCCGAGCACGTCTTTCGCCTGCATGACCATGTGCCATCACCTCCGGAATCAACGGTGACTCAGCACGGCACTGGCGATCGAATTAAATTGTCCGGCTGTGGATAAAGATTAAAGCCAGGGCAAAGCTGTGGATAAAGAGCCTGGAATGTCGGTGCTCCGTGCTTTAATGACCCTGGGGGACTCGGCCCTGAAAAGCCGCCAGCAGCCGGGGCCACTTGAAAAGAGCAAGGCGCGACGGCGAAAGCTGGGGTGCGACAGGGGGAGTAGCCGTTCTGTATGGGTAAGACGCGCGCGCGGCGCGACTGCGGCGTTCGGCCGGCGGGCTGGGACGGCGTGGGAGGCAACGGGACCTGCGGAATCTCCCGGGTCACGGCCTGCGGGCCGACCGTAACCGGCACGTCGTAGTGCGCTATCTCCAGCGGCGGCCCGGACAGCAGGCAGTACTCGGCCATGCCGCTGCGGATGGCCACGTGCAGCATCCGGCCTCGGTAGCGCAGCCGGAACGATAGCCCCACGATGCCCGGAGGCACCTGGGGCCGGAACGACAGCACCCCATTGAGCCTGCGCATCCCGCCAAAGCCGCCGACCAGTGCCACCCACGCCCCCGCCAGCGATGCGATGTGCAGGCCATCTTTCGTGTTGTGCTCCCGGTCCTGCAGGTCCATGAGCGCGGCCTCAGCGAGGTAGTCATAGGCGAGCTGCAGGTGCCCGACCTCGGCCGCCATGACCGACTGCGTGCACGCGGAAAGAGATGAGTCGCGTACCGTAAGCTCCTCGTAGTAATCGAAGTCGCGGCGCTTCTCATCGGCGGTGAACGCCTCGGGAAAGAACTGCAGGGCGAGCACCACGTCCGATTGCTTCACCACCTGCTTGCGGTACAGCTGGAAGTACGGGTAGTGCAGTAGCAGAGGGTAGTGGTCTTCCGGCGTGCCCTCGAAGTCCCACCGGGCATAGGTAGTGAAGCCGTCGTGCTGCGGGTGCACTCCAAGTGCCTCGTCGTAGGGGATGTACATGTCATGCGCGGCGTCCCGCCAGGCGGCGGCCTCCTCAGTGGTGACGCCCAGGTCACGCGCCTGTTCCTGCAGCTTCTCCACGAGGTCGGCAGCGCGGGCCAGGTTGTGCTGCGCCATCAGGTTCGTGTAGAGGTTGTTGTCCTTGATCGCGCTGTACTCATCGGGCCCGGTGACTCCCTCGATGCGGAACTGCCCGTGCGCGTCGTGCTGCCCCAGCGACCTCCAAAGGCGGGCAGTCTCCACCAGCAGCGGAAGTCCCGCCGACTTCTCGAACTCCTCGTCGCCAGTGGCGTCCAGGTACATGCCGACGGCGTACGCGATGTCCGCGTTGATGTGAAAGGCAGCCGTCCCCGCCGGCCAGTACCCCGAACACTCCTGCCCCCTGATCGTCCGCCACGGGAAGGCCGCCCCGGACAAGCCAAGCTCCCGCGCGTGGGCGCGCGCTTCCTCCAGCACCTGGCTTCGCCAGCGCAGCGCGTCGGCGGCGGCCGCTGGCTGGGTGTAGGTCAGCACTGGCAACACGAACATCTCGGTGTCCCAGAACGTGTGCCCGTCATACCCGGTCCCGGTCAGCCCCTTGGCCGCGATGGGCCGGTTCTCGGCCCGCGCCCCGGCCTGCATGATGTGGAACAGTCCGAACCGGACGGCCTGCTGGATCTCGGCATCGCCATCGACCTCGACGTCCGCGCCCTGCCAGAACTCATCAAGGAATGCCCGCTGCTCGGCAAGCAGTCCCTCCCAGCCGACGAGCTGGGCCGCCGCCAGCGCTCCGGTCACCTGGTCGGCCAGCGCGGGCCGCGATCGCACCGACGACCACCCATAGCCGAGGTACTTCACCAGCCGCAGCGACTCGCCAGCCTCGACCTGCGCGGCGACCAGGAGACGCCCGAGGTCGGGAAAGGCCTCCGACGACACCTCCATCCGGGACGGCCCGGAGATCTCGTGCGACATCCCGGCTGCTATCCGCAGCTTGCTGGCACGGGTCTGGTGGACGAGCACCGCGCGCGGCAGCTTCTCGCCTCCGGTCCCGTGCTCTTCGCTGACCAGCGGTGCGGCGAGCGCGGCGGCCGCCCGCGGGTCCCCGGCTGCCTGCGGCACGTCCTCGTTGGCTACCAGCTCTGACATCACGACCAGCCGCATCGACTCGTCAAGCGGCGTCACGGTGTAGCAGATCGCCGCGACCGCGCGCTGGGTCAGCGACACGAGCCGGACAGAGGTGATTCGCACCCGGTTCCCGGCCGGTGAGGTCCAGTCCACGTGCCTGGTCAGCGTTCCCGCTCGCAGGTCCAGGGTCCGGGTATGGGAGTGCAGCGTGCCGTAGCGGACATCGAGCGGCTCGTCATTGACCAGCAGCCGGATCAGCTTGCCATTGGTGACGTTGATGACTGTCTGGCCGACCTCGGGATATCCGTACCCGGCCTCGGCGTAAGGCAGCGGCCGCTGCTCGAATAGCGAGTTGAGGTAGCTGCCTGGCAGCGCGAAGGGCTCTCCCTCGTCCAGGTTGGCGCGCAGCCCGATATGCCCGTTGGACAGCGCGAACAGCGACTCGCTCTGCGCCAGGTAGTCGAGGTCCAGGCGTTCCTCGGTCAGCGCCCATGGCTCAACGCGGTACTGCGCGTTGGTGATCACAGCAGCTCCGCCAGGTCCGCTACGACGATGTCAGCACCATGCTCGCGCAACTGCGCCGCCTGCCCGACCCGGTCTACCCCGACGACGGCGCCAAAGTCTCCCGCGCGGCCCGCCTCGACCCCGGCAAGCGCATCCTCGAACACCGCTGCGGAGGCGGACTCGACGCCGAGCATCTGTGCCGCTGCCAGGTAGGTGTCCGGAGCCGGCTTGCCCCGAAGTCCTTGCGCCTGCGCGACCTGAGCGTCCACCTTCACGTCGAACATGTCCTGGACGTTGCCAGCCGCCAGCACCTGCGACGTGTTGGCCGATGAGGACACGACCGCGGTTTTCATCCCGGCCGCGCGGGCGGCCGTCAGGTAGCGCCGCGACCCCTCGTAGACCTGGACCCCGTCTCGCCGCAGTACCTCAAGCACGAGGTCGTTCTTCCGGTTGCTCAGTCCCCAGATGGTGGGCGTGCCCGGCGGGTCCTGCGGCGAGCCATCCGGCAGCTCAATGCCCCGCGACTGCAGGAACGACCGCGTTCCCTCAAGCCGTGGCTTCCCGTCAACGTAGTCGTCATAGTCGCTAACAGGATCAAATGGAACAAATTGCCCGCCAGCGTCCGCCGACCGCTCGCGAAGGAACTCGTCGAACATTTGCTTCCACGCCTTGTCGTGCACGGTCGCCGTACGGGTCACGACCCCGTCCATGTCGAACAGGCACGCGGTCACACCGTCCGGAAGGCCCAGCATGATCCAGTCCCCCTTCATCCGGTCGCCCGACCAGTGACTACCCGGGGAATCCGGGCTTATCCTCCGGCAGTTCCAGGTCGCTCTTGGCGAGCTCCTCGATGTTGACGTCCTTGAAGGTGACGACCCGGACGTTCTTGACGAAACGTGCGGGCCGGTACATGTCCCATACCCAGGCGTCCTGCATGACGACCTCGAAGTACACCTCGCCGTTGGTCGCGGCGCGCACGTTCATCTGGACGTCGTTCGTCAGGTAGAACCTGCGCTCGGTCTCAACGACATGGGTGAACAGGCCGACTACATCGCGGTACTCGCGGTAGAGCTGAAGCTCCATCTCGGCTTCATACTTCTCCAGGTCTTCCGCGCTCATGTCACCTATTCTCCCTCTAGTCCGGGCTCCAGGCGCCAGACTGTGCCAGCAGAAATCACTGGGCCAGTCCCCAACGGCACCGGTCCAGCCGAATAGCACTGGGCACGCGACGCGACCGCCGACGATACTTCGGGCACGGCCCTGGCTCGCCGAGCGCCCGCGGGTGCTCGCCCGTTACATACCCCTCGCAGGGGCTGAACCAATGCGCTGGATGGTGTTTGTTCAACTTAAGCGTCAGGGCGTGAAAGCTCACGCGCCCGGCGTCGGCGGGACTCGCGACCGGTATCAGCCCGGCGCTATAGCGTGGCGTGTACCCATGCTGGACCATCTCACTCCGCAGCGTACGCCACCAATTGGGCTGCCGCTCACCCCTGGGCCCCTACGTCTTGCTGCGATGGCGGGCCATGCGGCGCCGGACGCGGCGCTGCAGCCAGGTCAGTGGCACCGCGCCGGTGAATCCCAGCGCCAGCGGGAGGGGCGTCCATGCCTGCCGGACCTTGACTCCGCGGTCAAGCGCGGCCTGCGCGGCGACGGACGATCCCCCTGGCGCGGCGGCTGAGGCGTTGAGTTTCGGCTGCTCGAAGGTAGCGGGGATGTTCAGGATGTTCCACTGGCTCGGCGGCCAGATGATCGCGAATGCCCGGCCTAGGACGGCACTCTCCGGGATCGCCCCGCCACCGGGATAGCCCATGTGCCCGCGGGAGTCGTAGGAGATCGCCCGGTGGTCGCCAAGCACCCAGAGGCTGCCGGGCGGGACAACGATGCTGTAAGGCCGCAGATCCCCCGAGCCGGGCTGGTTGCCCGGGTAGAGATAGGACGACTCGTCCAGCGGCACCCCGTTGACGGTCGTCTGGCCGCGCGCGTTGCAGCACGCCACGTGGTCGCCGGGCAGCCCGATGACCCGCTTGATGTAGATGTCCCCCTGGCCAACACCGACAAGTCCCTCAAGGTCGTCCCAGAAGCGGACGACCAAGTTGGGCGGTGGCGTGGAGGCGTCAGGATCCCAGGTGCCGGCTCCGCTGAACACGACGATGTCGCCCCGGTGGATGCTGCGCAAGTGGTAGACCATCTTGTTGACCAGCACCCGGTCGCCGATCTCCAGGGTGTTCTGCATCGACCCGGAGGGGATGTAGAACGCCTGGACCACGTAGGTCTTGATGACGAGCGTGAGGGTCACCGCGATCACGAGCAGGACCGCGACCTCGACCAGGAAGTTCCTGCGCCGCTTCGGCTTGCTTCCCGGCTTGGCCCGGTGTGCCCCGGGTGCCCGGTGCGCCCCGGGCGCCCGCGGCTTCCCGGTACCGGCGTCGCCCGTGACCCCGGCGTTCCCGGGTGCCTCGCCGCGAGGTTCATCCTCGCTGTCACCAGAGGTAGCGCCCTGGTCGTCGGGGGAGCGCCCGATCCGCTGCTGGAGCGGGCGATCGGGGTCTAGGACCGTATCGTCGGGGCCGGCCGTGCCCTGTCGCCTGCTGCCGGAGGTGTCCCGCTGCGGCTCCCACGGGTATGACGTGACGCCGTCACCTGAGCCAGCACCACTCATCGGCGTCCCCTCTGGCTCTGCACGGCCCTCGCGCCCCTGGTCAGTCATGGTTCCTGGAGCCTAGCGTGCCCTCCTGAGGGAGCGACGAGCGCAGGTACCGCAGGCGACCCGCGCCTACCCGGCGTCGTTGTTTACCGGAGGGCGAGGAACTAACCCTCATCACCGCAGCGCGGGACTCATGGCTGGCCAGGAACATGCTTTCCGGTGAGTAAGCTGACGCGGCGCCTCGACCGCCGGCGTCGCCAGACCAGGACGCCGGCCGCGGCCGTCGCGCCGCCAGTAGCGGGGCCGTAGTTGATGGCCGCCGTGCTAGCCTTCAGCGCCGCTTGCTGGAACGTCGCGGGGATCGGGAGGTCATCGATCCGCGACGGCGGCCAGATGACCACGAACGCCCGGCCGACAACCTCGTTCTCCGGGATGGTGCCATCGAAGCCGTCCTGCGCGTGCCACCGGGAGTCGGCGGAGTCCGACCTGTGGTCTCCGAGGACGAACAGCCGCCCCGCGGGTACAACGATGTTGTAGGGACTCGGGTCACCAGAACCAGATTGGTCCCCAGGGTAGAGATAGGACGACTCGTTCAGCGGCACGCCGTTGACCGTGATCTGGCCCGAGGCAGTGCAGCACACGACACGGTCACCCGGCAGCCCGATGACCCGCTTGACGTAGTCGGTCCCCGGCGCGGAGACGCCCACGAGGTTCGTGAAGTCGTCCCACACCCGCTCCACAGGGTCGCTCGACGGCGGCGGCGGCTCCGGTCCCCATGATCCATCGCCGCTAAAGACGATGACGTCGCCCCGCGCGATGGGGCGCAGGTGGTAAACGAGCCTGTTGACCAGGATGCGGTCGCCGATCTGCAGGGTGTTCTCCATCGACGCGGACGGGATGACGAACACCTGGACAAGGAACGCCTTGATCAAGATGGTCAGGACCAGCGCCGCCACGACGACGACGACGACCTCGCGGAGCAAGGATCGCTTCCGCTTGGCACCACCCGTACCGGAATCACCCTTGCCAGCGCCGTCTTCCCCGGCATCGCCGCTCGCCGAAGTGCCGCTGCCGACACTCTCATTGCCAACGGTCCCGTCGGCAGCGCTGTCCTTGCCGATGCCGTGCCTGGCGGCACCGTCCTTTGCGGTGCCGCCCGCTACCCCCGCAGAGCCGAGGCCGGACGTGGCAATGCCGACAGTCTCAGCGCCGATACCGTCCTTCCCCCCGCTCACGCCGCTGATGTCTACATTGGCGGTCTCTGCGAACGCATCGGAGTTGGAGTCCGCAGGATGCGCGGAGGATGCGCCAGCCCCGTCCGGCTGGCCTGGCTCGACGTCCATTGGCAAGCAGCCCTGTATTCGCCGGCTAGTTGCTGGTGTTGTCCCGGCGCTCCTTGATGCGGGCTGCCTTGCCGCGCAGGTCACGCAGGTAGTAGAGCTTGGCTCGGCGGACGCGGCCACGGGTCAGGACTTCGATCTTGTCGATCGACGGGCTGTGCACCGGGAAGGTCCGCTCGACGCCCACGCCGTAACTGACCTTGCGCACGGTGAATGTCTCCCGCAGGCCAGCACCCTGGCGACCGATAACGAAGCCCTGGAACACCTGGATCCGGGAGCGGTTGCCCTCCGTGACCTTGACGTGCACCTTGAGGGTGTCACCCGAACGGAAGCCGGGGATGTCATCCCGAACCTGGGCCTGCTCAATCTCGGCGATCGCGGTATGCATGGAAGTTCCTCGTCTGATCAGGCACGCGCGTCCGCGGATGCCCGGGTGTAAGCCTGGTTTCGCCCTGCTCCTGAAGCCAGCACTGCTTTCAGCCTGGGCAGCACCCCAGCAGAGGCAACGCCCGAACGGGCAGCGTTCTTTAGTGTGCCATACTTTCGCCACTAACCGGAAAACCTGCGTCCGATAGCACCTGGAGATCTCGCGCGTCCAGCCCGTCGCGCGCGCTGGCCAGGCCGTCTACCAGGTCGGGACGGATGGCAGCGGTCCGCCGCAGGGCCTCATCCCGCCGCCAGCGGGCGATTGCCTTGTGGTTGCCGCTCAGCAGCACTTCCGGCACCTCGTGCCCGCGCCACGTGCGAGGCCGCGTGTAGACCGGCCCCTCGAGCAGCCCACTGCTTCCATCCTCCCCGAACGAATCGTCGGCGGCGGACTGCTCGTTGCCCAGCACCCCTGGCAGCAGGCGGCAGACAGCTTCCAGGATGACGCAGACCGCCACCTCGCCCCCGGCAAGCACGTAGTCGCCGATACTCACCTCATCGACTGGCATCCGGGAGCGGGCGTCGGCGACGACCCTCGAGTCGATCCCCTCATAGCGCCCGCAGGCGAACACCAGCCGAGGCTCCCGCGCGTACGCAGCGGCCAGTTCCTGGGTGAACGGCGTTCCGCTCGGGGTGGGAACGATGAGCCTGGCAGGCCTGACTCTCTCCCCCTGCCCCTGCTGGCAGGGCTGGCCCGCCGCGGACGCGTCCTGGTTGGACGCGGCGTCCGTGGGCGGTGTCGCGGTAAGCGCGACTGCGCCGGCCAGCACTTCATCGAGGGCGACCCCCCAGACGTCGGCCTTCATGACCATGCCCGGCCCCCCGCCGAACGGGGTGTCATCCACGGTGTGGTGCACGTCAGTCGTCCACCGGCGCAGGTCGTGCAGGCGGAAGTCGAGGTCGCCGCGGGCCGCGGCCTTCCCGATCAGGGACACGCCAAGCGGCCCGCTCGCGGCGGCAACCGCCCCGAAGTAGTCAGGGAAGATCGTGATGATGTCGACGCGCACCGGACTCCTGCCTTCCCGCGCGGCTACGCACCAAGCCGCGCCCACCGTCTGGCGCGCCTTGGCGCGCCTCCGGCTACTCCTAATCCACCTCGTCCGGGTTCAGCAGCCCCGGCGGGGGGTCGATGACCAGGACTCCCCCGAGGACGTCGACCTCGGTGACGATCGCCCTGACGAACGGCACGAGGATCTCCCCGGCTCCGTCCGCGGGCTTGATGGCTAGCAGGTCCTGGCCGTGATGCAGGACGTCAGCGACAACGCCAACGACCTCACCGGCGACTGTACGGACGGTGAGGTCAATCAGTTCGTGGTCACGGAACTCGTCCGGGTCATCCAGCGACTCCAGCGTCCCCGAGTCAACGATCAGCCAGGTGCCGGTCAGCTCGCCCGCCGCAGTGCGGTCGCTGACTCCCGTGAACCGCAAGATCAGCTCCCCGGACTGCCAGCGGACAGCCGCGATCGTCAGCGGGCCAACACCCTGAGGATCGGTATCCAGCCGAGTGCCGACGGCGAACCTCACCTCGGGATCATCAGTCCGGACGCCGACCACGACGTCACCCCGAACCCCGTGCGGGCGGCCGATCCGCCCGACAATGATCTGCATGCCCAGGGTCTGCTAACGCACCTCGCCGGTCTCCAGCAGGTCGATGCGGACGTGTCGACCCCCGGCGAGGGAGCCGACTACCGTCCGCAGCGCTCGGGCGGTCCGCCCGCCTCTGCCGATGACCTTACCGAGGTCGTCTGGGTGGACCCGCACCTCAAGGACGTTGCCACGGCGCAGGTTGCGCTCCAAGACACGTACGTCGTCGGGGTGCGTGACAATACCCCTGACTAGGTGCTCGAGGGCCTCCTCAAGCACGTCAGGCCTCGCTACCACCGTCGGCTGCCTCAGCCGCGGGCGCCGACTGCTCGATGACGGGGGTGTCGGCCGCAGGGGCCTCGATGACGGGGGCCTCGACGACGGGGGCCTCGATGACGGGGGCCTCGGCCGCAGGGGCCTCGACGGCAGGGGCTTCGGCCGCAACTTCCTTCTTCGGCCTAGCGGTGGACCTCGCCGGGCGGGTGTCCCTCTTGGCCTCCTTGGCCGCGAGGCTCTCCTTCACGAGTTCCTCGTAGCGGATCTTCTTGTCGGCCCTCGCCTCGGAGAACTTAAGGGTGCCCTCGGCACCCGGCTCGCCCTTGAACTTCTGCCAGTCACCGGTGATGGTGAGCAGGTGCTTGACCGGGTCGGTCGGCTGCGCGCCGACGGACAGCCAGTGCTGGACGCGGTCGGAGTCGACGTCGATAAGCGACGGCTCCTCCTTCGGGTGGTACTTGCCAATCTCCTCGATGGCGCGCCCGTCGCGCTTGGTCCGCGAGTCCGCGACGACGATCCGGTAGTACGGGTCCCGGATCGCGCCCATGCGCTTGAGCTTGATCTTGACAGACACGGCTGTGCTACTCCCTGGAAAAGGTAGGTACGTGTGTCGGGCACCCGCCAGCAGGGGAAAGCGCCGGCCGGACCGATCTGATGCGCCAGGCAGGGCGGACGAGGAGAGGGCGCCGCTTAGCCAGGCTTCAGCCATCCATTGTGCCAGAAGCGGGCCGTCTCGCGGTAATCACGCGCGAGTCCGGCGGCACGTCGCGCGGCAAGCATCACCGTCCGTCCGGGGCCAGGCGCTTGAACCGTCGCCTAAGGCAGCGAACAGCATGAAACAGTTACATAACACGCAGCCGCTTTGGCTGGCCCAGCAGGCAGGACCTGTGCCACCTTTGTCAACAATCGGTCCTTCAGCACAGCCGTTCGCAGAGCGAACAGCGTGGTTCGTCCTTGACCATGGGAAGAGCGTCACGACCAGTAACGACTTGCCCCGGCGGGCGGCCTGAGGAAGCTACCGCGCAAAACCTGTCACGTTCAATGCCAGACCTCGCGGGTCACGGCCCCCCGCCATGACCCTGCACACCTACATATCGCCGTAACTAGCCACATTCCTTCATGCATGGGACTGCGGCGATGTTAGCCTCAGGGACGCCCGCAACGGGGCGACGTGCAACCCAATCCTGTGCGTGCCCATTCGGCTAGATCCCTGGAAACGGTGAAGCGCCTGCCCCCAGGCGACCCTATAAGGAGAGATCGAGAGCATGACTGACCCCACTGCTCAGTCCAGCAACACCACGGAATCGTCCGGCACAGTCTCCCGGCGCACCTTGTTCCGCGCGGCTGGCGTCGGTGCGGCCGCCATCGGCGGCGGCGCGCTCTTGGACGCCTGCAGCTCCAGCCTCAAGGGCTCGACGAGCAGCACGAGCTCCACTTCCACTGGCTCGAGCAGCGGCGGCGAGATCACGATCGGCTGGATCCACCCGCTGACCGGCTCGCTGGCTGGCTTCGGCCACCCCGATAACTGGGTCACCCAGCAGATCCAGCAGACCACGCCGTACAAGAACGGCTTCAAGATTGGCGGCAAGACCTACACGGTCAAGATCAAGTCCTACGACACGCAGTCCAGCGTGACGACGGCCGGCGACCTCGCCAAGCAGGCGATCCAGGCTGACAACGTCGACATGCTGTTTGCGTCCTCCACCCCAGAGACCGTCAACGCGGTGGCCAGCCAGGCCGAGACCCTCGGCACCCCGCTGGTCTGCTCGAACATTCCCTGGGAGTCCTGGTACGGCAACCTCGGCGGCAACCCGACCAAGCCGACGGTCACCCCGAAGTACTCGGTCATGTACTTCCTCGGCGCCGAGCACCTGGTCGAGTGCTTCATCCCGATGTGGAACAGGATCGGCGAGAAGTACGGCAACGACCACCTCGTGGCCGCCGCCTTCCCCAACGACGCGGACGGCAACGCGTTCCGCGCGGTGTTCCCGCCGATCGCCAAGGGCGCTGGCTACACGATCGACCTGTCGGCCGCCTACACCGATGGCCTGACGAACTACTCCTCGATGATCTCCCAGTTCAAGTCCGCCAAGGCTGACTTCTTCACCAACGTGCCGCTGCCTCCGGACTTCGCCGTCATGTGGAAGCAGTCCGTCCAGCAAGGCTTCAAGCCCAAGCTCGCGACCGTGGCCAAGGTGCTGCTGTTCCCCACCGACGCCTACGCGATGGGCGACATCGTGAACAACATCGCCACCGACACCTGGTGGGTGCCGGGAATGCCGTGGCACTCGTCGTTCACCGGCCAGACCTGCATGGAGCTCGCGACGGCGTACACCGCGGCGGGCCTCGGCCAGCCGAACGCGAACATCAGCAACTACACGCTCTTCGAGATCGCGTACGCGGCGTTCTCCGGGGTGGACAACCCGCACGACCACGACGAGGTCGCCGCCGCCCTGCACAAGGTGAACATCCCCGACGCGGTTGCCGGGCCGATGAACTTCACCAACCCGAAGAACCCCGCCCCCGGCGTCGTCATCACGCCCCCGGTCGGCATCCAGTGGCAGACGGGCGGCAAGTACGAGCTGACCGCAAACGTCGTCGACAACACCCTCATGCCGACGGTCCCGCTCACCGGTGACCTGAAGCCCACCTTCGCGTAAGTGATTGGCAAGTTCCGTGCTTCAGCTAGACCACGTGACGAAACGGTTCGGCCGCGTCGTCATCGCGGAAGACCTGTCCTTCTCGGTCGGTGAGGGGGAGAAGGTCGGGATCGTGGGGCCGAACGGCGCTGGCAAGACCAGCCTCTTCGGCCTCATCTCCGGCGACCTCGCCCCCAACAGCGGCCAGGTCTCCTTCGCAGGCAAGACGGTCACCAAGCTGGACGCCGCCACTCGGTGCCGTCTCGGCATCGGGCGGACGTACCAGGTTCCGCGACCGTTCGTCGACATGACCGCATTCGAGAACGTCCTGCTCGCCGCCCAGCAGGGCCGCGGCCTGCGCCGCAAGGCAAGCTACGCGGCGGCTGCTGAGGCACTGGAGCGCACCGGGATGGCCGGGGAGGCTAACCTCCCCGCCTCCCGGCTGGGCCTGCTGCAACGCAAGCGCCTCGAGATCGCGCGGGCGCTAGCCACCGGCCCGCGCCTGCTGCTGCTCGACGAGGTGGCCGGCGGCTCACCGACCCGGAGGTCACCGAGCTCGTCGAGATCATCCGCGGCCTCAACGCCGAGGGCATCGCCGTTGTCTGGATCGAGCACGTCGTCCGGGCGCTCACCTCACTGGTCGACCGGCTCATCTGCCTGTACGGCGGGACCTTCGTCGGTGACGGCGACCCCGCCAGCGTGCTGGCCAACCCGAAGGTGCGGGAGGTGTACCTCGGCAGTGACATCAACACCTCCACCGTTGAGGCAGTGCTGGGTGAGGCGGCCCCGGAGGCCCTGCACGACAGCAACGGCACCGTGGAGGGGTCATGACCACCGCGTCCCCCGGGGAAGCGACCGCGGTCGGCACGCCGCTGCTCGAGGTCCGCGGCCTCACTGTGCACCATGGCCAGCTCAAGGCCATCAGCGACGTCTCGCTCCAAGTCAGCCCTGGCGAGGTGTACGCGATGATCGGCGCGAACGGCGCCGGCAAGTCCACCCTGATGCGCACCATCGCCGGCCTGCACTCACCGACGAGCGGGCAGATCCTGCTCGACGGCACCGACGTCACCCGGCTGCGCCCAGAAAAGCGCGCAACCGGCGGGATCATCATGGTGCCCGAGGGCCGACGGCTCTTCCCGTCGCTCACGCTTGAGGAAAACCTAAAGGTCGGCGCGTCCTATGCGCGCAAGGGCCCGTGGGACATCCCGGCGGTCATGGAGCTGTTCCCGTTCATGAAGGACCGGCGCAACCAGAAGACCGCCCAGATGTCAGGCGGCGAGCAGCAGCAGGTCGCGATCGGCCGGGCGCTGGTCGCCAACCCTCGCCTGCTGCTCCTTGACGAGCTGTCACTGGGCCTGGCCCCGGTCATCGTGCAGCGCATCTACGAAGTGCTCCCGCGGATCATGGATTCCGGCGTGACGGTCCTGCTCGTCGAGCAGGACGTCTCGCAGGCCCGCCGGGTCGCCTCCTACCTGCACTGCCTCCTCGAAGGGCATACCACCTTGGAGGGCCCACCAGCGCAGTTCACGTCGGAGCAGGTCGAGGCGGCGTACTTCGGCATGGGAGGGACTCACTAATGGTCTGGGTCAGCGACATCATCCAGGGCATCTTGGCCGGTGGGGAATACGCGCTGTTCGCGTGCGGCCTGTCGCTCATGTTCGGCGTCATGAAGGTGGTCAACCTCGCCCACGGCGACCTGGCGATCATCGGCGCGTACGTCGCCATTGGCGTTATCGCCGTCACGCACATGCCGTTCCTGTGGTCGATCCCGGTCATGATCGTGCTCATGGCGGTGTTCGGCTACGTCCTGCAGCGCTCCCTCATCCAGACCGCGCTAAGCAGGGGCGAGCTCGCCACGCTGATCGTCACGTTCGGCATGTCGATCGTGATCGAGAACGGCCTGCAGCAGTTCTTCACGGCCAACAGTCGCGGCATCGGCGCCGGATCCCCCATCGAGAGCTCGTCGTTCTCACTGGGGTCGATCCAGATCGGCTGGCTGCCGGTTTACATCTTCTTGCTGGCTGTCGTCGTGCTGCTCGCCCTGCAGTACTTCATGTCCCAG
Source organism: uncultured Actinomycetota bacterium (assembly GCA_963737285.1). Taxonomy (GTDB): domain Bacteria; phylum Actinomycetota; class Actinomycetes; order Streptosporangiales; family Streptosporangiaceae; genus Trebonia. The sequence continues at coordinate 1,565,672 of CAVTRT010000002.1, forward strand.
TCCAAGTACGGCCGACTGATCCGCGCCGTGGCCGATGACCGGGAGGCGGCGCTGCTGTCCGGCGTCAACGCCCGGCACGTGTTCGGCATCGCCGCGGCGATCGCCTTCGGCACCGTGGGCCTCGCGGGCGTGGCCTACGGGATGTCCGGCCAGTTCTCTCCGACGGACGGGACCGGCTCGATCCTGCTGTGGGCGTTCGCGTCGGTGGTGATCGGCGGCATCGGCTCGTTGTGGGGCACTTTGGTCGGCGGCATCGTGCTCGGCGTCGCACAGGAGATCGGCGCCCAGATCAACATCTCGTACGAGGCGCTTGCCGGCTACATCATCTTCCTTGCCGTCCTGGTGCTCCGGCCGCAGGGCCTGACCACGCGGAGGTCCTAGTCGTGTCTGTTACAGGCGAATCAGCCTTCCTGCCGGGGATCACTCCACGGGTCACCCGGTCACGGCGCAACGTGTGGTGGACCGGCATCGTGGCTGCGGTCATCGTGGTCGTGTTCGCGATACTGCCCTACGAGGTGTACGCCGGGACGACGGCCATCTTGGACCAGGCGTTCATCATCTTGACCCTGGCATGCATGTGGAACCTCCTCGCCGGGTACGCGGGCCTGGTCTCGGTGGGCCAGCAGGCGTTCCTCGGCCTCGGCGCGTACTTCGTGCTGATCGCCGCGATGCATGGCGTCTCCCCGTTCCTCGGGGTGCCGCTTGGCGCGCTCGGCGCGGGTGTAGCCGCCCTGCCGCTGTGGTGGCTGGTCTCCCGGCTGCGCACGGGCTACTTCGCGATCGCCACCTGGGTGCTGGCAACGGCGGTCGGGCTGTTCGTAGAGCAGTTCCAGTCGATCGGCGGCGGCACCGGCATGCCGGTGCCGGGCCTGGCCTCGTTCGGCTCGACACTGCTGTCTGCCTACACCTACTGGGCAGGACTTGTCGTAGCGGTACTGGCCCTCGCCGCAACGTACTTCCTGCTGCGCAGCCGGGTGGGCCTGGTCCTCACGGCGATCCGTGATGACGAGACCGCCGCCCGCAGTTCGGGCGCGAAGGTGGGCCTGACCCGCATGCTCGTCTTCGTGGTCGCGGCAATCGGCTGCGGGGCGGCCGGCGGCGTGCTGGCCATCGAGCAACTCCAGGTCGTCCCCCAGACATCCGGCGGCGTCTTCAGCGTGCAGTGGACGGCCGAGATGGCGTTCGCGGTCATCATCGGCGGCATCGGCACGATCGAGGGACCGATCATCGGGACGATCGTCTACATCGTGCTGCAGCAGACGCTGCAGCAGTACAACGTGTGGTACCTGATCATCTTGGGCATCGTCGCGATCGCGATCACCTTGTTCGCCCGCCGCGGCATCTGGGGCCTCGTGGATGAGCACCTGGGCATCCGGCTGTTCCCCGTGGGCTACTACCTCTGGAACCGCCGCTAGCGCCAGGGCCGGAAGGCTGCCAGGCAAGCCGCCTAAGCCTCCCGCTACCCAGCGGCCCCTCCCTCTCCCCACGTCTTCCTACGAAAGCCCCGTCGCCCCCCGGGCGGCGGGGCTTTCGCCAACTCATCCCGACTCGCCGGCGCACCCGAGTCCCATCCACCCCGACTCGCCGGCGCACCCAGCCCCATCCACCCCGACTCGCCGGCGCACCCGAGCCCCTTTAAGGCGCTTGTCGGCGCTGACGTGCCATAACGTTTCCGACTCGCCGGCGCACCCAGCCCCAGAACGTTCCTGACTCGCTGGCGCACCCGAGCCCCCCACCCCGACCCACTGAGGGATGGCACCGGGTGCGGCATCATGGTGGGGTGCTGCTGGCTGAGCTTGCCTCGGTGTCGCGGGAGGTGGCCGCGACGAGCGCACGGCTGGCCAAAGTCCAGGCCATCGCCGCCGTGCTGCGGGCGGCCGACCCAGATGAGGTGCCAGTCGTCGTCGCCTACCTGTCCGGGGAACTGCCCCAGCGGCAGATCGGGGTCGGCTGGGCAACGCTGCGTGCTGTTCCGCCTCCCGCCGAGGTAGCCACGATGACGGTCGCCGAGGTCGACGCGGCATTGCGCCAGATCGGCTTGACGACCGGCAAGGGCGCGGCGGCCGAGCGCAAGCGCCTGATCGGGGAGCTCCTGCGCCGGGCGACGGCCGGCGAGCAGTACTTCCTGGTCCGGCTGCTGGCAGGCGAGCTGCGACAGGGTGCGCTCGACGGGGTGATGACGGACGCGGTCGCGAAGGCGGCTGCGACTGCCGCGGCGCAGGTCCGGCGGGCCGCCATGCTCAGCGGGTCACTCCCCCGCGCCGCGTGGGCGGCACTCACCGGCGGCACCGAGGCCCTGGCCTCCTTCGGCCTCCAGGTCTTCCAGCCGCTGAAGCCCATGCTGGCCGCTAGCGAGCCGACGATCGCTGGCGCCCTGTCCAGGACCGGGGGGCAGGCCGCCATCGAGTGGAAGCTCGACGGGATCCGCGTCCAGGTCCACATTGCAGGCGGGCAGGTGCGCCTGTTCACTCGGACACTTGACGACATCACGTTTCGGCTGCCCGAGGTGGTGGCCGCCGCCCGGGCGCTGCCAGTCGAATCCGCTGTCTTCGACGGAGAGCTGATCGCGCTGCGGCGCGATGGCAGGCCGCTGCCCTTCCAGCAGACGGCGGCCCGCGCGGCGAGCGAGGCTGATGCCGCCGCGGTGCCGCTGTCGCTGTTCCTCTTTGACATCCTGCACTCCGGTGGCGTTGACCTCATTGACGCACCGGACGAGGTCAGGCGACAAGAGCTGGAGCGCGTCGTCATGAACGAAATGGTCATGCCCCGCCTCGTTACCGACGACCCCGCCCAGGCGACGGCGTTCTTCGCCGACGCGGTGGCACGCGGCCACGAAGGGGTCGTGGTCAAGTCGCTAGCTGCGCCTTACGCTGCGGGACGGCGCGGCGCGGCCTGGATCAAGGTAAAGCCGCGGCACACGCTTGATCTCGTGGTGCTGGCCGCCGAATGGGGCCACGGGCGGCGCAGGGGCTGGCTGTCCAACCTGCACCTAGCCGCACGCGACCCGGACACTGGCGGCGCGGTGATGCTCGGCAAGACGTTCAAGGGCCTTACCGACGAACTGCTGACCTGGCAGACGAGCAGGCTGCTTGCGCTGGAGGACCATCGCGACGACTGGACGGTGTACGTCCGCCCCGAACTGGTCGTGGAAATCGCCTTCGACGGTGTCCAGCGCAGCCACCGCTACCCGGGCGGGGTAGCCCTCCGCTTCGCCCGGGTGCTGCGCTACCGGGAAGACAAGCCGGCAAGCGAGGCCGACACGATCGCAGCAGTCCGCGCCCTGGGGGCGAGCGCCGAGTTACTTCTTGCGCTTCGGCTTCTTGCCACCGAACGCGGCCGGGATGGCGCCGGGGGCCGCGCCGCCACCGGGAACCGGGGGCAGCCCGGCGGGGCCGCCGCGGAAGCCGGGGAAGTCACCGCCGCCTCCCCCGAGACCGGGGAAGCCACCGCCCTCCGTCGCCTCGCGGAGCATCTCCGAGAGCTCAGCCATCGACTTGGGCGAGGCTGCGGCAGGATCGGGAGCGTCAGCCGCCCCCTTGGCGCCTGGTGCGCCTCCCGAGGCCGCCAGCGCCGCCTTGCGCGGGTCGCCACCGGGGCGCTTGCGCTTGTTCTTCGCTGCCTTGGCGGCCTTGGCCGACGGGCGACGGGCGCCCATGCCAGGGGGCATGCCCGGCATATTGCCACCGAGCAGCATCTTCATCTGCCGCTGGCCTTCGAAGAAGTTGCTGATGAGCTGGGAGACCTCGCCGACACTGACGCCGGACCCCTTCGCGATCCGCAGCCGGCGCGAGCCGTTGATGACCTTGGGGTTGCGACGCTCCTCGGGGGTCATCGACCGGACGATGGCCTCCGCCCGGTCGATGTCCCTGTCATTAACCTTGGAGAGCAGTTCCTTGTTACGCCCGGCGCCCGGCATCATGCTCAGCAGGTTGGTGATTGGCCCCATCTTGCGCAGCATGCTGAGCTGCTCGATGAAGTCCTCGAGGGTGAACCCCTCGCCGGACATCATCCGGCTGGCCATCTCCTCGGCCTGGGACTGGTCAAACGCCTTCTCCGCCTGCTCGATCAGGCTGAGAACGTCGCCCATGTCCAGGATCCGGGATGCCATCCGGTCCGGGTGGAACAGGTCGAACTCGGTGAGCTTCTCACCGGTTGACGCGAACATGATCGGCTTGCCGGTCAGCGCGGCGATCGACAACGCGGCACCACCACGGGCGTCGCCGTCGAGCTTGGTCAGCGCCACCGCGTCGTAGTCGACGCCCTCGAGGAACGCCCGCGCGGTCGCTACGGCGTCCTGGCCGATCATCGCGTCGACGACGAACAGGACTTCGTCCGGGTTGACCGCATCACGGATGGCCCGCGCCTGGGCCATCATTTCCGCGTCGATGCCCAGGCGGCCGGCGGTGTCGATGATGACCATGTTGTGCTGGGTACGCTGCGCCTCCTCGATGGAGGCCCGCGCGACCGCGACTGGATCGCCGACGCCACTGCCCGGCTGGGGGGCGAACACTGGCACCCCGGCACGCTGGCCAAGCACCTGGAGCTGCTCGACCGCGTTCGGCCGCTGCAGGTCACAGGCCACCAGCAGGGGGGTGTTGCCCTGTTCCTTCAGCCAGACCGCGAGCTTGCCCGCGAGCGTGGTCTTACCGGAACCCTGCAGGCCCGCCAGCATGATGACAGTCGGTGCGACCTTGGCGAACCGCAGCCGCCGTGTCTCGCCGCCGAGGATCGTGATCGAGCTCCTCATGCACGATCTTGATGACCTGCTGGGCAGGGTTGAGCGCGGCCGAGACCTCCTCGCCGGTGGCCCGCTCCTTGATCCGCGCGATGAACTGCCGAACAACAGGGAGCGCGACGTCCGCCTCAAGCAGCGCGATGCGGATCTCGCGCGCTGTCGCATCAATATCAGCGGCCGATAGCCGCCCCTTGCCGCGCAGCGAGGAGAAGACCTGAGTCAGCCGGTCGGATAGCGTCTCAAACACGCTACCAAGGCTACCGTTTCACGGGGAGTTGACGGGGGCCGTCCCCCGAGCAACCAAGTTCAGGCAGCTGTCAGCGCGGCAAGCACTGTGGCGGCCGTCTGCTTGCGCAGGTCCGGGTCGGTCAGCGGCTCTCCCGCCGAGTCCGTCACGTAGAAGACGTCGACGGCCTCGGCGCCTAGCGTCTCCACACGGGCAGCCCTGACGTCCAGGCCACAGTCGCCGAGCGCCCGCCCGACGCGCCACAGCAGGCCGGGCTCGTCATGCGCGCGGACCTCGACCACCGTCGCGGTCTGTGACGCGTCATCGACCAGTGTCACCTTCGGTGGCGGCGTGACCGCGCCGAGCGGGCGGGCGTTGCGGGCCCGCCGCTCCAGCCGGTCCTCCACGTCCAGCCGCCCTTCCAGCATCCGGCGCAGGTCGGCCGCGACGAGGTCAGCGTCCGGCGGGTCTCCGTACTCTGGCACGACGCTGAACACCGTAACGGCCATCTCGCCAATCGATGTCGCGTTGGCTCCGCGCACCACCAGTCGGTGCGAGGCGAGCACGCCCGCAGCCCGCCACAGCAGCCCAGGGCGGTCTGGTGCCACGACCGTGACCTCGCCTCCCTTGACGATCGCGGCCGGGACTGCGGCCTTGACCAGCGCCATCTGATCCCCGCCCAACGGTGCCGGCGCTGGCATGGGATCGCCGTCAAGCACCGCCGACGCCCGCCGCACCAGGTCGGCGACAAGGCCGGCCTTCCAGTCGTTCCACGCCGCTGGACCGGTTGCCAGCCCGTCTGCCTGCGCCAGCGCGTGCAGCAACTCAAGGAGCAGCTGACTGCCCAGGGTGTCGGCAACCTGCCGCACGGTCACGGGGTCATCCAGGTCGCGCCTAGTGGCCACTGACGGCAGCAGCAGGTGGTGCCTGGCCGCCTCGGCGATGATCTGCACGTCCGGCTCCGGCAGTCCGATGCGGCGGGCCACGTCACGGGCCACCACCTCCCCGGAAACACTGTGGTCACCCGGCCAGCCCTTGCCGATATCGTGCAGCAGGCACGCGAGCAGCAGCAGGTCGGGGCGGGCCACGTTGCGGGTAAGGGCCGCGGCGTTGGCCGCGCACTCGACCAGGTGCCGGTCAACCGTAAAGCGGTGCAGCGGGTTGCGCTGTGGCCGGTTCCGCACCCGTTCCCAGTCCGGGATCAGCGGGATGAGCAGCCCTTCCTGGTCCAGCGCCTCCCACACGGGAATCGCGGACTGCCCCGCGCCAAGCAGCGCGACCAGCGCGTTGCGCGCGTCGTCCGGCCACGGGACAGGTAGCGGCGGGCACTCAGCCAGCCTGGCTAGGCACCGCGGTGCCAGCGGCATTCCGGCCTGGGCGGCAGCGGCGGCGGCCCGCAGCACGAGCACCGGGTCGTCTGCCGGCTCGCCGCCCGGGCGAGCACGACCTCGCCATCTTGTTCCACCACGCCGTCGCAGAGCGGGCGCCTGTCGAGCTTTCCCCGCCGCATGCGGACCCCCAGTGCCCGCCGCCCTCCGGCGCGGTCGGCCTGGCGGAAGGCGTGGTCCACGGCGTATGCCACAGTGCGGCCTGCCCCGGCGAGGTGGCGAAGCAGCACGTCCCCGTCGAGCAGGCCAAGGGTACGGGCGACCTCGTCCTGCTCCTCGAGGACGAGGCGGTCAAGGCGGCGACCGGTGACCTCATGCAGGACGTGCCGGGCGTCCAGGACCTGCTCGTAGGCGGCCCGAACCTTAGGACCCGGAGCCGGTGCGACCCAGGCCGCCGCGACGGCCTGGATGGCGTGGACGTCCCGCTGGCCACCGCGAGATTCCTTGAGGTCCGGCTCAAGAAGGAAGGCGAGCTCGCCGTGCAGCCGGGTGCGTTCGGAGTGCATCTCCTTGAGCTCGGCGAGCCGGGTGCGAGCGGCGGCCCGCCAGTCCTCGAGGGCCCCTCGCGCAGCCGTGTCGTCAACTCGGGATCGCCGGCCACATGCCGGGCGCTTAGCAGCCCGAGCGCGACCTTCAGGTCGCCCCGGGCCACCCGGCGCGCCTGCGGGACGGTACGGACCGCGTGGTCGAGGCGTGCCCCTGAATCCCACACGGGGTACCAGATCCGGTCGGCGATCTTGGCGATCCCGTCCCGGCCGTCGTGCAGCAGCAGGACATCCAGGTCGCTGCCTGGCAGCAGTTCCTTTCTTCCGTAGCCACCCACGGCGACAAGAGCGACCCCCGGCTCGGCGCCGAGCATCCCGGCAAGCCAACGATCGGTCTCTGTTGTCCTTCGGCCTCGGTCGGCCGCGAAAGAGGTCATTACGCTCACCAGATCCCCCGACTGTCAGCGCATGCCAAACACGACATGCTGGCGGTACCGGCCCCCCGGTGCCTAACGCCCAGCTCAGATGGCGTCGGTGCCGCGTTCGCCTGTGCGCACCCGGACGACGGTCTCAATCGGGGTGATCCAGACCTTTCCGTCGCCAATGCGGCCGGTCTGAGATGCCTTGGCGATGACGCCGACAAGATCCTCGGCGTCCTCGTCGTCGCACAGCACCTCGACACGAACCTTGGGAACCAGGTCGACCTGGTATTCGGCCCCGCGGTAGACCTCGGTATGCCCGCGCTGGCGCCCGTAGCCACTGGCCTCACTTACGGTCATGCCATGTACGCCAAAGGCCTGCAGCGCGGCCTTGACGTCATCTAGCTTGAATGGCTTGATGACGGCTGTGACGAGCCTCATGTCTTCACCCTCTCGATCGCCTGCTCCTGACAATGCCTTACGGGCGTTTCATTCGTCCAGCCGGAGTGTGTCAGAAATATGAAGCAGGCAACTTCTTTGTTACGGTGACGTTTCTGCCACCGCCTGAGGCCCGGCGCACCGTCAATCTCGCGTGACCGCGTTTGCCCGCACAGCCGCGCTCCGCAGCCCCCTCAGCCGATGATCGCGTCCACGAACGTGGCCGGGTCGAACGGAGCGAGATCGTCAGGTCCCTCGCCGAGGCCGACGAGCTTCACCGGAACACCGAGCTCCTGCTGGACGGCGATCACGATGCCACCCCTCGCGGTACCGTCCAGCTTGGTAAGGACGATGCCGGACACGTCAACGACCTCCGCGAATACACGTGCCTGGCGCAGGCCGTTCTGTCCGGTGGTGGCATCGAGCACCAGGAGCACCTCATCCACGCTGGCCTTCTTCTCGATGACGCGCTTGACCTTGCCGAGCTCGTCCATGAGGCCGGTCTTGGTGTGCAGGCGGCCGGCGGTGTCGATGAGCACCACATCGACCTCGGCCTCAATTCCCTTGCTGACCGCCTCGAAGGCGACGCTTGCCGGGTCGGCGCCTTCCTTGTCGGAGCGGACCGTCTGCGCGCCGACCCGGTCGCCCCACGTCTGCAGTTGCTCGGAGGCCGCCGCGCGGAAGGTGTCAGCCGCCCCGAGCAGCACCGTCTGCCCGTCCCCCACCAGCGCGCGGGCGAGCTTTCCGCAAGTCGTGGTCTTCCCTGTGCCATTGACGCCAACCATCATCACGATCGCCGGGTGACCCTCATGGCGCTGGGTGCGAACCGCCCGGCTGGCCGGGGTCTCCACCTGGGCGAGTAGCTCCGCTCGCAGCATCTCCCGGACCTCCTCGATGGTCCGCGTGCCCTCCACCTTCACCTTGGTCCGCAGGTCCTGCGCGATCTGACGGGCCGGTCCCACCCCGACATCCGCCGTGATGAGGACCTCCTCGATCTCGTCCCAGGTGTCGTCATCGAGACGGTCTCGGGACAGCAGGCCCAGCAGCACGGACCCGAATCCGCTCTGCGACCTGGCGAGCCTGGCCCGCAGGCGCACCATCCGCCCGGCTGAAGGCGGCGGCTTCTCGACGGCCGGCTTGGGGGGAGCTTGCGGTGCCGCCTGCTCGGGGACGGTCACCGTCGTCGTCGCGCCAGCGGCTTCACCGGCCTCGCGCACTGTCGTCGGTTCCGGGGCGCCCTGCGTTATCTCATCGACGGTTTCCTGGGACACCTGGCGTCCGCCGCGCGACCGCACCAGGAAAGTGCTCCCAAGGCCACCGACCAGGAGCACGGCAATCACAACGATCAAGATGATGTAATCCATAACAGCCACAGTCTCCCAGAACTGAAACAGTGCCGGGACTTGAGAGTGTCCGGCAGCCTCTAGCTTGCCCCATCACCGACCCACCACTCAGCTCAACCCGGCTACCCGGGCAATCACCACACCCGTATCGAACTCGGTCGCGCCAATGTCCTGCCGGAACGCGGGAGCGGGCCGTCAGGCAGGCTCGGACTCCCGGACGCGCTGGCTGATGACCGTGGAGACGCCGTCTCCGCGCATTGACACGCCATAGAGCGCGTCCGCAGCCTCCATCGTCCGGCGCTGGTGGGTGATGACGATGAGCTGCGAGCTTTCCCGCAGTTCCTCGAAGGCCCGCAGCAGCCGCTGCAGGTTGCTGTCGTCGAGCGCGGCCTCGACCTCATCAAGCACGTAGAACGGCGACGGCCTGGCCTTGAAGATCGCGAACAGGTAGGCGATCGCCGTCAGCGACCGCTCCCCTCCGGAGAGCAGGGACAGTCGCTTGACCTTCTTGCCCGGCGGGCTGGCCTCGATCTCGATGCCGGTGGTCAGCATGTCCTGCGGCTCGGTCAGCACCAGGCGCCCGGAGCCGCCGGGAAACAGCCGCGCGAAGAGCTCCGAGAACTCCCGCGCGACGTCCGCGTACGCGGAGGCGAAGACCTCCTGCACCCGGTCGTCGACCTCCTTGACGACGATGAGCAGGTCCCGGCGGGTCTTGCGGAGGTCTTCCAGCTGGGTCGCCAGGAACTGATGCCGTTCCTGCAGCGCCGCGAACTCCTCTAGGGCCAGCGGGTTGACCTTGCCGAGTCGGGCCAGTTGCTTGTCCGCCTCGGCCGCACGCCGCTCCTGCTCCTGCCTGACATACGGAACGGCCGCCGGGATCTCCTTCACCGTAGCCGCCCTCTTGCGACGGGCCTTAGAGCCGGCACCGCTCGCACCAGCCCCGGTTGCCTGCGATCCCTGCCCGGTCGGGCTATCCAGGTTCTCCCCCGTGCCGGCCTGCTGTGTACCGGACTGCTGCGCGCGGGCGGCCTCGGTAACCGCCCGCAGCGCCTCCGCGAGGCTGCCCGGCGCGGGGGCAGGAGAACCGTCTGGCGCGGCAGGGGCGACGGTATCCCCGGCCTCAACGGCACCACTGTGTCCATCGCCCGCCAAGTCACCGGAGGCACCCGACTCCCCCGGGTCTAGCGAGTCATCGGAATCGGCGGACCCCGTGGAAGCGCCAGGCGCCTGCGGGCCGGGTTCCTCGAAGGCCGTGGGCACCAGGACGTCGGGCCCGTACTCGCCGACGAGCGCCGACGGCCCGACGCCATACTCCTCGACCGCGTGCGCCTCCATCTGCTCAAGCCGCAGCCGGTGCTCGGCCCGCGCGATCTCGGTCCCGTGCGCGGTGTTCACGACCTTGTCCAGGTCCACCGACAGTGCCGTCACCTGCGTCCGGACGCCCTTCAGCGCCCCTGCTCCGGCAGCGCTCGCGGTCTGGGCGGCCTCCCGCCTGGCCAGGGCGGCGGCAAGTGACGACTCGGCGGCTGATACCGCGACCCTGGCCCCGGATGCCACGGCCTTCGCGACCGAGGCCTGCGCGGCTCGCTGCCGGCGCCGGGCGGCCGCCCGCTCGCGCGCCATCCGCTCGGCCGCGGCGGCCGAGGCGAGTGAGTCCGCCCGTCCGCTGATCGCGCGCAGCCGCTCCTCCACGGTACGCACCTCAAGACGGGCCTCCATCTCCGCATTACGTGCCGCGGTCGCCCGCAGGGCCAGTTCCGTCCGCTCCTCCTCTGCTTGCTCATTCGCAAGCTCGGGGTCGCTGGCCCTGGCTTCGTCGGCCTCCGCCTCCACGAGCTCGGCCTTGAGCTGGGCCAGCTTGGCGAGGTCCTTGTCCGCTGACCGCCGGGCCGCGCCAACAGACGCGTCCATCCGGTTCGCCTCGTCGGTCGCCGCCCGGGCCGCGCCGGCCAGCCGTCCGAGCCGTCCGGAGATCTCCGCCGCCGCCGCGTCGACCGCCTGCATCTGCCGACGCATGTCATCGATCGCTGCCTGGGCGACCTCCTGGGCCTCGCCTGCCTCCGCGAGGATAACCGCGGCTTCCTCGCCGCGTTCCATGGCCGCCGCGAACCGGGCAGCCGCCTCATCCGCCGCCGCGCGCACGTCCAGCAGCGACTGCGGCCGCGCCGACCCGCCCTGCGCCCAGTGCGCGCCCAGCAGGTCGCCGGCTCGCGTGACCGCCCTGAGGCCGACATTCGCCCTGACGAGCTGAGCGGCGGCCGCCAGATCAGCGACCACAGCAACGTTGCCCAGTAGCTCCGTCATGGCTGCGGTCAGCTCCCCCGGCGCCGTCACCAGCTCAAGCGCCCACCGCGCCCCGTCCGGTAGCCCAGGACGCTGGTTCTTTCGGTCAACAGGGGGGTCGTCCCCCTGGGGGGAAACCAACACCATTCCCACGGTTCCCGCGTCAGCCGCGCGGATCTCGGCGAGCACCGAGACTGCAGCCTCCAGCCCGCCGACGGTCACGGCCTCGGCGGCGGCGCCCAGGGCGGCGGCAATCGCTGTCTCAAAGCCGTCGGCGACGACGAGCTGCCCGGCGAACGGCCCGAGCACGCCCTTGAAGCGATCCGGGCTGGCAAGCACGGCCGTGGTGGCGTCCGCGCCCCTGCGCAGCGTCTCCTCCAGTGCCTCCGCGCGTGCTCGCAGCGCGGCGACCTCACTGTTGGACTGGCGCTCGGCCTTGCGAGCGGCACTGGTGCGTTCTGTAGCGGATTTCAGCGCGGTGGTGGCGTGCTCGTAGTCGGCGGCAAGCCCGCTGCGGTCATCGCTGCGCCCGTCAGCGAGTTCCTGCACCGCGCTGTATTCCAGGCGGGCCTTCTCGGCGCGGACCCGGGCTTGGTCGGCGGCCAGGGTGAGGCGCTCGATTTCCTCGGCCGTGGCCGTGCTGCGGCTGGCGGCGGCGTCGGCCATGCCGCGCAGCCGCGCCAGGCGCTCTGCCCGGCCCGCCGCCGCCCGGGCCTCGTCGGCTATCCGGCGCTCGGTAGCGGCGAGGGCGGACTCGGCGGCCGACCGCTCGGCAATGACCTCCGACAGCACCTCGCGGCCCTCGGCCATCCGCTCTGACAGGCCCGCTTCCTCGTCTCGCAGCTCGGCGGCCTGCCGCTCCAGTTCGTCGGGATCCCGCCCAGGGCGCTCCGGCTCCAGGTCGGCGGTCAGCAGACGGGACCGCTCGGCGGCGAGGCTGGCGACTGCCCGCATCCGCTCGGTCAGGGAAGAGATCGCGTACCAGGTGTTCTGCGCACCGGCTAGCTCGGCGGCCTGCGCGGCGGCGGCCCGGTCGAGCTCTTCCTCCAGCTGCCTGGCCTCGGCAAGCTGCTCCTCAAGGGCAGCGCGCAAGCCTCGGATCTCGGCCTCGTCGGTCTCCTCACGCTGCAGCTTGTCGCGTAGTGTCACGTAATCGTCGGCCAGCAGGCGCAGCCTGGCATCGCGCAGCTCGGCCTGGATGACGCTGGCCCGCCGGGCGACCTCCGCCTGCCGCCCGAGTGGCTTGAGGCGACGGTTCAGCTCAGCGGTGAGGTCGACAAGGCGGGTGAGGTTGGCCTGCATCGCATCGAGCTTGCGCAGCGCCTTCTCCTTGCGCTTGCGATGCTTGAGGACGCCGGCGGCTTCCTCGATGATGGCCCGACGCGCCTCAGGCCCCGCGTGCAGCACCTGGTCAAGCTGGCCCTGTCCCACGATGACGTGCATCTCCCGGCCGAGGCCGCTGTCACTGAGCAGGTCCTGCACGTCTAGGAGGCGACAGCTGTCGCCATTGATGGCGTACTCACTTTGCCCGGAGCGGAACATCAGCCGGCTGATCGTCACCTCGGCATAGTCGATCGGCAGCGCGCCGTCGCTGTTGTCGATGGTGAGGGACACCTCGGCACGGCCCAGCGGCGCGCGGGTGCTCGTGCCCGCGAAGACGACATCCTCCATCTTGCCGCCACGCAGGGACTTGGCACCCTGCTCACCCATCACCCAAGACAGTGCGTCGACAATGTTGGACTTGCCCGAGCCGTTCGGGCCGACGACACAGGTGATGCCGGGCTCAAGGCGCAGCGTGGTGGCCGAGGCGAACGACTTGAAGCCGCGCATCGTGAGGGTCTTCAGGTACACGCGCCCTTACCTCCCCCGGATCCACGGAGCCGAACTCTGCTGAACCTTACCGGGTCGCCATCGAAGTCCCGTCCGCTTTCCAGGCTACGTGGGACTCGCGTCACCGCCTGGCCGACTTGCCGGGCCAGCGCGGGATTCGCCACCCTCCCGGCGGCGGGGGAAAGCTCGCGGCGGCGGGGAAAGGGGACCCCGAGTACGGGCTCAAGGACACTAAAGCATGGTAAGCCGACCGAATGGTATGCCGAATACCACTAATGTGAGCGCAGAGTTAGCCAAATGGGCCGACGCAGACAAGCCGTCGCAAGCCCGATACAGTTGCCCCTTCATCGAGCATGCATCGGGTACCTGGGGTCGCCCCCGGAAGACATCTGCGACAACGAAGAGGGACGCCGGGTAGGGCGTCCCTGATCCGTTTTGTCGAGTTGCCGTGTCGTAACGCAGCCAGCGGGCCTTGCTAGGCGAGCGCTGGCTCGCGGTCCAGGACCAGCATGTCCTCGGAACGAGCAGTCTCTGCGGCAAGCGCGTCGTTCTCTTCCTGGAGCCGCATAAGCTCGGCTTCCAGGTCGCGAACACGCTGCTGGAGACGGCGCATCTCGGAGACCATGCGGGGATCGGGACCGCCGACGTGGCCGAATAGAGCCTTCGCCATGGTGTGAGGTCCTCCACACTGAGTGACCAGAGTGGGCACAAAATGCAAATGCACGCCGGTGCGTGCAACAGTACTTACCAGGTTCTCACCCTAACCCTTTACGGTCAAGTTGAGGGCACCCTGGTACCTGCCCTGTGCCATATCTTACCAAACATACTTCAGTATTCAAACTCGGGCCCACATGCGATCCCCAGATGCTGGGGCCGACGCGGGCGGCGCCGCTACTACTGGACCTAGCCTGCTCACTGAGAACTCCTACCAGTGTGCCTTGCGCGGGCGCGGCTGGCAACGCGGGCAGCTAAAAGAGGACCGGTTCATGAACGAGTCCCGCCTGATCTGTGCGGCGCACCGGCTGCACGGCTGCCCCGCACGCCCGTAGGCCTCCAGGGACCGCTCGAAGTAGCCGCTCTCCCCGTTCACGTTGACGTAGAGGCTGTCAAAGGACGTCCCGCCCGCATGTAGCGCCGATGTCAGCACCTCGGTGACAGCCGCGAGCAACCGGCTGACCTCCGACGGGCGCAGCGTCTCGGTCGGCCTGGCCCAGTGCAGCTGGGCCCGCCACAGCGCTTCATCCGCGTAGATGTTCCCGATGCCGCTTATGAGCGACTGGTCGAGCAGCGCACGCTTGATCCCGGTATGGCGGTTGCGTAGCCGGAGGGCGAACTCGGCGGGGCTGAACGCCGGCTCCAGCGGGTCCGGGGCGATGTGCGCGATCGGCACGGGTACCAGCCGGGGAGACGACAAGGAGGTCTCCCCTAGCCCGCCAGCCAAGGAACCTGGAGGCGAGGTCGACAGGGGGGTCGCCCTGGCGGGGTCAATCAATCCCACGAGCATCAGGTGACCGAACGTGCGCTGGTCGGTGAAGCGCAGGTCGCTGCCCCCGTCAGTGAACGTGAAGCGAACCCGGACGTGAGGCGACAAGGGCCGATCCGGATCGCCAAGGAGCATCTGCCCGCTCATCCCGAGGTGGGCAAGAAGCGCCTGGTCATCTCCCGCCGACAGCCAGAGGTACTTACCTCGACGGTCGGCCCGCTCGAGGCAGCGTCCGGCAATCGCGGCCTCGAATCCACTGGAACCCGCGGGGTCACGCCGCACCGCACGTGGATGCAGTACCTGCGCGCATTCGATCACGCGGCCAACGACGTAGCGTTCTAGCCCCACGCGAACGGTCTCAACCTCGGGCAATTCGGGCATTGCGCGCCTCCGTCGAGGGTGGCCGTGACTCTTAGCTCTCGGCCGGAGACTGGCTGCCCTCGTGGCCCTCTGACGTCGGCTGCGCGGGAATGCCGCTGGCGACGTTGCTCTCCTGCTCGCCGTTGAGCGCCCGCCAGGCAGTCTCAGCGGCTTGCTGCTCCGCCGCCTTCTTGGACCGCCCCTCGCCCGACCCAAGCTCCCGGCCGCCGACCAGGACCATGGCCCGGAACAGCTTCTGGTGATCCGGGCCGCTGTCGTCAACGCGGTACTCGGGCACGCCAAGACTTTGGACCGCGGTGAGCTCCTGCAGCGAGGTCTTCCAGTCCAGTCCAGCCCCAAGCATGGCCGATCGCTTGATCACCGGGTCGAATAGCCGGTGGACGAGATCTCGTGCCGCGTCCAGGCCGCAGTCGACGTAGCACGCGCCGATCACGGCCTCCAGCGTGTCGGCCAGGATCGAGGGCTTATCCCGGCCACCGGTGCCCTCCTCGCCACGGCCAAGCCGCACGTAGGCGCCGAGGTGGAGTTCCCTGGCCACTTCGGCCAGGGTATTCATCTGGACCACCGCTGCACGGAGCTTGGCAAGCTGCCCTTCGGGCAGGGTCGGGTACTGGAAGTACAGCGTGTCTGTCACCACGAGGCCGAGCACGGAGTCCCCGAGGAACTCCATGCGCTCGTTGGTCGGCAGACCGCCGTTCTCGTACGCGAAGGACCGGTGCGTGAGCGCACGCTCCAGCATTTCGGCCCATATTGGGACGCCGAGAGCATGCGACAGCTCGGCGGGGTCCCGTCCAGCGGTTACCCCTCCGTCCATGCCCCGCCCGGTCACCATGCTCGTCACCCGCGAATCAGGCCGGGGTGATGACCTGCCGCCGCCGGTACGTCCCGCAGGTCGGGCAGGCAGCGTGCGGCAGCTTCGGGCTGCGGCACTGCGGGCAGCTCACCAGCGTCGGCGCGGAGGTCTTCCACTGAGCGCGCCGGGAGCGGGTGTTGCTGCGCGACATCTTCCGCTTGGGAACAGCCACTTCAGCTCTCCTGTCGGTCTGTTGGAGGGAGATTCAGTCATGTTGCCGGTCGCTGCCCGGTTTGCCTCGCTGAAAAACCCTCGTAACTCTTGGTCAGAAACATCAAGCTGGCGAAGCGCGGCCCACCGGGGGTCCACGTTCTCGCCATGTCCGTGGTCGGGTCCCACCTCGGCGAGGTGGGCACCGCATTCAGGGCATAGCCCAGGGCAGTCTTCCCGGCACAGCGGTGAAAGCGGCAAGGCAAGCACGACCGCGTCCCGGAAGGCGGGCTCCAGGTCGAGCAGATCGCCGTCGAGGTATCGCTCCTCGCCGTCGTCCTCCTCGTCCGCGGCTCCCGGCTGGTACAGGTACAGCTCCTGGAAGCTGACCTCTATGGTGGAGGTCACCGGGTCCAGGCACCGCGCGCACTCGCCCGTTAGCGGGGCGACTGCCGAGCCGGTGACAAGCACCCCCTCGGAAACCGCCTCGAAGCGGAGGCCGAGGGTGACATCTGCACCGGCTGGCACCAAGACTAGCCCGGATCCGACACCATCTGGCGCGCGCGCCGTCAGGGTCTCGTCGCGAAGCGAGCCAGGCTGCCGGCTGAGACTACGCATGTCAAACACAAAGTCCCTGCTCAGCCCACTGCTCCTTGAGCTAGAGGATGAGCCGGCCGCTCCATGTGCGACTGGTTTTCCGTTCACGTTGGACATCACAGCTTACCGTGTAGGCAATGAATGAACCGACCGATTAGCCTACTGCGCTTCCTGCCTGACTCCAAACCAGGCCATGTTCGGCCTGCGGAGCGCGAGTGCCGGGCGCGGCGGTTACTCCACCTCGGTGAGCCGGGTCTGCAACTCGGCACGGACAGCCTCAGGCACCAGCCCGCTCACGTCGCCCCCGTACTTGGCGATCTCCTTGATCAGGCTGGAGCTCAGGAACGAGTAGAGCGGGTTAGTCGTCATGAACAGCGTCTCGACCTTGGCGAGCCGGTAGTTCATCTGCGCCATCTGCATCTCGTACTCGAAGTCGCTGACCGCGCGCAGGCCCTTGACGACCGCGGTGATGCCGTTGGCGTCGCAAAAGTCCACGAGCAGGCCGTGAAACGTTTCCACCCGCACGTTGCCGTAGTCCGCGGTGACCTCACGCAGCATCTGCACCCGCTCATCGACCGTGAACAGGCTCTTCTTGGTGATGTTGATGAGGACCGCGACGATCACCTCGTCATAGAGCCTCGAGGCCCGGCCGATGATATCCAGATGCCCGTTCGTCACGGGGTCAAAGGAACCAGGGCATACAACTCGTCGCATCTGCATCACTCCCTACTCGCGCCTGGGCCGTCATCCGCTCCGTCATCGTCACAGCTCTTCCCGATCGCGGCGACGGCCGCGCGGTGACCGTACCAGAACGTCGCCTCGCCGTACTTACGGGACTTCCCTGCCGCAAGCCCCTGCGGCCAGTCGACCTCGCCAGAGCGTGTCGCGCGCTCCACTACTACGAGCGCGTCCGGGGCGAGCCAGCCGCAAGCCAGCAGGGCGAGGACTCGCTTCACAGCAGCGTCGGCCAGCGCATAGGGCGGATCGGCGAACACGAAGTCATAGGCCCCCTGCTCCGGTGGCCGGGCCAGCAACCGCTCGACCTTCTCGCCGCGCACCTGCGCTCCGGCAATCCCTACCGTGGCTATATTCGCCCTGATCACCGCGACTGCCCGGGGGTCCGACTCGACCATTAGAGCGTGACTAGCACCCCGGGACAGTGCCTCCAGGCCAACCGCGCCTGATCCCGCGTAGAGGTCGAGCGCCCGCTTGCCTGCGAGCGAGCCGAGCTCTGACGCCGCGCTGCTGAACAGCCCCTCCCGCGCCCGGTCGCTGGTCGGGCGGGTGGACATGCCGCCCGGCACGGCCAGCCGCCTGCCACCGGCCTTCCCCGCGATGACCCTAGTCATGGACTGCTCGCCGCCCCCCTGTCAAGACTTGTCCAGGTACTGCGCGCGCTGATCACCGAGCATCGAGTCCATGGCCGCCGCGAGTGCCGCGTGCCGCTCCAGCCACGGGTCGCCCTGCACCACCTGTGAGGCCTCCTGCCTAGCCATCGTAATCAGCTCCTCGTCGTGCAGCAGTTGCAGCAGCTTGAGGCTGGAGAGCCGCCCGGCCTGAGCCGCACCGAGCACGTCCCCTTCCTTGCGCTGCTCAAGGTCAAGCCGTGACAGCCGAAAGCCATCCGAGGTGGATGCCACGGCATCGAGACGCTCGCGCGCCGGACTTGCTTCCGGTGCCTCAGTGACGAGCAGGCACAGTCCCGGATGCTTGCCACGCCCCACCCGCCCGCGAAGCTGGTGAAGCTGAGAGACGCCGAACCTGTCGGCGTCCATGATGACCATCACCGTCGAATTGGGCACGTCGACCCCCACCTCGATGACGGTCGTGGACACGAGCACGTCCAGCTGTCCCTCCTTGAACGCCGTCATGACCCGGTCCTTCTCGTCCGGGCTAGCCGGCCGTGAAGGACTCCGAGGCGCAGCCCGGACAAAGGGCCATCCCCCAGTGCGGCGGCCACGTCGAGCACGGCCAGTGGCGGCCTGCGGGGATCCGCCTCGCCGGCTGGCACATCGCCATCCACTGCCTGCAGGCCGTCAGCGTCGTCCATGCCGCCCGCCCCCCGGCGCCTGGCCTTGCCGTCAGGCCCCTCAGGCTCTGGCGACCGAGCTGGCCCGCCAGGGCCTGGCTGTCCGCTGGTTTCCCGCTCACTGAGGTCACCGATGCGCGGGCAGACGACGTATCCCTGCCGTCCCGCCGCGACTTCCTCCAGCATCCTGTGCCACGCTCGCTCGAGATAGTGAGGCCGCTCCGCCGCCGGCACGACATGCGTGGCGATCGGTGATCGCCCGGCCGGCAGCTCGCCGAGCGTCGAGACCTCCAGGTCGCCGAACACCGTCATGGCCACGGTCCGGGGGATGGGCGTCGCGGTCATCACTAGCACGTGCGGCCGCGCGGACGCCTTCTCCCGCAGCGCGTCCCGCTGCTCGACGCCAAACCTGTGCTGCTCGTCGATAACGACCAAGCCGAGGTCAGCGAACTGGACCCGGTCCTCCAGCAGGGCATGCGTGCCGACCAGTATCCCAGCGTCACCGGTGAACGCGTCGGTCAGCGCGCTGCGCCGCTTGCGGACCCCGGTCGAGCCGGTGAGCAGCGCCACCCGGGTGGCCCGCTCGCCGCCGCCGAGCTGCCCGCCAGCCGCGAGCGGCCCGAGCATGGCGGTGATCGACCGGTGGTGCTGCTGCGCGAGGACCTCCGTGGGGGCGAGCAGCGCGGCCTGACCGCCCGCGTCCACCACCTGGAGCATGGCCCGCAGTGCGACGATCGTCTTGCCGGACCCGACCTCCCCTTGCAGCAGCCGGTTCATCGGAGAGGCAGCGGACAGGTCGCGGGAGATCACCACGCCGACCTCCCGCTGCCCGTCGGTCAAGGTAAACGGCAGGATCTCGTCAAACGCTTCGGCCAGCCCGCCAGGCATCGGCGGGCGCGGCACCGCCGGCATCGCCGCGGCGGCCAGCCGGCGCTGAGCCAGGGCCGCCTGCAAGATGAACGCCTCATCCCACTTCAGGCGCTTCCTCGCCGCGTTGATGTCGCTCCAGTCCTGTGGCTGGTGGATGCCCTTCAGCGCGTGATCAAGCGCCGTCAGCCGGTGCGCGGCGCGGACTGGCGCGGGCAGCGGATCCTCCGAGACCTCCAGCCTGTCCAGGACGGCGGTGATCGCTCGCTCGATCGTCCAGGAGCTGACCTTCGCGCTCGCCGGGTAGACCGGCAGCAGCCGGGTCGCGTACTCGGCGGCGATCTCCGCTGCCGTCTGCGCCTCAGCGACGTCCGGCAGCAACTCGTACTCCGGGTGTACCAGCTGCACGTTCCCGCGGAAGACCGTCACCGTCCCCGCGAAGAGGCCAACCCGTCCCTCTCGCAGCTCGCGGGCGGCCTTGTAGACACCGCCGAAGAACGTCAGCAGCAACCTCGTCGACCCATCGGTGACGATCACCTCCAGGCGCTCCCGGTTCCCCCGGCCGCCGCGTCGCTGCGAGCCTCCAAAGCCACCGTCCGGCAGCCGCACGTGCCGGACCGAGGCGATCCTCGCCATGACCGTGACGTGATCACGCTCATGCAGCCGGGCCAGTTCGGTGAGCTCGCCCCGGGTGTAGTACCGGCGCGGGTAATGACGCAACAGGTCACCAACCGTCACGATGCCAAAGGTCTTGCCTAGCTGGTCTTTTGTCGTCGCCGGGATGAGCTTGTCCAGCGGGTCGCTGAGCGTTGCCACACATGGCAGCATAGAAGCGGCCGGGGACATTTCAGCGCCCCCGCGCGGTTCGCGTCATGCTCCACACGCGGGGACGGCCGGGGTTCGCGCCCGGTTCGCACACTGCCCGCATCTTCAGGTAAGCTACGCGGGCTGCCACATCCGCGTTCTGCAGGGGTCACCATCGCGAGTCCCGCGGATCTGGCGCTGACCGACTTCAGCAATCTGATCATTGGAGCGAACCGTGGCTTCCGTCTGCGACGTATGCGGCAAGGGGCCGGGCTTCGGCAACAACATCTCGCACTCGCACCGCCGCACCCGCCGCCGCTGGAACCCGAACATCCAGACCGTTCGCGCGGTC
The DNA here is from genome assembly GCA_963737285.1 of uncultured Actinomycetota bacterium. Taxonomy (GTDB): domain Bacteria; phylum Actinomycetota; class Actinomycetes; order Streptosporangiales; family Streptosporangiaceae; genus Trebonia. The sequence continues at coordinate 1,586,335 of CAVTRT010000002.1, forward strand.
ATCTCCGGGACGCCGAAGCGTCTCAACGTCTGCACCTCGTGCATCAAGGCTGGCAAGGTCGTCCGCTAGCCAGCGGCCCGATCGCGTGATCGACCTCCCGCACCGGAGGGTCGATCACGCTTTTTGTCATGCCTAGAAGAATCGCGCTTAGAAGAATCGTAACCAAACGGACGGCCGGGCCGCGCTTCCTTACGCGCGGCCCGGCCGTCCTGGGTTTACCGGTGCCGTTTTGCTGCTGCGGACTACCGGAAGTGCTCCCAGCCGACCGGTCCCGCGGGCCGGGCGCCGTCCACGGTGACGCCCGAGCCCGCGTGCACTGAGCCGATCACCCGCCACTGCGCCGGCAGTCGCACTGACGCCGGGAACGTTGCGGCGAGGACGTGGTCCTCGCCGCCGGTGAGCACCCACGACAGGGCGTCGCAGGGGAGCACCGGGGGATGGCCCGTTATGCGCTGGATATGGAGCGCGGCTTCGGGAAGCTCATCGCCCACCTCCAGGCTCGCCGTGGCGATGTTGATCGCGACGCCGGAGGCGTCAGCGACGTGGCCCAGGTCGGCCAGCAGGCCGTCGCTCGTGTCGATCATGGCCGTGGCGCCAAGGCGCGCGGCCGCCAGCCCCGCCGCGTACGGCGGGCGCGGGCGCAGGTGAGCCGCGATGAGGTCCGGGTAGTCCCGGACCCCGGCGGCCAGCCCTGCTCCCGACAACAACGCAAGCCCCGCCGCCGAGCGCCCCAGCGCTCCCGCGACGGCGACAACATCGCCGGGACGCGCGCCTGACCGGCACACGGCGGCAACGCCGATGGGCAGCATCCCCAGTGCCGTAATCGAGACGATGACCGAGCCCGCCCTGGCGGTGTCCCCGCCGACCACCCCGGCGCCTGCCCGGTCACACTCGGTCGCCAGCCCGTCCGCGAAGTCAAGGGCCCAGGCCGCGGGGAGGTCCCCGGGCAGGGCCAGCGCGACGAGCAGCGCGGTGGGCACCGCGCCCATGGCGGCGATGTCCGCGAGGCTGCGCGCCGCGGCCTTGACCCCTACATCGAAGGCAGCCGACCAATCGCGCCGGAAGTGCCGCCCCTCCAGCAGGAAGTCCACCGCCGCGACGACGTTGCCCTCCGGCGTGGCCAGGACCGCCGAGTCATCACCGATGCCCACCATGGCCAGCGGAGCCGACGGGAACCGGGATGCCATCGCCGCGATCAGCCCGAATTCACCGATGCTCGCCAGCGACCCAGCAGACCGTGGCGACCCAGCGGGGTCATCCGGTCCCTTCACAGGCGCCTCCAAACATCAGCCCGGATCTGCCACCGGTTGCGGCCACCGGGAGCGATTCGGCCATGTGCCAGTTCACTGCCCCCAGTCCTGCCGAATTACCCTCGTTACGGTACCGTGGCACACCAGGAGGCAGTTGACCTAGTCTGCCCCTAGGAGGACGCCATGGTGCAGGCTTACATCCTCGTTCAGACCGAGGTCGGCAAAACCGCCGACGTGGTCCGGGAGATCGCGGAGATCACCGGGGTCACGCAGGCGGAGGGTGTGACCGGCCCCTACGACGTCATCGTGCGGGCGGGTTCAGACAACTGGGATGACCTCAGCAAGCTGGTGGCAACCCAGATCCAGAGGGTGACCGGGATCACCCGGACTCTTACCTGCCCCGTCGTGCACATCTAGCTCGCGGCCACGTGAGCTAGATGTGTCCGCGTGAACCCACGTGAGGCGGCCCTAGGCCACGTCGAGCAGTTCACCCGCGACGGCCATGGTTCGCGTGCCGGCCCCCAGGGTTACCGCCGTGCGCAGGTCTTCCGGCGTGTCAACGTCTCGCCGTAGTCCCGCTATGCCCTCAAGCAGCAGTTCGCAGACCCCTCCAGCCGCGTGCCGCCGCCGCGACGCCCCGCCGAACATCGGTTGGAAGACGGCACCGGGCGCCGCCGCGTACAACGTGGTGCCGATGCCCTGCTCGTCAGCGACGAAGGCGGCACCGCCGGCCACCGCGGCGGCGGCCCGCAGGGCACGGCTCAGCTCCGCTGGGCGCAGCGCTGGCAGGTCAGCGGACAGCGCGGCGATCCCGTTCCCCGGCCACCGGCGCATGGCGACCCGGGCGCCGTGCGCAAGGGCGGCGTTCAGCCCGTCCTCCAGCTCCCCACGAGGCGCGTCCCTGCCAGCAGGCGGGCCATCGTCGGCTACCACCGCGACGCCGAGGGGGGCGAGGAACCCCTCCACGACCTCGTCGGAGGTCACGACGAGTACCTGGCCGACTTCGGGGCAGCTGAGCACCGCGCAGACAGTGTCGGCGGCCATGGCCAGCGCCAGTTCTGGGCGGCGTGAACCGGCCAGCGCCCCGAGCCTGGACTTGGCGCGGGCTAGTACCTTGACAGGGATTACTACTGTCCACGTCACGGTCATGCAGGTGACCACCAACACATCACGGAGACGAACATGGCCCTACGCCCCCGACACAGGCTTGCCAGATGACCAAGGGTTACTCGCCCGCTTGGCGGCTGCTCTCCGTCATCGTCCTGCGTCCCCTGATCGGGATCATGATCAGGAACAAGTGGCAGGGCACGGAGAACATTCCCCGGACAGGCCCGGTCATCTTCGCCCCCAACCACATGTCCTACGTGGACTGGGGAACGGACGCCCTGTTCTTCCAAGCGAACGGCCGTTACCCGACGTTCATGATCAAGGCATCGGCGTTCAAGGTCAAGTTCATCGGCCCGTTTCTCTACAAGGCAGGGCAGTTGCCGGTCCACCGGGGCCGGGCGGACGCCGGGCTCGTGCTGAAGCAGGCCGAGGAGGCTCTGAAGAATGGTGCGGCGGTAATCGTCTACCCGGAGGGGACCGCGACCCGCGATCCGGCCCTGTGGCCGATGGTCGCCAAGACCGGCGTCGCCCGGCTGGCGCTCAAGACCGGCACCCCGGTGATCCCTGTCGCCCGCTGGGGCACTCACGACATCCTCCCCTACGGCGCCACGAAGCCGAAGTTCTTTCCACGCAAGACCGTACGCACGGTAGCCGGCCCTCCGGTCGACCTGTCCAAGTGGGCCGGTAGCCGCCTGACGGCGACCGCGCTGCGCGAGGCGACCGCCGCGATCATGGCGGACGTCACCGCCCTCGTCGCCCAGTTGCGTGACGAGGAGCCACCCGCCCTACCTTATGACTCAGACCGCATTTCCAGAACGGTCCCATCCGCATCTCCCACCCCGCTGCCCAGCGGCGACGGTGAGGCCGACCGCGAGTGAAGGCAACCGTCATGGGGGCTGGGTCGTGGGGTACGACGTTCGCCCAGGTGCTCTGCGATGCCGGGACCCCCACCACGGTCTGGGCACGAGACCCGGCCGTCGTCCGCGCGGTCAACTCCGCGCACGAGAACCCGCGTTACCTGCCAGGGATCTCGCTGCCCGCGTCCATGACCGCGGAATCAGACCCGGGGACGGCGCTGTCCGGTGCCGACCTCGTGGTGCTCGCGGTGCCCGCCCAGACGCTTCGGGCCTCGCTCGCGGCGTGGGAGTCCGCGATCCCCGCGCAGGCCTTGCTCGTCAGCCTCATGAAGGGCATTGAGCGCGGCTCCTGCAAGCGGATGAGCGAGGTCATCATGGAGGCCCTGGACGTGCCGTCGTCGCGGGTCGCGGTGGTCTCCGGCCCAAACCTGGCCCGCGAGATCGCCGAGCGTCAGATCGCCGCGACCGTCGTCGCGTGCGCCGACGAGGCCGCCGCGAGGCTCTTGCAGAAGGCGTGTCACGCGCCCTACTTCCGGCCGTACTGGAACACCGATGTCACCGGTTGCGAGCTTGGCGGGACGGTGAAGAACGTCATCGCCCTGGCCGTCGGCATCGCCATCGCCCTTGGACAGGGCGACAATACCAAGGCGACGCTCATCACCCGGGGACTGGCCGAGATGGCCCGGCTCGGCAACGCCATGGGCGCCGATCCGCGAACGTTCGCAGGGCTGGCAGGGCTAGGCGACCTGGTGGCCACGTGCAGTTCCCCGCTGTCGCGGAACCGGAGCTTCGGCCAGCTTCTCGGGCAGGGCATGACGACCGAGCAGGCTAGGGCCGCGACCACCCAGACCGCCGAGGGGGTCACATCCTATGCCCCAGTGCTGGAACTGGCCCGCAAGCACGCTGTCGAGATGCCGATTACGGAGGTAGTCGCGGCAGTCATTGCGGGCAAGCTGCCGGTCAGCGAGGTCGCGACGGTGCTAGCGTCACGTTCAGCCAAACCAGAATGGTATGGACCCGAAGCATACGGATCGTGAGCCGTGGAGGCTAAGCGGTGGAGATAGCTCGACGGCAGCTAGGCGAGAACACTCGGGCCGTGCACCTGCCACCGCCTCCCGGGACAGTGCAGCGCCCGGTGGGCACGCCGATACACCGGACGGCGGCGTTTGCGTTCGGCAGCGCCGGTGAGCACTCGGCCGTACTAGGCGACCAGATGCCCGGCTACAGCTATAGCCGGATCGACAACCCGACCGTAGACGCGTTCGCCCGAGCCGTCGCCGCGCTGGAGGGCACGAATCTCTCGCGGTGGCCAGCCGCGCAAGCGTTCGCGTCCGGCATGGCGGCCATCTCGGGAGTGTTCTGGACGTTCCTGCGAGCAGGCGCGCATGTCGTCTGCTCCTCAGCGGTGTGCGGGGGCACGTACAGCCTGCTGCGCACCGTGCTGACCCGGTTCGGGGTGGAGACGGACTTCGTGGACATAACCAACCTCGATGCGGTCCGTGCGGCGATACGCCCGACGACCAGGCTCGTGTACGCGGAGACGATCGCGAACCCCACGACCGCCATCCCCGACCTGCGCAAGCTGGCGGAGATCACGCGCGACCGGGGCGCGCTGCTCGTCGTGGACTCCACGCTGGCGCCACCTGTTATCTGCCGCCCGCTGGAACACGGCGCGGATCTCGTCATCCACTCGGCCACTAAGTACCTCGGCGGCCACAGCGACGTAACCGGCGGCGTGGTGACTGGGGAGATCGATCTGATCAGCCAGATCCGAGCGGTCCGCGTCAACACTGGCGGGTCGCTGTCACCGGATGACGCGTTCCTGCTCCGCCGGGGCATCGAGACGCTCCCGATCCGGGTCCGCAGGCAGTGCTCGACGGCCGCTGTGTTCGCCGCGACGCTGGCCAGGCACCCGGCTGTCCTTCGGGTGGACTACCCGGGGCTGGGCACCCACTCGCAGCACGAGCTGGCACGGCGGCTGTTCGACGCTGGACCGGAAGGCGTCCGGTTCGGCGCGGTGGTGACCGTGACCCCGTTCGGCGGCCGGCCTGCCGGCATGGCACTGGTGGACAAGCTGCGGCTCGCCGCCGTGGCGACCTCGCTGGGCGGCACGCACACCGTGGTCTCCCATGTCGCATCCACGACCCATCGCCAGCTTGATGAGCGGGCGCTGGCCGCCGCCGGGATCGACTCCGGCGCGGTTCGGTTCTCCATTGGGCTGGAGGACGCCGAGGACCTCATCTCCGACGCCTACGTCGCCCTGGAATCTCTCGGCCGCTAGCTGCGGCGGAGCGCGAACGCTTCGGCTGATGTCTGGCTAGCCCCTTGCCGCGAGGCCTCAGGGAGAGGACCGCTTCGCCGGTTTTATCTTCCCGGGTGCCTTCGCGGGATCCAGCATGGGGATGGTGCCGCTGACGAACGCGTGCTCAATGCTGAACAGCTCCATCTGCGGCGTCATCCGGGTTCTCGCGGGAAGGCCTGAGCCGCCTAGGGCTAGGGCTGCCGCCCCGATCCCTAGGGTCAGCACGAGCGACAGTGCTCCCATGGCCAGATACCGGCCGCGCTTGCGGCGCGGCCAGGCTCCAGCTGGGGAACCCGAGGCGGGACGGGAGCGGAAGGTCCATTCGGCAAAATCGCTACGGCCAGGACCCGGCCGGCCCGGGTAGGTACGGAAGTCCGGGCGTGGTCCCCTCATCCCGGTCGGCCGCCGGGCAGGCACCGGGCCACCTGGCCCGGCCATGGCGAGCAACCGCCTGGTCAGCTCCGCACTGGGCCGGGTGGCAGCCAGGCTGCGCAGTTCGCGCTTGAGGAGCCGCAGCGCGGCGGCCTCCGCCCGGCACTGCTCGCACGCTGCGAGGTGCGCGTTCACCCGGTCCAGTTCGGTACCTGTCAGCTCACCGTCCACCAACGCGGACAGCTGCTCATTGAGGTGGCTCACGACTCGCCCCCCGTCCCGTGACCCGCCTTGCCATGCGACGGCTCACGGTGCGCGAGGGCAGCCCTCAGCTGGGCACGACCGCGATGGATGCGGCTGCGCACCGTTCCGATCTTCACGCCGAGCGTCGCCGCGATCTCCTCATAGGAGAAGCCCTCGATGTCGCAGAGCACGACCGCCGCGCGGTAGTCCGGTGGCAGCGACTTGATGGCGGCCTGGACGTCGCCATCAAAGTGCCGGTCATCGAACGCCTGCGCCGGGCTCTGCTCACTGCCCGGCACCTTCTGCTCGACCTCGGCGCCGAGGCCCTCGAAGCGGATTCGCTGACGGCGCCGCACACCGTCAAGGAAAAGGTTCGTAGTGATGCGGTGCAGCCAGCCCTCGAACGTCCCCGGCGTGTAGCTGGACAGGGAACGGAAGACGCGGAAGAAGACCTCCTGAGTGAGGTCCTCGGCATCGTAGGAGTTCCCTGTGAGCCGGTAGGCCAGCCGGTACACCCGAGCGGAATGCATCCGCACGATCTCCTCCCAGCTGGGCAGCTCCCAGGTGGCCTGCAGCGGCACCACGGTGTGGGCACCCGCCCCGTTGGGCATTGCCGCGCGCGGCGACACGGCATCAGGCAGTGCTGGATCTCCAGGCAGTGCTTGCTGCGGGAGCACTGCCGACTCCGGCCCGTTTACATCAGAAGCTGTCGGTACAGGGTCGTCTGGCTCGGGTCCCAAGGCCCCCTCCACCCGATCGCCCACCGCGTCAGGCATCGCGGCGATCATGACCATGGTGCATCGTTTTCTTCCGTTATGCCAACCACAACCGGGACTCGCTCACGAGACAACTAACGAACCAGGTGTGCCCGGAGTTCCACGCGGCCGGGATATTGGCTAGGCTCACCGCCAAGAGCTCACGGCGAAGGGGGTAGTCATCAACCCTGATGAGGTGGAGTACGCGGTTGAGGACGAGGCGCTGCTGACCGCACGCGCGAATGCCGAGGACCTGGGCGGGACGGAACCGGTCACCCCAGCCAGCGGTGCCGCGCTGCGTTTCCTGGCCATCGCGATCGGGGCCAGGGCGGTGGTGGAGATCGGCACCGGCTGCGGCAGCTCGGGCATCTGGCTGCTGCGCGGCATGCGCCCAGGCGGCGTGCTGACCAGCGTGGACATCGAGCCGGAGTATCACCGGATGGCCCGGAAGGCGTTCGGCCAGGCGGGGTTCGCCGCGAACCAGGCCCGGCTCATCCTCGGCCGGGCACTCGTCGTGCTGCCAAGGCTCTCCGACGGGGCCTACGACATGGTCTTCTGCGACGCGGACCAGGCGTCCTATCCGGAATACCTGACGGCGAGCATGCGACTGCTTCGCCACGGGGGAATCGTCATCTTCGATGACAGCGACAGCCCGTCCCCCGGTACCCGGGAGCTCGCCGACATGGTGCGGATCGACGACCGGCTGGTCCCGCTGAGCATCCCGGTCGCCGGAGGCATGCTCGCCGCCATCAAGCACTGACACGCAGAAGGCGGCCGCTCCAAGCTAGCGGCCGCGTCAGCGCCCTGCTTCCCGGGATGCAGTGCCCATTCGATTTTCGGGGTGCACCGCCGACTGGCGGTACTGTCCGTACAGGCTGTGCCTGCTAGCCGACCCCCACAGCCAACTTCAGCGCCTCGCCCAGCCTCACTGCTTCATCGGCGGACAGCTCTACAACGAGCCGCCCACCACCCTCAAGCGGGACGCGCATTACGATGCCGCGACCCTCTTTGGTCACCTCGAGCGGGCCGTCGCCCGTCCGCGGCTTCATCGCCGCCATCCTGCATCCCCTTCCTCACGCGCCTGCGTGGCTCTTGAGGAACCGCGCCTGCTGGTTCCGGTGCTGCGGCGGAACCGGTCAGCCACAACCGTGTCGATCCGTCGCCCTATTATCCCGTGTTCGGACGCAGAATGGTAATGATCGGCTACGCGTGCCGCCAGGCGCGTGTCCGACCGTGCCGAGCGCATCCAGCCACACACCGTCGCCGATCCCGTCTGATGCCGTCTGATGCCGTGGGTGACCGGGCCTGACGCGTGCCAAGACTCACACCATGCCCTGCGACCCCACGAACCAATAGTTTACCGGCAAATAGCCCACACATGGCCTGCGCGGACACCCGGATATGCCCCGGCGGGGATGACGGACGAAGCGAACCGGGGGGCTCCAGGGGGTCGCCCCCCGGACAGGCATAACGAAGCGACCCCGGTGCCGTCAGGCACAGGGGTCGCTGTAAGCGAACCGGGGGCTTCAGGGGGTCGCCCCCCGAACAGGCATAACGAAGCGACCCCGGTGCCGTCAGGCACAGGGGCCGCTGTAAGCGAACCGGGGGCTTCGGGGGTCGCCCCCCGAACAGGCATAACGAAGCGACCCCGGTGCCGTCAGGCACAGGGGCCGCTGTAAGCGAACCGGGGGCTTCAGGGGGTCGCCCCCCGAACAGGCATAACGAAGCGACCCCGGTGCCGTCAGGCACAGGGGTCGCTGTAAGGGAGTGGAGCTGCCGGGAATCGAACCCGGGTCCTCCAGTGCCTCTCTAGGACTTCTCCGAGCGCAGCCTGCTGCGCTTTTTCTCAGCCCCGGCGATCACGCAGGCAAGTCACCGGCGGGCGCAGTCACTGTTTGATGTCCCTGCCTGCCCCGTGACCGGGCAGACCGGTGGATCCTCCTAGCTGATGCCAGGTCCGGGTCGGAGGAGCTCCCCGGGCTGACAAGCTCGAGCCTCGCTTAAGCAGCGAGGGCGAGCTGTGCGCGATTAGTATTGGCGCTTTTTGGTTACGGTCGCGTTATTTACGAGGTTCACGTCCGCCACCCTCGGCTCGCTTCTCCTAGATCAATCACCGAAGTCGAAGCCAATCAGCCCCCTGTTGAGTTGTAGACGACCGCGCGAGGCGGAGCCGTCATCACATCCTACCGCTCATAACACCAGGCACCCAACTAAGATTCCCGCGACTGGCACCCGGGCGGGGCAGCCCGGTCCCTCAACGCCACGCACCTGCACGAGATTCCCACCGCGCATACGCCGTCCAGGAGGCGCTAGCGCGGGCGCGGGCGCGCCAAACCGGACTACCAGGAAACGGAGAGTGGCCCCCGCGGGCGCTGGCGGTGGCCGAGACGCGCCCGCGGGGGCCGACCGGCAGGGTCGGAGCCGGTCCGGATGTCCGGGTCTCCCCCGAGATGAGACCCGGCCCTCACGACGACTGGGCCGCAACCCCCAAGCGAGCCTCAGTCATCCATAGAGACGCCGGAGAGTAGTCACATGGTTGCTCCGCGTTACTAATTTTATATAACAGAACGATAACGTAACTCGCGTGCACCCGACATCGCTGATGGCGACGGGGTTCTCGCGGCTCGAAGGCACGGCACGCGCTTCGTCCCCGGGGCCGGTCTGGCGTGGCAGTGCATGGCAGCCGCGCGAGGACCCGCCGTCAGCCGATGCGGGACAGGAAGGACGCCGCGAGCGACGCTGCCGCCTGCGACTGGGTGTGACCCGTCTCCAAGACAGCGAACGCCATGTTGCCTCGGTACCCGACGAACCAGCTCAGCCAGGCGCTGGTGCCCGTCTTGACCACTCCTGCCTGCCCGTGGACCGGCGCGCCGAACAGGTCAGCGGCGGAGGCTGGCCCGGTCTGCACCGCATCACGCATGAGGCCGCGCAGTGCGGTGAGCTCTCCTGCCGACAGCGGGAGCGACGACGACTTCACCGGATCCGACGCCAGCAGGACTGGCGAGTGGCTGGTACCCGCGTCAGCGGCGGCGGCGACCAGGGCCATGCCGAGCGGGCCCATCTTCACGCCACTGCTGCCGATGGCCTGGGCAGCCACCCCGCCCGCCGCGGAGATCGACCCAGAGAACGCCGACACCGGCAGGTCCCATGAGGCACCGACGCCGAACGCCTTCTCCGCCGCCGCCAGGCTAGCCGGAGTCAGCCGCGTTGACGCGGTCGCGAGCGCGGTACCACAGCCGCTGGCGAAGTCCGAGCCGAAGGTCGCCGATGAGGACTGTCCTGACGTGTAGGCGAACGTCTGTCCCCCGACGCTGGCCATGCCCTGGCATGGCAGCGGCGAGCTCACCTGCAGCCCGTCAGACAAGAGCGCCGCCGCTGACACTATGGTGAACGTGAGTCCCGGCTGGATCTGCGCGTCGAGCAGGCCACCCGACGGCAGGGACAGGTTTTTGGCATTCTGCCCGGCGAGCGCGAGGATGTCACCAGTCGACGAGTCCACGGCGACGATCTCCCCGGACGCCGCAAGTGCCGTGATCGCCCGGTCGGCGGCAGACTGGACCTTGCCACTGATCGTCGTCCGAACCGGGTGCGCCGCAATGCCCAGCGACGTCCACAGGGTCTTCACCTGCTGGCCCGCCGCGTTGACGACGATGACCGTGATGTTCACGGTGCCGGCCAGCGTGTCCTGGTAGGCCAACTCGAGGCCACGGCTGCCGAACGTCGCGCCCGGCTCGTAAGCCTCGCCGTCATCGACAATCTCCTGCGAGTTCTCGGTACCGACGGAGCCGACATCGTCGAACTCGGTGGAGTTAACCAACCTCTCCCGGCCGGTCCGCGCCACCAGGCCCGGGACGCGGGAAAGGCTCGGCCACAAGGTGGCGAACGACTCGGGATCCAGGGTGAGCAGCGACAGGAATTGGCGCGGTGGTGCCGCGCTGAGCTGGCCGAGCACCTGCTGTGAGTTGAGGCCGATAACCTGGCTGAACCCGGCCGCGGTCGCCTGTGAGGAAAGCAGCTTGCCGGGGTAGACGCCAACGTGGTACACGGTCGACTCGGGGATAAGGGGCTTGCCGCTCGCGTCGGTGACCTGTCCTCGCTGCGGGAAGGTTGTCAGCACCGCGAGCCTGTCGCCCGGCCCCAGGCTTGGCTCGATGACGCTCGGCTTCCAGTTGATGAGCCAGCGCCCGCCGGAGGACACAAGCCCGAAGCTCCCGACATAAGTCCATTGATGACGGCCGCCCTCGAGGTCCACGACCGCGGTGAAGGCTGCCTGGGCGGTGCTTCCGTGCTGGGTGACCGAGCGCATGGACAGGAACATTTCCGTTGCGTCCAGGTCGCGGAACGCGGCCGATAGCTGGGCACTGACGACGGGCACGTCCCCGTTCGTGAGCTTCGCCGCGCCCGTGTAGTTCTCCTGCTCCCAGTCCAGCAGGAACGACGTGACCACTGGCTCCGCCGACGCCTGCGCGCCGAATCCGGTGGTGAAGCCCACGCCGACCAGCGCCGCCAAGAGCAGCAGCGCCCCCACCATGCGCCCTCGCCGCTTGAGGAAACCAGGCTTGTCAGACGCAACCTTGCGGTGGCGGCTGCCAGGCCGGCCATCGTGACCACCATTGCCAACCGGCGGGGCGTCAGTCGGCGGGGCGTCAACTGGCCCGCTGGACACATGTGCAGCGCTGACTGGTGCGGTGTTCAGGGGTACCGTGACATCAGGAGGAGCAAACGCTGACCGCATGTCCTGGCTGCCGAACGGGGCGGCGTGCCCGATGAAATCGCCTTCCCACCGAGCGCGCTCCGGTGGGTACGGGGACTCTCCCCCACCCGAGGTAGCTGAGCGGCCACTCCACTCACCGGAAGGCGCTGTCACCGTCCGCCTCCGTCACCGTCGACGCCGCAGGGCACGGTCCATTTCCCTGGCCGCATCCCGCTTCGCCAGGTCCTGCCTCTTATCGTATGTCCGCTTTCCACGGGCAAGGGCCAACTCCACCTTAACTTTGCCGTCCTTGAAGTACAGCGAGAGCGGAACGAGGGCGAGTCCCTCCTCCGACACCTTGCGTTCCAGGCGGTCGATCTCTCCCCGGTGCAGCAGGAGCTTCCTGGTTCTCCGGGGCAGGTGGTTCGTCCACGTGCCCATGGTGTACTCCGGAATATGAACGTTATGCAGCCAGACTTCCCCGTCTGAGACCAGCCCGAACCCCTCAACCAGTGAAGCCCGGCCGGCGCGCAGTGACTTGACCTCGGTCCCGGTCAGCGCGACCCCGGCCTCGTACGTATCCTCGACAGCGTAATCGTGCAGTGCTCGCCGGTTCCGGGCGATTACCTTGTTTCCCTGCTCCCGTGCCACGTTTCTCCTAGACGCGCCGTTCCCCCGACAGGCTTCAGACGCGCAGGTACCGGCGGAGCGTCACGAACGATGTGATCCCGCACAGCAGCACGCCTACGCACATGGTGAGCACGATGACCTCGACTAGGTCTGTGGTCGTCAGGCCCACGTTGTAGCTGAAGTACTGCTGCAGGCTGTTCAGCAGCAATGACTTGACCCCGATGAGCAGGACCGCCGCGATCACCCAGCCGAGCAGGCCGGCGATCACGCCTTCCAGCAGGAACGGCATCTGGATATACAGGTTAGACGCGCCCACCAGGCGCATGATCCCGGTCTCTCTGCGCCGGTTGAACGCCGACAGCCGGATGGTGTTGGACACAAGCAGGACCGCCGCGATGACCAGGATGAGCGCCACGACGATCACGGCGTTGCGCAGGCCGTCCAGCAGCTTGTAGAACTTGTCCAGGATCGTCATCTCGTTGACAACGAGGTCCACGCCGGCCATGCCGCTCACGGCGCTGGACACGATGTTGTAGTCGGCCGAGGGATCCTTCAGCTTGACCTCGAACGAGGCCGGGATGTCGTTCGCCTTCACCGTGGACACGTAGGCCGGGTCGTTGGTGAAGAACTGCTTGAACTGCGTGTACGCCCGCTCCTGGTCCTGGAAGTAGGAAGTCTGAACGTACTGCGGCGACAGGCCGTTCAGCGTGTTCTGGATGGCGGTTGCCTGCGCCGGAGTGTAGGCCCCGTGGCAACTGGAGTTGGCGCTGTCGGCGGTGCAGAGGTAGATGGAGATCTCTACCTTGCTCTGCCAGTAAGTGCGGGTGCTGTTGACCTGCTTGAAGAACAGCAGGCCGGTTCCGAGCAGGGACAGGCTGATCGCTACCACGACGATGAGCGCGATGGTCATGGTGAGGTTCCGGCGCAGCCCGATCCAGATCTCCTGGAGTACAAATGAACGCATGCTTGCCTTTCCGGGGGCCCCGCCCTGTATCTCATCCTTTGGTAGTCCTGTGCGGTCCCGCTCGGCCCGTCGTAAGAAGACGGTAAGTGGATCACGCCCAGCGGTCGCGCGGCAGTGTCAGCGCTCGCCTCAGTACGCCTGACCGTACACGCCACGGACCTGATCGCGGACGATCTTCCCGTATTCGAGTTCGATAACCCGCTTGCGCATCGAGTCCACGATCGCGGCATCGTGCGTCGCCATGACGACAGTCGTCCCGGTCCGGTTGATCCGGTCCAGAACCTTCATGATGCCGATGGAGGTCGCCGGGTCGATGTTCCCTGTTGGCTCGTCTGCGAGCAGGATCTGCGGCCGGTTGACGAACGCGCGGGCCATCGCGACGCGCTGCTGCTCGCCGCCGGACAGTTCATTGGGCATCCGGTCGTGCTTGCCCTCCAGGCCTACGAGGTCGATAACCTCTGGCACCACGCGCCGGATGAACCTGCGCGGCTTGCCGATGACCTCCAGGGCGAACGCCACGTTCTGGTGGACGTTCTTGTTCGGGAGCAGCCGGAAGTCCTGGAACACGCAGCCGATCCGGCGACGCAGATGCGGCACCTTGTAGTTCGGGAGCCGCGCCAGGTCCTTGCCAGCCACTAGAATCTGGCCGCTGCTCGGCTTCTCCTCCCGCAGGGCCAGTCGCAGGAACGACGACTTCCCAGACCCGGACGGGCCGACGAGGAAGACGAACTCGCCCTTCTCGATCGTCAGGTCGACGTTCTCCAAAGCAGCCCGGTTCTGGTTCGGGTAGATCTTGGTGACGTTATGGAACTCAATCACGGGACCATCACACGACCTTGATGAGGGACTGGGTTGTCCGGACAGGGCTGCGCCCGACCAGAGCGTGCTCGCACCCGTATGGCTACCATACGGATATTCTCGGACCAGCCGGGTAACTTGCGGGTAACCTGGTCTGGCCAGGGAACAGTCTAGGGGGAAACTGGCTGCTAGGGTTCCAGATCACGCCAAGTGTGCCCGTGCCGTCCGCGCGAGGCCGCGAAGTACCATCGTCACGAAAGGGCACCGGATGAGCTGTGAGCACCTGATCTGCGCACATTGCGGCGGCCCAGTGGTGGAGGCGCGATGCGCGGCGTGCCGTGCGTCGCGAACTCACGTCCACCACCACAACCCGCTAGGCCTCAGCCCGCAACTGCTGATCGCCGCGGGCCTGATCCTTGTCCTCGGCCTGCTGATCGCCATGCACTAGCCGCGCGGCCACCAACCGGGCCGCGCTCGCCATCACTGCGCTTGCCCACCCGGCGACCAGCCAGGCCGCGCGGGCCCGGCCCTACTGCTCCTCGTCCCGCTCCTGCCGTCGCAGCCAGCGGATCTCCGCGTCGATGAAGTCGTCGATCTCGCCGTCGAGCACGGCCTCCGCCTGCGTGGTCTCGTAGCCTGTACGCTGGTCTTTCACCATCTGGTACGGGTAAAGGACATAGTTGCGGATCTGCGATCCCCAGGCACGCCTGCCATCGCCCTTCAGCGAGGCAAGTTGCTCCGCCTCCTCCTGGCGACGACGCTCCAGCAGCTTGGCTTGGAGCACTGCCATCGCTGACGCCTTGTTCTGGATCTGGCTACGCTCGTTCTGGCAGGAGACCACGATGCCGCTCGGCAGGTGGGTGATCCGGACGGCGGAGTCAGTCGTGTTAACGCCCTGGCCACCCGGCCCAGACGAGCGGAACACGTCCACCCGGATCTCGTCCTCGCTGATCTCCACGTGATCGGTGTGCTCCACGACGGGCACAACGTCCACGCCAGCGAAAGATGTCTGGCGGCGGCCCTGGTTGTCATACTTGGAGATGCGGACCATGCGGTGCGTGCCCTGCTCGCCGCGCAGCGTGCCGTACGCGTACGGCGCCTTCACCGCGAACGTGGTGGACTTGATGCCCGCCTCGTCGTAGGAGACGTCGTAGACCTCGGTCGAGTACTTGTGCCGCTCAGCCCAGCGCAGGTACATGCGTTGCAGGTTCTGCGCGAAGTCAGCCGCGTCCGCGCCTCCAGCCTGCGAGTTGATGGTGAGCAGTGCCTCACGGGCGTCGTACTCACCGCTCAGCAGGGTGCGGACCTCAAGCCCGTCAATCTCCTTGCGGACCGTGCCGAGCTCGTCCACCGCCTCCTGGCGGGTGGCCTCGCGGACCTCTAGGTCCGTCTCGTCGTCGGCGAGCTCGAACAGCACCCGGGTGTCATCCAGGCGCTGGCGCAGGCTCTCCAGCCGCGCCAGCTCGCCCTCGAGGTAGGAGAGCCGGCGGGTCACCGTCTGCGCCCGCTCCTGCTGCTCCCACAGTGTTGGATCAGCGGCCTGCTCCCGCAGGTCCTCCACCTCGGTCCGCATCGCCTCGGGGTCGACAACGGCCTCGATGCTGTCGAGCTTCGACGACAGTTCCGATATCTCATTGGTGGGATCGGTAGCTGCCATGCCGGAAAGCCTACGCGGTTATAAGCGCGCAAGCGTCCTCGCTCTCACCGCGTCGCCCTCGTCGCGGCGTGCCCCGAGCCGGAGACTGCTCGCTTACCAGCTCTTAACCTTTGGGAAGCCAGAAGCTAGCGGCAGGCAGGCGGCACCCAGGCTCGCGGCTCGCTTGAGGCGTGCTTTCCCGTCGACAGGCACAGGCTCGCGCTATCCTCGCCAACTGTGAGACACGGAATGCGCACGTCAAGGGCTACCAGGCGGATGGCGTCCGGCCTGGCGATCGCCGCCGTGACGACGCTGAGCGGGGCAGCCCTCGCGGCCTGCTCATCCAGTCCGGTGAGTACCGCGACGACAACCGCGGCGAACTCGTCCAATATCAGTTCAGAAGCCGTCTGGCGTCAGCTGACCCTCAGCGACGCGCGGGCCGCGTTCACGTCCTATGTCGCCGCAAGCGACCGGGCGGCCCGGACCGGCGACAAGACGCTCGCCCTTTCCGTGCTCAGTGGCGCGGCGGCGGACACGATGAGCGCCGCGTTCACCATCGCGCGCAAGTCCCACATCGTGCCGCCCTACACCTCGTACGCCTACGGCACGCCCACGTTCTACCTTCCTGAGCCGCCGCGAGCCGGCGACCCGCAGTATTTCGTGGTCAGTGTGGAGCGCACGCCTGTTCCCGGCACCACGCCGATGACCCCGTCCAGCGAGGATGTGGCGGGCGGAGTGCACCTCCCCGTCGCCGGCCGCGTCCTTTTGCTGTTCGAGAAGGCCGCAGCCACGGGCTCGTGGCAGCTGGCCAGCAACTCCGAGCTGATGCCTGGCGAGTCCGTCCCGGCGCTGGCCACCGACAGCCACGGCTTCGTGATCCTGGAGAGCTTCACCGATCCCATCGGCTCGCCTTTGGTCATACCGGCCCTCGCCCCGCCACTGCAGGCATCCGTGGTGGATGACGGCCCGGCCAGCCCTGCGGCCCAGGTCGTCGCGAGCGGCCCGGCGACCACCGGCCTGTACAAGGAGTCGGATACCTCAGCACGCGGAATCGCGCCCCCGACGGGCGATGTCTACCAGTGGCTCCTTGAGGGGTCGAACTACGGCCGGCTGGCGGTCAAGATGGCGAATGGTGGAGTATTCGTCTTGTACACGATGTACCTGAACACGACCGTCGAGACCAAGTCCGCGCTGAACCAGGACATCCCGATCCTGCCCGGCCCCCAGATCACAGTCCCCGACTACGTACGGCCACTGCTCGCGCCGACGCTGTGGGCACCGCGGACGCGACTGCAGACCCAGGACATTGTGACCTTCGCCGCCATCGACCCGCCATCGACGGACAGGTCGGCGAAGATCTCGGCCATCGCCGTCGGGGGCGGCCTTTACACGGCGACGGCGTCGTAGCGCGAAGTGCCAGCCCGGTAGCACGAAGCCAGTGCCACCGGGCTGGGTAACGTTACGGCACTTGCGGCGAACCTGACGGCGCCGTGGTTGAGGTCACCAGCGTCCGGATCACCCGGGACGCCACCGACATCGTGGTGAAGCTGAACTGATCGCTTTGCCAGATCTCGCCGAGCGTCTGTACCGCCCGCCCGATCATCGCCGCGTTGCGCTCCTCCCACGCCGCCAGCGCCGGCCACGTCATCAGGCCCGCGGCCCTCCCCAGACCTGGTGCCGGTGGCGAGCACATCCCGGGTGAGCGCGGCATGCGCGGCGTACAGGTCATCCCGCAGCGCCGACCGCGCCATGGACGACCACCGGTCGTCCCGGGGCAGCGCGACGATCAGGTCGCGCAGCCTGCCAAGCTGGAGCCGGTCGGCTAGGGCGAAGTACACCGGCGCGGTCTCCTCGACCTTGCTGCCGGTCCGCGCCGCGCTCTGCACGATGTCGCAAGCCGAGTAGGACGGCACCATCCCGGCCACCTGCCCGGCTAGCCCGGCGGGCACTCCGCGGGCCAGGAACGACTCCCGGCGCTCGCAGAAGGCCGCCAGGTCCCGGCCAGCCAGCAGGCTCGGGAATCCCGCCCGGACGGCTTCCACGCCCGCCCGCAGCGACTCCACGGTCTGCCCGATGTCGAACGGCGGCCGCCTGTTGACGACGAGCCAGCGGGTGGCGCGCTCCACGAGCTTGCGTGCCTCCAGCACGATCGCGATCCTTGTGTCGACGTCAATGGAGTCCACCGCTGACAGTTCACTCCAGAACGCCGGCATGGCGAATACCTCACGGGCGACCAGCCAGGCGCGGGTGAGCTTGGGCACCGACGCCCCGGTCTCCTCCGCCAGCCGGAACAGGAATGTCGTCCCTCCGGCGTCCACCATCTGGTTCACGACCGTGGTGGTGATGATCTCCCGGCGCAACCGGTGCCCGTTCATCCGCTCGGCGAAGCGCGAGCGCAGCGGGGCCGGGAAGTACCGCGCGAGCTCGGCCCGCAAGTACGGGTCGTCGGGCAGGTCGGAGGCGAGCACGTCCTGCGCCGCGGCATTCTTGGTGTGCGTGAGCAGTACCGACAGCTCGGGCGCGGTGAGGCCCTGGGCGGCGGTGCGCCGCTCGGCGATCTCCTTGTCCCCTGGCAGCCCGTCCTGGACGAGGTTCACCTGGCCGTCGCGGGCAAGCTTGCGGATGTACCTGGCGTGCACGTGCAGGAGCCGCGGCGCCTGATAACGGGCGACCGCCAGCGCCATGTTCTGCGCGTCGTTGTGCGCCAGGACGTGCACGGCGACCTCGTCGGTCATCTCATGCAGGAGCGCGCCGCGCTCGGCGGTGGACAGCCCCGCCCCGGAGAGCAGGATCTTGATGTTCACCTCGTGGTCGGAGGTGTCCACACCCGCCGAGTTGTCGATGAAGTCGGTGTTCACCAGTCCGCCCAGGCGAGCGAACTCGATCCTGGCCGCCTGCGTCAGCCCGAGGTTGCCGCCCTCGCCGATCACCTTCGCCCGCAACTGCGTCGCGTCGATGCGGACCGCGTCGTTGGATCGGTCGCCGGCGTCCGCCTGGACCTCCCGGCTGGCCTTCACGTAGGTGCCGATGCCGCCGTTCCACAGCAAGTCGACCGGCGCGGCGAGGATCGCCGAGATGACTTCATCGGGGGACAACGACGCGACATTCTCCCCTAGGCCCAGAACGGACCGTACCTGCGGTGACAACGTCACCGACTTGGCCGTACGTGGCCAGACCCCGCCTCCGACGGAAATGAGCGCGGGGTCGTAGTCAGCCCACGAGGATCGCGGCAGGTGGAACAGCCGCCGCCGCTCGGCGAAGCTGATCTTCGGGTCGGGGTTCGGGTCGAGGAACAGGTGCCGATGGTCGAATGCCGCCACGAGCTCGATGTGCTCGGAAAGAAGCATCCCATTGCCGAACACGTCACCAGACATGTCGCCAACGCCGACCACCGTGAAATCGTCGGTGTCGGGGTTGATCTGCCGGGAGGCAAAGTGCCAGCGGACCGATTCCCACGCTCCCCGCGCGGTGATGCCCATCACCTTGTGGTCATAGCCCTGCGAGCCACCGGAGGCGAAGGCATCGCCCAGCCAGTAGCCGTAGCGCTCGGCGATCGCGTTGGCGTCATCGGAGAAGGACGCCGTTCCCTTGTCAGCGGCGACCACCAGGTACGGGTCGTCGCCGTCGAGGCGCACGACGTGCGGCGGTGGGAGCACCTCGCTGCCGACGATGTTGTCGGTGATGTCGAGCATGGCCGAGACGAACGTCTGGTAGCAGGCGAGAACCTCGCCCTGATAGGCCTCACGGTCAGCCGGGTCTGGCAGTCGCTTGCAGACGAACCCGCCCTTCGCCCCGGACGGGACGATGACCGAGTTCTTGACATCTTGCGCCTTGACGAGGCCGAGCACCTCGGTCCGGAAGTCCTCAGGCCGCTCGGACCACCGCAGGCCGCCCCGCGCCACGGGACCGAACCGTAGGTGGACTGCCTCCAGCCGGGGCGAGTACACGAAGATCTCGAACTTCGGGCGGGGCGCCGGCACGATCTCCACGGCCTCGGGCGCGAGCTTGAGGACGAGGTAGGACGCTGGCTCCCCATCCGTGAGCTGGTAGTAGCTCGTGCGCAGCGTCGCCTCGACAAGGGCCAGGTAGGCGCGCAGGATGCGGTCGTGGTCGAGGCTGGTCACCTCATCGAGCAGGCCCCGCACTTCCTCACAGAGCGCGGCGGAAATCTCGTCCACGCCCGGGTCCACATCGGCTCCGCTATGCAGGTGCGGGTCGAACCGGGCCTCGAACAGCCTGACGAGCAGCCTGGTGATCCTCGGGTTGGCGCGCAGCACCCGCTGCAGGTAGTCCTGGCTGAACCGGAAGTCCACCTGCCGCAGGTAACGGGCGTAAGCGCGCAGCAGCACCACCTGGTGCCAGTTGAGGCCGGCGTCCAGGACAAGCGCATTGAACCCGTCGTCCTCGGTCTGCCCGTTCCACAGCGCGGTGATGGTCGCCTCGAAGAGCGCCCCGGCGGTCACTGGATCGGTTGCGAGCGCCCGCCCGCCAACCCGGCGCAGGCCGAAGTTGTAGATCCAGAACGCCCCGTCAAACTGGTACGGGTGCTCGTCCACGACATCCAGCCCCATGTGCTGGAGCTGCGGCAGGACAGCGGACAGGGTAATGGGGGCATCTGTGGTGTAGAGGCGCAACCGCGTCCGCTCGCCCTCGTCGCCCGACAGGTAAAGGTGCAGCCCGAACGGCTTGCCCTCGGCCTTCAAGCTCGCCACTCGGGCGAGGTCAGCGACGGCTGTGGCCGGCGCGACGTCGGCCTTGTAGTTCTCCGGGATGCCGACGCTGACGAGAGCGGCTATCCGCGCGGCCGACCCGGCGCCCAGGGAACGCTCCGCCTCCTCCAGCAGGTCCTCATCCCACGATCGGACCGCTGCCGCGATCCGTACCTGAAGGTCAGCGGCGTCGACCTCCTCCAGCGGGGGCAACGGCTTACCTGGCTGGCCCTGCACGACGACATGAAGGCGGGCGAGTGCCGAGTTGCCGACCATGGCGCTGTAGTCGACAGAGGCACCGTCAAGCGCAGCCCGCAAGATCTCCTGCGCGCGCAGCCGCGCATGTGTCGTGTACCTGTCACGTGGCAGGTACACAAGGCACGACATGTAGCGCCCGTAGGCGTCGGGCCGCAGGAACAGCCGCACCTGCTTACGCTCGCCCAGGCGGAGCACTCCGAGCGCGATCGGCGTGAGCTGCTCGGCTGAGATCTCAAACAGCTCCTCGCGCGGGTAGCCTTCCAGGATCTCGATGAGTTCCTTGCCATCGTGGCTGTCGGCGGGCAGCCCGGCCGCGTCGAGCACGCGGTTGAGCTTCTGTCGCAGCACGGGGATGCGGGTGATTGACTCCGTGTACGCCGCCTGCGTGTACAGGCCCAGGAAGCGGTACTCCCCCGTCACCTGGCCGTCCGGGCCGAACTTCCGGACCGCCACGTAGTCCAGGTAGCTCGGCCGGTAGACGGTGGACCGCACCGATGACTTCGCCAGGACGAGCCGCCGGGTCGCCCGCTCCTGCGCAAGCCCGCCGGGCGGGGTGGCCAGGTGTGAGTCAGGGCCGTCATGCCGCAAGAGACCCAGGCCCGTTCCGGGAAGCGGCTGGAGTTGCCCGTCCCGCAGGTCATACTCCCGGTAGCCAAGGAAGGTGAAGTGGCCCGCCGACAGCCAGGCGAGCAGTTCGCCCGCCTCGGCCTCCTCTGGCCCCCAGGTGGCCGTCAGCGCGGCGTCAGCAAGCGTCGCGACAAGTTCGCGGGCGGCCCCGCGCATCCGGCGCTGGTCTTCCATGGCCACCCTGAGGTCATCGAGCACTCGGCGCAGGTCTGCCGCGAGCCTCTCCTCATCAGCGACGTTGGCGGCCTCAACGTGGATCCAGGACTCGGCGAGGGTGCCGGTGAGATCGACGCCCTCGGCGACCACATCCCACGCCGTCATTCCCGTCTCGGTCCCGGTGATCCCGTGCGCCACCCCTGCGACATCCCGGCGGACGGTCAGCAGCGGGTGCACGATCAGCCTGATGTCGGCGAAGTGCCGGTTGAGCTCCATGGTCACGCTGTCCACGAGGTAGGGCATGTCGTCAGTGACAATGTCCACGACGGTGCTCGTGTCAGTGATCACGGCGGCACCCTCGCCAGCCGGGCGGACCGAGACCACGGCCCGGCCCTGCGGGCGAACTGCCCCGAGTGTGGCATGCCGCGCGGCGACCTCCGCTGCCCGCCCAGGACCCGCGGGGGCAAGGTCCTCGGTCGCCACGAGCCGGTAGTACTCGCGCAGGAAGCCCGGCGGGTCATCGACCGCGCCAGCCGGGCCGCCGGGCTGCGCCGTCACCCCTGCCCATTCCTTCGCCGCGCTGTCCAGCAGCGCTGTCCGATCCGTCTCGTCCGACCTTGCCGGCATTGCCGATCCACTCCTTGTGATGGGCCCGCACCATCTTTACCGCCACGCTGCGGTAAGCGCGGGCATGCAGCAGCGACCGCTCTGCGGCGGGGGCTGCTAGCGTGAGTTACTGATCATTACGAGTACGGGGCGTCCGGTCCGGCCGGCCTGCCCTCCCGAAATGACAGGCTAGCTCTCCGCGGGGCCAGGTGCGAAGCACTCAGCCCTTCCTGGCCAGCAGCGGTGGCTCGGTCTTCGCGCGAACCTCCTCGTGATCGACCCCTGGGGCCAGCTCGACCAAGACCAGGCCCTCGCATGTAATGTCGAGCACGCACAGGTCGGTGATGATCCGCTGAACAACCCCCTTCCCGGTGTAGGGCAAAGAGCACTCGTCAACGATCTTGTACGTGCCGTCCTTGGCGATGTGCTCCATGAGCACGATCACCTTCTTCGCGCCGTGTACCAGGTCCATTGCCCCGCCCATGCCCTTGACCATCTTGCCGGGGATCACCCAGTTCGCGATGTCGCCAGCCTTCGACACCTGCATGGCCCCGAGGATGGCGGCATCGATCTTCCCGCCCCGGATCATCCCGAAGCTGGTCGCGGAGTCGAAGAACGACGCACCGCGCAGCACCGTAACGGTCTCCTTGCCAGCGTTGATCAGGTCCGGGTCTACCTCCGAGTCCTGCGGATACGGCCCCACGCCGAGGATGCCGTTCTCTGACTGCAGCACTAGGTCCACGCCGTTCGGCACGTAGTTAGGCACCAGCGTCGGCAGCCCGATCCCCAGGTTCACGTAATCACCATCGGACAGCTCCGCCGCGGCCCGCGCCGCCATCTGCTCCCGTGTCCAGCTCATTAGGTTCTCCCTCCTGATCGATCGCCGCCTAGCGGGCGCGCGTGGTGCGCTTCTCGATCCGCTTGTCCGCGGCTTGCCGAGGCGTCAGGGCGACAACGCGCTGCACGTACACGCCTGGGCAGTGCACCTGGTTGGGATCTATCTCGCCAGGCTCGAGGAGGTGCTCCACCTCGGCGACGGTCACCCGCCCGCACATCGCCGCCAGCGGGTTGAAGTTGCGGGCAGCGCCGGAAAAGACCAGGTTCCCGTGCCGGTCGCCTTTCCAGGCCCGCACCAGGCCGAAGTCGGCCACGATCGCGCGCTCCAGGACGTACTCGACCCCGTCGAACTCGCTCGTCGGCTTCGGCGGCGAGGACATGGCCACGCTGCCATCGCCGCCGTAGCGCCACGGGATGCCGCCCTCGGCTATCTGCGTCCCTACCCCGGTACGCGTGTAGAACGCGGCAATGCCCGACCCGCCGGCACGCATCCGCTCGGCAAGCGTGCCCTGTGGGGTGAGCTCGACCTCAAGCTCGCCGGCCAGATACTGCCGTGCGAACTCCTTGTTCTCCCCCACGTATGAGGCGACGACCCTGCGCAGCCGCCGGGCCCCCAGCAGCAGGCCAAGTCCCCACTCGTCGACGCCGGCGTTGTTCGAGACCACCTCAAGCTCGCGGGTACCCGCATCGAGCACCGCCTGGATGAGAGCCACGGGGATGCCGCACAGTCCGAACCCGCCCACCGCAAGCGTGGCACCGTCCGGGATGTCAGCGACAGCCGCCGCGGCGTTCGCTACAACCTTGTCCATGATGAGACCTTAGTCCTCGCCACCAGTCACCTCCCCAGCATCGGCCGCGCCCCCGCCAAGCGCAACGTGATCCCCGCCGCAGCCCACCCCAAGCGGAGCCCCCCGCATGCAAGGCATTGCGTAATACCAAAAATTGCCCGAATTAATCCGTGCACGTTTTACGGAAAATTACCAAATTTGCGCAAGCCGTGATTCTGGAGATTCGTGTGCGGTTCGGCTCTACCAGCACCTTTGGCCGAATCCGGGACGGCGTTGTCCATGCTCGTCAGCTACGCTGGGAGCGTGGACAACCAGCTGATCTCTCCCCTGCCGTCACTGTGTCCGGACCGGCCGATGACCGTAAAGGATGACGGGATGTCCATGCCGGCCTGGGCCACCGATCCCCAGCGCTTCCTCCAGCAGCTAGAGCAGGTCTAGTGGGGACACGGGTCGCCGTTGTGTCGGATACTCACGGGCCAAGGCGCTGGAAGTCCTGTCCGCCCGGGGTAGCAAAGCACCTGCGCACCGCCGACCTCATCCTGCATGCTGGCGACGTGTGCGTCGCGCCCGTGCTGGACGAACTGGCCCAGTACGCGCCGGTCCATGTCGTCATCGGCAATAACGACGGCCCGGATGTCGCGCAGTGGGGTGCGACGCCGACCGCGTCGCTATCGATCGACGGCTTCCCGGTGGCGATGATCCACAACACGCCCCGCCCCCACCGCCCCGTTGAGCTCACCCACGCCAGCAACTCGCAGCGGTACGGACTCACCCACGCCAGCAACTCGCAGCGGTACGGACTCACCCACGCCAGCGACTCGCAGCGGTACGGACTCACCCACGCCAGGGAGTTGGCTGTAGTCACGCGGGACCGCCAACGAGCCCAGACGGTAACGACACACCACCGCCAACGAGCCCAGACGGTAACGACACACCACCGCCAACGAGCCCAGAGGCGTGGCGGCTCACCTGCGCCAACGACTCACCAGATGGGGCCAGTTGCGGCAGGTTGGGGCAGGTGAGGGCAGGCACGTTGGCGGATGCGCCCCGAGGCTGCCCACTACGGGCGGGCAGCCTCGGGGCGTCAGCCATGGTCGTCTCGCCGACCATAGCGATCGACGGGAATCGACGGGTAACTAGTGACTAATGGCCACCGTCGGGTGGGATTAGCGCAGGTCGCCGTTGGTCATGCCTGTCGGAGCGTCTGGGTAAGTGACCAAGCCGAGCTCCGCGCGGCTGGACAGCAGCGGGTGATTCGGCACGATGCGGACCGTGTAGCCGAACGGGCCGGGGCGGCCCAGTTCCACCAGGCCGGAGAACCGGGCCGCACCGCCGAAGTCGCCATCCACGCGAGACAGCAGCGCATGGGACGGGTCGGTAATCTCGTCGTCGTCCCCTGCCCGCCCGTAGACCACCTCGACCGCTACGTCGGAGGCGGACAGGCCGCCGAGCGTGGCGGTGACATGAACCTCAAGCGGGGCCCCAAGGGAGAGCTCGCGGCCTTCGGCCTCGACGTGCTCGATGTGCACCGACGGCCAGGCCGCCCGGACCCGCTGCTTCCACCCGGCCAGTTCCCGGACCGCGGAAAGCCCGCCCGCCGACAGCGCACGCGACGACGCGGCGGCGGGGACGTACAGGTCCTTCACGTAGTCGCCGACCATGCGGTCCGCTTGCACCAGCGGTCCGAGGCCGCGGAACGTGTGCCGCACCATCTCCAGCCAGCCATGCGGGATGCCATCGGTGGGCCGGTCGTAAAACAGCGGGGCGACCGACTTGGTCAGTAGCTCATACAGCGCGGATGCTTCGAGCTCGTCGCGGCGAGAAGGGTCGGCGACGCCGTCCGCGGTCGGGATCTCCCACCCGTTCCCGCCGTCGTACCACTCGTCCCACCAGCCGTCCCGGACGGAGAGGTTGAGACCGCCGTTGAGCGCCACCTTCATGCCTGAGGTGCCGCAGGCCTCGAGTGGCCGCAGTGGGTTGTTCAGCCAGATGTCGCAGCCCGCCACCAGGAAGGAGGCGAGCGCCATGTCGTAGTCCGGCAGGAACACGATGCGGCGGCGGACGGTCTCGGAGTCGGCGAACCGGACCATCTGCTGGATGAGCCGCTTGCCGCCCTCGTCGGCCGGATGCGCCTTGCCAGCGATGACGATCTGGATGGGCCGCTCGGGGTCAAGCAGCAACCCGGACAGCCGGGCGGGGTCGTTCAGCATGAGGGTCAGCCGCTTGTAGGACGGCACCCGGCGAGCGAACCCGATCGTGAGGATGTCCGGGTCAAGCACGTCATCGATCCAGGTCAGCTCCGCCCCGGATGCTCCGCGCTGTCGCCACGACTCGCGCAGCCTGCGGCGGGTCTCAGTGATCAGCCGGGCCCGCAAGGCGCGGCGGATCGACCACAGCTCGCTGGCGTTAGCGTCCGCGGCTTCCTCCGGGCTGCCTAGCCCCGCGATCTGGGGGGCCACCCAGGTCGGGGCATGCACTCCGTTGGTAATCGAGCCGATCGGCACCTCGGCGACGTCGAAGCCGGGCCACAGGCCCGCGAACATCTCCCGGCTGACCTGGCCGTGCAGCAGGGAGACACCATTGACGCGCTGCGAGAGCCGCATGCCCATCACGGCCATGTTGAACACGTCCGGGTCGCCACCGGGGTAGGTCTCCGCGCCGAACGCCAGTACCCGGTCAAGCGGCAGGTCCCCCGCCGCACCCGCGCCGAAGTACCGTTCGACGAGACCGCGGGGGAACCGGTCGATGCCGGCCGGGACCGGTGTGTGGGTGGTGAAAACAGTGCCAGCCCGCGACATCTCGACGGCCTCGTCGAACGAAAGGCCAAAAGCCACGTACTCGCGGATGCGCTCAAGGCCAAGGAAGCCCGCGTGGCCCTCGTTGGTGTGGAACACCTCGGGCTCGGCGTGCCCGCTGATCGCGCAGAACGCGCGCACGGCGCGGACGCCGCCGATGCCGAGGAGGAGCTCCTGGCGGAGCCGGTGCTCGGTGCCGCCGCCGTATAGCCGGTCGGTGACCTCGTGCAGTTCGGGGTCGTTCTCCTCCATGTAGGAGTCGAGCATGAGCAGCGGCACGCGGCCGACCTGGGCGACCCAGACCTGCGCGGTGAGCACCTTCCCGTCGGCAAGGGCCACCGACACCTTGACCGCGTCGCCGTCGGGGGAACGCAGCAGCATCAGCGGCAGGCCGTTCGGGTCGTCGGCCGGGTAGCGCTCGGACTGCCAGCCGTCCGGCAGCAGCGACTGCGTGAAGTACCCGTGCCGGTACAGCAGGCCTACTCCGATGATGGGCACGCCGAGGTCGCTGGCGGACTTGAGGTGGTCGCCGGCCAGGATGCCGAGTCCGCCGGAGTACTGGGGCAGCACCGCGGTGATGCCGTACTCGGGTGAGAAGTAAGCGATGGCGCTCGGCAGCCCGTCGGCCAGGCCTATCTCGCCCGACTGGTACCAGCGCGGCTCGGTCGTGTACGCCTGCAGGTCCTCAAGCACGGTGTGCAGTCGCCTGAGGAAGTCCTCGTTGACGGCGAGCTCCGCCAGAAGGCCCGGCCGCAGCGCGCTGAGCATCGCGACCGGGTCGCCCCCGGACGCAGCCCAGGCAACCGGGTCAATCGACGACAGCAGCTCCACCGTCGGCTGGTGCCAGGACCAGCGCAGGTTGAGCATCAGGTCATGCAGCGGCGCGAGCGGCTGCGGCAGCGTTACGCGGACGGTAAAACGTCGGATCGCTCTCACGTGGAGTCATCATAGGCCCCCACGTCGCGCCTAGGCGTCACATGACAATAGCCAGGCGCGGGAACTTTGTGTAAAGGCCGCGTCAACGTCACGGGTCGGCATGAATTCTTGAAATCCGCGCGGGTACGGTTAGCGAGTGATCGGACGCATCCCCATTCTTGACATCGAGCCCGTTGTGGAGTGCGGGCGTCGCCCCGCCAAGGCTGTCGCGGGAGAGACCTTCGAAGTAAGCGCCACCGTCATCATCGAGGGGCACGGGACGCTCGGGTGCGGGGTGGTCCTGCGAGATCCGAAGGGCCAGCCCGGCCCGCTCACGCGCATGGATATGGTCGCCCCAGGCGCCGACCGGTACGCGGCGAGCGTGACCGTCACGTCCGAGGGCCCGTGGACCTTCACCGTGGAGGCGTGGGCCGACCCTATCGCCCACTGGCAGCACGACGCCGGGATCAAGATTCCGGCTGGCCAGGATATCGAGCTGATGCTCACCGAGGGGGCGCTGCTGTTCGAGCGTGCCGCCCGCGGCATCAGGCAGCCGCCGGGTGCCGCGAAGCCCGCCCAGGCCCGGGCCGTGCTTACCGACCTGGTCAAGAAGCTACGCGACAGGACGCTGCCGGCCTGGGACCGGCTGGCGGCGGCGCAGCGGCTAGACGTGGCAGACATCCTAGACCGCTACCCACTGCGCGACCTTGTGACCAGGTCAAACAGGATGCCCGTCTACGTTGACCGGCTGCGGGTCTCTACGGCTCCTGGTATGAGTTCTTCCCCCGTTCCGAGGGCGTCCAGGTCGACCCGATGGGCCGTCGGGAACCGGTGTCCGGCACGTTCCGGACGGCCGCGCGGCGGCTTGAGGAGATCGCCGGAATGGGGTTCGATGTCGTCTACCTGCCGCCTATCCACCCGATCGGCACCACGTTCCGCAAGGGCAGGAACAACTCCCTGGCGGCCGGGCCTGGCGACCCCGGCTCCCCGTGGGCGATCGGCTCCTCCGACGGCGGGCACGACGCGATTCACCCGGATCTGGGCACACACTCCGACTTCGTCGCCTTCGTGTCACGGGCCCGGGAGCTTGGCATGGAGGTCGCTATTGACCTGGCACTGCAGGCGTCGCCGGATCACCCGTGGGCCAAGGAGCACCCGGAGTGGTTCACGGTGCGGGCCGACGGGTCGATTGCCTACGCGGAGAACCCGCCGAAGAAATATCAGGACATTTACCCTATGAACTTCGACAATGATTTTGAGGGCGTCTACCGTGAGATCAACCGTGTCGTCCGGCTCTGGATGGATCACGGCGTGCGGATCTTCCGGGTGGACAACCCGCACACCAAGCCGGTGCGCTTCTGGGACCAGCTGCTCGCGGACATCCGCAAGACCGATCCGGACGTCCTGTTCCTGGCCGAGGCGTTCACTCGGCCAATGATGATGGCGACGCTGGGCAAGGTCGGCTTTCACCAGTCGTACACGTACTTCACGTGGCGTAACCGCAAGGATGAGCTCGTCGAGTACCTGACCGAGCTCTCCGGGCTGGCGGCGGCCTACATGCGCCCGAACTTCTTCGCCAACACCCCGGACATCTTGCACGAGTACCTGGTGCACGGCGGGCAGCCCGCGTTCAAGATCCGGTCCGTCCTCGCGAGCATGCTCAGCCCGACCTGGGGCATCTACTCCGGGTATGAACTGTGCGAGAACATCCCGGTACGCCCGGGCAGCGAGGAGTACCTGGACTCGGAGAAGTACCAGTACCGACCACGGGACTGGGACGCCGCGAGGCGAGACGGCCTTGGAATC
Organism: uncultured Actinomycetota bacterium; assembly: GCA_963737285.1. Classification (GTDB taxonomy): domain Bacteria; phylum Actinomycetota; class Actinomycetes; order Streptosporangiales; family Streptosporangiaceae; genus Trebonia. The sequence goes on from CAVTRT010000002.1 coordinate 1,615,439, forward strand.
GCTCCTTTCATTACGCAACTGAACAGAATCCGTAAAGATCATCGAGCGCTGCGCTGGCTGCGTAACCTACGCTTCCATCACGTGGATCAGCCTGAGCTGATCTGCTTCTCCAAGAAGGTCACCGGGCGGGAGATAACCGCCGCTGGGACGGGTACGGAGAGGACCTACGGGGCAGGTACCATCACGGGGAGATCCTCCGTACAGGCGGCGCCGCAGGCGGGGGAACAGGGCGGCGCTGGCTCCGACGCGGTAGTGACACGCGAAGTCTCCGACGCAGGGGCTGATGCTGTCCTGGTTGTAGTGAATCTTGATCCGCATCAAACCAGGGAAGCCACAGTCTGGCTGGACATGCCCGCACTGGGCATGGACTCACGCGATGGGTTCACCGTCACCGATGAACTCACCGGCGAGTCTTACCGGTGGGGCGCAGCCAACTACGTGCGCCTCGACCCGGCGGTGCGTGTCGCCCATATCTTCACCGTCACGCGCGACCCACAATAGGGCCTGGCTATGGGATCTGCCGGGGCTGAAATGCCCTGGCAGGAGGCGTTAGCCTGGCATTGCGTTGGTCACGCATATTCCAGGAGAACTCCAGCAGTGACAGAGCACGAGCCGGCCGCTACCAAGGTTGTAGTCGTCTCACAGGCCTTCGCCGCCCCACCCGGTGAGCGAGTGCCCGACGCCCCCCTTGAGCGGCCACGGGATCCTGAGTGGTACCGCCGCGCTGTCTTCTATGAGGTGCTCGTCCGCGGCTTCCAGGACGCCAACGGCGACGGCACCGGGGATATCAGGGGCCTGACGTCGAGGCTGGACTATTTGCACTGGCTCGGCATCGACTGCATCTGGCTGTTGCCCATCTACCAGTCTCCGCTGCGAGACGGCGGCTATGACATCGCCGACTACATGCAGATCCTGCCGGACTACGGCAACGTCGGGGACTTTGTTGAGCTCGTCGAGGAGGCCCACAAGCGGGGCATCCGGGTCATCGCCGACCTGGTCATGAACCACACCAGCGAGGCGCACCCATGGTTCCAGGCGTCCCGCAGCGACCCGGACGGGCCGTTCGGCGACTTCTACGTGTGGTCCGACACCCCCGACAGGTACCGTGACGCGCGGATCATCTTCGTCGATACGGAGACGTCCAACTGGACCTTCGACCCGGTGCGCGGCCAGTACTACTGGCACCGGTTCTTCTCCCACCAGCCGGACCTGAACTTCGAGAACCCGAAGGTCCAAGACGCCATGATCGAGGTGCTGCGGTTCTGGCTGGACCTGGGCATCGACGGCTTCCGGCTGGACGCGGTGCCCTACCTGTATGAGCGGGAGGGCACTAACTGCGAGAACCTCAAGGAGACGCACGAGTACCTCAAGCGGATCCGGACCGAGATCGACGCGCTCTACCCCGACCGGGTGCTGCTCGCCGAGGCCAACCAGTGGCCGGCCGACGTGGTGCAGTACTTCGGCGACGAGGAGACCGGCGGCAACGAGTGCCACATGGCGTTCCACTTCCCGCTCATGCCGCGCATCTTCATGGCCGTCCGCCGCGAGCAGCGCTACCCGATCAGCGAGATCCTTGCCCAGACGCCGAAGATTCCGGCCGGCTGCCAGTGGGGCATCTTCCTGCGCAATCACGACGAGCTGACGCTGGAGATGGTCACCGACGACGAGCGGGACTACATGTACGCGGAGTACGCCAAGGACCCGCGGATGAAGGCCAACATCGGCATCCGCAGGAGGCTCGCCCCGCTGCTTGACAACGACCGCAACCAGCTCGAGCTGTTCACCGCGCTGCTGATGTCGCTACCGGGTTCCCCCGTCATGTACTACGGCGACGAGATCGGCATGGGCGACAACATCTGGCTGGGCGACCGGGACGGTGTCCGCACCCCGATGCAGTGGACCCCCGACCGGAATGGCGGGTTCTCCAACTGCGACCCGCAGCGGCTGTACCTGCCGCCGGTCATGGACCCCATCTACGGTTACCAGTCGCTTAACGTCGAGGCCCAGCAGCGCACGCCACAGAGCCTGCTGCACTGGACCCGGCGGATAATCGAGATCCGCAAGCGGCACCCGGTCTTCGGCCTGGGGACGTACGAGGAGCTCACCAGCAGCAACCCCAGCGTGCTGGCGTTCGTGCGCGAGCACGACCCGTCAAGCAGGCCCACCGGGTCGCAGTGGGACTTCGACCAGGCCGACCGCATCTTGTGCGTCAACAACCTGTCACGGTTCCCGCAGCCGGTCGAGCTGGACCTGCGGCGGTTCATGGGCGTGACGCCGATCGAGTGCATGGGCGGTGTCACCTTCCCGCCCATTGGTGAGCTTCCGTACCTGCTCACCCTGCCAGGACATGGCTTTTACTGGTTTCAGCTCCCCTCTGCGAGGGAGGATCTTGAACGGTAGCCCGGGGCACCGGGCGGGGCTCTGGGGGCGCGGCAAGGCTGACAACAAGCTATTTAATGGGAAACGAGGCCATGGCTTTCGAGGACGCACTAGCGACATGGCTGGTGGAGCAGCGCTGGTTCGCCGGCAAGGGACATGGCCTGCGCGATCTCGCGATCGTCTCCGATACGGCAGTCGTCACCGGTGACCCAGAACTCCGGCACCTGATCGTCGCCGTCTCTCAGGGGACGACAGTCGACTACTACCAGATACTGGCTGGGTTCCGGCGGCAACTGCCACCGCGACTTGACCATGCCCTTATTGGCCCGGCGGGCGACGACCGGATCGCCTACGACGCGCTGCACGACTCCGACCTGACCAAGCCGCTGCTCAGCGGCTTTGCGCAGGAGGTGAACGTCAATGGCGTCCAGATGCACAAGATGCCGGGTGCCCACTTCTCTACCGGCCTGGACAGCCTAGTGCTGACCAGCGAGCAGACCAACACGAGCCTGGTGTACGGCGAGGAGTCGATCCTCAAGGTGTTCCGGCGGCTCGCTTCCGGTCCCAACCCGGACCTGGAGGTGACCGTGGCGCTGGCCAACGCGGGCTCGTCGCACATCGCCGAGCCGCTCGGCTGGGCCGAGGCGCGACTGGAGGGCGTCTCGACAGTCCTGGCGATCTTGTCGAGGTACCTTCGCCTGGCCACCGACGGCTGGACGCTGGCGGCAACCAGCGTGCGTGACCTGTATGCACTCGCCGGAGCCGGCCCCGAAGCCATAGTGCGCGCGAGTGACGCAGGCGGCGACTTCGCCGGGGAGTCTCACCGGCTCGGCATAGCCACCGCACAGGTCCACGCGGACCTCGCCGAGGCGTTCGGCACCGATGAACTGCCCACCGAGGCGGTCGGCGAGTTGACCGAGCAGATGTACCGCAAGCTCGACCTCACCGTCTCCGCTGTGCCCGAGCTTGCTAAGTACGCTGAGATGATCAGCGAGGCGTACTCGAAGGTCGCCAAGCTCAAGGGACCCTTCCCGGTGCAGCGGGTGCACGGCGACTACCACCTGGGCCAGGTGCTGCGGACAGAGGCGGGCTGGGTGGTGCTGGACTTCGAGGGCGAGCCGGCCACTCCCCTGGCCCAGCGCCGCGCCAGGTCATCGCCGTTGCGTGACGTTGCCGGCATGCTCCGCTCCTTCGACTACGCGGCACGTCACCAGTTGATTGGCTCGCCAGAGTCCGAGGCGCTTAGCGGCAAGGCCCGTGACTGGGCCAAGCGGAACGGGGCCGCCTTCTGCGCAGGGTATGCGCAGACCGGCGGCCTGGACCCGGAGGCCAACGAGGTCCTGCTTCGCGCTCTTACGCTCGATAAGGCCGTGTATGAGGTGCTTTATGAGGCAAGGCACCGTCCCTCATGGCTGCCCATCCCGCTAGAGTCACTAGCGGACTTCTAGCCCGGTACGAAACCCGTGAGCTTATCTGATGACCTTCCGAATTCCTGAACCCCCATCGTCGGCAGCAGGCGGGAACACTCCAGCCGACCCGCCCCCCGTCACCACGGACGCCATTGGCGACCAAGCTCACCCGCGTCTCAGCGCCTCCGGCCGCGGTGGCGCGACGCGGCCTGCCAGCAACGGCATTCCCGGCGGACCTGTGGACCTTTACCTGCTCGGCGAGATTGACCGGCTCGTCGCCGGGCACCATCACGACCCGCATTCAGTCCTCGGAGGGCACGCCGGACCTTATGGCGTCGTGATCCGGGCACTGCGCCCCCTGGCGAAGTCGGTGACAGCCGTCCTGCCCGACGGTAGCCGCCATCCGATGCCCCACCTGCACCAGGGCGTCTTCTCCACCATGCTCCCCGACAACGTGACCACGGTACCGGACTACCGACTTGAGGTCAGCTACGACACACCGGGCGGCGACTTCCCCGCGGCACCGGCTTGCTCGCACGATGATCCTTACCGCTACCTGCCCACAGTCGGCGAGCTCGACCTGCACTTGATCGGTGAAGGCCGGCACGAGGAGCTGTGGCGGGTGCTCGGTGCCCGAGTGCGCAGGTGGGCAGGACAGGGGGAGGGACCGTTCGGCAGGGAAATGACTGGTACCTCCTTTGCGGTATGGGCACCCAACGCACGGGGCATACGGGTCGTGGGCGACTTCAACCTGTGGGACGGGCGGTCGCACCCGATGCGGTCGCTGGGCTGCATCCGGAGTGTGGGAGCTCTTCGTGCCAGACGTCGGCGCGGGCACGCGGTACAAGTTCTCGATCTGCGGGCCGGACGAGGTGTGGCGTGAGAAGGCGGATCCCATGGCCGCCTACGCTGAGCTGCCGCCGGCCACGGCGTCGGTCGTATTCGAGCCGTCCCACCAGTGGGGTGACGGAAGCTGGCTGGAGCAGCGGGCGCGCCGGCAGCCTGTCGCCGCGCCGATGAGCGTCTACGAGGTGCACCTCGGCTCGTGGCGGCCGGGCCTTTCATACCGGGAGCTTGCTGAGCAACTGACCGCGTACGTGACCGACATGGGGTTCACGCACGTAGAGTTCCTGCCGGTGGCCGAGCACCCCTTCGGTGGCTCGTGGGGCTACCAGGTCACCTCGTACTACGCGCCAACGTCCAGGTACGGGACGCCCGATGACTTCAGGTACCTGGTCGACACGCTGCACCAGGCCGGAATCGGGGTGATCGTCGACTGGGTGCCCGCGCACTTTCCCCGAGACGCCTGGGCGCTGGCGAAGTTCGACGGCACGGAACTGTACGAGCATGCTGACCCCCGGCTCGGGTCGCATCCTGACTGGGGCACGCTCGTGTTCAACTTCGCCCGCCGCGAGGTCCGCAACTTCCTGGTCGCGAACGCCATCTACTGGTTCGAGGAGTTTCACATCGACGGGCTGCGGGTGGACGCGGTCGCGTCGATGCTCTACCTCGACTATTCGCGCAAGGAAGGCGAGTGGCTTCCCAACGAGCGTGGCGGCCGGGAGAACCTGGCGGCCATCTCGTTCCTGCAAGAGGCCAACGCCACCTGCTACAGGCGGGTGCCGGGGATCATGATGATCGCCGAGGAGTCCACCGCGTGGGACGGCGTGTCCCAGCCGGTCGACCAGGGCGGGCTGGGCTTCGGCTTCAAGTGGAACATGGGCTGGATGAACGACACGCTCGAGTACATGGCGCACGACCCGATCCACCGGCAGTACCACCACGGCGAGCTGACGTTCTCTCTCGTCTACGCCTACTCGGAGAACTTCATCTTGCCGCTGTCGCACGACGAGGTGGTGCACGGCAAGGGCTCGCTGGTCGGCAAGATGCCGGGCGACGAATGGCGCCGGTTCGCCGGGGTGCGTGCGCTGCTCGGCTACATGTGGGCCCACCCCGGCAAGCAGTTGCTGTTCATGGGGTCGGAGTGGGGTCAGCAGTCTGAGTGGTCAGAGCAAAAAGGCCTCGACTGGTGGGTTCTGCAGTACGGCCTCCACTCTGGCATGCAGCGGCTCGTCCGGGACATGAACCACCTGTACACGTCCAGTCCTGCCCTGTGGGCCAGGGACACGGTGCCGGATGGCTTCGCCTGGCTTGACGCCAACGACGCCACCGGGAATGTTCTGTCGTTCCTGCGGCTCGGCAAGCCGATGCCGGGGCGCGACATCTCCGGCCCGGTGCTCCCGACGCTCGCGTGCGTGGCGAACTTCTCGGCCATGCCGCACCTGTCCTACCGCGTGGGCTTGCCCCGGCCCGGTCGCTGGCGCGAGGTGCTCAACACCGACGCCACGACCTACGGCGGCAGTGGCGTCGGCAACCTCGGCGCGGTCCACGCCATCCCGGACCCGTGGCATGGCCAGCCGGCGACTGCCACGATCGTCGTCCCGCCCCTCGGCGTCGTCTGGCTAGTCCCCGACTAGCACCCGCGGCGACGGGGCAATTGCCCCCGATCGAGAGCTTGCCCATCGGGCAATTCGACCTGGCTTACGTCAGGGCGGCCCCCGGCGCCCCGATACGAGCGCCTTAGCGCGGCGCCCTTCTCTACGCGACCCTGCGGGGCCCGCGGTCCTCCTGCTCAGGGACGATCGCGGGCATCACCGAGGTCAGCGCCGCACTCACTTCTTGCTCCGCTTTCTGCTCCCGGTGTTCCCGCTCGGCCCTGCGTGTGACAGCGGCCAGTCGCCGGGCGGCCTCCCTTGTTCTGCGGCCCCGCTCAACCGCCTTCAAGGCCCGGTCAAGCAGGAAGAAGATGGCTGCAATAGCCACGATCGCGATGACGAAGATCACGTACATGCGCATCAGTTTCCGGTGGTTCGCGGATAGTTATCGGTCAGATGGCACCCAGTGCCAACGGACATGCGATGCAGGGGTGAGGGGACGTCTCTAATATTACGGGTTTACAACAACCGCAAGAGCCATCCAGGGCCGGTCACGACGGCCCCGACCTGCTCGCAGCGCCGTCGCAACTCCCGGTCCGCCGTTGCCACAATCACGCATCCTTGCAGGTCATAGGCCTCATCGACGATCGCGTCGTCGCCGGATCCGGCTGCCAGCGCAAGCCGCACCAGCCGATCAGAATCCACCAAAAACAGAGGTGACGCAGAGCTTCCAGCTTCGGCCGACAGGGAATCCGCAGCCTGGCGAGCACGTCCCTCCAGCACCAGGACCCAGTCCGGCCTCAGCCTGCCGGGAGGGCAGACCTCGGGCGCCTCAGCCTCGGCCAGCGCAATGGCACTGGGCGGCAACTCGCTCGCTGTCAGCCCCCGGCGGGCCAGTGCCGTCACCTCGCGGCACAGTCGCAGCGCCGCCCCGGCCCGGTCCTTCCACCAGCCGTCGGCCCGAGCACCCATGACGTTGGCGACATCGACGATGATCGTGAGCTTGCCAGGCGAAGCCTTAGCTGCGACAGGAACCACCATCCGTTCTGGCTCGGGTAATGGGAGTTCGTTCAACCAACATAAGCTTGGTCCATGGCAGACGTGCTCACGAGCCAGTTGACCGGGCAGCTAGCGAAGCTGCAAAAGCGCCGTACCGGACCGCTGATCCTGGAGCTTGACCTCACCGAGGGGCTATCCGAGGGGCCACCCGTCGACCCGCTCTCCGCCGTGCTCACCATGCGCCGTCTGCGGCTGACCGACATTCTGGAGGCCCTGCGCCGGGCGAGCAAGGATGACCGGGTCAAGGCCCTCGTGGTCAAGGTGGGCGGGTCCAGCATCGGGCTGGCGCAGATCCAGGAACTGCGTGGTGCCGTCGCGGCCTTCCGGAAGGAGGGCAAGCTCGCCGTCGCCTGGGCGGAGACTTTCGGCGAGTTCGTCCGCGGGAACCTGCCGTACTACCTGGGATGCTCGTTCGACAAGATCTGGCTGCAGCCCACCGGCTCCCTCGGGCTGACCGGCCCCGCGATCGAGCAGGTGTTCCTGCACGACGCGCTGGCGAAGGTCGGTGTGGACTTCCAGAGCGCCAAGCGGCACGAGTACAAGTCGGCGGCCGATCAGTTCACCGAGACCGGGTTCACCGGCCCCGCCCGCGAGGCGGCGGAGCGACTCCTTGAATCGGTCGCCGAGCAGATCGCCGAGGGGATCGCCCACGGGCGCGGCAAGACCGCCGAGCAGGCCAGGGACCTTTTCGCCCGCGGTCCCTTCCTCGCCAAGCAGGCCCTCGACGAGGGGCTCGTCGACGAGCTCGGCTACCGCGACGAGGTCTACGACACAGTCCGTAAGGCGGCCGGGGCCGACGCGACCCTGCTGTACCTGCAGCGCTACCAGCGAACGCATGCCCTGGCCAGCATTCAGCACCGGATCCAGCATGGCACCCGCGAGCGCTTCGTCGCGATAATCTACGCGCACGGCCCGATCCGCTCCGGGCGCAGTGGCCGGGGACCGGGTGGCGGGAGCGGCCTCGGGTCGGACACGATTGGTGCCGCGTTGCGCGCCGCCGCCGCCGATGACCGGGCCCGCGCCGTGGTGCTCCGGGTGAACAGCCCCGGCGGCTCAGCGACCGCGTCGGACACGATCTGGCGCGAAGTGGTCAAGGTCCGGACGGCCGGCAAGCCGGTCATCGTGTCTATGGGCGACGTGGCGGCCTCCGGTGGCTACTACATCGCCGCGCCGGCCGATGTCATCGTGGCACAGCCCGGGACGCTCACTGGGTCGATCGGGGTGATCTTGGCCAAGCCGGTGCTGCGCGACCTGTTCGGCCGTGCCGGGGTGAACAGCGAGGTCATCGCCCACGGCGACAACGCAACGATGTTCTCCCTGTCCCGCCCCTTCACCGAAGACGAGTGGGCGCGGATCAACGTCTGGCTTGACGCGCTCTACACCGACTTCACCCAGAAGGTAGCCGAGGGGCGGCGGCTTGGACTCGACCGGGTCCACGAGCTCGCCCGCGGCCGGGTATGGACAGGTGCGGACGCCGTGGCCAACGGCCTAGCCGACGAGGCCGGCGGGCTGCGGGACGCGATCGCGATCGCCCGCCGCCGCGGCGGCCTTCCGCCCGACGCCCCGGTGCGGGTCTTCCCGCGGCTAGGCCCGCTGGACCAGCTCCGCCCCGCCGAGTCCAGCGAGTCCGCCCCAGCCGCCGCCGTAGGCCTGGGCCTGTCCGGACTGGCCGCCGCCTTCGCTGACGGCTGGGGACCGGCCTGGCACATCGCGGCCCGGGCCGGCCTCCCGCCCTACGGCCCGCTGATGCTGCAGGGAACCTGGCACATTTCCTTATCCGAACGGCCCGGCGGGCTCTTGGCATCCGATACCGCGGCTGCCAAGGCCCCGCCGGCCAAGAGCAGCCGGCCCCGTCTGGTCGCGCAGAACATCGCGCTGACCTGCGGCTGCGTGAGCCGCCATCTGTGCGGGCGAAGGGACTTGAACCCCCACGGTGTTTCCACCAACAGGACCTAAACCTGCCGCGTCTGCCATTTCGCCACGCCCGCGAGCCTTTACTGCCGAGGCTACCTAAACGCCGAGCTCCTTCCGCAGGCGCTCGACGTGGCCGGTGGCCTTGACGGCGTACTGCGCCTTCTCGATCTTGCCTTCGGCGTCGATCACGAACGTTGACCGGATCACGCCCATGACCGTCTTGCCGTAGTTCATCTTCTCCCCGTAGGCCCCATAGGCGGCCAGGACCGACTTGTCGGGGTCGGACAGCAGCGGGAAGGTGATGCCTTCCTTTTCCCTGAACTTAGCCAGCTTGGCCGGAGCGTCCGGGGAGATGCCCAGCACGGCCAGTCCGGCCTTCTCCAGCACCGGACCGCTGTCGGTGAAGTCGCACGCCTGCTTGGTGCAGCCGGGCGTCATCGCCGCCGGGTAGAAGTACACGATAACGCGCTGGCCACGGTACGACGAGAGCGTCACGGGGTTACCGTCGGCATCCGGCAACGTGAAATCTGGTGCCTCGTCGCCAGGCGCGAGCCGTTCTCCGGCCATGAGCACTCCCTCCGGGTCTGCGGCCATCACGTGGACGACCAACGTTATCGCTTCCAGGCCGCAAACCGGAAACCAGTGGCCACCTCGCCAGCGAGCAGCAGCATAGCCGGGCGGCGGCTACCCGGCTACCTGCGCCGCGATGACCAGGGCCAGGGCGCGCAGCGCCCGGCCCCGGTGGCTAATCGCGTCCTTCTCCTCGGGCGTGAGCTCCGCGTTCGTGACGGACGCCCCGGTGGCCACGAAGATCGGGTCGTACCCGAACCCACCGGTCCCGCGGGGAGACCGGGTGAGCTCCCCGGACAGCACCCCGGTCACGGTCCGCTCCCGCCTGCCGCTGGCGGCCGGCGGGTCGGGCAGCACCAGCGCCGCGGCGCAGACGAACTGCGCGCCCCGCTCGGACACGTCCGCGAGCTGGCCGAGCACCAGCGAGAGGTTCCCTGCGTCGTCGCCGTGGCGGCCGGACCAGCGGGCCGAGAAGATGCCAGGCATTCCGTGCAGCGCGTCAACGCACAGGCCAGAGTCGTCAGCGACCGCGGGCAGCCCGGTGTACGTGGCCACCGCGCGGGCCTTCAGCAGGGCGTTGTCCGCGAACGTGAGCCCGGTCTCGGCTACCTCTGGCATGCCGGGAAACGAGTCAAGCCCAACCAGCGTCACGTCGACGCCGGTCGCGGCCAGGATCCGGGAGAAGCTCAAGAACCTTATGGTCGTTGCGACTCGCGAGGACGACGCGCGGTCCTGCGCCAGTCGGCCGAACCGAGACGTCAGCTGGCAAGGGCCTGCTCCTGCAGCGTCGAGAGCTGGGCACAGCCAGCCGCCCCGAGGTCAAGCAGGGTCCCAAGCTCAGAGCGCGAGAATGGCTGCCCCTCGGCCGTTCCCTGCACTTCGACGAAGTCCCCGGTGCCGGTGCAGATCACGTTCATGTCCGTATCGGCGGCCGAGTCCTCCTCATAGCACAGGTCCAGCCGCGGCTCGTTATTGACGATGCCGACGCTGACGGCGGCCACCGACGCGATCAGCGGCGCCCCCTTCAGCCGTCCGCGCGAGCGCAGCCAGCTGATCGCGTCATATAGCGCCACGTACCCGCCCGTGATCGCCGCCGTCCGGGTGCCGCCGTCGGCCTGCAGCACGTCGCAGTCGATCGTGATCGTGTTCTCGCCAAGGGCCTTGTAGTCGACGCAGGCCCGCAGGGACCGACCTACCAGCCGGGAGATCTCCTGCGTGCGCCCGCCGAGCCGGCCCTTGACCGACTCGCGGTCGTTGCGCGTGTTCGTGGCCCTGGGCAGCATGGCGTACTCCGCACTGAGCCAGCCCAGCCCGCTCCCCCGCCGCCAGCGCGGCACCTCCTCAGCGACGCTGGCCGCGCACAGCACCCGTGTCTTGCCAAACTCCACGAGCACCGATCCCTCGGCGTGATCCAGCCAGCCCCGCGTGAACCGGATCGTGCGCAGCGCGTCGGCCGCACGTCCGTCAGGTCGTGTCATAAGCCCCACCCTATCGAAGGAAGTCGTCCCCAGTCCGATAGGCGGAAGGCCCGGGGCTACACGTCGAAGACAAGGCCTGTTGCGGCGAGGGTCAGCTCGCCACCAAAGGACTCGGCGGCTTCCTCCTGGGAAGACAGCGGATCGTTCCACGGCACGAGGTGGGTAAGAACGAGGTGCTCCACGCCCGCCCGGGCGGCGTGCTCCGCCGCCTGCCGCCCCGTGAGGTGCACGTTCGGCGGACGATCTTCCTGCCTCGTAAGGAACGACGCCTCGAACAGGGCCAGGTTCGCGCCTTCGGCGAGCCGGACCAGTTCGTCGCTCTCCCCGGTGTCCGCCGAGTAGGCGACCGACGCGCCGTCGCGGGAGATCCGGAAGCCGAACGTTTCCACGGGATGGTTCACGTGGCCCGCTTCGACGGTGAACGGGCCGATCTCGAAGCGGCCCGGCGCGAGGGTCTGGAAGGAGAACGCGCTGGCCACCCCATCGTGGTCATCGACACCATGGATCTTCGCGATGCGCTCCAGTGCGCCCGCCGGCGCGTGCACCGGGATAGCCGGCAGCGGGCCGCCCGGGGCGTAGTGCCGGGCAACCCGGTAGCCGTACAGGTCAACACAGTGATCGGCGTGCAAATGGCTCAGCAGGACCGCGTCAACGTCGGCGATCCCGGTGTATCGCTGCAGCACGCCGAGAGCACCGTGGCCCATGTCCACGACGAGGCGGAACCCGTCTGCCTCAAACAGGTAGCAGGATGAGGGACTGTCCGGACCGGGGAAACTCCCGGCGCAGCCGACCACCGTAAGACGCATGCGCCACATTGTGCCCCCTCCGGTTCACTGCCCAACAGGGATGGCGCGGCGAGTGCCTGGAATCCGCCCGATCATCAGGCCCAGAGCTGGCCTTCCAGCTTCTCCTCGGCTTCTTCGAGGGTGCCGCTGTAGGCCCCGGTGGACAGGTACTTCCAGCCGCCGTCCGCGACGAGCACGACGATGTCGGCCCGTTCCTTCGACCGCATGGCCTGCGCCGCCATCGCCAGACCCGCGTGCAGCGCGCAGCCTGCCGAGATCCCGGCGAAGATGCCCTCCTTGGTCAGGAAGTCGCGAGTCCGGCGCAGCGCGTCCTCCGAGGACACCGAGTACCGTGTCGTCAGCACTGACTCGTCGTAGAGCTCGGGGACGAAGCCCTCGTCCACGTTCCGCAGCCCATACACCAGCTCGCCATAGCGTGGCTCGGCGGCGACGATCTTCACGTCTGGGACATGCTCGCGCAGGAAGCGCCCGGTCCCCATTAGCGTGCCAGTCGTCCCGAGGCCGGCCACAAAGTGGGTCACACTGGGCAGGTCTGCCAGGATCTCCGGACCGGTCGTCTCGTAATGGGCCCGCGCGTTCGCCTCGTTACCATACTGGTAGAGCATGATCCAGTCCGGGTGCTCGGCAGCCAGTCGCTTGGCCACCCGCACCGCTTCATTAGAGCCGCCCGCCGCCGGGGAGGTGAAGATCTCCGCCCCGTACATGCGCAGCATGTGACGACGTTCCTCGCTGGTGTTCTCTGGCATCACGACGATCAGCTGATACCCGCGCAGCTTCGCGACCATGGCCAGCGAGATACCAGTGTTGCCCGAGGTCGGCTCCAGGATCGTCGAGCCGGGGCGGAGGAGGCCGTCCTTCTCCGCCTGCTCGATCATGAAGAACGCTGCCCGGTCCTTCACCGACCCTGTCGGGTTATAGCCTTCAAGCTTTGCCCACAGCCGCACGTCATCTGAGGGGGACAGCCGGGGCAGCCCCACGAGCGGCGTGTTTCCCAGGGATGCGAGGAGGGATTCGTAGCGCATGGGGACGGGTCCGTTCTGTCCGGGGAACTTAGCGCCAGCCGCCAGCCACCGCGGGCAGGACGGTCACGGTGTCACCGTCGGACACTGGGGTCTCAAGCCCGCCGAGAAAGCGCACGTCCTCGTCGTTCTTGTACACATTGACGAAGCGGCGCAACTTTTCTCCATCGAGCAGTCGGTCGCCGATGCCAGCGTGCGCGGCATCCAGGTTCTTGATCAGCTCGCCGAGGGTGGAACCGGACCCCTCGACCACCTTCGCGCCGCCCGTGTAGGTACGCAGGATGGTCGGGATGCGAACCTCGATGGCCATGAAGAACTCCTCGCTGCAATCTTCTCAGGGGGCGACCCCCGTACCCCCGCTGGGGCTTCCTAGTGCAGGGTGGACAACGGCGTGCCCGCTCTGATCATTCCACGATATCGACCGGTTCTTCAGTGACCGAGCCATCGAGGATGCGGTAGGAACGGAACTCCGCCGTGTCCTCCTGGCGAGTCGAGACGAGCACGTAGTGCGCGGCCGGCTCGTTGGCGTAAGAGATGTCCGTGCGCGACGGGTATGCCTCGGTCATCGTGTGCGAGTGGTAAATCACCACCGGCTCCTCGTCCCGGTCGTCCATCTCGCGCCAGACGCGCAGCTGTTCCTTGGAGTCGAACTCGTAGAACGTGGGCGAGCGGGCGGCGTTCTCCATGGGGATAAAGCGCTCCGGGCGATCGCTGCCCAGCGGGCCCGCGATCACTCCGCACGCCTCATCGGGATGATCCTCGCGGGCGTGGGCGATGATCTTGTCAACCAGCTCGCGGGAGATCGTCAGCATGATGGGCAGGTTACCTGCTTGCCCGCACGCAGGGGATTGCGCCCAGCCCGGCAGGCGAGAAGGTGGGTACTCAGCGGGCCAGCGCCTGGACGAGCGACTCCTGGACCGCGCCAAGCCAGCCGTAGACCTCGAAGGTGGCGACCTTGGGGTCCTCGGGGTCGAGGGCGGCGAGTTCCTCCTCGAAATCCTCGGTCACCGCAAGCCTGACGCCCCACGCCAGGCGCACGTCGTTGATCGCTCGCATCCAATCTCGCGCCTGGTCGGGCGTGAGCTTCACGCGCCCGCCGTTGTCCGGCAGGGTATCCAGCAGGGTCTGAGCGAAATATTTTTTGGCCTCGCGCAGGCTCTGCTCGGTGTACTTGCGGAACTCGCCGGCCGCCTCAGGGTCCTCTTGGTAGGCGTCAGGCAGCAGCCTCGCGAGCACCGGGTCGGTGGGGTGCTGCGGTGCTGGCCCCTCCTCGAAGAGCGCCTCAAGCTCGTCCATGATGCTGCGCCGAGGCTGGTCCTTGCGGTCGCCGCCCATCAAGTCGATGACCTGGTGGGCGAGGAGTCGCAGCAACTCGGCCTCGCCCGCCGACAGCCACGCGCGGACGCCGCCGTCGCGGGCGGAAATGATCTCCACTGTTACCTGTACCTGTCCCGCCCGTTACTAGGCGTCCTGACGGACGGTAGCCCACAGGCCATAGCCGTGCAGGACCTCAACGTTGCGCTCCATAGCCTCGCGGGTACCGCTGGCGACCACGGCCTTGCCCTTGTGATGGACGTCGAGCATGAGTTTCTCGGCCTTCGGCCGGGGATACCCGAAGACGTGCTCGAAGACGTAGGTCACATAGGACATCAGGTTGATGGGGTCGTTCCACACGATGGTGATCCAGGGCTTGTCCGGCACCGATTCATCCTCGATGCGGGGAAGATCAAGCTCAGCGGGTGCCACACTCACTCGTCCGCACCTCCTTGTACGTAGTCTTCCACCTGTGACTAATTCGGCGAACAGCGGGACAGTGCCGATGGCCGGCACTGCGCCATCGGCCGGGACCCTGCCCGGGAGTACCGCCCTGCTTACTGACCATTACGAGCTCACCATGCTGCAGGCCGCCCTGCATAGCGGGGCGGCGAGCCGCCGGGCGGTGTTCGAGGTCTTTGCCCGGCACCTGCCGCATGGCCGCAGGTACGGTGTCGTGGCCGGCACCGGGCGACTGCTCGACGCGATCGAGCAGTTCCGCTTCGGCCCGGCTGAGATCGAGTTCCTTCGCGAGTCCCGCGTCGTGAACGAGGCCACGCTCGGCTATCTCGCATCCTACCGTTTTGGCGGGGACATCTGGGGCTACGCCGAGGGCGACGTGTACTTTCCCGGCTCGCCGATCCTCGTCGTCGAGGGGACCTTCGCGGAGGCGGTGCTCCTGGAGACCGTCATCCTGTCGATCCTCAATCATGACTGCGCGGTGGCCTCGGCGGCATCCCGCATGGTCACCGCGGCAGGCGGCCGGTCGCTGATCGAGATGGGGGCGCGGCGCACGCACGAGTCGGCGGCGGTGGCTGCCGCCCGTGCCGCGTACATCGCCGGATTCGGGTCCACCTCGAACCTCGCCGCCCGGCTCGTCTATGGGGTGCCGTCGGGCGGGACCGCCGCACACGCGTTCACGCTGGTGCACGACTCGGAAAAGGACGCGTTCAGCGCACAGGTGTCCTCACTCGGCGCGGGCACGACACTGCTGGTCGACACGTTCGACGTCGCGGCGGCAGTGCGGTCGGCCGTGTCCGTCGCCGGCCCCTCGCTGGGCGCGGTCCGGGTCGACAGCGGCGACCTGGCGGCGGTGGCATCCGCGGTACGCGTCCAGCTCGACTCGCTGGGCGCGTCATCCACTCGGATCATCCTCACTGGCGACCTCGACGAGTACTCCATCGCGGGCCTCGGCGTGGCCCCGGTCGACGGGTTCGGCGTTGGCACCTCGCTGGTCACCGGCTCTGGGGCACCCACAGCGGCGCTGGTGTACAAGCTGGTCGCGCGCGCCGCCTCCGATTCGGACCAGCTCCAGCCGGTGGCCAAGCGCTCAGTAGGCAAGCCAGGGCGGGGCGGGCGCAAGTGGGCGATCCGGGAGCTTGGCCCCGATAACCTGGCAGTGGCCGAAAGAATCCTGGTAGATTACCCCGATCCCGAGGATCTGGGTGGGCGGGTGCTGCTGCGCGAGCTGGTGCGTTCTGGGGCCGTGGTGGGGCGGGAGCCACTGACCGCGGCGCGGGACAGGCATCAGGAGGCGCTCGCCGAGCTGCCGCCCTATGCCCTGCAGCTATCGCGTGGCTACCCGGCGATCCCGACGGTCTTCGGAAGAAGCGGTGAAGAGGGCTAGCTGGAGGGCTGTTGCACAGCGACCTGTCAGGCCAGGAAGTGGCGGGCCAGAACGTGGCGCGCCAGGACGTGCCGAAGCGGAGTCGGCCCAGCTGGCTGACACCGCCGGTGAAGGTTGCGGCACTGGTCGTTACCCTGGTCGTCGCCTTCTGGGTCTACCTGCTGCTGTCGCGGACGAACGCGACGAACTCCGACGGCGCCGCCCAGGCTCTACAGGGCTGGCAGATGCTGCACGGCCACGTGCGGCTGGCTGGCTGGCTCACCGGCGACGTTAACTTCGCCACGACTGAGGTGCCCGAGTACGCACTGGTGGAGGCGGTACGCGGTCTTACTCCGGACGCGATCCACGTCGCCGCGGCCATCACGTACGTGCTCTCGCTTGTGCTGGCCGCCCTGGTCGCCCGGGGAGACTCCCGCGGACGCGAAGCTGTCGGCCGGTCGGCCCTGGCGGTAGGCATCATGCTCGCCCCGCAACTGGACGCCGGGACCTACACCGTCTTGAACTCCCCGGACCACTTCGGCACTGCGGTGCCGGTCCTGCTGGCCTGGCTGATCGTGGACCGTTCCTCCAGGAAGGCGGAGGGTCGCCTAGCCGGGATATGGCGGCGACGCTGGTGGGTTCCTGTCGCCGTCGCGGTCATCCTCACCTGGACCGGGATCGCCGACGAGACGCTCCTGTTCATCGGCGCGCTGCCACTGGCGGTCACCTGCGCGTACCGGGCTGTCCGCACGCTGGCCGCGCGCAGGCAGTCACTGGCCTTCGCCCGCTTCGACATAGCGCTGGCGGTGGCGGGCCTTGTCGCCACGGTCGTCACCCTGGCCGGGCCGCACATCCTCGCGGCCGTCGGCGGGCCGCTGGAGTCGGCGCCGATCACCGCGCTGTCCCCGCTGAACATGATCTTCTGGCACAACCTCCGGGTCACCGGGTGGTGCCTGCTCATCTTGGCCGGCGCGGACTTCGTCGGCGTGCACCCGGCCATCCGGGCCGGCTTCGAGATGCTCCACCTGGCCGGGGCCGCCCTGGGAGCGCTCGGGATCGCAGTCGCAGCCTGGCGATACCTGCGCGAGAAGGACCTCATCACGCAACTGCTGGTTGCCGGCATCCTCCTCAACGTGCTGAGCTTCGCGGCTGGCACGCACGCCGTGGAGGACACCTACGCACGGGAGATCAGCCCAGTGCTGACCCTGGGCGCCGCCCTCGCGGGACGGGTGCTCGGCCGCAGGCTGCTGGCCGAGGGAACGCTGGCCCGGTGGCTTGCCCCCGTGCTCTCCCTCGTCTTGTGCGGCTACCTGGCCGGGCTGGCCTACGAGGCCAGCCGGCCCGCGGTGCCAGCACAGAACCAGCAGCTGGCCTCCTGGCTGGAGGCGCATCACTTCCGCTACGGCCTGGCCGGCTACTGGCAGGCGAGCGTCGTGACGCTGGAAACGCGCGGGCAGGTCACGGTGCGGCCGATCACGCCGGTCGGGGGACGCAGCGACAAGCTGCGGACCGCGGCCAAGCAAACGCTCGCGTCCTGGTACGACCCGCGGCACAACTATGCGAACTTCGTGGTGATCTATCCCGGATATACGGGCAGGCAGCCATTTACCGGATACACCGGCGTTGGGTCCTTCAGCCAGACGAAGGACATGCTCGCCACCTTTGGAAAGCCTGCCCGCACCTACCACGATGGCGCATACACGATCTATGTCTGGAACAAGAACCTGCTGACCGACGTTCCCTGGGTCCAGCCCACCAACCTGCCGTAGGCCCGCAGGCGCCAGGATCGCAGGCCACTGTGTCCGGTCGGCGACCTGCACAAAGTCCTGAAGCCCCCGAGAAGGCCACGGCCGTCGCCTGTAGCGCCGACTGGCCCGCCCCCACTGGCCCGCCCCCACTGGCCCGCCCCTGCGAAGGAGTCGTTGGCGTAGGCGAGGTCTAACCGTTTGAGCTCGTTGGCGCTGGAATGTTCCCTTGGGCATCTCGTTGGTGCGGGCGCGTCAATAGCGCCGCGAGTCGTCGGCGGCAGCGCATCAATAAGCTTGCGAGCCGTCGGCGTCGGCACGCTGTCATGACCGCAGGATAAGGTGACTCTCGTGCGTGCACTCATCATCGTCGACGTCCAGAACGATTTCTGCGAAGGCGGGTCTCTCGCGGTGGTCGGCGGTACCGCAGTCGCCCGGAGCATCAGTTCGCTGCTGGCTTCCGGCGACCACGGTTATGACCATGTCGTGGCCACCCAGGACTTCCACATCGACCCCGGAAGCCACTTCTCGGCCCACCCGGACTACGCGTCCTCGTGGCCGCCGCACTGCGTCGCCGGGACGGCCGGGTCCGACTTCCACCCGGACCTTGACACTCACGCGATCGAGGCCGTGTTCCGCAAGGGCTCGCACGCGGCCGCCTACAGCGGGTTCGAGGGCGCGAACCAGGACGGCACCGTACTGGCCGACTGGCTCGCTGCCCACAACGTCGACTCGGTCGATGTCGTGGGCATCGCGACCGACTACTGCGTCCGGGCAACCGCCATCGACTCGGCCGCCAAGGGCTTCGGCACCAGGGTCCTGCTGGGCCTGACGGCTGGCGTGTCCCCCGGCACAACGACCGAGGCCATTGAGGTCCTTCGTAGCGCCGGCGTATCGGTCATCCCGGCCTAATGGTTTGCGCTTCCCCCGGCGCTAGCTTGACGCGAGTCCCTGGCGTGCTCGCATGAGGACCTCTTCCTCGGTCAGTGGACTCGCTGGGTGGTAGCTGAGGCACATGGGCGTGGCCGCCTTGACAAATCTCGTGCCATCGGTCGCGATGTAGAACTGGCCCGCGCGGAGGCGGCCGATGTCGGGCACGTCACCGCCCTTGGTGCGGGCGAGGTCGCGGGCCGCGGCGATCTGGACGGGGGCGTTTAGCAGGCCGTAGAACTGGGTGGTCGCATTGCCCGGGATACGGTTATGCAGAGCTTTCGGTGCCTGCGTGGCGAACAGCAGCCCTAGCCCGTACTTACGCGCCTGGGACACAAGCCGGACCGTGCTCTCGGTGCACGCGGTGACCTGACCGGAGGGTGCCAGGTCCTGTGCCTCATCCATGACAAGGAGGCCACTCAGCGGCCGATCGGTCGCAGGGTGCTTCTTCATCCACGAGAACAGGGCCATCTGCAACTGGTTGACGAACCCCTGCCTCTGCGCGACGTCCGGAAGGCCGATCATGCTGATCACGGAGACCCGGGCCCGCTTGCCCGGCGGCGGGGTGAGCAGCATGCCTGGATCGACAGGCTCGCCATCCCCTGCGAACAGCGGGTCGTTGATCCGCACAACCTGCAACCGATGGGCGATGTCCGCCGCGGTCACCCCCGCGTTGCGCAATGAGCTGGCCTCGTCCGGCAACTCATCTAGCAGGGCGATGAACTCGCCGAAGTCGCTGCCCCCGGCGCTGGCGAAATAGCGCAGCGCCTGTCGTAGTACCGCCGCCTCGTGCTCGGCCTTGGCCCGTCCCTTGCCCACGACCACGCGCGGCGCGATCGCCCCGACGGCGGCGTCGATCGCGGCGTCGAAGTCGTCTGGATCGTCGATAACCTCGGCGAACTGGGGAAGTGGCCGGAACGTGAGCCGCCGTCCCGCCTGCCGACGCGGGGTCCAGAGCACCACATCGGTGTTATCGAGGTACTCCCGCGCCCGGTCGCAGTCCTCGCTAGACCAAGATGGGTGCGGCTCCGGCCAGCCGTCGCCCAGCCGGGCCAAGTCGTTGTTAGGGTCCAGGACGATCGCCGAGACGCCCCGCAGGGCGCACTCTTCGATGATGCGCCGCAGCAGGACGGTCTTGCCCGAGCCGGCGCCGGCGAAGAGGACCGCGTGCCGACGCAGGACCGCCAGGTCCAGGGGCACGGGCCGCTCGCCGGGGATCGTCGCCCCGATACGGAAGGACCCCTCACGCGCTGCCGCAGCGCCTTCCGGCTGGGCCTGGGCGGGCAAGGCCTCCGGGGATGAGGCCTCGCAGGACGAGGCCCCTAGGCCCGCGTCGGTCATCTCCCGTTGGGAAGAGCCGGCCTGCCGGGACGGCGAGTCCGGGGCCGTACCGGGCGGCACGATGTCCCCGAGCGCCTGCCGCAGCAGGTCGGTGCCGTGCGCGTGCTGCCGGGCCACTAGCCATGCGCTGAGATCGGGGTGCAGCTCCGCGAGCATCTCCCGCAGCGCGGCGAAGGTCTTCAGGTCCGAGACCGTAGCCGGCATGGCAATGCCACCCCGCGCGGTAAAGTCGGCCCGCTCCGCGACGCTCTTGGGACCGGTTGGCCACGAGATGTCTCGCAGGATGTAGAGCCGGCGGTCGGCATTGTCTGAGTCGAGGCCGACCGCATTGATGGCATTCCGCAGGCGGCTAAGGACGGAGTTGGCGCGCTCAGCGGCGATCGCGCGGAACGCCCAGCGGCGCTGACGCTCGGTACGGTCATCGGTGATCATGCGCAGTTCCGCGTGCAGCGCGGGATTCTTGCGTGGCTGCCGTTCTCGGACAAAGGTGAGGTCGTCCGCCTCGCCGCGCTCACGCACCCATGCGTCAAGTCCGGCGTCCAGGTAGTCCGGGATCAAGGTGTCCTCGGTGTCCGGCACCAGGGCGGCCGCTACGTCGGCGCCTTCCCACAACTGGCGGAACCCCGCGTCCAGATCGGCGAACTGGCGCTCGATCGCACTGTCTCCGGATTCGGTGCCTTCCTGGCTCTGTGTGCCTTGCTGCCCGCCCCCTGGCACGCAAGTACCAGCGCTGCCTGGGGTGAGCCGCTCCAGCTCCTGAACCGTGCCCTGCGCAAGGCACATGCGCACGTGCGCGCTGATCCGCCTGAGAAGGGCACGGGCGGTGTAGGCGGAGGCGTCCTCGAACGCGCCTGGCAGGATCGGCCAGGTCGGGTAGGGCGGTCGAAATTCCACTCGCGCGTAATCCGTCGCGAACCGTTTCTCGATCATGAGGTGCCCGATGTCGGCGCTCGGGATGTTCTGCATCTGGCACGGAGACTGGAACCGGTCGATGACCGTGTCCACCGCGCGCCTGGACACGTGGCGCCAGCTCTCCGGAAGGCAGGAGACTATGGTGAAGGTGCGGAAGGTGGTGTCGCGTAGATCCATCAGGCCGGTCGCCACCTCATCGACCGCGCTGGCGTCCTCGTCCTTGTTGACCTGGTCGATGAGCGCGTCGATCTGGTCGACGGCGACGACTGTAGGCCCGCAGATCGCCAGGAGCCGGGAGACCTGGTTGATTACGAACCGTGCCATGTTCGGCTTGGACCTGATGCCCCACGGACGCCGCTCGGTGGCATCGACGTCGCCACCATCTAGGTAGTAATACCCGATGTCCGTATGATCAGGGTCCGGCGAGGCGAGGAGCACCAGGGCGCGTGCCGTGTCCAGGCAGGGCGGCGGCAGCGACGGGTCCAGCAGCCTCAAGGCCGCGATGAACGCGCTGACATCAGCCGCGTCCGGCGGGACCACCCCGGTCACGGCATCGCGGACGGGCTTCGCGACGCTTGCCCGGTCCGCGAGGTCGCACAGCAGCCTGCCGAGCTGGTCCCTGCTGCCATCCTCGAGCGGCTGCAACTGCTGCACGAAGGCCGTGCGCGCCTCGTCCCAGAACGTCTTGCGGGTAAGGTCGCCGAGCAGGAAGAAGAACCCGCCCGCCGCCTGGACCTGCTCCCTTGCCCAGCCGAGCAGGTGCGTTTTGCCGACGCCGCGTTCGCCGAGCAGCGCCAGGCTCAGCGGATTCTCGCGCCTAGTGCTCGTGGCCGAGTCCTCGATGCCGCGGCGGATCAGGCCGGTGGCCTCGGCATGCAGTCCCTCAACGTGATAGCGCGATGGGTACCAGACGTCATCAAGGGCGCTCGTCCAGTTAAACCTAAGCGCCTCTAGCGCCCTCTGCCTCTCCTCGTCCATCCCCGTCATCCCCGTCTAATCGAAATTATGTGCTTGGATTCATCGCCGATTCGGAGTGCCGCTTCCCGATCGGCTTCCGACAGGGTCCGCTGATTAGACTGCGGGATCAAATTGACCTGCTGCGCACGGTAGAGCCTTTCCAGCGCAGAGTCGAGCTCATCGCGGGACACATCGCCCAGTCTTGCGCGCAGCTCCCGTATCTGGACAAACTCACCCGGCTCGCCTGCCAGGCTGAGGTACGCCGACGTAATGATCTCGTCGATATCGCCTGGCTTGGGCCGCGCGTCGGTAGAGCGCTGCTGGAATACATCGGCCAGGCTTTGCCCGGAGTACTCCAGATACCGGGACACCCCGCTGAGGATGGCGTACAGCGCGCCTTCCATGCTGGTCACCTTGCCGTGCAGCCTGGCGGAGAGCTCCGTGACGCACCAGTGCCAGCCCGTGTCGGTTAGCTCGTGCGAGTAAGCGCGGCCCACCATGCGGCTGTCCACCAGCTTCAGGTCATTAAGCTTCCGGCGCTCCTTCCCGTCAAGCCGGAATCCCGCGCGCTCCTCCAGTTCAGGATTCGACACCTCGCGCGCCAGCCCCAGCAGGGCCAAGAGGACCGCACGCTCCTTAACAGAGAGATCATCAGCCTGCATGAATCTGCCATCCGTTTCTGCGCCATCGACCGAAACATCACGCAACTTCGACATATACGGGAAGCAAGCACCATCCGGGCGTCATTGTATGCCGATGGGGCGCCGTGGTCCGACAAAGGGACGGATCAGGCGCCTGCCGCTGACAGGGCTAGTACTACAACGGAGTGCTGAGATGTAGCGGGTCCCGGCCCGCGGCCATTATCCCGAAGAGTTCTCCGGTTAGGTAAACTTTTCCACGTTCCCACGTGGAAAAGTCTTCGGGACCGGAAAAAGCTTCGAGATAAAATCAAATACTCGCCAATAGTCGACCGTGGAAGCCAATGCGCGGTGAACGGGAACGTGAGCGGCGTAGGGCCGGACGCCAGGCCATGCCGCGTCAGAAATCACGGCTCGCCGTTGCAGTACTAGTGAGTGGCCGGTGAGATAAGCGGCGGGAGAGGGCCCACTGGCGGATCATCTGGATGCGGGCCTGGATCTGCTCGGCTGAGGCTTGCGGAATCGCCGGGCCGCCGCAGGCGTCGCGGAGCTCGTTGTGGATGACGCCGTGCGGCTGACCTGTGCGGTGGCTCCACGCACCGACGAGGCCGTTAAGCTCCTTGCGGAGCGCTGCTAGGGCCTCGCGGCTCACGGTCGGCCGCGCCTCCCGGACAGCCTTCGGGCCTTCCGGAGCCGCGACGGCCGTAGTGGCAGCGGTGGCAGCGGTGGCAGCGGTGGCAGCGGTGGCAGCGGTGATCGTCACAGCGGGACCGGCAACAGCGGGACCGGCCGCCGACGACCGCGCGGCCAGCTGGGTGGCCTGTCGCTTGCGCAGCAGCTGCGCCACCTGGTCGGGGTCGAGCAAGCCGGGCAGCCCGAGGTAGTCCTCTTCCTCTAGTGATCCAGCCTCGGTCGCGGTCCCGAACTCGCCGCCGTCGTAGAGCACCCGGTCGAATGTCGCCGACGCCTTGAGCGCCTCGAAAGCCCGCCCGTCCAGCGGAGTGTCCGGCGTCTTGCGTGTCCGCTGCGCCTCCGCCAGCTCGTCGTCCGCGTCGCGCTGCGCGTGCGCGATGACGTGGTCGCGTTCGGCTTCCAATTCGGCGGCGAACCCAAGCAGGACCGGCACCGATGGCAGGAAGACCGAGGCCGTCTCCCCGCGTCGCCTCGCGCGCACGAACCGCCCGATGGCCTGGGCGAAGAACAGCGCGGTGGACACGCTGGTCGCGTAGACCCCGACCGCCAGCCGGGGCACGTCTACTCCCTCGGACACCATCCGCACCGCGACCATCCAGCGGTCCTCGGACGTGGCGAACTTACCGATCTTCTTGGAGGCGGTGGGGTCGTCGGACAGCACGACGACGGGTCGAGTGCCGCTGACCTTGCGCAGCAGTGCCGCGTACGCGCGGGCCGTCTCGTGGTCGCCCGCGATGACCAGGCCGGCGGCGTCGGGGATTTCCCGGCGGACCTCGGTCAGCCGCTTGTCGGCGGCCTCCAGGACCCGCGCGATCCACTCGCCGCCCGGATCAAGCGCGGTTCGCCAGGCCTGCGCGACCTGGTCCTTCGTCATCGGCGTGCCCAGCGTGGCGGAGATCTCGTCGCCCGCCCGGGTCCGCCAGGCCATCTCGCCTGAGTAGGCGAGGAAGATGACCGGCCGCACCACGCCGTCCGACAATGCCGGCCCGTACCCGTACACGAAGTCCGAGGCGGACCTCTTCGTGCCGTCCGACTCCGGGATATACGTGATAAACGGGATGGGATTTGCATCCGAACGGAACGGCGTGCCCGTGAGACCAAGCCTGCGCCGTGCGGGGTCGAACGCCTCGCGCACGGCTTCGCCCCACGACAGCGCGTCGGCCGCGTGGTGGATCTCGTCGAAGATCACCAGCGTCCGGCGGCCCTCAGTCCGCTGCCTGTGTAGCGCGGGATGAGCGGCGACCTGGGCGTATGTGATCGCTACCCCGTGGAAGTCCGCGCCAACCGGCCCCTGGGCGTTGCTGTAGGCCGGGTCGATCGCGATCCCGAACCGTGCCGCCGCCTGCGCCCACTGGTACTTGAGGTGCTCTGTGGGGGCCACGATCGTGATGGAAACGATCTCGCGAAGGTTAAGCAGCTCACGGGCGACCGTGAGCGCGTATGTGGTCTTACCCGCGCCAGGCGTTGCGACAACGAGAAAATCGCGCTTGTTGGCCTGAAAGTACTCGGCGTAGGCATGCCGTTGCCAGCCACGCAGGCCGGACGCCTGATCTTCTCGGGGTGTCGTCCCCGCTGGCAGATACCGGGGAGCCGTGGGAAGGTGGCCGGAGGCTACCGAACAGGCCTGGCCGTCGCCCGGCGGGCGCACTCCTCGCCGTCGCCGCCGGACGGCAGCGAGTCGTAGATCTCCTTGCACTCAGGGCAGATCGGGAAGCGCTGCGGGTCCCGGCTCGGCACCCATACCTTGCCGCAGAGCGCGCGAATGGGCGTCCCGAAGACCGAGCTCTCGGTGATCTGGTTGGCGTCTGCGTAGTGCGCGAACCGCTCGTGATCCCCGTTGGACGTCTCGGTCCTGACGTCCTCATGAACCTTGAGGTCGCCGCCTGGCAGTACTTCGGTGGTGCTCACGGTCACCAGTTTACCTTCTCGACGGCCGCCGCTGGCTCCATCGCGGCCGATCCCGAGGTGGCAATCCCCACCTCAGTCAGGGGAATTGCGGGCTCTTGCAGGCTCTCAGTTGAGTCCTGGGTCGTCGGGATAGGTCGCCAGGAACGCCATGTCGCCCTCCTGGCGGCGCAGCACCGAGCGCCACAGCAGATCCGGGTCGGCGGCGAAGACGTCACCCGGCTCGGCGCTGACCACGTGCCAGGCGCCCTCATCGATCTCCTGCTTGAGCTGTCCCGGCGACCAGCCGGCGTACCCGGCGTAAACGCGCAGCGCGTGGATGGCCAGCGCGAGCACGTTCGGCGGCGTGTCCAGGTCGAGCAAGCCGAGCCGGGCCAGCGCTGGGGCGCCGTCCAGTGCGCGCCAGCCCAGCGGCTCATCGGTACCGGGGACCAGGGCGAGGGCCAGGGCGCTGTTAGGCGAGACCGGACCACCCTTGAACACCACGCACGGATCTGTCACAACGTCCGTCCACTGCTGGAGTACCTGGCCGACCGGAATCTGGGTTGGACGATTGAGGACTACCCCCAACGTCCCCTCCGTTTTCTCATGCTCGACGATGAGGACCACGGTGCGCCGGAAATTAGGGTCCCCGAGCAATGGCGTGGCGACGAGGAGTCTTCCGGCCTTCGGATCCGCGCCCATGGCATCCATGTAACCATCATCAGCGAGGTAACACGTCCTCGCGGGCTAGCCGAGCGTGTCGCGCAGCCTAGTCATCGTCGTCGCCAGCGGCGGAGGCGGCGGAGGCGGCGGAGGCGGAAGCGTAAGAGGGCGCTGCCTCCGCCGCCGGCTTACCTGGGCCGGCGATCTCCCGGATGGCGGCCGCGACGCCGGAGGCGACATCCGAGTGGAAGACTGACGGGATGATGTAATCCGGGCCGAGCTCGCCCGGCTGCACCACGTCGGCCAGTGCCCGCGCGGCGGCTACGAGCATCCGATCGTCGATCTTCTTGCATTGCGCATCGAGCAGGCCCCGGAACACCCCGGGGAACGCCAGGACATTGTTGATCTGGTTCGGGTAGTCGCTGCGCCCGGTGGCGACGACCGCCGCGTACTCCCGAGCCTCCTCGGGGTCAACCTCCGGGTCGGGGTTAGCGAGCGCGAACACGATCGCGTCACTGTTCATCATCTTGACCTGGCCGCCAGCCAGGACGTTGGGCGCGGACACGCCGATGAAGACGTCGGCCCCGCAGATTGCGCCCGCCAGATCCCCGCGGTACCCCTCGGCGTTGGTGTGCTCGGCGATCCAGGTCAGGCTCTCGGTCATGCCCGGGCGGCCCCGGTAGACCGCTCCTTCTAGGTCGCAGGCAACCACGTTGCTGGCGCCTGCGGTCAGCAGCAGCTTGAGCACCGCGGTCCCGGCCGCCCCCGCACCGCACATCACGATGCGCACCTTGCTCAGTTCCTTGTCGACCACCCGCAGCGCGTTGGTTAGCGCCGCGAGGACGACGATCGCGGTCCCGTGCTGATCATCGTGGAAAACCGGGATGTCGAGCATGGCGCGCAGCCGGCGCTCCACCTCAAAGCAGCGAGGCGCGGAGATGTCCTCCAGGTTGATCCCGCCGAAGCCGGGCGCGATCGCCGCAACCGTGGCGACGATCTGGTCGGTGTCCTGGGTATCGAGGCAGATGGGCCACGCGTCAATGCCGGCAAACCGCTTGAACAGGGCGGCCTTGCCCTCCATGACCGGCAGCGCGGCGTACGGCCCGACGTTGCCAAGGCCGAGCACCGCGGAGCCGTCGGTGACGACGGCGACGCTGTTGCGCTTGATGGTCAGGCGACGCGCGTCCTCAGGGTTCGCCGCTATCGCCAGGGACACCCGGGCAACTCCTGGCGTGTACGCCATCGACAGGTCGTCCCGGTTGCGCAGCGGTACCTTCGAGCGCATCTCGATCTTTCCGCCGAGGTGCATGAGGAAGGTCCGGTCGCTGACCTTGTGCACGGAGACACCGGGGATCTCGCGCAGCGCAGCGACCAGCGCCTCTGCGTGCCCCGTGTCGATCGCCGCACACGTGACGTCAACCCGGAGGCGACCGCGGTTACCGGAGGCCACGTCAAGGGCGGTGACCACGCCGCCCGCCTGCTCCACCGCACGGGTGATCTCGCTGACCGCACGGCCATGCGAGGCCACTTCCAGGCGGGCAGTAAATGAGTAGGAAACGCTCGGCACCATTGTCACTTGAGTTTCCGCCTTTCCGGGACGCGCGGTCCCAGGGTATCCCCCCTGCCCGATGCGGGCGCGAGTGTCCGGGCTGGGACGTACCCTTCATTCATGGCGACGGAGTCCGCACTGAGCCCAGCGTCGGCCGAAGCTGGCGTGATTGACGTTACGCGCTTGCGCGTTGCCATCGCCAGGCTCTCCCGGCGGCTGCGCCGTCATGAGCTTGCCGGGCTAACGCCGTCCCAACTGGCCGCACTCGCCACTGTCGAACGGGCAGGACCTCTTCGACTTGGCGACCTCGCCGCTGCTGAGGGTATCGCGCCTTCGACACTGACCCGCGTGGTTACGGTCCTGGAGGAATCCGGGCTAGTCGTGCGGCGTCCCGACCCGAGCGATGCACGGGCGAGCACGATCGCCATCACGGACCTCGGTCACCAGACCATGGACCAGTTGCGGGACGAGGGCACCGCCGTGCTAGCCCAGAGCCTGCTGCTCTTGTCCGCGGAGCAGCGCGCGGCGCTGGCCGCGGCGCTGCCCTCCCTCGAACTGCTCGCCGAGGCGGACTCTCAAGCCCGCGACCGCTGAACCTTTACCGCGGCAGCCGAAACGGTCCCGCACCATCGCGGGACGCAGCTAGAACAGCAGGCTGGCCAGCCGCTGCCGGGCGGACTTCACGGCCGGCTCTCCAGCCGGGAAGATCTCGAACAGGTCGAGCAGGTGGACGCGCGCCTTGTTACGGTCATCCCCAGCGGTGCGCTTGATCACGCCGAGCAGTCGGTCGAAGGCGTCCTCCGTACGGCCGGAGGCGACCTCAAGGTCGGCGAGCTTGATCTGCGCCTCCGGATCGTCGGGCCGCTCGGCGGCCTGGCGGGCGATCGCCGCCACGTCGTCGTAGCTGCTCACCCGGCGCATCACGTTGACCTGGGCGAGCATGCTCTTGGCGAACCCGTCGGACGGCACCTCGGACAATGCCTTCTCCAGCAGGGAAGCGGCGGAGTCCATCTCGCCTGCTTCAATCGCGTCCCGTGCGGCCCGCAAGTGCGGGGGCAGGTCGTCGTCGTCCTCGTCCTCGTCAGTGTCGCGCGCCGCATCCTGCGGCGTGGCCACGTCGCCGACCGGCGGCAGGCCAAGTTGCTCGGCAACCGACAGCACCTGGTCCAGCCACTGCCTTATCTGGGCCTCGGGCATCGCGCCCAGGAACGCGTCTACCATCTGCCCGCCGATAATGGCTACCACCATCGGGATGGACTGCGCCTGGAACGCCTGGGCCAGCCGGGGGTTGGCGTCAACGTCGATCTTCGCGAGCACCCAGGCGCCGTTCGCCTCCGTGGCGAGCTTTTCCAGCAGCGGGCTGAGCTGCTTGCACGGGCCGCACCATTCCGCCCACAGGTCCACGATCACCGGCACGGTCCGGGACCGCATGGCCACGTCCTCGTTGAACGTCTGCTCGGTGACGTCAATCACATATCCCGTCACACCACCGCTGTCGGCGGGGGTGCCGGACGAACCGCCTTGACCGCTGGCGGCGGAGGAGGATGCCCGGGCCGCCTGTTGCCTGCGCTGCGCGGCCGCCTGCCGCGAGCCGAGGTCGACGGCACCGTATAGGGAGAAGTCCCGAGGCTGTTGCATATCTCTATCCTGCCGCATGCTTAGGGCTCCACAAGCTCATCATCGCTGGTTCCGGTCTGATAACGGCATGCAATGGGCCGCGACTGGTAGCATAAACTGTGCTACCGTTCTCATCATGACAACGGAGGGCGAGGGGCGAAGTGCCCCGCGACGGGGCCGACCGCGGCGCGACGGGGCCGACCGGCTCCAGCCGGATCCGGTGCACCACGCGATCGGCTCGCAGCGAATCGGGATCCGCGAGTTGCGGCAGCATGCGAGCGTCTACGTCGACCTAGTCGAACGCGGCCACACGGTGGACATCACCAACCGAGGCCGCCTAGTGGCCCAGATGATCCCGGTGAAGGAGCCGGACAGTCCGCTGGAGCGCTGGATCGCCGCCGGAGTGATCGAGCGCGCCGAGGAAAGTGGCAGCGCCCTGGAGATCGACCCCTACCCGGCGCTGGCCCCCGGGCGGCCCACCGCCGGCGATGTCCTCGGGCAGATCCGCGAAGAGGACCGGTCATGATCTACCTCGACTCGTCCGCGCTGATCAAGCTGGCACTCACCGAGCCGGAATCAGCGGCGCTCATTAGTTACCTGTCGGAGCGGCAGGACCAGGCGCTGATCTCCAGCGCCCTGCACAGGACCGAGGTGCTGCGAGCCATCTGGCAGGCTGAGCCAGGCGCGCTGACCAGGGGCGTACGGCTCGTCCGGCGGATCGGGCAGGTCTCCCTCACCAACGTGGTGCTGGACAACGCCGCTACCCTGCCGCCGCAACGGCTGGGGACGGTCGATGCCATCCACCTCGCGTCAGCGCTGACGATCCGGCGGGACCTTTCCGCCTTCGTCGCTTACGACAAGCGCCTGCTCGATGCTGCCGCGGAGGCCGGCCTGCCGACCGCAAGCCCGGCCTAGACCGCGAGCAAGCGCGGGGAATAATCCAAAAAAGTCACAACCACCCGCAGGCGAGCGGCGTCTGAAGCAGTGGCTCGGGTGACGAGGCTAGCAAGCGCAGCCACGTCAGCCAGCCGCCACCGTCGCCCTCGCCTGAATGGGTGAAGACCGCTGATGCAAGCCACAAGCACCCTGGCCGTCCAAGAAACGCCGCTGCAGCCGCTGCGGGCGGTCCAAGTACAGGTAGAGGGAGGCGGCCGGGTGGTCGGGGACGCGGGCACAGGCCCGCGCGACGGCATGCCTGCCGGGGATTCCGGCGAGTGGGACGTCATCAGCTCCACCGGTCCCACGCCGGCCATGAGGCCAGGGACCGCCGCCGGGCGGGCGGTGACCGAGCAGCTGTTCGCCACGCAGTACCCGAAGCTCGCTGGCTGGGTCCGGCGGCTGGTAGATGACGAGGAGACGGCTCACGAGATCGCGAGCGAGGCGTTTGTCCGGCTGCTGTCGCGGTGGACCAAGCCAGCCAGCCTCGACAGCCCGCAGAGTTACCTGTACATGATCGCGACCAACCTGGTCCGCGACCACTGGCGCAAGATGGAGCGCGAGCGCCGCGCGATCCGCAAGGTCACGTCGGGTAGCGACCCTGAGCCCACGTCCGACCCGGCGCAGGACGTGGACGTGCGGGAGCTGATCATGACGCTTCCGGCCAGGCTGCGCGAGCCGTTCCTGCTGCACTACTACGCCGGCTTCGGTATCCGCGAGATCGCGATCCTGCTCAAGCGGCCCGATGGCACGATCAAGGCCGACCTGTATCATGCCCGGACGAAGCTCAGGGAGGCACTGCTAGCACGCGGGACCACCAGCGGCGTAAACGAAGGGAGGTCACGTGATGCCAGATAGCGAGCGCGATCCGCTGGAGGAGTGGCTGGCGCGCGAGATCGCGCCGCTGGCCCCGCCCTCGGGAACGTTCGAGCTGATCCGCAAGCGGGCCCGCCGCCGCAAGGTAGGCAGGCTCGCGGTCACCGTCACCTCGGCCGCCGCGGTCGTCGTCGCGGTGGCCATCGCCGGGCCGACCGTGCTTTCCCTGCACCTCGGCCAGTCCGCCACCGGCACCCAGGCGGCGAACGGCCGGCGGGAATCGACCGCCACGCCTGCGACCGCCACGCCGGCGACCGCGGCGTCTGCGACTGCCACGGCCCCATCGAGCAGGGCCAGCACGGCCACGTCCCCCGCGAGCACGACGCCCACGCCCTCCGAGAGCACCAGTGCGGCCGGGTCCCAGGTGCACGGCCCGGTCCCGGCCAACTTCCAGCCGACGTCCGTGACGTTCATCGGCGTGGACAAGGGGTGGGCGATCGGCCAGGCCGGCACACCTGGCCACTGCGAGAACTCCAACCCCACGATCTGCACGTCTATCGTGCAGACCACGGACGGGGGACAGACCTGGGAAGGCGTCCCCGCCCCGTCTACCAGCCAGGTCACCGGCATCCGTTTTCTTAACGACAGCAACGGCTGGGCCTACGGACCCGCTCTGTGGTCGACGCACGATGGCGGTGCCATCTGGACCCAGGTCAACACCGACGGCCAGCAGGTAATCGACCTGGAGACCGCGGGCAACGCGGCGTTCGCCCTGTTCGCGACCTGTCCCCCTGCCGCCACGGGCAGCACGCGAGACTGCACCAGCTACACCCTCAAGACAACGCCCGCCGGGACTGACGACTGGGTCGACGTCGGCCCCGCCACCACGAATCTCCCCGACTCGGCGGGCGCCACGCCGACCATCATGCTCGACAGCACCACGGGGTGGCTACTGGCGGCGGACGGGACAGTCTATTCCGGGCCGCTTACCGGCGCCTGGACCAAGCTCGGAAACGCCCCCTGCCCGGCGGCCCCGCCACAAGCCGGAGGCAGCCTCGGCGGTGCGCTCCTCAGCTCGGGCCTGAACGACCTCGTCGCAGCCTGCACGACCCAGCCACAGGCGACCGGCAGCCTCACCGCCCAGAAGACTCTCATCTATACCTCTGGCACCAGCAGCCTCAACTGGCTATCCCCGACTGCGGCACCAGCCCATGGGACCCTGACCGCACTGTCGGCCACGGCGTCCGCCCCGGCCATCGTGGCCACGACGGAAGGCATCTGGATCCTGGACGCCAGCGGGCAGTGGCAGCAGACGGCCTCACTGGCGAGCGGGTTCACCTACGTCGGGATGACCACGAACGAGCAGGGCATTGCGATCCCGGCCAACACGTTCCTGCACCAGATCTATATGACGTATGACGGCGGGCAGAGCTGGCAGGCCTACACATTCCCGCCATAACGACTACGCGTAACGGTACAGAACGTTACATATTCGCTGGTTTACCGAGAAAAAAGACGCCATACTGACCTCGACAGTAATCACTTGTTCCTCGGGGAGTCCTCCTTGTCGTCACTTAGGCGGCCAAAAGCCGCCACGCTTGTTGCACTTGCCTTTTCCGTAGTCGCCCTGCTAGCGGCCGGCGCCGGCACCGCCGCGGCCGGCACCGGCGGCCACGCCTCGCCTGACACCACGGGCGACTACATATCCCTCACGTCCGTAAGCAGCCCCAACAACGCCCAGGGCGACCTTTCCGTGGACCTACAGTCCACGTCGGCAATCACCACCGTGTCCGTACACATCTACGACTCGACTGGCAGCACGGACCTGCTGGACCCGGCGGTGGCGGAGACCTCCTCCACTCCGGCATCCCTGTCCGATCCCGGCCAGTCCACGTGGACGGTGACCACGCCGATCGCGCAAACGCAACTCCCGCTAGGCGAGCACCTGGTCGTCGTGGACGCCACCGACTCAGGCGGGACCGCGATCAAGGGCCTGAATCAGGACTGGTACTTCATCGCGATTCCCCAGGTAACGATCAGCGCTAGTAACACCGACATCACCCTCACCGACCCGACCTCGACGATCAGCGGGGCCGTGAGCCTCGTCGCCCCGGACGGCACCGCTACCCCGTACGTGGGACAGGTCATCGTCGACATGGACTGGGGGTACGGCCAGGAGACGGCCACCACCAACTCCGACGGTGGCTACTCGTTCACGGTCTCACCGACGGCCGCGGAAAGCTCCGCCCCGCAACTAGCCGTCGAACTGCCAGACGGCATCCCGGGGCAGACCGTGGGGTCCCCGGCCGTCACGTTCAAGGTCACGGTCGACCCGACCAAGATCACGGCTCTGCTCAGCTCCCCCACCGTTAACTACGGCACCAAGGTCACGCTCAGCGGCGCCATCATGTACCAACCGGACGCGCTGGGCTCATACGTGCCTCTTACCACGCCCATGACGGTTGACTTGTACAGTTCGCCGTACAACACGCTCGTGGCCACGACGCAGACGAACTCCAGTGGCGACTACAGCTTCACGCTGCCTGCCGTCACCAGCGGCACCACATGGACCGTCCAGGCCACGACCAGCAACCCCCTGCTCGCCGGGTCGAGCGCCAGCATGGCGATGGCCCTGAACTTCGGCACGGAGATCAGCGGTACCAGCGCCGCGCTGAACCAGTACTGGGGAGTTCGGTACTCCGGTTGCCTCGGCTTCAGCACGAAGGTCCCCAGTGGCCAGTCCATTCCCAACCCGGCAGCGCTCCATTTCCAGTGGGCGAAGACCGCGAACGGGCCGTGGTACAACCTCGCCGGGACGAGCTACGCGTTCGGCAGCGCGTGCGGCAACGACGGCGTCCGGTTCACGCTGACCAGCACGGCCGTCTGGAGCGCGGCGTACTACCGCGTGTACTACCCCGCCGAGCCCGCGGCCAACAACGGTGCCGGCTACCACGCGGCTTACAGCCCGGCCCACTTCGAGTGGAAGTACGACGACCGGATCACCGACTTCAGCGTTTCTCCCACCACGGTGAACTGGAAGGGCGACATCACCGTCAAGGGCACGCTCCAGTACCTGAACAACGGCTGGCACGGCTACGGCGGCCAGACCGTCTACATCGTCTTCCAGGACTACAACTACTGCCGCAGCAGCACTGGCTGGTGCTACATGGTGACGGCCAAGACGAACTCCAGCGGCAAGTTCAGCGCGACATTCTCCGACTTCATCGACACCGCGCCCTGGGCGGCCGACTACGAGGGCAACTCGACCCACCTGGCGGCCGGCACGAGCACGGTCAAGGTCACGGTCCGGTAGCGCGAGCAGACGAAGCAGACAGGAACCCAGAACTCATGTCACGTGCCAAGGCCGGCGCGCTCGCCGCTGCGCTGCTCGCCCTGATCGCCGTCCCCGCGACGGCCGCCAATGCCGGGGTCCGCGCCATTACCCCCGACTACATCACCGTCGATACCCCATCAAGCCCGGACACCAACGTGGGCCTGCTGTCGGTGGTCGTTGACTCGACCACGCCGATCACCAGCCTGGCCCTCCACGTGCTCAGTGAGGCCACGCACGCGGACCTGCTGGACCCGGCGGTAACGGAAACCTCCAGCGTCAACGAAGGCTGGTACTACCAGAGCACGTGGACCGTCACCGCGCCGATCACCACAACGCAACTGCCCCTCGCCGACTACGAGGTCACCGTGGACGCCACCGACCAGGGCGGCACCCAGGGCACAAGCCTGTACGCCGGCCCCTGGGAGTTCACCCCGTCAGACAAGGTGACCCTCGCCGTCGACAGCACCACCATCGACTACGACCACCCCACCGCCACGGTGAGCGGGACTGTCACCATCGACTACCCGGGCGGGACCACCGCCCCTTACCACGGGCCGGTCTCCCTTGACGAGGAGTGGGGGCAGGGCAGTTCGCCGACGCTCACGACCACCACCGCCGGGGTCTTCAGTATCAAGGTCACGCCCCCATACGACCCCGGCGCGGGCCTCCCTGATTACTTGAGCGCGCAAGTCGCCGGCTCGTCCACCGCCCGGGGCGGCTCCTCGACGGTCGTCTTCAACGTCACGCCGAACCCCACGAAGCTGACCGTCAAGCTCAGCCCGAAGAACTCCGTCACCTACGGCACGGCGGTCAAGGCCACTGGCAGCCTCACCTACCAGCGGAATGACGCGGGCTCCTACGTGCCCTTCGCCACGCCGATGCAGGTGGCAGTGTATGCCCAGGGCAAGACCACGCCGACGGCAACCGCGAAGACCGCTTCCAACGGAAGCTTCAGCATCGCGCTGCCCAAGGCGACCGGGGAAACCTGGCACGTGCAATTCAGCCCGGCTTCCAGCCTGCTGGAAGGGCAAGATTTTTACCTGCCCCTCTATGTGACCATCCCGACCGTCTACACGGGCTTTAAGGGCACGGTGAACAAGAATGGCGGAGTTGTCCTGTCCGCCTGCCTCGGTTTCACGACCTCAGTCCCCGGCACTGTCATGGGCGGCCAAGTCGTTAATACCGACTTTCAGTGGGCGGCCAGCAAGAACGGCCCATGGAACGACTACCCGCAGTACAACGGGACCAAAGGTAGCTGCGGCCATGGCGGAACGGTCGTGTACACCAATACGACGGCAGAACGGAACGCCGCCTACTACCGCGCCTACTACCTTGGTGCCTCGCCCATCCAGAGCTGGGACCAGACAGGCTACGGCAAGGCAACCAGCGGCGTAATCTACCTCAAGGTGCCGTGACCGAGTAACCGACGGAGGAAAGCAGCTTCTCCGACGCCTCGTGCGGGTCCAGGACGCCATCGGCGACCTGGCCCGCCAGGGCGTCGAGCAGTGGCCCGTCCAGGGCGGCACGGACCGTCCCGAACGCCATCGCCAGCACCTCATCCCGCGCCCGCGCCCGGCGCCGCCGCTCCAGCTCGCCCGCCGAGGCCAGCCACTGCCAGTGCCGGTCAAGCGCGTCGAGCAAGTCACCGATCCCATCCGGCGTCGTCGCCACCGTCTGCACCACCGGGGGCTTCCACGCGGCTGACGACAGAGCCACCATGTGCTTCAAGTCGCGCACGGTCGCGGCGGTATCCGGCCGGTCGGCCTTGTTCACGACGAGCACGTCGGCGACCTCAAGCACGCCGGCCTTGGCCGCCTGGATGGAGTCACCCATTCCCGGTACTACAACGACCACTGTCGAGTCAGCTGCCGAGGCGATCTCCACCTCGGCCTGCCCCACGCCCACGGTCTCTACCAAGATGACCGAGAACCCGGCCGCGTCCAGCGCCCGGATCGCCATCGGGGTGGCGGCGGACAGTCCGCCGAGCTGTCCCCGGCTCGCCATCGACCGGATGAAAACCCCGGCGTCCATCGCGTGCCCCTGCATCCGCACCCGGTCGCCGAGCAGCGCACCGCCGGAGAACGGCGACGACGGGTCCACAGCCAGCACCGCGACCTGCTCGCCGCGCGCCCGCAGCGCCGCGACCAGCGCGTTCGTCGTGGTCGACTTGCCTGCTCCGGGTGCTCCCGTCAGCCCTATCACTCGCGCGGATCGCTGTGGCCACCCCGCCCCGCCGCCGCGCTCCCCCGCCTGCTGGCCGTCGGTACGCCGGCTGGCCGTCGCCGCTGTCAGTTCCCTGAGCACCAAGCGGGCGCGCCCATCCCCATTCTCGATCCACGAGATCGTTCGGGCGAGCGCTCTGGCATCCCTGGCGAGTACCCGGTGAGCAAGACGGCGGCTGTCGGC
The DNA here is from genome assembly GCA_963737285.1 of uncultured Actinomycetota bacterium. Taxonomy (GTDB): domain Bacteria; phylum Actinomycetota; class Actinomycetes; order Streptosporangiales; family Streptosporangiaceae; genus Trebonia. The sequence continues at coordinate 1,652,071 of CAVTRT010000002.1, forward strand.
GGCGGAGTCGGCCTCGCCGTTCAGCGCGAAGCCCTGAGCAGCAGGGCGGATCCCTGACCGCCACCTCCGCAGAGGGCCGCGACGCCGAGGCCGCCACCGCGACGGCGAAGCTCGTAGGCGAGTGTGAGGGCGATGCGGGTGCCTGACATGCCCAGCGGGTGGCCGAGTGCGATCGCGCCACCGTTCACGTTGACCTTGTCCGGGCTGACGCCGAGGTCACGCATGGACTGGACGCCCACCGCGGCGAAGGCCTCGTTAATCTCGATAAGGTCAAGGTCTGCGACCTTGAGGTCAGCCTTGGCCAGGGCCTTCTTGACCGCGTTGGCGGGCTGGGAGTGCAGCGAGTTGTCTGGGCCGGCCACCGTGGCGAACCGGCCGACCTCCGCGAGGATCGTCGCGCCGAGTTGCTCAGCCTTCTCCCGTGAGGTGACGACCACGGCGGCGCCGCCATCGGAGATCTGCGACGAGGTGCCAGCTGTAATCGTCCCGTCCTTGCCGAACGCTGGGGGTAGCTTGCCCAGCGACTCCACCGTGGTGTCCGGCCGGATACCCTCGTCAGCCCCGAACAGGGCGGCGGCCTTGCCGCGCTGCGGGATCTCGACCGCCACGATCTCCTGCGCGAACGTGCCGCTGCCCGCGGCAGTCGCCGCGCGCTGCTGCGAACGCGCGGCGAACTCGTCCTGCTCCTCGCGGGAGATGGCGAGCTTGGCGTTGTGCCGCTCGGTTGACTCGCCCATCGAGAGGCCGTCGAAGGCGTCCGTGAGGCCGTCGTAGGCCATCGCGTCGATCATCTCGACGGCGCCGTACTTGTAGCCCTTGCGCGAGTTCTTCAGCACATGCGGCGCGTTCGTCATGGATTCCATGCCGCCGGCCACGACCACGTCGTACTCCCCGAGCCGGATGAGATCCGCTGCCTGGGCGATCGCGTCAAGGCCGGACAGGCAGACCTTGTTGACGACCGTCGCCGGGGTGCTCATCGGGATGCCCGCCTTGACTGCGGCCTGGCGGGCTGTGATCTGCCCCGTTCCGGCCTGCAGCACGTGGCCCATGATCACGTACTCGACGTCCTGCGGGGCGATGCCCGCGCGCTCCAGGGCTCCCTTGATGGCGTAGCCACCCAACTCGGCCGCCGACAAGCCGGCCAGCGAGCCAAGCAGCCGTCCCATCGGGGTCCGCGCCCCGCCGATGATCACCGGGTCCGGCATCCGAGCCTCCGTGCTGAGAGGTAAAAGCTATCTGCGAGGATACCCAGCATGCTGCAACGTATCGATCATGTGGGCATCGCCTGCCGGTCGCTTGAGGCCGCTATCGAGAAATACACGTCGGTCTTCGGGCTGTCGGTGAGCAGCCAGGAGGTCAACGAGGAGCAGGGCGTCAAGGAGGCGATGCTTGCGGTCTCCCCCGGCTCAGCTGCGCCTTTCGCCTCTTACATCCAGCTCCTTGAGCCATTGTCCGACAGCAGCCCTGTCGGGAAGTTCCTGGCCAAGCGGGGAGAGGGCATCCATCATGTGGGCTACGCTGTGGCGAACGTCACCGAGGCTCTGGCCACGATCGAGGCGGGCGGCCTCGTCCGGCTGATCGACTCCCGTCCCCGGCACGGCTCGATGGGCGCGTCGATCGCCTTTCTCCACCCGGCTGATCTTGGCGGCGTCCTCACCGAGCTGGTCCAGCCTCGTTAGCCTTGCCACCCGGGGGGACGACCCCCCGGACCCCCCGATACGGGCGCCCTGGCACGCTGCCTTCCCTCGTCCCTCCTCCTTCGTCCCTCCTCCTTCGTCGTCACTCCTCAGTCCAGGCACCGTGGCGCCCTACTCGCGTGATGGTTCGTGACACTTTGCGATCGTCTTGTCCACGGGTGAAACGGGATCATGCAAGGGTGCCCACTGGGGCGCGCGGTGCGCCCGCGGCGCTTAGACTTGCCTGCTAGACAGCGACAAAAGCCTCCGAAGAACCTACAGGCAAGGCGGAGGCGGAGTAGTGTCCTGTCACTGGGCGAGAACCTCGCTGGAGTCCGCTTGACCACGGCCACGCCGGCGACAACTCGGCTGACATCTTCGCCTGCCGTCCCCCGTCTAGCCAGGATATAGGCCACATGCAATCGGACATTGACGCTCAACTGACCAGCTTCTTCGAAGAGACCCCGCCTCGCGACTTCGCCAAGGTAATGCGTGGCTATGACCCGCACCAGGTTGATGAGCACATCCGGCAGCTCGCCGCCGAGGTTCGCCGGCATCAGGAAGACGCGCTGGCCGCGCGCCGTGAGCTTTCCGACGCGCACCGGCAGATCCAGGAGCAGGAGCGCCCGACCTACTCCGGCCTAGGCGCCCGCATTGAGCAACTGCTGCGCCTCGCCGAGGAGCAGGCCACCGAGCTCGTCCAGGCCGCACGCTCCGAGGCGAACGAGATCAAGGCCGCTGCCAAGGTTGACGCCGCCGAACTGCGGGCCACCGCCGAGAACGACGCCGCGGAACTGCGGGCGAACGCCAAGCGTGAGACCGACGACATGCGCGGTGCCGCTGAGCGCGAGGCGGACTCGATCCGCTCCACCGCGCGACGTGAGTCCGACGAGCTGACATCGACGACCGAGCGCGAGGTCGCCAAGCTGCGGGCCACCGCCGACCACGAGGTCGCCGAGAAGCGCGCCGCCACCGAGCGCGAGATCGCACGGCTGCGCACCACGACAGAGCGCGAGGTCGCCCAGCAGAAGGCGAACGCCAAGAAGGAACGGGACGAGATCCTCACGACCTCCAAGCGGCAGGCCGATGAGATGCGCAGCCAGGCACAGCGCATCCTGGAGGAAAGCGAGGCCCAGCGGGCCCAGGCCGAGGCCGAGTTCGAGATCCAGCTGGCCGCCCGCCGCGAGGAAGCTGAGCGCCAGGAGGCCGAGCGGCTCGCCGCCGCCCAGGCCGCGACCCAGAAGCTGGTCTCCGAGGCTGAGCAGCGGGCGTCCACCGCCGAGCAGCGCGCCACCAAGGCGTCTGCCCAGGCCGACCAGACCCGCCGCGACGCCGACCAGCACGCCCGACAGCTGGTCACGAACGCGAAGAAGAACGCCGACCAGATCGTCGCCCAGGCAAAGGCCCAGTCTGAGCAGGTGCTCGGCGAGGCCAAGAGCGAGGCCGAGCGCCGTCGGCTCACCGCCCAGCGCGAGGTTGATGACCTGACCCGTCAGAAGGACAACATCTCCAGCCACCTGGCGCAGGTCCGCCAGCTCCTTGGCGGCCAGATGGGCCTCGCGATGCCGGCGATGCCGTCCATGGACCAGGTCACGGCCGCTCCGCCCAAGCCTGCCCTGACCGAGAGCGTTCCGCCCCCGCCGCCCGCCACGCGCCCGAACGGCACCAGCTCGGTCAGCGCGAACGGCACCGCTCCCGTGTCCGGTGGCACCGGCAACCCTGAGACCGGAGAAGACTGGTGGACTGAGTAAGTCAGCCAGCTTGATGCCTAGCGAGGTCCCCGGAACATGGTTCCGGGGACCTCGCTACGTTCCCCGTATCGGGGGGCTCCAGGGGCGCCGACCTGAGGGGTTACTGCGCCCAGTCGGTCGGCAGTGCCCCTGCGGTGAGTGCGGCCGGGTTGACGCAGCGGACGATCTCGTTCAGGACGATCCGAACATAAGGCTCGCCCACCCACAGGTGCTTGGCCTTGTCCACGGCGATCAGCTCAGCCTTGGGCACGCGGGCGAAATGCGGTTGCGCCTCGTCGGGCTTAAGGTAGTCGTCGAACTCAGGGACCAGGGCGACGAGCGTCTTGCCGGTGCCCGCCCACCGGTCCAGGTCCGCGTCGGTGGCCCGGCGCAGCGGCGGGGACAGCAAGATCGCTCCCTCGACCTCAGGCAGGTCGCCCCAGCGCAGCGCGATCTCGGTGCCGAATGACCAGCCAACCAGCCAGATCTTGGGCAGCCCGTGCGCGACCGCCCATCCCACCGCTGCCTCGACATCGAACCGCTCGCCGTCGCCGTTACCGAATTCCCCGTCGCTCTTGCCTCGCTCGGACTCGGTCCCTCGCGTGTTGAACCGCAAGACGGCCAGGTCGGCGAGGGCGGGCAGCCGGTAGGACGCCTTCCTGTAGACGTGGCTGTCCATCATCCCGCCGTGCGTCGGAAGCGGGTGCAGCATGACCACCGTGGCCACCGGGTCCTTGGCCTGCGGCAGCGCCAGTTCGCCAACGAGGTTCAGCCCGTCCGCGGTCTGGATGTCGATTGGCGTCCGGCGCGCCGGAAGGATGGTCGTTGCCCTAATCTCGGTCACGGTGGCAATGCCTCGCTGTCGTTGGGAGAAGCCGCTAAGGGAAAGGTGCGCGCCTTACCGGCCCGGACGCCGTTGCATGCGGCGCTGCCAGCACGCAGTATGCCAGTGCCGCCGGAACTCCACGCCCATGGCGCGGCTCGGCCAGGCGACCATGTGCGGAGTTCCCGGGTAGATCTCCTGGTTACAGCCCGGACACCGGTAGGCCTTGGCCGCCGCCGCGCCCGGCACCGGCCGGACCACCCAGTCATCATCCGGCCACTCTTCGATGCGTTCCGGCCCGAGCGGAGCGGACGGAGCGGCGGGTCGCTGACGACGGGTCTTACGCGGGCTCACAGCAACCCAGGTTATCCGGGCCCACGGCACGGCTGTTTCGGGCTACAGTGCAGTTTTGTGCGACTCGTTATCGCGCGGTGCAGCGTCGACTATGCCGGCAGGCTGACCGCCCACCTCCCCTCGGCCCTGCGGCTACTGATCGTCAAGGCGGACGGCTCCGTCCTCGTGCACTCCGACGGCGGCTCCTACAAGCCGCTGAACTGGATGTCCCCGCCGTGCAAGCTGACCGAGACGCCAGGCAAGTGGACGGTCACCAACAAGGCCGGAGAGACGCTCACGGTCAACATCGAGGAGACCCATAGCGACACCTCGGTGAGCCTGGGGATCGACCCTGGCCTGGTCAAGGATGGCGTCGAGGCGCACCTGCAGGAACTGCTCGCTGAGCAACTCCACCTGCTCGGCGACGGCTGGCGGCTGATCCGGCGCGAGTACCCCACGCCGATCGGCCCGGTCGACATCATGGCCAGGAACGAAAGCAACGAGCACGTCGCCGTCGAGATCAAAAGACGGGGCGAAATTGACGGTGTTGAGCAACTGACCAGATACCTGGAGCTCCTCAACCGCGACCCGCTGCTTGCCCCTGTGCATGGCATTTTCGCCGCCCAGGAAATACGGCTCCAGGCCCGCACGCTCGCGGAGGACCGCGGCATCCGCTGCGTCACCCTTGACTACGACACCATGCGCGGCATTGAGCGCGTTGGGACGCTGTTCTAGTGTCCTGAATAACTAGTGTGCCAGCAGCGATGGTATCGGCGCTGCGGTCGGCAATTGTACGCGGTGCGCCTGTGCTGTCGCCGGATTAGCAGTGATGGCACATTGCGTACAAATCTCCTTTCTCCGAACCGCACCGGGAACGATCGACACCGTTCGGACATATCGTGGCGATCGACGACGAGCACGACGACGTTTACCCGCTGAAGTCCAAGAGCTCGCGGACGGGCACTTCGAGGCCGCTGTGCCACGGGGACGCGTCAGACCGTGCCCCAGAACGAGCAGTGGTGCTCGGCCGCGTAGCTCGTCTCCGGCTGCGGGCTGGGCGGGACAAGGGACAGTGCCCGCTGGTCGCTGGCGCTGAACCTGGGTCACGTTATGGGGGTCGCCGCCGAAGCCGCCGATGTTGCGCTGGACCCAGCGCAGCGCGGCCTGCTGGTCCATGAGGCCGTAGTCACCGGACGGCCCGCCCGCTGCGCTGGCCAGCGCAGCGGGCGGGCCGTCCGGCGGGGCCGCATACGGGATGCCCAGGTACTCGGCCGTTGCCCCGGCGGCCTTGCCCTGGACCGAGCCATCGGCCGTGCGCACGATGGGGGCGCGGCCGGATCCCTGGCCGGGCGAGGCGGCGGCTGCACAACCGGTCAGCGTGGCGGCGGCCAGGCAGGCAACGGCGGCTATCCGGATACGCGCGCTCAAGGCTATGGGGTCGTTATCTCATCAGCACCGAAGGGATTATTCCGCCTAAAGAATCACACAAAGACGCCCTCAGGTCTAGCGTTTGCATGACCCGGTGGCCAGCTAGGCATGCCCGCCTACTGCGGCTGCGCGGCGGACAGCAGCCAGTCGATGTCGACCTCCTCGCCACCGACGTTGCCAGCGTCCCACTGGTCAGAGATCAGCAACGTGTGGACCAGCGAGCCGCTGAGCTTCTCTAGGTGCGTACGGAGCATGTCGTCGTCGGGCATGCCCTCGACGCGCGGCGCCAGCCGCGACCGAACCTGGCCGAGCCGCGCCAGCAGCGCCTCCAGGTCGGCCTCCCGATCGTAGTGACCCTCGTCACCTTCAGTTATCCCCTGGGCAATGATGTCCTTGATCGGCCGGTAGTTGCCCTCGGAGTCGGCGCTGACCATCTGCAGCCAGGCGCGGCTCTTGTGGCGGTACTGCAGCATGGACATCACCGCCTCATGCCGGGTGAAGTCGGCGTCCCGGAACTGCAGGGATCGCCGCGGCCTCGCCAGGCACCGGGCCAGCGAGATCGCCGACGCCAGCCCGCTGTTCAGCCCCCGTCCGGGCCAGAAGTGGATGGCGTTGGCCGCGTCGCCGAGCAGGAAGCCGAAAGTGCCGGGCGTGGTCGCGGTGCGCGGGAGCAACTGCACTGAGAATCGCGGGCGCTGGACCATGTCCAGCCGGAAGCCGGTCACGGCCGTCAGGTTCTCCGGCGGGACACCGAACAGGGCGAGTCCTTCCTCGACTCGCGACCAGAACGCCGAGCCGCGCAACAGCGCGGGCAGGAACAGCGCATGGTGCCCGCCGCAGACGAACTCGCCACGCGGGTCGCGCTCCAGCAGGCATGGCTCGGACTGGATGCAGCCAGTGAACATCTGCCGCACCGGGTCGATCCCGACCGCCTCGCGAGCCTCCACCTCGGTGAGGCGCATGTTCAGGAACCCCTCGCCGTGCAGCGAGTTCAGCAGGAACCTGTTCTGTGCCACCGTCAGCAGGACCGCCATCGGGTCGGGCAGCAGCGACTTCACCCGCAGGCCCAGCACCATGTCGGAGACCTGTACCCCGTCCAGCCCGTAGAAGGCCTGGTCGGCCGCGCCGAACTTGCCGGAGAAATGAGCGAGGGTCCGTGACCGGCCGCCCTCGCAGACCGCCAGCACGTGCTGCGAGGCGATCTCCTCACGAGCCGACTCGGCGTCAAAGGGTGCAGGGATCAGCTCGATCTGCCGCTTGTGATTAGCGAGATCGAGCAGTCGGTCTTCGACGTAGGCAATGCGGATGTTGCGTGGCCCGAAGCCCTCGACCGAATCCGGCCCGGCCGGCCACATCTCGGTGAAGTCGCCGGGCGTGAACAAGTGGTCCTGCATTTCTTGCGGGAGCTTGCGGAACTGCCTGCTCTGAACGGTCACCACCTGCAGCCGCCGGACATTGCCGTCCTCCGGCCCCTTCCACACGACCCTGCTGTCCTCGCGCTTCCAGCGGCCGTCGTAGACCCGGACCGCCACCTGCGGCCCCATCAGGTCGGCGAGCAGCAGCGAGAACGCCAGGCCAACTGGGCCGCCACCGGTAACGGTGACCCGCAAGACGGTCGCCGGGTCAACAGCAAGCAGGTTCGGGACTCCGATCGTGGACCCCGGGTCAACCTCTCCCGTCGCGACATCGAAGCGGAACGTGTGGTTCCCGATGACGATCTCGTCATCAGCCCGGAGCCGGTGACTGCGGCTCCGCACTTCGATGCCGTTCACCCACGTTCCGTTGCTGCTGCCCCGGTCGGTGATGACGTACCCGTCGGCTTCCTGCCGGATCTCGGCGTGCACCCGGGAGGCGGCGGGATCGGGCAGGACGATGTCATTTTCATCGCCGCGCCCGAAGGTCACCGGCGCGCCGCCTACCGCGAATCTTCGGCCGGCCAGATCACCCTGCAGCCCAACGACTGTTGCTCTCACTGCGCATCTCCCGCTCGCCCCGCCAACCGATGACGTGAAACGCCATCAAGATATCGTTGCAGCACATCTTCGTCCATGCCGGATATGACCAACATAGCGAGACAAATGCTTCGTGGCGATCTACGAAAACAGCCAGCCCGCCGGCCACTACCAAACCAGGGCTACCGCGAAGATCAGAATGGCCGTTCACGGCCAGTCAGGCGGTAGTGCATGACGGCGACAGTCCCTACCTGGCGGACGGACTCCAGGCGCATGGGGCTTGCCGACGTATACGGGTACCGGCCCGGAAGGCCGAATCGGGGCGCCAGTGGCTCTCCCACAAAGAACGGGGCCACAGCCAGCCTTAGCTCATCCGCCAGCCCGCAGGCCAGCGCGGAGGCCAAGATGGCCGAGCCGCCTTCGATGAGGACACTGGCGACGGATCGCTGCGCTAGGGAAAGCAAGACGGCCTCCAGGGTCAGATTGTCGCCTTCGTAGACGAGCGACTCCCCCGGACCAGTAAAGAAGCGCGCCGACGGATCCAGCGCCCCGGATCTGGTCATCGTCACGCGCAACGGCTGCCCTGGGAGGCCACGCGCCGCCCGGGCGGCCACCCGCACGGGCGAGCGCACCAGCAGTCGAGGGTTGTCGGCCCGGATCGTGCCCGCCCCGGCCAGGATCGCGTCGACAGACGCCCGCAGTTGATCAACCTCGTCCAGGTCCTCAGGCCCGGACAGGATCAGCCGCCGCGGTGAGCAGTCGTCCAGGCAGCCATCGACCGAGATGGCGCAGCTCGCCACGGTGTAGGGACGGTCTGGCACGAGGGGAAGCCTATCGGCAACCCGCGACTGCGACACGAGGGGCGACTTCGCACCGTCTCGTGGTGTTTACTCTGTTCTATGGCAGGTCATGAGGTACCGCCGGGGCTACGTTCCTGGGACTCGGCCCGCGCGACGTTCGAGTCTCACAGCCCGGCGACCGGCGAGGTACTCGCCACGTACCCCGTCGATGGCGAGCGCGAGGTAGCCGAGGCAGTCGGGCGCGCCCGCCAGGCGGCGGCGTGGTGGGGCAGCCTGGACTTCAGCCAGCGGAAGCTGCGGCTTCTTGCCTGGAAATCGGCGCTGACCCGGTACATGCCCCGGCTCGCCAGCATCGCGGCCGAGGAAACCGGCAAGCCGGCCGAGGATGCCACGCTTGAGATCATCTCGGCGATCTTGCACATCGACTGGGCGGCGCGGCACGCCAAGGGCGTGCTGAAGCCCAGGAGAGTCCCCAGCGGCCTGCTCATGTACAACCAGGCGGCGTCCGTCGAGTACCACCCGCTGGGCGTGGTCGGCGTGATCGGCCCATGGAACTACCCGGTGTTCACCCCGATGGGGTCGATCGCCTACGCGCTCGCGGCAGGCAATGCGGTCGTGTTCAAGCCGAGCGAGCTGACGACCGGGACCGGCAAGTTCCTCGTCGACTCGTTCACCGACACGCTGACCGAGGTGTTCGGCGACACCGAGCCGGTACTGCAGCTCGTGTGCGGCAAGGGTGAGACTGGCGCGGCCCTGGCCAGGTCCGGGGTCAGCAAGCTTGCCTTCACGGGCTCTCCCGCAACCGCCAGGAAGGTGATGGCCGCCGCCGCTGAGCAGCTGACCCCGGTGCTCGTCGAGGGAGGTGGCAAGGATGCCCTGCTGGTCGCCGCCGACGCGAACCTAGACGCCGCCGCCGATGCCGCCGCGTGGGGCGCGATGTCCAACGCCGGGCAGACCTGCGTCGGGGTCGAGCGGGTTTACGTGGTCGAGTCCGTCTATCACGCGTTCCTGGACAAGCTCACCCGGCGCGTCGCCGCCTTGCGCCCAGGCGAGGACGACGGGGCGAGCTACGGGCCGATGACGCTGCCCGGCCAGGTCGACATCGTGGAGCGACACCTCGCCGATGCCGTAGCCCGGGGCGGGCGGCCCGTGGTGGGCGGCCTTGACTCAGTGCGCAAGCCGTTCGTGCATCCGGTCGTCCTCATCGACGTGCCAGAAGAAAGCTCCGCCGTCCGCGAGGAGACCTTCGGCCCGACCGTGACCGTCACCCCGGTCCCGACCCTGGCCGACGGCGTGCGGCTGGCCAACGCCTCGCACTACGCGCTCGGCTCGTCAGTGTTCACGCGCAAGAGGAAGACGGGCCTTGCGGCAGCCCGGTCGCTGCGCGCGGGGATGACGTCGATCAACTCGGTGGTTGGGTTCGTCGCCGTGCCATCGCTGCCTTTCGGCGGGTCGGGCGAGTCCGGCTTCGGGCGGATCCACGGCGCTGACGGGCTGCGCGAGTTCTCCCGCGCTAAGTCGATCGCCCGGCAGTGGCTGCGCCCGGCGGTGCTTACTACGACGTTCCGCCGCAGCCAGACGGACATGGACCGGCTGGTGCGGCTCGTCACGCTGCTACATGGCCGCCTTTACCAGCCCAGGCGCCGCAAGGGCTGAGCCGGGCAGGGCCGCTTTCCCTCAGCGATCCCCGCCTGGACGCCACAGAACGTCCCCAGTCCCGGTATTTGCCACCCTCCCCAGGATGAACAGCAGGTCGGAGAGGCGGTTGAGGTACTTGGCGGGCAGTGGGCTGACGCTGTCCCCGTGCTCGAGCCTGGCCGCCCAGGCCGATCGCTCGGCCCGCCGGGTCACGGTGCGTGCCACGTGCAGCAACGCCGCACCCGGCGTGCCGCCGGGGAGGATGAAGCTGCGCAAGGTCGGCAGGTCAGCGTTGTACTTGTCGCACGCCTCCTCAAGGGCCGTTATGTAGCTCTCCTCAACGCGGGTCGGCGGGTAGGCGCGCGGCTCGTCGCTGACCGGGTCGGCGAGGTCGGCACCGACATCGAAGAGGTCGTTCTGGATCCTGCCAAGGAGAGCCCTGATGTCGTCAGCCAGCCCGCCCATCGTCACGGCCACCCCGATGGCGCAGTTGGCCTCGTCGGTGTCAGCGTAGGCCGCAAGGCGGCTGTCGGTCTTGTGGGCACGGCTCCCGTCGGTGAGGGCGGTGGTGCCGTCGTCACCGGTGCGGGTGTAGATCCGAGACAGGACGACCGGGTTCTCGCGGTGCTGGGCTGCGCGCTCTTCGGAGGCCATGCCGCAACCTTAGCCCCCCGCGCCACTCCCCCTCCCCCTGGGGGTGGTTACAGAGAGTAGTCATCAGAAAAATGTGATCATGGCTTTGACCTGGGGTATTCATTTGTCAGCTGCGACAGAGGGCTGTATAGTCACAGTGCGTAGTCGATCCCACAGACTCCGGGGTCCGGCGGTTATCGGGGGCTCGCCGGACCCCGGACTATATCTCCCGGGGGACGACCCCTTGCAAGCCCCCGACACGGGCGCCCTGCTAGCCCAGGGGGCGACCCCTGGAACCCCCGACACGGGCACCCTGGACGCACCGTCTTCCCTCGCCTCCACTCCCTCGTTCCTCGGTCGCTCCGGTTCAGTCCAGACGGCACTAGGCGCCCTGCTAGCCCAGGGGGCGACCCCTGGAACCCCCGACACGGGCACCCTGGACGCACCGTCTTCCCTCGCCTCCACTCCCTCGTTCCTCGGTCGCTCCGGTTCAGTCCAGACGGCACTAGGCGCCCTGCTAGCCCGGGGGACGACCCTGATTTCCTCGGGGGTAACCGCCTCGCAGGCATCCCGATCCAGCTATCGTGTCAGCAAATATCGCAATAAGCCTGCAGGGCGGGTGGCGTGTACGACTATGTGATCGTTGGCGGTGGCAGCGCCGGGTGCGTGCTCGCCTCGCGCTTGTCGGAGGACCCTGGGACCCGCGTCCTGCTGCTTGAGGCCGGGCCGGAGGCTGACGCCGACGAGATCGCGATCCCGGCCGCTACGATCCGCCTCCTCCAGACGAAGTACGACTGGAACTACACGACGGTCCTTCAGGAGCGCGCCGCCGACCGGGCGATCTACTGGCCGCGGGGCCGGGTCCTCGGCGGCTCATCGGCGATCAGCTCCATGATCTACGTCCGCGGCAGCCGCTTCGACTACGACGGCTGGCGCGATGAGTTCGGCTGCACAGGCTGGGGATACCGCGACCTCTTGCCGTATTTCCGACGGGCGGCGACCAACTCGCGGGGCGCGAGCCGGTGGCACGGTACGGACGGGCCTCTGTCCGTCGTTGACCTGAGCTATAGGTCAGAGCACGGCAAGGCATTCATCGAGGCTGCCAAGCGGCGAGGCGCGCCGGACATCGATGACTTCAACGGGCCGGTCCAGGAGGGCGTCGGGTTCTATCAGGTGACGCAGCGAGGCGGACGACGGTGCTCGTCGGCAGATGCCTATCTGCCGGCTTCGGTTCGCGCTGCCCGCCCCAACCTGACAATCCGGACAGAGGTACTGGCGACCAGTGTCCTCTTCGAGGGTGGCCGGGCCGCCGGGGTCACCGTACGGCAGTTGGGAAAGGACGAGACCATCCGGGCCGAGGCTGAGGTAATCCTCGCGGCCGGGACTATCGGCAGCCCGCAACTGCTGATGCTGTCCGGCATCGGCCCGGCTGACGAACTCCGAGAGCACGGGATTTTCGTGATCGCCGACAACCGCGCGGTGGGCGCGAACCTCACTGACCACCCGGGGGTGCCGGTGATCTGGACCACTCCGAAGCTGCGCGGTCTATGGGAGGATTCCGGCAACAAGGACATCGCGCGCTGGAAGCTCACCCACAAGGGGCCGCTGACCTCCAACATGGCCGATGCTGGCGGATTCGCCCGCTCCGATCCCCGGCTGAAGGCACCGGACCTGCAGTGGCACGTGCTGCCAACCGCGTTCCTCAACCAGGGCCTGACCGACCCGGCGCGGCGGGCGATGTCGGCTCGTGTCACGCTGGTCAACGTGGCTAGCAGAGGCCGGATCCGGCTGCGATCGCGGGATCCCCGCCACCGGCCGCTCATCGACCCGGCGTACCTGTCGGACTCCTCCGACCTAGCGGCACTGACCACCGGGGTGCGGATGGTGCGCGAGTACGCGTCAGCCGCCCCACTCTCCGGCATCGTCAGCGAGGAGCTAGCGCCCGGCGACGCGGTGCTCACCGACCAGGAGGTTCGGGACTACATTCGGACCACCGTCTCGACGCTGTATCACCCGACGGGAACCTGCGCGATGGGTGGGGACTCCCCGCTGCACGCGGCCCGCCAGCCTTCCGTCGTTGACCCGCAACTTCGGGTACGTGGCGTGACGGGCCTGCGTGTGGTAGATGCCTCCGTTTTCCCGACCCTGCCGCGCGGCGACACGAACGCGCCGACGATCGCCGTCGCTGAGCGCGCCGCCGACCTGATCATCGGCCGCGCCCCGCTCGCTCCTGACCCAGTGGACGTCGTCACCTCCGAGCTGATCATCGCCGGCTAGCCGCGCCCTGCATCGCCAACCTGCTGCGTCGAAGGCGCCATCGAGCCCCCACCGTCTGAGCTCGCTGGCGCACCTGCATCGCCACAGCCAACTCGTAGGCGCAGACGAGCCAAAGGCAGTGCAAGCCGATGGCGCAGACGAGCCAAAGGCAAGACCAGCCGATGGCGCAGACGAGCCAAAGGCAGTGCAAGCCGATGGCGCAGACGAGCCAAAGGCAGTGCAAGCCGATGGCGCAGACGAGCCAGAGGCAAGACCAGCCGATGGCGCAGACGAGCTTAAGGCAGGACCGGGGGATGGGTCCGTTCCGTAATAGTTATGGGAGGCCATCGAGGTGGGAGCCGGGTGGGGAGGCCTCTAGCCAGGCGAGGAGGCCGGTTAGGGCCTCGTCGGTCATGGCCAGCTCGACGGGGCCGTCGGACAGTCCTGTCTTAGCCTCGACGACGATCCATGATGGATCGAGAACAGTCATCTCCGGCGGCTCGACCATGCGGCGGGAGGTTACCTCGACCGACCGCCTCGGGAAAATGCGCTCGGGGCGCAATGCCACGCCGAGCGCCCCATACCAGTAGAGCTCGTCACGTTGATAGGAGACAACGCCGAGCCGCCATGCGCCGCGCCCTGAGACGCTGCGCAGGCCGCACTCGACGGTGCCGCCGCCGCGCTCAAGCCAGTACCTGCGGGTGGCTAGAGCAGCGGCGGCGGCCACGATGAGCACGAGGACGGCGACGAAGAACCAGGCAGCGTCGACTGCTAGCCCTTCGCCCACGTCGTACCGTGTCAGTCCTGGCCGGTCAGGCCTGCTCGTCGGCGGCGAGCAAACGTGCTCTCGCGTACCGGTATTCGGGTGACTCCTCCACGGAGCCACCCGCTGCGGCGCCGCCGCCTCCACGTCCGCTCGCGCGGCCTCGGTGTTCACCTCGGCCGACAACTCGGCGACCGAGGCGAGGATCGACACGCGGTCGTCCGCGACGGACAGGAAGCCATCGCGGACGGCGGCGCGCACCACATCACCAGTGTTGTCGTCGCCCGGCACCTCGCGGATGCGGACGAGGCTGCCCGGCGACAAGATGCCGAAGAGCGGCGAGTGCCCGGTCTGGACACCGATGTCACCGTCCATGGTCTTCGCGATCACCAGTCCTGCTTCACCGGACCACAGCGAGCGGTCCGGCATCAGCAGTTCGACGTGCAGCGTCACGACCGCTCCAGTTCCTTGGCCTTGCGCTCGACGTCCTCGATGCCACCGACCATGTAGAACGCCTGCTCAGGGACGTGGTCGTACTTGCCGTCGGCGATCGCCTTGAAGGAGGAGATGGTCTCCTCCAGCGGCACGAACTCGCCCTTCTGGCCGGTGAACTGCTCGGCGACGTACATCGGGTGGGACAGGAACCGCTCGATGCGGCGCGCCCGCTGGACCGTGATCTGGTCTTCCTGGGAGAGCTCGTCGATACCAAGGATGGCAATGATGTCCTGCAGCTCCTTGTACCGCTGCAGGATCTGCTGGACGGTACGGGCCACGTCGTAGTGCGTGTGGCCGATGTACTTCGCGTCCAGGATCCTGGACGTGGAGTCCAGCGGGTCCACGGCCGGGTAGATGCCCTTCTCCGTGATGGCCCGCGACAGCACCGTCGTGGCGTCGAGGTGGGCGAACACCGTGTGCGGTGCCGGGTCGGTGATGTCGTCCGCGGGCACGTAGATCGCCTGCATCGAGGTGATCGAGTGACCGCGGGTGGAGGTGATCCGCTCCTGCAGCTGACCCATCTCGTCGGCCAGGGTGGGCTGGTAACCCACGGCGGACGGCATGCGACCGAGCAGCGTGGACACCTCGGAACCGGCCTGAGTGAACCGGAAGATGTTGTCGATGAACAGCAGCACGTCTTGCTTCTGCACGTCGCGGAAGTACTCGGCCATCGTCAGTGCGGTCAGGGCGACCCGCAGCCGGGTGCCCGGCGGCTCGTCCATCTGGCCGAAGACCAGCGCCGTGTCCTTGATGACGCCCGTCTCGCTCATCTCTAGGAACAGGTCGTTACCCTCGCGGGTACGCTCGCCGACGCCGGCGAACGTGGAGACGCCACCGAAGTTCTGGGCGACCCGGCGGATCATCTCCTGGATGAGGACCGTCTTGCCGACGCCCGCGCCGCCGAACAGGCCGATCTTGCCGCCTCGCACGTACGGGGTCAGCAGGTCGATGACCTTGATGCCGGTGACGAACATCTCGGTCTTGGGCTCAAGCTGGTCCAGGGCCGGGGCCGGCCGGTGGATCGCCCACCTCTCCTTGACGTCCAGGCTCGCCTTCGGCACGTCCAGCGGCTCGCCAAGGGCGTTGAACACGTGGCCCTTGGTCACGTCACCCACCGGCACGGAGATCGGGGCACCGGTGGAGGAGACCTCCGCGCCGCGGACCAGGCCATCGGTCGGCTGCAGGGCGATCGCGCGAACCATGTTGTCGCCGATGTGCTGCTCGACCTCAAGGGTCAGCGTGCGGGTGCTGCCGCCGAACTCAACATCGACGTGCAGGGCGAAGTAGATCTCGGGCATCGACTCAGCGGGGAACTCAACGTCGACGACCGGGCCAATGACCCGGGCGACACGGCCGGTCCCCGTCGCGGTCCCGCTCTCGGTTACGGGTGCGGTCATGGTGTGTTACTCACTCCCTGCGTTCGCTTCAGCGAGCGCATTCGACCCGCCGACGATTTCGCTGATTTCCTGGGTGATCTCGGCCTGCCGGGCGTTGTTCGCCACCCGGGTCAGCCGGTCTAGAAGGTCGTTCGCGTTGTCTGTGGCGGCCTTCATAGCCCGCCGTCGCGCGGCGAGCTCGGAGGCGGCCGCCTCCAGCATCGCGTAGAAGATGCGGCTCGCCACGTACTGTGGCAACAGCGCATCAAGTACCGTGTCCGGGGACGGTTCAAACTCGTAACTGGGCAGCTGTCCGGCGGGCCGCTCGCCCTGCCTCTCCTCAACCTGGAGCGGCAGGATGCGGCGGACGGTCGGACGCTGGGTCAGCATCGAGACGAACTGGGTGGAGACGAGGTAGATCTCGTCAACGCCATCGTCCTTCTCGTACGCATCGAGCAGCGCGAGCGTGATCTCCTCAGCTACCTGGTAGTTCGGCGTGGCGGAGAAACCGCTCCACTCGCCGACCAGCGGGACGTTGCGGAACCGGTGCCAGCCAATGCCCTTGCGGCCGACGACGTAGGCGTCGGAGGAGATCCGGGCCTCGTCGTTGCGTGTCCGCAGCCGAGCAGCCTCGCGCAGCACGTTCGCGTTATACGCGCCACAGAAGCCACCGTCACTGGTCAAGATCAGAACCGCGGCCTTCGAAATGGTCTCGGGCTCGGTGACCATCGGGTGATTGAGCGTGGCGGACCTGCTGACCACCGCCTCGACCGCCTGGGTCAGCTCACGGGCGTACGGCTCTGCCGCACGCATCCGCTGCTGGGCCTTGACGATCCGGGACGACGCGATCAGCTCCTGGGCACGAGTGATCTTGGAGATCGACTTGACCGCCCTGATCCGCCCCCGGACCGCGCGAAGCTGTGCTCCCATGGCCCGCTACTCGCCGTCCGCCGGAGCCGGGCGCTCGCCGTACCGGGGGACCGAGTCCTGGGCGTGCTCGCCAGCGCCGAGCGCGTCGGCGGGCTCGTCCTCGACGGACTGCGACTGATCGCCGGCGTGCCGGAACGTCCGCTTGAACGCGTCGATCGCGTCCTGCAGCGTCTGGATGTTCTCGTCGGTCAGGGCCAGGGTCTCGCGGATCGCGCTGAGAACGCCCGCGTTGTTGCGGCGCAAGGAGTCCAGGAACTGGCCCTCGAACCGGCCGATGTCCTCAACCGCGATGTCGTCGAGCTTGCCGGTGGTGCCGGCCCAGATCGAGACGACCTCCTCCTCGACCGGGAACGGCGTGTACTGCGGCTGCTTGAGCAGCTCGACCAGCCGGGCGCCGCGATCCAGCTGGGCACGGGACGCCGCGTCCAGGTCGGACGCGAACGCCGCGAACGCCTCTAGGTCGCGGAACTGCGACAACGAAAGGCGAAGCTGGCCGGCGACGCTCTTCATCGCCTTGATCTGCGCCGAGCCACCGACTCGCGACACCGACTGGCCGACGTTGATGGCCGGGCGGACACCGGAGTTGAACAGGTCCGTCTCCAGGAAGATCTGCCCGTCGGTGATCGAGATGACGTTGGTCGGGATGTAGGCCGAGATGTCGTTGCCCTTGGTCTCGATGATCGGCAGGCCGGTCATCGACCCGGCTCCCAGCTCATCGCTCAGCTTGGCGCAGCGCTCGAGAAGGCGGGAGTGCAGGTAGAAGACGTCACCCGGGTAGGCCTCGCGGCCCGGCGGACGGCGCAGCAGCAGCGAGATGGCGCGGTAGGCCTCGGCCTGCTTCGACAGGTCGTCGAAAACGATCAGGACGTGCTTGCCGTCGTACATCCAGTGCTGGCCGATCGCGCTGCCGGTGTAGGGCGCGATGTACTTGTACCCGGCCGGGTCGGACGCGGGCGCGGCCACGATCGTGGTGTACTCCATCGCGCCGGCCTCTTCGAGGGACTGCTTGACGGAGGCGATCGTCGAGCCCTTCTGGCCGATCGCGACGTAAACGCAGCGCACCTGCTTGGCCGGGTCTCCGGATGCCCAGTTGGCCTTCTGGTTGATGATCGTGTCGATCGCGATGGCCGTCTTGCCGGTCTGCCGGTCACCAATGATCAGCTGGCGCTGGCCACGGCCGATGGCGGTCATGGCGTCGATGGCCTTGATGCCGGTCTGCAGCGGCTGCTTGACCGGCTGCCGCTGCACGACAGTGGGTGCCTGCAGCTCAAGGGCGCGCAAGGTGGTGTTCTCGATCGGGCCAAGGCCGTCCAGTGGCTCGCCCAGTGGGCCGACCATGCGGCCCAGGAAGCTGTCACCAACTGGCACCGACAGGACCTCGCCGGTGCGACGCACCGTCTGACCCTCTTCGATGCCGGCGAACTCACCGAGGATAACCACGCCGATCTCGCGGATGTCGAGGTTCAGCGCGATGCCGCGGGTCCCGTCCTCGAACTCAAGCAACTCGTTGGCCATGGCCGAGGGCAGGCCCTCGACGCGAGCGATGCCGTCGCCGCACTCAACGACCGTGCCGACCTCTTCACGAGTGGCACCCTCAGGCTCGTACTCTTCGACGAACCGCGCCAGTGCGTCGCGGATCTCATCCGGCCGGATTGTCAGCTCCGCCATCTTCCCCATTCCGTTCGTAAGTAACTAATCAGAAACTAGGTTTCTGAGTTCAGGGCGCGCCATTGATCTGCGCAAATGTGGCAAATCGTTGCTGGTTTTCTAGTTTCTGATTAGAACCGTACCGGTTCGCCACGCATCGTAAGCGACACCCTGTCAGTCAGCCATCGGCGGGTGCCTGCGCCGTCGGTCAGCCCGCCAGCCTTCTGCGAACCTCCGCCAGTCGGCTAGCCACGGTCCCATCAACCAGCTCGTCCCCGACCTGGACGGATATTCCGCCGACGATCGCGGGATCAAGCACGACGTTGAGGTGGATACCCCGCCCGTGCTGTGCGACCAGTACCCGCGCGAGCCGCTGGCGCTGCTGCGGGGTCAGCTCGGTGGCGACGCGTACCACCGCGATCAGTTGCTCCCGCCGGTGCGCGGCAACGCTCGCCGCCAGATCGAGTACCGCCTGTGGGGAGCGTCCCCTCGGGTGTGTCAGCAACTGCGTGATGAGGCTCAGCGATGGCGCGCTCACCTTGGTCGCCAGCAGGTCCCGCAGGAGTCCCTGCTTGGCAGCCTCGGTGACCGGGCCGGTCAGGGCGGACCGCAGCTGCGGCTGGCCGGAGACCACACGGCCGAACCTGAACAGGTCGTCCTCAAGGTCGTCGAGCGTGCCGTCAAACTGCGCGGCCAGCGCGAGCGCCTCAATGGCGAGCTGCTCGATCGCGTCGGCCAGGTCGCCGGAGCTGCCCCAGTGGGCCGCCGCGGCCTCCGCCACCAGGTCCGCGGTGGTCTGCGCGACCCGGCCGCGCAGCAGGCGGGTGACCAGCGCGGCCTTCTCCTCACCTGGCTTCGTGGGGTCCGCGAGGGCGCGGCGCAGCCCGTGCTCGGAGTCGAGCAGCCGGGTGACCGCGAACAGCTCGTCGCCGACTTGCGCCGCGATGGGCGCCCCGGGGGCCGTGGCGGCGAGCCGCTCCCGCAGCTGCGCGTAGGAAGCCCTACTGGGGCCGCGCATTAGCGGTGGCTCCCCGTGGTCGCGGTCGTCGCGTCGCTGCCTTCCATCTCGGCCAGGAAGCGGTCGATCATCCGTCCCTGGCGCGCGGTCTCGGCCAGCGACTCGCCGACGATGCGGCTGGCCAGCTCGGTCGCGAGCGCGCCAACCTCGGCGCGCAGGCTCTGCAGGGCCTGCTGGCGCTCAGCGGCGATCTGGGTCTGTGCGCCCTCGAGAATCCGGCGCGCCTCCGCCTGGGCCTGCTCACGGGCCTCGGCGATGATTTGAGCCTTCTCCTCCTGGGCCGCCTCGCGCTGCCGCGCGGCATCGCGGCTGGCCTCGGCGAGCTGCGCGCGGTACTCCTCGCGCATCGCCGCGGCCTCAGCCTGCGCCTGCTCTGCGCGGTGGATGCCACCCTCGATCGCGTCCTCGCGATCCTCCAGGATCTTGATGATCCGCGGCAGGAGCATCTTGCCGAGGACGCCGAATACGACGACGAAGACGATAATCCCGATGATCAGCTCAGACGAGGCTGGGATCAGGGGGTTCGTCGTCGTCGCGGCAGCTAGGGTCATGGTCCCTACCTTTCCCTAGGCGAACTATGCGGACTGGTCAGCTGGTGAAGATGAACGGCGCCACGAGGCCGATCAGCGCGAGCGCCTCGGTGAGGGCGAAGCCGATCCACATGTACTGCTGGATGCGGCCGCTGGCCTCGGGCTGCCGGGCCATGGCCTCGATCGCGTGGCCGAAGACGAGGCCGATGCCGATGCCGGGGCCGATGGCCGCGAGGCCGTACCCGAGCGCGCCCAGACTCTTGATGTCGATCTGGTTGCCGGCAGAGGCGGCGAGAACGGCGAGGGACATGTGATTCTTTCCTTTACTGTCGGTCCGGCGGCTGCGGTAGCCCCGCCGGGCTGGCTAGCTGTTGGACTGTCGGGCTGGCTAGCTGTTGGACTGTGTTGCTGAAGCGGTACTGGGCTGGAGGCTCAGTGGTTAGCCTGTTCCAGCGAGTCCGCGAAGTACGTCGAGACCAAGGTGGTGAAGATAAACGCCTGCAGGAGGTCGACCAGGAGCTCAAGCAGGAAGACGAAGAACACCATGAAGAACGAGCCCGCGGCGAACAGCAGGCCGATGGACAGGCCCGCCAGGTACCAGGTCGCGACCATGAAGATCGATAGCAGCAGGTGGCCGGCGAACATGTTCGCGAACAGCCGGACGCCCAAGGTGAACGGCTGGACAATGGTGTATTTAAGGACCTCGACCGGGACCAAGATGATCAGGATCGGCCACGGGGCCGTCGGGATCCACGACTTGAAGTAGCCGATGAAGCCCTTGGTCCGAAACCCCAGGTACCAGTACCAGACATAGATGATGGCGACCAGCGGGATCACGAACCCGATCCGGGACATCGCCGGGAACTGGAAGACCGGGATGAGCTCCATCAAGTTCATCATCAGGATGAAGAAGAAGAGCGAGGTCATGAGCGGCAGGTACTTGTCGCCCTTCTTGCCCAGGTTTGGCCGAACGATATTGTCCCGGACCGCGAGGACGGCCATTTCGCCAAGGCTCTGTGTCCTGCCCGGGATCAGCCTCGGCTTCGCGAAGGCGACCCAGAAGAACACGATCACGATCAGCCCGCACAAGACCGCGATCAACTCGGGCTTCGTGACGTGCCACGAGCCGATGGTGAACAGCGTCCTGAAGTTGAAGTCCTGCAGGCCAGGTGCGGGAAAGCCACACCCGCTAAAAAGATGGCAGCCGCCCGTGGCAGCGGTGGCAGCCGCGACGTCACCGGTCACCGGCAAATCTCCTCTCGGGGGTTTCCCCTCCGGCGGCGCACGCGGTGGCCCGCTGTTGCGCGCATGCTAAACATGTCGTTCACTGGCGGCCGTACCTGTAGACGACCCAGCCAAGCGATATGGCGATCCCGACCAGCATGCCGATCGGGAAAAAAAGCTCTATGTGCGTGAAGTGGGCGACCACCCAGCCGATGCCGCCGTAGGCGAGCAGGCCCGCGACAATGTAGCTGAAGGCCTCCGAGCCGGCGCCCCGGCCAGTGGCGGCCCCCTCGGGCCTGCCGCCGTTCCAGCGACTCGCCCAGGTCTGCTGGCGCCGCGACGCGATGCTCCTGCGGGTAGCCGGGCGCCCCGCCTCGCCTCGCGGGCTGTCGTGTGCGCTCATTGTGGCCATCGCCTACGCCTGTTCTTCGGGTGTGACGTAGAGCATCTTCGTCCGCATCATCGTGATGACCTGCGCCGCGCTCCAGGCGAGGATAAGCACGATGGCGGTAAGGCCAAGCATCCGCGGGTTGAACACGGTGACGTGCCGGAGCGCGACCATCACGACCATGAAGGCGAGGATCTTGATGACATACGTAGCCATGGCTACCGCCATCATGACCATGGGGCTGACCTTCGCGGCGCGGCCGACGGCCACGATGCTGATCCCGAAGAATGCCGCTACGATCCCGATGGCAACCAGCGCTCCGTAAAGGCCCTTGGTCCCGGCGGCGGCGGCACAGATCGCGATCATCACGACGGCGACCACGCTACATAGCGCGGCCGAGCGCCGGACGACGCGAGCATAGTTGGCCATCATCGGCTGGCTCCTGAGGGATAGGTGGCATCGTTGCCCGGGGTGTTGACATCCCAGGGGAGCCTCCCCGAGCAGGCACGGGTGGTCCGTGTAGGCATGGCCGCGACTGCGTTGCGGCCAAACTGCCCAGGTAGGTCCACGTACGGTACCACGTACCTCTCACTCGCCTTCGGGGAGGGTGTTTGTGAAGCGTATCACAAACTTTTTGACTCAGCCTTTACCTGATTGCTGACTTTACATGACCAAGCTTCGGGACTCACCATCAGGCCCCCAGGCAAGGGCCAGGAAGCCGGGGGTGCCGGCAAAAACTGGCGACCAGCCTAGTGGCGCCGTGACCTGGGCGGAACCGGGAAGTCCCCCATCGGCCAGCCCTGGCCCTGGGCCGTCTCGTCGGTCACATGAGTCTCATTCGCCGAGCGACCGTTCCCCGCCGGCCCGACTGGCGACCGGCCATCCGCAACCATGCCGTCGGTCGCGTCGGCCGCGAACGGCCCGCCGAACGACTGCGGGCCGCCGTCCGCCGCAACACGGTAGCCCGTGCCCTCCGGCGAGGAAACCGGGCCTGCCGGTCCGGCCGGGTTGGACGGAGTGGCTGGGTAAGACGGAGTGGCTGGTGCGTTCGGGAAAAAGGGAGGCGGAGGGGGAGAGGCAGACAAGGCCGCGGACTGCGCAGGCGGCGACGCTGAGGCCTCAGCCAGGCGCCTGCCCCCGCGTCCACGCCACGGGCGCCACTGCGGGATGGTCGTGAGCAGCAAGGCGATGAGCGCCACGAGGGTGACGATGCCCAGCCAGACCAGCTCGGTCCGGATGACGGACAGGCCGACGACCGCCCCGGCGAACAGCCCCGCCCACAGGTACATGAGCAGCACGCTCTGCCGGTGCGAGTGCCCCATGCTCTGCAACCGGTGGTGCAGGTGCTTGCGGTCGGGGGCGAACGGCGACTTGCCGCGCGCCGTCCGGCGGATCACCGCGAGGAAGAAGTCCGCGTAAGGCACGATCAAAATCGCCACCGGCAGCAAGATCGGCAGGATCGTCGGGAACCGGTTCAGCGCGTGCGGGTTGTGCGCGTAATTGACGAGCACGCCGGGGTCGAGTGAGGAGTTGCTCGCGATCGGGCCATAGGCCAGCAGCATGCCGATGAGCATCGAGCCCGTGTCGCCCATGAAGATGCGGGCGGGGTTGAAGTTGTGCGGCAAGAAGCCCGCGCACATCCCGACAAGCACCGCTGACGCCACGGCGGGCACGGACTGCGACGGGAGGTCGATGGAGTTCGTCAGCGTATAGGAGTAGAAGAAGAACGCCAGCCCCGCGATGCCGACGATGCCGGCCGCCAGGCCGTCCAGCCCGTCGATAAAGTTCACCGCGTTGATTGTGACAACGATGAGCAGCACGGTCAGCGTGACGCTGAGATCCGGCTCCAGGGAAAAGGTAGACCCGCCGGGCAACGGCAGCCAGTATAGATACGCGCCGCTGTAGGCCAAAATGCCGCCCGCCGCGATCTGGCCGGCCAGCTTGCTCATCGCGCCAATCTCGAAGCGGTCGTCGATGATGCCGATGACCACCAGGAGGAGGCCGGCCGCCAGCAGTCCGTTGACCGTGCGGGTAGACGGGAACGCCGCCTTCAGATAGGTCAGCCGCTGGGCCACAAGCAACGCCACCGCCATCCCGGCGTACATGGCCAGCCCGCCGATCAGTGGCGTTGGCTCCTTATGCACATCCCGGGCGCGCGGCTCGCGCTGGGCCTTGATCAGCAGGGCGAAACGGCGCACGAGCGGCGTGAGCAGATAGGTCACCGCCGCCGCGATGATCAGGATGAACAGATAATCGCGCATGCCGGCGCCAGCTCAGGAGCCGGCGTCCGCTGAACCGGTGCCGGCCGAAGCGATTTCCCCCGAAACGGTCTCGCCAGAAACAGTTTCCGCCGTCCCAGTTTCAGCTGAGGCCGGCGCAGTGGCGGCTCGGCCAGCGGTGGGCAGCTCGATAACTGGCGTCACCTTGCGCAGCTGGTCCACGGTGATCGCACCGGTTCGCAGTATCCGCGGCATCGAGCCGGTCAGGTCAACGATGGTCGAGGCGACACTATCGGTACACGGGCCGCCGTCCAGGTAGACGTCCACGGCGTCGCCGAGCTGTGCCTCCGCGTCGGCGGCGGTCGGCCCGGTCGCAACACCGGTCCTGTTCGCGCTGCTCACCGCCAGCGGGCCGGTGCGCCGCAGCAGCTCTAGTGCGACCGGGTGCAACGGCATGCGGATCGCGACCGTGCCGTTAGTGTCGCCAAGATCCCACTTGAGCGTTGACGATGCGCGCAGCACCAAGGTCAGCGGACCCGGCCAGAACTCGTCGATCAGGTCCTGGCCGAAGGCGCCCAGTGACTCCGCCAGCGCCGTCGCCGCTCGCACGCTGCCAACGAGCACCGGGGGCGGCATGTTGCGACCGCGGGCCTTGGCGGCCAGCAGCCTGGAAATGGCCTCCGGGGAAAACGCGTCAGCGCCAAGGCCGTACAGCGTGTCCGTCGGCAAGACGATGAGACCCCCTGCCCTGGCCGTAGTAACGGCCGCGGAGATTCCGGCTTCCCGTTGCTGCGCGTCCGCGCAGTCGTATCGCGCGCTCATTGGCTTCCATCCTAGGCACTACATTCCCCCGCCGAAGCGGGATCTGGAGGGGGGATCCAGGAACGGGCGTTCCCAGTTATACACCCGGCTTCTGAGTGTTTCTTAAGCACCGGGCCAGGTCGCGGTGACGAACCGGTCCCGGTTCGCGAGGTCCCGGTGGTTGCGGGTGTCTCGCCATCCGGCTTCCTCGCTGAATATCCAGTACACAGCCGCTCCTTGCTGCCAGCCGTGCTCCACGGCCACATGGCCGCCGGGCCGCAGCAACTGTCGCGCGACCAGCTCAACTGACCTCATCGCGTCCATGCCGTCCGCTCCGCTCCATAGAGCGGCAGGCGGGTCGTACTCTCCCACCTCGGGCGGTACCTCCGAGCCTACCGGGATGTATGGCGGATTGCTGACAACAAGGTCCACTGCTGCGGCCAGCGCGGCGAGCTCCGGCAGCTCGCGCAGCCCTGCGGTGAAGTCGCCAGCGTGCAGCAGCACCCGCCCGGCGGTGTTGGAGTCCACGTAGCGGGTAATGTTCCGCTCTGCCCAGCCGCGGGCCAGCGGGTCCGCCTCCACGGCGTGCACCCGCGCGCGCGGCACCTCCTGCGCGATCGACAAGGCAATCGCCCCGGATCCAGTGCCGAAATCAACCACGACTGGCTCGGCCACGTCCATCTCGCGCAGCCGATCGATCGCCCAGCCGGTCATCACCTCGGTTTCCGGCCTGGGGACAAAGACGCCCGGCCCGACCGAAAGGTCGAGATACCGAAAGTAAGCATGCCCGGTGATGTGCTGCAGCGGCTCCCGGTTGGCCCGCCGCGCGATGTCCGCCCAGAACGTGGCGTCGAACGAGGCATCCGGCACGGTGTGCAGCTCGCCGCGCTTGATGCCGTGAATGTGCGCCGCGATCAGCTCCGCGTCCGCGCGGGGCGACTCCACCCCGGCCTCGGCCAGCCGGGCCGTCGCCAGCGCGATCTCATCGAGCAGCAGGCTCATCAGCTGGTCAGTGCTTCCCGCTCGCTCCTGCGTCCAGGCACCACCGCGCCCTGCCGCTCGCTCACGACTCGGCCAGCTTCTCCTGCAGGTCCGCCGCGGCGAGCGCGTCGATGACCGCGTCCAAGTCGCCGTCGATGACCTGATCAAGGTTGTAGGCCTTGTAGCCGACGCGGTGGTCGGCTATCCGGTTCTCCGGGAAGTTGTAGGTGCGCACTCGCTCAGACCGGTCGACTTGGCGAACCTGGGACTTGCGCTCCGCCGACGCCTTGGCATCAGCCTCGGCCTCGGCCTGCGCCAGCAGCCGGGCCCGCAGCACGCGCAGCGCCGCCTCCTTGTTCTGGAGCTGGCTCTTCTCGTTCTGGCAGGAGACAACGATCCCGGTCGGCAGATGGGTGATCCGCACCGCCGAGTCGGTCGTGTTCACCGACTGGCCACCGGGACCCGACGAGCGGAACACGTCAACGCGCAGGTCGTTGTCATTTACCTGCACATCGACCGGTTCCGCCTCCGGCATCACGAGCACTCCCGCGGCGCTCGTGTGGATCCGGCCCTGCGACTCGGTGACTGGCACCCTCTGCACCCGGTGCACGCCCCCCTCGTACTTGAGCCGGGACCAGGCACCGTCACTGCTGCGGCTCGCCTTCACCGCCATGGTCGCGTCCTTGACCCCGCCAAGCCCGGTCAAGGTGGAGTCGATGATCTCAGTCTTCCAGCCATGCCGCTCGGCGTAGCGCTGGTACATCCGGAGCAGGTCGCCGGCGAACAGCGCGGACTCCTCACCGCCCTCGCCTGCCTTGACTTCCAAGATGGTGTCCCGGTCGTCGTTGGGGTCCTTGGGCACGAGCAGCTTGCGGAGCCGTTCCTCAACCTGCGGGCGGCGGGCGATGAGCTCGTCGGCCTCCGCCGCGAACGACGGGTCCTCACGGGCAAGCTCGCGTGCCGTCTCCGCGTCATCACCGATCTGCTCCCACTCCCGATAGGCGGCGACGATGGCGGTGAGCTCGTGATAGCGCTTGGCTAGCGTTCGGGCCTGGTCAGCGTCCGCGTGCACGGCGGGGTCCGCGAGAGCGCGCTCGAGCTCGGCGTGCTCGCTGGCCAGGTCCGCGAGCCGATCGAACACGGTGGGACCTTCCTTTTTATTTAAACAGAACGGGCCGTGCCGGCTCTCCAGCCGCCACTCCCCCGCTGAAACGGGCAACGCCCGTGCGGCACGGGCTTCTCTCCCTGCCGCACGGGCGTCAAGCCTAACGGTCCTACTTCTTGCCGGCCTTGGTCCCCGTGACCTTGGTGCCAAACCGCTTCTCGAAGCGGGCAACGCGGCCACCGGTGTCCAGAATCTTCTGCTTGCCGGTGTAGAACGGGTGGCACTGCGAGCAGACGTCGGTGTGGATCACGCCGCTAGACACGGTGGACCGGGTGACGAAGGTGCTACCGCAGCCGCAGTGCACCTCTGTCGCGACGTACTCGGGATGAATCTCAGGCTTCATGAAAGTGGCTCCTTGCCATCATGCGGTCGCCGGGTCGCCATGTCCTGCTGGAACTGCCTGCCGCAGCTGGCCTGTTCCTACACGGCGTGAACCGGTACCGCTTCCGTGCGGCTCATAGTCTGCCAGACCCTTGTAACTAGTTGCGCCCGGTTCGCATTCCCGGGCGCTGCGGGAGTGGTCCGCGCTGTCGCTGTCGCTGGCTAGCCGGGCGCCTGCCGCCATGCGGCAGGCGCCCGGCTAGCGCTGACTGACGCCCACTCGCCCTTCTCGAAGCAACTACCCTGGCCCAGCCACACAACTGGAAGGGCCGCATGCGAGCAAGGGCGCACCCCCGCCGAACGACGGGAATGGTCCTCCCGGGAAGCCACATGCTCCATCACGACCATCTCGTCAAATCGCCTGAGAGGAGACACATGTCCTGGAACTCAAGGGCAACGAGACTCAGAGCATCGATGCGGGAGAGAAGAAGACCTCCTTCTGCACTAGAAGGTCAGGAATTCAGCGTGGTCTTCTGCACCTGCAGGAGGAACTCAGCATTACTCCTAGTCTTGCGCATCTGGTCCATGAGCAACTCGAGCGCTTGCTGGCCGTCCAAGGCATGCAGCACCCGGCGGAGCTGCCAGATGATCTTCAGCTCATCCGGCGCAAGCAGGATTTCCTCCTTGCGGGTGCTGGAGGCATCTACATCCACCGCAGGGAAGAGCCTCTTCTCAGCGAACTCACGACGTAGCCGTAGCTCCATGTTGCCGGTGCCCTTGAACTCCTCGAAGATGACCTCGTCCATCCGGGAGCCGGTCTCGACCAGCGCTGCTGCCAGGATCGTCAACGATCCACCGTTCTCGATGTTCCTCGCTGCGCCGAAGAACCGCTTCGGCGGGTACAGCGCGGTCGAGTCCACGCCACCGGACAGGATTCGCCCGCTGGCTGGCGCGGCCTGGTTATAGGCACGCCCCAGCCGGGTGATGTTGTCGAGCAGCAGCACGACGTCATGACCCATCTCTACTAGCCGCTTGGCGCGCTCTATGGCGAGCTCGGCGACTGCAGTGTGATCATCCGCCGGATGGTCAAAGGTGGAGTGGATCACCTCACCCTTCACCGTGCGCTGCATGTCGGTGACCTCCTCGGGCCGCTCGTCCACGAGGACGACCATAAGGTGGCATTCCGGGTTGTTCTTCGTGATGGCATTGGCGATCGCCTGCAAGATCATCGTCTTGCCCGCCTTCGGTGGCGAGACGATCAGCCCGCGCTGACCCTTGCCAATCGGGCTGATCAGGTCAATGATGCGGGTGGTCAGGTTACCGGAATCGGTTTCCAGGCGGAGTCGGCTCTGCGGGTACAGCGGGATCAGCTTGGAGAACTCCGGCCGGTGCAGCGACTGCTCCGGGTCGAGGCCGTTGACCTTGTCGAGCCGGACGAGCGCGTTGAACTTCTCCCGCCGCTCGCCGTCCCGGGGCTGGCGTACCGCGCCCTCAATGACATCGCCCTTGCGCAGCCCGTACTTGCGGACCTGCGATAGCGAGACGTACACGTCGTTGGAGCCGGCGAGGTAACCGGTGGTCCGCACGAACGCGTAGTTCTCTAGCAGGTCCAGGATGCCGGCGATCGGGATCAGCACATCGTCCTCGGCGATCACCGTCTCCGGCTCGCCGGCCTGCCTCTCACCGCGGCGGCGGTTGCGGTTGCGGTACCGGTCCCGGCCGCGCCGACGGCCCTGGCCATCGTCATCGTCATCGTTAACGCTCGGGCGGTTGGCGCCAGCCTGCGCGCTCTGGCCGTTCTGGCTCCCCTGCCCGGCGCCACCGGCTGCCTGGCTGCGGCTAGCCGCAGCGGGCTCGCGGTCCCTGCTGGCGGAATCCCTGCTGGTGGAATCCCTGCTGGTGGAATCCCTGCGCTCCCGACCGTTGCGGCGCCGGTCGCGCCGGTCGCTCTGGGCGTCGGCGGCCTGGGCATCGCTGGCCCGGGCATCGCTGGCCCGGGAGTCAATGACCTGGGCCTCGCCACGGGCGTCGCCGCTGGCGGCGGGGGCTGTCTGCGGGGTGCTCGCGGGCGTGCTCGCGATCTGCTCGCCAATTCCGGCCTGTGCGGCGTTCGCCGGGGCGCTGGTCACCGGCGCGTCGCCGATTCCAGCCGCCGTGGCATTGCCAATGCCCAGCCGGGCGGATGTGCCTGCTTCCATAGCGTCCTGATTCAGGGGGCGGGATGCGCCGGCTCCCGCCGATGCGCCCCGCGTGGCTGACGGTTGACTCGCGGAGGCGGGACGGCCACCGATGTGCTCTTCAATCGCGGCTACCAACTGTCCCTTCCGCATGCGGCCCGCTCCGGGGATGCCGAGCTGCGATGCGATCTTCTGCAGGTCGGGAACGAGCAGCTTAGAGAGGTCATCGACCGGACGGCCCTGTGGCCTTGACGCGATGGCGGCGGAACCTTCTTGGCCGGCGGCCGATTGACCGATGGGGGAGTCCTCCGGCGCGGAAGCCGCGCTCGTGAGGAGTTCGGTGGTGTCGCTCACTAATGGTCCTTCCATTATGATCCTCGGCCGCCTAGGTGTCTTCCCGACCCAGCCCTTGGTGCCTGACCCGTTCACTTTGCCCGAGAAACCGCATCATCAATTCCAGTTGGGCCTGCGCTCGGCTTCGGTACTCGGTTCCCGCACCCGGTTTCCCGGTACTCGGTCTCCCGGTACTCGGTCGTCCAGTACCAAGACACCCGCGCTAGCAGTCTGCTCGGTACCTCGCGTATGTCCGTTTCTCGGAACCCGCAGCGGGGTCCGCGACATGAAGGTATGAAACGGGGTACCGCGCAGGGGAACGGGGTGTCCTCCTGGCGTGATGCCGAAAGCCCACTCCCTAGGCAGGTATACGTTACCGCCCAGGTGACGTGTGGATGAACAGCATCCGCCCTGAGGGGCAACTGATGCTGCTCCTAGCCTAACACTAGGGGTGCCCAAGGTATTCCTTCGCGGCCATCTAAGTTCACGGCCATCCAAGTCAGGGAAAGAGGGGTCTAACTCAGCCACGCACTGACCGTCGTGCACCCCAGGACCCCGCGTCACCGGACCCGGGTGCGGCCGGTGTCACGCTGGCGCCCTGTCTTTCGACGTCAAGCGGGCTTACGAGCCAAGCAATACCCGTTTCCAACGCGGTTGAACCAACGGTGTCAAGATCCCCTTCGCGCATGGGGAACGCGAGCACCGATGGCCCGGCACCGGATACTACCGCCGGGATGCCCGCGGCCCGCAGGCGGCACACCAGGTCGTGCGTCGTCGGCATGGCTGGCGCCCGGTAGTCCTGGTGCAGCCGGTCCTCCGTGGCGTCCAGCAGCGCGTCCGGGCTTGCGGTGAGAGCGGCCACGAGCAGTGCCGCGCGGCCCGCGTTGCGTGCCGCGTCCGCGTGCGGCACGTGCGCCGGAAGCAGTTCCCTGGCGACCTCGGTGCTCACCGGCGCGGGCGCGATGATCGCGACCGGCGTTATGCCCGGTAGCGTCTCCAGCCGGATCGCCTTCGCTGCCCCCTCGGCGAGCCAGGCGATCGTCAGCCCCCCGTGCAGGCAGGGCGCGACGTTGTCCGGGTGTCCCTCAAGCTTGCTAGCCAGCGGCAACGCCGCCTGTGCCCTGGTGTCGGCACCAGCCAGCGCACGCGCGGCCAGCACCCCGGCGACGATCGCCGCCGCCGACGAACCCAGTCCACGCCCGTGCGGTATTCGGTTTACGCAGCGCAGCGCGAGTCCCGGCTGCTCGGTGCCCAGGTCGTCGAACGCTGCCCGCATGGCGCGCACCACCAGGTGCTTCTCGTCAAGGGCGGCGACCTCGTTCGCGCCCTCTCCATCGACGTCGAGGGACAGCCCGCCGGGGATGACCCGCGCCTCGACCTCGTCATGCAGGCCCAGGGCCAGCCCTAGCGCGTCAAATCCGGGTCCCAAGTTGGCACTGGTAGCCGGAACCCGCACCCTAACAGCGAAGTCAGGCCATCTCATATTGCTTCCCGCTCGCTTCGGGACGCTGCGCTCTCTCACGGTGCTCGTCCCTTGCGCTGTCTCACGCGAGGCCGAATGCGGCGGCGGCAGCAGCGGCGTCCGCAGGCACCGTGATGGGAGCAGGTGCGCCTGACAGCGCCCAGTCCGGATCCTTCAGGCCGTTGCCGGTAATCGTGCAAACTACCCGTGAACCCGCCGGTATCTTCCCGGCGGCGGATGCCTTGAGCAGCCCGGCGACACTGGCGGAGGATCCAAGCTCGCCGAACACCGCCTCGTCCCGAGCCAGGATCCGGTAGGCGGCCAGGATCTCCCGGTCCGTCACGGAGTCAATCTGGCCCCCCGACTCGTCCCGCGCTGCCTCGGCGAGCGTCCACGACGCGGGATTGCCGATCCTGATGGCCGTCGCGATCGTCTGCGGGTGCTGGACCGGCGCGCCGATCACCATGGGTGCCGCGCCGCTGGCCTGGAAGCCGAACATCCGGGGCCGCCGCCGGGCCAGACCAGCCTCGTGGTATTCCTTGTAGCCCATCCAGTAGGCGGTGATATTCCCGGCGTTGCCCACCGGGAGGCAGTGGATGTCCGGCGCGTCGCCGAGCGAGTCTACGATCTCGAAGGCCGCCGTCTTCTGCCCCTGCAGCCGGTCCGGGTTCACCGAGTTGACCAGTGCTACCGGGTAGTCGATCGCCATCTTGCGGGCGAGCTCGAGGCAGTCGTCGAACGAGCCGTCCACCTGCAGCAGCTTGGCCCCGTGTACCAGCGCCTGGGCCATCTTGCCGATCGCGATCTTGCCCTGTGGCACCAAGACCACGCAGGTCAGCCCGGCGCGCGCCGCGTAGGCGGCCGCGCTGGCCGAGGTGTTCCCTGTGGAGGCGCAGATGACCGCCTTTGCCCCGGCCGCCGCCGCGACGGTGATCGCGGCGGTCATGCCCCGGTCCTTGAACGAGCCGGTCGGGTTGAGCCCCTCGACCTTCAGGTACACGTCGCAGCCAGTCCGGGCGGACAGCACCGGGGCTGGCAGCAGCGGGGTGCCACCCTCTTGAAGCGTGACGGGCGTCATCCCTGCGAGGGTCGGCAGCCGGTCCCGGTACTCGGCGATGATCCCGCGCCAGGGTGCCCGGGCACCCGTAACAGAGGCAATGGTCATGACGGGTCTTCCTTTCCTTCCACCCGCATCACGCTGGCCACTGCCCGCACCATGGGCAGCGCCGTCAGGTCGGAGATCGTGGCGGCGAGCGCCGCGTCGCGTGCCTCGTGCGTCACGATCACGAGTTGTGCCTCGTCACCCCTGCTGGCCTGGCGGACTGCCTGGATGGAGACATCGTGCTGGGCGAATGCCTCGGCGACGGGGGCGAGCACCCCGGGGCGGTCGTCCACGTCCAGTGAGACGTGGTACCTGGTCAGCGTATCGCCCATGGGCAAGACGGGTAGCTCAGCGTAAGTGGAAAGATCCGGGCCGCGGGTTCCTGCCAGCCGGTTACGGGCAACCGCCACGAGGTCGCCAAGCACGGCGCTCGCGGTGGGCGTACCACCAGCGCCAGCACCGTAGAACATGAGCCGCCCCGCCGACGCGGCCTCCACGAAGACCGCATTGTAGGCGCCGCCCACGGAGGCCAGCGGGTGCGTCCTCGGGATCATCGCGGGATGCACGCGAACGGCCACGCCAGATCCGGAGCGCTCGCAGATCGCCAGCAGCTTGACGATCCGGCCCAGTTGCCGGGCTGACGCGATGTCGGCCGACGTCACGTCGGTAATGCCCTCGCGGTGCACGTCGGCGGCCGTAACCCTCGTGTGGAAGGCCAGTCCGGCGAGAATGGTGGCCTTGGCCGCCGCATCGAACCCCTCGACGTCGGCGGTTGGGTCGGCTTCGGCGTACCCGAGCGCCTGCGCCTCCTCCAGCGCGTCGGCGAAGTCCGCGCCCGTGGTGTCCATCTTGTCGAGGATGAAGTTGGTCGTCCCGTTGACGATGCCAAGCACCCGGTGCACCGTATCGCCGGCCATCGACTCCCGCAGCGGCCGCAGCAGCGGGATGGCCCCCGCCACGGACGCCTCGTAGTACAGGTCCGCACCATGCTCGCGAGACGCCGCGTGGATCTCATCGCCCTGCTCGGCCAGCAGGGCCTTGTTGGCGGTGACCACGGACTTGCCGGTCTTCATCGCGGCGAGCAGCAGCGAGCGGGCGGCTCGATGCCGCCGATCACCTCGACCACGATGTCGATGTCCGGCCGGGTCGCCAGGCCCACGGCGTCGGTCGTCAGCAGCGAGGGGTCGATCCCCGGCCGGGCGTGCGACAGCCGCCGCACAGCGATCCCGGCCAGTTGCAGCGGCGCCCCCACGCGCACGGACAGGTCGACGGCCTGCTCCATGAGAAGGCGTGCCACCTGGGACCCGACAACGCCACAACCGAGCAGTGCGACCTTCAAGGCTTTCCCCTCGCTCACCACAACCTCGCTCATGACAGCGCCGCCGCTCATCCGACATCCAGCCGCAGCAGGTCATCTAGGGTCTCACGGCGGACGATCTCTGTCGCGACGCCATCCCGTACCGCCACCACGCCCGGCTTAGTGAGGTGGTTGTAGTTCGAGGCCATCGACCGGCAGTATGCCCCCGTCGCGGCCACCGCGAGCAGGTCGCCCGGGGCGAGGTCTGACGGCAGGTAGCAGTCCCGAACCACGATGTCGCCGCTCTCGCAGTGCCGCCCTACCACTCGCGACAGCATCGGCGGCGCGTTGGAAGACCGCGACGCCAGGACACAGGTATAGGAGGCGTCATACAGCGCGGTGCGGATGTTGTCGCTCATCCCGCCGTCCACGCTGACGTACGTGCGCAGCCCGTCCACGTCCTTAATGGTGCCGACCTCATACAGCGTCACCGTGGAGGGCCCGATGATGGCCCGTCCTGGCTCGATCGTCAGCCGTGGCATCGGCAGCCCGGCGGCGGAGGCCTGGAAGGCGACGATGGACCGCAGCGACGCTGTGAGCGACTTCGCGTCCGGCGGGTCGTCGTCGACCGTGTAGGCGATGCCGAAGCCGCCGCCGAGGTCAAGCTCCTCCACGAAGACCCCGTGCTCGGCGTGGATCCGGACCGCCAGCTCGATCACCCGCCGTGCGGCCACCTCGAAGCCGGCGGTGTCGAAGATCTGCGAGCCGATGTGGGAGTGCAACCCGGCGAACGTC
The DNA here is from genome assembly GCA_963737285.1 of uncultured Actinomycetota bacterium. Classification (GTDB taxonomy): domain Bacteria; phylum Actinomycetota; class Actinomycetes; order Streptosporangiales; family Streptosporangiaceae; genus Trebonia. Next base: position 1,686,364 of record CAVTRT010000002.1, read on the forward strand.
AGCGACGGCAGCGCGAGCACCCGGCGGACTGCCTCGTCGGCAGCCCCGCTGGTCAGCGAGAACCCGAACTTCTGGTCGTCGTGCGCCGTCGCCATGAACTCGTGAGTATGCGCTTCGACCCCGGTCGTCACCCGGATCAGGACGCGGACCTGGGTACCGGCGTCGGTCGCGTAGAACGCCAGCCGCGCGATCTCTTCATAGGAGTCGACGACCACGTGCCCGACCCCGGCCGCCACCGCGCGCCGCAACTCGGACGGCAGCTTGTTATTGCCGTGCAGCGTGATCATCGCCGGGTCAACCCCGGCCGACAGCGCTACCTCGAGCTCGCCACCGCTGCACACGTCCACACCGAGTCCCTCGGAGTGCAACCAGCGCAGCACCGCTCGCGAGCAGAACGCCTTGGCGGCGTAGAAGACGCCGCCGTCCTCACCGAACGCTTCCAGGTACCCTCGCGCACGGCTTCGGACGTCTTCCTCGTCGGTCACGAAAACCGGCGTGCCATATTCCGCCGCCAGGTCTCGCACGTCTACCCCGCCGAGCATGAGGACGCCGTCGCGGCGCACGGCGCTGGCCGGCCAGATCCCCTGGTCCAGCTCGTTCAGGTCGGCGGGCGGTGCCGGCGGGTGATCCGCTGGCAGGACGTCCGCGTGGCGGGGCCCTGCCGGGTGGGCGACACGACTCACTTGCTAACCCCAATTCACTTTCAGTGTCTCCCAGGTGTCACAGGCGGTCAGGCGCGGCGACCCCGAGCAGGCCCAGCCCAGCGGCGAGGCCAGTTCCCGCTGCCTGCGCCATAGCCTGAGTCAGGGCCAGTCTTTCATCTTCGCCAGGCCCGACGAACGGCAAGGCCGCGATCGTCGCGCTGGCGAGGTCCTCCAGGTATCGGGCAAACTGGTCCGGCCGACCACGGCGCGCTGCCATCGCGACCCGTTCCGGGAGCCAGGACAGCACGTCAAGCAGCATCCAGCCCACCGGGTCGGCGGGCAGGCACGGCGACACGGCCTTCCCCGACTTGGCGAGGGCGGCCGCCCATCGCACCCCCGACACGGCGCGGGCATGCGCGTACCTCACAGCATAGGCGGGATTGTCCAGCGAATTCCTCGCAACGCCGAGCGGGTCGACCCTGACAGGCTTTCCAGGGATGGCCCTAGCCAACGCGAACCGCACCGGGTCCGCCCCCGCGAAGGCCACAGCGTCCCCCACAGGCCCTTGCCTTGCGGGTCGACTGCTGTGGACGGCTGAGGCGGCCATGGTCGCGCCGGCGGACGCGGCCAGCGTGGCGGCCAGCTCAGCGGCAAGCGCGGCTCGCGCGTCCTCCCAGCTCGCGGCACTGCGCAGGTCTGCTGGTGGTGCCGAAGGCTGGACAACCCCGCGCAGTACGTCACTGCTGACGCAGTCCGCTCCGGCGGCGGCGATCCTGGCCGCGACGCCTGCGAGGGCTTGCGGCGTGACAGTGACGGTGACGTAGCCACCTCCGGCGACCATAGCCGTCGCTACCCAGTCCTCAGCGGCGAGACGGCTGGCGAGGGTCCTTGCGATAGCCAGGGCCGGTCGTACGCTCTCCTTACCGGCTGCCGCGACGAGGCTGAAGGCGATGCCTGACGCATAGGTACCAGGCTGCCGACCCGGCCTCAGCTTCGGCTCCGTGCCGACGTGGTAGCCGACCTCAGCGACGGCCTCGGCGATCACACGACGCAGGTCGAGCACAATCATCCCCGTTGCCACCGCCGGAAGTTGCCCTCCCGCTGCGCGGCGATTGCGGTCAATGCTGTGGATCGTGCCGAAAAATGCGGCACAATCCACAGCAAGCACAGCTCGCAGCCCGGCGTGGCTCCGGCATCGCCACAACATCTGCGGCCTCCGTGACCACGGTGGCTAACGGTAATTTCGTGACACATGAGCTATGCGGCATTGAGTGTGCACGACCCTAACGCGGGTCAGAACGACGGCGCCGGCGGTGCCCCCGCAAGCTCTCGGACAACCCGGATCATCTCGCCCGGGTCGAACGGCTTGGTCAGGTACGCGTCCGCGCCGACACTGGCGCCTCGGGCGATGTCGTCCTCCTGGGCGCGTGCGGTGATCAAGACAACCTTGATGTGCGCGGTCTCCGGGGTCTTGCGCAACTGGACAGCGGTCTCCCAGCCGTCCAGTCGTGGCATCATGATGTCCAGCGTGATGACGTCCGGTGCAATCGCCAGCACCTTGTCCAGGCAGTCCTGCCCATCAACGGCGGTCGCGACATCAAACCCCTCAAGGGTGAGATTCACCGCGATAAGCTGCCGGATCACCTCGTCGTCGTCTACTACCAGCACCCGTCCTAGACCTTGCGTCACGGGGGCGAGGGTATCGCGTTTGACCCCGAAGTGGGTAGCGGGCAGGCCTGGGTACGTCTCACGCACGCCGCCAGACTGGTAGCCTCTTCCAAGGCAAGTCCACAGGGCAAGCCCCCATAGCTCAGGGGATAGAGCACTGGCCTCCGGAGCCAGGTGCGAAGGTTCGAATCCTTCTGGGGGCACTCGTTTCACCCGTGACCTGCGGCTTCTCCGCTGGTCCCTCCTCCGGTCGCCTGGCTGCGACCAAGCATCCCGGTGCTACGCACTTAGCCTTGTGGCTTGCAAGAGTGCGTAGCTCCCCCAGGACGGAGGAGCAGCCATGCCCGCTCGCAAGCAGCCTGTTGGCGTCCGCAAGAACCCCCTTCGCGTCGCTGGTGACCCCGTGCCCGTGGTCGGGCGTTCTGGGTCGCCGGTGACCGCCGTGATCCCGCCGCCGCGAGCCTCCTACACGCCGCGCGAGATGCGGCAGATGATGATCAGCGAGTTCGGCGACTGGCTCCGGACCCAGACCAACAAGCAGCACCGCCCGTTCCAGGAGGAGACGATCCTGGCATACACCAACGCGGCGGTCGCCCTCAGCACGTGGATGGCGGAGGTCGGCCTGGAGGTCGACTTCACCGGCTGCGACACGGCGGTGCTCAACCGGTTCTTCCGGTCGTTTTACGAGTCCCACAGCCAGGGCGGCACCAACACCAAGCAACGCAACCTTCGCCACCTGTTCACCTGGCTGGAGGGGGCCTACGGGCACCCACACCCTTATACCGACGCCCTGGTGCGTTACGCCCCCGTCCAAGGCCGACCTTCAACGCTGTCCGGCGATTTCATCAAGAACCTGCTGGAGGTCACCGGCGGCGGCAAGGCCCGCGACTTCCGCAGCGCCCGCGACCACGCCATGATCCGGATGCTCACCGAAGGCGTCCGCCGTGCCGAGCTGGTCCAGATGCGGCTGGCCGACCTCCCGGTCGACCTGATCTCGACCCCGTACGTCCGGGTCGTCCCACTGAAGGGCGCACGGGCCGAGGACGAGGGCCGGATCGTCCCGCTGACCCCGGAGACGGCCAGGGCGATCGTGGCGTACCTACGCGCCCGGCGGAGCCACGCGAAGGCCGACCTGTCTCGTGCCCTGTGGCTGGGGACACGCGGCCCGCTGACCGGCTCGGGTGTCTACCGGATGGTCAAGGCGCGGGCCGAGAAAGCGGGGTACGACCGGACCGCATATCCGCACATGTTTCGACACACCTTTGCCCATGACTGGCTCCTCGGTGGTGGCGAGGAGGGCGACCTGATGCGGCTGATGGGCTGGAAGGACCGGTCCATGCTGGACCGGTACGCGGCCGACATGCAGGTCCAGCGGGCGATCGAGGCCAAGCGCAGGCGGGGGCAGATCTATTAGGCCCCTACGTTCCTTCGGCGACTACCCAACCAACAAGTCCCCCGGCAAGGAGCGCAAGAATCACCCCGCCGCCTACCTCTACGCAGGCGATCAGGGAGAGATGGCAAAGCCGTGCTACCGACAGGCAGAAGAACAGGTAGCCGAGTGCACACAATCCGCCGGTAGCCCTCCATTCTGCGACATCTTCCTCCACCCACACAACGATCAGCGTAATCATGAAGGTCAGCCAGATGTAGCCGATCCCCCACCACAACCCAGATGGATGGCTTCCGCTGGCAGATGCCCAACGGGCCACCAAACGGTCGATTCCGGACATCAGCTTATTACCATTGTCGAGGATGAACCCCAGTATAGGAAGGACAGTGACAAGTCCCCCAAAAAACAGCTTAACTCGCTTGCGTGGAGACACGGACGAAATGTACCGCAGATCGAGGGAAACCCGAGCACCGCACGTCTATCAGGCCGGCCTAGTCTCCCTGGCGTACCCGGTCGCTAGGTAGAGGTGCTCGTGCTGGACGGATTCGTGATCAGCGGCTTCCGTCGTCTCGTATCGATAATGGTGAACTCGCGATGCAAGTGATGCCGAAGCAGCCGTAGCAGGCGTTACCCGACGCCGATCCACTTTGGCGTGCCTGACTTGGCGATCAGGTAGGGAGAGCTAATCACGCCAAGCGATTAGACCGCTTGCTGGCCTTGGCGGCATTAAGCCTGGCTGACAGCTCGCGGGCAACGGCCTTGACGAGCTTTACACGCTCGTCGGACGGGAGCGTGCCATCTGGATCAACCTGGCGCTCCAGGCGAGTGAAACTGGCGGCTCTGGCCGCGTCGGCTTGGTCCTCGTGGGCCATGAACTTGGACCAGCGCGCGTTGGCGGCAATCCGGGTGCGGAGATGGCGCTGCTCGGGTGTCATGCGCCTGCCTCACAGACCCTGCGTGGGTCCCGGCCTGTCCGGGGGCCGGGGCGGGATGAGCGGCCCGTCCTGGGTGCGATCTGGGCGCCTGGCTGGCGTGCTTCTCCGCTGGCCCGCTGGAAGCGGCCCGCTTGGGGGCGCATGGCCGACATGGTCGTCCGGCCTGTGTTCTGCTCCCCCCTCCAGCGTCCCGACTGGCTCGACGTCATCAGGGAACGGGCCGAAGACACGCGCGAGGAGTGCCACGTGGACCGTGCCGTTGTAGACCTTGCCGGACAGGCTTATCACGCCGGTGTCCCGGATCGGCACCTCGCGCACGTTCTCCAGGCCAAGCGCGCGGCCAGGCGGTGAAGGTGGCACGGACCTCCTCGGCGGGCGCCAAGCCATTGACCTGCCCGGCCAGCGCGCCGGTCGGACCGATGGTCCAGATGATCTGGGGCAGGTCAGGGTGGGCGTCGAGGATGTCCGCCAGTGCGCGAACCGCCTTGCGCTGCCAGCCCCAGCGGTCGGCCTGGGTGACCAGGGGCGTGCAGGGCGGCGGGGTCCAGCCAGGCGCGGGCGCAGGGTGGGTCATCGTGGGTGCTCCCCTCCAGTCCCCGGCGGAGGCCGACAGGACTGAGATCGAACAGCCGCGCCCGTCATCGGCGCGACCGGGGGGAGCACTGGTCATCCCAGCTCACCTGGGACAGCACCCATTGAAGGCCGCAAGATCCCCTAAGTCAAGCCAGCCACCACGAGCAAGGACAGGCCAACGGAACGGCCCCCCAGCCACGACGAACACGAGCAGTCAGGCACATCAAATGCAAGAGAAGACAAGCAGCGACGAATAGCAGAAAACCAAGACACCTGCTGCATCCCGGCAGGTTGGCGAAGCATCTCGGTCGTGTGAGCGAATACTAGGACGCGGGGAGGAGGCCCGCTGATGATAAGCATGGCGAAGATCACCGCCGGCGACGGCTACCTCTACCTCACCCGGCACACCGCCAACGGCGACGCCGAACCCGAACGCAAGCAAGACGCAGCGGCTTACTACGCCGCGCAGGTCATGCCCCGGGCCAGTGGACGGGGCGGGGCGCCCCACTGCTCGGCCTGGACGGGCGACTGGTGACGGAGGACCAGATGCGGAACCTGTTCGGCTCGGGGATGCACCCCGACGCCGACGCCATGGTCGCCGCGTACTTCCGCGCCCATCCCGGCCGGGGCAAGGACCGCCGCGCCGTCATGACCCTGCACACCCGCCTGCCAGAAGCCGGGCCGCTCCACGCCATCGCCTGGGACCCGATCTACGCAGGGACGCTAGTCACCCGGGAGAACTGGCCGGACATCCCGGACGGAAGGCGACGCGTCATCCGGGAATGGCAAGAAGTCACCCGCCGCCTCAGTGAAGGTTATTCACGGGCCTTGTTCGTTATGTGAAATTTATGTCTAGCTGCGGCGCGCCTAAATGAAAAGCGACCTGCTTCTGGAGAGGATTGGGTTACCACACTCAATCAACCAGAAACAGGCCGCGCATGTATCATACCACGGGATTCGACAGGGACGAGATAATCGACATCTACATGCGGGTCGCGTGCACTGATGTGCCTGAGGATCAGAAGAAGTGGCCGCCAAGCCTTGGCCTTCACGACTCCGTTGTAGTGACCTTGACGTACAAGCGCCACAATCGAACCCAGGCGGAAATAGGCGAGTCCTTCGGGGTCTCCCAACCGACCGTTAGCCGTGCCATATCCGTGATAACGCCACTCCTGGCCGAGTGCATGAGGGAATTCGTGCCCACGGCAGACGACCTGGACGAGGACGAGCAGTACATCGTGGACGGAACCCTGCTCCCGTGCTGGTCATGGAAGGCGCACCCGAAGCTGTACTCAGGCAAGCACAAGACCACAGGCGTGAACCTTCAGCTCGCTTGCTCGATTTACGGCCGCCTTTCATGGATCTCGGATCCGGTCAGCGGAAACCGTCACGACAGCTACTGCCTCGGCGATTCCGGGGCGCTGGAGACGGTGGATCCCGGGAACTGGATGGGCGACAAGGGATACGTCGGCAACGACATGATCACCCCGTTCAAGAAGCCGCAGGGTGGCGAGCTTCTCGAATGGCAGAAGGAGTTCAACACTGGCGTCAACAAGCTTCGCTGGAAGATCGAGCAGGTAATCTCCCACTTCAAGAACTGGAGGATAATGAGCACCGACTACCGGCGACCGTTCAAGACCTTCGCCACAACCATCTCGGCGGTCATCGGACTACACTTCTACAGAATGCGCTGAATAACCTTCCAGGTGTTCGTGGTCCATGAAGGCGACCAGTCATCCAACCTGGCCGCCCGCTGGCCTTGGTGACCCCGGATCCACCCTCACGACCAGACAGCGACCCCAGTCCCGAAGCGAAGATCCTGGTCACGAACGGCTGGAGTATTGACGTCAGCCTGAACGCCGGCGCGCTTCCGAGCCTTGGCGGCGTTGAGCCTGGCCGACAGCTCGCGGGCGGCAGCCTTGACGAGCCTGCCTCGCTCCTCGGGCGGGAGCGTGCCGTCGGGGTCGACCTGACGCTCCAGGCGTCCGAGCATGGCGGCCAGCGTGCGTTATAGTGTTGACGCTCACCTGAACCGGCTGTATCCACGCTCAACGCAGACCTAGGCCAGCAGCGCTCGGCCGTAGCGATGGTGCCCGCTCCTCCTCGCGGACGAACAGGTCCTCCAGGTAGATACCGTTGCGTCCGGTATCGCGATCGCCACGATCCGGCCGCCCTTGTCCACGACGTGCGCGAACACCGAGGGAGAGTCCCGAACAGCGCCGTGCGCAGCCCGGCGGCGGTCGCCTGAACGGCGTCCGGCTCATTCTCATAGTCCGCCAGACCGTGCCAGGATCCCGTCCTCATCCCCCAGCCGCGCCGCCCGCAGGATCGCCCGGTCGCCAGCCACCGGACGAGTGGCTTACTCCAGCCACGTCACGCTGACGACGACCACCCTGCGCTGCTCCTCCAGAATGACGTAGACGGCCATGCCCTGGGCCCGCTTCCCGAAGGGCATGACCCGCATGCTGCCATCCGGCTTGTCCGCCCGGTATGGCGCGCCTTCCCGAGGAGTTAGCTCGAGGAACGCGATCAGCTCCGCATACTCCGACAAGGCAGCCACTGGCAGCTCATCGACCTGCGCCACCGCGTCCGGAACAGCGTCGTACGTGTACACGAGTCAGGTGCCGAGCCTCGCGTTGATCGCGGCCTTGTGCACATGTCCCGGGACGATAGGCAGATCCTCGCCACGCTCCAGCCGCGCGACCTGGTCTAGCATCCTGCGGTGCGCGTCGATGCCCTGGCGCTGGGTGATCTCGGCAATCTTGCGGTACGTGCCAAGGACCTGGAGGACCCCTGTCAGATCCAGCGTCCGGGCTGCGCTCGCCATCTCCTCGGCGAAACTGCGCTCGAACTCGGCGCGCTCCCCGTCAACCAGCGCGTCGCGGATGCTGCGCGCAGTGCCAGACGACAGCAGCGTCGGCGCCGGCATCCCGTCGCCGGGCATCACAGGAAAGCTCATGACGATACCTTAGCCGAACGCCGCCGACCCGGCAGGCTGACGACACGGCCCACTCCCAGCAACAGACGGGTCGGCTACGCACCCGGCTTCGGCATCGCTTCGCACTGGGCTTGGAAGCATTTCGGACACATAAGCGAGCTTTGCCACCAGGCGTTCCCTGCGTTAGCATCTAGGTGCAGCCCGGTGGCCTCCGGAACCAGGTGCGATTGCGCGGGGCCCTGTTGGCGTCCGGAAGAATCCCCTTCGGGTCGGCTTGTGACCCCGTGCCCTTCGTCGGGCGTTCCGGGTCGCCGGTGACCGCCGTGGTGCCGCCGCCGCGAGCCTCCTACACGCCGCGCGAGATGCGCCAGATGATGATCAGTGAGTTCAGCGATTGGCTGAGGACCCAGACCAATAAGCAGCACCGCCTGTTCCAGGCAGAAACGATCCTGGCGTACCGCAACGCGGCCGTCGCCCTGAGCGCGTGGATGAACGAGGTCAGCCTGGAGGTCGACTTCACCGGCTGCGACACAGACGTCCTAACCGGTTCTTCCGCTCGTTTTATGAGTCCCACAGCCAGGGCGGCACCAACACCAAGCAACGCAACCTTCGCCACCCGTTCACCTGGCTAGCCCGCTCGTACGGCCACCCGCACCCCTATGGATTCTTCCGGCGAGCGAAGGCGGCTGCCGGGCTGTCAAGGAGTGCCAGGCCCAGGTCGCTGGTCTGGTAGAGCACCTCGCGGCCGGACCGGGTGCGGTGCACGAGGCCGCAACGGCCGAGGACGGCAAGGTGCTGGGAGACCGCCGAGGGGGAGACGTTCAGCGAACGGGCGAGCGCGGTGGTGCTAGCCGGGCAGCGGAGCACCGCAAGCAGTCGCGCCCGGGGAGCGCCGAGCAGGTCGCGAAGCGCCTGGTGGCCCGCGACCGGGAGCAGGCTGTGCTCCCACACGGCCGCCGTGCCCCGCGCGGGGTAACGCAGCGTCGTCTGCGAGCTTGAGTACCCCTTCACGGTGGTGCCCGGCCAGATCAGCACGCTGGGCAGCAGCACCAGGCCATCGACGGGCCCGGGCGTGACCGCAGACTCGCGAGGTCCGTGACGGTTCCTGGTGACCGTTATCTCTCCGGCTGCCCAGCGCACGCCCGGGTGGAGCCCGGCGAACAGGGCCGCGGTTCCGCCGCGGGCCAGCTCCCCGCCCCGGTAGGCGATGTCTGCGTCGAGAACCGGGCGCATGCGGTCCCAGTGCGGGGCGATCAGCCTGGCGTGCGCGGCGGTGAGCTCCCCGGCGATCAGCGCAAGCGTCTGCTGCGGCCGGGCCGCCAGTTCACGGGCGCTGTCCGGCCACGGGTCGCAGTCCCGTCAGCCGTACACCCGCTCCAGGCTCGCCCGCACGTGGCCGGGAGGCGTGGCACGCATCCGCTCTGCTTCCTCATCGAATGACGGGGCGCGCCCGGCCGGCGCCGGCGTGAGGAACTCCGGGCGGGCGCGCCGGCCGTCACGCAGCAGCGGCCACAGCAGCGGAAGGGACAGCGGGCGGCTGGACAGGTCGTGACGCGCCCGCCGTAGCCACGGCAGGTTCACCGGGCCCGCGTCGCCAGTTCGCAGGAGCTGGAGGGCGAAAGACTGTTTCGGCCAGCGGCGAGACGGCGAACCGGGTTGCGGCAAGGTCGTCCACGCCGAGTGAGATGGTCTGCCGCATGCTGGCCATTAAGGCACGGGCTTAACCATGGCGGCAAGCGCGCCGCAGGCGCACGCTCGTGCCCATGACGACGCAGGCTGAACCGAAACCCGCGCTGGGCGCGGCCTACTGGCGGTTGTGGTGGGCCAACGCCGTGGACAACGCGGGCGACGGGGCGTTCGCCGCGGCGCTGCCGCTTCTCGCGGTCACCATCACCAGAGATCCCCGGCTGGTCTCGGCGGTCTCCGTGGCGACCTTCCTGCCGTGGCTGCTGGTGTCGCTGCCTGCGGGCACGCTCGTCGACTCCCGTGACCGGGCGATGCTGGTCGTCGGTCTTCTGGGTGAACGTCCCGATCGCCGCCTTCGCCATCTCCCTCACCATCTGGGCGGTCGGCGAGTCGCGCGAGGGCAGCGCGCGGCGGCTCGACCTGCCCGGCGTGGCCACCAGCGCCCTCGGCCTGCTCGGCGTGACCTTCGGCCTGCTCGAGTCCTCGTCGCACCCGTGGGGATCGGGCCTGGTCGCGGGGTCGATGGCGGCGGGGGTCGTGCTGCTCGCCGTCTTCGTCGCCGTCGAGGCGCGGGTCGCGTCGCCGATGGTCCCGCTGGCCCTGCTGCGGTCCCGGAGCTTCACCGTCTCGACCACGCTCTACCTGTTCAACTACCTGTCGCTGACCGGGGTCATGTTCTACATGACGCTGCTGTACCAGGACGTCGACGGCTGGTCGGTGCTGCGCACTGGCCTGTCCTGGCTGCTGATGAACATCCCGTTCACGCTCACCGCTCAGTCGGCCGGGCGGCTGCACAGCAGGTTCTCCAGCCGGGCCGTCATCACCTTCGGGGCACTGGCCTTCGCCGTCTCCCTGGTCCTGCTCAGCCAGGTGACGACCACGACGCCGTTCATCGTCACCGCGGTCGGCTTCGTGCTCATCGGCCTTGGCCCGGGGGCCCTGGTCCCCGCGGTCACGCACGCGGCGATGCGGGACGTCCCGCCCGCCGTGTCCGGTGCCGCCTCCGGGGTCCTCAACGCGGGCCGCCAGGTCGGCACCTCCATCGGGCTCGCCGTGCTCGGCGCGATCGGCGTCCGAGCCGCGACCGCCTCCTGGTCGTCCGCCACGGCCGGCCTGCCCGCCGGCCTCCGCGCCACCGCGGCCGCCCAGGCCCAGCGGGTCGGCGGCGGGCAGATCTCGTCCGTGACGGGGGCGCTCGGGGACGCCGTCCGCGACATGGCCGTCAACTCCTACCTGCACGGCGAGCAGCTGGCGCTGCTCGTCGCGGCGGGATGCATGGTCTTCGCCGCCGCCGTAGCCCTCATCGGGCTGCGGGAGCGCAAGCCAGCAGCCGTCGCAGTCCCTGCGGTGACGGCCGACGACGCGGGCCGCGAGTTGGCGGTTGAGGCCGCTGGCGATCTCTAGTCGAATAGTTCAGGAACCACACGGCGATCGCCTACGCACCTGCGGTTTCCCTGCCGATCCCTCCTCTGGCCGCGCATGTGCGGCCAGGGTCATGCTCGGGGCCGATTCACACCAATCTCGGCGGGAGCGCTAGACGACCGGGGTGGCCGTCGCGACCACCTCGATGTGCGTCAGGAACACGCCCTTGAGGTTCCAGAGGTAGTGCAGGCTGCCGCCGCCAACGGCCACGAGATCGGTCTCGCCGCTGGCGCGCTGGATCATCGCGGGCGTCCCGGTCAGTCCCGCGGCCATTACCCCGTTGTTCCAGCCGATCACCCCCTGGAAATTCCAGAGGAAGTGGAGTTGCCCGTTGTGCGTGACGATCGCGATGTCGGCCTCGCCGGTCGGCCGTACCAGGATGACCGGACTGCCGCTGAACGGCCCGTCGGCCGCTACCCCGCTGCTCCACTTGGACACGCCCTGGAAGTTCCAGAAGTAGTACAGCTTACCGTTGAGGATGACGGCGATATCGGTCTCCTCGGTGGGTCGCTGCACCATGCTGGGCGACCCTGAGAATGACCCTGTGGCCACCGTCGAGCTGATCCACTGGGTCGTGTCCCCGTAGTCCCAGAGGAACTCGAGTCTCCCCTTGCGCGTGATGGCCGCGATGTCGGTCTCGCCGTCCGGACGCTGCACCATGCTGGGCGACCCCGTGAATGGCCCGGCGGCCACGACCTCTCCGTGCCACTTGGACGTGTCCTTGAGGGCGGTGAAGAACTCAAGCTTCCCGCTCCTGGTCGTGATCGCGACATCGGTCTCGCCATTCGATCGCTGGACGGCACCGGGCGTACCGCTGAACGGCCCGTTCGCGATTGTCTCGCTATGCCAGACGGACTGCCCCTTGACATTCCAGAAGAACTTGAGCTGTCCGCCCGAGGTGATCGCGACAACGTCGTTCTCCCCGTTCGGACGCTGCACGATCGTTGGCGCGCCGCTGAACTTGGCGGTCGAGATGGTGCTCGCGTTCCATTTGGTCGTCCCCTTGCTATTCCGGAAGAACCGCAACTGGCCGGCCTTGTCCAGGCCCGCAACGTCGGTCTCGCCATCGGGCCGCTGGACCATCTGCCCGCTCGCGTCCCTCGGGTTGCTCGTCGCCAGCGCCGTTCCCGTGCCGGCCGCGGCGACCCCGGCGCACACCCCAGCGGCCGCGATGACGACCGCGAGGCTCCGCCGAGTCTTGCGTAGAACCAGTCCCATCTTCTCTCCCGTCTGGCTGGAGTGATCGTTTCCGATCTTGACGCAGAGCACCCCGAAGAATCAATAAATCAGCCAGAGAACAGTAATTCAACACAATTCAACCACAGGCCCTGCAAATCGCCACGAAAAAATTCTCGGGCGCATGTCGGGTGCTTTGTGCCTGCGGCCGTCCTGGCCGATGGCGTCAGGTAGGGTGGGCTGCCCAGCGAGGTCCCGCATGTGCGGGCCTTTTCCGGGCAGCCTCCCCCCAGGTGCTGTGATTCCGCACCGCAGGATCCTCGGCTTCTCCGTAACCAGGCCCCGGCAGGGCCTCGACCTGGTACGCGAGGAGCAGCGCACCCATGCCCGGCTCTGGATGCTGGCGAGGAAGGCCGAGCGGCTCGACCTGTCGCCCTGGCTCGGGGCGGGGTTCAAGGAAGGAACGCCCGTGCCGCCTGGTCGAGCGTGAGCACCTCGACCAGCTTCGACCAAGAGTCCTCGACAAAGCCCTTCGGTCACCATCCGTTAGCAGGAGTCCACGCTGCTGCTGCTCCACCAGCCAACACCCGGGGACCGGGTCATGTCGCCGAGAACGCCCCGAACTGGGGCCGAGATCCAGTAGGTCCCGGTGCCAGGCGTAACCCTTCCCCCGCTGGGAAGCTTGCAGTTATTGCGATTGTTTCAGATAATGCAGTTAGATACCTCAGCGTGCGGAGGAGGAGCGGAGATGCCCAGCCAGGCTGACGGCAAGACCAGACATGAGGGCCGCGACGAGGAACTCGCCCTGCGTGCGGCCCGGCGCATCGGCGAGTACCTGACCACTCACCCCGGCGCTGACCCGGTGACCATCCGCGGTGAGCTAGCGGGCGATGATGCCCTCGTCGTGCCCCGAGAGGCGACCGTCCTACTAGCCAAGATCCTCGGGTTCCTGGCCAGCGGCGGGGGCGTCAACGTCATGCCCGACTCCGCCGAGCTGACCACCCAGCAAGCGGCCGAATTCCTGAACGTGTCGCGGCCCTACCTGATCAAGCTCCTGGAATCCGGCGAGATCCCGTACCGGCTGGTGGGCACCCACCGCAGGATCCGGTTCCGCGACCTGGACGAGTACAAGAGCCGCGACGACCTGAAGCGCCGCCGCGCCGCCGACGAGCTAACCCAGCTCACCCAGGACCTGGGACTGTACTGACTCATGGCCTTCACCGTGGTCTACGACGCCAACGTCCTGTACCCCAACACGCTGCGCGACCTCCTGATCCGGATCGCGCAGTCAGGCATCGTCCAGGCTAAGTGGACGCACGAGATCCTTGACGAGATGGCCCGGTGTTGCGGAAACCGGTTATTGAACTGTTCCAACCGTCGACCTTTCAGGCCAGATGCGCGGGCCAGCGTGGTCTTGAGGAGCGCCTTCGGATCAGGGAGGGATTCCACCTTCCCTGCCCTGGGCAGGTCCAGCGCGGTCTTGTCGTTCGGGGCACCGGCGACACGGCGGATCTGTGCCTCATCGAGCAGCAGCCACGCCTCGGTCATGCGGATGGGGATGACTGGTACGTGTGGCACGTCCGGCATGACCTGCCCCATGGCGCGGTCGATCTCTGCCAACCGGGGCGGGCGCCCCTCGCTGTCGGAGTCGCGATGCAGGACAACGAGGTCGTACTCGCCCCCTAGATCCTTGACGGCTTGCAGCTTTCGGCAACCGTCTTCCGGGGCGGGGGCTGCAGTCGGTCCACGAGAGGATCAGTGATTACCGCGGAGTGTCCGTTATCGGTCACGATCCGGAGAATGTGAGTGGCGATGCCACTATCACTCGTGCCTTCGCCGATGAACAACACGCGGATGATCACGCGGTGATCCCCAGCGTGATATGCGCATCGGGCGGGTTCGTGAGGTACGGAAGGATGTCCGGCTTTGACACGGCAGGCACCTCGGGAGCGGGAGCATCGCGCCAGGTGCCCGCCAGGGGGCGCAACAGTAGGCCACTGGCGAGCGATCCGTCCGGCGCGCGCACCGTCCGCGAAGAGCAGGTCGTCCTTGTCGACGAGTTGAACGACGTACGGAGAGTGTGTGTTGATGATGACCTGCCGGAACGGGTTGTCAGGACCCGGCTCATCACGTGCGTCCACGGCAAGATCGCGCACTAGGTCAACCATTGCCTCCACGTTCGCGGGATGGATGCCATTCTCCGGCTCCTCCATGCAGAGCAGCCCGGTAACTGACGGGTCCTCAAGCAACACGCACAGGGCCAGGAACCGCAGTGTCCCTTCCGAGAGGCTCCGCGCGGGTAGGGTCATCCCGCCTGCCTCAGTTAGCTGGGCAGTCAGCAGTTCCCGGACGTCATCCTCCTCGACCCGCAACTCTCCTACCCGAAGGCCTGAGAGGTCCGCAAGCCGACCGGCGACCCGCGCATACACGCGCTCGGGGTCGCCGTTCTCGTACCCGATACGCAACAGGGCCCCCGGCATGTGCAGCCCAGTGGCGTCTATGATCCGAGGGTCGACATACCTGTCGGACGTACGCAGCGCCGAGGGTTCCAGGCGAGCCGTCGCCATGACTGCATCTCTCGGCGAGCCGCCAGGATCGTCGGGTCGTCGCTACTCGTGACGGTAGACACGACGGTCGCGGGTGCCCTGGCAGCGGCAGCAGCCCCCGGCTGCCCCCGTCCTGGTGGATGCTCACGACCGGCTGGCCGTCAACCAGCGACGTGGAGATGAACGCTGTGCCACTCCGGCGTCCCAACAACACGGCACGGCGGAATCGTGCCGCGCTGTGTGGGAAGCGGAGCCGACTGGCGGCATCCCTCAGGTTAATGTGCCCCAGTCTCTCCGACAGCAGCCTGAGGCGGCCGATCTTCTCAACGCCCGTCGGCGGGATGTAGCCGAGCTCAAGTTCGTACCGTAGGTAGGTAATCGAGGCAGTGGCCATGCGCCCGAAGTCGTCCTCGACGTCTTTCGGGACGATCATCTCGGCCGCGAAGCGCATCCGGCGCTCGCCTGCCGCGTAGCCATTCCAGAAGAGGTCGCGAGGGTCTCCCAGCCTGTCACCGCGCACGACGCCTCGCACCTCCTGGGCAGCGTCAAGCAACGACCTGCTCGCTAGCAGGCTGAGGAACTGGATCGCATCGAACACATTCGACTTGCCGGCTCCGTTGACGCCAGCGATGCACGTGAACGGCCCAAGGTCTACCTTCAGTCCGAGCAAGTTCTTGAACCCGTCGGCCTCTAGCCGAGTGAGCATGGCATCCTTCCAGTCTGCTCCGCGCACTTGTGGCCTATACGGCAGCCGTATAGGCCACAGGCTACCGGGCCGCATGGCCTCCGCCTAAGCCTGGACAGCGGAGTGTCGGTGAGCTGCTGGACCTGCGCGACTGCCCTGCGTTAATCACGTTTTACTTGGTTCCTCTGAAGACCCAGAACACGTGGAGCGATCACTTGCCGCAGTCGGATGGTGGGTACCTGGACGTCGACCGCTATGAGCTGTGGCGTGTTTCGCACGCCTATCACCCGCAGGTGGCCGTCCGGCTGATCTGCTGGTTCCCGCCCCGGAACCGTGGTCGTGGCGCTGTTCGCCACCGACAAGGCGAAGATGGGCAACGTGTTCTACGACGGGTCGCGGCCAGGGCCGACCCGATGATCGACCAGTGGAAGCGCGAGACATCCTACGAGGAGAAGCCATGACCGAGGACGCCACGCCGCAGCCACCCGTGTTCGTGCGCGGGAACGACCACCTGGACCGCCTGCTGTCCGACCCGCAGGTCGCCGCCGACGTCACCGACGCCAACGCGGCAGCCGAGGAGATGGACCGCATCTACGCGATGAACCTCGCGATGATCCGCAAGGCCGCCCGCAAGCAATGGACCGCCGAGGCTGCTGTCCGCCGGGTGAACGACCCATACCCACTTCCGGTAACTTGGACCGCTGCGGATCCGTCGCTGACCGAACGCTGGCACAAGCTGGAGACGCTCGCGGGGAGCGGTGCCGGGTGGCCCCCGCCGGCCGCCAACAGGTACTTGGGCGACTGGTCCGGAGGCACTAGACCAAATCTCGGCAGTAATGTCGCTTGACGCCAAGGCCTATCGCTTTGGAATTTTACAAGGATTCTGCGGGCTGGGACTTGGCGCTATCGACAGGATGGGCCGAGATGGCCACACGCGTCCGCCTGTTTGCTGTATATGTTCGCGGTCCGCGTCTTTCCCGATACCTGCCAAGCACCCCAGCCCAGATTAGCCCGATCTGCACTCATTCGACCAGTGTGCCAAGCCGATCAGATGAGTACACAGATCGGCGGATCTAGCGCTTGCATAGCCCTAGTGTTCGCGCTATTGGCCAGGTGGAGGAACTGGCGTACCCGATGCCTCCAGTTGACGAGTGGCGGCCAGCCCAGGTCGATGCCGAGCACAAGGTGCATCTAGAGCACGTGAATCAGCCCTGACCGGCAGAGGCAACGGGCTGATTCACAACATCGCCCTGATAGGCGGCCACAATGCCGGTAAGAGCTTCGCGTAAGTATGGGTCTTGACGCGCTGACCGACACGACGCCACGGGTTCGGTAGGAGCATCTGCTCGAAGAGGTCCGGGTCCACGCCGTAGTAGTCGTACGTGCCGCCACCGCGGAACCGAACTCGCAAGGTGCGGGTCGGCAGATCGTAGCCGACGGCGAGGACGTTCGTCGAGACGACGGGATGCATGGTCATGGTGACTCCTGAAGCGAGTTCGTTGTCGGGGATAAGGCAGGCGGCATCGGCACCTACATTTCGCTACGCACGCCCTTGCGCTGCTGAGGCTGGCGTTCATGATTCGGCCGCCAGCTCGGATTGCCAGTTGGCGTAGAAAGTCCGGAGGTCGGCTGGGGTGGTGTCGACGGGAAAGGGTATCTCGGCGTCAGTGAACCGGTCGAGGGTGGCGAGCATGGCGGCGAGGACCGCGGCGTCGAAGCCAGCGTCGATCTGGGTGGCGCGGGTCACGAGGGTATCCTTGCCGAACCGGTGGGCCAGGACGTAGACATCAGCGAAGTCGCGGGCGGCCGCCCGGTCGAACAGGGCCAGGAGCTTATGCCCGGCAAGTTCTTCTGGCGCGAGCGTCGGCCCGGCCTCGGTGACGGACGGGGGGAAGTCCGGCGGGGCGTTCACGGCCAGGTCGACGAGGACCGTCCCGTGGTCGCTGCGCAGGACCAGTCGACAGAAGGTGTCGCTGTCGTGGATCCGCTCAGTGCTCCAGCCCCGGTCGCGGGCCGCTGACTCCAGGGCGTCGCGGGCAGCGGGAACGTGGCCGCGCTCCGGTGCAGTGAAGAAGTCCAGGTCCTCGGTGGGACGGGTGGTCAGGTGCTGGGCTAGCAGGGCCGCTCCCCCGGCCAGCAGGAAGCCCCTGCTCTCTGGCAGGGCGAAGAACAGCCGGGCGGCCTCCGCCTGGAAAGCAGCCAGCCCTTGCCCGTTCTCCGCGCCGAGACCATCGGCGGGCGCGCCCGCCCCCATCATGCCGCCGCCGAGCCAGAAGCCGCGATCACCGATGACCACGCAGACCGGACCGCCCTTGGCAGGACCAGGTCGCTCCACAGATCGGCGAGAAGCACGCCATCCACGTAGGCAAGGATGTCTTCAGGCCGCCCCTCCTGCAGCACGATCTCGTAGACCCGGGCCCGGTCCGCACGCGACGCCAGGCAGAACACGCGCCCGAGGGCCGACCAGTTCAGGTGTACCGGGAGGGTCACCGCTGACAGCGCGCTCGTCGCGTCCAGGCGCGGCAGCCGGTCCGGCACCCAGATGGGCTTGCCGCGGATCAGGTACTGGGCGAAAGACACATGCGGCTCGGCCGCCAACTCCCACCCCGCCTCGGACAGCAGCCGGGCGAAAGTCGCGACCGTCGGCGATTTCCGCCCGTGCTCATACGCCGAGAGCGTCGGTCGCGAGGTCCCCGCCCGCCGCGCCAGTTCCTCCTGCGTTAGCCCAGCCTTCCCACGGACCTGCTCCAGCAGCGCCCCAGGCTCCACCTACGCCTACACCTCCCAGGTATCCAAACAGATACCGTATCTGATCGAATACATTTTACCAGACCACGATGGTCAGCCACCGTCCCTTCGCGCGTTCCCGGCCCACTGCGCCGATTCCCCTCCCGATGGCGATCCGGCCCCCGCGGGGGCGCTCCACCAGCGAGGGTGACGCAGTCCCTGCTGATGGAGCCGACAAAGAGGTGCTCTGCGTGTCCGGCTACCAGCGCAGCAGTCGGGTCTTCGCCGCGTCGAGAGGAACGAGGCGTACGCAGTCGGGGCCGGCCTTCGTTGGGTGGACAACCTCAAGCCACTCGATGCCGCGCTGCTCCCAGCGACTGACAACCGCAGCGCCCGCTCTCCGGAGAGGACTGGTCGGGTTCCAGCGCAGCCTGATGTGCTCGTCTGCCTCGGGGCTTGCCACCATTCCGTCGGGCAAGACGAGCCGCTCGATGCGGAGCGCTCCGTCAGAGACCGCACCGTATAGTGCGGTGCGGTAGGGCGGGGAATCAAGGCCGCCGACGCCTACACCCAGCTCGGCGAGCCGGTCCTCGTCGACGACTCAGGCCTGGCCATCCACGCGTGGAACGGCCTGCCCGGCGCCCTGGTCGCCTGGTTCATCGAGACAGTCGGCCCCCAAGGCATCCTGGACATGGCCGCAGGACTGACCGACCGCCGCGCGACCGTCACCACCGCGCTCGGCTACGCCGACGCCGCCGGGACCCGCGTAGTCCAGGGATCCGTGACCGGCACTCTCGCCACCGAGCCACGCGGCACCTCCGGCTTCGGCTACGACCCCATCTTCATGCCCGACACCGACAGCGGCCACCGCACCTACGCGGAGATGACCAGCGAGGAAAAGAACAAGATCTCCCACCGTAGGCACGCAGTCGAAGCAATGCGAAACGGCCTAGGACTCGAATAACCCTTCTGGCAGGCCGGAGAGGCTCGCGACCCATCATCGGGGCCGCTCAGCAAGCACCACAACGTGAGAAGGAATCCCGCGCTCCCACCTGATGAGGGGCTACGCACCCGGCTTCGGCACCGCTTCGCACTGGGCTTGGAAGCATCTCGGAACTTTAAACGATGTTTGCTACCAGGGCTTCTCTGCGTTAGCATCTCAGTACAGCCCGGTGGCCTCCGGAGCCAGGTGCGAAGGTTCGAATCCTTCTGGGGGCACTCGTTTCACCCGTGACCTGCGGCTTCTCCGCTTCTGACTCTCAGGGCGGCACCAACACCAAGCAGCGGAACCTTAGGCACCTGTTCACCTGGCTAGCCGCGTCCTACGGCCACCCCCGCCCCTATCCGGCCTGGATCTCGATCGCTCGATAGTGGCGGGCGGTCCTGGCGAATTTCCTGATTGACCATCCTGCCTGTGCCTCGGTCCGCGCGATGTCACATGCAGCTGTCAGGTTCATTGAAGTCCTGTTCGTCGGCCCCGCCCGCCGGGACGTACTCCCAGTCGTCGGCGACGTTAGGGCCATCGCCCGACTGGGGGCTGACGTTGATCGAGTAGGTCCCCGCCAGCAGCCTCATCCGGTAGCGGCTCCCGACGTCCTCAGCGGCAGGCGCTGGGAGACCACGATCTTGCCGGCCTGATTCTGCGCGGACACGATCACGAACCGGGAGGTTTCCGGGCCCAGCCTCCCGCCCTCATCTCAGCCGCCGAGCATCGCGTGACGATCCCGGTGGCAGTACCGGAGCCCGGCCCGTATGCGTATCCCGGGCCGCTGGCAGCCGCAAAACAGGGCATGGCCGCCGCCAGCAGGACGAGCGCCAGGTGCCAGCGCGGCTGGCGGCCAACGGGACGGCGCAGGCTCCGGGCCAGGAGCCCGACGGCGACGACCCCGGCAGCACCACCCACGATAATCAGCCCGTACAGCGGCTCAAGGCCCGTGAACGGGGCAAGCGCCTCGGTGATGAAGACGAAGCTGGCCAGCGCCAGGAGCCACAGTCCGATCTGCAGGTAGCGCAGCCAGCGGGCACGCCCCCGCAGCGCGAGCCCCGCGACCGCCACGAGCACCCCGGCACCCGCGGGCGCGACAGACAGCAGCTCCCTGCTCGTGGTGAACCAGCCCGGCAGGGGGAAGGACGCCCCCGTCGCCGGGTTCCACAGGGTGAAGGGAAGGACCCGCCACATGAGAAGCCCGCAGGCCATCGCGATGACCCCGGCGGCAATCGGCACGACCGGCGCGACGGTAGCCCACTTCACCCCGGTGGGCAGCGGGCCTCCAGCCGCGCTTTCAGGCTCATTGCCCGTATTCGGCCTCACAAAGGGACAACATACAGGCATTCAGCGCACGAGGCCGTTTTGGTTATCGATCCTGCGGACCCGCGGCGCGGAGTTCCGCTGTGCCCGCCGGAACGCGTGCCACCCGGACAGATGCACCGCAAATCGCCGTGCCGATGAGCCCTTGTCAGCCGGCGCCGCTCGCCTGTCCCCAGGCCATGGCCGCATGCCACAGCGCCCGGCCATGTCCCCTGCGCCTGAAGGCGGGATGCACGGAGAAATACTGCGGCGGGACGAACCGCCGCCCCGCCGCATCGGTCATCACCGACAGCGGCCCGACCGCACCCACGATCCGGTCCTCATCAACGGAGACCCAAATGTCCTATGACATCGAAGATTCCGTAGGGCACGTCGCTGACCTGCGAAGAGGAATCTGCATTGTCAACCCTCGGCCGACATGATGTCCGTTTTGCCTGTTTTTAGTGGTGGACGAGGGCGGTTTCTGTCAATGAAGTTTGCTCGCGGAAGCGTTTGCTCCTGGCCCGCGCGGCGGCTATGGCATCGGGGTAAGCGGCCGCCAGGAACATTTGCTGCGGGCTGGACTCGGCTGCGGACCGCGGGTTCGACTCGATGAGCGCCGCCGCCCGGCGTTTCCACGGCTGCTCGCCCGCCTCGCCGGGTTTCTGGACCGTGGAGTAGACGAGTTGCTCGATGGTGCACTGGCGGAGGAGCCGGCGTGCCCGGCGTTCGGCATCCAGGATGTCGGGGCAGCCCCTGACGCTGAACTGCGGTGCTTCCGGCCCGGGAAGCCAGATCCCGTGCCTGACGCAGAGCTGCTGGTGAGCGGGAAGGTGGACGGGGACCGGCTGCTGGATGCCGCGGGCTGCGGTGCAGAGCCGGGCATGCGATAGCGGCCCGGAGAGGCCGGCCGCGCTCCCCGCCGAAGGCGGGGAGCGCGGCCTTGATGGCTGCCGTGGTTGAGCCGCTGATGATGGCGAGCCTCGCGGCGGCGTCGTCGGCCCAGGGAATGAGGCGGGCGGGCTGCCAGCGGTCGTCGTGCCATCGGGCCTTGACGCGGAACCAGTGATGGAGGATGTCCAGGAGGGCCTCGGGGCTGGTCCGGTTGGCGTCGGCGAGCCGTCCGAGGAACGACGTCAGGGTCTCGCCGGCCACCGGGGCCGCCGGCTTGGGCAGGGGGAACGGCTGCGGGCTGCGGCCCGGAGACGGCGGTGAGTATCCGCTCATGCTCGCGGGGTGGCAGTCCGGGCACGGGTGCGTCTGGATGCCGTGGCGTTCCAGCGCCCGGTAGAACGTTGCCCTGGACCCGTCGAAGCCCAGGACGGAAAGCTCGGCGAGCAGGGCGGGCGTCCGCAGGTGCGGGTCGTCGGCAAGCCGTCGGCGGCAGTAGGCGATATAGGGCACGAATTCGTCGTCCCGGGCTGCGGGCTCGCCCGGGGTGCGCCGCCCGCGGACGTAATCGCGGATCGTGGTGATGCTGTGGCCGTGGGCCTCGGCGATCTCGCGGATGCTTTTCCCTTCGGCGTGCTCGGCCACGATCAGCTCGGCCCGGTCGCGGGGCAGCATGTGCGTCACCGTTTCGGCGCTGGCCGGGGCGGCGGCGCCTGCGCGGTCATGTCGACGGCGATCTGGTCCAGGCTCTTGCGGGTGAGCTTCTCGGTGCCGTCGAGGATGGCCTGGCAGGATGCGTCGCGCAGGAGCCAGAGCAGGCTGCCGATCATGCCTCGGGTGCGGCGGTGCAGGTAGTCCGCGAGCGTGACGAGGGAGCCGTCCTTGTGGCGGTAGAGCCGCAGGGATCCCTCGACCGCGGCGACAAGGGAGGACCATTCCCGGCCGGGGGTGAACGCGCTGGTCGGGATGAGGGTGAACCGGCCGGCGACCTGGTCGCCGCGGGGGCCGGCCAGCATTGCCCCGTGGTCCAGCCCGATTCCGGAGTAGACGAAGGTGGACGGCAGCCTTTCAGAGAAGTACTTCAGGGTGTCGGAGGCCTCGGCACCGGCCCGGGTGGCCATGTCCAGGTTGTGCAGCTCGTCCACGATGATCATGGTCACGCGGGTGTCCAGGCATATGCCGCATACCGACTCGATCACGTCGGTGATGTTGGCCCGGCGGGGAACGGGCAGGCCGAGGAACCTGGCGAGCTCCGTCGCGATCATCTTGCCGGTCGCGGCCGGCGGGACGGTGATGTAGATGACGGGGATGTCGTCGCGGGAGTGCGGGCTCCGGTGCCGGTGCGTGACCTCGACGGTCTTGCCGAGCTGGGTGACCGCCGTGGTCTTCCCGGTCCGGGCCTGCCCGGACACCATGCGCCCGGACCGCCCGTAATGAGCGAGGCGGTTCATCCTGATCAGGTTCCCGCCCTGGGCGACGATCCGCCCGATGACCGGTGTCTGGACCACGACCAGCCGGGAGTGGTGCTCCAGCCGTTCCTCGTCGCTCGAGGCCCGCTTGCCGTCCTCGAGCGAGAGCCATTCCTGCTCGGGAAGCAGGGCCGGGACCGACGGCACGGCAGCTGCGAACTGCCGCCACCCGGGCAGCGTGGTCAGCTGGACCGCGGCATCGGCGCTGCCCGCGGCGGGCGGGGTCACCGCCATTTCTCCGCCTCGCGGAACGGGTCGAAGATCGGCATCGGGACGATTGCCTCCCCGTCGCCCGCCTCGCCGTCAGGCTCCGCAGCCGCGGCGCATCCTCCGGCTCCGGCCCGGCCGGCACGGACGGGCCGGCGGCCCGGGTGCGGGCGGCGACCCGCCGCTCCCGTTTCGCGGACGCTGCCGCGGGAACGCTGCCGGGGCCCTGCCCGGCCCGGGTGAGCAGGTCCGCGACTGCGTCAGCGAGCCCGGCCTCGGTGGCGGCCGGCATCAGCTTGCGGACGTGGTCCCAGGCCAGTTCCCCGAACGGGGCCGCGACCCGGTGCAGCTGGGTCCAGAACACGGTGATCCAGCCGCCGTTCCAGTGGTCGCGGACCCAGATCCGGGAGACGTCGTAGGGATCGCGGTGGACCTCCCACAGTCCCTTGCGGGCGGTTACCCCGGAATGCTGCATCCGCAGCGGGTTCAGCTCCTTCCCGTCATAGACGCGGCGGCTGATCCTGATGCCGTAGGCGTTCACGGCCCGCCATGTCGCGGGAAGCAGCTCGATGTAGTCATCAGGCGACAGGGCCAGCGGCACGTAGCCGGCGGTCTCGGTCAGGGCGGCGTACTTCTCGTTCGGGCTGAACGCCCGTCCCGGGTGCAGCGGGTCACGGAGCCCGTCGTGCGGCCGGGCCTGCCAGGTGACCAGCCACTGGTCGAGCAGGTCCTGCAGCTCCGGCAGCGACCACACGGCCTTCTCCTCGATGCCGCGGCCGCGGCATTCCGGGCTCCGCCCGGTATAGCCGGACACGTACTGGGCGAACATCGTCGCCACCGACCCCAGCATCCTCTCGATATGCGGCTTGTCGGTCCCGGTGGCCTTGCGGGCGGGCTGGAAGCTGATGCCCAGGAACGCGCAGGACGCCTTGAACGATTCCGAGACGAACACCTTGCCGTGATCGACGGTGATCACCTGGGGAATGATCACCGGGCGGGCCGCGGCGTGCTCCAGCCGCTCGTCGATGCTGAGCAGCCGCCGGAACGGCAGGGCGGACTCCGACATCCGCATGGCCTGCGGCCAGCCCGGCCTCATCGGCTCCGGGGTCACGGTCCGGGCCAGCAGCACGCTCGCGTCCACCGACTTCGTCGTCGGCCGCAGCACTGCCGCGGTCACCGTCCTGGTCGCGACGTCGATGATCCCCGTCAGGTCCACCCGGCCGGTGACCCCGCTGTCCAGGCGGACAAGGACGTCCAGCGGCGTGGAGTCGATCTGCATCACGTCGCCGGGCGCCGCCGCGGCCACCCGCCCGAACGGCCCCTCGGGACGGGCGGCCAGCGACCGGCGGGTCCTCGCCGACCCGGTCGTGTGACGTCCGGCCTCCAGCCTCCCGAGCAGGCGGTATAGGGTCCGCTCCGACGGCAGCCTGCCAGGCTCGCTGCCGTCCTCGGCGAGGATCTCCCTGGTCCGGCGGAACACGAACGCCGCGGTCTTCGTCGAGTCTTCCGCCGCCTCCCCGATCGCCTTCCGCATGGCCGCGACCACGGCCGGGCCGGCCCGGCCGTGCGGCGGCATCCGCCGCCGGGCCCGGTAATCGACCATGCCTGCCAGGCCCTGCTCCTGGTATCGCCGGCGGCGCTTGGCGACCGCGCTCGCCGTGACCGGGTGCCCCGCGGCCGTCAGCTCGGCAGCCTTGGCCTGCTCCCGGCGGGTCAGCGTGACCGACCCGGGGTCGTACTCCGGCCGCGGGACCCTGCTCTCGCCCGCATCCGGCGGCATCCCGGTCAGCACCTCCACGATGTGCCGCTCCCACCACCGTGCCTCCTCCACGGCCTCCGCGGGCAGCCCGGCCAGCACCGAGACCCGCGGCATCCCCGGCCGGGGCCGGGAATCCAGCACGGCGAAGTCCCCGTCCGCCAGCAGCCCGGACACGGTCACGGTCACGACCTCGCCGGCAGTGTCGGCCAGCCGGACCGACGTCCCGGACACCCCGATCACCACCTGGTCCCGGCCCCCGAACCGGACACGGTCCCCGATGCCGAGACCGCCCGGCCGCCCGGTCACCGGGCACCGCCCGGAGCCATCCCGGCGACGACGGGAGTCTCCGCCGTCAGCCTGGCAGTCAGGTCCGCGGCCAGCACATGCCGCCACATCAGGTGGAACAAGGCAGGAAGTACCGCTATCGGATCGCCGGCGGCGGCAGCCCCGGCCATCAGCGGGGCCGGCCCGGCGAAGACCTCCAGCAGGAGGCGGGCCAGGCCCGGCGGGCCGCCGCACCGCGGATGGCGGTACCGCGCCAGCCACGTGACGTTCGCCGTCAGCACCGGATCCGGGACGCCAGCCCGCCGGAAACCCCACCCGGCCAGGCCGCACGCATCCCTCGTGACCTCGAACGCCTCCGCGTCCTTCTCCTCGATCCGGTCATCGGGACGCACGTCGATGACCACGCCGGAACCACCCGTCATCCGGGCGAACAAGTCCGGCGCGTGACGCCGGGACCGCCCGGCCCCGTCACGCCAGTGCAGCCAGAACGGCTGCGCGGCGATCGCGGTGACCCGCGGATCGAAGTCCAGCAGCATCACATGGTCACGCTCAAGCCAGGACTCGTACCCGACATGCGCTCCCGTGGTCACTGACCACCACAGGCCAGGCAGGTGCCTCTGGCTCCTGGCCCAGCGAAACTCCCTGGCCGGCACGAACGTCTCGGGCCGCAGGCCCGGCCACGCACCCGGCAACTCGCGGTGCTCGCTGCCGTCCGCGTCGAGATAACACAGCTCGAACTCCGGGTCAGCGTCCCCGGCCCCTGCTCCCTCGCGCCGCTGCCCCACAAGTCACGCCCCGTCCTCCGCGATCACGTAGTGAGGAAACTGTAGTGACAGAAGACCCCAGTCGGGCAACCTTAATTGACAAAGAGGAATGTTCGATGTCATAGGACACCAAAGCGGCCAGGTGATCTGGCCGATCGGTCAACTGACTGTCAGTTCTCGTTGAATCTGTCGGGCTGTGGTGTCGCTGACCTGCGGCCCGACACTTGGCTGCTCTTGGGTCATCGGTTGTCGTCTCTCATTCAAAGTGTCGGTTTTCGGGTCTGTGGTCTTGGATCGCCTGGTCACTTGAAGCGCTCGGGCGGAGGGAGGGGCCTGCCCCAGGACTCTCTGCGGACGCGTTCGAACCGGTCGTAGTGCGCGTGCGCCCACCTGTGCGCCGGGTCGTTGAGGGTCCAGCCCAGCCGGGGGCTCTCGCCGAGGGACGCGCCGATCCGTTGGTAGAGCGGCCCGGCGTCCCAGTGCAGGGCGGCGTAGCGGCGGAGCCGGAGGTCGGTGATGATGGCGGCGAGGGCTACTGCCTCGGGGAAGGTGACGATGGCGGACGCGATGGTCGCGGTGCTGCTGCCGGTGAACACCGGGATGCCGAAGGCGGCGGCCCGGTCGCGCCATCGCTGCTCCTGGGCTGGCATGTACTTCTTCATGGCGTACTCGGGCTGGCGGCGGGTGAGGTCCCATGCGCGGGTGAACTCTTTCCATGCCCAGGCGCGGTCCCCGCTGCGGGCCAGGACCTGGGCGAGGCGGCGGCTTGCCGCGAGGATGTCGGGCGCCGCGGACAGGTCGTGCTGGGCCGGCTCGTGGGCGCGGCCGAGCCAGCGCCGGTGGCGGTGGCAGACCAGGGGCGTCGAGCCGGGCATGACCAGCGCGTCGGGGCCGGACGGGCCTGACGCCGCCAGCTGGCAGCGGCGGCAGGGCAGCCGGGTGTGCACGACGTAGAAGCTGAGGGCTGGCCGGCCTGACGGCAGCGGCGGCCCTGGATACCCGCCCTGCAGGCCGGGCAGGACGCGGGCGAGGCGGTCCCCGGGCCTGCCCGTGAATGCCTCCAGGCGGGCGGCGGCGTGCTCGTTGAGCCTGGCCTCGAACCCGGTCAGCAGGTGCATCCCGCTGGTCCTGCCGGTGAACTCGCCAAGCGCGCGCAACATCGTGGTGCCGGGCAGGTCGTTGGCGGCGCCGAGGCGGCGGGCGTAGGAGGGGATGGTCTCCCCGGCGATCGGCCGGGCGGCCACGGGCAGCCGGCGGGCGGGAACGTGCCAGACCCTCACGGTCCGGCCCTCCTTCCGGCCGCGGCGGCGGGCTTGCGGGGCGGTGGCGGGCGGTACTGCTCCTCAGCGGCGGTGTCGAGGGTGATGGCCTTGAGGTGCTCGCGGGTGATCTTCTCGGTGCCGTCGTCGATGGCCTCGTTGGCGGCGTCGTGGATGAGCTGGTCGAGGCTGCCGATCATGCCGCTGGTGCGCTCGTGCAGGTAGGCGGCGTCGCTGACCAGGGTGCCGGGCTTGTGCCGGTGCAGCCGCAGCCCGGACTCCAGGGTGGCGACCAGCATCCGCCAGTTGTTCTTCTCGGCCTCGGTGGCGTAGCCGAACGCGCTGGTGTGCAGGGTGATGAACCGGCCGGCGATCTGCCGGCCGCGGGTCCCGGTGAACATGCCGTTCTCGGCCAGGTCCAGGCCCGCGTAGACGAACGTGGCGCTGACAGAATCGAAGAAGTACTTCAGTTCGTCGGACGCAGCGGCTCCCTTGCGGGTGCGCAGGTCCAGCCGGTGGACCTCGTCGACCAGGACCAGGCTGCAGCCGACCTTGCGGAGCACGCCGGCGACGGAGTGGGTGAGGAAGTGCGGGTTCTCGTGGCTGCTGTAAGGCAGCCCGAGGAACGCCGCGATCTCGATCGCGATCATCTTCGGGGTGGCGTCCGGCGGGACGATGATGTAGACGACCGGGATGCGGCCGTCGCCGCCGGGTGCCCGTCGCTCGACGTCGACCTGGTGGATCTTGCCCAGCTGGGTGATGGACGTCGACTTGCCGGTGCCGGACGCCCCGGACACGATCAGGCCCTTGCGGCCGAGCTGCTTGCCCCGGTTGCTGGTGATCAGCCGCTGGCCCGCCCTGGTGATCTTGAGGATGTCGGGGGTGGCGACCAGGGTCAGCTCGCTGTGGTAGTCCTGGCGGGCGCAGTCGTAGAGCTCCCGCTCGTCGGGGTCCAGGCGTTCGAGGTCGGCCGCTGCCAGGAGGCGGGGCGGCTCGGGCAGCGAGGCGCCGGACACGAACGTGCTCCAGCCCTCCTTGGTGGCCAGCGGGTGGCGGGGGAAGTCTCCGCTCACCGGCGGTTCCCCCTGTCCCCGCCGAACGGGTCGAACAGGCCGAAGCCCACCACGGTCCCCGTGACCTCTGCCTCCCCGTCCTCGCCCGGATCGCTGTCGCCGCTGCGGGCGGCGGGCAGCGCTGGCACTTCGGCGGGGGCGGGCAGGGCTGGCGGGAGGGCCTCTTCCGGCAGCGGGGGCGGCAGGGCCGCGACGGCCTTCTGCCGGGCCAGGACGCGGCTGGCCTCCGGCCCGTTGCCGGCCCGGCGCAGCAGCGCGCCGAGCACGGTGGCGACGGCGGTCTCGTTGGTGTCGTCCAGGCCCCGCTCGGCGGCGATCTTGCGGGCGTGCCGCCAGGTGAAGTCCGCGAACGGCTGGGTGACCATCGACCGGTGGGTCCACGGGACGGTGAACCAGGCGGGCCCGCTGCCGCGGTCGTGATGGTTGCGGACCCAGACGCGGCTGACGTCGTAGGGGTCGGCGTGCACCTCCCAGCGGGTGCCCTTGCCCGCGACCCCGGACGGCTGGTGCGCGTAGGGCCTGATCTCGCGGGAGTTGTAGGTGCGGTAGTCGACCTGGATGCCGCCGTCCCCGATCGTCCGCCAGTCGGCCGGCATCAGCTCGATGTAGTCCTCGCCGGTCAGCGCGACCGGGACGTATCCCGCGGCTGCGACCAGCGCCGCGTAGGCGTCGTTCGGCGAGCACGGCCGGTCCGGGGTGAACGGGTGGCGAAGTCCCTCGTGGGGGCGGGACTGCCAGCCCGCTATGACCCATTCGTCTAGAAGCTCCTGCAAATCGGCCAGCGACCACAGGTCATCCTGGCTGCCGGCCCCGCGCCGGGTGACGTCCCGGCCGGTGTAGCCGGCGACGTACTGGCAGAACAGCGTGTTGATCGCCCGAAGGTCCGCTCGATATTCGCCTTGTCGGTGGGCGTGAGCTGGTGGGCGGGCTGGACCGAGATGCCGAGTGTGTCCCCGGCCCGCAGGAACACCTCCGACAGGAACACCCGTCCGTGGTCGATGACCACGGTGTCGGGAATGATCACCGGCCTGGCCGCCGCCAGCTCGGCCCGCTGGTCGATGCTGGCCAGCCGCCGGAACGGGATCCGCGACGCCGACAGGCGCAGGGCCTCGTCCCAGCCGGGCCGCATCGGCTCGGGGACCATCATCTTGGCCAGCAGCACCGCGGCGTCGACGGCCTTGGCGCCGACCGGCCGCAGGATGGCGGCGCCGAGGGTGCGGGTGCCGATGTCGAGCGCGGCGACCAGCTCGGGCCGCCCGGGGACCCCGTCGTCCATAACCGCCATCACGTCCAGCGGGGTGCCGTCCATCAGGACCAGCTCGCCGGGCCTGGCCGCGGTGATCGGGGTGAACGCCCCGTCCGGCCGGTTAGCCGTCTGCCGGCGGGTGGTCGCCGGGCCGCAGGTGTGCTTCCCGGCCGACAGCACGTCCAGGAGCCGGTAGAACGTCGCGTCCGACGGCAACGGCACCGTCCCGGGGCCGTGCTCGGCCTCCACCTTCTCCCGGATCTGGCGCACCGCCCGGGACTTCGTGCCGGTCGGGGCGTTCCTCTGGCCGTCGATGACCGCGACGGCCGCGGCGACCACCCGGGGATCGACGTTCCCCGTCGGCCTGGCGGCCTTCGCGTGCCGGGCGTCGACCAGGCCCCACAGGCCCTGGCGCAGGTAGCGGCGGCGCATCCGCTCCACCGTCCGCAGGGTCACCCCCAGCTCATCGGCCTTCGCCTGCTGCCGCTCGGTCAGCGTCCGGGCCGCCGGGTCGTACTCCGGCCTCGGGGCCGTCCCCGGTGCGGCGTCCTTCGGCAGGCCGGTCTCCACCTCCGTCAGGTGCCGCTCCAGGTCCCGGGCCGCCTCGGCCACCTTCGCCGGCAGGGCGTCCAGCAGGCCCGACGGGACCAGTTTGGTCCGGGGGCCGGCCCCGACCACGGCGAAGTCAGGCGCACCCGCCAGGTAGGCCATCGCGACCACGACGGCGTCCCCGGAGTCCGCGAGCAGTCGCACCAGGCTGCCCGACAGGGCGACCACGCTGTACTCGGCACCGGAGAACACCACCCGGTCGCCGATCCGCACCTCCCCCCGCCGCTCAGGCACGGCCTGCCCTCCTGACCACGGTCCGGTGGCTGAGCACGAGCGACAGGTCCGCCAGCAGCTCCCGCCGCCACAGCAGGTGGAACAGCACCGGCAGCGTGGCGATCGGGTCCCCGGCCGCCTCCGCTCCCTCCATCAGCGCCATCCCCGGCCCGAAGACCTCCAGCAGCCGGGCCTCCGTCGCAGGGTGCCCGCAGCGCGGGTGCCGGTAGCCGGCCAGCCACCGCTGGTTCGCCGCGGCCACCGGGTCCATCTCGCCGCAGACCGCGTACTGCCAGCCGAGCGCCTCGCACGCCAGCCGGCGGCAGGGTCGACTTCGCCGATGTCGGATTCTCCGGCGGCACCGTCGACTTCGAGCGCGCCAGGTTCACCGGCGGCACGGTCGGCCTCAACCGCGTCCAGTTCTCCGGGGGCGGCACCGTCGACTTCGAGCGCGCCGAGTTCTCCGACGGCACGGTCTACTTCTTCAGCGGCGAATTCTCCGGCGGCACCGTCGACTTCAGCAAGGCCCAGTTCTCCGGCGGCACCGTCGACTTTGGCGACACCAGGTTCTCCGGCGGCGAAGTCAGCTTCCGCGGTGCCCAGTTCTCCGGCGGTGCGGTCGACTTCAGCGAAGCCAGTGACTGGTCAGTCCCGCCCACATTCCCCTGGACCGGCACGCCGCCTCCAGGCGTCAAGCTCCCCGAGTCGCTCCGCCCTTGAACTAACCGTCTTTAACCCAAAGACTCAGCTGACTACTGGGCATCGGCGGCCTTAGCCGCGGTCACCTCCTCCCACTCCACCGGGGCGGCATCGGGCCACCACAAGCCGTTTCCCGGCGCGCATCCACCATCTGGGCTAGCACCTCATTCGCCCGCGCCATCACCCGCGAACGTCAGCCAGCCAGCGAAAAAGGCCTGTCAGCCAGCCACCTTGCTCAAGCGCACGCGACCCCCGGCCCGTCCCCGCCCCCGACATCTCAGATGAGAATCTGCCACCTGAACCGACACTCTGGCTGAGAACCGACAGGCCGGATGAGAACTGACACTGACGACGCGTGGCGGCGCCCGGCCGGGCATTTGACCACGCAGCCATAATGGAAAGTTTCATAATCGAAAGTTTCGAACCGCAGGTCCGGCAATGTGGCATAATTCGAAAGCAAATTATCTTGAATGTTTCGGTAAGTTTTCCTAGCGTGTTCATCACCAGAGGCGACGTCGTGGCCACGCGCAGCCCATGATCAAAACGGGTCTCACAAGGGACACACGCACATGCCTAGCAACAGAAGAAAGCTCACCGCGCTCGCGGCCGCGGCGACAGTCGTAGCCGCGATGACCGCCGCCGCCGCGCAGGCGCGCCCCGCGCTCGCCGCGAACACGGCCAGCATCAACGGTGGCACCACGTACCAGACGATCGCCGGCTTCGGAGCCTCCGAGGGCTTCGGCCAGGCCGCGACGGTCATGGACTCGTCCACATCCGTCCAGCAGCAGGCGCTGAACTACCTATACAGCCCGAGCAGCGGCGCCGGCCTGAACATCCTCCGCAACGAGATCAGCGCCGACTCCGGCGGCACGATCGAGCCGAACGCCCCGTCCAGCCCTACTGCGACACCCTCCTACGTCTCGCTTGCGAGCATCAATTCCGACCAGGGGCAGCTCTGGTTCGCCCAGCAGATCAAGGCGGACTACGGCGTCAGCAACGTCTTCGCTGACGCCTGGAGCGCCCCCGCGTTCATGAAGGCCAACGACTCCCCCGACAACGGCGGCGCGGTGTGCGGCGTCAGCGGCGCGACCTGCTCCAGCGGCAGTTGGGTGCAGGCCTACGCGAACTACCTGAAGCAGTACGCCGCCGACTACGCGGCCGCCGGCGATCCGCTTACTTACATCGGCCCGGAGAATGAGGCCAACCTGTCGACGAGCTACGACAGCATGCAGCTCACCCCGGCGCAGACCGTGAACGTACTGGATGCGCTCGGCCCGACAATGGCGTCCTCCGGCCTTTCTACACAGGTCGAGTGCTGCGCCACCGAGGGCTGGAACTACGCGCAGCAGTACGCGTCCGCGATCGAGGCAGACTCGACAGCGAGCGCGGACACGGCGGTTTTCACCAGCCACGGTTACACCGAGGCTCCGACGTCGCCGCTGTCTGGCTGGACCAAGCCCGCGTGGGAGACTGAGTGGTCCACGTTCGACAACTGGGACACCGCGTGGGACGACAGCAGCGACGCCTCCGGCCTCACCTGGGCGCAGAACATCTTCAACGGCCTTGACGAGGCCAACCTGAGCGCGTTCCTGTACTGGTGGGGGACGACGACGCCATCCGTCAGCGGCGACAATGAGGGCCTCGTCGAGATCAACGGCTCGTCGGTGATCCCGTCGGGCCGGCTGTGGGCCTTCGCGAACTTCAGCCGCTACGTCCGCCCGGGAGCGGTCCGGATCGGCGCGACCACCTCTGACGGCAACCTCACCCTGGATGCCTTCAAGAACACCAACGGCACCGTCACCGTAGTGGCGCTGGAGACCGGCACCAGTTCGGACCCGGTGACGTTCTCGCTGGCCGGCACCGGCGTCGCGAACGGCGCCACCGTCACGCCCTACCTCACCAACTCCTCCAGTGACGTGGCGGCTCAGGCGACGACCTCCGTGTCCAGCGGGTCCTTCAGCTACACGATGCCCGCTCGCTCGCTCGTCACCTTCCAGATCCCGGCGTCGGGCGGGGGCGGCGGCACCGGCAACACCGTCAGCGTTACCAACCCCGGCAGCCAGACCGGCACCGTGGGCACTGCGGCCAGCTTGCAAGTCCACGCCACGGACTCCGCCGCCGGGCAGACGCTGGCCTACTCGGCCTCCGGCCTCCCGGCTGGCCTGTCGATCAACTCCGCCACCGGCCTGATCTCCGGCACCCCGACAACGGCTGGGACTGATGCTGTCACGGTCACGGCGACTGACGGCACTGGAGCCTCCGGCTCCGCCGCGTTCACCTGGACCATCAGCGGCGGCTCCACCGGAAGCGGCGGCGCCTGCACCGTCACCTACACGACCACGGACCAGTGGACGGGCGGGTTCACGGCATCGGTGACGATCGCCGCTGGCTCATCGGCAATCGACGGCTGGACCCTCAAGTTCACGTTCCCCGGTAATCAGCAGATCACCGGCGCCTGGAACGGCGCCGAAAGCCAGAGCGGGGAGAACGTGACGATCGCCAACGAGAGCTATAACGCGGACATCCCCGCGGAAGGCTCGACGTCGCTCGGCTTCCAGGGCACCTGGAGCACCAGCGACGCGACGCCCACGTCCTTCACCGTCAACGGCACCACCTGCAGCACCTGACAGGCAAGCCCGAAGACTCGTGCGGCCCGGTCAGCGGACCGGGCCGCACGCTAGCGCTTGAGGAAGCCGAGGAGCCCGCGGCTGGCTTCCCGCCGGGACCGGGCCGCAAGGCTCGGGTCCCACTCGGCGCGCAGCCCATTTTCCGCCGCCCACCGCTGGGCGAGCGGCAGTTGCAGGAGAGCCATCATCGCCTGGTATTTTTCCCAGCCTGTACGTTCTGCCCTGCTCTCGCCACGGGCCGCCGCCAGCAGACCGCCAATGACCGGCGGTGGCGCCACCGCCGCCCACTCCGCTATCTCCCGCGCGACGCGTGGCCGGTCCAGGTCGGGCATGACGATGACCTGAAAGATTCGGGCCAGTTCGTCCGCGTGCAGCTGACGCTCGGCCGGCCGGGACGGGTCGGTGCACCAGCGCGCCTCAAACATCATCCGCCGCGCGTCCACGCGGTTCCCCAGGTCCGGCTCGCCGCTCATAGTCAGGACGTCCTGCAGCAGTAGCTTGAACTCGGCACTGTCCCCAGTTCCGATGAGGGTTACGAGCAGGTCGGGCGCGGAGCGAGCCAACCCCGGCTCATACAGTCGCGGCGGTTGCGGCTGGCCGGCTTGCGCCGCCATCCCTTGTTCTCCCGTGGGGCGATCCCGCAACCGCAACGGTGGCGGCGTCCCCTCGCGAGGTAGCGGACCGAGCACCCCTGACCCGGCCAGCAGCCGCGAGCCGGCACCAGCTTCTGGCTCCGGCGTCAGCCCAGGCTCGCAAGCCTGCTCAAACTCCGGCACGAACTGGGACTCAGCCACTGCCTGCGGATCGAACTCAGCGAACTCCAGGTCAACGGTCAGCCCCGAGTTGGCCTGGGGGCTTGCGGTGGGCTGCAGCGGCGCCTGGAGCTTCCGGTACTGATTGATGAGCCGGCTGGGCGGGCTTCGCGGGAATCACGGGCATCGCCGTGCGCGCCCACTTGGCGTGCAGCAGGTCGTAGACGGCAGCCAGCCGGGCCTGCAGTGGCTGCTCGACCCCGCACTGCGCGATGAGCCGCTCCACTGCCTCCCCGCCGCCTTCTGTGTACTCGGCGACGAGCCACTCCGCCAGCCACGCCTGCGGGCTACCCTCGAGCGGGCCGGGGTCGCCGGGGACCGCCCTGGCCTCCTTACGGGTACCGGAGGCCGGGCCGGGCGGGACCGCGGCATCGGCGCGGAAGACGATATCCGGCAGCGCCGACGGGTCGCCGGCGCCCAGCGGCACCTCGAAGGTGGAAAACGACCAGCCGCGCCGGACTGTGCCGAGCAGCGGCCGGGCGATCCGCCACAGCCCCCACAACAGCCGGGCCTGCGGGCCGTCGCCCGGCGGGCGCGACACGGCGGCCGCCGGCAGGCCAATGGCCAGCGGCGCGCCGGGGCTGGCGATCGCGGCGGCGATGACCTGTGACAGCCCATCCTCACCCGCGGTATCCCGGGCCTCCCGGTCAAGCCATTCCACCGCGCCGCTGGCCAGGGCATCGAGCTGGGCGGCGCCGACCGTCGGCAGCTCTGTCCCGGCCGCGACCTGGCCGGGACGCTCGCCAGCCAGGGCGGGCAATCCCATCCGGCACAGCGCGATAGCCACCTCGGGGGTCAGCAGGCTGGTGTTCCCGACGAGGACGCGTGAGACGTGCGGCCGCCCGCCCTCGCGACCGCCCGCCTGCTGCTGACGGGAGCGCCACGCAAGAGCGGCGACCGCACCATTTGGCGGAAGGACCTGATAGCACACGCTCTGCGACGGGGCGTCAACGGGCGGATGGCGCACCCACGCCCGCATCCGGATGTCCCAGCCTCGGGTTGATTCCGGTGACATGGAACTCGCCACCGGAAAGAGGTCCTTGACCGGGTGCCACCGGTACTCAACCTGGTGGATTTCCCGCGGCTCCGACAACTGTCACCCCTTACAGACGTCGTGCTCAAAACCGTACCGTGACCACCGGCACGGGGACGCACGACGCGCCGGCTGCGTCCGACATTGGAAATTTGCGCCCCGCCACGGCTGGCACCCGGCACCCGGCACCCGGCACCCGGCAGCCTAGCCGAGCGTAACCAGACTGTAACATTATCGATCAGATGGGGCGTTTACCTGCGATGCCGACATTACGTACGATTGTTGACATGCCGCAGGCACGCATCACCCGCACACAGCTCTGGCGGCCAGTGCTCTGGATTACGGCCATCGGTGTGCTCCTGGTCCTCATCGCGCTGAAGCTGACTAGGGCCGTCAACTGGTCCTGGTGGTGGGTGATAGCCCCGTGGTGGATCCCCGCACTGGCGGCGATCGCCATCGCCGCCAGCCTGGCCATCGCCTTCACGCTGATCAAGTGGGTCGTGATGGCCCGCGCGTGGATGCGCCTGCGCCGCCTGCCAGAGTTCACCCTGACCAATCCGGCGGTGCAATCGCGGATTGAAGCCGAGCGCCCGGCCGAGCCAGCAGGGCCGGCCGAGCGAACTTCTCACGCCATGGACGCGTAACTCCGTCAGCTCGCGTTCCCCTGCCTCGCGCCCGCGAATGCTAGCCGTTGGCTCTATTCGCGGGAGAACGAGCGGCCGGCCTCGTGGGCAGCGGCGAATGCGGCTTCCTTCATCTCGGCGGCGAGCTCGGTGAAGTCGTCAAGCGCCGGGTTGATGCCGACCAGGGTGAGCTCGCGCTCGACGATCGTGAGCTTCGCGTCCCAGACGTCGACGAGGATGCGCCGCAGGTAGTCCGTGGCGTGGTCCCAGCCCTCGCGCGGGGTGCCCCGGCCGTAGGCGCCGCCACGGACGACGACCAGCACGGCCGGCTTGCCCTCAAGCAGCGGTTCCTGGGCGGACTTCGCGCCGGCGAAGACCAGGTCGATCCAGGTCTTGACGTGCGCGGGGACGCCCCAGTTGTACAGCGGGACGGTAAGCAGCGCGGCGTCCGCCTCACGGATCTCGGCGGCCAGGTCGGAGACCAGCTCAATCGTCAGGTGCTGCGCCCGGCTGCGCTGGCCCTCGGGGGTCCACGTGGCGCGCAGCGCCTTGGTCCAGGCGGTGGACTGGAACGGGTCGGTGCCGACGTCGCGGCGGATGACGTTTTCGCCCGGGTGCGCGGCGACCCACTCATTCTCAACGATGTCACCGATGGCACGGCTGGCCGAACCATCGGGGTTGATGCTTGCGTCAAGGCGGAACAGGGTCACGGAAGTTACCTCACGGTGTTGGAGATGCGTAGCGCGGCGGGAATCAGCTAGAGAGGCGATTTCCCGAGGACAAAGGATACGCGTCCCGCGCGGAGCACCGCGCTAGGACGCCTGAGGCTTATCCGCTGACGCTGGGGCCGGCCTTCGTGACCGTGATCCGCAGCAGGACCCGCTTATCGCGCTCCATCGTGGCCCGGTAGTCGTCCCAGTCCGGGTGCTCCCCCGAGATCCGCCGGTAGTACTCGACCAGCGGCTCCATCGCCTCAGGCAACGCAAGGATCTCCGCCGTGCCCTCGATCTGCGCCCACTGGCCGAAGAACCCGTCCGGCAGCACGCACAGCCAGACCCTGCGATCACGGCGGATGTTGCGCACCTTGTAGGCCGTCTGCCGGGTGCTGATCACCACGCGGCCACCGGAGTCCACCCCCACGGTGACCGGCGAGAGCTGCGGAGTCCCATCCGCCTTCAGGGTGCCCAGCACCGCGTGATGCTGTGACCGAATGAACTCAAGAGCCGCCTCAACGTTCATTCCCCCATCCTAATGAGTTCTTAGCGGGTCCGCCTTGCGGCAGACTCGGAGTGTGGTGGCCGCCGGCAGGTGAGCACTTTCCTCTCCCGGGCCTCGAGCCCTGATGAGAGACCGTGCCCCTGCCGGTGACCGGGAGAGTTGATCGCTGCTGGGATGTCGTGCCCGCCTGCTGGCGTGAGCACTGTTTCATTAGGTCGCTGATGGTTCTCCCGCTGGCTGCCCGGCTGATGCGGCGTTGCGGACGGGAGAACTGGTGCGGCTTTTCGTAGGGGATGACTGGGCTGAGGATGTGCGACACGAGGTCGCATGGTGCGAGTGAGCTTGCAGGCTGGAGGGCCGATGATGTCGGTGGCATAGCTTCTGGCCAGTGTTCAAGGCCAGTCCCCGCCCTGACGTGCGCCGCGGGTAACTGCGGGGTGCGAAGCTCAGGGAAGAAGCCGAAGCGTTCCCGTTCCATCCGGGAGCGCAGGCGAGGGGAAGGCCGGACGGGCGAACGTGAGTGAACCCCCGCTGATGCCTCGTTACCCAGAGCCCCGGCAGGTGGGATGAGCACCGGGGTGCAGGGCCTGGCCGTGGAGGAACGGCAAGCGGCGGCCGGAGAGTTCTCGCCGGTCGTGTGAACACCGCTGGCCTCGGGGTCGAGGGGGCGCCCACCCCGGTCGCTGCTCGCGCATGCGGAACGTGGAAAACCCGTCAGGTCCGGCGCTCGGTGCCGGTAGGCCAACCGTGAGGGAGGCGGAATCCCGTGGCGGGAACAGGATGCCCAAGAAGCGAACGCCGGTGCGCCGTAAGGCGACGGGAAACCGGGACAGATGGCCGGCCCTCCGCCGGCCGTCCCGCATAACCGGCCGGATACCGGGCCGCTGCCCGGACCCGAAAGGGTGCTGACGTGGGCAGGTGAGTCTTTGAAGTGATGCGGTCAGACCCGCTGGAACCGAAGGGCAAGTTAGGCGCGTGACGGGCTACAGCTTCTCCACCCCGGTATGGAACGGCCGCACCTGGGTCCGTCCCGCCGTGGCCGAGGTCGCGGCGGCCCCGAAGGTGAACGGACCTGAGGGCAGGCCCCGGGAACGAGACGCACCCGCTGAATGGAGCAAGATCGACTGGCGGGTGCAGGAGGGGCAGGTACGGCGGCTGCGGCAGCGGATCTTCAAGGCGTCGCAGGAGCAGGACTGGCCAAAGGTCAGGAACCTGCAGAAGCTGATGCTGCGGAGCCGGGCCAACACGCTGGTCAGCGTGCGGCAGGTGACGCAGCGCAACGCTGGGCGCAAGACCGCCGGGATCGACGGGGAGGTCGCGCTGACTCCCGAGGCCAGGGCGCAGGTGGCGGTGCGGGTGCACCAGTCTGCCTCGTCCTGGACGCCCGTCGCGGTCAAGCGGGTGTATATCCCGAAGGCATCAAATCCTGCAAAGCTGAGGCCGCTCGGAATTCCCGTGCTGATGGACCGCTGCCACCAGGCTCGGGTCCGTAACGCGCTGGAGCCCGAGTGGGAGGCCCGGTTCGAGCCCAGGTCATACGGGTTCAGGCCGGGTCGCGGCTGTCATGACGCGATCGAGGCGATCTACTCCGTCTGCAAGGGGCCTGGCTCCAAGCGGGTGTGGATCCTTGACGCCGACCTGGCGGCGGCGTTCGACAAGATCGACCACTCCCGGCTACTCCAGGCGCTTGGATCTTTCCCCGCCAGGGACCTGATCCGGGGCTGGCTGAAGGCCGGGGCGTTCGAGGCGGGCAAGGGGTTCGCGCCGACCGAGGAGGGAACCCCTCAGGGTGGCGTGATTTCACCCTGCTTGCTGAACGTCGCCTTGCATGGGCTGGAGGGGGCCGCCGGGGCCCGGTACCGCACCACCGGAGCACGTGCCGGTGAGACGGAGCCGGGCTCCCCGGTCGTGATCAGGTACGCCGATGACGTGGCGGTGCTCTGCCACAGCCAGGAGCAGGCACAGCAGGTCAAGGCGCGGCTCGCTAAGTGGCTGGCACCCCGGGGCCTGTCCTTCAACGAGGACAAGACGAAGATCGTGCACCTCACCGAGGGGTTCGACTTCCTGGGCGTCAACGTGCGCCGCTACCCAGGCGGCAAGCTGCTGATCAAACCGAGTAAAGCGGCCATCAGGCGGCTCCGGGAACGGCTCGCGGCCGAGACGCGCGCACTGCGCGGCGCGAACGCGATGGCGGTCATCGACAGGCTCTCCCCGATTACCAGGGGGTGGGCGGCCTATTACCGGACGGTGGTATCGGCTGAGGTGTTCTCAGCCTTGGATCATTACGTATTCAAGCTCACCTACAAGTGGGCGACATACCGCCACCCGAACAAGCCGAAGCGCTGGATCGTCGGCCGGTACTTCGGGGCGTTCAACAAGTTCAGGAACGACCGCTGGGTGTTCGGCGACCGCGACAGCGGCGGCCACCTGGTGAAGTTCGCCTGGACCAGCATCAACCGGCACGTCATGGTCAAGGGCGCGGCGTCCACTGACGACCCCGCCCTGGCCGACTACTGGGCCAGCCGGCGACGACGCAGCAAGCCCCCGCTGGACAACTACACGCTCGGCCTGCTCACCAGGCAGGACGGGCACTGTCCGCTCTGCGGGGACCACCTGCTCACCGCCGACCAGCCGCCGCAGTCCCCGCAGCAGTGGGAACGATGGTGGCTCCAGGTCACCCGCAAGGCGATAGCCGCCAGCTACCTCGTCCACCACGGGAGACCCGGCCCCGCCGGTCACGGCACGACCCGCCTCGTGCACGCCTCCTGCCATCGCGGGCTCCAGGCCCGCCAGCGCGGGAACCCAGCACAGCCGACCTGCACGCCCTCGCGGCTTGCTTGAGCTGCCTGCGGTGAGAGCCGCACGGGCAGTTCTGAGGGGACCGGAGCGCAGCAATGCGCCCCGGTTACCCGACCATCACGACGTGGAGGTGATGGACGCCGCGGGCCGGGTGCTGGCGAGGCGGCGGCTGCCCGAGGGCGTCGCGGGGATGGCGCGGCTGCACGAGCTGATCGGGCAGCACCTGGGCGACGACGCCGACGGGGCGCAGGTGGTGGTCGGGATCGAGACCGACCACGGCCCGTGGGTAGCGGCGCTGGTCGCGGCCGGGTACACGGTCCACGCGGTCAACCCGCTGCAGGCGTCGCGGTACCGGGAGCGGCACGGCGTGTCCGGCGCCAAGAGCGACGCCGGCGACGCGCACATGCTCACTGACATGGTGCGCACCGGCTCCCACCAGCTGCGGGCGGTGGCCGGCGACAGCGCGGAGGCCGATGGCGTCAGGGTCCTGGCCCGTACCCACAAGACGCTGACCTGGGAGCGGACCCGGCAGGTCCAGCGGCTGCGCTACCAGCTGCGGGAGTACTTCCCCGCCGCGCTGGAGGCCTTCAGTGACCTGGACGCCCCTGACGCCCTGGAGCTGCTGGGCAAGGCCCCGGACCCGGCCCGGGCCGCCCGGCTGACCCGCGCCCAGGTCAGCGCCGCGCTCAAGCGCGCCCGCCGCCGCGACATCCCAGGCAAGGCCACCGCGATCCTGGCGGCCCTGCGCGGCGAGCAGCTCGGCCAGCCGCCGGCGCTCACCGCCGCCTACGCGATCACCGTGCGGTCCCTGATCGCGGTGATCACCGTCCTGAACGAGCAGGTCAAGGCCCTGCAACGGCAGGTGGAGGAAAATTTTGGCCGGCACCCGGACGCTGAGATCTACCGGTCCCAGCCCGGCATGGGCGCCATCCTCGGCGCCCGGGTGCTCGGCGAGTTCGGCGACGACCCGGACCGGTACGCCAGTGGCAAGGCCCGCAAGAACTACGCCGCCACTTCCCCGATCACCCGCGCGTCGGGCAAGAAGAAGGTCGTCGCCGCCCGGTTCATCCGCAACGACCGGCTCACCGACGCGCTGATGGCCCAGGCCTTCGCCGCCCTGGGCGCCTCGCCCGGCGCACGCGCCCTCTACGACGCCGAGCGCGCCAGCGGAACCGAGCACAACGCCGCCCTCCGCAAGCTCGCCAACCGGCTCACCGGCATCCTCCACGGATGCCTCAAGAGCCGCACCCTCTACGACGAGGCCACCGCCTGGCCACAACGGGAAAAAATCCCTCAATCCGACCTCGCAGCTTGACATCTAAGCTCCTGGGATGTCTCTCATCCCGTTACGGCGCGGTGATCGAGAAGCCCTCGGGGATGAGGATGTCGTCGGGGACCACGTCCTGCACGCGGCCACGGCCGAGAGCGAGCAGCGCCGAGTTGATGCCGGCCCGCAGGATCTCGAAGACGTTGTGGACACCGTTCGGGCCGTCCGCCGCCAGGCCCCATAGCACGGGGCGGCCGATCATGACAGCCTTCGCGCCGAGGGCGAGGGCCGCCACGACGTCGCCGCCACGACGAATGCCGCCGTCGAGGAGCACCTCGGCCTGGTTGCCGACGACCGCCGCGACCGCGGGGAGGGCACGGACCGAGGCCGGCGTGCGATCCAGGTTGTTGCCGCCGTGGTT
Organism: uncultured Actinomycetota bacterium; assembly: GCA_963737285.1. GTDB lineage: Bacteria > Actinomycetota > Actinomycetes > Streptosporangiales > Streptosporangiaceae > Trebonia. The sequence continues at coordinate 1,728,315 of CAVTRT010000002.1, forward strand.
GGAGACCGTGATCGCCGTCGCGCCGACGTCAACCGCCCGCCGCGCGTCTTCGGGCCTCATAACCCCCTTGATACAGAACGGTCCTTCCCACTGTTGCCGCAGCCACCTGATGTCGTCCCAGGTCGGCGGCGGGACCGCCTGCCAGTCCCGGTAGGCGGCGAAGAAGCCTGGCGCCAAACCAGTGCCGCGAGCTGGCCACCGCCTAGCTCTCGCTCCACTGGCCAGACAGGGCGGGAGTGCAGGCCGCGACGAGGCGGAACTGGTAGCCGACGCGGTACTCGGTGACAAGGCAGCGACCGTAGCGCGGTCCCAGCTTGTGCCGCAGCCGGCTGACGTGAACGTCAACCGTCCGGCTGTCCGCCGAGAAGTCCCGCTGCCAGACCTGGGCCACTAGGTCGGCCCGGCTGAATACCGTCGCCCGGTGGGCTGCCAGGAAGGCCAGCAACTCGAACTCCTGATAGGTCAGCACGATTTCCTTGCCGTCCGCCCACACGCGACGCTGCTCATGGTCGAGCAGCAGTCCCGTCGCCGCCGGAACCTGGGCCTCGCCGTCGCCAGCCCCGCGATAGCCACCATCGTCTTCGGTGGGCAATGCCTGGTTGCTGACCGGATAGCCGACGATCGCGAGCGAGGTCCCGGTCCCGGGGATCGGCACGACGGCGAGCAGCGTTCCGTCCGCGCCAGGCCCGGCTACCTGTGCGTACGGCCCCTCGAAGCCCTCAAGGAAGGGCGTCGCTACCGGCTCCGCCGCGCCAAGGGGGTCCGCCTGCGGGCGGGGGAGCAACCGCGTTCCGATCCGCACGCGCTCAGCCTCCTCAGTCAAGCCTCCTCAGTCAAGCCCAGAGCCGTTGCAAGCCCTAAGCTCTCTATGCACATAGTCCACTAAATAGGTGGATTTTGTCAAGAATCGCCAGCGCGGAGCCGCGGACAAGTCGATCCTAACGCGGCCTATAGTAGCGGGCCGAGAGGCGCGACCGCGACTGGACGCGGGCACCCGTCGAGAACCCCAGCGGACAGCTCGGTAGTCAGTCGCAGGGGAATCTAGCGGACGGGAGCGGCCCAGGGGCCGCCGAAATCGGGAAGTTCAGCACCGTACCAGTACTCGATCAGCCGCCTGGCGATCGAGGACGTCGGCGCGAGTCCCAGCTCACGTGCCTCCAGCGCGGCAAGAAGCTCGGCTCTGGTGAACCAGCGCGCCTCGCCGATCTCCTCCTCATCGACGCGGATGTCCTGTCCGCCAGCCGCCACGGCTCGGAAGCCGAGCATCAGGCTGCGTGGCATCGGCCATGGCTGGCTGCCCAGGTACTCCACCTGGCCCACCCGGATCGCGGCCTCCTCGAAGACCTCGCGGGCCACGGCGTGCTCACAAGACTCGCCCGGCTCGACGAACCCGGCGAGGACCGACATGCGCCCGGCGGGCCAACTGGCGTTGCGGGCCAGCAGCAGCCTGTCCTCGGGGTCGATGACCAGCATGATCACCGCCGGATCCAGCCGCGGGAAGTGCTCGGTCCCATCTACAGGGCACGTCGTCAGGTGCCCGGCGGGGTGTGGCACGGTTGCCGCGCCACAGCGCGGGCAGTGCGTGTGCGTATCGTGCCAGTTAGCCAGCGCGACCGCATGCGTCAGCAGGCCCGCGTCGCGTGCGCTGAGGTCCGCGCCGACTTGACGCAATTGCAGGGCCTTGAATTCTCTCACCGGAGGTTCCGTGGCCGGTGGAGCAAGCTCTCCGCTCACGCCAAAGTAGGCAACACCGTCGGAATCGACTCCCAGCAGGAACCGGGTGCCCTCGGGCGCGTCCCGAGGGCAGACCCAGACAAGCTCGTGATGCCCATCGGTCAGGTCGACCAGCGCCCGGGAGTCGCTGACGGCCAGGACACGGGTCTCGGGACTGGCCCAGGCGCGCTCCAGCCAGTCCCTGTCGACCCGCCGCTCGACCGCGCGGTCCACCGTGGCGCGGGACAGGGCCAGCTCGCCCAGCAGGCCTTCCCCGTCGCTGGCAGAATCCACGACGGGGCCGCTCACCAGTGGGTTGATGCCTGGGCCGGTCAACGGAGATCCGCGCCGACTGCCGCGAATTCCTCCCAGAGGTACGCCGCTGTCTCAGCGCCGCGCAGCAGCCTGGTTAGGTCCACGTACTCATTGGGTGCGTGGATGCGGTCAGCGTCAAGCCCGACCGCCACAAACAGCAGCGGCGCGTCCAGGATGTCGGCGAGGTCTGCCTCCGGGCCGCTGCCGCCTTCCTTGGTGAACAGCACGTGGGTACCGAAGGCCCGCTCCATCGCCTTCCTGGCCGCCTGGACTGCCTTGGAGTCGATCGGCGACCGGCAGGGCCGCACCCCGTGGCCCAGCGCCACCGTAGCGTTGATGCCGTCTGGCGTGTTGGCCTGCACGTAGCTGCGCAGGGCGCCGAGGACCGCCTCAGGCGTCTGGTTGGCGACCAGCCGGAAGGACAGCTTGGCGTGCGCGGCCTTCGGGATGATGGTCTTGCCACCAGGGCCGGTGTGGCCGCCCCAGATCCCGTTGACCTCGGCTGTCGGCCGTGCCCAGATGCGCTCCAGGGTACTGAAGCTGGCCTCGCCCGCCGTGGCGTGGCTGTCGCCGGCGTCCTGCAGCCAGCTCTCCTCCTTGAAGGGCAGCTGGGCGAGAAGTTCGCGCTCCTGCTCACTGAGCGGGATGACGTCGTCGTAGAAGCCAGGCAGCGTGACCCTGCCGTCCCTGTCGTGCAGTCCGGCAAGCAGGTCAGCCAGGGCGTGCACCGGGTTGGGGACGCCGCCGCCGAACGACCCTGAGTGCAGGTCCCTCGACGGGCCGCTCAGCGTGATCTCGGCGTCGGCCAGGCCGCGCATGCCGGTGCAGATCGACGGGACGTCAGCCGCCCACATGGTGGTGTCGCTGATGACGATGACATCGGAGCGCAGGATGTCCCTCTTGCGCCGCAGCAGCTCGGCGAAATGCGGCGAGCCGGACTCCTCTTCGCCCTCGATCAGCAGCGTGATGCTTACCGGGGGCGCGCTGCGCTCGCTGGCCGCCAGGGCGGCGCTGATACCGAGGGCGTGGAACAGCACCTGCCCCTTGTCGTCCGAGGCGCCGCGGCCGAAGATCTTGCCGTCAGCCTCCGTCGGCTGGAACGGCTCGTGGTCCCAGCCGTCCTCGACTGCGGCGGGCTGGACATCGTGGTGCCCGTAGATGAGGACGCGGGGAGCGCTGCTGCTGGTAGAAGGCCAGTGTGCGTAGACGGCGGGAAGTCCCTGGGTCTCCCACACCTCGGCGACAGGGAATCCTGCCGCCGTCAGGTAGTCGACGAGCCACTCGGCCGACTCGCGCACGTCACCGTGGCGTGCCGGGTCAGCCGAGACCGAGGGGATAGCCAGCCACTCGCGCAGTGCGCGGGAGAACTCCGCCGCGTGCGCCTCCACGTACTCCCTAACATCCATGGGCTTAAACCTATCGTTTGCCGCAGTTCAAGGAGACGCCCCGCTGGTCTGGCGCGTCTCTATTGCCCCTTGACCTGCTCGAATGAGTCACCCTTGCCGTACAGGCTCGCGGCCGGGATGGAAACAGAACGGCCCTGCCGGGCGGTCACCCAGCCGATCCGGATGGGGTCCTCCCCGGCGGCCTTGAGCGCGTCGAGGGCGGCCTGCTGATCGGACTTGCCGACCACGATGCAAAAGCCGATGCCCATGTTGAACGTCGCGTACATCGTGGCGGCGTCGATCTGGCCCCTGTCGGCGATGAGCGCGAAGATCTCCTGCGGGACGGGCAGCGCGTCGAGCTCGTAGGAGACGTCGGCCGCGAGCCGGGCGATGTTCAGCAGCCCGCCGCCGGAGATGTGCGCCATCCCGTGCGGGCTGATCCCGGCGGCCCACAGCGCCTCGGCGGCCTTCACGTAGACGCGGGTTGGCTGCAGCAGGGCATCGGCCAGCCGACGGCCGGTACCAGGAACCACGTCGCCCAGGGACATGCCGCCCTTGGTGAACAGGGCGTGCCGGGCCAGTGAGTACCCGTTGCTGTGCAGGCCAGAGCTGGGCAGCCCGATGATCACGTCGCTCGGGCGGACCGCCGAGCCGTCCACAGGCGTCCGGTAGGCGGGCTGGCTGCCGAGCACCTTGCCGGCCCCCGGGCTGAGGTCCTGCAGCGGGGCTGTCGTGGGCGCTCCCGATGGCACCCCCAGCGGCGGGAGGGCTCCGATAGCCGTGCCGACCAGGTCGAGCATGGGGCCGCCGTCGGTCGAGTCGGCCAGCATCGCGCCGATCTGGGCGATCTCGCCACCAGGGATGGCGATCCCGGCGAGCTCGGCCCCCAGGAACAGGCCACGCGCCACCTCGTCGAGGACGCCCTCGTCGATCCGGTCGGTAGCCACGTAGTCGAGCAGGGCGATCGGCACCGCACCGACGCAGATCAAGTCGTTGACGTTGTTGGCGACGCAGTCGACGCCGATCGGCTCCCAGCGGTTCGCCTCCCGGGCGAGCAGGATCTTGGTGCCCACGCCATCGGTCGTCACCGCCAGCGGCGGACCCGGCGGCAGGTGCATGATCGTCGCAAAGTAGCCGCTAGACAGCCCGGTAATCGAGGTCACCATCGGAGACCTGACCTGCGTCCGGGCCAGCCATGGCCGCATCACTCTGGAGAATGCGTTCTGCTCGCGCTCTTCATCCACCCCAGCTTCGGCATAGGCAGAAGGTGGGCTGTCTTGCGTGTCCGGCATAGTCCTCGGCTTCCTCGTCGGCCCCCGTGTCGGCGAACGCAAGATTAACTCATCATCGCCGGTCAGCCTCGTACCGGGCAGCGCACTGAGCGGCAAGGCCGCAGCCGGGCAAGGTAGGCTGGCCACCGTCGGCCCCAGCTGCCAGCCGCCACTGTCGGCCATGTCCCATGAGGCACCTCCCGCGACCTGGTCCGGGCTTAGGTCTCCATTGGCTGTTACGGTACCGGGCACTACGCTGGCCCTATGCTTGTCGCCTTTTCTGTCACTCCGCTCGGCACCGGCGAGGACGTCGGCGAGATCGTCGCCGAAGCCGTCCGGGTGGTCCGCGCCAGCGGACTGCCGAACCGCACCGACGCCATGTTCACCACGATCGAGGGCGAGTGGGACGAGGTCATGGCCGTCATTAAGGCGGCAACCGACGTCGTCGCGGCCAGGGCGCCGCGAGTCAGCCTCGTCCTCAAGGCCGATCTGCGCCCCGGTGTAACCGGCGCCCTGACCTCCAAGGTCGAGACCGTCGAGCGCTACCTGTCCGCTTCTGAGTGACGCAGGGGCCGACGGACACGTCAGTCGATGACCGGGACGCGGTCGATCAGGGCCTTGAGGCCTGCCTCGTCGAGGAGGTCGGCGGGGCGGACGGTCTGGTCGTGGCGGACGTAGTAGAACGCCGCCCGGACCTGGCCGATCGGGACTCCCGCAAGGGCTGACCAGGCGAGCCGGTAGGCAGCGAGTTGGACCGCGACGGCGTCCTTCTCGGCTTGCGTGCGCGGCGGCTGGCCGGTCTTCCAGTCCACGACGTCGGACCCGCCATCTTCATCGGCGAACACGGCGTCGATCCGGCCGCGGACCTGACGGTCGCCGATCAGCGTGTCGAACGGGACCTCAACCTCGCGCGGCCAGCGGTTGCCCCACTCCCCCGCCTCGAACTTCTCCCGCAGCTGCGTGAGCGCCGCGTCCGAAGGCGAATCCGGGTCGGCGAACAGGTCTTCGTCGCCGATAAGCCGCTGCTGCCCGAACCGCTCCTCCAGCCACTGATGGAACTCCGTACCGCGTCGCGCCTGCCGGGCCGGGGGCTGCGGCATCGGCCTGCGCACCTGGCGGGCCAGTTCGTCAGGGTCGCGGGCGAGGGCGACGAGCGCGGAGACCGACAGCCGGGCGGGCAGCATCACGGGGATCCGCCCGTCGCCGCCCCGCTGCTGGCGGTCCCGTTCCGCGAGCAGCAGCCCGGCGTCACTGTCCCACGCCGCCACGAGCTCTTGGGCGGCCGCGGTGAGCGGTGCCGCCGAGGGCTCGGAGCGGGCCTCGCCGGGTCCCTTGGCCGCCTCGACTAGGTCGCGAGCCAAGCTGACCGCCTCGTAGTGCCGTCCGGCAGGGGTAGCCGGCCAGTCCGCCTCCTCGACGCTGGCCAGTAGCGGGTTCTCGGCGCCGCCCGCCGGCTGCCCGGCCCACTCGCCCACGGTCCCGGCCCCCGCCTCACACGCCTGGCGGACCTCGGTCAGGAATACCGACGGGCCGAGCGGCGCCGTGCCGTCTCCCCACCAGTAACCCGAACACCCCAGCCAGAACGCCGCGCGCGTTGCGGCCACGTACGCCAGCCGCCGCTCCTCAGCGACATCGCGAGCTGTGCAGGCGGCGGAGAAGGCGTTCAGCGAGTCGGCGTCAAGGCCGCCAAGCTCGGGCAGGTCGGTGGCGTCGCCGCGCAGGCTGAAGGGGATCATCCGACTGTTATCGGTCCACTTGGTCGAGGTCCGCGGCCGGGCAGGGAACACCTGCGACTTTTCTCCCGCGGCCAGGCCGGGCACGAAGACCACTGGCCACTGCAGTCCCTTGGCGGCGTGGACGGTGAGCAGCTTGACCGTGTCGGCCTCCCCTACCCGGCCGGTCTCCAGGCCGAACTCCTCCTGCTGCGCCGCGGTCAGGTAGGCGAGGAAGGCGCCGAGCGTGGCCTCCGACTGCTCCCCGGCGAAGGTCGCGGCCACATCGGTGAACTTGTCCAGGTCGGCGCGGGCCGTGCCAGGGTCGCCACCCGCTCGCGCGGCCACCTCGATATCCAGGCTGAGCGTGCGCTCGATCTCGGCGATCAGGTCGGGCAGCGGCCTGCTGACGTGCTGGCGCAGCCGTCGCAGCTCCGCCGCGAGCGCCACCAGGCGAGCGTACCCCGCAGCGGAGTACCCGTCCGGTTCGCCTAGGTCATCAAGCGCCTCAACGAGTGACCCGCCCTCGGATGTGAGGTCGGTCACCACCTCCGTGAGAGCGTCCGGCCAGGCATTGCCCGCATTAGCCGCCGGGACCGCCACGGCCGCCTGGTCCTCGGCGTTGCGGTCATAGTCATAAATGCCCGTGGCCAGCTCTCTGGCCCGGCTCCCCAGGGCGACCAGGTCACGCGGGCCGATCCGCCAGCGCGGCCCGGTCAAGATGCGCGCGAGGGCGTCGGATGCCGTGGCGTCGTACATCACCCGGAGCGTCGCCACCACGTCCTGCACCTCCGGCACGCCCAGCAGGCCACCGAGGCCAACCACCTCGAAAGGGATGCCGGCCGCCGCCAGCGATCGGCGCAGGGCCTCGAACTGGGATCGCTTACGGCACAGCACAGCGATGTCCGATGGGCGGACGCCAGCGGGCCGGCCATCTGGCCATGGCTTGCCGTCTGGCGCGTATCCAGGGGGCAGCGCCAGCAGCGCCGCCGCCTGTGTGGCCACCCAGTCCGCCTCGCGAGTCACGGTGGAAAGCAGGGCGCAGATGACAGTTCCCCGCGCGGCCGCCTCCGGTGCTGGGATCAGCAGCGGGACGCCCGGAGCCTCCGTCCGCAACTGCGCCTGCAAGACGGCTGCGGCGTTAAGCACCTGCCCCGAGTTGCGGAAGCTCGTGGACAGCACCCGCGTCGGCGACTCATCCCCGGTCCTTGTGCGAAAGTCCTCGGCGAACCGCAGCAGGTTCCCCGCGCTCGCCCCGCGCCAGCCGTAGATCGACTGGCACGGGTCGCCGACGGCCGTGACCGGGTGGCCGCCGCCAAACAGCGACAGCAGCAGCACGAGCTGGGCATGGCTGGTGTCCTGGTACTCATCGAGCAAGACCACTTGGTACCGGCCCCGCTCTATGATCGGGACCTGAGGGTGCCTGGAGGCGATCCGTGCCGCGAGCGCCATCTGGTCGCCATGGTCAAGCACTTCACGCGCCTGCTTGGCCGCCACGTAGCGGCTGACCATCGGCAGCAGTTGCTCCCGAGACCGCTGGGTTTCCAGGACCTTCCTCGCCGTCGCCGTCTTCTTCGGCATGGCGGCGTACCGCGCGTCCAGCCACTGTCCCACCTTGACGATGTCCCCAGGGGAGCGCAGGTGCTCCGCAAGGTCCCCTGCTAGCTGTTGCACGGCCGTCGTAACCGTCTGCGGGGTCCAGCCGATCTGATCCATTGGCCCGTCATATGCGGCGACGATCGACGCCGCCAACTGCCAGGCGGGCGCCGGCGTGATCAGCCGCAAGGAAGGCTCTATCCCCTCCCGCAGGGCGTGGTCGCTGACCAGTCGCCCGGCATACGCGTGATAGGTCCCGATCACGGGGTCTCCCGCCCACGCGCCGGCCCCATTGTCCGGCGTCCCCCCTTCAGGACCAGCATTCGCAGTGGGCCCTCCCCCGGTCCTGTCCCCCTCCAGTCCAGCGCGACGTAGCCGGTCCATGCGGGACCGGACTCGCTCGGCGAGTTCAGCCGCCGCCCTGCGCGTGAACGTCAGGCCGAGCACCCGGTCGGGACGGACAAGCCCGTTGGCGATCAGCCAGACGACCCGCGCGGCCATCGTCTCGCTCTTGCCGGATCCGGCACCGGCGATGACAGCCATCGGCCCGAGCGGCGCGCCAATGACGGCCGCCTGCTCCCTGGTGGGCTCAGGCAGCCGCAGCAGCCGCGCGAGCTGCTCCGGGTTGTACTGCACGGTCACAGGCCCATTCCACCAGATGGCGGGGACATTCGACGCGCAGTGCTCTCACCCGACCTGGCCGCCTTCCGGGTGGACGGGGCAGCACGAGGAGACCGGGCAAGTCCGGCAGCCAGGATTGACCCGAGCGCGGAAGACCGACCCGGCCATGCCTCCCGCCGCTGCCTCGACCAGGTCCTTCGCCCAGCCCGGCTCGGAGTCCTGCGACAGCGGGGGCTGCCGCTGTACCTTGGCGGTCGCCTTGAAGCCCGCCTTGCCGAGCTGGACAAGCTCGGCACCGCCCGGTTCGGTCACCCCAAGCCTCTCAAACGCGCCAAGCAGGACCGCCAGCTGATACACGCCCAGCTGAGGATGCCTGTCCACCTCGTCGTCTCGAGGCGCGGACGACCCGGTCTTGAGGTCGATGATGACTGCCCTGCCCTTGTCGTCCTCCTCCAGGCGGTCCACCCTGCCGGTGATCTCCACCTGGCCGACTCGGACCCGCAGGGCCTGCTCGACCGCGAGCAGTTCCCGCGGGTTGGCGGCATGCCAGTCGAGGAACTTGCGGACCATCTGCTCCGCGAGCTCTCGCTGGCGCGATCCGTACCAGACACTCCCGAAGTCGAGGTGATGCCAGATGTCGTCGATGCGAGAGGCGACGTCCCGTTCTGTAGCGCCGTCGGCAATAAGCACGGCGGCGGCGTGGATAACGGTGCCGAGGTGGCGCAGGACGTCCGATTTCCCGGCGCCGACGGCCGCCTCAAGCAGCCAGCGCAGGCCGCAGCGGGCGAACGACTCGACCTGGGAGGGTGAAAGGCGAACCGACTCGCCATCGGCCACGATGGGGCCATCGTCGGAGAGGTCGGTCAAGGCGTACCACTGTGCTGGGTCGGCACCACGTACTTCGGCCTGCGCCAGCCTGGCGAGCTGCGCGGCGGCGGCCTCGCGAAGCGCCAGTGGCCTGGACGAGTCCACGGCCACCCGGCGCAGGTCCGCCACCAGCACAGGCAGCGACAGCCAGCGGGCATGCGTCCCCGCCCGCTCAATCTCGATGTCGTCACCCGCGAGCTCGGCAAGGAACCGAGACGGGCGCAGGTCCGTTTCCGCACCGCCCGCCGCCGTCACGACAAGCAGCCTCTTCGCCCTCGTCGCCGCGACGTAGAACAGCCGCCGCTCTTCCGCCAGGAGCCTGGCCGCCAGCGCGACCGCGGCCGCGTCGGGAGCCAACTGTGCGGCGTCCGGGCTGGCGGCTTCCGCCAGCTCGTCCACGCCGAGCAGCGACCCACGCATCCGCAGGTCCGGCCAGGTCTCCTCCTGTACCCCGGCGACCACGACAACGTCCCACTCCAGGCCCTTGGACCGGTGAGCGGTGAGCACGCGGACGCAGTCCTCCCGCACCGCACGCTGGGCGAGGGTATCCCCGGCGATCTCCTGCCCGGTGAGGCTGTCCAGGAAGAGCCGGGGGCTGCCCGGTGGCAGTTCATCGGTGAACCGCGCGGCCCGGTCGAACAGCGCCAGGACGGCGTCCAGGTCACGGTCGGCGGACGGGTCACGCTGGGCCTGCCGCTCCCAGAGCTCCGCAAGGCCGGAGCTGCTCCAGATCGCCCAGAGCACGTCGTGGGCGGTGCCGCCGGAGCCGATGGCGTGCTTGGCGGCCGCCAGCACGCCAGCCACCCGGCGGGCCGGGGCGGCGACGCGCTCGGAGACCAGGTCAAGTGACTGCGTGTCAGCCAGCGCCGTCCGCAGCGACTGGCCGCCCAGGGCGCGCCGCAGCTTGCGCAGGCCAAGGCCGTCGGTCTGGCCAAGCGGGCCGGTCAGCAGCTCGACGGCGGTCTCCTCGTCGAGAGCCTCCGGTTGCAGGGCACACCGCAGCAGGGCTAGCAGCGGCCGCGTGCCCGGCTCATCCGGCAGCGGCAGCTCATCCCCCGCCACGCTCACCGGGACCCCGGCCGACGCCAGCGCCCGGCGCAGCAGCGGGACCTGCCGCTGGGCAGAGCGGACAAGGACCGCCATCGCGGGCCATGGCACGCCGTCGGCAAGATGGGCGCGGCGCAAGATGTCCGCGACCAGCGCCGCTTCCTGAGTGGCGGAGTCAGCAACCAGGATCCGGACCTGCCCGGGCTGCGCCTCCGGCACCGGCACCAGCGCGCGATGCGGAATGTTCCCGAAGGCATCATCGGTGGCAGGGATGCCGGGGGCATACGGAAGGCGGCGAGCCACCCGGCGGGATGCCGCGAGCAGGACCGGGCCGCTGCGCCGGCAGGTGCGCAGCGGCACTACCGGGGCAGGGCTGCCGTCCGCTGCACGGAACTTCTCCGGGAACCTTGTCAGGACCCGCACGTCGGCGCCACGGAAGCCGTAGATCGACTGGTCGGGGTCACCCACCGCGATGAGATCACGGCCGTCGCCAGCCAGGGCGAGCAGCAGCGACTCTTGCGCCGGGTCGCTGTCTTGGTACTCATCGACGAAGATCGCATCGTAGGCGCCGCGCTCGCGCTGCCTGGTCTCATCACGGGACAGCAGCGCGGCCGCCATCCGGATGACCTCCGCGTAGTCGTAGGCGGGCACCGGGGCCAGGTCGAACCGTGCCCCGTAGCGGTCGAGGAACTCGCCGATGGCCACCCAGTCGTCACGTCGCGCCCTGCGCCCCAGCCGCCGCAGCGCCCTGCCGTCAAGGCCACGCTCGGCGGCCCGCATCGCCGCGTCCCGCAACTCCTCGGCGAACCCGCGGGTAGGTAGCGCGGGCCACAGCCGCTCCGGCCACTGGCTGGCGCCGTCAGCGATCTCGCCACGCAGCATCCGGCGGATCTCCAGCAGCTGCTCCGGCGCAGGCAGCAGCCGCGGCGGCTGGTCCCCTCGCAGTACGAACTCCTTGCGGACCAGGGCATAGGCATAGCTGTGGAACGTCAGCGCCAGCGGCTCGCGGGTGGTGCGCCGCAGCCTGGCGGTGATCCGCTCGCGTAGTTCCCCGGCCGCCTTGCGGCTGAACGTCAGCACTAGGATGCGACCGGGGTCGATGTCGCGGCGGTCGATTCTCGCCGCGACCGCCTCCACGATCGTCGTGGTCTTGCCGGTACCGGGGCCAGCCAGCACAAGCAGCGGTCCGCCCTTGTGATCAACCACGCGCTGCTGAGCCTCGTCGAGCCGTGGTGCCCGTGGAGCACAGCCCGCCGAGGCCGGCGCCCTGACCAGCCGATAACCATTCATCTCCTGCATTCCACCACGGACCACCGACATTCGAGACGCACATGAGCCATCGTCGTTGGTCGTAGCTGCCGACTGGCTGGCGCAAGCGCCGACGGCGGGTTGGGAGGCTGTCACGCCTCCGCGGCCGGGACGAGTCCAGGAAGGATCACGAACCGACGCGCCTGCCACTCCCGTGCGGCATGTCTGTCTGCCAGAGATCCACCGCAGCAGCCTTCCCCGCGGATCCTCTTCGCCGCTCCTCTTCGCCGCTCCTCTTCGCCGCTCCTCTTGGCCGCGCAACAGGTTTAGCTGCGCTGTCAGCGCCGCCGTCAGCTCGGGTAGCGCGAGGGGCCTTGAAGGTAGGTGCGGCCGGCCTTGGTTGTCCACTGGGTCCAGCCGGGGCGGGGCTTGGTGACCTGCCAGCCGCGGGACTGCTTGGCACGGTGGCACGACCGGCTGCACGCGTGGGCATTGCAGGCACAGGTGCGGCCGCCCTTGTGGAACGGGACGGCATGCTCGAAGTCGGACTCCCGGGCGTTCCTTGAGCAGACCGGGAAGGAGCATTTCCCGTCCCTGACCTGGACGAGGTGACGGAGCTTGTCCCCCGGGTCGTGCCTGCTCGACTCGAGGCGGTGGTCACAGTCGTATGTGGGCACCGGGTCGATGCCGACGATGAACGGCAGGGGCGCGCCGGGCAGGGTGAGGATCCACGACCCGTACCCGCCGTCGGGGCCGGTCCTTCCTGAGCGGGCGATCGTGGCCCAGTCGGGGTCTGTGGGGATGTCCCTGCCCTTGGTGCCGCGCATGGGCTTGCAGCAACCGTGCCCAATCGCGTGCCCATAGTCGTCGACGAGCGTCAGGCAGAACTGACTGTCCGGGTGCCTCGCGCCCGCCGCCGCCAGCTCCCGGACGAGTGCGGGGTCAAGCGTGCCGAGGCCGTACGCGTCACCGGGCCGCCCGGCCACGCCGAGGAGGGTGAGCAGTGGGAAGACTAGATCCTCCCGGACGGCCATGCTGGCGCTGTCCTGGTCCCCGCATGCCGGGCAGTGGCCAGGGCCGCCCTGGTATCGCCTGGCGATCCTCGTCGGGCCACGGGCTAGAGTCCCGGCATGCTCGGCCGACCAGTCAGCCAGCCATTCCAGGGCACCTACCGGAACCGTCAGGTTAACCTTGCCGGGCAGCCCGATCCCTCCACCGACTCCGCCGCACGCTGGGCAGGTGCTGCGGTCACTGGCACCGCCCGGGCCGTGGTCGAGGCCATCGCCGTCCCCATACCCGCCGTCGTCGGCAGGCCAGTCACCCGGGTAGCAGCCTGTCCCGCCCTCTGGGCCACCGCCATCAGGCGCGCTGCTGTCCGGGACAGCGGAGCCGTCACTCCCAGGACCCTTATCCCCGCCGCCATCGCTGCCTGGGCCACCGCTGCCTGGGCCACCGCTGCCTGGGCCACCGCTGCCTGGGCCACCGCTGCCTGGGCCATCGTCTGTGGCCGAGCTCTCGCCCGTGCTGCCGGCCGAGGCCTGGCGATGCTCCGCGTCGTGGGCCTGCTCCTCGGCTTCCTCGGCCTGCCGGGCGGCGTCGGCCTGCGCCCACGCGGTCCGCTGCCCGACGGTCACGCCGTTGAGCAGGTCCGCGAACGCCATCACCCGCAAGATGTCCATTGGGCGGCCCACCCCGGCGTCCCTGTACTCCCGGGCGCGGCCCTCCACGTGCGCCATCGCCGCCAGCGCCTCATCGGGTGGCAGGCCGGTGGCCTGCACTCCGCAGGTCCCGCAGTGCTCGTGCCAGAACCGCAGCCGGGCGTGCTCCCGCTGAGCCTTCTCACGCCGCCGAGTAGCGCCTTCCGGGTCCACCGCGATCACGGCCCGCTGCACCAGCCGCTCCAGGGCGCTCCAGGTCTTGCAGTCCGGCAGCCCGTCGAGAATGATCCGCTCGGCCATCGCGAACTGGGCCTCGTCCTCCAGGACGCTCGTCCCGTCCACGATCAGCCGCGCCCGCGGCGGGTCCAGCCTGTTGGCTTCCAGCTCCCGCCCGATGCCAGGCAGCCGCGCGTCCAGCGTCCACGCGAGATGGACCAGCTTCCCGGCCGTGACGGGGGAGATTCCCAGGGCTGCGCCCACCTCGTGGTGCAGTTCCGGCTCCCACTCACTCGGCAGCCCGTTCGGCTCCCAGCGCTCGTCCAGCGGGTGCCGGCGGATCAGCTCCCGCACCACGGCCAGCTTGCGGGTGAACGTCCAGGTCTCCAGAGCCTTCCACGTGCGCCCGATCCCGAGAACCTCATCGGTGGTCGCCTGCGCCAGCACCTCCGGCTGGGACACGTCGTTCGCCTGCAGCGCCAGCCAGCTAGACCCACGGGCCTCATCCGCCCATTTACCCTGCCTGAACAGCCCCAGCCGCTCATCGCGCGCGCCCGGCCTGGGCATTCCGCCCAGGACACTCGTGCTTCCCCGGAAGCCACCGTGATCCCCGAGACCACTCTCTGCGAAGCCACCCATCGCGCGCACCTCCCCACGGCCGCTAGCGATCTTTGATGAGCTGTATACAACATTATACCCAGCTGATCGAAAAAGCAAGCTAAACCCGACATCAAACTGTCTTAGGTAAGTAGCTTGGGGTACGAACTCGGCCCGGCCTCCTAATTGCCGGTCCAGCGGGCCTTGCGCATGTCGACACGGACCAGCGGCTCCGCGGAGCGCAACGGGGTGCCCTCCGTTCGGTAGTGCTCCAGCGCCGCGCGGTCGTGGCCGGGGGCCGGGGTCCCGTCGGCATGGATTACCCGCCACCAGGCCACGCTGCCGCCATAGGTCGCCATGGCCCGCCCCACCTGGCGCGGGCCGCCGTCCCCTAGGTACTCCGCGATATCGCCATAGGACATGACGCGTCCAGCCGGAATCCGCTCCACGACGTCAAGGACGCGGTCGGCGTACTCACCGATGACCCAGGCTGGTCCCTGGTCCGCTGCCCGCGGGCCGGCTGCCTCCGCCCTCACTGGCGCGGGCTATCAGGGTGCTGGGCATCCAGGGATTGCTCGCCCCCGGCATATGGCGCCGGTGCGGCGTAGTACCTGGTCTCCTGGTACCGCCGATCCTCGGGCAACTGGCCGCCCTCCCGGTACTTGCGCCCCTCCTGGAACTGGCGAGGCGAGACGTACCCCGGTTGCTCAGGGCACTCCGAAGGCTCGCGGTAGCTCCTGTGCCCGGGATAGCCCGGCGAAGGATAACCTGACGGTCCCGCGTAGGCTCCTGGCCCTGCGTATCCGGATGGCGCTGGATAGCCGTTGGAGACCGGATAGCCGCTCGGCGCAAGGTGATCCCTCGGCGCAGGGTAGCCGCCTTGCGCGGGACGGCCGTCCGGCACAGGATAGCCCCCTTGGCCCTTCTGGCCGTTACTTGCGGGATAACCGCTCTGCCCGTACTGGGCGCTGCCTGCGGGATAACCGCTCTGCCCGTACTGGCCGTTGCCTGCGGGATAGCCGTTCGCCGCTTGATGTCTGCTGCGGGCAAAGTGGTCAACTGGGCCTGGAAGGCCCTCTGACCCGCCATACCCTGCGCCCTCGGACACGATGGCCGGTTCAGCCTGGCGGGCCAGTCGTCGCCAGCCGTAGATCATCAGCCCCAGGGCTACCAGCCCGAGCAGCGCGTACAGGATGTCCTGCCCGCCACCGCGTGGCGCGACCGGCGGGGCGGGAACGGCGGCGGGACCGCCGCCGAACAGCTGCGATGAGGTCTCGGGTGACCTACCGGGCTTCTCGGCGGCGAACTGGGCCGCAGCGCGCAGGGCCGCCGCCGCGTCCACCGTGCCGAAACCAGTCTTCGCGTTGTAGCCGGTCCCGGCAAGATTGGCTGCTGTCGAGGTAAGTGCCTCGTCGACAAGTTCCGGCGACAGTCTCGGGTACTTGGACTTAATCAGTGCCGCGATCCCGGCCACTAGGGCACAGGCGGGGCTGGTACCGCTGACAAACCAGTACGCCCCGTCCCTGCCTTCGGCGGGGACGTTCACGCCCGGGGCCGCGATCTGGACGGAAAGGTTATCGCTAGAGAAGCTGGCGACCGCGCCGTCCTCGTTGACCGCGGCCACGCTGAGCACGCCGGGATACTCCGCGGGGAAGGACACAGGTGCGAAGCCGTCAGACCGCGCCTGGTCGTCCTGACCCGAGTTACCCGAAGACGCCACGAGGACGACCCCGCGTGACTCCGCGAACTGCAGTGCCGCCCGAACCTCACTGCTTGGCGTGGAGTAACCGATCGACATGCTGATGACTTGCGCGCCGTCCCGGACGGCATCGATGATGCCGGTGGCCAGCGACTGCTGGATCCGCGTCTCCTTCTCCAAGTCGTAGCTGCGGTAGCCAGGATCGCCCTTGTCCGGGATTACCCGAATGGACAGCACCCTCGCCTGCGGGGCGACGCCGATGATCCCATCGCCGCCGCCGTCATGCCCATGCCCGGCGATGATGGACGCCATCCAGGTCCCGTGCACGCCCCAGTCGGGATTGCTCGGCGGAGTGCTCAGGCCGGTTAGGTCGGGCCCGGTCGTCACGCTCCCTGCCAGGTCACTTACGGACGGGTTCACCCCGCTGTCTATGACCGCGACCGTCACTCCCGCCCCCTCGCTGACCTTCCAGGCCGCGGGAATGTCAAGCATGTTCAGCGCCCACTGCTGGCTGGACCTGATCTGGTCGGACGGTGCCGCCTGCGCGGGCACTGCCGCTAGCGCTAGCGACCCCGCCAGCGCTAGCGACCCCGCCGACCCCGCCAGCGCTAGCGATCGCGCCTTGAGCACGCTACGAGCCATGGGCGCTCCTAGCATCCGGGGACTCCGGGACAGTGCGGCGCTGGCGGCGAGGCGGCGAGGCTGTCCGCGATCTTGCCTGCTAGCCCCTCGCCCACGCTGGTCATCTCCGCGTCGGTGTACCCGTCCACGGCAACCGCAACCTTCGGCCGACCGTCGGTGTACCCGACGGTATACAGCACAACGTAGGGACCCTCGCTGAGGCTGCCCGACACCTGCCGGCGCGCGTCGGTGAACCCACTCGCCAGCGTCCCGGCGAACGCCACCACCCGTACCCCCGGCGCCAGCGCGCCCGCCTGCACTGTGCTTGACGACGAAGCGGAAAGCCTCCGCTCAGCGGTGCTGGCCTGCGAGGCAGCGGGGAATGCCGCCACGCCCACGGTCACCAGGAAACTCCCGGTTCCGTCCACGTAGGTGGCGCGCAGCATCGCCTCACAGCCGCCGAGTACGGCGGCCGCGGCGGGGTCGGTCGCCTGCTGGCAGGTCACCTGCCGCGCGATGCCAAGGCGGCGGGTGGTCAGCGTGAGCGACCCGCCGTCCTGGAGCACCTCGGGCGGAGGGTATGCGGTGCTAAGAGGAAAGATGACGCCGGCGGGCAGTTCCCGCCAGCGCGCCGCGACCTCCCACGCCATGATTTGCTGCTGTTGTCCGGAAGTGAATTTCCGGGGCATAATCGCGGTGTACACCTGGTACCCAAAGACGACCAGCGTCACGGCGCCAATGATCAGCGCGGCGATCGCCAGTCGCGACCTGCGCTGCCGGGGAACGCCCTGCTGAGCCTGGCCCGGCTGGCCGTGCTGTCCTGGCTGGCCGTGGCGAGGTGGTTGGCCGAGTCCGGCATGCCAACCGCCGGCCCACGGCTGCTGTCCCCGGTCATTCGCCACATCGAAATGGTAGGGGCTTGGGTGCCCCGGGCGCGGGCGACAAGCCTCTTTAGTTCCTTAACGAGTACTAAACTTGTTCTTTAACCTCCGGGGCTCCATGCCAGTCGACCAGCATCTCTTCGTTGTTCGCCGCTCGCCAGGCCCGCGAGCTGAACCCTGACTATCGGGTCAAGGTCGAGCAAGTGGATCCGTCGTCACCGAACCCGACCAAGGGGTGACGGCGCATAGTGGTGGGCAAGGTTGGTGGCGAGGTCGCGGAGGTGAGCCCTGGCTTCGGTGGGGCCGTGCACAGTGATGGCGCTCCCGAACGGCAGTAGTGCTCGCACGTCCTCCAGATGCAGGAAGCGGATTGTTACCTTGTGGCCGGTGGGGGATTCTTCATGGTCGTCCCGGACGAGTCGTTGGCCAAAGATCCGTTGCGCTCGCTCGATCTGGGTCTGGTCGATGGTGGCGCTGACCTCTATCGCGTGGTCGTGTTCCCACTGATCAATGAGCGCTGCAGCGACGGTGGCCTGGGTCTGGTTCTCGCGGATCCGTCGTGGCTGGTCGACTTCTTTCCACGTCGTGATCCGTTGGAGTCGGTACATCCGCGGCACTCGGGCACAGTCGGCGACGAGATACCAGATGCCGGCCTTGGCGAACAGCCCGTAGGGATCAACGACGAGGTCGCGTGGGCATGACTCGCGTGGGCTGTCGTACTCGATCTGTAGCTGGCGACCTCGCCGCACTGGGCCGATCAGCGAAGCCGGAGTCGTGCCGGAAGCTCGCGCCTGGAGCCAGGGACGGCTGTCCACGTGCACTACGTCGGTGAGCGGCGGAGCTCATGACCTCGACGTGACTGTGTAGCGACGATCTTGGAGAGCGCGCGCTGGCCTTCGAGCGATGCGTTGAGCTCCGCACGTTGCTTCTCGTCCAGCCCGGTGAGCGACAGATGATCACGCTCGCCCGGCGTGAGTCGCGTGAGGTCGAGCCCGGACCTGGGCGCCATGGTCACGCCTCCGAGGCGGCCCCGTTGTGCGGTCACCGGCAGTCCGGCGTCGCGGAGCCAGTTCAGGTCTCGGGTGATGGTTCGAAGGGACACCCCGAGCGCCGAGGCAAGTTCCTGTGTGGTCACGGCATCCCTCGATTCGAGGAGCAGCATCAGGGAGAAGAAACGGTCTGGGGTCACACGCCAAGTTTTTCAGGAATTGCGACACGATGCGGCGCATATCCCGGTCAGGCTGGTGGATGCGTACCTACCACCTGTGAGAAGGAACAACCATGACCACATCCGTCGTGTCCATCGTCTATGTGAACGACGCTCCCGCCGCAGCTCGTTTCTACGGCGACCTCCTTGACATGAGCCCTTCGCTCGAGACTCCGGGATACATCACCTTCGACCTCGGGCCAGGCGCTGACCTCGCTCTGTGGTCTGGCCAGTTCGAGGATCTGTCACCGGATGTGCCGCGTACCAGTGAGGTTTGCGTGGCCATTGACCGTGGACCCGACGAGCTCAACGCGATCTTCAAGCAGTGGAAGGCAAAGGGCGTCACGATCCTGCACGAGCCTCATGACACGGGGTTCGGGCTGACCTTCCTCGCAGCCGATCCTGACGGGAACCGTATCCGCGTCGCGCCGAAGGACTGAAAGGCCACAATGCGGCAGGCGCGCACCACAGGTGTCGCGCCTGCCGTCGTCTGACTTTGAGCGGACGACGAGTGCCCCACGCGAATGCGCCCCTGAGCGTCGGGGGCCGTAGGCGGCTCGCGAAGCGGTGCCAGGCACGTCCCATCGCCCACGTCTGGCGGCGGTGTGAACGCGCGTCAGGCGTTGGATGATTCAGCGCATGAGTGAACTGGTGAGACGGGGAAGGCCGTGGGGCCCGCCGACCGTAGCGGTGGCCCGCTTGATGATGTTGTCGACGGTGCCCGCCCCGTTCTGCCTGACCTCAGAGTCGAACGGCTGCAGGTGACCCACCCGGGCGACGACGACAACGTGTACTTCCTCAGAGTCGGCTCTGGCGTCGACTGCGGCCAGGTCGATTCGGGCGAGCAAGGCCGACCACCGTTCATCGTCGAGGGTGCCAGCCGCACAGATATCCCAGGAGCTTGGATGTCAAGCCGCTGCCGAGGATTGCCCAGGATTTTCTCGGTGTCCCCAGGCGATGGCCTCGTCGTAGCTGGTGCCAGTCTTCAGGCATCCGTGCAGGATGCCGACGAGGCGGTTTGCCAGCCTCCGCAGAGCGTCATTATGTTCGGTTCCCTTGGCGCGCTGCTCATCGTAGTAGGCCCGGGCGCCAGGCGAGGAGAGCATCGAGCTGAAGGCCCAGGCGTTGAGGGCATCGACGAGCCGGTCGTTGTGCACGAACCGGGCCGCGACAAGCTTCTTCTTGCCCGAGGCCCGGGTGATGGGGCTGGTCCCGCCGTAGTTCTTGCGGTTCCTGGCGGTGGCGTAGCGGTGCGGGTCGTCGCCGAACTCACCGAGCACCCGGGCCGCGAGTACCTTTCCCAGTCCTGGCTGGGACAGGTAGACCTCAGCGTCCGGGTGCCGGCGAAATCCTCCTCCACCTGCCGCTGCAGGGCCTTGACCTGCTCGCTCAGGGTGGTGATGAGGGCGATCAGTGACCGGGCGGTGCCTGCGTAGGCGGCAGTCAGGGCAGGCGGCAGGGCCAGCTGCTCGCTCCGCAGCGCCGCGAGGATGGCGTCCGCCCTGGCCTCGATGCCGCGCCGCCGGGCACGCTTGAGTACCGCGCTGACCTGGGCGCGGGTCAGCCTGCGGGCGCGCTCGGGGTCCGGGGCCTTGCCCAGCAGCTCCAGCACGTCAGGGGCGTCCAGGTCGTCGAACGCCTCCAGCGCGGCCGGGAAGTACTCGCGCAGCTGGTGCCGCAGCCGCTGCACCGCCCGCGTCCGCTCCCAGATCATCGTCTTGTGCATCCGCGCGGTCACCTTGACCGCCTCCGCCTGCGGGCTGTCCCCGGCTGCCGGGCGCAGCTGGTGAGAGTCAGTGCGCACCATGTCCGCGAGCGAGTGCGCGTCGCCGGCATCGCTCTTGGCCCCCGACACGCCGCGCCGCTCCCGGTACCGCGCAGCCTGCAGCGGGTTCACCGCGAACACCGAGTACCCCGCCGCCACCAGCGCCGCCACCCACGGCCCGCGGTCAGTCTCGATCCCGACGACCACCTCCACCGCGTCCTCGTCCTCGCCAGCGTGCCGGCCGACCAGCTCGTGCAGCTGCGCCATCCCGGCCACGCCCTCGGGCAGCCTCCTCCTCGCCAGCACCCCGCCAGCCTCGTCCATCACCTCGACATCGTGATGATCTTCCGCCCAGTCATCACCCACGAACAGCCGCATCCACTCTCCCGGTCACAGTGCCGAACCCGCCCGGCAGCCAGCGGGAGAACCATCAGCGGCCTAATAAAGCAGTGCTCACGCCAGCGGCGGGCACGATATCCCAGCAGCGATCAACTCTCCCGGTCACCGGCGGGGGCACGATCTGTGCGAAGGGCTCGAAGCCCAGGCACGTCGAGTGCTCACCCGCCGGCGGCCACCTGCCACCGAGTCTGCCGGATCAGCGGTCCCGGTAACTCTTATTAGGCACATCCGACCCCGTAGAAGCTCTCGCCGCCGTCTGCAGACAATTCGGCGTCGCCGGCAAGCCGCAGCGGCGGCCTGTCGGGAGGCGACCTGCGCGGTTTCCCGATTGGCCGGACAGCAGTACGGCCTTGGCGTGATCATGTGCGTTGCGAACACCAAGATCGGAAAGGTTAAAGAACAAGCTAAACGCGCGGCCTGTCTGCATGGTCCCGGTGCTCCCGCGCGGCTATGCGCCAAACCGCGCTCAGCCCTCAAGCCGCGCTCAGCCCGCGGCTGGCTGTGGGCCGCGTGCGTCTGGCCGTCCCCGCGCCCATGGCCGTGGCCGCGGGCGTTGTTACCCGCGCGGGAGCCGAACCGCCCGCCAGCACCAGGACCTCAGCGGCATCTCGACAAGGCCGCTGTCTCCTGAGCGCTTCGCCAGCGACGCGCGGAGCCGGGTCAGGCGTGCCTCCCGGTCCTCAGGAGCGGCCGTGATGAACCCACTACTGGTGGCGAGCCAGTTCAGCGTGTCATCGACCGGGAGCGTCCGGATGAACCCGAACGAGGCGATCTCCGGCAGCCCGAACGGCGCCCCCGCTGGCAGCGCTACCGAATGCTGCCGCGCAAGTTGCGCCCTGACCTCCGCGATCGTCTGCGACTGTCCGGCGCGGGCATCGCGGAGCACGTCAAGCTCGGCGACCCAGTCTTGATTCCGGTCCCGGCTGGTCCACACGACGGCGAGGCGGCCCCCGTCCTTCAGTACCCGGGCGATCTCAGGCACGGCACGCTCAGGGTCGAACCAGTGCCACGCTGTCGACACGACAACCGCGTCGGCACAGGAGTCCGGCAGTGGGATCTCCTCGGCGGTTCCTGCCAGCACCCGGATCCCCGTCGACCGCTGCGCGAGCACGTCCCGCATCCGCCCGTCAGGTTCGACCGCCACGACCTGCGGCACACGCCCCTGCATCGCGCGAGTGAACAGCCCCGTGCCCGCGGCGAGGTCTACCGCGACCAGGCAATCATCGGGCAGCAGCCAGTCCACCGCGTCTGGTGCCGGCCCCGGACGTACCTTGTCGTAACTGTCCGCTACACGGCCAAATGAGGTCGCCCCTTCTTCGCCAATAGACATGCGACCATTATCCGAAGGGGCAGCGCCCATCCCGAAGGGGGCGCCCGCGCGCGCCCGCCCGCCCTGGCAACGCCCACCTGGTTTCTCCCCGCCTCCAGTCGACATCCGCGAACCCCGCCTACGACGTCAGACCGCCGGCTCTTGGCTGCGGCCTGATTTGCCGGGCCAGCAGCAGGGCAGCGTGAAACGTGCCCACAATGTGACCCGAGGTGCACTTAACGTAAGGTGGTTGCGATGTCGCACGATGGGATCGACGAGCGGGACTTGCCGGTGCCGGAGCCGCCCCGGCGAGACAAGCGGATCTACTTCGCGCTGATGGGATCGTGTGTGGTGCTGATCGTTCTCGCGTGGGAGGTCGTCTACCGCTTCTCGCTGCTGGCCGCGATCATCATGTCGGCGGCGGCGCTGGTGATCCCGCCAGTCGCGGCGATCATCGCCAACCGGGCCAGCGCGGTCGACCGCCGCTTACCTCCGCCGTTTCGGCACCGCCGGCCGAAGGGCGGCCCGGCAGCGCGTGGTGCTGTGCTATTGGGCGCTGGCGATGAAAGCTTCAGCGGGGCCGGCTGCGGTGGCCGCTGCGTCCGAATAGGGCAAGAAGGCCGACTCGCCACGACCTATCTTGAGGGTCTCCCCGGTCTCATCTCGCACCGTGAGCGTGCCGGCGACCACGAGCACGAGGCGCGGACCGTCGCCCGGCACGGTGACCTCGCGGGCATTAAGCGAGGCTCGGTACAGCCGGAACTCGGGCGCCGGGGAGTCGTAGACCGCGATGCCGCCGCCTAGGTCGCGCGCCCGCAGCCGGGGAACGCAGACGGCGGGGTCGGTAAGCTTCAGCAACTCGGGGATGTCGATGTGCTTGCCGGTCAGGCCGGCCCGGACGACGTTGTCGGAGTTGGCGAGCAGTTCGATCCCGGTGCCGCGCAGGTAAGCGTGCAGCCCGCCAGCTGGCAGGAAAACCGCTTCCCCCGCCTCCAGGACCCCGTACCGCAGCAGCAGCGACGCGACGACGCCCAGGTCACCGGGGTGGTCGGCGGCAATTCGCACGGTGGCGGCGCAGACTCGCGCGTACGGCCCAGATCCGGCGGCGACCCGCTCGCAAGCGGCGACCACGTCGCCGATCAGCTGCTGCCTGCTGTCGGCTGGCCAGGCGAGGATGCTGGCAAGGACCTTGGCCAGGGCCTTCCGGCTGCGGTCGCCTACGCCGGCGGTCAGGTCAGTCCCCCCGGTATTGCCCGTCTCAGCGTCGGCAGCCTTGTCCTGGCTGGCGGCCTCATCGAGCTCAGCCGCGAATGGCGTTAGCGCCGACACGCCCAGCGTCCCAAGCAGCCTGGCGGCGTCGACAGGATCCCGCATGCCGGCCAGCACCTCGAAGGGGGTGAGGGCGCAGAGGATCTCGGGCTTGGGCCAGTCGTCGACGTAGTTGCGGCTCTTGTCGCGGGGCGCGAGGCCACTCTCGGTCTCGGCTCGGTATCCCGCTTCGGCCTGGACGCGAGAGGGGTGCACCTGGATGGACAGTGCACTGCCGGCGGCGAGGACCTTCAGCAGGAATGGCAGCCGCCCACCGAATCGCGCGACGAGCTCCGGCCCCAGCTCGGCTTCCGGGTCCTCAGCTATGACGGCGTCCAGGGTGACGTGCTGGCCGTGTCGCTCGACGCCGGAAGGAGCCGACGGGTGCGCGCCCATCCACAGCTCGGCCTCTGGCCCCGGCGACGGGACCGGCCTGCCCTGGAGCTGCGCGATCGCCTCCCGCGATCCCCACGCGTACGGCTGCACGACTGGTTCGAGTAGGTCCACGCGCGCATGCTAGTGCACCGGCGGCCACCCGGTGCCTTTCCACCCGCCGCCGAGCCCGCAGCCCTGGGACGCCGCTGAGCACAGGAGGGAAAATTTCATGATCACATGTACTTACCGTGCAATAATAACGGCCAGTACACGCAATTACCGCTATCGGTGGGCGGATTGGGGGACATGGCATACGCCACAGGCATGATGGGCATCCGTGACTGATTGCGGGGGCTAGTCGGCCGCAGCGGTGTCGACCGGGTGCTCCACCAGGGCGACGACGCGGCTGGACATGAACCGCGCGGTGCGGACGACCGTCCCGGTCCGGGTCACCTCGCTGACCTCGACGATTCCGCGTCCCGTGCTCACCTCAACGCGCCGCCCAGCGCGCGTGGCGACGATCTCGTACGACTGGGTCCCGCCATCGCCGGAGTCGATAACGATCTCCACCCGATCGCCTTTCACAGCGGCCTCCTGAGACTCGACCGGCCCTTGTCGCCTCATCCCTTATTAACCCCAAGCGAGGTCTCTAACGGTCAGGGTCGCGCTGACCTTTGAAGATGCGACGAACGCCCGGGTTTTATGGTTCCTGACCAGTTATCTACCCGCCGGGGCGTGCGGCTACTACCCGATTCGTGACTTTGTTCGCAATTTGAGGACGGCCGGCAACGCGACAGCCCCGGGTACCACGTGTGGCACCCGGGGCTGTCGACAGTGCGGTCTTAGTTCCGATGGGAAAACGGGAAACTAGAGGCAGTGAGCCTCATCCCTGCAGCACGCAGGCTCGCAGCTCTCCAGGAACATGTTTTCCCATCAATAGGTCGCAAGGCTCGGGTCGACCTGGCTGACCCAGGCCAGCACGCCCCCGCCGACGTGGACGGCGCCGGAGAAGCCCGCGTTCTTGAGCACGGCCAGCACCTCGGCGCTGCGCGCACCGCTCTTGCAGTGGAGCACGATCTGCTTGTCCTGCGGCAGTCGCGAAAGCGCGGCGCCGGACAGAAACTCGCCCTTGGGGATCAGCGTCGCGCCGGGAATCGAGACGATCTCGTACTCATTCGGCTCGCGCACATCGACGAGGTAGATGTTGTCGCCCCGGTCGAGCATCCCCTTGAGGTCACGCGCGGTGATAGTGGACCCGATGGCGGCCTCGGCTGCCTCATCGGAGATCGCGCCACAGAACGCGTCATAGTCGATCAGCTCAGTCACCGAGGGGTTCTTCCCGCAGACCGCGCACTCCGGGTCCTTCTTCACCCGGACCGAACGGTACGTCATCTCCAGCGCGTCGTAGATCATCAGCCGTCCGGCCAGCGGATCCCCGATGCCGGTGATCAGCTTGATGGCCTCGTTGACCTGGATGGAGCCGATTGACGCGCACAGCACGCCGAGCACGCCACCCTCAGCGCAGGACGGGACCATGCCGGGCGGCGGCGGCTCCGGGTACAGGCACCGATAGCACGGGCCATAGTCCGCCCAGAACACGCTCGCCTGCCCG
The DNA here is from genome assembly GCA_963737285.1 of uncultured Actinomycetota bacterium. Taxonomy (GTDB): domain Bacteria; phylum Actinomycetota; class Actinomycetes; order Streptosporangiales; family Streptosporangiaceae; genus Trebonia. Next base: position 1,753,737 of record CAVTRT010000002.1, read on the forward strand.
TCGAAGCGGTAGATCGAGCCCCAGACATACGGCTTGTGCAGCAGCACGGCCGCGTCGTTGACGAGGTAGCGGGTGGCGAAGTTGTCGGTGCCATCCACGATCAGGTCATACGGCTCGAAGATCTCCATCACGTTGGAGGAGTCCAGCCGCTCCTGGTGCAGGATGACGTTCACGTAGGGGTTGACCTGGGCGATCGACTCGCGCGCGGACTCCGCCTTCGGCTTGCCCACGTCAGCGACGCCATGGATAATCTGCCGCTGCAGGTTCGACTCGTCAACCGTGTCGAAGTCTACGATGCCGAGCGTCCCGACGCCGGCCGCTGCCAGGTACAGCAGGGCCGGGGAGCCGAGACCGCCCGCCCCGACCACGAGCACCTTGGCGTTCTTAAGGCGCTTCTGCCCGGTCATCCCCACATCGGGGATGATCAGGTGGCGCGAGTAGCGCTTGACCTCGTCGACCGACAGATCGGCGGCCGGTTCGACCAGCGGTGGAAGCGACACAGTGCAGCTCCAGTTACTTCAAAGTTTCCGTTATGTGCTGAAACCCGCCGGTCCCGGCTGACATTCCCGTCCGGAGCTGCCTAGCCGGGAACCCGGCGAGATCGCCGCACGGCGGTGGCGAGCTCCCGGAACTCGGCGGCGACCCGTGCCGGATGCTCCATCTGTGCCACGTGGCCGGTGTATGGCAAAACGATAACGTGACAGTCGCCGAACTCCCGTGCGGCCCGCCCCGCCATCTTCGGGTTCACGAGCTGGTCATGGCTACCGTAGATGGCCAGAACGGGGCAGGTGACCGCACGCGCCAGCCGCCAGGCGTTCTCAGCGGCACGAGCCGGGCGCACGTACTCGGTAGTGATCGCCCGCGCCGCGCCTGCCAGCGACTCGTTGGCGTACCCGAGCGCGTCGCGACGCTCCATCTCCGCCACCGCCTCGCGGAACCGCTCAGGGTTGACGGCGGCCACATCGTGGAAGACCGTGGCCAGCACCCCCCTCACCCGTGACTCCGCCGGGAACACGTCTGCCCGCCCGAGCAGCCATTGCCCGACCTTCGGCATCCCCCACAGCGGGAATCTGGCCAGCGACGGACGGATCAGCCGGTCGGGCATCGCAGGGGAAACCAGCGTCAGCGTCCGGACGAGATCCGGGCGGGTGGCCGCCACCCGGACCGAGATGAGGCCGCCCATCGAATTGCCGACTAGGTGGACCGGCCCGCGTCGGCGCTGCTCAATGAGCTTGATCACGGTAGCCGCTAGCAACCCGATCGAGTATCCGGCCATCGTGGCGGGCGGCGGGGACCATCCGGAACCAGGCAGGTCGATGGCGTCGCAGTCGAAGTCGGCGGCGATCTCGGCCATGAAGTCGGTCCAGTTCGCGGCCGATCCCGCCATCCCGTGCACGCAGAGGACAGGCTCGGGGACCTCTAGGTGCATGCCAAGATCCCCGGCCTGGCCATCGTCAGGACGCGACGTCGAGGCGACGTAGACGCGCTCGCCGTCAGGAAGGTCAACGAGGCTCCCCGGCCAGTGCGGAACCAGGTGTCCGCTGGACATCATCTGTCCATCGTGCACCATCTGGCTTCCTAGCATCATCCGTCCCTTCGCCTCACTCACTTGCGGTTCCCTGGCCGCGTTATCTCCACACTGCGCTGTCAGGCGGAGGCCCTGCGGCGCGAAGGGGGCGTCTTGGGCTTGGTACGGGGTCGCGGGACGGACTCGGCGCCATCCTCGGAGGAACCCCCGGGAGCCGACTCGCCCACAGGCTTGGCGCTGCCGAAGTTGCCGCCCGCGGGGCTCCCTTCCGAATCCCTGGACCGGTTGGCCTTCGCCGCCTCGACGCTCGCGCGCAGCATCTCCGCGAGGTCAACCGGCGGCGCCCCCTGCCCGGCCAAGACGGCCGGTCCGCCCGGGCGGACCACCTCGTTGCCTTCTATCTTGGCCCGCACAACCGTCTCCAGGGCCTCCCGGTAAGCGTCGTGGTACAGCAGTGGCTCGAAGTCCTCTGTCATCGCGTCGATCAGCGATGCCGCCATCTTGAGTTCCTGCGTCCTAACGTCAATGTCCTCCTCAAGGAACGAGAAGTCAGGGGTCCGAACCTCATCTGGCCACAGCAGCGTGTCCAGGGTGAGCACGCTCTCTCGGACCCGTAGTCCGGCGAGCGCCTCACGCTGCCGGATGGCGACCTTCGCGATCGCGATCCTGCCAGAGCGCTCGAGGGCGTCGCGGAACAGCACGTACGCCCGCACGCCGGCGGGTTCCGGCTCCAGGTAGTAGCTCTTGTTCATGAGGATTGGGTCGAGTTGCCCGGCGGGCGCGAAGTGCAGAACGTCGATCCGGTGCGCGGTCGACAGCGGAAGGTCGGCGAGATCCTCGTCGGTGAGCACGACAACGTCACCGGTTGGCAACTCGTATCCCTTGGCCACGTCTGAGTACGGGACCTCCTGGCCGTCCAAGGAGCAGGTCCGGCGGAACTGGATGCGGCCCCCGTCGCTGCGGTGCACTTGGCGAAACGCCACATCCCGCTGCTCGGTAGCGGCAAAGAGCTTGACCGGGATCACGACCATGCCGAACGAGATCGCACCGGCCCAGATGCTGCGCATGTTCTTCCCCTACCCACGTCGCCGCGCCGCCTTACACCTAAAGTGTTCCCGTTTTTCCAGTTCGGCAATACTTTCGAAGCAATTTATTTGCGGCTGGATCGTGGCGTACCGTGGGGGAGGAAGGATCGCGCTGCTCGCGAACATCCTCCGACAACATCGAGAAGCCGGCCGCCATGCGGCCCGCAGGCGAGCAGGGTAAAAATTGCAGACGTAGTCATCTGGGCTAGGGGATCCTGGAAAGCACGGGAACCTACGTCAACTCGGGAGGTCGACCGTGAGCGAGATGGACATCGAGACGCCGGGCGAGGACGCCGCCGAGCAGGGCCGCGAAGTTGCCGAGGAGAGCAACGACGAGCTGCAGGAGGTCCCACTCGACGTCAACGAGGCGGACGTCGCCGAGCAGACACGCGATGTCGGCTACGGCGACGAGGATTACCGCTAGGACCGCGCTGCTGGTAGGCAGCATCACGCGGCACCAGGGAACCCCGGTTAACTACCGGCCCCTCCCCCGCAGCCTGGCCTACCATAAGTCGAATGCGGCGGGACTCTCCGCCGCACGTAAAATCCGGAGACCAGTCCCGGATCCGAGACCCGGAGAGCATCTTGACCGCGACATCAGCCGCCCGGCCACGGGGGACGCGGCTGCCCCGGCAGGCACGCCGCCGCCAGCTGCTCGAAGCCGCGCTTGAGATCTTCGTAGCCCGCGGCTACCACGCGGCGGCGATGGACGAGATCGCGGAGCGCGCGGGCGTCAGCAAGCCCGTCCTGTACCAGCACTTCCCTGGCAAGCAGGAGCTGTACCTGGCGCTCCTCGACGAGAGCGTCGAGGAGCTCACCGAGACGGTGCGGACAGCGCTGCTGTCCACGGACGACAACCGGCAGCGGGTCTTCGCGACCATCCGGGCCTACTTTGAGTTCGTCGCCGCGCAAAGCGGGACATTCCGCCTGGTGTTCGAGTCAGACTTCACCAACGAGCCCGCCGTTCGCGAGCGGGTGGAGCGGGCCGACCGCAAGTGCGCCGAGATGGTCAGCGAGGTGATCAAGTCTGACGCAGGCCTAGGAGACCAGGAGGCCCACCTGCTGAGCATCGCGCTCGTCGGCATGGCGCAGGTCAGCGCCCGGTACTGGCTCGGTACGATGGGCTCGATTCCCAGGGACGCCGCCGAGCAGCTCGTCGCCCGGCTGTCGTGGCGGGGCATCAGCGGCTGGCCGCGCACAGGCGACACTCCGCCGGGTGAGATCACGCCGGGCGAAGCGGTCGAGAGCTGACGCACACCCTCACAACGCGAGGAGCGCCGTGGAAGTAAAGATCGGAATTCACTCAATTCCCAGAGAATTGGTCGTTGACACCGATGCCTCAGCGGAGGAGATCGAGCGCGCCCTGGCCGAGGTGCTCAGCGGCTCAGGTGGTCCGCCGGTCTTCGCGCTCGACACGCTGAAAGGCGGGCGGCTGCTCATCCCGGCGGACAAGATCGCCTTCATCGAATTCAACCCTGATCAGGCGCGCCGGGTCGGCTTCGGGAACATCGTCTGATCCTCCTGGTACCGTAGGCAACGACTGGTACACATCTTGGAATGTTGTAATCCCAGTTCGCGTTGACTATGACGCTGCCGTCCGCAGGCTGACCTGCGCCCGAAGGAGGCGCGAGCAGTGGGCTCGCAGTGCACGGAGGAACCCCTGACACCCCAAGAAGCAGAAGCGCTACCAGCAAGATCCACGCCGGCGCGCCCGCACGCCATCCCGTTCCGCGACCTAGGCGTCGCCGAGGTGATCTGCGCCTCCCTTGAGGCTGCGGGCATCGTGACCACGTTTCCCATCCAGGCGCTCACGCTGCCGCTCGCCATCGGCGGGCAGGACATCATCGGGCAGGCACACACCGGGACCGGCAAGACCCTTGCCTTCGGCGTCCCCATCTTGCACCGCCTCGTGGCCGACCTCGCGCGCAGCGCTGAGGGCTCCAAGGCAGGCGCGCGCAAGGCACCGTTCGCCCTCATCGTGCTACCCACCCGCGAACTGGCGATCCAGGTCGCCGCGGAGCTCAACCAGGCAGGCAAGCTCCTGGGCGCCCGCGTCCTCACCGTCTACGGCGGCCGTGCGTATGAGCCGCAGATCGACGCCCTGAAGGCCGGCACGGACATCGTGGTCGGCACCCCCGGACGGCTGCTTGACCTCGCCGACCGCAAGAACCTTGACCTGAGCCAGGTCAGCGCCCTCGTCCTCGATGAGGCGGACAAGATGCTGGACCTTGGTTTCCTCCCTGACGTGGAGAAGATCCTGCGGCTCACCCCGGACGACCGGCAGACGATGCTGTTCTCGGCCACCATGCCGGGTGAGGTCGTGACGCTGGCGAGACGGCACATGCGGCGGGCGACAAACATCCGGGCCGAGCATGCCGACGAGGGCCAGCCGACACCGCTGACCACCCAGCACGTGTACCGCACGCATCACCTCGACAAGATCGAGGTGCTTGCGCGCGTCCTGCAGGCCAAGGACCGTGGCCTGGCCATGGTGTTCTGCCACACCAAGCGGGCTGTCGACCAGGTGGCGGCTGCCTTGAGCGACCGCGAATTCGCAACCGCCGCAGTACACGGGGACCTTGGCCAGTCGCAGCGGGAGCGGGCGTTGCGCGCCTTCCGCTCGGGCAAGGTCGACGTGCTGGTGGCCACTGAGGTCGCAGCTCGCGGCATCGACGTAGACGGCGTAACGCACGTGGTCAACTATGAGTGCCCGGACGACGAGAAGACCTACGTGCACCGCATCGGCCGCACCGGCCGGGCTGGCCGCGAGGGCGTCGCGGTCACCTTCGTGGACTGGGCCGACCTGCAGCGATGGAAGCTCATCAACGCCGCGCTCGGGCTTGACTTCCCCGACCCTGCCGAGACGTACTCCACCTCCGAGCACCTGTACAGCGAGCTGTCGATCCCGCCGGACGCCACCGGCAAGCTTCCGGTCGAGATGCGTGCCCGGGCCGGCCTCGCCGCTGAGGCCGAAGAGGACCTTGGCGAGACGGGCCGCGTCCGGAGCAAGCAGAGCCGGTCAAAGGAAGAAGACCGGGATAGCGGCCGGACCGGGAACCGTGGCAGGCGTGGCAAGAACCGCGACCAGGCCTCCGTCGAGGTTCGCGATCTCGTCCTAGGTGTCCCGCAGCGCGCTCCGGACGACCGTCAGGAGGCGGGCGACGACACTGCCCCGGCCCGCCGTCGTCGCCGTCGGCTGCGCGGTGGCCAAGAAGTCGGCCAGGACCTTGACCAGGCCACTGACCAGGCCAGCGGCCAGGAGCTAACCGAAGGCGGCGGCGCGGTTGACGTGCTGGACACAACAACCCCTGCCGGGCAGGACAGCGCTCGCCAGGAGGTGCCCAGCCAGGATGCCCCGCGCAAGCGGGCTGCCCGGCAAGACACTGCCCGGCGGCGCAGCGCCCGCCAGGACACGTCCGACCGCGACACATCCGACCGCGACACATCCGACCGCGACACTGTGGACTCGGAAGGCGCTCCCGTTGTCAGGCCGATCGTCGCCTCGGCGCCCATCACTATGCCTGCCGCGCCGGGAGTACCGGCGGTGATCTTCCAGGCTCCCGTGTAGTCGTGTCGACACCACTCTCCCTCGACCTGCCGGCCGGGGTGCGGCGTACGACAGTGCCCTGCGCCTGCGGCACGTTCGCCGTGCTTGAGGCGTTCCCGCAGACCGGCGCCTGCGAGCTGGGCACCGCCCTGCTCGTCCCGGGCTACACCGGCAGCAAGGAAGATTTCCTGTCAATTCTGGGCGAGCTCGCCGACGGCGGGCGCCGGGTACTGGCCGTTGACCAGCGCGGCCAGTACCAGACGCCAGGTCCCGGCGGCGCAGGCGCCTATGATGTGGCCGAACTGGGCAAGGACATCATCGCCCTCATGGACGTGACGGGGGCGGTCCACCTGCTCGGCCACTCGTTCGGCGGCCTAGTGGCCCGCGAGGCGGTCCTGGCGGCACGGCAACCACCCGCGTCGTTTACCTTGATGAGCTCCGGGCCTGGCGCGCTGCCGGGCGAGCGCGCCGAGGGCCTGCGCTCCTTCCTGAGCGCGGTCGCCGGCGCCAGCACCGCGGACGAGCTCGCGGCCAGGGTTGCCAGGATCTGGCATACATCCTTGAAGCCGCAGGCCATCGCTAGTGGGCTGGCCGCGCCCATCGTGGACTTCCTCCAGGACCGGATGCTAGGCAACAGCCCGGCTGGCCTAGTGGCAATGGCTCAAGCCCTGCTGGCTGCCGACGACCGGACGGAGGACCTCGCCAAGGCAGACGTTCCCGTCTTCGTGCTGTATGGCGAAAACGATGACGCCTGGCCGACCGACGTCCAGGAGGACATGGCGGCGCTGCTGTGCGCGCGCCGCGAGTGCATCCCTGGCGCGGCGCACTCCCCTGCCGTCGAGGCTCCCGCGACCACGGCGCACGCCCTGACGGACTTTTGGGACGCGGCCGAGATGACCGCGATCCGTGGCCCGCAATTCTAGGCTAGCCCAGCTCGGCTAGGCCGTCCCAGGGCAGTCGTGTGACCGCGACGGCGCGGCCCGCGGCGCAGTGGCGTAGGTAGTCGCACCAGCCGCAGGACGGACCCGGGCGGGGCGGGAACACCTCATCGCGTCGCTGCGACGGCAGCCCGGCACGCATCGCGTCATCGGCGTCGGCGCACTCGGCCGCCAGTTCCTCGGCCCGCCGCAGATGCCTGGCCAGCGACTCGCTGGTGTGCTGCCACGAGATCACCCTGCCGGTGGGCAGATGATGCAGCTCTACCCTGGTGCACTCGCCGCGCAGCGACCGCGACGCCGCCAGCGCGTACAGTGCGAGCGCCATCGAGCTGCGGGCGTCGTCGGTGGTTAGTACGTGCCGTCCGGTCTTGTAGTCGACGACGACGAGTTCCACCTGTCCGCCTGGAGACAGCCGCGCGTCCAGCCGGTCGATGCGGCCGGAAACGGCGATCAGCTCAGTGCGGGTAGCGACCGTGCGCTCCACCCCAGCCGGCTCGTCCGCTGGATCCACAGTGGCAACGTACGCCTCGACCATCTCCCGGGCCCACTGCAGGTACTTGACCGACTGCTCGTCGTCCGCGAAACCCTCGCCGATCCAGCCCCGGGCCAGCAGCGTTCCCGCAGCCTGTGGCGTGCGACCGGCGAGCGGGAGGCGCCACCAGCCGGCCAGGGCGTTATGGACGGCGGCCCCGAGGCTGTTGTGTGCCCACGGCGCCCCTTTCGGGGGAGTCGGCCGGTCGAGGTAGTTCATCCGGTACCGGCGCGGGCAGTCCAGCCAGGTATTCAGCCGCGTCGGCGTGCACGAGTAAAGCCGCCGTGGCATCCCGTCGAAGGCGAGTTGCTCCATTTATCTTTCCGAACGCTCCCTCCCCCGGCCCAGCCTCATTCCCGCTCGCCAGGACCGGCGGTCACCCACCCGTCGAACCTCTTGCTGGCGGTGGCAACTGTGATCTCCTCCCCGTGACCTGGCAGCACCCGGGTCTCCGCCGGAAGGTCCAGGAGGTACTCGCCAATGGAGTTGAGCTGCCGGGAGAAGTCGGGGAAGTCGCCGTCATGTGACGCAGGCCCGCTGGCGAGCAGCGCGTCGCCGGTGAAGACAACCTCAAGCTCCGGGCAGTACAGGCTCACCGAGCCGTGGGAGTGTCCCGGAGTGTGGATAACTTCCAGCGACACATCGGCGACCTCAAACGTGCCACCGTGGTCCATTTCGATCTCGGGCTCCTCGTCGTGCGCCATGCGCCAGGCGATGCGGTCGGACCGGTGCAGCGCCACCGGGGCTTCGTCCCGTTCCCCGACCTCGAACGCCGCAGCGACGTGGGTGGCGTGCCCGTGCGTACATATCACCGCGAGCACCTCACGGTCGCCGACGACTGCCATGACGGCGGACGCGTCCTCCCCTGGGTCGATCACGATGACTTCCTCATCATCGCCGATTACCCACGCGTTGGCGTTTTCGGCCAACACGTCTTCGCCCTCCTCGGCGGCAGGCGCGCAAACCAGTTCAATCCGAGCGTCCAATGTGTGTCCTTATCGGGGGTGCGGGGATCGTCTCCTGCAAGTCAGCACTGTGGCCAGGATACTAATCAGAAACGAGAACCTGCGACGTTTCGTCGCATCTGCGCAGGTCAGGATGCGACCTAGCGGCAAAGACGCAGGTTTGGTTAACCAGCGTCTCAATTGCGGCTCCGGCTGTGGCGGGATGGCCTGGGTGGCGGCGAAGGGACGGGACTGTCACCGGTGGCGAGGGCAAGGATGCGCTCGTAAGACTCCGGCGGGGTGGTCTGGCTGCCAAGGCCGGAGTTGTTGAACGCGCCGTGGTCGTCGCTGCCTCCAGTGGCCACGAGGTCGAGTGACGCGGCGAGGGACAGCAGCCGTGCCCGCTGCGCCTGGTCGTGGTCGGGGTGGTAGACCTCAAGGCCGGCCAGTCCCGCGGCGGCCAGCCGGGCGATGACCTCGTCGGGGACCTCGTAGCCGGGCGAGCGCGGGTGGGCGACGACGGGCACCCCGCCGGCGGCCCGGACTAGGGCGACGGCCCGGACCGCACCAATGGCGTACCGGTCGATAAAGGCACGGCCACCGTCGTCGATCCACTCGGCGGTGAACGCGTCCTTCGGCTCTGCCACAACGCCCGACTCCGCCATGGCGCGGGCAAGGTGCGGACGGCCCACGACTGCGTCGCCGGCGATGCGGGAGACCTGCTCCCAGGTGACGTCCGCGCCAAGTTCCTGAAGTTTCGCGACCATGCCCTTGGCCCGGTAGACCCGGTCGTCGCGCAGCCGCTCGGTCTCTTGCCCTAGCGCGAGGTCGTCGGGGTCAAACATGAAGGCGAGCAGGTGCACGCTGCGCTGGCCGGGAAACCGTTCCCCGGCACAATCCCCGGCCGCCGACTGCCTGTCGATAGCGCACGACAGTTCCATGGCGGGGACGAGGGTGAGGCCGTCGGGTAGCACGGCACGGGCCTCGGCGACCCCGGCCTGCGTGTCATGGTCGCTCAGCGCGAGGATGTCAAGTCCGGCCTGGGCGGCCCGCCGGATCACGCGGGCGGGGGCGTCGGTGCCGTCGGAAGCGCTGCTGTGGACATGCAGGTCAATGCGCACGCCCGTCATGTTACTAAGAGAAAAGCGGCCGACCGAGCACAGCCACTCGCTCTTATCCCAGGCCCGCTGCCTTGCCGAGGGCGGCCATGCGGAGCGCCATCTTGCGGGATGCCTCGTCGATCATCTCCTCGCCTAGCATGACCGCGCCGCGCGCGTCCTGCGAGGTCGCCTTTTCGTACGCGTCGAGGATCGCTACTGCCCGCTGATAGTCGTCCGGCGACGGGGAGAAGATCTCGTTGACGATGTCCACCTGGCCAGGGTGCAGTACCCACTTGCCGTCGAACCCGAGGGCCGCGACTGACTGGGCCGCGTTCCGCAGCCCGCCGGTGTCCTTGATCCGCCCGTAGGGGCCGTCGATGGCCTGCAGCCCTGCGGCACGCGCCGCCACCAGGATGCGCATCAGCGTGTAGTGGTGCGCATCGTAGGGATACCCGGCGGGGTGGCCGCCGACATCGAGGGAGCGCATGCCGATGCTCGCCATGAAGTCCCCGGCCCGAAGACGAGCGCGGCCATCCGGGGCGACGCCGCCGCGATCGCCTCCACCGACGCCAGCCCGGCCGCGTCCTCGATCTGGGCCTCGATCCCCGTTCGCCCTACCGGTACCCCGCATGCCTGCTCCACCTGGCCGAGCAGGAGGTCCAGCCAGGCGATCTGCGCGGGCGAGGACACCTTTGGCAAGACAATCGCGTCGACGGCACCGGGCGCGCCCTCGATGGCCGCGATCACGTCCCGGTAGGCCCACTGCGTCGTCGCGCCGTTGACCCGGACCGCCAGGAGCTTGCCGTCCCATCCGCCGGCCTGGAGCGCGCCGGCCACCAGGTCGCGCGCCTCGTCCTTCGCCGAGGGCGCTACGGAGTCCTCCAGGTCGAGCATGACCTCATCAACGGCCACGTCACGGGCCTTGGCGATGAACCGCTCGCTGCTCCCCGGGACCGACATAATGGTCCGGCGCGGCCGGAAGGCACTGGTAACGGCAGGACTGTCCACCGCAGCAACGTACCAGCCTGGGATTTCACGGGGTCGCCCGCCCGGGCTAGCAGGGGTCGCCCCCTGGGCTAACACGGCGTTATGCGCAGGTGAACGTTTGGCTCAGCTGCGCATTCGGGCTAAACCACCAGTTCGGGGCCGTCCTATGCTTGCTTGCGGCCTGACTACCTCCCTCGCAACCCCCCAGGAAAGCCATGCGGACCAGACAGTTGCTTGCCAGGACCGCAAGCACGATCGCGAGCGCCACGCTGGCGGCGGCGGTAGCCGCCTGTGGGGCCGGCGGCACGAGCCAGCCCACGAACATGATCACCGTCAGCGACACCCAGTGCGGCGGGACCTGGCAGCTGGCGAGTCCCGGCTGGCACACCTTCGAGATCAACAACCAGGGCAACAACGGTGCCGACATCGACCTGACCGACCCGGCCAACGGCGCGGTCTACGCCGAGGTCGACAACACCGGCCCGGACACCACGACCCCGATGACCCTCGATGTCGGGTCGGGTAAGTACGCGTTCTTGTGCGAGTTCTCGGACTTCAACCCGCTCGCTGGCCCGACCGTCACCGTGGGCGGAGACGCGAAGGGCACCCCGGCGATCCTGCCGGTGACGAGCAACGAGTTGATACCGCTGGCCAAGAAGTACGCGGCCGACCTCAAGGCCGGCATCAAGGTACTCGCCGGGGAGACCGACACGCTGGAGGCAGCTGTGCGAGCTCGCAACCTCACAGCGGCGCGGAGCGACTGGCTGACCGCGCACCTGCAGTACCAGACGCTGGGCGACGCGTACGACGCGTTCGGGAATTACGACACCGAGATCGACGGCCGGGCGGACGCGGTCGGGGTGAACAGCCCGCAGTGGACCGGTTTCTACCGGCTGGAGTACGGGCTGTGGCACGGGCAGTCCGCTGCTGAGCTCATCCCCGTGGCGCAGACACTCGATAACGACGTGCACGCACTGCTGGCCTGGTGGCCGTCGCAGGAGATACCGCTGGGCGACGTCGGGCGGCGCACCCACGAGATCCTGGAGAACGCCCTGGAGTTCCAGCTCACCGGGCACGACGACTATGGCAGCGGCACCACGCTCGCCACCACGCTCGCCAACATCCAGGCCACCCGCGTGCTGCTCGCACTGCTGAAGCCGCTGCTCGTCCAGCGCTACCCCGAGTTGCCTCAGGTCTACACCGACCTGGACACCCTGCAGAGCCTGCTTGAGAAGGAGCACCTCCCCAGCGGGCAGTGGGAGGCCGTCTCCGCGCTCCCGACCGCGACCCGTGCGCAGATCGACGCGGCGTGCGACCAGGCCCTTCAGGACCTCGCGCCCATCGCCTCGATCACCGAACCGAGGAACACCGTCAATGACTTCTGAGCCACCGTCGCCACAGCCGAATACGGGGCCAGCGAAATCCGGGCCAGGACGCCGGTCGTTCCTTCGCGGGATCGCCGGGGGCGTCGCAGGCGGGGTGGTCGCCGGGGGGGCCGCGGGCGCGGCGGCCGGATACGCATCGCACACCCAGCCTCCGGACCCGACCGCCGCCGCGAACGCGGCGGTCGTGGCGGGGACGGCCCCAGCGGTCCCGTTCCACGGCACGCACCAGGCCGGCATCCGACCGGACCCGCAGCGAGCGACCGCCGTCGTGTCCTTCACCGCCACCGCGGGCAGCCGCGCGGAACTGACCGACGTCTTCCAGACGGTGACCGATCGCGCCCGGGCCCTGACGGCCGGATACACGCCGCCGCCGGTCGGCATCGGCGGGCCGTCGTCGGACTCGGGCATCCTGGGTCCGACCGTGGTGCCGGACGGGCTCACGGTGACGTTCGGCGTCGGCTCCACGCTGTTCGATGACCGGTACGGCCTGGCCTCGGTTAAGCCCGCGCACCTGACGCAGATGCGCTCGTTCCCCAACGACGACCTCGATCCGGCACAGTGCGGCGGTGACCTCATCCTGCAGCTCAGCGCCGGGAACCCGGACGCCGTGGTGCACGCCCTGCGGGACATCGCGAAGGACACCCGCGGCGGCATGCAGGCGAACTGGCGGATCGACGGCTTCGCCAGCCCGGCCCGGCCCGCCGGGACAGTTCCGCGCAACCAGCTGGGGTTCATGGACGGCATCTCCAACCCGTCGGTCACCAGCGCCGCGCAGATGGACAGCCTGGTCTGGGTCCAGCCAGGCACGCCGGGCGAGCCCGCGTGGACGGCCGGCGGCAGCTACTTCGTCGTACGGCTGATCAGGATGTTCGTGGAGTTCTGGGACCGGGTGGACGTCGAGGAGCAGGAGGCCATATTCGGACGGCGCAAGCCCACCGGCTTCCCGCTCGACGCCACCAGCATCGACGCCACGCCCGATTACGCGGACGACCCGAACGGCGACATCATCCCCCTCACCGCGCACATGCGGCTGGCGAACCCGCGCACGCCGCAGACCGCCAGCAGTCGCATCCTGCGCCGGGGCTACAACTACGACCGCGGCCTCGACGAGGTTGGCGACCTAGACGTCGGCCTCATCTTCACCTGCTTCCAGCAGGACATCAAGCGCCAGTTCGAGGCCGTGCAGACGCGCCTGATCGACGAGCCGCTGGTGGACTACATCAGCCCGTTCGGTGGCGGGTACTTCCTCGCACTGCCGGGGGTCACCGGCCCGAGCGACTATTTCGGCCGCGCCCTGCTGACCTGAAGAAAATCTTAGGGGAAACCGACAGTTCGCTGCATGTGACATGTGACATGCAGGACTTTAGGTAACTCATGAGGCAGCGCTAGGCATCGTCTACGCCTAGTTGCCATCCCTCGTTTGCCTGTTGGTCAATCAGGTCCCGCTGCCACGTAATTCGCCCATGAAACGTTTGTCGCCTGGGCGCACGCTCGCGCGTGCCGGAGGCGGCCCGCGAGCGCCGACCAGAAGCCATTCAGCATCAACTCAGGAGGGTGACAATGGGCGAAGGCCCAAGTACCCAGAGCCGATTCAAACGGCTCCGGCCCTACATCGCGACCGCGGCAGTGGTCGCCTTGGGCGCCGGTGCCGCCATCGGTGCCACGGCGGCCAGCGCGGCCACCTCCAAGCCGGCCGTGTCCGCGCTTGCTCGCTACGTAACGCCGAAGACCGTGCCCGCCAGTGTTTACCTGCACGCGGGAAAGACGGCGACGCCGATCAAGCACGTCGTGGTGATCTTCGACGAGAACATATCGTTCGACCACTACTTCGGCACCTACCCGTACGCGACGAACACCGACGGCACGCCGTTCGTCGCCAAGCCGGGCACGCCGGGCACGCAGGGCTCGAGCGACAAGGTGACCAACCTCTGAGCCCGGTCAACCCGGCCAAGAAGAGTGACGGCAACTACCTGACGAACAACCCGAACGAGTACGCCCCGCAGCGGCTGACCCCGGCTGAGGCGCTCACCACGGACAACAACCACAGCTACACCCCGGAGCAGGACGCCGAGGACAACGGGAAGATGGACCAGTTCGTCCAGCACACCCAGGGTTCCACGTCACTCACCGGTAGCTGCGGCGTCGAGTACTGCCCGCCCGGGATCGTCATGGACTACTTCGACGGCAACACCGTCACCGCGATGTGGAACTACGCGCAGTACTACTCCATGAGCGACAACGACTGGGACACGACCTTCGGGCCGTCCTCGCCCGGCGCCGTCGGCGTGACATCTGGTTTGTACACCGGCGCCGAGGCAGTCAACCCGATCGACGACACCAGCGGTACTCCGGGTGCCCCGGTGTCCTCAAGCTCGGTCTCCGATGTCAACTCCAGCACCGGCCTTGGCACGCTGAACGGCGACATCGACCCGTACTTCGATGACTGCTCGGACACCAACCACACCTCCAACAGCGCGACCGGCATCCTGACCGGCGAGAACATCGGTGACCTGCTGAACGCCAAGGACGTCAGCTGGGGCTGGTTCGAGGGCGGCTTCACGCCGACCTCCAGCAACGCCGGTGGCGCGGTCTGCGGCAGCGAGCATGAGAACGTCGGCGGTGTCGAGGAGACGGACTACGTGCCGCACCACGACCCGTTCCAGTTCTACGCTTCGACCGCGAACCCTGACCACAAGGCGCCGTCCGCGCTCGACATGATCGGCTACACCGACCAGGCCAACCACCAGTACGACATGTCGTACTTCGCCGATGCCCTGAACGGCACCGGCGGCGCCCAGTTGCCGGCCGTGAGCTACCTCAAGCCGCCGGCGTACCAGGACGGTCACCCCGGCAACTCCGACCCGACCGACGAGCAGACCTTCGTGGTCAACGAGATCAACCAGATCGAGAAGTCCAAGGACTGGCCGTCGACCGCGATCATCATCACCTACGACGACTCTGACGGCTGGTACGACCAGGTCGCCCCGAAGATCACCAACGGCTCCAACACCTCCCAGGACACGGCCGAGTGCGCTGATGTCGCGGTGACGGTTGGCACCGCCGAGGGCGAGTGCGGCCCGAGCCAGCGGCTCCCCATGCTGGTGATCTCGCCCTACTCGCGGGAGAACTACGTCAGCAACAACCTGACCGACACCACCTCGGTGGTGAAGTTCATCGAGGACAACTGGCTGCACGGCGAGCGCATCCCCGGCTCGTTCGACGCGAGCGCCGGCAGCATTGACGCCCGCGGCGGGATGCTGGACTTCCAGCAGCGCCCGAACGACCGTCCGGTCATCCTCAACCCGACCACCGGCGCCGTCGTCAGCGGTGGCGACTGGTACGGCAACGAGGGCAAGAAGAGCAAGAAGAGCTAGCGGTCACCGCTAGCGCCAACGGGCCGCCCGTCCCGCTCGCGGGGACGGGCGGCCCTTGCGTTCGGCCAGGCCGGCGACCCTGCGTAACATGAAGGCATGCAATCCCCGCTGCCCTCAACTGAGCAGGTCAACGCGGCGCTCAGCCACGTCGAGGACCCCGAGATCCGCCGCCCGATCACCGAGCTGGACATGGTGAAGTCCGTGACGATCGGACCCGACGGCCATGTCGAGGTTGGCGTCTACCTGACGGTCTCCGGCTGCCCGATGCGCGACACCATCACCGCCAGGGTGACCGAGGCGGTCGCCGCCGTGCCCGGCGTGACCGGCGTCCGAGTCGACCTCGACGTGATGAGTGAGGAGCAGCGCGCCACCCTGCAGACCAAGCTGCGCGGCGGCAAGCCGGAGCCGGTGATCCCGTTCTCCCAGCCGTCGTCGCTCACCACGGTGTACGCGATCGCCAGCGGCAAGGGCGGCGTGGGCAAGTCGTCGGTCACGGTGAACATCGCGGCCGCACTGGCCGCCGCCGGGCACAAGGTGGGCGTCATCGACGCCGACATCTACGGCCACTCCGTGCCCCGGATGCTGGGCATCACCGGCCGGCACCAGAAGGTGGCGGACATGATCATGCCGCTGGCCGGATACGACGTGAAGGTCGCCTCCATCGGCAACATCAAGCCTGACGGCAACCCGCCGATCGTGTGGCGCGGCCCTATGCTGCACCGGGCGCTGCAGCAGTTCCTCGCCGACTTCTACTGGGGCGACCTGGACTACCTGCTACTCGATCTCCCGCCTGGCACCGGTGACGTAGCCATCTCGGTTGCCCAGTTGCTCCCGAACGCCGAGATCCTCGTGGTGACCACGCCGCAGCAGGCGGCGGCCGAGGTGGCCGAGCGGGCCGGGTCGATCGCCCAGCAGACCCGGCAGCGCGTTGCGGGCGTGATCGAGAACATGTCGTACATGCTCTGCCCGCACTGCGGTGAGACCATGGAGATCTTCGGCTCCGGCGGCGGCGAGGAGGTCTCGCACAGGCTGACCCAGCTAACGGGCGCTAAGGTGCCATTGCTCGGCCAGGTGCCGCTGGACACCCGACTGCGCGAGGGCGGCGACAACGGCACGCCGCTCGTGCTGGCCGCCCCGGACTCGCCTGCTGCCCTGGAGCTGACGAAGATCGCCAACGGCCTGGCAGCCAAGGGCCGCGGCCTAGCAGGCCGCATGCTGACCCTGACGCCCAGGTAGGAATACCTCAGGTCGCCTCGAAGTCAAACGGGGGACGGTCGTCCACCTCGATGTCCCCCCGTGCCGCGCTGCCGCCAGCGCTCGCCCCGGCGGCCGTCCCCGCCACGGTCGAGGTACCACTGGCGACACCGCCAGCGCTCGCGACACTGGCAGGCTCCGGGGCGATCATGGCGCCGACCGCGCCTTGGCTGGCCGCCTCCGGCTCGGGATCCTCGAAGAGGTGCTTTTGCACGAAGCGACGCGGGTTCAGGTCCTCGAAGTCGAAGTCCTGAAACTCCGGCCCAAGTCCCTCGCGCAGGTCCGCCTTGGCGCCCTCAGCTATCTGGCGCAGGTCACGCAGCGCGCGCCCGGCCTGCCGGGCGATCCTCGGCAACTCGTTCGGCCCGAAGATCACCAGCGCGATCACGGCGAGCACCAGCAGCTTGGTGATAGACAAATCAAACACGCTTAGCTCTCCGTCGTCGTGCGGTCACGCAGGGGCCAGTATCCAACAGCCACAACCACTTTAATCGGTCTCCCCTAGTCGGGCGAGTGCCCAGGCCTCGCAGACGCCTGGGACCAGCCTGAATTTCCGATTCCGCCGCCTGCCGTTCACCACCGCACCGCTGCCGGACGCCAGCATGAAGCGGTGCCACAATGCAGCTAGGGAAGGGTAGGCACTACCATCTCTGAGGTGGCAAGGCAAGAGCGGAGGTGGGCACGTGGGTGAGCAGAAGACCAGGGTCGCCGTGGTGTTCGGCGGACGCAGCGCGGAGCACGCGGTGTCATGCGCGAGCGCGGGGCTGGTGCTGAGCGCCATTGACCGCGACCGCTACGATGTGGTCCCGATCGGGATAGCCCGCGACGGGCGGTGGGTGCTGGCCTGCGACGATCCCGAGGCGCTCAGCATGACCCGCGGCGCGCTGCCCGACGTGGACGCCGTCGCGCAGCCAGGCGTGTCAGTGATGCCAAGGTCCGGCCCGGGCACCAGCGCGCTCATCGTGACCGGCCCTGCGTCGCTTCCGCCGGGCCTCGGAGACGTCGACGTGGTGATTCCCCTCCTGCACGGCACATACGGGGAAGACGGGACGATCCAGGGCCTGCTGGAGATGGCCGGCATCCGCTACGCCGGGGCGGGCGTGCTGGCCAGCGCGGCCGGCATGGACAAGGAGTACATGAAACTGCTGTTCGCGGCGCGCGGCCTGCCCATCGGGCCATACGTGGTCGTGAAACATCGTGACTGGACGTCGCTCGCGCGCAAGCGGGTCCTCGACGAGATCGCCGAGCTCGGCTACCCGGTCTTCGTCAAGCCCGCCCGGGGCGGCTCCTCCATCGGAACCTCATGGGTGAACAGCCCGGAAGACCTCGAGGATGCCATCGAAAACGCCCGGCAGCACGACCGTAAGGTGCTTGTGGAAGCTGCCATCAACGGCACCGAGGTGGAGTGCGCGGTGCTTGAGGGCGTCAATGGCGGCCCCACGGAGGCCAGCCTGCCCGGTCAGGTTGTGGTGGACCCGCACTCCACCTGGTATGACTTCGAGGCCAAGTACCTCGGTGACGCGACTGTGATGGAGATTCCACCACCGATACCCTCATCCGCTACGGAGCGAATCCGCGCGCTCGCCTGCCAGGCCTTCGATGCCATCGAGTGCGAAGGCCTGGCGCGTGTGGACTTCTTCTATACCGCCGAGGGTGAGATCCTCGTCAACGAGATCAACACGATGCCGGGGATGACGCCCACCTCGGGATTCCCGAAGATGTGGGCCGCCACCGGCCTGCCGCTGCCACAGCTCTTCGACCGGATCATTTCCACGGCGCTGGCCAAGCCCGCAGCAGGAGCGTAGGGGCAACCGACGCCAGCCGGCGCGGATAAGGCTCAGCCTTCCGGCGAACCGGTCCCGCTCGCGTTGCTCGCTAATAAAAGACGACGGGCGGCGGCATCGGGGACCCTAACCCCCGTGCCGCCGCCCGTCGAATATGGGTTACTTCTTCCTGGCCGGCTTCGCCGACGCCTTTTCGGCAGGCTTGTCGGCGCTACCGTTGACGAGGGCCTTGAAGTCCGCGCCGGGACGGAACTTCGGCACCGAGGATGCCGCCACCTCGATCGGGTCACCGGTCGCGGGGTTGCGAGCCGTCCGGGCCGGCCGCTCGCTCTTCTCGAAGACGCCGAAGCCGGTGATGGCCACCTTGTCACCGCTGGCCACGGCCGCCGCAATGGTCTCGAGGACAGCATTGAGGGCCTCGGTCGCTGACTTCTTGTCCCCCAGTCGGCCCGAGATCGCGTCGATCAGATCACGCTTGTTCATAACTCTCTCCTGCGTTCCCCCAGGGAGGCCGACTACCGCCTAGGTCTCGACCCCTTACTTGCCCGAAATTAGGCGATCGGGCTTCGCTACACAATAACCCTGGCACAGATTAGCGCCCGTGTCGGCCCAGTTCAGAGGCCCCGCGAACCGGAAAATCGAACAAATTGGCACAAACCGCCCAGCGGTGCGCAACAGCTGGGCGGTTTCAGAGAGCAAGCGGTTCCGAAGAGCAACAGGCCAAGGGCGCCGGCTACACCGTGACAGGGAGCCAGCTCGGGCGGGCACCCTCGAAGGCGGAGACGGCATCCTCGTGGCGGAGCGTGAGGCCGATGTCGTCCAGGCCCTCCATCAGCCGCCACCGTGTGTAGTCATCGATTTCGAATGGTGCCACAAGGCCAGCCTCGACCCGCACCTGGCGGGCGGCGAGGTCCACGGTGATCGCAGGAGCCTGGTCAGCCTCAGCGGCATCCTGCAGCGCGGCCACCGTCTCCTCGGGCAGCAGCACCGGCAGGAGTCCGGCCTTGGTGGAGTTGTTACGGAAGATGTCGCCGAACCGGGGCGCGATCACTGCCTTGAACCCGTAGTCCATGAGCGCCCAGACGGCGTGCTCGCGGGACGAGCCGGTGGCGAAGTCCACCCCGGCGACCAGGATTGTCGCCCCGTCGTACCTGGACTGGTTGAGCACGAACGACGGGTCTTCCCGCCAGGCGGCGAACAGGCCGTCGCCGAACCCCTCGCGACTGACTCGCTTGAGGTAAGAGGCCGGGATGATCTGGTCGGTGTCCACGTTGGTACGGCGCAGTGGGAGCGCGCGACCGGTGTGCGTTACGAACGGCTGCATTGAAGTAGGTCTCCCTCGACAGAGCTACAGGTCGGCCGGCGCGGTTAGGCGGCCGGTGACGGCGGTGGCGGCGGCCACGGCCGGTGACACCAGGTGGGTGCGGCCGCCCTTGCCCTGGCGGCCCTCGAAGTTCCGGTTGGAGGTGGACGCACTGCGCTCGCCCGGCTTGAGGGTGTCCGGGTTCATGCCCAGGCACATCGAGCAGCCCGCCGACCGCCACTGCGCGCCCGCCGCGGTGAACACCTTGTCCAGGCCCTCGGCCTCGGCCAGCTTGCGAACCTCCATCGAGCCGGGTACGACGAGCATCCGCACGCCATCGGCGACGCGCCGCCCGCGCAGCACCTCGGCGGCAACGCGCAGGTCAGACAGCCGACCGTTGGTGCACGAGCCGACGAAGACCGTGTCAACCAAGACGTCGCGCAGCGGCTGGCCGGCGCTCAGGCCCATGTACTGGATGGCCCGCTCGGCGGTGGACGCCTCGCCGGGGTCAGCGATGGACGCTGGGTCCGGCACCGACGCCGACAGCGGCAGGGCCTGGCCCGGGTTGGTGCCCCACGTGACGTACGGGGTCAGCGCCGAGGCGTCGATCGTGACCTCGCGGTCGAAGCTCGCTCCCTCGTCGGTTGCCAGGGTCTTCCAGTGCGCGACCGCCGCGTCCCAGTTGTCGCCAGCGGGCGCGTGCGGGCGGCCCGCAAGGTACTCGAAGGTGACCTCATCCGGGGCGATCAGCCCGGCGCGCGCGCCGAACTCGATGGACATGTTGCAGACGGTGAGACGGCCCTCCATGGGCAGCGAGCGGATCGCCTCGCCGCGGTACTCGACGATGTAGCCCTGGCCGCCCCCGGTGCCGACCTGCCCGATGATCGCGAGGATCAGGTCCTTGGCGCCCACGCCGTCAGGCAGCGCCCCGGAAACGTTGACAGCCATCATCTTCGGCTTGCTCTGCGGCAGCGTCTGGGTCGCCAGCACGTGCTCGACCTCGGAGGTTCCGATGCCGAAGGCCAGCGCGCCCAGCGCGCCGTGCGTCGAGGTGTGCGAGTCACCGCAGACGATCGTCAGGCCCGGCTGGGTCAGCCCGGACTCCGGGCCGATGACGTGCACGATGCCCTGCCCAGGGGCACCCATCGGGTGAAGCCGGATGCCGAACTCCGCTGCGTTGTTCCGCATCGTCGCGACTTGCGTTCGCGAAACCGGGTCGGCGATCGGCGAGTCCGGGCCGGAAATCGGGACGTCCGGTCCAGTTACCCCGGTGGTCGGCACGTTGTGGTCCTCGGTGGCGATCGTCAGGTCTGGCCGCCGGACCTTACGCCCGGCCGCGCGCAGCCCGTCGAACGCCTGCGGGCTGGTGACCTCGTGGACCAGGTGCAGGTCGATGTAGAGCAGGTCGGGCTCGCCGGCGGCGCTGCGCACCACATGGGCGTCCCAGATCTTCTCCGCGAGCGTGCGAGGCGCGCTGCTCATCGGTTATCTCCTTTGATTGCCGGTCTGCCCGTCTCGATCAGCCGATCCGCGATTCCCCTGGGGCGATCAGCGTGGTTCCGACTTGCATCTCAAATGCTGAGACGGCAGTATCAGTACGTGAACAACTCTAGCGGAGTCGGCGTACTGGACAAAGCCGTTAGCGTCCTGGCCGCCGCCGAAAGTGGGCCGGCCACGCTAGCGCAACTGGTGCAGGCCACCGGGCTGGCCAGGCCCACTACCCACCGTATCGCCGTCGCCCTAGAGCGCCACCGCCTGCTCGCCAGGGACATCCAGGGCCGGTTCATCCTCGGCCCGCGGATCACCGAGCTCGCCTCGGCCGCGGGCGAGGACCGGTTGCTGGCCGTCGCCCAGCCCGTGCTCAACCACCTGCGAGACGTGACCGGGGAGAGCGCGCAACTCTACCGGCGGCAGGCCGAGGTCCGGGTGTGTGTTGCCGCGGCCGAGCGGGCCAGCGGGCTGCGCGACACCGTGCCGGTGGGAACGGCGTTGCCGATGATCGCCGGGTCCGCCGCGCAGGTGCTGCTGGCCTGGGAGGAGGCGGAGCGGATGCACCGGGGACTGCGCAGCGCCAAGTTCACCGCCGCCACCCTCGCCACGGTCCGCAGAAGGGGCTGGGCCGCGAGCGCTGCCGAGCGCGAGGTGGGCGTGGCCTCCGTCTCCGCCCCAGTCCGCGGCCCCGGGGGCCGGGTGCTCGCCGCCATCTCAGTTTCCGGCCCGATCGAGCGTCTGGGCCGGTCCCCCGGCCGCTTGCACGCGGCCGCCGTGGTGGGCGCCGGAGAGAAGATCAGCGATCTTTTGCGCGCCGACAACCGGGCCTGACCCTCGCAGTCGCGGGGGACTAGCGATTAAGACATACTGACATGAGTCACATCGTTCGGGTACGATCGCGGCTTACTGTCGAATAGCGGCGAAAACTATGTAAGCCGACAAGAAGGGGCGCCTGCGATGAGGTGGTCGCGGTAGTGAAGGTAGCCGTCGTCAAGGAGAGCGCGCCCGGCGAACGGCGCGTCGCCCTCGTCCCCGAGACCGTCGCGCGGCTGCGGCCGGCCGGGATCGAGGTGCTGCTAGAGTCCGGGGCAGGAGATCGTGCGTGGTTTCCGGACAGCATGTATGAGGACGCCGGAGCGCGGATAGTCAGCAGCGCTGACCTGTTCGCCAGCGCCGACGTCATCCTCACCGTCACGAGGCCAGAGGTGGCAAGGCTGCGCCGTGGCCAGGCGGTCATCGGGATGCTGTCCCCTCTCATTTACCCACGTGACGCAACGGACCTGGCCGACAGGGGCGTTACGGCGGTCAGCCTCGACGGGCTGCCGCGCACCCTGTCGCGTGCCCAGGGCATGGACGCGCTGACCTCGCAGGCCAACGTGGCAGGCTACAAGGCCGCCATCATCGCCGCCGAGGCCTACGGCCGGTTCTTCCCGCTGCTGATCACGGCCGCGGGCACTGCCCGGCCCGCCAAGCTCCTGGTGCTGGGGACCGGCGTGGCCGGCCTGCAGGCGATCGCAACGGCGCGACGGCTCGGCGCCCAGGTCACTGGCTATGATGTCCGTCCCGCCAGCCGAGGCGAGGTGGAATCTCTGGGGGCGACGTTCCTCGAGCTCACCGCGGTGACGAACGCGGCGAGCGAGGGCGGCTACGCCCGTGAGCTGCACCGAGCAGGAGCGCCAGGCCCAGCAGGCCGAGCTTGAGGCCCACATCGCCCGCCACGACGTGGTCATCACGACCGCCCAGGTGCCGGGCCGAAAGCCGCCACTGCTGGTCACCGACGATGCCGTCAAGAAGATGGCCTCAGGCTCGGTCATTGTCGACATGGGCGCGTCCGCCCTCGGTGGCAACGTCGCCGGGTCGGAACCCAGTGAGGTGGTCGTCACCGGGAACGGGGTGACGATCATCGGCGCGCAGAACCTGCCGAGCACCGTCCCCACGGCCGCCTCGAACGCCTACTCACGCAACATCTGCGCGCTCCTGCTGCACATGGTCAAGGACGGATCCCTGGCCATCGACACCAGTGACGAGATCCAGGCCGGGGTCGTCATCGCCCACGACGGCGCGGTCGTCCACCCTGCCGTCGCCAAGCTCCTGGCCAGCGGCGGCGCCTCCGGCGCCAGCGCGGACAGTGCCACCGGCAACGCAAGCGCGCCCGCTAGCGCACCCAAGTAAGGAGACAAGCATGTCGACCGCCCTGGTAACCGACCTGACGATCTTCGTGCTGGCGCTCCTTGTCGGCATCGAGGTCATCGGCAAGGTGCCCGCCACCTTGCACACCCCGCTCATGTCCGCCGCCAACTCCATCCACGGAATCGTGCTCGCCGGCGCACTGCTTATCGGCGTCACCGCGCACAGTGTCATCGGGTATGTACTGGCCTTCATCGCCGCCTTCTTCGCCGCCGCCAACGTGGTCGGCGGCTACGCGGTGACCGGCCGGATGCTGAAGATGTTCCGCCGCAAGGTCACGCCAGTTACGCCAGCCGCCGCGGCGTCCCATGACGGCGTGCCGACCCAGCACAAGGAGACCGCCGGGTCATGAACAGCTTCACGACCAACATCCAGCTCGTCTACATCCTGGCCGCGGCGTGCTTCGTCATGGGCCTGCACCTGATGAACTCGCCCGCGACGGCCCGGCGCGGCAACCAGGTGTCCACCGGCGGCATGGTCGTCGCCGTCGTGGCCACGCTCATCCTGGCGATCCACGCGGGCACCGTGACACCGGTCGGCTGGACCGTGATCATCGTCGGCTCGCTGCTGGGCTCGGCAGCTGGGCTACATTCGGCCCGCAAGGTCCAGATGACGGCGATGCCGCAGCTGGTGTCGATGTTCAACGCGGTCGGTGGCGGCGCCGCCGCGCTGGTGGCCGTTTACGGCTACATGCACGCCGAGTCGGCGAAGGCCGGAGTGCTCGGCACCACTACGGTCACCACGACCCTTGACGTGATCATCGGGTCGGTGACCTTCACCGGCTCGCTGGTCGCCGCGGGGAAGCTGCAGGGGATCGTCACCGGTCAGCCCGTGGTGCTGCGGGGCGCGGCCTGCTGAACGTCGCGCTCGCGGTCATCGCCATCGGCACCGCCGCGTTCCTGCTGACCACGGCGAGCCTGCCGGCCCTGCTCATCGTCGTCCTGGCGGCACTGGCGTTCGGCGTCATGATGGTGCTGCCGATCGGCGGCGCGGACATGCCGGTCGTGATCTCGCTGCTCAACGCCTTCACCGGGACGGCGGTCGCGATGGCCGGGTTCGTCATCACGAACTGGGCACTGATCGTCGCCGGCGCGCTGGTCGGCGCGTCCGGCGGCATTCTCACCAAGCTGATGGCCGACGCGATGAACCGGTCGCTGGCCAACATCATCATCGGCGGCTTCGGCACCGGCGACACGGCGGCGCCGGTCGCCGCCGCGGCCGACGCCCAGATCAGGTCGGTCGCGGCTGACGACGCGGCGATCCAGCTCGCGTACGCCTCGAAGGTGATCGTCGTCCCCGGCTATGGCCTGGCCGCCGCGCAGGGCCAGCACGCCGTCGCGGAACTGGCCCAGGTCCTGCAGGCCCACGGCATCGAGGTGAGCTACGCGATCCACCCGGTCGCCGGCCGCATGCCCGGCCACATGAACGTCTTGCTCGCCGAGGCAAACGTCCCATACCCGCAGCTCAAGGAGATGGACGAGATCAACCCAGAGTTCTCCCGCGCCGACGTGGCCCTGGTGATCGGCGCGAACGACGTCACCAACCCGGCCGCCCGCCGTCCCGGCACGGCGATCTCCGGCATGCCGATCCTGGACGTAGACCAGGCGAAGTCGATCATCGTCGTGAAGCGCTCGATGGCTTCTGGCTATGCCGGCATCGACAACGAGCTCTACGCCAACCCGAAGACGAGCATGTACTTCGCCGACGCCAAGAAGGCCCTCGCCGAGATGACCGCCGCGGTCAAGACCCTGGTTGGCTAATTACCGAACGGTCCCTCCCCCGGTTCGCACCCAGCCTCACCGCCTGGCCCGCGAACTTAAAGCGCTCTAATGTCCGGTTAGTTACGCTGGCGGCCCTGGCTGGGCTGGGGCTGCTGGCGGGATGCACCGGCAACGGCGGTGACCATGGAAGACTGGTTCCATGACATTCGAACTGACCGAGCAAGTCCAGCGGCGCCTGACGACCGACGAGGTCGCGTGGCTGACGACGGTCACGCCGGACGGGAAGCCAGCGCCCCGTCCCATCTGGTTCGTCTGGGACGGCGAGGCGATCGTCATCTACAGCATGAACGGCGCGGCCCGGCTGAAGTACATCGAGCACAACCCGCAGGTGACCGTGCACTTCAACTCCAAGGGCGGCGGCGACATCGTCGTGATCTCCGGCCGGGCGCAGATCCTGCCTGACGCCCCGCCGCCGTCGCGGTTCCCCGGCCTGCTGGACAAGTACGGATCACTCATGGAGCAGATGGGCCAGACGCCGCAGTGGTACGACGACAACTACGGTGTCGCCCTCCGCGTCATCCCGGAACGCTCCTGGGGGCACGAGTAGCCTGCCGGTGCGGCAGCGAACGCGGTGGCGATTTCGCCGGCTGAGGGCGATGTTGCCGCGGGCCACGTCCAGGTTGACGGCCACGCTCTTGCCGTCGGTGGCGCGCTGCATGTAGTCGAGCAGGAACGGGGTCACGGCCTTGCCGCGCACGCCCGCCGCATCGGCCGCCTTCAGGGACTCGGCAAGCACCCGGTCGTGAAGTTCCGGATCTAGCTGCGCGGAGGGCGGCAGCGGGTTGCCGACAAGCAGCGCGGCCGGATCGCCCACAAGATCACGCGCCGCCATGACCGCGGCGACCTCGTCGGGCGAGTCGACCCGCCAGTCTAGGTCCTGGCCCGAGTCTGTCAGGTAGAACGCGGGGAACCGGTTCGTCCGGTAGCCGACGACGGCCACGCCCAGGGTCTCCAGTCGCTCCAGCGTTGCCGAGATGTCCAGGATTGACTTCACCCCGGCGGACACCACGGTGATCGGTGTCCGCGAGAGCACGGTTAGGTCGGCCGACTCGTCGAACGACTCGGCATACCCCCGGTGCACTCCGCCGAGGCCCCCGGTCGCGAACACCCGGATGCCTGCCAGCGATGCGAGCATGGACGTCGCCGCGACAGTGGTGCCGCCGGTTC
Source organism: uncultured Actinomycetota bacterium (assembly GCA_963737285.1). Classification (GTDB taxonomy): domain Bacteria; phylum Actinomycetota; class Actinomycetes; order Streptosporangiales; family Streptosporangiaceae; genus Trebonia. The sequence continues at coordinate 1,780,124 of CAVTRT010000002.1, forward strand.
GCTTCCCGGCCATCGCCGGCCCGAGGTCCCGGCTCGACACCTTGACCACCGACTCATCGAGGGCAATCCGCTCCAATTGCGACCCGGACAGTCCAACCCGGGGCACGCCGTCGATCAGCGCGATCGTCGCCGGGGTCACGCCGGCGCAGAGCAGCAGTTCCTCAAAGGATCGCGCCGCGGAAAGGTTCGCTGGCCGGGGCAGCCCGTGGGAGATGATCGTCGATTCCAGCGCCACGACGGGGCGGCCCGCCGAGAGGGCAGCGTGAACGGCGGAGGAAAGTGATGGCATTGCGGCTGGTACTGCGGGCATGACAGGAGATTATCGGTCTCCCCACCGGTGCCCCGGCAGGGCCTGGGGTGCGTGGCAGGCTTGGCAACGATCGCTAGCGGAGGTCACTGCAGTGTCCGAACGGACTAAGTTCACCCTCGACGAGTCGCAGATTCCCGCTGCCTGGTACAACATCATCCCGAGCCTGCCCGCGCCACCGCCCCCGCAGCTGAACCCGGGCACGCTGCAGCCAGTCGGCCTAGACGACCTAGCCCCGCTGTTCCCCATGGAGCTGATCAGGCAGGGCAACACCCTCGACAGCTACGTCGACATCCCGGGCGCAGTCATGGACATCTATCGGCTATGGCGGCCGACTCCCATGTTCCGGGCAAGGAGGCTGGAAAAGCTGCTGAACACGCCGGCCCGGATCTATTACAAGTACGAGGGCGACTCCCCGTCGGGGAGCCACAAGGCGAACACCGCGGTCCCACAGGCGTACTACAACTCGGTCGAGGGAACCAAGCGGCTCACCACCGAGACCGGGGCCGGACAGTGGGGCAGCTCGCTCGCGTTCGCCTGCACGCAGTACGGCATCGACACCGAGATCTGGATGGTCCGCGCGTCGTACGACCAAAAGCCGGACCGCCGCACCCTCATGCAAATCTGGGGAGCGACCGTGCACCCCAGCCCGAGCCGCGCCACGCAGGCGGGCCTGAAGGCGCTCGGCGACCAGCCGGACTCGCCTGGCAGCACGGGGCTCGCGATGAGCGAGGCCGTTGAGGCGGCAGCGGGCAGCGCCGAGACCCGGTACGGGCCGGGCAGCATCCTCAACCACGTGCTGCTGCACCAGACAGTTACCGGCCTAGAGGCGCTCAAGCAGTTTGAGCTGGCGGGCGAGGAAGGTGGCCCAGACCTGATCGTCGGCTGCGCCGGCAGCGGGTCGAACCTCGCAGGGCTGTTCTTCCCCTTCCTCAAGGAGAAGCTGGAGGGCCGCATGAATCCGGTGATCCGGGCCGTCGAGCCGGCCGCCTGCCCGTCGTTCACCCGCGGCAGCTACTCCTATGACTTCGCCGATACCGCCGGGTTCGCCCCGCTGCTGAAGATGCACACCCTCGGCCACAACTTTGTGCCCGACCCTGTACAAGCCGGCGGGCTGCGCTACCACGGCACGGCGCCGCTGCTGTCCCACATGTACGACCTGGGCCTGTTCGAGGCGGTCGCCAAGCATCAGAGCGAATGCCTCACCGCCGCGGTGACGTTCGCCCGCGCCGAGGGCATCCTGCCCGCGCCGGAGCCGTCGCACGCGATCGCGTCGGTCATCGAGGAGGCCAAGCGCTGCGCCGAGACCGGCGAGGAGAAGGTCATCCTCTTCTCACTGTGCGGACACGGCCACTTTGACATGCTCGCCTACCATCTCTACCTGTCGGGCGAGCTTGAGGACTACGAACTGCCACAGGAGCGCATCGACCGCTCCCTGGACTGCCTGCCCGTCGTCGCGTGATCCACCCGCTCAGGCGCAGCGGCCGGGGCATCGGCGCTCTTCCCCGGCCGCGTTTCAACAGAGCCACAAGCCTGCGTACCGCAGGGATGAGGCTCACTGCCTCTAGTGTCGCGTTTTCCCATCAACAGCCACGGCGCTGAGCAACGGATGAGGCGAGAGCTTGCAGGGCGCCGGCGGTCATGGACAGGTCCATGCACGCGTCGGTAACGGACTGCCCGTAGGTGAGGGTCGCCGGGTCACCCGGCTCCTGCCGCCCGGCCACAAGGAAGCTCTCCAGCATGACGCCGATCAAGCCACGCTGCCCGCCGTTGACCTGCTCTGCCAGGGACTGGCAGACGGCGGGCTGCCGGGAGTAGTCCTTGCTGCTGTTGCCATGGCTGGCGTCGACCATGATCCGCCGCGGCAGGCCGACCGCGGAAACGAGGTCGAGGGCCTTGCTGACATGCTCGGCGGAGTAGTTCGGCCCACTGCGGCCACCGCGCAAGATCGCGTGCGTGTCGGTGTTGCCGGCCGTGGTTACGACAGCCGCAGCACCCGCCGGGGTGACGCCGAAGAACGTGTGCGAGGTCCCCGACGCGCGGCACGCGTCGACGGCCACCTGGACGTCGCCGTCGGTGCCGTTCTTGAAGCCGACCGGCATCGACAGGCCGGAGGCAAGCTGGCGGTGCACCTGGCTCTCGGTGGTGCGTGCCCCGATCGCGCCCCAGGTCACGCTGTCGGCGATGTACTGCGGGGTGATCGGGTCCAGCCACTCGCAGCCAACCGGCATGCCGAGCCCGAGGATGTCAAGCAGCAGGCGGCGCGCGGTGCGCAGGCCCCGGTGGACGTCATAGCTGCCGTCCATGCCGGGGTCGTTGATCAGGCCCTTCCACCCGGTCACCGTGCGTGGCTTCTCGAAATAGACGCGCATCACGATCAGCAGGTTCTCGGCGTAGCGGTCGCGCAACTCGGTGAGACGGTGGGCGTAGTCGATCGCGGCCTTCGGGTCGTGGACCGAGCATGGGCCGGTGATCACCAGCAGCCGGTCGTCGGTGCCGTCGAGCACAGCGCGGACCTCAGCGCGGGTGCGCTCGACGATTTGAGACTCGGCGCCACCCAACGGCAGCTCGTCCAGCAGCGCGGCCGGCGACAACAGTGGCTCGTAACCGGTTATCCGGGTGTCTCTGACGCGTGACATCGGGATTCTCCTCCCGGGCGAGCCGCGCCCCGTGTCCTAGCAGGAGCCAGCTGCGCCCTAGTTCTTGGCGGGGCTTCGATGACCCCGTCTTCGGCTGGCTCCAGGCGGTAGGTAAGCGCACGCGAGTACGCACGGCCCCACCCGGAGCCCGCGTAAAGCGCCAATACCACCGTGACACAAGAAGCAATGGTACACGTACTCCGTCGCTGTGGGGACGTCCCCCCGTGCCATAATCCGGGCCTGCAGCGCTGCGAAGCCCATCATATCGGATACTCACTCTCCGATAAAGCTATGCAACTGTCAGTGACAGGCCGCGAGCACCTGGGGTCTCGCACCGTCGTAGCGGCCGTCGTCGCCGTGGACCTGATCGTCGCGGCGGTTCCCGCAAGGTCTGGCGACGCTCGGCGTCCATATGGGCTTGACGCCGGCCACTGAGAGTCCACTGCCAAGTCTCGTGAAACTGGTTTTTACACAATAGAAACAGGCAATTGGCGCGTAGGCCGAAAATATTATTATGTCAAGATATTGATGTTGGAAAATGTTCTGGCTAGCATTTCTTCTCAGATGGTGTTCTGATCCATCCTAGACGAGAGGTGATCCCCACCCATGGAACGTCTTCTCCGAAGAACTGTCTTCTCTCTTCTCGCCGTACTCCCGGCACTTGGCCTGTTCATCGGTGCCGGTGTGGCCGCCAGCGCGAGCGTCCACCCGGCCTACAAGACCGACAAGAGCATCTCGGCCGAAAAGGATGCGGCAGCCAAGGCCGCCGCAGTCGCCTTCGTCAAGACCCTAAAGGTCGGCTACCACCCCAAGAGTCACCCACTGGTTGGGCATGAGCGCAGCCAGGTCAAGGGCCTAACTCAGGTCGAGTCGACGAACTGGTCCGGGTACGCGGACACCGGCACCGGATTCAGCTCGGTTTCTGCGACTTGGACTGAACCGACACCGAGTTGCACCAGCCGGACGACATCCCTGGCGGCGTTCTGGGTCGGCATCGACGGCTACAGCAGCTCCTCGGTCGAGCAGGACGGCACGCTCATCGAGTGCTACAAGGGCGGCACTTACGAGTACACCTGGTGGGAGATTTACCCGGTCAACAGCGTCCAGGTGGTCGGCGAGACCCTCGCGGCGGGCGACCAGATCACCTCGACCGTGACCAGGAGTGGCACCAGCTACACGCTCACCGTCACCGACTCCACCCACACCGCTGACAGCTTCTCCACAACGCAGACGTACACGGGCGCCGCGGACAGCAGCGCCGAGTGGATCGCCGAGGCCCCGAGCGGCTCAAGCGGCGTCGAGCCGCTCGCCAAGTTCAGCACCTGGACTGACGCGAATTCGACGGTGACCGCGGGCTCCACGTCCGGCGTGATTTCTTCCTTCCCAGACGACGAGATCACCATGATCACCAGCTCCGGTGCGACCGAGGCCACGCCCAGCGCCCTAGGCGGCGCCGGCAACAGCTTCACCGTCACCTGGGACCGCTCGTAAGTAGCGGCAGCACCTAACCTCCGCTATTGGGCGCTGATGGAATCCAGCAGCCATGATGGGATGGCAGGCACAGGGACTCCCGTGATTACGAAGCGTAGAGAACTCCGCTGATCACGGAACCTGTGCCTGTTTCCCTTCAAGACACGCCGGACCCCCGCAGATCACGCCAATCCGCGCGAGCTCTAAGCCAATCTTGTCACGCGCTGGCTTATTCCGGTACGACGAGGTCGGCGGGCACGGACTCGACGCTCGCGACGCCGCAGATGCGCATCGACCGCAGCAGCTCGTCGCGCAGGATCTCGAGGACGTGGACGACGCCTTCCTCGCCGCCGACGGTCAGGCCCCACATCATCGCCCGGCCGATGAGCACTGCCCGGGCGCCGCAGGCGAGGGCCTTGAGGACGTCATCTCCGGTCCGCACTCCGCCGTCCATGTAGACCTCGATCGACCCTGCCACGGCCGCGGTGACGTCGAGGAGCGTGTCGAGCGTGCCGCGCAGGCTGCGCTGGTAGGTATGCCCTCCGTGGTTCGACACGACAAGGCCGGACGCGCCGACCTCGGCGCATGTTTTCGCGTCCGCGGCGCTCTGGATTCCCTTGACGATGACCGGGAGCGACGTGGCTGACCGCAGCCACTCCACGTCGCGCCAGCTCATGGACTTGTCTACGAGGTGGTAGTAGTCACCTGCTGCCGAGGCCTGGTCGGGGATCAGGTCAAGGAGGTTGCGCCACGGGATCACTCCTGTCGCGGGCCCTCCGCCTGACCTTGCCAGCCGTTCCCTCGAGTCGATCTTCATGTTGTCGACGGTCACCACGAGGGCCTTGTAGCCGGCCTCCTCGGCACGCTCGATCAGTTGCTTGTCGAGGTCGCGGTCGGAGAGGTAGTACAGCTGGAACCACTGGTCGCCGCCGGCGTCGCTCACCTCCTTGAGGGAGCAGTGCGACAGCATGGAAAGCCCGTACACGGTGCCCATCCGGGCCGCGGCACGTGCTGCGGCCAGCTCGCCTTCCGGGTGGAATCGCCGCTGCGAGCCAGTCGGCGCTATGACGACCGGGAGGTCGATCCTGGTTCCGAGGACCGTAGTCGACAGCACCTGGTCCGTATCGCCGGTCAGGACGCGCGGGACCAGCTTCTTCGCCGAGAACGACCGCAGGTTCGCGAAGTTCGCGGCCAGGTAGCCGTCGTCGGAGCCATCCTGCCTGCCGTACGAGGTGTCGAACAGGCCCGGCGGGATCATCGCTGCGACACGGCGCTCGTAGTCGGCGATGGAGTTGCACGGCTGGTCACTCAATTCAGGCAACGCCTTTCCTCTTGCTCGCGTGGATATGCGTCAGCACCCGCGCTCGATATTCGGTGAACTCCGGGAGGGACCGGGTCGTCAGCTGGTCACGGGCATCGCCTAGCTCGATCTTGATCACGTCGACCAGTCGGGCCGGTGACCGGCTCAGGACGATCACCTGGTCGGACAGGTACACGGCCTCGTCGATGTCGTGAGTCACGAGCAGCGTGGTCATGGCCTGGTCGGCGTGGACGTCGTGGATAAGGTCCTCTAGCTCCAGCCTGGTCTGGGCGTCCACGGAGGCGAACGGCTCGTCCATCAGGAGCAGCGCGGGCTTGCAGGCCAGCGCCCGCGCGATCGCGACGCGCTGCTGCATGCCGCCTGACAGCTGCCAGGGGTAGCGGTCAGCAGCGTCGAGCAGCCCGACAGTCGCTAGCGCCTCATCAGCGCGAGCCATGATCTCTGACCGCCTGGCACCCTTTCCGCGCAGCGGAAGGGCCACATTATCCCGCACGCGCAACCAGGGCAGCAGCGAGCGGCTGTAGTCCTGGAAAACTACGGCGACCTGTGCCGGCGGCCCGGTGACCAGGGAGCCGTCCAGGAACACCGAGCCGCTCGACGGTGGGGCGAGGCCGGCAAGGCAGCGCAGAAAGGTCGTCTTCCCCGCGCCCGAGGGACCGACGACGGAGACGAACTGGCCCCGCGTCACCTGAAGGGTCACCTTCTGGAGGATCTCCCGGCGAGCCGCCTTCACCCCGAACTCCTTCGACAGTTCCCGGACATCCAGGACGGGAACCGGATCGCTGGCGCCGGGGCTCACGGCAGTCATTCCCGCGCCAGCTGGCGCGATCCTGTCCGTCTTCATGCGTACCTTCCTTCTCTCGCGGCGCTCAGCGTCGTCACCGTCCACGACTAATGGTCCTGCGAGCTCGTGACTGAGCGGTACTCCGCATTTCGATCTGCCAGGACAAGGCGACACGCTCCAGCGCCGCGAACGCCACGCTCAGGATGTAACCGAGAAGGCCCAGCAGGATCGTGCCCGCCCAGGTAGCGCGAACGTCGAATACCTGCTCGGAGTTCAGGACATAGAATCCGATGCCCCGGTCGGAGGCGAAGTACTCACTGGCAACCAGCATCGTCACGGCGATCGCGACCCCTACCCGGATACCCGAGATGATCTGCGGCGACGCCGAGCGCATGACGATAAGGAACGTTCGGTCCCGCTTGCTGAGCCGGTAGCTCCTCGCCATCTCGAGCACCAGCGGATCGACGCTGCGGACACCCTCGATCGTGTTCAGCAGCACCGGCCATAGCGTGGCAAAGGCAATGATCACGACCTTGCCCCAGATCGACAGCCCGAAGATCGAGAACACGATCGGGAACAAGACGATGACCGGGCAGGCCCTGGCCAGCTCGATGCTCGGGCGGAAGACCAGCCACAGCAGGGACGACGATCCGATGGCGACGCCTACTGCAACGCCCAGCACGACCGCGATGACCAGGCCGAGGAACAGGTTAACCAGGCTGGGAACCAGGTCACGGCCAAGGAGACTGCCCGGGCCAGGCAGCCAGGCCTGGCGGAAGACGGTCCAGACGCTGCTGAGCGGAGGGCTGACCAGCGACGCGGAATGCGCCGTCAGCGTCCACCACAGCGCGACGATCACGACAGGCACGCAGACCGCCACCAGCGCCCTGCCCAGCAGCCGCCAGGCCCGGCTCATGGCGCGACCACCCGGTACTTCGGATGCCACGCCAGGGCCCTGCGCTCCACCAGCACGAAGACACCGTCGATCACCAGCGCCAGCAGCGAGGCAATGAGGCCGTACGCGTACGCGTCTTCCGGCCGCCCGCCGTTCTGCGTCTGGAACAGCAGGTACCCCAGCCCCGGCGCCCCGCCCAGCAGCTCCGCCCCGATGCAGGTCAGCAGCCCCACGACGGACGCAAGCCGCAGGGCAGTCGCCAGGTGCGACCCGACGCTCGGCAAGATGACCCACCGCAAGCGCCGCGGCCAGCTCAGCCGGTAACTGCGCGCCACGTCCAGGGCAGCCGGATCCACGTCCCAGATCGCATAGACCATCTGGACCAGGACCACCCACACGGACGCAAAGGCAATCAGGAAGACCTGCATCTTAAGGTAGGGACCGAAGATGACAAGAGCGAGCGGCAGCAGCGCGACCGCCGGAACAGCCCGCAGGAAGTCGATCGTCAGGCGAAGCAACCGGTAGGCATTCTTACTGCTGCCCGCCACGGCGCCAACGATTGACCCGATGGCGAAGGCCAGGCACAAGCCGATGAACCAGGCGATCAGGGTCTGCCCGATAGCCGACCACGTACCGCCCGCCGCGATGAGGACGACCGTACGCGCGAAAACTGCCAGCGGCCCCGGCACCACGTCCCGCGGCACGAGGCCAAGCTCCACCACTACCTGCCACAAGCCGGCAAAGCCAATGACAGGCAGCGCCTGCAGCAGCCGAACGGCGGCCGCACGCCCGGCAGCGCCACGCGCTGACCGCCGGCCCGGCGTTGTTTCCTGCGGTGCCTCACGCAGCGCAGTCAACTGATCCATATGCGAGCTCCTTCACTTCGTGGCCGCTCCTGCCCCTAGCCCTGGAACATCAGGTCAGCACCTGACGGAATCGGCACGGTGACGCTGGCGAACCGCTTGTAGATCGGGATCCACTGATCGATGTCGCTCGATGACCAGTCGCCGACGAAAGTCGGAACCCGGCTAGTGAGCTGGAGCGGCGCCTGCGCAGCCACCGCCGCGTCCCGCTGCGCGACGTCCGGATGCGCGTTCGCATAGGTGGCGGCGTTCCTGATCGCGGCAAGGAACTTCTTAACGAGCCCGGGATTGGCGGCGGCGAACTTCGCGGTGGTGAAGTAGAACTGCCACAAGCGCCCCGGCATGTACGCCTGCGGGTACCCGAGCACCTTCATCCCCGCCGCCAGCGCCTCCTGCAGGTAGGGCATCGTCGAGATCGCCGCCTGCACGTGCCCCTGCTGCAAGGCCGCCAGCTGCTGAGGGTACGGGATATTGTCGAAGCTCGTCTTGCTGACGTCCACGCCGCTGGCGTACAGCATCTCCTTAGTCCCGAGCTCAGCCGTCCCGCCCACCCCGACCTCGGCGATCGTCTTGCCCTGCAACTGCCTCAGCGACGTGATCCCCGACGTAGGAGACGTGATGACCGCCGCAGTCGCCGCCGACGCAGTGACAGGCGCGATATCACCGATCGGCAGCACCTTGACCTTCACGCCCGCCTCGACCAGCTGAAAAAGGTTCGCCATGCCCACGTCACCGAAGTCAAGCTCCCCGTTGACGATCGTCGCGGTCTCCTGCTCCCCGCTCGTCACGGTCATGAGCTTCACGTTGAGGCCCTGGGCCTTGAAGAAGCCCTGATCCAGCGCGATCTTGGTCGCCTGCAGGTCAATAGGCGCCGCATACGCCACCGTGACCGTCGGCAGTGACCCCGACGACCCCGAGCCCCCCAGCTCGTGCTGCTGCACGCGGAAACCACCAGCGCGGTAGCCGCCAGAGCGGCAACCGCGAGCACACCACCCCTATACCGCGTCGTAATCAACTGACCTCTCCCCTCACTTTGCTGATTGCCTCACTGGCGGCGACCCGGTAAGACGCCGCCCCCTCCCGGAGAAACTTGAAATCGGCCGCGAGCAGGAAGAACGTAAATCCCTCATGCAGCCACCGGACCAGGTCCCCTGGCCCCGGGCAGAACACGCCGACGACCTTCCCAGCCGACCGGGCCCCGTCAGCTATCTGCCGTATCGCGGCACGGTGCTCTTCCGAGCCAGCAGGCACCTGCAGGGAAACCGCAAGGTCGCCAGGCCCGACAAGGATCGCATCAAGCCCTTCCGCCTTGCAGATGTCACCAGCGTTCCGCACGCCTAGCGCAGTCTCTATCTGACCAACAAAGGCAACGCGCTGGTTCGCGGCCGCGAAATAGCTCGCCGCGTCCTGGCCGTGCCTGGTGGCCCGCCCCGGCCCGGCACCACGCACGCCGGCCGGCGGGTAACGAACAGCGTCCGCCGCAGCCACCGCCTGCTCCCGGGTCTCCAGGCGCGGAACGATGACACCAGCCGCCCCAGAGTCCAGCGCCCGCCCGATCTCAGGACCAGTCCCGGTCACCCGCACCAGCGCCCGCGCCCCGGCACCCTCAACCGCCCGAATCAGCCCCTCGACCTCCCCGGGCCAAGAGCCGAATGCTCCGAGTCGATGCAGATCAGGTCCCACCCGCTCCACGCCAGGATCTCCGCCACCCCAGGGTGCCCCAGGCCAAGGAACGTCCCGACAACCGTCTCGGTAAGGATCTGCCGCCGGACGCCGCCGGTCTGCTCATGCATGCTTGCTCCACTCGTAGCGCCGGTGTCCAGCCACGATCCGTGGCCTGCTGCTGGGACCCGCCATGGCCGTCATGGCCCCTCCCTTCATGTCGCCAACGACTTAGCGGTCGCCGGGCTGAGTAGGAAGTCGTGCCGCAGCGAGTACCACGGCCGCCCGGCCGGCACGCCATCCGGCGAGCCCGGCCCGGTGCGTGCGAGGTGGACCGATGGGGACGGGGATCGCGACATCGATGGGGTTCCGTTTCGTTGTGGTGACCCTCGCAGGCGTGGTGAGCCTGGGCGGACGCGCTGCGTCGGGCGAGGGCTTTACAACGGGCAACGCTAGCATAGGTACTACCTACATGGGTAGTGTGTATAAGGTGACCTCGCCGATGTGGTGGCGATGACGTAGGAGGCCGAAGGTGAAGATGACAGGCGTAACGCCGTTTCCGGCAAAGTTCGCCGAGCAGTACCGGTCCCGGGGCTACTGGGAGGACCGGCCGCTTATCAGCCACTACCTCGATGCCTTCCGGCGCTGGCCCGACCGCATCGCGGTGGTGGATGATCACGAGAGCCTGACCTACGCGCAGCTCGCGGAGCGGGCCGAGCACGTCGCTCGTGCCCTCGCTGACCTCGGGCTTCGCCCAGGTGACCGCGTCGTCGTCCAGTTGCCGAATACCGCGCTGTTCGTCTCCTTCTACGTCGCCCTGCAGCACATCGGCGTCGTGCCGGTCATGGCGTTGCCGTCGCATCGGCTCCGGGAGGTCGAGCAGTTCGTCAGGCTGTCGGGCGCGGTCGCGTTGGTGTCGCCGGCAGAGGCGAAGGACGTCGACTTCCGGTCGATATTCGCTCGGATTGCCGAGCGGCAACCCTCGCTGCGGTGGCACATCACGCAGGGTGCACCGTCAGGCGGGGATGACTTCGTCCCGCTCGAAAGCCTGCACCAGGGCCAGCCCGTCGCCTCCGCCGAGCAGGTCCGAAAGTTCACCGCGCAGATCGATCCCGAGGATCCGGCGGTGTTCCAGCTGTCCGGCGGGACCACCGGGATCCCGAAACTCATCCCTCGCAGCCACAACGACTACGCATTCAACTCCAAGCTCGCCGCGTCGGTGTGCGACGTTCGCGACGGCGACGTTCTTCTGGACGTTCTTCCGATCGCACATAACCTTCCGCTGGCATGTCCGGGCATGCAGGGCTTCCTGTTCGCCGGCGCGACCGTAGCGCTCTCCGTCTCCACTCACGCGGTCAGCCTTTTCAAGCGACTTCAGGACGACCGCGCGACCCACATTCATGTCGTGCCGGCGCTGCTGATCAAGTTGATCAACGACCCGGCGGCGGGCAAGTTCGACCTGACTTCGATGCGCGTGATCCAAAGCGGCGGTCAACGGCTGCAACCGGAAACCCGGGCCGAGCCGAACGCGTCTTTACCAACGCGACGGTCCAGGAGAACTTCGGCATGGCCGAAGGCCTGCTGATGTTCGTTCGCCTGGACGACCCAGCCGACGTTCGCCTGGAAACTGTCGGGCGGCCCATCTGCCCCGACGACGAGGTGCGGCTCATCGACGAACTCGGTCAAGACGTGCCCGACGGCGAGATCGGGGAACTGTGGGCTCGCGGGCCGTATACACTCCGTGGGTACTACAACGCGCCCGAGCACAACGCCCGAGCGTTCTCTGCTGACGGCTTCTACATGTCCGGTGATCTCATGTGGCGGCACCCTTCCGGGAACTACGTCGTCGCTGGGCGGAAGAAGGACCTAATCAACCGCGGCGGCGAGAAGATCTCGGCCGAAGAGATCGAAAACCTGATCCTGAGCCACCCGGCGGTCGTGAACGTCGCATGCGTGCCAGTCGATGATCCCGTCCTTGGCGAGCGAATGTGCGCCTGCGTCGTGTTGCGCGACGGCGTGTCGCTGACGCTGCCGGAACTCGTGGAGCACCTGCGGAGCTACGAACTTGCCCGGCATAAGCTGCCCGAATACTTTCAGGTGTACTCCGAACTCCCGGTTTCGCCAGTCGGAAAGGTGTCGAAGAAGGACCTCGCCGCCGACCTGCGCGAGCACCCGCCGGCCAGATGAATTTCGTGTCGTGAACGACTTCGCTCCCCCCAAGCCACTTACTCCGGTAGTCTAGAGCTTAGACCGCAGGAAAGGCCACGGTAATGAAGAGGTCCGGACCAGCAGACCCGGCAGCTGGTGACTTTATCGAGGCGTTGATGACCCTCGGCTTCTCGCAGTACGAAGCTCGCTGCTACGTCGGTCTGCTCGGCCCGGCCCCGCAGACCGGCTACGCTGTGTCCAAGACGACAGGGGTACCGCAGCCGAAGGTCTACGAGGCGCTGCGCAAGCTCGTCAGTCGCGGTGTGGTGTGCCAGCTGGACGGCAAACCGGTCCGGTTTGCCGCAGTCCCGCCAGCAGAGGTTCTCAATGATCTTGAGAACACGTTCGAGGACCGGTTGGTGCAAGCACGGCAGAGCAGCGCCCACCTGCAAGCGCCCGCGCAGCCGGAATCGCAGGAACCGGTAACGAGCCTAAGCAGCCGGGCGGATGTGATCGCGGCGGCCGCGAACGCGATCGGATCCGCCGAGCGGCGCGTCTACCTCTCTGCCAGTTCTGGTGAACTCACTTCGCTGCAGGACGCCGTTACAGCGGCTGCCGATGCCGGTGCCAACGTCGTGATGCTGTGTTTCGGTCGAGTGCCGTTCCAGATCGACGGTGTCAGGGTATTCCGGCACGCCAGCACCGACGGCGCCCTGTTTCGCCGCCATCAGGCACGGCATGTCGCGGTCGTCGTCGACTCTCGCGAGACCGTCCACGGGTTGGCGGCCGACGGGCGTCGATGGTCCGGTATCCGCACCGACAGTGAACCGATTATCGCCGCCGTCAAGGGATACATCCGCCACGACATCGACATGCAGCAGGTCTATAGCGACTTCCAAGCCGAGCTGGTCCAGGCCTACGGCCCCGGTCTGCAGGGGCTCGAGGGCTATCGCGCCGATGCGACCGACACGCGAGGCAACGATCACATGACGCCGGGTCGCGCAGCCGGACAGGCGAGCGCAGGCTGAGGCCAGCCTCCGGTGCCCGGCGCAGCCTGTCAGCGGCTTCGGCCAACACGGCTCGTTATCTCGGTAAGACCAGCGAGGAACGATGGCTCGCGCAGCGACCATTGCTGCGCCGGGGTCTCCATCGCCAGTACCTCGGCGTGGCTGGCGCCGCTGGCGGCAAAGCGCAGGGTCGCCGTCAGCTTCTGCACGAACTCCTGATCCAGCGCGTCTAGGCGGCCGGCCAACGCGATGGCCGCGGGCAGCAGCTCGTGGCCTGAGTACACGGTCGCGACAAGGCCCCGGGCCAAGGCTGTCTCGGCGTCCCAGACCTCGCTGAACAGGCAGGCCATCGTGGCGTGCTGGGGACCGACAGCACGCGTTAGCAGCCACGTGTGGCCACCACCAGGGTGCAGGTGCAGGGCCGCGAATCGCGTGTCGAAGCGGGCTGACTCCGATGCCACCCGCAGGTCACAGGCCAGGGCCAAGTTAAACCCGGCACCGACCGCGGAGCCGTTGACCGCCGCGATCGTCGGGATCGGAGATTCGAGAACCCGCAGAAATCCATCGTAAACCGCTCGGACGGGCCTGAAGTCGCCGCCTGCTGCCTGCTCAAGAGTGGACAGTTCCGCACCGGCGCAAAAGGCGGAGCCCGCGCCGGTGAGCACGACGCATCGCACGGACGCGTCCTGTTCAAGCGAGTCGAAGGTCGAGGCGATCGCGGCAACCATGGAGGAGGACAGCACATTGCGCCGCTCGGGTGCGTTCAGCGTGACGACGGCGGTGCCGCCGTGCCGCTCGATGAGAACTTCAGGCTCCGTCATGCTCATATACTACCTACTATAGGAGGTAGGTCAATCATGCCTGAGGCACTCATCGTCACCACAGTGCGCACCCCCATCGGCCGGGCGGTCAAGGGGAGCTTGCGCGACGTTCGACCCGACGACCTCGTCGCGACCGCGATCAAGGCCGCCGTGGACAGGTCGGATGTCGATCCTGCGATGTTCACCGATCACGCTCTCGGTACGGCGTACCCGGAGGGAAAGCAGGGCGCCAATCTGGCCCGCCGGGCAAGCCTGCTCGCGGGGCTCCCGGTCGAGGTTCCGGGCAGCACCGTCAACCGGTTCTGCGCGTCGAGCCTGCAGGCGGTGCGTATCGCCACGCACGCGCTCTGGTCGGGCGAGGCGGACGCGTACCTCGTTTCCGGCGTCGAATCGATCAGCCAAGTCGGCCGGATCACTAGGGACGAAGACAAGCATCCCGCCTTTGGCGCCGGCCGAGTGGCCGACGTCTATGTACCGATGGGCATCACGGCCGAGAACGTCGCCGAGCGCTACGGCATCTCACGCGCCGCGATGGACGAGTTCGCGCTGAACAGCCACCGTAAGGCCATCGCCGCTGTCGACTCGGGCCGGTCGGCCCGCAGCATCGTCGCGGTCCGTCTACCGGACGGCACGATGGTCGACGCGGACGACGGCCCGCGCCGTGATACCTCCCTCGGTAGGCTCGCGGCCCTGGCTCCGGCGTTCCGCGAGGGAGGACGAGTCACCGCGGGCAACTCCTGTCCGCTCAATGATGGCGCCGCTGCCGCAGTGATCGTAAGCGACCGACTGGCCGCGCGTAACGGGCTGACCCCCAGAGCGCGGATCGTCGCGACCGCGGTGAGCGGTGTCGACCCGGCGGTCATGGGCGTCGGACCGATCGAGGCGATCCGCGACGTGCTCACCCGCAGCGGCCTTGGCATCGACGACATTGACGTCATCGAGTTCAACGAGGCGTTCGCATCCCAAGTTCTCGCCGTGAGCCAGGCCGTCGGCATCGACGTCGACACGCAGCTCAACCCGGCGGGCGGCGCGATCGCGCTCGGCCACCCGTTCGGGATGACGGGCATCCGCCTTTTGTGCAGCCTGATGGACAACCTCGACGACCGTGGCGGCCGACTAGGTTTGGCCACGCTGTGTGTCGGCGGCGGTCAGGGCATGGCGGTACTGATCGAGCGGCTCTAATGCGTCAGGTCGTGGCGGCGTAACCGCCGTCGATCACGACGACCTCGCCGGTGACGAACGGGTGAGACGTGGCTAGGGCGAAGATGCTCTCGGCGACGTCCTCAAGCGTGACGTTGCGGCTCAGTGGCGTGTGCTGGGCCCGGCGCTGCATCAGCCGGTCGTAGTTGTCGCCAAGCGTGCGTTCCATCCATTCGCCTGCGATCCACCCGGGCGCGACGGCATTGACGCGAACCTCGGGGGCCATCACGGCGGCCAGGGTCCTGGTCAGGTTCACGACGGCCGCTTTGCTCGCCGCGTACACCAGAGGCTGGGGACCTGGTCGCAGGCCGACGATGCTGGCGACGTTGACGATCGAGCCGCCGGCGCGGCGTAGAGCAGGCGCGCTCGCGCGGACGACCTGCACGAGCCCGCGCACGTTGGTCGCCATGACCCGGTCCCAGTCGTCAAGGTCGATGGCGTCGAGGTCCCGCGGCGGGGTCTCGCTCGTGGTCCCGGCATTGTTGACCAGGACGTCGAGCGTCCCGGTCCGGGCGGTGACGTAGGCTAGGAGGTCACGTACGGCTGTATCGTCGGCCACGTCGGCGCATGCGACCTGGTGCTCTCCGCCGAGTTCCATCAGCTCGGACAGGGTCTGCTCGGCCCGCTCTTTCGAGCGGCTGTAGTTGATCGTGACGTTGAATCCGGCGCGGGCGAGCCGCAGCGCGGCGGCACGCCCGATCCCAGATGCTGAACCGGTAACCAACGCGTTAGGAGCGGTGCCGGACCGAGCGGTAGATTCCATGACTGCGGTTCTCCTCGACGATGGTGGTTGCTACAGGTTGAGCAAGCGCTCGGCGTTGGCGTGGAAGACCTTGTGCATCACATCGTCGCTGAACCCAAGTTCGTCCCACTCTCGCAGCAACCGCGGTAGCGGAATGCTGGGATGGTCCGTGCCGAACATGATCTTGTCCTGCAGCCGTGACCGGATGTCGGTCCGCAGCTGCGGCGGGAAGTACTTCGGGGCCCACCCAGACAGCTCCCAGAACACGTTGCCCTTGTGCAGCGCCACTGCGGTCATCTCGTCGATCCAAGGATATCCGGGGTGCGCGGCGATGATCGTGAGATCAGGCAGTTGGGAAGCGAGATCGTCCACGGCCATCGGATGTGCGTGACTGATGCGTCAGCCCATGCCACCGGGCAACCCGGCACCCATGCCGGTGGTCCCGACGTCAATCATCACTGGAAGGCCGAGTTCACTGATGCGTTCGAACAAAGGGCGGTGCTGCGGTTCGTCGACTCTGAAGTGGCCCATGATCGGATGGAAGTGGAATCCTATGACGCCGTGCTCGATGGCTGCCCGTTCGGCCTCGATGATGGCGTCCTCCCCGGCCAGGGGGTCAACGGCGCCCCAGGCTCCGATGAATACGTCCGGATGGCGGTCCCGCATCGCGGCGACCGATTCGCTGCCGCACGGCGGCGCCCCGGTCAGCGACTTGATGTCAAAGGCGACCAGCACCGCCTGCAAGCCTGCGTCCTTGATGCCAGCTACGACGTCTTCCTCTGCACGTCCTGCCCACGGCTTCTTCCAGTACCTTGCGAGCCCCTCGGCATACGGGCCCTGGGAGCGGACCCACTCCGCGGTGCCGGGGTAGCAGTGCAGATCGATACGGCGCATACCAGTTACCTCGCGAAATGATCGGGTCTAGGCCGGCGGTGACCGCCGACTGTGCTAGCCTACCTACCTTGGTAGGTAGTACGCTACCATCACCCTAGACGATGGAGGTCAAGTTGCATAACTTCCGCCAGGACGGCGACCGGTGGGCCGTCGTGACCGTGGCCGTTCCCGGTCCCGTGGGTACACAGGTCGGCGTCCAGAGGCTGGGTTCGACTGCGGTACGGGTTCCGCCCTACCTGCAGGGCTTTGCCAGTGTCTGCGATGTCGTCGACCATTGGGACGCCGTGGGCGATCTGCTGCGCACGCAGGATCCCGACGACGGCGAGTTGCTTACCGACGCGCGTGTGCGACTGCCGCTGACCTATCCGCGAAAGGTGCTGTGCTCTGGCCCGAACTTCCGCGATCACCTGGCCGAAATGGGTGAAACCAGTTTCGGCGACACATGGCGCGGCTACTTCTTCTTCAAGCCCCCGACGACGAGCCTGGTCGGACCGGCGGACCCGGTGCTCGTCGGCGCGACATATCGCGACGACCGTGTCGACTGGGAGGGTGAACTGGCGGCGGTGATTGGCCGCGGCGGTCGTGATATAGCGCCGGAGGACGCGCTCGGCCACGTTGCGGGCTACATGGTCGGCAATGACATCTCGCTGCGCGGACCGCATCGTCGCGACACCCCGGCAGCGCCGTTCGTCTGGGACTGGGTCGCCTCGAAGGCGGCAGACAAGTCACTTCCCATCGGGCCCGGTCTCGTCCCAGCCTGGCAGGTGCCAGACCCGCAGCAGCTGCGGATCCGGACCTGGGTGAACGGAGAGCTGAAGCAGGACGGCAATACCGCGAACATGGTTCTTGACGTAGCCACCCTGGTCGCGCACGCGAGCGCGCTGGTGACGCTCGAGCCCGGCGACGTCATCTTGACCGGCACGCCCGCCGGCACGGGGGCGGCTCGCGGCACGTTCTTGAACCCCGGCGACGTCGTCGACGTCGAGATCGACGGGGTCGGAAGGCTGCATAATTCGATCCAGCAACGCATGGGGTCCTGATCGTCATGACCGGCATTACTCATCTACGCAGCATCACCATCTCCGCCGAAGATCCTTCCTCGTTGCTTCCGTTCTACGAGCAGACGTGGGGGCTGGAGCGGGTGGCGGGAACCGATGCGGGCACCATCATGCTCCGAGCACGCGGCGCCGAGCACCACGTCCTCAGCCTGGCCCCGGGACCTGGCCACGCACTGGAGCAGATTGCCCTGGGCGCCGAGTCACCGGCCGCGGTGGACGCGATGGCGGAACGACTGCGTGCCGGCGGCCTAGTGCTCGAGCAGGAGCCAGGGCCAGTCAGCGAGCCTGGTGGCGGCTACGCGCTCGTCGTGCGTGACCCGGAAGGACGACGGATCGAGATCAGCGCGGGGGTCGCGGCCCATGACGGCCCTAGCAGCCGTGAGTTCGGGCCGGATCGTTTGAGCCACATCGTGCTCAACTCGGTCGATGTTCCCGCGTCGAAACAGTTCTTTACTGAAATCCTCGGCTTCCGGATCTCCGACTGGTACGAGAACGACCAGATGGTGTTCCTCAGCTGCAACGAGAAGCACCATTGCGTCGTCCTCGCCGAGGGCCGCTGGACCTCACTGAATCATGTCGCATTCGAGGTCAGTTCCGCCGACGAAGTGATGCGCGCGCTCGGCAGGATGCGCAAAGCTGGCATCGACACGGTTTGGGGCCCCGGCAGGCATGGCCCGGGGGGCAACGTATTCTGCTACTTCGTCGACCCCGTCGGCAACGTCATCGAGTACACCGCAGAGTTGCTGATCCTCGACGGGAATTGGCAGCCGCACGCGTGGGAACGCAGCCAGGAAAACGCCGACGTCTGGGGAACGAGCGGCGGATTGCAGCCCGGCCGTCATAGCCGCGATGTCAAACCCTCCCGCGACGGAGCAGACGTCGTGAAGGCCTTCGTGATCACCGAGTTCGGTGGACCAGACGTGTTGCACCTCGCGGAAGTTCCCACTCCCGAGCCCACGGCGGGTGAGGTGCGCATCCGGGTGCAGGCGATCGCGGTGGCGCGCACGAAGGACGTGGCCACGCGCGCCGGTCGCCCTCCGTTCGCGCACCTGGTCAAGACCTTTCCGCACGTACTCGGCACCGAGCACGCGGGCGTGGTCGACGCCGTCGGCCCAGGTGTCGACGGCGCGCTCATCGGCAGCCGGGTCGCGGTCTCGGCGGTATTGTCCTGCGGTTCATGTCCGGCGTGCCAGCAAGGCCGCGAGGAAGCGTGCCAACACTTCGCGCTCGTCGGAATCGACCGTCCCGGCAGCTACGCCGAATACACCGTCGTGCCGGTGGCCAACATCCAGATCCTGCCTGACGATGTGACCGCGGTCGACGCAGCGGCCGTCGCGGCGAACGGCCCAGTCGCCCGTGCGCAACTTGACGCGGGTCTGGTCGAAGCCGGAAGCACGGTGCTGGTGATCGGCGCTGGCGGGTCACTGGGCTCGACGGCCGCGGCGTTGGCGGCACGGCGAGGCGCGCGGGTCATCGGCATCGACCAGCTCTCGCGGCATCCGGGATGCCTGGACGGCCTGCCCATCGTCGCAGCTCTGGACGGCAACGCCGAAGACCTAACGGGCCAGGTGCGCTCCGCAGCCGGCGACCACGGCCTCGACTGCGTGATCGACAACCTCGGGATCGCATCGCTATGGGAAGCTTACCGGCCAGCCCTTGCTGACATGGGACGGATCGTGATATCGGGAGCTACCAGCCATGAGCCCCTCCCGATGCGCATGCTGCCGTTCTATCTGCACAATCAGTCGCTGATCGGCGTCCGCACCGGCAACAGGCATCAGATAGCGGCGATGTGGCGAGACGTGCGGGAGGGCTTCCGCCCGCCAGCCACCCACGTGCACCGGATGGGATGGTTCGACGTGGCCACCGCTCACGCCCTCGTCGAGGCCGGTACCGCGTGCGGACAAAGCGTGTTGGAAATCCTCTAACTGGGCGTCCGGGCCTCCCACGCCCGATCGTCTGCACTCGCGTCAGAAAGGCTTCCCTGCCAGGAACGACAAGGTCGCGAGACAAGCAAGGCTGCCGACACTAACGTGGCTTCCCCGGCTGGCATCCGCCCCATATGGCGGGCGGAGCCGGGGATCATCCCCCAGAAGACGCCCCAAGAAGGGAAAGCCGCCCCGAAGGGCGGCTTTCCCTGGCTATGGTAGCCCCGACCGGATTCGAACCGGCGTTACCGCCTTGAGAGGGCGACGTCCTAGGCCACTAGACGACGGGGCCGTGCGATCCAGATGAGCATACGCGGTCATCGTTGATGCTCTGTCTGGGGGTTCCCAGTGGGACTCAGTGTTCCCGCTGGACGTTGTACACCATACCGCCTTAGGGCGAGTGGGGCCAACTCGCATCGTGGCCCCGGCCAGTGCCTCCTCAGTGGCCTGCCTCGGCCGCCAGTCGCATCGCCGCGACCACGAGGTCCGCATTTCCGTCGGCGACTGACCCGTCCGGCAAGACGGTCGTGTCCTCAAGGCCGACCCGGATGTGAAAGCCCGCGCTGGCGGACCAGCGGAGGACGTCCCAGGTCGCAAGGTCGTAGCCATGGTGAACTTGCGGCACGGTGATGCCACGCGCGTGCAGTGCAGCCGACGCGGCCGAACTTACGGCGACCGCTTCGGCGCGGACGCGTGAGGTGGGCGAAACAGGACCTGGAACGCCCGGGTGGCCAGCGTGGACGTCGCTAGCAGGTCCACGTCGGCTA
Organism: uncultured Actinomycetota bacterium; assembly: GCA_963737285.1. Taxonomy (GTDB): domain Bacteria; phylum Actinomycetota; class Actinomycetes; order Streptosporangiales; family Streptosporangiaceae; genus Trebonia. The sequence continues at coordinate 1,800,630 of CAVTRT010000002.1, forward strand.
CGGTCCACACTCCGGCCTCGACTGCGATGCCGAGGCGGTCGATGAGCAAATCGGCCAGGTCGTCAGTGCCAGGCTCATTGACGTTGATCGACGCGAAGTCGGGCTTGTCCGGCCCGGTCCAGTCCCCCACAAGCGCCAGCCTCCGCGAGACGTCGCCGGAGACCGTCCAAATGCCCGTCGTCACCCCTACTGGGAGGCCGCAAGCGGCGCGAATCGCCGCTACAGCGGGCAGGACGTCCACCGGATCAAGGGATTGCTCCCCCGTGGCGGATCGGGGGTGCACATGGATGGCCGTCGCCCCAGCTGCGGCGACGGCTCGCGCCTCGGCCGCCAGCTCGGCGGGAGTGAACGGGACGGCCGGGTGCTCGGCGCGGCTGGTGCCCCCGTTGAGGCACGCCGTCAGGAATGCGAGGTTGTCGGAACACATGGTGTCTCCTGCAGAAGTGGCATCCCTTGAAAGAACAGCATCCCCCGGAGGCAACCTCCTCGGAGGCAACCTCCCCGGCAACAGCACTCCGGCAAGCAGCGTTCCCCAAACACAAGTGGCACGGAAGCAACCGTAGATGCTTCCGTGCCACGTGAGCAAGCTGGGGTACCAGGACTCGAACCTAGACTAACAGGGCCAGAACCTGTCGGGCTGCCAATTACCCCATACCCCATGGGCTAACAGTCGCGGCCCTCTCGAACCGCGCCCACGCAGTCTATAGGATGCCTGGCGTACTCTCCAAAGCGAATCATGACGGCGTAACGGGCCGTCCAATGCCGACCCGCCACACGCTCTTGGGACCTATGAGCGTGACCCGCTGCTGTCTCGTGCGAGCAGCTGCGGCTGCGCCTCCTTAAGGTGGGCCGGGCTGCCGCCTTCGGCCATCTCGCGGAGCAGGCGGGCGGCAGACGAGCCGATCCAGACGATATCCCGGCCCATCGCGGTGATCGCCGGGTGGGTGATCTTGCAGAGCTCGGAGTCGTCCCACGACACGATGGACACGTCCCCGGGAACGTGGATGCCCATCTTCTGGGCGGTGCTCAGCCCCGCGACCGCCATCACGTCGTTGTCGTAGACGATCGCCGTCGGCGGCTGGGCCGCGAGCAGCAGGTCACGTGTCGCCGCCGCGCCGCGGGTGGCCGTGTAGTCGGCCTCCGCCTGCACTGCCTGCAGGCCCGCTGCCGCGGCCACGTCCGCGAAGGCCTGCGCCCGCAGCGTGCTGTGCCAGTACTGGGGCGGGCCGCCGACTCGGCCGATCCGCTTGTGGCCAAGACAGGCCAGATGCCTGACGATGACCGTGACCACCTCCCGCTCGTCTTGCCAGACGGCGGGCAGCGTCCGCGACCCCCGCGGTGAGCCGATGACGACGGCTGGGATCCGCAGCCGCTCGATCTCGGCGATCCGCGGGTCGTCGCGCCGCAGATCGTAGACGAAGACGCCGTCAACCGTGCGCTGTGCCCACCACTGCCGGTATAGCGCGATCTCGTCGGCGCTTTCCTCGGCCATGCTGAATTGCAACGCGACATGGTGCACCGTCAGGTCAGCCTGGATGCCGGACAGGAGCTGCATGAAGAACGGCTCGATGCCGAGCATCCGGGCCGGCCGGTCAATGATCAGGCCGAACGTCCCGGCTCTGCCCGCCGTGAGCGCCCTGGCGGCGCTGCTGGGCTGGAACCCGACCTCCTGCGCGATCGCCAGGATGCGCTCCCTTGTAGCGGCGGAAACGCCCGGCTGGCCGTTGAGGGCGAAGGAGACGGCGGCCTTGGTCACGCCAGCGCGCACCGCGATATCGGTTATTGTTGGGCGCTTCATCCGGTTAGAGTTCCTCCCGGGGTCATCGAGTAGGCCGCGCTGAATAACTATCGTCGCGCCCCGACTGTCGGACAAGAATAACGTGGCGACCATCGCCGAACGGAGGACCACGATGCCGTGGTATGACCTGCCGCTGGGAGAGCTTCGCGAGTACCGGACGCCGACCGCCGAGCCGCCAGGACTCGACGACTGGTGGGCTGCCAAGCTCGCGGCAGCGCGTGCGGTGGGGACCGAACCACGGCTCGTTCGGTACGGGGGCGACATTTACGATCCGGTCGAGATCTACGACGTGGAATTTTCCGGCGCGGGCGGGGACCGCATCCGGGCCTGGTACCTGCGGCCTGCCGGCGCCGGCGACGTCGTTTCGCACGTCGTGAAGTTCGTCGGGTACGGCGGCGGCCGTGGCACGCCCGGTGAGCACATCCTGCTGCCTGCGCTTGGCTACGCCGTGCTGGTGATGGACAGCCGCGGTCAGGGCGGCCGCTGGTCGTCGGGCGCGACCGGGGACGGCGCCGGGGGCCCGGAGAACTCGCTGGTGATGACCCGTGGCATCGCCAGCCCGGAGACGTACTACTACACGCGGATGTTCACTGACGCGGCTCGCGCGGTCGACGCCGCGCGGTTCCTTGCCGGGCCGGACGCCGCGCTGGCGGTCACCGGGCACAGCCAGGGCGGAGGGCTGGCGCTGGCGGCTGCCGCGCTATATTCCGGCGGGGACGCGATCACCGTCTGCCACTCCGACACCCCGTTCCTGTGCGACATCCAGCGTGCGATCACGCTGGCTCCGCAGGCGCCGTACACCGAGGTGCCGGAGTTCCTGGACCGGAACGTGGACCTGATCGACGCGGCCCTGGATACGCTGCGCTACGTCGACTGCGCCTTGCTCGCCCGCCGGGTCACCGCGAAGACGCTGATGAGCGTCGCCCTGATGGACGACATCTGCCCGCCGTCCACAGTCTTCGCCGCCTACAACGAGATCCCGGCAGCGGACAAGGACATCGCCGTGTACCCCTACAGCGGCCACGACGTGCCGCAGGTGCACGCCGAGCGCCAGCTCCGCCACCTGCGCGAGCACCTGCCGGCGTGACGCCTTTTAACTGCCGCTGCCGTAGCACGGAAGTAAAGCACGCATCATCGAATTAGTCCCTGATGATCACCCGGTTGGTCAAGGTGCCGATCGTCTCGATGGTGACCGAGACCTCGTCTCCGTGCGCGAGCGGACCGACGCCCTCAGGGGTACCGGTGAGCAGCACGTCGCCGGGGAGCAGCGTCATGACGGAGCTGACGTAGGCGATCAGCGAGGGCACGTCCCACAGCAGCTCACGGGTTGTCGCGTGCTGCTTGACGTCGCCGTTCACCGTGGTGGTCAGCCCCAGGTCCGACGGGTCGGCCGCGGTCTCGATCCATGGCCCGAGCGGGCAGAACGTGTCGAACCCCTTCGCCCGGGTCCACTGGCCGTCCTGCCGCTGCAGGTCGCGGGCCGTCACGTCGTTCGCGCACGTGTAGCCGAAGATCACGTCCACGGCCCGCTCCATGGGCACGTCCCGGCAGAGGCGGCCGATGATCACGGCGAGCTCGCCCTCGAAGTCGACCTGCGCGGTGAGCTTGACCGGGTACGCGATCCGGTCGCCGTGCCCGGTCACCGAGGTGGACGGCTTAAGGAAGAGCACCGGCTCGGCCGGCGGCTCGTCACCCATCTCGCGGGCGTGCGCGGCGTAGTTATTGCCGATCGCCACGACCTTGCTCGGCAGTACCGGGGAGAGCAGCCGGACCTCAGCCAGCGGGTATCGCTGCCCGGTGAGGCGCACGTTTCCCGGGTCGGTGCCGAACGGGTGCCCGTACAGTTCCGCGACAGTAAGCGCGGACTCACCTTCCACGACGCCGTAGGCGACCCCGTCGCCCTTGGCGAACCTCGCGATACGCACGTCTCTCCTTCGAGTTGACCCGCGCGCCGTGCTTCCCGGCGCGGCCCGCTCGGCTTACCCTACCGAGGGAAACGGGACAGCGCGCCAGGCTACTGCTGGTACCCCTCCACTTCGACGACGGGCCGCGCCTGCGCGCTGTCCGGACTTTCGTCGAACTCCCGCTTGGCACGCCGTTGCCGCAGTAGGTCCCAGCACTGATCCAGCGCCTCTTCTGCCGAACGCAGTTCCTGCCGCTCCTGTTCCGAGCTCAGCTCTCGCGCCGCTAGTTGAGCACGCAGCCGGTGCTCGGTCTCGATCAGCCCGCTGATCCGTCCCAGGATCTCCGTGTCGTTCATAACCCCTACCGTATGACGCCGCGCGCCGACCGTCAGCCGGAGCCCAGCGCTGTCCGTCGCGCGCCGCGCCAGCCTACGGCCGGGGCCGCGAGGGCTATCAGCGCGGCCGCCGCGATCGTGATGCTGAAGGCCAGGCGCAGTCCCGCCGCAGTGGCCAGCGCGCCGATGACGGCGGGGCCGGCGGTCATGCCCGCGTACCCCATGGCGACGACCTTGCCGAGGCCGGCCCCCGGGCGGTCCGGGTCGGCGCGACCGCCGGCGGCGAAGACCTGCGGGACCGAGCTTGACAGGCCCACGCCGAGCAGCGCGAACCCGGCGATCGCCAGCGGCGGGCTGCGCAACGCCAGGGCCACGACCAGGCCGATCAGCGAGATGATGCCGTTGGCCCGCACTAGCCTCGCCGGGCCGAAGCGGTGCACGAAGCGGTCGCCGACGAGGCGGCCGATCGTCATCGTAGCCGAGAAGGCGGAGTATGCCAGGGCCGCGAAGCCCTGCGTGGTGCCGAGGTTATCGCGGAGGTAGACGGCGCTCCAGTCGCCGACCGAGCCCTCGACAACCAGGCCGCAGATGGCCAGGACGCCCAGGGCGAGGACCACGTGCCAGACCGGGCGGACCGTCCCCGCAGCGTTCGTAGCCGCGACCTCCGCAGCGCGGGCGGCGTCCACGCCGGGCAGCAGCCACAGGCCCAGCGCGAGCGCCGCGACCAGCCCGGCTCCCCCGCCGACGGCCAGCGTGGGCAGTGCCGAGATCCCTGCCCAGGCCAGCGCCCCGCCCGTCAGGGACCCGAGTATCGCGCCGAGGCTGTAGCAGGCGTGCATGGAGGTCATCACCGGACGACCGTAGGCGGCCTCGACCCGGACGCCCTGGGCGTTTTGCGCTACGTCGAGCATCCCGCCAAAGAAGCCGTACACGAGCAGCGGGGCCGCGATGGCGGCCAGGTTGTGCGCCAATCCGGGCACTACGACTGCCGCGCTGACGCCGATGCCGCCGATCCGTGCCAGCACCGCGCTCCCGGCCCGGTCGACCAGTCGCCCGGCCAGGAAGGAGCCGGCCAGGAGGCCCACCGGGATGGCGAACAGCGCCACCCCGAGGGTCCCGTCGGACAGGTGCGCCTGTGCCTTGATCGCCGGGATCCGGGCCAGCCAGACCCCGGCCACCAGCCCCATGACCGCGAAGTACGTGGACACCGCGATACGCGCCCGGCGCAGTTCCACGGCCACCGCACCAGATTCACGCATAAGGGCACGATATACGCGTCAGGCCTCGGTGTCGCGGCCGGACCTGAGCAGGCAGTAGGCGACGGATTCCTCTAGGGCGTGCCAGGAGGCGGCGACGATGTTCTCGTCGACGCCGACCGTGTTCCACGAGTCGCCCTTGGTTTCCAGCGACGAGGATGTGGACTCGATGAGGACGCGGGTGATGGCCCCGGTGCCTTGCGAGCCCTCCAGGATACGGACCTTGAAGTCGGTCAGCGACAGCACGGCGAGCTCGGGGAAGGTCTGCTCCAGGGCCAGTCGCAGCGCTTTGTCCAGCGCGTTGACCGGGCCGTTGCCCTCGCCGACGGCGACGACGCGCTCGCCCTTCACCAGGAGCTTCACCGTGGCCTCGCTGGTCACCTCGCCGGAGGCGCGCTGCTCGACGATGACCCGCCACGACTCAACGGTGAAGTAATGTGCCCTCGATCCGTTCAGCTCATCGCGCAGCAGCAGCTCGAACGAGGCGTCCGCAGCCTCGAAGGAGTAACCGCGGGCTTCTAGCTCCTTGACCCGGTCGGTGACCCGCCCGATGACGGCCTTGCCCTCGTCGCCCGACAAGTCGTAACCGAGCTCGCGGCCCTTCAGCTCGACCGAGGCCCGTCCGGCCATGTCGGAGACGAGCATCCGCATGTCGTTGCCGACCTCGGCGGGATCGATGTGCTGGTACAGCATCGGGTCGACCCGGACGGCGGAGGCGTGCAGCCCGGCCTTGTGGGCGAACGCGCTCAGGCCCACGTAGGGCTGGTGCGTGTCCGGCGCGACGTTGGTCACTTCGCTGATGGCGTGGGCGATCCGGGTCATCTCCCTGATGCCCTCGCCATCGAGCACCTGGCGACCCTTCTTGAGCTGCAGTCCGGCGACGACAGAGAACAGGTTCGCGTTGCCGGACCGCTCGCCGTACCCGTTGGCGGTGCCCTGCACGTGGGTGGCACCAGCCTCGACGGCGACCAGGGTGTTGGCAACGGCGCACGCGGTGTCGTCGTGGCAGTGGATGCCGACCCGCGCCCCGGTGGCCTCGATGACAGCGTGAACCGCGTCGCCGAGCTCGGTTGGCATCATGCCGCCGTTGGTGTCGCAGAGCGCGATGACGTCCGCGCCCGCCTCGGCGGCGACCCGCACGCACTCCAGCGCGTACGCCGGGTTAGCCCGGTACCCGTCGAAGAAGTGCTCGGCGTCCACGAACACCCGCTGCCCCTGCGCCCGCAGGTGTGCGACCGTATCGGCCCACATGGCGAGGTTCTCCTTAAGCGTCGTCCGCAGCGCGAGCTCGACGTGCCGGTCGTGGCTCTTGGCGACCAGCGTGACGACTGCGGCGCGAGACTCGCGCAGTGCCGCGACCTGCGGGTCATCGGCGGCCTTGACTCCCGCCTTGCGGGTGGACCCGAAGGCGGCCAGCGTCGCGTGCTTGAGGTTGAGCTCGGAGGCAGCGCGGCGGAAGAACTCTGTGTCCTTCGGGATCGCGCCCGGCCAGCCGCCCTCGATAAAGCCGACGCCCAGCGCGTCGAGGTGCCGGGCGATGACCAGCTTGTCGGCCACCGTGAGGTTGAGCCCCTCCTGCTGGGCGCCGTCGCGCAAGGTCGTGTCGTACACGTGGAACTCGTCGCTGAGCATCGCTGCTGTCCGTTTCTTCGAGTCTGAGTTGGAGCGCCGCCGCAACAAAAAAGACCCCTCGCGGAATGCGAGAGGTCTGCGCGTCGGCACGGGGGTTCCAGGGGGCCGTCCCCCTGGGCCAACACCACGGGCCACTGCGAAGTTAGGCCGAAAGCCTAACGAGCAGGGTCCGCTGCCGACGCGCCGCCGATAATAATCAGGCCGAACGCCACGACGCCAGTGTGCCACACGAAGCAACTGATTGCTAGCCGGGCGGGGAAGTACGGCGGGAGGCTCCGCGCGACGCGACGGAGCCTCCCGCCGACGACTAGGCGACCTTGTGGACCCAGCCGAAGGGATCGGGCTTGTGGCCGTACTGGATGCCGATGAGCTCGTCACGTAGGCGCATGGTGACCGGGCCGGGCTCGCCGGTGCCGATCGTCCAGCCGCCGGATGCGCCGTCGACCGAGCCGACGGGGGTGATGACCGCGGCGGTGCCGCAGGCGAACACCTCGGTGATCGCACCGGAGGCACAGCCGTCCCGCCACTGCGACACCGAGATGCGGCCCTCCGACGCCGGGATGCCCAGGGCGGGAGCCACCCGCAGCAGGGAGTCGCGGGTGATGCCGGGCAGCAGCGTGCCGGTCAGCTCCGGGGTCACGATGCGGGCGCTCGACCCCGACCCGTACACGAAGTACAGGTTCATGCCGCCCATCTCCTCGACCCACTGGTGCGTGCCGGCGTCGAGCCAGACGACCTGGTCGCAGCCGTTGTCAACGGCCTGCTGCTGGGCGAGGAACGTGGCCGCGTAGTTGCCGCCGCACTTGACCGCGCCGGTGCCCCCGGGCGCGGCCCGCGTGTAGTCCTCCGACAGCCAGACGCGGACGGTCTTGCCCGGGCCGAAGTACGACGCGGCCGGCGAGGCGATCACGCTGAACAGGTACTCCGACGACGGGTGGTTGACGCCGAGGCCGCGCTGCGTCGCGATCATGAACGGCCGCAGGTACAGGCTCTTGCCCTCGCCGGAGGGGATCCACTCACGGTCCTGGGTGACGATGAGCTCCAGCGCCTGGACGAACTTCTCCTCGGGAAGCTCAGGCATCGCCATCCGGCGTGCGGTGCTGTTGAATCGCACCGCGTTGGCCTGCGGGCGGAACATGACCACCGAGCCGCTGTCCTGCTTGTACGCCTTGAGGCCCTCGAAGAACTCCTGGGCGTAGTGGAACACCGCGGTCGCCGGGTCGAGCGTGAACGGACCGTAGGGCCCAGCTTCCCGTCGTGCCAGCCGTGCTCAGCGCTCCAGCGCAGCGTGATCATGTGATCGGTGAAGACCTGGCCGAACCCAGGTTCCTCCAGGATTCGCTCCCGCTCGGCGTCCGGGACGCGGGCGGTGGACGGGCGGATCTCGAACTCGATCTCGGTGTCGGGGCTGGCGGTCATCACGATTTTCCTTCCTGGCGGAGCTTTGCGATACTTGGACGTCTAAGTATTTGTGCCCGGGAGGGCAAACGCGCATCGGGGGCGCCCCGGCTAGGCGGCGCCCCCGCCTAGCTATCCTGATACGCGCTTAGCGACATCGTCGCCAATTTCCACGGTAGACCGTGTTCCCTGGCGCTCCGCCACGTCATCGGCGACGGCCTGCTCGACGCTGGCCGCCGCCTCGGCAAGCCCGAGATGCGACAGCAGCAGCGCCGCCGACAAGATCGCGGCGGTCGGGTCGGCCTTGGACTGCCCGGCGATATCCGGCGCAGAGCCGTGCACCGGCTCGAACATCGACGGCGTGGTGCGCTCGGGATTGATGTTCCCGCTGGCCGCCAGGCCGATCCCGCCCGCGATGGCGGCACCGAGGTCGGTGAGGATGTCGCCGAACAGGTTGTCGGTGACGATCACGTCGAACCGCTGCGGCTGCGTCACGAAGAACATCGACGCCGCGTCCACGTGCTGGTAGTCGACCGTGACCTCGGGGAACTCCGCGGCCAGCGCGGTGACGTTGCGGTGCCACAGGTCGCCGGCGTAGGTGAGCACGTTCGTCTTGTGCACGAGGGTCAGCTTCTTGCGCGGCCGGGCCTTGGCCACGTTGAACGCGTACCGCGCCACCCGCTCGACGCCGAACGCCGTGTTGTAGCTCTCCTGCGTCGCGATCTCCCCGCGGGTGCCCTTGCGCATGACGCCGCCGGCCCCGGTGTACGGTCCCTCGGTACCCTCGCGGACCACGACCATGTCGATGGTCTGCGGGCTGCCGGCCGTCAGCGGCGACGCGACGCCCGGCAGCAGGCGAACCGGCCGCAGGTTCACGTAGTGGTCAAGCTCGAACCGCAGCCGGAGCAGCAGGCCGCGCTCCAGGACCCCGCTGGGCACCGACGGGTCGCCGATCGCGCCGAGCAGGATCGCGTCGTGCGCGCGGATCTCCTCGAGCACCGCGAGCGGTAGCGTCTCGCCGGTGCGGTGGTACAGCCGCGCGCCGAGGTCGTAATCGGTCACCTCGAAGCTAACGTCAGGTGCCGCGGCACGCAGTACCTTGAGGGCTTCGGCCGTGACCTCGGGGCCGATCCCGTCACCGCCGATCACGGCGAGCTTGATGGTGGAAGCCATCCCCAAACCTTCTAACTAGGAACTAGTGTCGTAAGAATTTCCGCCGTACCCGCACAAGGGGGCCTAGTCCTCGGGTGAAAGCCAGCTCATCAGCGGGCGAAGGTGGGCCCCGACCTGCTCGATCTGCTCGCCGCGCTCGGCCTCGCGGCGCTTGAGGAACGTCGGCTTGCCGCCGTCGAACTCCTCGATCAGCTCGCGGGTGAAGGTGCCGTCCTGGATCTCGCGCAAGATCTTGCGCATCTCCTCGCGGGTCTGCTCGTTGACCAGGCGCGGGCCGCGGGTGTAGCCGCCGAACTCAGCAGTGTCCGAGACCGACCAGTACATCTTGGAGATGCCGCCCTCGTACATGAGGTCCACGATGAGCTTCATCTCGTGCAGGCACTCGAAGTAGGCCGCCTCAGGCTGGTACCCAGCCTCGACGAGGGTGTTGAACCCGGCCTTGATCAGCTCGGAGACACCGCCGCAGAGCACGGCCTGCTCACCGAACAGGTCGGTCTCGGTCTCCTCCTTGAACGTGGTCCGCAGGACTCCCGCGCGGGTAGCGCCGATGCCCGCGGCGTAGGAGAGCGCGAGCGCCAGGGCGTTGCCGGTCGCGTCCTGCTCGACGGCGACTAGCGCTGGGACTCCCCGGCCCTCGTTGAACTGGCGGCGGACCAGGTGACCCGGTCCCTTCGGTGCGACCATGGCGACGTCGACGTTCGCCGGCGGCTCGATAAGGCCGTAGCGGATGTTCAGGCCATGCGCGAAGAACAGCGCGTCGCCATCGACGAGCGACGGGGCCACCGCCTCCGCGTACACCTGGCGCTGCAGGTGGTCAGGGATGAGGATCATGGTGAGGTCGGCTTCCTCGCAGGCCTCAGCCGGGGTCACGACGCGCAGGCCGTCGTTCTCGGCCTTCTCCCGGCTGGTGGAACCCTCCAGCAGGCCGACGCGCACGTCCACGCCGGAGTCACGCAGGGACAGCGCGTGTGCGTGTCCCTGGCTGCCGTACCCGAGCACCGCCACGTGCCGCCCCTGGATGAGAGAGAGGTCGGCGCTGTCGTCGTAAAAGATCTCTGCCACTGGAATGGCCTTTCATCGTTGCGAGGAGTCGTGGCGTGAGACAGCGACCACGACCCGTTCTGTCTGTGCTAGCCCGGGGATGTCCCTGCGGAACCCCCGTCCCGTGCAAAGGGCGCACGGGTCTGGTTGTCAGGCCGAGCGCTCGAGCGGGCGCAGGGTCCGGTCGGTGATGGACCTGCCGCCGCGGCCAACCGCGATCGAGCCGGACTTGACCAGCTCCTTGATCCCGAACGGCTCGAGCACGCGCACCAGCGCATCTAGCTTGTCATGGCTGCCGGTCGCTTCGACGGTGACCGCCTCAAGCGCCACGTCGACCACGTGGGCGCGGAAGAGGGCGACGGTCTCCAGCACCTTCGACCGGCTGTCGGCGTCGGCGCGGACCTTGACGAGGATCATCTCGCGCTGGACGGCCTGCGACGGCTCAAGCTCGACGATCTTGAGGACGTTGATGAGCTTGTTGAGCTGCTTGGTGACCTGCTCGAGAGGGTGTTCATCGCAGTTCACCACGATCGTCATCCGGGAAACCTCCTCGTGCTCGGTCGGCCCGACCGCGAGGGAGTCTATGTTGAAGTTGCGGCGCGCGAAGAGGCCGGCGATGCGGACCAGGACGCCAGGCTTGTTCTCCACGAGCACGGAGAGGGTGTGCTTGCTCATTGCGTGTCTCCCGCCTGGCTCATTCGGATTCGCCATCCCAGTCGGGCGCCATGCCACGCGCCACGCTGATGTCATCGTTGCTGGTGCCGGCCGCGACCATGGGCCACACCATCGCGTCCTTGTGGACGATGAAGTCGATCACGACCGGCTGGTCGTTGATCGCCATGGCCTGCTCGATGATCGCGTCGACGTCCTCCTTGCGCTCGCAGCGCAGGCCCACGCAGCCGTAGGCATCCGCGAGCTTCACGAAGTCCGGGACCCGGGTGCCCATGGCCTCGGACTTCTTGTCGCGCAGGTTGCTGTTGGAGTAGCGCTGGTCGTAGAACAGGGTCTGCCACTGGCGGATCATGCCGAGGCTGCCGTTGTTGATGATCGCGACCTTGACAGGGATGCCCTCGATCGTGCAGGTGGCCAGCTCCTGGTTGGTCATCTGGAAGCAGCCGTCGCCGTCGATCGCCCACACCTGCGTCTCGGGCAGGCCGACCTTGGCGCCCATCGCGGCGGGGACGGCGAAGCCCATGGTGCCGGCGCCGCCGGAGTTGATCCAGGTCCTCGGGTTCTCGTAGTCGATGAACTGGGCGGCCCACATCTGGTGCTGGCCGACGCCCGCCACGTAAACGCCGTCCGGGCCGACGAGCTTGCCGATCCGCTCGATCACGTACTGCGGGGAGAGGCTGCCGTCGTCGGACTCGTCGTAGCCGAGCGGGTACCTGGCCCGCCAGGTGTCGAGCTGCGCCCACCACTGCTCCGTGTCGCCCTTGCGGCCGCGGGAGTGCTCATCCTCGACCGCCACGATCAGCTCGGTGATCACTTCCTTGGCGTCCCCGACGATCGGCACGTCGGCCCGCCGGTTCTTGGAGATCTCGGCCGGGTCGATGTCGGCGTGCACGATCTTCGCCTCGGGGGCGAACGAGTCCTTCCTCCCGGTCACCCGGTCGTCGAACCGGGCGCCGAGCGCCACGACTAGGTCGGCCTTCTGCAGTGCGCCGACCGCCGCCACGGTTCCGTGCATGCCGGGCATGCCCAGGTGCTGCGGGTGGCTGTCAGGGAACGCGCCACGCGCCATCAGCGTGGTGACAACCGGGGCGCCAGTGAGCTCTGCGAGCTGCTTGAGCTCGTCGCTCGCGTCGGCCTTGATGACGCCGCCGCCGACGTAGAGGACTGGTTTCTTCGCCTCGGTGATCATCCGGGCGGCCTCGCGGACCTGCCGGGAGTGCGGCCGGGTAACCGGGTGATAACCAGGCAGGTCGACCGTTGTCGGCCAGATGAACTCGGTAGTGGCCTGCAACGCGTCCTTGGCGATGTCAACGAGGACCGGGCCGGGCCGGCCGGTGGACGCCAGGTGGAAAGCCTCGCTGATGGTGCGGGCGATGTCCTCGGGCTTGGTGACCAGGAAGTTGTGCTTGGTGATGGGCAACGTGATCCCGGATATGTCCGCCTCCTGGAACCCGTCGGTGCCGATCAGGCTCGTGGCGACCTGGCCAGTGATCGCCACCACGGGCACGGAGTCCATGTAGGCGTCAGCCAGTGGCGTGACAAGGTTGGTCGCACCCGGGCCACTGGTGGCCATGCACACTCCGACTCGGCCGGTGGCCTGGGCGTACCCGGTCGCCGCGTGGCCCGCGCCCTGCTCGTGCCGGACCAGGATGTGCCGGATCTTCTCAGAGTCAAGCAGCGGGTCATAGGCCGGCAAGACGGCCCCGCCGGGAATGCCGAACACCACGTCGACGCCGACGCTCTCCAGCGACAGGACCAGCGCCTGCGCGCCGGTGACCTTCGACTTGGACTTCTTGTCTTGCTTGTCGCGCGCTCCGGCGGCGGTGCCTGGGGCCTGGGCCGTGGCCGACTGGCCAGGCGCTGCCGGGAGGTCGCGGTGCACCGTCCGTGCCGCGATGTCAAGCGGCGATGGGGCGTGCTGTGGTTGTGCAGGTGCTGGCCCAGGGGGCTGTCCAGGCTGCCCTGCGGCAGCCTGCGCCTTGGGATGGGCGGGGCTCGTCTGCTCGGTCATCGGGTGGCATCCTTGTCACTGACGTGCGCGGTTCTGAGGCCATTAAAAAACCCCCCGTGCCAGGTGGCAGTCGAGGGGCGCGCGCAGCAAGCTGACTGGTCAGCTCTCTGCGCGCCAGCCAAGTACTACGATGTGGTTCCGCTTCACGGGTACAACCGTACGCCCACACAGGGTCCCCGCGTCAAATTTTCACCATAGTTGTCTCAGATACTGAGACTCGCTTGTCCCGACTGATGGTGGTTTAGCCGCTCTTGCATCGCTGTGGACTCACCTCACCCGACTCAGGAAACGGCCCTGGCTCAGGCGGCGCCGGCTTTGGAGACACGGGCGCGGGCGGGCTGGCTCGCGTCGCTGCGGAGCATCGCCTCGACGCCAGCCGCGGCCATCGGCCGGGCCACGGCAAAGCCCTGCCCAAAGGCGCAGCCCATCTCGACGAGCTCGGTGAGCTGGCGCTGCTGCTCGATCCCCTCGGCCACTACCCCGATGCCCAGATCCCGGCCGACAGCCACGATCGTCTTGGTCAGCAGGGTGAGTGTCGGATCCGTGCCAAGGCCCGAGACGAAGGACGGGTCGATCTTGATGATGTCGACCGGAAGCTCGCGCAGGTACGCGAGCGACGCATAGCCCGTGCCGAAGTCGTCGATGGCAAGCCGCACGCCTAGCTCTCGAAGCTCGGCAAGCCGGCTGATGACCTGGTCCGCACCTTCCACCAGGACGCGCTCGTTCACCTCGACAGCCAGCGCGGACGGCGGCAACTCGGTGTCCGCCAGCACGTCTGCCAGCTCGGCGGGAAACCGCGAGGCGGCCAGCTGGCGCGGCGAAAGGTTCACCGCGATGATGATGTCCCAGTTGTCCGCTCGCCACCGGGCACCCTGCTCGCACGCGGTCCGCAAGACCCACTCCCCGAGCACGCCGCTGAGTCCGCCGTCCTCTGCGATAGCGAGGAACTCGCGGGGATCGGCCTCGACGCCGTCCCGGTGCCAGCGGACAAGCGCCTCTGCTCCGATGATCCGTGAGCTGGCCAGTTCCACGATCGGCTGGTATACCAGCGTCAGCTCGTCCCGGTCGAGCGCCCGCTTCAGGTCGCTGGCGAGTTGCATCCGGCGCGCCACGTCGGTGTGCATGTGCTCGGCGAATACTTCGGCCCGGTCACCGCCGCCGGCCTTCGCCTGGGACATGGCTACGTCGGCGTTGCGCAGCAGCAGGTCGGGCGACCGCTCACCCTCGCTGGCCAGCGCGGCACCCACGCTGGCGGTCAGCGCGACCTCCTGGTCGGCGACCTTGAACGGCGTCCCCGCGATGGCGCGCGCGACGAGCTCGGCGAGCTCTGTGATCTCGGGCACGCCGACGGCGTTCTCGACCAGCACCGCGAACTCATCACCGCCCCAGCGCGCCACGGTGTCGCGGGCCGGGACCAGGGCGCGCAGCCGCCGGGCGGCTTGCGCGAGCACCAGGTCCCCCGCGCCATGCCCGGCGGAGTCGTTGACGCCCGTGAAGCCATCCAGGTCGAGGAAGATGACCCCGCTGACGGCCTCGCCTGCCTCACCGAGCACGGCCCGCGCTCGCTCTTCCAGGTATGCCCGGTTAGGCAGGCCGGTCAGCCCGTCATGGTAGGTCAGGTGGGCCACCTGGTTGCGCAGCGCCACCTCGTCGCTGACGTCTCGCGCTGCGACGAGCATCCGGTCTGGCTCGCCGGGTATCTGGTAGAGCAGCACGGCGCACTCAAGGTGCCGCCAGCTCCCATCGACTGCCCGTACCCGGCAGGAGAGCCGGCCGCCGGACAGGTCAGTGCCCTCGGCCACCGCAGCCGGGTCCTGGATCGCTCCTTCGGCTGGCTCCGCCGGGCTGACCGGGTCAATGTCGTCGGCCAGTCCCAGCGTCTGCTGGACGACCGATCGCGCTACCGGTATGTCCTCGGGGTGGAGGAACTCAGCGAGCCGCTTGCCCACCAGCTCGGCCGGGGGGTAGATGAAGGCAGTGTTCCGGGAAGCCGGGGCCGGGTCCTCGCCGCGCGGCCGAGCGGTACGACCCGGGCTCGCGTAAACGATTGTCCCGTCGAAGTCACAGATCAGCACCATGTCGCTGGTGCGGCTGGCGAGGTCGCGAAGGCTGCCTCCAGACCGCTGCCACATCCGGACAGCGACCCCGTTCTCCCGCACCAGCATCAGCACTCGCACCGCCACGACCAGGACTGCCGCGCCGCCGGCGATGACCAGCGCGAGCCCGGACGCCGGTGCGCTGGCCAGCCCGTTGATGATGACAACGAGCGCGGCGATCCCCGCCGTGACTGCCGCGATGATGGTCGCCATGCCCGCGCCGGTGACCATGCCAGGTCTAGCGCTCACCGGCGCGGTGGCGGGGGCGTCAACCGGTTCCGCGGCCTGCGGTCGTTCCACGGCCTGTCCCCGCGGCCCGGCCGGCGCAAAAGATATCGTTTCCGTGTCGCTCACCGGGGCGCCCATCACGGTAATAACGGGAGCCGTCCCCGCTGCGTCATCCTGGCGCCACGAGATCAGATGGAAGCGCGTCGCCAGCGTCCCCACCCACGGGGAAGCACCAAGCAAGACCGCGGCGGCGATGATGGCAAGCTGCTCAAGGACGCCCTCATGCCCGTAGGAGATCCGCGCGCCGACGCCCAGCGAGTCCGCGCCGGTGGCGGCTACCAGCGACAGGTAAGGCAGCAGCGCCCGCTGCCACGCGACGGTGAGCACCGGCAACAGCGCCCCGAGCACGGCAAGGTCCGCCAGCGGGTGCAGCAGGTCGAGCAGGAAAATCGCCGGGTGCCCCCCGGAGCTGTGGTATTCCGCGCCGAACGCCACGGTCCATCCCACGACCAGCAGGGAGACCGCGGTCACGTACCCGTCCGCTAGCCCCGGCAGCACCGACCCAGGCAGGATCGAGCCGCGCGTCCCGGCAGGACTGGTTTGCGTGGTCCCGGCCATGGAATCGGCGGCGTACCCGGGGGACGCGAGGACCATGATGCCGACAGCGGTGGCCGCTAGCGCGAGCAGCGGCGCCACGTCGGCAAGGGACGGCGCGGCCGAAGACCCCAGCGACCCGGCCACGACGAGCTGCATGACAAGGCCCGCGCACCAAAACACCGCGGCACCAGCCAGCCACCGGTAGCCCCTGGCTACGGTGGCACGGTGCCTTCTCGCCCCGATCCCGAGGCCAACGGCCGCCGCGGCCGTGGCGAGGGTCGCGAGGACGACGAGGGCAGTCACTGCGCACCCCTCGCTAGGTTGAGGTGCAACCAGGGCTCCTTCCGAGCCTGCCCGGCGGGTTGCGCACGGTCGACGGGTCATTAATGATTCGCGACCAGGGTTCCCAGCCTCGGAGGACTGTCTGGCTATCTGGTCCTGTCGTTCACTCTACGTACCCGAGATCACGCTTCGGTTGAGGAAGGGCGTCCACCGGGAGACAAGTGAAGCCAGCAGGAGCCGGCTTGTCGCACTCATCTTAGAACGCTTAGTACGCGCTCGTTGTCACGTTCCGCTGAGGTTCGCCGCCTAGCGACGCTACCGCCCGCTCGCGCGGGCCAGCGTAGCCGCCTGGCGCGGCGACAGGCCTTTCGACGCGCCAGCAGACGGGGTACTGGCGAGGAACGGCGGCCCCGCCACCGCGTACGCTACCCAAGTTGGCGGGCACCCGCATCAGCACACCCTCAACAGTATTCAGGAGAACGCTGTTCTAGACTTTTAGAAACCGGCTTTCCCTATTCCCAGGGCGATGCGGGTGATCACCGGAGTTGCCGCCGACGGCTAACAGAGCACACGGAGAGACCGAATTGCGCAAGGTTTTGATCGCCAACCGTGGCGAGATCGCGATCCGGGTGGCCCGCGCTTGCCGGGACGCCGGGCTAGGCAGCGTTGCCATCTACTCGGACCAGGACCTGGATGCCCTGCACGTCAAGGCCACCGATGAGGCTTATGCGCTCGATGGCACGACGGCGGCACAGACGTATCTGGACATCGCCAAGATCCTGGATCTGGCGGTGACATCCGGGGCCGACGCGGTTCACCCTGGCTACGGCTTCCTGGCGGAGAACGCGGCGTTCGCGCAGGCGGTCATAGACGCGGGGCTTACCTGGATCGGCCCGCCCCCGGCGGCCATCGAAGCTCTTGGCGACAAGGTCAAGGCCCGTGACATCGCCAAGCGAGTCGGTGCCCCGCTCGCCCCAGGCACCGACGGCCCGGTCTCCAGTGCGCAGGAGATCAAGGACTTCGCCAGCCGCTACGGCCTGCCAGTCGCGATCAAGGCCGCCTTCGGCGGTGGCGGCCGTGGCCTCAAGGTCGCCCGCACCCTGGATGAGATCGAGGAGCAGTTCGAGTCGGCCGTGCGCGAGGCCACGGCCGCGTTCGGCAACGGCGAGTGCTTCGCCGAGCGCTACCTGGACAGGCCACGGCATGTGGAGACCCAGTGCCTAGCCGACACCCGCGGCAACGTCGTGGTGATCTCGACCCGTGACTGCTCGCTGCAGCGGCGGCACCAGAAGCTGGTCGAGGAGGCCCCGGCCCCGTTCCTGACCGATGCTCAGGTCAAGCAGTTGTACGACGCCTCCAAGTCGATCTTGCGGGAGGCCGGCTACGTGGGCGCGGGCACCTGCGAGTTCCTCGTCGCGGCCGACGGCGCCATTAGCTTCCTCGAGGTCAATACCCGGCTGCAGGTCGAGCACCCGGTCAGCGAGGAGGTCAGCGGCATCGACCTGGTGCGCGAGATGTTCCGCATCGCCGATGGCGAGGAACTGGGCTACGACGACCCGCCGCTGCGCGGCCACTCGATCGAGTTCCGGATCAACGCCGAGGACCCGGCCCGCAACTTCCTGCCCGCCCCTGGCACGATCACCGAGTGGAGCCCTCCGTCCGGCCCGGGCGTCCGGCTGGATGCGGGCTACGCCGCCGGGTCAACAGTGCCCCAGTCGTTCGACTCTCTCATCGGCAAGCTGATCGTCACCGGCGCGGATCGCGAGCAGGCACTGCAGCGGTCCCGGCGGGCGCTGGCTGAGTTCACCGTCGGCGGCATGCCCACCGTGCTCCCGTTCCACCGCGCGGTGGTGAATGACCCGGCGTTCACCGGTGAGCCATTCAGCGTTTTCACTCGGTGGATCGAGACGGAGTTCTCCGCCGACCTAGAGCCGCAGGACCTTGCGCCCGCCGTCGACGCCCAGGCGGAACGGCAGCGGGTGACCGTAGAGGTCGGCGGGAAGCGCCTCGAGGTCACCCTCCCGGCCGCGCTGGCAGTCTCCGCCGCCACTACCGCGCCGACCGCGCAGCCAGCCGCCGGGTCACGGTCAGCCTCGCGCCGCGGCAAGGGCGCGGGCGCCGTGGCCAGCGGGGACTCACTCGTCACGCCAATGCAGGGAACGATCGTTAAGATCGTCGCCGCCGAGGGCCAGCAGGTGATCGCTGACGACACCGTGGTGGTCCTTGAGGCCATGAAGATGGAGCAGCCGCTTAAGGCCCACAAGGCGGGGACCATCACGGGTCTGGCGGTGGAGGTCGGCCAGACGGTCACCAGCGGCACCGAGATCTGCCAGATCAAGGACTAATTCAGCTGGGGGTGCACGCACCAGCCTCCGCAGGCCACCGGCCCCTCACTACCTCCCGCCGCGGACATCGGACCGCGCCACCAGGGCCCACCGCCGCAGAAGCCCGCTCGCGGGATACCCGCCCGCTCGCCACGGTCCTATCGTGGTATAAGGCGGCCGTCGCAATCGGTGAGGAGGCAAGAGGCGCGTGACGCGGATACCCGGTAACCCGTCGTTGGGCAGGTGGCTGCTGTTCGCGATCGGGTTCCGTCTGCCCCCGCAGAACCTGGAGTGGGTGCACCATGAGCTAACCGACTACGGATGGCGGGGCCGGACGATCCGGCGGCTGCTGGTCGTCGTGGTCCCGGTCTGCGTGGCGCTGTCCTTCCTGCCCGGCCCGCTCTGGCTGCGCCTCGCGGTGCCGGCGTTTCTGCTGATCGCAAGCGTGGGCGCCACGGCGATCAGTGCCGACGACGTGCGCGCCGCCCGGCTCAAGCAGCACGACCTTAAGGTCCCGGATGACCCCGACCTCGGCCGCCCAGCCCACTGACCCGGTGAGGCTCATCACAGCGGCCCTGCATGGCGCCCTGCCTCGTGCAGGGCGGACTGAGGTGCTCGCGATCGACGGGCGCTCCGGATCGGGGAAGACCACGGGTCGCGTGGGTCCAGGCGCTCAGGCGATGACGTCGCTGAATTCCATGACCAAGCGGGCCGCCTCCGTGATACTGCCCGACAGCGACGGGTAGACCGAGAACGTGTGGGCGATCTGATCCACCGTGAGGTTCTGCTCGATCGCGATAGACAGCGGCAAAATGAGCTCGCTCGCCCGCGGCCCGACGACAACGCCGCCGAGCACCATGCCGGTGCCTGGACGAGCGAAGATCTTCACGAAGCCATCGCGGAAGCCGGCCATCTTGGCCCGCGGGTTGGTGGCCAGCGGCTGCTTGATGACGCGGGCGTTGACCTCGCCGCGGTCCACCGCCGCCTGCGAGACGCCAACCGAGGCGATCTCCGGGTCGGTGAAGATCGTGGACGCGACATGGCTGAGCCTGATCGGATGCACGGCCTCACCGAGCGCGTGCCACATAGCGATCCGGCCCTGCATCGCGGCCACCGAGGCCAGCAGCAGCACGCCGGTGCAGTCGCCGGCCGCGTAGACGCCAGGCACAGAGGTGCGGGACACCCGGTCGACCTCGACAAAGCCTCGTGAGTCCAGTTTCACCCCCGCTTCCAGGAGGCCGATCCCGCCGGTGGAAGGGGTCATGCCGACGGTGAGCAGGCAGTGCGAGCCGGTGATCGTCCGCCCGCCGGAGAGCGTGACGACGACGCCGTCCCCCTTGCGGTGAACGGCCTGGGCACGAGACCTGCTGAGGACGTTCATGCCGCGCCGCCGGAAGACGTCCTCGATTACCTCGGCAGCATCCTTATCCTCATGCGGCAGCACGCGCTCGCGCGACGATACGAGGGACACCCGGGACCCCAGCGCCTGGTAGGCTCCGGCGAACTCGGCACCGGTCACGCCGGAGCCGACGACGATCAGTTCCTGCGGCAGCTCTGGCAAGTCGTAGATCTGCCGCCAAGTGAGTATGCGCTCGCCATCCGGAACGGCGTCAGGCAGTATGCGCGGCGTCGCGCCGGTCGCGATCAGCACGATGTCCGCCTGGATCCGGCCTTGCTCCGCGGACTCGCCCTCCACGACGATCGTGCGGGCATCCTCCAGCCGCCCCCGGCCCGCAATGATCCGTACCCCCTCGGCGGCGACGTGCTCGGCGATGTCGTGCGACTGAGCCGCTGCCAGGGCCTTGATGCGGGCGTAGAGCGCGGGCGCATCCACCGTCATGGTGGGGTTGCTGCCGTCCTCCAGCTGGAGTCCCAGCGAGGCGGACCGGCCAAGCGACACCATCGTGGTCGATGACTCGATCAGGGTCTTGGACGGCACGCAGTCGGTCAGCACGCACGCGCCGCCGAGGCCGTCGGCATCGACGATGGTGACGTCGGCACCGAGCTGGGCAGCAACGAGTGCAGCCTCATATCCTCCGGGCCCGCCGCCAAGGATCGCGATACGCGGACGTGGCAAGGTCACGTGAACCAATTCTCCCGTACGTAGAACGCCTACCTGTACGCCGCCCCGCGCAAAGACACCGTACGCTTAGTCCCCGTGGCACTATACGCCGCCTACGGCAGCAACATGGATCCGGCGCAGATGCTCGCCCGCTGCCCGCACTCTCCGCAGCGAGGGACCGGGTGGCTCGAAGGATGGCGCCTGACTTTCGGCGGTGAGGACATCGGCTGGGACGGTGCGCTCACTACAGTTGTCGAGGACCCCGCCCAGCGGGTCTTCGTCGTGCTCTATGACGTCCCCGAGATCGATGAGAAGGAACTCGACACCTGGGACGGCGTGACTCTCGGGTACTACCGCAAGCTCAAGGTCCGCGTGCAGACCCTAGATGGGGACGCGCTTGCGTGGCTGTACGTGCTCGACGCTTACGAGGGCGGCCTGCCCTCCGCGCGGCACGTCGCCATCCTGGTCGACGCCGCGACCAAGGCCGGGGCACCCGACGACTACGTGCGGTGGCTGCAGGCCCGCCCGTGCAACCCACCATCCGCAGCCTCCGCGCCGCACATCGAGATCCCAGACGAGCCGCCCGGACTCTGAGACCGGCCCGCGACCGTTCCAGACCGGGCCGTTCAGAGCAGGCCGTTCAGAGCAGGCCGTTCAGAGCAGGCCGTTCAGAGCAGGGCCACGATGAGCATGGCGAGGGCCGGCACGACGATCGTCGCCATGGTCGGCCAGTGCCATGTCGATACCGGCGGGGCGGCGACAGCTGCCCCGCTAGCCGAACCGCGCGCCCGCTGAGCCATCTCCGCCAGTTCGGCCGCCACCTGGTCGGCGTCGATGGCCACGCTGGAGACGGGCTGCTCCGGTGTGTAGCCGCCCCGCCGAGGGCTGCGTACTTCCCGGCGTATCTGCCGGAATCTCTCCTTACGGCGCGCGGAGTGCACCGCCCAGGCATAAATGACCCGCCTGCCGGTCGCGGCGCGGGCTTGCTTCGTGGTGCTCGCGGACGCAGTGCCGACGGGCGCAGTGCCAGCAGGCCTCTCACCAGGCTCACTGCCGGCCGTGCGGCGATCCCCGTCGGCCAGCGGCCACTCGCAGCGAACCCGCACAAGTTCAGTAGCCTCGACCAGGCTCACGGCCGACCAGCCGATCTTGTGATCGCGCAGCGGGTTGCGGATGGTCAGCCCCTCGTCGTCGGTGACGATCCGCGGCCGCCATGCGCCGGCGTACACGAACCCGGTCACGACTACCAGGCCGATCCCCGCGAGCAGCGAGAAGCGGTCGCGTCCCTGGACCGCCAGGTCAACCAGGTTAGCTGCCGCGAACACTGCCCAGATCCACCAGATGATGACCGCGAAGGGTGACCGGAACACCCGCGCTGCCGTCATGCCGTGCGCCTGCTTGGCGCGGGCCTGTGCCAGAGCCGTCGGCCGGCCAGCCGGCCGGTGCTCATCCTCCATGACTGCCTTCCTCAGGGAGGACGAACCGGTCCTCCGCGAACTCCGTAACAAGCGCGTCGACCACGCTGGCCAGTGCGTCGTTAGCGGCCGCCCGAATCGCACGCTGCCGATCGCAGGACGCTCCAGCCTGGAGCACCTCCTGCGCTACGGCAAGCTCTTCTGGACAGCCGAGCCGCCATGCTACCGGCTCCAGGTCTCGAATCAGCTCGAAGATCTCGTCCCGCAGCGGCGCTGTCGAGCCCGCGTTGTCCGTGATCGCGACCGCGTCCAGCCCGTACCTGGTGGCGCGCCACTTGTTGTCGGCGGTCACCCATGGCGACCGGCTGGGCAGGCTGTAGCCTCGGTCGTACTGGCTGTCGAAGAGCTGCACCAGGCACTGCACGAGCGCTGCGAGCATGCCAACCTCACGCAGCGTTGGTAGTGCGTCGGCGATCCGGACCTCGACCGTGCCGAAGTCCGGGTGCGGCCGGATGTCCCACCATACTTCCTTGATCGTGTTGATCGTCCCGGCCCGCAACTGGGTGGCCATGTACTCCTCGAACCCCTTCCAGTCCGACAGCAGCGGCGGTGGGCCAGAGTTTGGCAGTGCGCCAAAGATCACGCTCCGGCTCGACGCCAGCCCCGTGTCGTGCCCGGACCAGAACGGGCTGGACGCCGTCAGCCCGAGGATGTGCGGCAGGTAGACGGCCAGCGCGTTGATGATGGGCATCACCCGGCGGGAATCTCGCAGTCCTACGTGGACGTGGCAAGCGCACGTCTGCAGCCGCCTTGCAGGCCACTGGATCTGGTCAATGAGCTCCGCGTACCGGTGGCTCGGCGCCACCTTCCCCTCTCGCCAGCCGCTCATCGGGTGCGTCCCCGAGGCGGCCAGCATGATCCCGTGCGCCGCGGCGGTCTGCTGGAGGTCCTTGAGCGACCTGGCGAGGTCCGCCTTGACCTCGGCAACCGTCCCGCAAATCCCGGTGACCACCTCGATCGTCGATTGCATCAGCTCGTATCGCATCTGCGGGTGCTCACCCGTCTCCGACAGGCCCGGCAAGCCAGCCAGCACAACTCCAGCGTCCTGGCGGAGCATCCGGGTCTGCGCGTCGATGAGCTGAACTTCCCACTCCACCCCTAGCGTGGTGCCTTTCGACGTGTTCCAATCGATCGTCGTCATCACTGACCTCCAGCAACCTGTCTGTCTAGGAGCGAGCGTCCGGGACGAGCGCTCCAGCACGGGAATTGAGGCACGAGTGGGTGCCAAAATAACGATTTCCAGCTGTCCGGGATTGAATCGCATCGATCGGGTAGTAATTTCCGATTCAGGCGTCTGTTAAGTGACTAATCGTCACCATTCGGACATGCACCGTTGATATTCGCCACATGAGTAGCGTGAAGTAACTGACATGCGCCACTGGAATAGCGGAAAGTAACACGGTGTGCGTACTCTTGCGTTGCGCGTGACGCTTGCGCTGATAGCGGCTTGCTGCACTGGCAGCACGACCGCCGTGGCCAGCGTCACCGCACAGGTCAACAGGACTTTCCCTGCGAGCACCGCCGCGTCGACCAACGTCCCCGTTTCGCCGAGCCCAATCGGTGGCCCCCTGCTGGCTTCCCGCGGCCTGGCTGTCGACTACGCCTCGTCGACGGCACCCACACTGCCGTCTGTCGATGCGTCCGCCTTCGTCGTCGCCGACGCGGGGACCGGGGCGATCCTCGCGGCCGACGACCCGCACGGCCGCTACCTACCGGCGAGCACGCTCAAGATGCTCACGGCGGTGGCGCTCCTTCCCGTCCTGCGCCCGGACTCGACAACCGTCGCCACTTCCCTGGCCGCGTCGGCGGTGCCAATGGCCGCGGGCCTCGTTCCCGGCCAGCGCTACAAGATCTCCGACTTGTTCACCGCCCTGCTGACGATCTCGGCCAACGACGCGGCTGTCGCCCTAGCCCAGGCAACGGGGCCTATGGCCGGGGAATAGCCCTCATGAACGCCACGGCCGCCCGGTTGCAGGCCCGAGACACCCACGCCGTCGACCCCAACGGCCTCAACGCCCCAGGGCAGCTCACCTCCGCGTATGACCTGGCGCTTGTCGCCAGGCAGGCAGTGGCCATGCCCGCGTTCCTCCACTACGACGAGACCCGTGCCGCATCGTTCCCGGTCCAGCCGGGCAAGTCGGAAACCCTGCTTAACCAGAACTCGTTGCTCAATGCTTATCCCGGCGGCATCGGGGGGAAGATCGGCTGGACCAGTGCGGCGGGTGCCACCTATGTCGGGCTAGCCCGCCGCGGTGGCGTCACGCTCATCGTGACCCTGCTGCATTGCCCGTCGCTCACCGAGATCGATTCCGCCGAGCAGCTCCTGAACTGGGGATTCGCGGCGGATCACAAGGTCATCCCGGTCGGCATCCTGGTCCCGCCGCTGGAACAGCCCACCAGTGCGCTGGCCAGCAGGTCGATCAATGGTCAGACAGACAGCGCCATGCAGGCCGACAGCATCCTCCGGCCCAGGAGCGCCCGCGCCACCGCCACCGGACCCCTGCCTGGCGTCCCGACGATCGTCGCCGCTTCCTTCACGGGGGTGACCATCTTGGTGATCTCCATGGCCATCGTCGTGATCCGGCGGCAGCGGCTATGGCGGCATAGCCGCCATAGCGGGAAGGACGGGTAGGCCGCTGGTCAGGCCACCTGCGGGAACCCACAGCGGTCACGGACCTCGGTCATGGTCTGGCTGGCGATTGTCCGGGCACGGCGCGCGCCCTCAAGGAGCGTCGCGTCAACCGTGTCGATGTCCTCAAGGAACTTCTGCGTACGCTCCCGGATCGGCGCGAAGTGGTCCACGACGATGTCACCGAGGTCCTTCTTGAACTTGCCGTACCCCTCACCCGCGTAGGCAGCCTCGATCTCCGCCACAGGCTTGCCTGTCAGGGCCGAGTAAATGCGCAGCAGGTTGGTCACACCCGGCTTGGCCTGGTCGTCCGCGCGGATTGACCCCTCGGCATCAGTCACCGCCCGGTTGATCTTGCGCCGGATCGCGGCCGGTTCATCTAGCAGGTCGATGATGCCCTGCGGTGACGACGCGGACTTGCTCATCTTGCTGGTCGGGTCCTGCAGGTCAGTGATCTTGGCCACGGACGCGAGGATGTAGGGCTCCGGGGCCACGAACGTCTCGCCGAAACGGTGGTTGAACCGCTGCGCCAGGTTCCGCGACAACTCAAGGTGCTGCCGCTGGTCCTCGCCCACCGGAACCTCGTCCGCCTTGTACAACAGGATGTCGGCGGCCTGCAGGACCGGGTAGGTGAACAGTCCCACCGATGCCTGGTCCGCACCGCCCTTGGCGGACTTGTCCTTGAACTGGGTCATCCGGCTCGCCTCGCCGAATCCGGTAAGGCAGCCGAGGATCCAGTTAAGCTCCGCGTGCTCCGGCACCTGGCTCTGCACGAACAGGATGCAACGCTGCGGATCCAGCCCGGCGCCGAGCAACTGGGCGGCGGCCACCCGGCTGCGCCGGCGCAGCACCTGCGGGTCGTACTGCACGGTGATCGCGTGCATGTCGACCACGCAGTAGATGGTCTCACGCGTCTCCTGCAGGTCGACCCACTGCTTCAGGGCACCCAGGTAATTGCCCAGGTGGAATGAGTCAGCAGTCGGCTGGATGCCAGAAAAGACGCGACGAGTTGCCATGCCCGGAAGTCTAGTGCAGGCCAACGGCACCACCTTGTGCGCTATTGCGCCCGAGACTTGCTAGCGGGACCGCAGGCTGGGCGGCGTGATGACTACCTCGACCCGCTGGAACTCCTTCAGCTCCGTGTACCCGGCGGTGGCCATGGTGCGCCGCAGTGCGCCCATCAGGTTCATCGAACCATCCGGGACAGTCGAGGGGCCGTGCAAGATCTGCTCAAGCGTTCCGATGGAGCCGACCGCGAGGCGCGCGCCGCGCGGCAGCTCAGGGTGGTTGGCCTCGCTGCCCCAGTGGTAGCCGCGCCCAGGAGCCTGCTGCGCGCGGGCCAGCGGCGAGCCGACCATGACGGCGTCAGCGCCGAGCGCCAGCGCCTTGGCCATGTCCCCGCTGCGGGTCATCGACCCGTCGGCGACCACGTGGACATACCGGCCGCCGGACTCGTCCAGGTAGTCACGCCGGGCCGCCGCGACGTCCGCGATGGCCGTGGCCATCGGCACTGCGACTCCCAGCACGGCAGCAGTGGTGTGCCCTGACCCGCCACCGAACCCGACGAGCACCCCGGCCGCGCCGGTTCGCATCAGGTGCAAGGCAGCGGTGTACGTAGCGCAGCCTCCGACGATGACCGGGATATCCAGTTCGTAGATGAACTGCTTGAGGTTGAGCGGCTCGGCCCGGCCCGAGACGTGCTCAGCGGAGACGGTCGTGCCGCGGATGACGAAGATGTCCGCACCCGCATCGACGACCGCCTTGTAGTAGCGGGCGGTCTTCTGCGGTGACAGCCGGGCCGCGGTGATCACCCCGGCCCGGGAGATCTCCTCGATGCGCCGCCCGATCAGCTCGTCCTTGATTGGCTCGGCATAGATCTCCTGCAGCCGCCGCGTGGCGGCTTCCTCGGGCAGCGTTGCCACCTCGGCCAGCAGCGGCTCGGGATCGGTGAACCGCGTCCACAGGCCCTCAAGGTCCAGCACGCCTAGGCCGCCGAGGCGGCCGATGGCGATAGCCGTGGCCGGCGAGACGACGCTGTCCATCGGGCACGCGATGAGGGGCAGGTCGAAGCGGTAGGCGTCGATCTGCCAGGAGATGGAGACCTCTTCCGGGTCACGGGTGCGACGCGCGGGAACGATGCCGATCTCGTCGAGCGAGTATGCCTGGCGCCCGGTCTTGCCGCGCCCGATCTCAATGTCAGTCACGAAGAGCCCTGCTGCTAGTTCCTGATTCCGAAGTTCTAGTTCCGGCCCGAGTAGTTCGGGGCCGCCACCGTCATCTGCACGTCATGCGGGTGGCTCTCCGCCAGGCCGGCCGCAGTGATCTGGATGAACCGCGCGTCCTTCATCTCGGGGATCGTCCGGGTCCCGCAGTACCCCATGGCCGCGCGCAGGCCACCGACGAGCTGGTCAGCGACAGCGGCCAGCGGCCCCCGGTACGGGACCTGCCCCTCAATGCCCTCAGGGACCAGCTTGTCCTCGCGCAGGACGTCGTCCTGGAAGTACCGGTCCTTGGAGTAGGACATGCCGCGCTCGCGGTTGCGCATCGCGCCGAGAGATCCCATCCCCCGGTACATCTTGTACTGCTTGCCGTTGATGAAGACCATCTCGCCAGGGCTTTCCTCGCAGCCCGCGAGCAGGCTGCCGAGCATGACAGTGTCCGCACCGGCCGCGATCGCCTTGGCGATGTCACCGGAGTACTGCAGGCCACCGTCGCCGATGACTGGCACACCAGCCGGCCGTGCGGCTAGGGATGCCTCGTAAATGGCGGTGACCTGGGGCACACCGACTCCCGCGACCACGCGGGTGGTACAGATCGAGCCGGGTCCCACGCCGACCTTCACGCCGTCCACGCCGGCTTCGATGAGCGCCTGTGCGCCGTCCCTGGTCGCCACGTTGCCGCCGATCACCTCGACGTCAGCGTTGGCCTTGACCTGGGCCACCATGTCGAGGACGGACTGTGAGTGGCCGTGCGCGGTGTCGATTATCAGGAAGTCGACGCCGGCCTCGATCAGCGTGTGCGCGCGGCGCTTGGCATCCTCGCCCACGCCAACGGCTGCACCAACCACAAGGCGACCACTGGCGTCCTTGGTCGCGCTCGGGAACTTCTCGCTCTTGGTGTAGTCCTTGACCGTGATAAGACCGCGCAACCTGCCGGCCCCATCGACCAGCGGCAGCTTTTCCACCTTGTGCTCCTTGAGCAGGCGCAGTGCCTCCTCAGGCGCGACCCCGACCGGCGCGGTGACCAGGGGCATCCGGGTCATGACGGCGGCGACCCGGATGCTGTGGTCGGCCTCGAAGCGCATGTCACGGTTGGTCACGATGCCCAGCAGGATGCCGTCGTCGCTGGTGACCGGGACCCCGGAGATCCGGTAGTGCGCGCACAGCCGGTCTACATCGGCGATCGTCGCGTCCGGGCCGCACGTCACCGGGTCGGTGACCATCCCTGCCTCAGATCGCTTGACCAGGTCGACCTGCTGGGCCTGCTCCTCGATAGACAGGTTGCGGTGCAGGACGCCAACCCCGCCCTGGCGCGCCATGGCGATGGCCATGCGTGCCTCGGTGACGGTGTCCATTGCTGAGGACACGAGCGGGATGCGCAGCCGCAGCTTCCGGGTGATCCGCGTGCCGGTGTCAGCCTCGCTGGGCATGACCTCCGAACGCGCCGGCAGCAGCAGCACGTCGTCAAAGGTCAGTCCTACCGGGGAGAACTTCGGTGGTTGGGTCATGATGCCCTCACGGCTCGTAGCTACGGACGCCGCAGCTGGTGACGGTGGGATATCACCTCATCCTACTTAACCCAGGTAGCGACGCGCTGCTTGTGTGCCCTTGCGTGGCGCGCCTCACCTTTTCTCGCAGCGAGGGGACGATCCCCTCCAACCTCCGAAGACGCCAGTAGCGGGGTCACGACGAGCGTGGCCCCGCTACTGTGCTTCGAGCGCTTAGTGCGAGTGCGAGTGCCCGTGGCCGGCGTCGGCGGCCGGCTTCTCCTCTTCCGGCTTCTCAACGACCAGGGTCTCGGTCGTGAGCAGCAGGCCCGCGATCGAGGCGGCGTTGAGGACGGCGGAGCGGGTGACCTTGACCGGGTCGATGACGCCCTGTCCGACCAGGTCGCCGTACTCGCCGGTGGCGGCGTTGTAGCCGTGTCCGACGGGCAGGTCGGCGATCTTGGCGACCACCACCGAGCCCTCCTGGCCCGCGTTCAGCGCGATCCAGCGGGCCGGCTCGACCAGGCCCTTACGGACAACGCCCACGCCGGTGGCCACGTCGCCGGTCTTACCGAGATCGTCCAGGTCGGCTGCCACGTGCACGAGCGCGCTGCCGCCGCCGGCGATGATGCCTTCCTCGATCGCGGCGCGCGTCGCGGAAATGGCGTCCTCAAGGCGGTGCTTCTTCTCCTTGAGCTCCACCTCGGTGGCCGCTCCGGCCCGGAGCACACACACTCCGCCGGACAGCTTGGCCAGCCGCTCCTGCAGCTTCTCGCGGTCCCAGTCAGAGTCGGTCGACTCAATCTCGGTGCGGATCTGCCGGATGCGGTCCTGGATCGCCGCCGAGTCACCAGCGCCGTCGATCATCGTGGTGTCGTCCTTCGTTACCACGATGCGGCGGGCGGTGCCCAGCGCCTCCAGGCCGACGGACTCCAGCTTGATGCCCACCTCATCGGTGATGACGGTCGCGCCGGTTAGCGTGGCGATGTCGGCCAGCATGGCCTTGCGGCGGTCACCGAAGCCGGGCGCCTTCACGGCCGCGATGTTGAGCAGGCCGCGGATCTTGTTGACGACGATGGTGGCGAGGGCCTCGGCCTCCACGTCCTCCGCGATGACCAGCAGCGGCTTCTTGGTCTGCGCGACCTTCTCAAGGATCGGCAGGAAGTCCGCCATCGAGGAGATCTTGGACTGGTTCACCAAGACGTAGGCGTCCTCGAGGACAGCCTCAAGGCGCTCCTGGTCGGTAATGAAGTACGGCGAGATGTAGCCCTTGTCGAACTGCAGGCCCTCGGTGAACTCCAGCGACAGGCCCAGCGTCGGGGCCTCCTCGACGGTGATCACGCCATCCTTGCCGACCTTGCTGAACGCCTCGGCGATGAGCTCGCCGATCTTCTTGTCCTGCGCCGAGATGGTCGCGACGTTCGCGATCTCGGCCTGCTCGGTGACCTCGCGGGCCGACTTGAGCAGGCGTTCGGAGACCTCGGCGGCGGCCGCGTCGATGCCGCGCTTGAGGTCGAGCGGGTTCGCTCCGGCGGCCACTGAGCGCAGGCCCGCGTGGACGAACGCCTGCGCGAGCACGGTGGCGGTGGTGGTGCCGTCGCCCGCCACGTCGTTGGTCTTGGTGGCGACTTCCTTGGCGAGCTGGGCCCCGAGGTTCTCATACGGGTTCTCCAGCTCCACCTCCTTGGCGACGGTGACGCCGTCGTTGGTGATGGTGGGAGCGCCCCACTTCTTGTCGATGACGACGTTGCGGCCACGCGGGCCGAGCGTCACCTTGACAGCGTCGGCGAGCTTGTCGACGCCGTGCTCAAGGTGGCGGCGGGCGTCCTCGTCGAACTCCAGGATCTTGGGCATTGACTACCTCAACCTACGGGTTGGATACAGGCTTCTCACGGTGCGGACGAGTTTCCAGGGATAGGCCCCTGGGGAGTTGCCCCCTGGGGAGTGCACCTGGCGGCGGGAGGCAGGCAGAGCCTGCGGACACGCCGCCAGGTAGCGCCCTGGGCCGTCGGCCCCTACTTCTCGATGACGGCGAGCACGTCGCGAGCGGAGAGCACCAGGTACTCCTCGCCCGAGTACTTCACTTCGGTGCCGCCGTACTTGCTGTACAGCACCACGTCGCCGACGTTCACGTCGAGCGGTATGCGCTTGCCCGAGTCGTCCACACGACCGGGGCCGACCGCGAGGACCTGCCCCTCCTGGGGCTTCTCCTTCGCGGTGTCCGGGATAACAAGCCCGGACGCGGTGACCTGCTCGGCCTCAAGCGGCTTGACCACGATACGGTCCTCGAGCGGCTTGAGAACAACCTTGGTGGCGGTCGTCACGATCTGACCTCCCCCTCCGGAAAAGGGTTAATGGTGAATTGCTTGCGAGGCGACTAAAGCGCAGCCTGCCGTCGCGGGTGCCAGACCTTGCCTCGTCGCATTAGCACTCTACACGAGTGAGTGCTAATGCCGAACACCGGCTGCCGAGGTTTTGCCCGCCAGGCTGCCACCCAGTGCCACGGCCCCTCCCTCAGCGCCTCCGGACATGTCCCCATAGCCGCCCGAACACGCCAGGGAAAACCCGCAGATGAGCAAATAATTTTCCCTCTGCGCTCATGCGATTACAGGAGGCTACTAGAGTGGTCGCGTTCCCGGCAGGCTGAGGAGCGCCGGGCTGCAGAACCCCCAAGGTCACTCCCTTCCTGGAGGAGCATCATGGACCAGCCGGGCACCAACCAATACACCCTGCAGATGAGCCAGCAGGCGGCGGGCGGCCGCAACGGCTACTACGGGCAGGCCGGCAACGACAGCAACGGCTACGGGGCCAACGGCCACGGCGCCGGCGGCTACGGCCGCAACGGCTACACCGGGAGCGGTGGTCAGGCATCCGCCGCCTACCAGGCCGGGGTTATCCCCGGGCCGAGGACGGCTCCGGACCCGGCCGCCACCGCCGCCCAGGCAATCATGGACGCTGCGGTCGCCGAGGATGCCGCCACGCGCGAGCAGGAGGGAAAGACTGCCCAGGAGACTGAACTGCCCGACGGCCGCGACACTGCAGGCGCCGCGATCAACAGCGGTACCACCGGCGAAGCGGCGCCAGGAACAGCAAGCAGCAGCGCCGCCGAGCGGATGCGCGAGCTCCTCGCCCGCAGCACCGCGGATCACGCCGCGATCGAGCGCACGACCGCAACCGCCCTACAGGAGATCCGGCAGCGACTCGCCGGCCTGGAGCGAGCGGTCGTGGACGTTCGCGAGCACGCCGGGGCGGAGCAAGACGGCGCGACCCGGGCCGCTGAGCAGATGTCTACCCAGGCCCAGCGACTTGCTGGAATGTCGGCAACCCTAGATGGGCTGACCGCTGGCCTGTCCACGTTCAGTGCCCAGCTCTCCGCGATCGACGGCAGACTAGCCAACGCCGACAGCAGGCTAGCGGGGGCAGACGTCAAGCTGGCCAGCACCGAAGGCAGGGTCAGCGCGCTAGACACCAGGTTCGAGCGGCTCGACGAGCGGCTCGACGACCAGTACGACCGGGTAACGTCCATCGACAACAGGCTCGCCGCGACCGACGGCCGCCTCACCTTGCTCGGCAGCCAGTTCACCGAGGCCCTGAAGCCGCTAGCCGACGATCTTCGCGCCCGGCCCGTCCGCAGCGAGATCGAGGCTATAGTCGCGAAGATCGTCGAGGCCGTCCACGGTGACATCTCCACGAGGCTCACCTCGCTGGAGGACACCGTCTTGACGCTCGCCGAGGCCCTCCTGCGCCCGGCCCCGGGCCACACCCCGCCAAGCCAATTATTGATGGGACCCGGCCCTCACGCCGACGAAGCCTCCTACCCTCCCGGTGAAGTCGCTGGTGCGGGCACAACCTCCAGCCGCAGGCCACTGAGCTTTTCGCCCGGCTGCACCCAAGTCGTCCTCGGCCTCCTGCTTACTCCCACTCGATCGTGCCCGGGGGCTTGCTCGTGACGTCGAGGACGACACGGTTGACGTCGCTGACCTCGTTAGTGATTCGTGTCGAGATGCGGGCCAGCACGTCGTAGGGGAGCCGCGCCCAGTCGGCGGTCATCGCATCCTCGCTGGTCACCGGACGCAGCACGATCGGGTGCCCGTACGTGCGCCCGTCGCCTTGAACGCCCACCGAGCGCACTTCGGCAAGCAGCACGACCGGACACTGCCAGATGGACTCATCAAGGCCGGCGGCGGTCAGTTCCGCGCGCGCGATCGAATCCGCCTCCCGGAGGATCGCCAGCCGCTCGGCGGTGACCTCGCCGACGATGCGGATGCCCAGGCCCGGTCCGGGGAACGGCTGCCTCCAGACGATCTCCGGCGGCAGGCCAAGCTCCTCCCCTACCCGCCGCACCTCGTCCTTGAACAGCCAGCGCAGCGGCTCGACGAGCCCGAACTTGAGGTCGTCGGGCAGTCCGCCGACGTTGTGGTGCGATTTGATGTTCGCGGTCCCGGTTCCCCCGCCGGACTCGACCACGTCCGGGTACAGGGTTCCCTGCACGAGGAACTCGGTCGCCTCGCCGTGCTCTCCGGCCTCAATCGTGATCTCCCTGGCGGCACGCTCGAACGCCCGGATGAATTCACGGCCGATGACTTTCCGCTTCACCTCCGGGTCGGTGACGCCGCGCAGCGCGCCAAGGAACGCCTCCGCCTCGCTCGCCACTCGCAGCCGAACACCGGTCGCGGCGACGAAGTCCTTCTCGACCTGATCTGCCTCCCCCTTGCGCAGCAGCCCATGGTCAACGAAGACGCAGGTCAGCCGGTCGCCAATGGCCCGCTGCACGAGTGCCGCCGCTACCGCCGAGTCAACGCCGCCAGACAGCCCGCAGATGGCGTGGCCAGGGCCGATCTGCTCCCTGATCCGCTCGGTCTGCTCCTCAACGATGTTCACCATCGTCCAGTTCGGGCGGCAGCCGGCCGCGTCGAGGAACCGCCGCAGGATCTTCGTACCGTGCTCGGAGTGCATGACCTCGGGGTGGAATTGGACCCCGTACAGTCCCCGGTCCGGGTCCTCAATCGCGGCCGCGGGGGTGGCCGCCGTACTCGCGGTCACGGTGAATCCCGGCGGCGCGACCGTGGACGTGTCGCCGTGGGACATCCACACGCTGAACTGCCCGGGCAGGCTCGCGAGCAGCCTGCCTCCGGGATCAACGAGGGACAACGGGGTGCCGCCGTACTCGGCCGCACCTGTGCGCTCGACGGTACCGCCAAGCGCGGAGACCATCACCTGGTGCCCGTAGCAGATACCGAATACCGGGACGCCTGCCTCGAACAGGCCTTCCGGCGCGTCCGGCGCGCCGGGGGCGTATACCGACGAGGGGCCGCCGGACAAGATAATCGCCTTCGGCTGCTTGGCCAGCATCTCGCTGACCGGCATCGTGGATGGCACGATCTCCGAGTAGACATGGCACTCGCGCACCCGGCGAGCGATCAGCTGAGCGTACTGCGCGCCGAAGTCAACGACCAATACCGTGTCAAACGCACCAGATCCGGGCACCTTCACCGCCTTCTAACCAGGGAGTTCCCTAGTGTAACTGCCGGCCAGCCGGAGCAAACCTATGCAGGAGGGTCGGCCGGGTGGTCGCTTCCAGCCCGCGGCGACGTGGCGGCCGGAGTTACTGGAGTGACTCGGAGCCGGGCGATCCGGCGACCGTCCATCTCGGTGACCGTGATCACAAAGCCGGGGACGCGCACCGCATCGCTCGCCGTTGGCACCTCGCCCAGCGCGGCCAGCACGAAGCCGGCCACCGTCTCATACGGTCCCTCGGGAAGTTCGATCCCCGTCTGCTCGGCGAACTCATCGAGGTTGAGCAGCCCATCGACGTCGACCTCGCCACGAGGCAGCCGGGTCGCCTGCGACTGCCCGGTGTCGTACTCGTCCCGGATGTCGCCGATCAGTTCCTCGACCAGGTCCTCCAGCGTGATGATGCCGGCGGTGCCTCCGAACTCGTCCGCCACGATCGCCAGGTGCGCCCGTTCCCGGCGCATCTCCGACAGCGCGGACAGGACGGTTTTGCTGATCGGGAGGAACTTAACCGGCCGGACGAACTGGTCAATCAGGGCCACCCGATCGGCACCCGGGCCAAGTAGGTCCCTGATGTGCACGAAGCCAATTACGTTGTCGTAGGACCCCTGGAAGACTGGCAGCCGCGAGTAGGGCACGCTCGCGGCGAACTCCGCGGCCTCCGCGATCGTCGTCCCCGCGGCGAGGAACTCGACCTCGGTGCGTGGCAGCAGCACCTCACGGATCTGCCGCGTCCCGGCGTCGAAGACCTCGCCGACAATATGTCGCTCGTCGTCGCTGATCGCCTGGGTACCCGTCACCAGCTCCCGCAGTTCCTGCTCGGTCATCGCCTGGCGGCCCGCCCTCGGATCACCGCCGAGCAGCGCGACGACCATGTTCACCGAGACCGACAGCAGCCAGACGATCGGCCGGGCGAGCATCGCGATGCGGTCGAGCAAGGGCGCGGCGAGCAGCGACAGCGGCGCCGCCCGCTGCAGCGCGATCCGCTTCGGCGCGAGCTCCCCGAGCACGAGGCTGACGAACGTGATGCACACCGTCACGATCGCGAAGGCCAGCGGCGTCGCGACCGCGCCCTTCACGTGCTCTCGGACAAAATAGGATCGCAGCACACCCGACAGGGTGTCGGCGCCGAAGGCGCCGGACACCAAGGTGGCCAGCGTCATCCCGATCTGCACGGCGGACAGAAACCGATTCGGGTCCAACGCGAGCTTGGCTGCCGTCGCGCCGCGCTTGCCTCGGCGGGCAAGCGCGCGGACCTGGCCCTCGCGCAGCGAGATCAGCGCCATCTCAGCGGACGCGAAGAAACCGCCAACAGACACGATGACAAGGACGATGATCACGTCCCAGACGACCTTGCTCACGCCCTGATCGCCGACTTCCTCCGCAGGGGGCCCTCTAGTCCGGCCAGTTTAGACAGCTTCTTGATACCGTGTGACGGCACCTATACCCGGAGGGATTGTGAAACTGCTGGTCACCGGCGGAGCTGGCTACATCGGCAGCGTGGTCGCCGCGAAGCTCGTTGCGGCGGGGCACGAGGTGACGGTCCTCGATGACCTGTCAACCGGCTTCGCCGAGTCCGTGCCAGCTGGCGCCACCTTCGTCAAGGGCACGCTGCGCGGCGACGCCAAGGCGGCCCTTGGCAGCGGCACTGACGCGGTGCTTCACTTTGCCGCCCACTCCCAGGTAGGCGAGTCGGTCACCAACCCCTCGAAGTACTGGTCAAATAACCTGGGCGGCACCCTGGCACTGCTGGACGCGATGCGCAGCGCCGGGACGCGGCGCATCGTCTTCTCCTCGACCGCCGCCGCCTACGGCAATGCCGAGCAGGTTCCGATCACCGAGGCGGCTCCCGTCCTCCCGACTAGCCCGTATGGCGCGTCGAAGGTCGCCGTGGACACCGCGCTCACCGAGTACGCCCAGATGCATGGCCTTGGGGCGATCAGCCTTCGCTACTTCAATGTGGCCGGCGCGTTCCGGACGCAGGACGGCACGTGGTTCGGCGAGCGGCACGACCCGGAAAGCCACCTGATCCCGAACGTCTTGCGGGTGGCGAGTGCGATGGACAGCGGCGAAACCCGCGGATCCCTCACGCTATTCGGGACGGACTACCAGACACCTGACGGTACGTGCATACGCGACTACATTCATGTGAGTGACCTCGCGGACGCCCACTTGCTCGCCCTGCACGCATGCCAGTCAGGCCTGCACCGGATCTACAACGCGGGCAATGGCACGGGATCCTCCGTGCGCGAGGTCATCGAGATGTGCCGCCAGGTAAGCCGTCGCGACATCCCGGTCGAAAGCGGTCCGCGCCGGGCAGGCGACCCGGCCGTCCTCATCGCCTCGTCCCGACGCGCCCAAGTTGACCTCGGCTGGCAGGCCACCGCGGGCCTGCGAGCCATGGTCACGGACGCCTGGCAGTTCATGCAGTCCCGTTCTCCCCAGTGAGCGAAGCACCAGCAGTGACTACAGCGCACGACGCACCCGCAGCAGCCCACGGCACGGCCACATGGTTCGCGCCTGGCCGGGCCAACCTGATGGGCGAGCACACGGACTACAACGGCGGCCTGGTGCTTCCGTTCGCGTTGGCCCAAGGCATCAGTGCCACCGCCGCCCCGCGCGGCGACGGACTGCTGGTGCTGCGTTCTAAGCAGATGCCGGGCGACCCGGTCACCGTCTCGCTCGCCGGCCTGGCACCGGGGTCGGTACCCGGATGGGCGGCCTACCCCGCTGGGGTGGCATGGGCGCTGCGGGAGGCCGGTTACCCGGTCCCTGGTGCCGGCATCGACGTCGACATCGATTCCGACTTGCCGGTAGGCGCTGGGGTCTCCTCTTCGGCCGCGCTGGAGTGCTCAGTCGCGCTGGCGATGTGCGACGTCGGCGGGCACCACATCGAGCGGCGCGAGCTGGCGAGAATAGCCCGCCGCGCTGAGAATGACTTCGTCGGCGCGCCCACTGGCATGATCGACCAGTCGGCGAGCCTGCTGTGCGAGGCGGGCCACGCGATGCTGCTGGACTGCCAGACGCGGGCCATCCGGCAGGTCCCGTTCCACCCCGCAGGCGACGGCATGGCCGCGGTCGTCATCGACACCCGTGTCTCGCACTCCCTGGCGGACGGCCAGTATGCCGCCCGCCGAGCCGAATGCGAGGAAGCCGCCCGCCGCCTAGGGATAGGTTCCCTTGGATCCCTGCGTGTCGATGCGAGCCTCTCCCGTCACTGCCGGAGGCGAAACGGTTCCGCACGCAGTCCCGGCACCCGGCACCGGCCTGTTCGCCATGAAGGCCGACTCCCTGCTCGCCGGCCTGGCCGACCCGATCCTGCGCAGGCGAGCGCGGCACGTCCTCACCGATTCCGCTCGCGCCCACGCTATCGCCGACATCCTCAGCGCGGCCGGCCCGGCCGACCGCGACGCGTACCAAATGATTGGCAACCTGCTCACCGAAGGGCACGCCTCGCTGCGGGACGACTTCGAGGTCTCCTGGCCGGAGGCAAATGTCACCGTGGAGACGGCCCTGACCGCCGGGGCCTTCGGCGCGAAGATGATCGGCGGCGGCTTCGGCGGCTCGGTACTCGCCCTCGCCCCGGCGGCGGCAGCGGCAGCGGTACGCTCGGCTATCCAGGCGCAGTTCGCCCGCCACTCTTGGGGCTCCCCTGGATTCCTGGACGCGATCCCGTCACCACCCGCCCGCAAGATCATCCTGCATCCTTGAGGAGTCCGAGATGACACCGGTACTGGACGATGCTGCCGCCATCGCCGCTGATATCGCGGAACTACGGCATGCCATTCACCGTGAGCCTGAGATCGGCCTCGACCTGCCCAAGACGCAGCGTAAGGTGCTCGGCGCCCTGGACGGGCTGCCGCTGGAGATCGTATGCGGCACGGAGCTGTCCTCGGTGACCGCGGTACTGCGCGGAGCCATGCCTGGCCCGACGGTCTTGCTGCGCGGCGACATGGACGCGCTGCCCATCACCGAGGCCACCGGGCTTCCTTTCGCCTCGGCGATCGACGGAGCAATGCACGCCTGCGGCCATGACCTGCACACGGCGATGCTCGCGGGCGCGGCGCGGCTGCTGAGTGGCAGGCAGGCTGACCTGGCGGGAAACGTGATTTTCATGTTCCAGCCGGGCGAGGAAGGCCTCGGCGGCGCCAAGATCATGATCCGCGAGGGCGTCCTCGAGGCGGCCGGCGAGCGCCCGATCGCTGCCTACGGACTGCATGTGACGTCGGACCGGCAGGCGACCGGCGAGTTCTCCACCACTGCGGGGCCGATGATGGCGGCGGCCGACGTACTGAAAGTGACGGTCCGGGGCCGCGGCGGTCACGCGTCTCGGCCGCACGCCAGCGCTGACCCGATCCCGGCGGCCTGTGAGATCGT
Organism: uncultured Actinomycetota bacterium; assembly: GCA_963737285.1. Classification (GTDB taxonomy): domain Bacteria; phylum Actinomycetota; class Actinomycetes; order Streptosporangiales; family Streptosporangiaceae; genus Trebonia. The sequence goes on from CAVTRT010000002.1 coordinate 1,839,140, forward strand.
GACCGCGCTGCAGACGATGGTGACCCGCCGCTTCGACGTGTTCGATCCAGTCGTGATCACGGTGGGAAGCTTCCACGCCGGGACAGTGAACAACGTGATACCCGATGAGGCGACCTTCCACGCCACCGCCCGCTCGTTCAGCGAGGCTGCTAGGCAGCAGCTCGAAGAACAGTCGGCTCGGCTCATCCGGAATATCGCAGAAGGATACGGGCTGTCCGCGGACGCGCAGTGGGTACCCGGCTACCCGGTGACAGTCAACGACGCGTCCGAGGCGGCATTCGCCACCGCGTGCTCACAAGACTTGTTCGGCACTCCCCGGACGGCCAGGCTCGAGCACCCAGTGCCGGGTGCCGAGGACTTCTCGTACGTCTTGCAGGAAGTCCCGGGGGCGTTCATCTTCCTGGGCTCCTGCCCGGCCGGCACGGACCCAGGCAGCGCGCCATCGAATCACTCGGCACACGCGGTGTTCGATGACGACGTGATCGCCGATGGGATGACGCTGCTGAGCGAACTGGCCCTCCGCCGGCTTGCGGCGGGGGGCCAGTGAAATATTAGCTACAGGCTGGCGACGTCCGCCTGCTTGGCGCGGACGGCCTCGGCGGCCTCGCGCAGGCCGGCCAGCTCGGAGTCGGTGAGGTCGCGCTCGACAACCTTCTTCACCCCGCCCGCGCCCAGTTCGGCCTCGACTCCCAGGTAGACGCCATTGATGCCGTACTCGCCATCGACCCAGGCGCAGGCCGGGATGACCGCGCCGGAGTCCTCAGCGACCGCCTTCGCCATGCGGGCGGCGGCGGCGGACGGGGCATAGTACGCCGAGCCGGTCTTGAGCAGCGCGACGACCTCGCCACCGCCGTTGCGGGTCCGGGTGACCAAAGCCTCGATCTCGTCAGCGGGCAGCAGCGTGTCGAGTGGCTTGCCGTCAACGGTGCACGCGGACGGGACCGGGACCATCGTGTCGCCGTGCGATCCGAGCGTGAGGGTCTTCACCGAGCCGACCGGGACTGCGAGCTTCTCCGCCACGAAGAAGGAGAACCGGGCGGTGTCCAGCACGCCTGCCTGGCCCAGCACCCGGCTCGGCGGGAAGCCGGCCACCTTGGCCGCGAGGGCGGTCATCTCATCCAGCGGGTTGGAGACGACGATGATCACGGCCTCGGGCGCGTGCTTGGCGACGTTCTCCGTCACCTGGCGGACGATCTTGGCATTGGTCTCGATCAGGTCCATGCGGCTCATGCCAGGCTTGCGCGGCAGGCCAGCGGTGATCACGACGATGCCCGCGCCCGCGATGGCCTCATAGCCCTCGCCGCTGCTGCCAGTGGTCTTGCCGGTGACCTTGGTCTCGAAGCCCTCGATCGGCCGCGACTCGTTCAGGTCCAGCGCCAGGCCCTCGGCCCAGCCGTCCCTGATGTCGGTCAGAACGACCTCGTCGAAAATGTCGTACTCAGCGAGCCGCTGCGCCGTGGTCGATCCGTAGAATCCGGCCCCGACTACGGCGACCTTTCCCTTGCGTGACATGTATCTCCCTGATGTGAATTGCGATATTCGGAGCGTTATTCCGCTCTGCCGCCAGGCCGCTGCCCGGGCGGGTTCGCAGGGTAACCCTCCTGGATGGCTCCGCTGGTCAGCCGGGCCACCACGACGCCATAAGCTCGGCAGCACCAGTCCCGCGGTGAGCAGGCTGACGCCGAGAACGATGAGCGTTACCACGTCTGTCGCCCGGTGCCGAACTGCGAGCAGCCCGGCCAGCCTCGTCGGCAGGGAGAGCCGGACAGCCGCCGCCACCAGCACCGCCACTCCGGCGACCACCCCGCCCCGGCCACCGCCGTGCGAGCCCTGATGCCACGCTATGTAGATCCCCGCGGCGACGCACACGAGCACGACGAGGTGCGGGACCAGTGCGGCCGACGATGCCTGGGACCGCGCCGACTCCGCGGGGATCATCGCGTCCGTTGCGCGGTCCCGGTCCCGCTCGCGGCTCGGCATGGGTGACCTCCCCCCGTCCGCTGGGACATCCGAATAGCAGGTTTCACACCAAGTTTACCGGGGCCAAGGATTGGGCTGCCGCGCCACCACCCCTAAACGCGAGGCATACCAGGCCACTGCTCGCGGCTCGGAGGGCAGAGGTACCGCCGCTCGCCTTCGGGACGGCGACGACCGGCACCCATGCGCATGCTGACCGGCAGCACCGGGTCTGACCAGCCCAGACGGACACTTCATTCGATCGGCGGCGATATGCCGAAAAACCTTTTCAGAGTGGGACATCAGTGGACGGGGTATCGCTACAGTGAGACGGACGTCACCATTCCGGAAGCCTGGAGGGCCTGCGTGGACACGCCATACATCCGCATTGAGGACACCGGGGAAGTCGTCCCGTTGCCCGGCGACGTCACGACGATCGGCCGCGGCTTGCACGTTGATGTGCGCCTTGATGACCCGAGCGTCTCTCGGCTGCACGCCGAGATCGTCCGCCGCGGCCCGTACTACTACATCGCCGATCTGGGTTTATCACGTAACGGGACGCGGGTGAACGGCCGTCCGATCGCCCGCAGGCTGCTCGACGACGGGGACGTCCTGACCTTTGGTGCCGCCCGGTGCAAGGTTGAGGGCATTCCCTCTGAGGACATGGCCGCGGAGGCTGAGCTGCGACGGTCCGACACGCCCGATCTCACCCGCAGGGAACTGGACGTGCTGGTGTCACTGTGCCGTCCGGCGCTGTCCGATGATGCATTCGTCACACCCGCCAGCCCCCGCGAGATCGCCCGTGACATGGTCGTCTCTGAGGCGGCGGTCAAGCAGCACCTCGTGCGCTTGTACCAGAAGTTCCGCATCCCCGAGGGAGCAAATCGGCGGACCCGGCTAGCGAACGAGGTGATCTCGCTCGGACTAGTACGCCCGCTGGCTGACTACGGCTCAGGGCAGGTGCAGCATGCTCACGGCGCGCCGGAGAAGCCATTGCTGGACTGAGTGCAGGCTGTTGCCCAGCGACGGCAGGTGCGGCAGCATCCAGTTCGTCGCTGGCCACAGGTACGGTGGCTGGGCAAGCGCGGAGGACACCGCTGCCAGGGCCAGGCACCAGGTCGCGATGAGGGCCACCGCCATCGCGCCCTGACCACGCACTACGCCCATCGTGATCCTGCGGATCTCGGCGCGGGGGGCGGCAGATCCAGGCCCGACGGCAGACCACGCGACCGCCGCTCCGGCCGCCCAGCTGCCCGCGTCCGGCAAGCTAGTCGTGTGCCCGACGAGCACAGAGGCCCCCGCGGCGAGTGCGGCGATCACCAAGGTGAGCGGGGCCAGTGCCACGGCTGTTAGCACCGCGCGGACGACTTTCCACGGCGCGGTGACGATCACGACGAGGACATCGCTGGCCCTTGCCCCGTAGGCCGAACGGCGGGCCGCGAGTCCCTCCTCCGCCATGCCAGCTGCGCGCAGCAGCGTAATCACGGCCAGTGCCACCAGTGTGCCCGCGACCGGCAGGGCAATGGCCAGCGCCACGCCAGCCACTGCGATGGCGAGGCTGACCAGCCCGTACCCGGCGGGCGGCCTTGGCTCGCGCTTCGGCACTTGCCCCGGGTCGTCGGCAGGCGCATCGCCAGCTCGTGCTACCTCAGCTTGATCCCCGTAGGCCCGCGCGCGGTCAGCCCGGTACCTGTCCGCCCATCCGTCATCTCGCCATGCGTCGGCAGCGGGGCGCCCGCCATTAGCGGGGCGTGCATAGTCAACCGCCGGGAACAGGTCGGCAACGCCCGTCCCCACGTCAGTGGGGGCGGGAGCGTACGGCGCAGGGGGCACGGCACCGGAAGCCGCGAAGCCTTCCGGCGCCCCCACCAGCGTCCCTCCTGCCAGTACCGCCCGGTCTACCGCGGTCCGGTCTACCGCGGTCCGGTCTACCGCGGTCCGGTCTACCGCGGTCCGGTCTACCGCAGTCCTGTCCACTGCCGTCTGGTCCGCCATGGTCCGGCCCGCAACCGTCCAGTCGACGCTAGCCGACTCATTGCCCATGTAGCCGAGCGCCGCACACTGCATGGCGAGCCACTCGGCCGAGGGGCGGTGGCGCGGGTTGCGCGTGAGTGAGGCCGTCAGCAGCGGCAGCACCGCCGCGGGTACTCCGCCCAGTTCAGCCTGCCCACTGAGCACGCGAAAGAAGATCGTCTGGAACGTCCCGGTACCGAATGGCTGTCGCCCGGTCGCGGCGAACGCCACCGTCGTGCCCCAGCAATGCACGTCGGACGCCGGGCTGCTCGGCTCGCCCTCGATCACCTCAGGCGCCAGGTAGCCCGGCGTTCCCATGACTATGCCGGTCTGTGTCACCCGGGTACCGTCGGTCATGTTCGCGATGCCGAAGTCGATGACCACTGGCTCCCCGCCAGCGGTCAGCATCACATTGCCGGGCTTGAGGTCCCGGTGAACGACCCCAGCGGCATGGATCGCGGCCAAGGCCGAGGCAAGGCCATGAGCGAATCGCTGCAGTGCCGTCCCGCGCAGCGGGCCGTCCCGCTTGACGGCATCGTCGAGCGTCTGGCCCTTGACGTACCGCGTGACAATGTACGGCGAGGCGCCGGTCACGTCCGCGTCGAGGATCTCCGCGACGTACGGGCTGCGTACCCGTCGCATTGTCTCGACCTCACGGGCCAGGCGCTTACGCGCGCTCGGGTCGCCGACCACGGCCGGTCCGAGCACCTTGATCGCGACCTGGCGGCGCTCTGCGTCCCTGGCGAGGTAGACCACGCCCATCCCGCCCTCGCCGATTTTCTCGAGGACTCGGTAGGGGCCGATCTTCCCGGGAAGCGATTCCAGTGCAGGCATGTCACGTCCAGAGTACGCACTCGCACCAACCGTTGCGGTTAACGCCTAGATAACGTCCGGCCGTTCCCCGTAGTGCCTATCCCCCAGGGGTTGCACGCCAACCCCCTTAGCCCCCACCCGCTCGGCCTGATCGCCGTATCTTTCCGGGAGACGATCAGCGCGCTTACGAGCCGAGCACCAGGCGGCGCAGGGCCTCGGCGGCCGCCGCGTTGCTCTCCGCGTCGGCGACAAGCGCCCTGGCCAGCGCGGTGGCCCACTGGCCGACTGGGACGGCCTGCCGGGACAGCACTACGCCGCGCACCTGCTTGCAGATCTCGGCCGTTGGCTTCCCGCCCTGCACGGCGAGGGTCATGACCTGGTCACCAAGCTTGACGACTACTTTGGAGATCTCCCCGGGACGGCCGCGCATCCGGTCGGACATTGACTGCTTGCGCTCCACAGTCACGTACTCAGGCGGCAGCGCCTCGCTTAGCGACTTGGTGAGGACGTTCGCGTACACGGCCATGTCGGTGCTGTCCGCGCGCAGCGCGGCGGTGACCATCTCCAGGGAGAGCGCGTCGTCAGGCTCTGTCATGGCACTCATTATCCCTGTGCCGACGCACTTCAGCGACCACAGAACGTTGCCTTGCCCGGCCCGTTCTCGACGAAGCTGCGCATCCCGGCCTTCTGGTCCTGGGTGGCGAACAGCGCCGAGAACTGCAGCCGCTCGATCTCCAGCCCGGTGGCTAGGTCGACCTCCAGTCCCGAATCTATGGCCTGCTTCGCCGCCCGGATCGCCAGGGAAGGCCCGCCGACGTACTGCTTGACCAGCCCGATCGCCGTCGCGTACACCTCGGCGTCCGGCGCTACCGCGTCGGCCAGCCCGATCGCCAGCGCTTCCGGAGCCGCCACCTGCCGCCCGCTGAAGATCAGGTCCTTCGCCCTGGCCGGCCCGATCAGCCTGGGCAGCCGCTGCGTGCCACCCGCCCCGGGGATGATGCCGAGCAGGATCTCCGGCTGGCCCATCCTCGCCGACTCCCCCACTACCCGAAAGTCCGCGCACAGCGCAAGCTCCAGTCCGCCACCGAGCGCGTACCCGGTGACGGCCGCGACGACCGGCTTGGGGATCTGCGCCACCGCGTTGAACGACGCCCGCATCCTGGCCGACCGCTCCGCCATCTGCGCGTAGCTCAGGTCGGCCATCTCCTTGATGTCCGCCCCGGCCGCGAAGACCCGCTCCCCGCCGTAGATGACGACGGCGCTCACCTCGTCGTCCGCGCTCACCTGCGCGGCCGCCTCGGCGATCTCGCCTTTCACCTGGCTGTTGAGCGCGTTCACCTTCGGCCGATCCAGCCGGATGGTCGCAATCCGCTCCGCCACTTCAACCCGCACGAACTCACCCATGCCCCGCGCCTCCTCCTGCCCGCCGCACCCTGCCGAACCTAACCCTAATTGACCTCTATTCCGAACGCACCCGCCGCCTCTCAACAGGTCGCGCGAGCATGGTCAGTTCGTAAATCCGTACTGCGCAGGCTCACCACGTCTCGGCCCATGGACACAAACGCGGCCCGACCTGGGGCTCGGCCGCGACATCGCGGGCGGAGAGGACCTCTTCGTTGCGCAGGACGGCGACGAGTGAGGTGGCGACTCCCTGACGGAGGTGCGACACTAGGCGTCTGTAGTGCGCCTGGGAGACTGTGTGACGGTAATTCGTAGTTTTCGTTGCCCCTGCCGTGGCAAGACGGTGGCCCGCGGATGAGTCCCGGCGATCCGTCGTGGGACATCATGCCGGTATCCAGCCCGGCACTGCGAGAGCGCAAGCGGCGGCACCTGATCCGCCGCAGCCTTGCACACGACCCGATCGGCCTAGCAGAGCCGCTGTATCAGCTGCGTCACCGCGACCAGCTCGTGCTGCCCTCCGCCCTGGACCGGGTGAGCCGCGAGTTGCTGATCCGCGCCCAGGCCGCGATCAGTTCGGCCCTCGACTCGGTCACTGACGACGCGATGGAGTCACCTGACATCGTGGCGGAGCCTACGCTGCGGTGGCACGAGTGGCATATCGCGATCGCCTTGCGCGACATCACGGACCTGCGGGCCGAGCACGAGTTCAACGCGGCTGCGAGCGCCGGGCCCATGACCGATTCGGTCCTCGGACCGCAGCAGCGTGCCCTGCAGCTAGCCCAGGACGCGATCGAGTCCAGGGTCACCGCCCTGGAGCGCTACGCAGCTGAGGTACTCACGGCCAGGTCCGCGTTCCGGGACTGGCAGGACGCGCTACGGATATCGAACCTGAATGACAGGTACCTGGACCTCGTCGCCCAGACCGCAGCCGACGAGCACGCCGTCACCGAGATCAGCGGCCTTACCGACCAGGCCACCGCGGCGGCACAGGCAGTCCGCGAGTCGATGCGGCAGGTTGGCCTAGCCGCGGCCGCACTGGCGCTTCCCGAGCCGGCCGCTGGGTAAGTGCCGCCAGCAGGTCCATAACGCTGAAAACCGGACAGAACCAGTTCACGTGAAAATCTAGCGATGGATGAAGTGTGAGAGATACGTGGTGCGCGAGTCGTCACTTGTTCGCCTTGGCCAGCACCTCAAACAGCCCGGCGATGTCCCGGTGCCCGTAGCCCGCCTTCTCAGCCTGACCGAGGATGGTGTCGGCGGTTGTCGCCGAGGGCAGCGAGACTCCCTCCTGACGGCCGGCGTCCTGCGCGAGACGGATGTCCTTGTGCATGAGGTCCACCCGGAACCATGCCTGCTCGGGCAGGTTGAGGACGAGAGGCGCGCGTACCCGCAGCATCGGGGACCCGATCGAGGTCTCGGCCATTACCTTGGTGGCCACCTCCGGGTCAATGCCGCCTCGCTTGGCGAGCAGGACGCCCTCGCTGAACGCGAGCATCTGGGCCGCCAGGCTGATGTTGACGGCGAGCTTAAGCAGCAGGCCATGACCGTTCTCGCCCACGTGGCTGACGCTGCCGAGGTGGCTCAGCACCGGTGTGGCGGCCGCGAAGGCCTCGTCCGTGCCGCCCACCAGGATCGCGAGGCTGCCGTCGCGCGCCGCGGGGACGCTCCCCGAGACCGGCGCGTCAACCATCGTCGCGCCGGCCGCGCCGGCCCGCGCGGCCACGTCCCTGCTCGCGCTCGGGCTCACGGTGCTCATGTCGATGTACAGCGACCCCGGCCCGAGCCGGCCACGATCCCATCGCGGCCGTCGGCGACGGCCGCGAGCGCGGCATCGTCGGTGACCATGCTGATCACCACGTCAGCGGTGGCCGCGACCTCGCGTGCCGTGTCCCGCCATTGCAACCCCTGCGCGATCAGCGGCTCGGCCTTGGCCCTAGTCCGGTTGGTGCCGTACACCTCGTTGCCGTCAAGGCCGAGCAGCCGCCCGGCGATCGCCGCGCCCATCGCGCCGAGGCCGACGAATCCGATCGTTGTCATGGCTGCAGCGCTCCCTCGATCTCGGTCAGGTCCTGGCTGGTGAGCTCCAGGCCGGCCCCAGGCAGGATCGGGTCCACCTGGTCCGGTCGCCGGAACCCGACGATCGCGGCGTTGACGGCGGAATTGAGCAGGGTCCAGGCGACCGCGACGGCGCCGGCCGTGGTGTCGTGCCGGTTCGCGATGTCCTGCAACGCCGATGCCAGCGCGAGGTTCCGGGTGAGCTGCGGCTCGGTGAACCGGGGGTCGGCCTTGCGCCAGTCGTCGTCGGGCATGGCCGACAGCCGCTCCCTGGTGATGCCACCGGTCAGCACGCCGGATCCCATCGGGGAGTAGACGATGACTCCGATGCCGTCGCGCTCAGCGAAGGGCAAGACGGAAGCCTCGACTTCTCGCTCGATCAGCGAGTACTGAGGCTGGATCGTCTCGATCGGGGCGATCGACTCGATGCGGCGCAGTTGCGAGGTGCTGAAGTTCGACACGCCAATGTGCCGGACGAGGCCGCGCTCCTTGAGCTCGGCCATGGCGCCCCAGCCCTCCTCGATGTCCTCGTCGGGAATCGGCCAGTGGATCTGGTACAGGTCGATGGCATCGACGCCGAGCCGCTCCAGGCTCGCCTCGGCCTCGCGCAGGATCGAGTCCCGCGCCAGGACGTTCTTGACGTGCCGGGTGCCATCATCGAGCAGCGAGCACTTGGTGAAGACATATGGCCGGGAGGCCATGCCGCGCAGCGCCCGCCCGATGACCTCCTCGGAGCGGCCAAACCCGTAGGCGGCGGCCGTGTCGATCCAGTTGACACCGCCCTCCAGGGCCCGGTGGATCGCCGCGACCGACTCGTCGTCCTGCTGCGGCCCCCAGCCGAACTCCCAGTCGCCGCCACCGATCGCCCATGCGCCGAGCCCGATGCGGGTGATCTCCATCCCGGTGCTGCCGAGCTTGCTTGTCTTGAGCTTTGTCTGCTGCATGGCCTGCTGACCTCCGGTAATAATCAAAACTAAACCGCTAGTTTCGATTTATCTCAGCACCATCCTTCTGAACCTATTCCCGGGTCGCCGCCGACCAACCGGGAGTCGCCACTAGCCAGTAATGATGGCGATGAGGCGATCGGGGTCGGTGAGGTCGGGCAGGACGTGGTCGGCACCGGAGTCACGCAGTTCGCCACTGGTCGCCCGACCGCTCGCGACGGCCACCGAGGTGGCACCGCCTACCCGGGCGGCCTCCACGTCGCGCGGGGAGTCGGCGATGTAAAAGGTCGCGCCGTCAGCAAGGCTGCAGCCATACTTCTCCTCGGCCCGCTGCCGTGCCACTCGCAGCAAGGTGCCCTTGGGGTAGACCTCGGAGCCGAAGCCTCCGACATTGATGTCCACGAAGCGGTCCAGGCCGAACGCGTGAAGCTTGACCACGGCATTCGGCTTGCTCGTGCCTGTCAGCACCGAGGGGACCACGCCATCGCACTGCGCGACCGCCGCCATCGACTCGCGGGCCCCAGCCAGCAGTCGTCCATCGGTGGCGAGCAAGTCCCGCCGCGCGGCCAGTGCCGTCGCGAGCTCCGCGCCAAACGGTGCGAGCAGCCTGTCCGGCTCGCCCTCCCGCAGGTCCACCCCGTTCATTGCCAGGGCCTCGAAGAACATCTCCGGCTCGCTGCGACCCGCCATCTGCGGCAGCTTCACCAGAGGCCGCCCAGCGACAACCCTGAACGCCTCCGCGAACGCGGCTCGCGTAACCTTCGCCACGTCCATAAGCGTCAGGTCTATGTTCCACAGCACCAGTCGGTGGATGTCTGCCTGCCTCCCGCGCGGCTACGCACCAAGCCGCGCTCCCTCGTTCCTCGGTCGCTCCGCTCAGTCCATCAGCCGCGGGCGCGCTTAGGCTCAGGTCCGCGACTAAACTGCCGCAAGCCTAGCCGAATCGGTCGCGGGCGGGCGGGAAACCCTCAGGCCATGTGGGGGTATCGGTGATCCGTCGATGGCACGAAGGTTTCCTTGATCGCTCGCGGGGAGGCCCAGCGGATCAGGTTAAAGACGGAGCCGGCCTTGTCGTTGGTCCCGCTGGCGCGCGCACCGCCGAAGGGCTGCTGGCCGACCACGGCACCGGTCGGCTTGTCGTTGACGTAGAAGTTGCCCGCCGAGTACCTCAGCCGCTGCGACGCGTAGGCGATCGCCGGGCGATCCGTGGCCAGGATCGCGCCGGTCAGTGCGTACGGCGCTACATCCGCCGCCTGTGACACCACATCCTCAAACGACGCATCCGGGTACACGTGCACCGCGAGGATCGGCCCGAAGTACTCCGTGGTGAACACCTCGTCCGCCAGGTCCGAGCACTCCAGCACCGTCGGCGGGACGAAGTACCCCTCGCCGTCGCGGATCGTCCCGCCGCACAGGAACGACACCGCCGGCCGGGACCTGGCCCGCTCGAAGGCCGCCGCGTGCTTTGCCACCGCCCGCGCGTCGATGACCGCCCCGCCGAAGAGCGAAAGATCCTCCCCCACGTTCCCGAACGAAAGTCCTCCAGCGGTCGCCACCAGTTCGTCTCGCACTGACGACTCCCACAGCGACCGGGGAATGTAGGCGCGAGAGGCCGCTGAGCACTTCTGGCCCTGGTACTCAAAGGCTCCCCGGACCAGCGCTGTCACGCAGGAGGCCGGATCGGCCGACGGGTGCGCGATGATGAAGTTCTTGCCGCCGGTCTCCCCGACCAGTCGCGGGTAATCCCGGTACCCGGCGATGTTGCCGCCGACCGTCCGCCACAGGTGCTGGAAGGTCTGCGTCGACCCGGTGAAGTGGATCCCTGCGAGCGACGGGTGCGGCACGGCCACTCGGGACACGGCAGACCCGTCGCCGGTCACCATGTTGATAACACCCGGCGGCAGCCCGGCGGCCTCAAGCAGCCGCATCGTAAAGTGCGCGGCAAGCTGCTGGGTAGGCGACGGCTTCCAGACGACCACGTTGCCGAGTAGGGCGGGCGCGGTCGGCAGGTTCCCGGCGATCGACGTGAAGTTGAACGGCGTGATCGCGAGCACGAACCCTTCCAGGGGCCGGTACTCCAGGTAGTTCCAGGTGCCGGGCGCGGACTGTGGCTGCTCGCCGAGCAACTGCCGGGCGTACGCCACGTTGTAGCGCCAGAAGTCGATCAGCTCACAGGCGGCGTCGATCTCCGCCTGGAAGACCGACTTGGACTGGCCAAGGATGGTGGCGGCGTTCAGGACGGGGCGCCAGGGCCCCGCCAGCAGCTCAGCGGCCCGCAGGAACACCGCCGCCCGGTCATCGAACGACAGGGCGCGCCACCCTGGGGCAGCCTCAAGCGCTGCGTCGATCGCGGCGCAGACGTCCTCGTCGGTGGCGTTCCCCAGTTCGCCGAGCACCTGGCGGAACGCGTGCGGCTGCACCACCTCAACGCGCTCGCCGCAGCCCATGACCTGGCGGCCGCCGACGGTCATCGTCAGCTCGGCCCGCTGCCCGGCCAGTTCCTTGATCTTGGCCTCGACGACCGCGCGGTCGCCGCTGCCTGGCTGGTAGCGCCGGACCGGCTCGTTGACCGGCGCTGGAACACGAGTAACGGCGTCCATAAAACACCCTTGCCCTGGTACCAGCATCGGTAACACAGTTTGTGGGGGGGTGACCTAGGGGAGGGAGCGTTCGGATAGGAGATTCTTTAGCTCTTGGGTCGCATACCAGGCGAGCTCGTGGCCCTCCGCGCCGTCGACGGTGAACTCGGCGTCCGCGTCGCCCCCGTCGGCGGCGGCGATGGCGTCAGCGGCGGCGGCCACGTCCCCGGCGGCGTCGGCGTCATCGACGTGGGCGGAGGCCAGGGCCGCTATCGGTACCGGGTCGGCGATGACCACGGCGGCGGGCTCGTCGTCGTAGGCGATCCAGGTGGCCTCGGCGTCAGCGGCGAGCACCACCCGCCGCCGGGAGGCCTCAGGACTGGCGCGCAGCATGCGCAGCGACTCGCGGGCCGCGGCGAGCATGGCGATGTACTCGAGTTCTTCCTCATCCCCGCTCGCGTACGCCTCGCGCAGCGCCGGGGTGACGGCGAAGCCGTGCACCGGGGCGGGGCCGACCGCGCCCTCCTTGAGGACGTTAGCCAGCGCCGGGAGCGTCGATGGCAGGTAGACCCGCATGGGAATTGATGTTAGTCGCCTGGCTGGCTGGGGACGACGGGACGCCCACGGCCCTGACCACGGCCGCCACCGCCTCGGCGACGGGAACGTGCTCCCAGAGCCGGACTACGGTCCAGCCGGCCTGGGTGAGCGCGTCGTCGGCGGCCCGGTCGCGTTCGACGTTCCTGGTGAGCTTGGGTGACCAATACCACTCGTTGTTCTTTGGCTGGGTGCCATGCTCGGGGCAGGCGTGCCAGAAGCAGCCGTCGACGAAAACCGCGACCTTCCGCCTGGTGAAGGCGATGTCGGGCCTTACCCGACGCGCGGGCAGGTCGATGCGGAAGTCCTTACGGTAGCGGTATCCCATCGCGTGCAGCGCGGTGCGCAGGGCAATCTCCGGCTTGGTGTCGGTGCGCCGGTTCCCCTTCATGTTGGCTGAGCGGCCCGGTGTCAGCGGGTACGGGTACGGCTTGCTCACCCTGGCAGGCTTCTCGACAGGGACTCGGAACTTGGCAGGGTCACGTTTCCCATGATAGGTCGCCGGGCCGAACAGCCGAGCGCGACCAGACACTGTCTCGCCGCGACTTGTCGCCGCGGCCACCCGGCCGCCCGTGCCTCCAGTTTCCCACTTTCCCATTAGTACCTGACCGGCTGGAATGTCAGTGGTCACCGGTATAACGGCATGGCAAGCGGTTGCCGCACCCCGTCGTCATTCCGAGGGAAGCCATGCCAGGACAGCAGATCGCACTAGCCAAAGTGCCAGATTGGACGCCGCCCCCGGACGCCGCCACGAGTCCCGCCAGTCCGGAACGGGACATGGCGCGCTCGGCTCGCCCGGTCCGCGATCCCAGCACCGGCGCTGCATGCCTTGCCTTTCGCGGGGACGCCACCGGCGAGGCAGGCACTGACTGGCCAACCCGGTTCGCGAGGATGCTCACCGAGGCACTGGCTGGCGCGCGCCCGGCAGCGCAGATCCTCCCCTGGACCAGCAAGCGGGCACGCAGCCAGTTTCTTCGGCTCTTGCGCGGCTTCGGAAGCGGCGACCTTGGCGGTGCGCGTGGCGGGACCGGTGGCTGCCCACGTGGCGGTGGGCAGCCCCGCATCCTACGGGTCGTCGCGACCCGCCCTGCGCGAGACGCGATCGAGATGAGCGTCATTGCCGGATTCGGGGATCGCGTCCGAGCGCTCGCCCTGCGTCTAGAGCGGATCGCTCGCGAGGATTGCCCTGGCGAGTGGGTCTGCACGGACATTGAGGCTGCCTGAGCGCGCGCCGGCATCAGCCCGCTAGACCAGTAGCGGTTTGGCGTTACTGGCCTGAACGGTCTCCGTGGCAGCGCTTGTACTTCCGCCCTGACCCGCAGGGGCACGGGTCGTTGCGTCCCGCGCTGGCGTAGGGGTCCGCGGCGGAGTCCCGCTTGACCTCGACGCCACCGCTGTCTGACGGCGCGGAGTACTGGAGCTGACGCGGCCGGCGCGGCTCGAAGCCAGGAGGCAGGGAAGGCCCGGCCTCCCGCTCCTGGCTGGAGCTCGCAGTGGCGGCCTCCCCCCGGCCGGCGGCGGTGGCATGGCCACGCCCGTCAGCGGCGTGCTTGCCACGCCTGGCAGTCCGCCCGGTGCCCGCCGCAGCCGAACCCGGCTCGGGCTGGGCCGGGCGCGCCTGGCCTGGCTGCGCGGCCCGGCCGGTGCCCGGCTTAGTCCCCGCGCTTCCCCCACCGAAAGCCGCCGGGACCGGTGCCGCCGGCTAGGGGCCGCGGGCGGCGGTGTCGGTCGCTGCCTGCGAGGCCTGGCCGCGGTGGACCCGGCCGCGGTGGACCCGGCCGCCGACTGCGGCTGAGGCTGCTGCTGCGCTTGCTGGGAGCCTGCCTTCGCCCCGAAGAGCATCCCGGGGATCACGCCTTCTTGGACCTCTTCGACAATCGGGTTCTGCTGGACCTCGATCTGGAGGTTGAACAGGGCGGTGGCCGACTCCTCCTTGATGCCCTCCATCATCTCGTTGAACATGTCGTAGCCCTCACGCTGGTACTCGACCAGCGGATCACGCTGCGCCATGGCCCGCAGGCCGATGCCCTCGCGAAGGTAGTCCATCTCGTACAGGTGCTCGCGCCACCTGCGGTCCAGCACGGAAAGCACCACGCGGCGCTCGACGTCCCGCATGATCTCCGCCGACAGTTCGCCCTCACGTCGGTCGTACGCGGCCTGGGCGTCCTCCCGGACGGCTTCCTTGATGTGGTCGGTGGTCAGGTTGGCCTTCTCGCCACCGACCTCGTCCATTACCTGCTCGACGGTGATCGCGATCGGGTAGAGCTGGCGGAATGCCTTCCACAGCTTGTCCAGGTCCCACTCCTCCGGGTACCCGTCGGCGGTGGCCGCCTTGACATAGGCCTCGATCACCTCATCGAGCATGCCCCGCACCTGGGTGTTCAGGTCCGCGCCCTCGAGCACCTCGTGGCGCTCGCCGTAGACGACCTGACGCTGCCGGTTCAGGACGTCGTCGTACTTGAGCACGTCCTTGCGGATCTCAAAGTTCTGCTGCTCAACCTGCGTCTGTGCGGACCTAATCGCCCGGGAGACGACCTTGTTCTCCACCGGGACATCGGCCGGGATGTTCATCCGGTCCATGAGCGCGGCGACCCGGTCGGACCGGAACATTCGCATCAGGTCGTCTTCAAGGGACAGGTAGAACCGGCTCTTGCCAGGGTCTCCCTGACGGCCGGACCGGCCACGGAGCTGGTTGTCGATGCGCCGCGACTCGTGTCGTTCGGTGCCGAGCACGTACAGGCCGCCCGCCGTGACGACCTGCTCATGCTCCGCCGTCACCGCCGCCTTGGCCTTCGCCACGGCCTCCGGCCAGGCCGCCTCGTAGTCCTCCGGCGTGTCGACCGGAGACAGCCCCCGCTGGTGCAGTTCCTGGTCCGCGATGAACTCAGGACTGCCGCCCAGCATGATGTCCGTGCCACGGCCCGCCATGTTGGTCGCCACGGTGACCGCGCCAAGACGGCCCGACTGCGCGACGATCGTGGCCTCTTGCTCGTGGTACTTGGCGTTCAGCACATGATGGGGGATGCCCCTGCGCTTAAGCATCTTCGACAGCAGCTCGGACTTCTCCACGCTGGTGGTGCCGACGAGGACCGGCTGGCCCTCGGCGTGCCGCTCGGCGATGTCCTCGACGCACGCCTCGAACTTAGCCTCGGCGGTCTGGTAGATAACGTCGGTCTCGTCCGCCCGGATCATCGGCCGGTTGGTCGGGATCGGGACCACGCCGAGCTTGTAGATCTGCATGAACTCGGCTGCCTCAGTCATCGCCGTGCCGGTCATGCCCCCGAGCTTGGTGTAGAGCCGGAAGTAGTTCTGCAAGGTGATCGTGGCGAGCGTCTGGTTCTCGTCCTTGATCTGCACGCCCTCCTTGGCCTCGATGGCCTGGTGCATGCCCTCGTTGTACCGGCGACCGTGCAGGATGCGCCCGGTGAACTCATCAACGATCAGAACCTCGCCGTTCATCACGACGTAGTCCTTGTCTCGCTTGTAGAGCCTCCTTGGCCTTGATGGCGTTGTTAAGGAAGCTGACCAGGGGCGTGTTCACCGGGTCGTAAAGGTTGTCGATGCCGAGGTAGTCCTCGACCTTCTCGACTCCGGCCTCCAGGATGCCGACCGTCTTCTTCTTCTCGTCAACCTCGTAGTCGCCCTCGCCGTCCTCACCGCGCCGCAGCCGCGGAACGACCTTGGCGAACTCGACGTACCAGCGAGAGTTCTGCTCCGCCGGGCCACTGATGATCAGCGGCGTCCTCGCCTCGTCGACGAGGATCGAGTCGACCTCGTCCACGATCGCAAAGTTGTGGCCGCGCTGCACGCACTCGTCCAGCGACCACGCCATGTTGTCGCGCAGGTAGTCAAACCCGAACTCGTTATTGGTCCCGTAGGTGACGTCCGCGGCATAGGCAACCTTGCGCTCCGGCGGTGTCATCTCCGCCAGGATGACCCCGACCTCCAGGCCCAGGAAGCGGTGTACCCGGCTCATCCACTCCGCCTGGAACTTAGCCAGGTAGTCGTTGGTGGTGACGACGTGCACGCCCTTGCCCGCGATGGCGTTGAGATAAGACGGGAAGACGCCAGTGAGCGTCTTGCCCTCGCCAGTACGCATCTCGGCGATGTTCCCTAGGTGCAACGCGGCGCCGCCCATCAGCTGCACATCGAAGGCACGCTGGCCAATAGTGCGCCTCGCTGCCTCCCGGACGGTGGCGAATGCCTCGGGCAACAGGTCATCAAGCGACTCCCCGTCCGCGTACCGCTGCCGGAACTCGTCCGTCATCGACCGTAGCTCAGCGTCGGTCATGGCAACGAAGTCTTCCTCGACCGAACTGACCTGCTCGGCGATCCGCTTCAGTTGGCGGAGGATCTTACCCTCGCCAGCGCGAAGGATGCTGTCTATGATCGTTGGCACTTCTGGTCGTGCTCCTTGCGGATCGGATGGCTTACACGCCTCGCTGTCATGGTAGGCGAGTCGGGCCGTTAAGCCGAGTCCCCAGCTCAAAGAGGCACCCCAAGGCTGACCCGGGTGCCACCTCGGAGACAATAATGGAGTATTTTTTAGCTGTCTGCGACCAGCGACCAGCTGCTGGACGCTCTGCGTGACTGATGTTGGAGGAAGTCGTGGCCGATGTGGCAACGAGCACCCTTGAGGGCCACGGGGGCACCGTGGCCCAGCCCGTCCTCGGGACGGTGCACGAGGGTGAGCACTTCGGTGGCCGGGCCGTCTCCTGGGTCGGCGTCGCCATCACCGTCGTCGGATTCGTCATCGGTGGTGTCGCGTTCGTCCCGCACCCGACGTGGTGGCTGTTCTGGGTGGCGGCCGGTGTCGCGGCGGTCGGCGGCATCGTCTTGCTGGCTGCCAAGACCTTCACCGAGGACTGGTACTAAACCGCTCTACTTGCAAGATGTGAGCTCTACTCGCACGATGTCAGCCCCCGCCGGTAATCTGTCACAATGGGCGAGGCAGCGGAGTTGTCCCCCGATGATCTACGGCGGGTCACCTTGCGCGCGCAAGGACTCCTCGGGGCCGAGGGACGGCGCGGCGGGGTCAGCGCGATGCTGCGACGGCTTGGGGCTGTCCAGCTGGACACTATCAGCGTCCTAGCCCGATCACACGAACTCGTGGCGTATACCCGGCTTGGGGCAATCGGCCGACAGCCGGTGGAGGACGCGTACTGGCATCCCGCCAGGCCTGCCGCGTTCGAGTACTGGGCGCACGCCGCTTGCGTGCTGCCGCTGGAGTCCTGGCCATACTACGCCGCGCGCCGGCGTGGCATCATGGCCCGCGGCCAGCGCTGGCATAAGGTATCCCGCCGCGCCTGCGACGAGGTTGTGGCCCGGCTGCGAGCCGAGGGGCCGCTGACCGCCACCCAACTGGGCGGCGCGAAGGCGGGCGGCCCGTGGTGGGACTGGTCGGAGGTCAAGATCGCCGCCGAGTGGCTCCTCGACACTGGCCAGGCGGCATGCGTGCGGCGCATCGGGTGGCGCCGGGTTTACGACCTGCCCGAGCGCGTAATCCCCAGGCCACTGCTCGATCATCAGCCGACCGACGGTGAGTGCCTGGCCTACATGGTCACGGTAACCGCGCGGGCGCTTGGCGTTGCTACCCACGCTGACTTCCGGGATTTTCACCGGATCGACTGGTTGGGCCTCAAGCAGGGCACCCCCGAGAACATCGACGCGGCAGCCGAAGCCGCCGGACTCATCCCGGTCACCATTGCAGGCAAGCCCCGTCGGCTGCCAGCCTGGGCAGATCCGGAAGCGCTCGCGTGGCTGAACGCGGGAGGGCGGGGGTCGCACCGCACCGCGCTGGTGTCCCCGTTCGACTCGCTGATCTGGGACCGCAAGCGGACGGTGCGAATGTTCGGCTTCGAGCACGTCCTTGAGGCCTACCTGCCCAAGGAGAAGCGGGTTCACGGCTACTTCACGATGCCCTTGCTGGCAGGCGGTCAGCTACTCGGCCGCGTTGACCCGGGCCGAAGCGGCAAGACCCTCATCGCCAAGCACGTCGTCCTCGACAAGCCCTCAGCCGCGCAGCCCATGGCCCGCGCGCTCGCGGAGGCCGCGACCTGGGTGGGCTGCGACAACGTCGTCACGGAGCGGATCTCGCCGCCTCATCTGGCCGACCATCTGCACGCGGCCCTGAAGGCAACGACAACCTAGCCAGCAAGGCGGCTATCGAAGTATCTGCGCGAGCGTTCTAGCTGATCTCGATCAGCTTCTCTCGTACCGCGATCATGACGGCCTCCATCCGGGAGTGGATCTGCAGCTTCTCCAGGATGTTGCGGACGTGGTTCTTCACCGTGTTCTCGGAGATGAACAGCTCCTTGGCGATGTCCCGGTTGTTCATCCCGCGTGCCACCAGCCGCAGCACTTCCATCTCCCGCTCGGTGAGCTTGGGCGCGGGAGCGTGCTTGGACGGCTCCTCCTCCGCGTCGCGCCGTGCGAGGGTGGCGAACTCGCTGAGCAGCTTGCCGGCCATTGACGGGTTGATCAACGACTGCCCGCCATGCACCGAGCGCACAGCCGCCGCGACCTCATCAAGCGGGATGTCCTTGAGCAGGTAGCCACTGGCGCCGGCGCGGATTGCCTCGAAGAGATCTTCTTCCTCGTCGCTGATCGTCAGCATTACGATCTTGGCGCTAGGCGCGACTTCCTTCATCGCGCGCGCGGCCTCGATGCCGGTCGTCTTCGGCATCCTGATGTCCATCAAGACGACGTCGGGCACAGCCTCACCCGCGATCTGGACGGCCTCGGCGCCATCGCTCGCCTGGCCGACGAGCTCGATGCCGGCCTCTTCTGCCAGAACCATCTCTAGTCCGCGCCTGAAGAGCGCGTGGTCATCCGCGATCAGCACCCGGATGGGATCGCCCACTGGTACCTCCGGGCCTGCTTGCCGGGGCGCGCTGGGCTGCGGCACCCCAAATCCCCCAGCCCGGTCCTGGACCGATCGGTCACGGCCGCTCCTTCCGCTGCGATCGCAGTTCACGCACAGGATAGGACATGTAACTAAACCCGTGCGTACTGCCCCGGTCCCAGCGCGCCCCGGGCGCGCTGGGACCGGGTCGTCCTGACTGTGTTGGCTAACGGCCGGGCGCGGCGAGGCAGTACTAGCCCTCCTCCACGAGCCGGATAACTCCATAGTCGTACCCGCGACGCCGATAGACAACGCTGAACTTGTCGCAGCCGCTGTCGTGGAACAGGTAAAAGTCGTGGCCCACCAGTTCCATCTCCAGGAGCGCCTGGTCGATCGTCATGGGATGGGAGACGTGGACCTTCTCCCGGACCACGACCGGGCCGTCGCCTTCCATCTGGATCGGGATCAGCCCGGCGGCCATAGGCACGTCTACCGGGCCGTCCCCGAACCCGTCCGCCCCGGGCATCTCAGGAAGGTTGATGACGTGGTGGGCCGGGTGCGGGCGACCGCTGGCGGCTAGTCCCGCCACGACGGTACCGGTAGGGCCGCCAGCGGCGTAGCCCTGGCCGTTGCCGACACCGGCGAGCATCGAGCTGTCGAGTTGCTCTGGCGCCGCCCCCACAGCCGCCAGGACCTCGGTGGAGTAGACAGCTGGCGCCTCGCCGCGCTTGGCCTTGCGCCGTTCGGCGGCCCTGCGCAGCCGTCCCTCCAGCTTCGCGAAGGCGAGGTCGAGGGCTGCGTACCGGTCGTCGGCCGCTGCCTCGGCGCGGATCGCGGGACCTCGGGAGCGGATGGTCAGCTCCACCCGTTCACTGTGGTCAGCCTGTCTCGGGTTGCGCTCCTGCGAGACCTCCACGTCTACCCGAACCGCCTTGGCGTCGAGCTTCTCGAGCTTGGCTAGCTTCGCTGTGGCGTGCCTCCGGAACCGCTCCGGAACCGTCGTGTGCCGACCCTTGAAGGTGATGTCCATCTCGACTCCCCCTACGGCTGTCGATGAACGGCTGTTGATATGGGAAGGCACTCGCCCGGCCGACCTGGTCTTCGTCCCCACATCCGCCTGCTGAGGGGTTCGCGGCCTTCCATGACCACTACTGCCCTTCTCCGGTGCCCGGGGGACTCTGTATCCCCCGGCCGGGCAGGACTTACCTCTAAGCCGCCCCGTGATCGGTCGACGAGAAGTCGCCTTACGTGGACCGTTTAGCCTGCGGCTGGCATCGGCTTGCCGGCTGGAACCCTCCGCTTCCGGAGAGACCAGCCCGGCGCAACCACGGACCCGGGCGAGTGCCATGGATGAACGCTAGCTCTCCGAAGCCGAATTGTCAGGAGGGACACGCGTGACAACCTGAGACAAACTCCAGATTACTCGGCTAGCGAACCTGGTCGCGGCCCCGCCAGCTACCCGGGGAGCGCCGGGAACATGCCGGAATCATCAAGGGCGTCCCATGCGCTGGACAAGGTTGCGGCGGTGCTTACCTTGCCGTTCTCAAGGCCCGCGACCAGGCCCCACGCGGCGGTGGCGGTGATCGAGGCGGCGCCCTGCGGTCCCTGAACTGTCGTCGGCGTGCCGCCATTGACGGGGTAGTCCGTCACGGTGTCACCAGGCTGACCGAGCGCGACGACATCGTCGGCACCGTACCAGGACAGCGACGTGAACGCGCTCGCGCTCTTGCAGACGAAGAACGGAGACAGGTTGAGCTGGATGAGTGGCTGCGACGCCGACCCGGACCTGACGACCGCCCCGAACGCGAGCGTCTCCTCGGTCCCCCCGAAAACGATGGCTACCCGCACGCCGTCCGGCGCGACCCGCAGCGCGGTCACGTCATCGACGTTGCTCCCGCAGGTGTTGCTCCCGTAGGGGTTGATGTTCACCGTCACCGGTGGCGTGGCCGACTTGCCCGGGGTAGCGCGCAGGACGGAGACGCCCATGCTGTTGACCACCCACAGGTCGTCGCCGGAGTCCCAGCTCAGGGACGTGATGCCGTTTCCGAGACCACGCGCCTGCAGCACGGCGTCGCCGACCACGCCGGTGTAGAGGTTCCCGTGGCGGATCACGGCAAGGTACTTGCCATCAGGGGAGACGGCTAGCGAGGAGTAGCCGCTGCCGATGCTGGCGACCGTGACAGGCTTGTCTCCAGCGGCTTTCAGCCACGCCAGCTGGCCACTTGCCGTGAGGTAGTACAAGCCGCCGGCCTGCGGGGTGGCGGCAGGCCGGTACTGGTACTGGTTGGCTTGGTTCTGGACCGGGTTGCCTGAGGCGCCCGGCGGGACGAACGGATTTCCGTCGATGTACAGCGCGATGGACTTCACCTGCTGCTGCTGCTGTCCCTGGCACGCGCCGGACAGCGTGCACAGGAGCTGGGCGGAGATCTGCTCCAGCTGGCTGCGCGATGCCTTCGACACGAGGGTCCCCGTGAGGTTCACTGACGCTGTCCCGCCGTCCACCGTGACGGCTCCCTGCAAGGTGGTGTGCTTCGGGAACGCCGTGTGGGTGGCGGTACCTTCCTGCCCCAGTTCCGGCCCCAGCCAGTCGCTGGGCTGAGTGATCAGGTCTCGTACCAGCCCGTTGACGAGGTCACCCTGGGTCGCCTGCAGCGGGACGTAGACTGGGTCAGGGACCAGGTACCGCCCCGAGGGATCGAAGAAGTACAGATTCGCCAGCTGGTAGTCTGCCCCGAACTCGGTGCTCGTCAGCAGCAACGGGTTGTTGTAGGCGTTCGAGATTCGCCACTGGCCGTCGTACTTGCGCAGCTCGTAGTGATGCGTGCTCGTCTTCGGCGTCTCGCTTGCGACGGCATACGCCCCGGCCGTGGTCAAGATCGCCTGGACGGCGCCGCTGACCGTGACGGACGCGGTCTTCTGCCCGGCCGCTGGCTGCTTCGGGTCTTGGCTCTCGACGTTCGGGCCATTCTTGTACACGGTGGCCGACCAGCCGGGCTTCCACCGTCGGCTGGCATCGGGCGTGAGGTACTCGCGTGCCACCTTCTGCTGTCCCACGAAGCTCGCGCTCGCGGTGAGAAAGCCGGCGACGATCTGGCTGGGATTCTCGTTCTCGACCGGGGACGGCGGGACGAACTGGTCATCGTAGTTCTGGTTCTGCGGCCGGCCCCCTGGGTAGCCGGATAGGGCAGCACGGGGCCGCCACTGGGCATGGACACGCACCCGGCGGCCGTCAGGGACAGGCCTACCGCGACCAGGAGCGCCACCACGGCGCGCGATACCGAGGTCTTACGCATGTCCCCCTCCCGCCAGGCCGGAGGCGCCCATCAAGCCTGGTGGGGCCGTGAGGCTAGGGCTTGCCGTAAGGCTGGCTTCCACGGCAGCCGTGATCACGTCCGTCTCGTCCGGGCCGAGCGGCAGCGGGGATCCCACGATGGGCTGCCCGGCCAGCCGGGAAACGGTAAGCCGGAACACCGAGCCGCGCCCCTTCTCGCCCCATGCCTGCAGCCAGCCACCGTGCAGGTGCGCGTCCTCCAAGGCGATGGCCAGCCCCAGCCCGGTGCCGCCGGTGGTCCGGGCCCGGGCCGGGTCGGCCCGCCAGAACCGCTCGAAGACCAGGGTCTCTTCCCCCGCCGCCAGCCCTACCCCGTGGTCGCGGACCGCCACGGCGACTGCGTCCCGATCGGCGGCAACCGTCACGAGCACGTCCTTGCCCTCGCCGTGCTCTACCGCGTTGACCAGCAGGTTGCGCAGGATGCGGTCGACACGGCGCTTGTCGACCTCAGCGATGCACGGCTCGGCGGGCAGCCGGAACTCTATCCGGCAGCCCCGCCGCTCCGCGAGTTGCTGGGCGTCGTCGGCACTGCGCCGTGCAAGGTCGCAGATGTCCGTGGGCTCGGCGTCCAGTGTCGCCACGTTGGCGTCGTGCTTGCTGATCTCTAGCAGGTCTGACAGGAGGACCTCGAACCTCTCGATCTGGCTCTGCAGGAGCTCCACGCTGCGCGCGGCGGCCGTGTCAAGCTGTTCCCTGGCGTCGAAAAGGATCTCCGCCGCCATTCGGATCGTGGTCATCGGGGTCCGCAGCTCGTGCGAGACATCCGAGACGAACTGCCGCTGCGCCTTGGACAGTTCCTCAAGCTCGCGCAACTGGCCCTGGAGGGTGGCGGCCATGTCGTTGAACGAAGTCGCCAGCTTGCCCAGGTCGTCCGCGCCGCCCACCACCATCCGCTCGCCTAGGTGGCCGGCCGACAGGCGCTGCGCCGCTTGTGCCGCGTGCCGGACAGGGACTACCACCCAGCGTGTGACAAGCGAGGCGATTGCCGCCAGCAGCGCGATAAGCGCCAGTCCCGCACCGATGAGGGTGGTCTGCACGATCTGCAGGGATGACTGCGCGGCCGAAAGCGGGAAGATGAAGTAAAGCTCGTAGTACTTGCCCAGCGGGGCCCCGACCGCTATGGCGGGCACGCTCGGCTGCCCGTAGCTGGTGAACGTCAGGGTCGTCGGAGCGTAGTACAGGAGGTTCCCGCTCTGCCCGACCGCAGGGACCGCTTGCGCCGTCTCGGCGACTACCTGCTCCCGCTGCACGTCCGCGACGAGTGCCGGAGGCAACGTCACGGAAGGGTCGACGCCCTGGCTGACCATGCGGTTGAAAGTTTGCCCGATGCCCGACCGCAGGCCAACCACGACGTAGTAACTCGGGTTGCTGCCGGTCTGCTGCTGAAGCGTCCGTGCCGCTGTCATCATGAAGCTCTCGGCCGCCGAATTGCTGGTCGGCTCGGTGGTGAGGCCCGACAGTGAGCTCGCGGCGTTCAGCCCGGCAAGCGCCTGGTTATGGGCGGTGCTCTCAGCGTTGGCGAGCAGCCCGTCGGCAATCTGCTCGGTCAGGAAGAAACCCAAGATCGCGATCATCGTGGTCGAGATGACCAGCGTCGTGCCGATCACGCGCAGCTGAAGGGACCGGTGCCAGCGCTGCCGCCCCTTGGTGACGGCCGAATGCTCCCAGCGCAGGAGGGCACGCAGCGCGATCGTTATCCGGTGCGGAAGCCAGGAGACAAGCCAGCGCACCATCTTATTGCGCCGCATGGCCATCTCCCAGGCCTCGCGGCGATGCTCCCGCAGCGGACCCGCCTGGCGGGACGCGGCGGGCTGGCCGACCGCGTCTGGAGCGACCGCTGACCGCTTCATTCCCAGATCAGCCAGGACCTGCCTTGTACCCCACGCCGCGAACCGTGACGACGATCTCCGGGTGCTCGGGGTCCTTCTCGATCTTGGCCCGCAACCGCTGCACGTGGACGTTCACCAGTCGGGTGTCCGCGGCATGCCGATATCCCCAGACCTGCTCAAGCAGCACCTCGCGGGTGAAGACCTGCCTGGGCTTGCGGGCCAGGGCGACGAGCAGGTCGAACTCCAGCGGGGTTAGGCTCAGCACCTCGCCGTTCCGCTTGACCGAGTGGCCCGCCACATCGATGGTCACGTCGCCGATCTGCAGCATCTCAGGCGCCGGCTCGTCGGTTCGTCGGAGCCGCGCGCGGATGCGCGCGACCAGTTCCTTGGACTTGAACGGCTTGTGGATGTAGTCGTCAGCACCGGACTCAAGCCCGAGGACGACGTCAACCGTGTCCGTCTTCGCCGTCAGCATGACGATCGGGACGCCTGACTCGCCCCTGATCTGGCGGCATACGTCGATACCGTCCAGACCGGGGAGCATGAGGTCGAGCAGCACCAGGTCTGGCCGCGTCTCGCGGAAAGCCTCCAGTGCCTTGTCTCCGTTGTCCACGAAGGTCGGCTCGAATCCCTCCCCGCGGAGCACGATTCCGAGCATCTCCGCGAGCGCCGCGTCGTCATCGACGACTAGCACACGTCCTTTCATCAGCCCCATCGTTCCATGTATCCGGCTCCTAGAGGAGCACCCGCGGCGACAGACGGTGACGCCCGCCGCCAATGCCATACGCCCAGCATGCGCAGGTTACCGTTTTTTACCAGGTTTGGACCACTCTTACGTCAAGGTGATCGACGGCGCGGCCAACTTGTCGCTGCCACACGAGGCTCCTCCCCTCACTGTAGTGGCGAGGATCGGGTTCTGGTCCTCGCGCAGCGGTCGTCGCCCGGCCAGTGCTCCC
The DNA here is from genome assembly GCA_963737285.1 of uncultured Actinomycetota bacterium. Lineage (GTDB taxonomy): Bacteria > Actinomycetota > Actinomycetes > Streptosporangiales > Streptosporangiaceae > Trebonia. Next base: position 1,864,455 of record CAVTRT010000002.1, read on the forward strand.
GCCCTCAGCCAGCCCCTGATGCTGGTCCCGAGGCCAGCCACTGCGACCCGGGCACTGGCCCGGGTCAGCGCCCAGCCCAGGCGCAGCACACCCACAGCAACCGTCGCACTCTTGCACCTCGCGGACAGCCTGCTCGCGCGCAGGCCTGCCGCCGACAGGCGACGGCACCTGGAGAAGAGAATGGAAATATTAGCGAACAAAAGGCACCTTCAAACGCTTGCCCCTCGACATCATGAACGCCACCGTCGGCCTTCGACCCGCATTCCGGCCATGGTCAAGCCAGTTTATCAGAAATTAACCGTCAGGCGTCGAACCACGCAAGTCATTCCCACACAATTAAGCTGCGAACAAATTTAGAGCAGCCAGGCATAATCGCCCAACCTGCAATAATATCGGCGGAAGCCGAGCACCTGAACAGGCTGCCAGCCCGAGGATCGCAGACGGCAGCAGCACGAACTCGCAAGCACAGGAAGCGCCAGGAATTCCGGGTTCGGCTAGGATGATGCGCCCAGACGTTGCTACGGTGGCCGCATGGATGGATGGCGATGCCGCAGGGCGGCGAGACTTCGAGGGCCGATGTCACGCCCGCGAAGGAAAAATGCCGGAAAATGGCCATAATTACTCGAAAGGTAACGGGGAGGAACCGTGGGTATCTTGGGCAAGCCCAGGCCTCCCCACCGCGCAATGCCATGGTCATTTGGGTGCTTTATCCAGGTTTTCGCCGTATGATCACGCCGGGTGCCTGCCGGGTGCCTGCCGGGTGCCTGCCGGGTGCCGCGTGCCGCCCGGGACAACAGCGCCCGGGATAGATTTTCATGACCACGTGCTGTTCCCGGTGTTCCAGGCCAGTGCCGCTTACCTCCGCTTTCTCGATGTCACCAGCAGTCCATTGCGTCGCAGTAGGTGACGTGCACAACGAAGGCGGCGGCCGGCTTCCGTCGCTCGGCGGGGCAGTCGCTATGAGTGCTGTGGATCGTGCCGCGTTTTGCGGCACGATCCACAGCACTCAGGCCAGGAGGCGGCTGTCCAGCCGCCCAGTGCCGCGCTCAGAGCGTCGCACGCGACTGCGATTGACTGCTGATGTCATTGGGGTTGGAGTGGTGCATAAGGTAAGCGGCATTGCGCTCGGGACCTTCCAGGAAGAGGCACGGCACGAGCGACCCGATGTAGCGTTAAGTAGCTAAATCTTACCGAGCGTCTTATGTCAGAAAATGTACCCCATATGTCCGTTACGTCATAGTTTTCCACCCCGATCTTGGGTCATTTTCTGACATATGTCGGCCTATGTCATAAACCGGTGCCCGGGGCGCCCGGCGACTGGCCCCCGCAGGCACCTGCCTGGGACCCGCATCACCGGCAGGCCGCGGCACGGGCGGACGGCCGCCGCGCAAGGGGGCCGCGCCTCGCCCTGTCTGGAGGCACATGCAACTCCCGCGCCCGCGAGCGGCCACGGCGCCCCCGACTGCCGGAGACACCGCACTCATCCCGCTACCCACGCCCGCGAGCGGCCACGGCGCCCCCGACTGCCGGAGACACCGCACTCATCCCGCTACCCACGCCCGCGAGCGGCCACGGCGCCCTGATGGGCCACCGGTGACGAAGGGGCGAGTGAGGTAAGCGGCATTGTGTTCCAGGCCCGCTATGTACACGCGATCCTGGAACCAGGCGAGCGAGCGGGCTGGCGACGCCTACCCCTCGAACCCTGGCCGACCGCGCCTCGCTACCCTGCCGGTCACCCACCGCAACAAGCCGCAGGCATCCCAGCCGGCCAACCCCCTTAACCCCTGGCATTGCCCCACCGCGGGTCCGCCCGGAGGGGCACCCCAGGTGCCTCCCGGCACCGATACAGTTCGGGTCATGGCGGACCAACCGTTGACTAACATCATCGAGTCGGGCTGGGCGCAGGCACTGGCTCCTGTCGCGACGGACATCACTCGGATGGGCGACTTTCTCCGGCAGGAGATCGCCGAGGGATACACCTACCTCCCAAGCGGCGACAACGTGCTGCGGGCCTTCAAGCAGCCCTTTGCCAACGTCCGGGTGCTGATCGTCGGCCAGGATCCGTACCCGACGCCAGGGCACGCGGTCGGCCTCAGCTTCTCCGTTGACCCTAGCGTCCGGCGAATCCCCGGCAGCCTCGTCAACATCTTCCGCGAGTACTCCAGTGACCTCGGGTACCCTCGCCCAGCGACAGGCGATCTCACCCCCTGGACGCAGCGCGGCGTCCTCCTGCTCAACCGCGTCCTCACCGTCCGCCCAGGCAAGCCAGGATCTCACCGTGGCAAAGGCTGGGAAGTCGTGACCGAGCAGGCCATCCGGGCCCTTGCCGCACGCCATGAGCTCGGCAGCCCACTCGTGGCCATTCTTTGGGGTAGGGACGCCCGCAACCTCGCCCCCGTGCTCGGCAAGGTCCCGTGCATCGAATCCGCGCACCCCAGCCCGATGGTGGTAAACGGCGACTTCTTCGGCTCCCGCCCCTTCAGCCGCGCCAACCAGCTACTCGCCGACCTCGGGGCCGAGCCGGTCGACTGGAAGCTGCCCTGACGGGATACCGCCCTAGCGGCACCTAAACTATGCGGGTGGAAGCGGGCAAGGCCGCCCGGGCAGCGGCGCAGCAGGGAGCGCAGGCGCAGCTAGCGGCGCAGGCGCAGCTAGCGGCGCAGTCCAAAGCGCGGCGTCAGGGCAGCGCTGCCGACCCGTCGACCGCGACCGGGCAAGCCAGCCAGGCCGAGCAAGCCAACCATGAACAAGCCGGGTATGATCCCTGGCCTCAGCCGGCGCCTGGTCTCCATCTGGTTCGCCTGCTTCGCGCTTTACGCCGGTCTGCTCGCGCTCTTCGCCGGAGGCGAGGACGGCATCTGGGGGGCCTGGGGCTTCGGTGCCTACACGATCGCGGCCCTATTGCTCCGCCTCGGCGGCGCATCGAAGAACCGTGCCGACGACCGCTGGTGGCCGGGCCTGACCGTAGCCGTCGCCGGCGGCCTCATCGGCCCGTTCCTCTACCTGGCGGCCACGCATCCGGACCCGGCCGAGGTGACGGTCATGGCCCATGGGGCGGCGCACCTCCTGCACCACGGGACCCCGTACCTGCCGGTCAGCCAACTCACCGCCTGGACCTCATACAACCCGTACCTGCCGCTGATGGACCTCTTCGGCCTGCCCAGGGCCGGACTGGGAACAGCGGCCGGGCTGCTGAAGGTCGTCGGCGATCCGCGCATTTACACATCCCTGTTCACTATCGCGCTGCTCGCCATCTCGTTCGCGCTCATGGCGAAACACGATGTCCGGACCTGCGAGCACTGCCGGACCCGCACCACGCGGATCACGGTTATCGCCGTTACGTCTCCGGTCATCGGCTTCCCACTGGTTCTTGGCATCACCGACCCGCCGGTCATCGCGATGACCATCGCGGCCCTCGCCTTCTTGTCCCGCGGCTGGCTGGCACGCACTGCCCTGGCGGTCGCGGTCGCCTGCGCGCTGAAGTACACGGCGTGGCCGCTGGTCCCGGTCTTCGCCGTCATGGCCTGGGCGCGCTACTCCCCTAGGGAAACCGTCCGCTTCACGGTGACGGCCCTCGTCGCGGCATGCGCCCTCGCCCTGGCCGCCGCCCCGAACGCGCTGTCCAACCCCGGCTCCATCCTGCAGAACACGATCGACTACCCGCTCGGCCTTACCAAGATCAAGACGGTGGCCGCCAGCCCGCTGCCTGGTCACCTGCTCTCCAGCACTGGCCAGGCGGGCCACACCGCCGCCGTCGCGATCCTGCTCGTGGCGGCCCTGGCTTTCGCGACCTGGCTCGTCCGACGTCCCCCGCGCACCTACCGGGACGTCGCCGTCCGCCTCGCTGTCGCCTACATCCTCATGTTCACACTGGCCCCCGCCACCCGCTACGGCTACTACATCTATCCCCTGGCCATTCTTTTCTGGCTCCCCCTGTCAGCCCCCGATACGCAGTGGGGCCGTCCCCCTCTTTCACCTCGCCACCTACTGTCACGCCGCCGATCAACCACCGCCTGAGTTCCCCGACTCGCTGGCAACGCCGCGCCGCAACCGACCCGACTCGCTGGCAACGCCGCGCCGCAACCGACCCGACTCGCTGGCAACGCCGCGCCGCAACCGACCCGACTCGCTGGCAACGCCGCGCCGCAACCGACCCGACTCGCTGGCAACGCCGAGGGCCTTATGGGCATGCACCCACGCCAGCGAGCTCAGACGGGACCGACCCAGCACCGCCAGCGAGTCGGGGAACGGCTGTTACGAGCCGAGGCGCCAGGAGGCTAGGTAGGCGCGCTGGGCAGGGGTGAGGGCGTCGATCTGCGCGCCTAGGGCCGTCAGAACCAGATGGGCCGCCTCGGCGTCGAGTTCCGGTGGTACGGAGTGAACGTCGGCCGACAGCTTTCCCGTGTTTTCCACCAGCCAGGCGAGGGCCAGTGCCTCGATGCCGAATGCCAGGTCCATGACCTCCGGCGGGTGCCCCTCTGCCGCGACCACGTTGACCACCCGGCCCTCGGCGAGCAGCAGCAGGCGACGCCCGTCGGGCAGTTCGTAGGCGTCGCAGTGCGGGCGCACCTCGGGGATCACCACGACTGCGAGGTCTGCCAGCCCGCGCACGTCGATCTCGACATCGAAGTGACCAGCGTTGGCGAGAACCGCCCCGTCCCGCATGACGGCCATGTGCTCTGCCGTAATGACGTCGGCCGAGCCGGTCGCGGTGATGAAGACTTCACCGGTGCCGGCCGCGTCCGCCAGTGGCAGAACCCGAAAGCCGCGCAGCACGGCGTCCAGCGCCCGGACCGGGTCTACCTCGGTAACGATGACCCGGGCGCCCAGGCCGCGGGCGGCCTCGGCGATGCCGGTCCCGCAGGGACCGAAGCCAGCCACCACCACGGTCTTGCCCGCCAGCAGGATGCCGCTGGCCCGCAGCAGGCCATCGATGACCGACTGGCCGGTGCCACGCAGGTTCTCCATGAGCCGTGTCGCCGGGGTGTCGCTCGCGGCGACCATGGGGAAGGCGAGCGCTCCTTCGGCGGCCATCCAGCGCAGCCGCAGCACTCCAGTGGTGGTCCCCTCACAGCCGCCCTTGACTTGGGGCAGGTGGCGGGGACGTTCGGTATGAAGGGTCTGAACGAGGTCCCCGCCATCATCGATCACGAGATCGGGGCCAACATCGCTTGGGGTCGTGTGACCGTCAGCCGGGGGTGCAAGGGGAGCGGGCCCCAGCGCGAGCGTGATGTGCTCGTAATAGGTACGGCGGTCAACTCCGGCCCGGGCGTAGACGGCCATGCCATCACCGACCGCCAGTGCGGCGGCGACGTCGTCCTGGGTGGACAAGGGATTGGATGCCGCGAGGGTGACCCGGGCGCCGCCAGCCTGCAGTACCCGGGCGAAGACCGCGGTCTCCGCCGTGACGTGCAGGCAGGCTGCGATCGTCATGCCGTCGAACGGCCGGTCGGCCGCGAACCGCCGGGCCAGGCTAGACAGTAGCGGCATGGCCCGGGCGGCGTACTGGACACGCCGGTCCCCGAGCTCGGCGAGCCCGGGGTCGGCGATGTACTCCTGCCGGGGGGCCTGCCCCCCGGGATATAGCTGTGGCAACTACGAGCTCAGTAGCGGTAGTGGTCCGACTTGTACGGACCCTCGACCGGCACGCCGATGTAGTAGGCCTGCTCCTTGGTGAGCGTGGTCAGCTTGACGCCGAGCGCGTCCAGGTGGAGCCGGGCGACCTTCTCGTCCAGGTGCTTGGGCAGCGTGTAGACGCCGATCGGGTACTGCTCGGTCTTGGCGAACAGCTCGATCTGCGCCATTACCTGGTTGGTGAAGCTGTTGCTCATCACGAAGCTCGGGTGGCCGGTCGCGTTGCCCAGGTTGAGCAGGCGGCCCTCGGACAGCACGATGATCGTGTGGCCGTCAGCGAAGGTCCACTCATCGACCTGCGGCTTGACGTTGACCCTCTTGATGCCGGGGAGCGCGGCGAGGCCGGCCATGTCGATCTCGTTGTCGAAGTGGCCAATGTTGCCCACGATGGCCTGGTGCTTCATCTTCGCCATGTGGTCGGCGCGGATGATGTCCTTGTTGCCCGTCGTGGTGACGAAGATGTCCGCGTACGGCAGGGCCTCCTCCAGGGTGATGACCTGGTAGCCCTCCATGGCGGCCTGCAGCGCGCAGATCGGGTCGATTTCGGTGACGATGACCCGGGCGCCCTGGCCCCGCAGCGAGTCCGCACAGCCCTTGCCCACGTCGCCGAAGCCGCAGACGACCGCGACCTTGCCGCCGATCAGCGTGTCGGTGCCACGGTTGATGCCGTCGATAAGGCTGTGACGGCAGCCGTACTTGTTGTCGAACTTCGACTTGGTGACCGAGTCGTTGACATTGATCGCCGGGAACTTGAGGCTGCCGTCCCGGTGCATCTCATACAGGCGGTGCACGCCGGTGGTGGTCTCCTCGGTGACACCCTTGATCGACTCGGCGGTCCGCGTCCACTTGCCGGGCTCGTCAGCCAGGGAGTTGCGCAGTCGGTCGAGGATGACCCTCCACTCCTCGGAGTCGCTCTCAGCCGGGCTGGGAACCGCTCCGGCCGCCTCGTACTCGGCGCCCTTGTGGACGAAGAGGGTGGCGTCGCCTCCATCGTCGAGGATCATGTTGGGCAGCTTGCCGTCCGGCCAGGTCAGCGCCTGGTCAGTGCACCACCAGTACTCCTCGAGCGTCTCGCCCTTCCAGGCGAAGACGGGGACGCCCTTCGGGTCATCGGTGGTGCCGTCCGGGCCGACCACGATGGCGGCCGCCGCATGGTCCTGGGTGGAGAAGATGTTGCAGCTGGCCCAGCGGACCTCTGCTCCCAGCGCGACCAGGGTCTCGATGAGGACGGCGGTCTGGATCGTCATGTGCAGCGAACCGGTGATCCGGGCACCGCGCAGCGGCTGAGACTCCGCGTACTCGGCGCGGGTCGCCATCAGGCCGGGCATCTCGTGCTCGGCGAGCTGAATCTCCTTGCGGCCGAAGCCGGCGAGGCTGATGTCGGCGACCTTGTAATCAGTGCTCATGCACTTAACTCCTCTGTCCGTGACTTGGCAACGACTCTGACGGTACGGGATGCGGGCGACGCCCGCACGTCCAGCGGGCCGTTCCTGACAAAAAATGGTTAGAATTGACGTGTGCGCATCTCAGAGGCTGCCCAGCGGCTCGGAATGTCCCCTCGAATGCTCCGCTACCGGGAGGATCTTGGGCTTCTGCCCCCGTTGCGGGACGGGGCGAACGGCCGTGGGCGGGGCACCCGGGGGCCGGGACATCGGCAGTTCACGCAGGAGGACATCGAGGCGATCACCGCCGCGATGCGCCTGGAGCAACGCTACGACATCACACCCGCGGCTCTGGCGTTCGGCCTGCGTGTGCTGACGGAGCCCACGGTGCGCGCGGCAGTGGCCGACCTGGGCCGCAGGACCGGTCACGTCCCCGCGACTCCGGGCCGGGCCCTGGACTTCGAGAAGGAACGCGCCCTTCGGTGGCTCGGCAGCCCGGCCAAGCGCTGAGGGCCGCCAGCCTAGACCTCAATGCGGGCACCCATGATCACGGTGCGGTCGCGAGGCAACTGGAAGTACTCGGCCGCGTCCGCCGTCAGCCGGGAGGTGGCCAGGAAGATCCGCTTGCGCCACCGGGACCCGCCGGTGTTCTTGCCCAGGTGCAGGTCGATGGTGGACAGGAAGTACGAGATCTCGCCGCCCGGCAGGCGGCCCTTGACCTCGACATCGTCAAGCAGTGGCAGCAGCGCGGGCACATCGGGCGTGTCCATGTACCCGAACTTGGCCGTAACGTGCACGATCCGGTCCTCGGTGTAGCCAAGGTCGTCGACGTCGACGATCCGCTTGTGCCACGGGACGTGCGGCACCGGGACCGTCTCAACGGACAGGATGACGACGTGCTCGTGCAGCACGTGGTTGTGATCGACGTTCGCCCGCAGCGCCAGCGGGGCGGTCTCCTTCCCACGGTTCAGGAAGATGGCCGCCCCGGGTACCCGGGGAAGCTGCTGGGAGTGGATCTTGGCCACGAGGTCGGGCAACGGCCCCTCCTCCTGCCACCGCTTGGCGGTAACGACCCGCCGGCCCTGCTGCCAGGTAATGAGGACCGTGAAGACCCCGATGCCGACGAGCAGCGGTAGCCACGCCCCGCGGACGAACTTGGTGAGGTTGACGGCAACGAACATCACGTCCACTAGGAGCAGCAGGCTGGCGGCCGGGATCAGCATCCACAGCGGCTTGTTCCACTTCTTCCTGGCGATGTAGAAGAACAATAGCGTCGTGCACGTGATGGTGCAGGTCACCGCCATGCCGTAGGCGTAGGCGAGGGCGTTGGAACTGCGGAAGATGAAGACGAGCGCGAGGACAGCCACGAGCAGCGCCCAGTTGACCCAGGGCACGTAGATCTGGCCAACCTGCTCCTCGGAGGTGTGGTCGATCCGTAGCCGCGGCAGGTAGCCGAGCTGAGAGGCCTGCTGGGTCAGCGAGTACGCCCCGGAGATGACCGCCTGGGATGCGATGACGGTGGCGGCGGTGGCGAGGATCACCATCGGGATCAGGCCCCAGCCTGGCACCAGCAGGAAGAACGGATTGGCGATCGCGTTCGCCGGGTTGCGCAGCACGAGCGCGCCCTGGCCCAGGTAGCTGAGCGTGCAGGCCGGGAAGACGAGCAGCAGCCACATGGCGGTAATTGGCCGGCGCCCGAAGTGGCCCATGTCCGCGTACAGCGCCTCCGCCCCGGTGACGGCGAGGACCACCGCGGCCAGCGAGTAGAACGCGGTCGTGAAGTGCCCGGCAAGGAACCCGACGGCGTAGGTGGGCGACAGCGCCATCAAGATCGCCGGGTGGGTGGTGATCCCCTTGATGCCGAGCACGCCGATCACGGTGAACCAGACAACCATCACCGGGCCGAACATCTTGCCCACCGCACCCGTGCCAATGCGCTGCATGAGGAACAGGCCCAGCAGGATGAGGGCCGTGATCGGCACTACCAGGTGCGCGACCGAGGGGGAGATGACCTCGACTCCCGAGACCGCCGATAGCACCGAGATGGCGGGCGTGATCATCGAGTCACCGAAGAACAGCGACGCCCCGAACACCCCGACCAGGGCGAGGCCAATCTGGACCCGGCGACCGCTGACCCCGCCGCCCATCTTGCGGATGAGCGTGATGAGCGCCATGATGCCGCCCTCGCCGTTGTTGTCGGCGCGCATCACCAGCAGCACGTAGGTCACGGTGACGATGAGCATCCCGGACCAGAAGATCAGCGAGGTGACGCCGAGGACGCTGCCGGCGGAAACCCTGATCCGGTGCGGGTCGCTGGGGTCGAACACCGTCTGCACTGTGTACAGCGGGTCGTCCCGATGTCCCCGAAAACCACGCCAAGCGCCCCGAGCGCGAGCGCGGCCTGTCCTCCATTGCGCCTTCTAACCACTTGGCACAGATTACAGAACGGCCTAGATGGTAAGGAGATGGCCACGGCTCTAGCTGAATCTGCTAACTCAAGGGGGGCGCTACACTGGCACGCTGCACCAACGTGGGCCAGCGTGGAGCCTCACGCGCGGGCAGGCACGCGGCAAGCGCAACGGCGGGCCGACGCGAGATAGCGTCGGCCCGCCGTCTTCTTGCCGCGCCACGTCCGTACGCTCCCCTGTCCCACGGGGCCAGGCCAGGCGATCACGCTTCGGACGAACCTTCGTTATGTGTTAAGCGCCGCAACCGCGCCAGACGTTACCCGCAACGTCAAAGCCGGACGTGCGTGAGGCGTCTTGGCATCCCCCACCGCCGCGGGGTGTGCGCGAGCATGCCGAGGCAAGCACCTACCTTCTTGCTCATAGGCGCGGTTCCTCGCGGGCTGCGCTAGGGGATCTCGAAGGGGAGCTTGATGTCGTCGAGGGCGTGGGCGCATAGGTCATCCTCACGCTCGTCCGGGAACGAATCGATGATCTTGCCCACTAGGTCGCGGAGCCGGGACATGTTCTGGGCGAAGACCTCGAACACCTCAGCCTGGGTGACGCCCTCGCCTTCCTCGACGCCGGCGTCGAGGTCGGTTACCAGTGCCAGCGTGGTGTAGCACATGGCTAGCTCCCGGGCGAGGACCGCCTCGGGATGCCCGGTCATGCCGATGAGCGTCCAGCCCTGGGCGGCATACCACTGGGACTCGGCGCGGCTGGAGAACCGGGGGCCGTCGATGACGACGAGCGTGCCCGAGTCGGCCGGCACCCAGCCAGCCTGGCCGGCCGCGGCAATCGCACAGGCGCGCCCGGTTGGGCAGTAGGGATCGGCAAATGGGACGTGCACGGCGCCCACGTCGTAGTACGTCTGATCGCGGCCCCGGGTTCTGTCAACGATCTGGTCCGGCACGATCAGCGTGCCTGGGCCATAGGAGGCGGTCAGCGACCCGACGGCGCTCGGCGCGATAACACGCCGCACGCCGAGCGAGCGCAGCGCCCACATGTTCGCGCGATACGGGATCTTGTGCGGCGGGAAGCGGTGGTCACGGCCATGCCGAGGGATGAACGCGACCCGCTTCCCGCCAACCTCGCCAACAAGGACGCTCTCGCTCGGCTCGCCGAACGGAGTCTGGACCGGCACCTCGCGGGCATCGGTCAGGAACTCGTAGAAGCCGGAGCCCCCGATGACCCCAATGTCCGCGACCGGCGCCATGCCCGCTAGGCGACTTTCTCGGTCGACTTGCCCGACGAGCCCGATGGCGAAGCGGACTTGTCGCCGCCAGACGAGGGGGACGAGGCGGGCGCGGACGAGGCGGGCGACGACTTGGAGTCCTGCGAGGACGACGAGCTCGCCGAGGACCCGGAATCCGACGAGGACCCGGAATCCGACGAGGACGAGGACGAGGACGAGGCAGCGCCGCCACGACTGTCGGTCCGGTAGAACCCGGACCCCTTGAACACGATGCCCACAGGCGAGAAGACCTTACGAAGCCTGCCACCGCAGGCCTCGTGTACGGTCAGCGGGTCATCGCTGAACTTCTGAACGGCCTCAAACTGGCCGCCGCACTCGGTGCATGCGTACTGGTATGTGGGCACGGATCCCTCCCGGGCAACAGCCAAGTCAGCTCGCTAGGTTAGCACTCGCCGCTAGCGACTGCTAAGTGTAACCGCCCTCGGGTGTAGCTCATTCCGGGAGCCGGGTAACGCCATGGCCCGGCCGTGCGATGGCACCCACCGTCTGATCATGGGACTCGACTGGCACCGCCTCCACCAGCTCGCTGTCGTAGAGCAGGGCTATGACTGGAACTTGCTCGCCCACGCGGGCAAGCGCCCGGTCGTACGACCCGCCGCCCCGGCCCAGCCGGTTGCCCGACTTGTCGACCGCGACCGCGGGCACAAGCACCACGTCGGCCCGGGAGACCGTCCCCCGGCCACGCGGCGGCTCGGCTGACTGCAGCAGCCCCCGGGGACCCGGCACCAGTGAGTCCGGCCCCTCATAGGAGGCCCAGTCGAGGTCCCCGTCGGGCAGCAAGAGCGGCAGCACCACATAAGAGCCACGCTTCCACAGCGCGTAGACCAGTGAGTGCGTGGCTGGCTCGGTGCCGACCGAGTAGTACGCCGCGACCGTCCCCGCCGCCGCCACCTGAGGCAGCGACAGCACGTGGTCGCGGATCAACCGGCCTGCCGCTGCGCGATCGGCGGCGGACATCTCCCCGCGCGCGGCTACAAGGCGTCGTCGCATGGCACTCTTATCGACGGCCTTGACAGAGGAGATGCCCGCTTCGGCCACCCCACCAGGCGAGCATTTTTCCTCGTGTGAGGACATGCGGTGCACCCCACCCTTGCATTGTTACTACCCTTAGCCCATGGTCGACTCCGGCGCAGCCAGGACACCAGCAGTCACGAAGGCAGTAGTGCCCGCCGCGGGCCTCGGAACCAGGTTCCTGCCCGCGACGAAGGCCACGCCTAAAGAGATGCTGCCTGTCGTTGACAAGCCTGCCATTCAGTATGTCGTCGAGGAAGCCGTCGGCGCTGGCCTCAGTGACGTGCTGCTCATCACCGGACGCAGCAAGCGCTCAATCGAGGACCACTTCGACCGAGCCTACGAGCTTGAGGAAGCGCTCACCGCCAAGGAGGACTGGGACAAGCTTGGCCTGGTCCGCGAGTCCAGCGAGCTCGCCACGATGCACTACGTCCGTCAAGGCGACCCGAAGGGCCTCGGCCACGCGGTGCTGTGCGCCGCCCAGCATGTGGGGCGCGCCCCTTTCGCGGTGCTGCTCGGTGACGACCTCATCCACCCGAACGACCCGCTGCTCACCGAGATGATCGCCGTCAGGGAACGGCATGGCGGCAGCGTCCTAGCGCTGATGGAGGTGGACCCCGAGGAGGTCTCCCTCTACGGCTGCGCCGCGATCGTCCCGACCAGCGAGGACGACGTTGTCAGCGTCACCGACCTAGTCGAAAAGCCCGTTCCCGGCTCCGCTCCCAGCCGATGGATCCTGATTGGCCGGTACATCTGCGACCCCGAAGTCTTCGACATCCTGCGCCGCACCCCGCCAGGCCGGGGCGGGGAAATCCAGCTAACCGACGCGCTCAAGGTCCTCGCCCAGCGGGGTGAGGTGCGCGGCGTGCTGTTCCATGGACGCCGTTACGACACCGGCAACAAGCTGGACTACCTGCGCACGCTGGTGCACTTCGCGTGCGAGCGCCAGGACCTGGCCAGCGAGTTCGTCCCGTGGCTGCGTAAGTACCTGGAAAGCCTCCAGGTTTGACGGCGCAACCTGCCCAGGCCCCCGACTCCGGGGTCCACGTGCCTGAAGGCGACATGACGCCGGTCGAGGTCCACAAGTCGCAGATCCTCGCGGCCATCCGGGCGCTGCCTCCGACTGAGCTCGCGCTCGCGGACGCGGAGGGCTGCGTCCTCGCTGAGGATGTCACCGCGGCGGTGCCTCTTCCCTCGTTCGACAACTCCAGCATGGACGGCTATGCCGTGCTGGCCCGCGACACGGCCAGGGCCAGCGACGAGTCCCCGGTTTCCCTTCCGGTCACGGGCGAGGTCGCGGCTGGAAATACCGGCGCGTTCACGCTGGCCGCCGGCACCGCGATCCGCATCATGACCGGCGCGCAGATGCCGTCGGGAGCGGACGCCGTCGTCCCGGTCGAGCTTACTGACGGCGGCATCACCCGGGTTGCGATCCGCCGCGAGGTGGCTTCCGGCAGCGCGGTGCGGTACACGGGCGGAGACGCCAGGCAAGGCGAGGTCCTGCTCGCGAAGGGCACCCGGCTCAAGCCAATGCACATCGCTGTGGCCGCGTCCGCGGGACGGCTCAATGTCTTGGTGCGGCCCCGGCCGAGGGTCGTGGTGCTGTCCACAGGGAACGAACTGGCCGAGCCGGGCACCCCGCTGGTGCCAGGCCGAATCTGGGACTCCAACAGCTACATGATCGCCGCCGCCGCCCGCGAGGCGGGCGCGATCGCCTACCGGCACGCGATTGTCTCTGACGACTCCTCCGACGTGCTGGTCACGCTGGAGGAGCAACTGCTCCGCGCCGACCTCGTGGTCACTACCGGCGGGATCAGCATGGGCGGCGAGCACGACGTGGTGAAGGCGGCACTCAGCCAACTTGGCACGGTCACCTTCCGAAAGGTGGCGATGCAGCCGGGGATGCCGCAGGGGTTCGGAACGGTAGGTGCTGACCGGATCCCGATCTTCACGCTGCCCGGCAATCCGGTGAGCGCCTACATCTCGTTCCAGCTCTTTGTCCGGCCGGCGCTCGGCGCGCTGCAAGATGACTTGACCTGGTCTTTGGCGACGGTCCGCGCGAGGCTCACCGGCGCGGTGCGGTCTCCGCTAGGCCGTCGCTCGTACCTGCGAGGCTTGCTGTCGCAGGACAAGTCACGGGTGGCACCGCTGAGCGGGCAAGGGTCCCACCAGATCGCCGCGCTTGGCAAGGCCAACGCTCTCGTAGTCGTTCCTGAGCCGATCGCCAGACTGGACGACGGCGACGAGGTGGACGTCCTCGTCCTGCCCTAAGTCGATCACCCACCTCATGCCCGCTACAGTGTGTTTTCATGAGCGAGGCTGCTCCGGTGACGAGGCTGACCCACCTGGACGAGGCGGGGCAGGCGCGGATGGTGGACGTTTCGGCGAAGGACGTGACGGTTCGCACCGCGCGGGCGTCGGGGCGGGTGCTGGTATCGACTGAGGCCGTGGCGGCGCTGCGGGACGGCCGGGTCCCCAAGGGCGACGCGCTGGCTGTAGCGCGGATCGCGGGAATCGCCGGCGCCAAGCGGACGTCAGACCTGATCCCCCTTTGCCATCCGCTCGGACTGCACGGCGTGCAGGTTGACATCACGGTCGAAGACTGGGGCGTGGCGATCGATGCCACTGTCAAGACGGCCGACCGGACCGGGGTCGAGATGGAGGCGCTGACCTCGGTGAGCGTCGCCGCCCTAACGCTGATCGACATGATCAAGTCGGTCGACAAGGGCGCCGTGATAACCGATGTCCGGCTGGAATCCAAAGACGGCGGCAAGTCCGGGGCATGGAGTCGCACGGGCGAGCGCAGCGGCGCGGCGACCGAAGAACGAGTAAGCGCAGCGAGGGAAGGCCCCGCTGCTGAAGGCACCAAGGAGCGAGCGGAGGACACCACATGATCCGGGCGCTCGCGATTACCGTCTCCAACCGTGCAGCGGCCGGCGTCTATGAGGACCGATCCGGTCCCGTGCTCGTTGAGCTACTGCGCGAGGCTGGCTGCGATGTCGTGGACGGTCCACTGGTGATCCCGGACGGCGAGGCGGTCGAGGAGGTCCTGCGCGACTCGGTGACCGCCGAGTACGACGTGGCAGTGACGACTGGTGGTACCGGGCTGACGCCCGGCGACCTGACACCAGAGATGACCCGCCGGGTGATCGACCGGGAGATCCCGGGCATCCCCGAGGCACTGCGGGCCGCCGGGGCCGATGCGGGCGTTCCGTCAGCGATCTTGTCCCGGGGGCTAGCCGGGGTAGCCGGGCGCACGCTGATCATTAACCTGCCCGGCTCCTCCGGCGGGGTCCGGGACGGGATGAAGGTGTTGCGGCCCATCTTGGTGCACGCGGTGGACCAGATCCGAGGCGGCGACCACCCACGCCCAGCGGACGCTCAGCGCCCAGCGGAAGGGCACCGCACGGCGGAAGGGCACCGCACGGCGGAAGGGCACCGCCCGACTGAGGCAACGCATCCAGCAGATAGCGCTGGGCACCCAGTGGAGGTAGGCCAGGTTGAGGCCGTACAGCAGGGCCACACTGGGCATATGAACCACGGCGGTCACCCCGAGGCCGCACATCGGCAGGACACTGACGACGACGCGAATCACGCCGCCGGCATCGCATAAGGCACGCGAGCGACGGTAGATTGCCTGGCATCACCTTGCGCGCAGGAGAATGATAAGCACCGTGGGACGTATCCGATGGTGGCCGGTCACCCTGACCGAGCCTGAACTGCTGGACGCTCCGATCACGCTACGGCCCATACGCATGTCCGACGCCAGCCGCTGGCGGGAGATCCGGGTACGGAACGCGCCCTGGCTCCGCCCTTGGGAGCCTACGAACCCCGAGACGCCGTTGCACCGGTCCTCGCTCGGGCCGTACGTATCGCTCGTCCGGACGATGCGCCGGGAGGCTCGGCAAGGAGTCGCACTGCCGTGGGTGGTGACCTATGACGGGGAATTCGCGGGCCAGCTTACAATCGGGTCGGTCGTGTGGGGATCGTCGCGATCCGGACAGATCGGCTACTGGATCGACGAGCGCTTCGCCGGACGTGGCGTCATTCCCACAGCGCTGGCCATGGCGGTAGACCACTGCTTTACCGTGGTCGGCCTGCATCGGGTTGAGGCCTCGATCCGGCCGGAGAACACTGCCTCGCGGCGGGTCGTCGAGAAGCTTGGCTTCCGCGATGAAGGCGTCCGGGTCCGGCAACTCCACATCAACGGCGCCTGGCGGGACCACCTGTGCTACGCGCTGACCTCTGAGGAAGTGCCGCAGGGGTTGATGCCTCGCTGGCGCAGTTCGCTGGCGGCGTCCAAGAGCGGCACTTAGACCAGCCCATCACCCGATCTCGCCGATATCCGCGACACGCCGCTCGGGTGCTCGTTATCGCCGGTCTGTGCCTTTACGTTGGATCGCATGATCGCGTGCTCGCCGGGAGCCCACGGCTGCCCGGCGGCCAGCGCCGCGTGTTGCGTCACCCGTACGCGACGTACGAGCTTGTGCCGAGGTAGTCACGTCCACCGAGGGGAGGCCGGATGAGCAGCGCGATCCTGTACCTGGCGATCATCGCCATCTGGGCCGGCGTCCTCATCCCCCGGTGGCTGCGACGGGACTCGGCTCGCAGCCACCTCACATCAGCCCAGGTCGGCGGGGACGAGCCGGGCAGTTCGGCCGGTGAGGGCACGACCATCGTCCCGGATGACACCGCAACGTCCGGCGATGCCGATGCTCCCGATGCGGATAACGCGGCCGACGACACTGCCCGTGCGCCGGCTTCCCCCGGTGACTCCCGGCGACACGTCCTGGCGGCGCGCCGACGGCTGCTGTGGATGATGCTCGCCCTGGAGGCCGCGGCTGACGCCCTCGCCGCGACCGGCCTTGCCGCCTGGTGGGTCATCGCTCCCCCCACCGTGATGCTGGCCGGGTACCTGCTGCTGCTCCGCGAGGCCGCGCAGGCCGACGCGGAGCGGGACGCCAGGGAACGTGACGCCGCGCACAGCCGCGAGCTGGCCGAGCATGCCCGGCAAGCAGGCAAGACCCGGGCAGCACAGCATCCGCCGGCTCCGCCCGAGGCCCCGGCCGTATTCGCCGCGGCCCCGGTTCCCGGGGACTACGAGGACCTGCGGCCCGGTCGCGACTTCACGCCGGGCGGCCGATATGCCGCGTCGGGCTCCGCCTGCGCGCCCGACGACGCCTACGACCAGTACACCGAAGACCGCCTCCGCGCCGTCGGGGACTAGGCCAGCTGGCCCCGGCCTAGCCGGGCGGGGCGAACCCGCCGCTGTCAAGCAGCGGGCTTTCCGGTGCTGGCCGCGGCTCGCCAGCTGCAGGCGGCGAGCCAGCTGCAGGCGGCGAGCCAGCTGCAGGCGGCGAGCCAGCTGCAGGCGGCGCGGGCATGACGGGTGGGGGCACGACAGGTCGGGGCACGGCAGCCCATAGGCGGGCCAGTTCCCGGTCGCGGCGCTGCGCCAGCACGGCGTTCAGGTAGGCGACGGGTGGCAGGCCCGGCGGGGGCGGGGGCGATACCCGCGTGGAGATATCCGATGCCAGTTGCCAGCCAATCTGGTCACGGACACGGGCGTCCAGTTGCCAGTAGCGGGCTAGGTAGCTGGCCGCCGAGGCGGCAAGCGGCTCAGGCAGGCCAGACAGGTCCAGCGAAGCCGCCCACGACTGGAGGCGGGACTCCACGGGCAGCCCGGCCAACCCCAAGCCAGCCGTGTAGCCCGCGGCCCGGTATGCCTGGGCCTGATAGCCTCCCGCGACCGGACGCGGCACGCGAATGCGGACGACGAAGGTGCCGGCGAAGATATCACCGAGGCGCTTGCCGCGGGCCGACAGCATCGACGTGATCAGTGCCGGGATCCCGATAAGGCCCCAGCACTCGATGGCTCCGGCGAGAGCGCGCACCAGTGCCTGGCGGAACCGCACCGGCCCTCCGTCGTCGGAAACCACCCGCAGGCCGAGTGCCAGCTTGCCCAGGGTCCGCCCCCGGCTCAGCGTCTCCAGGATGACCGGATACCCGACGACCGTCACGACGAGGCCTGTGACGATGATCGCTGCGATGGACGCGGAGTTCAGGGAGTTACTGGCCGCCCCCAGGCCAGCGATAAGGGCAATGACGACGAACAGCGCCACCTGCGCGGCCATGTCGATGACCCGGGCGAGCATCCTGGTGGGGAACCGTGCGACGGGAAGGTCGAGGATCACCGCCTCGCCCGTGACAATTTCCTCCACATAGCCAGCGTAGACGCTGGCGACCAGAAACTAGGCTCTTGACGTACATGTCACGCTTCGATCGACACAAATGCCACGAAGAGTCGCACATGGTAGTTTCTGCTTAGTAGGGTGCTGTGCGTGGATGTGGAGGCCTTTACCGCCGCGCACCAGGTCGAATGGGACCGGCTTGCTGCGCTTATCCGGCGGCGACGCCACATGACCGGGGACGATACCGACGAGCTGGTGCGGCTGTACCAGCGGGTCAGCACGCACCTGTCCCAGTTGCGCGGCAGTGCCGGTGCCGACCCCGCACGAGTAGCCCGGCTGGCCACGCTGGTGGCACGTGCCCGTTCGGCGGTGACCGGCACGCAAGCGCCGTCGTGGGCGATCGTGGCACGATTCGCCCTGCGCGACTTTCCGGCTGCCGCGTACCGGGCGCGCTGGTGGTGGCTGGGTGCGGCCGCCGGGTCCATCCTCGTCGCCGTCGCGACCGGCTGGTGGATTTCCCACTCCCCTAGCGTGCAGGGGGCGCTGTTGCCTCCCGCTGACGCCAAGGCGCTGGTTCAGCAGCAGTTCCAGGGATACTACACGGCCAGTCCCGCGGCCTCGTTCGCCGCGCAAGTATGGACGAACAATGTGTGGGTCGCCGCGCAGGAGCTCATCTACGGGATCCTGCTCGGCATCCCGACGGTGGTCGTGCTGCTGGAGAACGCCATCAATGGCGGCGTAGACGCCGGCTACCTGTTCGCCCATGACAGGGGAGCGCTGTTCTTCTCCCTGATCTTGCCGCATGGAATGCTGGAGCTGTCGGCGGTTTTCCTAGCCGGCGCGGCCGGGCTGCGGCTCGGCTGGACGGTGATCGACCCGGGCAGCCGACCTCGCGGCCAGGCGCTCGCCGAGGAGGGCCGGTCGTTGATCACGATCACGCTCGGCCTGATCGTCGTCCTCGGGATATCCGGGCTCATCGAGGCCTTCGTGACGCCGTCACTGCTGCCCACGTGGATGCGGATCTCGATCGGCGCGGTCGCGGTGACCGCGTTCATTGGCTACGCCCTGATCCTCGGCCGCCGCGCCGTCATGGCCGGCCAGACGGGAGACATCGAGGAGGCACCGGACCTAGTGCCCATGACCTAGCCAAAGGTGACCAGGCACTCAGCACGACTACAGGCGCCCCCGGGACTTAAGCGAGAGGTACGCGTCGGCGAGCGCAGGCGGGAGTCGCTCTGGTGATGCCTCGACCACCCTGGCACCGAGCCGGGTTAGCTGAGTAGCCAGATGGGCTCTCTCGGTGGCGTAATGGGCAGCCGCGGCCGCCGCGTAGACACTGGCCGCGTCGCCCCGCCCCGCCATTAGCTCGGCCAGCCGCGGGTCGGCGACCGCGCCGACCAGCAGCTCGTGCCGGGCCGTCAGCGCCCGCAGTTCCGGCGCCATCGCGACCGAGGGGTTCAAGTCGGTCAGCAGCACGACCAGGCAGCGATGCCGCGCGGAGGCGAGCACCGTAGCCACGATCATCCGCCAGTCCGTCTCGGCCAGCTCCGCGTCCAGCGTGGCCAGCACGTCGGTGATCGCGGCGAGCGCCGTGGTCCGGGGCGGGGCTAGGACGCGCGCCCGGATCCGCTGGTCGGCCGCGATCAGGTCGACCCGGTCGCCCGCCTTGCTAGCGAGGGCGGTCAGCAGCTGGGCGGCGTCCATGAAGGCGTCCAGTCGCGGAAAGCCCGCCACCCGGCCGGCGGCCGTCCGGCCAGTATCAAGGACGAGGAAGATTCTGCGGTCCCGTTCTGGCCGGAAAGTACGGACCAGGACGTCATGGCGACGCGCTGTTGACCGCCAGTCAATGGCCCGCACGTCGTCGCCCAGCACGTACTCACGCAGCGAGTCGAACTCGCTGCCCTGCCCAGGTCGCACCGCCCGGTGCTGCCCGTCCAGCTCACGCAGCGCAGCGAGCTTGCCCGGCAGGTGCTTCCTGCTGTGGAACGGCGGCAGCGCGCGTACCGCCCAGGGCAGCGGCGCAGTGCGCTGTCGCGCGGCCAGCCCCAGCGGCCCGAACGACCGGATCGTGACCGCCGACGCCACGCAGTCGCCGTGCCGCGCGGGAGTGATGGTCATGACGAGCCGCCCCTGGCCGCCCCGCGGGACGTGCAGGGCCACCCGCCCTGGGCGCGCGCTCGCTGACGGTGGCCAGGCGTCGCGGACCTGGGCGTTCAGCCGACGACCGCTCGGGTTGGCGATGGTCGTCACCACGGTGGCCCGCTCGCCAAGCCGGACCCGCGCGTCACCGGCACGTTCCAGCCGCAGCGACCGCACCGGTGCCGCCAGCAGCACATCGGCCACGATGAGGGCGAGCAGCAGCCCGTCGATGACCACCACGGTAATCGTCGACCGAATCGCGAGGACGACAAGGACGCCGACCGCCGCCAGCAGAGCCGCCCGTCCGCTCAGTGCCACGAGGGACTCACCGCGGGACCGGGACGGAGGCCAGCACCCCGTCCAGGGCGCCCTCCGGGGTCACCCCCTCCAGCTCTGCCTCGGGGCGGAGCTGGATCCGGTGCCGCAGCGTGGGGCGGGCGAGGGCCTTCACGTCGTCGGGAATCACGTACTCTCGGCCAGACAGCCATGCCCAGGCCCGGCTGGTGGCAAGCAGCGCGGTGGCACCACGCGGGGAGGCGCCCAGGCGCAGCGACGGGGACTGCCGGGTTGCCCGGCACAGGTCCACGATGTAGGCGGTCACCTCCGGTGAGACGCGCACCAGGGCGGCGGCCTGGCGGGCCGCCGCCAGGTCCGTGAGGCCAGCCACCGGGCGGATGGCGCTCAGGTCACGCGGATCAAAGCCTGCGGCATGCCTGTTCAGCAGGTCGATCTCGGCGTCGCGTTCCGGAACGCCCACAATCAGCTTGAGCAGGAACCGGTCAAGCTGCGCCTCGGGCAGCGGATAGGTGCCCTCGTACTCCACCGGGTTCTGCGTGGCGGCGACCAGGAACGGGTCCGGCAGCGGGCGCGGCGTGCCCTCGATCGATACCTGGCGCTCCTCCATCGCCTCAAGCAGTGCGGCCTGCGTCTTGGGCGGCGTGCGGTTGATCTCGTCGGCGAGCAGGATGTTCGTGAACACCGGTCCTTCGCGGAAGGAGAACTCGGCGCTGCGCGCATCGTAGACCAGCGACCCGGTGACGTCGCCGGGCATGAGGTCAGGGGTGAACTGCACGCGCTTGGCCGACAGGTTCAGCGACGCGGCGAGCGTCCGGGCCAGCAGGGTCTTGGCGACGCCAGGAACGCCTTCGAGAAGCACGTGGCCGCGTGCCACGAGGGCGATGAGCAGGCCGGTCACGACTTGGTCCTGGCCGACCACGGCCCGGGCGATCTCGGCGCGCACCGCCGCCAGGGCGGCCCGGGGATCACCGGCCCGGGGATCACCGGCCCGGGGATCACCAGCCCGAAGATCATCGGAGGCGGGCCACTTGGCAGGCGGCACCACGGAGCCGAGGGGTATCGCGGATTCAGGGGGCATCACGTCTGACGTATCTTCCGTTCGAGGGTGTCCAGGTCGGCTGCGAGTGTTACCAGGTCCTTGTCAGTGGCCGGCGGCGGGCCGGACAGCAGGGCGGCAACCAGGTCCGGCGGCTGCCCGCTGCGGTCCGCGATCGTCTGCGCCCGGGCGTCTGCGCCCATCACGCCGGCTATGCGGCGGCCTGCGGCTTCCCGCAGCACCGCCGCCGCCCGGTCGCGGGCGCGCCGCGCCCGGTAGAGGCGGCCATGTCCTTCCACGGTTTCGGCCGCCCGCACGACCACGGGAAGCCGCTCGGCCACCAGCGGGCCGAGCCGCCGTGCCCGCCATGCTGCGGCCAGCGCGACCACGACGCCTAGCTGGATCGCGATCAGGTAGACAGGCCAGGGCACCAGCGCGAGGAAAGACTGCTGTCCCCCGGCCACTGGAGCCGGGGCAGTCCCGGACGGGACCAGCCAGACGATCCGGGTGTCGCGGCGCATGAGGTTCAGGGCGAGCGCGGCGTCGCCGTCGTCGGCAAGGTACTGGTTGGTCAGCGGAGCGCTGCTGGCCAAGACGGTGATCGTCCGGCTCCCGTCGGCATACTGGACAAAAAAGAAGCCGGGGTAATTCGGGTAGCAGGCCACCGCCGCCGGGTCATCGGTCTGCAGCACCACGCCCCCGAGGTAGGCGTCGCCAGCCAGCGTGGCGGGCTGCGCCGTGCAGTCAGGCAACGCGGCGGCCTCGATGGGAAACGCCTGGAGAATGCGGACACGCGGGGCGATGGCACGCAGCGCGGCGGCGTCGGGATCGACGAGCAGGATGTCGCCGCCGAACCGCCCGGCCTGCCCGAGCTGGGCGCTGGAGAGCAGGTCCGGGCTGGTGACCAGCTCCAGGCTGCCAGCCCCGCCGCTGACTGGGACCACGGTCCGGTCCACCTGCTGCCCGCGCTCCGCGAGCAGGTCGGCGAGCGCCCGCCCGCCGGTCGGCCCCGTGCCGCCGGGATCCAGGTAGCCGGTCGCCGGCGGCTGCAGCAGCACGCTCACCGCAGCCGCGCCTGCGGCGACCGCCACGATTATCGCCAGCCAGCGCCATCTGCGGATGACCCGTCCCGCCCGGCTCACGCGGTGTCTCCCGTTCCCGCCGCCGCCATGCCCCCTCTACCCCCACCAGCCAGAACGAGTCCTCCCCCCGGTCGCAGGCGGCCGACCTCGGCATCAAGGTCCCGCAGTCGCCGGTAGCCGTCGGGGGTACCGACGCCATCGCCGTAGCGGACCTGGTCGAACAGCCCCGCCGCGACTGCGAGGTCGGCCCGGCGCTCTGGCAGGCGCGTGCCAAGTTGCGTGGCCAGCTCGTCAGCCGTCCGACCAACGTCCGGCACGAGGATGCCGCGTTCCTCGCAGCTCGTGGCAACGGCCCGCAGTCGCGCGAGGATGGCGGCGCTGTAGTTGCCAGTGGCGGCGCTGGCCTCGGCGGCCTCCCGCAGTTCCCGCGCGCTCAGCGGACGAGTGCCAGGGTCCGCGAGGAGCGTAGCGCGCCGGGCTGGCCCCGCGAGCGGTCCCACCTGCGTGGCGACGGCTGCCACGATGGCGACCGCGAGTCCCACCAGCGCCACCACCGACCACCCGCCGCCGGGCGTGACCTGGCTGACGGAGTCGAAGATCTTCTGCAGGAACGAGCCGATGGCATGCACGATGGCATGTGGAATCGACTCCTGGTGGTAGATCGCCTTGGACAGCTCCGCCCTAGCAAGACGCTGCGCCTGATCGCGGCCGATCGGCCCGGCCGCGATCACCAGGGGCCGGGATTCTGGCTAGCCGGGCCGGGGTTAGCGGGACCAGAGCCGCCAGGAATCCACGCGGCACCGCCTTGGCCGTCACCGGAAGACGCGGCGGCTTGCAGTGTGATGTCCATTCCCTCGCGGCGCATTCGCAGGTCGGCGTAGATCAGCACGGTAACCCCGGCTACCAGCGGCGTGGTTACCGTGCTGGCGATGATCGCCCCAATGGTCGTCACGAGCGTGGTCAGCACGGATACATGCGCCTGCGAGGTGAGGTTGAAGGTGCTGACGCCGACGGCGAGCGAGAAGGGCAATTTGATGATCGAATTCGCGACGTCGGCTATCAGGCCGACGAGGAACGCGATCCACAAGGTGCGCCACGCCGAGCGCCGCACCAGCCGCCAGGAGCGGCGCATGCCCTGGATCGGCCCGACGCCTTCCAGCATGACAGCGGGGATGGTGACGTACCAGCGAATGTAGAAGATGATGGCGAAGACCATCGCGGTGAGTCCGCCGACGATGGCGATAAAGATTCCCAGTCCTGTGACGTGTGCGGCCGCGCCCGACAGCGATCAGGACCAGCGCCACGATCACCACCAGGACGCCGGCAAAGCAGAGCAATCCCGGCAGCAGCACGGCTCCCAGCAGCGCCCAGAACCGGGGCCACGTGGCCCGCCACGCACTGCCGAGCGTCTCCTTCTTGCCGAGCACGCCCTGGCCGATGGCCAGCGTCAGGACACCAGTCAAGACCGCGTACGTGAGGATCGTGAAGACCAATGCCACGCCGGCCAGGGCGGCGAAGTTGGCACCGATGTTCTCCAACTGCGACGCCGTGGGCGTCTGTCCCGAGGCGATGGTCACCTGCGTGAGCACGTTGCGCTCTATGAGGTAAGTGATGATGCCGAGCAGCACGTTCAAGATGGCCGCGACGATCGCGGACGACCCGAGGATCGTCTTGGGGTTCCACCGGATGGCGGTGAACGCCCCGTCCAGGATGTCACCAATCCCTAGCGGCCGCAGCGGGATGATGCCCGGCTTCGGCGCAGCCGGCCTGCCGTACGGGCCGCCACCGTAGGGACCGTACCCACCGTACGGGCCGCCCCCATACGGCCCACTGCCGTAAGGCCCCGCTCCGTAAGGGGCATTACCGTAAGGCGCGCCGCTGTATGCACCGTATCCCTGATGGCCAGGTTGTCCGTAGCCGCCTGCTGGCTGGCCATCGCTGTTCACTTCGTGGCCTGGACTGTAAGGCTCTGGACCTTCCGTCACCACATGCCTCTTTTATAGTGATTCCTCGGCTTTTTGCGCGCCGACCATGCTTGCACGCCCCGCGCGTCCACGGGGCCTTTTCCATGCAACGATTACCGCACGCCGCCAGTTGCACCCGGGCAGGAACGCCGCAGGCCCTGTTCTGCGCGCGAGCTGCGCCATGCCGCTGTGGATCTTCAGAAGACTCACCGAGGTTGCCTCCTCTGCGGGCGGTGACTATGAGCTGTACAGTGGCCGCGTGCCGTTGGCGCTACCTGACCTCGACATTCCGCCGCCGGGCGTTCCGCTGCGGTGCCCGCGCCACAGCGGCGCGGTAGGGCCGACGCGGGAAGTCACCACCGGCGGCGGCGGGCGATCGTGAGCACCGATCCGTCCACAGTCCCTGAACCCCGGACGGCCGAGCTTCACCTGCATCGCTGGACCGACCGGGTCGTGGTCGGCGTGGCCATCGCCGCCTTCGCCTCTGGGTTCGCGCAGTTCGGCGTTGTAGCCGCACTCGGCGACGTGGCCAGGGGGTTCGGCCAGGTGACGCACGGCGCAACGTTCGCCGAGCAGGCAGGCCTGTCGGGTAGTGAGCTGGGTATTGGGCTGGCCATCATCCGCCTGGCATCGCTGGGCGGCCTGCCCGTCACCGGCCTAGCCGATCGCTTCGGCCGCCGGAAGATGCTGCTAATCACCGTTGGCGGGGGGCTGGCGCTGACTGCGCTGGCCGCGGCCAGCCCCAGTTACTGGTGGTTCGTGGTCATCTTCGCCAGCGGGCGTCCGCTGCTGAGTGCTACCAATGCACTGGCGCAGGTCGACGTGGCCGAGCAAACCGCCTCAGCTGACCGGGCCAAGGCAGTGGCGCTGGTGGCAGCCGGGTACGGCGCCGGCGCCGGGGCCATCGCCATCGTGTACAGCCTGGCGTCGAGCACGCTAGGGTTTCGCGGGGTCTTTGTGCTGGCGCTAGTTCCGCTGGCTCTGCTGCCCTTGCTCCGGCGTTGGATCACCGAGTCCGACCGGTTCGCCGTGGCGGCGGCCGCACCCAAGAACCCGACCCCGGTGTTTGATGCCGTCGCCAGGCCGTTTCGACGTCGCCTGACGGTGATCGTGATCCTGGCCTTTGCCGTCTCGGTGATCACTGGACCAGCCAACAGCTTCATCTTCTTGTTCGCGCAGAACTTCCTCCATCAGTCAGGCGTCGTGACCGCCGGGATGGTCCTCGGTGCTGGCGTCTCCGGGCTTGCTGGACTGCTGGCCGGACGGTGGCTGGCCGACCGGGTCGGCCGGCGCCTGACCGGCGCGCTGGCCATTGTGGCCATGGCCCTGTTTGCCACCCTGGCCTACAGCGGGTCCGATCCGGCGCTGCTAGCCGGTTATATCCTCGAGGTGCTCGCCGCCTCGGTCTTCGGGCCGGCGATCGGAGCCATGACCAACGAGCTGTTCCCCACATCGGTACGGGCCTCGGTCGTCGGCTGGTCGCTGGCGGCCGGAGTGCTGGGAGCGGCGGTCGGCCTGATCGCCTTCGGATCGGTGGCCCGCTCCGGTCAGACGTTCGCGGTAGCCGGGTTGCTCACCTTCCTGCCCGCGGTACCTCTCACAGGGCTCTTCTGGTTGCTACCGGAGACGCGAGGGCGCGAGCCAGAGGATTTGTGGCCCAACTTGTAACCAGACACCGCGCCTGCCTCTGGGCCCCGTCCACGATCAGGCCTGCGGTCAGGACCCCCGCCAATGCCATGGGCTGCTGATACGTGAATGGCCCCTAGACGGGCAGGCGGCAGCAGCCGGCGTGGTCTGTGCACCGTATGATCACGCAGGGTGCCTGCCGGGCACCCTGCTTGGTGTCGCGCGCCGCCCAGGGCAACAGCGCCCGGGATAGATTTTCATGATCACGTGCTGTTCCCGGTGTTCCAGGCCAGTGCCGCTTACCTCCGCTCTCTCGATGTCACCAGCAGTCCATTGCGTCGCAGTAGGTGACGTGCACAACGAAGGCGGCGGCCGGCTTCCGTCGCTCGGCGGGGCAGTCGCTATGAGTGCTGTGGATCGTGCCGCGTTTTGCGGCACGATCCACAGCACTCACGCCAGGAGGCGGCTGTCCAGCCGCCCAGTGCCGCGCTCAGAGCGTCGCACGCGACTCGATTGACTGCTGATGTCATTGGGGTTGGAGTGGTGCATAAGGTAAGCGGCATTGCGCTCGGGACCTTCCAGGAAGAGGCACGGCACGAGCGACCCGATGTAGCGTTAAGTAGCTAAATCTTACTGAGCGTCTTATGTCAGAAAATGTACCCCATATGTCCGTTACGTCATAGTTTTCCACCCCGATCTTGGGTCATTTTCTGACATATGTCGGCCTATGCCATAAACCGGTGCCCGGGGCGCCCGGCGACTGGCCCCCGCAGGCACCTGCCTGGGACCCGCATCACCGGGAGGCCGCGGCACGGGCGGACGGCCGCCGGCGCAAGGGGGGCCGCGCCTCGCCCTGTCTGGAGGCACATGCAACTCCCGCGCCCGCGAGCGGCCACGGCGCCCTGATGGGCCACCGGTGACGAAGGGGCGAATGAGGCAAGCGGCATTGTGTTCCAGCCCCGCTATCAACACGCGATCATGGAACAGGCGAGCGTGTGCGGGCTGGCGGCTCCTCCCCCTCGAACTCTGGCCGACCACGCCTCGCTACCCTGCCTGCCGGTCACCCACCGCAACAAGCCGCAGGCATCCCAGCCGGCCAACCCGCCTTACCCCTGGCATTGGGACCCCCGCTCCCTCGCTTACCTCGCCCATCCGGACAATCTGCCCCAGGCAGCGAGCCGCGCACGGCTAACTGAGTAAGGTGCATGCGGTGGCAGTTTTACGTGGGAGGCTGGACTCGAGGCGAGATGGGTAGGTTGAGTGCATGGAGGAGAACCGTGCCCGGCGCGTCGCCGACGCTCTCAGAGACCGTGGCGTTGACGCGCATCTGGAAACCGCAGGGATTGATGTCTTCGGGGTCCGTGTCGTACTCGGCGGCGGGCGCGAGGCGATCTGGGGTAACGAAGGCACGTCGTCCCTGGCGGCCGAGGTGATGCTCGACGGTGATCTGGTCGGCTTCATCCCGGAGATCCCGGGTTCTGACGCATTCGATGAGGCGCAGGTTGTGGACGCCATCGCGCGGGCTGACTACCAGGAACCTGTCGGCCGGGAACTGCCTGAGGCTCCGCCACCCACCCCGCCACTGATGCGGGAGGGCGGACTGTTCCGTCGCTTCCTCGGTGGTTTCCGCGAGGAACCGAAGTAAGGCACACGACTCCATCCGGCACGCTCATCCCCGCCCGGCGTGTCGAAGCGGAAGCTGGCCGAGCGTGCGGGCGGCTGAGTGCGTGGCGGCTGCTCAGACTCCTGTGCTGACGAACGTGATGTCGACGTCAGACGACACGCCTGTCCCGTCGGCGTTGGGATACGGGCTGAAGCTCATCACTGCGCTGCCGCTGCACGGCACCGTGATCGAGGTCGGAATCGGTGCCGGATCGTCGTAATTGGTGAAGGTGGCGATGGTGATCCCCCCGGTGACGGGCGCCGCGGGGTAGATCAGCTTTGTGTCGATCTCGATGCCGTCGTTCCCCGTGTAGCCGAGGGTCGTGGCCGGCGGAAAGATCTGATGCACCGCGACGCTCTGGCCGGCTACCGGGTGACCGGTCGAGGCGCCGGCACAGGCAACCTCAATCACGTCCCGCGCACTGCTGCTGGTGACGCTGAAGACCTCTCCGTAGAAGTACTGCTTGGGGCCTACCGTGCCGGCCTGGGCAACGGCCGGGATGGCGAGGACACCGCCGGCGACCGCCACGGCCGCAGACGCGATGGCGATACGGGAAACGGCTTCCGAGTGCCCGGCCACGGCGCACGGGGCCTTCTTCCGTCACATGTGTCCTTGTGCTGCGTTGCGCAAGCCACGCTGACTGCGCGAGGCGTGATTGCTTCCGGCGGCACGACTGGAGCAGAAGATGATGGCTCCCGTGCAGTAGGGCGTCGTGGCGAATCGCCCTGCTGCACGGGAGCTCATGGACCTAGGCGGGTGCTGGTCAGCGGCCGGCCAGTGCGCCCGCGGCGGGGTTCAGGGCGTAGGCCGGCAGGACGGCGTGCCGAAGGTCACTCCGTCGATGAAGTTGCCGATCGACGGGTTGCCGCCTGCAGCCGACACTGACTCGAAGGCGAACCGGGTAACGGTCTGCCCCGGCGGGACGACGTATACCCCGGTGTAATGGCCCCATGCGGTGTTGCCGTCGGAGATGTCCGGGGAGGAGGCCCCGGTCGGGACTTGCGCCGAGGTCGCGCCGGGTGCGCCGATGAGCACCCGCATGACGTCGGTGCCCAAGCGGCCCCGGTGGTACAGCGACCAGGTCAGCCGGGCTCCCGGCACGGTGGGCAGGTCCTGGTAGAGCGTGGAGACCTGATTGGCGTTGATCTCTGCGAACTGCTGGCCGTCGGCTGCCGGGACGGCGCCGGGTCCCTGGCCGCCGCGCCAGAACTCCAGCAGGTGGTCCGTGGCGGTGGTGTTCCAGCCGACACCGGGGTTGGTGGAGGCGTCGGGGATATTGGAGTCGATCGTGGCCACGGGCGGTGTTTCGAAGCTGCCGTTGACCAGGTTGACCGGCGTGTCGGTGCAGGTGACGTCAACGGTGACGGTGGCGGTGCTGGTCCCGCAGGCGGTGGTCATGGTGTAGGTGAAGGTGTCTATGCCGGTAAAGCCCGGGGCAGGCGTGTAGATGACGTTGCCGCCGGAGATCGTCGCGGTGCCGGCCGCGGGCTGGGTGACGCTGCTGATCACCGGTGAGCTGCCAGTGTCGTTGGCCAGGACGGGCACGCTGACTGGCTTGCCCGACGTGGTGGCGGTGTCGTCCACGGCCGTGGTGGGCGAGATGGACTGCCCGCTGGCGATCTGGATCGGCGGGGCGGGGGTGTTGTTCCCGAGCTGGCCGGGGGCGGCGATAACGCTGCTGATCCCGGTCGGCCGGATGGTCATGCTGGTTCCCTCGGTGCCTTGCCTGACCTGGAAGACGATCTGCTTGGGCGCGGGGTCGGTCTTGGTCCCCGGCGATGAGATCGTCAGGGTATTGCCGCTGATGGTGCCGTCCCCCGACTGGCTGACGATGCTGGCGCGGGCCAGCAGCGATGACAGGTCCCAGGTAGTGGTGTAGCTGCGGACCAGCAGTGGCCACTGGGCCGTGCGGTGGGCCAGCGTGACGGTGAAGATGCTGCCCGGCGCGATCTGGCCGCCCCACAGGGCCGGGGACGTGGTGACCGAGACTGACCCGCTGCCCAGTTGCAGGCCGAGGATGTTCTTCCAGTAGTAGCTGACGGGGTAGTTCGCCTGCCCCGGCTGGAAGCAGCCCGTGGCCGACGGTGCGGCCGGCCGCACCGTGGCGGCCGGCCGTGCCGTGGCGGCCGGCCGTGCCGTGGCGGCCGGCCGTGCCGTGGCGGGAGCGTGCCGTGCCGGGGTGGCGGCATGCGCGGCGGTAACGGCCGTCAGCTGTGTTCCGCCCGCGGTCAGCAGCGCCAGCAGGGCGTACCCCGACGCGGTAAGCGCGGATCTGGATCGTCTTGATATCAGCACTGAGCCCTCCTCGTAGCTCGACTACATGATTGCGTCGCTGATGGTATCTCATTGACTACTCATAGCGACGGACCTGTAATGTTCGTGCCTTGCCCCCGGACGGCCTGGAGCCATTCGGGAGCCTTCATGACGAAATGACTGCCGAGCTGTGGACGGTTCCTCGTCTCGGGCTGGCCAGCGGCGTGGAGGACCTGGCGCGGGCCTGGAGGCCGGCCGCAACCGCGAAATCGCCTGGCGTGGCGCGCATCGGCGCGTTGCCCTAGGGTTCGCATGGCGGACCCACAATCCAGCAGAGCCGGCCAGAACGATCTGCCTGCCACCGTCGCGGGCGAGGAACTGCGCGCATCACACGCGGACCGCGATCAGGTGGTGGAACTGCTGCGGGTAGCCGTCGGGGTCGGCCGGCCTGCCCTTCCCAGCCGCCATGAAGTCATGATCACGTGCCGGTGTCGTTGCTATCACACAATGCCGCTTACCTCCGCTCTCTCGATGTCACCAGCAGTCCATTGAGTCGCAGTAGGTGACGAGCACAACGAAGGCGGCGGTCGGCTTCCGTCGCTAGGTGGGCCGACGCGACACGCCCGAAGTTGATTACCGACGCGTCCGACACGTGGAAAAGGCTTCGCAACAGGAAAGGAAAAATCGGGGTAAATTGATCAGTCGCCTGCAGTCGACTGCGGAAGCCGATACGCGGCGGACGGGGATGCGAGTGGCGTGGGGCCGGACGCCGGGCCGTGCCGTACTAGAGATCGCGGCCCGCTGACCAGAAAACGCAATCTATGGCGGGCAGGCGGGGGCATGAGTTACTGACAGTCAGCCGACGGGATGACGACCACCGGGCAGGTCGCGTGCTGGGTGACCAGCGAGCTGACCGACCCCATCATGAGCCGGTTGAACCCGCCCGCCCCGCGCGAGCCGATGACGAGCATGTCCGCATCCTTGGCCGCGTTGACCAACTCTTCCACCACCGATCCCGAGGCAACCCGCACGGTCACCGACACGGGGGCGAGGTCGCCGAGGTCGCTCGCCATGGAGTCGACCTCACCCCGCACCACCTGCCGGGCCTTCTCGGCCAGGATGGGATCGCCGGGCAATTCGACGTAGCCGCCGAAGTAACCTCGGATCAGCTCGTGCACGGTCATCACGGTCAGCGGCACGTGGCGTACCGCCGCCTCCTTCATGGCCCATCCGAGGGCACGCTGCGAATGGCCGGAGCCATCCACTCCGACAATGATTCCAGGCATTCTCGCTCACCTTTCGCATTGAGGTCCCTGACTTGAACATGACGCTACGCCCGGAAGGAGCCTGCCCGGCAGGGTCGTGCGGACCTACGTTCCGGGACTAAAGTCCCGCAGTGCGAGATCGGGGCGATAGGCAGCCCATCTCAAGGCCTCCTAGAGGGATACCCGGGGTAGGTCCTAGTCGCGAGTAGAGTGGATTGTGATGCTATGGGCCTGCTCGGGATGAGGTTTCCGGGGCAGCCACGCGAGAGTCAGGAGCTGCCGTGACAAGCCCAGTGACCAGTCCGGGGGCAGGCGGGACGGCAGGCAAGCCGATCACGGTGTTCCTGCTGGATGACCATGAGGTCGTCCGGCGTGGGGTGCGGGACCTGCTGGAGGCAGAGCCGGACATCCAGGTGATCGGCGAGGCCGGGACCGCGCAGTCGGCACTGGCCCGCATCCCGGCGCTGCGCCCGGACGTCGCCGTGCTGGACGTGCGGCTGCCGGATGGGGACGGGGTGAGCGTCTGCCGGGACATCCGCTCCCAGCTGCCGCAGGTGGCGTGCCTGATGCTCACCTCCTTCACCGACGAGGAGTCACTGTTCGACGCCATCATGGCCGGGGCGGCGGGGTACGTGCTGAAGCAGATCCGCGGCACCGACCTGGTCGGGGCGGTGCGCACGGTCGCCTCCGGCCAGTCGCTGCTCGACCCGCAGGCGGCCAGCCAGCTGATGGCCCGGTTGCGCCAGCCCGCGAAGGCCGACCCGCTGGCCGCCCTGACCGGGCAGGAGCGGCGGATCCTGGAGCTGATCGGCGAGGGCCTGACCAACCGGCAGATCGGCGAGCGGCTGTTCCTGGCGGAAAAGACCGTGAAGAACTACACGTCCGCGCTGTTCGCCAAGCTCGGCATGGAGCGGCGCACTCAGGCCGCGGCATATGCGGCCCGCGTCTTCGGCGAGCAGCCCGCCAGCGGTGAGAACCGTAGCTGACCGGTGGCCCGGGACTTAGGGACCTCCGTCCCTGTGAGCACGGTGGCCCAGGGCAGATCCTGTATTCATGGAACCCAACGGCCCGGCAGCGTCGCGCGAGCAACTGGCAGCGGCCGAATGCCTGCGGCTGCTGGCATCCGTCCCCGTCGGCAGAATCGTTTACACGCGGCGGGCGATGCCCGCCGTGGAGCTGGTGAACTACGCCATGGACGCGGGCGACATCGTGATCAGGACCGATGCGGGCGGCCCGCTGGCCGCCGCGACCCACCATACGGTGGTGGCCTTCGAGGCCGACG
Organism: uncultured Actinomycetota bacterium; assembly: GCA_963737285.1. Classification (GTDB taxonomy): domain Bacteria; phylum Actinomycetota; class Actinomycetes; order Streptosporangiales; family Streptosporangiaceae; genus Trebonia. Next base: position 1,896,979 of record CAVTRT010000002.1, read on the forward strand.
AGGTCGATGCCACCGGGCAGGGCTGGAGCGTGATGGCGGTCGGGCGGTCGCAAGAGGTGACGGACCCCCGCGACATCGCCCGGCTGCGGGGCATCGGCCTGCGCCTGCCGGCGCCCGGCGGGCGGGAGCACTTCATCCGGGTCACGCCGGGCATCATTAGCGGGCGGCGGCTGGCCGGGTAAGCGCTGGCCGTCAGCCGACCGGCACCCGCCACTCCAGCAGGGTTCCAGGCCTATCAGATCCAGGGTCGGCGGCCTCCAGCCGCAGCTCGCCGCCGAGCTTGGCGGCGCGGTCGGCCAGGTTGCGCAGCCCGCTGCGCCTGCCGCCGGGCGGGACGCCCGTCCCGTTGTCGGCGATCCTGACGGCAAGGAGCCCGCCTTGATCGACGTCCACGGCCACATCCACCCGGGTCGCGCCAGAATGCCGGGCGGCGTTCGACAGGGCCTCGCGCAGCGCCGTGATCGCCTGCTCGGTAACCTCGCCGCTGGTCTGGGCTGCGCCCGGCGCCCAGCCGCAGTGACGGCGCGAAGCCGAGCGCCGGGGTCATCTCCTCGACTAGGTCGAGGACCTGGGCGCGTAGGTCCGCCGTCCCGTGGCCCTGGCCGCGGGCCTGCAGCGCGAAGATGGTGGAGCGAATGTCCTTGATGGTCTCGTCCATCGCGTCCACGGCGCTGCTGATCCGGCTGGCGACCTCCGGGCGGGTCACCATCGGCACCGTCCCTTCCAGCGACATGCCGGTCGCGTACAGCCGCTGGATGACCAGGTCGTGCAGGTCCCGGGCGATCCGGTCCCGGTCCTCGAACAAAGACAGCCGCTCGGCGTCGGCGCGCCGCGCCGCCAGCTCCAGGGCAATCCCGGCCTGCGCGGCGAAAGAAGCCACAACTTCCGCCTGCGCGGGCGGGAACGGCGCGGCCCCGTGCAGGCGCCCCACCGTCAGCACGCCGCGCACATTGCCGGCCGCCAGCGGGAACACGATCGCCGGGCCAAGCTGGCTCATCGCGCCGCGCGCCGCGGTCGCCGCCCGCTCGTCCCCCGCGAAGTCGGCGCAGGTCACCGGCTCGCCGGTAGACAGCACGCGGCCAGACAGTGACTGGCCGACCGGGAGGACCAGGCCGCGGGTGGCGTCCGCGCCGTCGCCGTCGGCGTAGGCGATGGTCAGGCGCCGCCCGTCGTCGTCGGGCAGGGCCAGGACCGCCAGGTCCGCGCCGGATAGCTCCCGCGCCTGGCGCGTCACGTCAGCGAGCACCTGCCCGGGCGCCGACCCCGACAGCAGCCGGGTGGTCACCTCGGCGCTGGCCTGGATCCAGCGCTGCTGGCGCCGTGCTGCCTCATACAGCCGGGCGTTCTCCACCGCCACGCCCGCGGCGGCGCCCAGCGCGACCAGGACCGACTCGTCGTCCTCGGTGAACTCGCCGCCGCCGCGCTTGCCAGTCAGGTACAGGTTGCCGAACACCTCATCGCGCACCCGCATCGGCACGCCCAGGAAGCTGCGCATCGGCGGGTGCCCCTCGGGGAAGCCCGACGACTCGCGGTGGTCTGCTATGTCGGCCAGTCGCAGCGGGCGTGGGTCATCGATCAGCAAACCGAGCAGGCCGCGCCCCTCGGGCCAGTGGTGGATCTGGCTGATCTCCTCGCTGGTCAGGCCGACCGTGATGAACTCCGCCACCCGCTTGCCGTCGCCGATCACGCCGAGCGCGCCGTAGGTGGCGTCCACTAGGACGACCGCGGTCTCCACGATCCGCCGCAGCGTGGACTCCAGGTCCAGGCCGGACCCGATCGCGACCACCGCCGCCAGCAGGCCGCCCATCTGGTCGCGGGCCTCCATGACGGCCTGCATCCGGGCCTGCAGCTCCGCGAGCAGGTCATCCAGCCGAAGGTGCGGTAGCACCTGCGGGCGGCTCCCGATGCCAGGTTCCACCAGATCCCTCCTCCGGTAATGGCGCGCTCCCTCGCCGCCAGGCCAGCACGAGCCAATGCTGAGCGAACCAGCGCATACAGAGCCTAACCGGCGGCATGTGCGGGAGGCCAGCACGGGCCGGCAGCGGTACCTGTCACCGGGACCCGGCGGCCACCTGGGCGGGCAGGGACCTTGGTCCTGACTAATGCCTTGCGAACGCCCATGTCAGCCGGGACGGCCCCGGGCGGATAGTGGCGGTGACAGGAACGACGTCCCGCGAGCGCAGCCGCGGACTCCCGCCAGGAGGACAACATCATGACAACCAAGCCCCTCGTGGCCGCCACGGACGGTTCCGAGGAATCCCTGCGGGCGGTCGAGTGGGCCGCCGGGGAAGCCGCGCTGCATGGCGCGCCGCTGCGGATCGTGGCCGCGGCCGAGCTCCTGCCCCGGATGCGCGAGTCCGCGGGGGCGGCCGGCCTGGCCACTGTGGCCGACATCCTGCGCGAGAACCGCGACCGCGCGATGGACGCGGCGGTCAAGCGAGCGGCCAAGGTCTCCCCTCAGCTGGTCATCGACATGGACCCGATCTACGGCCCGGTCGCCCAGGCGGTGACTGACAGCGGCTCTGGCGCGCTCATGCTCGTCGTCGGCTCCCGCGGCATCGGGGCGTTCGCGGCGATGATCCTCGGATCGGTCAGCCGGTACGCCGCGACCCACGCGTCGTGCCCGGTTGCCGTCATCCGCGACGAGACGATGGCCGTGCACAAGCTGGTATGTGTCGGCATCCGCGACGCCGGCAGCTGCCAGGACGCGCTGGCCCTCGCGTTCGAGGAGGCCTGTCTGCGGCAGGCCGCCCTGACGGTGGTGCACGCCTGGCACGGGCCAGCGGCGCACGCCACGCAGGATGCGGCGGCACGCCAACTCGCGGAGCTGCTCGCAAGCTGGCAGGCCAAGTATCCCGGCGTCCAGGTCAGCCAGGAGGTCGTCCACGGCCACCCCGGCCGCATGCTCGCCGGGCTGTCCGCGCGCGCCGACCTGACCGTCCTTGGCGGCCACGCCCCGCACGGAGCCGGCCCGCGCGGGCCGGGCACGGTCACGCACGCGGTCCTGAACCACGCCCATGGCCCCGTCGTCACCGTCCCCTCATCCCACTAGCCCTCAAGGAAGCCGCCATGAACGCGAAGTTCCTGAACCAGTCCCTCAGCGGCGGCGCCAGTCGCGTCCGCGCGATCGATGACATCATCGGGCAGCAGGACCCGCCGCCCGCGAGCCGCGCCTGCTGCTGCCCCGCCAGGCCGGTCGTGCGGGTGATCATGCCGCCGACGGCTACCCGGCCGCACAGCGTCGACCTGCTGTTGTGCGGGCACCACTACCGGGTCTCCTGCCAGGCCCTGGAAGCAGCGGGCGCGACAGTCAGCGAGCTTCCCGAGATCGCGGGCAACAAGCCCGTCGCCCTGCTCCCCGAGTCCCGCATCCCCGTCAGCTGAGGAACCGCGCGGTCTGCGCATTCCCACGTCCCGTTCTGAATGAAGCAAGAAGGAGTCCTGGTGCGTACCGTTAGCGAGGATCGGCTGGGCGCGTTGCTCGGCGCTCTTCCCGGCGTTCCCCGGGTGGTGGCCAGCGGGAACTTCGCGACCCCGTGGCACGCCCTGTCGCTGCTCGACGCCGCGGTGGCGGAGTACCGCCTGTTCATGCTCAACGCCCAGGCGGGGGTCCCCGGGCGCGACGGCGTGACGCTGGAGACTCCGTTCGTCGGCCCGGGCATGCGGGGGCAGCCCGGGCTGCGGTACTTCCCCTGCCGGCTGTCGCTGGTGCCGACGCTGCTGGCCGAGGCGCTGCCGCCAGACGTCGTGCTCGTGCAGACGTCGGCCCCCGCGGGCGGCACGGTCTCCCTCGGCACCGAGGTGAACGTGCTGCCCGCGGCGATCGAGGCCGTCCGCACTCGCGGCGGGCTGGTCATCGCGCAGGTCAACCCGCAGGTTCCCTACACCTACGGGGACTCTGTGGTGGCCACTGATGACATCGACTACGCGATCGAGGCGGACATTCCGCTGCCATCACCGGTGCCCCGTCCCGTCGCGGAAACGGCCGCGCTCATCGGAGAGCGGGTCGCGGCCCTGGTCCGCGACGGCGCCACCCTTCAGCTCGGCATTGGCGCGGTTCCCGACGCGGTGCTCGCCGCGCTGGCCGGACGGCGCGGCCTGAGGGTGTGGTCGGAGATGTTCAGCGATGGAGTGCTCGCCCTGGACAAGGGCGGGGCACTGGACACCGGCGCGCGGGTCACCGCGTCGTTCGCCTTCGGGAGCGCCGAGCTGTATGACTGGATGGACCGCAACCCGGGCATCCGCATGCTGCGAACCGAGACAGTGAACGACCCGGCGCTCATCGCCCGGCACCGGCAGATGGTGTCCGTCAACTCAGCACTGCAAGTGGACCTGTTCGCCCAGGCAAATGCGTGCCGGGTGCACGGGGCCATCTACTCGGGCTTCGGCGGGCAGACCGACTTCGTGGTCGGCGCGCTGCACTCACCCGGCGGCCAGGCGATCATCGCCTTGCCCTCCTGGCACCCCAAGGCCGACGTGTCCACCGTCGTGCCCAGGCTCGCCGGGCCGGTCACCTCCTTCCAGCACAGCTTCTTCGTCAGTGAGCAGGGCACGGCCGCCCTCTTCGGACATGACGCCGGCGAGCAGGCCGGGCAGATCATCGGCCAGGTGGCGCATCCGTCCGCCCGCGACGAGCTCCGCAAGGCCGGGCGTGAGCTCGGGTTCCGGCTCTAGCCGGGCCTCGGCCGTGACCGCTCGCTGGACCGGTGGGTGGCTCAGGCAGGCCGGCGGACGAGGGACGAAGGTCCCTGTCGGGGGCACGAAGGCCAGGACGTCCGGCCCTGACCGTTCTGCAGTGACCAGGGGAGCCTTGAGGCATAACGGAACACTCGAGGAAGAGATCCCATGAGCGCGCTGCACAAGGGGGCATTGGCAATGACCGTCACTCACCTGCCCGCCAGGACCCAGAATGATGACCAGAGGTGGCCGTCACCACCCGATCCCGGGGACCTTAGCAGGCGCATCGCGCACCGGCGGGCAGAGCTGCGGCTGAGCCAGTCGCAGGTCGCTTCGCGCGCCGGGATAACCCTGCGTTACATGGAGTACCTTGAAAGGTACCCGGCTATGCCCAGCGGCGCGATACTGCGCCGGCTGGCCGCCACGCTGGCGACCACGCCGGCCATGCTGCTGGGCGCGGGCACACAGGCTCCCGGCGGGTACAGTCGCCCAGACAGGCCAGCCGGCCGGGGCGGCGAGGCGGTCACCGTCAGGCTGCGGCCAGGCGAGTGCCGGCGGCTCATCGCCCCTGGCGGGGTCGGCCGGATCGCCTTCACTACCTCCTCGGGCCCGCGGTCCTCCCGGTCAACTTCGCCGTGGTCGCGGACAGCATCGTGATCCGGACCGGGCCAGGCACGCTGATCGCGGCCCACGCCTATGACCAGGTCGCCTTCGAGGTCGATCGCCTTGACGAGGCGATGTGCCAGGGGTGGAGCGTGCTGGTGTCCGGCCCGGCGCATCAGGTGCTGCAGCCCGCCGAGCTCCACCACCTGCGGGAAAGCGGGACAGCCTGGCCCTGGCCCGGCGGCGAGTGCGAGGTCTACGTGCGGATCGTCCCGGCCCAGATCACCGGCCGCAGGATCGAGGCCCAATAACTGCCTCAGGGCAGGCATGGCCGTCCGCCCGCCCGGCGAGGGTCCTTCGTCCCTGGCTGGAGACCTGCCTGCGGCGGTGAGATGGCGGTGAGATCGACAGGAAGGCATGAGATGTTCCAGGTACGGTTCCACGGGCGCGGCGGGCAGGGCGTCGTCACCGCCGCTGAGCTGCTAGCGGCCGCCGCCTTCAGCGAGGGCAAGCACGCGCAGGCGTTCCCGAGCTTCGGCTCGGAGCGGATGGGCGCACCGGTCATGTCGTTCTGCCGCATCGACAGCAGGCCGATCCGCACCCGCGAGCCCGTCACCAGCCCGGACGCCCTGATCATCCAGGACCCCACGCTGCTGCACCAGGCGGGCCTCCTCGACGGCCTGGCCCCGGAAGGCTACCTGCTCATCAACTCGGCCAGGCCGGCCAGTGAGCTCGGCCTGGCCGAGCTCACTGGCGCGGTCCGCCGTGAGCGGCTGCTGGTGGTTCCCGCCACCCAGCTCGCCCTGGCCCGCCTTGGACGCCCGCTGCCGGGTGCCCCGCTGCTTGGCGGGCTCGCGGCGCTGACCGGCGTAGTGAGCCTGGCCGCGGTCGAGGCCGCGATCCGGGACCGGTTCTCCGGCACGGTCGCCGAGGGCAACGCTGCCGCCGCCAGCGCGGCGTTCGATTTCGTCACCAGCGAGCGGAAGGCGCTGACCGATGCTTAAGCAGATCGAGGGCTCCCGCGCAGTAGCCGAGGCGGTCGCGATGTGTCGCCCCGAGGTCATCTGCGCCTACCCAATCACCCCGCAGACGCACATCGTGGAGGCGCTGAGCGCGATGGTGAAGAGGGGCGACCTGGCGGCCGAGTTCCTCAACGTGGAGTCGGAGTTCGCGGCGATGTCGGCAGTCATCGGCGCGTCCGCGGCCGGCGCCCGCACCTACACCGCCACCGCCAGCCAGGGCCTGCTGTACATGAGTGAGGCCGTCTGGAACGCCGCCGGGCTTGGCCTGCCGGTCGTGATGACGGTCGCGAACCGCGCGATCGGCGCGCCGATCAACATCTGGAACGACCACAGCGACTCCATGTCGCAGCGGGACGCCGGCTGGATCCAGATGTACGCCGAGACCAGCCAGGAAGCGCTCGACCTGCACATCCAGGCGTTCGCGATCGCCGAGGAGCTGTCTAACCCCGTCATGGTGTGCATGGACGGGTTCCTGCTCACCCACGCCAGCGAGCGGGCCGACATCCCGGCGCAGGCCCAGGTCGACGCGTTCCTGCCCCCCTATCAGCCGCGCCAGGTGCTTGACCCGGCCGACCCGGTCTCGATCGGGGCGATGGTCGGCCCCGAGGCGTTCACTGAGGTGCGCTACCTGGCGCACGCCCGGATGAGCGAGGCGCTCGGCTCATCCCGGCGGTCGCCACGCGCTTCCAGGCGGAATTCGGCCGGGAGTCCGGCGGGCTGGTCCGCCCCTACCGGACCGATGACGCGGACGTCGTCGTGATCGCGCTCGGCTCGGTACTCGGCACCGTCAAGGACGCGGTTGACGAGCTGCGCGACGCCGGCCTGCGGGCCGGCGTCCTGGGCATCACGACGTACCGTCCGTTCCCCGCGGCCGCGGTGCGCGACGCACTGGACGGCTGCCGCCGGGTCGTCGTCCTGGAGCGGGCGCTGTCACCGGGAGCGGGCGGCATCGTGACCGCCGACGTCCAGCTGGCGCTGTCCCACGGCCCGGTGCTGCACACGGTCATCGCCGGGCTCGGCGGCCGCGCCATCACGGTCGCGTCGCTGCGGGCGATGCTCACCGGCGCTGCCGCTGGCAGCCTCGGCCCGCTGACCTTCCTCGACCTCGACGCCGGCCTGGTCGGCGTCGAGCTGGACCGGATCCGCGCGGCCCGCAGGTCAGGGCCCAGTGCGGAGAACATGCTGCGCGACCTCGGGACCCCCGCGTCCCCGATCGGATAGGACAGGCCACCATGCCGTACGAGCGGATCAAGTTCTACCAGGTGGGCAGCTTCGCCGCCGGGAACCGGCTGCTGCCGGACGACCTGGGAAGCGTCCAGTCAAGCGATGCCCGGTCGAACACGCTGACCTGCGGGCACCGCGCCTGCCAAGGCTGCGGCGAGGCGCTGGGCGCCCGGTACGCGCTGGACGCGGTGACCCGCGCGACGAAGGGCAAGCTGATCGCGGTCAACGCGACCGGCTGCCTGGAGGTGTTCTCCACCCCGTTCCCGCAGACCTCCTGGCAGGTTCCCTGGCTGCACTCGCTGTTCGGCAACGCGCCGGCAGTGGCCACCGGGGTCGCCGCCGCGATGCGGGCCAAGGGCCGCACCGACGTCCGGGTGGTCGGCCAGGGCGGCGACGGCGGCACCGTCGACATCGGCATGGCCTGCCTGTCGGGCATGTTCGAGCGCAATGATGACGTGCTGTACATCTGCTACGACAACCAGGCCTACATGAACACCGGCGTGCAGCGTTCTGGGGCCACTCCGCCCGCCGCGCGGACCGCGACCACCCAGGCGGTCGGCGACGAGCCGGGCAACGTGTTCGGGCAGGGCAAGAACGTGCCGCTGATCGCGATGGCGCACGAGATCCCCTACGTGGCGACCGCCACGGTCGCGGACCTACGGGACCTGGAGTACAAGGCGGCGCGGGCGATGGACTTCCACGGCGCCCGCTACCTGCACATCCTGGTGCCCTGCCCGCTGGGCTGGGGCAGCTCCCCCGCCGACACGATCAAGGTCGCCCGGCTCGCCACCGAAAGCGGCCTGTTCCCGGTCTTCGAGGCGGAAGCAGGGACGGTGACCGGCGTGTCGCCGATCCGCCGCCGCGTTCCGGTCACGGACTACCTGCGCATCCAGGCCCGCTACGCGCACCTGTTCCGCCCGGCCGAGCGGACCGAGGACATAGCCCGGATCCAGGCCTGCGCCGACCGCAACATCGCCCGCTTCGGGCTGCTCGAAGGACAAGACCCAGATGCCGGGCCGGCGGTAGCTCCCGTCCCCGGCGTCGCTGCTTCCAGGAGGCGGTGACGGCCATGCTCAGCAAGCCGTTCGCGATCACGCTCGACGTCGGATCGAGCCGGGCCAACAAGACCGGCGCGTGGCGCACCGAGCGCCCCGTCTACCTCAGCGGCCTCCCCCCGTGCAACAACGCGTGCCCGGCCGGGGAGGACATCCAGCAGTGGCTGTACCGCGCCGAGGAAGGCGAGGCCGGCTACGAGGCGGCCTGGCGCAAGATCATGGCTGACAACCCCATGCCCGCGATCATGGGCCGGGTCTGCTACCGGCCCTGCGAGACCGCCTGCAACCGGGCGCAGCTGGACACGGCGGTCGGGATCAACTCGGTCGAGCGCTTCTTGGGCGACGAGGCGATCCGGCGCGGCTGGCGGGTTCCCGTCGACGCGGCACCGACGGGCAGGCGGGTGCTGGTGGCAGGCGCCGGGCCAGCTGGCCTGTCAGCCGCCTACCACCTGACCCGCCTGGGCCACGCGGTGACGATCAGGGACGCCAACGCCGAGCCTGGCGGGATGATGCGCTACGGCATCCCGAAGTACCGGCTGCCCCGCGACATCCTCGACGCCGAGATCGCCCGCATCGCGGGCATGGGCGTCACCTTCCAGCTCGGCTCGCCCGTCTCGGACCTGGCGGCGGCCCTGGAAGACGGCGGCTTCGACGCCGCGTTCGCCGCCACCGGGGCGCACGTCGGCAAGCGCGCCTACATCCCGGCCGGGGACTGCGCCCGGATCATGGACGCGGTGACGCTGCTGCGCGGCATGGAAGACGCCTCCTCGCCGCTGCTGGGCCGCCGGGTCGCCGTCTACGGCGGCGGGAACACCGCGATGGACGCCGCGCGGACCGCCCGCCGCCTCGGCGCGAGCGACGCCGTCGTGGTCTACCGCCGCACTCGCGACCGCATGCCCGCCCACGACAGCGAGGTCACCGAGGCGCTTGAGGAAGGCGTCACGGTCCGCTGGCTGTCCACCGTGGCCCGCGCCGAGGAGGGCAGGCTGCTGATCGAGAAGATGCGCCTGGACGACTCCGGGTTCCCCCAGCCCACCGGCGAGCTGGAGGAACTGGACGCCGACTGCCTGGTCCTCGCGCTCGGTCAGGACGCCGACCTGTCCCTGCTCGAGCACGTGCCCGGGGTAACGCTCGGCAGCGGCACGGTCGACGTCGGCCCCGACCTGATGACCGGCCACCCCGGGATCTTCGCCGGCGGCGACATGGTGCCCGCCGAGCGCACCGTCACGGTCGCCATCGGCCACGGCAAGAACGCCGCCCGCGGCATCGACGCCTGGCTGCAAGGCACCAGCAGCGCCACGCCCCCGCGACGCGACCCCGTCGCCTACGAGGCGCTCAACACCTGGTACTACGCCGACGCGCCCGCCACCGTCCGCCCGCAGCTGGACGCCGCCCGCCGGGTCACCACCTTCGACGAGGTCACCGGCGGCCTTGACGAGTCCACCGCGCTGTTCGAGGCCCGCCGCTGCATGTCCTGCGGGAACTGCCTCGGCTGCGACAACTGCTACGGCAGCTGCCCCGACAACGCCATCATCAAGCGCGGTCCCGACCAGTACGAGATCGACTACGACTACTGCAAGGGCTGCGGCATCTGCGTCGCTGAATGCCCCAGCGGCGCCATCTCCATGACCCCCGAGCAGGCCTGAGGGAGCACAACCCCGATGACAACTACCCGGCCCCGGCCGCCCAGGGTGCTGATATCCGCGGCATGCGCGGGGACTTCCGCGACTGCGCCGAGATCGGGCAGTGGGCCGGCAGCATCGCTGCGGACCTGATGGCCGCATGCCGCCGCTGAGGCCCGGCCATCTTTCCCGATCTGACAGGGAGGTAGCAATGACCGAAGTCACGGCCTCGGCCCTGGCCGCTCATCCGATCCTGCGCGGGATGCCGCGCGGGCAGCTGGACACGCTGGCCGCAGTAGCGACGGACGTCATGTTCCCCGCCCGCCACCGGATCATCGAGGAAGGCGGCCATGCCAGCAAGTTCTGGCTGATCCAGTCGGGCCGCGTCCTGCTGGACCTTAACGTGCCCGGGCGAGGGCCGATGGTAGTCGAGTCCGTCTGCATGGGGCAGCTGCTTGGCTGGTCCTGGCTGCTCCCGCCGTTCGCGTGGGCGTTCGGCGCCATTGCGGACGGGCCGGTGCAGGCGTTCGAGCTCGACGCGACCGCGGTCCGGGCATGCTGCGCGGCTGATCCCACGCTCGGGTACGAGCTCACCCGGCGGCTCGTCACAGTCGTCGCCCTGCGGCTGGAAGCAACCCGCAGGCGACTGCTCACAACGTCCACCCGCGAGGGAACGTAGGCCAGCCCCAGCGTGCCGCCCGCTAGGGCCGAAAGACCCGAGTGACGAGGACCCGCGCCGGATGCGCCCTTCCTTCCGCCTGGCGGAGTATGAGGAAGACACCACTGCCCGTTCGAAGACAAGGATCAAGACCGTGACCGTGACCGACCCCCTGACCAGCACCGAGCTCCGTGAGCTTGACGCCTGGTGGCGTGCGGCCAACTACCTGTCCGTCGGGCAGATCTACCTGCTGGACAACCCGCTGCTGACCGAGCCGCTACGGCCCGAGCACGTCAAGCCGCGGCTACTGGGGCACTGGGGCACCACGCCCGGGCTGAACCTCATCTACGCCCACCTCAACAGGGTGATCCGCGAGCGCGACCTGGACGTGATCTACATCGCCGGGCCCGGGCACGGCGGACCCGGCCTGGTCGCCGGCGCTTACCTGGACGGCACCTACACCGAGCTGTACCCGTCCATCACCCAAGACAGCGACGGGATGCAGAAGCTGTTCAGGCAGTTCTCCTTCCCTGGCGGGATCCCCTCGCACGTCGCGCCGGAGACGCCCGGGTCGATCCACGAGGGCGGCGAACTGGGCTACTCCCTCGCGCATGCCTACGGCGCGGTCTTCGACAACCCCGGCCTGATCGCCACGTGCGTGATCGGCGACGGCGAGGCCGAGACCGGCGCGCTGGCCGCCAGCTGGCACTCCGACAAGTTCCTCAACCCGGCACGCGACGGCGCGGTGCTGCCCATCTTGCACCTGAACGGCTACAAGATCGCCAACCCGACGATACTCGCCCGCATCCCCGACAGCGAGCTCGACGCCTTGCTGACGGGCTACGGCTACCACGTCTACCGTGTCGCCGGCGACGACCCTGCCCTAGTGCACCAGCAGCTCGCCGCGACACTCGATGCGGTCATCAGCGAGATCCACGCCATCTGGGAGCGCGCTCGCGATGGCGGCGACCTGACCCGGCCGCAGTGGCCGGTGATCGTCTTGACCACGCCGAAGGGCTGGACCGGGCCGAAGGTCGTGGACGGCAAGCAGGTCGAGGGGACGTTCCGCGCGCACCAGGTGCCGATCGCCGCCGCACGCGAGAACCCGCAGCACCTGCGCCAGCTCGAGGAGTGGATGCGGTCCTACCGGCCGGCCGAGCTGTTCGACGCGTCCGGGACCCTGATGCCCGAACTGGCCCGGCTCGCGCCTCGCGACGGGCGGCGGATGAGCGCGAACCCGCACGCCAACGGCGGGCTGCTGCTGCGAGAGCTGCGGCTTCCCGACTTCCGTGACTACGCGGTGGAGGTGAAGCAGCCTGGCGCCGTCGAGGCCGAGGCTACCCGGGTGCTCGGCACCTGGCTGCGAGACGTCATCTCCGGTAACCCAGACAACTTCCGGCTGTTCGGCCCCGACGAGACCGCCTCCAACCGCCTCGGGGACGTCTTCGAGGTGACTGACCGGGCCTTCGACGGGATCGTCGTCGATGGCGATGATCACCTGGCCCCGGACGGCCGGGTAATGGAGGTGCTGTCGGAGCACCTGTGCCAGGGCTGGCTGGAGGGCTACCTGCTGACCGGGCGGCACGGCCTGTTCAACTGCTACGAGGCGTTCATCCACATCATCGACTCGATGTTCAACCAGCACGCCAAGTGGCTCAAGACCACCCGGAGCATCGGATGGCGCCGGCCCGTCGCGTCGCTGAACTACCTGCTGTCCTCACTGGTATGGCGGCAGGACCACAATGGCTTCTCCCACCAGGACCCCGGCTTCATCGACCACGTCGTCAACAAGAAGGCCGAGGTCATCCGCGTCTACCTGCCGCCGGACGCCAACACCCTGCTGTCAGTCGCCGACCACTGCCTGCGGTCCCGGAACTACGTCAACGTCATCGTCGCGGGCAAGCAGCCCGAATGGCAGTGGCTGTCGATGGACGAGGCCGTGATCCACTGCACCCGCGGCGCGGGCATCTGGGAATGGGCATCCAGCGACGCCGATGGGGAGCCCGACGTCGTGATGGCCTGCTGCGGCGACGTCCCCACGGTGGAGACCCTGGCCGCCGTCTCGCTGCTGCGCGAGTACCTCCCGGCGCTGAAGGTGCGGGTCGTCAACGTCGTGGACCTGATGCGCCTGCAGCCCGAGACCGAGCACCCGCACGGCATGCCCGACGCCGAGTACGACGCCCTGTTCACCACCGGGCGGCCGGTCATCTTCGCCTACCACGGGTACCCGTGGCTCATCCACCGGCTCACCTACCGGCGGCACGGCCACAACAACCTGCACGTGCGCGGCTACAAGGAGGAGGGCACCACCACTACCCCGTTCGACATGGTCATGCTCAACGACCTGGACCGCTTCCACCTCGTCATGGACGTCATCGACCGGGTCCCCGGGCTGGCCAACACGGCCGGGCACGTCCGCCAGCTGATGACCGACAAGCGCATCAGCTGCCGTGCCTGGACCCGCGAGCACGGCGAGGACGCTCCCGAGATCCTCGACTGGAAATGGACCTCCTGATGAGGATCCTGGTGGCCAACGCCGGGTCCAGCAGCCTCAAGCTGCGGGTTCTCGACGAGAACGACGAGGTGGCAGGCTCCGCCGACCTGCCACCGCCCGGTGACGCCGCCGATGTCGGCGACCTGGCGGCGGCGATCGTCTCCCTTGGCCCCGTCGAGGCAGTAGGGCACCGGATCGTGCACGGCGGCACGCTGTACTCCGGGCCAGTGTTCATCGACGCTGACGTGGAGGAGCAGATCCGGTCGCTGACCGACCTCGCGCCCCTGCACCAGCCCAAGTCCCTGGCGGCACTCGACGCGATCTCGGCGGCGCTGCCGCCGGTCCCAGCCGTGGCCTGCTTCGACACGGCGTTCCACGCCACGATCTCGGCCGCCGCGTCGACCTACGCGCTGCCATCGTCGTGGCGGCAGCGCTGGGCGCTGCGCAGGTACGGATTCCACGGGCTGTCACACGCCTACGCGTCCCGTCGCGCCGCGTCCCTGCTCGGCGCCACTGCCGGCTTCCGCGTGGTCACCTGCCACCTCGGCGCGGGCGCGTCGCTGGCCGCCGTCCTGGACGGGAAGTCGGTGGATACCACCATGGGCTTCACGCCGCTGGAGGGACTGGTCATGGCGACCCGTTCCGGCAGCGTGGACCCAGGCCTGCTGCTGTGGCTCCAGGAGCACGCAGGGATGAAGCCCAGCGAGCTAGCCGAGACCCTGGAAGAGCACTCGGGGCTGGCCGGCCTGGCCGGGACAGCGGACATGCGCGAGGTCCTGGCCCGCGCGCGGTCCGGTGACGGCAATGCCCGGCTGGCCCGGGAGGTGTACCTGCATCGGCTCCGCGGCTCCATCGCGGCGATGGCGGCCGCGATGGGCGGACTCGACGCGCTCGTCTTCACTGGCGGGGTCGGGGAGAACTCAGCCGAGATCCGCGCTCTTGCCATCGAGGGCCTCGCGTTCCTCGGCGTCGCCTGCGACCCCGGCCGTAACAGCACCGGGACCGGCGACCGGCAAATCGGGACGGCCACGGCCCTGGTCCCGGTCCTGGTCATCAGCGCGCGCGAGGACATCGAGATCGCGCGGCAGGTACGCGCGACGCTGCGGCCCAACCGGTAGGCCTAAGGTCCCTCAGGCAGTGCTCACTGGTCCTCATCTTCTGCCCTTGTGAGTACGACCTTGAGCGCGCCGCTGTCGGCGGCGCCGAACACCTCGTACGCCTGCGTGAACTCGTCCATGGCGAAGCGGTGGGTGATGAAGCGGCTGGTCTCGAGCTGACCGCTGGTGACCAGGCGCATGAGGGTCGGGGTGCTGACGGCGTCCACCAGCCCGGTGGTGATCGTGATGTCCCTGGTCCACTGCTCTTCCAGGTGCAGCGTGGCCGGCTTGCCGTGCACGCCGATGTTCGCGATCCGGCCGCCTGGCCGGGCCAGCTTCACCGCCAGCTCGAAGGTGGCGGGCGATCCGACCGCCTCGATCGCGACATCCGCGCCGAGCCGCCTAGTCACGTCCCTGATGACCGCCACGGGGTCCTCGCGGCTGTCGTTGACGGTGATGTCGGCGCCGAACTTCCTGGCGGCCTCCAGCCGGGCATCGGACAAGTCGATGGCCACAACGTGGCTAGGGCTGAACAAGCGGGCGCAGGTGATCGCGGACAGGCCGACGGGCCCGGCCCCGACGACGGCCACCACGTCCCCTGGCCGCACGCCGCCGGCCAGCACGCCGACCTCATACCCGGTGGGCAGGATGTCTGCCAGCATCAGGATGTCCTCATCAGCCACGCCACCGGGGACCCGGTAGGTCGAGGTGTCGGCGTAGGGCACCTGGACGTACTCTGCCTGGGTGCCGTTGACCTTGTGGCCGAGGACCCAGCCGCCGCCCTCCAGGCACTGGCCGTAGCGTCCCTCGCGGCAGAACCAGCAGGTCCCGCACGCGCTGATGCAGGAGACCAGCACCCGGTCGCCCGGCGAGAGCCGGCGGACGCCGCCGCCAACCTCGACGACGGTCCCGACAGCCTCGTGCCCGAGGATCCTGCCTGGCCGTACCTCGGGCAGATCGCCGGCCAGGATGTGCAGGTCCGTACCACAGATCGTGGTCGCGTCGACCCTGATGATGGCATCGCCATCGTCGGTGATCTCCGGGTCCGGGACTTCGTCCCAGGCCTTCTTCCCCGGACCGTGATATACGAGCGCTCGCATGGCTGCCTCCGCTGGCCGACTGTTCCCTCACCTCAAGCGTGCCGCGGGCACGGGCGCCAGGCATGGGCCGAAGGTCCTTACCTAACGGGCGGAAGGTCTGGTCCCAGCCGCGCCGGGGACTACTAGGGTCTTAACCGGGATTAGCCATGCCGTACCTGGAAGGAGTACCACGATGCCTGACCGCCTGATCGAGGAGCTTGACGAGGACGCGTGCCTGCAGCTGATATCCCGTGGAGGGATCGGCCGCATCGCCTACACCAGCCGGTTCGGCCTGGTCGTGCTGCCGGTGAACTACACGCTGCAGGCTGGCGTGGTCGTGTTCCGCACCGCGGAGCACGGGCCGCTGGATGAGGACCTGCGGACCGGGATCGACGGCGCCGAGTACAAGGTGGCGTTCGAGATCGACGACATCGACCTGGCCAGCCGGCAGGGCTGGAGCGTGCTGATCCAGGGGCCAGCCCATCACGTCACCGAGGTCGAGCGCGACGCCGCCGTGCAGGCAGGTGTCCAGGCCCTGGCACCAGGAGAGCGGGAGCTGTTCGTGCAGATCGTCCCGTCCAGGATCACCGGCCGCCGCATCCGCCTTGAGAGCCCAGCAGGAGCAGCGCCGCACCTAGCGCGGGAATGAACGCGGGGGTCACGGACGCTTGCGTGACCTCATGCCCGGGACCTTCGTCCTGGGCCGCTGGGCCGTTTGCCGCTACCGGGACGCCACCGCCCGAGATGGACTTACAGCAGGTGACAGGTAGCTGGAGAAGGGGGCCGAGCGGCCCGCCAGCCCAGGCCCGCTGCTGTGACGCTGAGCGAACGATGTATCCCGGCAGGAGAAAAGGATGCAGCCGCAGAACCCCGCCTATGCCCTGCTAGCCGACGGCTCGACGGTTCTTATCAGGCCCGCAGGGCCCGCCGACCTTGCCGCTGTCAAGGCGATGCACGAGGTCATGTCGCCGGACAACGCCTTCCTCCGGTTCTTCAGCGCCAGCCGGCTGGCAGCGGGGCGGGAGGCCAGCCGGATCTGCCGCGAGCCTGAGCCTGAGCACGCCACATTGCTCGCGCTGTCCGGCGACGAGGTTGTCGGCTGTGCCAGCTATGAGCGGGTGGACGAGAAGAAGGCCGAGGTCGCGTTCGCTGTGGCGGATCGCATGCACCACATGGGCGTCGCGACGCTGCTGCTGGAGCACCTGGTCTCCCGTGCGCGGGACGAGGGCATCGAGGCGCTGATCGCCGAGGTCCTGGCGGAGAACACCGCGATGCTGCGGGTATTCGCCAGCGCCGGGCTCCCGGTCCGGAGGCGGTTCGACAACGGGGTGATCGACGTGACGGTCCCGCTACCACGCGACGGCGCGGACACCGCGCTGGACGCCTACCTGTCCGCGGTGGCAAGGCGAGAAGGCTCGGCGGACGCCGCGAGCCTGGATCACCTGTTCGCACCGCGGTCCGTCGTGGTGATCGGCGCCGGGCGGCGGCAGGGCACCGTCGGACGCGCGATCCTCGACAACATCCGCACCGGCGGCTACGAGGGCCGGCTGTACGCGGTGAACCCGCACGCGCGCTACCTGGGCGGCGTCCGCTGCCTGCCGTCAGTGGCGCAATTGCCCGAGGCACCCGACCTCGCGGTCGTCGCGGTTCCCCCCGCCGCCATCGCCGGCATCGCGCAGGCCTGCGGGATCGCTGGCGTCAAAGCGCTGGCGGTGATCACCGCCGGACTGGACGCCGGCGCGTCGGCCGACTTGCTGGCGACCTGCCGCCGCCACGGCATGCGGCTGGTCGGGCCGGGCAGCTTCGGCATCGCGGTACCGGGAGCTGGACTGAATGCCACGCTCGCCGCCAGCCACCCTGGGGCAGGCATCGCCGGGCTGGTGATGCAATCGGGCGGCCTGGGCCTCGCGATGGCCGACCAGCTGTCCCGGCTCGGCATCGGCATCTCCTCGTTCGCGTCCGTCGGCAGCAAGCTGGACGTCTCAAGCAACGACCTGCTGCTGTGGTGGGAGCACGACGGAATCACCCGGCTCGCCATCTTGTACATCGAGTCGTTCGGCAACCCGCGCAAGTTCGCTCGCACCGCGCGCCGGGTCGCTGCCACGATGCCGGTGCTCACCGTGCACGCCGCGACTGGCCAGCACGCGATGGCGGGTGCTGCGTCGGCCACCACGCCGCTGGCCAGCCAGCGGGCGCTATTCGAGCAGGCAGGGATCATCGCCACTGCCGGGCTTGGCGAGCTGACTGAGGTTACCGCCTTGCTCGCGACCCAACCGGTTCCCCGTGGCCGCAGCGTGGCGATCGTCTCCAACGTCAGCGGAGCCGGGGCACTGGCCGCCGTCGCGTGCGCCGACCTGGGCCTGATCGTCCACCAGGCGCACGGGACCACCCGGCGCCGGCTCCATGCGCTCGTGCCGAAGGGCGGAGCGGTCTGCGGGCCCGTCGAGATGACCGCGACGGTGACCTCCGGGGCGTTCCGGCAGTGCCTGGAGCTGCTGGCCGCGGACGAGGACGTTGATGCCGTCATTGCCCTCGTGGTGCCCACCGCCGCCACCGGTGACCTGACCGCGGCGATCCAGCAGGCGGACGTGCCGGTGCCGCTGGCCGCCGTGGTGCTCAGCCAGGCCGAGTCGGTACGGCTCCTTGACGGGGCCGGCGGCAGGCGGATCCCGGCTTACGGCTGCCCGGAAGCCGCGGCCGGGGCACTGGCCCGGGCCGTGGCCTACGGCCAGTGGCGTGCCGAGCCTAAGGGAGACATACCCGCCTTCCCGGACGTGGCGGCCGGTCCCGCGCGGGCGCTCGTGCACCGCTTCCTCGCCAGGGAGCCCGGCGGCGGCTGGCTTCCTCCTGGCGATGTCACGACCCTGCTCGCCTGCTACGGGATAGCGCCCGTGCCAGTGACCGCCGTGCCGACCCCAGATGAGGCAGCGGCCGAGGCCGGCCAGGCCGCGGCGCCGTGGCGCTGAAGGCTGGCGACAAGGACGGGACCGAGGTCTTCATCGGCGTGACGGATGACCACATCTTCGGCCCGCTGATCACCTTCGGCCCGGCGGCGTGCCCGCCGACCGCGCTGCGCGGCTCGCCCCGCTCACCACCACCGACGCGGACAGGCTCATCAGCTCGGCGCGCGCCGCGCCTGTCCCGCACGGGTACCGCGGCGCCCCGGCCTCCCATTTCCCGCCCCCGGCCAAGAACGCGCTGCGCGGCCTGCTGCTGCGGGTGTCCCGGCTGGCCGAGGACCTGCCAGAGGTCACCGAGCTCAGCCTCGACCCGGTCATCGCCCGTCCCGATGGCGCGTTGATCGTGGACGCCCGGATCAGGGTCGTGCCCCGCGAGCCCCAGGACCCTTTCCTGCGGCGCCTGCGCTGACAGGGGGCGGGTCCCTGGAGCCGCGCCGCCTGAGGCCGGGCGCTACGTAACGCAACTCACGACGATGGTGCCGAAAGTCCATGACGAACGGCCCTGATGCCGGCCGGACGCCAGCGGTTGGCTAGTTACCATGCAAGGACACGAGCACACCATGGTGGCGGCCATTGCGACGCCGACGGCCGGGGACAGCGCGTCGGCGCACGGCCTGGCACCGGAACCGTGCGAAGGATTCTGGTACCGGGCCAAGTGCCGGGTACTCGGGCCGCCGCTGGTCACCGAGCAGCTGGGGAACCAGAGGCTGTCCAGGCCGCTGGCGCTGGGGATCTTGTCCTGTGATGGCCTGTCCTCGGCGGCGTACGGCACCGAGGAGATCTTGTACGCGCTGCTGCCGTTCTTCGGGCTGGCGGCGTTCACCCTCGTGCTCCCGCTGACGCTGGTGGTCTTGTTCGGCGTGCTGCTGGTGGTGCTGTCCTACCGCGAGGTCGTGTCGGTATACACTCGGGCGGGCGGCTCGTACGTTGTCGCCCGGGAGAACTTCGGCCCGCGGGTCGCCCAGGTGGCCGCCGTCGCGCTGCTCATCGACTACGTCGTGACAGTAGCGGTGCAGACCGCTGCGGGCAGCGCCGCGATCGTGTCCGCGTTCCCGGCACTATCGCGCCTGCCGGTCATCGGCCCGAAGATCCTGCTGGTCATCTCCGTCGCCGCGATCGGCGTCATGTGCCTGGGCAACCTGCGGGGCATCCGCGAGGCGGGCCGGGCCTTCGCGATGCCGACATACCTGTTCGCGGGCTCGATCACCGCCATGATCATCACCGGCCTGATCCGCGAGCTGACCGGCGGCCTGCCGCACGCCGTTGCCGGGCACGGCGCGGTCGGCGTCGGATCCCATTCGGGGCTGATCGCCTTCGGCGCCCTGTACATCATGGCGAAGGCCTTCGCCAACGGCGGCTCGTCGCTGACCGGCATCGAGGCCGTGTCCAACGCGGTCAGCGCGCTGCGCCCGCCAGAGGGACGGCACGCCCGGCAGATCCTCGCAACCCAGGGCACCCTCGTGGCCTTCCTGATCGCGGGCATCTCCTGGCTCGCGCACGTCACGCACGCGATCCCCTATACGACGGGCTTCCCCACCGTGCTGGCCCAGGAGGCCAAGCTCGTCTTCGGGCACGGCACCGCCGGCCAGGTGATGTTCCTCGTGCTGCAGGCCGCGACCGCCGCGATCTTGTTCACCGGCGGGAACACCAGCTTCACCGGGTTCCCGTTCCTGGCCAGCTTCGTCGCCGAGGACTCCTTCCTGCCCCGCTGGCTCACTAGGCGCGGGCACCGGCTGGCCTTCTCCAACGGGATCATCTTGCTGGCGGTGCTGTCGCTGTCGCTGATGCTGGTGGCCGGCGCAACCGTCGACGCCCTCATCCCGTTCTACGCGATCGGCGTGTTCACCGGGTTCGCAATGGCCGGATTCGGCATGGCCCGCTACCACCACAGGACCCGGGAGCCGCGATGGCGGTGGCGGCTCCTGATCAACGCGGCGGGCGGGACCTACACCGCCGCGGTCGTGATGCTGTTCGCCGTCGTGAAGTTCACCGAGGGCGCGTGGCTGATCGTGATCATCTTCCCCGTCCTGGTGTTCACACTCATCCGGCTCAACAGGCAATACGCCGCTGAGTCCGCCGTCCTGGCCGGGCCTAGCAACGACGGGCCGCAGGCGCAGCCCCCGAACTACTCCCGCCGGATCGTACTCATCCTGGTCGACGGCTACGACCTGGCCACCATCGAGGCGCTGAAGTACGCGAGGGGCCTGCGGCCCGCCACGCTGCGCGCGGTCCACTTCGTCCTGGACAGCGCACGGGCAGAACGGCTCAGGCAGCAGTGGATGGACGCGGGCACAGGGATTGCGCTGGAACTGGCCGACTGCCCAGACCGGCGGCTGGCCCACGCCGCCACCCGGCTCGTGGCAGCGCTGGCAGCCGCACCCGGCACGCACGTCACCACCGTCTTGCCGCGCCGCAGCTACCCGCCCCTGGCCGGGCGACTGCTGCACGACCACACCGCCGACCGCATCGCCCGCGTGGTCAGCCGTGTCCCCGGTGCTGCGGCCACCATCATCCCGTTCGACGTCGAGCACGGGGTCAAGACCCTGCAGGCCAGGTCGGCCAGGCCAGCCGCGACGGGCAGGCGAGGCCGTCTAGACGATTACGAATCGCCGGTGCCGCCCGCGAGCACGGACCCGATCGGATCGCTGCGCCTGCCCGGGCCCGCCACCATTCAGGGCCGACTGCGCGCTACTGAGATCCGGTTCCCCGGGCCAGCGGGAAACACTGTGCTGGCTTGCGAGGTAGCGGACTCAACGGGTGAACTCACCGCGCTCTTCTACGGGCGCGCCAGTATCACCGGCATCGAGCCCGGCAGCCGCATCCGGCTGCACGGCACCGCAGCCATCGGCGCTGGCGGCCACCCGACAATGATCAACCCTGCTTACGAGCTCCTGGCGTAGCGCGCCAGAGGTGGTCACATCATCTAGTGTCGCTGCCCGCGCCCGATACGGCGGCCCGGCCTGCCTCAAGCCGGGCAATGGGGACGCGGAACGGCGAGCAGGACACGTTGTCCAGGCCTACCTGGTGGAAGAAGTGCACGGAGTCCGGGTCGCCGCCGTGCTCGCCGCAGACTCCGATCACGAGGCCCGGGCGTGCCTCGCGGCCTTCCCTGACCGCGATCTCGACCAGCCGCCCGACGCCGTCGGCGTCGATCGTCTCGAACGGGGAGACGCCGAAGATGCCCAGCTGCAGGTACTTGCCGAAGAACGCGGCCTCTACGTCGTCGCGGGAGAAGCCCCAGGTCATCTGGGTCAGGTCGTTCGTGCCGAACGAGAAGAAATCGGCACTGCCGGCGATCGCGGCCGCGGTCAGCGCTCCCCTGGGCACCTCGATCATGGTGCCGATGGGCGGGTGCAGGTCGATGCCCGTCTCCTGCTCGACCTCCCTGAGCACGTTCTCCGTCAGCCTGCGGGCAACCTCCATCTCCTGCACGGCGGCGACCAGAGGGGTCTCGATCTGCGCGCGGGTCCCTGCCCGCCTTCTTGAGCTGCGCGGCGGCGCGGGCGATGGCGCGGACCTGCATGCCGAACAGGCCCGGGATGACCAGGTCGAGCCGGACGCCGCGCAGCCCGAGCATCGGGTTCTGCTCGTGCATCCTGCGGACCTCCGCCAGCACCCGCTTCTCCTTGCCGGTGGCCTTGTCGCCCTCTAGGGCTACCTTGACCGACAGGTCGGTGAGGTCAGGCAGGAACTCGTGCAACGGCGGGTCGATCGTGCGGATCGTCACCGGCAGGCCGTCCATGACCGCCAGGATCTCCGCGAAGTCGTCGGTCTGCAGGACCTCGAGGGCGGCAAGCGCGCGCTGCCTCTCGTCATCGGTCTCGGCGAGGATGAGGTCCTCGACCAGCTGGCGGCGCTCCCCGAGGAACATGTGCTCGGTGCGGACCAGGCCGATCCCCTCGGCACCGAACCGGCGGGCCCGGGCAGCGTCGGGGCCGGTGTCCGCGTTGGCGAGCACGCCCAGCCGGCGCCTTGCGTCAGCATGCACCATGATCCGGTCTACCGCGCGGATTAGCTCGTCGGCCGCGCCGGAGTCCGGGGGCAGTTCGCCCTCAAAGTAGCGCACGACCGAGGAGGACACCACGGGAACCTCGCCTAGGTAGACGTCACCGCTAGTGCCATCGATGGAGATCACGTCGCCCTCATTGACCGTGATGCCGCCGGGCGCGGTGAACTTCCTGGCCGGAGCGTTCACGTCGAGCTGCTCGGCACCGCAGACGCAAGTCTTGCCCATGCCGCGAGCGACCACGGCCGCGTGGCTGGTCTTGCCGCCGCGGCTGGTCAGGATCCCCTTGGCCGCGATCATGCCGCTCAGGTCGTCCGGGTTGGTCTCGCGGCGGACCAGGATGACTGACTGTCCGGCGTCGCGAAGCTCGACGGCGCGGGCGGAGTCGAAGACGACCGTGCCAACGGCCGCGCCAGGGGAGGCGCTCAGGCCGACCGCGATGATAGTGACGTCCGCGCTGGTGTCGAAGGCGGGGAACATCAGCCGCGCGAGCTCGGCGCCGGATACCCGGGTGAGTGCCTCGTCCATGTCGATGAGCCCCTGGTCCACGAGCTGCATCGCGATCCGGAACGCGGCGGCCGCGGTCCGCTTCCCCACTCGGGTCTGCAGCATCCATAGCTTGCCGCGCTCGATCGTGAACTCGATGTCGCACAGGTCCCTGTAGTGGCCCTCCAGGGTCGCCATGATCGCCAGCAGCGAGTCGTACGACGCCTTGTCGATCCGCTCCAGGTCCTGCAGCGGCACCGTGTTGCGGATGCCGGCGACCACGTCCTCGCCTTGGGCGTTGCGCAGGTAGTCGCCGTACACGCCCTGGGCGCCGGTCGCCGGGTCGCGGGTGAACGCCACCCCGGTACCTGAGTCGCCGCCGAGGTTGCCGAAGACCATCGCGACGACGCTGACGGCGGTCCCGAGGTCGGCGGGGATGCGCTCGGCCCGCCGGTACAGCACGGCCCGGTCGCCATTCCACGACTCGAAGACGGCCCGGATCGCCAGGTCCATCTGCTCGCGCGGGTCCTGCGGGAAGTCCCGGCCCGCCTGCTGGCGCACGATCTCCTTGTAGGCATGCGTCAGGTCCCGCAGGTCGTCGGCGTCCAGGTCGGTGTCCGCCGCCACGCCGCGTGCTTTCTTCGCGATGTCGAGCGCGTGGTCGAAGTGCTCCCCGTCGATGCCCATCACCGTCTTGCCGAACATCTGGATCAGCCGCCGGTAGGAGTCCCACGCGAACCGCTCGTTGTCGGCCTGGCTGGCCAGGCCCTCCACCGACTCGTCGGACAGGCCGATGTTGAGGACGGTGTCCATCATGCCCGGCATCGAGAACTTCGCCCCGGACCGGACGCTGACCAGCAGCGGGTCGGACGGATCGCCGAGCGTGCGGCCCATCGACTCCTCGATGGCGGCGAGGTGGCTGGTCACCTCGTGGTCGAGGCCCTCGGGCGTAGCGGCATGCGTCAGGTAATACCGGCAAGCCTCCGTCGTAATGGTGAAGCCGGGCGGCACGGGGAGGCCGAGATTCGTCATCTCGGCGAGGTTGGCACCCTTGCCCCCGAGGAGGTCCTTGAGATCCTTGTTACCCTCAGTGAAGGCATACACGAACTTTTTCACTGCACGCTCCCTCGCGCTGGTGAGGTCCCGTTGTTCGGGCTCTGCCCAGCTCAGGCCAGTCAGAGAATGACAACCACATCCAAATGGAAGATCCGAACAAAGGGCTTAAATAATGGTCAGCCCAGGCATCGGGCCTGAGTATCAACGCCGTGATGAGCCTGGTCTAGGTGACCGGCTCTGAGCCGCCGTCGCAGACGCCGCGCAGGTCGATGATGTCGATGACCCCCTCGACGCCCCATGCCAGCCGGACGGCGACCGAAACCAGGTCTCGGTCGGCGCCCGGCGGTCCGGTGATGACGACGACGCCGTCCTTGACGGCGACCGTGACAATCCCCGGGCTGGCGTGCAGCACCGCATCGAAGATCTCGCGGACCTCGGCAGCCACGTCGCCGTCCGACCGCAGGAACACGCTCAGCAGGTCACGGCGGCTGACGATGCCGAGCAGGCGCCCGCCGGAGTCGACAACCGGAAGCCGGCGGACACGGTGATCACTCATCGCCCGCGCCGCGCCGGCAATCGTGGTGTCAGGGCCAATCGTGATCGCGGGTGATGACATCAGCTCCCCGGCGGCCAGCGCCCAGTGCTGCTGCGGCCGCAGCCCGTGCCCGGGAATGGCCATCCGCTCCCAGGCCCGCCTTTCCTCCTGGGCGAGCAGGTTCGCCCCGGTAACCACGCCCACCACGTGCCGCCCCGCGTCCAGCACGGGCAAGCCGCTGACCCGGTTCTCGGCCAGCAGCCTGGCGATCTCCTTGTACGGGGTGAGCCGGTCGACCGTGACCACGGCCGTGGTCATCACGTCCCTGACGCGGCGCGTCCAGCGCTGCGACCGCGGCGAGCCGACGGGAGTGGTGGCTCCCGGCTCGGACAGCCCCGGCTGGTCGCGCACGTGCTCCTCGACCGTGTCCAGCGCACGGGACAAGTCGGCGCGGGAAGCCGTGCCATGGCACGACTCGTGATAAACGACGCCTAGGTGCCGCAGCGCCGCGTCGAGATGGATATCAGTGCGGGTCATGAACGCGTGGCTCCTCTCAGTCACCTGGCACCAGGTTCGGCCTCCGGCCCAGCCGAGGTCAGGGGCGTTCGGTCGCGAAATACGGGACCTTTGGCCATCAGCAAGCCGACCCGGCGGGCCGGGTTACCTAGGTTCCTGCTATTGAGGCCGATGCCGGGAGCGCAGCGGACCGCAAGCAGCGATCCTCGGCGAGGAGGCGCAGGGAGACGTTCGGGCCACGGGTGACGGACGAAAGACCCTGTAAGCCGGGCTGCGCGACGCCGATCGTGGGAAATCAAGGAGGTACGTCATGTCCAGGATGCCGGTAATCGTCGGGGTTGACGGCTCGGAGGGGTCCACGCGTGCCGCCGAGTGGGCGGCGCGGGAAGCAGTACGCCGGAAGGTGCCGCTGCGGATCGTGTCCGCTCCCGCTCCGCTGCCGCAGATGCAATCCCCGCACATGCCCAGGACCACGGTGGCGAACGCGCTGCGCGGAATGGCAGCCCGGAACCTCGGCCTGGCGCTAGACCGGGTAAGTGAGGTCGCCCAAGGTCTGTCGATTGAGACAAGCCTGCTGTCCGGGCCACCCGCGGTCGCGGTCGCGGACTGCGGGCACGGCGCGTCGATGCTCGTGCTCGGCGCGCGAGGGTCCGGCGGGTTCGGTGCCATGATGGTCGGATCCGTGAGCCGGTACGGTGCTGCGCAGGCACCGTGCCCCGTGGTCGTGGTGCGTGAGGAGACCATGGCGGTGCAGCGTGAGGTGGCTGTGGGCATCCGTGACCCCGAGGACGCGCACGGGGCGCTTGCCTTCGCGTTCGAGGAGGCAGCGCTGCGGGGTGCTGAGCTTCTCGTCGTCCACGCCTGGCACTCGATCCCCCCGGTCCTACGGGCCGGAGGCGACCCGGTGTATGACCCGGAGCTGATCTCCGCGGACGCTAGGCGGCAACTGGAGGGCATGCTGTGCGCCTGGCGGGAGAAGTACCCGACGGTGAAGGTGTTCCCGGAAGTCGTGAACGCGCACGCGGCCCGGGTACTGGCGAGCCTGTCCGCGCGGGCGGACCTGACGGTCATCGGCAAGCACACCGCGGCAGGCCTGGGGTCCATCCGGAATGTCGTGCTCAGCCACGCTCACGGCCCGGTCGTGGTCGTTCCCAGTGTGCAGCCGTAGCCCCGGCCGCCCCGCCAGCGAGACGAGTGACCACCGCTATTCATCCTCCTGTCTGGTCAGGACGACCTTGAGCGCGCCGCTGGTGGCGTCGCCGAAGACGTCGTATGCCCTCTCGAACTCGTCCATGCCGAAGCGATGGGTAACGAACCGGCCTGCGGCGAGCTGGCCGGTGGTGACCAGGCGCATCAGGGTCGGGGTGGACGAGGCGTCCACCAGGCCAGTGGTGATGGTGATGTCCCGGGCCCACTGCTCTTCCAGGTGCAGCGTAGCGGGCTTGCCGTGTACGCCGATGTTCGCGATGCGCCCGCCCGGCCGGGCCAGCTTCACCGCGAGCTCGAAGGTGGCCGGCGTGCCGACGGCCTCGATGGCCACGTCCGCGCCGAGCCGCCCGGTCAGGTCCCTGATGACGGCGGCCGGATCGTCCACAGAGTCGTTGACCGTGACGTCGGCGCCGAATTCCCTGGCTTCCTTCAGCCGGGCGTCGGACAGGTCGATGGCGACGATGTGGCTGGGACTGAACAGCCGGGCGCACGTGATCGCGGACAGGCCGACCGGCCCGGCGCCCACGACGGCCACCACGTCGCCGGGCTGCACGCCTCCGGCCAGGACGCCGACCTCGTAGCCGGTCGGCAGGATGTCGGCCAGCATGAGGATCTCCTCGTCGGCCACGCCCTCGGGGATCCCGTAGGTTGAGGTGTCCGCGTACGGGACGCGGACGTAGTCGGCCTGGGTGCCGTCGGTCCGGTGGCCGAGAATCCAGCCGCCTCCTTCCGCGCACTGCCCGTAGCGGCCCTCGCGGCAGAACCGGCAGGTCCCGCAACCGCTGATGCAGGAGACGAGAACCCGGTCGCCTGGCGCGAGCCGGTGCACGCTGTCACCAACCTCGTCCACGGTTCCCACCGCCTCGTGGCCGAGGATCCTGCCCGGACGTACCTCCGGCACGTCGCCGGCCAGGATGTGCAGGTCGGTGCCGCAGATCGTGGTCGCGTCGACCCGGACGATGACGTCGGCTTCGTCAGTGATCTCCGGATCGGGAACTTCCTCCCAGGCCCGCTGACCTGGACCGTGATACACAAGTGCTCGCATGTCCGCCTCCGCTTCTTGCTCCTGCTTCCAGTTCAAGCCTTGCCGTCCGCGGGGGCGGCGGGAACGGGCCGAAGGTCCCTCGCGACCGGCTGAAGGTCTGCCGTTCCGGGGGTGCCGGTGAGCCAGCGGCCATGCGGTCCCTGGTGCGCTGCGGACGGCGGTGACGAAGGTCCCCCTTGACTGGGGACGCTCAGCCATGACGGCCCAGGGGGGCCGCGCGGGATGCTCGCTGTCGTAAGGGAAAACGCGAGGCCGGGCCGGATGGCCTGGCCGTTGGCAAGGAAGAAGCTCCAAGATGCGCCGCACGACTTTCGACAAGATCCTCGGCTGGACCGGGGCGTCCCTCGCGGTTGTCCTGCTCGCCGCTGGCGGGCTGCTGCTGTGGGGATCGGCCTACATCCACAACACCGTCCAGGGCCAGCTCGCCGCCCAGCAGATCACCTTCCCGCCCGCCACCGCGTTCGCCCACGCCAGGGCCGGCACCGAGATCACCCCCTCGATGATCCCCAGCGTCTCCCAGTACGCCGGGCAGCAGCTGCTCACCGGCCAGCAGGCCGAGGCCTACGCCGACCACTTCATCGCGGTCCACATCGCCGAGATGGGCGGCGGCAAGACCTACTCCCAGCTGTCAGCACAGTCCCTCGCCCAGCCCTCCAACACCGCCCTGGCCACCACGGTCAGCACCGTCTTCAAGGGCGAGACCCTGCGCTCCATGCTGCTGAACGCCTACGGCTGGTGGAAGGTCTCCCAGATCACCTACATCATCTCCCTGGCCCTGTTCGGCCTCGGCACCGTGTCCGCCCTCGGCGGCCTGCTCGGGCTCGCCAGGATCCGCCGCGAGCGCCCCGGCACGGTCATCTTCGCCAGCGCCCCGGCTGCCGAGCAGATCACCGACGCCGGCCACCAGGCCGACGCCGCCTCCTAGTCCAGGCACCCTGACGGCCACGCCGGCCACCAGGACCCCAGCGGGCTTCCCGCCCCGGCTACCGGGGCGGGAAGCCCGCGTAGCGGCACCCCCCAAGAACGCCCGCCGCCAGCCGCAGGCACGTAGGCACGTAGGCGTCCGTTGCCTGGTCACGACCCGTCGCCTGGTTCCTCCCGGCTGGTCGTCTCGCTGGCGCGGGGCAGCTTGCCTGGCGCATGGCGCGGCGCGCCGATACGGCCTGGCTGCCAGGTAGCCGGCCACCCCGATCGCGGCGAACGGCCCGATCTGCTGCGCGCCCGAGGCGGTGCCGAGTACTACGCTGACCAGCCCGGCGGTCAGGAGGGCCTCCCAGGCCATCGCGATCCCCGCTGGGACGCCCGGGCCGGGCAGCGTCAGCCCGGCGCTGCCGTGCCTGCCGATAAGCGGCTCGCCACTCATTCGGCCGTGCCCTTCCGGTCAGCCGCCGGCAGCGGGAGTGGCTGCCGTTGAGCTTCCGGAGGGCAGCTCTGGCGACCTTGTCCTGCGCGCGCGCGAGCGCGGCACCGGAGTCACCGAAGTCCCTGGAGATGCCGGCAGCTTCCTCATTCACCGAGGCGCTCGCCTGGGCAGCGGTGTACTGCGCCTTCATGACTTCCTTCTGCGAGCGGAAGCTGCTGACCCGCTGCTGCAGCTGACTGAGGGTCTGCCCGAGTTTCTGCTCCTGCTCGGTGAGCTCCCTGGTGCTGCGCATCCATCCCGTCGATCTGCTGCTGGGCGGCGGCCTTGCGGGTCAGAGCCTCCCTGGCCAGATCCTCCCGGCCCTGCCCGAGCGCGCCCTGGGCCTGGTCCCCTGAGTGGGCGACTGTGTGCTGCAGTTGCTGCTCCTGCAGCTCGACCCGCCTCCGCGCAGTAGCGATGTCAACGAGTGCCTGGCGGACCCTGGTGATGTGATCAAGCATCTGCTCATAGGAGTAGTCGAGCATCTCGTTCGGGTTCTCGGCGGAGTCCAGCGCCTTGCTTGCCCTGGCTGCGACGATGTCGTGGGCTCTCTGGAAGAGACTCATGGCGGCCTTCTCCTTGCTGACTACGGGCGAAGCCCGGAGGTGGCGGCCTTGCAGGCGGCATTACAGTAATCCCAGCGGTCCCGGTGTGGGTAGATCATCGTCGCGCAGGCACGTCCATGCGGACATTGTCCCGGGTGATGATGCCCTGAGACTGAATCGGCGCGTCTCGGGACTTACGCCCCTTCCGCCCGCCACCCAGTACTGCGACGCTTGCCACATGAAGAGCTGGTTCGCGGGACGCAACTGCCCGGCCCCCGGCGCGACAGACGACGAGCTGCCGGGCTGGCCGATTCTGGCGGCTAGCCGTGCCTGCTGCTGCCCGGCGACGCCAACGGTCACTGTCATCATTCCGCCGACCGCTGCCCGCCGTCACCCGGTGGACCTGCTGCTGTGCGACCACCACCACCGGGCCAGCGCGGCCTCCCTGCACGCCGTGGGCGCGACCGCCTACGACAGCTCTGGCACGCAGATCATGCCCGCCGCCGGGGCGGCCTCCCCCCGGGAACCCGCCCCGGCGGGCACGCACCAGGTCCCCCGCTGAGCCACGCAGCACCCTGCCCACTGCCCGGTCCTGGTCCTGCGCGATGGCCTTGAGGGAACACGGGCATCCAGGTAATGCGGCGGGATGGCGATGATGTCGCTGCCCGGGGACACCGGTGCCACCAGCGCGGCCAAGCCCGCGACCAGCTGATCAGGCGGGACTATCGGCCTTGCCGTGCAGGACCTTGCGCCCTGCACGCGTCACTGAGGCCGGGAGATCCTGACCGTAGCGGCAGGCCGTAGAGGTCGCTACTGGAACCGGGAGGTTGCCATGGCTGGGATGGCTGACGGGATCATCGTCGGGTACGACGGGTCGTCGGGCAGCGAGCTAGCGCTGCACTGGGCCGCCGGCGAGGCCAGTGACCGCCGGACCACGCTGACGGTCTGCCATGCCTGGGCACCGGACGACCTCGCACTGCTCATGGAGCCCTCGCTGTTCGATCTCGCGCGGTGCCAGGGCGAGGAGATCGTGCAGCAGGGGCTGTCGCACGCTGAGCCGTTCGCGGGCCCCGGCGGCGTGCAGCCGCTGCTGGCCGCCGGGCCGCCCGCCCGAGTGCTTTGCGAGCACAGCGGCACCGCCAGCATGGTCGTAGTCGGCTCCCGGGGACGCGGCCGGCTCGCCGGGCTGCTGCTGGGATCGGTCGCCTGGCAGCTGGCCGGGCACGGGCAGGGCCGGATAGTCATCGTCCGTGGCCAAGCGCGGGCGGCCAACGGCGTTCCCGGCCCGGTCGTGGCCGGGGTGGACGGGTCGACGGCTTCGCACGCCGTGCTGCAGTTCGCCGCCGAGGAGGCCGCGCTGCACCGCGTTCCCGTCCTCGCTGTCTGCGCGCTGGCCGACGGGCAGGCAAGCCTAGGTGGCGCACGGCAGATGGAAGAAGAATTCAGTAGCCTGCTAACCGGCTGGGAGAAGCAGCATCCCGGTGTCACCGTGCTGCGGCAGGTCAGCCAAGCCTCGCCGCGAACGGCGCTGCTTGAGGCGGGGACAGAAGCCCAGATGATCATTGCGGGCGCCCGCGGCAGAGGCGGAATCCCCAGCATGACCCTAGGCTCGGCAGCGGCCGCCCTGCTGCACTACGCGCACTGCCCGGTCGGCATCGTCCGCCCGCCCGCCACAGCGCGAGGCTGACAGGGCCTCCGGGACGGGCCCGAGCACGCGGAAGGCCACGCGACTGCCGCCCCGGCGACGCCCGGAAGATCGGACGGCAGCGGTAACCCAGAACAAACCCGGCAGGACCCGAGGGCTGCGGACTCTATCCAGGCCAGGGGACCGAAGTTATGCTCAAGTGGAATCAATGCCCATGCCAGCGTGGGTCCGCGTGCCGGGATCACGCTGCTGCGGCTCACCGTCATGAGATGCGGCAGCCTTGTTTCGCCTGTGGTCTTGCACGGCTTTGGAGGAAGTCGCCATGGAGTCCTCAGCCGTGCCCCTAGTGCTCCCCGCGCAGCCGCCGCCCTGGCTCCCGTTTCGAGGGCCGGGACTCAGAGTCAGGGCGGTCCCGTTCGCCGTGGTCGCGGTGCTGGCCGAGATCAGCCTCGTGCTGCCGCCCGGCGTGCAGTCACGGCCGGCAGTGATCGCCAGCATCGTACTGCTGCTGGCGGTGCCCGCGTCGCTCGCGCTGCCGTGGGGGCGACTGCCGGGCTGGGGCACGGTGCTAGTCCCGCTGGCCTGCACCGGGTGGGTGCTGACGTTGATCCTGGCGGCGGGCGCCACCTCGGGCGTCGGGGGCGCCATCCTGGTCCCGCTCACCTGGACGGCGCTGTATCACCGACGCTGGGAATCGGCCGCCGTCGTCGCCGCGATCGTCGCCGTCGAGGTCGTTACCTCACTGGTGCCCGTGGGAGCCGCCGATGCGGTCATCATCCGCCGTGTGCTGCTGTGGGGGCTGCTCGGCGCGCTGATTTCGGTGGCCGCCCACGGCCTGCGCGACCGGGTCGCCCGGTCCCAGCACGACACGGCCCTGCTGCAGGAGCATCTGCGAGAGGCGAGCATGGTGCAGGACCGAGAGCGGATCGCCGCCGGCCTTCAGGACGAGGTCGTCCACCGGATCTTCGCCGCCGCGATGAACCTGCAAAGCGCTGCCGCCCAGACAGCCAAGCCCGCCGTTCGGCAGCGGGTCGAGGAAGCGACCGCGAACCTGGACCAGGCGCTTAGGCTGATCAGGGACACGGTCTTCGGCCTGCGGCAGCGGCTCGGCGGCCGCGGGCTGCGCCAGGAGATCTTCGAACTGTTCGGCGCCCTGTCCCCGGCACCGGAGGTCAGCTTCACCGGCCCGGTCGACGGCTCCCTGCAACCGCGCGGCCAGACCCTCATGGTCGCCATGCTGCACGAGGCCCTGGCCGTGATCGGCCAGGGCGCCACCTTGACCAGCATCGACATCACCACCGACGAGGCAGCATGCGTGACCGTCATCAAGGCAACGCTGCTGCCCTCCAGCGACGGCTGGGCGGCTCGGGAATCGGACGGCCTGCGCGGGCAAGCCACACGAGCCGGGGCCAGCATCGACATCGACCCCGTCCCCGGCGGCGTCCGGTTCACCTGGCGCCTGCCCCTGATCACCACGGGTACTCCCGGGCTACGGGTCGCCCTGTGATTCAGCCCCCGCCGACCGCAAGCGCGCCGAGCAGCGAGGCCTCGGTGGCCTCGCTGAGGTGGTGCCGCCCTGCGGCGGCACGGGGCGCTGTACGCCCGTGCCGCCGGGCGCGGACTGGATAGCTGTCAGCCGGCCAGCAGGCGCTTGTCACCGACCGTAATCGGCCGGGATCACGACGACCGGGCACTTCGCGTGGTGCGTGACCTGGCTGGAGACCGACCCCATCAGCAGGCGGGCGAACCCGCCGACGCCACGGGAGCCGACAACGAGCATTTCAGCATCTTCGGCCGCGCGGAGCAGTTCGTCAGCTGGGAAGCCGTCGATTACACGGACGGTGACTTCCGCGGGACGCTGG
The DNA here is from genome assembly GCA_963737285.1 of uncultured Actinomycetota bacterium. GTDB lineage: Bacteria > Actinomycetota > Actinomycetes > Streptosporangiales > Streptosporangiaceae > Trebonia. Next base: position 1,929,777 of record CAVTRT010000002.1, read on the forward strand.
CCGACGATTGCCTCGAGTGCCTTGTCCGTCTCGCGCTGGACCAGTTCGCGAGCGTCCTCAAGGGTGGGCCCGCCGGTGAGGGGGTAAACAACCGGGGCACCAGTCCATCCGGCGATAGCCTGGCGCACGGTGAGCACGGTAAGCGAGGTCTGGCGCGTCCCTGCCTCGCGTGCCGCCCATTCCAGGGCTCGCTGTGAGTGACCAGAGCCGTCGACTCCGACGATGATTCCTGACATGGCGCATCTCCTTACAATGATTTCGATGGTGCTGGGGCTAGGCGCAGCGGACTCTGTCCCTGTGTGGTAAGCGCCGCGCCTGTCGATGATGTGCCGCAGCAGGGCGTCGAGATGGATATCAGTGCGGGCATGTCCGCGTGCCTCCTCTCAGTCACCTGGTACCAGCGTCGCCCTCCGGCTCAGCCGAGGTCAGGGCCGTTCGGTCGGGAAGTGCGGGACCTTTGGCCATCGACAAGCCGACCCGGGGGCTGGGTTGCCTAGGTCCCGCCCATTGAGGGCTTTCGCCTCCACCGCTGCAGGTCGCGGGCCACGATCCTCGGCTGTGAGGGGACGAGAAGGGGTAATGAGATGGCAACACGGATCGGGATCAACGGCTTCGGGCGCGTCGGGCGGGCACTCACCCGGTACGCGGCACAGCGCGACGACATCGAGGTGGTGGCGATCAACGACATCACGGACGCGCGCACGCTGGCGCACCTGCTTGCGTTCGACTCCACGTACGGCAGGTTCGGCCGCCCGGTGGAGTGGAGGGAGGACTCTCTGTTGATCGACGGGGCGCCGGTGACGGTGCTCAGCGAGCGGGATCCCGCCGACATCGACTGGGCCCGGGTGGGTGCGGACGTGGTCATCGAGTCGACCGGCAAGTTCCGCGGCCGGGAGCAGGCCGCGGCGCACCTGAAGGGCGGCGCGAGGAAGGTCATCATCTCCGCTCCGGGCAAGCAGGCCGACATCACCATCGTGATGGGCGTCAACGACCGGGAGTACGACCCTCAGGTGCACGACGTAATCTCCAATGCCTCGTGCACTACCAACTGCGTCGCCCCGATGGTCAAGGTGCTGCACGACGCGTTCGGGGTCGAGCAGGGGTTCATGACGACCATCCACGCCTACACCGGGGACCAGATGCTCCTCGACGGCCCCCACAAGGACCTCCGCCGCGCCCGGTCCGCCGCCTCCTCCATCGTGCCGACGAGCACCGGCGCGGCAAAGGCCACCGGCCTGGTCATCCCGGCGATGCGCGGCCGCCTGGACGGGGTCGCCGTCCGCGTCCCTGTCGAGGACGGGTCGCTCACTGACCTGGCCGCAGTCCTGGCCACGCCAGTGACCGCAGACCAGGTCAACGACGCCTTCCGCACCGCCGCACAAGGCGAGCTGGCCGGCATCATCCGCTACTGCACCGACCCGGTGGTCTCCCGTGACATCATCGCCGACTCGGCCTCCTGCGTACTCGACTCCGAGCTAACCCAGGCCAGCGGCACGCTGGTCAAGGTGTTCGGCTGGTACGACAACGAGTGGGGCTACGCCTGCCGCCTCGCCGACCTGACCGCCCTGGTAGGAAGCCGCCTTTGACGGCCACCCACGCTCCCGCACGACCCGCGTGCGCACCGCGGCTCCGGGAGATCCTCGCCAGGTAACCGCGCTGAGGCCTTGGCTCGGCAGTTTCTGGGAATCGAGGCACGCCCAGCCGCATAGACAACATTTTGTCGATCAGATGAATGCAAGCGGCTAGGAGACTAGTAGGGACAGGTGGTGAGGCCGTACGGGGCGTTCGAGGAGGACGAGGTAGACGTGGTGCCCGAGAATGCCGCGAGGGTCTCCAGCAAGGACGCCGCCGACGCCTTGGCCGCGGAGGTGGTGGCGGCCAGGGCGTCGGTCTTGGCCGCCACGTTGGCGGATGAGGTCTTCGCCCCGATGAGCGTGGCGCCGACGGACTGGGTGCCGACGTTGGCGGCGGCGGTGATGTTCGCCGGGACGGACTGGTTGTCCTGCTGCGCGGCGCTGACGTAGTCCCCCGGAGTGACGGTGTCGGCGGCGAGCAGTTCCAGTCCCGGCGCCTGGGCGGTGACCTGGGAGCCGAGCAGGACCTCCAGGTGGCCGGCTGGCAGCGAGGACAGCGGGGTGGCCTCCTGGATGCCCATCAGGTTGGCGATGACCTGGGCATTCGCCTCGGCGGCGGGGCCGGCTCCGTAGAAGACCTCGGAGTCGTCTTGGACGGTCTGCGACTGGGAACTGGAGTCGAGGGCCGCGCCGGCCTTGTAGCCCATCCCGGCTAGGTCCTGCGAGACCTCGGTGGCCAGGTTGGGGGTGCCACTGCCGTTGTAGACGTCCACGGTCACCGACTTAGCCGACGCGGGCACCGCCGGGGTCCCGTAGAACGCCTTGTTCACCTGCTTTTGAATCTGCGGTACGTCGATGTAGTTGGCGCTCTGCCCGTTGCCGAGACTGGGAACGTAGACGTCGTTCGTCGCCACCTCGGGCAGCGTGCTGAGCTTCAGGTCCTTGCCGCTCAGCGCGTCCATGTCGCTGGCGAAGTCGATCAGGTTCCAGCCGCTGTCGTACATGAGGTAGCTATGGGCGTTGCCCAGCGCGGTGGTGATCGCCCCCAGGTCGCTAAGCAGGCCCTCGGTCTTCAGCTTCCACAAGATGTAGTCAATGGCCGCCTGCTGCCGGGCCGTGCGGCCTATGTCGACCCCGGGAAGAGTGTCGCGCGACCGGACGTAGGCCAGCGACTGCGCCGCCGACAGGTGCAGGTACTGCTTGCCGCCCTTCTTGGCGTCGTAGCCGTCCTCGTAGGCGTTGAACCCCGAGTTGTTGGAGGGCGGGTCCGCGAGCGGGTCGTAGTCGGTCAGGTTCGCCCCGGGCGCGAAGCCGCCCTGGGCGGGGCCGGCTGGATGCAGACCTCCAGCCCGCCGAACTGCTGGGACAGCTCGTAGAAGCCGATGATGTTCGACACGACGAGGTGGTCGATGTGCACGCCGGTGACCGACTCGACCGTCTGGACCTCGAACAGCTCGCCCGCCTGGTTGGCCGCCAGGTACCGCTGGTCCTGGCTCATCGAGGTATCGACGGTCTGGCTGAGCGACTGGTTGTAGGCGTCGGCGTAAGCCCCGTCGATCTTCCCCTCGGTGTACCCCGTTTCGGACAGGCCGAGCGGCCAGATCTCGTGCGGGTAGTTGACCACGTCGTCGCGGGGGATCGAGTAGCCGATCGCCTTCTGCCCGCCGGCGAAGATGTGGATCAGGATCAGCGTGTCGGTGTCCTGCGACCCCTCAGTGCCATCCTTGACCGCCGACTCGTTGCCCGAGTGCGTCTGGGTGAGCTGCTGGGCTGACAGGTCCTGCCCCTGGAAGTTGGTCCGGCTCTCCAGGCCCATCACCAGGATGTTCATCGCACCCGTAGACGGGCTGTTGGTGCCGAGCGACACGCCGCCGCCGAGCGCGTGGGTCAAGGTGACCACCTTGGAGGTGTAGCCGGCCGCCGTCAGGATGACGACCGCAGCCAGGCACTGCACCACGAAGCTGACCTTGCCTGTGACGATAATCCTCACCCAGCGCACGGCCAGGCTCCTCCATACCGGATAGAACGTGTGCTAACCCGACAGATGCTAGCGCGCACGCAGACCGGTACGGCCCGTTTTCTGTAGTATTCAGCTCCTTCACAGTATTCAGCTTCTCTTCGGCATCTCGGCTTCCAGGGTCGGGAGCGGGCAAGAGTTGCGGCATACTGATCAGATGTGCAGCCTGAATTGCGCAGCGAGGACATATGAGCGTCTACGTCGCGTCGATGACCTTTGAGTCATAGGCGGGAGATTTGAGCGAGCGGCGGACGGACTAGCCTCGGACTTTCGTCTGGAATTAGGCAACAAGGTCGTTCGAATGGAAAAGTGCTCTGGCCTGGGACAATTGGGCTTGTCTAAAGTTCTATCCGAACCGAGCCGAGAGCAATTCTCCAATGAAGAATAGCGCACGCACTGCAGGGTCACCGTGTCCGCTGATGGCAAGGGCCTGGCCTCCCAGGCTGGGGCGGTCTGTAATTGGGTTAATTGATAGGGAGGCCAAGGCGTCGAAGAAGGAGCGGTTGCGCTGCATGGCTGGCGTAAGGTCCGAGACGACGTAGCAGCAGCCGGGAACCTGATCCGACTGAGGAATCGGGCGACCACTTGCGGTCATAACCTTGCCGTCTCGAACCTTGTCCGCTCCGGGCCGGCCCGGCCCCATGCTGACTACCGATAATGGCTACCGACTCGCGCGGGAGCTCGCGGGGGCACCGTCAGGATCCGTGGCGGAAGGTTGCCGTGCATCCGCCATCGACGGTCACGATTGAGCCAGTCATGAATGACGCCTCGTCCGATGCAAGGAACGTCGCGACGCGGGCCACTTCCTGTGCCTGCGCCTGGCGGCCGATGGGCTGCAAGGCGGCGTTCGCTTCCCGCCGCGCCTCGGCGGCGGCACGCTCGGCCGGCGGAAGGGATCCCCGGCCTCCGCCCATGTCTGTGTCGATGTACCCAGGGCAGATGGCGTTGACGCGAAGACCGTCGGGGCTGTAGTCGACGGCCAACTGCCGGGTGAGGTTGACGATGCCTCCTTTGGAGGCACAGTACGACGGTGCCAGCGGCGCGCCGATGATGCCGTAAGTGGAGGCGATGTTTATCATGGAGCTTCGCGGGCGCCGCACGAGGTGCGGGATCGCGGCCCTGGCACACAGGAAGGTCCCGCGCAGGTTGACGGCGATCGTCCGGTCCCAGGCGTCGATGTCGAGCTCATGGAGGCGACGCGACCCGCCGGAGATGCCGGCGTCGTTGACCAGCACGTCGAGTTGCCCGAAGTCAGCGACGGCGCCGCCGACCAGGGCGGCGACCTGCTCGGCATCGGCCACGTCGCATGACCTGAAGGACGCCCTGCCGCCTGCGCTCACGATCTCCTCGACAGTTCGCTGCCCGCCATCGACGTTCGTGTCACCGATGGCGACGGTCGCGCCCGCGGCTGCCATGTCGAGGGCGATAGCCCGTCCGATACCTGTCGCCCCGCCTGTTAGGAGCACCACTCGGTCGTTCAGGGAGGGCATCAGTCCCTGCCTCCTCGTCCTGTTTGCGAACTCGCCTAGCTTGCTAAGTACCGGGCCCCAAAGACTCGGCCCGGAAACCGTACAGGAACCCAGCGGGCCTATCTGGCTGGGGTGGCCGGTGAGCAGGCGTCCTGGGCCGGGAAGCCGTGCCTGGCCCAGGACGGGCTGGGACTCGGCCCGCGGCGCTGGCCTCTCAGCGCTGTCGCAGGCTGAGTGAGCTGCCCGCCGGGGAACTGGTTCGTGTCGCCTGCCGCCGGGACGTGGATGAGAGAGCCTCGCCCCAGGCTCCTAAGCCTCCATAACCTGCCCGCGCTGCGGGCAGGTTATGGAGGCTTAACCTTCCTGTCTCACACCTGGGCCGGGCTGAGCGGCTGTGCTCAATGGCCGCCCGGCAGGCTGCGGGCTCGTTGCTGCACGCCGAGCTCGCCGTAGGGGTAGTCGGCAAGGTGCGGATCGCTGGCGGCGTCGAGCTCGGCGGTCTCGGCCGCGGTCAGATGCAGCTGTGCCGCACGCAAATTGGTCTCGAGCTGGCCCATCGTGCGGGCCCCGAGGATGGTCGAGGTGACGGCGGGCCGGTCGGTCACCCACGCCAGTGCGACCTCGGCCATGGACACGCCGCGGTTCTCGGCCACCTTCCGCACCGCGTCGATGACGTTCCAGGTGCGGTCCGTGCCGCGCCGGTCGTAGGCTTCCATGCCGCGGTTGGGATTCTCGCCGAGGCGTGTCGCGCCGACCGGGCGCTCGGCCCGCTTGTACTTGCCGGACAGCCAGCCGCCACCGAGTGGACTCCACGGCAGCAGGCCCATTCCGGCGTCGAGCGCGGCCGGCACGACCTCCCACTCGATATCCCGTGCTAGCAGGCTGTACTGCGGCTGGAGGGTCACTGGCCCGGCGACGTTCAGAGCGCGGGCCAGGTGCACGGCCTTGGTCAGCTGCCAGCCTGTGAAGTTGGACAGCCCCCAGTAGCGGATCTTGCCGGCCTGCACGAACCGGTCGAGCGTGCGCAGCGTCTCCTCGAGCGGCGTCAGCGGGTCGTAGGCGTGAACCTGGTACAGGTCCACCGACTCGACCCGAAGGCGTCGCAGCGAGGCGTCGAGCGCGCGGGTCAGGTGGCGCGCGGAGAGCCCGACGCCGTTCGGCGAATCGTCTCGCCCGAAGCGCCCCTTGGTGGCCAGCACCACCGGGTCGGTGACATCAGACGGGCGGCTGGCGAACCAGCGGCCGATGATCTCTTCCGACCTCCCGCCACCGTACACGTCAGCCGTGTCCACCAGCGTGCCGCCCGCCTCGATGAAGCGGTCGAGCTGCTGATGCGCACCCGGCTCGTCGGTTTCGGCCCCGAACGTCATCGTGCCCAGGCACAGGCTCGACACCGCGCAGCCACTGCCTCCCAGTATGCGATAGTCCATCCCGTCAGGTTACCGAGACCCGGAGCGCCGCAAAAGATGCGCCGTTCGCGCGGATGGTGGCAGTCACGTGGTCAGGCGGCGCCGGGTGCTGCCGGAAGCCGGGCGAACGGAACTGGCCACGGTTGACGGCCACGTCGAGCGACCCCACCCCGAGCCTGTTCCCCCGCCTTGTCGGGGCGTCCTGACGCCGTCCCTGTCTCGAGATCCGGCTCTGGGTTGCAGCCAACCGACCAGGGCTAATCGCCAACCTCATTGAGGGCCACTACTTCGCCTGAGCTAACCACTTTCCGCGCGTACTTCGGCTCAGCTAAGGTCTTTCCGCGCGGATATGAGGTGATTGGACCCGACTGGTAAGGCAGTCGTCCGATGCGGCGCCTCGCTCCTTACCACGAGGCTGAGCTCATACCGCCACGGATAAGTTGACCATGCGAGGGATCTTGGTGATGAGCATCGTGACAAGAGTTCCGGCGTCGGTTCGCCGGATGGGTGGGATAAGGGCGATCGCCGTGGCTGGCGCGCTGGTGGTCCCGTTGCTGGCCACAGCGACGCCAGCCGACGCCGCGGCCGCGGCCGCGGCGGATGCGCCGGTCACCACGACGAGCTACAGCTACTCGCCGGGCTATCAGTCCTTCACCGTGCCGGCCGGGGTGACCACCTTGTATGTCGTCATGGACGGCGGCTCGGGCGGCAACGGCCAGGGCAGCAACGGCGACGGCGCCGGCGCTGCGGGCAGCGAGGTCAGGGGGGACCTGGCGGTCACCCCGACCGAGGTCCTGACCCTGTGGGTCGGCGGTGCCGGCCAGGCCGGAGGCGGGGAAGGCTTCGGCAGCCCGGCGCACGACGACTTCGAAGGTGGCAGCGGCGGCTCGGGCTGGGGCGCAGACGACGGCACGGGCGGAGGCGGCGGTGCCGCCACCTACCTGAAGGCCGGCAGCCAGGTCATGATGGTCGCCGGCGGAGGCGGCGGAGGCGGCGGCAGCGGCGACTACCTCGCCGGCACCAGCACCTCCGGCGGGAACGGCAGCAGCGGCGGTTACTACCCCGCAGCCGACCCGGCTCACCCCGACACCTACGGGACCACCAATGCCGGTGGCTCCGCCCCCAGCGGCGGCGGCGCTGGGGGCCAGGCCAACGGCACCATTTCTGACAACGGCAACCCAGGCTTCGGCGGGAATAGCACCGCCTTCGGCGGGGGCGGTGGCGGCGGAGGCGGGGGCGGGTACTACGTCTGCGACACCAACTGCTGGAGCGCCGGCGCCGGTGGCTACGGCGGGAGCTACGGACTCGGCGGAGGCGGCGGGGCCGGCGGCAACTCATTCGCCGACCCATCCCTGACCGGCGTCGCCTTCGGCACGAGCGGCTTCTCCGCCGGCACCGCCGGGCAGATCACGATCCAGTACGGGGCGGTTAGCTCCACCACCCTCACCTCGTCCCCCAGCACCACAAACGCTGACCAGCCGGTGACGTTCGACGCCTTCGTCGACCCCACCGACGGGGGCGGGACCGTCACCTTCGCCAGCAATGGGACCCCCATCTCCGGCTGTGCCAGCTTGCCGTTCATCTCCGGTGGCGGAACCGACTGGGAAGCCGTCTGCACCACCTCCTCGCTGCCGGCGGGCGGCGACACGGTCACGGCCACTTACTCCGGCGATAGCACCTACGCCGGCAGCTCGGCCTCGACCAACGAAATCATCAGCAAGTACATCAGCACCACTTCGGTGACGGCGTACCCTGCGGCGGTCGAACCCGGCCAGGAGGTTTACCTGACCGCCACCGTGAGCGGGGGCGACGGCTACGGGACGGTCCAGATCACCGCCAACGGCTATACGGTGTGCAGCAACGCCACTGTGGTCCCCAATGGCGCCGTCCACGAGGCCATCTGCGCCACGCCGTGGCCTTTTGACTACAGCTATCAGGCGGTGGCCGTCTACTCCGGCGATACTGTTACCGACGGCAGCTCCGGCAGCACCGAAGTGAGCGTGCTCCCGCCAGCGTCCACCACGACCAGCCTGTCGTTGTCGTCGGCCGAAGTGGCCTACGGGCAGGAGCCGGCCGAGAAAGTGTTGGTCACCGTCTCCTCTTCCAGCGGGACGCCCGACGGCTCAGTCACGGTCAGGTCTGGATCCGCGACGGTCTGCACTATCACTCTGGCACCCGGCAGCGGATCCTGCACGCTCCCAGCAACGGAGTTCCCGCCCGGTACCGCCCCGCTGACCGCCACCTACACCGGCAACACCGACTTCGCCCCGTCCACCTCGGCGGCGAAGACCCTGACCGTGTCCAAGGCAACCACAACGACCACGCTGTCGCTGTCGGCAACCAAGGTGACCTACGGCCACGAACAGGCCGGGCAGGTATCGGTCACCGTCGCCCCCCAGTACAGCGGGACACCTGGCGGCACGGTCACCATCAAGTCCGGCACCGCCACCGTCTGCACCATCACGCTCACCTCCGGCAAGGGCAGCTGCACCCTGACCGCCACGCGACTCACGGCAGGCACCGCCCCGCTGACCGCCACCTACACCGGCAGCACCGACTTCGCCCCGTCCACCTCGGCGAAGATCCTCACCGTGTCCAAGGCAACCACAACGACCACGCTGTCGCTGTCGGCAACCAAGGTGACCTACGGCCACGAACAAGCCGGGCAGGTATCGGTCACCGTCGCCCCCCAGTACAGCGGGACACCTGGCGGCACGGTCACCATCAAGTCCGGCACCGCCACCGTCTGCACGATCACGCTCACCTCCGGCAAGGGCAGCTGCACCCTGACCGCCACGCCACTCACGGCCGGTACCGCCCACCTGACCGCCACCTACACCGGCAACACCGACTTCGCCCCGTCCACCTCGGCGGCGAAGACCCTCACCGTGTCCAAGGCAACCACGAAGACCACGCTGTCGCTGTCGGCAACCAAGGTGACCTACGGCCACGAGCAGTCAGAGCGCCTCACGGTCAGCGTCGCCCCCCAATACAGCGGGACACCAACGGGAAAGGTCACCATCAAGTCCGGCACCGTCACCGTCTGCACGATCACCCTCGCCTCCGGCAAGGGCAGCTGCACCCTGACCGCCACGCGACTCACGGCCGGTACCGCCCACCTGACCGCCACCTACACCGGCAGCACCGACTTCGCCGGGTCCACCTCGGCGGCGAAGACCCTCACCGTGGTGAAGTAACGACCACCAATAGCAGAAAGCGGGAAGGCCAGAGTGACGCACCTGGCCTTCCCGCGCTGATGGTGGCTCCGGCTAGCCCCAATGCCGGGGAGTTAGGGTCCGTCGGTGTTTGTCACGGATTTCGGTCGGCGTGTCGGGGGCTGGTAGTGCCTCGGGTCGATGTTGCTGGTGATGCTGGTGATGCGGTAGCAGGTGCGGGGCTTGCCCTCGGGGTGCTTGTTCCAGCGGCTGAGCGGGGACTTGACCTTGCGGGCGCAGACGCGGGGGCGGCGGGGGCCGTGCAGGCGGGCGAGGACGGCGCGGCCGATGTCGCCGGTCAGGTCGCCGGCGGGGTCGGTGATGTTCGCGGCGGTGATCAGGAGGTCCTGCGCGGTCTCGACGGCGGCCTGGTAGCTGGCGCGGTCGGGGTCGGTGCCGGGCACGGACTGGACGGCGTCGGTGACCGCGATGCGAAGTGCCTGGCAGACGGCGAGCAGGGCCCATGTTTCCTGCTCGATCCCGGCGGGGTCGCCGGAGCGGAGCACCCTGCCCTGGAGCAGGGTGTGGCGCAGCGCGAGGTAGGTGACCTCGTGCTCCCACCGCTCGTGGTACAGGGCCATCAGGGCCTGCGCGGGGTAGGCGCGGTGATCCAGCAGGGTGGTGGCGAGCCGGTAGGTGCCGCCGTAGCTGGTGCCGTCGTGGCAGGTCACGGTCACGGCCGCGGTGATGATGCGGACTTTCACGCCGCCGATGACGGACAGGCACGACCCGTCGGGCAGGTAGCGGAGCACGGGCGGGCGGCGGTTGCCGTTGAGCCGGGCGAGGAACCGGGCGCCGGTGGCGTTCACCGCGGCGAGGAAGCCCGCGCCGTCGAAGCCGCGGTCGGTGAGCAGGAGCATGGTCTTGTCCAGCAGGTGCAGCAGGCTCAGGGCCTGGCCCGTTTCCCCGCCGGCGGCCGGGCCGAAGACCGGTCCCAGCAGTGCCCGGTGTCCCGTCAACTGCTCGTCGCGCTCAGCCGGGACGGTGCCGTGGCTGCGCGCCCACCGTTGCCAGACTGGGCGCTCGCGCTGGTCGGCCCCGTCGAGTTGCCGACGAGGACCGCGTTGACCGTGCCAGATAGGAAGGTGATCGCACCGCCCTGGGCGACAAAGCAGTCGACGTTGATCACGGTCCCGGCGGGCACCGACACCACCGCGCTTATGGGGAGCGTGTAGTCAACGGTGTTCGCGCTGCCGTTCGTTACCCCGTACGGCTGGCTGCCGCCGTCCACGACGCACTCGATCGTGGAGGGATTCGGGGCGATATTCGCCAGGACGGTGGCGGACACGTAATAGGTGCCCGCGGTCGCCACTGTGGGCGTCTGCAGCACCGTGGTGTAGCTCTGGCCGTTGAGGGCGACACTGCTGCTTCCGTAGGAAGCTGTCCCGGTAAGCCCGACCGCTACTCCCGCCGGCCCGGTCGCGCCAGTCGCGCCAGTCGCACCCTTAGCGCCAGTCGCACCCTTAGCGCCAGTCGCCCCCTTCACCCCCGCTGGCCCCCGCAACCCGGTCGCGCCAGTGGCGCCCTTGGGGCCGCGCGGTCCCTGCGGCCCGGCCGGCCCCTGCTGATTCCAGGTGACCTTGGTGTACCCCCGCGAGCAATTGCTGCCGGAAATCCGCTCTAGCGCCGAGCAGGTCACCTGTGGGCACCGCGGCCGCAGGGCGACCCACTCTATGCCGCAACCCACCCTGCACACCCGACGCCAGAGGTCACCAAGTGGGAGAAGGGCCTCCCGGCCGCGGAGAAGATCACGCCAGGCACGGCCTTGCCACCGCGCGATGGGCCGTGGCCCGATCGGCCGCTTGCTTCAGTAGTGCATTAACTGATAGCGTCCTAACGGTTATGGCGCACATCGATCCCGGATCTTGCTACGAGGGGCACAATGGAGATCACCGCAGACGCGGGCAGTGGAGCAGAGCTGCCCGAGATACCGGGCGATCCGCTCGCCCTTGAGCACCAGGTGTGCTTCGCCATGTCGATCGCGGTGCGCAGCGTGCTGGGCATCTACCGGCCGATCCTGGAGCCTATGGGGCTGACCCACCCGCAGTACCTGGTGATGCTAGCCCTGTGGGGGCAGTCGCCGCTCCCGGTGAAAGAGCTCATCGAGACGCTTCAGTTGGACGGGCCGACGCTCTCGCCGATGCTCAAGCGCCTCGAGGCGGCGGGCCTGGTCACCAGGACCCGCGACCCCAACGACGAGCGCCAGCTCCGCATCGAACTCACGCAGCGGGGCCGCGCCCTGCGCGAGCAGGCGCTGAACGTGCCGCCCGCAGTCGTGGCCAAGCTCGGCATGAGCCTCGGCGACCTCATGGAACTGCACAAGGGACTTACCGAGCTCAACGAGGCGGCCCGCCGGGCCGGCGTCCATCCAGAGCCCGCGCCCGCCAAGGACAGCATCTAGCACGGCCCGCGCCGCCGGAAGAGCGCGAAGAGATCCGCGAGGACGGCTCCACCTGGCCCGAGCAGGCCGTCATGAGGCAGATCGCGCTGTCCAGCCGGAGGAAATCGTCGCTGGCACCGATGGTGCCGGGCAGGAAGAAAGACCAAAGTGAAGAGCAATCTGACCACGATAATCGTTCTGGTGTCCGTCTCTGTTCGCGCTTGCGGCGGCTTGCTGGTAGGTGCCGTGCTGGCCGTCGGCCTGGCTGGCTCGCTCGCGGGAATCGCGTCGGCTGCGGCGGCCCTGCCGTCGGTGCCGACGTCGTCACAGGCGGGGGGCGTCTCACCGGCAACGGGCATGACGCTGGCTGCCGATCAGGTGAGCGGCAGCCCGCAGGCGTGCACGGCGTACGCGTACGCCGCCATCGAGAGGCGCACGGTCATCACGGCGACGCCGGCCGCATGCGAGGGACTTACCCGCGCCCAGGTCAACCATGCGGCGGGCACCGCCATCGACATGACGCTGGCGAACGGTGCCAAGCCAGCTGGTCGCGGGCAGGACTCCAAGTCGGCCCGTCGCAAGCAGGCGGCCGCCGCCGCAGCGTGGGTGCATGCGCTGATCACCGCCCCGGCCCCGGCGCCTGCCAGCCCGCACGCGGCCTCCTCAGGCGGCCGTCCGTTGTCGGGCGTCCTCAGCGGATCGGTGTCCGAGCTGCGGCTGGGCGGCGTGAGTGAGCTGGCTGCCCAGGTCGGCGCGCTGCTCGCCTGGCTGGCCACCGCCGCGAGCGGTGGCCTAGTGCTAGCTCGCTGGCTCCGCGCCGGAGGCAGCCCGCTGCGTAGGACCGCGACCGCCGCGCCGCCCGCGACGATCCTCGGGCACGTCGGCGGCGGTCTGCTCGGCCTGGTGCTGTGGGCCGCCTTCATGCTCAGCGGCCAGGCGGTCTTCGCCTGGATCGCGCTCGGGCTGCTCGCACTAGTAGCCGGCGCCGGCATGGCCGTGCTCGTGCTCGGGCTGCCGAGCCCGGGCCGCCCCGCGCTCACCGCCCGGCGGCCCCGGATCCCGGTTCTCGCGATCTTCGCGCACGGGCTGTTCGCCGCGACCGCACTGCTGCTGGTACTGACGGCGACCATCGGTGCCTGATGGCACGCCCGCGACACAGGCACGGCGCGCAGCCGCAGGCGGACCAGGCTGAGGCCGCCACCCCGCAGGGGCGGCGGCCTCAGCGCCTTACTTACGGGCCGGGCTTACGGGCATTCCGGGACCACCGGGCCGTTGGTGTCCGTCCACAGCCAGGCGTCGGAGTAGTAGTAGCCGTCGGTGGACAGGTCCCAGATTGACTCGGTGCCGTAGGGGCCGGCGATTGACTGGCCATTGACGTAGCAGACGATGTAGATCGGCGAGCCGGCCGCGTGCTCGGGACCCGCGGCGTAGGAGTTGGCCGGACCCTTGTGGCCGGAGTCGCCGCCGGTCGCCTGCGAGACCACGGTGACCTCACGCCCGGTGTTGTACCCCGTCCGGGCCGGTGCCGGGGCGCTCGCTGTGGTGCCGTAGAAGTACTGGCCCCAGTTGGTGCCCATGCTGTTCTTCGCCCCGACCTGGAACGTGTACTTGGTGCTGGCCTTCAGGCCGCCCACCGTCACCGACGTGGTGCCCGCGCCCACCGAGGGGCCAGCGGTCCAGGCGCTGGTGCCGGTGACCCGGTACTGGGTCACGAAGCTCGCCACGTTGTCCGCGGTGTTCGTCCAGGCCAGCGCGGCGGCAGTCTCGCTCGTCGCCGTCACGCGGGCGTTGGTTACCTGGGAGGCCAGCACCTGCGGGGTGCTGGCCGTCGCGTACGCCGACCAGCGGGTGCCCGCGATGTTGCTCGCGCCAACCTGGAACGTGTACGACTCACCGGGGATCAGGCCGCCGATCGTCACCGACCTGGTGCCGGAGCCGACGGATGGCCCGGCCTGCCAGGCGCCGGAGCCGAGCTTGTACTGGGTGAGGAACCCGGTCTCGTTGCTGGTGGCCTCCTTCCAGGAGATCGTCTCGTCCCGCGCGGCCATGGCCGGCTCGCCGGTGGTCGGCTCGGCCGGGATGGGCACGGTCTTCACCGTCAGGTACGCCGACCACCGGGTGCCCTTGGCGTTGTTCGCGCCGACCTGGAACGTGTAGGTCGTGCCGGTCCTCAGCCCGCCCACCGAGACCGACGTGGCGCCGGCCGGGGCAGACGGCCCGGAGGTCCACTTGCCGTTGCCGATCTTGTACTGCGTCAGGTACTGGCCAACGTTGTTGGCCGAGTCCGTCCAGTGCAGCACCGCGCTAGACCCGGTGACCGAGGATGCGCTCAGGCTCTTCGGCTCAGCCGGGATCGCGGTGTCGAGCGCGACCCACTGGAACGAGGTGTAGTAGCCGCTGCCGAAGGTCATCTTCCCGCCGTTGACGGTGATGTCGGCGATGCCAGAAGGGGCAGCTTCGTGGGCACCGTCGAGTCGGATGCCGAGGTTATCGCGCCGGAGATCGAGGCCGTCCCGTGGTGGGGCGCGGCCGCCACGGCCACCGTTTGGGGCGGGGCCCTGGTCGCGACCACGGCAGCGTTCACCGTCGCCGACTGGGCGCTCTTCCCGACGCCGACGGCGGGGCCTTCCCTGGACGAGTGCCCTGGCGGGTCGTGCGGCTCGTCTTCGCCCGGTGAGGCTGACCCCAGCTGGAACCCCGCACCCGGGGCCTGCACGGTCGGCTGCGGGGTCAACTACAACTTCGGCGTCCCTTCCGGGTTCGTGTCCACCGAGATTTCCGCCACGAGTCGCTCGCACAGGCCTGCCGCCTCGGTGGCCGAGGCTGCCGTGACCAGGACCTGTCCGACCCGGTCCCAGCTCGCCTGGGCTGGGTAGACCACATCGCCTTCGGATACGGCGATATCAACCGCCAGGACGTTGTCGTGCTCCCGTACTTCTGCCACTCCGCTGATGCGCGTTACCCGGCCCAGGGCAGCCTCAAGGAATCGCGTGGCCGCCCCCCGCCTGGCCCGGGAACCACCTCGAGCAGGGACATCACTCCAGCCGCCCGGCCCAGCGTGTACGTTTCGATGTCCAGGCCGTAGACCGCCCGCACGAGATCGGGAATCCGGTCCCCGCCCGGCCTCCCGTGCGATTCCACGATCCGCGGTCCGCGCGCCGTGAGCTTCGCCTCGGTATGCGCCGGGCCGTGCCGGAACTCTAGGGCGTCAAGGAAAGTCGTGACGCAGTCACGGAGCGCGGTCTCGTCGGCTGGCGCCAGGTTGGCCGGCAGAGCGTGACCGTACTCAATGAACCCCGCCCCGGTCAGCTTCTCGGTGATCGCCAGGATCACATGGCGCCCGTCGAAGCTGAGCGACTCAATGCTGTACTCGGGACCCTCCAGGTACTCTTCCATGATGAAGTCGCCGATCGGGAAGTAGTGCGCGAACTGATGATCCGTGCTGCCGCGCAGCCGGGTGAGCGACTCCCACGTGTCCCTTGCTTCTCCCGGCCCGTTGACGAGCCGGACCCCGAAGCTCGCGGCCGTGTCGACTGGCTTGACGACAAACGGGTAGCCGTGGGCGGCCATGCTCTCAGTCGCCGCCCCAGCACCCGACTCACCGCAGATGCTCATGACTCCGGCGCTCCTCACCTGGGTGGCGGGTCTTTCCGCGGTGACCGTGGCGCTGCGCAACCGCAGCGTCCTCGGGCCGGCCGCGGTCCTGGTAGGCGCGCAGGCGGCAGCGCTGATGTTCGCCTCCAACCAGGCCACCACCCATCTGCTCCAGACTGGCGCCCTGCTTGTCCTCATGGCGGTTCTCGCGCTGATCCGGGCGGGCGAACCAGCGTCGCGGCCGCACGGCTTCCCCGCACGCACGCTTGGGGTACGAATCGCACTCGTATCGGTGGCTGCGGGTGCTGGCCTACTCGGCGCCATTGCCTCGGTGCCAGTCGACGCTGCACAGCGGTTCAATCCGCGTGCCCTGCTCATGCCGCTTCACCTAGAGCAGGCGCTCAGCCCCCTGTCGGAGGTTCGTGAGGAGCTTAGGCTCTCCCCCCGCGCACGCTCTTCAGCATCAGGATCACCGGCGCCAAGGACCCTGTCACCCTCATCCCGGCCGTGACCCTGGACTCCTTTGACGGATCGGAGTGGACAAGCTCGGACTCGTTCCGGGTCGCCGGCCCCGTCCTGGCAGCGGATGCCGCCGCTTCCGGCGCGGTCACCCTGACCGAGCACGTAACGCTGAGCACGCTGGCGCCTCCCTACCTGCCGGTGGCCGGCCGACCGGTGCGGATCGACGCCAGTCTCGGCCCGTCCGCGCTCATCGGCTTCGACCCGGATTCAGGAACACTCGTCACTGACGCCGCCAGCCTCGCTGGGGGTTCCTACACGGTCATCGCCGAGGGACATCCTGCCGACCCGGATCTGGCGAACGCCGCAGCCGGCAGCGGCGCGGCCTCCGTGCCGTATACCTATCTGCCGCCCGTGCCCGCATCGCTAGCCGCGCTGGCCGCCCGCATCACCGCGAGAGCCCACACGCCGTACGCGAAGCTCCTAGCCGTCGATGACTACCTCAGGAAGCTGCCGTCCAACCGGAACGCGCCGCCAGGCGATTCCTTTGGGACACTGGCCCGGCTGCTCAGCGCCGACAGCCTGCAAGGGGAAGCAGGGTATGCCGACCAGCACGCGTCCGCCTTCGTAATCCTGGCCCGCTCCGAGCACCTCCCGACCCGGGTCGTGGTCGGCTACAGGCTCCCCGCCGAGGGCACGGGCCAGGGCACCGTCCGTACCTATACCGTCACCACCGCCGATGCCTACGCGTGGGCACAGGCCTACTTCCAGGGCTACGGCTGGATCGACTTCGACCCGACCGATACCCGCGACACGGTCAGGCTGCCCCCAGTAGTCCCCACCCCCGTGCAGCCGCCCGGGCGGCCGCCCGTGACCCAGCCGGGTTCCACGTCCGCGTCGGCGCCCGCCGGCAACACGCCGGTCAGCAGTTTCCATCCAGTGAATAAGCCCTTTACCGGCTCCCGGCCTGGCCTTGGGTCCTGGCAGGTCCCCTTGGAACTTGGGGCAGCCCTTCTTGCAGTCCTGCTGTGCCTCGCGATCATCGTCATGACGGCGGGTAGACGGCTGCTCCGGCGCTACCGGCGCCATTCAGCGCCAACAATGTGACGATCGACCTTAACGGGCACACGCTCTGGGGCAACGGCACCGGGACGGGGATCACCTTCGCGGCCCCGTCGGGGACCCTTGCGAACCCGGTCCTGGAGAACGGCACCGTCTCCGGGTTCGCCACCGGCCTGGCGGCCGGCCCGAGCGGCGCGGCCAACGCCGTGATAAGCGCGATCCATTTCACCGCAGACGCAGGGAGTGGGGCGCCACGCTGGACGTGGGATCCGCGCCAGTTAACGGGCTGCAGGTCGATGAGACGACCTTCACGCAGAGTTCCGGCAGCGCCATATTCATCCATGGCGTGCTGACCGGCACTTTCCAGGTCAGCGGGTCCACGTTCACCGGCGGCGGCATCGTGTTCAACGAGGCCCCCGATGTCACGATCGCCGTCACGCTCACCGGGAACCAGTTCTCTGGCGGCGGGGTGTACCTCGAGTACGTAGGAGATACCACCAGGCCCGAATGTTGTCACCGGCACGTCGTTCAGGGTTGGCGAGGGAATCTGCCTTCAGACTACGGACACGTCCGCCAAGTCTGATGGCAACCACTACGTCCTGCTAGTCATCGAGTCCATTACCGTCGAGAACGTGACGGTGCAGGTTACTGTCTGGAACTGATAGTGGCGCTGCGTCACGATGCGTCAGGCTTGGACGGGCGCAGCGGGCGGGGAGGGCGCTGTGGATTCGGCGGGTGCGATGGAAGCTGCAGGTCGGAATGGCGGCGTTCGCCAAGGTGGTGTGACTACTTCGCTGTTTCAGGCGCGACCGGTGCCGACGGCCATAGGCGGGGGCCAGGCGGCCGGGTCGGACGGATCGGACGGTGCGGTGCGGCAGATGACGTAGTGGCGCGGGGTGATGGCCGTAGGATGGTGCGCGAGGACGGCCATGCAGCGGGCGTGCGCCTGCTGCGGCGTGTGGACGGCGTCGGTAGCGGCCAGGTGGGCGACCAACGGGCGGCCGTCGGCGCAGGCGAAGACGCGGGCCACGGCGGGCGCGACGGCCTCGTCTACCAGGCGCTGCACGTCGGCTACGTCCACCCAGCAGGAGTCGACCAGGATCCGATCCGGGGTGCCGGCGATGGGCTCCAGCCCGATGACCTCAGGCATCCGGCTGCCGGCCACGTCACCGTGCGCGGCGGCCACCAGCAGGCGTTCGACGGCCAGCAGCAGCGACTCCAACTCGGCCCGTGGCACCAGGCCGGTGTCGCCGCTCCAGACGTCCAGCAGCAGGCAGCCATCGACCTGGTTCAGGCTGAACCGGATCGGTGTTCCGTTGGCCGGCATCGGGTGCCACCGCAGCTCGGTCCGGGCGAGCGCGACGTCGATCTCCTCGGGCTGGAACCCGACGCCCGCGGTCAGCCCGGACCACGACTCAGAGACGAGGCTGTTGAACAACGGGTCGGAGTTGAAGCGCACGCCCCGTTCGTGCTCGATCAGTCTGTCCATGGCGTCCCGCTTGACGTTGTCGTACCTCGCGTGCCGGTTCGCCTCCATCGCCGTCGTCCAGGTGTGACCGGCCAGCTCGTCGAAGCTTCTTTCGCCGATCTCGACGGTCGCGATGCCGCCCTGGGCCAGGGAGCCGACGTAGCTCACCAGATGGCGCTCGAAACGGTTGCTGGACAACAGCGGGAGCACCAGTTCCGGATAGCGGGCGCGGCGGGCGACCACGGCGCAAATGGCCGCCAGCACGACGCTGGACCGGCTGGTCCGGGTGCGCGCCGCCACCCGCCGCACCGCCATCGCGGCGGCCACCGACGACAGCTCCACCGCCAGCGACTCGCCGCTGGCCCGGGCGCCCGGCAAGGCGTACAGGCAGCGGGGCATCCGCCACGTCTGCTCCGCCACGTAGGCCAGTGCCGCACCGGCCTTGCGTCGCTCGGCCGGGGTCGCCTCCAGTTCGGCCTGGTCCAGCGGCTGGTGGCCGGGCCGGCCTGCCTGCTGTCGAGCGGGCTGACCGAGCAGGCCGGCGAAGTCGCGCTTGAGGACCTCGATTGAGCCTTGGTCCATGGCCACGTGAGTGAACCCAGCGGCGCACGCGATGACCCGATCGCCGGCGTCGGGAGCGATGGCCACCGCGATGCGCACCGGACGCCGCGCCGGATCGGGTGACTCGCGCAGCCACCGGATGAGCGCCTCGGCCACCGCGGGGCGGTCCCGCGGTCCCCACTGCCCCTCGCCGAGCGAGCAGGCCTCCAGCATCTGGACGCCGGACGCCGCGACCCGCTGGCGTGGCTGCTCGCCGGGCACGTAAATGGTGCGCAGGGACTCGTGCCGCGCGATCAGCACCGCAACCGCCTCGGCCACGTCGTCGACGGACACCACCGCCGGCACCGGGAACTCGGCGCACAGGAGCGCGTAGAAGTGGTCGGGGGTATTGCTCAGCCACACGTAGACGCAGAGCTGGCCCAAGGTGAGCGGTCCCTCGCCGGCCCGCTGCCCGGTGAACGCGACCGGGATCGACGGCATCGGGGTCAGCCGTACGCGGCGTCGGCGGCGCTGGCCGGCTTCGGTTTCGGTGCTCATCGCTGCTCAGCCGATCAGCTCGCGGAACGCGGCGGCCAGCCGCCCAGCCGTGCCGCACTCGCGTGTCAGCTCCCGCCCCTGGTGCCGCACGATCGCGGTCTCGGGTCGGCGGACAGCGGGATGTGCGGACAAGACCTCGGATATCTCAGGCAGGTTCACCACGGATGTTCTCCTCTCAGCAGGTCGGCGACGAGCTCGTGCACCTCGGGGTCGCGCAGCAGGTCATCGTGGCCGATGTCGAGCGCGATGGTTCGCGCGCCCTGCACGGCGGCTCGTGGTCGGCCGAGGTGAGGAACAGCGGGGTCGTCGTCCGCGTGTCGAACCCGCCCGCGCCCGCCAGCAGGTGGGTATTCAGCACCGGACAATCCGAAGACGTGCGTGATCGCAGCGTGATCGAGGCGCGTTCGGCCGCAGTTATGTCCAACGCGCGCGGATGACCGCAGCGGCGTTGTCGGCCAGCCCGGAATACGATAGCCGTACCGTCTTGGGGCTGCCGGCCGAGTCCCGTGGCTAGCAACAATGCCGTGTCGGTGTAAATTTCACCGGCGGGTCGGTTGCCTTTTCCTTGAAATATCGTTGCACAGGCGACCGGTTCTGCGGCCGGACGGTAGCCGGGATCGGCCAGTCCGGTCCCTGAGGCAGGCTCCGGGACGACGAACTCGGGTTGGCATGCCGAAAGAATTTCGTTCGAGGCAGGCAGGAACGCGACGGCGTGCCCTAGGTGCAGCGCGGCGAGATAGGCCAGCAGCGTAGGGAGATCGCGGCCTCCCCCGCACAGCACCAGCGCCTTGCCGTCATGACGCAGCGCCCGTTCGAATTCGCCGGTCAATTCGTCCAGCTCACTGTAGGACAGTCCGGTCGGACCTTCTACGTGCACGGCCGACGATGCCAGCTGCGCGTCGTCGTGGGTCACGAGATCGAGCGTCGCACCCGCCATTGCCTCATCCTACGGGCTATCCGGACCGCCGTCCATATCCTGGCGATACTGACATTGATTGCCTGTCGGGTAAAACCTAAAGCATTCTCTTGCGTCCAACGCTCACACCACGGGACCGGCGAGTTGGTGTTATGTGGCCGAGCGGGGTGACAAGTATGTGAGTGCCTGATTTGACGACGGGGTGAGTGCCGGCTAGCAGGGCGCTGCCGCTGTTGGCAGTCCCGTCGTGATTCGCGGGAGCGGCCTCCCGTCCGGTTTGATCACGGGTGTCGATTCCTTATCAGACCGGAGCGAAAGGCCGCCGATCCAGGGTCGCATGCCCCCATCACCGCCGTGACCAGCATTATTAAGCAGGGGGCAGGGAAAGTTCCGGCCTGAGATCACCGCCCCCAGTTGGTGGCGCTGGCGGCGGACTCGATGAGGCCGGCGGCGGTCGCCGGGTGGCTGACCATGACGCAGTGGGATGCGCCCGGCACCTCGACGACGTCCTGGGCGCTGGCGCGCCGGTAGAAGTAGCGTTCCAGGGCGGGCGGGATGGCCTTGTCGCTGCCTGCGACTAGGCCCAGGAGGGGATGGCGTGCCAGGCGGCCGAGGACCTGGTGGGTCGCGGCGACATCGCCGGCCAGCGACAGGGTCGGGTTCTGCACCACGGCCACCCGGAAGCCGTCGGCAGTCAGGTGGTCATAGACCCCCTGCCAGCCCGATCCATCGACGAACCCGCCGTGCACCAGTACGATGTTCCTCACTTCCGGACCTGTGTTCACGTCATTGCCTCCTTCGCCCGGGATCGGCCTCGGGCTCGATGGGAATATGACCGGAACACTAGAAGGGCGGCCAGGATCACCGATTGAGCTCAATGACGTAGTTCGGGCGCCTGGTGGCAGCTACGTCGTCTGACGTATCCAAGAGCGCCCTCACTCGCGGCAGGGTCCCGCCCATCTCGGCTCTCCGCCTGCGTCTACGGTGCGGGGCGCCTCGCCAAGACCGGGCGTCCGGGATCCGGCCGTTCGCCAGGGCGCAAGGACCCTGCGTCCTGGCGAAAGACGGTGCCGACACTGCGCCCAACAATTGATCACAGGCCGTGATCCCTTCTGGACGGCGGGCGACAAGAACTGACCACCAGCAACTCATGCACCGTTGCCGGCCTGTTACGGCAATCTGCGTTTCAACCCACATCTTGGAGTACCAAATGACGACCGTGGAAACCGTCCGCGGGTCCGTCGCAGTCGATGAGCTCAAGACGGTTCTGATGCGCGAGCACGTCTTCGTCCTCGACGAGGAGATCCACCGGAATTATCCGGAGCTATGGGACGAGGAGCCGGCGGTCGCCGAGGCGGTAGAAAAGCTGAACGGCCTGGCGGCACTTGGGGTGTCAACGTTCCTTTCCGCCACGCGCATGTAATGACCTATTTGCCGTATCCGAGTGGAAGGAGGGTGCGTGTTCAGGCATCGTGTGGTGCAAAGACAGGTATCCCGGCGTCCGCAGCGGCTTTGGCGAGCCGGTCGTCATAGGTGAGCAGGGCGGTGAGTTCCAGGCCCAACAGCCGTGCTGTTGCCAGGTGGATCGCGTCCAGGGAGCGCAGCAGGCGGTCAGGCTCGACGATGGCGGAGCGGACGACGTCCTCGTCGATCTGGACGTACTCGAAAGCGTCAAGCAACCGCTGGGCGTCAGGGATCAACGCGGGCCAGTTTCGTGCCACGGCGCGGCTGACCTCGATCCGCAGCAGGTCCGAGCTGATCCAGTTGTCGCCGCGGTGCCCGCGGTAGAAGGCGAGAAACGCGCCAGCGTGCTCTTCGGCGGCCAGGAGCTTGAACGCGGCGCTGGTGTCCAGGTAGTAGAGAGCCATGGGGTCGTCAGCGCTCGCCCTCGCGCTCCTCTAGCAGCGCCTGCGTGAGCGGGTTCGGGTCGGCCCCGGTAACTGGGTGCAGCCGCTGGGGCATGTAGCCGGGGTTCTTGGCGGGACGCAGACGCCCTTCAGCCTCCAGCCGGGCAAGGATCGCGGGACGTTCAGGCCGCTCGAACGGGACCAGCCGGGCGACGGGCGTTCCGTGCTCGGTGACTTCGATCGTCTCACCCCGGCGCACGCGAGCGATCACCTCACTGGTGTGGTGGCGCAGCTCCCGCAGCCCCACTGATGGCTCTCCGAGAGTCGTCATACCATGAATGTATCACAGGGATGTGTAACAGGGTGGTGTATCAGCCGACCGTCGGCCGCAAAGCCACATCTCCTGGCAGGAGACGGATCGGCACGGGTGCCGAGAACCCGGTCTGAGCTGCCTCCCGTGCCGGTCACCATCTGCCGCAACCGCTCGAACTCACCGGTCTACCACGCGCTGATCGAGCACGGGGATTTCGAGAAGGTGCTGGTGTGCAATGCCGGGCACGTCAAGAACGTCCCGGGCCGCAAGACCGACATGGCCGACGCCGAGTGGCTGGTCCAGCTCCTGGAGTGCGGGCTGCTGGCCGGGAGCTCCATCCCGCCGGCGGATATCAAGGCCGCCCGGGATGTCATCCGGTACCGCGCCAAGGTCGTGCAGTCCCGCACCTCGGAGGTGCAGCGGCTCGGCAGCGTGCTACAGGACGCGGGCATCAAGATCGACTCGGTGGCCTCCTCCATCGTCACCAGGTCCGGGCGGCTGATGATCGAGTCGCTCATCGACGGGGAACGCCGCCCGGAGGTGCTGGCGGAGCTGGCGATCGGCCGGATGCGGCCGAAGATCCCGGACCTGGAAAGGGCGCTGGAGGGTCGCTTCGGCGAGCACCACGCCCTGATGTGCCGCCTGCACCTAGACCACATCGATCACCTGGATGCGATGATCGCGAAGCTGGATGCGCAGATTGAGGAGATGATGACGCCCTTCCGCGCCCAGCGGGACCTGCTGATCACGATCCCCGGCATCGGCCCGCTGGCCGCCGCGGCGGTCATCTCCAAGGCCGGCGCCGACATCCGGGAGTACTTCCCCGACGCCGCGCACCTGGCGTCGTGGGCCGGGATGTGCCCTGGCAACCACGAATCGGCCGGGAGGCACCGCCCCGGGAAACGGCGCAAGGGCAACCAGCACCTCCAGCCCGTCCTGGTCGAGTGCGCCTGGGCGGCGGTCCGCGACGACGGCTACCTCAAGGCCCTCTGTTACCGGCACGTCATGAAGTGGGGCGGATACCGCAGCCCTCTCGCCAAAAAGAAGGCCATCATCGTGGTCGCCCACGCGCTCCTGATCATTATCTGGCACGTCCTGGCCACCGGCACGCCTTACGACGAGCTCGGCGAGGACTACTTCACCCGCCGCCAAGATCCCGAACGCGAGACCCGCCGCCTCATCCAAAAGCTCGAAGCTCTCGGCCACACCGTCACCCTGGAAGCAGCCGCCTGACCCTTCCCGCCCGCCCCGCCTCCACCCCAGCCGGCACACAAACCGCGCCGGCTGCTGCCGCCTGGCCGGCCGGGGGCCATTCACGTATCAGGGAGGCGGGCCGCGCAAGGTAGCCCGTGCACGGCCCGCCCTAGGATCTCCGTCAGATTCCGAGGTCGCTCAGGAACCTGTCGGTGTACTCCAGTGGTGTCGTGCTGGAAATCGAGTTACAGGTGGGGGACGCGTAATCATCTGTGCAGGACGTGTCCCGGTCCAGTGACCAGAAATGCAGCCCGGCCAGGCCGTTATCCGCCGCGTATGCCGTCAGCGTGTCCACGTCAGCGAGAGTGAAGATTTCGGTGGTGGCGTCGTTCATGCCGATCATCGGGGTGACGGCGATCTTGCTCGCCGGGATTCCGTAGGTGTGCTCGAGGTTCTGCACCGCCTGGATCGCCGACTGCGCCATCTCGCAACTGCCGGAGACAACGACGCAGACGCTGCTGGACGCGCTGCCGTAGTCCATGGTCATCAGGTTGATGACGTAGTTCTTCAGGCTGGAGCCGAGCACCGCCTCGACGACCTCGTTGCCGAGCGAGTTCACTCCGCCGAAGCTGCCATCGGATGCTGCCAGCGTGGCGAGCGTGAACGAGAACTGCAGGTTCGGGTACGCCGACTGTGCTCCCGCCGCCGCGTTGACCAGATCTTGAATGTCCGACTCGGTCTGGCCGCCTTCGATGTCGAAGTCAATGCCGACCAGGTTCGGGCCGGCGTAGCGAGCGATGAACGATTCCATGCCAGCCGTCGAGGCGCAACTGAAGGTCCCGGCCGCACCGCCGGTCGAGACAACGTAATTCAGGCCGGCGCTCTGGAGTTGCGGAATGTTCTCGGCAGCGAAGCTGGCACCCGAGACACCACCCCAGGTCTCGCTGCCGCAGGCTCCGGTAGCGAACGCGAGCGTGATCGCGGGCAGCTTCGGGATGTACCCCGACACTAGGCTGCCGGTGCCCACCACAGGCAGGTCGGTCCCTGTCACGGCCGACTGCATCTGGTCGGTGTTCCAGTTCATGTTGATGGTGACGTCCTTGTACGGGCTGAAGAGCAGGCCGCTTACCGAGCCCGACCCTGATCCCGACCCTGAGCCAGATCCTGACCCTGAGCCAGATCCTGACCCTGAGCCTGATCCCGATCCCGACCCCGATCCCGAGCCGCCGGTGCAAGAACCGTCGGATGTCCACGGCTCTCCCGAGCCGCTTGCGCCGCTGCTGGTCGCCGGGTCGTTGCCCTCAGTCCAAAAGTTGGCGGTGTAATTGATTCCGTTCTCGCTGGCCTGCTCGCCACCGGTATAGGCAGTAGTGGAACTCCACGCCGCAGCGCATGCGGTGGATCCCGACCCCGACCCCGACCCTGATCCCGATCCCGATCCTGATCCCGATCCCGAGCCGCCGGTGCAAGAACCGTCGGATGTCCACGGCTCTCCCGAGCCGCTTGCGCCGCTGCTGGTCGCCGGGTCGTTGCCCTGAGTCCACCAGTTGGCGGTGTAATTGATTCCGTTCTCGCTGGCCTGCTCGCCACCGGTATAGGCAGTAGTGGAACTCCACGCCGCAGCGCATGCGGTGGATGCCTGCGCGGCGGGCCCGGAGGCCAGCGCGAGGACCGAACCGCCGATTGTTAGCCCGAGCGCCGAGCCAGCGATGAAAGCTGTGTGCAGAATCCGTCTTCCGACCTGCATGGACCCTCCAAAGGGCGAGAGAAGATGAGGCGGATCTGGCGCCTCGCATTGACCCGGCAAAACCGGTGATTTGATCACTTTCTATGCCAGGAGAGTCTGGCCGTCAAGACTTACTATTAGGAAACTTTCTAATTAATTTTCGCCCGGGGCCACCCTCGCCCCGGTCGCCGGCATCATCGACAACCTGTGCCTGGTTCATCGCTACGACCAGTGCGGCACCGGCGGATCACCCTGGAAGGGAGAACACACGATCGCCCGCCACGTCCATGACCTGGCATTGCTGCTCGATGCGTGGGAACACGGCCAGGTTGTCCTAGTGGGACATTCGTTCGGAACCAATATGGCCAGCTACTTCATGCTCGCCCATCTCGAGCGCATGGCCGGTCTGATGCAGGTCGCCGGGTCCTTGCTGGATCCATGGCGGGAAAGCCGACCGGGCAGCACAAAGAGCCAGGCACTTGTCCTTACGACGACCAGGCAGGACTCAAGGAGCAGGGCTGCAGCGGCCTGGTCCAGTGCGCTGCACCAGCGCCGCTAGCTCCGCCGTGGTAGCCCGCCGCTCCCGCACAAGTTCCGCCAGAACTTGCAGTTCCGACAGCCGCAGCGGCGCGTCCTGCTGACTCTCCTGCTCATCGAAGCTAGTCCGTACCGGCCTTTTGTCTCAGTAAAGTTTGCCCGGAGGGTATCGGGCGTGAGGTTCTGCGGCGACAGTCGGCTCCCGCAGTGCCCGGCGCTGCAAGGACGGGCTGGGTGGGGAGGGTGTCCGCAGTGGTGCGACCGCTGAGTGAGGAAGAGATCGCTGGCCTGCTCGCCAGGGACGTGGTGGCACGGGTCGCCACGGTTGACGCGGACGGCTACCCGCATGTGACGCCGCTGTGGTTCTTGTGGGCTGACGGGGTTTTCCACCTCGCGAGTGATGCCGGGCGCCCTCATCTGGGCCGGCTCCGTGCCAACCCGCGGGCGGGGCTGGTCGTTGACGTGGAGGGTGAGCAGCGGGCTGACGGGGAGCGGCCCAACATGCAGGTCCGGGCAGTGGGTGACGCGGTACTGAGTCCTGACGCCGACGGTGCCTGGAGCATGCGTATCTGGGGCAAGTACATTTCCGGATCTCCGGCGGCGGATACGGTTATCCGTCTTGGCATGCGGCAGCGGGTGCTGATCAGGATCGTCCCGTCCCGGATCGTTGCGGTCGCGAGCGTGTGACCGGCTGATGACAGCTGAGAGAGCGGCCACGGCGTCGGCCGGGACCTGGGACACGGTGCTGAGCTGGAGTTCGCCGGCAGCCGGGTCTCGATCTCCTGGCCGCCGGCAGGCTGACCCGCCGATGGGCAAGCCACCCCAGCGCTCCGCCACACCGCGGTAACCCAATCAGAAACCATCAGAAGGAGAGCGGTCATCATGCCCACAAGTAGCACCGCGCTGTTGGAGCGCCCCGTCACCGTCATCCACGTGCCCGCCAGGCAGGAGCCAGGCCGGAAGATAGCGGACGTTAGGGGGCCTTCGGCACCAGGTCAGTGCTCGAGCGCCAGGGCAGAACGCTACGGGCCACAGTGCGCACCGGAGGAGGAACTCGCATGTCGGCCTCAAGGCTAAGAGGGCGTTCTGCCACATGTCTACGCGATGAGCGAGCGTGACCCAGACGGCCGGAACCATCGAGTCCCGCAGCGCGGATGAGCTGCGGGAGGCGATGGCGGACAAACTCGTGGCTGGCCGGTGGATCAGGTCGCCGGAGGTGGAGGCGGCATTCCGGGCTGTGCCCCGGCATCTGTTCGTCCCGCCGGGCACGCCGCTGGATGTCGCCTACGACGCGAATACCGCGCCGATCTCAAAGGCTGTGGATGGCGTGAACTTGTCGTCGGTCAGCGCGCCGTGGCTGCAGGCCCTGATGATCGCCCAGGCGGGCATCGGGCCGGGGATGCGGGTGCTCGATGTTGGCAGTAGCGGCTACAACGCTGCGCTGAGGTGGCAATCCCGTCCTCAGTCTGGGCTGTCCCGTCGGGGACGAAGTCATGCTTGCGGTAGAACGCCTGCGCACGGGGGTTCGGGTCGGCGACCCACAGTGCCGTCGGCTCTGCGGGGTCGGTGACGGCCTCCAGCAAAGCTCGCCCGGTGCCCGTTCCGTGATCGGAGGCGTACACGTAGAGCACGTACAACTGCCTGGTCCAGGGCGCCGTGGCGTCTCCGGGCGGGCCGGACATGGCGATCCCGACCAGCTCGTCATCCCGCTCGTCATCCCGCACGGCGACAGCGGTCCGGTTATGGCGGTAGCGTTCGTCGGTCAGTGCGGCAGTCCACATCCGCTCCCGTGCAGCCGGGAAGCCGGGATCGTCGAGAACCGCGTCCGGCATAAGCCCCCCCGGTACGTCTCCTGCCAGCACGTTCACGCGCGCCATCTGCGTGATGTCCTGAACCCGGGCCGGGCGGACGATCAGCGAGGAACCCACAGCCAGATCGTAGATCATGCCTTTCACCCTCTTGGGGCCAGATCTGAGCTTCAACCGCATGATCTTGCTTATGGTGAGATAATGGATACTCTTCATAACGGATGAGTGCCTTCATGCCCCTTTGGGGGTCGAGTCGCACGCCGCGATCCTGTGAGGTTCCCGTGCGGGCTGGCCCGAGGCGGCAGCATGCGATCGGGGGGTCGCCTGGTGGGGAGATCACGGCAGGTTCAGGGCGGCGTCGGCAAGCGGGGCCGCGGGCAGGGCGTTGCCATGGTCCGCTACATCGACGCCGACGGGGACGAGTACTACGTCGGCCTGGCAGAGGCGGCGCTCGTCGCCTCCCCATCGGATAGAGCATGGCCCTCGAATTGGGAGGCTGAACGAGACGCGAAGAAAGACATCGCACGGTGGATCGAGGTCCGCGATAATAAAAATTGTCGCAATTCGAGACTTCGTTACCGGACTCCGCAAGAGGTCCTGGACGAGTACCTGAAAGGGCGGGCAGTTGGCGGAAAAGCACCGAAGATTGGCCGAGGCGGCTGTCGCCACCCTGGCCGTCTTCTGCTGCGTGCTCGCGGCGGTATTCGCGGGTCGCGGGCCTGCCGCGTCCCCGGCGCATCCCGCGCCGGACCGTCCGGCGCACCTAGACGCTATGGTCGGCCCGTCGTTCGACGTGGTGACTGCGATCCCGCAGGCTCCTGCACCGCGTGGCTTCACCCAGGCCTGGCGGCCCATGGCGGCCTCACCGGCCGCCGAGGCTTGTGGCGGGCTGCCGGAGTTCGACGCGGCCGCCGCCAACGGGATCATGGCCGGCCAGCTGACCATTTCCCCGTTTCGTGCAGTCACGGTCGACCCGCATCGCGACGGGGACATCAACTGGAACCTCAACCCGTTCGGTGATCCCACGTGGGTCCTGGACTTCCAGCAGGGCAGCTGGATCGAGCAACTGGTCGCCGGCTACCTCAAAGGCGGCCCAGGCGCCGCCGCCTACCTGAAACGCGCCGCGCAGATCACCAGGAACTGGCTGGGCGCGATCCCGGTCAGCGGCAGAGACCCGCTGACGCTCATCTGCATCGCGCAGGCGTTTCCAGGCCAGGCCTGGATCACCGGGCAGATCGTCTCTACGTTGAACTGGTATGCGGCGCACTGGCAGGGCGCGTACAACCACGGGCTCACCCAGGACATCAACCTGTTGCGCATCGGTTGCGCGTACCCGGCCACGGCGTTCGGCGGCGCCGCGCTGAGCTGGCGGAAGACTGCGGTCAGCCAGATGATCAAGTCATTCGAGCCGAACTCCTATGGCCCGGCGATCGACGCGCAGGGCGCGGTCAACGAGCAAGCCACCCTGTACGAGGACTTCGTATACAACCTGTGGCGGATAGGGCTGCCGCTGCTCAAGTCCTGCGGCTACACGTTGCCTGACCAGATCACCGCCCGGATCGCGAAGCTCCCGGACTTCCTCTCCTACGCCACGCAACCCGACGGGAACCTGGTCCAGATCGGCGACACCTATGTTGAGCGCCCGGCCGTGCACCCAGCAGTGCGCAGCCTGGTCGCGGTCTATGACGCGGGATACATCTTCGGCCGGTCCGGATGGACGCCGACGGCGTCGTTCTACTCGCTGCGGTTCGGCCCCGGCCGGGAGATCCACGGGCACGACGACCACATGGGCCTCACCTACTACACGCGCGGCAGCAACCTCATCGTCGACTCCGGCCACTACGGCTACGCGGAGACGCCCTACCGGGCCTGGTTGCTCTCCCCCGAGGCGGCGAGCACGTTCGTTATGCCCGGCGTAAGCTTCAGCCCCGCCGCCCCGACCGCCCTCATCGCCGAGAAAATCGGCAGCCACGGGCAGTTCTACGAGCTCCACGACACGGCCTTCAGCGGACATCCCCGCTACCGGTCGGTGTTCGTCAGCCAGCAGCCCGACCTAGTCGTCGTGTTCGACCGGGCTACGGGCGCCCGCGAGTACCAGCAACTGTGGCACCTCGACCCGGCGCTCACGATCACCAGGGTCACCAGCACGGGCGCGATGGCCACCGTCGCCGGCACCGAGCTCGCCCTGCTGAGGGTTCCGCTCCCCGGCCAGGTGATCCCAGCGCACTCGATCACGGTGGCCCACGCCCAGACCAATCCCTACCAGGGCTGGGTCTCGCACCAGCTTGAGCAGCGCATCCCAGACGACGTGGTCGAGATGACCGCCTACGGGAAGACCGTCGCGATGCTCACGGTGATCGTCCCCGCCGGCCGGGGCACGCGGGTCAACGCCGCCGCGACCGGCCCAGGGTCGGGCCCCTACCTGCTGACCGTGAAGATCGGCACCACCATCACCCGGCTGACGGTGACCAGCGGGGGCGGGATCAGCCAGCCCTAAATGTGCCGCCAGGAGGGCGGGCAGGCCGCTCGTGCCGCGCAGATGGCCGGGCGGGACCCGGGTGGCACTGGCCGCCGCTCGCGGCGGCGGTCAGGACGCTACATTCCGCGCTTGTCGGCAGTTGCTGCAAGCGGGAGGCCTGGACGGTAGAAGGCGGCAGGCCAGATCAACAGCTCCGCGGGCCCCCGAGTCCGCCACGGGCCATACCGGGCTCCCTCAGCGCTTCTGCCAGACCGATACGTGCGCGGTGCTCTCCTGTCCCGTGCCAAATAAGTCAGCCCTCTGCCAATTAATGCGGCCCGTCTGCTGTTTTTGTCAGTAGAGTTGGCCCGTTCCTGATCGTTGCGATGATGAGGCGGGCGGGTGTCGAGTGCTGCTGTCGCGGCTGCGGGTGCCGCGGATACCCAGTTCACCCTGGATTTCCGGGCTGCTGACGGCACCTGGGAGCGTGGCCCGCTGGCATCATGCATCGGGGTGCGGTTCGAGGACGTGCCGCCGGTGCGGCCGTTCCGGTTCGAGAAGGGGCTGCGGAGTTTCGCGGGCTGGTGGTACTTCGCGACGACGGGCAGCCATGTCGGGTTCGAGTCGTGGCTGGAGCGTGACCACCTGATGCTGATGGACTTCGACCCGGCGGTGGGGGCGGTGTCGTCGCAGCCGTTCTGGCTGCGCTGGCGCGATGATGGTGATCGTGCCCGCCGGCATGCGCCGGATTTCTTCGCCCGCCTGCGGGACGGGACCGGGGTGGTCGTGGATGTCCGTCCTGATGACCGGATCCCGGAGCGGGATGCGCGGACGTTCGCGGTGACCGCGGCGGCATGCGGGACAGCTGGCTGGGAGTACCGCAGGTCCGGGGACCTGGACCCGGTCCTGGTCGCGAACGTGCGGTGGCTGTCGCGTTACCGGCACCGGCGGTGCCTGGTGCCGGGGATCGCGGCGGTGCTGCTGGATGCGTTCACGGGCGGGCGGGGCCTGTTCGAGGGGGCGGAGCTGGCCGGGGACCGGCTGCGGGTGCTGCCGGTGCTGTTCCACCTGATGTGGCAGCGGCAGCTGGCGGCTGACCTTTCGGTTCCGCTAGGCATGGCGACGGTCGTGCGCGCGGGCGGGACGCCGTGAGCGGCGCACGCCGCCGGCGGGTAGGGGCCGGCGACCGGGTCCTGGCTGACGGTGTCCCGAACGTCGTGGTCAGCGTGTCCGGAACGCGGGTCCGGCTGGCTGATGACGAGGGCACGGTGCGGACGGTCACTGCGGCCGAACTGGCCGACGGTGCCCGGTTCGAGGTCCCTTCCGCGGCCTCGCCGCGAGGCCCGCGGCCGGAGACCGGGCTGGAGGGGCTGCCCGCCGCCGCGGTCGAGGAGGCCGCCTGGTGGGAGGCGCATATCGCCGAGGTCGTCTACGGGCTGCGGCCGGACGCCCCTGCGGGGACGCGGCCGAGGCCGCAGTACGACCCTGGGCGCACGAGCCTGACCGGGCGGGAGAAGGCGAAGGCCGCCGAGCTGTCGGCCGAGGGAAGGCCAGTTCCGGCCAGCACGGTCAAGCACCGCCGCCAGCGGTGGGAGGCTTACGGGCTGCCCGGCCTGGCCGACCGGCGGCTGGCCCGCCGGTCCCGGCCCGCCGGCCGGGCTGACGAGCAGGTCGCGGCCGCGATGCGGCAGGCGATCGGCGAGACGGCGCAGGCGTCGTCCCGGACGGCCGGCTACGTGATCTGGCGGGCGAGGGAGATCCTCGCCGGCGCCGGCTATGCCGGGCCGGTGCCGTCGGACCGGACCTTCTACCGGCTGTTCGGCACGCTGTCGCACGGCCGGCAGGCGACCGGGCCGGCATCGACTCGCCGGTCGCTGGCGGGACGCCCGGAGGGCATGTTCGGGTCACTGCCCGCAGCAGCTCCGGGCGAGGTAGTGCAGATCGACTCCACCCCGCTGGACGTGCTGGTGCTGCTGGACGACGGCGTCCCCGGCCGGGTCGAGCTGACCGGCATGATCGACGTCGCCACGCGGGTGGTGCCCGCCGCGGTGCTCCGGCCGACCACGAAGTCCGTCGATGCGAGCGTGCTGCTGGCCCGCGCCCTCACGCCGGAGCCGGCCCGGCCGGGCTGGCCCGAGGCCCTGAAGATGGCGCATTCCGTGCTGCCGTATGAGCGGCTGCTGGACATCGACGCGCGGCTGGAGCATGCCGCGGCCAGGCCGGTGATCGTTCCGGACACGATCGTGATTGACCACGGCAGCGTGTTCGTGTCGGCCGCGTTCCGGTCCGCCTGCCGGCACCTGGGCATCTCGATCCAGCCCGCCCACCTGGGCAGCGGAGCCGAGAAAGGCCACATCGAGCGCTATTTCGGGTCGGTTGCCTCACTATTCTGCCAGTTCGCGTCCGGCTATGCCGGGCGCAGCCCGGACCGCCGCGGCCGGCACGTCGAGGACCAGCCGCTGTGGTCGATGCCGGAACTGCAGGAGCTCCTTGATGAGTGGCTTGTCGCGTTCTGGCTGAATCGCCGGCATGACGGCCTGCGTGACCCTGAGCATCCCGGGCGGGCGTTCACCCCGAACGAGAAGTACGCCTCCCTGGTCGAGGCGGCCGGATACGTGCCGGTCGCGCTCGGCCCCGATGACTACATCGAGCTGCTGCCCGCGTCCTGGCGGGCGGTCAACGCCTACGGCATCAAGCTGGCCCGGCGCAGCTACGACAGCGAGGAGCTGAACCCGCTGCGGCTGCAGCCGTCCGGGATCCGGGAAAAGAAGAACCTGCACGAGATCCGCCACGACCCCTACGACGTCTCCCGGATCCACGTCCGGGGACCGGACGGCTGGATCACCGTGTTCTGGAGGCACCTGGACCGGGCACCGCTGCCGTTCGGCGAGCTCGCCTGGGACCACGCCCGCCGCGCCCTGGGCAGGGACGCCACCGAAGAGCAGATCGCCGACGCCGTCGCGGCGCTGCTGCGCCGCGCGAACGCCGGCCCGGAGGAGCAGGAGAAGCCGAAGATGAGCAAGCGGGACCGCAGGGTGGCGGCGCGGACGAAGGCCGCCGGCCCCGCCGGGGACCAGGACCAGCCTGAGCCGCACGGCCCGGCAAGGCCGGCACCACGGGCTGCGGACGAGGACGCGCCGCTGGCGAAGGTCATCCCGATGAAGATCTTCGACCCGTTCGCCGAGGCGGACAAGCGCTGGTGACCGCGACTGAGAGCCACCAGGCACCCGGCACGGACACCGCCGGCGAGGGCGATGCCCGGCAGCTGACCACGCTGCGCGGCTGGCGCGAGTTCGTCGCGGACCGTCCCGCCGTCCCGGACCTGCTGCCCGAGGCCGCCTGGAAGCTCCTGGACGACGATGCCCGGCTCGGCTATGACGAGGCACGGCTCGCCCACCACGCGAGGCTGCTGACGGTGGCCACGTCGACTATCCAGCAGGTGATCACCGAGGGACGCCGGCTCCAGTACCTGAACCGGCACGCCGACGCCGGCCGCTGCGGCCTGATCCTGTCCGGGCCGGCCCGGACCGGGAAGACGACCTGCCTGGCCCAGCTCGGCAAGACCATCGAGACGATGCACCACCGCCGCAACCCGCACGCCACGGGGCACATCCCCGTCATCTACATAACCTCCCCGCCGGCCGCGACCCCGCGGATGATCGCGGTCGAGTTCGCCCGGTTCCTCGGCCTGCCGCTGACCCGCCGCGCCAACGTCACCGACGTGCTGGAAGCCGTCTGCGGCGTCTGCCTGGATGCCCGCACCACCCTGGTCTGCGTGGATGAGATACACAATGTCAACCTCGGCACCCGCCACGGCGCCGAGGCCTCGGACACCCTGAAGTACTTTGCCGAGCGGCTCCCGGTGACGTTCGCCTACGCGGGCATCAGAGTCGAGCGGGCCGGGCTGCTGTCCGGGACCCGCGGCGAGCAGATCGCCGGCCGGTTCTCCATGATCCGCACCGGCCCGTTCGGCCGTGGCCAGCAGTGGCAGGCGCTCATCGCCGCGATCGAGGACAGCCTCCGGCTGCACCGCCACCGCGACGGCACCCTCATCCAGCTGGCCTCTTACCTGCACTCCCGCAGCGGCGGGATGACCGGCAGCCTGCTCCGCCTCGTCCGTGCCGCAGCGATCCAGGCCGTCCTCGACGGCACCGAGGCCATCACGAAGGCCACGCTGGAGTCCATCCCGGTCGACATCGCCTCCGCCGGCGAGCACCAGGCCGGATGATCCCCGAGACGGCCGCCCGGCAGGCCACCGCCCTAGCCGGGCAGGGGACCAGCGTGTCCCAGATCGCCCGGCAGCTGGACCACGACCGCAAGACGATCCGGACCTACCTCAGCGGGCACCGGGCCCCGGCCAGCCCCGCCCGCGCACGGAATCCCTCACCCCGTTCGCCGCCTACATGCAGCGGCGCGCCGGCGACGACCGCCACCTGCGCGCAGCCGGCCTGCACCGCGAGATCACCGCCCTCGGCTACACCGCAAGCTACCCCGCGTTCACCCGCGAGCTCCGCGGCCACGGCGCCATCGACTGGTGCCGCACCTGCAAGCCGCGGCAGCCGCACTCGCCCTCATGGCAGCAGCACCCCCCGCAGCTCCCCGTCCGCGTCCCCCCGATCACGGGCGAGACCATCTCCTCCTACCTGTCGAGGCTGGCCGCAGCCAGCCACCTCCCGGACAGGAACATCACCAGCCGCCTGCCGGCCTGGTTCGCCGCGCGGGCCGCCGCCTGCGACGACCTCACCACCGCCAGCCTCCTGCGGCCCGGCGACGCCGCGCACCTGGCCGCGCTCACCGGCATCAGCGAGAGCGACCTCCGGCACGCGCTCCCCGCACTGTCCATGACCCGCGGCAGCAGCCACCGCCCGGCCATCCTCGCCACCATCGCCTGCCGCCGCTGCGCCGCCCGGCACGGGCAGCAAGACCCCGTCCCCGTCCACCTCCCGGCACACCGGCGGACCTGCGAACGGCACCGCACCTGGCTCGGCCGCGTCACCCAGGTCGACGTCACCACCGCCCCGGAAATCATCGCCGCCAGCAGGCAGGCATCCCGGCTCGCCCGCAAGCACGGCGTCACCAGGCTCGTGCTCGCCGAGACCACCGCCCGCCAGGAGACGCCCGGCGGGCCGACGCCCGGCGACGCGCCGCGGCACTCGCCCTGGCCAGCCCTGGCCTGGATCCCGGGCACCCCGACACGACCGAGGCGGCGGCCTACCCCGAGACGATCAAAACGGCAGCCACGCTCCTCCGCACACCGGGCGCACTGCCCACCGGGCCGCAATAACTGGCAAAACATGGCCCGCAGCACCCGGCGGGCCGACTTCAACGGCACGACACCAGCCAGATTTTTGCCACTTGAAAAGGCCCGCGCAGGTCAGAGAGCCGGACCGGGCCGATTTATTTGGCACCGGACAGGCGAGGAGGGGTGGCATGGCTGACGCGCCGAACCCGGACGCGCTGATCGCCTCCCGCCTAGAGCACCTCTTCCGGACCGTGCACCCGGCCGACCGAGGACCCTACACGCCTGGCGACGTCGCTGCCGCGATCAACGCCGAGGCCGACGACGACGTCATCTCCGGCCAGTACATCTGGCTGCTGCGGACTGGCAGGCGAGACAACCCCACCTACAAGCACCTGATCGCGATCTCCCGGTTCTTCGACGTCTCCCCCATGTACTTCTTCGACGAGTCCGAGACTGACCGCGGCGCCATCCCGGCCGAGGTCGCCGTGGTCCTCCAGGACGACGCGGTCCGCGACCTCGCCCTGCGCGCGGCCGGACTGTCGGAGCGCTCGCTCAAGGCGATCAGCGACATGGTCGACAGTGCCCGCTCTCTTCAGGCCCAGTCCCCTGCGCGCCGTTCCGGCAAGGCTGACGACAGGAAATGACCGCGAATGCCGCTGACGCCTGTGAGCAAGCCCGAGCTTGTCACTGCATGGCGGGTATCTGCCCATCGTCTGGTTAGAGGATCGCCAGGCTGGTGCGGTGCCTCGTACCTGGAGCCACTTGCACGAGCATCTTGGCTGTCCGCCAGGGCCGGTCACCTTCGACATGGTACGCCGCTGCGTGGAGGAGAACCTGGCCGAGGCTGACGACCTGGACTGGAAGGCTCAGCTGCCGGATGCGCGCAATCCTCATGTGAGCGCGGAGTTCGCCAAGGACGTCGCGGCGATGGCGAACACGCGGGGCGGGCGCATCATCTGGGGCGTCACTGATCAGGTCGAGCTCACGGGCATCGACCCGATGGCCGCTAACCCGCAGCAGTACGCCCAGTGGGTCCGCCGAGTTCTTTGAAGGGCGCGGAGGGCCGGGCACGGCCTGGCTCATCATCACCGGCAGGCTAGTCCGCCCTGTCCCGCGCACAGCTCCTCGGCTTGACCGGGAAACGGCCAGGCTGATGGTAGACACCGCCGCCAGCAATCCCGTCGTGACGTTCGAGCCGGTGGTTCAGGCACTAAGGCTGCTGGCCGGCGGATGGGGCAATGTCACGGTCGGGCTGAATTGCTGGGTCATAGCCAACCGGGCCAGGGAAGAGACCCAGGCGGCGCGCGAGGCCCGAGTGGAGTTGCATCATGACGGCAGCTTCGTTCTGGCGGTGAACTTGTCGCAGCGCACCCTGCGGGACTGGCCCCCGCAGCCGGGAGCCGCAGTCGTCAATGCCGACGTAGTCGAGCAGGCTTGCGTTGACCTTGAGGCAATGTCGCTGCAGGTGCTGCGAGCCGGCCGCATCGACAGCCCGCTTCGGGTGCAGGTAAGCGTAACGAGCGAGGGCAATCTCCCACTCCGGATCGCCGTGCGCGAGTTCGGCGACTACCAGATGCCCGAAGGCATCCCGCCACTACCCCGCCTGCGGCCGATCACGGTCGAGATACCATCCGGCGCGACGGAGGAGCACACGAAGCCAGCTGCAGCCGAGCTGGCTAAAGGCGTGCTCAACCAGTTCGGGCTGGGCTGCCAGCTGCACCGGTATAGGCAGTAAAAGGCCAGCCCCGAGCGAGTGGATGCATAACGTCCCGATAAACGGTGCGCCTAGTCATCCTCAGGCGTTGCCCTTGCGTGGCAAGGCGAGTGAGGCATCCTGCCATGGCGGACGGCCGCGGTGATGGCTCCGGACAAGACGGTCCCGCACAGCACGCCAACGATGGCGCCACTGACGAGCGACGCGGCGACCCTCGGCCCGCCGACCACCTCCTCAGGCCGTTCCGTGGCGACAGGGCGGCTGGCGATTGCGCCCTGGTACTCGTCCTCCATGATCCGGGCGAACCTGCGATACGTGGCAGACTGCGCGAGTGACTTGCGGCCCGGTCCGGCAACCGCCCAGTATCGGCGCCCGGGGACGGTGCTGAACAGGTGCGCCGTCTCGGCGCGGAGCTGCGGTTCCGTTATGCCGCCGATGTCGAGCATGCACTGCCAGTAGGAAACGATCAGGTTGGTGTACTGGTGCTGCTTCCGGTACCGGGGATCGCTGTGAATCGAGTTCCAGCACTCAAGCAGGTCCGGGTCATCAAGGGACTTCAGGACAAGGTTCTCGTGAGACGCGCGCTCCGACTGCATGCGGCTGGCCGCGGCCTCGCGGGACTGCAGGATGAGCGATGCGATGACCCCGACGATCGCGATCATCCCTATGACCGCTGCGATACCCCCGTAGGCCTGTCCCTCGTTACTGAACTGGGCCCAGTCGCTGCGCCGAAGATCGCCGGCCAGCAAGAGCAGGTAGGGCACGGCGATACCGAACGCCACAGTCGCCAGCAGCGCCGTCACCCCCCACGCCGCGTACCGCAGCGCCTTGCCTCGCGGTCGAATCTTCACCGGCAAAGTCATCACGGACCTCCTGCCAGCAAGTCGCCGGCCCTCTTCCGAGCCGTGCACTGCTTCCTCTAAGAGGGACGTATCCGCCGGCCGCCAAGTTTCAGCACACGCACGCGCCTGCAGTACCCACCCGACTAGGCCCTGCGTCTGGTGGGTGAGTGAGGCGCATCCGAGAAGATCGGCGGCCGGGTGGGCTGCTGGTCCGCCACTGGCGACGCTGCCTGCTTGCGGCGGGGCGAGTGCCTCCCGCTCTGGCGGTCATCGTGCGCCGCTCGGGCGCCCGCGCAACCGGCCAACACCGCCGGTGAGTGCGCTCCCGCCCTCCAACGCGGCGCGTTCCGGTGACCGCCGGGAGGCACCCCGCCCTTGAGCGAAGGACGCCGTCCCATGAGCACAAACACCGTCGACGCGCTCCCAAGGAGGTCAACCTCATGAGCGAGACCACAGCTCCGCCCCCTGGTCCAGACATGGACCCGGCGACCCGGTACGACGACACGCTCGCGCTGAACGACATTCACGCCGTCCCACCAGCCCTCGCCTGAAGGGCGCTGACGCGGACGCACTGCAGGCCATCGCCGACATCCTCACACGCACCAGCCGCAACCCCTACCCTTCCCGGATCATCACCGCCACCGTCGAGGACGGCCCTCACGGCGCCCCGGTGGCCTGCATCGACGCCGAGGGCACCATCATTACCGTCGGCCAGGACCCTAGCGGCCCCGGCATCCGCATCGACGTCGCCCCGCGCGACCCGGCCGACGAGGCCGCCCTCATCATCGCCGTCGGCGACACGGTCATCCATCGCGTCCACTCCAGCGGACTCCGATACGGACGCCAGTCATGACCACTCCCGCGTTACCCCGAATCGGCAGCATATTGCGACGCCACGCCCTGGCCCTAGCCGCCCGGGGTCCTGCGGGTAGCACACCGGGGCATCCCCAACCGGGAACCCGCCCACCGGAACGCTGAACTGCACGTTCATGACACCAGCGACTGGCCATCCGCTTTTCAGAGGGCCTGTCGTGAATACCCCCGCCTGCACCCTAGGCCCGGTCAGCCCCCTCACCTGTGCATAGGCGATTCGGGAGTTCTTTGACCGTCTGCTTCTACTTTAGCATCCGTGCCAGATTGTGCTTGGAAGTGCCGGGTTGTCCGTGGCTTTCTGTGGGGGACGTCAGCGCGGACCCGGACTTGTGGGGATTCTGTGGTGACACAGAGGGCGCAGGGAGCCGTGGTCCTAGCGCTAGTGAGCAACTGCCAGCCTGGCGAGGAGAGCGTTGCTAGTTTCGGCGAATGCAGGCAGGTAGGCAGAGCCGTGGGCTGGCTGCCGGTGCTGCATGTCAATGCCTGCGGCCTCAAGATCGCGGCTGAGGCGGGTCATGAGGCTGCGTGCCTGGCTGGCGATCAGGTACTCAGACTCTGAGGTACCGGCCCTCTCGTCGAGCCACGTGAGGATCTCCAGCGCCGCGGGCAGGAGGTGAACCCATGACACGAAGGCCGGCATGTCCGCGGGCCCGGCGATGCCAAGGAGCGGCGCCCATCTTTCCCGGTATGCGGTGAAGTGCCGTTCGTTGGCTGCCCAGGCGGCTTTAATAACCCCGGAGGCCACCAGGGATGCCAGGACGTCGCTGATGTTCCTTTTGGCGAATCCTGCCTCATCGGCGATCCGGGCGGCGTCGAGTGGCCCGTCCCCGTAGGTGAGCAGCACTCGCATCGTCTCGGAGCGGCCGCCTGGCCCGAATAGGTGGCGCAGCCGGAAGGACAGGTTCACCGGGAGGGTGGGGTTCGGCTCGCGTGACTTGCCGGTCCTTGCGGCCGGGGGACGGATGAAGCCGTGCTGGGCGAAGGTCGGATCCGGCCGTGAGACGAATGCCAGGACGCCGGGGCTGAAGACCGGCTCCCTGTGGACAGGGTCGGCTTGGCCGCTGGCGGCCAGATTCGCGGGCGCGGTCTGCCGGGTCCACGCGGTAACGGCAGCGACCAGGCCGGAAGGCAGGGGAAACCTGGCGGCCGGGTTCCGCAGTCGCTGGGTGGACAGGAACTGGTGGTTGAAGGCCATCCAGTCGAGCATCTCATCGAACAGTCGCGGATCACGGCGGGCGATCCCGATGGTGAACAGGATGAGGGCCTCGGGATCGACCGCCCATCGATCGGTCCCCGCTACCGTCGCTGAGACGCCGATCTGCGCCCACTGACGCCAGGTTAAGTCCAGGAGCCCCTGGCTGACCTCGTCCCTAATCTCCGAGATCCGCATTGTCTACTCCCAAGGCGCGCAGAGCGTCCACTAGGACCGAGTTGTACCCAGGCGACGGATCTTGCGTTATTGACCGGCGTGCCCCGCGATGAGCTCGCCCCGGGTCGGGCTCAGCGCCCGGAGATCGGCCTCATGGCGCCCTCCGCCCTGGTCAGCCATGGCAAAGAGCTTGAAGTGAATCTGGTCGTACCGGCTGGCGAAGTGGACGAGGAGGGCCGTTCCATATGACCTAGTTACCACCCGGCTCATGAATGCCTCGGGCAGGCCCCATTTGAGCAGGTCCGTTGCTCGGCGGAGCTCGCCGTTCTCAGCTACCGCGAGGAGATCAACGTCTCTTGTCGCGCGCCTGACAAGGCCGAGGGCGGTCAACGCCGAACCGCCGATGACCACTATCTCCGCGTGACTGCCTAGCGTCTGCAACTGATCGGCCAGCGCGCCGAGCAGCAGGTCGATCGTCTCGTCAGTAATCTCCATCTCTCGGAGCGTAGTAGACCGGGATGCTGAAGGTCCTCAATCAGGATGTTCAATATCCTCATTCGCGATGCTGAACCCCACCGGCTGCTCCGACGACTCCCGTGCCGCCGCTTACTACAAAAAGTCCGGCCAGCCCGCTGCGGGCGAGTCACCGGGGCGGCAGGCAATCTACGCGCAGGTGGGGCCGTTCGACGGCGTGTGGAAAGTGACGGCCCTGTGGTCGAGTAGAAGGATCGTGCAGGGCTACCAGCCCGTGCCGCGCGACCGCCGCTGATGAGCGGGCGACGCCCCGAGCCTCACGCCGCGCAGAGGAATCGCGAGGCGTCGCGCCGATCGTCGCCATTCCTTGAGGGGGCTGGGGCTGCTGTATGGGGGTTAGCCGGCGAATAGGCCTGGCTGTTGGCGGGTGAGGTCGGCGAGCTGGTGGCGGGTGGCGACGCCGGCTTTCGCGTAGAGGTTGGACAGGTGGTAGCCGACGGTCTTGCGGGTGATGAAGAGCTCGGAGGCTATCTGGGCGTAGCTCATTCCCCTGGTCATAAGGCCGAGGACGTCCCGCTCGCGGTCGGTGAGCCGGATCGGTGCGGGTGCTGGCGGTACTGGCTTCGCGGGTGCGGGCGGGGTGGTGGGTGCGGTGGTGCTCAGGGCCTGCCGGGTCCGTTCGGTGTAGCGGACTGCTCCGAGGCGGGTGTAGATGCGCTCGGCGCGGGCCAGCGAGTCGCGGGCGGCAGCGGTCTCCCCCGTCGCGAGGGCCAGCCGGGCGTGGTCGGCTAGCATGTGGGCCTGGTAGAGCGGTACGTTCAGGCCGGGATGGCTGGCGCTGGCGCGGATCATCGCGAGCGCCTTCCTGTGGTCCCCGGCTTGCCCGGCGGCCAGGCCCTCGATCCAGCCGGCTGCCGGGGCGAGCCATGACGGGGCGGGATCGATCGCCCTCAGCTGCCGTGC
This sequence comes from uncultured Actinomycetota bacterium, assembly GCA_963737285.1. Classification (GTDB taxonomy): domain Bacteria; phylum Actinomycetota; class Actinomycetes; order Streptosporangiales; family Streptosporangiaceae; genus Trebonia. The sequence goes on from CAVTRT010000002.1 coordinate 1,971,798, forward strand.
GCAGCGTGCCGCGAGGTCGGCGCGCCCTGCCCACAGCGCTGCCTGGCCTGCGGCAAGCACCCAGCTGGTGTTGTCGGGGCGCTCGAGCCCGGCGGAGATCTCGTGAAGGGCGGCGGTCCCGGTGTCGCGCATTGCCTGCTGGTCGCCCTCGGCGTGCGCCCGCACGACGCGGAGGTACAGCCCGAGGGGGTTGGGCAGCCCGTCGCGGGGGTGCTGCCGCCACCCTGCGAACAGCCGCGTGGTGATCGCGTCGGCCTCGTCGAGGCGTCCTTCCCCGATGAGCAGGAGGGGCAGGTAGATGCTGTTGCCCGGGACCAGTTCCTCGGCCAGGTGCAGGGAGACGCGGGCAGCGGTCCAGTCGCCGAGCATCCATTGCGCCATGCCGAGGCCGTCTGGTATCCGGGTGAGCGGGCCGGAGGACATGCCCAGCCGCAGTCGGCGCATCAGCTCGGCCAGGTCGTCGCGGACGGTCTCGAAGAAGCCGACGCGGGTGGCGATGATCGCCCTCCGGGCCAGCTCGTAGCTGCCGGAGGCTGGCACCGCCGCCGGCGGGCCTAGCTGGGGGTCGACCCGGGACCAGTGCCCGGCGATTGGCAGGAGGCGCTGCTCAAGGAAGGTCCTGGCATAGCGGGCGTGCAGCAGCACGCACGGGTCGTGGACCGCGAGGCCCTCGGCATCCCGCAGCACCCGATCGGCCTCGGCGGAGGGCCGGACGGAGTCGAACAGGGCGGTGGCGAGCAGTACCCCGGCCCGGTAGCGAGTCAGGTCATCGACGCGGTCCCGGGGCAGCGCCAGGACCGGCGGCAGCGTGGCGGCCGGGTCGCCGGAGTGCCCGCCGGCCAGGTCGATGAAGGCGCGGACGACGACCTCGGCCGGATCACTGGTGGCGGGCTGGGCGGCCAGCTCGGCCCTGGCCGTGGCCGGGTCGGGGATCAGCGCGGTGTCCAGGACCGACTCCAGCCAGCGCCGCCGCCGCAGCGCCGCGCCGGAGGTGACGCTGCTGGCCGCGCGGAGGTAGCCGGCCGAGGAGCGCCACTCCTGCCCCGCCCGGAGCCGCGTCGCGCAGGCTTCCAGGTCATCGGCCAGGCTGTCGTCGTAGGACGACGCCGCGGCCAGCCGGTGATCGAGCACCTGCGCCTCGCCGGCCACCGCCCGGGCTGCCCGGGCATGCAGCTCCCGGCGCTCGCTCAGCGGCAGCTGCTCGTAGCAGGCGGCCCGGACCAGGGAATGCGTGACGCGGACGAACGTGCCGGAGCCCGTGGTGCGCGCCACCGCCAGGCCCGCCTCGGACAGCCGCTCCAGGGCGGGCAGCGGATCGGGCAGCTGCGCGACCGCGGCGGCAACGGCCAGCGGCTGCGGGCCGGAACCGAGCACCGAGATCGTGGCAAGCAATGCCGCCGCCGCCTCTGGCAGCCGAGCTGTGCGGCGGGCGATCGTGGCGGAGAACGCGGCCGGCGCCGGCAAGACCCTGCGCGCGGCGAGGTCGCCCGGGCCGTACTCGTCGAGCAGTGCCGTGAGGTACAGCGGGTTGCCGCCAGTGTGCTCCCGCATCGCGCTGGCGAGCCCGTCACCGGCGGGGCGGCCCCGGGCAGCGATGATCGCGGCAACCTGGCTGGCCGACAGCCCAGTGAGCTCTACTTGGAGCGCGCCGCGGTGACCCGCCAGCCAGCGCTGCCATCCGGGATGCTGGCCCGCTGCCAGCGGTCGCGTCCCCACCGCCACCAGCAGCCGCTCGCAGGTCGTCCGGCGCAGCAGCCACACCACGCTTGCCACCGATTCGGGGTCGGCCCAGTGCAGGTCATCCAGTCGCAGCAGGAGCGGCCGGCCGGCCGTGCCGTCGACCAGCACGCGCAGCCGCTGGGCGGCGGCGAACGGGTCGGCGATCCCGCCGCCTGCCTCCGGCAGGCCTACCCCCCACTGGCCGAGCACGCTGTAGGCGGACCGGTCGTCCTCCGCGCCCTCCGCCGACAGCAGCACGAAGTCCGCCGCCTCGGACGCCAGCTCGTCGAGCAGGCTCGTCTTGCCCATGCCCGCCGCGCCCTGCACGCAGACAACGGTCGGCTCCCCCGACCGGGCCCGCCCCAGCGCGTCCCGCACGGTCCCGAGCACCCCGTCATCCCACAGATGCACGACCAAAGCGCGATCCCCACCCCTCGACCCTGACCCGAATATCACAGGCTAGCCGCCCCGGCCGACGGCACGCGCTTGCGCCCCGCTACCGACCCGTCCGTGCGCTATGCGTTATGAAGTGGTCACTAATGGTCACCTAGGCAAAATGCCGGGGGTGCCGCCGGGAGCAGTCCGGCCACAATCGAGGCATACACGGACCCTTAGTCAACGGGGAGCACACCATGAACGTCACTACAACCTCCATGCCGGGCCGTACCCGCCGGCCGCGGAAGGCACGGGCCTGGCGGCTCGCCGCCGTCGCCGCCACCGCCGCCACGGCGGCCTCGGTCCTGGGACTGGCCGCCGGCCCCGCGATGGCAGACACCACCCTGACCAACGGCCCCACCATCCAGATCGGCCAATTCACGCCGACCGATAGCTATGGCTCTGCGTTGGTTCTGCCGGGGAACAACGGCAACACCGGCGTACCCACCCAGATCTTTGTCCGGTCGAACACCCCCCAGACTGACCAGGCACTGACGATGGACCTCGATACAGGAGACGCAGGCCCGGTCAGCACGTCCGACGAGACTGACGCGCCAGGGGCCCAGGACTGGCATTTCCAGCGGATCGGGTACGTGGGCCTCTCCACGCCCGCATCAGCGGCCCTCATCTCCATGGGCGCGCCGTCAACGCTGCTCCAGGCCGTGCCCGTCTACCATATCGTCAGCAATGTGCACGCCAATTACGACGGCCCCAACTGCCTGACCGCCATGGGGACCGCCGCCGGGTCTACCGTGGCAAGCGAACCGTGTTACAGCAATTCACCCAGCCAGATGTGGGTGGTCGGCACCACAAGCGAGGACGACCAGTTCATCGACGGCAGTACCGGCCAGTACTACACCATGCCGTTCGGGCACACGGCGCAGAGCATCCAGAACGCCATCATGGTTGCCACCGGCCCCTATGGTGAGGCCAACTGGGAGCAGTGGTTCAGCACCGCCCTGCAGCCCGACGGAACGCCGTCGCCGGAGGCAGTCATCGAGAACGTCGCCGCGCTCGCCGCCGACGGGTGGAACACGAACACCGCCCCGGTGCTGGCAGCAGTCGGCAACCTGGCCGGCGTCAACTCGGGCGTCACCCTCGAAGCCCAGGACTGGCCCGCGATCGGCGCAGACGCGACCTGGCTGCTGTCGGCAATGAACCTGGCAAGCCCGACAACCTACAACCAGACGTACGGCAGCACCAGCACCGCCTCGGCCCAGTGCTCCATGTTTGGCTGCCTGATCGGGGACTGACCCGCACCGCTCCGGCACCCGGGAAGCATGAACCGTGAGCCAGTGCGGCGCAGCCGGACAGGACCACAGCACGAGAAGACCGCCGACGACCCGCCGTCGGCGGTCTTCACCCCTCTTAGGGACTGTAGTTTCAACGGTGTAACTCAGAGTAACTAGTGGGACACCAAGTGACTGACATGGCGACGAACGAGCAGCACGGCGCGGCGCGACTCTCATCGGCTGACGAGCAACTGCTCCGCGAGCTGACCGAGCGGGCCCGCGAGGGCGGCCTGAAGCTCACCGGCGAGGGCGGGCTGCTGGGCCAGCTGACGAAGATGGTGATCGAGGGCGCGCTCGAGGGCGAGATGGACACGCACCTCGGGTACTCAAAGCACGACCCGGCCGGGCGGGATGGCGGCAATTCCCGGAATGGCCACCGGGCCAAGACGGTCATCACCGAGGCCACGGCCCCGGCGTGTTTGTCTTAAGTGACAGTTGGGCTGTGCTGCCTGGTTTCAGGCGTATCCGTAGAGGGTGGACCGCCCCGGCAAAATTAGAGGGACTAACTTGCCGACTTTAATTATCCTACCAGGATTCCCTGACGCGCGTGATGCTGTTTCTCGAATTCCTCCGGAGGCATATACCCGCACGCCGAGTGGAGCCGTTCCTTATTATACCAGGATACCCACTCCAGTGTGGCGAGAGCTACATCACTCACGCCTTTCCATGGACCATCCGACTCGATAAGCTCCTTCTTGTACAGGCTGTTAAGAGACTCGGCCGCCGCGTTATCATAGGAATCGCCCTTGCTCCCGACCGAGCGCGCGGCTCCGATCTCCTGCAGCCGCTCGGCATACCGGATCGACGTATACTGGACACCGCGGTCGGAATGATGAACCAGCTGCCCCGGGTCAAGATCATCGCCGGCCCGCCAGATCGCCATTTCCAGCGCATCGAGAGCCAGATCGGCCTGCAGCCTGTCGCCCACCTGCCAGCCGGCAATCTTCCGGGAAAACAGGTCCATGACGAAGGCGACATACACGAAATCACCCGTGACTTCCACATACGTAATATCCGCCACCCAGCGCTTACTCGGCGCATCCGCAGAGAAATTACGCTCCAGCAGGTCAGACGGACGCTCCGCCCCGGCCGCCCCGGGCACCGTGGTCCGCGGCCTCTTCCGCCTGGCCTGCACGCCGCCGATCCCCAGCCCGCGCACCAGCCGCTCCACCGTGCACCGGGCAACGATGATCCCGTCGCGGTTCAGCTGCCGCCATACCTTCCGCGCACCGTACTTCCCGCGCGCCTTCCGCGGATCCTCCCATACCCGCATTACCTCCTTCTTCAGGTACTCGTCGCGGATATCGCGGGCGGTCTTATCCTGCTTCCTCTTCCTCGCCGCGTAATACGTGGACGGCGAAAAATCCAGCACCGCGCAGACCGGCTCGACACCGAACCGGTCCCGGTGAGAATCAATGAACTCGACTAGCGCGGCAGTTTCACGTCGAGTTCCCGGGCGAAATAAGCGCTCGCCGCCTTCAGGATCTCATTCGCCCGCCGCAGCTCCTTGCTTTCCCGCTCCAGCTCCGCGATCCGCCTCTTATCGTCGGTCACGGTACCGGGCCGCCTCCCCGAATCGACTTCCGCCTTCGCCACCCAGCCCCGCAGCGTGTCCGGATGCACGCCGAGCCGCTCGGCCACCCTCTGGATTGACCCGCGGTCGTTCCCCGATTCCGCACGCAAGTCAAACACCATCTGCACCGCCCGTTCCCGCAGCTCAGGCGGGTGTACCTTCCCGGATCCCATGAGTAACATCCTTCCCTGAGGTCACACCCTCCAAGGAAGCCGGGGTGGTCCACCCTGTCCGGCAACCGCACGGGACGGGATCGCGAGCGAGGACGGCAACGTCACTGCGACTGCTGCTTACGCCGCTTCTCCTCCAGTCGTGTGCGCCGGGCCCGCAGCATCATGGCAGGCGTTAGGTCAAGGTCGGCGGCTTCGGACATCTCGAACATCGCCTCGATCCTATCGAGGAAATCCCACCATTTCTCTTCGGCCGGATGGAACGAGATCAGAAGATGGGCGGTGATGTAGAAGGGCAGGACTGTCATGCGCTCCGGCTCAGGGAACACCTCGTTGACCGGCTCAAACCGCAGTGAAACACGAGCAACGAAATCGTAGACCTCCTGCTCGCTGAAGCCCAACTTCTGCGCGTTGTCGCTCGTAGTTGTATCGTGGGCGATACCGCGCAGGTTGGACTCGTTCGGCCATTCACGACCGCAGGCATCAATCGCCGCATACCCTGCAGCGGCAATGCACAGCGATATGCATGCAGCGATCTCCTCATCGGTGAGGCTATCTAGCAGCTCATCTAGCTCTCTGGCTTCAGCACGGGCAGCATGGCCAAGCCCCTTCCGGAAATGCCTTTCAACTTCTGCTGGAATTTGCCTAATGCCCATGCTGTTCCCGTCTTTCTGAACGTCGAACGAGTACCCCTGCTACCACTGTGGCCAAGAACGTGCCCAGCGCGGCTGCCGTATTAATTACATCGGGTTGAGCAATGGCGGCAGCGACGGACGGCGCAGCCTGGCTGACTGCCGCATACAAGCCCAGCCTAGCGTCGCTGTTCCAGGGGCGCCGGTCAGGTTCATTACTGTGTCCCTCAGCATTCTTCCCGGCATCCGGCTGACTCCGATCACGGAAGTCGCCTTGCTCTGTGGTGTCGGGTTCCGTAGAGCTGTCCGCCCTCTTCGCAGAGTCCGTATTGGGGACCTCGGTCTTGGACTGGGCCGCCAGCGCTTCCTTCACATGGGCCAGCTCGGATCTGACATTCGCTAGATCGGCGTCGTATTCGGCTTTGAGTTCTGCCTTGATCCCAGCGACCTGCTCGGCGATGAGGGCTTGCACCGACTGCGGGACCTCCGGTTGCTGGTCGGGCGCGGCTTCGGGAGGATCAGGCTGCTGCTTGTCCGGCTCACCGGGAGCTTCCACTGCCTCTTGTTGCGCGTCGCCTTCAGGCGGCTCGGCGTGTTCCGGCGTGCTGCCCTGCTGGCCTGCGTCCTGGGGCTGCCCGTCCTGGTTCTCATTCGCTGCGTGATCGTCGTCAGGTTTCCCGACCGGGTCGGTTTTGCCTGCGGTGTCGGCCGGGCCTGGCTCGTCCTTTCCGGTGGGAGGGTCGCCCGCCGCCTCGTCAGCGCCCTGGCTGCCCTTTGCCTCGTCACCGTCGTCAGCCTTGTCGTCTGGGCGCGTGGAAATCCCGAGCAGCAGGTCTTCCTGAGCCACCAGGGCATCGACAGCGGCGTCGCTGCCGGCCCCGGAGCCGCTGGCCCGCGTCCCGCCGGAAGGGATGTCTGGGCTGTCAGCGGATTCCGGCCTTATCGCTATGCCCGTCTCACCGATGGCGGCGACAGCTTTGCTGGCGTCCGGGCCGGGTGTGGCGTCTTCGCCGGTGCGCTGGTGCGCTTCCGCGCCGGTGCCGGGATGGCTCATGCTGGTGCCATCGGTGCTCGCCCCTAGTGCGGCGCCGTGGTTGCCATTCGTGTCGCCGCTGGTACTGGCTGCGGCTCCCTGGTCCGTGCCGGATGCGAGCAGCCGGTCTTCGGAGGCGAGGAACGCTTCCACATCGCGATTCCCGGCGGGGCTTGCCCTGGTCCTGGTCCCGTGCCCTGCTGGCGTGCCCGCGTCAGTGGCCGGCGGGGCCGTCTCGGTGGCTGGCGTGATGGTTTCGCTGGCGCTTGCTAGCTCATTCATCGGCGCTGCCGGGGTCTGTGGTGACTCGCGGGATGCGGACAGGCTCGCGGCTCATCAGGTGGCTGGGCCACGATAGCGGCGTGAGCGCGTCGAGCGCCTCTGCGAGCTGGGCGGCCCAGTCGTCGCTGCTGGCGTGAGTGCCGACTGCCCGCTCGATGGCGGGGCGGGAACGTGTCCCCCACGCGATGGTGGCGATGGCCTGGGTGTCCCGCTGGTCACGTAGGTACCAGCGGGTTACGGTGATGAACTGGTCCTTGCCGCTGTCCCCGGGGACCGGCTGGCCGTAGGCGCGCTCCCATTCCCCGCTGCGCGGGTGACGCCCGGTGGCTGGCGACTGGTAGGCGGGCCGCAGTACGTCCCGCACCAGCGCCCACTGGTACGGCGGGGCGAGGTAGCGGGGCTCTTCCGGCTCGCATGCTGGCGTGCCCTCGGTGATGGCCTGCCGCATCGTGGCGACGACATGGGCGGCGAGCCCGGCTGGGCTGACCCGGGTGCAGATGGCGGGAACGCGGGCGGCGACGGCGTCGTCGACGGCGTGGGAGATGGCACAGTCCCGCTGCCGGGCGCCCATCTCGCGCAGGCTGGCGGCGAGCGCCGGGGCAGGGCAGGGCGTCTCGCATCCGGCCAGGTGCGCCACGACGGTCAGCTCGGCCCACAGGGTGATCTGCGGGTCGGTAATGGCGGCGCGCTGCGCGACGCGCATCTGCCCCAGCGTGCACGGCTGGACTGCGCAGTCAGGGCCGCACGTGGGGCTGCGCGGGGTGATGACCCGTCCCGGTGCTGCGGCTAGCGCCCCGGGGGCTGCCTCCCGGCTGGTGCCATCGGGCATCCGGGCGAGCAGCGGGTAGTCCATCCCGTCGGCGTGCACCGCCGCCTCACCGGGTGGCAGCGTGACCAGGTACTCCGACTGGGCCTCGCCCAGGTTCATGGTGGCGCCGACGGCGTCGCGGTCATCGCGGGCCGGGAGGCGGTGCACGATCTTGACCGCGGTGTTCTTTATGACGTCGGGGATGAGCTTGGACGGGATCTGCTCGGCGATGACCAGGCCCTCGCCGTAGGCGCGGACTTCTGCTAGCAGGTCGGCGAACATCTCGGTGGCCTGAGCGGCCGGGCCGGAACCTGTTCCGGGCGGCGGCTGGCGCAGCAGCCGGTGGGCTTCCTCGATCACGGTCAGGTGCCGCAGCCCGGGCACCGCGGCCGGGCCTTCCGCGCGCTGTCGCAGCCGCAGGTACTCAGTGAGCCGGATCAGCACCGCGCCCATGAGGAAGGCCTTATCCCGGTCATCCCCGGCGTCCTCGATCTCGAGCACCACGTTGCAGCCGAGCAGGCGGCCGAAGTCCAGCGGGTGCCCGCCGTCCAGGAACCGCCCGGCGGTGCCCATCCGCAAGGACCCGATCCGGACGGCGACGAACCCGCGCACGTTGTCGGCGACTTCCCGGCCGTAGCCGATCTCGGCCACCACGCTCATCGCGGCGGCCTGCAGGTCCTCCAGGCCGGGATAGGCGGGCTGCACGCCGGGCGTGGCGGGCTGGCCGGTCACCAGGTCCCACCCCGACTGCTCGTAACAGCGGGTGAGGGCAGCGGCCAGGACTTGCGGGAACGGCTCGTCGGCCTGGAACGCCGCCAGGAACAGGGCGCGCAGCAGGTCAGCATGGGCCTGCAGCGGGAACCGGGACCCGTCCGCGCCCGCGGCGGGCTCGAGCGGGTTGATCCCGGCTGCTGGCTGGGCCAGGTCACCGGGCCGGACCGCGATGACCGCGGCGCCGGGCAGCCGGGCGGCCATCAGCCGGTACTCAGCCTTGGCCGGCTCCACCACCAGCCAGGGGATGCCTGCCATCGTCGCCTGCTCGAGCAGGTTCCGGACGGTCTGGGACTTGCCCGCGCCCGTCGCCCCGCACACGAACGCGTGCCTGTTCAGCGACGCCAGCGGCAGCGCGAGGTCACCGCAGGACACCCGGTTCCAGTCCAGCACCTCCCCCACGCGCACCGCAGCGCCTCCCGCCCCGTGCACTGGAGCCACGGTCGTCTCGGGAGTCAGGTCGAACTGCGGGCGCAGCACCATCCGCAGGCCGGGTACCTCCCGCGCCGGCACGCGGGCCAGCGCGGCTACCAAGGCGGTGGAGCCGTAAAACGGGGCGGCTGGCTCCGGCTGCGGCCACCGCCCGTTCGGGGACGCCATCCCCGGAGCTGGCGCTGGCGTGGCCGAATAAGGGCCATCGCGGCAGTGCGCTGCCGTTCCTCGGCGACCGCCCACTGCAGTGCGGGATCGTCGGCCAGCGACCGCCGGGCGGGACGCTCGTGGCTGTGCTCGAGGGGCGTGGCGGCGGGCAGGAGGGCATACGGCAAGCCGGTCAGGTCGGATGAGGCGCGCAGCAGCCCGGCGACCTGTGCCGCCTGCTGCGGGTTGGCAGCGCCAGCCAGCAGGTGGACCTGCCACAGCCCGGTGGACGCGGCCTGCCGCAACTCCGCGTGCCGGGCAGCCGCACGGCGCTCGGCGAGCCTGGCACGAGGGCTGTCGTTGCGCTGCGCCTCCAGCTGGGCCAGTGCCACCTGGCTGGTGAGCTCCTCCAGCGTGCCCGCATCGACTGGCTCGGCCAGCAGCAGCCAGCCGAACGGACCCAGCCAGGCCGACAGCAGCCCGTCTTCCAGCGACGGCCGCCCGTCCCCGCGATCGGTCGGCCGCTCCGCCGTGCCGGAGTCGGCGAGCAGCACGTCGCAGACCCCGGCCAGCTCCACCCAGTACGGGATTCGCGACAGCAGCCCGACAGCCTGGCCAGCGGGCAGCGGCAGCCCGCGCGCCCCCGCCGGCAGCGTGAGCACGTCCTGCCCGCTGACACTGCCCGCGGCCAGGGCCGGGCCGGCCGTGATCACCCGGACCGGGCCGCCAGCCCGTTCCCGCACCCAGGCGACAGCGACCGGGGCAGGCCGGCACCACGCCGACACCAGTTCCGCGGCCCGCTGCCTGGCGTCACGCGATGCGCCACCCGCCGACCCCCCGTCGTCACCGGGCCGGTCCCGGGGCACCTGCGTCAGCTGCCAGGCGGGCAGCCCAGACAGGACCTGCCATGGCCGCTGTCCCGCCACCATCGGAGTCCCTCGCATCAGTTCGCCCGCACTGTGGTGCCCTAACAGTAATGACTAACGGCTCCGCTCTGAAAGCGGTTCACTCCAAGAAGTGACATATCGAGTCATTCCGTGCCATCATCGGGTCTCGGGGGGTCACGGCCAGGCGACGATCACGGCGACAGCGAGGGGGATCACGCCGTCATGACGATGCAGCCCGCCGGCCCCGAGGGCGGGATCACCGGGGCCGAGCACCTGCTGTTCACCGGCGGGCCGCGGCTTGGCTGGACCTTCCGCGACCGGCGCCGGCTCATCACCCCCCACGCCGAGCCGCAGCCAGACCCGCAGGCGATCACCGGCCAGGTGACGACCCGCCGCGCGCGGGCGCAGCGGGCCTGGTCGCTCTCGCTGCGGTGGGTGGCGCGGCCACTCCTGCCCCTGGCCGTGGCGCTGTACGCGCTGGGCGCGCTCGCACGGGAACTGACCCACCACGCGCACCCCGGGGCGCTGGCATGGCTGCCCGTCACGCTGGCCGCCATCGGGGTGGCGTGGCCGGCGTGGTGCCTAGTTCGGCTGCTCCTGGCCCGCCGTGCCAGCCCCGCCCGGGTGCACCAGGCAGCCGTGGAGGGGTGGCGGCAGCGGGCCGGCGAGCACGAGCAGGCCGAGCTCGCCCGCCTCGGCCAGGTCCCGCAGTGGAGCAGCGCCCGCTCCCCCGCGCTGCGCACCGACGTCTACGGCGGCACCCTAGGCGGCTGGCAGGGGCTGCTGGCCGTCCACGGCGCCTCCATCCTCGCCGGGCAGCCGCTGCTGGTCGCCGACTTCTCCGGCCAGCTCGCCACCAGCGAGCTCACCGGCCTCGCCCGCCGCCATGGCGTCCCGGCCGCCGTCCACCTGCTCCCCGGTGCCCTCGCCGCCTCCGGGATCCTGGCCGGCCTGTCCCCGGCGCAGCTCGCCAGCGCCCTCGCCGAGGCGATCCACGCCGGGACCCCCGGCCCGGCGACCCGCGCGGAGCGGGCGGTGGACGTCCGCGTGACCGGGCAGATCGCCGCCGCGCTGGGCGGCACCCTGACCCCGGCCCGGCTGGCCGCCGCCGTGCAGGCCGCCCTCGGCCAGCCCGTGCCGGCCGGCCTGCTCACCGCCGGCGAGGCCGAGCTGATCGGCGGGGACCTGTTCGGTGACGCCTACCGCGCCCAGGTAGGACCAAGCCTGGTGCGCCTCGACGCGTTCGTGTCCGACCTCGCCCGCTACACAGGGGCCGGGGCCCGCAGCCGGCCCGGCCCGCCTGGTACACCTGCCTGGCACTGGGACCAGGGGCGCGCAGCGCCAGCGCCGAGCTGCTGACCGCCCTGACCGTCCAGTGGCTGACCGTCGCCGTCACCCGCAGCACGGCGACGGCCCCGGCCGTGATCATCGCCGGGGCGGACGAGATCGGCCGTGACCACCTGGAGGCCCTAGCGGGCGCGTGCGAGTGGCGGGGCGTGCCACTGACCCTGCTGTTCCGCCACCTGCGCGACGATGCCACCGCGCTGATCGGCGGCGCGGCAGCGACCGCGTTCATGCGGCTCGGCAACCACCACGAGGCCGACCAGGCGGCGTCCTACATCGGACGCCAGCACACCTTCACCTTCTCCGGCTGGACCGTCACCCGTGGCGGCGAGCACAGCACCACCAGCACGACGGGCTACTCCCACGGCACCAGCCAGTCCCACGGCAGCACGGCCACCCGGGGATGGAGCGGCGACGGCCTGTGGGACCGGACGGCCTCCGGCGGGCACACCCGGTCCCGCGACCATGGCCGCAGCCAGGAATGGTCGCAGTCCGACGCTGAGTCCGAGGGCTCCAGCTGGAGCACCTCGCGCAATATCCAGCGTGTCTACGAGTACGCCGTCGAGCCCTCGGTCTTGCAGAGCCTGCCCGGCAACTCCCTGCTGCTCCCGGCGCGCGGCACCGCCAGCCCCGGCCTGCTTGCCGTCGAGTGCGACCCGCAGATCATCACCCTGCCCGGCGCAGCCACCACACTGGCCGCGCCCGAGCATCCCGGCAGCAGCCGCCCGGCGGCCGGGGCGGGATGGCCCGAGCTGGCCCCGCCACGCCAGTCGCCAGCCCGGCAATCCTCGGAGGCCCCTCCGCTGGCAGCGGCCCCGCGTCGCCCCCGCGGCGGCCAGCATCGCGCTGGCCCCCGACGACCGACTGACCAGGCTGGACCCAGCAGCCAGCGCCACTGGCCAGGCGGTAGCTAAGGAACGGCCAGCAGTTACGGCGGGGCCAGCTGCTCCTCCGCGCCCCGCATCCGAGCTGCCAAGTCCGCTACCGTACCCGCCCGGACCCAGATCATCGGCAGATCCGGGCCGGGAACCCGCGCTGACGCCGGGCGGACCGCAGCCCAGGGACGGCCCCGGTGCGGTAGCCACACCGCCCACGCCGGGAACTCGCGGTACAAGCCGATGACCTCGGTCATCACCTGCCTGGCCCCGGCATCAAGCCCGGCCAGGACCTCCAGCAGGAACAACGGGACCTCGTTCCCGTCGTCATGCTCGGAAGAAGTGCTCTCCCGTTCCATGCTGCCTCCTCTCAGCCGCCGCAGCCGCGTGCCGGCTGGACCAGAACGGCGGTCATCGGTCCGCCGCTCGCGGGGAAGCCAGGCAGTCACCCGGAACCTTGATGTAGTGCGGGGTCAGCGCGCTATCGGGCAGTCGCACCAGTGCGTCCCGCACCCGTTGCAACAGGGCCAGGTCGGCCGGCCGCCTGCCCCGGCGGCCCACCTGCACTGCGGCGGCCAGCACCGTGCCCGGCACGCCAAGTCCCGGCGCACGGAACGGCAGGCAGGGTTCAGGAGGCATCATGGGCCCCGTGCTCACGGCCGTCCAGCCCGATGCCATCGCCCGGCGTGAAAGCAGCCGCCAAATGCCCTTCGAGCTCGCTTGCCGAGCTTCCGGAGAACCCGCACGCGCATGCGTGCCCGGACAATTCATCGTGCACCTTGCCATCATTCCCGACGCAGTCATCAGGCATGAAGACCGCGGCGAGATGGTCCGCGATGGTTTCATCATCAAGCTCCGCGAACCCGCACAGGCACCGCGCATCGGGCATTCCAGTCACCTTCCCTCATCAGCATGAGAAGGGTCCTGACGGCACGACCGGGAGGCAAGGAGCAACGTCCGCAGTCCCGGCCGCGCCAGCTTTCCTGCAATGCTTCCCGGGGTACCAAAAATGGCCCAGGTCACCTTGCCGCCACGCTTTTCCGAGTAGTAGAAGCCGCAACTGGTACTGCGCCCGGCAACGATTGCCAGGCCCCGCCCGCTCTCATCGTCTGCTGTGGCAACACGCGGCAGCGGAGCGCCGAGGACTGCGTCCCACACCTTCATGACCAGCACTGACAGGCCGCCGCGCAGCCGCAGCCCGACCGGCGGACGCCGCACCCACTCCACCTTCCCCGTCTCGGCCACGGAATTCGTGATTAGCTCGCTGGCAACGAGCATGGCATCATCTGTGAATTGCTCCAGCGCCCATTCCCTGAGGATGCTGCCGAGCCGCTGTCGCGCTATCCGCGGAGCGGTATCACACGCGTCCATCTCCAGGCAGTCACGATGCGGCAGGCTCCTCACCCACCTGGAATCAGGTGACGATGGTTGAGTATGCATGATGGGTGACGCTGGGGGCCACGTACTGTTGAAGGCATTCACCGGTTTCCCCCTCTCGGGATAGCATTAAGGCATGCCGGAATCACGCCGGCGGTGCCATCACCCCCGGAGATAAGGACTTCCGCGACACGCGGAGCGTGATTTTCCGTGACATCCACAATGCCAGGCATTCCGCGCGTTACGCTGCTCCCATGACGTCCGTTCGTTAACATTCGGCTCGCGCGGGAGGCATTCCCCATGACCCTGGCCAGCAGCATCCCCGACCTTGAGAACACCCCCCGCGGCAAGCTCATCAAGCACCTGCGACTGGCCCGGCAGAAAGCGGGCTTCACCACGCTGCCGCCGCTGGCCAGGCAGATGGGGGTCTCGCCCGACCTGCTGTCCAAGATCGAGACCGGCAAGTACGTCCCGCACCTCGACACCCTCAACGCCTGGCTCGATGCCTGCAACGTCAGCGAGGAGCTCCGCGGCTACATCACCGACTTCTGGGTCTGCGCCCGCACCACCACCGCCGAAGGCATCAAGGACTTCTTCGAAAAGTACTTCCAGGCCGAGCAGCGAGCAGCGTTCCTGCGCATGTGGGGCCTCCTCCTGATCCCCGGACCGCTCCAGACCCGCGAGTACGCGCAGGCCATGTTCCGCAAGTGGGGCATGGACGACGAAGAGGTCGCCGAGCAAACCGGACTGCGGATGAAGCGGCACGAGAAGGTCGACGGCCCTGACGCCGCCCACGCCACGGCACTCATCTACGAGCCCGTGCTGCACTTTCTCGTAGGCACGTCCGACATCATGGCCGGCCAGCTCCAGCACATCCTGGAGCTGGCCGAGCGCCATAACGTGGTCATCCAGGTAGTCCCAGTCATGGAGTTCATCCCTGGCATGGAGGGCCAGTTCGACATCGCAAGCGGCCCTGCCATCTCCGATACAGTGGACATGATCGCCCTAGAGGACCACGTGACGGACAACCCCGACGTGGCTGCCAGGGCTCTCTCGGTATTCGAGACGATCCGCGGCTACGCTCTCAACGTCGCGGAGTCACGAAAGCTCATAACGGAGGCAATCGAGAAATGGAAGAGCCAGCAGCACTAAGCCCTGGCTGGCGCAAGTCCAGCTACAGCGGCAACGGCGGCGGCGCGTGCATCGAAGCCGCCCATGCCCCCGGTACGGTGCTCGTCCGCGACACCAAGGACAACGGCGCCGGCCCGGTCCTGCAGGTGACTCCCGCCGACTGGGCACGCTTCACGCTGGCCATCCGCACCGGCAGCGCGCTCAGCTAATCCCACCAGGCTAGCCAGCACGCGCTAGCCCCGGCCAAACGCCCGGGCCACACCCGCACGGCGCTTCCCAGGACGCGCCCGCCAGGGCACGTACAGCTTTCGCCTGCCCCTCGGCAGCCCTCCCGGCCGCCACCCGCAGGCCCCTCGTGCCCTCGATGCCGAACGCAGGCGTCCCCCCGCCCGCACTGTCCCCGTTCCGCCGCGACGGGGCTGGCCGCGCCCCGGCGGTGGCCGGGCCGCGATCATGCCCCCGGTCCCCGTTCACCGCGGGTCAACGGCGCAGGTGCAGGGCCTGTACCCGTGGCTGCACGGCGGGTCCCTCCCGACGGCCGGGGCGTACGTCGGGGTGGACTGCCTGACGGGCGGGTCGTTCTGCTGCCACCCTGGCAGCCGGGCTCCTGATGGCCTGAGGCCATCTCGCATGCCTCTGACCTGCACTTCTCCTGGGTGGACCTGAGGGGATTTGAACCCCTGACCCCCTCGATGCGAACGAGGTAGAATCGTTCAAACAAGAGTTTGACTCACCAGCTGTTCGATAGATAAACTCCAGTTCACAGGCACTATTCGAGTGCCGATCCATGACGGATCATGCCGGGGTCTACCAGGGTGTGGTGCCCACATTCTGCCCCTCAAATGATCTTGGACGGAGGTGCGTCATGGGCTGGGTGGAGATCAGGCCGAACGGCAACGGCGATCCGCGCTACCAGGCCAAGTACCGGGACGTGCGCGGGCGAAAGCAGGCGGCCGGAACGTTCGGGTCGGAAACGGCCGCGAAGGCCGCAGCTGATGTCGCGGAGGCCAAGGCGCATGAGGGTCGGGGCATCGACCCGCGCAAGGGAAGGCAGCAGTTCAGGAAGTACGTTGAGGACACCTGGTTCCCCAACCACCAGCTTGAGCTCCGCGGACGGGAGAACTACGCGATCTACCTGAGCGCCTACATCATGCCGTGGTTCAGCAAGATGAAGATGATCCAGGTCTGGCCAGAGGACGTCCGCGAGTTCGTGAGGCACCTGCAAGATAAAGGCGTGCCAGTATCCTCCATTGAGTACTCCCTTACCGTACTGTCGGCGATATTCACGACAGCGCTGAACGATCAGGTGGTGTTCCTGCACCCCTGCAAAGGAGTCTCCGCGCCGACGCGCGCGAAGAGAGTGCGGCAGATCATCACCCCAGAGCAGTTTGATTCCTTCTACGAGAACCTGCCCTCCGATCGGTGGCAGCTTCTCATGGAGACCGATATCGAGCTGGGGCTACGCTGGGGCGAGCTGACAGAGCTGCGGCCGAAGGACTTCGATTTCCCCGTCGGCAGGGTGGCCGTGACTCAAGTGGTAGTCGAGTTGATTAAGAAGCACCATCCGGAAGGCCGGTTCGTCGTAAAGGACTACCCGAAGGATGAAGAGCACCGAGAAATATCTTTCGGCCCTCAACTAGGCAGGAATATCCAAGCGTTCATAGCCGAACACGGCCTCGGGCCGGACGACCTTATCTTCGCAATGCCGCCTGCCGAGGAACGTGCTGAGCCGATCCTTCGGGTTGTTCCAGACCCCGAGTCCCTTGGCAGGACCAGGCCGAACGAGGCGGGACGGACTTACCGGCACGGGACGAAGAGCGCATACTCGGCGGGGAAGTGCCGTTGCGAGCACTGCAAGGCGTCGTACTCGATCTACAGAGCCGAGCGCCGAAGCCTTGGCAAGGACGCCAAGAAGCACGATGGTCAGCCGCGCCGGATCCGCAAGGTCGAAACGGACGGCCACATCCCGCGCCGGTGGTTCCGTGACAATGTGTGGCTGCCAGCCCGGGATGCGGCGGCCTTGAGCGACCGGGTCACGCCCCACAGCCTGCGGCACGCGCACGCCTCCTGGCTGCTGGCGGGCGGGGCAGACATCCAGCGAGTAAAGGAGAGGATGGGTCACTCATCCATCCTCACAACCCAGAAGTACTTGCACACCCTGCCGGATAACGAGAACGATCCGGCACTCGACGCGTTCGCCAAGATCCGTAACCGCAAGAAGGGTGGCGCAGGGCCGAAGACAGAGGCGCGAGGCGCGTAAAACCGTACAATCCAGCCCGCCGATGTTGCCAGCGGGCATGATGGATTCATCTTTCTCCCGCTCCTAGGCTCTCGTAAACGAGCAGGTAAAATATCCTGGTCTGCCGCCGCGTGCCGCCGCTCTCCAGGAAGTCCGTGCATACTTGGTGCATACAGATCTGGCCATCTGAATGGCCGGAACCGCAACTACCGGACCGTCTGCGTAAATCGGAGAAATGTCTCGGGTCCCTGCACGTACCGTCAAGCCCGGCGGGCTATGGGCTAAGGACGATGTCCGCAGCCAGTGTGCCAGTGTGCGCCGTTATCCCGTCCCGGTAAACGCAAGCCGCCCTCGCGCGACATCGTGAAACGGCAGCCAGTTCCACCCCTGGCAGCGGCATCCGAGGCCCGACTAGATGAGGATGGTGGGGTTCCGGAGAGCATGCAGGGTCTCGGTGTAGCCGCGACGGTGTTCCTGCCGCAAGAGCTGGTCAATGAGGTGGACCGCTAGGCCTCGCACGGAGCCGAAGTAGGGGTCTGTGTCGAAGTGCTGACCCGGTTCAAGCGGCAGGCGAGCGAAAGCGGAGACCTCGTCCTGGCCGGGCCGCTGCCAGGGACGGCAGGGAACTGGTCAAGGTCGAGTATCTCTCCGAACGAGGTAGTCGCCGCGAGCCAGATCCCGATATTGCCGTCGATGGCGTTGAGCCCGAGAAGCTGCGACGCTGCGGTCCGGGCCATCGGGATAGCTGAGTTCGTCATCATCTGGACAAGCTCCGACAGGGGCTTCAGTTCCGGAGCTGGCCAAGGGGAGATAGACGGCCCAAGTCCTATCGGAGTTGACGGCGACTCCGCCCCGCCCTGAGCGACATCCTCCGATGGGAACGGCATGTCGATGAGAAGATCGAGGACAACGGCCAGTCCGTCTGGGCTGCCTTGGGCCGCAGCACCAGAGGTGACGGCACAGCGCGCGGGCAGCGGTAGGGGCCGAGGACTCTCTGGCGGATCAGCATGGGAAAGCACGAAGCCCGCGAAACTCAGAACGGGACGGTGGCAACCTCGGCCTCCCCTCAGCCCGACTCCGCCCTGCGGCACTCGACTGTCGTCTCGTACGCCCCCACAGGCAACCGCCAGCCACGCACCGTCACGCGACCCTAACGAATTCCTGGCCACCTACATACGCCGGGCCACCGCCGACCCGGAGTCCGTCACGCTCATGAATGCGACTTACTCAAGTGATAGCATTTCGACTGCCATTGCCTGCTGTGGCACAGGGGGAATCCCGTCATGATCCGCCTAAGAAAGTTCGCTTCCTTAGGCGGCTACTCGTCATCCTCGATGTAAACCTCAAAGTCAACCTCCGCGCGAAGCGCCGCGAGGATAGCAGTTTGGTCTAGTTCCAGATGGAACCCGAAATTGTCGTCACTGGCGCTACTCACGAATGCCGCCATCAGCAACTGACAGACGTCAGCTCTGTCACGCAAGGCAGTCAAGGCATCCCGGGATTCACTGACCCGGGCGAAGATGTCGGCGATGTGGGCATCTAGGGGAGCGTCTTCCGCGATCCTTGACGAAAGCTCCCAGAAGGCTGTATCACGCCCAACGCACGCCCCCCAACTTGTCATATTCCGTTCAGCCGAAGCATCCGGACTCAGACCCGCTATAGCGCTCATCTGCGAGACACTCAGGTCTCGGCTCCAAAAAGTCAATCTGCAGGACACTCGGCGTATCTTCATTTATTAGGGCAAGCGCAGTCCCGTTGGCTGCGGCTCACCTCCACCCCCCTTGCGAAGCACATACAGATCCCCTGTGTTCTTATCCTCGTAAAGATCATACAGCGATCCCCGGTTGCCGACGATCTCGCGCTTTATGAGTTCGGGGTTCTCACCCGTAACCTTCTCGACATACCTAGCGTTGGCCTTTACGAGGTTCAGCTCTGGCTGCTCTTCCGCCCCAGACTCCTCGGCACTCCCACCGGAGCCACCCGAACCACCGGAGTTGTTGGCCATGGCGGTGATGTCTTTGCCGAGGCCGTATCCGCCGGCGACCACAAGACCGGTACCTGCCGTAATGGCACCGGCACCTGCGATGTCCAGTGGTATCCCGATCGCGCAGCCGACTACGGTGAGGACGCAGGCCGCCGTGCCGGTGAACTCGCCTGCGGCACCTGCGTCAGCGAGGAGTGCCCCGCCCACGGCCATGGCCCCGTTCAGCGTCGCCCAGCCGAGGTAGCCCGCATTGTTGGCGAACCAGTTCACGACCGGATTGCCGCCGCCTCCCGAGTCCTGGCTACCGCCGCCGTTGCCGCCGTCGCTGGTGCTGGAGGTTCCGCCGCCTCCGCCGCTGGGGCCGTTGGGGCCGGGGTCGGGGTCGCTGGGTGTGGGGTTGTAGTTCAGGGTCCCGGTGAGCGGGTCCCAGCAGGCGTTCTGGTTGATGCAGAACTGCCCGGTGGGGTCGCTGCCGTCGACGGGGTTGGCGGCGGCGTAGGTGTAGCCGTTGAGCTGGAGGGGGCTGCTGGTCTCCAGGAGGGGGTCGAGGCTGATGAAGGTGCCGGTGGCGGGGTTGTACCAGCGGGCGCCCTCGTACGCGGCTTCCGCCTTAAGACGGATTTCCGAGGGGCCTGGCAGCTGGAATTTCCGGAGACCGAGCTGGATGATGGGGTTACCCAATCCGGTCCGCAGTCAATTGCCATGTTCATGCCATCCGCTTTCCGGCTTTTTCGTCCGAGCAGGAGATTATTTCGCCGCAGACAGAGTTGGCCGCGATTCGCCTCCTCAGACATTTAATTCATATGGACTTCGCGGGTGGCAAGCGGCCGTGCAAGGATTCCTTCACCCTGAACGGGCAGTCGAGGAGTTCAATCGAGCAGCAAGCGAGTTTGCAAAAGATGTGCACAGTGAGGAAATAGCCAAGCGAACGGGGACCTGGAGTTCAGTCAATGTTGACCTCTGGGCAAAATACTTCCGCGCGCGGGCCCTTATGAGCCAGATCGCCCAAACGCCCGAGCAGGCGCCGCTACTGCTGAGGCAGGCACAGGAGGCCTTGCATGGAACCGACTCAGGATGGGGGAATGCGCAAGTCACCTGCTTCCGTTTCCTGCTGGCAGTACTCGATCAGGTCTTCAAAGGCGATCCTGACAACTCGGCAGAAGATCTACGGAAATCCTTTCTCTCTCGAATGAGGTTCTCGGGCCTCGACGATACCGATCAACTCGCACTTCACTTTTTGGAAGCCATCGCGGCTGCCTTTGCCGAACTCCGTGCGGGACCGGCAGTCGCGCTTGTATCGGGTCGCCTGCCGACGGCACTAGACGCACTGGGCCGAATTCCGCTTCTTGGAAGCGACGTTGCTAGTCACCTACGGTCACAGATTGGCAAGCAGGCCGAAACGGAACTCATGGGCTCTGTGCGAACCTGGATTCATCGCACGCTCGCCAGCATTACCGACGAAAGCCAGCTCCAAAAAATATTCCTGCGCCTCATGCAAGCAGAACTTCCGCTCTTCGTCCGTAAGCATTCACCTCTGCCCCGCTGCGTGATTTCCTATTGCGTTGCGTGACCGTTGGCAGGCGGGGTTGTGCTCATGCGGGAATGGGCGGCATCCAGGGGTTTCCGGTGAGGGCGTCGCGGATGGCGGTCATGACGTCGGCACCGTGCTTGCGGGCGGTGTCGAGGTAGCCGCGGATGGCGTACCGGTTGCGGGTGGCGGTCTCGGAGCGGAGCCGGCCGGAGATCTTCTGCTGGGTCTTCGACGGGCGCAGGTCGCGCTCGGCCTGATTGGAGGTCGGCGGGATCCGCAGGTCGCCCAGGAACCGCAGCACGTCTGCCTCCCGGTCCCGGAGGCATTCCAGCAGGCTGCGGCCGGGTTTCTGCTTGCTTTTCGCGCCGGGCACCGGGCGGACCTCCGACAGGCCGACGCGGACGGCGTTGCGGAAGAGGACCAGGTCAGCGGCGATATCACCGTCCGGGACGGCGGCCAGGCCGTTCGCGCGGGCGGTGTTCGCGGCGTGGATCAGGGCGCGCAGCGCGTCCATCGCCTGGCCTGGCCACACGGCGTCCGGGCAGGACTGCGCGGCGTCCTCGAGATCACGCAGGAGGTGCTGGGTGCACAGCTGGTGCAGGACGCCGGGGATCGCGTCGTAATTCTGGTAGCGGTCATGGACCAGTACCGCGGCGGACAGGTCCGGGAACACGAACGCGTCGAACGTCTTCATGGACCGGTCGCCGAGGAAGAAGTAGGTCAGCAGGCTCGTGCAGGCCACGAGCAGGTACTTCTTGCGCGTCTTCGGCCCGGGGCCGACCCGGATCGGGGTCTCGTCGGCGCACAGCACCGACGCGGTGATGACCAGGGCGCGGATCAGCATGTTCACCGCGCGGACCGCCTTCGCGGCGCGGGCGATCATGGAGTGGACGAACCCGTCGGAGGGGCGGGCCCGGTCAGCGCCTCGATGATCGCGGCGCACCGCTCGACCGGGACGTGGTGCATGACCAGCAGGAACACGCACCAGGCCTGCAGGCTCGGCCCGTAGGTGACGGTGCCTGCCTCGCCGGCCCCGGCCGGCGGAGCCGCGGCGTGCACCCGCCCGCAGCGGCACGCGACCGCGTGCCCGTCGTACTGCGTGAGGACCGCGGTGACCGCCGGGGTGTCCATGAGCTGGTGCGACGCGACTACCCCAAGGTCGTCCGCGTCCGCTAGATCCCGCCCGCACGCGCAGGCGCCCTGCGGGAACAGCGGCTTGGTGTCGTCCGGGTCCTCGCTCCAGGCCAGGTGCGCCCCGGGAGCGCCGGGCTGCTTGCCCTGCTTCTTCCCGCCGCCGCGCTTCGGCCTCGGCTCCGGGGCCTTCCTGCCCGGCAGGTCATCGGCCGACGGAGGCATGCCGGAGTTCCCCGAGTTCCGCGACACGGCCCGCTCAAGTCTCGCCAGCCGCTCCGACAGGTCCGTGACCTGCGCCGTCAGCTCGGCGTTCCGCTTCTCCAGGATCTCGATCAGCAAGCCCTGAAGCTCAGCCACCACGGCGAGATCACCATCAGGCGCGGTCCCGGTCACGGCAGCCATCGTCCCCGCAGCCAGCACGCCCAGGCACGCAAACCCCGCTACCGCAGCGAAAACGTGACCCTGTCCAGCGCAGATCCACCGTTGCCTAAAACGCCGACTGGGGGACGTGAATGCTTACCTTCGTCCAGCTCCGCCATGGATCAGCAGAATATGGAAAAGATATAGTCAAGCTTGAGGCCGTAGAGGGCAAGTGCATCCTGAGAATGTACCAGGTCAAGGCTGGCGACATTAATATGCCGAAATGGCGGGATTCCCGGAACGAACTTGAGGACATGTTCCACGCTGACACGCCTGATGTCCAGTTGCCCGCCACGCCGGACACTCGCGAAGGAATTCTCATCTTTAACGGCCACATTCATCCTATGACCGAACCGCTGGTGGAAGGTTGGCTGGAGGAACAGAAACGAGACCATGCCCGCGAGTATACAATTATGGGCCTTGACGAAATTGTGACATGGATTATTAATAGGCGCCTAACGAGCGAGCTGCGTGAGGCGCTCTTCGAGCTTGGTATTTCAATCAAACAATCATGGCGACAATAGGCAAATAGGCACTTGCCAGAAGTGGCCCTAATGCCGTTTCGCTACTTGCGGGGGCCGAACTGAAGGCGGGCCTAGGCTGGCCGCGTACGGGTGCAGTCCAGATGCTTCGGATGCGTGGAACCCCCGCAGTGCGGGTTCGGAGAAGTAGGTCACGCACCCACCGGTGGCACCTGTCTGGTTGCAGTCTTGGTTGCAATCCGCCGAGATCCGCTGGAGTCCGTGAGTATACCGATACGGGCTGACACAGATGGCACAATAGCCATTGACAGCGCTTACCGAGCATAGAGCGTTAGGGAAAAAATTCTCGGTTGGGTAAATTCGAACGTAGGAGCGGACTTTTAATCCGCCCTGTGACAGATGTCGCGGCGGCCGTAGAGCTGGCCTGCGCGAGTGTCCGTAATGGGTTAAGTTTCGCATATGGACCCTACGGTCGTCTCCGCGTGGATCGCGGCCGGCGTCAGCGTGCTGACCCTGGCCGCCGGGACGCACGGCCCAGCAGGGGAGGAGGCCGCAGCAAAAGCGGCCGTTTTCGCGCACCCGAAATGACTCTGAGAGAGGTGGAACTACCCTCTCAAGTAGGGCGTGAATGAGCGAGTGCCATACCCAAGAGGGTGGCGGTTTTAGGCGGGGTACCGGACGGCGAAGTTCCGGACTCCCTCGATGAGAGCCTTAACGCCTGTTTCGTCGTACTCGCCATAATTGCCATGCGCGGCCGCGTTACGCAGCGCCAGCCATGCCAGGACCTGCTGGTGCTCAAGCGTGCCGTACACGCCAGCGCTCTTGAGGTCCGCAGTCAGCATGTTCGCCTTTTTCGCTGAGCCGTTCGGCATCTGGACATCAATGCCGTACTTGGCGGCCAAGGCCTTGAGCTGTACCTCAAGGGAGGTGCCAGCGATGACCGCAGCGGCATCCTTGTATGCCTGGGACAACAGGCCCTCGGCTTGCTCCAGGTAATCGCTGTAGGTGTCGGCGTGCGCGAGTTCGAGGATGGTCGATCTCCAGCCGGTCTGGACGTCGTCGCGCAGCGCTGTGGCGACAGCGACCAGTTCCGCGAGCCGGGTGGCGGTATGCACCCTGCTGTTACGTGCTGGCTCGGCTGACTTCACGTAGGTGCTGTTAGGCAAGCTGAGACGGTCTATGGCGGCAAGCAGGCGCTGAATGAGCGCCAGATTCTGCGGATTACTGCCCATGATGCCGGTGGCCTGGGACCTGAGCGTGGCGTATTCATCAAGCAATGGGTTGAGCTGTGCAAGCGCGTCGTCTTGGGCCGTCATGGTGTGGCAGCCTACCGTAGCAGGTGTCTCGCAGCGAGTTCGCTGGAGCTGGCAAGGCGCCGCGGGTCAGGAGCCTGCAAAGTCGCGGATACTCACCATCCGCAATGGCCAGGCGCCATACAAGTCCTTCAACTGCCCGATC
Source organism: uncultured Actinomycetota bacterium (assembly GCA_963737285.1). Lineage (GTDB taxonomy): Bacteria > Actinomycetota > Actinomycetes > Streptosporangiales > Streptosporangiaceae > Trebonia. The sequence goes on from CAVTRT010000002.1 coordinate 1,995,954, forward strand.
GATCTGGTCAACGCCACCGTCACCAGCATTAGGACTGGCCAGCGAGAGGACGTGGGACAGGCTGATGAGAATCGCCCGACGTCAGCTCCGTCCCAGCGGACGACACAGATGAGAGCCGCACCGACATGTCTGTCCAGGCATGCTTCGCTAGGTCCCCAGCCAGCACGACCTCTCATGCTCGTCATGCCACGCGGCCATGGCGCGCGCCGCGGACAGCGCGTGCCATCCCCGGGGACGCAGCCAGTAGCAGGTTCCCCGGCCATCGGCCGTCTCCCGCCGCGTCACGTACCCCTCGGCCTCCAGCCAGTCGAGCCGCTCCGACAGCACCTTCCAGGTGAGCCTCCTGGCAGGTGACTGTGCGTTGACTCGCCTCAAGAGAGCGCCCGCCCGGATCCCCGGGACGTCGGCCATGTTCTCGATGCAGGCCAGGTCCCACTGCCTGCGCACGATCTCCAGCCGCCTCATGATCTGCGGCCAGGCCACGCCACCTGACGAGTCCACTGTCACCTCCGGAACGCCTGCATCCCTACTAGGGATACGGGCCAGGCAGCGCTCGCGTTCATGTGACACCCGGCTATAGATGGCGGGGATGATCATCGTGACCTCGTTATTTACCCGGGTTCCCAGCTTTAGTTGGCGGGAGTGCCCAGGTTTTCTTGGCGGCTGCGTACATGATCTTGCGCTGGCTGGTCCAGCGCTGATCGTTTGCGGCATGAGATGCACAGGTTCTCCGATTCCTGTGCCGCTGCGGCGGTCGGCGAGTTACCTTCCGTATTGGGACGGTAATCGGCTGCATTCGGGGGTCTGGTGGCTGAGGTTGTCGGGCAGTGCGGGCTGGCGTCGGACAGGTGCGGGTGGGAAGAGCTCCTCGCGCCTGGTTTCGATGACCTGGAAGAGGCGGGGAAGTCGCTGGTGCTCGGGCCGGGCTGGGCCCGGGAGTGGACGGCGCACTGGAAGTACGACGACGGGCCGGCGGCATGCCCGGTCCGTGACCTGGCTGCGATGCCGCTGCAGGGGGCACGACCGGTGCGGCGGTTCTCGTGGAGTACCTCACAGCGGCACCGGCCAGGGCTGCAGTACATGGTCAGCACGGGCCGGCACCACGGGTTCGAGAGCCATGCCGAGCAGGAACTGCTGCTGGCTCTTGATTTCGCCGGAAACCTGGTCGACGTGCTGTCCCAGCCGTTCCGGCTGGTGTTCACCGCGGCCGGCGGTCCGGGGCAGCACACGCCGGACTTCCTCGCCGTGACCAGGGATGGCGTGTGGCTAATTGACGTGCGTCCCGGGGCGAGGATCGAGGAAGAGGACCGGGTCCGGTTCGCGGCCGCCGCCGAGGCCGCCCTGTCATGCGGGTGGCGTTACGCGGTGGCCGCTGGATGGCTGCCGAACGTGCAGGTGACACTCGGCACTCTCTCGGCGCAGCGCAGGCCGCTGACCGATCCCCTGCACCTGCAGCCGGTGCTGCTCGCCGCCGCCGAGGCCGGCCCTGTCCGGTTCGGCGACCTTGTCGAGCACGGCGGGATCCCGGCGGCAGCACGGGCCCAGGCCCTGCACCTGATCTGGGAGCGCAGGCTCGGCATCGACTTGTCCGCCCCGCTCGGCGACGCGAGCGTGGTCCACTCGGGAACGAGCCGACGGTGAGCGCGGCGATGATGCTGGAGCTGGCGGAGGGCTGCGGGCTTGTCATCGACGGCGAGCCGTGGACGGTCGAAAAACTGGAGCCGTACTGGGGAAGCGTGACGCTCCGGTCTGGAGACGGCCCCGGCGGGCGCCGGAAGAAGACCAGGCTGGCGGTCCTCATGCACCATCGGGACTGTCGGGCCTCGTCCAGCTCGTCACCGCGGTCATCGGGGCGGGGACGTCAGCCCGCGACGTGGAAGGACCTGACCCGGGAGCAGCAGGACCTGGTGGAGCTCCGCCTCGCGCACTTGCTTGAGGCCGAGACGGGCTTCCGGAGCGGCGATCAGCTCCGGGCGGCCCCGGGCGAGCCGCGGCCGGAGTATGACCCGGAGCTCGTCCCGCTGGCGACGGGCCGCCGCCAGGCAAAGGTCGCCGAGCTGGTGGCCCTTCGGGAACGGGAACCGGACCATGCCCGCATGCTCGGGCTGGACAGGATCAGCCTGCGGACGCTGGAGCGGTGGGCCGCCCGGTATTACCGGTGGGGCGTCATGGGCTGTGCCGACGAGCGGTGGCTGCGGGTCTGCACAGGGCACCGGGTTCCCGAGCCTGTCCGCGAGGCGATCTACGCCGTCCGGGCTGTCTGCCTTCACGGGGCGACGATCAGCATGCGGGGCAAGGAGGTGAAGATCCGCCAGCACGTGCTGGAGAAGTACGGCGATGAGGTCGACGTCCCGTCGTCGGAGACGCTGCGGCTGGTCTGGCGGGAATGGTTCGGCCCTGGCGGGTCGAGGGCACGTTACGGCAGGTCGGCTGCGGCGGCCGAGGCGAACGCGACCGGCGAGCACGTGATCATCCACCGGCCGGGCCAGGTCATCGCCCTGGACACCACGCCGCTGCCGGTGCTGGTCCGCGAGACCGTGTTCAGCGAGCCCGTCGAGGCCCACCTCTCGCTCGCCCTGGACTGCTTCACGCATTCCCTGGTCGCGTTCCGGATCACGCTGGTCTCGGAGAAGTCGGTGGACATCGCGATGCTGCTGCGCGACGTGATGACGCCGCTGCCGATGCGGGCCGGCTGGGGCCAGGACATGGCCTGGCCCTATCCCGGCATCCCGAAGACCGTGGTGGCCGAGCTGGCCGGCTACGAGGTCGCGGGGCTGCCGTTCTTTCCCATCGAGACCGTCACCACCGACCACGGGTCCCCCTACAAGAATTTCCACCTCATCGAAGTGCAGAGGATCATCGGGGCGAACATCGTCCCGGCAAGGGTGCTGCGCCCGACCGACAAGGCTGCCTGCGAAAGAGCCTTCGGCGCCATCCAGTCGCTGCTGTTCGAGCAGCTGCCCGGCTACCGGGGAATCGACGTCGCCGACCGGGGCGCCGACCCTGAGGGCGACGCCGTCCTGACGCTGCCCGAGGTCGAAAACCTTGTCGCCACCTGGATCGTGCAGATCTGGCAGAACCGGAAATTCGGGGAGTACGGGCCGGGCTGGGAACCGGGCGGCGACCACAGCCCGAACACCCTGTTCGCCGCCGCGATGGCCCAGGGCGGGTTCTCCCTGGAGATCCCGGCTCCCGAGCTCTACTACGAGCTGCTGCCCGCCCATCATGTCAGGATCCACCCGCGGGGAGTGAAGATCCGTGGCCTGTGGTATGACGGGCCGGTCCTGGACGGGCTGCGCGGGACTCCGTCCGCCCGCGGCGGCACGCACAAGCGCTCATGGGTGATCCGCAGCGACAAGCGCGACGCCCGGACCGTGTTCTTCCAGGACGAGGAGCACCAGTGGCACGAGCTCCGCTGGACCGGCCTGCCCGCCGAGGGCGAGATCCCCTCTTTCACCGACGCCCGGGTGACCGACCTTCTCCGAGAGGCGAAAGCGCAGGGCCTGCAGCCCCGCTCCGACGCCGAGCTCCTGCCCCTGCTGCTGAAGCTGCTCAGGGCGCATGTTCCCGTTGGCCGGTGGCCGGGCCAGATGACCAGGCAGGAGAAGAAGGCCCAGGCCCGGGAGGCCGCGCAGGCAGACGCCGCGGCAGCCGACCGGCCCGCCCCGTCTCCAGCCGGGCCGGACAGCGAGGACCGGGAGCCGGCCGCAGTCGTGCCGCTGCGCCGCCCGGACCGGGCGCTCCAGGCCCGGGCCGCCATCGACGAGCAGCGGCGGAAACGGAGGGAGGCGGCAGTGCCGGGGCGGCCGCAGGCCCCCGGCACGCTGGGCGACGGGCTTCGCCGCACCAGCCTGCTGTCGATCCCCGAGGACGACGAGCAGTGACCGCGGGGGCACCGGCCCCCGGCCGGGAACCGCCACGGCCCGCGTCGTTCCTGCCCGGGCCGTCCCGGACCGCGAGACCCTGGAAGGCTGGACACGATGGCGGCTGACCCGCCGCGACCTCGTCCCGGCCCCGGTGATCACCGCCGCCGAGCACGCCCGGATGACGCCGCGGCAGCGGCGCCTCCACGACCTGCACCGGGTCGCGACCCACTCCAACCTCGCGATCCAGGAGACCCCGATGAGCGCCTTCGTCTCCCGGAAGATGCGGTCCCTGATCGAGATCAACGCGTTCTGCCAGGGACCCGACACGCGCCCGGGCCTGATGATCAACGGCGGCGGCTGCCAGGGCAAGACCGAGACCGCCTGCGAGGCCCTGGCCTGCTTCGAGGACGAGTGGCTCGCCCTCTACGCCCAGAACCCGTCCGCGATCGAGGGCACGCTCGACCTGCACGCGCCGGCCGTCTACGTCCGCACCCCGGTCAAGGCCACCCCGATCGCCCTCTGCCAGCGGATCCTCCACTTCTACGGAGAGCCCTGCAAGGGCATGCGGCAGGAGGACCTGATCCGCACGCTCAAGGACGCGGTCTTCGACCACGGGACCAAGGCGATCGTGATCGACGACGTGACCAGGCTCAAGCTCCACCGCGAGGCCGACCAGGACGTCCTCGATCTCATCCGCGAGCTGATGAGCCTGCCCGTCACCCTCATCCTCGTCGGTGTCGGGATCCCCAAGTCCGGGCTGCTCCGCGACGGGCGCAGGCACCCGCGGACCGGGCAGTGGCTGTTCCCGCCGGTCAGGGACCGCGGCAGGAGCCGCAACGACGACGCACCCGGCCAGACCGACCTGCGGTTCGACCTTACCGACCTCAGCCGCTTCACCTACGACACCCCGAAGGGAATCGCCGCCTGGACCGCCCACCTGGCCGGCATCGAGCAGCAGCTCCGGCTGCTGAGCCACTGCGACGGCATGCTCAGCGACAACGGCATGCCCGAGTACCTTTACGGCCGCACCGGCGGCATCATCGGCCTGCTCAGGAAACTGGTCCAGGAAGGATGCCGGCACGCCATCGACACCGGCACCGAGACGATCACCGCCGGGCTCCTCGACACCCTTACCCTGAGCCCCGACGACCTCCCCGATCTCGATCCTGACGCAGGCGAGCTCCCGGACATCCCGCCGCCGCCTGCCCGCAAGCCGCGCAAGGGCCGCAACACCGTCTTCGACGACCGCGGCACCCCTGCCGGCGAAACCGCAGGCTGACCGGCGATGCCCGCACCCCGCCCGCTCGCCAGGAGCCTGGTCCCGCTCCCCGGCGAATCACTGCCCGGGCTCCTCCTGCGGTTGTCGTTCCGCCTCGGCGTCCCGGTCGGCCAGGTCGCCGCGATCACCGGGTGCACCCCCGGCACCGGCAACATCCCCGCCAGCCGCATGCTCATCTTGGACGACGCGGTCACCAGGGCATTCGCGGCGGCGACCAGGCTGGACCCCGGCGAGGTCACCGCGCTGACCCTCGCCGGGCTGGCCGGCCGCTACCCGCCGGCCGGCCTTGCCTACCTGGGCCGCCAGCGGCAGCCCGGCGGGATCTTCGTCAAGGAGACCTGGGTCTTGTCCCGGTCCACCCGCTACTGCCCGCAATGCCTGGCCGGCGACCCGGACAGCCCTGTCCAGCAGCAGCTCGGCGGGGCCTGGAGGAAGCTGTGGCGGCTGCCGGTGGTGTTCGCCTGCCCGGAGCACCAGCGCCTCCTGGAGCACGCCTGCCCGGCCTGCGGGCAACCAGCGCACCTGCGGGCAACGCACGGCGGCGGGCTGCCATCGCTCATCCCGATGCCCGCCCACGCCGCGATCCACCCGGCCGCCTGCCGGCACCCGCAGCCCGCCGGCGGCACCGCCCGGCGGCGCCAGCTGCGCACTTGCGGGCACCTCCTCACCGAAGGCCGCCCCGCCCCGCAACCGGAGCCGCCTGACACGCTGGGCCAGGTGCTGCAGTTCCAGCAGCACCTGCTGGAACTACTTGACCCCCGTGGCCCGGCGGTCGCCGTCAGCGGCGGCGAGCAGGCAACCCCCGGCGAGTACTTCACCGACCTGCGCATGCTCGCCTGCCTGATCACCGTCTCCTGGCCCGCCGCCCGGGACCTGGCCACACTCCCCGGACAGGCCGACGTGATCAGCCGGCACGTCGCCGCAGCCCGCCGCCAGGCCAGCGCCACCGCCGAAGAACGCGCCCAGCGCAGGCAGATCGCCTACTATGACACCCCGCCGCTCCAGGCAGCCGCCTGCGCCGCACTGCTCACCCTCGCCGGCGGCATCCTGGCCAGCGACAGTCCAGGATCGCTAAGCCAGGTCATCAGGCACCTCACCGGCCCCGCCGCCGTCCCGGCCTTCCAGCGGTGGGCCAAGTGGTTCCTGGCCGGGGACGGGTACTGCTCGCCGGCGCTCCGCGCAGCCACCGGACCCGCGGTCGGCGCCCTGCACGTCATCCGCCAGGCCACCGCCGGCACCAGCCCCCGCAAGCTCCACCCGCCGCCCCGGCCAGCCGCCGGCTACAGCATCACCCACGTCCCCGCTTACCTCCCCGCCGAATGGCACGAAGAGCACCTCGCCCGGTTCGCCGAACTGGCCCCCGAACAGCTCCTGCGCCGCGCCGCCGCCCTCCGCCTCGCCCGCACCTGCACCCCGGCCAGCTACGGCAAGCTCGGCGAGCTGCTGCGGATCCCGGCAGAATCCGCCAAGAGCACCGTCAAGACCGTGCACAGCCGCCTCAAGGCCGCCGGCCGGCGCGCCGAGTTCGACGCCGCCATCGAGGCGCTCGCCGGCACCCTCGACACCGCGCAGGCCCGCACCGACTACGGGCGGCGCCGCAGCGCGCTACAGGACTGGCTGATCAGCCCCGCCCAGTGGAGCCAGCTCATCAGCGGCCTCCCAGCCCGGTGCTCACCACGCGCCGACTGGGGAGAACGCAAGCGGATGCTCGCCTCGGCCTGGGCCTGGACCCGCATCACCAGCGGCGAGCACCTGTTCGCGCCCGCCGTGATGACCAGCCCGGCCGCGCCCCGCAGCCAGCGCCCAGGCGGCCGGGAGCGCCTGAACTACATCGACCTGCGCTGGCCCCACCTCGCAGCAAAGGCCACTGGCCAGTACGCCGAGCTCCGGCACCGCCTCAACGACTACGCCGACCAGATGGCAGCACGCATCGACGCGTATCACCCTGATCCCGTTTCCTGAACACACAGCGCGGAGCTAACACGGAAACTCCCGCCAATTGCGCCACGACCAGCAGCAGAGTCCGCGGATTCACTCCTCGGCGCCACAGGTATAGATGACGCCAACCAGCCGCCATCTATACCTGGGAACCGTCATCTATAGCTGGGTGTCACATTCACCCGATCGCGCAACTACATTTCGTCACCATTGCTCACCTTGAAGTAAGTAGGGCACCAGGTGGTACCACAGAGGTCGGAGGCGATGATGACACCCGCGACCCCCCGCACCCCGCCCGCCATCCGCGGCCCCTGGGACTGGCCCCGGCTCCGCGCCGCAATCGAGCAGGCACGCGGCCGCCGTCTGCTGCTGGCACCCGCGGAGCTGCCCTCGGGGCGCTCCTGCCTGTGGATCGCCACCAGCGACATCGACCTGATCGTGTACCCCCGCGCTGCCGGCCAGGCTGAGCAACTCCACGCGATCGCGCACCAGGCAGCCCACATCCTCCTCGGCCACCAGGCCTCCGCGAGCGACGCCACCCCGAGCCTGTTCCCCCACCTTGACCCGGCCCTCGTCACCGCCGTCCTGGCGATCTCCCGCTACTCCCCCTCCGATGAGGCGATCGCCGACGAGCTCGCGTCCCAAGTTGTCGCCCGCACCCGGGCTGCCATGCCCAGAGAGCGGGCCAGGAGGAGCATGGGATGAAAGCCCCGACGATCAGCGAGCTGCGTAACGGACCGCCGATGGTGGACCTGCTCACGGCCGCTGCCGCGATCGGCATTGGCCGCACCAGGGCCTACGAGCTCGCGAGGCAGGGCAAGTTCCCCGTCGCGCTGAAGCGCGTCGGCGCGACCTACCGAGTGCCCGTAGCCGAGCTTCTTCGGTACCTGCACGCGAACGAGGCCATCGACTAAATGACGGTTCCTGTCCAGCATGAACCGCAGGACAGCGCCAGACGCGACGTGCTAGAGGATCCGGGCGCGTCAATCCGCAGTCGGCACATAACTCTTGGTGCATTCGCGAACATGCTTGGCACAGGCGGCCCGAGCGCGGGAGCGGGCTGGCCTGCAACAGCCATGGCCCACTCGGGATCACTGGGGCCGGGGAGCAGGGCGAGACGTTCAACTCTGCCTGACAGGCGGGCCGACGAGCGTCCCGCCGAAGACCAATCTGTGACGCTCAGGACCGCCCTCTGTCGGCTGGTCCCTGCCCTCATCCTGCCCCTCAAATGATCTTGAGGGTTCGTCAGCGTGTTCTAAATACCCCACTGACCTGCCGTTATAAAGTGGACCTGAGGGGATTTGAACCCCTGACCCCCTCGATGCGAACTAAGTCCGGCACCCGCCGCGACCAGCACCCTTACGGGAAGTGCAGGTCAGAGGCTATTCTTCAGCTAGGTTCAGCACGGTTCAGCGAGGCTCTGGGATGTTCGCGTGTCCCAATTTTGCCCCACACTCACACCTGTTCGAATGATTCGAATGACGTTCGCATGCCGGGCGAATCCGGACAGTGATGGACTGTTGTTGGCCTTGCCTGGCCAGCGCGAACTCACGTTGATAGCCTACCGGCGTAGGCCTTTGCGTCAACGGCGAGGAGGTAGCGTGGCCGACGCGCCGAACCCGGACGGGCTGATCGCGTCCCGCCTGGAGCACCTCTTCCGGACCGTGCACCCAGCCGACCGGGGACCCTACACGCCTGGCGACGTCGCCGCCGCGATCAACGCTGAGGCCGACGACGACGTCATCTCCGGCCAGTACATCTGGCTGCTACGCACCGGCCGCCGAGACAACCCCACCTACAGGCACCTGATTGCGATCTCCCGGTTCTTCGGGGTCTCCCCCATGTACTTCTTCGACGAGTCCGAGACCGACCGCGGCGCGATCCCAGCCGAGGTTGCCGTAGCACTCCGGGACGACGCGGTCCGCGACCTTACGCTGCGCGCGGCGGGCCTGTCGGAGCGCTCCCTCAAGGCGATCAGCGACATGGTCGACAGCGCCCGCTCTCTTCAGGCCCAGCCTCCTAAGCCTCGATCCACCGGCTGAATGCTGAGTGTGGCGATTGCGGTCGCTGGCCTCCACGAGGGGTTTTGGGCGTGCTTTCCTGCCGCTGACGGTTCTGCGGCCTGTCCGCAGGTTCCGGGGCCAGGGTCTGGTGCCCGTTTCGGGCGTGGGGGTGCGGACCGGGTCGGGGCTGGTCAGGCCGCGGTGGCGGGCGGGCCGCAGGCCGCGTCCCACAGGTTGCGCCATTCCTGCTCGCGGTGCCAGCCCTCGGGCAGGTGGAGGGTGACGTGGCCCCTGCCGTGGCGGGCGGTGCGGGCGGAGACCGCGATCAGGTCGCGGCGGATCGTCGCGGCCCGCGCCTTCGCGAAGGGCAAGCTGGCCAGGGCGCCGGCCGCGCGCAGCAGGTTGTGCGCCATCGCCGCGATGGTGTCCTGTCCCGCTAAAGATGAGGCACAGGCAACGGGCTGAGCTGGGATGCCTCAAGTGCATGAGACAGCCAGACCGCGACCGTCCCGCTGATGACGAGGCATGTCCGTGACGCACGACGGACAGCGCTGTTGCCGTAGTTGCAGGTCAGAAGCGAGTCCGTCTCATTCATCTCAGGCGACAGGCGAGATGCCTCACGTTGACGAGACTGCCTCAACTCAGAGGAGACAGGACAGATGGACAGCCAGGCGGCATTCGCGGCGAAATGACCTGATGGCAGGTGGGCGAGCGGGCCGCTGGTGACGTCGGCGAAGGCCTGCTCCACGACCGCGTGGCCGCGGTGCTGGCCCTCGGCCTGGACCAGCTCGAACGGCGAGTCGGTGAAGACAGCGTGATGCCGCCAGGCGGGGAACAGCTCGTCCATCCCCTCGGCGGCCTTCTTGTTCTTGTCGCGGACCCGGCGGACGATCAGCCGCGCGGTGACCGCCTGCTTCTTCTTCGACGCGAACGCCGTGTACTCAGCCTCAGCGACCTCGGCGTCGGATATCCAGCAGTCTGTCCCGTGCCAAATAAGTCAGCCCTCTGCCAATTAATGCGGCCCGTCTGCTGTTTTTGTCAGTAGAGTTGGCCCGTTCCTGATCGTTGCGATGATGAGGCGGGCGGGTGTCGAGTGCTGCTGTCGCGGCTGCGGGTGCCGCGGATACCCGGTTCACCCTGGATTTCCGGGCTGCTGACGGCACCTGGGAGCGTGGCCCGCTGGCATCATGCATCGGGGTGCGGTTCGAGGACGTGCCGCCGGTGCGGCCGTTCCGGTTCGAGAAGGGGCTGCGGAGTTTCGCGGGCTGGTGGTACTTCGCGACGACGGGCAGCCATGTCGGGTTCGAGTCGTGGCTGGAGCGTGACCACCTGATGCTGATGGACTTCGACCCGGCGGTGGGGGCGGTGTCGTCGCAGCCGTTCTGGCTGCGCTGGCGCGATGATGGTGATCGTGCCCGCCGGCATGCGCCGGATTTCTTCGCCCGCCTGCGGGACGGGACCGGGGTGGTCGTGGATGTCCGTCCTGATGACCGGATCCCGGAGCGGGATGCGCGGACGTTCGCGGTGACCGCGGCGGCATGCGGGACAGCTGGCTGGGAGTACCGCAGGTCCGGGGACCTGGACCCGGTCCTGGTCGCGAACGTGCGGTGGCTGTCGCGTTACCGGCACCGGCGGTGCCTGGTGCCGGGGATCGCGGCGGTGCTGCTGGATGCGTTCACGGGCGGGCGGGGCCTGTTCGAGGGGGCGGAGCTGGCCGGGGACCGGCTGCGGGTGCTGCCGGTGCTGTTCCACCTGATGTGGCAGCGGCAGCTGGCGGCTGACCTTTCGGTTCCGCTAGGCATGGCGACGGTCGTGCGCGCGGGCGGGACGCCGTGAGCGGCGCACGCCGCCGGCGGGTAGGGGCCGGCGACCGGGTCCTGGCTGACGGTGTCCCGAACGTCGTGGTCAGCGTGTCCGGAACGCGGGTCCGGCTGGCTGATGACGAGGGCACGGTGCGGACGGTCACTGCGGCCGAACTGGCCGACGGTGCCCGGTTCGAGGTCCCTTCCGCGGCCTCGCCGCGAGGCCCGCGGCCGGAGACCGGGCTGGAGGGGCTGCCCGCCGCCGCGGTCGAGGAGGCCGCCTGGTGGGAGGCGCATATCGCCGAGGTCGTCTACGGGCTGCGGCCGGACGCCCCTGCGGGGACGCGGCCGAGGCCGCAGTACGACCCTGGGCGCACGAGCCTGACCGGGCGGGAGAAGGCGAAGGCCGCCGAGCTGTCGGCCGAGGGAAGGCCAGTTCCGGCCAGCACGGTCAAGCACCGCCGCCAGCGGTGGGAGGCTTACGGGCTGCCCGGCCTGGCCGACCGGCGGCTGGCCCGCCGGTCCCGGCCCGCCGGCCGGGCTGACGAGCAGGTCGCGGCCGCGATGCGGCAGGCGATCGGCGAGACGGCGCAGGCCTCGTCCCGGACGGCCGGCTACGTGATCTGGCGGGCGAGGGAGATCCTCGCCGGCGCCGGCTATGCCGGGCCGGTGCCGTCGGACCGGACCTTCTACCGGCTGTTCGGCACGCTGTCGCACGGCCGGCAGGCGACCGGGCCGGCATCGACTCGCCGGTCGCTGGCGGGACGCCCGGAGGGCATGTTCGGGTCACTGCCCGCAGCAGCTCCGGGCGAGGTAGTGCAGATCGACTCCACCCCGCTGGACGTGCTGGTGCTGCTGGACGACGGCGTCCCCGGCCGGGTCGAGCTGACCGGCATGATCGACGTCGCCACGCGGGTGGTGCCCGCCGCGGTGCTCCGGCCGACCACGAAGTCCGTCGATGCGAGCGTGCTGCTGGCCCGCGCCCTCACGCCGGAGCCGGCCCGGCCGGGCTGGCCCGAGGCCCTGAAGATGGCGCATTCCGTGCTGCCGTATGAGCGGCTGCTGGACATCGACGCGCGGCTGGAGCATGCCGCGGCCAGGCCGGTGATCGTTCCGGACACGATCGTGATTGATTATGCCGATCCGCCCGTTATGCCGACGAGTGCGCAACGACCCTGGTCACGGGTGTGTCAGGGCCGTTGCTGACGGCATAACCGGGGGTTCTGGCTCAGAGGTTCTCGAGGAATTCCAGGAGCTGGTCCGGGGGCCGGTAGCGTTTCTGCTTGCTGCCGGGCGGGGCGGTCTTCTCGATTGCTTCCTGCTTCTGCTGCATGTCGGCGTGGATGTATGCCTGTGTGCTGGTGAGGGACTCGTGGCCTAGCCACAGGGCGATGACGGTGATGTCGACGCCGGCGCGCAGCAAGCGCATGGCGCCGAATGTCTCAGGGTGTGGACGGTCACGTGCTTGGCGGCCAGGGACGGGCAGCCGGCCGACGCCCGCTGGTGGTAGAGCTTGACGCGCCGTTCGACGGCGTCGCGGGACAGCCGCTGCCCGGACGGGCCGGGGAACAGCGGGTCGCCGGGCTGTCCGCCGCGTTCGGCGAGCCAGGATTTCAGGATCCGGACGGTGGCCGGCAGCAGCGGCGTGTCCCTTTCCTTCCGGCCCTTGCCTGTGCAGTGGACGTGCGGCCCTGCCTGGGTCCGGATGTCGGCGCAGGTCAGGCTGGTCAGCTCGGAGACTCTCAGGCCGGCCTGGACGGCGAGGGCGAGCATGGCGTGGTCGCGGCGGCCGGTCCGGCTGGACTGGTCGCAGGCGGCCAGCAGCGCGTCGGACTCGCCCGCGGTCAGGTAGGTAACGATGGTGTGGTCGCGGCGCTTGCCGGGGATGGCCAGGACGCGCTGGATCAGCGCGCCGTGCTCGGGATGGCGCAGGGCGGCGTAGCCGAAGAAGGAGTGGATGGCGGCCAGGCGGGCGTTGCGGGTCCGGGCGCTGTTTCCCCTGCCGGTTTGCAGGTGCTCCAGGAACGCGGTGATCATCGGGGCGTCGAGGTCGGCGAGGCTAAGCGCGCTCGGGGCCTTGCCGGCCCGTGCGGCGGCGAAGCCGAGCAGCAGCCGGAACGTGTCGCGGTAGGCGATAATGGTGGCGGGGCTGGCGTCGCGCTGGCTGACCAGCCGGCGGGTGAAGAACTCCTGCAGGACGGGAGCGAGGTCACTCATCGCCGCCCTCCTTCGCGGCGGCCCGGGCGGCGGCGAGCTGCATCAGCTCGGGCACGGCCGAAATGTACCAGTATGTCCCTTCGGGATTCGTGTGGCCAAGGTAGCCCGACAGGGCCGGCATCTGCGCGGCGATGTCCTCTCCGGACCGGTACCAGTCCAGCAGGGTATTAACGGCCAGGCTGTGGCGGAGGTCATGGATCCGGGGCCGGCCGGGGAGGCCGGCGAGGTCGCAGATCTCCCGGAAGGCGTTCAGGACAGGATGGTGGCAGAGCCTGGTTCCCCGGATGGACGTGAAGAACGTCGTCGCCTTCGGGTGCTTGCGGGCGCGGAGCTCCTTATACTCGGCGAGCGCCGCGACGGTGGTGGGGTGCAGCGGGAGGATCCGCTCGCAGCGGGACTTGGCAGGGTGGACCGCCAGCAGCCCGGTGTCCAGGTCGATGCCGCCGGCGGGAATGGCCAGGGCCTCGCCGATCCGGATGCCGGTGACCGCGACCAGCCCGAACAGGGCGGTATAGGTCGCGGACCGGAACCATGGTCGGAGGCTGCCGCAGGCGGCGTGCATCGCCGTGATGTCGTCGTCGGTGAAGATGAACGGGGCGGGCCGCTTTCCATACCCGGGGAACACGCGCCTGGGCGGGACCTCGGTGGCGGGATCGATGGTGCGCAGCCAGGTGGCGAACCCGCGGACGGCGGTGAGCCGCTGGGTCCAGGTCCACGGGGTGACTCCCCGCGGCAGCTGCGCCCACGCGATCGCGTGCTCCGCGGTGATCACCGTGGCGCCCTGCTGCTGGAGGTAGTCGGCGAACTGCGAGAGGCGGTGGCCGTCGTACTCCAGCCGGAACCCGAGCGCGCGCCGCAGCCGGAGGTACTCCTGGACCCGCTCGTGCAGCAGGGTCGTCATGACGCTTCCTCCTCCTGCGCCACGGCCGGCGTCCTGGGCCAGGGACGGGCGATGGGCCGCAGGCGGTCGATCCCGGCGCGGGCATAGCCCCAGGTCACGACGTGATCGCGGTGCCGCAGGGCCTGCGCGATCCCCGCCAGCGGCACCTTCGCGCCGACCATGGCGCAGGCAGCGTTATGGCGCAGCCGGTGCGCGCCGAAGGCGGGCAGGCCGGCCCGGACGGCAGCGCGGCGGACGATCCAGCCGGCGGTCTCGCGGGTGATCGGGCCGGTCGGCGCGATCACCGTGGTGAACACCTCGCGGAGCCCGGCGGCCGGGCGGCCGTCCCGGAGCCAGTCCGCGATCGCGGCGCCGACGTCGGCCGGGAGCGGCAGGACGTCGTACTGGCCGCCCTTGCCCCGGATCCCGATCTCGCCGGCGCGCCAGCTGATGTCGTCCAGGCGGAGCCGGGCGGCTTCCCCTGCCCGCAGCCCGAGCCGGGCCAGCAGCAGGATGACCGCGTAGTCCCGCTTGCCGGACGGCTCGTCCCGGTCGCAGGAGGCCAGCAGCGCCTCGACCGTGCCGGGCTCCAGCCCCCGGGGCAGCATCGTGGTCCGCCGGCCGGTCACGCCCAGGGCCGCGGCGGACACGTCCGCGCCGACCAGCCCCCGCACGTGGCAGTACCGCAGGAACGCGCGCAGCGAGCACGCGAAGTACTGGCCGGCGCTCGCCGACCGGCCACCGGACAGCTCCGCGACGACCGCCGCCGAGACATCGCCCGGCGTGATCACGGCCGGATCCCCGCCGGGGGCATAGCGGGCCAGGAACCGGGCCGCCTTCGACGAGTACGCCCCGATGGTCATCGGCGCCAGGCCCCGCTCGGACCGCAGGTACTCCGTGAACTCCGCGATCAGCACGGCCGCCGCGTCCGGCGGCGGGGCCGGAGGCTCGGGCGGGAGGACCCCAAGCCTTCCCAGGTAGTCCAGCAGCGGGCGCAGGCCCGCCAGCGACTTCGGCCACCGGGTCCCGGCAGCGTGACGCGCGGCCAGGAAACGGCCAGCCTCCTGCCCCGACAGCCCGGAGGCCGTCAGCCCTTCCCGTTCCAGCCACCGGCTGACGTGCGCCATCAGCTGCAGCTTCGGCACCGTCCCCAGCGGCGTATACCCCTTGTCCAGCAGCCAGGACCGGAACCCGGGAGCGTACTGCTCCAGCGGCCCCGGCACGATCGGGTTACCGACCCTGCTCTTCGGCTTGCCCATGATGATGACCCCGTTCGCTCAGGGAACTCGCCCGCGGCGGAGCGGGGTGCCCCGCCGTCCCGGGAGAACCCGGCACTCACGATGGTCACAAGACGGAGCCGGTAAGTCGCTATCCGGAACAGCCAGAAATTATGCCGACATTCTTGCCTGGAAAACCGGGTGCTGAACGGGTTCTAGTGATCCGGTCGGCATAACGGGCAGATCGGCATAATCGATGTTATGCAGATATCTGCATAACATCGACCACGGCAGCGTGTTCGTGTCGGCCGCGTTCCGGTCCGCCTGCCGGCACCTGGGCATCTCGATCCAGCCCGCCCACCTGGGCAGCGGAGCCGAGAAAGGCCACATCGAGCGCTATTTCGGGTCGGTTGCCTCACTATTCTGCCAGTTCGCGTCCGGCTATGCCGGGCGCAGCCCGGACCGCCGCGGCCGGCACGTCGAGGACCAGCCGCTGTGGTCGATGCCGGAACTGCAGGAGCTCCTTGATGAGTGGCTTGTCGCGTTCTGGCTGAATCGCCGGCATGACGGCCTGCGTGACCCTGAGCATCCCGGGCGGGCGTTCACCCCGAACGAGAAGTACGCCTCCCTGGTCGAGGCGGCCGGATACGTGCCGGTCGCGCTCGGCCCCGATGACTACATCGAGCTGCTGCCCGCGTCCTGGCGGGCGGTCAACGCCTACGGCATCAAGCTGGCCCGGCGCAGCTACGACAGCGAGGAGCTGAACCCGCTGCGGCTGCAGCCGTCCGGGATCCGGGAAAAGAAGAACCTGCACGAGATCCGCCACGACCCCTACGACGTCTCCCGGATCCACGTCCGGGGACCGGACGGCTGGATCACCGTGTTCTGGAGGCACCTGGACCGGGCACCGCTGCCGTTCGGCGAGCTCGCCTGGGACCACGCCCGCCGCGCCCTGGGCAGGGACGCCACCGAAGAGCAGATCGCCGACGCCGTCGCGGCGCTGCTGCGCCGCGCGAACGCCGGCCCGGAGGAGCAGGAGAAGCCGAAGATGAGCAAGCGGGACCGCAGGGTGGCGGCGCGGACGAAGGCCGCCGGCCCCGCCGGGGACCAGGACCAGCCTGAGCCGCACGGCCCGGCAAGGCCGGCACCACGGGCTGCGGACGAGGACGCGCCGCTGGCGAAGGTCATCCCGATGAAGATCTTCGACCCGTTCGCCGAGGCGGACAAGCGCTGGTGACCGCGACTGAGAGCCACCAGGCACCCGGCACGGACACCGCCGGCGAGGGCGATGCCCGGCAGCTGACCACGCTGCGCGGCTGGCGCGAGTTCGTCGCGGACCGTCCCGCCGTCCCGGACCTGCTGCCCGAGGCCGCCTGGAAGCTCCTGGACGACGATGCCCGGCTCGGCTATGACGAGGCACGGCTCGCCCACCACGCGAGGCTGCTGACGGTGGCCACGTCGACTATCCAGCAGGTGATCACCGAGGGACGCCGGCTCCAGTACCTGAACCGGCACGCCGACGCCGGCCGCTGCGGCCTGATCCTGTCCGGGCCGGCCCGGACCGGGAAGACGACCTGCCTGGCCCAGCTCGGCAAGACCATCGAGACGATGCACCACCGCCGCAACCCGCACGCCACGGGGCACATCCCCGTCATCTACATAACCTCCCCGCCGGCCGCGACCCCGCGGATGATCGCGGTCGAGTTCGCCCGGTTCCTCGGCCTGCCGCTGACCCGCCGCGCCAACGTCACCGACGTGCTGGAAGCCGTCTGCGGCGTCTGCCTGGATGCCCGCACCACCCTGGTCTGCGTGGATGAGATACACAATGTCAACCTCGGCACCCGCCACGGCGCCGAGGCCTCGGATACCCTGAAGTACTTTGCCGAGCGGCTCCCGGTGACGTTCGCCTACGCGGGCATCAGAGTCGAGCGGGCCGGGCTGCTGTCCGGGACCCGCGGCGAGCAGATCGCCGGCCGGTTCTCCATGATCCGCACCGGCCCGTTCGGCCGTGGCCAGCA
The DNA here is from genome assembly GCA_963737285.1 of uncultured Actinomycetota bacterium. Classification (GTDB taxonomy): domain Bacteria; phylum Actinomycetota; class Actinomycetes; order Streptosporangiales; family Streptosporangiaceae; genus Trebonia. The sequence continues at coordinate 2,013,174 of CAVTRT010000002.1, forward strand.
GTGGCAGGCGCTCATCGCCGCGATCGAGGACAGCCTCCGGCTGCACCGCCACCGCGACGGCACCCTCATCCAGCTGGCCTCTTACCTGCACTCCCGCAGCGGCGGGATGACCGGCAGCCTGCTCCGCCTCGTCCGTGCCGCAGCGATCCAGGCCGTCCTCGACGGCACCGAGGCCATCACGAAGGCCACGCTGGAGTCCATCCCGGTCGACATCGCCTCCGCCGGCGAGCACCAGGCCGGATGATCCCCGAGACGGCCGCCCGGCAGGCCACCGCCCTAGCCGGGCAGGGGACCAGCGTGTCCCAGATCGCCCGGCAGCTGGACCACGACCGCAAGACGATCCGGACCTACCTCAGCGGGCACCGGGCCCCCGGCCAGCCCCGCCCGCGCACGGAATCCCTCACCCCGTTCGCCGCCTACATGCAGCGGCGCGCCGGCGACGACCGCCACCTGCGCGCAGCCGGCCTGCACCGCGAGATCACCGCCCTCGGCTACACCGCAAGCTACCCCGCGTTCACCCGCGAGCTCCGCGGCCACGGCGCCATCGACTGGTGCCGCACCTGCAAGCCGCGGCAGCCGCACTCGCCCTCATGGCAGCAGCACCCCCCGCAGCTCCCCGTCCGCGTCCCCCCGATCACGGGCGAGACCATCTCCTCCTACCTGTCGAGGCTGGCCGCAGCCAGCCACCTCCCGGACAGGAACATCACCAGCCGCCTGCCGGCCTGGTTCGCCGCGCGGGCCGCCGCCTGCGACGACCTCACCACCGCCAGCCTCCTGCGGCCCGGCGACGCCGCGCACCTGGCCGCGCTCACCGGCATCAGCGAGAGCGACCTCCGGCACGCGCTCCCCGCACTGTCCATGACCCGCGGCAGCAGCCACCGCCCGGCCATCCTCGCCACCATCGCCTGCCGCCGCTGCGCCGCCCGGCACGGGCAGCAAGACCCCGTCCCCGTCCACCTCCCGGCACACCAGCGGACCTGCGAACGGCACCGCACCTGGCTCGGCCGCGTCACCCAGGTCGACGTCACCACCGCCCCGGAAATCATCGCCGCCAGCAGGCAGGCATCCCGGCTCGCCCGCAAGCACGGCGTCACCAGGCTCGTGCTCGCCGAGACCACCGCCCGCCAGGAGACGCCCGGCGGGCCCGACGCCCGGCGACGCGCCGCGGCACTCGCCCTGGCCAGCCCTGGCCTGGATCCCGGGCACCCCGACACGACCGAGGCGGCGGCCTACCCCGAGACGATCAAAACGGCAGCCACGCTCCTCCGCGCACCGGGCGCACTGCCCACCGGGCCGCAATAACTGGCAAAACATGGCCCGCAGCACCCGGCGGGCCGACTTCAATGGCACGACACCAGCCAGATTTTTGCCACTTGAAAAGGCCCGCGCAGGTCAGAGAGCCGGACCGGGCCGATTTATTTGGCACCGGACAATGGCTGACGCGCCGAACCCGGACGGGCTGATCGCGTCCCGCCTGGAGCACCTCTTCCGGACCGTACACCCGGCCGACCGGGGACCCTACACGCCTGGCGATGTCGCCGCCGCGATCAACGCCGAAGCCGGAGACGACGTCATCTCCGGCCAATACATCTGGCTGCTGCGGACCGGACGCCGCGACAACCCACCTACAAGCATCTCATCGCGATCTCCCGGTTCTTCGGCGTCTCCCCCATGTACTTCTTCGACGAGTCCGAGACCGACCGCGGCGCGATCCCGGCCGAGGTCGCCGTGGCACTCCAGGACGACGCGGTCCGCGACCTGGCGCTGCGGGCGGCCGGACTTTCGGAGCGCTCGCTCAAGGCCATCAGCGACATGGTCGACAGCGCCCGGTCCTTGCAGGCCCACCCCTTCACGCCGCCCCCGCCGGGCTGACGACAGCAATTAGAGGGCAGCGGCCTGGACGAGAGTTGGAAGCGTGCCTCAGGGAATCGACTCCGCATCGACGTGTGGGCGGCGGTGTCCATCGCCACTCACCCACCCTGTTGACGCTCGCCTGAATAACGCGAGCGCCCAGAAGTGTCCTATGAGCATCAGCCACCGCAGGGCTGAGGGCAAAGTAGTTTGCCCTGTTCATGTGCCTGTTTAGAGGCGCGCTATGGCCAGGAGCAGGTCGTTATCGTGTCCGGCGCTGCGAAGGGTGGCGGCGATCTTGTCGTGGCCTGACTGGCGGATGAGCCCGGTGCCGAGGTTACGGAGAGAGACCATTACGCGGGGCCGGCTGCCCGTCTTGACCTGAGACGAGTCTTCACGAAGCGTGACATCACGTCCGTTCTCTGGGGGTAGTGATCATCACAATTAGGACATCGTCGCGGTTCGCGCTGGTAGATCCTTGATCAACTTCCCGCCGTCGCCGCGCAGGGTGTTGCATTTGTTGCAGGTTCGCGCGGGCAGGGCCTCTGGGCAGCGAGGACAACGAGCACCACACTCGCGAGATGTGTTGCAAAAGCTGTCCGCAGGGCACTCCAGCGCCACGTAGCACAACAGCAAAAGGACCCCCGGAGAACGAACATGGTGGACGCGGTTCTCGATGCTCCAGTGCCGGCGGATGCAGACGGCGATGTGTTCCGGCGGTGCCTCGCGGGCGGGCATGGTGATGATCAGGTACACGGTCTCGGTGCAGGTCCTGGCGACGCGGGTCCGGGTATGGCCGTCGCTCAGCCAGGAGGTGACGGTGCGGGTGCGGGCAACGCGGGCGACCTGCTCGGCGGGCGGGAACAGGGCCTTTACTTCTTCGGGGGCGTCCATGACGAGGTGGCTGCGGGTCTCGGCGCGGCCGTGGCCCTTGTCGCGGGTGACATGGCAGGCGGCGTGCGCCCGCAGGGCGTTCTCCAGGAGGGCGCGGAGCGTGGGCTGGTTGTCCTTGACGGTGAGCACGGCGCCCGCGCCGAGGTCGCGGGCGAGGTCCGCGAAGTCCCCGGTCGTGTGGAGCGCGCCGGCGGTCAGGACGTGCCCGGCCAGGGGTAGTACTTGTCGAGTTCCCGCAGCATGGGGCCGACCTGCGTGACCTCGCTCGTTTTCGGGGGGATCTCGCGCTGGGCGAGGGTGACCCCGCCGGGAGTCGCGGCGGACAGCAGGATCAGGGTGGTCCCGTCCGGACGGCGGGCGCCCCGCACGTACTTCCCGTCGGAGATGACCTGCGGCATCAGGGCCGGCGCTTCCTCTTCCTCTTCCTTGTCCTCCTCCTGCTGCTGTTCCTGGCTGCCGGCGGCTTGCAGTGCGCGTTCCCCGTCGGCGAGGTACCGGCAGACGGCGTCATCGACGGCGTCCGGGTCGGCGGCGCCCAGGACCCTGGTCACGGTCCTGGGGCACGGAGCCTGCCGGGTGCCGTCAGGGAGGACCCGGGCGCCGGCCGCGGCCAGCAGCTCCTGGCCGGCGGCCGGGATCCAGCAGGTGACCGCGATCAGGGTCTCGTTCCCGCAGGTCATCGCCGTCATGACCAGCGCCAGGATGCAGGCCAGTGAATGCCGCACGCCGCGCGGGTCACGGGGACCGGGCACGGCCGCGAAGACCTTCTCCATGATCCTGCCGCCGCAGGCCGCGCCCCGTTCCCGGATCCGGTCCAGCACCGCCTGCCGCTGCCGCCCGGCCGCGCGGCGCAGCTGCTCGTCCCGTTCCAGCCGCTCAGCGGCCTTCCGTTCCCGTTCCTCCCGGGCCAGGCGCTGCTTGTCCTGCTTGCGGGCCTTCCGATGCTCCCGCTTCAGCTCCCGGCCCTCTTCCTCCCGGACGATCCGCTCCGCCTCGGCGAGCACCGCCTGCTCATCTCCGGCCGGCGCGGGCGCGGAAGCGGGCAGCATGGAAGAACAGGCGTGCAACGAGGGGCCTCCCGGAGGCTGGAGCGACATGAGAATCCCTTCGTCCTGCCGGGTCCCTCGCTGCCCCGCCCCCGGCGCGACCAGACCGAAACGGCACCGTGCCCGCAGTGATCACGGACGGTATCCGCACCCTGTCCCGGGCGTTCCCGGGGTCCGGCCACCGCCGTCACTTTCAGTAGCTGAAGCTCGGGATAATAAGCAAGATCAAAGGCGGCTCCCGCACGGGCAGCGCACTCGCCGGGAAGTGTCTAAAGACCCTGCTGAACAGCGAAAACTACTTTGTCCCTAGCCCTGTCAGCCGCCGTGGTTGTCCAAGGCTAATACGAGGTAGCAATAGGTGCGCACATGGCACTATGCGTGGCCATGAAGTGGAGTACGCGGGTCCTGTCTGCGGCGATCCTTTCGGTTGTCTCCTTAATTTTATCGACGCCTTTCAGGTGAAGAAGGCTGAGGGCAAGTTCATGGAGGAGGCGATGGCCTGCGGACCCTCTCCCTGCCATGCCTGGCAGTGGTCTTCCCGGTACGCGCGGATAGTGGCTGCTGTTCTCATTGAGGTTTTCTCAGCAAGCTTCAGCTGATCATTTTGTGCTCGAATTGCGTGAGGACGAGTGCGGACTTGGCGATGTCGCCGATCGTGGTCGGGCTGACCGTGACGTGCTGCAGGGCCCGCCACCGCTGGGACATCAGGGCGAAGCCGCGTTCTCCCTGGTAGCGCAGGGAGCGGAGCAGCGCGTTGCGGGTTTTCGTGTCGATGTCGAGCTCACCGCGGCGCGGTTTCTTGACGGGCACGTGGACGCCCGCTCCGGAGCCTTCGTAGCCGGAGTCGGCGAGGATGGGGAGGTCCTTGAGGTAGGGCCGGGCTTCGGGCAGGACGAGCTCGCGGGCGGCGGTCAGGTCGTGGGTGCTGCCGGGCAGCACGTCGCTGGCCCATAGCGGGATCCCGCCGGGCGCGGCGAGGGCCTGCACGTTCCCGGCGGGCTGATGGGCCTTGCCGGAGTACCACTTGTCTATTTCCTTGCCCTTCCTGCTGGTCTTCTTGTCCGCGCAGCGGTCGGAGGAGATGAGGGTGCCGTCCAGGATCAGGTAGGGAAGGCCCTACTCAGCACTATTATCGATCTGACTAGTGAAGTTCATTTCCGGGAGAGCTTGCGCGCAAGTGAGCGTTCGAAGCGAGTCTAAGGTAATTCTCTAGCGGTGGCTGTCGTGGTCCAGCCGCCGTAATCTCAGTGACAGTCGCATGAGGGTTAGAGGGCGCACAGATAGGCCGTGTGTCCAGCATGTCGATTATTGTCGTCGTGCTGGTCGGGTGTCCCATCGGTAGAGGGTCCAGGCTTCGCGGATGAGGCGACGGAGGGTGATGATGGCGTCGGCGAGGTCGAAGAAGGCGTCGATGACTTGCTCGTCGCGCTCGTAGCAGCGCTGGAGGCGGCTGAAGCTGTTGTGCCAGGCGTTGGTGCGCTCGACGGGCCAGCGCTGCCCGGCCTGGATCGGGGCCTTCTCGCCCTTGTGCGCAATTTCGCCTTTGAGGCTGCGGCTTTCCAGCTCGTCGCGGGTCTTGCCGGAGTCGTAGCCGGCGTCGAGGTGGACGGTGACGTCGCCCGGGAGCGGCCCGGCCTCGGCGAGCTTGTCCAGGGCAGGGGCGAGGAGCGGGGAGTCGTGGCGGTTCGCGGGGGCGAGGACCCGGCCGAGGGGAATGCCCCTTCCCCTCGGTCAGCAGCGACCGCTTGTAGCCGGGTTTTCCCCGGTCAACTGGGCTGCGGCCGGCGATCTTGCCGCCGCCGGGAGCCTTGGCGATGCAGCCATCCACGATCAGCTCCTCCAGGACCAGGCCGACGATCCGGTCATAGGCCTCACGGGTGATACTCTTCAGCTTCGCGAGGATCCCGGCCTCGATCCACTCGTCGCGACGCTCCCGGATCGTCGTGGCACCGCAGGTGCAGTCCGCGATTGACGCATGCGAGCAGCCGAAGCGGAGAACCTGGAGCAGCTTTTCGAAGATGAGCCGGTCCGCGATGCGCGGCCGGTGGCAGCCGAGCGGGTGACCGGGGTCATAGGCAGGGCGTTCGGGCAGCAGGGCAGAAAACTGGTCCCAGAGAGGCTCAAGCAGCCATGATGGTATAGCGGGCACAGGGATGCTCCGGTGATTACGAAGTGTGGTACCTCCGATGATCACGGACCCTGTGCCCGCTCGCGTCAGAAACCCCGGAAACCCCAGACATCGACAGGCATCACATCACCTAGGCGCGCGCCCTCTAAGTGCGCAAATCCTCTTCCGCCAGGCAAGAAAACCGCAGGTCAGCGGGATGCAACCGCCGCGAATCCCGAATCGTGAGCCAAGTCAGGTAGCACGGCAACGGGCCGCCCCGCCCCCACCGCAGGCGCACCGAGCGCCAGCGGGCCATCTCGCATGCCCGCAGCCAGCACCATTCAAGCCCGACTGCAGGGATCGTGCAGACCGTGCCCGGCCGCCGGGGGATCAGCGCGGCGACCACAGGGGGCTGTAGCCAGAGGAACCGGGTTACCCTCGGATAATGGGGTCAGCCGGATGGCCGTGACTGGTCCTTCCGCAACGTACAAGGTGCCGCCATCGGGAGTGATCGCGAGGTCAGACGGGCTGTCCCCCGAAAAGAGGCCTGCCGTGCGAATCGCCGCGCCCGCCTGTCCATTGGCCGTATTGACAGGGGTGATTGTTTTGTTGTCGTTCAGGATGTACAAGGTCCGCCCATCCGGCGCGACGGACAGAGTGATCGGATCTGGCCCCAATGCGATGGGCTTGCTGGGAGCGTTCGTGGCAGTATTGATTTCCACCAGGCTGTTTGGGCCATTGCTAGAGTCGTAGCCACCATCGACAGCGACGTAGAGGGTCTTCCCGTCCGGAGCCATGGCAAGGGCGAGCGAAGTGTCCCCCGCGATCTGAATCGGGGTTCCAGGTTTCCCTGACGCGATATCGACGGGAACCACGGTGTCGTCTCCGGAATCGACGTACAGTTCTTTCCTGTCTGGCGTCACGGCAATCCCTCCTACAGGCGACGCTCCGATGTCGTCTGGGTTTGCTGGCTGCGGCAGAGGTATCGGCGCCCCTTGATTCCCGGTCGCGATGTCGATGGCCACGAGGGACTCGTCGTTGGTGCTGACGTAGAGTGTCCTCCCATCGGGGGACACCGCCATGGATTGAGCGCCGCTCTTGACATGGATCGGCTTCATGGCCCTCCCGGCTACGAGGTCGACCGGGGTGATGAGGCCACTATCCAGGATTGCGTAGAGCATGCGCCCGTTAGGCGTTATCACCAGGCCTTCCGGTACCGCGCCGATGGCGATCGGCCTGCCCTCCTTGCCAGTGCCAAGGTCCACCGGCACCACCATGCCAGTGCCATTACTATAGTACCTGTAAGATTCGGCATAGAGCGTGCGCCCGGCCGGTGACATGGCCAGCAGCTGAAAATTATTACCTGGGAGGACTACCAGTGGTCCCCGCACAATGCGAATGGCGCTTGCGGTCCCCCAGGGAACTGCAATCAGCAGGAAGGAAACGGCCAGCAGCCAAATATAGCGCCTTCGACGAGAAAGCACTCTTACCACGGCAGCCATCTTTGAATTTCTCCCCATTCGCGCGCTTGGGACGCTGGAAGCATCGCATTGCCGATAATACAAGCCACCAGGAACGGTAGGGTTAGCCTGAGTCCCCCAACGCTCATTCATGCCACCGACCGAATCACACATTCCTCCTTCCGGCCGGAATATCCCTACCAGCCGTGCCCAACGGAGGATTCCTTGCAAGACTCCGGCTGGCTACCCGGGAACGCGATCAGGTCGCAAGAACCCCTCCAGTTAAGTTCGCCCCACTCCGATATGATCTGCTGGTTTATATCGGCATCACTAAGCGATGACGGATGGTTATGGAACAGATCGTATCCCATCTGACGTTGTATCTTGTTTCCGGGGTTACTGAAGGACTTGCCCCCGAGCTTGCCCGCTAGATTCACTCCCGCTTTCAGGTCCCCGGTGGTGAATTCTGCCGCACGACCAACGTACCCGTAGAAGATGTTACCCCAGACGTTCAGGTAAATCTGCTTGTTTATATTTATTCTCGCATACCGGGGAGCTTCCCCGCTCTCGCCCTTCACGTGGTCTATACTGTCGCCGTCCTTGCCGCCATTCAGGTAAACCTTCAGATCCCAGTTACAGCCCTCGCATACCATGGCAGCGTACTCAGCACCGGCACCAGAAACGTCGCCTATTTGATTTTTAGCTTTGATTTCCTTGAAGGAGTCGCTGTTTTCTATGGCTTGCCTGATCTGATCGCAGGTGAACCATAGCGCCCATTTGTAGCGGGGAGAGGCGTATGCCCCTCCGCCACCCTTGCACGAGGAGGACCACTGCCCGGTCGGGTCGGTCTCGCTAGCCGGGTTTCCCCCTGCATAGGCGTAGGGTGCCAGGGTCTGGTCGACTTCGGGGTCCAGGGATGTGAACTGGCCGGTCTGCGGGTCGTAGTAGCGGCTGATGAGGTAGATGAGGCCGTCGGGGTCGGTGTAGCCGCCCGCGTAGCCGAAGGGGGTGGTCGCGGTCAGGCCGCCTGTCGTCAGGGGGTTGCCCCAGGCGTCGTAGCTGGTGGTGCCGGTGAGGGTGCCGCTGGAGTTGACGGTGCCGCGGACGGAGCCGAGGGAGTCGGTGATCAGGTAGGTGACGGCGCCGGTGGCGAGGTTGACCTGCTCGGCCGGGGTGTTCTGGCTGCCCGCGTAGATGTAGGCGTTGCCGGAGTCCATCAGCAGGCTGTCGCCGTTCCACGCGTAGTTCTCGGTGGTGGTGCCGCTCGCGGTCGTGAAGGTCGCGGAGGTGCGGTTGCCGCTGTCGTCATAGGCCGCGTCCGTCATGGAGCCAGCGGGCGAGGAGTACGCCGTGAGCTGGTCGTTCCCGTTCCAGGTCGCCGAGGTCGTGGCGGTGCCGTTCGTGGACCCCGTCTGGTTGCCGTCGGCGTCATACGAGTAGGTCGTGGCGGTGCCGTCCAGGGTGCTGCTGAGCAGTTCGCCGTCGTGACCGTAACCTGTGGCGCCGGTCGACACGGTGGCTCCGTCCGGGAGGTCGAGCAGGTTGCCGGAGTCGTCATAGGCGTAGCTAAGGGCCGCGTCGGACCCAGACGTCGCTGAGGTGAGGCGGCCCTGGCCGTCATAGTCGTAGGACGCCGGCGTGTCAGAGGACGATGGGGTGTCGGTCTCGCTGAGCAGGCCGCCGTCGGGCGCCTCGGAGTAGGCGAAGCCTTCCAGGGTGGTGCCGCTGGAATTCTCCAGGTCGATCGAGGCCGGGTCGTCGTTAGTGCCGTACGCGTAGTTCACGGTGTCGCCGGTGCTGCCGAGGGTCACCCGCGCGGGCTGGCCGTCGCTGGTGTAGGAGGCCGCGAGGGTGCTGCCGGTGAAGTCGGTGACGGAGGCGAGGTTTCCCGCCTTGTCGTAGGCGTAGCTGACGGTCGGCGTCGCGGCCCAGGTCGCCGTGGATGGCAGCGGGTAGGTGATGCCGGTCGTCTGGCCGTCCGCGTCGTAGGCGTAGCTGACCGTCTGCCCTGCGCCGTTCTGCTCCGAGGCGAGCTCGCCGAACGGGTCGTAGGTCATGGTGGTCGTGCCGGTCCCGTCGGTGACCGAGGTCAGCTCGTCCTGAGCGTCGTAGTCGTAGGTGACGGTCGGCATCGAGGGGATGGGATCGCCGGAGGAGCCGGTGTAGGAGATGCTGGCAACCTGGCCGTCCGGCGTGTACGCCGTCGTGGACGTGACTGCGTTCGCGCTCGTCGTCGAGACCGGGCTGCCGTTGCTGTCATAGGCGTAAGCCGTCGTCGCTGCTGCCGACGATGATGTAGCGCCGGGGCGGGTTACCGAGGTCAGCTGGTCAGCCGTGTTGTAGCTGTAGATAGTCTGGTAGGCCGCCTGCGTCGGGTAGGACGTGGAAGACACCACATATGGCGCGCTCGTCTCGCACGGCGCGACCCCGGATGCGTTGCCGTCCGCGGCGACTACCGAGGTCTTGTTGCCGTCCGCGTCGTAGCAGTAGGACACGGTGGACGCGGCGGATGTGCCGTAGCCCGTGGTTGCCGTGGCGAGCTCACCTGAATTGTCGTAGCCATCCAGGGTGACCTGGTCCGGCCCGCCGGTGGTCGCCGGAGGCTCGACGGTCTCCAGCAGGTCACCGTTCAGGTCGTAGGTGTAGCTGGTCGTCTCGTACGGGGTGGAACTGGACTGGCCCGGCGGCAGCGGGGTGGTCTCCTGGGTGACCTGGCCAGAGCCGTTGTAGGTCTCGACGGTCGCGTCGGCCGCCAGCCGGTCGCTGTACCCGGCGGGGTAAGAGGCCGGGCACGAGGATGCGGTCAGGCTGTCCGCCGCGACGCCAGCAGCCGGCACCACCTGGGCCGACTGGCCGTCGCCGTCATAGCAGGTCAGGGTGGCGTTGCCGTCGGGGTCCGTCACCAGTACCGCCTCGTCGTCGGCGTTGTACGCCGTGGTCGTGGTGTTCCCCAGGGCATCAGTCGAGGTGACAGCGTTGCCGTCCGCGTCGTAGGTCGTACTGGCCGTCCGGGGGGTCACCGTGTGCCCGGTGCCGCCGCCCTCAGTCTCGGAGACCGTCTCGCCATCGGCGTTATACGTCGTGGTCTGCGTGTAGTTCCCGGCGTTCGCGTTCAGTACGTTCCCGTCCGGGCTAGTCGTGGAGACCTGCTCTCCGTCGGCGTCGTAGCTGTAGGTCGTCGTGGACGCCTGCGAGCCGCCAGGGCTGGCGGTCGACGTGGAGGTCAGGTCGCCCGCCGAGTCGTATGCCAGCTGCGTGACCATGCCGTCGGCATTGATGGTGGCGCAGGGCGGCTCGGCAGATGGCGCGGCGCTGGCGCAGGTAACGGCGCTGGTCGTACCGGGCAGCGTCACGCTGTTCCCGTTGTACAGGCTGTAGGTGGTCTGCGCCGTGGCGGTGCTCCCAGGCTCACTCGACCCGATCTCGGTGTACAGGTCATCGCCGTAGCTGTCGTACTCGGTCCAGCTCACGCCAGCGGGGGGCGTCTCGGCTGGCGGCGTGATCACCGCACCTGCCGTCGCCGGGCCCGGCCCAGCGGCGACGGTCGCCGATCCGACCGCCGTGCACACGTCGGTCGCGGCCTCGGAGGCGGTGCAGTTGGGCAGGTTCTCCGTCGCGTAGTCGGCCGTGGCATAGCCAGAGGTCGTCATGGCCGTGCCAGTGGACGTGTTAGCCGGCACGATGCTCTCGGTGGCCTCGCCGAGGGAGTTGCGCGTGTCGGTCGACACCTGGCTCTCACCGTCCATGCTGGAGATGGGCAGCAGCGTACCGGTCACCAGGTCGTGCCGGGTGTCGCTCTCGGCTACCTCGTCACTCGCGCTCACCGATCCGGCATAGGCGGTCTCCGAAGACTGCAGCCCCTGCTCGTAGTACTCGACGGTCTGGTTGCCATCCGGGTCGGTGACGGTGACCGGCCCCGTGCCAGTGGCGGTGTTAAGGCAGTCGCCGTCCGCGGAGTCGACGCAGTAGTTGAAGGTGGTCGTGTTCCCCATCGGGTCGGTCTGGGACGTAACCCGGCCGGTGGAGTCATAGACGTTGACTTGGTCCTTGCCCGCGTCCGGGCCACCGGACTGGGCGTTCGGACTGGTGATGGTGAGCAGGTCGTTGACGAGCTCCGGGCTCCCGGTGGTCCCGCTCCCGTAGGTGTAGGAGGTGACGTTGCCCATCGGGTCGGTCGCCGAAGTCAGCTGGTCTGCCGAGTTGTAGGCGTAGGTCCACTTGCGGCCCATCGGGTCGGCCGCGGAGGTGGTGCGCCCCGCCGCGTTGTACCCGAGGACCAGCGAGCGGCCCGACGCCGCCGTGACCGTGGTGCAGGACGTCGCGGAGGACGGGCAGTATCCAGATCCGGCGGATGGCGTGTCAGTCGTGAGGGTCAGCGTGTCGCCTGCGGCGTCCTCAACCGACAGCAGGGTACCGGTATTTGAGTAGACATATGTGGTGTCGGGGTCCGGCTGGTAGATGTAGTCATGGGTGGAGGGAACCTGGTTGAGGGCCGCGCCCACGTTCTGCGCGAGGGTGCAGACCCCGCTCCCCGGGTAGATGTCGTAGCCGGACGGGCAGTCCCCGGAGGAGAGTTTCGGCTGGAAGGTGATCTGGGAGCCGTCGCCCTGGGTGATCGTCACGCCGGTCGGCTCCGGCGTGACGGAGAAGATCTGCGTGGTCGAGGCGAACACCTCGCGCAGCACCGCGTTGTCGGTGTCCGGAACCAGCAGGTCCCCGAACGGGTCCAGGTTCACCGCATTCGGCTGGTCCAGGTAGGCCGCCGACGCCGGCCCGCCATCCCCGGTGGTGCCTTCCGTGCCGTTGGCCTGGCCGAGGATCGTGTACATGTCGTTCCCGGACATCGACTGGCCCCACTGGGCACCGGAGGCGACCGGCACCTCCTGGATCCGGTTGTTGTCGGTATCGGCGATGTACAGGTCCCCGGCCGCGTCGGTCGTCAGGCCGCCGGGCGAGTTCAGGTCTGCGTCCAGCGCCGGGCCGCCATCACCAGAAGTTCCCGAGTCCCCCGCATCACCAGCGATCGTGTAGATGTCGTTGCCCTCAAGGCTCTGGCCCCAGGCGGTCTCGGTGTGCCCGGTAACCATCCGGATGACGTTCTTCGTGTCGTCGCTGATGTAGATGTTGCCGGTCGAGTCGACCGCGATCCCGCCAATGTTCTCCAGGTCCGCGTCCCGGGAGTTGCCAGCGTTGGCGCGTCAACCTGGCTTTGACGGGCGGGGTGGTGGCGTGGATGACCAGGGCTTCCCGCCTTCGGGCCGACAGGGTGCGGACCTCGTCGGGCCGGATGGTCTTGCGGTCTTGCAGGGAGGAGGAGAGGGTGTGGCCGCCGTGGCCGCGCTGCCAGGTGATGACGGTCTCGCGGTACTCCCCGGCCAGGTCGGAGATCTCGCGCAGGTCGCTGCCGGCCAGGCCGCCGAGGATGAGCTTGACGGTGGCCGCGCCCCACAGCATCTCGGCCGCGTCCGCGCCCCACCGGGACCGGGCCTGGGCCATCGACTGCAGGATCGCGACGATGAAGATGCCGGTGCCGCCGGCGAACGACATCAGGGCCGGGAGCTGCGGCAGCGGGACGATGTTGGCGCACTCGTCCAGGAACAGGCCGAGCGGCGGGTCGAGGCGGCCGCCGGGCAGCTGGTCGGCGATGCCCTTGGCGGTCTCGATCAGGTCATCGGCGAACGCGGACACCATCGGGGCGAGGGTGGCGGCGCGCCGCTCGTCGGCCATCAGGTAGCAGGTACCGCCCGCCAGCAGGAACTCCCGCAGGTCGGTCGTGCCGCCGGGCGGTGGCATGAACGTCTGGCGGGCGGCCGGGGACAGCAGTGGCGCGACTGCGGTCTGCGCCGTCGTCCACAGCGATGCCCGCGTCGTGTCGGCCGGGAGCCGGTACAGCGCGTCCAGCATCGACGCGACCCCGTCAGCGGCCAGCGGGTGACTGGCCAGGATGCGGATGGGGGCGTCGTCGCGCTCGTCGAAGGCCCACGTGCAGACGTCGCGGGCCGACCCCCCGGACAGCGCGGCGGCGTGCAGCCAGCCGGCCAGCAGGTTGGTGGAGTTCATCCCGAAGTAGCCGGCGTTGGTGGAGTCGCCGCCATCGCCGGACTTGCCCACGGAGATCAGCACGTCGGCGCGGGCGTGGGCGCGGTTGAAGTCCGCGCAGCCGCCGGCCGGGGACCAGGCCAGCTTGTCGGGCCAGGAGATCATCCCGGTCGGCGCCATCACCGCGACCGGCCCCTTGGAGCGGCGGGGGATCGCGGTGCTCATGAGCACGTCGGGCCGGATCGAGGTGACGAACGCGGGGCCGGGCCAGTCGTGCAGCCAGGGGATGATGATCTCGCTGGACTTGCCCTGGCGCGGGGCAGCGATCCCGTAGACCGAGTCCTCGACCGAGCATGCCAGGCAGATGCCGGACGGGACCGCGCGGCCGATCCGCACCCCGACGTCAGTGACCTTCACCGTGATGACCTCCTTCTCAGGCTGGGGCGGACAACCGGGCCGCGGGCGATGACCGCACGCTCGGACAGGACGGCCCGGATCTCGGCGGGCGACGCGTAGCCGCGCTGCGTCCGGTGCCGCAGCCGCCACCGGACGACGAGGACCGTTGCGAAGCTGAGCACGCTCAGTGCCAGCACCGCGCAGACGGCGAACGGCGCCGCCCCCGGCAGGTCCGGCCGCACGGCGGCCGGCCAGGCGAGCCGGGGATCGGCCAGGTGGCCAGGCAGCCGGAACGCCACTCCCAGTGCCATAGTGAAAGACACTGACGGCCACCGGCCCAGGAACAGCAGCGCGGCGAGTTGCCCGGTCAGCCAGGTGCCGGCAGCGACGAAGACCAGCGCGGCGAGGGCGCAGATGAGTGCGATGTCACTGGCACCCTCGGTGAGGATCCCGCCGGGTCCTGCGTGGGCCTGGTCGTGGTGCCGCATGGTCATGTCTCTCTTGCCGTGGGTTCCGACTGTGGGCAGTTGGGCTTTTGCCCTTGGATTCCTTGCATGTAGCGGTTCTCCTTCTCGGGCGGAAAGTTTGTCGTTTCGTCGGGATTCCTGAACAGAACCTGCTATTCATGACTCATGAGGGCGATCTGTGAATGCTCGGCTTCGGCCCGGGGCAGCCGGGGTGCCCGGTGACGCTGGCGGTGGTGCGGAACCTGGCGTCTCCCCGCCGGCTGCGCTCGGAGCAGGACGACGAGGACTTCGAGCAGGAGATCGTTGACCAGTACGCGCTGTCGATGGCCGCGGCGGGGCTGGGCGACTCCCACATCTGCGCGTCCCGGGCGGCGGTGGTCGACTTCGCGAGGTCGCTGGCCGGGCCGCTGTGGACGGCGGAGTGCGGGGACGCGGACCGGTACCTGGACGGCCTGCGCCGCGCGGGCCGCAGCCGTAGCACCGTCTACGGCCGGGCGCTGGCCATCGCGCGGTTCTGCGACTTCATGGTGTCGCGCTACCAGGGCGACATCCACGCGCTGACCGGGGTCGTGGCCGGGCAGCCGGTCGACGAGTTCAACCGGCCGAAGACCCCCACGCGCCCCGAGGCCCGCGTCCCGCCGTCGGATTCCGAGGTCGGGTCCCTGTTCGCGCAGTGGGGCCAGGCCCTGCCGGACGCCCGCAAGTACCTCCCGGCGGCGCGTGACTACCTCGCGGCGTCGCTGTGGCGGCGGCTGGGCCTGCGGATCAGCGAGACGGTGATGCTGGACATCCGGGACTGGCGCCCGGACCTGGGCGGGCTGGGGAAGCTGCACGTCCGTCACGGCAAGGGCAGCGGCGGGCGCGGCCCCAAGCCCAGGCTGGTGCCGGCGATCAACGACGCCGGCAAGCTGATCGACTGGTGACTGGCCGACGTCCGCCACCAGTACGGCGACGACTGGCAGGACCCGGACGCGCCCCTGCTGCCCAGCGAGCGCTACGACCAGGACCTCGGCCGGCACGCGCGGGCCGGCGACGACGCGCTGCGCGCCGGCCTCGCCGCGGCGGCGGGGGCCTGGCTGCCCGCCTGGGCCGGCCGGCTCACGCCGCACGTGCTGCGCCACTACTGCGCCTCCTCCCTCTACTGCAGCGGGATGGACCTCAAGGCCGTGCAGGAGCTGCTCGGGCATGAGTGGCTGTCCACCACGACCCGCTACGTGCACGTGCGCAGCGAGCACATCGAGCTGGCCTGGGCGCAGGCGAACCAGCGCACCGAAGGCCGCTTCGCGACGGAAGGACGATGAGGCCATGCGGTGGAACCTGCGGATGAAGGCCGCCGAGCGCGGCATCTGGAAGTCAGCCGAGCTACGGCGGCAGCTGGCCGCCGCCGGGCTGGAGGTCAGCGCCGGGAAGATGTCGGCGCTGTGGACCGGCACCCCGGTCACCATCCGGCTCGACGACCTGGACGTGATCTGCGCCGTGCTGGACTGCTCGCCCGCGGACCTGCTCATCCGCGATCCCGCCAGGGCCGCCGCCCTGCGCCCGTCCCAGGCCGCCGAGGCCAGCCCCGGCCAGCCCGCCGTCACGCCCCGGCTCGGCCGCAACCGCTCGGTGCCGCCGGCGTGACCGCCCCCCGCCCGCCGGCGCTGTGCCCGCGCTGCCAGGCCGCCAGGGCCGCCTGGACCGCGCCCCGCGTCGACCTGTGCTACGGGTGCCTGCCCGGCGGGCCGTTCACCCCGCCCGCCTGCACCGCCTGCGGATCGCCGGACTACTTCTGCCAGGGCCTGTGCGGCCGCTGCCATCCCGGCTCCCCCCGCTACCTCGGCTCGTGCCGGGAATGCCTGGCCTACGGCGTCCTGCGCGAGCACAACTGGCGCTGCTGGGGCTGCCGCGCCTGGCACGCCAGGTATCCCTCCGGCGAGTGCCCCTACTGCGGGCGCGACCTCCCGCTGGGCCCGGCCGGATGCTGCCGCCTGTGCTGGCAGCAGGCCCTCAGCCAGCGGAAGCCCGGCGAGCCGCCCGACCCCGCCACGGCCTGCGCTCACGGCCACCAGCTGTACTTCGCCAACCTCCACCAGTCCCGCAGCACCCGCCAGCGCCAGCCCCCCGCCGTCCCCGTCCCCGGCAGCCGGGCCGTGGCGGAGCCGTTCACGCCGGCCCGCTGGCGGCAGTACCCGCTGTTCTGGCTGCGCCCCAGCCTGACCGCGCTGCGGCAAGCGACCGCCCCTGACCAGGCGATGAGCGCGCACCTCGCGGCCGTGCTGCGCGAGCACGCCACCAGGCACGGCTGGAGCCCCAGGCAGGCCAGCGGCACCCGCCGGTCCCTGGCCATCATCCAGGCCGCCCAGGACACCCCCGGGGCACCAGTACGGGCCAGCGAGGTCGAGGCCCTGTCCGGCCACGGCGTGACGGTCCAGTCCGCCCTGGAGGTCCTGGCCGCCGCCGGACTGCTCGACGACGACCGCGTCCCGGCCGTCCGCCGCTACCTCGACGAGCACACGGCCGGCCTGCCGGCCGCCATGACCGCACAGCTGGAAGCCTGGTTCCAGGTCATGCTCAACGGCAGCGCCCAGCCCCCGCGCCGCCGCCCCCGCCACCCGGCCACAATCCGGCAGCACATCATGTGGATGACGCCCGCGCTCCGTGCCTGGGCCGCACGCGGCATCACCACGCTCACCGAGATCACCCCCGACGACATCCGGGCAGCCCTCCCCGCCCGCGGCGCCCCGCGCGCCGAGGCAGACCAGGGCCTGCGATCCCTGTTCACCGTCCTGAAGGCACGCAAGCAGCTCTTCACCGACCCGACCCGCGCCATCCCCAACGCCCAGATCCCCGGCAACATCCCCCTGCCGCTCGACACCGCCGCGATCAGGCAGGCACTCGACTCCCCCGACCCGGCCGTCGCCCTCGCGGTCGCGCTGGTGGCCTTCCACGCGCTGACCGTCGCAGAGGTCCGCCACCTCCAGCTCACCGACATCGCCGACGGGCGGCTGGCCATCGGCGGGCGCTCCATCCCGCTCGCCGGGCCAGCCCGCGCCCGCCTCGCCGCCTGGCTCGACCACCGCAGCCACACCTGGCCAGCCACCATCAACCCGCACCTCCTCATCAACCGCAAGAGCGCCCCGCGCGCCACCCCGGCCGGCCCCCGCTACCCGTGGACCGGCCTCGCCGTCCGCCCCCAGGCCCTGCGCGAGGACCGCATCCTCGCCGAGATCCACGCCACCGGCGGCGACGCCCGCCGCATCTGCGACCTGTTCGGCATGAGCATCAGCGGCGCCCTGCGCTACACCACCCCGGCCGCCGGCGCGCAAGACCAGGACAGGCCATGACAGCCAGGGAGCCCGCGCATGCCGCACGCCGGTTACACCACCCGCGCCGTCGACGCCATGAGCGAGGCGATCACCGCCGGGGAAGACTTCGCCGGATGGCTCGCCACCGCCCTCGCGCACGTCGCCGCCCGCCACGGCAGCACCAGCGCGCTGACCGCCCGCCGCCCCGGATCCTGGGAAGCCGACCTCGTCGACCGCCTCGCGCGAGGCACCGTCGGATGGAACGACGAGGACCTCTGCCACTACGGCCAGCCAGTCCCGCGAACCCAAGCACCCAAACTCACCCATGACGACCGCCAGCCCCCGGGTTCGGGGCCACAGACCCGTCAGAATTCCTGAACTCGCGGGAGAGGACAGCCATCCTCTCGTTGGTCCAGAACAGCTTCTGCTCGGCCGGGGTGAGGACGAGCTGAGCCACCACGGAGGCGGACCGGCCGACCTTCCACACTGCGCGGCCGACGTGGTGGGCGGACCAGGATGCGATGTGGGCGCACTCGGTGTCGGTCAGCCCGACCTGCTCGCGGGTCTGGGCCAGCGGCGCGGTGTCCTGCCGCAGGCAGACCCTGGTGTCGCAGGACGCGATCAGGTTCGACGCGATCGCCGCCTCCGGCGACCCGGCCGGGCCTGCTGCCTCGAAGTCGCTCAGACGGTGAGTGGCCAGCACCTGGATGGTGCCCTGGGCACGAGATAGCCGCAGGTCGGAGTCGACCTTGCGGACCAGTGCCGGGATGGACAGGCTGCGCCACAGCTCGTCGCGGACGATCATCCGGGCCGGGCCTGGTGCGTCGATCGCGGCCTGCGCCCATGACGACACGCAGGCCAGGATCATCGCGACCACCTCATCGCCCCGGTCGGCCATCCGCGACAGGTCGACAGTCTGGATCGGCGCGCCGAAGTCCGGTGACACGGTGGTGGGGCCGTCGAACAGCCCGGCCAGCGCGCCGCGGACCATCCCGCCCAGCGCGTCGGTGACCGGCCGGGTCATCTCCCGCAGCCCGGTGACGGAGTCGCCGCGGACCCGCAGCTCGCGGGCCATCTCCACCGACGGGTCCCGCAGCACGGCCCATACCTGGGGGATGGTGGGGCTGGCCCCGAGAGCTCCCCCTCTCAGAGAGCCAGCCCCCTCCCCTTCCGGCCGCTGCGCGGCACGGCCGGAAGCTTCCAAGATCGCGAGGGACACCGCCTGCTCCTCGGTCGGCGACAGCGGGCGCCCCAGCCGCATCGACGCCAGCGAGCACAGCAGCACCAGGCGCCGCCGGTGAATCTCCGCCACCCGCTCGCTCAGGGCCGCCTCATCCGCCGGCAGCGACTCGCCGAGGGGCCGGCGTCCAGCGGATTCAGCCGGCCGGGCAGGCCGGGGCCGAGCTCGATCGGCTGCGTGCCCAGCGCCCTGGCCAGCGGCGCGTACTCGTTCTTCAGGTCGCCGGCGACGAAGCTGCGCACCCCGTAGGGCATCAGCCGCAGCGCCAGCGCCTTCATGGTGGCGGACTTGCCGGCCCCGGGGACGCCGGTGACGACGACGTTCGGGTTGGACGTCAGCCCGGCTGCCAGCCACGCCAGCGGGTGGCAGCAGAACGACCCGCCGGTCAGGCAGTCCACGCCGACGTACGCCCCGGCCGCCGGGAGGGACCCGCCGTGCAGCCACGGGTACAGGCCCTGCACCTGGGCCGTTGACCCGCGGTGCACGGGGACGGGGGGCATGATCGCGGCCCTGCCACCGCCAGGGCGCGGCCAGCCCCGTCGCGGCGGAATGGGCGTGGTGCGGGCGGGGGGACGGGCGCGTTCGGCACCGGGGGAAGGTGGGGCCTGCGGGTGGCCGGCGTAGGGGGCGAGGGAGACCTCGTCGAGGCGGATGCGCGAGCGCATGGTCACCACCGCTTCCGGGGCAGGCCCAGGCCGAGCGGGAGCGCGCCGAGCGCGAACCCGCAGTCCTGGCAGAACCACATGCGGCGCAGCTCGATCCGGGCGGCGGCCGCGTCGGCCTCCAGCGCCGCGCACGCGTCCTCCAGCGCGGCCGGGTCGGTCACCGTGACGGTCGCGTAGCCGGTGAACCGGACCAGGCCATGCCCGGCGGCCCGCTCGGCGTCCTGCGACGCGGCCCGCTCCATCGCGGCCCGCTCGTGCTCGGGCACGACCTGCCCGGTCCGCTGCCGCATCCGCACCGCCACGTGCCGGGCGGTCCGCTCCCGCATCACCGCCCGCTCCGCCGCCCGCGGGCCAAGCGGCTCGAACACCATCCCGAACAACCTGCGGCTGGTCGCATCCGCCAGCAGCGGCGCCAGCGACGTGCAGAACGCCCCCGACCGCGGCCACCCCTCCACCCAGTAGCTGACGGACACTGCCCCGTCATGGACGTACCGGCCGGGGTGCGACTGCGCGTGCACCGGGCCCGATTGCCGGAGGGCGGCCCCCGGCGTGGTGGTGGCACCAGGTGTCCCGGCCATCGCCGCTGATGACGCCAGCGCCCGCCGCGCTGCTAGCGGAACCTGGGAGTCAGGGTCGTAGGCGGTCCGGATCACCTCGGCCAGGTCCCGTGCGCCCAGCCACTCCTCCACCTCCAGCTCAGCGGTCCCGAGAGCCTGCGGGAGAGCGCGTAGCTGGCGGATGAGGATCGCCGCCGCGCCCGCGTCGCCGCCGCCGGCCGCGCGGATCGCGCTCCCGGCCCGCCGGGCGTCGATCGTGATCGCCAGGTACGCCTCCCGCCTCGCCGTCAGCAGCCGGGAGGAGGCCAGCAGCTCCTCGGCGACCTGGCGGGCCAGGGCCGGGGCACCGGGGGCCAGGTGCTGCTCGTGCCAGGCACGCAGCGCTGCCCCCGACTCTGGCACCAGCCGCTGCAGGGCCTGCACCCGGATGATGGGGGAGCCCTCGGCGCACAGCCCGGCCAGCAGGCCACCCCACCCGGCGACCCGCTGGTCACGGCGGGCGGAGTCGGCCAGGCCGATGCCCGGGTAGCGGACCCTGGCCACGGCCGTGTAGGTGCGGTCGTAGGCGTGATGGACGACGGCCACGTCACCTGGGCCGGCCGGGACCGACAGCAGCCGCAGTGGCGCCAGGATGCCTGGCAGCTCCATCAGCGGGCCGTCGTCGTCAGCGCCCCGGGCGGCCGTCCTGCTGTAGGGGCCGCCGTCGAACAGGTGCTGGCGCCGCGCCGCGATCAGTGCCCAGGACAAGGCAGAGGCTGCCCACTCGTCACCGGTCCGGCCCTGGAACCGGATCATCGCGGTGGCCGCCAGGACGGCGGCGGCTGGCCAGAGCGTGACCGCCGCGCTCATCCTCGCCATCGCGACCGGCACGATCACCGCGAGAACCGCGGCGGCGAGGATGCCCGCCCGGCGGGCCGACAGGCCGAAGATGAACGCCACCTTCTCCTGCTGCCAGCCGCCATACGAGCGCGACTGGCGGTCACGAGTGGACTGCTCTGTGGTTGTCATGCGGTGCTCCCTCCACGTTCCGGGCCGGAATCCATGTGCAAGCGGCTGCAAGCCGGGTTACTGGCGATGTCCTGGGCTGCGGCCTTAGCCCTCAGGCGGCGCCATCAGGCCGTCGTTACCGCCGTCCGGGCCAGCATCACCCGCGTAGCCGCCGGGCGCGGCTGGCTCGTCGGGGAATGGGGACGAGCCAACGGCAGGCTCCGGGGTCCCGCCGCCCTCGCCGTAGCCTCCGTCTTCGCCCTGCTGGCCCGCCCCGGCGTACTGGCCGGCCCCGCCTGACGGGTACTGGACCGACCGGGCTGCGCCGTAGCGCGGGGTCCCAGCGACCGTCGAGTACGGGTAGGCACCCTGCATCCCGGCATGCGCCGCGGTCTGCTCCATCCGCCCGGCCATCGCGTTGCCCACCTGCTGCGCGGTCCGCAGCGCGAAGCCGATCCCGGCCAGCACCGCTCCGCCGCCACCACCACCCGCGGCGTCGCCGCCGGCCGCGCCTGCCCCCTCGCCAGTGCCCCCGAGGCCCTCACCGCCTGCAGAGGCGGAGGTGGCTCCGCCCCGGCTGGCCATGATCCGGTCCTCCATTGACCGGCTGAGCATGTCCGGGTTCACCCCGGCGGTCTGCTGGCCGCCGCTCATCCGCCCGGCGGTCGCCCCGGCGGCGATCCCCAGCGCGGTCGACAGGCCCGAGCTGGCCGCCTGGATGGTGGCGAAGGTGAAGAACCGGGCGATCACCGGCCAGGCGAACACCGCCAGCGCCAGCACGAGCAGCCCCTGCAGCAGCGCCGGGATGCCGGTGGACTGCCCGGCCATCCCGAACCCGACCGCGAAGACCAGGGCGATGACCGGCTTGAGGATGATCAGCTGCACCACCGCCGCCACCATCCGCGGCCACCACGTCTTCGTCGCCTCGCTGACCTGGCCGGCCGCCGCGATCGGGCTCATCGCGATGAGGACCGCGATGGCCGCGTTGCGCAGCAGCATCTCCACCCACAGCACGATGACCAAGATGATGCCGACCAGTGCGAGGACCAGCAGCAGCGACAGCCCGGCGGCGGCCTGCGCGCCCTGCCCTACGGGATCGGTCGTCGTGCCGGCCCCGGACCAGTTCACCAGGTCCGCCAGCCGGCTCGCCAGGGCCTGCTGGGAGCCGAAGCTCGCGTTCACGATGTACTGGGTCACCGTGTCGGCGGCCTCCAGGCCGGCGGTCGCGACGGCGGCGGTCGCCAGCCAGGCCACGAGCGCCTTCGCCACCCCCGAGGCGGCCTGCGCCAGCCCGGTGCCGTCGTGCGTCCACGCGGTGCGGATCACCTGCCCGAGGACCAGCAGCGCGGCCACCGAGAAGGCGATGACCAGTATGATCCCGTACGGGCTGGCGATCCCCGACGACGCCAGGTTCACGTCCGTGATCTTCACGAACGCGTCGCCGAACGCCTTGAACAGCGCACCTGCCGCGCCGGCGAACGCCTGGCAGATCGCGTCCCACCCCTGGTTCGCGGCCGCGTCGGCGGCCCCGCCGACGACCTGCTCGCCGCAGGTCCACGGCTCATAGATAATGCATGACACTGGCATGTCCCCCTTATGACTCGATGCAGCTCTTGCCAGCCGAGCGAGGCAGCTTGGGCGCTGCCGGGTTCGGCAGTCAGGCTTGAGTAGCTGGTGGCCACGGCGGGCAGGACCTTCCAGTCCCCCTGCGCCCAGCCCATGGCGACGGGGAACACTCCGACCTTGGTCGTGGTGCCCTCGCCTGGCGTGGTGGCGATGAGGTCGGACAGCAGGAGCACCGTCACCCGGTCCGCGCTGACGTCCCGGACCTGGTACTCCTGCGGGGACACCTCCAGGTCGTAGCCCTGCGGGACCGGGGCGCCGGCCGGGAGGCCGAGCGCCCTCTGGTCGCTGGCCGCGCCGCTGGCGGCCTGCTGCGGGCCATTCGCGTACGACGGGCCCGCGACCATCCGCATGACGGCCGCCGCCCGGTCGGGGTCAAGCGTGGACCCGACCTCGGTAGCCAGCGCGACCGCGGCACTGACCGCCCCGGCGGTCGAGTGCGGGAAGCCGAGCGCGACGCCGTTGACCTCCTGGCTGCCCTGGATGACCTGGACCGGGCCGGTCAGCGCGGGGCTGGGCGTGGCGGCCGGCGTGGGCGTCATGGCCTGCCACTGGGCCGTGGGCAGTGATGCCGGCGGGATTGCCTGCGGCTTGCCGTCCCGCGAGGTTAGGCCGGCCTGGATGACCAGGCCGATCACCGCCAGGACGGAGACGCCGACGAAGTAGGCCACGATCCGGCGCAGCCAGCGGCGGGCGCGAGATGGGCGGTAGGTGGTCACGGAAGGCTCCCTTCGTTCGGTGAAGGAAAAAGAGGCTGGCTTGCTGGCGCAGCCGCTACGGGCTACGCCGAGCCGAAGATCGTGTTGAGCGTCGGGATCGCCAGGGCAACGACGGCCGCCCCGGCCAGCGCCCAGATGAGGGCGCGCTTGCCCCTGTCGGCGGCGTCGGGCCGGCTGGACATCTGGCCGAAGGCGATCATCCCGCCGCTGACCGCGGCGGTCAGCCCGCACGCGACCAGCGCCCCGTACTTGGCGTAGCTGAGCAGCAGGTCAATGCCGTTGCCCGCTACCGGGCTGGCCGGGGCCGGGTCGTCGACCGGCCCGGCGGCGAGAATGACGGGCAGGTGGAGGACCAGGTGATGGATCAGCATGCGGGAGCGGCCTCCTCGGGGCTGGCTGGCAACTCGCCAGGTAATTTGCTGTAGCAAACGCACTCCTGAGCATAAGCGCACCACCCGGCACTTTGTCAACTGGAGCAAACAGATTTTCTTGCCAGCCCGCCTTGTGGTTGCCCTGGCGAATGAGTCATGCTGGTTGCCGTAGCAGCAGGAAGCGACCCGGAAGGCGACGACGGCACGCATGGCCGAAGACGGCACCACGCGCGGGGTGCTGGCCGATAGGCTGGACCGCCTGATCGCCACCGTGCACCCCGCCGGGCGGGGGCCGTACACGCTGCGCGAGATCGCCGACGCGATCAACGCCGAGGCCGGCACCAGCCTCATCTCCGCCGCCTACATCTCCCAGCTCCGCACCGGCCAGCGCACCGAGCCCAGCCACACCCGGCTAGCCGCACTCGCCCGGTTCTTCGGCGTGGCCACCGGCTACTTCTCCGACCAGGCCACCGCTGAGGACGCCAGCCGGCAGATGGAGGTCCTGGCCGCGCTCCGCGACGACGGGGTCCGCTCCGTCGCGCTCCGCGCGGCCGGCCTCTCGCAGTCCTCGCTCGCCGCCGTGCGCGCGGTGATCGAGAACGCCCGCCGACTGGAAGGGCTCCCGGACGACGACCGGAACGCCCCCTAGGCCGCACGGCCATCAGCGGGCCGGACCGGTTTGCCCGTAGTGCCTGAGTAGCCATCGCGGAAGCTCTCCGGCCAAGCTCTCGCTTGCCGTAGTTGACTCTGATGGCCGGTGGAAGCTACTGTCGTCTCAGGTCGTTTGCTACAGCAATTCTTCTAGCCGGGTCCGGCCCCAAGGCGGACCCGGCATCCACATGGCTCCCCCATCGCACTCGCACCCCAGGGGGATCCGCCATGACCAGTTTCATCCCGCTTGGTGCCGCCGCGCTCACCGTTCCGGTCGTCCTCGTCCTGGGCGTTGCCGTCGCCGCGGGCGCCACGAGCACAGCGACAGCACAGGCCCCTCCCGTCAGCGCCGCCTGCGGGACCGTGCCGGCCCAGGCGGGCAAGGCCATCGATGGCACGGTCCTCGACTCCGCCCAGCTCGCGGACGCGCAGGTCATCTACGACGTCTCCGCGTCCCTGCAGCTCCCCCAGCAGGCCGCCGTCATCGCGATCGCCACCGCGATGCAGGAGTCCAGCCTGGTCAACATCGACCACGGCACCAGCGACAGCCTCGGCCTCTTCCAGCAGCGGCCATCCCAGGGCTGGGGCACCCCAGCGCAGATCACCGACCCCGTCTACGCGTCCACCAGGTTCTACCAGGCGCTAGAGCAAGTGCCAGACTGGCAGTCGCTCCCGCTCACCGTCGCCGCCCAGGACGTCCAGCACTCCGGCCACCCCGGCGCCTACGCGCAATGGGAGAACCTCGCCGACGACCTCGTCGCCACCTTCACCGGCACGGCAGGCGACTGCGCCACCGACAACAGCACCAGCGTCCCCGCCTCCGGGACAACCAAGGTCCCGGTCGGCTACACCCTGCCCGCCAGCACACCCCTGCAAGTCGCGACCGCGATCTCATACGCCCTGGAGCAACTGGGCAAGCCATACATATGGGGCGGAACCGGCCCGGCCGGCTACGACTGCTCCGGCCTCGTCATGATGGCCTACCAGGCCGCCGGCATCAGCATCCCCCGCACCACCTTCCAGCAAGTCGACATCGGCACGCCGGTCTACTCCCTCAGCCAACTGGAGCCGGGCGACCTCATCTTCACCGCCGGCTCCGACGGTACCCCGACCGATCCCGGCCACGTCGGCATGTACATCGGCGACGGCCTAGTCATACAGGCGCCAGAGACCGGAATGGACATCATGATCACGCCGCTCACAGGTTACTGGTCAACTAATGCCGTCGCCATGCGTCGGATCGTCTAATGACTTGTGTAGGTTCTCATCAATTATGTCCTTTTCTCATCGACCTTGTCCGCCGACTTGTCCACCTGGGCATTTCGTTGAGAAGATGGCGGCGGCGAGGCCCAGCGCCCAATGGGAGTTCGTCACCTACTGGTACCCACTACGGTGGATCCTTGCGACTGCTTCTCCAGCATGGAGCGCGGCGGGCAAGCCCGGAGCGAGTCGCTTCCCTGCCTCTCCACGCCGATCCACAGGAAGAGATTCGGGCTGTCGATCTTGTCGAGCGACTCGTACGGGGTGTTGACCCTCGCGACCGCGCCTACCACGACGTCACTGAGTGACGCTGACCGAGCTTCGACATATACGGCACTGCCGTCCTTCTCCCTGAGGAAGTCCGGGCGGCGACTGGTTCCATCGGCCTCCGGATGACAGGTACGGCGCAGCCCATTCGGAGAAGGCACTCGTGCAGGTACAACTTCGAAGAAAGCCCCCTTGGACTGCCGGTCGTCCCTGGAGTGCAGTCGTCCCCTCACGTCCGCTTGGGCGTCCGAGCAGAGCCGAGAGAACCATTCCTCGATCAGGTCCCGGACCCGATCCCAGAAGCGCTCGCACGGGTCGGCAGACGGTTCGGAGCCCGGCCAGCCCGGCACGCTTTTTCTAGAGCGGCCAGCATCAGCATGATCATTTCGAGCATCGGCCGCCAGTCCTCGAGATCCTTGGGCCTACGATGAACGACATGAACCTTTCCGACCTCAGCGACTTGGCGGTGTCGTGCCGAGAGAACAGCATGCACTTCGAAGGCTTTCGTCAGAACGCCCTGATCTCCTCGCTTGGGTGGCCGGATGATGTCCTTGAGCAGTTCCTCTACGACCACGCAGATAACATCGGATTCTTGCGCGACTACGGAGACCTTGACCTCTTCAAGATAAAATGGGATGTCGAGATAATCCCGGTCGAGAAACTCATCAGAATGCCGACAGGGGCATCTGATGGCGACTGCATAGAGGAATTCGCTACCAACCCAGATCACTGGGTGCGGATGCGTAATCACGGACCCCACATTGGCGTTGCTCAATGCTGGGAAACGCATGGAACGTGGAAGCGCTGGCCAATCTTGATCGATCGCTGCCTGCTCGATTCTCCTGAAAGTGGACTTCAGGTGGTTGAAGGCAGGACACGTGTCGGTGTACTGAGGGGCCGCCATCGCCAGGGGGACCTGGTGGCAGAGCGGCACCTAGCCTGGGTCGGGCGTTCCACGACCTAGGTGGCTGCTTGGTAAGCGGTGGCCCGAGCACGACATCGACGCACAGCTTTACCACCGCGCCAGCCCTGGGGATCCCATGCGACCGACCGACCGCAGCACCGTCCTCACCCATGCCCTCGACCACCCCTGCGGTCCGCGCGATAGCGCCCCCGCCGCCGACCCCGCCCAGGCACCAGGAGGAAGCCAGTGACCCGCGCAAACAAAGACCTGCCGGACAGGCTCGCCGCCCTCATCAGGGGCACGAGCACCGGCTGGGTAATGGAACAGCAGCCCGCCGACTGGAAGCACAGCGCCTGGAAGGCACAGTGGGAACGCTACAAGCTCCCCTGCCCCCACGTCCTCGCCGAACTGGCGTCCGAGGTCCAAGAGCACGAGAGGATCCGGCGGAAGTTCATCTTCGACGCCTACCGGGACCGTAGCCCAACCGAGCTGTTCATCGCCGTCATGGCCTGGGGACTCGGCCCGAGCAACTACGGCCCTTCAAGGGTCAGGCGGATGCTCCTGCAGCCGAACGCCGGAAGGGCGATCGAAGCCGTCGTGAACGCCGTCCGCCAGGACGGCGCCGCCGCTGGCTACAGCACCTACTACACCGAGGGCAACACGCTCGAAGGGCTGAACGTCTCCTTCATCACCAAGCTCATCCACTTCGCAGGCTACGAATCGGAGCACCGGCCAAGGCCCCTCATCTACGACAATCTCGTCGCCACCGCCATCACTCGGCTGCCCACGGCCCCACTGCTGCCAGACATCGAAGACCTCACCACCATCGCCTACAAGCGGTACTGCCGGTGGGCCCAGGACACAGCGACAGAGCACGGAACCGAACCTGCCGTGCTCGAGTGGGCGCTCTTCGCCCTCGGAAAAGAGATACGGGACGAGATCCGGGCAGAACGTGCCCCTCGACGCAGAGGCGCTAGGAAAAGGACAGATCGATGAGACGAATCGCCGGACAACTCGCTGAGAATCGGAGACGCGGCCAACGTCACCACGGGACCCTGGATAACTGCCAGGAGAACCTACAATGCACGATTAAATGTCATTCCCCTGTTCGTACCCCGAGCTGGCATCGTCAGGGCCGCTGCTGGTGGTTCCGCCGCTGTCGCGCAGGCCACTCGCCCGGCCCTCACGGATCGCCGAAAGCAGTCTCCGCGTCTGCTCGGGAGAGCGCGGGGCCTGCCGTCCGGATGAGGGGGTCCTCCCGGCTGTTGTGCTGTTGAGGCGCCGTGCCGCTCCGTGGCAGCCGCCTGGGCAGGCTCGAGGGATCACTGGCACGCGCCTCCCGGGTGGCTCCACCCGGCAGCGCCTGCCGGTCGCCCGGGCCGCTGATGCTGCCCGCTCCGGCGCCGCCGGCCCAGTGCGACTGGTCGTCTGCGCCCTGGGGCAGCCCGCTGCTTGCGGACCCACTCTGGCCCTGATCTTGTACACCGGCCCCGGTCGTGGGTCGGCTGGGTGCCGACGGGCAGACGAGCCGTACGCCGGGTGAAAGCATCCGCCATTCCCACGGCTCCGTGGACCCATCCTCCCTCAGCGCCGGGATCGCCGAGGGGTCTGGCCGGACCCGGGCCGCCGTGCGGGGCCGCGGTTCCGGCGTACGCCGTCGACGCTGCCGCGAGGCTCGCCCCCTCTTCTGCCACGACCAGGGCAAGCGGCAGCAAGACGGTGGCCATCGTCCCGCCGTAGGCTGAGGTGGTCAGCGTGACGTGGATCTGGTGCCGCCCAGCGAGTCGGCTGACCACGAAGAGACCGAACTGGCCGCTGTCGGCCAGGCCGAACTCCTGCGGCATCAGCAGGCGCTCGTTCAGGACGCTGAGGGTCTGTTCCTGGATGCCGACTCGATCTCGATGGCGTACCCGTTGTAGGCCCAGCTTGCCCTGGCCTGGACGTGGCTAGCGGGCGGCGAGTGCGACACTGCGTTCTCAAGGAACTCGGCGAGCAGGTGCACCACGTAGGCGACGGGATCCGCGCTCGCGGCGGAAGGCATGGCTGCGCTCTCCTAATCCGCTGTGCCATCTGGGACATGCCGAGACCGCGTTGGGTCTGTCCCGGGCCGACGCCCGATCCCACGCTACGGCGGAAGTCTCATTAGGCGGTTATGCGCTCCTGCGCGTGAGGTAAGGCTGCTGACGCGACTTTAACTCACGCGGGTCAGGCGCTGCGGACCAGAGGCTGGCATCCTGGAACCCGCCGTGCTCGCGCAAGTTACGGATCAAGGCCGCCGAGAGTGTGCTGCCAGTGTTATTTTCGTGCAGGCCCTTGCGGGCAACGGCGTTCAGGGCAGCATCTTCACTGTCCCGGCGTAGCCGGCAGCCGATCGCGGTCAGCGCCGGCTCGAGGGACTCGCGGTCAGCGGGAGCGAGGCCTGGCCGGTACCGGCACCTTCCCCATAGAAACGGGCCTTGGAGATGGCTGAAGGACACTGCGACCGCAGCGAAGGGCAGGTCTTCCCATTCCACGGCAACGCCGTCGAGCCAGGTGGCAAGGCCATCTGGCCCGAGCATCTGGACTAGGCGGGCGGTGGAGATGTCGATGAGGAGCGCGGTCCGGTTGGATCCCAGTGGCCCTTGCGGCCCTGCGTCGCCTTGTCCACGTTGATCTTCCGGGCCAGCCGGGCGGACACGCTTGCCAGATAACCATCGGAGGGCCAGAACCCGGGTGTCTCGACCAGGATCCTGCCGATCGGGAACTCGGCCTCGCCGGGCTCGATGATCCCGGTTGCGCCGGGGCCGAGCTCCGCCATCGTGACCCGCTGCTCCTGCCCGGTGGCCAGAGCCGCGTCGGTGGCGTCCGAGACCCTCGTGCGCAGGAGGTTCCGGTCCCTGACCTCCAGCGGCCACTCGCCCAGCCGTATCCGGAGGACCGCGCCTTTGGAGCCGAGATCCCTGTCCAGTTCTTGCTCGAGGTCGTCGAACACGCTGAAGCCACCGCGGTGGATCTCCAGCCATCCCGGCGCATCCGTGCCAGGGTTCCACGTGAGGTCGGGCTCCCCCTTGCCCCCGAACGCGAACGGCACCCGGCAAGCGGCCAGGTTGGCGGCGCACAGCAGTTCCAGGCGCGCGCTGAGCACGTTGGCGAGATTGGGGTCGCGGAACCGGCTGGCAATGAACAGGCTCATGCCCTCCGGGCTTGCGCCTTGGACAGCCCGGACGAGGATCTCCATCGTCCCGAGCGCCATGTCCTCCCTGGTGGGCGGAGTCACCCGCGGGTCACGGGGAACGTCAAGCACCCAGGCCCACCAGTGGCCCGTGTCCGCCCCTTCCAGCCAAGCCGCCACGCCCGGGTAGCTATCCCGGTATGTTACAAGCTCGTGATCCACGTACATCACGATCAGTGACCCTACGCCGCATCAGGAACCGCCGCCAGGCATTTAGGCCACGACCGTGCCTGGGCACCCAGGTGTCTTCGACACCACCGACGGTGCCCTCGCCGCCCGCCATGTCGAGGAATACGGTCACCGGCGACATCCCGACCTCGTCCGGGCAACCCAGCCATGGTCCATGCCATCAGGATCTCGGCGTCCTTAGCACGGTCGGACCGGGTCAGGAGGGCGAGCCAGCCGGACATGCACAGCACCCGACACAGGAAGCCGTAGTGACGGGAGTACTTAAGGTGCCGGAGGCCAACGCTAGCGACAGAGTTTCCAGCGCGCCGCCGGGTGTCCCACTTCATGACACGATGAGATCGCGTGGATTGCCGTTGCTCGCAACGCCTCAAGGCGCGACCCGCCGCGTAGACGGGTTCGAACCCCTCGGAGATCGGAGTGCCGATGCTTTTCCTTGATTGCGAGGACGCCGGCGCGGCGCTCCAGTCGCTTGCAGCGGCGGCTGGCGTCGACGCAGCAACGCTGCGCGCGGTGCTGCTCGCACGCGAGCCCGGCCGGATCGACTGGGCCGAAGGAGAAGCTCCGTGGGTGGCGGTTCCCAGGAACCTGCTCGCCGAGCTTGGCGTCGACATTCGGGACGTCAGCTTTGACGGTGCGTACTACTTCCACGGCACCCGCGTGCTGCGCCCGCGTGCGTTCCTCCAGGACGGGATCTTGCCGCTCGGCGCGATGCTCGACCAGCTCTGGGCCGATTTGTACAGCCTGTGCGACAGTCAGGTTACCCCTGCCCGGTGGAGGACCCTGCGCCAGGAGCTTGAAGGCGAAACGCCTAGCCCGCTTCACGACAACCAGGGCGCCTGGTTGTATCGCATGAAGTTCGCCACCGAGTTGCACCACGGCCCGTATGCGTCGCTGGTGCGCGCCCACGCGCTCAACCCGATCGAGGGCTACCACGACTACCTGAAGTCCCCGGAGATCATCGAGGACATCGCGCGTTGCCTCGGGCTTGGCCTGCAGGCACGATTCGAAGCGCAAGCGCGGAGCTGCATCGTCAAGTTCCGCCATGGTGAGGTCAACCGGCACACCGTCGAAGTTGCCCTGCTCTACGTGCTGGCCTGGATCCACGGGCAGCCACTCGGCCGCGACAGCGTGTACGGGGTCGATTGCCAAGGCGCAGTGCCGCCCGCTGACGTGATGTACGTTGATGAGATCGACATTGCCGGGCGAGGCGATCAGGCGCCGGTTCACGTGCACCGGCACCCGGCACCAGCCGGGACGGCGGGCATGCCGCCATGCGGCGGCGACTCCGGCCAGAATGATCCGGCCGGCCGCTCCGTTCAGCCGACAGCTACGCCGTAACTTTTTGAAGCCGTGGTCGCGAACTCCTCCAATCACGCCGGGCCTGGCCGCGCACCAGCTCATCGAGGCGTTCCTGCCTGACCCCAAGAGCGCTGAAGGCTGCACCTGCGGTCCAGTGGCGGCCAGGTCTTGTGCTCCATGCGCTGATGCGAGTGAGGGGCCGACCCACCCCGAAAATCTGTGGGTTCTGGTAGGTGGACAGGCGTACCGTTCCCCTGTGAACTTCGAGGCTCCAGTGGTCGGCCCTCAGTGCTGCGACCCCGATAGCGACTGGGCGCCGCGGGCACCCCGGTTCCGGACAGCGAACCCTGATCCCGTTGGCGCGGCCGGAATCCATTGGCCTCAGTAAGTTGGGCAAGCGCAGCAGCTTCGCAGAATGATGCAGCGAACAGACTTTGGGGGTCGGCTTTAGTGGCGAGTGGCTACGTGTCGGGCGAGACGATGCTCCGGCCCATCCGGATGGGACTCGCGATCAAGCCAAGATCCGCAACCGGATTGCGCCGGGCAGTTGAGCTAGCCACGTCAAGCTGGGGCGGTCAGGGCTTCCCGATCATTGAAGCCGAGGCTGACCCTCGGGCGGCGGTCCGACTGGCTGTTGCCATGGGTGTTGACTGCTTTTTCCCTGTGGAGAAAGACAATGGTCTGAAGGCGCTTGCCAGGACACCAGGATTCGAGTGGGTGCCGTCCTGGCAGGGCCTGTCGCCGTTCAACCGGGACCCCGAGGGCCGACATGAACACGTCCTGCCCGCGTCCGTCCTGTACGACTGGTACCGGCATAGCCGACAGTCGCCCGCGTACTACGTCACCTGGTCCCCTGGCCACGAGTTGGAGGACCTGCTAGCTGTATGGTTCGGTTGCTTCGGCGTCGACGTTGCTGGCCAGGCGGATAGGCTGGCGTTTGAGCCGATCGCCCAGGGGTGTCCGCTCGGCCCTGGCCTTCCCCTGCCACCCTACCCAGCCTCCCTGACCTCTCAGCTCAGCGTCACCATGCAGGACGTCCACCAACGGCCGCGGATGCAAGACCGTGGCATCGTAGTCATGGACGCGGGCAACGTCAGCCACCTTGTGGCATTCTGGAACCTGCGCGCGTGCGGGCAGGAGATCTTCCCCTGGACAGAAGACCACGCGGACATCCTGGAAGAGCCGCTCAAGCAATGGCTCGATGAGGCGGCTTCCGCTCCACAGGGCGATTCGGGCCTGGCGCCTGGGCTAGCCGTGTGGCTGCCGCTGCAGTTGGAGGAAGGCTCACCGCTGTCCCCAATGGCGCCCCCCATGCCGTCCCGGCTTGGAGAGCTGATCGGGAGCGGCCGCTTCCGGCTGATGCCCCAGCCCCACGACGTGCACCCACATGCCTGCGGCCCACTGATCACCACCCACGTCCGGCGCTTCTCCGCTGACACGGGTCGGGCCGGGGAGGCCGTCATTCCGCTGCCCGCCCTCGACTTCCTGCCTCGCCGACCATCCTGGACCGACCTAGGCATGGTTGCAGCCGACATCCAGGTGCGGTCAGAGCCACCTGACCCGTCGGGCGAGTCTGGGATCGTCATTCCGGCCGCCCGGTGCGTGGCTCCTCACCTGCGGAACTACCTGCCGTTCACCCGACTGAGGGGACGGGGCCGCGTCGTCCCAGTGCGGGTGTCCGAGGAGAGCATCACCCTGGCGCCTGCCCGCGCGGACCTGCTAGCCCAGAAACTTGCCTCTGATGCCGGATACGCGCTTGCGGTCACGGAAAACGGCCGTCGGGTACACCACCGCATCCGATTGCTAGGCGGCGTCACTAGTGACAGCCTCGCCAACCAGCCAGCCGCCCGGGACGTCATCCGCCAAGCCCTGCGCGCGCCCTACGGCGCCATCGCCGGATCCCTCCTGAACAAGGCCCGGTCCAGCGACGGCGACTGGTCGGCAAAGACTCTCGGCCGACGCGGCTACACGGACTACTACGCGCGGGTAGTCGGGACCTTGGCGGAACTCGGAATCCTACAGCCGCTGGCCTGCCTCACCTGCCCACAATGCGCGAGCACGATCCGCGTCACGCCTTCAGAACTTGGCGAACCCGTCCGGTGTGAACTGTGCACCACCCTTGTCCCCTTCGGCACCTACGTCGCGAACCACCCCTCGCGTCCGGCGACCTGGGCCATGAAGGTAACACCTGCGTTGGATGAAGCGCATTTCAATGAGACGGTCCCGGTCATGGCGGCCCTGTCAGTCTTCGCCACCGCATGCGGGTCCGGCGGCATCTCCGGCGGCGGGATGCTGTATCTCACTGGGGCCGAGCTAACCAAGGACGCCGCAACGTGCGAGATCGACTTCATGATCATGGTCCAGGACGCAGAACTCCCCGCGGTCATCATCGGCGAGGCGAAGGCAGGGCACCCCGCACACCCGGCGCCAGGCGACCTGCTCAGCGGCGACGATCTTGAGCACCTTCAGGTAATACAGGACGCCCTGAGGGCCATTGGGATCGACTGCTGGATCTGCTTCGCGACCACCCGCCCCGCGCTTCAGCAATCTGAGGCCGACCTCTTGCGCCGCTCCTGCGAACGCTCCCTCACCCCGGTCTTCGACTTCAGGGGTCAGCTACTTCCTGCGCTCCCCGTCGTCCTGACTGGCGAAGACTTGTCCGTCGCCGCTCTAGACGACCGTCATCCGTCCCAGCGCACCCGCTCGACCTTCCCCAGGCTTCCCGCCCTGGCCGAGGACACATGCCGCCGGCACCTGGACATGGCCGACGTGCGCTTCTTCGCAGACGACTCCGGGGAATGGCGCGCCAGGCCGCGATGGAATCAGCACCCGCCCCAGAGCGCTGCTGCCGGGACCTGAGTAACGCCGGGCTACTAGATCAGGTAGCGTCCGACAGCATCAGGCCGTCCGATCTCCAAGGTCACCAGGGAACGCCTTGGTGTCCTTGGCGCGCCTTGTTACGCGAGGACAGCACACCTGATTTATGGGATACCGGCTGGAGAAACCTCGCGGCCGCAGAACCTAATGCGCCCATTTCGCAACATGACACATGATTCGCATCGTTTGACCTCCGATAAATATCAGTTTAAGATAGTTGCGTCAACCTATCTCACGTTAGCCGTAGGTCTGACACTGCTCCCCCACCACCCGAGCACCAACCAGCCGGGCCAGCCCGGCGTGCACCACCAAGGGGAGCGGTATGAGCGAACGCTTGCACACGCCAGCGGAAGCGGCGGAGATCCTGCGCGTGCGGGAGTCCTGGCTGAGGACGAAGGCCACCGCGCGGGCGATCCCGTGCACGTTCATTGGCAAGCACCTGCGGTTCAGCGAGTCCGACATCCAGCGGATCAAGCTCGATGGTGCCCGTGACCCGGTCACCCGGCGCAGGCGCTCGGCCTGACCATCACCGATGCAAGCAGACGGAGGGACCACGCATGGCAACCGCGGAGAAGCGCGGCAAGTTCTGGCGAGTCAAGTACCAGCTTCCCGACGGCTCCAGAGGAAGCGAATCGGGCTTCGAGACCAAGAAGGCGGCCATGGAGTTCGGCCGCACTGAGGAGGCCAAGGGACGGCACCCCGAACTGGCCACCCAGCAGTCCAAGGACCGCGACGACAACCCCGAAGAGCAGGAGGGGCAGGACAACGAGCCAGAAGCCGACGGCGTGACCGTCGACCAGTGGATCGACACGTGGGAGGCCGCCCAGGACGTCGGCATCAGCACCGAGGACACCCGTAAGTACCTCATCAAGCGGTTCATCCGCCCCAAGTGGGGCTCATGGCAGCTCACCGACATCACCACGCCCGAGGTCAGTACGTGGGAGAAAGGCCTCCCGGCTGCGGAGAAGGTCTCGGCACGGACGGCCTCTGACGCGCGTAGCCTGCTGGGCACGATCCTCGGAGACGCGGCGGCGGCCAGGCCGCCGCTGATCCCCTACAACCCGGCGCTGCGACCGCGCAACCGGGGCAGGAGAACGGGCCGCCGACTGCTCAAGACCCGCCACGGACCTGGGCGACACCGCTGGAGGCACTGCTCGTCGCCGAGCGCGGCGCACTGCTGTCCGGCCACGACGACGACTTCGTCCTGCTCGTCGCCATCGCCTACACCGGGATGCGGTGGGGAGAAATGATCGGGCTGGAAAGCGAGTACTGCCAGCCCGGACTGATCAACGTGGAGTGGCAGCTGCGCGAGGTCAACGGACGGTTCTACCGGCTGCCGCCCAAGGACGACTCCTACCGCAGCCTCAACTGGGCACCATTCCTCCCGGTCGACCTGCCGCCCTTCCTCGACGAGCTCATCGCCCGGCAGGCGGCCACCGCCCGCACCCGGACATGCCACTGCAAGGCCGACCACGGCGGCAGCAGGCACCTGCTGTTCACCGGCCCCGACAGCGGCCACCACCGGCGCAGCAACTTCAGCAGGCGGATCTTCCGCCCCGCCTGCGACGGCAGGCATGAGGCCACGAAGACCATCCCGGAGAAGCTCGTCATCGCGGACATGGCGGCCTGGCCGGGCAGGCCGGTCGCGAGCTGGCCACTCGCCAAGCCAGGCGAACCCTGGCAGTCGCCGCGGGGCAACGGCAACAGGAAGCTTGTCATCGAGGGCACTGGGGCAGCCCGCTGCCCGACATGCGGGCGCTCGACCAGGTGGCTGGAATCAGGCCTCCTCGCCGTCCACAAGGTTAAGGGGGAGCGCTGCCCCGGCAGTGGCGGCATCCCGGCGAGCGATCCCAAGCTCGCCGCATGGCTGCCGGTCAAGCGAGCGCTCACGCCGCATGGACTCCGGCACAGCAAGAAGACCTGGATGATCGAGGACGGCATCCCCGAAGTCCTGGCCGAGCTCAGCCTGGGACACGAGGTACCGGGCATGCGCGGCCTGTACTCACACGTGTCCGAGCAGATGCGCCAGGAGCTGAAGGACAAGCTTCAGGCCCGTTGGGAAGAATCCC
Organism: uncultured Actinomycetota bacterium; assembly: GCA_963737285.1. Lineage (GTDB taxonomy): Bacteria > Actinomycetota > Actinomycetes > Streptosporangiales > Streptosporangiaceae > Trebonia. The sequence continues at coordinate 2,049,610 of CAVTRT010000002.1, forward strand.
TGCGACAACGATTCGAACTGGATTCCTACTCACCAGTTGCAGCCCTCGATGAACTCTTGACCCCCTTGCGGGGATAATGGGACAGGGCGAAGACCTGGTGTCCCAAATCTGTCCCACTAGCGGTTCGAACACCACTAGCCTGATGGCCTGAGGCCATCTCGCGCGCCTCTGACCTGCACTTTCCTGGGTGGACCTGAGGGGATTTGAACCCCTGACCCCCTCGATGCGAACGAGGTGCGCTACCGGACTGCGCTACAGGCCCTCCGCTTACGGCAGTCAGCCTACCAGCGGTCGTCGCATGCTCTGTGCGACTCAGGCTGGCCGTGAATGCGGCTGGGCAGGCGTGGCCAGCACAGCAGCAGAAGCACCGGACGGATGCCCCCTCTTCCACCGGCCCTGCGTCCCCACCGGGCTTCCCCTCCCCCGTCCTTCACGTGTAGGAGTGAAAGTCTCGCCGGGGCCAACAGTTCCCTAGAGATTTTTTTTCGTCGCTTACTCGGTTACGGTCAATTAGTGAAGACTGCAGAGGCAGACCGGCTGCGCCATGCCCTCACGGACGCGCTTAAGGCCGGCGGATCGGTGCGCTCAGAGTGTGTCGAGGCCGCCCTACGTGCCGTGCCACGGCACTTGTTCATCCCTGGAACCCCGCTGAGCGTGGCCTATGCCAACGAGGTCGTGCTAACCAAGCGGGCCGACGACTCGACCCCCATCAGCTCCGCGTCCCAGCCTTCGATCGTCGCCCGCATGCTTGAGCAACTGCAGGTGCAACCCGGTAATCGCGTCCTGGAGATCGGGGCAGGGACCGGGTACAACGCGGCGCTGCTGTCCCACCTGGCCGAGCCAGGTGGCCAGGTCACCACGATCGATGTGGACGAGGACATTACGAGCGGTGCCCGTGCCACGCTCCAGGAGGCCGGCTATCCGCAGGTACAAGTCGTCCTCGGTGACGGCGCGCTGGGCTGCCCTGATTACGCGCCCTACGACCGGGTCATCGCCACCGTCGGCGCGTGGGACCTGCCGATGGCCTGGCTAGGCCAGCTCGCGCCGGCCGGACGGCTGGTCGTACCGCTGCGGCTGCGAGGCAGCATTACTCGTGCGATCGCCTTCGAGCGGGATTCCAGCGCGGCGAATCTCCCCCGCTGGCGCAGCGTGTCCAGCGAGATGTGCAGCTTCATGCCGCTGCGTGGCGATGTAGCCAACGACCCGGCTCACTCGGTCCCGCTCGCCTGCGACGGCAGCGTCACCGTGACGGTCCACCAAGAGCAGGATGTCGACGCGGCAGCGCTGCGCGACGTCATCAGCCGCCCGCGGGCGCTGGAGTGGACGGGCATCACGCTGGGCGAGGAGTCTCCCGAATGGCTGTATCTGTGGCTGACCTGCACGCTGCGCAATGCGGTGTCCCGGATGAGCGCCGACCGGAAGGCCATTGATGAGGGCATGGTCGAGTGCATGCCCTCGTGGGGCACCGTGGCGACCGTTGAGGCCGCCAGCCTGGCCTACATTGCCTTCCGGTCCGCCGCCAGCCGGGGACGCGAGGTCGGCGTGATCGGCCATGGCCCGCGTGGGGGTGCCCTAGCGCGGGCCGTGGCATCCCAGGTCCGTGCCTGGAACCGGCGTTACCGGAATGCCACTGCCCGCTTCACCATCCAGCCGGTGACCACGACTGGGCCTCCTACCAGCGACTTCGCGTTCCGTACCCCGCATTGCTGGCTTTCGATCGCCTGGGAATGAGCACCGCATGGGGATGACCACCGCATGGGGATGACCACCGCATGGGGATGACCACCGCATGGGCATGAGCACCGCATGGGGATTCGTGACAAGCCCGCAAGCCCATCTGGCGGCAACGCCTCGGATCCGGTAAGGCCGCGATTCCCCGCAGCGGCGAGTCCAGGTAAATAACGTCCATGGCGGCACGCTCCAGGCTGGGCGCGAGGCTCCCCCACCGGCTCACGATCGTCACCTGTACTCCGCGCTCCATCAGGCCCCGAGCCGCGTGGCCGAACACCCCGTCGCCGGAGCCGATCACGACGCGGGTGAACCTGGCGGCGACGTTCTCGGACTCAATCACGTCAAGCAGTTCCAGGTCCGCGCCGTCCGGGCCGGACCGCACCCGGTAGCGGGCATGCGGCCAGCCAAGCGCCGCGTTCATCAGCGCTAGGTGGTTGGAGGCCATGATCACGTGGTCATCGACGCCCAGCGCCATCCGGCGCGCGTAGCGGACTTGTACGTCCATCACCTCGCGCAGAGTCGGGATCGCGGCTCCCGCGAGGTTCTCAATATCCACAAGGTGCAGTGTCCGCATGGGGAACCGGCGCCTGGTGGGCACCAGGCGCCGACCTCGTGCTGCCTCTATAAGCACCGCTTGAACTGGCATCACGCACCTCCTCCGCGAGCCGCCCCCTACGGCCTCAGCGACGCAAACTCCATCTATTGGCCCACTGCTCCATGAAGGAAACCTGTGCGTTCGCCCACGTATCACCTGTATGGGCGATTGGCGTCCTTGTAGCGTTGGTTACCGATTCATTCCCAGCGTGGTGAAACTCTGAACATCGGCAAGTGGAGTGAGTGCTGTGCCACGGGTTGTGATTCGGGCGGGTGGGGTGCCCTGCCAGTACGCGGCTAGCCGACATGCCTCGTCAAGAACGCGAGCGTCCGCCGGTTGAAGTCGTCGACGTTCTCGTAGATCGCGGCGTGCGCGCAGTCCTCGAAGATAACCAGCTCTGCGTCCTTAATGGCGTCTGTCAGTGGCCCGGCGAAGCGGGTCGAGGTCACCGCGTCGTGCCGGCCGAAGGTGACCTGCGTCGGCGCCTGGATCTGCCGGAGCTGCGCGGCGGCGTCATGGCTGATGACGGCGTTCGATTGGCGGAGGAACGCGTCGACCGGCGGCATCGGGCGGCCCCTGACAAAATCAGCGAGCCCGTCGATGTACTCGGGCCGCGCGGCGTAAAGCTCGGGAGTGAAGCACCAGGGGAAGATGCCCTTGATGACCATCTCGGTGACGCTGCCAAGGCCCTGGGCCATGATCTGCCAGCCCTGGACCGCCGTCTTGAGGTACAGGTCGGTGGCGGGCCAGGCGCTGTGCAAGGACAGTGACTTCACCCGCTCCGGATACTTGGCCGCCAGCCAGATGCCGGTGGCCGCGCCGAGCGACAGCCCTGACACGTGCGCCCGGTCGATCCCGGCCGCTTGCATGAAGGCGGCCACATCGTCGGCGAACAACTCCGTGGTGTAGGTGCCCTCGGGCTTGTCGGTCAGCCCGGCCCCGCGCAGATCGACGGTAAAGCACGTGAAGTGCTTGGCGTACTCGGCTACCTGGAACGCATAGCAGGCCTGGTCGGCCGCCAGGTAAGGGATGAGGACGAGGGGCTCGCCCTCGCCGGTGACCTCATAGTAAATGTCGATGTCATTCGCCCGCACGACCGGCATCGTTGCCTCCCCAGCGTCCGGCGGCTCTGCTGCCGCCTCCCAAGGACGATCGTGCCGCATCCGGCCGGAATGGGCCATAGGTGACGTTCCCTAAAGCGGCAGCGGCGTGAAGTCGATGGCGATGAACTCGTCATCGTCGGCCAGCACGCTCCCCAGTGCGCTCTTCGCGGTGCGGGCGAGCGGATGATCGTCTCCCACCAGGTCCGTGAGCCTGCTGATCACGTCCTCAAGATCGGCGGCCGAGCCGACGATGATCTCCTCGCGCTCGCCGTCAGTTGAGATCGTCAAAGTCACCCAGTTTGACGCCCGCGAGAAATGCCCTCCACTCTTCGCCGGTGAAGCGAGAGACGGGTGCTTCTGGATCGCTCGTGTTGCCTATTACCACGAACTCACCCTGGCGGGCCACGCCCACGCATGCACCGCTGTCGCAGTCGCGCGAGACCCTCCAGTTGAGTTTCTCCGGAACTGCCGGATGCTCCGACATTTAAATCCTTTCCGCTTTATTTTATAGGAAAATACGATCGCGGAGCGTTACCTGGCTTCGTAGGCCTCTCGTATGCCCGCGAGGAGCTGCGCCGAATTTAGCGGGGCTCAGCGCGCAATCGCGCATGTAGTCTATAGCCTGACGATACCGGGCTATATCGCTCGTGTGTTCATAGTACTGATGGCTGGCCAGACCCTCTACGAAGACGACTGGGCGCAGCAACTGCTCGCTGAACTCTAGCATCGTGAACATCACGTCGGCGGCCGGGTACGCGCCGAACTCGAAGGGGATGATCTGCACCGTAACCTTGCCGTCTTCGACAACCTTGAGGATCTTTTCCACCTGGGAAGCCATAACACTCGAGTTGCCGACAGGGCGACGCAGGACCATCTCATCGAGGAACACCCGGTACCGTGGCGGAGTTTCACTAACGAGCAGTTCCTGGCGGCGTAGCCTGGCCTCAACCCGCTGCCGGTGAACGGCCGGAGGTATCTGAGGCACAATTGCCTTGATGATCTCCCGTGCGTAATCCTCAGTCTGCAACAGCGCGTGCACCCAGGACATCGAGTAGTGAGTAATAGACGAGGCACTTTGCTCAAGCCCGATGTAGGGGTACAGGTCAAGGTCGTCATACCTGGCCCACCAGCCCTGCTCTCGCGCCTGCCTGGTGAGGTTCATGAGGTCGGCCGACGTCGCCTCGTCCAGGTCGTAAAGCTCGCACAGGTCACGCACGTCGCGCGGTACCGGGCGGCGCGCGCCCGTCTCCATCCGGCTGACCTTGGCGGCGGAGCACATCAGCTTGGCCGCCACATCCTCGACTGTCTGGCCAAGTTCGGTGCGGATCTTGCGTAGCCGCAAGCCCAGCTCCCGCTGCCGTACCGTCGGACTAGCATCAGCCATCGCAGCTCGCTCCTCGCTGAGCCGCCAGCTTCGACCGACTGCCACCCCGTCAAATGCCGACGACCCTACTAAATCGCGACTTCACGTATCCATGGGGTTCACGTCGTAGACATGTGACTTTCCTATCACAGCCCGTGCGAGATAACCAAGAGTCATTCCCGGCAGCAAGAAATCACCGTAAGTAGCGGTATCAGGCAACATCAGGCGAGGCGACGCTCCGTGGCCCACCGGGTGAGCTGGTGCCGCGACGATAGCTGCAGTTTCCGGAGCACTGACGATACGTGGGTCTCCACGGTCTTTACCGAGATGTAGAGCTCGCGGGCGATCTCCTTGTACGTGTAGCCCTGGGCGATCAGCCGCAGCACCTCCCGCTCCCGAGAGGTGATCTGGTCGAGCTCCGGGTCGAACGACGGCTTGACCGCCGCCGACCCGCCAGCGCCACCGCCGCGGGCATCAGGAATCGCGGCGAATGCGTCCAGCACGAACCCGGCGAGCCGGTGCGAGAACACCGCGTCTCCGGATGCCACCCGGCGGATCGCGTCAAGCAGCTCAGCGGTCCCGATGGTCTTGGTCACGTACCCGCGCGCGCCCGCCCGGATCACCCCGATCACGTCCTCGGGCGCGTCCGAGGCTGATAGCGCCAGGAACCGGACCTGCGGCAGCCGCTCCCGCACCGCCGACACCACGGCCGCACCGCCGCCACCGGGCAGGTGTACGTCTAGCAGGACAACATCTGGCTGGGCCTGCTCGATAAGCGCGATGGCCGGTGCCACGTCATCGGCCTCACCGACCACGTCAACCGCGCTGCCAAGCTCGGCGCGCACCCCGGACCGGAAGATCCCGTGGTCATCCACGAGCACGACCCTCGGAACGGAAGCACTCACGACCCGCTCCGCGACGACGACACGGCGTTACGCGTCATCTTCAGCGACACCTTCGTCCCTTCCCCGATGGCTGTCTGGACGGTCACGGTACCCCCGTGCCGGCCCATCCGGCCGTGGATCGACTCAGCCATGCCCTTGCGATCATCGGGCACCGCGCGGGGATCGAACCCGCACCCGCGGTCCCGCACGACTATTTCCACGTCATCGTCGGTGACCTCCGCGAACAGCGAGATGACGGCCGCCCCCGACCACTTCGCCGCGTTCACGACGGCCTCCCTGGCCGCGGCGAGCAGCGCCTCAAGGTCACCGTCGAGCGGGCAGTCTCCGACGGTCACCACCTCGACAGGTACCCCATGCCGGGCCTCAGCCTCCTGCTGGATCCGCGCGACGCCCTCGGCGATCGACGACACCTCCGTCATGCTTCCCGGTGCCCGGCCCTCGAACAGCCAGGACCGCAGCTCGCGTTCCTGCATCCGGGCCAGCTGGGTGACCTGTGCCGGGTCATCGGCACATCGCTGGATCAGCGCCAGCGTCTGCAGGACCGAGTCGTGGATCCGCGCTGCCATGTCGGCCCGCTCCTCTGCCCGCGCCCGCGCCTGCCGTTCCAGCACTAGGTCCCGCGCGATCCGCAGCCACCACGGCCCGAGCAGGAGGACGACAGCCCCCACGATCAGAACGAACCCGCCCAGCGGTTGCAGGACCGCCAGGGTCTCGTGCGTTGCCAGCAGCCGCCATATCCCGATCGCCAGCAGGGCGCACGCTAGTCCCAGCCGGACAATGGTGGCGCGGCGGTCGATCTTTGAGCCGAGGCCTCCCAGTGGTGCGACCAGCCGGCGCAGCGCCGCCTGCTCGGTTTCCGCGGCGTTCCGCCAGATCAGCACTAGGCACCCGGCAGTGATGACCTGGGGCCACCCGTAGGTCTGGATGATCTCGTTGTTAAGCACCCCGGCGACCAGCATGAAGACGGCAAGCAGCGAGGCGATCGCAAACGCCAGCGTGATTCCCCATGAGTCCTGCCGCGCCCGGCTCCAGATGCTGCCGCAGTCCCCGGCGTCACATGCGACAGCACCCGTCGCGCTCGCGCCCGTTGCCACGCCAGTGCCCTTCACCTCGCCAGCACCGTCCGGCCGGGCAGGGATGCCCGCCGCTCCCCCACCGCCAGGAATCACCAGCCACCCGATGCAGTAGCAGGGGACGAGCCATGCGTGGCCGAACAGCGCCGCGATGACGAACACAGTCCGCACGGTCGTCGGGTTAAAGCCACGCCAGCGTGCCAGCCCGGCGCTGACCCCGCCGATCAGCCGGTCGCCAGAGTCCCGGCGCAGTGCCTCCCCGTTCCACGTGCCCCGGCACCAGCGGACGAGCGTGGCCAGCCGGTCGGCGTGGTCGGGCCGCCATTGCTCATGGCGGTCGTGCCCACGGTGGTCGTGCCCCCACCCCCTAGGCGGCCGTGATGGCCACGTCGGTTCATCCATGCCTCCATCATCACCCGGGCCTCGTCATGGTGGCATCAGGGTGATCCCTGTATTCCCCCCGGTACGACTCCCGCCGCCACGGGGCTGTTGCCGCGGTAGGAGGAAGTTCTCCGCGAAAAGTTGTTGGCGCGCGGGCCGTCCCTGACTCATACATGCGGAAGGACTCGGGGCGGCAGGTCCCAAGGGCGTGCGCCGGAGGGGGGCGCACGGCCAGGGAGCTTGCTGCCGACTTCCGACCGGGGAGCCGACGAGGGCCGGGTGGCGCTGCGAGGGGACACCCACCCGGCCTGAGTCGTCAGGTGGTCGCCACCACCAGGCCCTCACCGGTTGAGGAGCGCAGACCGTCGCTGCGTCCCGCGAAGTAGTGGGCGTTCTGGTCGGCCGCGGACACATGTCGCACCTTCCGGAAGCCGGCCTCGCGAGCCAGCGCCAGCATCTCGTCGGGCGCGAAGAAGCTGAGGAACGGCGTTCCGGCAGCCGCCGCGCCCCGCTGGCTGATCTCCAGGCCCTGGCGGTCCTCGGGAGCGACCAACTCGACCGGCAGCAGGAATGACATGGCCAGCGTCGAGCCGTGGGCGAGCCGAGCGAGTCGGCGCAGCGTGGCCGCGTTCGCATCCTTCGTCAGGTACATGGCCACCCCTGTCGACGCCACCACGGCCGGTGAGGAAGGGTCGAACCCGGCTGCGATCAGATCGTCCCACCAGGAATCGCCCTCGAAGTTGGATGGCACGAAGTGCAGCCAGCCGGGCACCTCGTAGCCGAGCTCGGTGAGCCGCTCTTGCTTCCACTCCTGGGTGCCAGGCTGGTCGACCTCGAACACCTGCACGCGCCCGCCGAGATCCGCCCTGCGCTGGGCGAACGTGTCAAGCCCGGCTCCCAGGATCACGTACTGGCCAACCCCGCGCTCCGCCTCCGCCTCGAGGAGGTCCTCGATGAAGCGGGCTCGCGCCACGATGGAGGCACGGAACCCGGCGGTGAACGTCGGGTTCATGTCCGGGCGCTCCCGCCAGCCGTCGGCCGGCGCCGCGAGCTGGAGCCGACCTCGTCCGCCAGCACATGCGGGGGTGCGTCCGCCTCAAGGTGCAGCGCCCTCCACAGGGCCACCCGGATGGCGGTGTTGTCCGCCTGAGGGAAACCAGAAGGCGTCCCCTTGGAACGCGACTGCGTGTCAGACATGTGTCATGCCTCCTTGTTGCAGCGTAACCCGAGGTCACGGAAGAACTTCGCCGCCGTCCCCAGTTGTGCCTGCTAGCAAGCTAGTGCAGCCGCGCCATTGCACTGCGGGGGGTTGCACTGCCCGGGGCAGGCTGCACTGCGGGGCGGCTGGGTTGCACTGGGCAGGTGTGGCATACAAACCGTGAACGCCGTGGGGGCCTTGCACGTCTAACTCTGTGACGGCCCGCTCCCGCCCCCTCTGACCAGGGAACATCCGCCTATGGAACCCCCCCGATGAACACCGATAAGTTCCGGTTAATCTTTAGCAGCCCGACGCCGCCGGCCGAGGCATTCAATGCCGCGCGCGAGACGATCCACCGGTGGTGCCGCGGCCAGTCATACGATCTGGCTGCCGTCTCGCATACCGCCGCGAGCTCACCTGACGGCGGGCAGGCCGAGCAGTGGCGGCTGCCGGAGAACCAGCGTGCCCGGGTGGCGCTGACCGTGTACTCCCCCGCCGACGCGGCGTCCGCGTGGTTCTGGGTCGAGGCCGGGTCGCGTGAGGTGCTCAGCCTGGTTCGCGTGCTGCTTGACTCCCTGGCGGCCCGTGACTCGCTGGCCGTGCTCGCCAGCCAGCCGGTGCGGATCGGCGCGGACCAGGTGGATGACCTCATTGACGTGCTCTGCGACCCAGAGCGGCGCCTTCCAGCCATGGTCGCCACCGCGCACCCGGCGATCACCTTCGGCACGTGGTCAGCGACCATCGCCCAGGTGACACGGGACGCCTCCGGCCTGGCGAGCACCTACATCCTCGACGAGGCGGCAACGGTCGCCTTCAATGAGGCCGTCGGGGAGAGCCATGGCGTGTGGGGCGGCGCGCTGCGCACCTACATGCCCGAGGTGGATCCCGCGGTATCCAGCGACGGGCTGCGGCACCGGGTGATGCTGGCCTCCCGGATCACTGCTGACCCGCACCGGGTCAGCGCGGTGCTGGCCGACCTGCCGAGGCGACTGGCGCTTGAGGCCCCGATCCCGCTGGCCCTGGCCGGGGTCAATCGCATGCTGCTCACCCAGTCGCGTGACGCCCCGGAGACCGGGGAGGAGCCCGCCGGACAGGCGGACCTGGGAGCCGACTCGACGGCACCGCACGAGACCAGTTCGCACGCGCCGCCAGCGGGGGGAACGGCACACGGTGCGGAAAGCAGCAGTCTGGGCCTTGCCCAGGAGGTCGGCAAGCAGGTCAAGCGGATCGAGCGGCTGCGCCGGGAGCGCGACGAGGCCCTAGGGCTGGCCGAGGAGCAAGAGGTTCGGGCGAACTCCCTGTTCACGGAGCGGCAGAATCTCCTTGCCCAGCTCGCCGAGCGTGAGCAGCAGGTCCTTCAGCTGGAAAGTACTGCTCGCGCGTTCCGGCAGCGCCTGGTTGAGGCCGGGGTGCCAGCCGACTCGCTGATCCCCTTGGAGGAACCGCCGGATGCCCCACCGGATGAGTTCGCCGAGCTCCTCGACTGGGTGGAGCGGCACCTGCCGAGGATCGAGTACACCGGGGACATCGGCGACCCGCTGGAGCTGGACTCCAGCCCCGAGTCATCCACCTGGGTACGCAGCTCATGGGAGGCCCTGCGAGCGTTGCAGGCCTACGCGGAGGTGAAGGCCGAACGCGGGTTTGCCGGCGACTTCCGGGCCTGGTGCATGAACCCGCCGGCCCCAGGCGATTACATCATCTCGCCGAACAAGGTGAAGATGGACGAGTCAGAGACCGTCCACAGCAGGCCAAAGTGGCGCCAGGAGCGGATCTTCCGCGTTCCCCCCGAGGTCGAGCCCGGCGGGCGCGTGTTCATGGGGGCGCACATCACGATCGGCGCGAGCGCCAACGGCCGGATCAATCCGCGCCTGTACTTCCACGACGGGGTACTGAAGACGGGCCGGATTTACGTCGGTTACATAGGGCGGCACCTGACGAACACGCTGTCGTGAGCCAGGGAATTTTCCCGACTGGCTTCGCGGTTGCTCACAACCGGTAGAAGATAGATTCTGTTTGACTAAGTATCGTGTGATGAGTTTTACCGGGCAAGTCGGAGGTTAGACCCGTGAGCACCCCATACGGCACGCCTGACTCGTACGAGCCTGGCTACCAGCCAGATCCCAACCAGCCCGGCCAGGGTGGTGCCGCAGGTGGTGCTGCGTACCAGCCGACCATGTACACCACGCCACCTCAGCCCAGTCAGGACCAGCAGGCCCAGGGCCAATACGGGCAGCCGCCGCAGGGCGCGCAGCCGCCGCAGTACGGGGCGCCCTCCTACGGCCACGACCCGCAGCCGCCGCAGTACGGGGCACCACAGTACGGACAGGCCCCTCAGGAGCAGTACGGGCAGGCCCCCGGCTACGGGCAGACGCCCGGCTACGGCCAGGCTCCGCAGTACGGGCAGGCCCCCGGCTACGGCCAGGCTCCGCAGTACGGACAGGCCCCCGGCTACGGCCAGGCTCCGCAGTACGGGCAGGCCCCCGGCTACGGCCAGGCACCACAGTACGGGCAGCCCGGCTACGACCCGAACGCCGGCGGCTACGGCACCCCAGGCGGCTACGGGACACCAGGCGGCTACGGGACACCGGCCGGCTACGGCCCCATGCCAGGGATCGGAGCACAGCGGACGCCGTACTTGTCGGGGGCGCCGGTCGACTTCGGCACGGCGATCACCGAGGGCCTGAAGAACACGTTCACCTACAGCGGGCGCATTTCGAAGTCCGCGTTCTGGTGGCTCGCCCTGGGCGCGATCTCGATTGAGGTCGTGATGGGGATCCTCGATGACATCACCGGCAGTGGCGGCGTGATGGCCTTGTTCTGGCTCGTGATCATCGCCGAGTGGGTCGTGATGCTCTCGGCGGCATGGAAGCGCATCCAGGACACCGGCAAGCCAGGCGCGCTGGCCCTGCTGTACTTCATCCCCTTTGTGGGGTGGATCCCGACAGTCATCTTGTGTGCGATGAGCCCACCCCCGGCCCGAACCAGTACGGGTGAGCGCACAACGATAGCGTCAGGCGCTGTAAGCCCTAACGGAAACGCCGGCTCGTGAGGTAGGCGAGCCGGCGTTTCCGTACTCAGGCCCGCGGTGCCAGGCTGATCACCCGGTCGGCGTTGCGACGGCTCAGCTTCACCACTTCCCCGTTGGGGCGGTCGCTGCGCTCAACCCAGTCGCGGGCGGCCGGGTCATCCCGCCCGCCGGCAATCTGCCGCTCGATCAGGCGCTCACGCCGGATCTGGTCGGGCGTCTCCAGGTACCAGAGGTGGTCAATGTAAGGGCGCGTCGCGCGCCACTGCGGGGCATCGACCGCGAGGTAATTGCCCTCGGTGACCACCAGCCGGGCCGCAGCGGGAATCACTAGTCGCGCGGCGATCGGCTCGTGGTGGGTGGTCCTGTCGTAATCGGGCGCGTAGATGTCCCGGCCGCCGTCGGCCGCCACCCGGGCCAGCATCGCCGTGTACCCGTCCGCGTCGAACGTCGCGGGTGCCCCCTTGCGGTCCAGCAGGCCAAGCCGCTCCAACTGCGCGTTTGACAGGTGGTAGCCGTCCATCGGCAGGCACGCTGCCCAGTCGCGCGCCACGGCCGCTCGCGCGGCCGTCACGATGGCGGCGGCTAGCGTGGACTTTCCCGCCCCCGGCGGACCCGTCAGCCCGAGGATCACCCGCCGGCTACCGCCAGAGAAGGTCAGATCAATGACCTCCTGCGCCACATCCGACATTTCCACCACGACCGTCGCGTCAGTCACGACAGTAAGGCTAACCAGTCACTGGCGACATCCAGCGTCACTACTGCTGTAGCGTCTCGGACCGTGACGCTTGCGCACATCGTGTGCGTGTCGAGCCACCAGCCGACCGTACGGCAGGCATGCCAGGGTCCGTTCGGCGCCGCCGTAACTGCCCAGTCGTAGGTTCCCTGAAGGCTGTAGACCTCGGCACGGGCCGCCGCCGCCCCCTGTGTCAGCTCATCACGCTGCAACGTCCTCGACTGCGGTCCGGCCCCGCCCTCGGTGCTGCCGACGGACGACGCTCCCGGAATCCGCAGGTCGATCTCCCGCGAGCAGACCATCTGCGGCCCAGGACTCCTGCTACACCCCTGGTCGACGTTGGCGAGGACGGCGAGGCCAGGCGACGGCGGTAGGACCCCGGCGCTGGAAGGGGTGGACGCCGGCGGCCCGAACGCCAGCACGCCGAAGACAAAGAACACGATCAGCGCTACGGTCACGAAGGAAAAGACACCGGACAACAACGTCCCGAAACGCACATGGAGCCTCGCGTGCCGGAAGGGAACCGCTTCGGCTCGCCCCTCCTCGACGGCGATACCCGAGATGAGCACCGCCACGGTCGCCAGCGCGAGGATCACCAGGGATGAGTAGGTCTCCGCAGTGAAGATCCACCCGTATCCAACAGCGATCTCAACGATTCCGCACCCGGCCAGGAGCAGTCCGACGGTCAGTCGCGGTCCTAGCGTGCTCGCGACGACAAGCCAGCATACGAGCGAGCTTACGGCAAATACGACGATCGCGGCAGTCACGATAGTAATGGTGGCCCCTTAAAGGATCAAGACGCAATCGTGTGCACCAGAACGTGACATCTACTCCTGTACCCTGCCGGGCGCCCGCGGCATGAACGCTGCGACGTGGCGCGGTAGACCTCTCAGCGTCCGGCACGGGTCGGTCGATGAGGTCTTCGGCACCTGACCGTAGGCGGGCTGAGGCGCTGTCGCGCACCCAGTCGGGCTACTGAGGCTGTGCCGGGCTTGGACATGCCGTGCCCAGCCCCGGCGGTTGCTGATACGGCGGTTGCTGATACGGCAGGAGAGGCTGCGGCGAAAGGACCCCGTCGCAGCGGCGGCGGACGGCGCGGCCACCGGTGCCACCGCCATGCCGACCGCTAGCGTGGCCGCCGCCAGAATGCCCCCCTTGACGATGCGATGGATTCCCCGCATGGCAGCTCCTGCCCATGATGCTTATTAGTTATATTTCATCCTTATTAGGAAATGGCATGACAGACGATAGCGTGCCGCTCGGCCCAGGGCAATCATGTTTCGCCATCGCCACAAGGTCGCCCGCAGACGGCGGGAACCCGGCCCGGACAGGGCGGCCTGGAGACGGTTTCGGCAGGCAGCGAGCCTCGGCTGGCTTACCATCTCACGTTCGGCGTGCCCGGAGCGCCTGTCTGGTGAGAAGGGGCTGGCAATGACAACAGGGCAGAGGCAGCATGAAGCAGTACCCGGATCTACGGCCGCCTCGACTGCCCATCAGCGCTGCACGCGATCGCCAAGGGCGTGTACGTGCGGCACCGGGTCTTCTTCGCCGATGAGACGACCGCCATCGTCGCCGGCTCCCCCTGCGCCATCAGTGGCACTTCCAGCCCCAGCGGCAACTTTGTCCGGGTGGCATCGTCAGCCTCACTGGCACCTTTGCTTTGATGGCAGCCTCTGGTCACACTGGCAACCGCGTCCTGCAGCACTGATGGCGCCATCCCCGCAGTCACTGGCAATGGGTGGTGTGCCATCACTGTCGCAGCAGCAGCACGTGTGGCACATTGCCCGCAAAACGGGCTCGTGGCTCGCGAGAGCCGGCCGACGTGATTATCCATTCTTGATACGTAGAGCATTGATTGTGCTGGCTTCCGTACGGAATGCTGGACTCATGCCCAGTCCCCATGGTCCGATGGCGACCCGCCGGATGACCGCGCACTGGGTAGTGCTCGCAGCCGCCGCGCTGACGACCCTGGTTACGGCCACCGTGGCCGCCGCGCTCACCGTGTTCACGGCTCAGGCCCTCCCACTGGCTGTCCGGCATGACCTCGTCACGGCGCCGGACACCGCTGCGTCGATCACCGCGCTGGTAAGCGGTCCCGGCCAGGCGGCCCAGGGCAGCGCGACGCTGCGGTCGCGGATCGCCGTGGCGATGCCGGGCGTGCCGTTCAGCTTCCAGGACGCATTCTGGTCCGATCCGCTTGGGTTCGTCCCGGGGATGCTTCCCGCGTCGCCGGCGAGTGCCGTCAAGGGCAACACGGCACTCCTCCAGGCAGCCTCGATGGACGGGATAGCCAGCCACGCGACGCTCGTCTCCGGACGGTGGCCGACGGCCTCGGACAGCAGTCAGCAGTCAGCGATCCCCGCCGCGTTGCCCGCCTCAGCGGCAGCGCTGCTTCATGTCTTCGCGGGCGACGTGCTGCAACTGCGCGACCGGATCACTAACGCGCTAGTGAGCTTCGACATCACTGGCACCTTCACGCAGCGCCAGGGATCCGGCCCGGCGGACTCGTACTGGAGGCTTAGCTACCTCCCGGCCAGCGGCATGTCCACCATCAGCGGGACCACCACGTACGGCCCCCTTGTGGTGAGCCAGGCGGCATTCGGGCCAGCGCTCACGATGAGTAGCGGATCGTGGGTAGCGCAGCCCGACATGGCGGCATTCACCGATGGTGACCTCAACTCGATAGCGGCGAGCATCACCAGCCTGTCGCAGTCTCTGCCGAGCTTGAGCTTCCTCAATGGCGCCCAGATGACCACGAGCCTGCCGTCCGCACTCACCGGGGCGGGCAGCGAGCTGACCGTCGCCCGGTCGCTGCTGGTGATCAGCGCCCTGCAGCTTCTCGTCCTGGCCGTCGCGGCGCTGCTCGCGGTGGCGCGGCTGCTAGTGACCCAGCGGGAGGGAGAGACCGCGCTTCTTGTGGCGCGCGGCGCGACCTGGTCGCAGCTCACCCGCCTCACGGCGGCCGAGGTGATCCCGCTGTCGATCGTCATGTCGGCCGCTGGAGGGATCGCGGGGATCGCGCTCGCCAGCGTTCTGGCGACCGCAGGGCCGCTGGGCACGGCGGGCATCCGACTGGCGGGCCAGGCGGGAAGCTGGCCCGACGCGTTCGGGGCGGCGATCGTCGTCACGGTCCTAGCCGCGGCCTCGTTGCTCGCTCCGGGACTCACCCTCAGTCCGACTGCCGCGCGGGTCCGGCGTGGCAGGCAGGCCGTGGTGGCGGGGGTGGCGCGGGCCGGCCTAGACATCGCCCTGGTGGTGCTGGCGGTGCTGGCCGGCTGGCAACTGCGCGAGTACTCCGCGGGCAGCGGTAGCGGGACCGCGGGGATCGATCCGGTGCTCGCGCTGGCTCCCGCGCTCGCGCTGGCCGCCGGGAGCGTCGCCACGCTGCGCTTGCTTCCCCTGGCTGCCTGGGCAACGGACCGGCTGTCCGCCGGGGGCAGAAGGCTCACTGCCTCGCTGGCCGGCTGGCAGTTCAGCAGGATGCCGGTCCGCCAGGGCGGCGCGGCGCTGCTGCTTGTCATGGCGGTCGCGACCGGGACGCTCGCGCTCGCGCAGCACCAGAGCTGGACCCGGTCAGCTTCCGATCAGGCTGCCTTCGCCAGTGGCGGTGACGTCCAGGTCAACCTGCCCACTGCGCTGGAGCCGGGCGATGTGGACGCCGTCACCGCCGCGAGCGGCGTGACGCACTCGATGGCGGTGTCGGCGCAGATCACAGCGAGTCCCGGCGAGGTGGTCGCGGTCGACTCAGCCGGGGCGCCCCAGGTCGCCAGGTTGCGCGGCGATGAGTCGCCGCTGCCGCCCGGCGCCCTGTTCCGCGCGATCGCACCATCCGGCGGCCTGCCGGGAGCCGTGCTGGCGACGCCCCAGCCCGGTGCTCGGGCCGGCACGATCGCGTTCACTGCCACGCTCGGCCCGGCCGCGCCGGTGCCCCCGGGACGTGCCAGTGGGCTGGCCGCCGAGCTCGGGCCGGTCACCGTGGGGCTGACCATCCTCGACGCGACGGGCTCCGCCTACCAGGTCACCGCCGGGGCGCTCGTCGCGGACGGGCGCCCGCACGTGCTCGTCGCGTTCCTTGGCGGCAATCAGGCACGCTACCCACTGCGGGTGGCCGCGATCACGGCCACGTTCCTGTTGCCGCCACACCCCGCCCCGTCAATGGCGCTCACCGTGAGCGGCCTGTCGCTAGCCGGCTGGACGAGCGCCGCCAGCTCCCCCATTCTGGCCAACTTGCAGGCAACTGCGGGCCTGCAGGGGGGCCTATCTGCGGCACCGGTCGGCGGATCAGCGCACGTCACGAGTCGGGCGGCGACGTTCCCCTTTGGCCCGGGCTACGGGGCAGCGGCCCCGACGGGCGGCGCCGGGCCGCAGGCGCCCGAGCAGATCCCCGGGCAGTTGGTGCTGCTCCCCCCGGCTGCCACGGTAACGGCGATCCCGGCCATCGCGACGAGGGCATTCATGGACTCGAACAGCACGGCGATCGGCTCCGTCGTGGCCGCGTCCCTGGGCGGTGATGTGCTCCCGCTGCGGATCGTGGCTGAGGTGACCTCGTTCCCGACTGTCACCGCGCCGGGCGGCGCGCTCATCACCGATCTTGGCAGCCTTCAGGAGTACCTCCTCCGGCAGTCCCTTCCCACGCTGCCAGTCACTCAGTGGTGGCTGACCACGGCTGGCGCAGGCATCCCGGGGGCCTTGACAGCCAGCGTTCCCGCCGGAACGCAGATCACCAGCGCGGCAGGACTGGCCACGGCTACCACGGGCGACCCGCTGTCCGCCGCACCGCAGATAGCCCTGCTCGCGATGGCCGCGGCGGCGGCACTGCTCGCCATCACGGGCTTTTGGGCGTCGATCGCGGCCGACGTGCGCCAGCGCCGCGCCGAGACGGCGCTGCTCGCCGCGCTCGGCGTGACGCGACGCGGCGCGGCCTTGCAGCTATGCCTAGAGAAGCTGCTGCTCAGCCTGCCATCCGCCGCTCTCGGTGTGCTGCTCGGCACGGTCGTCGCCCGGCTGCTCGTACCCGCCGTCACGCTCACCCCGACGGCGCAGCAGCCGATGCCGCCCGCTGTCACGCTGTATAACCTGCCGCAGGCCGTCACGCTCGCACTAGCCGTGGCACTGGTGCCCGCGGTGGCCGCCGCGCTCATTGCCGCGCGCCGACTCGACCCCGCCGCCGCGCTTCGCACCGCGGAGGCAGCGTGAGGAACCGCATGAGCGAGGGCCACGGCATGGCAGGCATGAAGGGCCTGAGCGTCCTGCGCCGGGCAACCGGCACGGGGATCGCGGGGAGCCTCGCGCTCGCGCTGCTAGCCGGGGGCTGCGTGCTCGCCGCCACCGCGGGTCCCCGGGAGGCGCGGGCGACGGGACTGCTCGGGGTACAGCAGTTGGTGGACAGGTTGCCGCAGATCGACAAGACCATCGCGGTCAAGACCAACTGGGATGTGAGCAACGCCGCCATCACCGGGCCCACAGGGAATCCTTACAGCCAGCTAACCCTTACACCGGACAGCCTTAACGACATCACCACCCAGTTGCGCAGCGACTTCGACTCCAGCCCCTTGCCCATGGCCCCACGGTCGGCGGACTGGGCGGGAATGACCTCTGGGCTGTTCCCCGTGATCAGCGCGCTGCCCATCCTTAAGGGGATCGCCGCGAACCTGGAGGTCGCCTACCGGGACCCGGTCGCCGACCACCTGCGGCTGGTGGCCGGCAGCATGCCGGATACTGTCCCAAGATCCTCCACGTCGTATACCGAGATCCAGGTCGTGGTCACCCCGCAAACGGCCAGGGCCTTCGCGCTGCGGCTCGGCTCTCAGCTGATGATCAGAGGCCCGTACCCGGCATCCATAAAGATCAGCGGCCCCTCGAATGCCCCGCCCCCGACAGGCCTGGGCCTGCTCCGCCTCTACGTCACCGGGATCGTTGAGCCCACCGATCCGGATTCCTCGTTCTGGAAAGCCGACACGCTCCTCGCGGCACCATCGCTTTTCGTGAGCCAGACCAAGTTGTGGGAGGGCGCGGTCATCGCCGATCCCGGCGAGAGCGCCGTGATCCAGCAGTTCTTCGGCCAGCAGAGCCTGAACATCCAGTGGGAGCTTCCAGTAGCCACCACCGGGCTGCACGCCCAGGCTCCGGCGCTGCTGCACTCGCTGAACCAGATCGCGCACCAGATTCCCGAGCTGACCGGGCCGCTGGCGCCGATAGCGAGCACGCTGAGCGTGTCGTCTGGCCTGCTCCAGCCGCTGACCACGCTTGTCCAGGCCGCCAACGGCGTGAACGTCCTGCTGTGGATGGTCTTTGTGGGCCTGGCGGTGGCGGGCATCGTGATGATGCTTCTCGCGGTCGCGATGATCGCGGCCCGCCGGTCTGCGGAGATGGCCGTGCGCCGGGCACGAGGAGCGTCACTGGCGCAACTGTTCTTGCTCGGGTCCCTTGGCGCGGCGGTAACCTGCGTGCCAGCCGCCGCGCTGGGCTGGGCACTCGCCGTGCTCCTCGTCTCGGGCTCCGTCCCCGCAGGCTGGGTCGCCTGGTGGCCGGGCATCGCGACGCTGGCGGTCGCCGTAGTGGGGCCCGGGGTGGCCGCGGCCTGGCAGCACCGCCTGCCACGCCGTCGGCCCGGAGGGCGAAGACACCGACGGTGGCGCAGACGCTGGGCGACCAGAGTGACCTTCGAGGTCACCGCCTGCGCCGCGGCCATCGGCGGCATCACGGTCTTGCGGATGCAGACGGGCACAACCGACCTCTACACCAGCGCGGCCCCGCTGCTCGTCGCGGTCCCTGCGGTGATCGTGGTCCTGCGGCTGTACCAGCTGCTGCTTCGCGGGCTGGCGCGGGCATCGGCTCGCCAGCGCGGCGTCATCGGGTTCCTCGGCCTTACCCGCGCGGCGCAGGCCACTGCCACGCTTGCGCTTCCAGCCATGACGCTCGTCCTGGTCCTCACCATGGCCGCGTTCACCATCATGTTGCGGGATGCGGCGGTTCGCGGCGAGATTGAGGCGTCGTGGCAGGAAACCGGCGCTGACGTGGTCATCACTTCACCCGGCATCGAGCTGGGCACGACCGCCTGGCCGATCAGCCCCTCAGCCGTGCGGGCGATCGCCGCGGTGCCAGGCGTCCAGCATGCCGCGACGGCCCTAGAGCTCCCGGTGAACCTCACCGGCGGCGGGCAGGTGACCGTGATCGCCGTCGACCCGGCTAGCTACGCGGCCCTCGTCGCCTCGACGCAGGGATTCTCTCCGGTCAAGCCCGCCCTGCTCACCGAACCGCACGGTCAGGCGGCCATCCCGGTGCTGGCGTCTGCGGCAGCGACCGCCCTTCTGGGCAGGCAAGTAAGCAGCACGATCGCTGTCCCGGGGAGCCTGCCCGCGCTCCGGGTCCGGGTCTCCGGCGAGTTGCAGTCCACCCCGGCGCTGCCCGCCGGCGGAGCGTTCATCGTGGCGCCACTGCCGGCGATCCACGGCGTCAGCGAGCCGCCGCCGGTCAACCTGATGCTGGTCACCGGGCCATCAATCGACATGGCCAGGCTCCGCGCCGCGGTGCAGGCGACCATGCCGGGCGCTGACGCCCCGATCATCGCCGCCCGGTCCCTCGCACTGCGGGAGCTGACCGGGGCACCGTTGCAGCGGGGCACGTTCCTCATCTTCACCCTGGCCATCGCGAGCGCCGCCGCGCTGGCGCTGGCCGTAATTCTGCTTGAGCTGGCGCTCGCCGCGGCGGACCGGGAGCTGACAATGGCGCGGCTGGCCACGATGGGGCTAGCTGAAGGGCAGCGCGTCCGACTTGCGGTGCTTGAGGTGCTCCCCGCGATCGCCGCATCGGCCGTAGCGGCGGTCGCGTGCGCCATCGCGCTGCCCAGGCTCGTGGCCCCGGCGGTTAACCTGTCGGCGTTCACCCAGTCCCAGGCTCCGGTGCCGCTGCGACCAGACTTCGCGTCGTTCCTGCTCCCGCTGGCAGGACTCCTCGTGGTCTCCGTCATCGCGCTGGCCTACGAGATCAGGTCGGCGCGCGGGCGCGTCGCCGTGACGATGCGGGCATAAGAAGGAGGAAGAGTTGAGCGATCCGATGTCCCCGGCCTCGCTTGAGGAACTACACGCCGAGGCCCCGAAGGGCGGGCACGGCGACTACGGCGCGGGCGCGCTGATCGCCTGCGACCGGCTGGTCCGCATCTACCAGGCCGAAGGCATCGAGGTGCAGGCGCTGCAGGGCCTTGACCTCGTCGTCGAGCGCGGCGAGCTGACGGCTCTGGTCGGGGCGTCCGGCAGCGGCAAGTCGACGCTGGTGAACATCTTGGCCGGGCTTGACACGCCGACGGCCGGGGCGGTCCGGGTGGATGGGCATGACCTCGCCGCCATGTCCGCCCGGCAGCGGCTCACCTACCGGCGGGGCACCGTGGGGTTCGTCTGGCAGCAGACCTCGCGGAACCTGCTGCCCTACCTGACGGCGGCGCAGAACGTGGACCTGCCGATGAAGCTAGCGGGCAGCGGGCGGAAGGCCCGGCGCGTGCGAACGGCCGAGCTTCTTGAGGTACTGGGCGTGGCGCACTGCACGCGGCGTCGCCCGGACCAAATGTCGGGCGGCGAGCAGCAGCGGGTCGCGATCGCCACCGCGATCGCCAACAAGCCAAGCCTTCTCCTCGCGGACGAGCCAACGGGCGAACTGGACAGCGTCACCGCCGACTCCGTCTTCACCGCGCTCAAGACGGCCAACACCGACCAGGGCGTGACGGTCCTGATCGTGACCCACGATCCTGAGGTCTCCTCGAACGTCCGGCGGGTCATCGCGATCAGGGACGGCCGGACCAGCACCGAGACCTTGCGGCACGACGGCGGTGACGGGTCGGCCCTCGGGCACGCCATCGAGTACGCCGTGCTGGACAGGGCCGGACGGCTCCAACTCCCGCGCGAGATGACCGAGACGCTTCGTATGCGCGACCGCGTCCGGCTGGAGCTGGAACCCGAGCACATCGGCGTCTGGCCCGACCGGCCATCCAACGGCCGAGCCGAGTCCGGCCCCGACGATTCTCCCACCGCCGATCCCTCCCCCACCGCTTCGTCCGAGGTTGACACATGACGCCAATCATCGACGTGAAGAACGTGACCCGTACCTTCGGGAGCGGCCCAACCGCGACCGCCGCACTGCGGGGCATCAGCCTGACCGTGGGTGAGGGACAGCTCATCGCCCTGCGCGGCAGGTCCGGATCGGGGAAAACCACGCTGCTCAACATCGTCGGCGGCTTGGACACGCCCGACTCCGGCACGGTGCACGTCGACGGCAAGGACGTGACCGCGATGAGCGAACAGCAGCGGGTGCACCTGCGCCGCGAGACCGTGGCTTATATCTTCCAGTCGTTCGGCCTGCTGCCGGTGCTGTCGGCCGCGGAGAACGTTGGCGTGCCGCTGCGCATCGCAGGTCTGGCCTCGCGGGCGCGCGAGGAGCGCGTCGCCCTGATGCTCGCGCTCGTCGGCCTAGCTGACCGCTCCCGGCACCGGCCAGGCGAGCTTTCTGGCGGCCAGCAGCAGCGCGTGGCCATCGCCCGCGCGCTCGCGATCCGGCCACGGCTGCTGCTCGCCGACGAGCCCACGGGACATCTGGACGCGGAGACCGGCAAGCAGGTCATGCGCCTGATCCGTTTCGTCGTCCGGTCCGAGGGCGTCACCGCGCTGCTCGCCACCCATGATCCGACGCTCATGGACATAGCCGACTCGGTCCTGCACCTAGCCGACGGCACCATCCAGGAGAAAAGCTAGACAGCGCGTCCTTCGTGCCGCCAAGCCCGCGCACTCCAGCCACCCCGCACGCGGTGGGGCGGTGCCGCGTCACGCGGCACCGCCCCACTCAGCCGGTCTCAGGCCCGTGACGCCCGCACGCGGCAGGTGAGACGGGCCACCGAGCTACCCGTTGTACCCGACGAGGTCTGCGACCACCTGGATGGTGCCACCGGAGTTGTTCCAGAAGTCAACGTTGCCAGCTGGGACGACCACCAGCTCCGTCACGGACTGGCCGACCGGGAAGGAGAAGGTGGATGCCGATGGCAGCGACCTGCCGTCAGCGTAGACCGTCAGTGTCCCCGCTCGCTGGGCACCTGTTACCGTCACCTCAAGCACCACCGAGGAGATGGCCAGGGCGTCCGGGTAGATGCCGCTGGCGACGCCGTCGAGGACGGCCACCGAGTGGGACAGGACGGACTGGCCGCTGCCGCCGAGGCCGGACCGGGTATCGAGGATCCGGGCAGGCCCGAACGGCACGAATGACGCCCCGCCCTTTCCGTAGTACCCGACCACGTCGGCGGTCAGGTCAACCGTGCCCGCCAAGCCGTTGTACAGGTCTAGCTGGCCGTGGCTGCCGATCGGCACCGCGACAAGGTCGTCTCCGGTCACCTTCGCCGCGAAGGACACCTCGGTCGCCGCGGGCCGGGCCTTCCCCGCCGGGAAGATCGTCAGTGATCCGGCCGCCGTCGGGGACAAGGCCGCGACGTCAAGCAGGACCGAGGTTGCCCCCGTGGCTGGAACACCGCCCTTCCCGACGACGGTCAGCACGACAGTCCCGTGCGCTGCCACGCGGGCCTTCCGGGCACCGGTGCCGGACCGGGTGTCGAGGATCGGCGTAGGCCCGGTCGTCGTCAGCGTCGAGCCGGTGGACGCCGTGGTGTAATAGCCGGCGACGTCGGCCGTCAGGTCCACAGTGCCGGCTGAGGTGTTGTACAGGCTGACCTTGCCGCTGCGGAGCGGCACAACGATGAGCCTGGTCTGGGCGACTCCGGCAGTGAAGCTGACGTCGGGCTCGGCGGGCCGCGCCGCCCCAGCCGGGTAGCTGACGATGCCACCGGACGCCTTCGGGCCGATAGCGGTGACGTCGAGGGCGACCGCCGTGACACGGCTGCCCGGGACTCCGCCGTGCCCGGCGATGGCGACCGTCACGGTGCCGTGCGCGGCGACCTTCGCCTTGCGCGCGCCGAGGCCGGTGCGGGTGTCCAGGATCCTGGCCGGGGTGACGGCCGTGAACGTGCTGGCGGGTGGAGCAGGCGGTGCGGCAGTCACCGTGTAAGCGTTAGGCAGGTACCCGGGCCCGGGGGTGCCGATGGACACGCTCGACCGGCCAGACCAGACGTCGTACTTGCCTGGCGTCCACCCTGCGGTGTTGACGGTGAAGGTGGCGGCCGTCCCGGCGGCGTTGACCGAGGTGATCGCCGCGTATGCGTTGTTGCTGTTCGACGAGTCCTCGCTCATCAACTCCACTTGCGTCGCGTAGCTCAGGTCGGAGCCGGTGATGGTGAACGTGTTCGGCCCGGCCGGCTGGGACGCCGGGGAGACCCCGCTAAAGTTGCCCTGCAGGTTGCCGACATGGGCGCAGGCACTGGACCAGCACAGCCCCTGCAGGGTGTACTGGACGGGGCTCATCCCGTTGTTCCCGGCCAGGTTCACCAAGAGCAGTCCCTGCTCCGGCTGGCTGGTGTTGTCACTGCACTCAATGCCGAAGGTCGGCAGGCCCCCGCCTGAGCCGCAGGTCGTGCCGAACGGCTGGCCAGCGGGCCCGAAGTCGGTGGGCATGTAGATGGACAGTCCAGTCGGCTGGGTGCCCGGCGCCGATTGCCACCCCACGACATCCAGTTCCAGGTTGGGCTGCATGGTGACGACCGCGCAGTAGGCGGTGGACTGCTCGGTCAGCGTCCCGCTGAAGGCCGGGAAGCCGTCTGTGCTCGAGAACTGGTGCTTGGCGCACTCGGGTGCCCAGCCGGACGCGCCGCCGACCTTCCAGGCGTCCAGGTGGACGGTGATCGCCTCGCCCTGGTAGTCGTCGGCGGAGATGATGAGCTGGTAGCTGGTAGCCCCGCTGACGTGGCACGCCACGCCCCACTGGCGGCAGACAAGCCCGCCCGCGTTGTCGGTGACCTGCAGGACAGCACCGGTGGCGGCGCCGCCTGCCACCGGGAAGGCAGGCCCGAGGGTACGGGCGCTGAACCACAGGTCGTCAGTGGCCTTAGCCGTCACCCGGTAGCAGACGGAGTCCAGGTCCGAGGTGAGGGCAATGGTCGTAGACGGGCCACCGACGGTCGTGGACACAGGGGTGAGGCACTTGGCCGTCTGGCTGACATCCCGGCGCACCAAATGGAAGCTGTCGGCCTTGCCCGACGCCAGGACCAGGAGCGCCGTGTAGGTGACGCCGGCCTTGAAGGAGCAGACGCCTGTGCTGTTGCCCGCGCAGACCTGCGTGCCAGCCGGGTCGTTAACGTAGTTGTATGCATCGACCGTGTTCGCGTTGTTGGAGTAGTCGATCATCTCGCCGGAGGAGTGCTGACCGGACGGGATGACGCGGCAGGCGACGTCGTTGCTGGCGGTCAGGGTCGCCGTCGTGCCCCAGGACCCGCCGAATCCCGACTGAGGCCAGTCCGCGCACCCGGCGGTGGAGTCGGTGCGCTGGACGAGGTACCGGTAGCCGTCGCCGATCTTCTGCCCGTACAGGAGCACCCGGAACGGCGCGGCGCCAGTCAGGGTGCAGGTAGCGTAGCCGTAGGTGATGGCGTTGCCGCACAACTGCGCGCCTGTGGCGTCGATCAGTTCGACCTGCGGGGTCAGGCCGTCGGCCCCAGGCTGGTTAAACAGGTAGTCCGTCTTCCCCGCAGCGGTCGGGAGGGTCAGGCAGGCCACCTCGCCGAGGGCGGTGAACTTGCCCGTCGCGGCACCGGCCGCGAAGTCGGTGTCCTTCGCGGCGGCGCAGCCCGCGCTCGCCGTCTGGGAGATCAGCGTCAGGCCCCACTTCGCGTACGGCGGGAAGTCGAGGATGTTCACGAAGTAGTAGGTGCCCGCGGCCAGGGTGCAGACCTGTCCAGGCCCGCAGGCCGGGGACGGCGCGCCGCCAGGGTTGGTCCCAGGGCCATACAGGGTGCCATTGGCCCCCAGGCTTCCGTTGCTGCCCGCATTGAGCAAGTAGCTGCCCGCCGTCGGGATCGTGACCTGCTCGCACGGGTCGGTGGTCAGCGTGGGGCCCTGCCCGTAGGCAACCGGGGAGACCGACGCCGCGCAGCCCAGCGGGTCACTAAGGTCGTTCAGCTCAACCGCGTAGGTCTCGGCGTCGCCGTAGTTCGAGCTGACGATCACCCGGTACGGCGCGGTGCCGGTCATCGTGCAAGTCGTGTAGCTGCTGGACCACGTGGAGCAGATCTCGGTGCCGGTCGCGTCGAAGACCGCCACCCCGATCGAGTCCGGCTGGGAGAAGTCGTTCACCTGGAGGGTGTCGCCCGTCGGCATGGTCAGCGAGTAGCAGGTCCCGGCCGCCCCGGCGACCGTGGTGCCCTGCGGGGGCGCGGCCGCGAACGAGGTGCTGGCGGCCGGGCAGGTGCTCTCGGCGAGCAGGTCCGTGTACGCGATCGTATAAGAGGTACCGCTGCTGGTGACGGCGACCGTGTACGTGCCCGCGACAGTGGTGGCGCAGATGTACACCTGCGACGGCTGCTGGCAGGTCACGCTGCTGCTGTCCGGTGCGGTGACCGTGACGGGCAACGTGGCGGCGGACCCGGTGCTCCCGGCAGGCATGACTCGGATGAAGAGCTGGTCAGTGGCGTTGGCCACGGTGACGGTGAACGTGTCGGTGCCTGTGCTCGACGGCGTGGTACAGGGGTAGACGGTGTCCGGCAAGATCGCGCCGGAGCAGGTGTCCGGCACCGTGGCGTGCGTGATCGCCTGCCGGGCCGCGCTCGCCTCAACCTGTCGCCGCTGGGCCGCGGACAGCGCGGCGGGCCTCGCGGGCAGCGCCGCTGGGTGCACTGACTTCGGGTTAGCCGGCTTGGCCACCGCCGGACTCGTTCCGCTCGCCGGGTGCCCGGCCGCTGGAGTCGTCGCCTTAGTAACGGCTGGGGTCACAGCGGCCCGCGCCGTGAGGGTCCCGGAGGCGCCTATCGCCGTCCCGGCCGCCAGCGTCACGGCGAGAGCCGCTAGGAGGCATGGCCGCACCACGGGTCTCACCGCCCGTCCGCCAGCCCGTGACAACCTCTGAACAAGATCTCGCATCGTATCGCTTTCAGGCCGGAGACACTCATTAGCAACTTGCCATTAATTGCGTCACATGACGCGATTAACGGCAGAACGTTAGCGGTTTACCCGGTATACCGCAACATCCTTAACGACATCATGCCAAAGAGGTACGACATTCGAGCGCTTGCAGCGCTGACCTGCGATAACGCCGCCCCGTCACGCTGCGGCGGTGCGGTACGCGGCCAGGCGGCGCCTTCTTGTCGAACCCGACCAGGGCGATCACGACCTCCTTGTCGCTAGGGAACTAGCAGATGATCCGGACTGCGACAGCCGGATCGAACGGGTGGGCAGGTGCCCCAGGTCGCCACGACCGCGGCATGCTCATCGGCGGTGAACACGCTGGTGAGTCGGACGTGTTGACGGGTCCAGCACCGCGACTGCGTCGGGGATTTCTTCAGCTGCGGCGCTCTTGAAGCCGGTGAAGCCGTCCATGGCCACGATCTCGATCCCGTCACGGAACGCTGTTGTCTGGGCCTGGAGCCAGGTCTTGAACACCTGCTTGGATCGGCCTTCGGCCATGCCCAGCAGTCTCGACAGTCCGGTGCCGTCGCGGACCGGGGTGAGGTCGATGATTACGGTGACGAACTTGTCCCCGCAGCCGGTGTTGCGTCGAGAGAGCAACACGGCGTGGCCGGGATGCAACTGTTGGCCGACCACTTCCAAGCCAAGGTCGTCTAGCCGGCAGAACGTCGTCAGGTCAGCAGGGCAGAAGGTAGCGTCACGCACGAGCCTAGTACTACAACGGAGTCCTGAGATGTAGCAGGTCCCGGCCCGCTGCCATGATCCCGAAGAGTTTTCCGGTTAGGAAGACTTTTCCACATTCCCACGTGGAAAAGTCTTCGCAACCGGAAAAAGCTTCGAGATAAATTGAGCGGTCGCCTGTAGTCGACTGTGGATGCCGATGCGCGGTGGACGGGGATGCGAGTGGCGCCGGGCCGGACCCCAGGCCATGCCGCACCAGAGGTCGCGGCCCGCTGCTGTACTAGGGCGCAACTGCGGTCTTCGGGGATCGGTGATCGTCCGGTGGCGTTTGGCCGATCAGGCGCGGTCGTGGAGAGTGACCTGGTATCCGTCGGGGTCGGCGAAGGTGAATGTCCGACCGAAGGGGCCGTCGATCGGTGCGGAGACGATGGTGTGACCGTCGGCGACGAGAGCATCGTGAATGGCCTGGACGTCTGTGGCGTGGAGCCAGATCGCGGCACCGATGCCGGGCTGGGCAACGGATGCGAGATCGGTGCCGGGAACGACGTCGCGGAGTGCGAACGCGATCGGCTTCGTCTCGAAGACGACGGCGTGCGGAGGTCCGGCCTGCGAGCGGACGAGGCCGAGGTACTGCTCGTAGAACGCCTGCGAAGCGTCGAGGTCGCGCGCTTGGAGCGAGATGAAGTCGGGGCCGGTGGCGGGCATGGTGATGCTCCTTCTTTTGTGTCAGTTTTCTGACACAGTCAATCTATGTCAGAATTCTGACATGAGTCAAAACGGTGTCGGCGTCGACCTGCAGACGTCACTGGGCTACCTGCTGAAAGAGGCGTCGAGCGCCCTGCGCGTAGCCATGGAGGAGGTGCTGAGGCCGCTCGGGATGAGCGTGACGCGCTACTCCTGCCTCGAGCTGCTGGCTCAACGACCGGGCTTGTCGAACTCCGAGCTCGCGCGGGGCGCGTTCGTGACACGGCAGACGATGAACGTGCTGCTCCAGGCCCTGGAACGAGAGGGCTACGTGACCAGGCCTGCAGAGGCACCCGTCGGGAAGGTTCTTCCCACGCGGCTCACGCCTCGCGGCCGACGGAGCCTCGAGAAGGCGACCGTAGCGGTCCGGTCCGTCGAGGTCAGAATGCTGGCCGGCCTGACCGAGACCGAGCAGTCAGGCGCGTTCCGGATCCTGCAGAGCATGATCCATTCCCTGCGCGATGGCAACGACGGTGCATAGCTCGTTCCCCAGAGCCGGTGGCGCGCCGGCGAGGCCATCCTGATCGCCGAGGCATCCCGCCAGGGCCACGCGGCGACCAGGGCAACGAGGACTACCTGACCGCAGGCCCCGACTGGGCGGTCATCCTCGACCGGGCCACCGCCCCGGCCGGAATCGACAGCGGCTGCATCCACGACGTGCGCTGGCTCGTCCGGCAACTCGCCGCCGCGATCACCGCCCGCATGCCCGCCACCGCCGCTCCCTCGCGGACCTGCTCGCCGAGGCGATCAGCCGCGCTACCGAGGTCTTCCTCGACGACCGCACCAGCCACCTGCCCGGGCCTCCCCAGGGCAGTGCAGTGGCTACTGGATGTCCGCCTCCTCCAAGCGGCGGTGCAGCATGGACGCGAGGGTGGAGTAGCACGCGAGGGCTTTAGCCCTGCCTAACCGTCTCCTTTGGCGACCCGCTCGGGAGCCTCACGCGGCCAGTCTATGAAGTGGTGCCGGAGCCATGCCGCGCCGCGATCTTTTGGCAGGAGCCGGGTGAACCTCTCATCCGGCATCCGGTCAAGGCGACGGACGGCGTCGGCGAAGTCAGCGAGCTCAAGTCCCGGGTCGCGCTCCAGTGCGAGCTCGATTATCTTCGCCCACCGGTACTTCTTCCGGTACTCCTGCAGCGCGGCGATGTCGACGAAGTCGCGGGCGGCCGCCCGGGTCGCCATCGCGCAGGCCTTGTGACCGGCGATGTCATCGAGCGCGAGGACAGGGCCGATGCCCTTCACCGTGACCGGCTTGGCGAGAACCTCGAAGTGCCCGGCCTGCACCTGCACGACGTGCTCGCCGTCCGGGGTGGTGACCTCCCACTCGGCTAGGCCCTCGCCCGCATCCTCCCAGATGTCGGTCAGGTCCCCGGTATTGTCAAGCGGCGTCACGCCGTACCCGGCGGCCGCGAGAGCGGCCTCGATCGTCGGGGCGGCATCGGCCAGCTCGTCGATTTGCCCGAAAAATACGTCTACATCCTGCGTAGGCCGGTCAGTTACCCCATGGGCTAGCAACGCGTTTCCTCCACCAAGGGCAACACGGTACTTGGATGCAGCGCTGAGGATGATCTCCGCCACCTGCCGGTGGCGGGCCAGCATCCCCATCAGGCGGCGCGACCAGATACCCCAGCCGCCGCGAGGACCGGGTGGGCATCCTCCCACGCCTGCCGGATAGCACGGCGCATTCCCAGTTCAGGCCAGAGTTCGATCAGCAGCCCGGCATCAAGATGATCGGCGATGTCCTGGAACGTCCTGGCAGCCTCGAAGATGGCCTCGTACAGTTCCGCGGCCTGTCCCCGGTTCCCCAAGTCGAACGCGGCGTCTTCTTCGCCGGACCACCACAGCCGCCGGGGAGGTGTCACGAGACCGGATGACGGCCCATGCAACTCCTCCAGGCTGACGGGAACGACGATGGGCCTCAGCTGGCGCGGGCGCACCGGCATTGCCGCCCGACGGCTCAGCGCAATCGCCTCCCTGATCACGCTTTCGATTGTAGCGGTCCGCCCATTGTCCCCGCCACCTCCCGGGAACTATCAGTAAGCAGGCCGCCCCTGGATGCCAGCGACGACGCCCTCGCCACCGGGCACCGTGGACTACTTGACCCGCTGACCTACCAGCACCGGCCGGCCATGCTTGCGCCGCAGAACCTCCAGTCGCGCATCCTGGGCGCCGGCCCGGTCGGCCTGGGCAAGATGCTGGAGCTCGGCATCATCCTGTCCGAATCCTGTCCGAGCTGATCCGGCGGGATGCGAGGAGCGCCTCTGCGTCGCCACGCCGCGGGCGGTCCTTGGAATAGTCCCAGTGCGAGATGTGGATCCGGCTCTCGACTAAGGACATTTACCGATCTGAATCCGATTCCGTTTTCCGGCATGCACGGTTCGCGTCATGCGGAATTTTCCTGGCTGCACGATATTCGATCATGCGCGGGATTCGGCCCTGCATCAGGATTGGCCTATGCGCAGAGATCGGCCCATGTACGCGAGTCGGCCATGTACCGGGATCGCCGCGTGTACCGGATCGGCGCATGACCGAGAATCCGGGGTGTCCTGCGGGCCTGGTCCTAGTTAAGCTTGACGTGCCCGACCGCAGTGACGGCCGGGCATGCAGTGACTGATGAGGAGGAGCGCATCACATGACCAGCGAAAACTTCACGGCCTGGCGCAAGGCCAGCTACAGCGCGGCAAACTCCGATTGTGTGGAGGTCGCGGCCGACCGCCGGACGGTCGGCGTCCGGGACACCAGGCAGGCCGGCCGCGGCCCAGTCCTCGAATTCCCGACAGCGGCCTGGCGTGACTTTATCGCTGCCACCGGGGACGATCGCGTGTAGCACATTTCAACTGGCGCGCCTTTCTGAGTGTTCAAGTTGCCGGAATGCCAATCGCGTCTGATACTGGGCTTACTGTGAAGCTAGCGCGGTAAGCCCGCGATATCCGCGGGGTAGACGGGAGGCCCGTGATGAGCAGTCCTTATGTCCGCCGACTGCGGCTGGGAATGGAACTGAAGGCGCTTCGGGACGAGCGGAACTGGACCCAGGAGCGGCTGGCGCGGCTCGCCGGCATGACGCGCAACGACCTGTCCAAGCTCGAGAACAGCCAGGCGATCGATCTGGCCGATGTGCTGAACCTGCTGGACGCCCTGGGCATCGAGGGCGAGCAGTGGACCGCGCTCAGCGCGATCGCTCGCGACGCGGTCACCCCAGGCTGGTGGGACTCCATCAAGCACATCGGGGAACGACAGTCGCTGTACGCCAACCTGGAGTACGGCGCGACGACCATCCGCAAATTTGAGCAGGCCTACCTGCCGGGGCTGCTCCAATTGCCCGACTACGTCCGGTCGCTGTACGCGGCCGAGGAAGCCTTTGGGCCGGTCGCCGTGCCGATCCAAGACAGCCTCGCCGGGCGAGCGGGCCGCCAGCTCAACCTGCGACTGCCCGGCGGCCCGGCACTGGAGATCGTCATGGACGAGATCGCGGTCCTGCGTCGTGCGGCTCCGGTGAGTGTGACAAGGCCTCAGCTCCGGCACCTAGCCGCGGTGGCCAAGGGATCCCAGCCGAACGTCACGCTCCGGGTCCTGCCGGCCGAGGCACAGTTCCGCGACCACGCGATTCCGCGCACCCCGTTCTCGATTTACACCTACCCCGACCCCGGCGACCCCACGGTGGTCGCGATCGACACCGAGACCTCCGACGTGATCATGACCGGGGTCCCCGACGTCGCCCGCTATGAGTGGCTCTACGAACGCCTGCGCGAGGCGGCCCTGGCCCCGGAAGAGAGCGCGAACCTCCTAGCCAAGGCCGCCGACATGCTCCCCGACGGCTAACGGCCGCCTACAGCGATCTACCGGAGGGCTTCCGGCCGTATGAGTACCAGTGCGGACGGGGTACTGTCCGCGCGTGGACGGAGCACTCCGTTTGGGGCGACAGGTAGCAACTGTAGGCTGCCTGTGGCTATCCTGCCAGCCTCACCCGTCCGACCAGGGAGTAAAACCGCATGGAACTGCTGCACTCCGGCAAGATCCGCGAAGTCTACGCCGACGGCGATGACATCTTGCTGGTCGCGTCCGACCGGGTCAGCGTGTACGACGTCGTGCTCCCGACGCCTATCCCGAGCAAGGGAAAGATCCTCACCCAGCTGTCCCTGTGGTGGTTTGACCAGTTCAAGGACATCGCCGCGAACCACGTCATCTCCGCGACAGATGTCCCGCAGGAGTGGGCGGGGCGCGCGATCCGCTGCAAGAAGCTGACGATGGTCCCCGTCGAGTGCATCGCCCGTGGCTACCTGGCGGGCCTCGGCCTCCAGTCGTACAAGGAAACCGGGGCGATAAGCGGCATTGCGATCCCGCCCGGCCTGTCCGAGGGTTCCCGGCTCCCCGAGCCGGCCTTCACGCCAACCACGAAGGCACCGCAGGGCCACGACGATCCGATGACCTTCGAGGAAGTCGTCACCGAGATTGGCGCCGAGGCGGCAGCGGAGATCAGGCGGCTTACCCTCGCGGTCTACCGGCGCGGCGCCCAGATCGCCGCTGAGCGCGGGATCATCATCGCCGACACGAAGCTGGAGTTCGGCCTCGACGCCAGCGGCACGCTGACCCTCGCCGACGAGGTGCTCACGCCTGACTCCTCCCGTTTCTGGGCGGCGGCCGAGTGGCAGCCGGGGGGGCCGCAGCGCTACCTCGACAAGCAGTTCGTCCGCGACTGGTCGTCCAGCATCCAGGGCTGGGACCGGCGGCCTCCTGGCCCGCAGGTCCCGGACGACATCGTGAACGCGACCCGCGCCCGCTACATCGAGGTGTACGAGCGTCTGACCGGGACCACCTGGCAGGAGTAAACCGGGGTCTAACTCCGGGGAACTGGCAATCGCCCCAGGTCTGCCGGCGGCCCGCAAGACCCGGACCATGGTGACGGGTGAAAGCAGTCTCGAAGGCGGGTCGACCATGTTCGCTACCCGGACGAACACCCGCCCGACCGCCGGATCCGTCGAGGCGGCCACTCGCAACCGCGCCAGGTAAGTGTTGATCAGGCGATTAGCTGGCCGGAGCTTTCCCCCCACCTCGGGGAAGCGCGAGTCGCCGGCCACGGACATGGACCAGGCCGCACTGACGAGCTTGTCGGCTGCCCGGAAAAAGCGTGCCGCCACCTGCCCGGCGGCGGCTTGCCCGGCCACTGCCGGGACCGCCTGGCCCGCTGCCAGGCCACGGCCGGCCAGCGCCTTTCGCAGCGCCAGCGCCTCCAGGGCAGTAACTGTCATGCCCTGCGCGTAAACCGGGTTGAGGCTGCACAGTGCGTCGCCCATGACGATCAGGCCTGACGGCATACGGTCAAGCTTCTCGTAGTGCCGCCGGACGCTCGCCGGGAACCGCATCTTCACGGGGCTGTCCAGTGGCTCGGACGCCCGCATCACGGACGCGATCTCCGGGCCGACGAGGCTGTCGGCGTACGCCAGCATGCCCTCGTCGTCGGTCGGCGGCTCCTGCCCGAGCATGCCGGCAAGCGTGAGTACCCACTGCTCGCCCTCCTGCCCGATAAGCGCGGCGCCGCGTCGGTGACCGGGGTACGGCACGACCGCGACGCCGGTGATCCCGCCCAGCTGGCCAGGCAGGCGCCGGTAGTGCCGCGTGACGTAGACGAGGTCCACTTTCAGGCGCGACTCCGTCGGCTGCGGGTAGCCGAGCTCGGCCAGCCAGGCAGGCGTCCGCGACCCGCGCCCGCCGGCGTCCACCACTAGGTCGGCCGCCAGCACCTGCGCAGCGCCCGAGCCTGGCCCCGAAGCCGCGTCCAGGCGGGGAGCCGGCCGCAGGCGGACCCCGGCAACCCTGTCCCCCTCGACGACAAGGGCGTCCACGGCGCATCGAGCAACGATTTCGACATTCGGCAGCTTCTCGACCCGGGACCGGATCATTCGCTCAAGTCCCCGCCTGGTCATCCCGATCCCTCGCAGCCCAGCGGACGCGTGCCTGGCGAGGTGCCCGTCCAGGTACCAGTTGATGTCCGCGAGTACGTCCCCGCATGAGCCGCCCGCCGCGAGCATCTCGGCGCGGAAGCCGGGCAGCAGCTCATCCAGCGCGCTCACCCCGCGCGCGTGCAGGCCATGGGCCTGACTGCTTTGCGGCACCCCCTGACGGGTCGCTGGCGCGTCCGGCAGCGTGTCTCTGTCGTAGACAGTGACCTGGGAGAACACCTCGCGCAGGACGCTGGCGGCCAGCAATCCCGCGATGCCAGCGCCCACCACTACCGCTTGCGAACCTCCCGTACGCCCGTGCATGGTACGCATGGTACGGCAGCAACTACGGTACGTTATGGATCGTAATAAGATTGAAGCAAGGAAAGCCGGCCGGCACGCGCAGGCATGCCGGCCGGCCGACTTGCGGACCCGCTAGAACGACCCGGTGATGCTGTGCTCGCCAGTCTCGATGTGGCCGATGAACCGCTGCGACCAGGTCGAGTCGCTGCTCGCGGTCACGGTCACGTCATACCAGCCGTGCGCGGTGGACACGACGTCCGCCACGTGCCGGAAGGTCTCTCCGGCACGCACCCGGATGGTCTGGGCGGACGCGCCGTTGTTGTAGTAGTTGTGCTTCACGGTGAAGGTGACGTCCGAGTGGCTGCCGTTGACTAGGTCGAGCAGCAGTGCGGGCTTGTCATCGAAGCCGTTGGCGTAGAACGACGTCGCGACCTTGAGGTCAGCGCCGGCCTTGGTAGCGTTGCCGGTGAAGCGGCGCAGGAACCGGTTGGCGCTGACCACGGTCACGTCGTAGGCCGGGCCGCCGACGGTCTGGGTGGCCGTGGTGGCCGCGCGGGAGTCCCTGGTCGAGCCCGTGACGGTGAACTGGCCGGGGAACGCGCCCGGGTAGGCCGTGATGGCCGGGGCTACCTGCAGGGTGTTGTCATAGACCGCGTAGTGGCTGGCGCGGCTGACCCACGGGGCGTTGTTCGACAGCGCGATGTTCACGGTGACATTGCCGTCGGAGTCGGCCACCAGGCTGTCGAGGCTCGCGTTCTGCTGGTAAGGCAGCGCGCGAGCGGACTTGACGCCCTCCTCCTGCACCGGCATCACGTTGTTCGACGGGGTCGGGTGGTACTCCTCCGCCTCGCCGACCGGGGCGGTGATCCAGGGCAGGTCCGGCAGGCCGTAGACCGGCTTCTCGAAGTCAAGCGCGTTGAGCAGGTCACCGGAGACATTGCGCCGCCAGGCGGAGACGTACGGAGAGATCGCGGGCTTGCCGATCGCCGTCGTCCACTTCTCCATGAGCTGGATGACCGACGTGTGGTCGAACACCTCCGAGGTCACCCAGCCGCCGCGAGACCACGGGGAGATGAGGATGACCGGCACGCGGAAGCCGAGGCCGACCGGCAGCGGCATCGGCTCGAACGAGGTATCGAGAACGAACTCGTCGGTGGTGCCCTGCGCCGGGGACGGCGGCGGCACGTGGTCGAACTCGCCGTCGTTCTCGTCGTAGTTGTAGATGAAGAGCGTGGAGTTGAACACGTCCGGGTCGGCGTCGTACACCGCGCGCAGCACCCGGCCGACGAAGTAGGCACCGTCGGTCGGGGCCCCGTCGGGGTGCTCGGAGTACTGCTGGTTGGTGACCATCCAGGAGATCTGCGGCAGCTTCCCGGCCGCCACGTCGGCACCGATCGCGTTGGCGAGGTTGTCGGCGTTGCCGTCCTCGGCCGGCAGCGGCTCCGGCACGGTGGCCAGGCCGTTGTCGTAGTAGACGTTGGTGCCGGGCGCGGGGGCGGTACCGCCTTGCGACGGGTCAAGGTCGGCGAACGTCTTGAAGTACTGCGCGCCGTTGTCGCCGTAGTTGTCGCTTCCCTGGTAGATCTTCCAGGTCAGGCCGGCCTCTTGCACGGTCTGGGTGTAGCAGGTCCACGGCAGGAACTGGCCGAGCTCGTCGCCGCCGTTGTTGGCGATGAACGAGCCGTTGGCCTGGTCGGCGTTGACGGTGGCGGACCACAGGTAGGTGCGGTTCGGGCCGGTCGCCGACAGCACCGAGCAGTGGTAGCCATCACCGATGGTGTAGGCCTCGGCGAGCGCGTAGTGGAACGGGAGGTCCTCGCGGGTCAGGTAGCCAAGCGTGGTGGGCCCGCCCTTGGCGTAGTACCAGCCGTTCATGAGGCCGCCGTACCAGGCGCCGTGCTGGTCGGTCCAGCCGTGTGCGGTACCGGGGAAGTTCTGCGCGCCCTGCTCCGGGTTCGGCGGCTGCGCGCCGACGAACTTGCCTGCAGTCAGCGACCACGGGTACTGGGTACCGCTAACTGGCTCACCGGGCGTTATGGTCGGCTGCTGCCAGACGTCGTAGCCACCGGGAAGCTCGATCGTGGACCGGTCACCGAACCCGATGACGCCAGCCATCGAGCCGTAGTAGTGGTCGAAGCTGCGGTTCTCCTGCGTGAGGACCACGATGTGCTTGATGTCGCGGAGGTCGCCATAACGGTGACCTCCCTCGGCCTTGCCAGCGGGGCCGGCGCGGCCAGCGCCTTGTCGCTGGCGGCGACGGTCGCGGCGGCGGCAACGCCAGTAACCGCGGCACCACGCAGGACGTTCCGGCGGGACAGTTCGGGCATGAAAGCTCCAGGTTCGAGGATAGGTACCGTCCAGGAAGCTACGCGGGTCACTTGAGCAGGAATTTAACGAATGTCGAACTAGGCGCGAACAGGCAGCGGCCGGATGCGGCTGACGTGGCGTTCTCACCTGCTGCTACGGCGTGGCGTCCGGGCATAACTGGGGTGCATGCGGGACAATTTCGCTCATGCCGAGGACAGAAGAGGCGCTCGATGCCATCCTCAGGTCAGTGCTGGAGCAGCGCGAGGTCCCGCCTGGGGCCAGGCCGGCGGGCCAGGGCATCCTATGGGACGGCCCCTCAGGCAGCGACCGCCAGCTGCCGCCCCTGCCGGGCAATGCCACGACCACGGTGCATCGTGTCAAGGCCAGCCTGCGCGGGGCAAGACCACCGGTGTGGCGTCGGCTTGAGGTTCCAAGCAACCTGCCGCTGAGCGTGCTGCACGAGGTAATGCAGACTGCGTTCGGCTGGTTCGACTGCCATCCGCACCAGTTCGAGACCGCGTGCGGCGCCTTTGGCGACCCGGCCCAGGAGGACTTCTGGTCACGCAGGGCCGACGAGTCCACTGCTGCGATCGCCCAGGTAACGCCCGCACCGAAGGACAAGATCGGCTATGTCTACGACTTCCGCGACGACTGGCGGCACGACCTGGTCGTCGAAGCTGTCGTCTCCGCGACGCCGGGCGTCCGTTACCCTCGGTGCACGGCCGCTGCGGGCGCCCCGCCAGAGGAAGGCTGTGGCGGCGTGACGGCGTTCAACGCCCTCGTCCGTGACGAGGGCGCCCCATCTCCTACCGCACTCACCCGTCAGCTTGAGGGCCTGGCCTGGGTCGTAGTGCCCTCCCGGCATTCACCCACGGGGCGATGACTTCCGGCGGGCGCCCCCGCCCCCTGCCATCTCGTTGTACTGGCCACCGGTGGCTTAGCCGCCGTGCATTACTGTCAGCGAGATGGCGGCGACTGCCAAGACGACCCAGAAACCGATCCCGACGATCGCGACTACCCTGCCCTTGCCCGCGTACCGCTCGCGCAGCATCTGCATGGTGGTGGTGTCCATCAGGGTCCGCATCGCGTTGGTGTCCATGATGGCCCGCATCGCGCCGGTGTCCCGGATCCGGCGCAGTGCACCGGTTTCCGAACGGCGCTGGGGCGTCCTCGGCGCGCCCGACGCGGCGGCAGCGCCATAAGCAGGGCCTCGCCTGGCCGGGGCATTGCGGGGCGCACTGACGTCGATGGGCCGGGCGCCACGGAACGGGATGACGTCGGTCACCGCTGCATCCGTCCCGGCTTCCCGGCCCGCAGCGCCCCCGAAGCCGCGGCCCGGCGCGGAACCCCTGCCCGCCGTGTAGGCCTGGTCCCCGCCGAACGCCCTATTGTCGTCCCCAAGTCGGCGGTTCGGCGAGAAGCCGCCCGGCGGGAGGCTGCCTGGCGGGAGGCTGCCTGGCGGGAAGCCATCGCCGCCACCGGGGTGGCGGTTGGGATTGACGCCGGCAGGCGTGCCGCCGCCGGTTACCTCCGCCCAGCGGTTCGCGGCCGTGATGCCCCTGCCAGGAGTATCACTCCAGGATCCAGCGCCACCCGTCCCGCGCGGGTCTCTGCCATCGAAGCCCGCGTCTTGGCGGTTCCAGTCCTGGATAGCCCGGTTCGGGCTGCCAGTATCACCGAATCCCTGCTCACGGTAACCCTGGGTCCCGGCACCCCGGTTGTCGAAGCTCGCGCCCTGTCCCTGGAAGCTCGCGCCCTGTCCCTGGAAGGCTGGGCCCTGGCTCATGAACCCGTCGTCAGGACCTGGCTGCTCAGAAACCTGACGGGACGAGGCGAACCAGGATGCGCCGCCGAAGTCCGCTTCCCTGACGTGCTGGGCGGAATCCAGGTTCTGAGGAGAAGACTTTCGGGTCGGGGTAAACCACCCTCCAGTGCCCGTGTCATCCCCATGCTCGCCGAACCTCAAGACCAGCCCTCCCCGCCGCCCAGCATTCAGGTGTCCCGCTAAATAACCTTTCTCTGCTAAAAATGTACCGACACCAGGCGGGCGGCTCACCCTAAATCGGGCAGCCCGGAACTCCGATGCCCCTACAAGCCGGAATGTCGCGCTGGCCACGGCGCCGGGTTGCTCGTCTAGCGGCCGATGCGGTCGGCCTCACCTGCGGCCGGACTCACCTGGGGCCGGACTCACCTGGGGGCGTCAGCCGCCGCCGTGACCGCCACCGGGTCCGTGGCCCCGGCCGCCACTGCCACCGTGACCACCGCGACCATGGCCATCACCGCCGGACCCGCCTCCGGACCTACCTCCGGGGCCGCCTCCGGACCCGCCCCCGGGGCCGTGGTGACTACCGCCGTGACCACTGCCACCCTGACCGGCACCGCCACCATGACCGGTACTGCCACCGTGACCGGCACCGCCGGACCCGTGAGGATCACCGGCATGACCGTGGGCATCCGCGCCATTGCCCGCGTGACCCGAATGCACGATGTGGCTGGTGGTGTTCGCCGACGTACCGCGCGAAGAATCGGAAGACCCCTGCGCCGTGGGAACGTAGCCGCGAACCGCGATGCCGTAGACATGCTCCTGGTAGGTACCCCAGGAGTCCAGCGGCAGCTTGGTGAACCATATCTCCACGTAGCGCCCAGTCACCGCATGGCTGAGGTCCTGCGACACCCAGCCCCCGACGTCCGTAGCCGTCGCCACCGGTGTGGCGTCAGCGAGGTCGGGCGTGTCTCCAACACGGATTTCCAAGTCCGCGCCCCAGAAGCCGGGACTGCCGGCCAGGGCCAGCTCAACCTGCTTCATCGTCACTGGCTTGCCCATGTCCAGCAGCAGCCCGGTGCCCTGTTGCAGGTTGCCAAAGTCGGCCGTCGCATACCAGTGAGTTACCCAGGACATCCCCGAGCGTGGGTCGATCACGTACAGCGCGAGATCCGGGTGGTCACCGTCGCTGACGCCATCCGGGCCAATCGCGACCGCGCTGACGGCCGTTAGCGCGGTCACGGCAGGCATGGGAACGGCCGTCTGTCCTGCCGACTTGTTGGCATACGGTCGCGCGGCTGACATGACGTCCCGCGAGTTCCCGGTGCCTCGGGCGGCCACCGACTCGGTAGATGACGATCCACCCTTCACCGTCGGCTGCGTCAGCGCGGCGGCCACGCTGCGACTTACCCCTTTGGGATGTACCGACCCACTCGCCCCCGCTAGCGTTGCTCCGCCGCCGCCTCCCAGCGTCGACGCCACGCAATAGGTGCCCAGCCCGGCATATACGAGCAGCAGCCCAGCCATCCCCCACTTGGCCGCCAACGGCGCTTCCTTGGCATCATCGTCCAGGTCCCCGTCAATGCCAGCCCACGTTGTTTGCTCGCGCGCCGTCTCGTCCCGGTCCTCGCTGATGCTCAAGGCCGCCTCCCACCCGTCATCACGCTACCGGTCAAGTCTTCTCTTGTAAGACGCCCAGATCGCCAGTCCAATCGTAACGCTTTTATTCCAAGATCAACTAGCGTCATACCGGCTTTTAGCCCGCTCCCCCGGCTTCCTCCTCCAATGGGC
Organism: uncultured Actinomycetota bacterium; assembly: GCA_963737285.1. Classification (GTDB taxonomy): domain Bacteria; phylum Actinomycetota; class Actinomycetes; order Streptosporangiales; family Streptosporangiaceae; genus Trebonia. The sequence goes on from CAVTRT010000002.1 coordinate 2,089,285, forward strand.
GCAGCAGGCTGCAGGCTACGGCCGCCGCCGCGACAACATTGAGTGAATCGACTCCGGCTGCCCGGGCACCGGAACTCATCGGAATCCGGACCGCCTCGTCGGCCTCGTGCAACCAGCGTGACGAAAGGCCATCGCCCTCGGTTCCCAGCAGCAACGCCACCCGTTGCCCCGTCAGTTTGCCGAGCGCGGCGCCGATCGGGGTGGCCCGCTCATCTGGGGTCAGCGCTAGCACGGCGAAGCCTGCGGCCCGAATGCCGGACAGGCCGTCGTACCACTCGCTCATCCGTGCGCAGGGGATGGCGAATACGGCGCCCATCGAGACCTTGACCGACCGGCGGTACAGCGGGTCGGCGCACCGCGGCGACAAGATCACCGCGTCGACCCCCAGCGCCGCCGCGCACCGGAAGATCGCACCGACGTTCCCGTGATCTACCAGGTCCTCCAGGACGACTACGCGGTGGGCCGTCGCGAGCACGGAGGTGACGGATGGTAGTTCCGCCCGTTCCAGGGAGGCCAGCGCACCTCTGTGCACGCGGTATCCCGTCAGCCTCTCGGCCACAACGTCGGGCACGACGTAGACGGGAACGTCAGGGTCACTGGAGCCCAAGCCGCCAGCTTCGGACAGCGGGCCCAGGTCCGCGACCCGAGACTGCGCCACCAGTACAGAACGGACCGGATAGCCCGCTTGCACAGCACGGCTGATCACCTTGGTGCCCTCGGCGATGAACAGCCCGTGCTCCGCTTCCAAGCTGGTGCGCAGCGAGACGTCGGTCAGCCTGGTGTAGTCCGCCAGCCGGGGGTCGTTTGCGTCGCTGATCGCGATGGTCCTTAGCACCCATCTAGTCTGCCAGGTCGATCGTCAGCTATTCGTTACCCATATCGCTCATGAACTTCGCAGAACGTCATTAGGCTACACAGGCGGCATTTGAGCGTGTGGAAGCAGTACGTGCCGCGCATACTGGATGATTTCCTGATGATTCGCTGGGAGTAACCGGGTGAGCCTGCGAGTTTTGCTAATCACTGTCACGGCCTTGTGCCTAGGCGCCGCGCTTGCACTCGCCTGGCCTGCGGGCGGACAGCCGTTCCAGGCCAACACGCTGGCCCTGACCGCGCAGCAGGCAGCGGCCTCGCTGGGAGCGACCCCGCTCCCAGCCGCCCCAGCCCCGCAGGTCCTTGCCGCGTCCCCCGCTCCCTGGATCACCCCGGCTAGGAGCACTGGACTGGGCGCCAGCAGCCGGCCGACAGCGCAGCTATCCCAGAAGGAATCAGCCGACGCGGCGGCGTGCGCCGAGCCTGGCTGCCCCGTCAGCTCCCAGGGTGGCGCGGTGCAGCACTCGCCGACCGTCTACCTGCTGGAGTGGGGACCTAAGTGGACCGGCAAGTCGGGGACCGCCCCGACGACTGCTTACAACCAGCTCTACGCGTTCCTGCACGGCCTCGGCCAGCCGGCGGACACGTGGTCGACCGTGACCTCGCAGTACGGGGACGGCACCGGCAGCCCCGCGTTCGGTAGGCCAGTCCTCGCGCCCCACACCTACCAGGACCCAGCCACCCCGCCCAACCCGGTGACCCCGGCCGCTCTCGCGACGGAGGTGCAGTTTTTCGCGGCACAGGCGAAAATCACCAACTTCGCCGACTCGCAGGTTATGGTCGCGGTCCAGCCTGGGACGTGCTACACCGCCGCAACGGGTGCGAATGGCGCTGCGATCCCGGTATTCGCGGGAAACTGCGGCAAGGCGGCGTCCACGGGATCGTGCGGCTGGCACTCGGATGCGACCGTTGACGGCAACTCACTCGCCTACAGCGTCTTGCCGTACGAGCTCGACGCCGGCAAGGCATGCGGCGAGAACCGGATCAACTCGGGGACGACCGGAGAGTACGACGGGTTCACCATGGTCGCGGGCGCCGAGTTCGCGGACACGGTCACCGACCCCTTCGGCACTGGCTGGTATGACCCCAGCGACACGGTCACCGGCGGCGAGATCGGCGACAAGTGCGCGTGGGGCGGCAAGGGCCTTGGCTACAGCGCGCCTGAGGGCGATATCTCGCTCCCGGTTACCGGGAAAACGTCGACCTACGACTTCCCGTTCGCGGTGCAGAGCCTGTGGAGCAACACCAGCTCGCGGTGCGTACTCACGTCCGCCCCAAAGATCTCCCTCACCGCGATCGGCACCCAGGAGTCCGCCATGAACGACGAGGCGAGCCTCCAGGTCCGCGCGGCGACCAGCACCGGCACGGGGATCAGCTACTCGGCGTCCGAGCTGCCGCACGGCCTGGCCATCGGCGCGAGCACGGGGAAGATCTCTGGCCGGGTTTCCGTCCAGGTGCCCGGCACCTACAAGGTCACCGTCACCGCGGCCAACTACGCGGTAACGAAGTCGACATCGTTCAGCTGGAAAATCGACTCCCGCACCGGGGTGGTGAAGGACGCCGCAGGTAAGTGCCTCGACGCCGCGGGGAACAAGACGACCGCCGGCACGGTCATCGTGTCCGAGCCGTGCGGCACCACGTCGGCCGAGAAGCTCACCCTCCGCTACAACGGCGTGCTGGAACTGGCCTCCAAGTGCCTCACGGCCAACACGCGGGTCTTCCTCTACGCCTGCAAGGGCCTCCGCGCGCAGACCTGGGCGTGGGACCCGGCCAGCGGCGAGTACGTCCTGGCGGCCGGCGGCAAGTGCCTGTGGGTCACCTCCTCGGCGAACGGCGCCAAGCTGGCGGTGGCGGCCTGCCGTGCCAGCAAGGCCGAGCACTGGACCCTTCCGTAACCGACTGCCCGCGCCCCCTGCTCGTCCACGCGAACCGGCCCGCCCGCGGCCGGTTCGCGTCCCGGCGCAGGTTCACCGGGTCCCTCAGCTAGCTAGTGTCCCGAATGACTAGCTCGCCAGCAGCGATGGCACGGCACCATCGCTGTCGCACGATTGTGTGGGCGATGCTCCATCACAGCTGTCCTGGCGACGGCAATGGGCCGTTGCGTACATTCTTGGACAACAGCGATGGAGCCATCCTCCCGACAAAGGCATGCGCCACGGCCCGTTCGGGCAGTGCTAACTGGGTGGGTGCCCCCCGCTAGCTCTCGTCGTTGACGGTGAGCTCGAACTGCACCGACGCTGACTGAGCTGGCGACTCGCTGTCGGTCACCGTGAGAGTGACCCCGTAGTTGCCAGGCTTGGTCGGATCACCGCTGAGCACGCCGCTGGAGCTGACGGTCACCCCGCCAGGAAGCCCGCTTGCGGACCAGGTGTAGTCGCCGCTACCCCCGGTCGCGGCGAACGTGGTGGTCGGGCAGCCCGGGTTGTTGCCGTCGTAGTTGCACTGCGGCCACACGTTCGTGGTGATCTGCAACGGCGGGTAAGCGACGCTGAGGGTGATCCTGGCGGACGCCGCCTGTGGCTTCGGTGTCTCCCCATCGGTAACGGTCACCGTGAGCGGAAACTGGCCGGCCTGAGTGGGTGTGCCGCTGATCGTGTCGCCATTGCTGCTCAGCCCGGCCGGGAGCCCGCTGACGCTCCAGCTATAGGTGTCGTCGCCGCCGGCCGCGCTGAGGTGCTGCGACGAGTAGTCCGAGCCTTCCTGACCGGACGCCAGCTCGGTCGTCTGGATCGTCAGCTGCGGGTAGCTGCAGGAGTAGGAGAGGCTGATGGACTTGCTCGCCGCGTTGGGCGCCGTCACGTCCAGCGTGTCGGTGAGGCTAAACGCGCTCGATGACGTCCCCCCCTCGACGTCGTCGGTGACAGTGGCACCGTCGGGCGTGACGCTGACGCTCTGCGGTGCCGTGCTCGTCCCGCCGGACCGGGACCAGTGGTAGGTGGCGGAGGTCGCCGCCGTGGAGGTCAGGTTCGCCTGAACCGTAAACGACGGGGCGGTGCCACCGCAGGTGCTCGTGTCGGGGGATGCCGGGTCGCTGGTGATGCTGGTCACCGATACCTTCGGCGTCGCCGCGTTGATCACCAGGGTGAGCTGGACCGCTGGCGACGTGACTGGAGGCGACTCGCCGTCAGTCGCCATCACGCCGACCATGTACTTTCCCGCCGTGGTCGGCGTGCCGCTGATGACGCCGCCGGAACTCATGGTCAGCCCCGACCCGGTCAGGCCCGTTGCGGTCCAGGTATACGGGGGCTTGCCACCCGTGGCGGTCAACGTCGCGCCTGGGTATGGCGTGCCGACAGTGCCTGGCGGCAGGTCCGCCGAGGTAGTTACCACCAGCTGCGGGTAGGCGCACGACAGCGCGATCGGCAAGGACTCATTCGTGGCGAACGGCGCCGTGATCGCAAGCTCATCGCTGCCGGTGAAGGTATCCGATGATGGCGTGAAGCTGTCGGTGACCGTCTTGGGCGTCCCGGCCGCCAGCGAGATGGTTCCAGAGCTGCCGGTGGTCCCGTTGGACCGCAGCCACTCGTACTTCACGCCGCTGAGCGCCTGGTCCGACGTTAGTGAGCCGGTCAGGGTGAAGGTGGGCGGCGTGCTGCCGCATGACACGCTGTCCGGCGAGGCCGGGGAACTGCTGAGCGACAGGGTGATGTTGCCCTGGGTGCAGGTGAGCGTGAATGGCGCGGGTGCCGATGTGGCGCCCATCGGGCTGGTGATGACGATCGTCCCCGATCCGCTGGCGGTGTCGCCGGCGGGCGTATACGTAGCCGGCGCGACGGACAGGGTGCCGGCCTTGCTGAAGGTCAGCGTCCGCGTGGGGCCGTTCCCGCCAGGCAGCTTCCAGTAGTAGCTGACGGTCGTCGCCCGGCTCGCGGTGATCGTCCCGGTGAAGGTGAATGCCGGCGGGGCCGCGGCGCAGCTGAGCGTGTCCGACGCCGGGCTGACGCTCGCCGCGGCGGACAGGTGCAGCGCCGGAGGCGGTGGCGTGCTGGTCTTGGTGCAGGCCAGCGAGTAATACGCGGGACTGGAGGTCTGCGTGCCGGGGCTGGTGACCACGAGCATGCCCGCGCCGCTGGCGTTATCGGCGGGCGGCGTGACGGTCAGCTGCTGCACCGCCTGGGTGCCTGCTGCGGAGAACGTGAGGGTCTGCGGGGGCGAGGTCGCGCCGTCCGACAGTGCCCAGTAATAGGTGACCGTCCCGGCCCTTGAGTCGGAGATCAGCCCGGTGAAGGTGAAGCTCGGCGTCGGCGATCCGCAGGCGACGGTCTGGGCCGCTGGCGTCACGTACGCCGACAGTCCGATCGCCGCGGCGGGCGGCGCGGAGCAGACGAGCTTGTAGGTGGCCTTGTTAGACAGCACCTCGCCCGCGTTGAGGATCTGGATCGCGCCCCACCCGGTGCTGGCCTTTTTGGTCGACACGGTCCCGCCGGAGACCTGCTGGGTGCCAGCCGCGGCGAAGGTCGCCATCTGGACCGGGCCGGACTTGCCTGTCGAGTAGACCCACTTGTAGGTGACCGTCCCCGGTCCCGTCGAGGAGAGGTCCGCACTGTAGGTGAACGTCGTCGGCGTGGCACACGACGAGGTCTTGACCGGGGGCATCGCCGTGACCATGGCGTCGAAGGTTGCCTTTGACGTTGGCGCCGGGGCTGTCGCCGATCCGGTGCCAGCCGATCCGGTGCCAGCCGATCCGGTGCCAGCCGGGGTGAACTTGACGGTCGAGGTTGAGCTTCCGCCGACAAGCACGAGCGCGACAGCAGTCGAGGCAGCCGCGACCACTACGGCCGTGGTGACGGCGGCGGTGATCGCCGCTGTCTTGTGCGCGGCAAGCCAGCTGGTCGCGGCCGCACCACCGGCGCCGCCGGCGATGGCACCCACGCCGAGCAGCAACAGCAGCAAGGCGGCCGCACGCTCCGCAAGATGCCTGCGGCCACGTGCTTCCCAGTCCGCTCCGTAGGCCGCGACCGCGGTGGACTCAAGCTCGGTGACGAAGGTCATGGCGTTGGCTGGCCTGGTGGCCGGATCCTTCGCCATGCCCCGTGCGATCAGCCCCCGCAGTGGCTCGTCTACCAGCTCAACTGGCACTGTGGCGGCCGCGTGCTGTGCGTGCAACTGGCCGAGCCGCCCGGAGAACGGCGTCTTGCCGGTGAGGCACTCAAAGAACACTGCCGACGCCGCGTAGATGTCGGTGGCCGGGCTCGCTGGCATCCCGTCCCACTGCTCGGGCGCCATGTACAGCGGGGTGCCCGCGGAGGGAACCTGGCGGCCTTCCTTCACCGCCACGCCAAAGTCCGAGAGCTTGCTGGTGCCCTCACGGTCGACCAGCACGTTCTCCGGCTTGTAGTCGCGGTGGACAATGCCGAGGGCGTGGGCGGCGGCTAGGCCAAGCAGCGATCCCTTCAGCACCACAAGCGCGGACTCTGGGCTGGTCGCGCCGCGCCGCGAGATCATCTCGTGCAGCGAGACGCCATCAACCAGTTCCATCACGATCGCGGCGCCCTGCCCGGGTGCCTCAACGTAGTCAAACAGCCGGACGACGTAGGGGACGTCGAGGGACCTCAGCAGGTCCGCCTCGGCCCGGAAACTTGTCAGGAAGTCAGGGTCGCGGAACAGCTTGGGCGCGAGGTACTTAATCGCCACCCGCTGTCCGCTTGCCTGATGGATGGCGGCCACCACCCGCCCTGATGCCCCGCGTCCGAGCTGCTTTTCTTCGGTGTAGCCTGGCACAACCCACGGACTCATGGATAATCTCCTCACTCGGCGGCTACTCGCCGCCCCTCGTCAGTTGGGAGACGCCGTAGGCGGGTTGGCGTCAATCGGTCAATACTTAGGTCGGGGATGCCGTCAAAGGCATGGCATCAAGCTGCCGTGCGAACTCGTCGGCGGTTGGCCGCTGCTCCGCCGGGCCGATGCAGGCGGCGATCAGGTCCGCCGCGTCGGTCGGCAGGTCCAGGGCGATCTGCGGATCAGAGACCAGGGCCTTGCGCAGCGCAAGCAGGCCATCGTCGGTGGGCAGGTCGGTGCCATAGATGCTCTGGCCGGACAGCACCCGGTGCAGGGCGACACCGAGCGACCAGACGTCCGTGGCCCGGTTGGCGGGTGCCCCCTGGAGCAGAGCCGGGTCGGTGTACTCGATCGATGCGATGGGCCCCATCCCGGTAAGCGACACGCCGGGCATCATCAAGTGCGCGAGGCCCAGGTCCGAGAGCTTGGCGATGCCGTCGCCAAGCAGGATGTTGCCGGGCTTGATGTCACGGTGCGCCAGGCCGACGGCGTGCATGGCGGCTACACCCAGCGCGGCGTCCCGGATGGCCCGCGCCGCGGCGGGCACCATCACTGGTGCCGCCGGGTTGGCCAGCGACCCGCCAGGCAGGTACTCCATCGAGTAGTAGATGACGCCATCGTGCCGGCCGGCGTCATACAGGGTGACGATGTGCGGGGAGCGGACAGCCGCGAAGGCCTTCAGCTCGCGCGTCGCACGCCGGAAGATGTCGGCCGTCGAGGTGCCGGCGAACACCTTGACCGCGACGTATTCGACGTCCACCGGCAACCTCGAAGGCTTGCGCGCGAGGAAGAACTGCCCGTGGCTGCCGTAACCGAGGGACTTGATCAGCTCGTAGTCCGCGATTGTCTGCACTGGGGGTTCCTTGTCTTGTGTCGGCAGGCCAGTGCGGCCTCGCCGGCCCGGTAGGACTGGTATTGAAGGCTGCGGTGGCCGACGGAGATCTTCGCGCTGGGTGGGATGATCGTCGAGTCCCCGGCCAGGAGCCGCTGCTCATGGCCGTCGGGGAAGTGCACCACCGATCCGTTGGACGAGTTGATGTCCCGGACCTCGACCTGCCAGCCAATGAGGGATATCCGCAGGTGCAGCCGCGAGACGGTGCCGCCCGGATCGGGAATGCGCAGCGGCCTGGCGCGTCCGGCCGCGACGTCGCCGTCGAGCACTGGCTCACGCCCGACGACGTAGTCCTTGTCGAGGGTGAACCCGGTTCCGTCATCGAGCAGCAGGACGCCAAGCGGCGGGCGCGGCCCCTTCTGGATCCGCTGGGTCAGCTGGACCATCGCGATCCCGCACTGCCGGCAGTACTGGACGTTCGGGTCGTTGAAGTGATTGCGGGCGCAGAGCACCCCGTCCACCAGTGCCGAGTCGGCTACGTACAGGTCCTGGCCAGCCGGTCCGTCAAGCCCCAGTGCCTGGTCCTCCAGATCGTGGTCATGGTCGTGGTGGCCCTGCGAGTCGTCCGGCCCGAGGAACAGCTCGTACTCGAAGTCGGCGCCCTGGGGGTTGTGCAGCGGCGGCTCGCGGCCTGGGGCCGCGGGACCCGTTGCGGGCACCACGAACGTTGGCGGGCGCCACTCGTCTCCTGGTCCGGAGATCACCTCCTGGCCAGCCGTGAACCAGAACTCGGCGGAGCCGGATACCCCGGCGGCCTCCTGCCCTGGCGCGGCGAGCGGCGGCAGGGTGTCCCCCTGGCCCGCGCCGCCACCGAACGGGGAGTCGGGCGTCGATCCCGCCGGGCCGCGCTGCGCGTCCTGGCCAGGCCAGCGCCCGGCGGCCGCGGGCGCTGGCGTCACGCCGTCCGCCTGCCTGTCCGGGGCTGCCACCGGCCCCTGGTCGTCCTGCAGCCCCGGGCCAGGCGTAACCGGCTTCATCGGCGCCTGCTCATGGCCTGTCGCGGCCCCGCCAGCCGTCCCGGCACCGGGCGTCATAATGCCCGTCACGGCAGTTCCCGACGTGGGGCTGCCCGTCAGATCCGCGACGGATGCCACCGTCAGCGCCATGCCAGCGCCGTAGACCACGCCGCCATCGAGTCGGAGGCGGTCATCGGGGGTCACCGGGCCACCCGAACGCAGCCAGACCCGGACCGTGGCACCGCTGAACGTCCGGTTGACCGGAAGCATGGAGCCTTGGGCGTCGAGTTGCTCGTCGGGGCCACCGTCGGCAACAACGGTCACCTTGGCGTTGCCGTGGACGAGCACCGCGACCTCGCCGCTGGCCGTGACGCCCGCGCATGCGCCGGAGAACTGCCCCGGGTACGTCAGCATCGCCCGCGCGGCGGCGAGCACGAGCGCGGCACCGTCTCCGGTGACCTCCTCAAGCGCGCCAAGCAGCGGGTCCGGCCCGTCGAGCTGGCCATCGGTCACGACGACGAGGTCGCCGCGCCGGGCCACCAGGCCCTGACCCGGCAACGGAACGCAGGCAGTAATCGCCATGTCGGTCATACGAGCCTCCCACCACGGAACCGCCAGCGGATGAACGGAATGCGCATCGGACCCTGTATGACGAGCCATATGCAGAGCCAGACGACGATGAAGTCGGTCAGGTACGCACCGCCTGGCACGGTCCCGCCGATCCCGGGCACCGCGTGCGCGGCGAGCAGAAGCCAGATCACGATGCCTTCCGGGATGCCGGTGGCCAGGCCGAAGAGCGACGGCCAGTCCTTCTCCCACCGCCACTGCATGAGCAGGTGGTAGATCAGTTCCCAGATGATCCCGAGCACCGCGACCGTGGCCAAGATGATGTAGGTCGTCTTGTACGCCGAGCTGAGCGAGCCTGGCAGGCCGAGCAGTGGCGTGATGATCGCCGTGACGATGACGCCAACGGTGGCGAGCATGAAGATCCGGGTCTGAATGCGACCGGCGAGAGTGGGGACCATGAGAACCTCCTTTTTGTGATCAGCCGGTCAGACCGGGGAGTTGAAGAGCCACTTGAACCACTCGACGGTCGATCGCACTGGGCCGATCTTCTTGCACCAGCCGCGCCGGGCCAGGTCATCGGCGATCTCCTGGGCGGCGACCTGCAGGCCGAGGAAAGTGTCCACGCCGGGGAAGTAGCCGCCCAGCGTCGCCGCGCCTGAGGCGTACAGGGCGCCGTCTCCGTTCGCGGTTCCCTTGATCTCGAAGTGCCGCTCGACCTCCAGGCGCTTCTTCGGATTGCGGTAGGCGCCGCTGTTCTTTAGCAGGTCAGCGAGTACCCGGTGCTCGGAGATGTCTGCTTCCAGGCCGGTGCAGTCAATGATGAAGTCGGCCTCGATCCGCTGCTCCTGGCCGTTCTTGCTCTTGACGTGGCTGATGACCATGCCGTTGCGCCCGAGTTCGACCTTCTCCACCACGCCTTGCATGTCGTGGTAGTAACCCCCGGCCCGGCCGTCGGCCATCTGCTTTTGCCAGACGCGCCGCCTGGGCGTGTTGGTGCCACCCATCAGGTCGTACAGCTTGGCCCGTTTCTCGCCCTCGAGCTTGCGCATCTGGGCCTTGAGCTGCCCGCCCCAGACTGACTTGGGGTAGTTGAACCCCTGGTAGGCCCAGCCGTGGTCGCCCTTGCGCCGCATCCACGGGTGCGGGCCGTGCGGGCCCTCGACGTAGGTGCGGAAGATGTGGATGATGTTCGTCGGCAGCTTGTACTTCTCGCGGTCGTCGAACAGTCTCTGCAGCACGCGAGAGGCGACGATGCCGCCACCGCGGATCACGACGGTGCCCTGCCGGTTCTTCAGCGTCTCGTAGACGTGCTCGTGTGGCTCGTAGGCGGCGACGACTCGCTCGTAGTCCTGGTGCTTCTCGCGGTAGGCCTGCAGGTCAGGCAGGTAGCGCAGGCCGGGGTAGCCAATCGCGATGTGCACGAACCGCGCCCGGTATGCGACCCGCTTGGTCCGGCTTGTCCCCGCGTCGGGGGTGAGCAGGACGAAGTAGCCGCCGCCGAACCGGCGCCGCACCATCCGGACCGCGCCGCGTGCCAGCAGCCTCTCGTAGCCGATCCGCTTGGACTCCCGGTCAAGGCTGGCGAACACGGTGGACCGCAGCGGCGTCCAGTAGTCGGTGAAGATCGGCTCGATCAGCACGTGCCACAGGTGCGAGAGGGTCTTCTGCTGCCAGGCCTCTTGGAGGGCATACGACGGGAAGCCCCAGATGTTGTCCGGACGTGAGGAGGAATCGGAACGGATCCGTGAATGATCAGGGATCTGCGACACCCGGGTCAGGTACTCATACGTCTGCCACGGGAAGCCAATGTTGGTCAGCACCTTGATCTGGTCCGGCTTCACGCCGGCGATCCGAAGGTAGTCAACGGTGACGAACGAGCCCATGCCGCCGCCCACGGTCACGAACGGCACGTCAATGATGGGTATGCCCGCCGAGGCGAGCATGGACTCTGTCCAGACCGGCGTCTCAAGCAACTCGTTCGTGAGGTCCCCGCCGCCCTCGCCAGGCATGACGTCGGGAACTAGCTGGGCAAGCTCGGACCCAAAGCCGCCAATGACGGTCTTCCGGTGCCATTCTTCAGTCATCTTTCACCGCCGCGCAGGTCAGAGGGTTCGGTCAGCGCGCTCATGTCTCTTAGTCAGCTCCCCGGAGGTATTCGTTACGCCCGCCACGCCGCCGGCCCCCGGCGGCCCGGCGTCACTTGCAGGAATAGGTGAATTGGGTGTTCCCCACCGCCGTGGTAGGCGTGAGCACCTGCAATTCCGCGACGTCCTGCTGGCTGCCCTTGCCGTGGAAGGTCCACCGGAGGGTTACCTGGACGGTGTCCTGGCCGCTCGCGTCAGTGACCGTGGCGGCCCTTTGAGCGCTGCCGTTCTGGGTCCACTGGTAGGTGACCGGACCGCCCTTGCCATTGGTCACGATGGTTGCGACCACATCGACAGTGGCCGCGCAGTTCTTTGGCTGGCTGGCCAGGGCCACCGAGACGGCACTGACCTTCAGCGGCTGCTGCTGATTCCGGTGCCACACGTAGAAGCCGATGCCGCCCACGATGGCCAAGGTGATCAGGGTGCTCACGATGCCACGCCAGCGGGGCTTGCGCCGCTTCGTGCGTGCCTTCACCGCGTCCGGCCAGGCGGGACCACCGACTTCCTGGGTGCCAGGATGCTGGGTGGCCGGGTACTGCGCGGCCGGGCTGGTGCCCGGGTGCGCAGTGGGCGGCTGGCCGTAGTCCGGCCGGGTGCCGGGATATCCGGTGCCACCGCTGCCGAAAGAACCCGCACCGGAACCGGGGTACGCCGTCCCCGCGCCCGGCCCGGCGGGGCCAGACAGCTCACCCAGCCGCTCTGGGGTGAGCTGGGTTCCGCGGCCCGCCTCCGCCGTGGGCTGCTGCTGACGGCGCAGGACGTCGGCCGCGAAGACGGTCGCCCGGTCTGCCTCGGGCGCGTACGGCTGCTGCCCGGGGGGGCCGGGATCGGCAGGCCGGCCGAGGGAGGTAACCCTGCTGATCGTCTGCCGGTCCGCCTCCTGCTCCGGTGTCACCTGACCCATCCCGGCGTTGATCGCCTGGATATGGCGCAGCACCTCCCCGGCATCCGGCGGCAGGCGCGTCCTGTCCTTCTCCATCATGGCGTCCACCAGTTCCGACAGCCCCGCGGGCAAGTCAGGCCTGATGGAGTCCAGCGGGACCGCGCGTTCCTGCAGTTGCATCCGAAGCAGCGCCGTCGGTACGTCTGCCATGAACGGCGGCCAGCCCCGCCAGCAGCTCGTACATCACGCAGCCGAGCGAGTACAGGTCGGCCCGGCCGTCCACGTCGACGCCGTCGAGCTGCTCGGGCGAGATGTAGGCAAGCGTGCCGATCGCCTGGCTGGGCAGGGTCAGCCGCGGCGAGTTGTCATGCAGCAGCCGTGCGATGCCGAAGTCGATGATCTTGATGTGCAACCTCGTCGCCACCATCAGGTTGCTCGGCTTGATATCGCGGTGCACTACGCCCGCCGCGTGCGCGACCGACAGCCCCGCACAGGCCTGCTCGATGATCCTCAGCACGCTGGGAACAGGGAACAGCCCCAGGTTGTTGGCCCGCCGCTGCTCCAGCATGCTCGCCAGCGCCACGCCCTCGGCCAGTTCCATCACCAGGAACAGCTCATTGCCGATCCGCCCGGCCTCCAGCGCGGCGACGATGTTCGGGTGCCGCAGCCTGGCCAGCGTCGCCGCCTCCCGCCGGAACCGCGCGATGGTCTCCGCCAGCATCGCCGAGTCCTCGATCTCCTCGAGCTCGACCAGCTTCACGGCGACCGGCTTGCGCGTCGAGATGTCCCGTCCCCGCCAGACTTCCCCCGACGCGCCACGGCCGAGCGGGACTTCTAGTTCGTACCGTCCGGCCAGTACTCGGGCCACGTGGATATCACCTGTCCTCTTGACCTAGGTCAGCCACCGCGAGTGGGGCCGACTCATCTGGTGTGTAACTCCGGCCAGCCGCGACGATCACGTGCGCGCCCGTCATCGGCCCGTCCCGCCGCGTGACGACCAGCGCGCCATCCGGCACCTGGCCCGAAATCTCGGTGCTTAGGCCCACGCCTTTAAGCAGGCCAACGAAGCGCTCCAGTCCCCGCCCGCTTAGCCCGGCGGGATCCACGGTGACGCCTGTATGCGACCCGGCCGCCAGCAAGACCGCGACTTCCGCCGCCGCGCTGGCGTCGGTGCCCGTTCCGGCACGAACAGCGATGGCAGACCACTGCTCCGGGATATCGGCCGCGACGGTCACCTCGACAGGAACCGCGGCCGCCGCGGTGACCGTCCGGTAGTCCGGGTGGTCGGCCGAGATGACAAGGACACTGGCCGACGAGGCGAGATCCGCCAGTTCCGCCGCTGGGTCGGCCGCCAGCCGGGCCGTGGGCTTGGCCGTGATGCCGCGCCTTTCCAGCACCCCGCGAGCCGCCTCTAGCCGCGACATCTCCTCGGTCAGCTCCAGCATTTCCTCGGCGATGCCGCCGCCGACCTCAAGCCGTCGCGTCCCGTAGGGCAGCACGGCGGCGATGACCACCTCCGCGTGCTCGCGAGCGGCGGCCAGAGCGGCCCCGACGGCTAGCACGGCGTCGTCGGCAGCGGGTGACACGGCGCCCGCCACCGCGGGTGCCCTGGTGGACGCTCCCGTGGCCGGTGACCCGGTAGCGGCGAGGACCCGGTAGATGGCCGACTCTCCGAGCGCCGCCTGGTTGGCCTCGGCGATATCGCGGCGCACGAACCGGGCTGGGTAGATCACGTTCAGCACGGGCCCGGCCATCGCGGTGGTGACGAGCGCCATGACCACCATGAGCGAGTACAGCCTGACGTTGACGATGCCCAGCTGCAGGCCGGTGGCCAGGATGACAATCTCGGTCAGCCCACGGGTGTTCATCAAAGTCGCCAGCGCGCCGGCCTGCCGGGCGGGGATGCCTGACAGGCACCCTGAGACGTACGCGCCGCCGAACTTGCCAACGATGGCGACCGCGAGGATTAGCGCCAGGTCCAGCCCGTCACGCCCGTCGAAGTGCGCGAGGTTAACGGTCACGCCCGCGAGGACGAAATACACCGGCAGCAGCACCAGGACGGCGGCGTGCTCCAGCCGCTGGAGGATCTCGACCCGGAGTTGCTCCGCCCCGTCGCGCGGCATCACGGCGCCGACGATGAACGCGCCGAAGATGAAGTTGAGGCCCATCCACGCAGTGGCGTATGCGGAGGCGAGCACCACCACGAGGACGACCGCCAGGAGGTCGGGCGTGAGCCGCCCCGACTTCAGCCGAAGCCTGGCGAGGGCGTTCATGAGCGGGCGGACGGCGAGCGTGATCACCGCCACGTAGGCCGGCAGCAGGAGCAGCCGCCACTCGCCAGAGGATGTGGACTTGGCCACGATGACGACGGCGGCCAGCAGGATCCAGGCGAGCACGTCGTTGACCGACGCGGCGGCCAGGGCGAGGCTGCCGATCCGGGTACGCTGCATGCCGCGCTCGGCCAGGATTCTGGCCAGCACGGGGAACGCGGTGATAGCCGTCGCCACGCCGATGAACAGGGCGAAGGGCAGCCGGTGCGCTACGCCCTGCTGGTGTGCGAGCCAGAAGCCGAGCGCTACGCCGAGGGCGAGAGGGGCGATGATGGACCCGATCGCGACGGTGACGGTGGTGCGGCCGCTCGACAAGACCAGCTTGCGGTCGAGCTCGTAGCCCACGATGAACATGAACAAGACGAGGCCAAGGTCGCCGATGCCGGTGAGCGCCGGCCGCACGCCCGCCATCGGATTCGCGGCGCCCACCGGGAACAAGTGGTTCGCCAGCCCCGCGCCGAAGATGGTAGGCCCGAGCACGATGCCGACGAGGATCTCGCCCACCACGGCAGGCTGACCGCAACGCCTGGCGAGCGCCCCAAAGACACGCGCCAGCGTAATGATTACGACAAGCGCCCCGAGCAGTTCAGCGACTGCTGTCGCGCTCATAGCACTTCGCCATTTCCCGCCGTTCCCTCACTCCGCACCGCTCGTTGCGATGCGCCCTGCAGCGGGATAGAGCGTCCACCCGCTAAGGAAATACTAGTGAGAAGCTGGACGTTTCTGCTACGGGCTCTTTTTGCCCTCCGCGTGGGGAAACCCAGTCCTGCAAACCCGATACGCAGGGGATCTTGTGGCGCGTGGGGCCTAAGGTTATCTCCGGGAAGGACAGTGACCCGAGATACGGCGTGACGAGAATGAGGCTATTTCGATACCACTCATTCACCTGGCATGATAGATAACGTACGGTAATTTCAATATCACCCTACTGGAGGCAGGGCAAAGCCTCGTTTCGCTATCATCTTTTAGCGGCATCAGCAGCGTGTCAATGATTGACCGGCGTTAGCCCCGGCCCCGGCGGACTCGATCTTCGCAAGGACGGCTTCCAGCGCGGCCATCACGGCCGACCTGACGTTCATCGGGAGTGGCCTATCACGGCAAGGACCCGCGAGGCCGCCTCACCGGCCCCGCGGGTCCTTGCCTGCCTCGTTCAGCTCTTGAGGAAGTCGAGCAGGTCCTGGTTGAACCGCTCCTTGTAACCCGGCACCATAGCGAGGCCATGCATGCCGCCCTCGTACACCTTGAGCATGGCATTCGGGATGATCTTCACCGACTTGCGACTGGTGGCGTCGATGGGCACCACCTGGTCGTCGTCGCCATGAATCACTAGGGTCGGGATGTCGAACTTCTTCAGGTCCTCGGTGCAGTCGGTTCGCGCGAACGCGTCCACGCACTTGACTCCGGCCTCGATGCTTTCCTGCATGGCCATGTGCCAGAACGCGTCCAGATTTCCCTTGGTCGCCATCGCGCCCTGCCGGTTGGCCCCGAAGAACCCCACCGCGGTGTCCTGCCAGAATTGTGACCGCTCGCGTAGGATGCCATTCTTGATGTCTTCGAACACCTGCTCTGGCACTCCCCCCGGGTTGGCGGGCGTCTGCTGCAGCAGCGGCGTAACGGCCGACAGCAGGACGGCCTTGCGGATGCGCTGCGTGCCGTACCGGCCGATGTAGCGGGCCAGTTCGCCGCCGCCCATGGAGTGGGCGACGAGCGTTACGCCCATCAGATTGAGCTGCTGGATCAGGTCGTTGAGGTCGTCGGCGAACGTGTTGAAGTCGTACCCGTTCCATGTCTGGGTAGACCGGCCATGGCCGCGCCGGTCGTGCGCGATGGCGCGGAAGCCGTTGTCGGCCACGCACTTCATCTGGTCGTCCCAGGCGTCCGCGTTCAGCGGCCAGCCATGGATGAAGACCACGGGCTCGCCGTAACCCCAGTCCTTGTAGAAGATCTTCGTCCCGTCCCGTGTGGTTACATAGTTCATCGTCTGGCCCCCGATTGTCTGTGGCGCGGCCAGATGATCGGCCGCCGCCTGCTGCTATACCCGCCAATGCTTTCTTCTCACAGCAGACGGCCGACCGCCTCGGTCGCGTGCTCGCTGCCTGATGACGGCGCGCCTGTCAGGTCGTGCGGGTCAGGCCCCGCCTGTGCGCAGACCTGAGCAGGTGACTGCACCGTAGACCAGGTGCGGGATGGCATCGCTGACCCAGTCGACAGCCGACCAGGAAGCCGGATCGCTGATGCCGAGGAACGCCAGCGGCACATCGGCCAGCGCCATGGCCGTCGCGCCGAGCAACGGCACTTCGACCACGGCGGGAAGCGAGTGCCCGCGCCGGGCCAAGGCGCGCTGCAGCAGCCCAGCCGCAGCACCGACACCGACGCCGACGACGATGCCGGACAGCGGGCCGAGTCCTTGCAAGCGGTTGCCGCGCTTTTCGTCGTTCCCTGGAATCGCCACCCTGGCTTTTTCCGCGGCCTGCTCGACCAACTGGTCCGCGCTGTCGCTAGCCTGGCGTCCTCGAACCGCCATGTCCAGGTAGGTGGCGGCGTTCAGCGCGGCGTATCCGGCGGCACCGGCCAGCGCCCCGCGCAGTGGTCCTGAAGTCATGGCGACCGCCTACCCTGTGCCAAGCCGGAGCAAACTCGCAGGTAGGCACGCACGCCTCAGCCGGCAAGTGCGCTCAACCCGCGCAACCAGGCCCGGTAACCGCGGCGGATCGTGGTATGGTCACGAGAACATGAGCGTGATGGACATGCTGGGACCTGGCTTAGGGTGGCGGCCTGCGGGCATGCTTCCCGCGGAGGTCAGCGGGTTCGTAGGGCGCGGAGATGACCTCGCGAGGCTGACCGCGCTGCTTGAGGAAGCCAGGCTGGTCACGGTGACCGGTCCCGGAGGGGTTGGCAAGACACGCGTCGCGCTGCGTGTCGCCGCGGCGATCGCCGGGCAGTTCGCCGACGGTGTCTGCCTTGTCGATCTGACTGGGCTGCGCGATCCGGAGCTCGTCCCGGACATGGTCGCCGCCTGCCTGGGCCTGCCGGAGTCCCAGGGCCGCTCGCAACTGGAAGCGGTGCTCGCCTACCTCGCCGACCGCCACCAGCTGCTTATTCTCGATCCCGCCGAGCATCTGGTCGCTGCATGCGCGTCGCTAGCGGACGCCATGCTGCACTGCACCCGGCGCGTCGTGCTCCTGGTGACCAGCAGGCAGGCACTGGACGTGCCTGGTGAGCATGCCTGCCAGATACTGCCGCTTCCGGTGCCGTCGCCTGACTCGCCGGACGCAGGTCACGACGATGCCGTCGAGCTGTTCGCGCAGCGCGCCCGGGCCGTACAGGCAGACTTCGCCATCACCGACGCTAATCTCGCCGACGTGATCAGGCTCTGCCGTCGGCTGGACGGGATTCCGCTCGCCATCGAGCTGGCGGCGGTACGGCTGCGCGCGGTGCCGCTTGCACAGCTCGTCGGGTGGCTGGAGGACCGCTTCGAGCTGCTGACCGGCAGCCGCCGTGCGGTCATGCCACACCATCAGACGCTGCGGACCGCCACCGAGTGGAGCTACGCCCTGTGCTCGCCCGCCGAGCAGCAGCTGTGGGCCAGGCTGTCGGTCTTCGCCGGGTCCTTCGATCTGGCCGCCGCCGAGCGGGTCTGCCCGGACGGCCAGCTCGGCCGTCCGGCGGTACTGGAGGCGCTCGTCGGGCTGGTGAACAAATCGGTGATACTGCGGGCTGGCGATGGCAGCTCCCGGTACTGGCTGCTAGACACGATCCGCGAGTTCGGCGCCGAGCGACTGGCGCAGGCCGGCGGACAGCAGGCGGTGCGGGCCCGGCACGTCGCCCACTATCTCGCCATCGCGCATGACTTCGGTAGCCACGCCAAGTCGGGCGATCAGCTGCGCCGCTTCGGCGAGGTGCGCCGTCAGCATGACAACATCCGCTCCGCAATCGAGTACACGCTCGCCGACCCGGGCATGGACGGGCAGGCAGCTGAGCTCGCCAGGAACCTGCGCGCCTACTGGGAGATCTCGGGCCTGCTGCGCGAGGGCAGGTACTGGGTGACCAGGGTGCTTAGCCGTTTCGGCGACCCGTCGCCCGAGCGCGCCTGGCTGCTGCTGACGCGCGGCGTGCTGGCTACCTTGCAGGGCGAGCTAGCCGATGCCGTCCCCGACCTCCAGGCGTGCATGCCGATGGCCAATGAGCATGGCGAGGCACTGGCCCACGCGCTGGGCCGTGCCTACCTGTGCCTGGCGTACGCATTTTCCGGCCGGCACGGTGAGGCGGCGGCCGAGGGCGCGGCGGCCAGGCAGCAGCTGGAGGCACTGGGCGACTTCGCAGGCCTGGTGTCCCTGGACATTCACCTGGGGCACCTGCACCTGCTCACCGGTGACCTGGAGGGGGCCGTCGAGCGGTGCGAGCGGGGGCTGCGCGGCTGGGCGACAGCGGGGAGGCGTGGGCGCGCAGCTACCTGCTGGTGATCACCGGCATGGCCTACCTCTTCCAGGGCAACACCGCGGCAGGCGCGGCGGCGTCCGGCATGGCCCTGGAGCTGAAGTACGAACTCGGCGACAGCGTGGGCATCGCGTACTGCCTGGAGGCACTGGCCTTGCTGGCAAGCCGGCAGCAGCGGCACCGACGGGCGGTGTGGCTGCTGGGGGCGGCGCACACGCTGTGGGAGCAGGTCGGCCGACGGCTCGGCGGCACCGCGATCATGGAGCGTTTCCATGCTGCCACCGTGGTCGCCGCCCGTACCGCACTCGGGGACGACCAGTACACCAGCCTCTGGCAACTCGCGGCGCGGCACTCGCTAGGGGAGATACTCGCGCTGGCGGTCAGCGACGCCGACGCTCCTGTCACTGCCGCCGTGGCGGGCGATACGCTCACGAGACGGGAACGCGAGATCGCCATCTTGGTGTCCGAAGGGCTAACCAACCGGGAGATAGCGGACCGCCTGGTCATCTCCAGGCGTACCGTCGACTCGCACCTGGAGCACATCCGGGCCAAGCTCGCCGTCTCCAGCCGAACCGAGATCGGCGACCAGCTGTGATCTGCGGAGTCACCCGCGCCCGACCAGTAGCGTGCCCACTCGCGATATCGCGGAGGCCATCGGCCGCGCCTTCGGCCTGCCCGTCGCATCGATCGCCCCGATGACGTCCAAGGTCACTTCGGGTGGATCGGCACCTTCTTTAGCATGGATCTCGCCGCGACGAGCACCGCGACGCGGGAGCTTCTCGGCTGGGCACCCGTAGGCCCGACCCTCATCGAAGACCTGGACGCGGACGCGTATTCGGCGAGCACGCCGGGTGCTCAGTAAGGGGAACTCCGGGCATGACCGAATAAACCACCAGCAGCTTGTACGCGGGATCGTCCGGCCCCGGCTGCTTGCCAGGATTCCCAATTCACCTGGAGCAACCGAGGCAGGTCCGCTTTCCCGGGAAGATCAAACCTGTGGTGGTTTTTGGTACGCAACTGCACTAGGGGGATGGGAGATACAATCACAGTGTCGCTGTCGGCGCCGACAGTTGAGGAGGTCAGGGTGGGAGCGTAGCTGTTACAGGCGGCCGGGCTTCCGGCCGCGCAAGCTGGAGGCCGCGTCCTGCCAGCGGCTATCGGGTCGTTCGGGTCGTTAATCGACGATGGCCGTTCAGGCACATCCAGCAATCATGATTTTCGCCCTGATGCAGTAATCTGCCCCTGAAAGGTGATCCCATGGAGTCAGTCGTGCTTCTCGATGAGGCGGGACGCGCGCTGGGCGCGCGCGACAAGGCAGCAGTGCACGGTGCGCATACACCTTTGCACCTGGCCTTCTCCTGCTATGTATTCAACACGTCGGGGCAATTCTTGCTGACAAGGCGCGCTGACACAAAACGAGTTTTCCCCGGAGTGTGGACGAACAGTTGCTGCGGACACCCTGAACCTGGCGAGGCCCTGCCGAACGCAACTCGGCGCCGGGTCCGGCAAGAACTCGGCATTACCTTGTCCCGGGTAATCCTGCTGCTCCCCCGGTTCAGGTACCGGGCGGAGATGAATGGTATTGCCGAAAACGAGCTCTGCCCCGTGTATGCCGGGTTCTCTGATGATGTCTTGATTCCTGATCCCGCTGAGGTCGCCGACATCAAGTGGACCGACTGGGCCGATTTCAGCGAACAGGTTCGTGCCGGCGAGCAGCAAGTTTCGCCATGGTGCGCGATGCAGGTGGCAGAGCTGGCCGCGCTAGGCCCCGAGCCACCGCACTGGCCTGCTGCCAGCCCCGAGGATCTCCCCCTGGCCGCCCGTCTGTGACGGACGGCGCTTGCCACGACGCCGCCACGTGCCCGTCAACGCGCCGCACTCGTCCGCCGCGCAGGCGGCGTTAGGGGGAAATCGGGTTGCCGCGCGAGGCGACGTCCGGTAGGAACGCCGTATGCTACGCGGTGAGAAGGCCGGGCTGCGGCCGGCAGGGCCGGCTTCGTGCCCGAAGGCACGCTGCGCGGCTCAGCCTGGGTCGACGGCGCCTTTGCCGATGAAACGATTCTTGGACTGCTCGCCACCGAATGGTCTCACCCGCGTCGCTGAGGGCCGAGATGCTTACCCGTCCGTCCAGCGCTGGCTTCTGCCACAGTGTGCCGTCAGGGGGACAAAGACAGCGCTGCCTTAATCAAGTCCGACGCGCGTTCCGCGATCATGACAGTCGCGGCGTTTGTGTTGGTCGACACGATCGTCGGCATCACCGACGCGTCAGCGATCCAGAGGCCCTCGAGCCCGTGCACCCGAAGGCGCGGGTCGACGACCGACTGGGTATCGACCCCCATCCGGCAGGTCCCGGCTGCGTGTCCATAGGACTGGACCGCGTCACGGACGAATGCGCGCACTGCCGGGTCGTCGGCCCCGCGCAGTGGGTGCGGACCCGCACGCCACGGCTTGAAGGCAGGCATACTGCTGATATCCAGCGCATGGCGTACCCCGGACACGAGCGCGCGCATGTCATCTGGCTCGGTCAGGTAACCAAAGTCGAGCCTCGGGGGTACCGTCGGGTCGGCGCTGCGCAGGGAAAGCACGCCGCGGCTAGCCGGACGCATGTGGCCGATCCCGAACGTGTAGCCATTTCCCGGAGCAGGCTGCCAGGAGTTGGCGAACGGGACGTGGATGAAGACGAGTTGCAAGTCGCAGAACTCCCGGTCAAGGTCAGCCGAGGCGGCGAGTTCCTGCGCGCGCGGGCGGTCGGCCGGGTCGGACGCGGACCGGGTCTGTGCCACGGGACTACGGCACCACTTGCAAGTGCGATCCGGCATGAGCTCAAGGGGAGCGCCGCAGCCCGGGCAGACAGGCACAGAGAATGTGGTCATTTTCGCATTATGAGGGCATTGTCGTCGCTAAAGCCAACGATCACGGCGCAGGGCTGCGGGCGGGGGACCGCAGTTGGCGTGCGCGGCCTTCGGCGCTGCCGCGACGTTGGCCGCCTACCCGGCAACCGGCTGGGTGGTCCAGCCCGACGGGGCCGGGCCGAGGAAATTCATCGAGCGCACCAGGTTGGCCAGGTTAAGCGCTTGTGCGTGGCCGCGCCAGTAGTAGTACATGTTCAGGTAGCCCCTGCCGTCGACGCGTGTTGTAGCGCAGATGAACTGATCAGCCCCTGGACCGGTGGAGTAGTAGTAATCCCACCGGATCCCGTCTGTGGTCAGCCAGGACTGCGGCGGCTGCAAGTCGCATACCCCGCCCTGCGGGTCATCGACGATGGACAGCGCCGACGGATTGGCTGCCGGGCCGGCCGTCACCTGCCACACCAGCCGGCCGCCCGTTCGTCACCACGCTGTCGGTCCTCGTGACCTGCCACCCCGAGGGCAGCCCGTGGGTGAGCTGGAAGGGCGTGTACAGCGGCTGCTGCTGGCCGAACCGCACCTTGCTCGCCATCTCCTCATCCAGGACTCGGCCCGCGGGTGCCTGGACGTTTCCGCTCCCGTACAGGTACGCCCAGGCACCGGGCGCGTACTCCCACATGATCCCGTTGCCGTCCCAGTAGGCGGGCTGCCCGTTCACTGCCGGCGCCTTCGGGTCGGTGGCGGCACCGGGGAACGATCCTCGGGTGCTCGCGTAGAGGTCGGCATCGGGATACCACCCTCGTGGGCTCGACCTTGAGGGTTTGCCCCCGCTTCAGGTTCACCACCGTGAAGGTCTGGGTCACGGCGATGCTGGCCTCCCCCTCGTTCCAGAAGCTAGGCAGCCAACCAAAGTTCGCCGAGAGATCCAGCGGGCTGAACTGCGTGGGCGCGTGGGCAGGGGCGCTCGGCTTTACCCGCGCGGCCGCCTTACCCTGCCCGGCCGTCCTGGTGCCCGCCGCGGGTCCAGTAGCGCTGGCAGGAGCATCGGCAGAGCGAAAGTGGGGAACGATCAGTGCTCCGCCGACCGCCACGGCGGCGACGGCGCCCGAGGCGATCACGCGGGCGGTCCACTGCCGACGGCGGCCGGCCTTCCGGGCCGCGTCGATGCTGATCCGGGACGGCGGCTCGGGCACGCCCGCGACGTCGGCCAGCAGCGTACGAACAGTGTCCTCGTTTATCGAGTTCATGGGGTTCATGCCTCCATCACGGGGGCGAGCGCCAGGCGCAGCGCGGTCAGCCCCTTGGCGGTCTGGCTCTTCACGGTGCCGGGAGTCACGCCGAGGATCTCGGCCGCCTCCTCGACGGGACAATCGCAGTAGTAGCGCAGCACGACGGTGGCCCGCTGGCGCGGCGGCAGCGACCGCAGCGCGGCACGTACATCCAGCCGCGTTTCGGCGTCCTGTCCAGCGGCCGGACGCTCTTCATAGACACCAGGAAGGGTGACGCGACGCGCCCACGCAGACCGCCGCTCATCCAGGAACGCGTTGACCAAGATCCCCCGGACATAGGCATCCAGGCTGGCGGCCTTCCTCGCCCGGCCCCAGTGCGTATACAGCCGGGTGATGGCCATCTGGGCCAAGTCGTCCGCACCCTGCCAGTCCTGGCAGAGCAGGTACGCCGTCCGCCGCAGCCAGCCCAGCCGGGCCTGCACGTACTCGGTGTACTCGGCTTCTCGAGAAGCTCTCATGTCCGCTTGACGTTCCCCGCCAGACCCTAGGTTGCCCCGTTTTGGCACCAATCTTGCCCAGGCCTGTTTCTTAACTAAATCCGGCTTCTACAGGCGCGCGACGAGTACGCGAGCTTCCGCCTCAAGCCGCTGCCCAAGTGACTGTAAGGCCAGAGAAAGCAGAAATTAAGTCGTCGATGTCACGATCAATCCCGGTGATGTATGCACCGGTAAAGAGTGACACGGGGGAAGACCGGCCAGCTGGGCTGTCCGGCGATCTGGACGGGGGAGAGCAGATGAGGTTGGTGGCGGGTCGCGTCGTTCCGGCCGGGTAGCTGGTCAGGTGCCGCCGGCGCCAGGCGTGAGGGCGGTGATGTTGAGTGCGACAGCGGTGGCGCCCGTCGCCGGGACGCCGCCCTTCCCCGCAACCGTCAGGAACGCTGCGAGCTCGGACACGGGAGCGAATCAGGCGACCTCCTCCATGGCCTGGGCGAACTGTGCCTGGTAGAGCCGTGCGTACGCGCCGTCTGCCGCCAGCAGACCCGCGTGGGTTCCCAGCTCGACGATGTGCCCGTTTTCCATCACCAAGATCACGTCAGCGTCGCGGATGGTGGACAGCCGGTGGGCGATCACGAAGCTGGTCCGGCCCTGCCGCAGGGACGCCATCGCGCGCTGGAGCAGTACCTCTGTCCTGGTGTCGACCGAGCTGGTCGCCTCGTCCAGGATGAGCACGGCAGGCCGGGCCAGGAAGGCGCGGGCGATCGTGATCAACTGCCGCTCCCCCGCGCTGACGTTCGCGGCCTCATCGTCAAGCACGGTGTCGTAGCCATCGGGCAGCGTCCGCACGAACCGGTCCACGTACGTCGCCTTCGCTGCCTCGACGACCTGCTCGTGGGTGGCGCCGAGCGAGCCGTAGGCAATGTTTTCCTCGATAGTGCCGCCGAACAGCCAGGCGTCCTGCAGCACCATGCCGGTCAGGCCGCGCAGTTCCTCGCGGCTCATCTGCGCGGTGTCGACGCCGTCGAGCAGGATCGTGCCCGAGTCGATCTCGTAGAACCGCATCAGCAGGTTGACCAGGGTCGTCTTCCCCGCGCCGGTCGGGCCGACGATGGCGACGGTCTGCCCGGGCTCCACGGTGAGCGAGACGTGCTCGATCAGTGGCCTGTCCGGCGCGTACCTGAACGACACGTCATCGAACTCGACCCGGCCGCGGACGTCGGCGGGCCTGATCGGCTCGGCGGCGTCTTGCGCCTGCTCCGGAGCGTCAAGCAGCGCGAACACGCGCTCAGCGGATGCCACGCTCGACTGCAGGAGGTTCGCCATGCTGGCGACCTGGGTCAGCGGCTGGCTGAACTGCCGCGAGTACTGGATGAACGCCGTCACCGCGCCGAGGGTGAGCGAGCCGCCCGCGATCAGCAGGCCGCCGACGACGGCCACGAGCACGTAGTTCAGGTTCGACATGAACATCATCAGCGGCTGGATCGTGCCGGAGATGAACTGCGCCCGCGAGCTGGCTCGATAGAGCGCCTCGTTCTGCTCGGTGAAGGTCGCCATGGCCTCCTCACGCTGGCCGAACGCTGTCACCAGCGCGTGCCCGGTGTACATCTCCTCGATGTGGCCGTTCAGTTGCCCGGTGAACTTCCACTGGTTGATGAACTGCGGCTGCGCCCGCTGGGCGATCTTGCGCATCGCCACCACGGAAGCTGGCACGGTGACCAGGGCGATCAGGGCCAGTTCCCAGGACACGACGAACATCAGCGCCAGCACGCCGACAATCGTCAGCAGCGAGGTCACCAGCTGGCTCAGCGTCTGCTGCACGGACTGCTGCAGGTTGTCGATGTCGTTGGTGACGCGACTGAGGATCTCGCCGCGAGACTGCCGGTCGAAGTAGCTCAACGGCAGCCGCGACAGCTTGGCCTGCACCTGCCCGCGCAGCCGGAACACCGCCCGCTGGACCATGGTCGCAGTCAGCCGACCCTGGAACAGTGCGCAGATCGAGCTGCCGACGTTGAGCGCGACCACGACGCCCACGATCTGCCCTACGTGGCCGAAGTCCACGCCGTGGTGCGACTCATAGCCGTCGAAGACGAGGTTGATCGCCTCGCCAAGCAGCCGGGGCGCGAGCACAGACAGGGTCACGCTGCCGACCGCGAGGGTCAGCGCCACGATGGTGAGCAGGCGGTACGGGCTGAGCATGCGCAGCAGCCGCATGCCCGAGCCCTTGAAGTCCAGCGCTTTCTCAGTGGACATGCCGCTCATGAAGCGAGCGGGTCCGCGCATGGGGGCCGCCGGGCCCGGCCCGCGCTCGGGCGTCGCCCGTTCCTCGTTGACTCCCGCGCTCACGCTGCGGCCTCCTGCTCGGTTAGCTGGGAGAGCACGATCTCCCGGTAGGTTTCACTCGTCTCCATCAGCTCGGCATGGGTTCCGCGCGCCACGATCCGGCCAGCGTCCAGCACCAGGATCTGGTCGGCATGCCTGATGGTGGCGACCCGCTGCGCAACGATGATCATGGTCGCGTCGGTTACCTGGGTCGCCAGGGCCGATCGCAGTCGCGCGTCGGTCGCGTAGTCGAGCGCGGAGAACGAGTCGTCGAACAAGTAGATCTGCGGCTTGTGCACCAGCGCGCGGGCGATCGCCAGGCGCTGCCGCTGACCGCCTGACACGTTCGTGCCGCCCTGCGCGATCGGCGAATCCAGCCCGTCTGGCATTCGCTGGACGAAGTCGCGGGCCTGAGCGATCTCCAGCGCGTGCCACAGGTCCTCGTCGGTAGCCTGCTGGTTGCCGTACCGCAGGTTCGTCGCCACGGTTCCGGAGAACAGGTACGGCTTCTGCGGCACAAGCCCGACGGCCGCCGACAGCTGAGCGGGGTCGAGTTCCCGCACGTCGACGCCGCCCACCAGCAGCGACCCCGCCGTGACGTCGATCAGCCTCGGTATGAGGTTGACGAGAGTGGTCTTGCCGCTGCCAGTGCCGCCGATTATCGCCATGGTTCGCCCGGGCAGCGCGGTCAGGCTGATGTCGTGCAGCACCGGCTGCTCGGCACCGGGATAACGGAACTCGACGTTCCGCAGCTCAAGCCGGCCGGGCTGCGGCCGCGGGCAGCGGGCTGGCCGGCGCGGCGACGCCCGGTTCGGTGTCGATGACCTCCATGATCCGCTCCGCGCTGACCTCGGCCCGCGGCACGAGCATGAACATGAACGTCGCCATCATCACCGCGGTCAGGATCTGGGCCAGATAGGTGATGAACGCGGTCAGCGACCCGATCTGCATCGTGCCGTTCGCGACCAGGTGCCCGCCGAACCACACCACGGCGGTGGTGGACAGGTTCAGCACGAGCAGCACCGACGGGAACATGAGCGCCATCAGCTTGCCGGCACCCAGCGAGACGTCGAATAGCTGGGTGCTTGTGCCGGCGAACCTCTCCCGCTCCTGCGGGTCACGTACGAACGCGCGGATGACCCGGACGCCCGTAATCTGCTCGCGCAGCACCCGGTTGATGTTGTCCAGCCGCTCCTGCATCTGCCGGAACAGCGGCCGCATCCGGGAGATGATCAGCGCCAGGATGATGGCGAGCAACGGCACCGCGACAAGCAGCAGCGACGACAGCGGCACGTTCTGGTTCAGCGCCAAGATGATCCCGCCAACGCACATGATCGGCGCGGACAGCAGCAGGGTGAACGTCATGATCGCCAGCATCTGGACCTGCTGGACGTCGTTGGTGGTCCTGGTAATCAGCGACGAGGTGCCGAGGTGGTTCACCTCCCGGTCGGAGAACATCAGCACCCGGCGGAAGACTCCTTGCCGGACATCGCGGCCGAGCGCCATCGCGACCTGCGCGCCGAAGTACACCGCGCCGACCGCGCACAGGATCTGCGCCAGGGTTATCGCGAGCATCACGCCGCCGGTCGTCAGGATGTAGTGCGTGTTGTGGAAGATCACGCCGTTGTCGATGATGTCTGCGTTCAGCGTCGGCAGGTACAGCGTGGCCAGCGTCTGCGCGAGCTGCAGCACCAGGAGGAGCGCGAGCGGCTTATGGTACGGGCGCAGGTAGATGCGCAACAGGCGGATCAGCACAGGACTCTCATCCTTTGTCGGGACGCTGGGCGGGCAGGATCTGCCCGGGTACGTCGCGGAGCACCGCGGACGCGGCCACCGCAAGGAACAGCGCCGGATCCGGGATAAGCCACACCACAAGCGAAGCCTGCAGGCAAACACAACCAGATAACAAGGATAAGCCCATATTCCGCCTGCCCCATCGCCACGCCTTCGCTGGAACCCGGGACCTGGCCGGTCAGCCCAAGCCGAACATCATGCTGCCTGCCTTGCGGACCACCGGCTACCGCCGGACGGGCAACGACCGGTCCCGGCGGTCACGGTGATGACCCCGCTGGAGCTTTTGGCGACCTTGTGCACGACAGCGATCAGGCCGTCTGGCACAAGCGTTCCCCGGCCGACCAGGAGCACCTGCCCGCCTTGGGCTCCTTGACGCCGCGGGCTAGCGTGAAGGACTCACTCGACGGAGCGAGCGGAACGAGCGGAACGAGCGGAACGAGCGGAACGAGCGGAACGAGCGGAACGAGCGGAACGATAGAGCTTATGTCCGAGGCCGGCAGCTGCACGGATGAGCTTTTCAGCTGTACCTGGTTCGCGCTCCCGCCGACGACAACGACTCGCCTGGCCGACGAGCTGGTCCCTGCCGAGTCGACGATCGTGAGGGCCGCTCACGTTCCCGTTCACCGCGCAGCGGCTTCCAGGGTCGGCTACTGGCGACCGTTTGATTTATCTCGAAGCTTTTTCCGGTCCCGAAGACCTTTCCACGTGATAACGTGGAAAACCTTACCGGAAAAGCCTACGGGATCATGACCGCAGGCCGGGACCCGCTACATCTCAGCACTCCGTTGTAGTACTAGCCGCTTCCCTCCTGGAATCGACCAGCCGCAAGTTGACCGGCATCAATCGGGCAACCAGAGACCAGAACGGGCCACCCGACTCGCTAGCCGGACGGCCTATCCAGCACGCGAAACCGCATGTCAGCGTTACTTCAAGAGCTGCCGGGCGATCACCATGCGCTGGATCTGGTTGGTGCCCTCATAGATCTGGGTGATCTTCGCGTCGCGCATCATTCGCTCGACCGGGTAGTCGTTCACGTAGCCGTAGCCACCCAGGAGCTGGACGGCATCGGTGGTGACAGCCATCGCCGCGTCGGACGCCAGGCACTTGCAGGCCGAAGACAGGTACGTCAGGTCGGGCACCTGCTCGCCCTGCATCGCGCGCTCGGATCGTGCCGCCGCCGCGTAGGTGAGCTGGCGGGCGCCTTCAATTTTCATCGCCATGTCGGCGAGCATGAACTGGATGCCCTGGAAGTCGGCGATCGCGCGGCCGAATTGCTTGCGCTCCTTCACGTACCCGATCGCATAGTCCAGCGCGCCCTGGGCGATGCCGAGGGCCTGTGCCGCGATCGTGATCCGGGTGTGGTCCAGGGTCCGCAGCGCGATCTTGAACCCTTCGCCCTCGGTGCCGATGAGCCGGTCGGCAGGGATGGCGGTGTTGTCGAAGTACAGTTCCCGGGTCGGTGATCCCTTGATGCCGAGCTTGTGCTCAGGCGCGCCGTAGGTGAATCCAGGGTCGCCATCCTCCACGACGAACGCGGAGATGCCATTCGCGCCCTTGTCCGGGTCGGTGACCGCCATTACCGTGTAGAACTTCGACACGCCCGCGTTGGTGATCCACCGCTTGCCCCCGTTGAGCACGTAGGTGTCGCCCTCGCGGACGGCCCTGGTCCGCATGCCGCCCGCAGCGTCCGACCCCGCCTCCGGCTCCGATAGGGCGTAGGAGAACATCGCCTCGCCTCGGGCGAGCGGCGATAGGTACTTCTGCTTGAGGGCCTCGCTGCCGCCAAGCAGCACCGGCATCGAGCCAAGCTTGTTCACCGCGGGGATCAGCGAGGACGCGGCGCACGCGCGTGCTACCTCCTCGACCACCAGCACACTGGCCAGTGCATCGCCACCTGCCCCGCCGTACTGCTCGGGCACGTGCAGGGCGTGCATGTCGGCCTTGACCAGCTCGTTATGCACGTCCCATGGAAACTCGGCGGTGCGGTCAATGTCGGCGGCCCGCGGCGCGATCTTCTCGGTGGCAAGCTCCCGGACAGCCTCGCGGAGCGCCTCGTGTTCTTCGGTCAGTGCGAACAAGCTCATTCCCCGATCGTATTGGCGAGGAAGCCCGCTGCCCACCCCGCCCTACGCCACCTCATCCGGCCCCGATCGGAACGCGACCACCCGTAACGCGGCTATGACGAAAAGCCCCGGAGAACAGGCACCTAGACGAGAAACGTGGGCGGGACCCTTGCCTTGAAGGCAAGGGTCCCGCCCACAGTGCGCCCTAGGCCACAGTGCGCTGACGCGGCACGCTCGCCGCGTGCTTCGGCTGGTGCGGCTTGTCGTGGTGCTCGCTTGCCCGCGCAGGCTGCGCGGCTCCACGCGGCGCCGCGTGCTTCCCGATGCTGCGTCCCACGACACGAAGTGGACGGCTCATAGCGTCGGAGATTGACATGACCTTCCCCCTTGCACAACTACAACTAACCCCGTCGGCGTAGTGCGGCTTGCCTCCCCTGCTCGCCACATGGACGCCGGTCCCGTTCGGCATCCCTACACACTGGTAAAAGTGTTGCCCATGCCAAGGGAGCAAAACAGGCTCAACCGGCACTGTGCCCGAATCGTGATCTCACCAATAGCGCGCGCAACCGGCGCGCGCTCACTGGCGCCCATGCCACCTCCCGCATTACAGGGAAGCGCGCAGGGCCGCCCCCTTCGCGTAGGCCGCAGCAGCCAGCTCGGCCTGGAAATCGGTCACGCGTGCCTGCAGTGCGGGATCGGTGGCGGCAAGAATGCGGACGGCGAGCAGGCCCGCGTTGCGCGCGCCGCCAACCGCGACCGTGGCCACCGGAATGCCAGCGGGCATCTGCACGATCGACAGCAGCGAGTCCAAGCCATCGAGGTACTTCAGCGGCACCGGGACGCCTATCACCGGCAGGGGGGTCACCGAGGCGAGCATTCCAGGCAGGTGAGCGGCCCCGCCAGCGCCAGCGATGATAACCCGCAGGCCGCGCCCCGCAGCCTGCTCGCCGTAGGCGAGCATCTCCCTGGGCATGCGGTGGGCCGAGACGACGTCCGCCTCATACGGGACATCGAACTCGTCCAGGGCCTCGGCCGCGGCCTTCATCACCGGCCAGTCCGAGTCACTGCCCATCACGATCCCGGCCACGGTTTGCTGCGTCATGACGTTGACAGTACCGGGGAAGCTCAGGCCGGACTGCCCTACGGACGGCCCTCGACCGTGGCGCTGTAGATGCTGGCCGCGTAAGTGCCATCGCCTGATGGGGGCAGCTTGACGAACCAGATGAGGACGTAGCGAGCCCTGGCCGGGGTCTTAAGCCGCATCGTCAGCAGCCCGCCGACATCGGTTTCGCTCGCCACCACGGGCATCTCGCTGAGGTCAGCCTCATCGCCAGCCCGAACCTGCAGGTTCGCTCCCCAGTCGGCGCCGAGCGCGATCGTGACGGTGGTGATCGTGACGGGCTTTCCCATGTCGAGCAGCAGGCCCGTGCCCTGCTTGAGCAGGCCGAAGTTGGCGGTCGTGTACCAGTCCGTCTCCCAGGGCGCTGGCGCATCCGCAGTGACCGCGAACGAGGCGCTCTGCGGGTTGTCCCCATCCGCCAGCCCGTCGGGCCGATACGCGCCGGCACCCTGGATTGCCAGCCGCCGGACCGGGGCCGGGGGCTTGGCGCTGGACGTCGGTCGCGGCTTGCTCACGGGCGTGGATTTCACTGCGGCGGGCGTGGCTGGCTGGGCAGTAGCCCTAGGCGCCGCCGTAGCGCGAGCGGCCACGGGGCTGGCGCTCTTCGGCGGACCAAGCTTGGAGATGATCTGCGCGGCGGCGACCCCGACGATGGCGAGTACCACGATGGTGAGCGCCGAGATCGTGATCACCCAGCGCTGGCCTCGCACCCGCGTCCGAGGCTGGGACCGAGTCGACTTCGTCGGCCGCCGGGCGGGCCGTGCGGCAGGCAGTGCGTGCGTTACCGAAGTGTTCTCGCCGACTGAAGGGGCAAGGTCGGGTGTGGCCTCGAAAGAGACCTCGCTCACTGGCTCGTCCGGCGTGGCTACAGATGTGTCTGGTGACGCCGGTGGCGCGTGCTCGGCCCACACCGCCTCGGTCGCCACCGGCTCGGTCCATCCCTGCTCGGTCCATCCCTGCTCGGCCCATGACTGCTCGGCCCACGACTGCTCGGCCCACGACTGCTCGGCATTCACTTGCGGGTCAGCGGCGATCTCGTCGTGCCAGGCGTCGCTTCCGCTGTCCGGCGCGTCGTCCGACACCGTGGCGGCCTCCGGCTCCGCCTCACTACCATGCGCCATCGTGGGCACCGGTTCAACCACGGCCTCACTGATTACAGCCGCTGCCGCGGTAGCCGCGGCCGTCGCGCTAGAGGTTCCCAGTGCGGACCATCCGCTGGAGCCGTTCGGGCGCGTCGCGTCGAACTCACGGATCAGCGGCTTCGGGTCGATCCCGACCGCCCCGGCGATGGCGCGGAGGTAACCGCGCACGTACAGGTCGCCGCCCAGGGAGTCGAAGTCGTCCTCTTCGATGCTGCGGATGACGATCTCGCGGATTCTCGTGCTCTCGCTGACCTCGTCAACCGAGAGGCCAGCGGCCCCGCGCGCCTCGGCTAGCGCCTCGCCGACGGTCACGCCCGCCTCCACATGCAGGAACTGGTAAAAGAACGCTGACCGTGAAAGGTTAGTTGGAAGTGTGCCCCCGAGGTTACCTAATCGTCCAATTTCGTCCCGCTGTGACCGCCTCGTGTCGCGTGCCCGTTCTTGGCTGGCAAGGCAGGCGGCCGGGAATCAGCATGCACGTCAGAAAAACCGTCAAAATAGGCAAAAGCGGACGTTACGACATTTCGGCTAGGGACAGGAGCGCTAGCTGCCGTCTTCGGTGCCCCAGCGAAGGTAGCTCGCGGCGCGGCGGGCACGGTCGCGGACCGACTCCACCGAGTCTCCGGGCCGGCCGACCACGGTCACGTGGCCGATCTTCCGGCCTGGCCGCACCTCCTTGCCGTAAAAGTGCACCTTGACCCCCGGGTCGGCGGCCATCACGTGGATGTACCGGTCGTAGATGTCCGGGTCGGTCCCGCCGAGGAGGTTCGCCATCACGGTGTACCCGCCAGGGACCGTGCACGCGGGAGCGCCGAGCGGCAGGTCGAGCACGGCGCGCAGATGCTGCTCGAACTGCGAAGTCAAGGCTCCGTCGATTGTCCAGTGACCGCTGTTGTGCGGTCGCATGGCAAGCTCGTTCACCAGCAGGCCGCGTGAGGTCTCGAACAGTTCCACGGCCAGCAGGCCGATCACGTCGAGCGACGATGCGATCCGCAGCGCCAGTTCCTGCGCCTCGATGGCGAGCTCAGTCGCCAGCCCCGGCGCGGGAGCAATCACTTCCCGGCAGATGCCGTCTACTTGCACGGTCTCCACCACCGGGAACGCCGCGCCCTGGCCGCACGCGGACCGGGCCACCTGCGCGGCCAATTCGCGACGGAACGGCACGAACTCCTCGGCCATCACAGCCACTCCGTGGCTGAGCACTTCCGCGGCCTCGGCCTCGGAGCGGACTACCCACACGCCCTTGCCGTCGTACCCACCACTGACGGCCTTCAGCACGACGGGCCACTGCCCGCGCGCGAACTGCGTCACGTCGCCCGCCGAGGACACCACCGCGAACCGGGGAACCGGCGCCCCCAGTTCGGCCAGCCGGGTCCGCATCGCCAGCTTGTCCTGGGTGTAGCGCAGCGCCCCGGGTCCCGGCCGCACCAGTGCGCCCGCGGCCTGGAGCTCCACCAGGTGCGCGGTGGGGGCATGCTCATGATCGAACGTGATGACGTCACACTCGGCTGCGAACTTGGACAGATCAGCCAAGGAGAGGTGAGAGCCAATCGCCACGTCGTGTGTCACCAGCGCGGCGCTCTCGGACTCCGAGGTCGCGAGCACGCGGAACGTGGCGCCAAGGCCAACCGCGGCCGCCGCGGTCATCCGCGCCAGCTGGCCCCCGCCGACCATCCCGACGATTGGCATGCCCGTCCCAGCCAGTCGGGCGATAGGCCCCGCTGGGACGGTAGTACCAGGGACGGCGCCACCAGGGGTAACAGGAGTATCCGGACGTCGATCGGAAGTTTCAAACACGGCCCGTAGCCTACGCGGAACTTCTGAGACGTGTGTACATCCTCGGCGAGTCCTGTCGCCTAGCCGCCACTAACGTCACCAAACCATTAACACATCTGTAACACACTGTTTAACTTGCGCGTAATCCTCGCGCTAAGGATCGCACCATGACAACTGTCTCATCAGATACCGAAATTGACGTTAGGGAAGGCACGTACGGTGACCGCGTGGTCGCCATCGAGCCTGGCGGTGCCGAGTTCATCCCGCTGTCTGACCGGCACGGCAGGCCGATCCAGCTCTTCTGGACCTGGACCTCGCCGAACATGGAGTTCGCCACGATCTTCGTGGGCCTGATCGGCGTCCTGTACTTTGGCCTGAGCTTCTGGGCCACCATCCTCGCGGTCGTGCTCGGCACCGGGCTCGGCAGCATCACGCAGGGCCTGCTATCCGCGCCCGGCCCCAGATACGGCGTCCCGCAGATGGTGCTGAGCCGCCTTGGCTTCGGGTACTGGGGGAACATCTTCCCGGCCGGGATCAACGCCGTCGTCGCGGGCGTCGGCTGGTTCGCGGTCAACAGCGTGAGCGGCGCGCTGGCGCTGAACGCGCTGACCCACATGCCCGAGGTGCTTTGCTTGCTGATCGTGGTCGTACTGCAGCTTGCGGTGGCCTTCTTCGGGCACAACCTGATCCACACCTTCGAGCGCTACGCCTTCCCGGTACTGGTCATCATCTTCCTGATCGCGTCCGTCGTCATGCTGTCCAAGGGGCACCCCGGCGCGCCGCACAAGACGGCCGCCGGCGGGTTCCTGATCGAGGTTGGCGCGACGTTCGGCTACGCGGTGGGCTGGAACCCGTACGCCTGCGACTACACCCGTTACTACAAGCCGGACGCCAGCAAGAAGGCCATCGCCTGGTGGTCCGGACTCGGCGTGTTCCTGTCCTGCGTCCTGCTGGAGTCCGTCGGCGCCGCCGCCGGGACCATCACCAGCGTCTACAACGCCGCCTTCAACAATCCGACTGCCGCGTTCACCAGCGCGTTCCCCACCTGGCTGGCCGACCTCACGCTGGTCGCCATCGTGATCGGCGGCATCGCCGCCAACGCGCTCAACATCTACTCCGGCGCCATCTCGTTCAACGCGCTCGGCTTCAAGCTGCCATTCGGCCTGCGCCGGGCCATCGTTGCCCTCGGCTTCGGCACCATCGGGTTCTTCCTCGGGTGGTCTGGACTGTCTAACGCGGGCCAGGACTACAACAACTTCCTGCTCATCATCTCCTACTGGATCTCGCCGTGGCTGGCGGTCATGTTCTGCGACATGTTCCTGCGCTCCCGCCGCGCGCAGTCGCCGGACGTGCAAGAGCGCCTGCTCTTCAACCGGAAGTACACGAACTGGGCAGGACCGGTCTCGATGGCGATCGGGGTCGGCGTCTCGATCTGGCTGTTCTCCAACCAGACCAAATACATCGGGGTGGTCCCCGCTCACTGGCCAAGCGCGGGCGACTTGACCTTCGAGGCCGGGTTCGTGCTCACCGCCGTCATCTACCTCACCTGGCGACTGGTCGCCGACCGGAGCGCGGGCACGGCCCCGGCGCGGGCCTAGCCGATACAGGCCTGTCGCGTAAGAAGATGGATACGGGTCCCGCGTGGCGCCTCCAGCTATGCGGGACCCGTACGAGGCTGTGCGGCGCTGCTGCCGGGCGGGTTCCTGGGCAGGAAGACCGCGAAGACCGGCGGCTTGCGGCGGGCTAGGACGATGCGGCCCCCGTCGGCGGCCGCCATAGTCCGGGCCAGCGCGAGCCCCAGGCCAGTGCCCTCGGGCCGCCCGCTGACGCTGCGCTCGAAGATCCGGGACACAAGCTCAGCGGGGACTCCGCCTCCTTCGTCCTCAACCTCGATCACCGCCGAGCGGGCCGACTGCGAACGGCGGATAGTCACCGTCCCCGCGCCGTGCATCAGTGCGTTGTCCAGCAGCGTCGCGATCACCTGGGCCAGCCCACCGGGGGTAAAGTACGCCTCCAGTCCGGCGTCACCGGTAAGCACCATCTTCCGGCCAGCCCGGCGGAAGGCCGGCTCCCATTCGGTCATCTGCTGCGCGACGACCTTGTCGACGTCACGCCGCGCGATGGAGGCGGCACCCACCCGGCGAGCCGGGCGCAGCAACTGGCTCACGACGTCTGCGAGCCGCTCCGTCTGCGCGAGCGCCGCGGTACCCTCCTCCCGGACCACCTGCGGATCGTCGGCCGACGCGACCATTTCCTCTAGCCGCATCGACAGCGCGGTCAGTGGCGTTCTGAGCTGATGCGAGGCGTCTACCGCCAGCTCGCGGTCGGCCGTTAGCAGGTGCGTGACCCGGCGCGCGGCGGCATCGAGGCCCTCGGCGACCTGGTCGATCTCGGTCACGCCGTAGCGCCTTCCAACTGGCCTCGGGTCGCCCGCGCCCAGCCGCCCGGCCACCTCAGCAAGCTCTTCCACCGGCCTGGCGATCCGCCGGGCCAGCACCCTGGCCAGCACGAGGGCGACGGCCAGCGCTACGGCCAGCAGCGGCAGGCCCAGGCCCAGCAGGCTAGGATCCCCGATGGCCACCGCGGCCAGCAGTGGCACGCCGGCGATCAAGGCGGTGACCACGGCGGCCACCGACGCCGAGAGCCACAGCCGCCGCCGGAATGTCGCCCGAAGGGACTCAGGCTTCGATTCTGCCCCGCCGGGCACTCAGTCGCCGCGCTCGAACCGGAAGCCGACACCCCGGACCGTGGTGATGTATCGGGGATGGTGGGCGTCGTCGCCAAGCTTGCGTCGCAGCCAGGAGATGTGCATGTCCAGCGTCTTGGTGGACGTCCACCACTTGGCGTCCCAGACCTCGCGCATGATCTGCTCGCGGGTGACGACCTTCCCGGCCTCCCGCAGCAGGACCCAGAGCAGGTCGAACTCCTTGGTGGTCAGGTCCAGCTCGGCTTCGCCATGCCAGGCACGGCGAGCCTCCGCGTCCACCCGCACACCGCGGACCGACCCAGGCGACGCCTCCACCGCGCCGCGGCGCAGCAGCGCCCGGACCCTGGCGAGAAGCTCGGCCAGCCGGAACGGCTTGGTGACGTAGTCGTCGGCTCCGGCGTCAAGGCCAACGACGGTATCCACCTCGTCGGCCCGCGCGGTGAGGATCAGCACGGGCGTGGCGTGCCCCTCGGCGCGGACCCGGCGGCAGACCTCAAGCCCGTCCAGCTCTGGCAGCCCAATGTCCAGCAGGATCAGGTCGATCCCGTCCGCCAGCGCGCGGCCCAGCGTCGCCGGCCCGTCCTCGGTTACCTCCACTTGGTAGCCCTCGCGGCGCAGCGCACGAGACAGCGGCTCGGAGATGGACGTGTCATCCTCGGCCAGGAGAACTCGGGTCATGGGGTCAATAGTAAAACGCCGGTAAAGCAATGCAACCCGTGATCCAAAGGCACAGGCGTGTCGCGGTAGCGGAACCGCCCTTTTCCGGTCAGTAATCCTCGTCCCGCTCAGGCTGCGCGACGCGCTGCTGTTCTTGCCCTCACCGCACGTGGATGACGTCCCCGGCGGCGATCTGGTAGGTGCCGCCGTTCGCCTCGACGAGGAGTTGCCCGTCCGGGTCTATCCCAGTGGCTACCCCGGAGATAACCTGGCCGCCCGGCAGTTCCACGCGGACGTCACGGCCCACCGTCGCGGAGAGCTTGTGGTACTGGGCAAGCAGGCCGATTCGCTGCGGCTCGGGATCCTGGGAAAGGGTCTTGTACCACTGCCCGAGGGACCGCAGTATCTCGATGAGCAGGACGTCCCGGGCGACAGGCACCCCCTCGGCCAGCAGCGAGGTCGGCTCCAGCCCGCCCGGCCCAAGCGGCAGTTCCTGCGACGTGGTCGAGACGTTGACGCCGATGCCGACGACGACGGCATTCCCGGCTACCTCGGCGAGGATTCCGGCGACCTTCCGGCCCTCGATGAGCACGTCGTTCGGCCACTTGAGAGCCGCGTCGAGGCCGGTCAGCATGCGGATGGCGGTGGCGGTCGCGATTCCGGCGACCAGCGGCAGCCAGGGCCGCCGCGCGGGCGGGATCTTCTCAGGGCGAAGCAGCATGGAGAAGGTGAGCGCGGCACCCGGGGGACTCACCCAGGCCCGGCCCATGCGGCCCCGCCCGGCGGTCTGCTCCTCGGCCACGAGGACCGCGCCCTCGTAGAGCCCGCGCGACGCCCAGTCCAGCAGGTCGGCGTTCGTGGACCCGGTCTGCGGCACGACCTCGATCGCGGTCCATGGGCCGCCGAAGCTCGGGAGCTCCTCGGCCAGCCGGGCCGCGTCCAGCGGCTCGCGGTAGTTTTCAGGGCTATTCATCGAGGCCTACCGGGCAGCGAACCAGCAACATGAGTGAATAACCCTCACAAGTCATCGATGGCGATCCTCAGGCGGCGGAAGCCCTTCCCCTTGTTCTCTACCTTAACCACGCGGATGCGGCCGACCTGAGCGGTGGAGGCCACGTGCGTGCCGCCGTCGGCCTGCTGGTCCAGGCCGACGATGTCCACGATCCGGACATCCTTGACGTCCTGAGGTACGAGGTTGGTCGCGGTGCGGATGATGTCAGGGATCTGGAACGCCTCGTCCCGTGGCAGCTCGCGGACGACGATCCGCCGGTCGGCGCGCAGCTCGGTGTTGCAGGCGTTCTCGACGGCTTCCTTGAACCCAGCCTGAACAGTTTCCAGGTTGAAGTCCATGCGGGCGGTCAGCAGCTCCATGTTGCCGCCGGTCACCAGCGCGCCGAAGTCCCGGAAGACGACTCCGCACAGCACGTGCAGGCCGGAATGAGTGCGCATGAGAGCGGTGCGCCGCGGGTCCTCCACCGCGCCGCGCACGATGGCGCCGACCTGCGGGAGAGGGTCGCCCTCGGCCGGGATCAGGTAGACGTCATCGCCCTTGCGCGCGTCGACGATCCGGGTCTGCACGCCGCCCCACAGCAGCACGCCGTGGTCCGGCGGCTGGCCGCCGCCTCCCGGGTAGAAGGCGGACTGGTCCAAGACGATCCCCTCGGGGGTGGACTCAAGGACAGTAGCGTCCCATTCCCGCAGCGTCTGGTCATCAAGCTCAAGCCGGTGTGTCTTGCTCACCCCTGGCAGCCTACTCGCGCGCTAGTCACTGCGGGAGCTGACGTGGACTGCGGCGAGGATGGCTCCGATCATGGCAAGCGCGGCGAGGGCAATCGATGACGCCTCGTAGGCGTGGGCACTGGCCAGCGCGCTGGCGTGCAGGTGGCCGGCCAGGTTGAGGTAGAGCGTGCCGAAGATGGCGACGCCACCGACGATGCCCAGCTGGTTGACCGTCACGATGACGCCACTGGCGTCGGCGGCGATCGCCACCGGAACGCGAGACAGGACGCGGGTCATCAGCGGGCCGAACCCGGCCGCCATGCCGGCGCCGGAGATGGCCGCGAGGATGTAGATGGCGATGCCGCCCGTCCCCCCGTCGCCCAGCAGCAGCCCCAGCGCGAGCAGGGCGCCGCCGTTGAGGACGAACCCGCCAACGATCAGCAGGTGGTGGTAAGCGCCGGGGACGCGATGCCAGTTCAGGCCGACCAGGGCGAAGGCAAGGGCGGCGGGGACGAAGGTAAGCCCGGAGCGCAGCGGGGAGTCGCCCAGTCCGTCCTGCAGGTGCAAGGTGAACACGAACAGCCAGCCGCCGAAGATCGCCATCAGGGCGAACAGCCCGCTAATCCCGGCCGCGATGCCCGGCGCGGCGAGCAGCTCCCGTGGCAGGATCGGCTGGCCGCCCCGCGCGTGGACGAGCCGCTCGACCGGACCGAGGGCCGCGGCGAGCACGACGGCGAGGGCGAGCAGCGCCCAGCCCCAGGCGGGCCAGCCGAGCGACTGCCCGAGGACCAGTGGCAGCACGAACGCGAGCACCGCAGGCGTCAGGGTGAGCAGGCCGGGCAGGTCGAGCCGTCGCCGCGGGCGGTCTTGGTCAGCGGCCGGCAGCATCCGGCCAAAGGCCAGCAGCGCGATACCCACCGGGACGTTGACCAGGAAGATTGGCCGCCACGTGGTGCCGAACAGGTCGGCGCTGACGAGAAGCCCGCCGATCACTTGGCCAAGGACCGCACCGCCGGAAAGCACCGCGGCGTACATGCTCATGGCCCGTGCCCGCGGGCCGGGGGCGGTGAAAGTTCGCTGGATCAGGCTGAGCACCTGCGGGATCATCACGGCCGCGCCGACGCCCTGGACGAAGCGCAGTGCCACCAGGACGCCCGCCGACGGAGCGAGGCCGCAGCCGAGTGAGGCCAGCGTGAACAGCGCCGCCCCAGCGAGGAACGCCCTCCGGTGGCCGGCGATGTCACCGAGGCGGGCACCGGTGACGAGCAGCACCGCGTACGCGAGCGTGTACCCGGCGACGATGAGCTGCAGCAGCGCGCCGGAAGCGTGCAGGCTGACCGCCATCGACGGCACAGCGACGTTGACGATGGAGTTGTCGATGACGGCCATCAGCTGTCCGGTCAAGACGATGGCGAGAACGACGGGTGGCCGGACAGTCCGGGCCTGGCTGTCCCCCGCCGTCCGCCGGGGTCCCGTTAGCGTGAGCCGCTCGGTGAGTTCTGTCATGCCTTAAGCCTGCCTGGCTTGTTATACTGGTACCAAGAGCCTAGTTATCCTGGTATTGATACCACCAGGAAGCCAGCACCACGGTGAAGGGAACCGAGCCGGTGACGACAACGACAGTGAGCGGGGCAGTGCGCGGCCAGGCAAGCAGTAGGGCAATCGCGCGCCGCACCGAGCTTGCCGCGTTCCTGCGCACCCGCCGGGAGCGGATCAGTCCGCAGGACGTGGGCCTGCCGCCGGGCTTGCGGCGCCGCACCGCCGGGCTGCGCCGCGAGGAGGTCGCCCAGCTCGCCGGGGTAGGGGTCACCTGGTACACGTGGCTGGAGCAGGGCCGCCCGATCAACGTAAGCTCCCAGGTGCTTGACGCGATCGCCCGGACGCTGCGGCTGGACCCGGTCGAGCGAGCGCACCTGTTCCGGCTAGCCGACGTGCCGGGAGCCGACCAGCTGGCGACGTGCGTCGAGTGCCCGCTGCCGGCTGAGGTCCAGGACGTCCTCGACGCGTTCACCGCCGTTCCCGCGTCCGTGCTCAACGAGCGCTTCGACGTCCTGGCCTGGAACGAGATGTACGCCCGGCTCTTCCCGCAGGTCGTCGCGGCCCCGGCCGCCGATCGCAACTCGCTGCTGGCCGCCCTGACCGTCCCAGCGTGCTGCAACATGCTCGGCGCCCCCGAGGTGATGTGCGAGGTGATGATCGGCCACCTGCGGGCCAACTACGGCCGGCACGTCGGCGACCCCGCCTGGACGCACTTCATCCGCCGGCTTGAGGCGGCCAGCCCGGCGTTCGCCAAGGCATGGGCCGGGCACGACGTGGCGGCACCCGCGAGCTACATCAAGGACTTCCGCCACCCCGGCGTGGGCCTGATCCACGCCGTCTCGACCAGCTTCGCGGTCAGCGCCGTCCCGGGCGCCCGCATGGTCGTCTACACCCCCTCGGACACCGAGAGCCAGATCGCGCTAGAGCGGCTGGCCGCCGGCGAGGGCGCCGATGCCCACTTCCCCTGCTGGCCTGCCCACGATTCCGAACGGGCCGTGGTAGCCGCGGCGAGAGCCTAACCCAGGTCCAGGTGCTTCCGGCTCCGCAGGCGATCGGATGCCGTGGACGAAGCCTAATGCTTGCGAGTGTCCTGAATCGCTAGTTCCTCAGCAGCGATGGTATCGGCGCTGCGGTCGGCAAATGTATGCGGTGCGCCTGCGCTGTCGCGTGAGCAGCAGCGATGGCGCATCGCGTACAAATGCGGGCGGTGGCCGGAGGGTCAGCCGGTGTTCTGCAAGCCGGCGCTGATGCCGTTGACCGTGAGGTGCAGCAGGCGCTCTAGCGACTCGCGGTCTTCGGCGGGCGTTTCGGCGCGCAGTGCCGTCAGGGCGCGCAACTGCAGGTAGGACAGGGCGTCCACGTAAGGGTCACGCAGCGTGATGGCCCGGGACAGCACGCGCCGGCCGGCCAGCGGCCGGTCGTGCCCGGTGACGCTGAGGACCAGGCGCCTGGTCAGGTCGTACTCGGTGAGCACCTCGTCGGCGAGGTCGTCCCGGCTGCCTAGAGCCAGGTAACGCGTGGCGATGGCTCGGTCGGTCTTTGCCAGGCTCATCTCGGCGTTGTCGAGCAGCGAGGTGAACAGCGGCCATTCG
The DNA here is from genome assembly GCA_963737285.1 of uncultured Actinomycetota bacterium. Taxonomy (GTDB): domain Bacteria; phylum Actinomycetota; class Actinomycetes; order Streptosporangiales; family Streptosporangiaceae; genus Trebonia. Next base: position 2,131,142 of record CAVTRT010000002.1, read on the forward strand.
GCGTACGCACGGCGCAGCTCGGCGAGCCCGTCGCCAGGCTCCTCGGCCGATGCCGCGGCGGCCGCCAGCCCGCTGCCCAGGCCATACCAGCCCGGTAGGTTGAGGCGGGTCTGCGACCAGGCGAACACCCAGGGGATCGCGCGCAAGTCCTCCAGCCCGAGGGGGCCGCCGCCATGGCCGCGGCGGGCGGGGCGGGAGCCGATCCGCAGGCCCCCGATCTCATCCAGCGGGCTGACGGTGGCGAACCATTCGGCGAATCCGTCCGCCTCGACCAGGGAGCGGAACGCCGCCTTAGCCGCCACGTCGATCCGCTCGGCCAGCGCGCGGAAGGTGGCCGCCGCCACGCCGTTGCTGGCACCCACCGAGGGCGAGGAGGACAGCAGCACCGCCGAGGTGACCTGCTCCAGGTGGCGCAGGCCGATCGCCGGCCGGCCGTACCGGGCGAAGATGACCTCGCCCTGCTCGGTGACCTTGAGCCTGCCGTCGACAGATCCGGGTGCCTGGGCAAGCACCGCGCGACCGGCCGGGCCGCCACCCCGGCCGAGGGCACCACCCCGGCCATGAAACAAGGTGACCTTGACGTCGTGGTCCGCCGCCCACTGTGCCATCGCCGCCTGTGCCTCAAACAGGCGGAGTGTCGCACTCGCCGGTCCCAGCTCCTTCGCCGAGTCGGAGTACCCCAGCATGACCTCCAGCTGCCGTCCGCTGGCGGCGAGCCGCCGCTGCACGTCGGGGATGTCCAGCATCCCGGTCAGCACCTGCGGCGCGCGGGCCAGGTCATCGCCGCTCTCGAACAGCGGGATGACGTCAAGGGCAAGCGAGTCCGCCACGCCGTCGGGCAGGGCGTAGGCGGCTAGCTCGTAGACAGCCGCGATGTCCTGCGCGGACGTCGTGAACGACACGATGTACCGGCGACAGGCTTCGGTACCGTAGCGGCGCTGGATCCAGGCCATGACCCGGATCGTCTCCAGCACCTCGGTGGTCATCGGTGACAGTTCGGCGGCAGGGGCGTCGGGCGATGCGGCGGTCTCGGCGGCCAGCTCGGCCAGTTCGGCCAGGGCACGGGCGTGCACTCGCGAGTGCTGCCTGACCTCAAGCCCGGCCAGGTGGAAACCGAACGTTTCGGCCTGCCAGATCAGGTTCTGCAAATCCCCGTTCGCCTGCCTGGGCGCACCGCCTGCCGCCAGCGCCGACTGGACCAGCCGCAGGTCGGCGAGGAACTCCGCCGGATCACCGTAGGCGAGGTCCAGGTTCCTGGTGCGGGTGGCGGCGAGCCGCTCGACGGCGAAGAGCAGGTAGATGCGGTACGGCTCGCGCGGGGAGCGGGCCCGAAGCTCGCGCATCAGCTCTGGGTGCGCGTTAGCGGCCTCCTGCAGCGCCCGGCGCAAGGTGGCCGGGGGCGGCGTGGACACGTCGGACACTGTCAGCGCCCGGCCGATCCGGGTGCAGGCCGCCTCCAGGGCGCGCAGCGCGTGCTCGGCCTGGATCGTCGCGGCCTCGCGGGTGATCGCGGCGGTCACGTTCGGGTTACCGTCGCGGTCAGCCCCGACCCAGCTGCCGAACCGCAGGAACGCGGGAACGGTCGACTGCGATGCTCCGCTCATCGGTCCGGCGAGCACATGGTCAAGCGTCCGGTAGACGGCCGGCACGAGGCGGAAGATCGTCTCGTCGAATGCGGTCATCACGGTGCGAACCTCATCGAGCGGGGTCATTCCCGCGACCCGCAGCTGCGCCGTCCGCCACAGCAGGTCCACCTCCTCGCGCAGCGCCCGCCGTTCCTCGGCGAGCTGCACGGCCCCGGGCCGCGTGTCATCAAGCGCGGTCAGCATCGCGGCGACCCGGCGCAGCGACTCCACGACCGCGCGACGGCGGGCCTCGGTGGGGTGCGCGGTGAACACGTTGTGGACGCGCAGCCCCGCCAGTTGCGTGGCGACCTGATCGGCTCCCTGCTCGGCGGTGATCCGCGCCACAGCGTCGGCCAGCGACTCCCGGCGTGGCACGTCACCAGAGCCGCGCTCGCGCAGGGTCCGGACCCGCTGCTGCTCCTCAGCCAGGTTGACCAGGTGGAAGTAGATCGTGAAGGCCCGCGCCACCTGCTCGGCCCGCGCGTGGGACCAGGACCCGACCATGGCGACAATGTCGTCGTCGCCCCGCAATCCGTCGGCCTGCACTCGCCGCGCGGCGATCACCGCGTGCCGCAGCCGCTCAACGTCCTGCAAAAGCGTGGGGTCGTCCTCGCTGATGATCTCGCCCAAGATCTCCCCCAGCAGCCGAACGTCCCGGCGCATCGGCTCGGGAAGCTCAGCGGAGTCACGCTCTCTGCTACCGCTCGCCTCCGGGCTATACGCGGCCTCTTCCTTCGCTCCGCTTCCTCGTTCCTCAGTCGCTCCACGCAGTCCATCGGCCACCGTCCTTCGACTCCCTTCACTCTCAACGCTCATGGTGCTCACGTAAGACAAGGTAACCCTCCAGGGCAAAGCCCAATCGTCTGCCAGTTACTCTTTTGCGCTATGACTAGCCCTTCCCCCCTCGAGCAGCCGGGTGCGGCCGGGCAGCACCAGGAAACACCCGACATCCACACCACCGCCGGCCGGATCTCGGACCTGGAGCGCCGCCGCTACGAGGCCGTTCACGCGGGCTCCGCGGCAGCGGTCGAGAAGCAGCACGCACGCGGCAAGCTGACCGCCCGCGAGCGCATCGACCTGCTCCTGGACCCCGGCTCGTTCGTGGAGTTCGACGAGCTGGCCAGGCACCGCGCGCACGAGTTCGGCATCCAGAAGAACCGGCCCTACGGGGACGGCGTGGTCACCGGGTACGGAACCGTCGACGGCCGCCCGGTCGCCGTGTTCAGCCAGGACTTCACGATCTTCGGCGGCAGCCTCGGCGAGGTCTACGGCGAGAAGATCGTCAAGGTCATGGACCACGCGATGAAGACCGGCTGCCCGGTGATCGGCTTCAACGACGGCGGCGGCGCGCGCATCCAGGAGGGCGTGGTCGCGCTTGGCCTGTTCGCGGAGATCTTCTTCCGCAACGTGCGGGCCTCCGGTGTCATCCCGCAGATCTCGCTGATCATGGGCCCGGCCGCCGGGGGCGCGGTCTACTCCCCCGCGCTCACCGACTTCATCGTCATGGTCGAGGGCACCAGCCACATGTTCATCACCGGCCCGGACGTCATCAAGACGGTAACCGGCGAGGACGTGACGTTCGAGGAGCTCGGCGGGGCACACACCCACGCAACCAAGTCCGGCGTCGCGCACTACCAGGCCGAAAGCGAGCCGGACGCCATCTCCTACGTCCGCGACCTGCTGTCCTACCTCCCCTCCAACAACCTCGAGGAGCCGCCACTGGTCGCTACCGCCACCAGCGGCGAGGTCACCGCCGGCGACGAGGCGCTCGACGCGCTCATCCCCGACTCGGCGAACCAGCCGTACGACATGCACACGGTCCTCGAGACCGTGCTGGACGACGACAGCTTCCTTGAGGTACACGAGGCGTTCGCCCCGAACATCATCGTCGGCCTCGGCCGCGTCGAGGGCTCTCCGGTCGGCGTGGTGGCCAACCAGCCGATGCGGTTCGCCGGCACGCTGGACATCGACGCCTCGGAGAAGGCCGCCCGGTTCGTGCGGACCTGCGACGCGTTCTCGATCCCGATCCTGACCTTCGTCGACGTGCCCGGCTTCCTGCCCGGCGTCACCCAGGAGTGGGGCGGCATCATCCGGCGCGGCGCCAAGCTGCTGTACGCGTACTCCGAGGCCACCGTCCCCAAGGTCACGATCATCACCCGCAAGGCCTACGGCGGCGCATACGACGTCATGGGGTCCAAGCACCTCGGCGGAGACATCAACCTGGCCTGGCCGACGGCGCAGATCGCCGTCATGGGCGCCTCCGGCGCGGTCAACATCCTGCACCGCCGGGAGCTGGCCGCCGCCCCCGACCCGGCCGCGCTGCGGGCCGAGAAGACGACGGAGTACGAGGACACCCTCGCCAACCCCTACATCGCCGCCGAGCGCGGCTACGTGGACGCCGTCATCCGGCCGTCGGAGACCCGGCTAGCCGTCACCAAGGCGCTACGCAGCCTGCGCACCAAGCGGGAGACTCTGCCGCCCAAGAAGCACGGCAATATCCCGCTGTAGCACTATTGGTGGGCCACTGCTATCGAACCTGCGCACGCCTTGTGCCGCTGGCGGCAATCAGCGGCTTACTAGACCATGCTTGTAGGCGTTTATTCTCTCAATCGCGCGTTCGCATCTGTTCGGCCATTAATGCCAAATGCTGGAGCCTATGGGCGCCATTCCCTGAACTGCGCAGATGCGCTCGCCTTCCCGCCCGGCCCCGAACCGCCGCCTCCGGCGAGTGCCAGAGGGGACACATCAGGTCAGCACGGACAGTAGCCGCCTGCCACCCAAGGGCGGCACTTGCCCCTACCTAGCGTTATGGAGCACAGATTTCCGCCGACAGACCGGCCGTAGTGGCGCGCGCACCTGCCCGTCTGCCCTAGAGTCATAAGACGATGAGCGAATTCGCCGCCCCGATGCCCGTCCTCGCCAGATACGCGGTCATGGTCGATGTCGGGTATATCTACGCGGCCGCAGGCGAGTTGCTCTTCGGCACGAGCTCGCGGCGCGACTTCCGGGTCGACGCGGTTGGCCTGATCTCGTCGATCACCAAGCACGCGGACGAACTCTTCCGCGGTGAGCTACTTCGGGTGTACTGGTACGACGCCGCGCGGGACCGGGTGCCGACCATCGACCAGCGCGTGGTGGCGCAGATGGCCTGGGTCAAGCTGCGCCTGGGCAATCTGAACGCACGCGGCCAGCAAAAGGGCGTGGACGCCAACATACGCGCCGACATGGAGGCCCTAGCCCGGCACCGCGCGATCACTGACGCCGTGCTGATCGCCGGGGACGAGGACATGGTGCCGGCTGTGGAGGCCGCGCAGGCCTACGGCGTCCGGGTGCACCTGTGGGGCATCGAGCCGCCCTACGGCACCAACCAGGCCGAGCGTCTGGTGTGGGAGTCCGACACGGTGGACGTGCTCGACGCCCCGTTCCTGCGCCCGTACTTCACCAGGAACCCGGTTCCCGAGCAGGCCCGCCCGGACATCCAGGCCGCCACTGCCCCCACCCCGGCCCAACTCTTCGGCGAGCGGCAAAGAGTGACGACAACCGCCCCGATCCCGGTGGTGCGGGGCACGCACGTGTCCAACACCGGGCCGATGCCCAAGCTCGGCCCGGACCGGCGCCACGTCGAGGAGGCGGGCGAGCACGTCGCGCACAAGTGGATCCTCACCCGCGGCCAGGACAACATCCGCGACCTGCTGCCCGGACCGATCCTGCCGCCGGTGATCGACAAGGAGCTCCTCGTCGAGGCAGAGAAAGAGCTGGGCCAGTCGCTGCGCCCCTATCAGGAGGCCAGAGAATGGCTGCGGGACGCCTTCTGGGCTCGCGTCCACCGCGAGTTCGGCATCGGCGTTGGAAGGTCCCGTGGCTGATAGCACCACCACTCCTTACCTGCAGGTAGTCCGAGGCGACGCGACTGCTGAGGAGATCGCCGCTCTTGTCGCCACCCTGCAAGCGGTCGCCGTGGCGAGCGTGGGTGTCGCGGTGGGAGATAGGCCACGGCCCGTTCGGGGATGGAATGACAGGTCCCGGCTGCTGCGGTCCCCCGTTCACCCAAGCCCAGGCGGCTGGCGCCGCTCAGCCCTGCCATAGCCCGGCTCGCCCAGCCTCCAGCCACCCAGCCTCGCTGCCGCAATCGACCCAGAACCACCCGGCCTCGCTGCCGCAATCGACCCAGAACCACCCAGCCTCGCTGCCGCACCCGACCCAGAACCACCCAGCCTCGCTGCCGCACCCGACCCAGAACCACCCGGCCTCGCTGCCGCACCCGACCCAGAACCACCCGGGCTCGCTGCCGCACCCGACCCAGAACCACCCGGGCTCGCTGCCGCAATCGAGTTGCCACAACGCCCTCAATGGCGCAGACGCACCAAAACGTCCGCGAGTCGATGGCGCCGGTGCACCTCAAGGAACGCCAGCGAGGAACCGTCTGGTAGCAGCGCCATCTGGTTCCTACTGTTGGGGGAGATTGCGAGGATCTCTCCCACGGCGAAGGTTTCCACGAGGTGCCCGAACTCGGTGAGGACCATCGGATCGCGGCTATTGATCTTCGCCGCGCTTAGCCCGAGAAGCCAGCCGGCTCCTCGGACATGCGCTGGCGGACCACCTATCGTGGGCAAACTTACAGAGCATGCCGCTACTTCTCCAGGACGAGTTCGAACGTGCCCTTCTTGCTCACCGTGAACGTCGAGGCCGCCTTCGAGGTGATCTTCGCCACCTGAGTAACCAAGGTGATCACGTGAACCGATTCGTTGTCCGTGACATACACGGCCTTCCCGTTCGGGTTGACCGCTACTGCCCCGAGGCCGATGAAGCTCGGATGAGTGGTCGTGACCTGGCCGGTAGCCACGCTGATTACGCAGAGGGTGCTGTCCACCGAGATCCGCGAAGAGCGTCGCGTCATCTGGGCTGACGGCGACCCCTGATCCGACCTCGCCGGGCAGGGAAATGGTCCTGCTGGTGTTGATAACCCCGATCTCGGTAGACCAGGGTAGCCATCAGGGCATGCTTAAGGTTTATGACTGCTCTCCCGGCAGCTCAGCCGAAGTAGATCTTGTGGCTGGAGTTGACGATCCAGAGGTTGCCGCTGGGGTCGACCGCGATCGCGACCGCCCCGGCCCCGGGCACTACCGACCACGTGGAACCGGACCATTTCAGCACCTGGTAGCCGCCAGACACCTTCGTGGTGCCCACCGACCAGACGGAGCCGTTAGCGCCCACCGAGATGCCGGTCGCGGTGCCTGGCTTGGCGGTGAAGCTCACCAGTGAGGGGACTGCGGACACCTGGGTGGACGGGGAAGAGTAGCCCGGACCGTTCTGGGCCTTAAGAACGAAGTAATAGGTCGTCCCATCGGTCAGCCCGGTCGCGACGTAGGAGGTGCCGGTGATGGCGCTCTCGTTGACCGGGGTGGCGCTCTCCTTGCCGGACACGGTGCCGGCGTAGACCCAGTATCCCTTGATCGCGCTGCCGCCGTTGGATGCCGGCGCCTTCCAAGCCAGCGTGACCTTGGCGCTCCCGGCAGTCGCAGTCACGCTCACCGGAGCGGCCGGGACGGTGACCGGAGTCACGGCACTGGACGCTGCCGACGCGGGGCCGGTGCCGACCGCGTTCGTGGCATCGACGGCAAACGTGTAGGGCGTGCCGTTCGTGAGGCCGGTGACCGTGATCGGGCTGCTGGACCCGGTCGCCGTCTCGCCGCCGGGGCTGGCCGTCACCGTGTAGGAGGTGATCGGCTGACGGTCGCACTGTCCGACGAGCCAGCCGTCGCGGTCACTCCCGTGGGCGCGCCTGGTGCAGCCGCCGGGTTGACGACCATGATCGTGGCGGTGCCCGAGCCGCTTGTGGTGCCGCCCGTTTCCGAGCTCAGCGTGAAGGTGAAGTTGACCGGGCCACTCGTGTCGCAGTCGAGGATCGGAATGCGCACCGTCTGCAGTGTGGCCCCGGGCGGGAACGTCAGCGTCCCGCTCACCGCCGTGTAGTCCGTCCCGGCCTCCGCCGACCCATCGGCCGTCGTGTACGGCACCGTAACCGGCACCCCCGGATTCGCACCCAACGGGCCACCAAGCAGAACAGGCACCTGCACCGTCCCCGCGCTCGCGTCCACCGTCGCGTCCTTCACGTACGACCCAGGCGTCGACGACGCAGCCACATCACCCGATAGGTCCACCTCAGTGCTCGCCCGCACGATCGAGGAATCGGTGCTATTCGACGACAGCGTGAAGAAGAACGTGAAGAAGCCCGAGCTCAGGCTGCGCTGGCAGTCAAGGAGGGGCCAAGCGAGCGCGTGCCTCCTCGCGCATGATGCCCTTCCTCCTCGGCGATGGGCGCCGCGAGGGAGAAGTTGTATTTCCGGTCAATCCCTCCCGGCGGGGATGATCCTGATCGCACGGGACCCCGCAGGACACCTCAGGACGCGGGAACCCGAACGGCGAGCCTGCGGTTATCGGGGGACCGCAGGCTCGCCTCGCAGGCCTTACTTCTTGAGGATGAGCTGGAACTTGACCGTTGCGGCTGAGCCAACGCCGTTGCTGGCCTTGACGGTGAGGGTGTAGATCTTGCTCGCGTCCACCGTCGGGGTGCCGGAGATCGTGGCCGTGCCGTTCTTGCTGGTCTTGAACGTCACGCCCTTCGGCAGCGCCCCCGACTCGGAAAGCGTCGCGGCCGGGTACCCAGAGGTCCTGACCTCGAACGATCCCTTCTTGCGGTAAACGAACGTCGCTTTAGCGGCCGAGGTGATCTTCGGTGCCTGGTCCACGGTCAGCCTGAACGACTGGCTAGCCGTCGCGCCCACGCCGTTGGTCGCCTTGATCGTGATCGAGTACGCCTTGCCGGTGCCCAATGCCGCGGTGCCGGAGATCGTGGCCGTGCCCTTCTTGTTATTTGTGAACGTCACGCCCTTGGGTAGCGCCCCCGACTCGGTGATCGTGGCAGCCGCCGGGTATCCGGAGGTCGTGATCGTGAAAGTGCCCTTCTTGCCCACTGTGAGGGTCGCGGCCGCCTTCGAGGTAATCTTCGCCGCCTGGTCCACGGTCAGCGTGAATGCCTGGGGCACAGCCGTCCCCACCCCGTTGCTCGCCGTGATGGTGACGTGGTACGCCTTGCCGCTGCCCGCTGCCGGAGTCCCAGACAAGTTGGCGGTGCCGTTGCCGTTGTCCTTGAACGTAACGCCACTCGGCAGCGTCCCGGACTCCCTCAGCGACGGCGTCGGGATGCCAGTCGCCGTCACGGCGAAGGCGCTCCGCAGTCCGGTGGTGAACGTCGTCGCCGCCCCCGACGTGATCGCTGCTGGAGCCGGCAGCGCGTCCACGGTGCCGGTACCGGGGTCAGTGACGTAAAGGGCCGTCCCGGTCGGGCTGACCGCGATGGCGCTCAGGCTAGTGCTGGAGTTCGGCACGGGGAGCATCGACGCGATGGCGTCACTGGCGGTGTCGATGGCGGTTACCTCACCGCTGCCCGCCACGCTGGCTCCGGCCTCCGGGCTTCCCGGCACGTAGAGCGTCTTGCCACCCGGGCTCAGTGCCAGGCCGCCGGTGAGGCCATAGTCGTAGACCGGATTAAGGGTCTTAACGACCGCGCCGGTCGCCGTGTTAATGACCGACAGGTCATCGTAGCCCCACGCGGAATACAGCGTCTTGCCGTCGGGGCTGACGGCCAGCGTCCATGCCGAGTCATCGAATGTGGTGGTGACCTTGTCGGTCACCGTGCTGATCACTGCCACGCCACCCTCTTCCGCCACGTAGACGGTCGAGCCGTCCGGGCTGACCACCAGGTCAGGCAACGTGCCTCCGACGACGGAGATGCTGTTTGTCACCGAGTCCGCGCCAGCCTTGATGACCGACACAGACCCCACGTTCGCGACGTAGATCGTCTTGCTGTCCGGGGAGATCGCAATGGACGCCGGGTGGGTCCCAACGGGAATCGTGGCCGTCACCGCGAGAGTCTTGGCATTGATCTCGGACACAGTGCCAGGACCGCCGTTATCGTTCACGACGTAGATGGTCGTGCCGTCCGGACTGATCGCCACGGCATCAGGGTCGTCGCCGACGGCGACGACCCCGGTGGCTATCCCGGTAGCCGTGTCGATCACCGTGAGGTTGCCGCTTTCGTGGTTGGCGACGTACGCGGTCTTTCCGTCCCGGCTGAGAGCCAGGGCAATCGGATGAGAGCCCACGCTCGCGACCATGCCGGACAGCTGAAGCGGATTAGTGCCAACCACGGCAACCGTGCCCTGGGAGGAGGTACCCACGCCGGCCGCGTAGATGACACCCGCGCCGGTTATCGCCAGGGAGGTGACGGAAGTCTCCGGGACCGTGGCCGTGGCCAGAGCCGTGACCGTATCCGGAGCCGGGCTGCACCGCCGTTAGCTGCGTGCTCGGCCCGTTAGACGCGGCCACGTAGAGGCTCGTCCCATCCGGGCTCAGGGCGATGGCACCCGAGCCGGCGTAATTACCGAAGCCGACTGCCTGGCCGTAGATGGTGCCAGCGAAGCTGAGGGACGTGGTGCTGATGATGAGGATGTTCTCGTAGGGTTCCACGTTCTCAGCAACGTAGAGCGTCCCGCCGTCCAGACTGACCACCATTGCGCCAAGCGGGACGTTGATCAGGGAGGTGCTGCCGGAGACCGTGCCAGACGCCGTGGCGATGGCCGATACGCCGTCGCTCGTGCTGACGTACAGCGTCGAGCCGTCCGGGCTAATGGCGAGCGAAGACGGGGTGGTGACTGCGATCGTGGTGGTTACCGAGTCCTTGGCGAGGTTGAGGACCGTGATAACGCCGGCCCCGTTGTCGCTGACATAGCCAGTCTTGCCGTCCGGGCTGATCACGATGGCCTTCGGCCCGGGATCGCTGCGGGCCGCGCTGATCGTGGCCGTCACCGTGTCGCTCGCCGTGCTCACGACCGAGACGGTGCCGGTGCTGTTGAGGACGTAGACGTACGCGCCGCTGGGGTTCACCGCGACCGCGACCGGGGCGTTGAAGCTCGGGGAGACGATCGTCTTGGTGATCTGGTTCGTAGCCGCAGCGACCAGGAACAGCCCGTACTCTGCAGTGCCAGAGACCGTGGCCACGGCATCGCTGTCGGCGACGTAGGCGGTCGTCCCGTCCGGGGATATCGCGACGCTGTCTGGGTTGTGGAAGGCGTAGGTGGTGCTCTCGGCGTCCGCTGCCGGAGCCGCCATCGCGGCAGGCACGACGCCTACGCCGACGGCGACCGCCGCCACGCAGACGGCCGCCACTATGTTTCTGACATGCATGACCCACTCCAAAGCGCCACTCAGGGGGAACAAGGGGCACGGCCGAAACGGGCCGCTTGCAGACCCGCTAGCCGCTGGAGATGCTGGTGGTGCCAGCGCGCATGATCGTACCGTTCAAGCGTCACGACTACGACGCTGGCGGGGGACGTGTGGGACGCCCCCCGCCCGGGGCACGTCTTACTTCTTGAGGATCAGTTGGAGCTTGACCGTCACGGCTGAGCCAACGCCATTGCTAGCCTTGATCGTAAGTGTGTACGTCTTGTTCGCGTCGACGGCGGGCGTGCCCGCCAGGGTCGCCGTGCCGTTCTTGTTGTTCTTGAACGTCACGCCCTTGGGCAGCGCCCCCGACTCGGAAAGCGTCGCGACCGGGTACCCAGACGTCTTGACCTCGAACGACCCCTTCTTGCGGTACGTGAACGTCGCCCGGGTCGCCGAGGTGATCTTCGGCGCCTGGTCCACGGTCAGCCTGAACGACCCGGACGCGGTAGCCCCCACGCCGTTTGACGCCTTCAGCGTGATCGAGTACATCTTCCCGGTATTCGCTGCGGGCGTCCCCGAGATCGTGGCGGTCCCGTTCTTGTTGTTCTTGAACGTCACGCCCTTGGGCAGCGCCCCCGACTCGGAAAGCGTCGCGACCGGGTACCCAGACGTCGCGACCTCGAACGACCCCTTCTTGCCCACCGTCAGCGTCGCGGCCGGCCTCGAGGTGATCTTCGGTGCCTGGAGAACCGGAGGCGTGACCCGATCCACGGCGCTGTTGCCGGAGTCGGCGACGTACAAGATCCCGTTCGGACTGACTGCCACGGCGCTCACGTCCGTGCTGGAACCGGGAACAGGGATCGTCGTAGCGAGGGTGTCGCTTGAGGTGCTGAGGACCGATATCTGACCGGGTTGCACAGACCCGGTTCCCTCCCCGGGGTTGCCTATCGCGTAGAGCGCCGTGCCATCGGGGCTAATGGCAAGTCCGCCCGCCTGATCGGAGACGTACGAGGTGGCGACCGTCTTGACGATCACACCGGTCGCCACGTCGATGACCGACAACTCGTCGCCCGATGCCGCGTACAGCGTCTTGCCGTCCGGGCTGAGGGCCAGCGCCGACGCGGCGGCCCAGATCGTCGTCGTCGTGCCGGACGCCACGCTGATAACCCTCACGCTGCCGCCGGTCGCCGCGTAGATGGTCGAGCCGTCCGGGCTGACCACGAGGTCGCTTGGATCGCCGAAGACGTTGATGGTACTGGTCACCGGGTCAGTGGCCGTGCCGATGAAGGCCGGGTCGATGACCGACACGCTGTGGCTATCGCTCCCGTAGTTGGCGACGTAGACGGTTTCGCCATTGGAGGAGATCGCGATGGCCTCCGGCGAGGTTCCCACGGGAATCGTGGCAGTCACCGCGTCGTGTGCGGCATTGACCACGGACACGGTGCCATCCTGCTTGTTCGCGACGTAGACGGTCGCGCTGTCCGGGCTGACCTCCACGGCATCGGGCTCCCTCCCGACGGGAATACTCGCTACGGCTATTCCGGTGGCCGTGTCGATCGCCGTGAGGGTGTCGCTGTCGTAGTTGGCGACATAGACGGCCTTCCCGTTCGGGCTCGCGGCCACGGCCGTGGGACCGGAACCGAGGCTCGGGACGATACCGGACAGTTGCAAGGGATCGGTGCCGATCACGGCCACTTCGCCTTGGGCGGAGGCAGGGCCAGCGGCGTAGATGACGCCACCGGGGGTTATCGCCAGGGAACTGACGGAGCTCTCCGCGATTGTGGCCGTGGCCCCGGCCGCATCCTGAGCCGTGTCCACCACCGTGATCTGCGCGCTCATCCCGTTAGAGGCGGCGACGTACAGGCTCGTCCCGTCGAGGGTCAGGGCACCTGGGCCGGCGAACAGGCCAAGTCCGGCATTGGCGTAGATCGTGCTCGTGACGCTGAGGCTGGCGGTGCTGGCAACGAGGATCTCCTCGGGATTCCCGTCCTCGGCCATGTACAGTGTTGAGCCGTCTGAGCTGATCGCGAGGCCACCGAGGCCGTAGCTGGGGCCGCCAATGCTCAGGGTGCCAGTGACCTTGTTGGTAGCCGTCTCGATCACCGGCACGCCGGTGCCGGTGGCGCCGGTGCTGACGTATAGCTTTGTGCCGTTGGGGCTGAGGACGAGCGCCGACGGGGTGGTGACAGAAATAGTGGTCGTCACCGCGTCCTTGGCGAGGTTGAGGACCGAGATGACGCCGGCCCCATTGTCGCTGACATAGCCAGTCTTGCCGTCCGGGCTGATCACGATGGCCTTCGGCCCGGGATCGCTGCTGACCGCGCTGATCGTCGCCGTCACCGTGTCGCTCGCCGTGCTCACGACCGAGACGGTGCCCGTGCTGTTGAGGACGTAGACGTACGCGCCACTGGGGTTCACCGCGACCGCCACCGGGGCGTCGAAGCTCGGGGAGACGATCGTCTTGGTGATCGTGTTGGTGGCCACGGCGACCAGGAACAGCCCGTACTCGGCAGCGCCCGACGCGCTAGCTACGGCACCGCTGTCAGCGACATAGGCGGTCTTGCCGTCTGGCGAAATGGCAACGCCATCCGGGTTGTGAAAGGAGTCAATGGCGGTCACGGCCGACGATGCCGTGGCCGCGACCGCGGCAGGCGCGGTGACGGTCCCGGCGCCGATGGCGGCTACCACCACCGAGATGGCCAGGACGTTTCTGACATGCATGAGCCGCTCCAAGGCCAGGTGGCGTGAAGAGAGTGAGGGAAGGGGGCAGCTGACCACCCTAGCTACTGATGGGGCGAACGGGCAAGGTCGTGCCGTTCGCCCCAATTGAGACATCCGTGGGATGCGCGTGACGCTTCCCAGGCGATGCCCTTGACCTCAGCCGACGCCCAAGAGCCAGGTGATGTCGCGGTAGACGTCCACACGGAGCCGCCGTTGTAAGCCGCCCGCGCCAACGAGCCGCACACGTTATGACTCGCCCGCGCAAACGAGCCGCACACGTTATGACTTACCGACGCCAACGAGCCGCACACGTTATGACTTACCGACGCCGACGAGCCGCACACGTTATGACTTACCGACGCCAACGAGCCGCACACGTTATGACTTACCGACGCCGACGAGCCGCACACGTTATGACTTACCGACGCCGACGAGCCGCACACGTTATGACTCGCCCGCGCAAACGAACTGCTTTAAGGCATGCAGAAGCGCCAACGAGTCCCAATGGCTGGAGCGCGCCTGCGCCAACGAGCTCAAACACGGTCTCGGGCTGAGTGTTGAGCCGGGCAGTCGTCGTCAGCGGCTGATGAACGGCACCGCCCCGAGCCAGGCAGCGCCTTCCTCAGCCGCGTCTTCCGTCATCTGCCGATTACGCCAGCCGTTCAACGACTAGCTCGCGGACACGGGCCGCGTCGGCCTTGCCACGAGTGGCCTTCATGACCGCGCCGACAATCACGCCGGAGGCCGCGACCTTTCCGGAGCGGACCTTCTGCGCCACGTCCGGGTTGGCGGCGATAGCCTCGTCGATGGCCGACAGCAGCGCTGAGTCGTCGCTGACCACGGCCAGGCCGCGCCTGTCGACGACCTCGTCGGGTGTGCCTTCGCCTGCCAGCACGCCGTCGAGCACCTCGCGGGCGAGCCGGTCGTTCAGCGTTCCAGCCGCCACCAGGACCGACACTCGCGCCACGTCGGCAGGGGTGATCTTCAGCGAGGACATCTCGACGCCGGCCTCGTTCGCGCGGCGTGCGAGCTCGCCCATCCACCACTTACGCGCATCGGCTGGAGATGCACCCAAGGCGACCGTGGCCTCGACCACGTCAAGCGCGCCGGCGTTCCGCATTGACTCGAAGTCCAGCTCTGACAGCGACCACGCATCAAGAAGGCGGGCGCGCCGCACCGACGACAGCTCCGGCAGCGACGCCCGGATCTCCTCGACCCACGAAGAAGCCGGCGCGACCGGCACCAGGTCCGGCTCCGGGAAGTACCGGTAGTCCTGCGCCTCTTCCTTGGACCGGCCCGACGTCGTCTCCCCGCTGTCCTCGTGGAAGTGCCGGGTCTCCTGGATGATGCGTCCGCCGGAGTCCAGCACCCCAGCCTGGCGCGAGATCTCCGAGCGCACCGCCCGCTCCACCGAGCGCAGTGAGTTCACATTCTTCGTCTCGGTACGAGTCCCCCAGACGCCGGAGCCAAGAACCGACAGCGACGTGTTCACGTCGCATCGCATGGACCCTTCCTCCATGCGCACGTCGGACACGCCCAGCGATCGCAGCACGTCCCGCAGTTCGGTGACGTACGCCTTCGCGACTTCGGGTGCCAGCCCCCCTGTTCCGGGAACCGGCTTCGTCACGATCTCCACCAGTGGGATCCCGGCCCGGTTGTAGTCGACGAGCGAGTACTCCGCGCCCTGGATGCGCCCGGTCGCGCCACCGACGTGCAGTGACTTGCCGGTGTCCTCTTCCAGGTGAACCCGCTCGATGCCGACCCGCACGATCTCGCCAGAAACCGACACGTCCAGGTAGCCCTCGAAGCACAGCGGCTCGTCATACTGCGAGATCTGGAAGTCCTTGGGCATGTCCGGATAGAAGTAGTTCTTCCGGGCGAACCGGCACCACGACGCGATCGAGCAGTTCAGCGCCAGTCCGATCTTGATCGCGTACTCGATCGCCGTCCGGTTCACTACGGGCAGCGAGCCGGGCAGCCCCAGGCAGACGGGGCATACCTGCGAATTGGGGTCGCCACCGAAGGTCGTAATGCACCCGCAGAACATCTTGGTCCGCGTGCCCAGTTCGAACGTGCGTCTCCAGCCCGAAAACGGGCGCATACCGGGTCAGCGCCTCTTCATACGTGACCGTACCGATTGTCACTGTGCCTCCCGTTCGCCTACAAACCAAGGCTCACTCATGCCGAAGCACCAAGCCCCTTCGCCTCGTCAAGCAGCAGGTGCCCCCGCCGCGCCTGGAACACGGCCTCCACGGCGGCGGCCACCCGGTACAGCCGGTCGTCGGCCAGTGGCGGCGCCATCACCTGCAGCCCCACCGGCAGCCCGTTCTCCGGCGCGAGACCGATCGGCACCGACAGCGCCGCGTTGCCCGCCAGGTTCGACGGGATCGTGCACAGGTCGGCGAGGTACATCGCCATCGGGTCATCGGCCCGCTCGCCGATGTCGAACGCGGTCGTCGGCGTGGGCGGCGAGATCAGCACGTCTACCTGCGAGAACGCGGCCTCGAAGTCGCGGATGATCAGGGTGCGGACCTGCTGCGCCTTGCCGTAGTAGGCGTCGTAGTAGCCACTGGACAGCGCATACGTGCCGAGCATGATCCGCCGCTTGACCTCAGCGCCAAAGCCGGCCGCTCGCGAGGTCGCCATGACCTCTTCCGCCGAGCCACCGCCAGTCCGCAGCCCGTACCGCATCCCGTCGAACCGCGCCAGGTTCGAGGACACCTCAGACGGCGCGATCAGGTAGTAGGCGGGCAGTGCGTACTTGAAGTGCGGGCAGCTGACCTCAACGACCTTCGCGCCCAGTCCTTGCAGGACCTCGACCGCTTCGGCGAACCGCGACATCACGCCGGCCTGGTACCCGTCGCCGGCGAAGTCGCTGACGACGCCGATCGTCATCCCGGATACGTCGCCGAGCCGGGCCGCCTCGACAACCGGCGGAACCGGCGCGTCGATGGAGGTGGCGTCCATCGGGTCATGCCCGGACATCACCTGATGCAGCAGGGCAGTGTCTAGGACGTTCCTGCCCAGCGGACCGGGCGTGTCCAGCGACGACGCGAATGCCACGACGCCGTACCTGGACGAGCCACCGTAGGTCGGCTTGGTGCCGACGATGCCGCACACGGCGGCGGGCTGGCGGATCGAACCACCGGTGTCGGTGCCCAGCGACAGCGGAGCCTCGAACGCGGCGACCGCGGCGGCAGAGCCGCCCGACGAGCCGCCAGGCACCTTGGCTAGGTCCCACGGGTTGTGCGTCGGGCCGTACCCGGAGTTCTCGGTGGAGGATCCCATCGCGAACTCATCCATGTTCGTCTTGCCAATGAGGACGGCGTCAGCAGCCCGCAGCCGGGCGGTAACCGTCGACTCATAGGGCGGCACCCAGCCCTGGAGGATCTTCGACCCGCAGGTGGTCGGCATCCCGACGGTCGCGAACAAGTCCTTGACCGCCACCGGTACCCCAGCCAGCGCGCCAAGCGACTCACCACGGGCGCGCTTGTCGTCCACGGCGCGCGCCTGGGCGAGCGCGTCGCCGGTCGCAACATGGAGGAACGCCTTGACCCGGTCATCCACAGCGGCGATCTGGTCCAGGTGCGCCTGGGTCACCTCGAGGGCGGAGACTTCACCCGCCGTTACCGCGGCGGCCAGCTCGGCCGCCGTCTTCCGCGTAAGTTCACGGTCCATCCCCGTTACCCTTCCTCGACCAGGATCCGCGGCACCTTGAACCGCTGCATCTCCACTGCCGGAGCACCGCTGAGTGCTTCTTCGGGGGTCAGGCAGGGGCGCGGCTCGTCGTCGCGGAACACGTTCGTCAGGCCGGTCGCGTGCGAGGTCGGCGGGATGCCCTCCGCCGCGACCTCCTGCACCTGCGCGACCGCCGAGATGATCTGGTTGAGCTGCGGGGCCAGATGATCTAGCTCTTCGTCGCTGAGCGCGAGCCTGGACAGGCGCGCCAGGTGAGCGATGTCGTCTCGGGTAATCAACGGGTTCCTTCCGAGGTGCAGGAGGGGCATCCCCCCGCAAGCTACAGGGCCAGTGCGTTTCATCCTAGGGGGTGCCGGCGTTGCTCCCCGCTTTATTTACGTCCGCTACGTAGTCTGGCGCAACACACAGCAACCAAGCGGATACAAAACGCTTCCTTATTTCGGGGAGAAGATGATCAATACACGGATGATCGCCTGCGGCATTACCGCCGCCGTGCTCGCGGGCGTGGGGGCGCTGACGCCTCCGGCTCTCGCGGGCATCCCGCACCTGGTGACACGGCCAGCGGGCCTGCAGCCACCGGACACCAGGCAGCCACCCGGCACCAGGCAGCCACCCGGCACCAGGCAGCTAGCGGACAGTGCGGTCCCGTTCGCCGGGGACAGTGCCCGCGCGCTCGTGGCCGGCTCCAGGCGACTAACCCTCCAGGTCTGGCTGACCCCCCGGATCGCCGCGGCACAAAGCTATGCGAGCGCCGCCAGCATGCCAGGCACCTCGTTGTTCGGGCATTACCTGCGCCCGTCGCAGTACGCGACACGGTTCGGCGCGACGAGGGCGCGGGCCGATGCCGTCCAGGCGTGGCTCCGGTCGGCGGGCTTCACCGGCGTCGCGACGGACTCCCAGCTCACCTACGTGCGGGCGACCGCCCCCGTCTCGTTGATCGACCGGGCGCTGCACGTACAGGTCAGGTATTACGCCCTGCCTGCGCAGACGCCCGCCGGGGCGTACGCGCTGCGCGGCAACGACCGGCCGGTCTCCGTCCCCGCATCGCTGGCCGGCAGCGTGCTAGGCATCACCGGCCTGGACAACGCCCCGCCCGCGATGACCTGGAGCACCACGAGGAGGGTCTCGTCAGGCCCGGCCACCCCGCCGCAAAGCTCTCCCCCGCTTCAAGGCACTGGCCCTTCGTTCCCGTGCTCGGCCTGGTACGGCCAGCACTACGCCCGTCACCTGCCGCAGATGTACGGGTCGACCCAGTTCCCGACCCAGGCCTGCGGCTACAGCGCGACGCAGCTGCGCCGTGCCTACGAGTACAACCCGAGGTACACGGGCCGGGGTCAGACGATCGCGCTCATCGAGCTCGGGCTGGTGCCGTACATGTTCCGCACGCTGCAAGACTTCGCGCGGGCCAACGACATCCCGTCCCCGCAAGCTACGAGCTACCGCGAGCTGTCGATCGGGCGAGGCGACGACTGCGGCACGCCGTTTGACGTCGAGGAGCAGCTGGACGTCGAGACGACGTACGCGATGGCTCCGGGCGCAACCCGGCTCGTGGTCGGCGGTGACAGCTGCGACAACGGTGATTACGGCCTGCAGGCACTGTTCAACGCGGTTAACGTGGTCCTGGACGGGAACGGCAACGAGCCATTGGCCTCGATCATCTCAAACTCGTGGGAGGGGTTCGCCGAGAACCAGCCATCCGAGATCGACAGCATCGAGCACTCGCTGCTGGTGCGCGCCGCCGCCGAGGGGGTCGGCATGTACTTCTCAGCCGGGGACACCTCGGGCGTCCTCACCCCGGCCAGCGACCCGTACGCCATCTCCGTTGGCGGGACGACGCTAGACATCGGCAACCGGGACCCGCGGCTCTTCGAGACCGGCTGGTCCACCGGCATGTACACCGACCCCATCGGCAGCTGGCAGTTCCAGGGCGAGGAGGGCGGTACCGGCGGCGGCCAAAGCCAGCTGTGGGCACAGCCCGCCTATCAGCGCGGCATCGTGCCTGCCTCACTCGCCCGTGCCCCCGGTAACCGCCCCGGCTCGTCCGGACCGTGCCGGACATTAGCGCGGACGCCGACCCATTTACCGGGATGGCGGTGGGCACGATGACGCTCAGCTCCGCCAGGCAGCCGGTCAGCTACGCCACCATGCCCACGGGCGGGACAAGCCTGTCCACGCCGCTCGTCGCAGCCCTGGTCGCGGATGCCCAGCAAGGGATGCCACGGCCGTTCGGATTCCTCAACCCGGTGCTCTACCGGCTGGCCGGGACGTCGGCGTTCCACGACCCGCAGCCTGTCACCAACTCGACCCCGAGCAAGTACAAGGCGATCGCGTGCGGGGCCTCCGACTGCGGCGCGCTATCGCTGGCGAACTTCGACGACCAGAGCTGGGGCATGTCCGGCTACACCGGCCAGGTCACCCTCCGCGGATACAGCACGATGACCGGCATCGGAACCCCTGACGGCAGCTACTTCATCCCCCTCCTGCGCGAGCTGGAGAGGTAGCTTCCGGTACTGGACGCAGGATGTGGCTGGCCCGCCCCGGCAGGGGCGGGCCAGCCACTCGCTTATCCGCTGGTTCGCGGAGCCAGCCATAAGCTTCCTTATGCCACCACCCTCATCGTCGACACCTCGTGGAGCGGGCTCTCCCTATGCCGGGGGGCCGGGCGGGGGGCCGGGCGGGGGGCCGGGCGGGGGGCCGGGCGGGGGGCCGGGCGGGGGGCCGACAGGGGGGCCGTCCCCCCGGACAAGCACAGCCTCGGGACCGCCGGCGAGCAGCGCGCGGAAGCCATCGGAGTCAAGGATCGGGATGCCCAGCTCCACGGCCTTGTCATACTTAGAGCCGGCGCTCTCGCCGGCCACCACGAACGACGTCTTCTTCGACACCGAGGAGGCCGACTTGCCCCCGGCGGCACGCACCGCCTCGGCCGCCTCGTCCCTGGTGAGCCCTTCCAGCGTCCCGGTGATCACCACGGTCACTCCGGCCAGCAGTCGCCCGGCGGCGGCCGACGGGTCCCAGTCGGGGGTCGCGAGTCGCACCCCCGCCCTTCGCCACTTGTCCACGATCGACAGGTGCCAGTCCACGCTGAACCAGTCCGCCACTGAGGCCGCGATCGTCGGCCCCACGCCCTCCACGATCGCGAGTGCCTCCGGGGAAGCCTCGGCGATCGCGCTCAGCGACCCGAACGCATCCGCTAGCGCCCGCGCCGCCGTCGGCCCTACGTGCCGGATGGACAGCGCGACCAGGATGCGCCACAGCGGCCGGGTCTTGACCTCCTCGAGGTTGAGCACCAGCACCTGAGCGTTCGCTTTCAGCCCGCCTGCCTTGTTCACGAAGAATGGCGACCGCCCCAGCGAAGAAGCGTCCAGGAAGAACAGGTCTCCCTCATCGGTCACCAGGCCGTCGTCAAGCAGCGCGCTGACCGCCTCCCAGCCGAGCACCTCGATGTCGAGCGCTCCCCGGGAGGCTAGGCCAAACAGCCGCTCGCGGAGCTGGGCGGGGCAGGACCGGGTGTTCGGGCAGCGCCAGTCGACCTCGCTCTCGTCACGGGCGAGCGGGGTCTGGCACGATGGGCACTTACGCGGGAACTCAAAGGCCCGCTCCGAGCCGTCCCGCAGGTCGATGACAGGCCCGAGTACCTCCGGTATGACCTCCCCGGCCTTGCGCAGGATGACCATGTCGCCGATGAGCACGCCCTTACGCTCGACCTCGTCCTCGTTGTGCAGTGTCGCCCGCTCGACGGTGGACCCGCTGACCACGACGGGGGCCATCACCGCGAACGGGGTGACCCGGCCGGTGCGGCCCACGTTGACCTGGATGTCCAGCAGTCGGGTCGTCACCTCCTCCGGCGGGTACTTGTAAGCGATCGCCCAGCGCGGCGCGCGGCTCGTCGCGCCCATCGCCTGCTGCGTCGCGATCGAGTCCACCTTCACTACCACGCCGTCGATCTCATAGGGCGGCTCGTGCCGGTGCGCGGGATCGGAGTAGTAGTCCACGTACTCCTGGACGGATCCGATGTCGTCCACGACCTTGTAGCGGTCGCTGACAGGGAACCCCCACGCCCGCAGCCGCTCGTACCACCCGGACTGCGTATCCGGCGCGCCCTCTAGGTGGCCCCCGCCGCCAGGCTCCGACGCCGAGCCACTGATCTGGCCGGCCGCCTCCACACGGCCGATGCCGTGCACGATCATGTCCAGCGCCCGGGACGCCGTGACCTTCGGGTCCTTCTGCCGCAGCGACCCGGCCGCAGCGTTGCGCGGGTTGGCGAAGGCCTGCTTGCCTGCCTCCTGCAGCGTCTCGTTGAGCCGCTCGAAGGCGGCTTCCGGCAAGAACACCTCGCCACGCACCTCTAGGAGGTGCGGCACGTCGGCTCCGGTCAACCGGGCCGGGACCGACCTGATCGTCCGGACGTTGAGGGTCACGTCCTCGCCGGTCCGCCCGTCGCCCCGGGTCGCGGCCCGGGCCAGTCGCCCGTGCTCGTAGACGAGGTCGATCGCAAGCCCGTCGATCTTCAGCTCGCACAGGTACGGTCCAGTGCCGCCGAGCTTCACGGCACGGTCATGCCAGCCCCCCAGTTCCTGCGCCGAGAACACGTTGTCGAGCGACATCAGTCGCTCCAGGTGCTCTACCGGCGTGAACAGCGTCGACAGCATTCCGCCGACCTTCTGCGTGGCCGAGTCGGGCGTCCGCAGCTCAGGGAACTGCTCCTCGAGCGTATTGAGGTCCCGGATCCCCGCGTCGTACTCCCCGTCGTCGATCGTCGGCGAGTCAAGCAGGTGATACCGGTACTGCGCCTCCAGCAGCTTCTCGTTGAGCTCCATATGCCGCTGCCGCGCTTGCGCGAGGTCCATCAGGCACGCTCCTCCATGATCTCCGGCAAGATCCGCGCCGCCTCCCGGGCGCGCCTCGCCGTCGCGCGCGCTCCCTCCGGCGATGCCCCCGCCAGGCCGCACGCGGGGGTTATCACGACCTGAGGCGCACAGGCGCGCGGCGGCAGTCCCATCGTCCGCCAGGCGTCCGCGACCGACCGAGCCACCGTCGCGGGAGTCACCCGGGGCACCGGCCCAGTCGGCGGGCCCACAGGGCGGGCAGAGGGCCGAGAGAAGGCGGTCCGTTCGGTATCGGGGGTCGATGAGGCGGCGCCTACCAGGAGTCCGAGGCCGGCCTCGGTGGCCTCGGCGAGGGCATCCCAGTTCCCGGTCCGTACCTGGCTAAGGTCGAATGAGACAGCGTTCGCCCCGCAGCCCCGGATGATTCCGAACGGTACGTCCCCTCCGCAGCAGTGCACGACCGTGTATTTCCGGGCAGCGGTGAGCACCGTGCGCAGCCGTTCCCTGATGACTTCCTCGTCAACAGCGCGAACTGTGGACAGGCCGCTCGGCGTGGGGATCGACCCCTCGATCACGTTGGGCAATGCCGGCTCGTCCAACTGCACGATAATGCGGGCACCGGGGACCCGCTTGGCGGCCTCGGCGACGTGCGCGGCCACCCCTTCGGCGAGGGACGCGGTAATGTCGGCGACCGCTCCTGGGTCAGCCAGCGCGGGCTTCAGTGAGTGCGGCTGCTCCAGGGTCGCGGCAAGCGTCCACGGCCCCGCCACCTGGAGCTTCAGTAGCCCGGTGTAGCCGTCGAGCACCTCCTCAAGCGCGTCCAGGTCGTGGGCGAGCATCGACTTCGCCCGGCTCAGGTCCCTGCCAGGGCGCTCCGGGGTCAGGCGCCAGCCGCGCGGGGTCGTCTCGATGGGGATATCGATAAGGATGGCCGCCGTGCGGCCGATCATGTCGGCGCCGGGACCCCGCTGCGGGAGTTCGGCCAGGTGCGGAAAATCCCCGAGCTCGGTGACAATGGTGCGCGCCGCCTCCATCGGGTCGGTGCCAGGAAGCGATCCGATTCCGGTCGCGATACCAGGCTGCCACGGGAAGCCCCTCGCGTCTGAGGCGGCACTGTTGTCGGCGGCACTGTTGTCGGAGGCACTGTCGTTTACGGCACTGTTTTCGGCCACGGTATCGAGTCTAGGGCTTGTCGAGCCGGGGGTCGCGGAAGCGGGGACCGTGCATGCCGGTGGCCCGCAGGCTCGGTTCCGCGGTTCCCCGTGAGCCTGCGGGCCACCTCCCAGCACGCTCCTCATTGAGCGCACCACCTTAGTCAGTGCCGTCCTTGCCTTCTGTTGTTGTCAGCGGCTTGCGTTGTCAGCCGGCGTCGCGCCACCAGGGGCCGTCCGGCGGGTCCTCGCGGTCGTCCGGCTCCGGGTAGTCCAGGCCGTCCGTCGGCGGGCCGATGTCGAGCTGATCCTCCGGGTCCAGCCGCAGAGGCTTGGGCCTGGTCGCCAGGTAGTTCGCGAGGCCGGGTAGCGCCATGACGATGAGGAAGCCGACCACGATGCCGACGACGAAGAAGATTCCGATGATCGCGGCCACCCACTCGAACGCGTTCACGAGTTCCGCCCCCTTCCGGGACGGAGTTGCGGGTCCCGGTACTCGGCGGACCCATCCGGCGTACCGTCCCTTCGGCCGACACCGGCCAGCCTCCGGGCACCGCCGCACCCGTTACCCGGCGCCGGGCCCTTGAGGGACTTTTTCTTGTCCTCCCGGTTGGACGCCCAGGACACGATCAGAAGGACCCCGATCGCGGTCCCGCCGAGGAAGACGATGAGGAAGAGGATTGCGATCGCCGCGAAAGCGCTCATGAGCGCCTCCCACCCGTGCTGTGGCCGTGCGGCGAGCCGCAGGCCGGTCCAACTAGCCCTTCATGTACCTCTAGAGTGAATCAGCTGGCTCGATGGTCTCGTGCCCATCGTTCAGACTATTCATCTTGATCAGCTCATCCAACTTGTTGGTACATTTGGAACGATTCCCGGCATGCGCGGACGCGAAACCCTGATCCACACCCAATCATCCGAAAAGTTCTACTGCTTCCATCCATCGGGATTGTCCTTGTAGACCAACTTGTTGGTACATCTGGTATAATCTGCCTGGCCAGGCGCGCAGAGCACCCCAGGGCGGCACCCAGGAGTGAGGCATGACTGAACCCATGTACCGGCGGATCGCCGAAGACCTCAGGGCACGAATAGAGTCCGGCGTGATACCTCAGGGCGCGAAGTTGCCGACGGAGACCGAACTCAGGGACCGCTATGACGGCGCCGCCCGGAACACGGTCCGGGATGCCATTAAGTTGCTGGCCAGCCGAGGCTTGGTGGAGACAAGGCCAGGTAAGGGCACGTTCACGACACGGCACGTGGATCCGTTCGTAACGACCCTGACAGCCATTCGCGTGCCGACCGCGGATGAGGCGGGCCTAAGCGGCATCGAGGGCGAGGATAGCTTGGCCGAGATAGGGCAGCAGGGTCGGACAGCGTCAACGTCCGCCCTGCAGGTCAGCGTTCAGCCGGCGCCGGACGACGTCGCGGCGCGACTGGAGGTTCCGCCTGGGACGCAGGTCGTCTGCAGGCGGCAGGAGTTCTTGGTGGACAACACGCCACTGTCGCTGCGAACCGAGTACTACCCCCTCGACTTCGTCACCGACGGCGCGACCGACCTGGTGCGGGCCGAAAGCCTCCCCGGTGGTGCCGCTTCATACCTGGAGCAACGTCTTGACCTGGTCCAGGTGGGTTACCAGGAACGCATTCTTGTCCGCCCGCCGGCGAAGGACGAGGCGCGGTTCTTGGAGATACCGGACGACGGGCGTGTCTCAGTGATCCGGCGCACGCACTACCACGCCGCACGCAGGCCGTTCCGGGTCACGGTCACCGTGCTGCCAGCAGATCGCGTCGAGTTGGTCATCAACTCCGGCGACGTGCCCGATGATCACGCCACCCCTGCAGTGGCGTGATCATGGCGTCAGGCGGTACGGCGTCAGGCGAACGCGGGCTTGTTGTCGTCCCAGCGCGAGGCGTAGGCGAGCAAGTGGTGCCGTCGTGGGGTAAGCGTCTCCGGACGCAGGTTGCCCCACTTGTCGGTGCGACGGATCCTCTGGCAGATGGCCACGAATCCCCCAAACAAGACGCCCGAGACGGCGACGATCGTGACGATGACGATGAGAGCGGCCATGGTGGCCTCCGTAGTTTCTTGCGTCCCGCAGTTCCCCACGGGTTCCCCGATTTACGTACTGCTCGACCCAGCCGACCGTCCATACAGGCAATTCAGGCTATTCCGCAGATCTGGCTCCATCCAAGCAGTCCTACTGCTAGAATCAGCCCGATTCACCTGACCGTCTGGCCGGTCTGAGTCATCCCAACCTATGGGATGTATGGTAAGGTTCTACCACGCCTAGGTGGGTACAAACCAAACAGGACAAAATATTTGGGTTGACTCGCCCATCCGGATGGTTGGGACCCCTAGGAGGTGCCATGCCACAGCCGCTGTACCAGCAGATCGCGGACGACCTGCGCAAGCAGATCGATTCGGGCACTCTCAGGCCCGGGCAACAGTTGCCAACCGAGATTCACCTGCGGGACCAGTATGGCGCCTCACGGAACACCGTCCGGGATGCGATCAAGCGACTGATCAGCCTGGGACTGATCGAGACCAGGCCAGGGTCCGGCACATTTGTCACCCGGAAGATCGACCCGTTCGTCACCGTCCTGACCACCCCACCGGAGGTCCCGGGAGCAAGCGCGGACCCTGCTGCGGACGGAAGCGCGGACCCGGAGGGCGCGGCCTACCTCTCCGCGGTGAGCATGTCACACCGTAAGGCGACCACCGGCCCGATCCGGGTCGAGTTGAAGCCAGCCCCCGAGGAGATCGCACTGCGACTCCGAATCGCGCAGGGTGACCAGGTAGTGCTCCGCCACCAGGAACGGTACATCGACGACACCCCATGGTCGCTCCAGACGTCCTTCTATCCAATGGAATTCGTCAGCAACGGCAAGGCCACCCGCCTGCTCATGGCCGAGAACATCCCGGAGGGAACCGTCCGGCACCTCGAAGACGCCATGGGCCTCAAGCAGATCGGCTACCGCGACTGGATCACTGCCCGCGCTCCAGACGACCAAGAGCAGAAGTTCTTCGACATCTCACATGATTCGATGGTCTTTGAACTCTTCCGCACCGGCTTCGATCAAAATGGTATCCCGATGCGTGTCACTGTGACGATTTACCCTGCCGACAGGAATCAGTTCATTGTAAACTCTGGTACCGTGCCAGGTCCGAAGTACGAGGGGGAAGACACCCAGCGGGGCGCCGCCAACTCGCGGGCTGAGCAGGCTGGTTAAATACGCAGCAACCCGCGCCGAGGGACTCGCTGGCGTCGGCACGGGCGAGGGCAGTCATGCCTAAACCGGGAAGATTCCAGGAAACCTGGAATAGCAAACGTAGGAGGTGCTATGGCCAAGTACCACGCGCGTCCTTCCGCGCAATATCGGTATGAACACTATGACCCCAAGATGTTATGCATAGTTATTTGCCCATCTAAACGGGCAGTCAATTTAATATGCTGGTCCGCATCGGCCTGCGCGTCAGCGTCGGCCGATGCGGATGTTGGAAGTCCGCTACGGGGCATCCAGGGAGGCACCATGCCCCATCCGTTGTACCAGCAGATCGCCGACGACCTGCGCAAGCAGATCGACTCGGGAATCCTCAAACCCGGCCAGCAGCTGCCAACCGAGATCCACCTGCGGGATGTGTACAGCGCGTCACGGAACACCATCCGAGACGCGATCAAGCGGCTGACGAGCCTCGGCCTAGTCGAAGCTCGGCCCGGAGCTGGCACCTATGTGAGCAGGAGGATTGACCCGTTCATCACTGTGCTCACCCAGGACCCGGACACTGGTTACGGTGGCGGTGAGGGTGCGGCCTACCTTTCCGAGGTAAGCAAGATGCACCGGGCGGCAAGGGACAGCCCGGTCCGGGTCGAGTTGAAGTCGGCCCCTGAGGAGATAGCGCTAAGACTCCGGATCGCGCCGGGTGACCAGGTAGTGCTCCGTCACCAGGAACGGTACATTGACGACACGCCATGGTCACTCCAGACCTCTTTCTTCCCGATGGAGTTCGTCACCAGTGGCAAGGCTCCTCGTCTGCTCATGGCCGAGGACATCCCCGAGGGCGGCGTCGGGTACCTCGAGCAGGCACTGGGAGTCAAGCAGACGAGCTACCGGGACTGGATCACAGCGCGGTCGCCAGACGAGAACGAGCAGAAGTTCTTCGACATCGCGCACGACTCGATGGTGTTCGAGATCTTCCGCACGGCCTTCGACCAGCAAGGGAAGGCGATGCGGGTGACAGTCACGGTCTTCCCGGCCGACCGGAACCAGTTCATCGTTAACGTCGGGGACCCGCCTGACCCACAGTACGATGCTGAATAAGCCAAGCCAGCCACCGCCGTCCTGAGGGTGCTCACGATATGGTGCCGTCTTTGGCCTTACGGGCGCGAGTGCGCCTCGGCCTTATCCGGACCTGGGAACTACCCACCTCTTGGTGGGTGCTACGCAATAAGCGATTCCGCCTGTATTTTTGCGGAAGCGCCATCTCCGATTTAGGTACCTGGCTGCAGAACACCGCTCAGGTGATGCTGGCCTACCAGATCGCCCACTTTGGCCTCACGGTGGGCTAGTCGCCTGTGCCCAGTTCTCCAGCCCGCTCCTGCTCAGCCCTTTCGCCGGCGCATTCACAGACCGGTTCGGTGGCCGCCGGACACTCCTCGTTACCTAGGCGGTGGCAGCCATGACCGCAGCCGTCTCAGGCTGCCTCGAAATCGCGGGCCTGCTCAATGCATGGCCGCTGGCAATCGGCGCCTTCTTAAGCGGGTTATGATTCACGTTCGCCCTGCCGGTCCCGGATCACGGCCGGCTTCCAGATCGCCAGGAGCGACGGCATAATCATGATCCTGCTGCTCATGGTGGCCGCGGTCACCTTTGTCGACGACCCCATCCTGGTCCTCGGCCCCGCCCTGGCCGACCGGCTGCTCGCTGGGTGGTGGCAGTCCGCTGGGACGGGTGCCTCGCCATCCCGGCGCTCATTCCGCGCCGTGCTCGTGCTCATGCCAGGGCTGGGGCACAGGCTCGCAAGACGCGGTCACATCCTGGCTGAACGGCCAGTTGTCCGCCAGACGGCCTAGAGCCTGCGAGCAGCTGAGCCACGCGCGCCCAGCCTGCGGTCTATAGATCGGCTTATATGTGATCCATAGACTGAATCTTCACCAACTAGCTAGCTAAGTGCCATTAGCATTGAGGCAACTACCTGGACGGGAGACGTGGTGACTCAACCTAAGTTCCGGCGCGTCGCAGCCGATCTCATGGTGAAGATCGAATCTGGCGAGTTCGCGAGTGGCACAATGCTGCCCAACGAACTGGAGCTAATCGAGACGTACGGGGAGTCTCGCAACACCATCCGCGACGCTATTCACTGGCTTGCGCTCCGGGAACTCGTGGAGCGCAAGCCAGGCCAGGGTACCTTCGTCACTCGACGGATCAAGCCGATCGTCACGACGCTATCCCAGGACCCGGAGACCGGACGGGCCGGTGGCGACGCGTCCGGTGCCTATCAGGAGTACCTCGACTTCCTGGAACGGCGGAAGGAGGAGGCCTTCGGCAGCGAACCGGAGTTGCCTCACCTGATGGCGGAGCCACGCAAGTCCGCCCCGTCGGTGGAACGCAGGCCAGCGCCTGACTACGTGGCCGAACGCCTGCTTGTTGCACCCGGCGACCCCGTCGTGTGGCGGTATCAGGAGTTCTGGCTCGACCAGACCCCATGGTCCATCCAGACCACGTACTACCCACTAGAGCTCGTGGATCGTGGCGCCAAGGACCTGCTGATGGCCAGGGACTTCGCCAACGGGGAACTCGCGTACATCGCCGAGTCCACGGGCCTGGTGCGCTGCGGCTACCGGGTCCGCATCCTGTTCCGCAAGCCCACCTCGGACGAGACCAAGTTCTTCCGGTTGCCGGGGGATGACAGCGTCCACGTCGTCTCGCTGATCCGGACCGCCTATGAGGACCAGCCAGAGCACGGCCCCTATCCGTTCCGGGCGAACTTCACCGTCTTTCCAGGCGACCGGCACCAATTCGTGATCAACTCCGGCAAGTTCCCCGACGAGCCAGTCAACCCTGCCCGGGACTCGTGACCGGTCATGCGGGAGCAGCCGGCGGCCGCTCACCCGACTGCGCCGTCCGGATCCGCCCTTCTGACACGTGCGATTGACATGTACCAGAGTGCAACTCATGCAACTTTGGCCTTCGCAATTATCAAATTATTTGCTCTAGATAATTTTGATAGACCCAGGCGGCTGACAGCAACGCTTTCGTAACACATAATCGGATGTAGAAAGGAACGGCGGACCCTGCCCCGACCACATCCCAATGAATCGAGTTGGCCGGGCGGGCACATTGGCGTTCACCTAGGACGGCAGGCGGGTCGCCCCCCGGAGTGCATGTGTTGGAGGTCAGGTGGCGAAGGACCACGCGCGCCCGTCGGCGCAGTACCGCTACGAGCACTACGACCTTACGTTCTAGTGCGCAGGTGACGATGGTGCCATCGCATGGCCTTCGACTACGCGTCGACTAGCGCACAGTCCATGCGAGCACCATCCGCGCCTACTCGCGAACTCTATGGTTTCCTGCCTCGGAGGGTATTGGTAGTGCTAACTATTTTCCGCAGGGTCACCCGCGATGTTAACGATCTCCTTCCGCCCCACTGGCAACAAGACGTAACCGCTGTTGCTGATGAGGCTGACTGCCGGGACTTTCCGCGTACTCCCCTGATATCGCGGGAAGGACCGAACGTTGCGTCCATTCCCCGTGGGCGTGTCCACGCCGACAGGGTACGGAAGCAACTGCCGTGGCTCTACAAGCTTTACCACG
Organism: uncultured Actinomycetota bacterium; assembly: GCA_963737285.1. Taxonomy (GTDB): domain Bacteria; phylum Actinomycetota; class Actinomycetes; order Streptosporangiales; family Streptosporangiaceae; genus Trebonia. The sequence continues at coordinate 2,161,199 of CAVTRT010000002.1, forward strand.
GCGCGTTCCTAGAACTCGCTAACGAGGTGTGGGGAGAACCCGTCAGCACGGCGGCCGATGACCGCTATGGCGTCGTACTCAACGTGCAGCGGGGCAAAGAGATGCGATTCGAGGCCCACGTCGACTCCAACCCGCTGAGCGGCCTGCTCTTCTTCACCGAGCATCCCGCAGGCGGCGGCGAGCTAGCAATCTCCCATGACCCAGACGCCAAAGGCACTGCCGAGATCGACCGGGACTGCTTCATCATCCGGCCGCAAGCGGGCCACCTTGTCTTCTTCGATGGTCGCGAGCGCGCCCACTACGCGCGGGAGTTGAAAAACGACTCGGACCTCCGCGTCCTGGCCGTCATGAACTTCTACACCGAGTCCTGCCCGGAGGCGCAACGCCCCCGTGTGCTTAACCATCACCTGTACGGCGACCCCTTGTAGTTTCGCGAGGGGGACGCCAGAGAACTGGCTGATCAGGCAGCACTGGTGATCAGGCAGCACTGGCGATCAGGCAGCACTGGCGATCAGGCAGCACTGGCGATCAGGCATCACTGGCGATCAGGCATCACTGGCGATCAGGCAGCACTGCCAGCGAGCGCGGCGGTGCCTGCGATCGTGCCGCTACCCAGGACAGTGTCACCCTCGTAAAGGACGGCAGCCTGGCCGGTGGCTACCGCGCGAGCTGGCTCTAGCAGGCTGATCTTGAGGATCTCGCCGTCCTGCCAGGCACGACAGGGGTGGATCTCGCCGTGCGCACGAAGCTGCACCAGGCACTCGATCGGCTCCGTCGGCGCCGCGCACCCGGTCCACACGGGGCGCTCGGCAGTGATCTGCCGGATGTCGAGCTCGCTGGCCGAGCCAACCGTCACCGTACGGGTGACTGGCTCGATGGACAGCACGTAGCGGGGTCGGCCATCTGGCGCGGGCCGGCCGACGTGAAGGCCCTTGCGCTGCCCGATCGTGAAGCCGAAGGCGCCGTCGTGCTCGCCGAGCACGGTTCCGTCGGTGTCTACGATATTTCCGGGGGCGTCGCCGAGCTGGCGGGCGAGGAACCCGCGGGTGTCGCCGTCGGCGATGAAGCACACGTCATGGCTGTCCGGCTTGTCAGCGACGAGCAGCCCGCGCCGCCTGGCCTCCTCGCGGACCTGGGCCTTGAGCGTGTCGCCGAGCGGGAACATCGCGTGGGCGATCTGATCTTGATTAAGCACGGCCAGCACATAGGACTGGTCCTTGCCGTCGTCCACAGCCCGGCGCAGCGCGCCAGCCTTCGGGTCAATCCGGGCATAGTGCCCGGTGCAGACAGCGTCGAAGCCGAGCGCCATCGCCCGGTCTAGCACCGCCGCGAACTTGATCTTCTCGTTGCAGCGCAGGCACGGGTTCGGGGTGCGGCCGACTGCGTACTCGGCGACGAAGTCATCGACGACGTCGGCCTTGAACCGCTCGGCCATGTCCCAGACGTAGAACGGAATGCCGATCACGTCGGCCGCGCGCCGCGCGTCGCGCGCGTCTTCGATCGTGCAGCAGCCACGTGCTCCGGTGCGGTAGGACTGCGGGTTTTGCGACAGGGCGAGATGGACCCCGGTCACGTCATGACCGGCGTCAACCGCCCGCGCCGCCGCCGTCGCGGAATCCACCCCACCTGACATCGCAGCCAGTACCCGAAGTCCCATAACACTTCGAGCGTACCTACCCAACAGCCTCCATCGCGCCACCGCCCTTTGAAATCCGTTGGCGCAGGCACGCTCCAACCGTTCAGACTCGCTGGCGCGAGCGTGCTGCAACCATCCGGCTCGCTGGCGCAGGCACGCTCCAACCGTTCAGACTCGCTGACGCGAGCGTGCTGCAACCATCCGGCGCTCGCTGGCGTTCCCGCACGCCTTAAGGCAGTCCGTTTGCGCCGGCGAGTCAAGACGGCTACAGGTCGCTGGCGCCGGCGAGTCAAGACGGCTACAGGCCGCTGGCGCCGGCGAGTCAAGACGGCTACAGGGTCGCTGGCGCCGGCGAGTCAAGACGGCTACAGGCCGCTGGCGCCGACGAGTCAAGACGGCTACAGGGTCGCTGGCGCCGGCGAGTCAAGACGGCTACAGGGCGCTGGGGGGCGACGGGAACGTCGGCGGTTAGCGGGCGCCAGCGCGGCGGGCGCGGGAGACTGCCTCGCCGATGACGGTGCCTAGGGCGTGTACGTCGGACGCGGTGGTGGTGTGGCCAAGGGAGAAGCGCAGCGAGCTGCGGGCCACGGAGTCCGAGGCGCCCATCGCGAGCAGGACGTGGCTTGGCTCGGCCACACCTGCGGTGCAGGCGGAGCCGGTCGAGCAGGCGATGCCCTTCGCGTCAAGGAGCAGAAGCAGCGCGTCTCCCTCGCATCCTGGGAAGGAGAAGTGCGCGTTGCCGGGCAGCCGATCCGGCCCCGGCGGCGGGCCGTTGAGTACGGCATCGGGGACTGCGAGAAGTACCTGCCGGATCAGGTCGTCACGTAGGGCCGACAGTCGCGCGGCCTCTGCTTCAAGGCGTGCCGCGGTCACCATGGCGGCGACCGCGAACGCCCGGATGGCGGGGCCGTCCAGGGTCCCCGAGCGAATGTCGCGCTCCTGGCCGCCGCCGTGCATAACGGGAACGGGTGCAACCCCCCTGCCGAGGATGAGCGCCCCAGCCCCGACGGGGCCGCCGAGCTTGTGCGCGGTGATCGTCAGGGCGTCCACGCCTGAGGAAGAAAAATCGACGGGGATCTGTGCGGCGGCCTGTACCGCGTCGGTGTGGAAGGGGACGCCGAACGAGTGGCAAGCAGCCGCCAGTTCGGCAACCGGCGCGACGGTGCCGACCTCATTGTTGGCCCACATGACGCTGACCAGGGCGGCGCTTCCCGCATGAGCCGCCAGCGCTTCCTCCAGGACGGACGGCGCGACGGCGCCGGCTCCGTCGACCGGCACCCAGTCCACCACCGCGCCCTCGGAGTCAGCCAGCCATCGCACCGAGTCCAGCACGGCGTGGTGCTCAACAGCTGTCGTAAAAACACGGTTGTGACGGCCATCCGATGAGCGCCGTGCCCAGAACAGGCCCTTGACGGCGAGGTTGTCCGCCTCAGTGCCGCCGCTGGTGAAGATGACCTCGCTGGCCCGCGCCCCGAAGACCTCGGCGATCTGCTCACGGGATTCCTCCACGACGCGACGGGCGCGACGGCCGGCGTTGTGCAGCGACGAGGGGTTGCCCAGCTGGGCGAGCTCGGAGGTCATCGCCTCAATGGCCTCGGGAAGCATCGGAGCCGTCGCTGCGTGGTCAAGATATACGACCGGGCTCTCATTCATAGTTGACCCAGCTTACGCGGCAGGGGCCAGACGGCAGCAGATGCCGCCCGGCCCGCGCCGGAGCCGGAACTCCTTACAACGCTTTCCGCTTGCTGATTTCGTCGATGAGCTGGGGGACGACGGTGAACAGGTTGCCGACGACGGCGAAGTCGGCGATCTCGAAGATGGGGGCCTCGGGGTCCTTGTTGATCGCGATGATGGTCTTGGAGGTCTGCATGCCGGCCCGGTGCTGGATGGCGCCGGAGATGCCGACCGCGGCGTACAGCTGGGGGGAGACGGTCTTGCCGGTCTGGCCGACCTGGAACTGGTGGGGGTACCAGCCGGCGTCGACCACCGCGCGGGACGCGCCGACGGCGGCGCCGAGGCAGTCGGCGAGGTCCTCGATGACCTTGAAGCCGTCCGCCGACCCGGTGCCCCGGCCACCGGAGACCACGATCTGGGCCTCCTGCAAATCCGGCCGCGCCGACTTCGCCGCGGCCTCACGCGACACTACCCGCGCCATCTTCGCCCGATCCGACGCCTCAAACGCGACCGGGACCAGCGAGGCCTCACCGGCAGCCGGCTGCGGGGCCACCGCGTTCGGCCGCAGGGTAATGATCGGGAAGTCGCCCAGCGCCCGCGAGTGCACGTTGACCGCACCGCCGAAGTTCGCCTGTGATACCAGCGGCCGCCCGTCCTCGCCCGCCACCACGTCAACCGCGTCGGTCAGCACCCCGCTACTGGTCCCGACCGCCAGCCGCCCGGCGACTTCCTTGCCCTCCGCCGACCCGGCGACCAGCACCGCCACTGGGGATGCCGACCTGGCCAGCTGCGCCAGGAACTCCGCCTTCGGCGCCACCACATAGTCCGCGAAGTCGGCACTGTCGGACACGTACACCTTGGCGGCGCCGAATTCCGCGAGCCGGGCCTGGCCCGCCTCTATGCCCGGGCCCGCCCAGACGGCGGCAGGGGTGCCTAGCCGGGCGGCCACCGTTAGCAGCTCTGCGGTTACCTTCTTGACCTCGCCGTCCGTGTGCTCGACAAGAACGAGTACCTCAGCCATGTCGACCCCTCAGATGAACTTGCGCTCGGCCAGGAAGGCAGCCACGGCGGTGCCGCCCTCGCCCTCGTCCTTTACGATCACGCCGGCCCCGCGCGGCGGCGCCGCCTCGAAGTCGGCCACGATGGTCGAAGATCCCGCAAGGCCCAGCGTCCCGGTGTCCAGCGAAAGATCGGCCAGGGTCAGGGTTTGCACCGGCTTCTTCTTCGCCGCCATGATCCCCTTGAACGACGGGTACCGCGGCTCGTTGATCTTCTCCATCACGCTCACCACGGCCGGCAACGATCCCGACACCACCTCGATGCCCTCATCCGCCACCCTGCGCACCGTCACCGACGAACCGTCGATGTCGACCTTGGACGCCAGGGTGAGCTGTGGCACGTCCAGTTGGTGGGCCAGCATCGCCGGCATCACCCCGGTCCGCGCGTCCGTCGACTCCGACCCGGCGATGACCAGGTCAAACCCGACCTGCCGTAGCGCGGCAGCCAGCACCTGCGACGTGGCGAGCGCGTCCGATCCCGCGACGGCGTCATCGAGCACGTGCACAGCCTTATCGGCGCCCATCGACAGTGCCTTGCGGATCGACTCAGCTGCCCGCTCGGCCCCATCGTCAGGATTGTCACCTCACCGCCGTGCGCTTCCGCGATCCGCAGGCCCTCCTCGATCGCGTACTCATCCAGCTCGTTGATGACCCCGTCAGCAGCCGCCCGGTCCAGCGTGCCGGCACCAGGCACCAGCTTCCGCACAGACTCCGTATCCGGTACCTGCTTGACGAGCACGACGATGTTAAGAGACAACGCTGCCGCCCTCCTGCGTAATGGGACCAGCCGTCCCGGGCCGGCCCGTCGCGACTTATGTTACTCACTAGTAGCCGTTGCGGAGCGCTCGGCCGCCTCCACCACATTAGCGAGCAGCATCGCCCGGGTCATCGGCCCCACCCCGCCCGGCATCGGGGCGAGGAATCCCGCCACATCCCGAACGTCGCGTGCCACATCGCCCACCAAGCCCGCCTCGGTCCGGGTGATCCCCACGTCAAGGACGGCCGCACCGGGCTTGACCATGTCCCCGGTCAGCAGCCCGGGCACTCCGGCGGCCACGATGACGATGTCCGCCTGGCGAGTGTGCGCCGCCAGGTCTTTCGTCCCGGTGTGGCACAACGTGACGGTCGCGTTCTCCGACTTGCGGGTGAGCAGCAGGCCCATCGTCCGCCCGACCGTGATGCCGCGGCCGACGACGACCACCTCGGCCCCGGCGATCGGCACTCCGTACTCCCGCAGCAGGACGACCATGCCGCGCGGCGTGCACGGCAGCGGGCCGTCCTCGTTCAGGACCAGGCGGCCGAGGTTCACCGGGTGCAGGCCGTCGGCGTCCTTAGCCGGGTCCATCAGGTGCAGCACGCGCTTGTCGTCAAGCCCTCGCGGCAGCGGGAGCTGGACGATGTACCCCGTGCACGAGGGATCGGAGTTCAGCTCGCGCACGGCCGTCTCGACATCGGCCTGGGTAGCCGAAGCGGGCAGGTCACGGCGGATCGAGGCGATACCGACCTGCGCGCAGTCCCGGTGCTTGCCGGCCACGTACGCGTGCGAGCCGGGGTCATCGCCGACCAGGATGGTGCCAAGACCCGGCGTGATCCCCTTGGCCGCCAGGGCAGCGACCCGCGTCGTCAGCTCGGCCCTCACCTTGGCCGCAGTGGCCTTTCCGTCCAGGATCGATGCGCTCACGAGAACTCCGCTCTGTCTGCCCGCCCGCCAGGGCTCGCTCAGGACTTAGTGATAGAAGTGCCGCACGCCGGTGAAGTACAGCGTGATGCCCGCCGCGTCCGCCGCCTCGATCGTGAGGTTGTCCCGGATCGAGCCGCCAGGCTCGACCACAGCGCGCACTCCCGCTTCCGCGAGGATCTCGAATCCGTCGGGGAACGGGAAATAGGCATCTGACGCGGCTACAGACCCGGTGGCCCGGTTCCCGGCCCTGGCCACAGCCAGCCGCGCCGAGTCGACCCGGTTGACCTGTCCCATGCCGACGCCGACCGCGGCGCCAGCCGAGGCTAGCAAGATCGCGTTGGACTTCACGCTGCGGCACGCCCGCCAGGCGAATGCGAGGTCCGCCAGGGTCGCGGCATCCGCCGCCTCGCCCGCCTTCAGCTCCCAGTTCGCCGGCTCATCCCCCGCCTCCCGGACCAGGTCCGATGTTTGCAAGAGCATGCCGCCGGAGACAGGCCTGTATTCCACCGATGCGGCGCGGTTCCCTCCGCCCGGTATCCCCGCACATCGCAGCAGCCGCACGTTCTTCGCCCGGGACAAGATCTCCAGCGCCTCGGGCTCGAAGTCCGGGGCGATCACCACCTCAGTGAACACGTCGGCCACCTGGCGGGCCATGGCGGCTGTCACGGCGGCGTTGGTCGCGATGACCCCGCCGAACGCGCTGACCGGGTCGGTCGCGTGCGCCTTCTCGTACGCGTCCGCGATGTCGGTGCCGATGGCGATGCCGCACGGGTTGGAGTGCTTGATGATCGCGACGCACGGCTCGTCGAAGTCATAGGCGGCCCGCCGCGCGGCGTCGGCGTCCACGTAGTTGTTGTAGGACATCGCCTTGCCATGCAGAAGCTCGGCGGAGGCTATGCCCGCGACGGAGTGCGGGCCCGTTTCGCCCCCGGTATACAGGGCGGCCTTCTGGTGCGGGTTCTCGCCATAGCGCAGGACCTCGGCCCGCGACCAGGCGGCGCCGGCGAAGGCGGGCCAGCCGGTCTCCTTGGCGGTGGCATCGGGGGCGTAGGCGGAGGCGAACCAGGACGCGACGGCAGCGTCGTAGGCGGCCGTGTGAGCGAAGGCAGTGGCGGCCAGCCGCTTGCGCTCCTCCAGCGTGAACCCGCCGTCGGCGAGCGCCTTGTCCACGTCGTCGTACTGGCCCGGGCTGGTGATGACGGCCACGCTGGCGTGGTTCTTAGAAGCGGCGCGGACCATCGCCGGGCCGCCAATGTCGATCTGCTCGATCGTCTCGTCATGGGTCGCGCCCTTGGCGACGGTCTCCTCGAACGGATACAGGTTGCTGACCAGCAACTGGAACGGCTCGATGGCGAGCACGTCGATTTGGGTCACGTGGTCTTCGTTGGACGTGTCCGCAAGCAGCCCGGCGTGGATCTTCGGGTGCAGCGTCTTGACCCGGCCGTCCAGGCACTCTGGGAAGCCAGTGACCGACTCAACTCGGGTCACCGGAACGCCGACCTTCTCGATGGCCGCGGCGGTGGAGCCGGTGGAGACAATCTCCACCTGGGCCGCGTGCAAGGCGCGGGCCAGGTCCGGCAGGCGGTCCTTGTCATAGACACTGACCAGGGCGCGCTTGATCGGGATGCGGGTCAACTGCCGATCCTCACCTTCCGTGATCCTTCGGCAGACCAGCCCTCGCGGGCCATCCTGCCTACCGTGTCGACGAGCAGCGCGCGCTCGGTCACCTTGATGCGTTCGTGCAGCGCCTGCTCATCGTCTTCCGCTTCGACCGGGACGGCTGCCTGGGCGATGATAGGCCCGTTATCCACGCCCTCATCGACGATGAAAACGGTACAGCCCGTCACCTTTACCCCATACTCCAGCGCGTCCCGTACACCATGCATGCCGGGAAATGACGGTAGCAGCGCCGGGTGCGTGTTCAGGCAGCGGCCACCGAAGCCTTGCAGGAACGGCTTGCCGAGCAGCTTCATGAACCCGGCGCAGACGACGAGGTCGGGCAGGTAGCTCTTCGTCTCCTCGGCGAGGACGCGGTCCCAGTCCTCGCGGGTCGCGAAGTCCTTCAGCCTGACCGTGAACGTCGGGATGCCACGCTGGCTAGCGCGCTCCAGGGCCTTGATGTTGTCCCGGTCGGCACCGACGGCCACGATCGTCGCACCGTAACCGGGATCGGAGCAGGCATCGAGGAGCGCCTGGAGGTTGGTCCCCTCGCCGGAGACCAGCACCACCAGCCGAGCGGGCGTAACTTCCATAGCCGCCACCCTAGCCGCTTCCCCAACTACGCGATCGGACAGGCACAATAGAAGGCGTTATGGCGACACCCCCGGATCGACGCACACCCGCAAGGCCCCAGTTCCCTGGGCCATACAAGCAGCAGCGCCAGCCTGCCAGCCCGGCGCTGCGGCAGCGTGCGTTCGCTGCGCTCATGCTGGCGCTGATCAGCCTGTTCGGCATGATTGTGCTGAGCGGCAACCTCCACCGCGCGGTAGTCGGCCTCGCGGTCACGCTTGTCATCGGGGGAACCGGCCTGTGGCTGGCGATCACCACGATGTCCCGGTCCCGTCAGGCTGGTTCGGCACGCCCGCGCTTTGTGATCCTGGCCACGGTGCTCGCCGTCATCGGCACCGGGCTGAGCGTGCTTGCACTGGCGGGATTCGCGCTGTTTTGGACGCAGATCAACCAGTACGCCAACTGCATGTCAGCGGCGAACACGGTGTCCACGCAGACCGCCTGCAATCAGCAACTGAACAGCTCGCTGCACACCAGCGTCGGGCTCGGCAGTAGCTAATGCCATACGGTTCGCCCGCGCCCTAGTCTTCGGGTTCCTCCCGGTCTTCGCGCTCGCCTGCCCACGGATCGAAAAAGATTCGGTGGCCGCCCGCCGTGTCGGACTCGTCGATGACGGCGGGCATCGGTCCGCTCACCCGCGATCCCCCGCCGGTTGCGGCGGCGCCGACGGCCTGCGGTACATCGGCTAGCACGGCTTCGGCGCGTGCGGCCTTCTCGATGCGCTTGACGTGGTGGCGCAGGATCAGCCAGTTCACCACTCCGGCAGCTATGGCCCCGGTCACCCCTATCTCCAGCACCGCGACGACGCCCACGTCGGCGGCTGCCGGGCCGACCGTGCCTAGCCGCCCCGCGCCGAGCGGCCCGCCGGAGAACTTCGCGAGCACCCCAATGACCGCGGCGGTAAGCGACCCGGTGAGCAGCCCCCACAGTGGCGCGGCCTCCAGGAACGGGGTAGGGGCGATCCGCACGGTCATCACGCCTGCCAGCACCCCGGCCAGGTAGGGCGTGACCAGCACGAAGAACCCCAGCCACGCGGGAAACGCCGCCCCGGCGCCGACCGGCAGACCCGCGAGCATGGGGAAGGACGGGATCGCGCCGAGGGCCGACCCGTCGGGCGAGACCGCGGTCCCGACGCCGAACGAGAACCCGGGTCCGAGCATGTAGGCGACGGCCCAGATGACGGAGTTGGGCAGATAGCTGATCCCGGCGAGCAGCAGCAGCAGCGAGCCAAACACCCCAGGGCTAAGCGCGTTGACTGCGCCCTTGTAGGCGCCTAGATGGAGCAGGAGCGACGTGGCGGACACGAGCGCGCCCGCCGCCGTCATCATGGCCAGCGACGCAACCATGCCCAAGACGATCGAACGGGGCCGCGGTGGCATCAGGCCGGCCAGCTTCCGCCACGGGGCGAGGCCGCGCGCGGCGCCGAACCCGCCAGCCACGAAGGCGATCAGGAAGCCGACGACGACCGCCTGCCACAGCGACGGAGCCGCGACCGGGGTCCGGCTGCCCACCGCGACCGCCGCCGTGAACAGCGCGTAGGGGAAGGCGATCGCGAGCGCCGCGTGCCAGACGTGTCGCAGTCGCCGGACGTGTCCCTCACTGGTCAGCCACCGCCCGGCCCGCTCAAGCAATGCACCAGGCAGCAGCACCAGGCCCAGCGGGAGCAGCCCAACCCGCCCGACGCCGCGCACTGTGACCTCGACGTGATGCGCGACCAGCCACAGCAGTCCGGCCGAGCGGAGCGCTCCCGGCAGTCCACTGCCAACGCCTACGTGCGGGGCAGTTATCCAGCCGATGACAGTGATCACCACGAGCATGGCAAGCCCGCTAGCAGCCGCCGCCAGTGCGGCGATCCCGCCAGCCATCAGCATGGGGCGGGTCGGCAGCACGATTCCGGCTGAGCCGCGTGACCTCGGCGGTCGCCTGCCGGCGGAAGCACTCACAACGCCCATCCTGGCAATGGACCGGGCAAACAGCACGCCGCCACGCCGTTTTTCCTGGGGGATGCAAACCAATCCCCCAGACCCCCTGCCTTCTCGGGCTGGCCGCCGTAGCTCATCGGGCTGCGCCGCACGAGCCCCCTTGCGCTTCGCTTTCGGGGCCCGTGGCTCGCCCGATCGCGCAGGTGCTCGCTCGCTGGCGCTCGCTGCGCCGCGCGAGGGCACCCGCCCGTAGCCTGACTGCCCTTCCCGTTCATCCGATCGGCCGGCGCTCGCTGCGCCGCGCGAGGGCACCCGCCGTATTGCTGGGGTTACCAACCTCACAGGCCCCGAGCGACACACGTCGGTAACCTGGTCGGCGACCGGCCAGTCCACGGACTAGGCTGCTTGTGACCTAGGACAATCCCAAGAGACGGACCCCCAGTGGACCTGTTTGAGTTTCAGGCTAAGGAACTGTTCGCCGAGTACGGCGTCCCGGTTCCGAAGGACAAGGTCGCCAACACCGCCGAAGACGCCCGCGAGATCACAGCCGCGTACGCGGCCGAGGGCATCGGTCAGGTCGTCGTGAAGGCGCAGGTGAAGGTCGGCGGCCGTGGTAAGGCCGGCGGCGTGAAACTGGCCGACAGCCCGGCTGACGCCTATGAGAAGGCCGACAAGATCCTCGGCATGGACATCAAGGGCCACACGGTCCACCGGGTCCTGATCGCCGAAGCGACGGATATCAAGTCCGAGTACTACCTGTCGTTTCTCCTGGACCGCGCGAGCCGCACCTTCCTGTCGATCTGCTCCGTCGAGGGCGGCGTGGAGATCGAAGAAGTCGCCCACACCAACCCCGACGCGATCGCGCGCATCCCGATCTCGCCGCTGACCGGCGTGGACCACGAGAAAGCGCTGGAGATCGTGCGGACTGGCCGCATCCCGCAAGAGGCACAGGAGGGCGCCGCGCTCCTCGCCGAACGCCTCTGGGCGATGTTCGTCGATGAGGACGCGACGCTCGCCGAGGTCAACCCGGTGGTGCTGACGCCGGACGGCAAGGTGCTCGCTCTGGACGGCAAGGTCACGCTGGACGACAACGCCGGCTTCCGCCAAGACCTGGCCAAGTTCGCCGACCTCGCGTCGACTGACCCGCTTGAGGCGAAGGCCAAGGAGAAGCACCTTAACTACGTCAAGCTCGACGGCGCGGTTGGCATCATTGGAAACGGCGCTGGCCTGGTCATGTCCACGCTGGACGTGGTCGCTTACGCGGGTGAGGAGTTCGGTAACATCCGCCCCGCGAACTTCCTGGACATCGGCGGCGGTGCGTCCGCTGAGGTAATGGCCAACGGCCTGGAGATCGTGCTTTCCGACCCGGGCGTGAAGTCCGTATTCGTCAACGTCTTCGGCGGCATCACCGCCTGCGACGCGGTCGCCAACGGGATCATCTCCGCTGTCGCCCTGCTGAAGGAGCGCGGCGAGGTCGTTGACCGCCCCATCGTCGTTCGACTGGACGGCAACAAGGCGGCCGAGGGCCGCCAGATCCTGACCGGCGCCGGGCTGGCGATCGTCGAGCAGGCGGACACGATGGACGGTGCCGCCAAGCGGGCCGCCGAGCTGGCCAGCGCCGCGAAGGGAGCATAGGGTGGCAATCTTCCTGACGCCCGAGAGCCGGATCCTGGTTCAGGGCATCACCGGCGGCGAGGGCCGCAAGCACGGCGCGCGAATGCTGGCCGCCGGCACCCAGGTGGTCGGGGGCACTAACCCGAAGAAGGCTGGCACGACCATCGAGCTGAACGGGACCGAGGTCCCGGTGTTCGGCACCGTGGCGGAGACGATGGCGCAGACCGGCGCGGACGTCTCGGTGATCTTCGTCCCGCCGGCCGGCGCGAAGGCCGCTGTCATCGAGGCGATCGACGCCGGGATCCCGCTCGCGATCGTGATCACCGAGGGCATCCCGGTGCACGACACCGCCGAGTTCTGGGCGTACGCCTGCGAGAAGGGCAACAAGACCCGGATCATCGGCCCGAACTGCCCCGGCCTCGCCTCCCCCGGCAAGTCCAACGCCGGCATCATCCCGGCGGACATCACGCCGGGAGGCAGGATCGGCCTGGTGTCAAAGTCGGGCACGCTGACCTACCAGATGATGTACGAGCTGCGCGACATCGGTTTCTCTACCTGTGTCGGCATCGGCGGTGACCCGATCATCGGGACCACGCACATCGACTGCCTGGAGGCGTTCCAGAACGACCCGGAGACCGACGTCATCGTGATGATCGGTGAGATCGGCGGTGACGCCGAGGAGCGCGCCGCCGCGTTCATCAGCGAGAACGTGACCAAGCCGGTCGTCGGCTACGTGGCCGGGTTCACCGCGCCTGAGGGCAAGACGATGGGCCACGCCGGCGCGATCATCTCCGGCTCGGCCGGCACCGCCCAGGCGAAGAAGGAAGCGCTGGAGAAGGTCGGCGTTCGCGTCGGGAAGACCCCGAGCGAAACCGCCATCCTCGCCCGAGAGGCCTACCGCTCGCTGTAGCTGACCTTCGCACCAGCCGCCTGGCACCGCTGCACGTGGTGCCGGGCGGCTGGTTTACGGCCGGTGACTCGCGGGGGCAGGAATCCGGGAGATCTGGCAGGCCCCAGGAGATCAGGCAGCGCGGTGGGGGCCGAACTGGTCGTTGACCCAGGTCACGATGTCGGTGATCGGGGCGCCTGGACCGAAGATCTTGGCCACGCCCAGGCCATAGAGGTCGGTGATGTCCGCAGCGGGGATTATGCCGCCGCCGAAGACGGTGATGTCCGCGGCGTCCTGTTCCTTCAACAGCTCAACGACGCGGGCAAAGACCGTCATGTGCGCGCCGGACAGTACGGACAGCCCGATGGCGTCCACGTCCTCCTGGATGGCGGCGGACACGATCTGCTCCGGGGTCTGGTGCAGGCCCGTGTAGATCACCTCGACGCCCGCGTCGCGCAGTGCGCGCGCGACCACCTTCGCGCCTCGGTCATGCCCGTCAAGGCCCGCCTTCGCCACGATCACCCGGATCTTGCTCGCCGTCACTGCCCGCTTCTCCCTAGTGCCGTGCCCATCGACTATCGGACTCAGCGTAATGCGGGAGTAAGCATCGCCTCGTGTGAGGCTTGCCACTGTGCATCTTCGGGCCACCGCACTCAGTAGACGCAGGGGATGCCGTACTTGGCGTTCGCCGTGACTGTTATCGTGCCGCCCTCGGTGTTGACCTGCCCTGGAGGGATCGACGACGAGGGCGCCGGACCGCCAAGGGCCTGTGGCAGCGCGAGGGCATCGCCGCCGAGAATGACCTGCACGTGCCTGGCCCCGAGTGAGCCGCTCGCGGTCGCCGTCACGTTGAAATCCTTAGCGATCAGGGCGGCATTTGCTGAAGCTCCCGCGCCGTACGACACCGTGGTCAGGGCCTGCTGGTCAACCGCAGTCGCCACGATGCCGGTCATGTATCCCTTGGCGGCGAGCGCCTGCGACGTCTGCCTGGCGAGTCCTGCCGTCTGGCCGCCGTTGTAGACGTTCACGGTGATGATGGACGGTGGCGGCACCACGACGATGGCCCGCGCGGCGGCCTTCCTGTCCGTCGGCACGCTGGTCCTGCCCTTGCTGCCGCCACCCTTGCCTGGCGACGAGGACGAACCTGGTGCCTGGTCGAACGCGCGGGCGACCTGGGACTGGATCACGACGGGGTTCACCGCCTCGACGTCTCCGATGGCGCCAACCGTCTTCGGCCCGGAGACCGGCGTCGTGTGGAAGGTGAGGTTCTGGCCGCTCAGCGCATCCATCTCGCCGGCGAACTGCAGCAGGTTCCAGCCCTTGCTGGTGATCATGTAACTGCTCGCGAAGCTCAGCAGCGAGTTGAGCTGGCCGACGTCACTGAGCAAGCCCGCGGTCTTCAGCTTCCAGAGCACGTAGTCCAGCACGGCCTGCTGGCGGGCAGTCCGGTCCAGGTCACCGGCTGGGAGGTTGTCCCGTTCCCGGACGAACGACAGGGCTTGCGCGGCGTCCAGGTGCTGGTAGCCGGGCTTCAGGTCGGCACCGGAGTTCACGTCCGTCAGGTTCGTGCCGCCGTCATACGGCTTGACGCATACCTCGATTCCACCGAATTCCTGTGCGAGCTCGTAGTAGCCATCGAGGTTGAGCTCGGCGAACTTGTTGATCGTCTGCCCGGTCAGCGCCTCGACCGTCTGGACGGTAGCAAGCCGCCCCGCCTCGTTGCCTTCGAACTCCTGCTCCCGCGACGGCATGCTCGGGTCCGTCTGCAGGATCTGGTCGACCTTGGCGGCCATGGCGTAGCCGTAGGCGTTGTCGATCTTGCTCATCCGCGGCCCGAAGCCCATCGTGCCGTACATGTGCACGTAAGAGTCCCTGGGAATGGAGAAGCCGATCGCCTTCTGCCCGCCGGCGAAGATGTGGATGAGGATCAGGGTGTTGGTGGCGTCGCCGCCACTGCCCCCCACGTGCATGATGTCCTCAAGCGAGTGGGGCAGTGGCCTGCCGCTCCAGTACGTACGCGATTCCAGGCCCATGACCAGGATGTTCATCGAGCCGGTAGACGGCCCGCCCGCGAGCACGCCGGAACTGCCGGTGATCTCTGCCCTAGTCTGCGCATAGTAACCGACGCCCGCGACGAGCAGGACAAGCGAAGCCAGGCCACAGCTGAGTACGTACCCCGCCGTGCCCACCAGCGCCTTCCCACCATGCGATCCCGGCATCACAGTGCTCCTCCACAGTCACAGTGACCAGCGGTCAATGTGCCGAAGACTACCTGCCGATACAGTCCGGAGTCGCGTGATGACTTAGTGTGTAGCCTAGACAGCCAGCCTCTATACGACATCTTTGCAAAACTTGAAGTGGAAGCTCAGCGCTGATGGAGGCAAGCTGTCGAGGACATGCATTAAGGTCGGGGGGCAATGAGCACTCCAGCGGGGCCGGAGCCTCGACCCGGTTTCACTCCTCGCGGCGGCCAGGCCCGGCCCGGCCCGCGAGACGATTCTGGCTGGCCGGAAGACCGCCGTCGAACCAGCCGCGGCAGCCGCGGAAACGAGCCTGATCCCCGCGGGCCGACGCCGGGCGTGTCTGGCCGCGGCCCGCGAGGCGGTTCTCGCGACGCTGACCGTGATCTTGATGACTACTGGCTCGGCACCCGGCAGGCCGGGTCGCGCGCGCCAGGCAGCCCGGCTGGGACCGGCAGCCGACCCCAGCCGGCCTTTACTCCCGCTAGGCGCGACTCCCCCGCCGGACGTGACCCGGCCTCCCGGGATTCAGCGACCCGCCGTCCCGACGATCGACGCCGTGGCGACCGAGACGGTAGCGACCGAGACCGCGGCGCCCGCACGCCGGGCGGCCCTGCCCAGGGGGGCCGTTACCCCCACGGCCGGGACCGGGCCGAACGTGACTGGCGCAGGGTCCCTGACGGCCGGGGCGGCTCCGGCCGTCCGAAGGGGCCAGGAAGCCGCCAGGACGCCCCGACGATGATTAGCGACCGTGGCCGGGCCTCGGCCGGGGCCGGCAAGAGACCCGTCAAGGCCACTGCGCGCACAGGCCTGCTCGGGAGTCCGGTACTTCGCTGGATCGCTACCTGGTCCACCCGCAGGGCCGCCCTGGTCCTTATCGCCTTTGCCCTGCTCAGCCTGGTCGCCACGATCGTCGTCGACCGTGACCCTGGCTTCCTGATCGGTATCCTCCTCATAATCGGGTCGGTGATCGCCGCCCTCGGCGCGCGGCGCGCGGTCCACCGGCTCATCCCGCTGCCGGCGCTGTCCTACCTCGCGGTGACCACCCTCGCGGGCGCCGTGCATGATCGGACAAACCTCAACAACACGAAGGAATTTGTCACAAGCTTCTTGACGTGGATCGGCAGTGCCTTCTTCGCGCTCGTCTGGGCCACAGCACTGGTGGCCGTGATCGCCGCCGCAGGCGGGGTAATAGCGTGGCGCAAGGGCGCTAGGTCGTCCCCCGCTGCCGGTCCGCAGACGACGCGCTCGGCCGCTGACCCCCCGCGCTCAGCCCCAGGACCCGGCCGCGATGCACGCACTGCCGCGTCTCGTGCCCCCCGGCCTGCGCGCGGCGGGCGCGCCTTGCTGGATGCTTCCCGCGATCCGTACGGCGACCGGGCTCCTGGTGGCAATGCGTTCGACGACACTCACATCGTCCCGGACGCCTTCGACGAGGACACTCCAGGAACCAGGAATGCCCGGGACGACGACTCACGTGCCGGTGACGACCTTCGGGGCGCGCGCCCCGCTCGCGACGACCAAGACTCGCGAGATGACGGCGATTCCTGGGACGACCATGACCTGTGGGACGACCGCGACCCCCGGGACGACCGCGACCAGCGGGACGACCGCGACCAGCGCTCCGAACGGGGCCGGCGCCCCACCCGGCTTCCACAGGGTGGGGAGGATCAGTGGGACGACGACCGTGGCGCCCACGATGGCCGCGGACAGGATCCCTATTCAGAATCCCGCGGCGCCCGCCGCCCCCGCCCCACGGACGGCCCCCGCGATCTGTGGTGAGGAGCCGTCAGCGAGTCGCGGCGCCCGTCAAAGCTTCTCGATGGGGGCGTAGCGCAGCACAAGGTGCTTGACACCGTACTGGCCACCGAAGTCGATCTTGGCCTCGGCATCGTCTCCATGCCCGTCGGCGGACACGACCGTGCCCAGGCCGAACTTGTCGTGCGTTACTCGGTCGCCTGGCCGCAGTGCAGGCACGGCACGGTTACCCAGTGACTTCACGCCCGGCCTGGAGGCCACCCGCTCCAGCGCCGGGAAGATCGCGGCCGACGCCGCCCGCTGGTCCCGCTTCCAGTCGATCAGGCGGGCCGGGACCTCGGCAAGGAACCGGGACGGGGTGTGGAACGCCGGGCGTCCCCACCAGTTCCGGCCGACAGCCCGGGTCAGGTACAGCCGCTCCTCCGCCCGGGTGATCCCGACGTAGGCGAGCCGCCGTTCCTCCTCCAGTTCCTTGGGCTCGGTCAGCGCCCGCTGGTGCGGGAAAACCTCCTCTTCCATGCCCGCGAGGAAGACCACGGGGAACTCAAGTCCCTTGGCCGTGTGCAGCGTCATGAGCGTCACCATGCCGCCATGGTCCGCCCCGGCCGGGATCTCGTCGGCGTCCGCGACCAGCGACACCCGCTCCAGAAAGTCAGCAAGCGTGCCGCCTGCTTCCTCCCCCGCCGCAGCGGTCCCGTCGAACTCTCGGGCCACCGAGACCATCTCCTGCAGGTTTTCCACCCGGGTCGCGTCCTGCAGGTCCGGCGAGCTCTCCAGCATTACCTGATAGCCGCTGCGGTCGAGCACGGCCTCCACGAGTTCTGCCACCGGTCCCGCGGCACGGGCCTGCTCGCGCAGGTCATCGATCAGCTCGTTGAACCCGGCGATCGCGGACGCCGACCGGCCGGCCATCCCCGGGACATCCCAGGGCGTGCGCACCGCCTGGGCGAAGGAGATCCTCTCCCGCGCCGCGTAGGCGGTGATGTACTCCTCAGCTCGCTCGCCGATGCCGCGCTTGGGCACGTTGAGCACCCGGCGCAACGACACCTCGTCCGCTGGGTTGGAGATTAGCCGCAGGTAGGCGAGCAGGTCACGAACTTCCTTGCGCTCGTAGAACCGGACACCGCCGACCACCCGGTACGGCAGGCCAACCCGGATGAAGACTTCCTCGAAGACACGGGACTGGGCGTTCGTCCGGTAGAAGACAGCCACATCGCCGGCGGTGGCCAGGCCCTCGTTAGCCAGCCGCTCTACTTCCTCGGCGACAAACGCGGCCTCGTCGTGCTCATTGTCCGCGACGTAGCCCGTAATCAGGGGACCTTCGCCGGCGTCGGACCACAGGTTCTTTGGCTTGCGGCCAGAGTTTCTGGACACCACGGCGTTCGCGGCAGCCAGGATGTTCTGCGTAGACCGGTAATTTTGCTCAAGCAGGATGACCGTCGCGTCGGGGTAATCCTGCTCAAACTCAACGATGTTCCTGATAGTGGCGCCCCGGAAGGCGTAGATCGACTGGTCGGCGTCGCCCACGACGCAAAGCTCCGACGGCCCCGGATCGTCCGCGCCGCCGCCGCTGCACGCGGTGCCCGCTCGCGGGGACGTCCCCCCGGACACCAGCTCGCGCACCAGCGCGTACTGCGCGTGGTTGGTGTCTTGATACTCGTCCACCATGACGTGCCGGAACCGCCGCCGGTACGCCGTCGCGACCTCGGGGAACGCCTGGAAGATGTTGACCGTGACCATGATCAGGTCATCGAAGTCCATGGCCCCGGCCGCGACCAGCCGGCGCTGGTACTCGCGGTACGCCTCAGCCAGCACCCGCTCCCTCGCTGACTGCGCCCGCGCCGCAAAGGTCTCGTAGTCGACCAGCTCATTCTTGAGCGCGGAGACTTGCGCGGCCATTGCCTTGGGCTGGTACTGCCGGGTGTCGAGTTCCAGTTCGCGGCAGACCATCGCCATCAGCCGCTGGGAGTCGGCCGTGTCGTAGATCGAGAAGCTCGACGGGTAGCCGAACCGCTGCGCCTCCCGGCGCAGGATGCGCACGCATGCTGAGTGGAAGGTCATCACCCACATCGCGCGTGCCCGCGAGCCGACAAGAGAGGCAACACGCGCCGCCATCTCCCCGGCCGCCTTGTTGGTGAACGTGATCGCGAGGATCTCCGCCGGGTGCACGTCACGCTCGGCGAGCAGGTAGGCGATCCGGTGGGTCAGGACCCGGGTCTTGCCGGATCCCGCGCCAGCCATGATCAGCAGGGCCCCCCGGCATGCGTGACGGCTGCGCGCTGCTGGGGGTTCAGCCCGTCAAGGAGAGAGTGGGTCGCGGTCTCGGTCACCGCTCTAGCCTAGGCGCTGCCACCGACAAACGAGCGCTCATGAAGACCGCCGGGCTGCCCGACCTGCGCCGTTGGCACCTCCGCGTCACCTAAGCCATACACCATACTGCTTGTCGGAAAATACACCGTTTTGGCAACAATCTCGCAGCATATCGAGGTACCCTGAGCTGCCTTTACCCATAACCGCAGGGGGTCCTATGGGGTCACGGGGTCGATCCATCCGGCTCAGAATCTACTCTCTCGTGGCGATTCCGCTCGTCACCATGCTCGGCCTGTTCGCCGACGTGGCTTACACGTCGGTCACGAACTCTGTTAACCTAGACCGCGCCCCGAGCCTTATCCGGACCACCTCCCTGCCGATGTCCTACTTCATGGACACCCTGCAGGCGGAGCGTCGCGCGGCGTTCGTGTACCAGTCGGCACCCACGGCCGCGAACAAGAGCGCCTACGAGACCGCGATCGCCGCCACGGCCAGCAGCGACACCAGCCAGAACGGCCCGCACGGCCTGGGCTACCTCATGCAGGCCATCGACGCGCCCGCCACCAAGGATGCCTCGACCAGCGCGGAGACGGCGGCGATCACCAAGCTCGTCGGCGCGGTCACCGGCTCGTCAGTGCGAGACCTTCGGGCGGGCGTCACCGCCAACGCCATTCCGGCGATAACAGCGTTCAAGGATTACACGACGCTCATCGAGGCCATCCCCGGGATCTTCCAGGCCGAGGCCGCTAGCATGACCGACGCCTCGGCCGCCACCCAGGGCCTGGGCCTGATCGAGACTATCCAGGCGCGCGAGGAGATAGACGAGCAGGACGCCCTACTGGCAGGCGCGCTGGCGTCGGGGACGCTCACGGCTGACGAGCGGGTGGGTTTCGTGCAGGCCGCCGGACGCGAGATGGACGACGAGCTGCTGTACGCGAACACGCTCGACGCTGCCGAGATCGAGGCGTTCAACAACGGCTTCAACGGCTTCCGCGGTGGCGCCGCGGTGACGTTCAACAAGGACAGGGCGCAGATCCAGCAGGCCGTCGAGGCCGGCTACCCGATGGCCGCGCTGCAGGACAAGGGCGTGAACTCCGCGACCTGGCAGGAGATCAACAGCACTGTGGCCCTGGCGAACTTCCAGGGCGGCCTGGGCACCGCGAACGCCGCGCTAGCCCATGACCAGGAAATCGCCGACAGCGCCCAACGGACGGTCTACATCACCGGCGCCATCGGCCTGCTCGGCCTGGTCCTCTCGCTGATCCTTACGATCGTCCTCGCGCGGTCCATCAACCGCCGCTTGACCACGCTGCGCCGCCAGGCCCTGCTACTGGCCCAGGAGCACCTGCCCTCGGTGGTGTCGCGGCTGCGTCGCGGCGAGCCGGTAGACGCGGACACCGAGGCGGCACCGCTGCAGATTGGCAGCGACGAGATCGGGCAGGTCGGCCAGGCATTCGACGCCGTTCGCCTGACCGCCATCGCGTCTGCCGTCGAGGAGGCGAGACTGCGCAAGGGCGTCAACGACGTGTTCCGTAACCTGGCCCGACGTAACCAGTCGCTGCTGCAGCGCCAGCTCACCTCACTGGACCAGATGGAGCGGAAGGCTACCGACCCCGAGGTCCTCGACGACCTGTTCAAGCTCGATCACCTGACCACCCGCATGCGGCGGCACGCGGAAGGCCTCATCATTTTGTCGGGTGCTCCCCCCGGCCGTGGCTGGTCCGCCCCGGTCCGGCTGATGGACGTGATGCGCGGCGCGGTCTCCGAGGTCGAGGACTACGCCCGTGTCCAGGTGGCTACCCCGTCCAGGGCGGCCCTGTCCGGCTCTGCCGTGACCGACGTGATTCACCTGCTGGCTGAGCTCATTGAGAACGCCACGTCCCTCTCGCCGCCCTACACGCAGGTCCGGATGACCGGCGAGCCCGTCATGAACGGGTTCGCCATCGAGATCGAGGACCGCGGGCTGGGCCTGACCCCGGAGCGGCTGACCGAGCTCAACGACCGGCTCGCGAACCCGCCGGACGTCAACCCGGCGAACACCGAGCAGCTGGGCCTGTTCGTTGTCGCGCAGCTGGCCCGGCGGCACGGCATCGGTGTCACGCTGCGCACGTCGCCCTACGGCGGCACCACGGCCGTCACGCTGATCCCGAGGCGACTGATCGTCGATGACGCGCCGTCCGCCCTGCCCAGCGGCGAGAACCCCATGCTCACGGCGCGGGCCGCCACTGGAGGCCAGCCTGCCACCGCGCTGCCCTCTTTCCATCCAGCCGGAACGGACGGCGGGAGCGGGCTGGCAGCCACCGGGGGGTACCTGGGCGCGGGCAATGGACATGCTAACGGCCATGCCGCTGCCGACGGGACCGGCTACAGCGCGGGCGGCGACGGCTACAATCGCGGAGCCCGGCCTGGCGGCGGCGCGGGGTACGGCGCCAGCACGACGGCAGGCTCACCGCCGGATCTGGACGCCATCCCGATCAGCGGCCGCTATCGCGCCGGCGGCTACCAGACCGGCAGTTACCCGGCGGTCGGCAACCAGCCAGGCGGTAGCCAGCCAGGCGGTAGCCAGCCAGGCGGTAGCCAGACCGGGGGCTACCCCGCTGACGGGTACCAGCGCGGCGGCGGTTACCAGTCCAGTGGCTACCGGCAGCAGGGCACGCCAGCATCGCCAGCCACGTCTTCGCCCAGCCCGACCGGGACCAGCTCGCGACGCGGGCGGCATTCCGATGAGGTTCCCGTGGTGACCGGGGTCCCGGTGGCCAAGGACGTCGCGCCCCCATTCAGTGTGTTTACCCCGGTAAGCCGCCCGGCCGGGGGCAGCGTCGCTGCCCCCGGACCCAGCGGCGCCTACGAGCCGGCCGGCGATGCGTCCACCGCTGGCGGCCCCGCCTATACGCCGGGCGATGGTAGCCGAGAGTCGGCAAACAGCACATACCAGGCAGCCGGATACGGGAACATGATGGGGGACGGCAGTGCTCACGGAAGCGGGGACGCCAATGGCGGCGAGCACGGGGGCTTGCCACGCCGGGTCCGCCAGGCTAGCCTCGCGCCGCAACTGCGCGACGCCGGCCGACGGGACGGTGGACCGGTGGACAGCGGGGCGCCGCAGGCTAGCGCGGCATCCCTGACGGACATGCGCAACACCTTGTCGGCTATGCAACGCGGCTGGCAGCAGGGCCGTTCTCAATCGGCGCAACGGGACATGGAGGGCAACTCCTATGGGGCCTAACAGTAATTATCCGTCGAATCAGCTTGACTGGCTCCTCGATGACTTGGTGCTGCGCGTGCCTCACATCCAGCGGGCTGTCTACCTCTCTCAGGACGGACTGGCCCTCGGAGCCTCGCGCGGGCTGGATCGGGCCGACGCCGAGCACCTCGCGGCGCTCGCTGCCGGGTTCCAGTCGCTAGCACGCGGTGCGGGACGGCACTTCGGCGGGGGAAATGTGCGGCAGACGATCATCGAGATGACCGCGGGCTTCCTGTTCGTGACCGCGGCGGGCTCAGGCACATGCCTCGCCGTGCTAACCGGATCGGACGCCGACGTGGGCCTCATCGCCTACGAGATGGCGATCCTCGTCCAGCGCACCGGGGACCATCTCGGGGTCGACGCCCGGACCCCGTCGTACGACAGGTAGCAACGCGGAAGGAAAGGACCCATGGCGTCCGACGACGAGCTGTGGCTTGATGCTCAGGCCGGTCCGGTGGTTCGGTCGTATGTCCTGACCCGGGGCCGTACACGGCACACCGGCGAGGCCTTCGACCTGGTATCAACCGTGACCACGACCAACAACCGGGTGACGGACCCGGGAGCGCTCGGGCCGGAGCACGCTTCCTTGCTGCACCTCGTCCAGCGGCCGGCGACTGTCGTGGATATCGCCTCGGACGTGGACCTGCCGCTTGGCGTGGTCCGCATCCTGCTCAGCGACCTGCGCGACCTCGGCCTCATCGCGATCAAGGCTCCCGTGCCGATGCAGGCACGGAAGGTCGACAAGAACACGCTCAGGGAGGTTCTGCATGGCCTACGGGGACTCTGAGCTCGCTGGCGGGGTGGTGACGTCGCGCGGGCACCGCGCGATCAAAATCCTCCTCGCGGGCGGGTTCGGGGTAGGCAAGACGACGCTGGTCGGCGCGGTCAGCGAGATCCGGCCGCTGCGCACGGAAGAGCCGCTCACCGAAAGCAGCAAGCGCACCGACAACATCGCTGGCGTCGAACGCAAGACGACAACGACGGTCGCGATGGACTTCGGCCGGATCACCTTGCGCGAGGACCTGGTGCTGTACCTGTTTGGCACGCCAGGGCAGGAACGGTTCTGGTTCATGTGGGACGAGCTCGCTATTGGGGCGCTGGGCGCGGTGGTACTCGCTGACACCCGGCGACTGGCGGACTGCTTCCCGGCCATTGACTACTTCGAGCGCCGCGAGATCCCCTTCGTCGTGGCGCTGAACTGCTTCGAGGACGCCCGGCGCCACAGCGTCGAGGACGTGCGCGTCGCGCTCGACCTGCAACCGGGCCTGCCGATCGTCTTGTGTGACGCCCGCAGTCGCGAGTCGGCCAAGGAGGTGCTCATCGCGCTGGTTGAGCATGTCCTGGCCCAGGCGGATGAGCCTGCCGTCCCCTGAGGCTCGTAACAGAACGAAGCGGCCGGCTCCCGCAAGGAAGCCGGCCGCTTGGGCATGTAAAAGAGCTCGCCTACCTCGTCTGCAGGACGGCCCAGACTGCCTTGCCGTGACCCTCGATCGGGGACCAGCCCCAGACATAGCTGAGCGCGCCGACGATCTGCAGCCCACGGCCGCACTCCCAGGTCGCGTCCGGCGACCGCGGGACAGGTGCCTCAGCGCACGGGTCCGTGACGGCGAGCATGATCTCCGCGGCCCGCCGCAGCAAGCACAACCGTAGCGGGGGCTGCGTGGACGGTCCCACCGGCGCGAGTCGTGGAGTGCCGCGCATACCGTGCAGCACCGCGTTCACCACAAGCTCGGTGATGATCAGCTCCGCGTCCTCGATCAGGTTGGTGAGGCCCCAGGACGTCAGCAGCTCGCGAACGAACGCGCGAGCGGTCCTCGCCTCCCCGGCGACAGGACTCAGTACCCGGCCGCGCACGGCGGGAGTCTCCCACCATGCCGCCGGGACAGGCAGGAGCTGCGGAGGAGAAGCCGGAAGAACCGGGAACTCAACGACCTCACCGTCGCCGTCCTCCGGCTCGTAAGCAACCCTCAAGTGAGCCAACGCAACCGCTTCCTGCTCGTCCTGGGCCCCGCAAAGCCGTGCTGTCGCAGTATGGGGGTTTATGCCTCTCTTGCCATACTGCCTCATGTTTTGTGCAAATGCAAGACCGT
The DNA here is from genome assembly GCA_963737285.1 of uncultured Actinomycetota bacterium. Taxonomy (GTDB): domain Bacteria; phylum Actinomycetota; class Actinomycetes; order Streptosporangiales; family Streptosporangiaceae; genus Trebonia. The sequence goes on from CAVTRT010000002.1 coordinate 2,185,604, forward strand.
ATGCACGTTCATTCGGTGCGTGCACAGAGGGATCTGGTGGCATCATGGAGGGGAAGTTGGCTCCCCGGGACGGGCTGCCTCGGCATACTCGTCCGCCTCAGCTGCCACAGTCACGCCCGTGACCTTGGCCCTAGAGCCCGCGACCTCACCCCCGCGTGCCGCCTCCTGGCGTGCCGACGGGCAGTCGCTTCCTGCTCAGGGGGAGGTCTGCCAGGGACTATAGGAGGAACCATGGCTCATATCTACAACGGGATGCCGGCCACCGAGCTCATCGGCGTTGCCTGGCGCAAGAGCGCGCACAGCAACCCGAACGGGGCGTGCGTGGAGGTTGCCCTGCTCCCGCATGGCGAGATCGCGTTCCGCAACTCCCGGTTCCCTGACGGTCCTGCCCTCGTCTACACGCAGGCCGAGATCGCAGCGTTCCTAGCCGGCGCCAAAGACGGAGAGTTTGACCACGTTCTTATCTAGTGCCCCGAAGGCACTAGATGCACCTATAGGACCAATTCCGGCGACCGTCCTCATTCCGGGACGGTCGCCGGTAACGTGAGCGACCACAGACATGTATGCAATCGTCATATGAACCCCTTCCCCGCACGATGTTGGCATGGGACACTAACCCATGCCCACCTCGCGAAGGGGGCACAGGCCAGCGGAGGAGTGACGATGGAGTCGTCCAGCCCCCAGCGCGGGAACCCGCCCACGACGTGCCAGCGGTCATGTTCGCTACACGTACGGCCGGGCCGTCCGTGCAGCGTCTGGTGCTTGGTGGGCACCTGCGGCGACTGCGGGAACGGGCCGGGCTCACGACCGAGCAAGCGGCGGAGGCGATTCGCGCCTCGCATTCCAAGATCAGCCGCATGGAGCACGGCCGGGTGAGCTTCAAGGAGCGTGACATCGCCGACCTGCTCACGCTCTACGGCGTCGCAAGCGTGACCGAGCGGCAGGGATTGCTGGCCCTCGCGCGCGAAGCCAACACGCCTGGCTGGTGGGCAGGCTACTCCGACATCCTGCCGAACTGGCTGGAACCCTACTTCGGGCTAGAGGCGGCCGCTTCCTTCATCCGGACGTATGAGCTTCAGTTCGTGCCCGGCCTGCTGCAGGTCGAGGACTACGCCAGGGCCGTCATCAGGCTCGGAAACGCCGTGAGCGAGGACGAGATCGCGCGGCGTACCGAGGCACGGATCAACCGCAGGCTGCTCCTGGACCGTGAAGACCCGCCGCGCATGTGGGCCGTCATCGACGAGGCGGCACTGCGCCGTCCCATCGGCGGCCGGACCGTCATGCGTGAGCAGGTCAGGCACCTCATCGAGATGGCCGAGCACCCGGCGGTGACGTTGCAGGTACTGCCGTTCAGCACGGGCGGGCACCGTGCGCTGGGCGGCCCGTTCACCATCTTGCGGTTCGCCGAGCCGGACCTGCGTGACGTCGTCTACATAGAGCAGCTCACCAGCGCCCTCTACCTCGACAAGCCAACCGAAGTTGACAGCTACCTCGAGGTAATGGAGCAACTCTGCCTGCAGGCCGAGGCGGTCGCCAGCACCCAGGACGTCCTGAACGCCGTCCTTGAGGACAGCTAGCACTCAGCAGGCGGGAATCTGGCGAGTGGTTTGCACACCCCCGACTAACTGGTGGAAAGATAGCGGGCGTGAGCATACTTGGCACCCGAGTCCTGCGAAGTGAAGATCCCGGCTTCCTGAGCACGGGCGGCATCTACACCGAAGACGTGCAGGATGAGCGCCTGACTGGTGCGCTCCACGCGCACTTCGTCCGATCGACCGTCGCGCACGCCCGGATCAAAAGCATCGACACCTCGGCGGCCAAGGGGGCCAACGGCGTCGTGGGAGTGTTCACTGGCGCTGACCTCGTGGCCGCCGGAGTGGGGCCGCTGAAGCCGATGGCACCGACAATGAACCAGGCGATGCTGCAGCCATGGCTGGCGGTGGACACGGTGCGATTCGTGGGCGAGCCGGTCGCGGTGATCGTGACGGAGCACCCGTACCAGGGTGAGGACGCCATCGAGCTGGTTGACGTCGACTACGACTTCCTTCCGGCGGTCGTCGACCCCAGGGACGCCGAAGCCGCCACCGGCGGCTTCCTGTTCCCGCAGGCGCAGACAAACGTCGTCGTGACGTTCGGCGATGCGAGCAAGCTCAGCCCCGACTTGTTCGCGGACTGCGACGTCATGGCCAGCGAGACGGTGATCAACAACAGGGTCGCCCCGGCCCCAATGGAGACCCGCGCCGCTGCCGCCGTCTGGGCGGACGGCCGGCTGACCGCGTGGATTCCCAACCAGGGCGCGCAGTTCACCAAGGCGGCGATCGGTGACATGCTCGGCCTGGACGCCGACGAGGTCCGCATCATCACCCCGGATGTCGGCGGCGCGTTCGGAGCGAAGTTCGGCGCGGACCCGGAGCACGCGGTCGTCTGCTGGCTGGCCAGGGAGATCTCCCGGCCGGTTCGCTGGACCGAGACCCGCAACGAGAACCTGCTCGCGATGACCCATGGCCGCGCCCAGGTGCAGAAGCTCACGATCGGCGGCACCAAGGACGGCACTGTCCTGGCGTACCGGATCGAGGTGCTGCAGGATTGCGGCGCGTACCCGAAGATCGGCGCGTTCCTGCCGTCCCTGACTATCTTGATGGCCCCCGGCCCGTACAACATCGGCAAGGCCGAGGCTATCGCCACCTCCGTCGTCACCAACACCACACCGGTCGGCGCGTACCGAGGTGCCGGACGGCCCGAGGCGACCGCGGCCGTGGACCGGGCCATTGACCTGTTCGCCCATGCCGCCGGCATCGACCCGGCGCAGGTCCGCCGCAAGAACCTGCTACCGAAGTTCACCGAGCCGCACACAACCGCGTTCGGTGCGAAGTACGACTCCGGTGACTATGTCGCGGCCCTGGACAAGGCCCTGGAGGCGGCGGGCTACGACGAGCTGCGGGCGGACCAAAAGCGCCGCCGCGAGGCCGACACCTCGCTGCAGCTCGGCATTGGCCTGTCCAGCTATGTGGAGATTACCGGCCCCGGTGGCGAGGCCGGCGGCCCGAATGAGAACGGCACCGTGGAGGTCCACCCGGACGGCACCGCGACGATCTTGACGGGCACCTCTCCGCACGGCCAGGGGCACGTTACCGTCTGGGCGATGCTGGCCAGCGAGGAGCTGGGCATCCCGGTCGACAAGATCACCGTCAAGTGGGGTGACACTGACCTCGTGCCACGCGGCGGCGGCACCGGCGGCTCCCGCAGCCTGCAGCTTGGCGGGGCGGCGGTCCAGCAGGCCAGCAGGGAGCTGCTCGACGTAGCGAGGGAGCGCGCCGCGCAGACCCTGGAGATCAGCCCCAGCGACCTGGAGTTCGACGTCGACCGCAGCGCTTTCGCCGTGAAAGGCGACCCGGACACCTCCGTGGCCCTGAGCAAGCTCGCCGAAGACGAGCGGCTGTTCGTCAAGAGCGTCTTCACCGCGCCCGGCCCGACGTTCCCGTTCGGCACGCACGTCGCGGTGGTGGAGGTCGACACCGAGACCGGCAAGGTGTTCCTGCGCCGTGTGGTGACCGTGGACGACGCGGGGACGGTCATCAACCCGCTACTCGCCGAGGGCCAGCGGCACGGCGGCATCGCCCAGGGCGCGGCGCAGGCCTTCCTCGAGGAGGTCGTCTACGATAGCGACGGCAACCCGCTGACGGCGACGTTCGCCGACTACCCGTTCGTGTCCGCGACCGAGCTTCCCAGCTTCGAGCTCGTCGACATGGCAACGCCCACTTCCTACAACCCTCTCGGGGCCAAGGGAATCGGCGAGGCCGGAACGATCGGCGCCACCCCTGCGGTGCAGAACGCCGTCATCGATGCGGTGGCCCACCTGGGCGTTACCCACATTGACATGCCTACTTCCCCGCAGCGGGTCTGGCGGGCGATCCACCGTGCGGCGCCTGACGGTGCCCAGTCCAACAACGGCAAGGAGGCCTGAAGAGATGACGCAGATCAAGCTCACCGTCAACGGGGTCACGCGAGACGATGAGGTCGTGCCCCGGCTGCTGCTGGTTCACTACCTGCGGGAGACCCTGGGCCTGCGGGCCGCGAACGTTGGCTGCGACACCACCTCCTGCGGTGCCTGCACGGTGCTGCTTGACGGTGAGTCGGTCAAGTCCTGCACGGTCCTGGCGGTCCAGGCCAATGGCCGCACCGTGACCACGGCTGAGGGCGTCGTCAATACGGACGGCACCCTCGGGATGGTGCAGCAAGCGTTTCGCGAGGAGCATGGCCTGCAGTGCGGCTTCTGCACGCCGGGGATGGTCATGGCTGTCACCAGCCTGCTCGCCGAGAAGCCGGACCCGACCGAGCAGGAGGTCCGCGAGGGCCTGGAGGGCAACTTCTGCCGCTGCACCGGCTACCACAACATTGTCCGCGCCGCCTTGAACGCGGCCGCCAAGCTGCGGAGCGCAAGCAGCGCCGTGCCTTCAGGCACGGAGGTGGCCGCATGATCCCCGCCTCGTTCGACTACGAGGTAGCCGAATCGACCTCGCACGCGCTGGCGCTGCTGGCTGAGCACGGCGAGGATGCCAAGCTGCTGGCCGGCGGCCATTCGCTGCTGCCGATGATGAAGGTCAGGCTGGCTCAGCCGGCCATGCTCATTGACATCGCCCGCCTGGGCGAACTGTCCGGCATCCGGCCGGACGGCGACCAGATCGTGATAGGCGCCACCACCCGGCACGCGGACCTCGCCAGCTCCGAGATACTCAAGGCCGAGGCACCGATCCTCTCCTATGCGGCCGCCCAGGTCGGCGACCCGCAGATCCGGCACCGGGGCACGATCGGCGGGTCGGTCGCGCACGCCGACCCGTCGGCGGACCTGCCGACGACGCTGCTCGCCCTGGGCGCGACGATCGAGATTACCGGGAAGTCGGGCACCCGGTCCGTCGGGATCGACGACTTCTTCGTGGGGCCGTTTGAGTCCGTGCTCGGCCCGGACGAGATCTTGTCCGCCATCCGCGTTCCGCGCGTCGGCGGCAAGACATGGGGCTACCAGAAGTTCGTCCGCCGGGCCAACGACTGGGCGATCGTCGGCGTGGCCGCTTGTGACGGCCGGGTCGCGCTGGCCAGCATGGGCGGTACCCCGCTGCGCGCGCACGCCACCGAGGACGCGCTGCGCTCCGGTGCCTCGGCGCGGGACGCCGCCGCCCTCGCTGCCGCCGGTACCTCCCCGGGGGCGGACTTTCACGCCGACGCGGACTTCCGCGAGCACCTCGCCCGGGTCCTCACCCGCCGCGCCCTTGAGGGTCGCACCGGCTGATGCCTGTCCAGCCGGTACAGAACGGAACGGGGTGCCTGTCCAGCCGACAGGCGCCCCGTTCCGCGTTCCGCGGCTACGATCAAGACGGGCGGATGGTCGGGGCGGAAGATGAGGCCTGTCCGTTCTGTTCGGTATTTCATGGTTTATGCTGGTTTGAATGAGCAGCACGCGACGCAGGGAGCGGCTAGATCCTAGCGTGAGGCGGTTGCTGTGGTTCGTGTGCGCGATCGTCTTGGCGGACACCATCTTCTACTCGGCGCTCACCCCGCTGCTTCCCCATTACGCCCGGGTCTCGGGGCTTTCCAAGGCGGCGGCCGGCGTCCTTGTCGCGTGCTACCCGGCGGGAACCCTCATCGGGTCACTGCCGGGCGGGCTGCTCGTCGCGCGGCTGGGCGCGCGCCAGACGGCCCTGCTGGGGCTGACGGGGATGAGCATCGCCACCTTGGTGTTCGGCTGGTCGTCATCGGTCTGGCTGCTGGACGTGGCGCGGCTCATCCAGGGCCTGGCGGGGGCCTGCACCTGGGCGGCGGGGCTAGCCTGGCTGGCGGATGTCGCGCCGGAGTCCCGGCGTGGGGAACTGCTCGGCACGGCACTGGGATCGGCGATCGTGGGGGCACTGCTCGGCCCTGTCGTGGGAGCGCTGGCGAGCCTTGCCGGAACTGGCCCCGCATTCTGCGCCGCCGCCGTCATGGGCGTCATCTTGATGTGCTGCGCGTTCGCCCTGCCCGCGCCGCCCGTCGCGGCAAGCCCGCAGGGGCTGCGGGAACTGCTCCCGGCGCTGCGTGACCGGCACGTCCTGTCAGGCATGTGGCTGATGATGCTGCCGGGGATCGCGTTCGGAGTGATCGACGTGCTGGCACCACTGCGGTTGGCTCGGCTGGGCGCGTCGGGTGCGGAGATCGCCGCCACGTTCTTGTGCGCCGCCGCAGTCGAGGGGGCGCTGTCGCCGCTGGCGGGCCGGATAACTGACCGACTCGGGGCAAGACGCCCCGTCACCATCGCCCTCGTCGTCGGGGCGACCTTCGGGGTGGTGGCCTGGCTGCCCGCGACGTCGTGGGAACTGATGGTGGTCCTCGTGGCCGGGAACCCGTTCTTCGGCATGCTCTTCACCCCGGCGGCCGCCCTGACGAGCTCGGGCGCGGACCGGATCGGCCTCAACCAGGGCCTTGGCTTCGGGTTGTCGAACCTTACCTGGGCGGCGGGCCAAGCCGTCGCCGCCGCCGGGGCTGGGGTCCTGGCCGAGGCGACCTCGGACGCGGTCCCGTACCTGCTGCTGTCCCTGGCCTGCCTGCTCAGCCTGGCGGCAATCTTGTCATTCGGTAGAATTCGGATGGAATTACCGCCAGAGAAGATCGCGGGCGGACGCGACCGATCGCCCGTTGCCATTTTGTTACAAAATGATCGCAACAATGCGCAACCGGCCAAATCTTCCGTTCCGGCGAACCGTAACGTGCCAGCTTATGCCTAGACTATGCATATAGCCCTGTGGGGGGGATTTTGGCGGTATTTTGCCTGCCCGGGCAGCCTCCTCATGAGCGCGTGATCCGCGACAAGGAAGACCTAATGACCGCTGTGAACTCTGGTAACGGTAATAACAACGGCACCGGGGGCCCCGCCCTGGCAGCGCCTGCCCGCGGTCCCAACCCGGTGCCCGAGGGCGCCAGCCCAGCCGACGCGGCTGAGCGCCTTGAATCGCTTGGCAATGAATTGCACGGGATCGGCGCGACACGTGCTGCGAGCCGGATGACGAGGGTTGCCGGCATTATCCGGGCCAACCCCCGCACACTCAACTTTGCTGATCTGGAACGCATTATCGATCCGGAACGCGTGATCGATGAACGGGCCGACGCCTGCGGATGGCGGAGGTCGGTGCGCCTCGCGCACTGGTGGCGCAACATCTGGGTCCTGTTTCCCATCACCTTCACGTGGTTCATGCTCGGCTGGGCGGCCTTGGAGTACCGGAGTTACCTGCATGGTCATCCTGGCGATGACGGCAAGCCCTTCCTGCTGCTCTGGCAGCAGGGCCTTGGCGGTAACGTCCTGCCCTTCGGGTGGGCCGCCGCCATCAACGTCATCCTCCTCGCCTTCGTGATGGGCCTCACCTGGTGGGTCCACTGGACGGAGAGCTCGACCGAGAAGTTCGCCACGTCGGTGTACGACGCGGTGGGCGATCTCGCCGAGGCGGTCTCCCGCGGTGCGGGGGGTACACCCCGCACCGCGGAAGACTGGGCACGGGAGGTTGACCGCATCATCCACGAGGCGTTCACCAAGACCGGGCAACTGGCCGAGCAGGGCGAGAAGGTGCTCATTGGTGCGAGCGGCCTCATCAAGGACCTCAAGGATGGCAGCCTGGAACTTATCCAGGGCCTGCAAGACAACGGCAAGGGACTAGTCAAGGACCTCCAGGACGGCACCCAGAAGACCATCGACCAGTTTTCCGTTGAGGTCCTCAACACGCTCAGGAGCGTGAGTGAGCAGAACGAGGCCTTCATCAAGGACACCCGGCGGGAAAACGAGCAGTTCCTGAAGGACGTCGTCCAGCAGCAGATGAGGCCGTTGCTCAACGACATGGAGGCCCTGCTGGCCCAGTTCAAGACCCAGCAGGAGACCTACACCGTCGCTGTCACGGGCCTTAAGGCAAGCGTGGAGGCCATCGGGGGCTCGGCGGCGAGGCTGGCTGCCAACGCCCAGGAGTTCACCGGGTCCACCCGGACCGTCGCCGGAAGCCTGGAGACGATGGCCTCCTCCCAGCAGCGGTTCGCCTCCCAGGTGGAGGTGTCCGCGGGGAGCATGAAGACCGCGGCGACGGCGATGGGCGAGGTCAAGGACAAGCTGCAGGCGGTGCTCGTCCACGGCGCCGAGGAGATGACCAGCAACATCACGCAGGCGAGCGCCAGCCTGGCTCAGACGCAGGCCAGCGTCAGCGAGACGCAGTCCGGCCTGGCGGCCACGACTGCGGCGTTGCTGGAGGCGGCGGCAAATTTCCGGGAGGCCACCACGAACCTGGTGCCGACGACCGCTGGTCCCGACGCCATCCCAGACGCCCTCACGAGGCTCCCGGACGTCATCACGAGCCTGACGGTGGCGATCACGAAGGCCACGCTCGTCGGCAGGCCCCGCCGGTTCTGGTGGCAGCGATGGCGCAAGACTGACGGATTCGGGGGCCTGTGATGCGCAGCCGGTATAGCAGGTCCCGGCGCTCGGGCGCCGGCCGTTACAGCACCTCCGGGCATACCGTATTCGGCAATACCGGCTGGCTGTTCGCCGACCTGCTGCTCGCCCTCGCCCTGGCCTTCCTGCTGGCGACAACCTTCGGCGCGCCGTCCCAGTCAACGGCCAGAGTCAAGCCTCACCTCCCCAAGCCCACCAGCACGACCATTAAGCCAAAGAAGCCGAAGCCGCCCGGGCAGCCTCAGCCAGCGCTCGACCTCAAGTACGTAACGGTCCCGTTGAACATCGACCCTGGTGACATCTCAGCAAGCGCGATCCGGCAGACGATACTGTCCGATTCTCAGCTGAAGGGTCGCCGGGCCGGGCTCGTGCTTCTCTTCGCCGGCGGACCGGATCCCAATGGCACCCAGTGGGAGCAGATCGACAATCAGGTGTGGTCGATCCTGCAGGCCATGAACAAGGCCACGTCCCAGTTCAAGGCCACGCCCCTGTTCGACGTGGCGGTCTCCCAGCAGTTCTGGAACGGGCAGCTGGCACTGAACCAGGTCAAGCTGGAGGTCTACCTGTTCAAGATGTCGTAGCGCGGCCCGCTCACTGCGGGTCGATGATCGCGACAGCGTCGCCGTCGCGATCATTGACCGCGAACAGTCGGCACGATCGCGGCTGCACCCGGCGACCCTCCTTGTCCGCCAGCAGGATCGCGGTCTCCCGTTCCGCGCTCCCCGCCTCGATAGTGTGGATCTCCGGGTCGGCCGGGCTGGCGGGGCGGCTATCGGTCCGGCCACGCAACACCAGGTCGGGCAACTGGTCAACGCGATCGGCGGTCACCAGCAGCCGTGCCTTGCGGCCAAGGCCCGGCTTCACCTCATACCGGACGGTGATCGGCTGCCGCCGGACATCGGCCCGCACGCCTGAGGTGACGTATGCGGTTCCCTGGTCGCGGACGACGGCGGCGACCTTGACGTACAGTCGCCCCGCCGCCCTGATGTCATGGCTTCCGGTCACGGCGCCGGGCTCGCGGGGTACATAGCGCTGCGCGGGGAGGTTGACCGGATCAGCGATCTCGGCGGTGCCGTCCCATGCCACCACTGCTTCTTCCACCCCCTCAGGCCAGGCCCAAGTCACCCGCACCGAAGGGCCGACGTACTCGGCGCGAAGGTCGCTGACCTCCGGTCCCCGGGCGTAGTACCGGGTCTCGCCGACGTAGCACCGGCCATGCAGTACGAGCACCAGCGTGTAGCGGCGCAGCCACTCTCGATCGAGGATCCAGGTGTCGGGCGCTCCCCGCAGGAGTACCCGGTAGTTCGCCAGCTCGGTTTCAGGGATCTCGGTGCCCGCCCGGAGCGGTCGGCCGTCCGGCCTCATGCAGACGACCTTGGCCTCGCCCCGGCCGGCGTGCGGCCAGTCCAGTTCCACCTCGTGGAGGTACAGGCGCATGAACGCACGCGGCGGATGTCCCTGCGCCGACAGGGGTTCCGGGACAGCCGGCGACAAGTGGATCCGGGAAAGCTCGCGCCGCGCGTCCTCGTTGTCCGCGCATAGCCGCAGCGCCTCCTCGTACAGGTCCGCCCGCTCCTCGTCGGACAAGCCAGGTGCCTGCGCCTCACGGCAGCGCTTATCAGATTCCTCGATGGCCTTCTCGCACTGCTCAAGCGGCCCGGCCAGGTCAGGGTGGGCAACCAGTGCCGCGCGCAGCAGCTGGGCGGCGGCTCGATAGGCCTGCGCGTCCATCAGGGCGTTAGCCTGCCCGATGATCTTCCGCTGCGTGGTGCGCTCGCTCTTGATCCGCTCCCGGATGACCACGAGCCGGCCCGTTAGGGCATCAGGACGGTCCTCGGGTACCGGCCACAGCTGCCCTGCCTCGGTGCAGTGCTGATCCGCGCCCCTGATGTCGTTCCTGGCCAGGCAGGCTTCCGCCTGCCCGATCAGGTAGCCCACATACTCCTGCTCCCCCACCGGGAACCCGCAGGCCGAGCACGCGTGCTCGGCCCCGGGCACGACCGACCCGCACCGCGGGCACTGACTGCGCATCGCCCGGCCGCAGTGGGCGCAGTGATCCGCGTCCGGGGCGTTCAGCCGCGAGCAGTGCGGGCAGCGCACCTGGGCCCGCAGCCTGGCCTCGGTCGCGGCAGACGGCACCTCGACGGACCAGCCTCGCTTGCGGAAGCGCGCGATGAGGTCATCGCGCGCGACTCCCATATCGATCCCCCTGGCCGTCGCCTCGGCCAGGAACCTCTCGAACTGCGCTGAGTCGATGGCCCGGGCGACCTGCATGCTGGACTCGTACCTGTCGAGCAGGCTGTCGAGCGCGCGCAGCCGCATGGACGCGTCGTGGCGTCGCCGCAGGTCCGGCGAGCTGAAGATACGCTTGGCGAGGCCGGCGAGATTCTGCATCGCGCCGACCTCCGGGAGATTCTTGTTCGCCGTGTTCCGCGCCTTGCGGTACAGATCATCGGCGGCCTCAAGCAGTCCCTCCACCGCAGTTCCCTCATCGACCTCGGGGGCCGCGATCCGGAGGGCGGCATACAGGTCGGACTTGCCGATCGTGCGCAGATGCTCGCGGAGGGTCTGCCACGTCGGCTGATCCAGCCGGTCCTCGTCGCCAGGCGCCTGGCCACTGGGCCGGCGCTCGGCGGACTCCAGCAACTGGCGGAGCGAGTCATCGGCGTGGACGGCCTCCTCCCCGCGGAGCTCCTCGTACTCCTCCTCGAACAGGTACCCCTTCGCCAGCCTGATCGACAGCTGATCCGCGATCACGGCGCGGCGCTGGTGGAGCTCATCCTCGCCCAGCCTCAGGGCCGCGAGCCGCTCGGCCTCCCTGGCCCGCGGGTCCCGCATGACGCGCTCGATCTCGCGAACGTAGGCAAGGTTGCGGCGTGCCTCGGTCTTTTCCTGGATCTTGATCCCCTGGGCCTGGCGGCTCCAGAGGTTGCGCTTCTCGCTCAGCGCACGGGCATACGCCGACTCATCCCACATCTCGTCCGGCGCAAGGCTGAGGATGGCGAAGAAATTCGGCCGGGGACGGCTCTGCGGCGTTGTCATCGGGTCCCGGCACCTTGGGTCAGCTCGCGGGCAATGGTGGTGAACGTTTCGGTGAGGCTGGACACGCTGGTGAAGAAGGCGTTCTCGGAGCAGGAGGCGATCTGGTCAAGGAACTGCCGGTCGGCATGACCGAAGCCGATGGCGATGATGTCGATGCCGCGTTCATGGCACAGCCGCGCCCGCTCGGCGGCGAGCGGCTGGTCGTGCCAGATGCCGTCGGCGAGGACAAGGCCAACCCGCCGCCCCTCCCGGAGTTCCAGCAGCCTGCGAATATCCTCGAAGGGGTCCGTGGCGTTCCCGTCCCCGGTGTGCCCGATCCTCATGTCCTCGATCGCCTTGCCGATATCGGTGGCGTTCTGGCTGTCCAGAAGCTCCACGACCACGGTGTCGGAGAACGCGATGAGGCCGACCGCCGTAGTGGTGAGGTCGACCTGGCCGACGAAGGCGGCAGCCGCCTTGCGCGCTTCCACCAGCGGCTGCCCCTCCATGCTTCGCGACAGGTCGAACGCCAGGTAAACGGTCGTTGGCCCGCGCGAGGCCCGGACCACGGGTGGTCGCAGGAAGCGGCCCGGAACATCATCGGGCAGCTCTTCCTCCATGACCTTGAGGCGCGTCCCGGTGGACCGCTCGACCGCCGAGACGCTAACCACCGCATTCTCGTCATAGCAATACGTGATGTCGATGACGGCGGGGCCGGTGACCTGTGGCGGGAAGCCGGTAACGAGGTAGCGCCCCAGGTAGGTGCTCTGGGCCGGGTCGTCGGTCTCGCCCTGGGTGAGGTACACCTCGAGCTCGGCCTCGACGCCCGAGATGTCGAACTGGTAGGGCCGTGGCATCTCGCATGGTATCGGGGTGTTGCGGCGTAGCAGCACGCTGTTGACATAGCGGGACCGGTCATGACTTTCCGCGATCATGCCCAGGCTGTGCGCGGCGACGTCCCTGACTCGCTTCGGCCCCGGAAGCCTGGGCAGCCCGGGTGAGCCGGCTGGCCCGAGTCCGGGCAGCGGCGCGGTGAGCAGGGCCGCCTGAACGGCGGCGCCGAGGGCGACCGCATGGTCAGCGTGGATGTCCCGCAATGGCCGGCGACCCGACATGCCCGTGATCCACTGGCCGACCATGGGCATGTGGGTCGATCCGCCGACGGGAAGGACTCCGTCGATGTCCGCCCAGGCAACGCCGGCGTCGTCGAGCACTTGCGAGGTGAGCTGCGCGGTGCGCTCGAGCAGGTCGGCGCTCACCGCCTCGAATTGCTCGCGGGTCACCGTGTAGGTGGCGCTGCGACTGCCGTCGGTTACCCGGATTTCGGCGCTGCGCTGGGCCGACAGCGCTCGCTTGAGCCGCTCCACCGCGACCAGCAGCGCGCCTGGCTCGCCGTCGAGCAGGTCGGCGCCGGTATCGGCCAGGAAGCGCTCCCGCAGGTCGAAGGCCAGCCGGTCGTCCCAGTTCCGGCCGCCGAGCTCGTGGTCGCCGGTGGCGGCGACCACGTTAAGCGAGCCGGCAGTGAGCTCCACCAGCGATATGTCGAACGTGCCGCCGCCGAGGTCGTAGACGAGGAAGCGGCCAGTGCGCGCCCCGGAAAGCAGCCCGTAGGTCAGTGCCGCGGCGGTCGGCTCGCTGATGACCCGCAGCACCTCCAGGCCGGCCCGCGTGCCCGCCTCGATCGTGGCGATCCGCTGCGGGTGCGTGAAGTACTCGGGCACGGTGATCACGGCGCTGGTAACGCGCTCGCCGAGCGATCGCTCGGCCTGCGCCTTCAGGTGCGCGAGCACCAGCCCGGACAGGCCAGTCGCTGTCCACTCCTGGCCACCGAGGAAGCGCACGAAGGCCGGGTCACCCATGCTCGTCTTGAAGTACGCCGCGACGTCGACCTCGCCGCGAGCCTGGTCCACCTTGGCGGCGGCACCGACCACGGGCGCTCCCGAGGCGAAGCTCACGACGGACGGGATGAGCGCCTCGTCCGCCTCGTCCGATATGACCGCTGGCCGGCCATACGGCGTGACCCACGCGACCACCGAGTAGGTGGTTCCGAGGTCGATCCCTACTGAGACTGGCATCTCGTCCGCCCCCTACCCCCTGATCGTGAGGCCGCGCATCAGGCTAGCCGCCTGGGCGACCTCCACGTCGGACAGGACGCGGCGGGTCTCGATGGTCGCCCTGACGGACCTGCCGCCAGCCGCCAGATCCTTGCCCGTGATGACGAGCCGCCCCTGCCCGTTGAGCTCGAAGGTGACCTCGACAGGTGATCCTTGCGGAAGGCTCGCGGTCATGGGCAGGATCACCTCACCGACCTCGGCGGCCTGATCTAGCTCGGCGATGTCCTCCTGCCGCACCACCGATTCCATGATGCGGAGGTAGACATCGGCCTGGTCATCCCTGACAGTGGCGAACTGGCGGGTCCTGATCGCGGGCAGTGGTTCCTGGGCCAGGACAAGGTTCACTACGTACTCCTCCGGCTCACTGCCCGTCGGGCGGTACGCCATGACCCCGAAGCTGTGGCTTGCCACGTTGGTGACCGTCATGTCGTCCAGTCGCCGCAGCGCGGCCAGCCGCATCCCCAGGTCCGCGGAAACGGTCTCCTGCACCCGCGCCCTGACCCGCGGCGTCACCGTGTCGGCATCCGCCAGTTCAGGTGGCGTGCCCAGTTCCCTGGCGATCTGCGCGCTGACGCGACGTCCGACGGACAGCTTCTGCCCGTAGATCGCAGCCCCCTTCGCGACCGCCTGATCAGGATCGTGGACCTGTGGCTCGATGCCGAACTCCTGCCGTAGCCGCCTGGCCACCTGCGGCATCCGCGTCGCCCCGCCCACGAGCAGCATCTTGTCCACGCGCAGGTAGCCCTTCATCTGGGCGAGCATCATCGCGTCCTGAGTCAGCGACAGCGTGTTCTCCATCAGGTGCTGGGTCAGCTCATCGAACTTCTCGCGGGTCAGCGTGACCATGACGCTCCGTCCGCCGTGGCTCACCTGGACCTGCGTCTGCGTCCGCGACGACAGCGTCCGCTTGGCGTCGTCGGCGCGCCGCCATAGCTCCTGGAGGGCCTGCGCCGAGTCGGCGGGATCCTCGCCGGTCCCGGCGTGGACCATCCACTCACTGATCAGGTACCTGACGATCTCCTCGTCCCAGTCGTGGCCGCCGAGCTCGTGATCGCCACCGGTGGCTACCACGGTGACCGCCCCGTCCTTGACCTCGATGATGGACACGTCGAAGGTCCCGCCGCCAAGGTCGTAAACGAGGATCACCTGGTCGGTGTTGTCCTGCAGGCCGTATGCGATGGCGGCGGCGGTGGGCTCGTTGATGACCTCTAGCACGTTCAGTCCCGCGATCGCACCCGCGGCGGCCGTCGCGTCGCGCTGCGATATGCCGAAGTACGCCGGGCAGGTGATGACGACATCCTTACAGCGCATGCCGTGTACCTGCTCCGTGTCGTTGGCCATCTTACGGAGGATGCAGGCCGAGATCTCCTCGGCCGAGTACTCCTTGCCCTCGAAGGTCCACCGCCACTCGGCGATGCCCATGTTGCGCTTCACCATCTCAACGACCCGGTCCGGCTCACGGACCGCGATGTTCTTGGCCTCCTTGCCGACGACCAGGGTCCGGGCGTCCCTGAAGTAGACCACCGAAGGCGTCGTGATATCGCCCTCGGCATTGGAGATTACCGACGGCTCCCCTGATAGCTCGTCGACGACGGCGATGCAGGAGTACGTAGTCCCCAGGTCGATCCCGAACACTTGCTTGCTCTCCATCGCTCCTCCGGGACGGACAGGAACCGCATCTTAAGCACACATACCCCGACTAGGGATGCGCGATCACCCTCTCTACCGCCCGCCTTGCTTGCGACGCCTCCCGAAGAAGCCGCTCTTGCCCTCGGCACCGCGCCCGGGCTCCCCGCGCACGGGCAGTACTCTGCCGCTGTCCCAGCGATCGGGCATGCGACGTTCGGCCATCCAGCGGTAGGCGAGCGCCGGCTCGACAATCCCCATCACGGCGTCCCACATTTCCGTGCTGTCCGCCTTCGCCGCATCGAGCAGGCCGCCGACCATGGGATCGGGCGCATTCACTGCCCATCTGGCGACTGCCTCCGCCCAGTGCTGCTGCTCGGGCAACTCCGGGATTACGACAAGCCTGAAGATCGCGGGCAGGTCCGTGGGGCGGAACTTGTAGCGTCCGGAAACGTGCTCATACCAGCCGGCACCGGATAGGACGTACCAGCTTCTCTCGCGTTCCTCGGCGGTCATGTCCCCCGCACGGTAGATGTCGTCCAGGATCGATTCGAAGCCCTCCCCGGATTCGCCGACCAATTCCAGTTGGCTGAGCAGGAAGCTTGCCGGTCCCTGGCCAAGGGGATGCTGGTGCCCTCCCCGCTCTCCCGGCTCTGCGACGATGTGCTCGCCGTGCGGCTGGCCACTCGGGCTGTCGCCGCCCGCTTCGCCGGCGGCCGGCCCGCGATCGAGGGCGTTATCACTAACACCTGAGTCCGCCGGAACGAACCAGCCGCTATCGGCGCTACCTGTCTCGCCCCCATCGGGGGGAGCCGGCTCCCGCAGTTCGGCCAGGCCCGCGATGGAGATTTTCACGGTCGGGGCGGTGGTCGACTCCCGGTAATGCAGGTCCGGCCGCTGGGGGGCTTGCCCGACTTCCTGGTCCGCGGCCCGCTCTCCTCGAGCTCATCCTCCGGGGACTCCTGTTCCGCGAGCTCCTTCTCCAGGGACTCCTGCTCCGCAGGCTCCTGTTCCGCGGGGTCCTTCTCCGGGGGCAACGGGCCGTCGGGTACCGGCAACTGGACAGGCTGGGAGGCCTGCGGCGGGTGATGGGGCTTGGGCAGCGTGTCCAGGATCCGTTCTATCCGCATGGCCGACGACCCCGCACTGCCGGCACGGTCAGCGATCAGCTGCTCTAGCCCGTCCCCGCCCCGCTCCCGGTACTGCGCGACAAGCCAGCCGGCGAGGTCGATCATCTCGGCGTAGAAGGTCCCGTCATCCAGCGTGCCGGACTCGAACGGGCGCACCTTGGCTTCCTTCCGCCAGCGGGACGGGGGCGCCTTCACCCAGTCCCGCGTCTCGCGGAAGACGATGGCGGGCAGGCTCGTGGGGTCCGTCTCACCGAGCGCCAGCTCAAAGGTGGAGAAGGACCATCCACGCCCGGCGGGGCCCAGCAGCGGCCCGGCGGCCCGGCGCAGTCCCCATAGCAGCGGGCATTGCACGCACTGCCGCAGCGGCGCCTGGATCAGGTCATCCCGGACGCTGATGGCGAGCGGGGTGGTCGGCTGGGCCAGCGCGGCGGCGACCACCGGCTGCAAGCCGTCCTGCGCGGCCGAGACCTGGTCTAGCTCGGGGGTCATCTCACGCGCCACGGCGGCCAGCGCATCTCCGCTGACCACGGGCAGTTGGCTGCCGTCAGGTACCTGTCCTGGCAGCGGCCCCAGCCACTGCTCCGATGGCCCGCTCCGGCATGAGGCGAGCGCCACTTCGAAGCTCAGCACGCTCACCGGCCCGATAAGGACGCGGGAAACCAGTGGCCGCCCGCGCGTGCCATCTTGCCTGGCTAGCCGCCCGCTCGTCGTAGTACCGCCAGGCCAGGGCCGCCTGCCCGTTGGGGAACACCTGGTAGCAGGCGCTTTCCGACACGTTGTCGGCATGCGGATGCCGGACCCAGGCGCTGATCCGGGTATGCCACGCGGCCAGGGACTCCCGCGAGGTCATGGAGCTCGCGACTGGCGAGAGGTCGTTAGTCTGGTGATGACGGTACTCGATCTGATGCAGGCCCCGCGCGTCCGCCATCTCAGATCCCCACCTGCTCGGCGAGCGGTCCGCGCAGGACGCCCGTCATCGCCAGCATGGCCACCAGCGGGCGTAGCACCCGCACCGGGGTGACGCCCCGGGGGTACTTGCTGGTCTTGTCGACGCCTTCCTGGGCGCCGCCAGTTGGCGACGCGACATGCAAGGTGGCCTTCCGGGAGGCATGGTAAGGCCTAGTCAGCGCGGCGGCATGATGCTGCTCCAGGTAGGCGTAGACGTCGGCGCTCTCCCTGAGGAACTCGGTCGGGTCAAGCGTCCCGTCTCCCGCGCGTAGCCATCTCGAGATAGGTTCCTCGAACCGTGCCTTGTCTGCCTTGTTCAGGACAATCGCCGCGCTGACGGGATCCGCCTTCGGCCGCGCTTGCAGGATGTCGAGGACACTGCTGAAGGCGTCATCACCCACCTTGCTGGCCCCGATGTGGTCCGGGTCGACGACGAAGAACAGCCCGTCGGCGATCCAGAGGAACTCCTTCGTGCTGTCTCTGCGGACCAGGTCACCGCCGGAGACGTCGAAGAGGGCCACCACCCGCTCTAGCCCGCTCCCCTGCCGGACGATGAACGCGTCCGTCAGTGTCGTGCTGGCGTCGTCCGGCGTACCAGGGAGCACCCTGTGGCCGTTGATGAGCGGCTTTACCGACCGCTCCATGAAATCGTGGTGGGTGGCGCGGTCGAGCGGGCTAACCTCTACCCCATAGTCGGACAGCCTGTTTATCTCGCCGATCATTGCCGCCAGCAGGTGTGTCTTGCCCGACTGGGTCAGGCCCACGAACCCCAGCAGGACCGGATCGCCGAAGCTGCCGTACTGGGCCGGCAGGTAGTGGGCGACCGTGGTCACGTCGGTTGACGCGGGGCAGCGCACGTAGGCGCCGTGCGTGAAGCGTGCCCGTTGCGTCGGGTTCAGGTCCGCCGGGATGTCGATCCGCACGTAGTCGCCATCGCCGGTGGTGGCATCCCAGCGCCAGTAGTCCAGGGCGCTCCAGTTCGAGATCCCGCCTAGGCAGATAGGGCACATCACGGCCGGCGCGGCGGGATCAGTCGCCTCCACGCGCGCGGCCTGCTCGCCGAAGTTGGCGGTCACCGTCGCAGTTCCCCCTCGGTGGACGTTCCCCGGCTGGATACGGGGCGGCAACGTGAGCAGCAGGCTGATCCGGGCATTGTCGTCAGCCGCCGCTTGCACGCCGCGCTCGGCCAGGGCCTGGTGCAGTCCGGCCGGGTCATCCGCGAACCTGCGTACCAGGTCAGTCGCCAGTTCCGCGAACCCCTGGTCTGGCGGCAGCCCGGCGGCATCCGCGCGAAACGACACCAGCGTGCCTGGCACGTCCCCGTCCCGGCCCGCTCCAGACGCGTAGGTGTGGAAGGAGACGGCCCGGGCATCACCTATCAGCCTGAAGATGGTGACGGCACCCCACATGACCGCTTCCGCAAGCCCAGGCTTCGTTCGGGGCATGGCCACGCGCCGTGCCCCCTGGAGCATGTGGGCGAGTACCGGGACGAGCGCCGTGACCGCGTCAGCCGAACGCGCTCGCGCCTCGATGACATCGCGGCGGGGACCAGGCGTACCGTCCGCGGCGGGGATCCCGGCGCCGCCGAGGGACCCGGCCCCGGTGAGCTCGGGAAGCTCCAGTGCGAAGGTTGGGGTTAGCCGCGCCGATGGCCCCACCAGGACAACCGCCTGATCCCATTCAAGAGGTGACCTGGTGCCAGCCTGCCAGCGGACGAACGCGGCCTGCGAGCCGAAGTCCAGGTAGGCGCTCCCGCGTGGATTGCCCGTTCGGAGCCACGGCTCGAGGAGTCGCTGCCAGCGGCCGCTGCCCTGCTGATCGACGATCGTGGTGGCCGACTGGGAGATGACCGTGCCGTCACCTTGCGCCCGCGCCCGATAGCTGATGAGGTCGATGCCACTCATCCGGCGCCACCTTGAGGGCCACCCGCCTCTCGCGGGCCGGCGATCCGGGTGATGTCCTCCCAGAAGTCCACAGGGACCCGGGCACCGGGATGCAGGCGCTCACGGGCGTTGAGAAAGCTCGCCCGTCCCTGGCGCAGCCGCTTGCCGCTGTCTTCCAGGCTGGGCAGCAGATGGCGCCTGCGCAGCCCGCGCTCGACGAGATCGCGCGCGGTCGGCCGCCCCTCCGGAGGGGCGAAGACCTTCTCGATCAGGCCGCTGAACATCTGCGTCAAGCCGAGTCCTGTGAGCTCGCTAATGTCTTGGAGATCCTTTCCCCGACTGCGCGCGAAGTACAGCAGCCGAACGGCGGGCCACGTGTCGTCCGTCGGGCCCACGCCCGTAGCACGTGTCCGGCCGCGATTCCCTCGGTATCCATGCCTGCGATCCCGTCATCGGCGTCCGGGTGCTGCCAAAGGGCGCGCTCCGGCTGAGGTCCGTGATCTGCACCTTGCCCGTATCGCTATCCCACAGAACCGTGTCCGGGCTGATCGCGCGATGCGCGATGCCTGCCCCGGCCAGCCAGCACAGCCCGGTCAGCAGGCCGACGAGAAACTGATCGAACGCCTCGCCATACAGGTACTGGCCAACTTCACGCACCGGTTCGCCGCGGTCCGGCTCGAAGAGGGCGAACGGCTCGGCTGAAGTCGCCTCGTCGCCGTAGAGGCAAGCCACCTCAGGGGGGTACCCGCTCCCGCCAGCCATCTGATGGAGCCTGCGCCCTGCGAGGATCTCGTTGTCCAGCCGCAGGTAGCCCTCTGGCCGCCGGCCTCCGCTCGCTGGCCTGTCCTGCCGCAGCTCAAGCCCGCTCGATGTGCCGTCCTCCAGCCAGACGGTCCGGGCCATCAGGAACTCACCGCCGGCGAAGTCCACGTCGTCCACTCGCGCGGTGATCTCCTCCTGCTCCCCGGTGGTGGCCCGGCGGAACCGCAGGGTGTCGGCCATTGTCATGGCTCCAGCGCAGTCGTTGGGTCCCCTGGGGCTTCGTTACTCCAGTGCTGTTCAGCGATTCCGCCGCGCAGCGGGACGAAGCGGAGCACGCCTGCGTACGACCCCGACGATGTCCACACCGGCTCGTCGCCGGGCAGGGAGCGCAGCACCTCCCTGGTCAGCCGGGAGGCGAACCGGACCGACAGCGTCGGCGCGTCCACGTCCAGCGCGTTCAGGTCGGCGGGCGCGCAGAGCTGCCACATCTCATCCCGGGGCGGGTACAGGAGCGCTTCCCGGACGCCCGCCACGTCGTCCTCGATGGCGTAGGGACTGTCGCGGGTGCTTTCACTTGCGAAGCCTGGCCGGGCCGTCACGCCGTGCGCCTGCACCAGCCCCGTCCATTCCTCGAGGAGCGCGGCGGCCTTGTCCTTCGCTACTCGCCGTGCCTCTGGCCCGCTCGCGCTTGGCGAGACCAGCTCGCTGCCGACCACGCACACGACCAGGGCACGCACTATCGGGGCGAGGCTCTCTGCCAGCCGGGCTAGCCGAGCCGCGCGCGTGCCGTCTCGGCTGCCGTGCGCCCCGCTCGCGAATCCGGTCAGCGCGTTGCTCGCGCCGTCGAGTGCGGCCTTGGCGCGAACCAGATCGCCGGTGGTCACCGCGGCGGGCGACCATTCCCGGTTCGCGACGCCGACAATAAGGTCAATAAGGTCCCCGGCGGACTTCGCTGCCCTGTCCAGCCCCAGTTCGTGCCGTGCGTCGGCGGTACTCCCGCGCCGGCGAGGCTTCAGCGAGCCAGACGTGAGGCTCTCGATGAGCGCCGACGGGCAGCGAGCCTCCGCCTCCTGGCGGTACGCGCCGCTGCCCTTTCGCTCGATCTCGCGCTCGGTCGCGATCAGGCGCTCACCCACCGAGGGAATCGGGTCACCGCCCTGGACGGCCCGGGCAACCGGCTGGTAGATAGGTGACTGCTCAGCGGCGGACGTGCTGGTCTTCGCGGCTGGCCCGGGCGTCCTGCCGCGCTCGAACTCAAGGCCAGCATTGCCTATCCGGCTGAGCTGGTTGGGTGTCAGCTCACCGATGCCGCCATCGACGTTGGCGTCCCTGAGCACTTGGTCCACGAGCCCACGCAGGTCAGCGAGTGCCTGGCCGACCTTAGCAAGCTGCCCTCCCAGGTCGTTGTCCCCGCGGCGTAGCCGGCCGCCGAAGCCGCCTTGCCGCTCTAGGGCGTGCGCGACCGCTCGGTCCAGCTCGCCGACCCGGCCGTGGTAGCGGTCCAGCGGCCCGGCCTCAGCAAGCCGGGCGCCGCCCGTCCGATCGGGCGTCAGCTCCGTAAAAGGCCCGTCGAGGCCGGGACCGGGATCACAGACGCGCCGGATGGCGAGGGCGAGGGCACCGGCGAAGGTGGCGGCCTCGTCATCCTCGCCGGCGAGCCACAAGCCTGGGCTGGCGACCCGGTCCGGCACGCTGTTCAGGAAGGTCTGGTATACCCGGTCGAACATCTCCTCCACGGACAGCAGCCCGATGAGCGGGTGCTGGTCCACCGTCGTCGGGGTGAAGCCCGGGTGCCTGTTGGCCACCGCGGACTTGGTCACCTTCCAGTTGATGCCGGCCGGGCGGCTCATCCATAGCACCGGAGCGCCCTGGACGCCGCCGAGGTTGCCCGGAAGCTTCAGCTTTCGCCCGTCCCCTGGACGCGGCCCTATCGTCACGCACATCAGGCTGCCGACCCGCTTGGCCGTGTCGATCTGCTGATAGACATCGAGGTGCTCACCGAGCAGGGCGGTGTCATCGAGCACCAGCAGCCGCTGGAGCGAGTCTGGCCCGCCGCTGTCAATGTCCAGTAGCGCTGTCGTGGCCTGCTTCGCCTCAGCCGCGGACAGGCCAGACAACGACAGGATCACTACGCTCACTCAACGGTCCCGAACTGCGCGTTCGCAGCCGCCTCGAGCGCGCGGAGGTTCGCCGCCGCGGGCGTGTTTACGTGCTCGAACTCCTGCTCAAGTGCCGCGGGCAAGGTCTGCTCCCAGAACGCGCGCATCTGCCTCGTCCCCGCCTGCTGGTTGGCCCCTGCCCCTCCAGCATCTTGTCAAGGACCTTGATCTGCGGCTCGGCGAGCTTCGCCACGGCCGAGTAGAGCGGGTGGGGCGGGCGCATCGCCCCTCGCACGCCGGCTGGCAGCTCCTTGAGCAGTTCCGCGCAGAACCGGCGGTGGATGTCATCGTCGTCCAGCGCCCACAACTCGTATTCGCGCAGCAGGCTGCCCCAGGAGGATGCCTGCAGGTACGGGACGAGCGGCAGCGTCATAGTCACGCCCCCCTCAAGCCGCACGTTGAGCCGCTCCGGCGACTCCTTGGGTCCCATGACGCTGGCCTTGCCGTTCCACAGCGCGCACAGGATCCGGTGCAGGATCTCTACCCGGTTGTGCTCTCGGGTGGCGAGGTAGCCGTAGTCGTAACCGGTCCGCTGCCGCCAGCGCAGCAGGTCGGTGGGCCGCGGATTGCTCAGCGCGCCCGCCCATAGCCGCAGCACGTCGCGGACCTCGTCCACTTCGGTGATGCCCATCGCGGTGCGGAACAAGACGACCGAGATCGACTCGATGTCGGAGTACCGGAAGTCCTCGGCGATCCGGCGGCCCTGCGGGAGGTTGATCGCGGACTTGAGGTAGTTCTCGATGACCTCGCTCCTGGCACCGGCTGGGTAGGTAATCAGCACCTTCATCGCGCCGCTGCCCTGCGGAGTGAAGTCGGCGGGCCGTAGCCCGGCGAGCCTGCCGCGGAACGCCTCCACATAGTCCGGGTCGATCGTCGAGTCGCTCACGTGACTGTGCCCAGCCGCTACGATGAGCAGGTCCTCCAGCTTGGGCAAGATCGGCTGCTCTCCTGGGCTCGCCGTCCGCAGGAAGGACTTGATTCCGATCTTGGCCTGCTCACGCAGGTAGGAGACGGCCTGCTCGGGCGAGTGCTCGACGCTGATCCGGAACGCCTCCGGCCATGCCTGGGCACCGATCAGCGCTCGCAGTACGACATCGGCATTGGAGTTCTCCTGGACCGCGTTGGTCTCGGCGAGCTTCTTGCGCAGCCTGCGCATCACCTGGTCGTAGAAGTGCCCCAGCCCGCCCGGGCCGGACGGCAGCAGGTAGGAGGCGCCAACGCGCTTGCGGTACAGCTCATCCGAGCGATTCGCGAAGTCGTCCACGTCCGATCGGGCGAAGTCGGCCAGCGCCCTTGTCAGCCTGGTGATGTCCTGCTGCGCCCGCTCCAGCGGGCGGTTCCACTGCGCGGTGTGGGCGTCCCATGCCTGCGCCCAGACCACCTTCGTCTGCCAGTCGTACCACGCGTTCTGCTGGTTGCGGGTCGCGGTCGGGATCTCGCCGGCGTACTGGACCTTGCGGAAGCACCTGTCCTTCATCTCCGGGGCTCCCGGCGGCACGGGGCCGAACTCCTTGTGCGGTGGCAGCGGCGCGGCCCGGCGCAGCTGCAGCAGGCCCCGGACCCCGCCGCGCTCGATCTCGTCGCGCAGGGCATGGTGGCCGCTGACGACCCGCTGCAACTTGAAGATGTCCAGCTGCCCGAGCATGTCCGCGGCCGCGCTGTCCGGATTGAAGTGCGCGACGAGCTGCGGGACATCCTGGCCGAGCTTGGCTCGCAGCGCGTCGATGCCCCGGCTCATCGAGTCACGCCGCATGTTCAGCGCCGCCGTGATCTCCCTGGCCCCGTTGACCGGCGCGGGCTCGTTGTGCTCGACGCCGTGTCGGGCCAGCACCGGGTGGACACCCGACTTGACCAGGAACTCCTCGATGCCGGACCGGGTCGACTCCAGCCTGCCGTCGACCGCGGCGATGTGCTGGATCGCCTCCCTCACCAGCCGCGAGCCGACGATCGCGGCCAGCTCATCCACCGGGACAGTCAGCGACGCGACCAGCGCGGTCGACACACCCCGGCCGCCGATCCCGTTCTCGGCGGCTACCTGCCGGTCCGCCGCCTCGTTGACAAAGCTGTCAGCGAACGACTGGTTGTGGTCCCCGTTCCGGTCGGTTGTCGACATCTCGGTGCCTACCAGGGACAGCACCAGCGACGCGATCGACCGGTGCATGTCCTCCCGGCTGGCTCCGGCCGGCTTGGCGAACAGGAACCCGGTCTGCATCGTGCCAGGAACCATAACGACCCGCATGCCGTCTGGGTAGGTGACTGCCACATCCTCGGCGCTATCGGGCCGCCGGTCACCCGCGCGGTACAGCATGGGGTCAGCATCGGCCCCGTTCTGCTGGTCCACCAGGCGAAACAGGTCGAGCAGCGCCCGGCCCGCGTTAAGCCGGGCGTTCCGCCCTCCGCCCAGGCCCTCCGGGAACGCCGACGGCATCAGCACGAGCGGGTAGATCTTCACCCGCAGGTCGCCGTTGCGCGACAGTGTGTCCGCGATCAGGTGCAGGTAATCGTAGAAGATGCCAGCCCCTGTCCCGCCTGCCACCGAGAACGCGACGAAGACGTCCACGCTCTGCGGCGGCTTGCCCTCCAGCGCTCGCAGGTCCTCGGCCGATCCGGCCAGCTTGCCGACAGCATTGCGGATATCGCGCTCGACCGGTGCGGTGGCACCTTCCAGGAACGTGCCGAACAGGGATGCCCGCCCGATCGTGGGGAACTGGCCCGCGCCCCGGTGCAGCGGGTTGACTTTCGGCTCGTCCCGCGACTGCGGCGGGAGCCAGCCCTGGACGACCTCGCTGGCGGCCAGCCGCAGGCGCAGCGCTAGCTCGGGGTAGCTGACGACGTCCGGGACCAGGCCTGATACGTAGTGGGCGGTCGGCTGGACCGCGGCGGCGTGGTCCGGCGGCACCACGCGGCCCGGTAGCCGGTCCAGCTCGGCCTGGTTCATGTCCGCGTAGACGAACTGGATGCACGAGGGGAGCTGGTAAGCCATCATGCTGCCCCCCTTGCCAGTCTTCTTGATGAAGTCGTGGCCGTCCGGCCCGCAGATCTCCTCGCGCAGCCTCCGTTCCAGCTCAGCACCGATGTCGCAGCCGGTTCCCCCCAGGCCAACGAACAAGACAGGCTGGTATAGCTTCATTTTTCACCCTCTCTTCGGGAGTCTGTTCGCCACTAGAGCCAGTCATCGCGCGGCTGAGGCGGCTCGGATGGGGGCGTTGCGCCCTGGTCGCTGCCGGGTTCCGGTTGCTGCGCCGATGGCGCCGAGGTCGTGATCGTGGATGCTCCGCTGCCACTCCAGTCGGCTACGCCACCGGGGCTTCTTGAGCCGCCCCACTCGTCCGGCGAGGTCGGGTGGGCCGCCCCGATGCGCCCGGCCGAGCCGTTCCACCCATCTGATTCCGACACCAGTCCCCTGCCGGAGACCCATTCCGGATGCCTGGTGTCGCGGAAGGACAGCTCCAGGCCGTTGTTCATGCGCAGCCCTGGCCCCCCGACCTCGATCTCGTACGGCCGCGGGCCGGTCGCCGTCCTCAGCTGGACCTGGCCACGTCCCGCCCTCCTGACCTGATAGATCCCCGCAGTCGCACCCCGCTGCGGGTGGTCAAGCCACGGGGTGTCCGACGCCTCGTCGTGGATGGTGAAGGGGAACGCCTCGGCCCATTTCCCCCCCGCCTCCAGGTCACGGCCCGCAGGCATCCCGCCGCGTCGGAGCATGACGACCAGGTGCCGCACGTCCCGGCGGTCCCGGCTACGCTTCCAGGCCGCGAGCCACGCCGCGATGGCCGCCACGATCACCGCGATGATGGCGACGATGACCCACTTGTACTTGGCGAGGAAGCCCGGTGGCTTCGTGATCGTGAACTCTTCCTGAGCCGTGTTGAGGACCTGTCCGGTCGCGGCGTTGACCGCCTTTACCTGGACGAGCGCGACCCCGATCGGGGAGTCCTTGCCGACGGCGATCGTGAACGGCTCGCTCGGCGGGCTCTGCGGCGAGACCGCGAACGCCCCTGACGGGC
The DNA here is from genome assembly GCA_963737285.1 of uncultured Actinomycetota bacterium. Classification (GTDB taxonomy): domain Bacteria; phylum Actinomycetota; class Actinomycetes; order Streptosporangiales; family Streptosporangiaceae; genus Trebonia. The sequence goes on from CAVTRT010000002.1 coordinate 2,211,712, forward strand.
TGGTCAGGCTGGCGGTCACGCCGGGAGCGCCGCTGACGCTCGACACCAGCTTCACCCGCTGGGAGGATCCGGTCTTGTTCGTCAGCACGACCTGCCCGGCGATCGTGCCGCCCGCCTGCACGCTGGAACCGCCGGTGAACTGCGGGGTCGCGTTGAGTCCCTGTGTCTGTGAGCCAACCCCGACGGTCGCCGAGACCTGCGTGGCGTACAGGCCGGTGTCCGCGGCGGAGCCGGTGAACGTAAGCGTGGTCGGGCGACTTGGGACGGTGTAGGTGCCTGTCCACTCGCCGGGCGCTCCGCTAACCGGGGTGACCGGTACATCGACCGTACCGCTCAGCCCGTTGCCAGTGACCGCGACTCCCACCTTCATGCTGGACAGCGTCCCAGCATCGGTGATCGGCCCGTTCGGGCCGAGTACATCAAGGGTGACCTTGACCGGCTGGCCGGGCTTCGCGCTCGTCGGGTTGACGGTGGTCAGCGCCCGCACCGCACCCTGCCAGAACGCGGTGGCCCGCACCAGCTCGCTCGCCATCCCGGCCGGCGCAGTCAGCTGGATATGCCACGTCCCGACGTCGGCCTCGGTGATGTTGTTAAGGTGCAGCACCTCAACCGCGGCGTCCTGCCCGCTGATGTCGGGGGAGTTGATTACTGACGCCCCGGACGGGGGCTGGAAGGTCACCGACACCTGGGGGTTGCCCCGGGCCACGCTGATCGCGGCGGCGCTGGCGATCTCGGGGATGCTCACGGACAGCGTCACGCTCTGCCCGCCGCCCAGGCTGCTCTCGTTGAAGTTCACGCCAGCGCACGACGCATCCGCATAGAGCTGGTCGAGAGCGCTGATCGCGTCATCGGGGTTGTTCACCCAGGTCGCGTGCGGCTGGACGGCGGTTGCCTTGGTGCCGCAGACCGATGGCGCGGCCTTTGACGCCATGGCGTTCAGGTAGTTGAGTGCCTGCGCCTGGGTAGTGTTCGTCCCGTCGACGTTGCCGAAGTCGGTGCCGAATCCCAGCGGCCAGAACTGGGCGCCATCAGCCTTGGCGGTGGACAGCTGCTGGTTGATCGCCGTCTGCTCGCCAAGTTGCCAGTTGGCGCCGTACTGCTGGGTGTCGCGGTGCACGTCAACAGCCCCATCGGTCATCATCAGGACGACCTTGATCGCCCCGGCGGGCGAGGGCGGCGTGGCAGTGCTGGCCGGGCTAAGGTAGCTCATCGCCTGGCCGAGCGCGGCCGCGTAGTCTGTGTCGTCGCCCTGTGCCTCAGTGCGGCTGTGCAGCTTGTTCACGCAGGTCGACAGGTATTCCCGGTTCGCCGAGCCACTCTCGGTCGTGGGCACGCAGGCCACGTCGGTCGGGACCTGATCAGGCGCGACATGGTTCACGCCGCCGAAGCCGATCACGGTGACCCGGCTCGCCGGATTCAGCAGGGACTGCACGATCGTCCCGACGGTTGCCTTCTCGTCAGCGACCTTCTGCGGCGTCTCGCTGCCAGACTCATCGACCAGCACCACCAAGTCGAGGACGGCGAGACTCCCCTGCCCCGAGGCCAAGGCGGCCGTCCCGGAAGGCGTCTGGCCGACCCCCACGGCGGCCGTGGACGCCTGTGCCGGGACCGCCAGGGGCATCGCCGCGAACAGGGCGGCTAGCATCAGGGCCGCGACGGCACCCGCGAGGCGTGCCGCACGCGCCGGGGCGGTCCCTACCATCGCCCGACCACGACCTCGGACGCCAGCAAAGCGCGATTTACGCTTCACAGTTACCCCCACGCCACCTAGCAATTAATCGCTACCGCAGTTATCCGGTACTCATGACAACGAGACTATCTCGCACCAAGAGGAACGAACCACGCCCGCTTCGCGTTCCGCCTGCCAGCCGACATCGAACGGGCCTCTTACCTGCCGTCTTACGCTCAGGGTACGGCGCGAGTGCGCATATGTACCCTTATAGCCCGCTCCCGAAACGCTCCGAAAACTCTGCGGCCCGGCCCAGCCGTGATCACTCACACCCTTCCAGCAGTACGAACAACAAAGCACACGAACCACAGAGCACTCATCAGATGCGTTCAGTCCGCTGGTGCCACATTCCTTCGCCTGGCGGCGGTACGAGGATTTCGAATGCATAACACTTCGCCGGGGAGGGGCTGGCCGGCGATTAGCCCGTCGAGGGTGAGGAATTCGACCTGGCTGTCGGAAGGGAGACCGCGACGGGTGACGATCTCGGCTAGCGTCACGCCCCCGTCGCTGACGGCTCCGGCGGCGACGTCGTCCAGTTCCTCCCTGACAACAACCGCTGCCTTCTTCCTCTGGACCGACGTGAAGTCAGTGGAGAGGTAGACCCTGCTGAGTGCCTCCTCCCGGAGCCTGTTGTACCGAACCTCGTCCTGCTCGACGTCGCGCGCGTGCAGAGCAGCGGCGATGATCTGGTTCAGGTCCGGCGCCCGCCAGTCGTCGCGTTCCTCGCAACTCTCGACCCGCAGCACGAGGTAATCGCCCCTAGGCCGCTTTCCATTCAGGAGAAGTTGCCCCTCGCGGTCAACGCGCAGCTCAGAGCCTGGCACCTCATCTTCTGGTGCGTTTACTACAGCGAGCCAGCCAGGCGCCTTGAGTCCCTTGTGCACGTGCAGCTTAGGGGCGGTGCCGTTGGCCTTAACGACCTTCTCGATCCCGGATGCCACCTTGTCCGCTATCGCGAGGGCAGTCGATACTGGCGGCGTCACCAGGGACGCGAAGTCGGAGATGACGTCGATGGCGGTCACCAGCTTGTTCTTGCCGAGGACCGCGTAAAGCGCGGCCTCAACCTCGATCTGCTGGCCCTGGTAGGGGAGCCAGTCGGTGATGGAGTAGTCTTCGAAGATGCCAGGACCGCTGGCCACCGATGGCCTGACGAGGATCGCGAACGTCTGCGTCTCAAGGGCCGGCACCCCTTTTGCCAGCCTGTCGGGCTTGCTGAACAGAACCTGGACCGACGCGGTCACGGCCGGCACCCGGTCGGTACCCCACGAGCGCTCGGTGGCCAGGACGATCTTCCTCAGCGAGACGCGGACGTAACTCTTGTCCGCCGTCAGCTTGGTGGCGCCCTCCTCGGGGATGAACATCGCTTGCACGTGCCCGGAGCGCGTGTAGAACGGCTCTCGCAACCACCGCCAGGCCGTGCCAGCCACGTTGCTTTTCACGAGTACCTCGCATTCAGGAACAAGATGATGTCATCGAGCACCACCTGCTCGACATGCCCCGCGATTACCCCCCGCACAGGCCTGAGCAGGTCGACCTGCACCGCTTCCCCGGAAAGGCCGGGGGCGGCGGCGAATTCCGTCACCGTCCGCGCCACCTCTCGCGCGCAAGGCACGGGCAGCGGAGGCAGGACGAGCACTGCGGGGACGCCGTCATCGATGAGCGCGGCGCCCAGCCCCAGCTTGTCCTCAAGGTCGTCGTTCCTCGCGGTGCCGCCATCCTCGTCGCCGACGGGCTCGGCCTGGAGCACCACGACGACGGGACGGCTCTGGGCGAGCTCTGTGACGGTGAGCAGGACTCCGTTTCGTGTGGGCCGCGGCTCACCCCTCACGTCCATGCACGGGCCCGCCGACGTCTGGACGGCCCGGCCGATGACGTGCCTTACCCGGACCGGAAGGTCACTGGGCGTCGCCAGGCCGACAAGGCCCTGAGCAAGGCGACTGATGGCCGGCGCGGCGGACGGTATCGGATGACGATAGCGCTCGCCAAAAAGGCGTTCCCAGGCCACCGGCGCGATGAGCTCCGCACCGTGGCCTCCAGAACCCGGCACCTGGCTGACCTGGTCGGTGCCGAGGCGAACCCATTCAACCCGCCCAGCCGCGGCCGGGCCAAGGCTCGCTGCCAGGATGCGCTCCCAGGGCCGGCCCGCCTGGTCCCAGTCCACGCGTATCGTCCCGGCTACCGTGGCCGACCGCGGTAGCCCCCACCAGCCGCTTCCAGGGGCATGCAGTCGAGGCGTCCACGCGATGCTGCCTGGCCCGAGGTGCCCTGCCTCAGGGGTGACAAGCCCACAGTACCCAGCGGGTCGCCCGGGCCAGCAGAACCGCAGCAGGCCGACGGCAAGGGTGATCCCCCGTAGCCACAACCGCGACCACGTCCCAGGCAGGAGAGCCGATCGCCATGGTCGCGGGCGGACCAGGAATCGCACCACGGTGTCACGATCCTCACCGGAAGCCGCACCGACGGTCGCGTCGAAGAGCAGCATCTGCGGGCGAGCCACGCCCACTCCGCGCTCGGCAGCAAGCCGGAAGGCGGTGCGAGCCCCGCCCGCGAGCAGCACCGCGAGGGGAACCACAAGCACCCCGAGCGCACCGCGAAGGATTCTCGCTGGCCGCACTGACGGCGCGTGCTGTCGCCGCAGGCGGCGCCTCCGGCGATGCGGCGGGAGGGGCGGTGGTGCCTTGGCCTGTCTCCGGCGGTCCGCCGGTCAGCCGCTGCAGGGTCTGTGCCCAGTACCGCCACGGGCCCGCCTCTTCCAGCGGGCCAGCCAAGATCGCGGCGAGTGCCAGATGGCATTCGCCGACTGCCCTGTGTGCGTCTCCTAGGGTGCCCGTGTCCACCATGGGCCCCTTGGCCAGCTCAAGCAGCCTGGGCCGGTCACTGTCGCGACATCCGGACAGCGCGTCGTGGAACCCGGCCAGCGCCAGCAGCCAGCCGATGCTATCGCCGCACCCTCGATACGCGTCCGCGGCGATCAGGTAGATCAGCGCGGCGGCGCGCGGGATTCGCAGGGCCAGCAACTCAGCCTCGCTGAAGGCCATCTCGGCCTGCAGCCGTATCGGTACCGGCAGTCCCTCTGGCGGCCCCCCAGCCCACGTTCCGTCCAGAGCGGCCCAGCGCAAGTCCACCCGCACGTCGTGGTAGGGGTCCGCGGAGCGCACCCGCCTGCGCATGTTGCGTGGCACCAGCAATAGTCGCTCGCCTAGCTGCCTGCGGACCCGCTCTAGCCCGAGTCTCCGGAGCAGTTCCGTCTCCTCAAGGTCAGCCTGGATGTCGAACTCCTTGAGGTCAGCCTGGATGTCGAGGAGGCCCGGAAGGTCAGCGTCCAGTTCCTGCGGTGACCATGGCGGCTGAGGCACCGAGTCGGGGACGGACAGTGACTGGCACTGCCACCAGGCGTGCCATCCAGCCAGCCGGTCAGTGTCGGCGGACGCCCGGGGCGGCGGCTCACGGTGGACCACCGCGTAGGCCCGCCTGGCGTCATCCAGCATGGCGACCCACATCCGGCTCGCCTCGGATCGGTACCGGCCCGGGTCCGTCAGCCGGTCCAGCAGTGCCCTCTGGTCAGCAAGCCGGAGCCTGCGCACGAGCCAGGCGATCGCGGCCTCCGCGTGGCGAACGGTCGCGTCATCGTCTTGGGTGGCGTTCGCCTCCGACCGGCGCCACTCAAGCAGCGCCAGCGCCCGCTCGGGCTGGCCAGCCGAAAGCCATGCCTGCGCCACGCTCACGAACAGCGGCGGCACGATGTCGTGGGCCGAGTTCGTCGCCATCCGGCCGCGAACGTAGCTGTCGGCAGACTCCCACTCTTGCGCTAGCGAAGCGTCCACGACGCCGTGCTGAAGGCGAATTCGCAGGCAGAGCGAGGCCAGCCGCTCCCCGTCGATCGATCCGAGGTTCCCGGCCGCGTGCTCTTCCCAGGCGTCTAGCATCGCCAGATCGGATGGCCCGGCGACAAGCTCCCGGTCGATCAGCCCGCGCTCGATCCGTACTCGGGCGAGCAAGTCCTCCGGCGGGACCCAGTGCGGCCATGCTGGCTCGGCTCAGCGGCACCGGAGGTGAGGCGCTCCGCCTCCCTGATCTTCACCTGGGCCGCACTCGGGTCGCTGTCCGCCACCAGCCGGGCCTCGGAGGCATGTGCCCACGCCAGGGCGCGGCTCATGTCAGGCGATCCCGCGAGCAGAACGGTCCCCAGGTCAAGCAAGCCCGACAGGCGCCTTCCGGCGCTGGCATTGCCTGCCTCCAGCAACCGGTGCGTAGCGTCTACCGCCGCGGTGAACACCCTGGGGGAGGTGCGCAGCACTTCCCCGCCCGCGACGAGCACCTCCCACAGCGCCTCGTCCCCCGGCGCATACGGCAGCGACCCTAGGGCGCCCAGCAGCCGCAACTCCCGTTGCTGCCCCGGCTCTGGGTGCCTGTCCGCGAAAGCAAGCACCTCCGCCCACAGGTCCCGCACGTCGGCTAGCGGCATCTCCCGGCGGTAGGCCGCGATGTTGGCGGCCTGGATCGCGGCCCGCAAGGCGTGCGGCGTGGACCGATGATCGTCGGCCCACTCGCCAAGGATGCGGCTGGTCACCTTGCCGACCGTGTCCCACCGGCCCGGCGACTGCTGCGCCCATGCCTCAACCCACTCCCACAGCCTGATCGCCTCGACTGGGCTGGCCAGGCGCAGCGCCGCGAGTACCTCATCCGCGTCCACGTCGCCCGAATCAGGCAGCGCGTCCTGCAGTCGCCGCAGGAGCGCGTCGGCGTACCTTCGCGTCTCACCGCGGAATTTCTCCCGGTGCCTGACCGTCTCGTAGTAGCGGCGCAGCCTGTGTGCCAGGGCCGGCCGCGCCGCGACGAATACCGGGTGGCTGCCACCGCTGGCCGCGATCCATTCCTGGGCTCCCAGCCGACGACCAAGGTCAGCCGCGACGCAGCCGAGTACCTCGGCCATTGTCTCGACCCGGCACTTTCCCCCAACCGCGAGCATAGGCAGCGAGCGCGTCACGAGCGGGTCATCCTTCAGCCGCTCGATGATCCTGCTCTCGATGTAGGCGTCATTGCCCCCTTGAATGTCCGCGAGGCCGAGCTCAGGCTCCCTGTCCGCCCAGGACAGGTACAGCGCGAGGTCGAACGGGTTCACGCGCGCGGGCAACTGCCCGGGGCTGGAAGCGGCTCATCAGGGGCAGGCGACTGCCTGATCATCTCGTCCACCAGGGGGCCCGTCAGCGCCCGGCCCGAGAACTTGGCCAGATACCGCCGTGCCTCCCTCAGCGTGAACCCGGGCACATCCTGGACCGCCAGCCACTCCCGCGCGGGAAGGGGGCGCCGCCCGGCGATGAGCACCCGAACGGAGGGGGCACGGTCATGCAGCCTCTGCACGATGTCCAGCGTGCGCCGGATCGCGAGGGCATCCGCATTCCCCGCATTCCACTTCGCCAGCTCCTCGCAGGTATCGAGGATTAGCAGCGCCTTGCCGAGCTTGTTGACCGCATCGGCGAAGGCATCGATCGCCTGCTTGTCTTCCTCGCTCTCCAGCGACCGCGCACTGATGACCCGCAGGCTGCTGGCGGCCTGGTCCGCCCACTCCGCGTTGTGGCGGAAAGTCTCCAGCGCCCCGTCAGCCTGCACGCTGAACGCGGTGTGCAGCGCGAGCTCATCGGCGAGCTCCAGGAGCAACTGCACCGGCTTGGTGACCGGGTAGTCCGCTGGCATGTGGTCGAAGTCCACGCGCGCAAGCGGGATCGGAGTGAGGCCCTGGCGCCTTGCGAACTCACCGGAGGCCAGGTAGCGGATGAACATCGTCTTGCCCACGCCACCCGCCCCCTGCAGGTGCAGTGCCCACTGATCCGCGTCCGGAGCAAGGAGGCGGGCCACCGCACCAGACAGCTCCTGGCGGTCGAGGTACCGGGCCAGGGCAACCTTGTCCTGGCCCTTGCGAAGTTCGCGCTCCAGCATCCGGCGCAGGCGGCCCATCGCTGACAGGGCCTGCCCTCTACCATGGGCTCGAGCGCCCTTCCGGCGCTGACGAGCTCTTGCGCGGTAGTGATGTCACCGTGTGCAATGGCCTGCTTGACGCGCTCGACAAGGGCGTCCGGGATGCCATCCGCCGGGACGTTCGCGCAGAGGTCGGCCCAGGCCCGCAGCTCTCCAGGCACGACGTTATCCGGGCACTGGACGACGCTAGCGGCGACCTGCCGCGCCTTGTCCTGGACAGCGCTCCGACCACCGTCAAGCTCAAGCAGGGTATCCAAGACGCCGCGACGCACTGTGTCGGGCATCCAGAAGCTAAGCTCCGTCGGGCCGTCAGCGCTGAGCGACCCCCACGTCTCGCACCATCCGACGTCGCATGCCTGCTGAACGAAGTCGCTGACCTGCTCAGGCTCCTCGAGGAATCCGGAATTCACCGCCACGGTACGGGTCCACAGTGGCGGTACCGCCAGCCACAGCGCGAGATCCTGGCCCCCCAGTTCGCTGATGGTGGCTCTCCGCTGCTCGTGGATCGCCTCATCGATCGCGGCTTGCAGCTCGTCGAACCCGGCGGTCATGTAAGCACGCTCGCGAACCTGGAGAGCAGCTCGTCGTCGTTGGCGTGCGTGAAGTAGCTGGACATGGCCTTGGCGAGGGGGAGTAGCTTATCCCTCGGGTATATCGGGGCTTCCTCCAGCCAAAGGCGCATGATGCCTGGCCAGTCGGATCGCGCGCTACGGGACAGGGCGTAGACCCTCTCACCTCTCCTCTCCGGGTTCAGCAGCCAGTGCTGGTAGGCGAGGATGTCTTCGTCCCTGACTGCCTCGTCCACCAGTTCGCCAGCCTCGTCTATGTGCCTGGCGAGCCGGCCGAGCGGCAGGATGTCGATCCACGTCTCCCCCCACCAGTCGTGTTCCCGCGGTTCCCGCAGCCGAGTACCATCGGCGGCGGTGAACACGACCGGAACGGGAATCTCCCCCCCTTTCACCCCGTTCGGGCCAAGCAGGCCAGCGAGGTCGTTGAAGGCGCCCCACCCATCGACGCGGTAGCACAGCAAGATTGTTCGCGGCTGGCCCTCCGGGCGGTGCCTGACGGGGTCGTCGTCGCGCAGGTCCGCCACCAGCGCCTTGAGGTCCTCGCGGATCGCGGCCGCGACCTCCGGGTGGCTTCCTCCCTCTCTGGCCACGGCAAGCACGCTGGTCGGCCGCGGCCGTTTCTCCCTGAAGCCGGGGACGCTGGTGCGCATGTTGTCAAGGCATTCCTGGAACCTGGTAGCCAGGCCCGGCAGGTCCTTGGGGGAGAAAGCCTCACTCGGGAAGGGGCCGAGCAGCACGGGCAGCACGTCGGAGCGGACCGCCCTGGCCCCTAGCTCCTTAAGCAGCCGCCTTCCACCGAAGCCCGGGCCAGGCGCATGGGCGACCAGCACGTTCAGGGCATCATCGGCATCGAGCAGCCGGTCTAGCGCGCTCATGAACGCGGCCCGCCCGCAGAAGACGGGCTCAACCGTCATGCCCAGCATGAGAACGCGCCTCTGGGCGGCCACCGTACGCGCCGTGTTGACCAGGCAGGCGTTGTCGGGCATGCCCGCGGCGAGGAACAACGCCGGCATGACCCAGTGCCCAGACTCGGGATCTGAGTGCTGGGCGGCCGCGCCAGGCCCGCCGTAGAACGCCGCCCGCCTGCCTCGGATGACGGCCTTCCCGAGCGGTTCGCCCTTGCCGATGGCAGTTGTAAGGGCCTGAGTGAAGACCCGGCAGGCCGTGTCGGAGATGTCGCCGGCCATCGCCACGACGACAGGCACGCCGACGTCCACGCCGTCGCCGGCTACCAGGCGCGCCGCGAATGGCAGGGCGCTCATCGGGGGATCGTCGGAACCTCGGTCCCCGCTGTCGGCAGTGTGGCAGGCGGACAGCAGTACCATGGTCGGCCGGTGCCCAGCCTGGGCGAAGATGTTGAGCAGTCCCTTCGCCGCGACCCAGCCATCCTCATCGGCCGAGTCCGGACGCAGTTGCACCTTTACCTCGCCCTTGACCCATCTGCCATGTCCGATGAGATGCAGGACGTCAGGCTTGAACGTTTCCAGTTCCGTGAGCAGGCTCGTGCGGGTGGCCCGATCAAGTACCCGCGCCTGGACCCAGCCACCATTTCGGTCCAAGCGCCGCATGATGCCCATGAACTCGGCGCCAGGCCGGATGCTTTGGTCGCCGAGGTGGCTGCCCACGGCGAACAGCACCCTAGGAATGTGCTCGATCCGCTGGAACGCCCCGTTCCCCGAGGCTGCGTTTTCCGACGTGCCGGGGCTGCCACCGATGAGACGGACGACGCCTACGGGGAAGGCCTCATCGGTCGTGCCCTGCGCGGCGATGAACCGCTTGCCGTCATAGAGCGCCTCCCAGCGCAGCGCCTGCAGCGCGACGTGATCACTGTCGGCCAAGCCACCGACGGCTACCTCCAGGTACTCCGCGCGTTGGCCGGTCGCGGCCCGCAGGATTCGCTGCCAGGTAGCGTCGCCGAACGCGGCATCGAACAGGAGCCGGCCATAGTGCTTGAGGTGCTCAACGTGCACGGCTCCATCGCTGTCGGCATCGCAGTGCTCTACCGCGCGGACCAGGCCGGCGGGATCGGCGACGTCGTTCTTCGCGTGCTCCGCGACCAGGAGGCGGGTGCCAGAGAGCCAGGTGACCTCCTGAACGCACGCCTCAGCGAGGCCAGGGACGGTGACGTCAAGGAAGAGCTTGTCGCCGTCGTGCCTGATGTCCACGGTTACCCTCATGGCTGCCCGTCATCGCCGAAGGCCGTGTCATCATCGGAGGCCGTGTCATCATCGGAGGCCGTGTCATCATCGGAGGCCGTGTCATCGGCGAACAGGTCGGCCGCGAGGAGGTCTGCCGCGAACCGTTGCGCTAGTTCCTCCGCCTGGGCCGTAACGTCCGACCCGGACGGGCCGCCGCGTGTACCGGGCTCGGCGCACTTCGGGAGGACACCCAGCACCTGCTGCGTCAGGAGCAGGGTCCGATCGGCGAGTTCCTGCTCATTAGCCTGACCGCTGGTGAGTGACTGCCACGCCGCCACGCTGCCGGCCACGCAGAACCGCGCCGCCCCGAGGCTCCGCTCAGGGACAGGCTCCTTCCGGCCGAGCAGTTCCCGCTTCCAGTCGCTGATGACGCCTTCGTCGTAGGCGCGCGCGGTCGCGGGCGCCAGTCCGCGCAACTGCTTGCCACTGTTGGACGTCAGCTCCAGCAGAGCGTCGGCCACCGCCGGAACGAAGTCGAGCAGTTCCTTGAAATCCTCGTCGCCGCCAGGAAGGGAGGCTGCGAGACCGGGGACGTCTCGTTCGGGAAAAGCCCTTTCCGCGATCGCGCGGGCAACGGCGAGCCGGACCAGCGGTGGCGGGTAGCCGGCGTCCAGGAGCTTGCCGGGGTCGGGCGCGGGCCGCGTCTCCAGTTCCGTGAGCGCCCAGATGAAGGCGGGACCGGTGAGCAGCACCGCACACGCGTCGGCGAATAGCTCCTGGTGCCATCGGCACCATAGCGCCTTTTGGCTGGAGCCCACCGCATGGCTGCAGCCCACCGCACCGGCAAGGACCTCCTTCGTGCGGTCCGCGAGCTCCGGGAACTCGGCCTGTACCTGGTGGCCGACCTCGTGCGCGGCGACCACGAGCCACCAGGGCCGCCGCTGGCACATGAGCGGAAGTGCGATGACCGGGATCGGGAGCTGCTTGACATGGCGGTCGAGGATCTTGTCGATCTGTGGGCGCACGTCACGTGGGAAGTGAGCGCGGCGAGTTGCGGAAGCGGCGAATTGTGGCGACAGATACGCGAGTGGAACAGGCGCATCGAATTCCGGGGCCGCGCCCAGGTTCTTGAGAGCAGTTTTCCAGCAACTCCAGATCACTTCACCGGCCGCGCGCAAGGTCAGCGTCATCGGGTCATCTTCCGGCCCGGCGAGCTGATCGAATTTGTCGGCATACCACCGCCAGAGCCGCCGCACGTAGAGGAGTCGCTCGTCCGCCTGACGACAGTCCTCGTACACCGTCGCAACGTCCCTCACCAGGTCGATTTTCCTGGTCTCGGCCATGAGGACGTCGATGAGCTTACGCGTTAGCCTGGCAAGGAGATCTAGCTGCGTCCGGTGCTTGCCGACCGTGGAGGAATCCTCCCATCGGGCATGCCATGCATCGATCTCGCTAGCGAGCGCCTGCAATTCGCCCAAACTTTCGGCTATCCGCGCACTGGCTTTCCCCATCCTTGCCCCCCACCGGCGCAAAAGTGCTTGGGGGACGATGATACGACCTGCGCAGGCGCATACCGTAACGAAATGTAGATAACAATTTTTATCTTTAGCTGCCGAGGCCCGCTCCCAGGCCCTGGCTGGCTATCGCCTGCTCGTCAGCGAGGGCGATGGCGAGCTCGCCCTCGATGTTCGGGTGCAGCGGGGCCCGGTCGGTCGGCCCCTGCACGTAGGAGTCGGTCGAGCACGGCTCGTGCCCGCTGAACTGAGGCTGAGCCACCCCGAAGCCGAATGCCCCCGCCCCCTGCGCGAGCACCGTGTTCAGCTGGTCGAGCCGGGAGGCTAGGTCCCCGGCCTTCGCCTGGGTCATCCCGTAGTGCGACAGGCAGCTTAGCGAGCTGCCGAACGGCGAGTAGTACTCGTTCACCAGCACCTCAGGGTGCCACGGCAGGTTAGTAAGCTCCGACAGCAGCTCGTAGTAGTGCCGGGTGAGCTGGCCTGTCCGGGGTTGTCCGACCATTTCGCAGCCGCAGACGAACCCCTCACAAGCTGCGAATACTTGATTTGGCCAGATGAACGCGCGCTCATGGGAGGGGCAGGATGGGCGAGTTGAGAGGGCACCGTGGTGCCTGGAGCGATTAGGTCGCCGAGGCGTACCTGCTCGCCCTGGCCGAGTGGACGAGCGATGACATCCCGCTGGCTGCCTGCCGCCCGGCTGGGGCACCCGCCTGCGTGGCCGAGGACATGCGGGTCATCGCGGCACTGTCGCTGCGCCGCGCCCTATCCGGCGCGATGATCCCCGCGCCCCGGCCTGGCGCGCGTTCCGGATCCTCCGGCGGGGAGCATGACCTGCTGGCCGACAAGGCAGAGCAGGTCGAACGGATCGCCGACATCGTGGTCCGCAGCCTGCTTGAGAACCCGGAACTGCCCGCCGCCAAGGCCGTCGAGGCCGTCCGCGATGATCTAGCCCGACTGCTCGCCGACCCGACGGACCCGGTGGTCGACCAGCTAGCCGGCATCGCCGCCCAGCTTTCTGACCGCCTTGCCCGCCCGTTGGCGGCCGACTCGCCTGTCACCCCCCAGCAGGCTCGCCGCCTGCTGGGGACCCTGACGCCCCTTACCGCCCAGCTGTCCGCGATCGCCACCGAATTACCCGCCTGCGCGGGCACGCGGCGGCTTTGTGCCCGCGCAGGTGCAGCCAAGGCGCTAGTCCGTGCCGGCCTCCATGGCAGCATGGTCCAGCAGCTCGTCGCTGGACTCCTCACCCGAGGAGGCGATCATGTCCGCGCCGCCGACTGACGGGGCACCGATCAGGGCGGCGGTCGCCGACTGGACGGCCTGCGCCTGCACGGTTAGCGCCGGGTGCGGGCTGCCTATCACGCCGAGGCCGGCGTACTGCTCCAGCTTGGCGCGGGAGTCGGCGATGTCCAGGTTCCGCATCGTGAGCTGCCCGATGCGGTCCACCGGCCCGAACGCCGCATCCTCCACCCGCTCCATCGACAGCTTCTCCGGGTGGTAGCTGAATGCCAGGCCCGTCGTGTCGAGGACCGAGTAGTCCTCCCCGCGCCGTAGCCGCAGCGTCACCTCCCCGGTGATCGCGGTGCCGACCCAGCGCTGCAGCGACTCGCGCAGCATGAGCGCCTGCGGGTCAAGCCAGCGGCCCTCGTACAGCAGCCGGCCAAGCTTGCGTCCCTCGTTGTGGTAGGCGGCGATGGTGTCCTCGTTGTGGATCGCGCTGATGAGCCGCTCGTAGGCGATGTGCAGCAGCGCCATGCCCGGGGCCTCGTAGATGCCACGCGACTTGGCCTCGATGATCCGGTTCTCGATCTGGTCGGACATCCCCAGCCCGTGCCGCCCGCCGACCGCGTTGGCCTCGATCACCAGGTCGACCGGGGAGGCGAACTCCTTGCCGTTGATGGACACCGGCCGCCCCTGCGCGAACCCGACCGTGACGTCCTCAGCAGCGATCTCGATTACCGGGTCAAAGAACCGCACGCCCATGATCGGCTCGACGATCTCGATCCCCGTATTCAGCTGCTCCAGCGACTTGGCCTCGTGGGTCGCGCCCCAGATGTTCGCGTCGGTGGAGTACGCCTTCTCCGTACTGGCCCGGTACGGCAGGCCGCGCTCAAGCAGCCACTCCGACATCTCCTTGCGCCCGCCGAGCTCGCCGACGAAGGTCGCGTCCAGCCACGGCTTGTAGACCCGCAACGCTGGGTTGGTCAGCAGCCCGTACCGGTAGAACCGCTCGATGTCGTTGCCCTTGTAGGTGGACCCGTCACCCCAGATCTGCACGCCGTCGTCCATCATCGCGCGCACCAGCAGCGTGCCAGTGACGGCCCGGCCGAGCGGCGTGGTGTTGAAGTAGGCTCGCCCGCCGGACCGGATGTGGAAGGCGCCGCAGGCCAGGGCCGCGAGTCCCTCCTCCACGAGCGCCGCCCGGCAGTCGACCAGTCGCGCGATCTCCGCCCCGTAAGCGCCTGCCCGTCCGGGCACCGAGCCAATGTCCGGCTCGTCGTACTGCCCGATGTTCGCGGTGTACGTGCATGGCACCGCACCCTTCTCGCGCATCCACGCGACCGCGACCGACGTGTCGAGCCCGCCGGAAAAGGCGATTCCTACACGTTCACCGACAGGCAGGGAAGTCAGCACCTTGGACATGCCTAAAGTATATGCACGCCACTGCATATTCATGCAACCGGCCCGCCCACCCCGGCGCAAGCGCCGGGTAGCGCGAGAACGGCCCGCCCGGGATCTTCCTGGCGGGCCGCTGGACGCGCTGACGCGTGTCAGACCTGGGCGCGCGACTGTATCGCGGCGATGATCTCCGCGACCGCGTCATCGATCGGTACGCCGTTGTTCTGGGTGCCGTTGCGGTAGCGGAAGGACACCGCCCCTGCGGCCACATCGTCATCGCCCGCCAGCAGCATGAAGGGGATCTTCTGCTTCTGGGCGTTGCGGATCTTCTTCTGCATCCGGTCGTCGCTCGAGTCCACCTCGACCCGCACACGAGCTGCCCGAAGGCGCTGCGCCAGGGAATCGAGGTATGGAACGTGCTGGTCAGAAATCGGGATGCCAACCACCTGAACAGGCGCCAGCCACGGCGGCATCGCGCCGGCGTAGTGCTCGATCAGCACGCCCATGAACCGCTCGATCGACCCGAACAGTGCCCGGTGGATCATGATCGGCTGCTGCCGGGTACCGTCGGCGGCCTGGTACTCAAGCCCGAACCGCTTGGGCTGGTTGAAGTCCAGCTGAATGGTGGACAGCTGCCAGCTCCGGCCGATCGCGTCACGCGCCTGGACCGAGATCTTCGGCCCGTAGAACGCCGCGCCACCCGGGTCGGGGACCAGCTCAAGGCCGGATTCGGTGGCGACCCGGCGCAGGGTCTCGGTCGCCGCCTCCCACTCCTCGTCCGAGCCGATGAACTTCTCTGAGTCGCCGCGGGTGGACAGCTCAAGGAAGAAGTCATCGAGCCCGTAGTCGCGCAGCAAGTCGAGCACGAAGGTGAGCAAGTTGGTCAGCTCGTCCTCCATCTGCTCAGGGGTGCAGTAGATGTGCGAGTCGTCCTGGGTCAGCCCGCGCACCCGGGTCAGGCCGTGCACGACGCCGGACTTCTCGTACCGGTAGACGGTGCCGAACTCGAAAAGCCGCAGCGGCAGCTCCCGGTAGGAACGGCCGCGCGCCCGGAAGATCAGGTTGTGCATCGGGCAGTTCATGGCCTTGAGGTAGTACTCAGCACCCTCAAGCTCCATGGGCGGGAACATCGTGTCGGCGTAGTACGGCAAGTGCCCCGAGGTCTCGAAGAGGTGCCCCTTGGTGATGTGCGGGGTGTTGACGAACTCGTAGCCCGCCGCCTCATGCCGCAGCCGCGCGTAGTGCTCCATCTCCCGGCGGATGATGCCGCCCTTGGGGTGGAAGACCGCCAGGCCGGAGCCGATCTCGTCGGGGAAGGAGAACAGGTCCAGCTCGGCTCCGAGCTTGCGGTGGTCGCGGCGCTCGGCCTCCTCCAGCATCTTGAGGTAGCCGTCTTGCGCGGCGCGGGACTCCCACGCGGTCCCGTAGATGCGCTGGAGCTGCGGGTTCTTCTCGCTGCCCCGCCAGTAGGCCCCGGCGTTGCGCATCAGCTTGAAGGCCGGGATGTGCCTGGTGGACGGCACGTGCGGTCCCCGGCACAGGTCCTTCCAGGACAGCTCGCCGGTCTTGGCGTCGATGTTGTCGTAGATGGTCAGCACGCCCGCGCCGACTTCGGTCGATGCCTCGTCGTCGGCGGAAGGCGCCCCGCTTTTGCCCTTGATGCCGATGAGCTCGAGCTTGAACGGCTCGTCCTTGAGCTCGGCCCTGGCCTCCTCATCGGTGACCTCACGCCTGGCGAAAAGCTGGCCCTGCTTGACGATGTCGCGCATCCGCGACTCGATCTTCTTCAGGTCCTCGGGGGTGAACGCGCGGTCGACCTGGAAGTCGTAGTAGAAGCCGTTCTCGATCGGCGGCCCGATGCCTAGCTTGGCCTCGGAGAAGATCTCTTGCACCGCCTGCGCCATGACGTGCGCGGTGGAGTGCCGGATAACCGAGCGGCCCTCAGCAGAGTCGACGGAGACCGGTTCCACCTCGTCACCGTCGGCCAGGATCCAGGCGAGGTCCCGGAGCTGGCCGTTGACGCGTGCGACAACGACGTCCCGCTCTGCGGCGAACAGGTCTGCGGCGGTAGTCCCAGTCGTAACCTCGCGTTCGGCCCGCTGGGACTCGCGGTCGAGCACGCGGATGCTGATCTGGGACACGGTTGTCTGCTTTCAGTCGACGTCGGCTGTGCTTTCGGGCCTGTATTTCAGGTTCCTGTATTTCAGGTCCGATGTTACCGGGCGCCGTATCAAGTCCCCACCTCAATAGGGGGCCACAGCCAGGCGGGCAGGCCCGCCGGCCTCACCGCCGCAGGCTCGCGGACGGTTCAGGAGTCGGGCCAGAGGTGCTAGTCGGCTCAGGGGTCGGGACGCCCGGCGCCGCGGCACTCGGTTCAGGAGTCGGGCCAAAGGTGCTAGTCGGCTCAGGGGTCGGGACGCCCGGCGCCGCGGCACTCGGCTCAGGAGTCGGGACCGGGCACGTCGGCGACGGCTCAGCAGTAGCCCCCGCGGCCACGACGGTGAGCTCGATCCTCGCTCCACGAGGCACGCGTGTTTCCGCCTGCGGCGCCTGGAGCATCACGGCTCCCGTCGGGATGGTCCGCGAGGCCCCGTCCTGGATGACCACCGCGAGGCCGGCTCCCCGGAGGGCCGCCACCGCTGCGGTCACCTGCTGGCCCAGGACATCCGGCACCGTCACGCTGGCACTTTGTGACGCCGTCGGGGTGGGGCTCGGCCGTGGGCTGGCAGCCGGGCGAGGTTGCCCGCAGGGAGGCGGTCCCACTGGCCCTGCTGGTGCCCTGGTAGGCGGCGGGCACTCCTGGCTTCGCCTGACCGGAACGGGTGGCCGCGATAGCACCGACCGAGCCAACGACGACCAGGACTGCCGCTGCCGCCAGGGTGGGCACTAGCCATGACTTCACTGTCCGCTCCACGTTCCGCACGGTGATCTCCTCGTAGGTCAGCTGTCGTGGTGGTTCCGGCACGACCCGCTTCAGCAGGTCCGCCAGGTGCTGCTCGTCGGCCCCGATGCCGCCTTCGTCGCCCGGATACCTCATCTGGTGCCTCCCGCTCGCTTCGGGGCGCCTTGAGTGGCGATGCGGCCGGTCATGCCGCTGCCCCTTGTCCCAGGACTTCCGCCAGACCCGGGACGTGCCGCAGCCTGGCCAGTGCCTTTGCCGCCTGGCTCTTCACTGTCCCGACAGAGCAGCCCATGATCTGCGCCGTGTCAGTCTCAGTCCGGTCCTCGAAATAGCGCAGCGTGATGACAGCTCGCTGCCTCGCTGTCAGCTCACGCAGTGCCCGGCGCAGCGACTCTCGCGTGTCCACCTGGCGGAACGCGCCGCTGTCGGTAGCCCACTCGGGAAGCGCCGCCGAGGCGATCTCCCCCGTCCAGCGTCGTCCGCGCCAGCGCAGGAAGGTATTGACCATGACCTTGTGCGCGTAGCCTTCGGCTGATTCCATGGCGGCCACCCGGTCCCAGCGCCGCCAGACCTCGCCCAGTGTGGTTTGCACCAGGTCCTCGGCGAGTGCCCAGTCTCCGCCCGTCAGCAGCCACGCCGCACGCAGCATGGCACTCGACTCCCGCCGCACGAAGTCAGCAAAGTCGGGGGGTTCGGGCATGACGTCTCCCCGCCTTGAGTTGGCTGGATACTCGATCACCTGCACACCTGTCTAAAGCAGGTGGGCCTGCATAAAGGTTGCCGCATACCGGGCAGCACTCCCCCGAGCCAGCGGCCGTGGGGGCAGCCGAGCCCCTACAATCAGCTTCATGATTACTACGAGGCGTTCATCGTTGCTAGTCCTGGCTGCGCTGGCCGGTGTTTCCTGCCTCGCAGCCACCGGGGTGGCGCATGCGGCCGTCACGCCAACTGCCAGTAAGCAGGACGCCCCGCGGCAGCGGATCACGGTGACGGCCTCGGACTATGACGGGACCACGTACGCGACGTTCCGGGCGTACCAGCTCTCCAAGTCATCGAGCAGTAAGTGGGCTGAGGTATTCGGGCCGTGGACCGCGCGTGTCGGGTACAACGGCGTCGCCAAGTCCGGCGCGAAGCGCGAGGGAGACGGTAAGACCCCGTCAGGCACTTACGGCTTCAGCTTCTTCTTCGGGGTTGACTCGAATCCGGGCGTCCACTTCCCATGGCGGCACGCCTATACCTACGACTACTGG
The DNA here is from genome assembly GCA_963737285.1 of uncultured Actinomycetota bacterium. Classification (GTDB taxonomy): domain Bacteria; phylum Actinomycetota; class Actinomycetes; order Streptosporangiales; family Streptosporangiaceae; genus Trebonia. The sequence continues at coordinate 2,230,409 of CAVTRT010000002.1, forward strand.
GACGACGACCCGAGCAGCCCGCTGTACAACGAGTGGGTCGATATCAACACCCAGAAGGCTGGCCGTGATCCCGAGCCGATGCACAATGTGCCCCCGTATGACTATGCGGCCGTGATCACCTACAACACCGCCCGGACCCCGGGTCTGGGCAGTGCGATTTTCCTGCACGTGGGGACTGGCGGCCCGACCGCCGGCTGCGTTTCCCTCCCGGTCTTCGAGCTCCTGAAGGTCCTCCGCTGGCTCAACCCGAAGGATCACCCAACTATCACCATCACCGGGTAGGCGCGGAGCGCCTACCCGGTGATCTCAGTCGGCTTACTGAAGAGCCGGGAGGATCCGGCCAGTGACCTCGCCGAAGCCGATGCGCCCGCCGTAAACGCCTAGCGCTGTCGCCGTGATGGCCACCTCGTCGCCGTCGAGCAGGAACGTCCGCTGCTCGCCCTTGACGGTGACCGGCTCCGCGCCGTTCCAGGTCAGCTCCAGGAACGCGCCGCGCTCCAACCGCGACGGCCCGGAGATCGTGCCCGAGCCGAAGATGTCGCCGGTGCGCGCTGACGCGCCATTGACGGTCATGTGCGCCAGCATCTGCGCGGGCGACCAGTACATCGTCCGGTACGGCGGACGTGACACCTCCTCGCCGTTCCACGACACGATGAGGTCGATGTCCAGCCCCCACGAGACGGACTCCCGCAGGTAAGGCAGCGGCTCGGGGTGCTGGCCTGGCAGCGGCACCCGCGCTGTCTCCAGCGCCGCCAGCGGCACCACCCATGGCGACACTGAGGTGGCGAACGACTTTCCCAGATGCGGTCCCAGCGGCACGTACTCCCAGGCCTGGATATCACGCGCCGACCAGTCGTTGATCAGGAACGCGCCGAAGACGTGCGAGGCGAAGTCATCCACACCGATGGATGTCCCCAGGGCGGACCCGACCCCTACGACGAAGCCGAGTTCCGCCTCGATGTCTAGCCGCTCGCTCGGCCCGAAGGTCGGCGCGTCATCACCGGGCAGCTTTCGCTGGCCGCACGGCCGCACGATGCCGGCACCCGATACGACCACCGTCCCGGCCCGGCCGTGGTAGCCAACGGGCAAGTGCTTCCAGTTCGGCATCAGCGGCGCGGCGTCGGGCCGGAAGATCCGCCCGACGTTGGAGGCGTGGTGCTCGGATGCGTAGAAGTCGACATAGTCGGCGACGTCAAACGGCAGGTGCAGGGCCACCGATGGCAGCCGGTGCACGGCATCGCCGCGCACGTCGCCACCCCGCAGCAACCGCTGGACCTCCGCGCGCGCCCACTGCCAGCGCTGCGGCCCCTGTGCCATGAACGGGTTAAGCGACGGCGCCGCGAACACGTCGTCGCCCAGCAGCAGTGCGACGTCAACAACGCTGTCCCCGACCCGGACGCCCACTCGCGGGTCGGCCGCGTCCACGGAGAACACCCCATAGGGCAAGTTGTCCAGGCCGAACTGCGAGCCGTCCGGAATATCGATGGCGGGCACCGCTGTCTCCCTTCCGCGCTGCCGTGGGCGGATCCGCCGTCAGCAGCGCGCCCTAGTCTCCGCCGGCGCCGGGCTGCCCGCTGGGCCCGTGTCCGATCAAGATAAATCCCCCGCCTTTACCGAACGCACCCGACCGAGCGGTCCTAGGCGGCCATCGCGAGCCGGGCGACCGGGCCGGACGCGGGCAGTTGCTGACGCGGCTGGTCCAAGGCGTTCCCCCGCAGTGTCGCTCCCGCTTACCGGTCGCCCCCGGCCCCCGGCCCACCGGCCCGGTCGTGGTGTGGCATGCGCCGACGCTGCGGGGACCGGTAGCGGTAACCGAAACCGCGTACCGCCTCGATCCGGGTCCCGGCCCCGGATGGGGTCCGAGCTTGCGGCGCAGTCGCAGGATGCTGTACTTGACCCGCTCAGGCCCGATCCCGAACGGATCACTCCACGCGAGCTCCAGCAGCTTTTCCGGGCTGAGGACCTGGCCCTGATGCCGGACAAGCGCGACAAGCAGCCGGTACTCGGTCGGCGTCAGGGCGACCTGGACGCCGTCCACGCTTACCTCGTGCGAGGCGAAGTTCAGCTGGACGGAGCCGTCGTTGAAGACCTCGGTCCGTCGCCCCTCGCCCGTCGCCGCTCCCCCGCGCGACCGGCGGACCAGGGCCAGTGCGCGGGCGCCCAGTTCCGCGTTGCCGAACGGCTTGAGCAGGTAGTCGTCGGCACCGCTAGTGAGGCCCTTGACCTTCTCCGACTCCTGGCCGTAGGCGGTGAGCATGAGGATGGGCACGTCGGACAGGTCCCGGATGCGCTCGAGAACCGTCCAGCCGTCCATGCCGGGTAGCCCGACGTCGAGGATGACGAGGTCGGGGTGGGCACTGTGGAAGGTCCGCAGTCCCTCAGGGCCGCTGGACGCGGTGGTGACGGTGAACCCGCCCCGTTCCAGTACGACGCGGATGCCGAACGCGACGTCCTGCTCGTCATCGATCACCAGGACCCTCCCCTCGCTCACGGTGCCGCCCGCTCGCCTGGGGCGACCGGCAGGAACACGCTGAACGTCGTGCCCGCGTCCAGGACGCTGTGCACCCGGATGTGCCCGCCATGCATCTCGGTGAGCAGCTTGACGATCGACAGGCCGAGGCCGCTGCCAGGCAGCCCTGCGGCACGGGCGTTGGATCCACGGGCAAACCGGCCGAAAAGGTGCTCGACCTCGCCGGGCGGTATCCCGATGCCGGAGTCCGACACAGTGATCCGCCAGGTTCCGCCCGCCGGCCCGCGCGCCGCGTGAAACCTGGCGGTTACCCGGATCAGCCCGCTGGGGTGGGAGAACTTGACAGCATTGCCGATCAGGTTATCGAGGACATGCAGGAGACGACGATGGTCACCCGTGAGCATCGGCCCCTCTCGGGTGTCTGTGTGGATGGTCATGTCCTGCTTGGCGGCGACAGGCGTGCTGACGACGACGGCGTCGGCGATGAGCCTTGGCACGTCGACTGGGCCGAGGTCCAGCGGAAGGCCGCCAGACTCGATCTTGGTCAGCATGAGCAGGTCGGTCACCAGACGCAGCAGGCGCTCGGCGTTCCGTTCGATGACGTCGAGGTAGCGCCATCCGTCCGCGGACAGTCCGTCGCCCTCGCCCCTGATGAGCTCGCTGAAGGAGAGGATCGACGTCACGGGCGTGCGCATCTCATGGGACACGATGGCAAGGAACTGCTCGCTCCGCCGCCGCTCCTCGCTGGTCTCCTCCATGCTGCCCCCACGCGTGCTGGCCGTTGCCTGGCCTCCGCCCTGCTTCCTTCCCTCTGACAACATCACCCCAAACCGCAACGATTACTCTGTGCAACCAATTTGCCCCCATAAGCGCCCACCCGCCGCATCAGTGGTACTAACCGTGATCAGGCTGGACGGCTTTACCAAGGCGCCGCACAACTGCCAGGAGTCCCATCGGCCTGCAGGACCTCACTTGCCATCGCATGTGCAACCCTCCTGATAGATCCCGGGGTCTGCAGGGGTGAGGTGGTGCGACGTGAGTACTGAAGCGGACGAGGAGTTCCGCGAGTTCATGCGCGGCCGGTGGCCTGCCATCGTGCGGCTGGCGTACGGGCTGACAGGGGATCTCGGGCACGCCGAGGACATCGCGCAGGCCGCGTTCGCGCGTGCGTACGGGGCCTGGGGCCGGGTGATCAGGGCTGGCGACCCGGACGCCTACCTGCGGCGCATCGTGGTCAACGAGAACCGGCGCCGCTTCCGTAAGCAGCGGGTGGCCGAGGACTTGCCTGGCGTGCTACCGGACTGCAGTGTCCCGGACGCGGCAGCGGAGCTTGACGAACGCGCGGCGCTGCTGGCGGCGCTGCGCCAGCTACCACCACGCCAGCGCGCCGTGGTGGTGCTGCGGTTCTGGATGGACATGTCCGAGGCGGACACGGCGGCGGCGCTGGGCTGCTCGGTCGGCACGGTCAAGAGCCAGGCGTCCCGCGCACTGGTCACCTTGCGGAAGGGCAGCGCCCTCACGGACTTTGAGCTTACGGACAGCGGCTGCATCGAGGGCAACGTCATCGAGGGAGGATTGCGATGAGCGACCTGCACGAGGAGCTGGATGCGGCACTGCGCACCGTTGAGCCAGGCGAAGCCCCCATCGAGGCGGTCATGCGGCGCGGACGCCGCATCCGGGCGCGGCGGCGGGTAGCGGCCGTCACCGCGACGGTAGCGCTCGCGGTGGCGGTCGCGGTGGGATACCCGGCCATGTCCCATCTGGTCGCCGGCCCCGCACCAGTGCCGCCGGTCGACCGGCAGCCGGTCGTCGTAACGGACATCCCGCCAGCGCCGGGTACTCCCACGGGCGTGATCGCCACGGGACAGGTGGGGACCACGGCGTGGCAGGCCAGCGTGGAAAAGCCGGACGGCCATGCGAAGGCCAGCCTGCCGCAGTGCTTTACCGTGGCGCTCTACCCGGGGATGGCCAGCAAGCCGGGCTGGTATCCCCACGCCCCGCTATCCGGGCTCTCCGCCCTGGACAACGGCGAGTCCCCCAGCTGCAGCCTGCAATATCCGGATGAGCAGGTGCCGGTCGCGTTCCAGCAGGTCAGCAGCGAGGGCCTCGAACTACGTCATGGTCGCGGCCGTCGCGGCCGACGTGAAGTACCTCGTCGTCGTACTGGCCGACGGGCAGACGGTCAAGGAGATCCCGGTCGCGGCCTACGGCGGACGGTTCGTGGCATTCGCCGCTCCGCTGAGCGACAGGGTCCTCAGCTCCACCGCGTACTTCCAGGACGGCCAGTTCATCACCGCCGTGCCGTTTACCCAGGATGGGGGGCTACCGGACTTCGGGTTGTGGGCAGCGCCCGGCCAGCCAGTGCCCCCCACCGCCACGGCGGTGCTCGGCTCGGGCACGGCCAACGGCCAGCACTGGTCGGTCACCGCGTACGAGGGTCCCTGGGGCACCTGCGTCACGTCGGCCACCGGCCCAGGCAACGACGAATCCACCGCCTGCCAGAGCACTGACCGGATCACCAGCCTCACCCTGTTCGGGGTAGGTGACTTCGGAAGCGGCCTGCCGTTTGTTGTCGACGGCTTCGCGCCGCTCGCTGCCACCCGGCTGGAGGTGACCCTGACGGACGGGCGCAGCTTCGGCGTCCCTGTCATGTCGGTCGGGAACGAGAGGCTGTGGGCATTCGCCCTGGAGAAAGGGCAGGCGGACAAGAGCTGGACCGCCTACAGCGCCTCGGGCAAGCCGCTTGGCACCGGCGGATGCTCCAGCTGCGCCGGTGGCTAAGTCACCCAGCTTGGCCTGGTGCGAGCACCAGGCCAAGCTTTCCCGCCCGATGGTTAGGGAAAAGTGCCCCGGGTAACCGAGTCTCGGTTGACAGCACAGCGCAGTGCCGATGACCACACGGCGACTGTACCCCAGTAGCCGCTGTTGATTGTGCCGCATTTCGCGGCACAATCAACAGCTGTCGATACCGCCCAGGGCGGTCGCTCGGGCAGTTTGCCTCAGCAGTCACTGGTAATCGGATAAATAACGCATATCGGACCAGCTATTGACGGCGGTCTCCCAGGCGGGCTAGCGTCCTGTCCAGAAACGAATAGTAAAGTTTCCTATTCATTTCTGGACATCGTTTCCTGAAGCGAGCGGAAGGAACCGCGCTTTGAGACGCCTCATCCCCCTCGCGCTGGCGACTCTTGCTGTTGCCGGCGCGGGCACCGCCGCCGCCGCCGGCGCCGCGAGCGCCGCAAGCGCCACGACGACTGCCGGCACAACCAGCGCCGCGCACGCGCCGTCGGGCACCCGCCCCCTGCCGGCGCACGTCTACGCCCCGTACTTCGAGAGCTGGGACTCCACCGAAGGCTCGCTGGCACAGGTCTCGCAGGAGTCCGGCGCCAAGTACGTAACGCTGGCCTTCCTGCAGACCGACCAGCCCGGCTCGTGCACCGCTTACTGGAACGGCGACACCTCCACGCCGATCTCGGCCACCGCCGCGGGCAGCTTCGGCGCGGACATCGCGGCGATCCAGCGGGCCGGCGGGCAGGTCATCCCGTCGTTCGGCGGGTACACCGCGGACACGACCGGCACTGAGCTAGCGGACAGCTGCACCAGCGTGGACGCGATCGCGAAGGTCTACGAGAGCCTGGTCACGACCTATCACATCACGCGCATCGACCTAGACGTCGAAGGCGACTCGGTGACCAACACCGCCGGGATCGAGCGGCGCAACGAGGCCATCGCGCAGGCCGAGGCCTGGGGCCGGGCACACCACAAGGTGATCCAGTTCTCCTACACGCTGCCGACCTACCCCACCGGGCTTCCGTCGGCCGAGCTCGGGGTCTTGCAGAACGCAGTCGCCGAGCACGCGAAGATCTCTGTCGTCAACATCATGACGTTCGACTACTACATCGGGACGTCTCAGGACATGCTGGCCGACGCCGAGGATGCCGCGACCGCGGCCGAAGGCCAGCTCGCGACGCTGTACCCAGGCACCCCGGCGAAGGCGTTGTGGGCCAAGCTCGGCTTTACCCAGATGCCGGGCATCGACGACTTCGGCACCGCCGAGACCTTCTCCACGTCGCAGGCGCCCGCGCTGGAGCGGTGGGCCGCCGCCCACGGCCTCGGCGAGCTATCGATCTGGGCACTGCAGCGCGACAATGGCAGCTGCCCCGGCACCAAGGGCGCCGGCGACTGCTCCGGCGTCACCCAGCCGACGTGGTACTTCAGCCACGTCTTCGAGCCGTTCAGCTACCTGGCCGCCCACCGGCATTAACGGCAAGTCCCGACGGCAGCGAGCCGACCGCCCCGTGTCGCCACGGGGTGGTCGGCTCGCGTGCCTCACGGCGTACTACCGAGGTGCGGGCATTACCAGGTGACGGCAACGTCGCTGGCGAACTTCGCCAGGTCAGGAACGCCCAGGCCGGTTGCCGGGTTGTACTGCTCGCCGCTTGCCTGACTTCTGGTGGCGTCCGCTAGGGGTAGGGCGGGATTTACCCAACAAGCGCGCGGATCGTCTCAACTTGCGCCACGCGCTCGGTTAGCGCGGGAGCGAGCGGAGTGACGTTGAGGGTCGTGACACCCGCCTCGCGGTAGGCGGCCAGGCGCTCGCGGACGTAGCCCTCCGGGCCGATCAGTGAGGTCTTCTCCAGCAGTTCGGCGGGTACCATCGCGGCCGCCTCCTCCTTGCGGCCCGATAGGTAGGCCTCCTGGATCTGCCTGGCCTCCTTCTCATAGCCGCACCGGATCGCGAGGTCGTTATAGAAGTTCCGGCCCTTGGCGCCCATCCCGCCGATGTACAGCGCGAAGACCGGCCGGGCCTGTTCGCGCAGGTGGGTGACGTCGTCCCCGATCATCAGTGGCGCGGCCGCGATGACGTCGAGCGGGCCAAGCTCAGGCGACCGCCTCGCCGCGCCCTCATCCAGGCTCTCGCCCCAGATCGCCGGCGCCTTCTCCGGGAAGTAGAAGAGCGGCTGCCAGCCCTCGGCTATCTCGGCGGCCAGGGCGACGTTCTTCGGTCCTAGCGCTGCGATAACGACCGGGATCCGCTCTCGCACCGGATGGTTGATCAGCTTCAGCGGCTTGCCCAGCCCAGTGCCGCCAGGGTAGGGCAGCGTGTAGTGCCGTCCGTGGTACTCGACCCGCTCACGGCGCCACACGGCGCGGCAGATCTCGATGACTTCCCTGGTCCGGCCGACTGGCGCGTCGTAGGGGACGCCGTGCCAGCCCTCGATCACCTGCGGGCCGGATGTGCCCAGGCCCAGGGTGAACCGCCCGCCGGACACGAAGTCCAGCCCGGCCGCGGTCATCGCGGTCAGCGCCGGGGTGCGCGAGTAGATCGGCAAGATGCCCGAGGCGATCTGCAGCGTGGTGGTCCGCGCCGCGATGAAGCCCAGCTGGCTGACCGCGTCGAAGGAGTAGGCCTCCGGCACGAACACGATCTCCAGCCCGGCACTCTCGTAGGCGGCCAGTCCCGCGACTGCTTCCAGGAAGCCGCCGGCGTAGTCGAGCATCATTCCAAGGCGCATCAGGCAATGCTAATTCCCCCAGCCTCCCAGCGCACCCAAGGGCTGGCGCTCGGCCCCAGCGGGAGCCGCCGGTCAGCGGCGCGCGGCCAGGTACCCGCCGAGGTGATCGATCACCTCACGGGCGTCATCCTCAATCCCGTAGATGAACGTTGACTTGCGCCGGCGCAGCACGGGCAGGCCCAGCGCGTAAAGTCCCGGGCTGTCGACCACCCCGCCCTGGTGCCGCAACTGGCCCTTCTCATCGACTACGGGCACGTCAAGCCAGTCGTAATCGGGCCGAAATCCGGTCGCCCAGACGATCGCGGCGATCTCGCCGCTGCCCAGGTCAAGCTGCCACCGCGCGGAGGTGGGCACGCTAGTCGGCTCGAACCGCTCGACGGGCCCGACCGATGCATCGCGCCCCGACGCCGCGGCCCACTCATCGAAGCCGCCAAGCAGCCGGTTCATCTTGAGGTCCGCGAGCGAGAACAGGTTACGCAGGCCACCAGAAAACAGCGCGCGGCCATCCCGGATGCCCGCCCAGCGGCCCACCAGTTCGACGCCCTGCGCGGTAAGCGCGTTCAGGTCGAGCGTCAGCCGCTCAGGGGTCCCGACGAGCTGCGGCGAGGGCAGCCGCCGTGCCCGGGTAAGGTCATCGACCTCGTCGTAGCGCTGATCCCACACGCCCGCGGCGTCCATCCACCACAGCACATCGCGGCCACGGTAGGTGCGCGGCAGCCGCACGTGCTCCCCCACCGATAGGGTGACCGGTCGGCCCGACCGCGCGATCTCAGCGGCCAGCTGCAGCCCAGTCGCCGACGCCCCCACGACGAGCACGCCGCCGTCGGGGAGCTTGGCCGGGTCTCGGTAGTCAAACGGCGTCAGCTGCTCCACCGCCGCCGGCACCGCGCCGGCCAGCCCCGGCACCGTGGGCCGGTTGCAGGCCCCGCTCGCGATGACCACGGCCCGGCAGCTTATCTCGCCCTGGCTGGTCGCCACCTGGTACCCGTCGCAGGCCTGCCGCACGGACGTGACGGTGACGCCGGTCCGGACGGGGGCGCCCGAGACCTCCGCGAAGCGCGCGATCGACCCCGGTCACCTCCGCGACCGTCATGTAGCCGTCCGGATCCGGGCCTTCATAGCGAAGGCCCGGCAGGCAGCTCTGCCAGTTAGGGGTCAGCAGCCGCAGCGAGTCCCAGCGCTCGGTCCGCCAGGAGTTCGCTACCTCGCCGCGTTCCAGCACGACATGGTCGATCGACCGGTTGCGCAGGAAGTGACTCGCGGCGAGTCCCGCCTGCCCCGCGCCGATGACGACCGTGGTTACGCGTTCTATGGCTGCGCCTCTCCGATGGCGGGTGGCCTGCGCGCCGGCGCTCAGGCCACCTCGACGGTAACGCTCGTCGGGTTGGTCAGCGCGTCGAACACGGCGGAGCGCTTCTGGGACTGGGCCACCAGCGCCTCGATGTCCTCACGCGAGGCGTCCGCGTCGATGTTGAACGTCACCTTGATGTCGTTGAAGCCGTTGCGGACATCGGGGTCGGCGCCGAGGATGCCGCGGATGTCATGCGCGCCCTCGAGCGTCGCCTCAACCGAGCGCAGCTGGATACCGCGGTTTTGCGCCACGGACGCCACGCCCGCGGTCAGGCAGCTCGCCAGGCCGACGAGGAGGTACTCGATCGGCGTGATGCCGTTGTCCTGCGCCGCGAAGACCTCCGGATGGTCGGCCTCGAAGACCGACTCCTGCTTGTGGCTCTGCTCCTGCCCTAGGCCGAAGTAGTTCTGGAGCTTGATGGTGGTATGGACGCCGTTATTCCACTTGGAGGTGGCCTTCCAGGTGAACGCAGCGGCCTCGGGTGCGCCCTTGAGCGCCTCGCGTGCGTCGAGCAGCGCCTGCACGTTGACGCCGTTGACAACCTCGGTCATCTCGCGTGATGCCCCTTCTCTGTTAGCAATATTACTAATGGGGTTGCACGACAATACACCTGGAAAGGCAAGTTAAGATAGCCCCCATGGTAAAGCCAGCATCGGCGCTCGCGCCCAGCGCAGCTGGTCCGAAGGGTTCCGTTGCCACCATCGGCTCGGTCGGGACCGTCGAAACCCGCTACCTCGACCTTCCGGAGCCGGTGCGGCTCGACTGCGGCCGGGAACTGCACCAGGTTCGCGTGGCCTACGAGACATATGGCACCCTGTCGCCTGCGCGCGACAACGTGATCTTGGTATGCCACGCGCTCAGCGGCGATGCCCACGCGGCGGGCCTCGCCAAGGTGCCGTCCGCGCAAGGCACGCGCGACGGGTTCGGGGCGGTCGATCGGGACGGCGCGGCAGGCAACGGCCTGGGCTGGTGGGACCCGATGATCGGTCCCGGCAAGGCGTTCGACACTGACCGGTTCTTCGTCGTCTCCACGAACCTGCTCGGCGGCTGCAGCGGCACGACGGGACCGTCATCGGCGGACCCGGAAACCGGTCAGCCCTACGGACCCGACTTCCCCGTGATCACCGTCGCGGACATGGTGCGCACCCAGCGGGCGTTCCTGGACGCACTCGGCATCGAGCGGCTCGCGGCAGTGGCAGGGGGGTCCCTCGGCGGCATGCAGGCCCTCGAATGGGCGGTCCTGTTCCCCCACCAGGTCGACGCCGTCATCGCGATCGCCAGCACGCATGCCCTCCACCCGCAGGGCGTGGCCTGGAACTCGATCGCGCGGGACGCGATCATGGGCGATCCGGCCTGGCAGGGCGGCCGTTATTACGGCACCGGCCGCGCGCCCGACGCCGGCATGGGCGTGGCGCGGATGGTCGGCCATGTCACGTACCTGTCCGCGCGCGCACTTGAGGACAAGTTCAGCAGGCGCCTTCAGCAACGTTCACCCGACGGCACCCGTCCGGGCCCGCTGGCCGATGCCCCCCGCGACATCCGGTACACGATTACTGAGCCGGAGTTCGAGGTTGAGAGCTACCTGCGCCACCAGGCTGACTCGTTCGTCAGGCGCTTCGACGCCAACACGTATCTGTACACGTCGCGCGCGCTGACATACTTCGACCTGGCGCGACAGCACGGCGGCGGTTCGCTGGCCCGGGCGCTGCGGGAGATCAAGGCGCGGACGCTGCTCATCGCGTTCACCTCCGACTGGCTCTATCCTCCGCAAGCGTCGCGGCAGATCGCCCGCGCGCTGCTCGACAGCGGAAAGCCTGTGGACTACCACGTGATCGACGCGCCGTACGGCCACGACTGCTTCCTGCTTGAGGAGGCACGCCAGACGCCCCTCATCCGCAGCTTCCTAAGCCAGAACGGAACCTTCCCATGACGCCAAGAAAGCCCATCCGCGCCGAGGAAGACCGCGCGTTCGGATTCGAGACACGGCAGTTGCACGCCGGGCAGCGGCCCGACCCGAACACGGGCGCGCGTGCCGTGCCGATCTTCCAGACGACCAGCTACGTCTTCGAGGACCCGGAGTCCGCCGCAGCCTACTTCAACCTGCAAGAGTACGGGAACACGTACTCGCGGATCATGAACCCGACCGTCGCGGTGTTCGAGGAGCGCGTGGCGAGCCTCGAGGGTGGCGCTGGCGCGGTGGCGTTCGCAAGCGGGATCGCCGCGCAGGCGGCCGCCCTGTTCACCCTGCTGCAGCCAGGCGACCACGTCGTCTCCTCCGCGGCCCTGTACGGCGGGACGGTGAACCAGCTCAAGCACCTGCTGCGCAAGATGAGCGTGGAGCTGACATGGGTCGATCCGGACTCTCCCGAAGCATGGCGCAAGGCGGTCCAGCCGAACACGAAGGCGTTTTTCGGCGAGACGATCGGCAACCCCGCCGGGAACGTGCTGGACATCGAGACGCTGGCCGCCATCGCGCACTCCAACGACCTGCCGCTCGTGGTGGACAACACGTTCGCGACGCCGTACCTGTGCCGCCCGATCGAGTGGGGCGCCGACATCGTGATCCACTCGGCCACCAAGTTCATCGGCGGGCACGGCACGTCCATCGGCGGCGTGGTCGTCGAGGCGGGCACGTTCGACTGGTCCAACGGGCGCTTCCCGGTAATCTCCGATCCGTCACCGGCATATCACGGGTTGCAGTTCCACGAGACGTTCGGTATCTACGGCTACCTGATGAAGCTGCGGGCCGAGACCCTGCGCGACCTCGGCGCGGCGCTCTCGCCGTTCAACGCCTTCCTGTTCCTGCAAGGCCTGGAGACGCTCAGCTTGCGGATGGAGCGGCACGTCGACAACGCACTGGCGGTCGCCGCGTTCCTTAACGAGCACGAGCTGGCGTCGAACGTGACCCACCCGGGCCTGCCGGGGAGCAAGTACCAGCCGCTGGTGGACAAGTACCTGCCGCGTGGCGCCGGGGCGGTGTTCTCGTTCGACTGCGCCGGCGGCCGGGAAGGCGGGCAGGACCTCATCCGCGGCCTGACGCTCTGGTCCCACCTGGCGAATGTCGGCGACGCGAAGAGCCTGATCATCCACCCCGCCAGCACGACGCACCGGCAGCTGAGCGACGATGAGCTGCGAGCGTCCGGCGTCGGCCCGGGCACGGTCCGGCTTTCGGTCGGCACCGAGTCGGTGAAGGACCTGCTGTGGGACCTGGAGCAGGGCTTCGCGCTCGTAGCGGCTTCCCTCGCAAGGATGGCGCACTAGTGAGCGAGGCAGACGCAGTGAGCGAGCGGGAGACGCAGTGAGCGAGCGGGAGACGCAGTGAGCGATGTTGCCAGGTACCAGGACCCGCTGACGATCCAGCGCGTGCTGCACACGGCCAAGACGATCGCGGTCGTGGGCCTGTCCAGCAATGAGCTGCGGCCCAGCTACTTCGTCGGCTACTACCTCAAGCGGCACGGCTACCAGGTGATCCCGGTCAATCCACGGGAGACCGAGATCCTCGGCGAGAAGTCCTACCCGAGCCTGCTCGACGTGCCCGTCCCCGTGGATGTGGTGGACGTGTTCCGGGCACCCGCGGCCCTGCCGGGGATCGCCCGCGAGGCGGTGGCGATCGGCGCCGGGGCCCTGTGGTGCCAGTTCGGCGTGATCAACGACGAGGGCAACCAGATCGCCGCCGACGCGGGCCTCGAAGTCATCGTGGACCGCTGCCTGAAGATCGAGCACGCCCGCTACGTGGGCCGGATGCACTGGCTCGGCTTCAACACCCACCGGATCACCTCCGTCCGCACCGGGTTGCAGTAAGACCTCAGCCGCGGACTCTCGTCAGCGTGCATCTTAGAACCACGTACACTTTCCGTTGTTGACACTGTTGACACTGTTGACACTGTTGACACGGCTAGTACACGTGATCAACCGCGAGGACAGCCATCAGCGCAGTGGCGGCTGCACCGCGTGGCCGTAGCATCGACCCATGACTGAACCCGCATCACGGCCGGTCACCATCTTCGGCCCCGACTTCCCGTTTGCCTACGACGACTGGCTGCGCCATCGCGCGGGCCTCGGCTCGCTGCCGCAGTCCTCCCGCGGTGCGACGGTCGCAATCGTGGGGGCTGGCCTGGCCGGGATGGTGGCCGCTTACGAGCTGATGGAACTGGGGTTGCGGCCGGTCGTCTATGAGCGCGGGCGGATCGGCGGGCGCCTGCGCTCACACGAGTTTGAGGGGGCCAACGGGGTCGTCGCCGAGCTCGGCGGCATGCGGTTCCCGGTCTCGGGCACGTCTTTCTTCCACTACGTGAACCGGCTCGGCCTGGCGAGCAGGCCGTTCCCGAACCCCCTCACCGAGGCCGCTGGCAGCACCGTCATTGACATCGCGGGCGAGACCTACCACGGCCGCGTCATCGGTGACCTGCCCGCGCAGTTCTCCGAGGTCGCGCGGGCCTGGGAGGAGGCCCTGGATGAGATTGGCTTCAGGCCCTTGCAGGAAGCGATCCGCGCCCGCGACGTAGCCACGCTCAAGCGCCTGTGGGACGAGCTCGTGCCAGCGTGGGACGGCCGTACCTTCTACGACTTCATCGCCACCTCGCACGCGTTCTCCAAGCTGCCGTTCTGGTACCGCGAGGTGTTCGGGCTCGTTGGCTTCGGCACCGGAGGCTGGGACTCTGACTTCCCGAACTCGATGCTCGAGATCCTGCGCGTCGTGCTCACGAACTGCGACACCGACCAGCAGCTGATCGTTGGTGGCGTCGAGCAGCTGCCGCGGGGACTGTGGACGCTGCCCGTCAGCGAGCGCAGCCCGTGGCCAGCGGGCACCACCCTGGCAAGCCTGCACGGAGGCGTCCCGTGCCCGGGCGTCGCGGCCATCGAACGCGGCGGCGACGGTGCCTTCCTCGTGCGTGACCGCTGGGGCACCACCCGGCCCCATGGTGGCGTGCTGGTCACCTGCCAGAGCTGGCTGCTGACGACGCAGATCGAGTGTGAGGAGAGCCTCTTCTCGCAAGAGCTGTGGATGGCGCTTGACCGCACCCGCTATATGCAGTCGTCTAAAACGTTCGTGATGGTGGACCGGCCGTTCTGGAAGGAAGTTGACCCCGTCACCCGTCGCCCGCTGATGGGCATGACCCTCACGGACCGGCTCACGCGGGGGACATACCTCTTTGATGACGGACCGCAGCGGCCGGCCGTCATCTGCCTCACCTACTCCTGGATGTCCGACGCGCTGAAGATGCTGCCCTATGACGTCGACCAGCGGGTCAAGCTCTCACTCGACGCCCTCGGCAAGATCTACCCGGGCCTCGACATCGCCAGCCACATCGTGGGTGACCCGGTGACGATCTCCTGGGAGAACGACCCTAACTTCCTCGGCGCGTTCAAGGGGGCACTTCCCGGTCACTACCGCTACAACCACCGCATGTACACGCACTTCATGCAGGACAAGCTGCCACCCGCCAAGCGGGGCATCTTCATGGCCGGCGACGATGTCTCCTTCACCCCGGCGTGGGCGGAAGGGGCCGTCCAGACGGCGCTCAACGCCGTCTGGGGCATCATGACGCACTTCGGCGGGGCCTGTCATCGCGACAATCCCGGCCCGGGCGACCTCTTCGGCAAGCTGGCCCCTATCGACCTGGGACAATGACGTCATGCGAGTTGCGGCGTGGCAGTGCCAGCCTGGGCCCCAAGACGTCGCGGGAAACCTGCGACGACTCGACGAGGCCTGCGCGTCGGCCGCCGCGCGGCAGGCGCAGGTGCTGGTGACGCCTGAGATGTTCACGTCCGGGTACGGGATCACCGCGTCTGAGGTAACAGGACTCGCCCAGGGCCGCGGCGGGCCAGCCGAGGCCGCTGTCGCGCAGATCGCCCGGCGGCACCGCCTGGCGATCGCCTACGGGCACCCCGAGCGGGCGGCGGACGGGCGCGTGTACAACGCCGCGACCCTGGTCGGGCCCGATGGCGTCGCGTGCGGGCGGCACCGCAAGGTGCACCTGTACGGCGAGGTAGACCGGCGCCTGTTCGCCCCGAGCGGGCAGCCGCCGACGGCGTTTGACTTCAATGGCTCCCGCATCGGGATGCTGATCTGCTATGACGTCGAGTTCCCCGAGGCCGTCCGGCACCTGGCGGTCGATGGAGCGCGGGCCGTGCTAGTCCCGACCGCGAACATGACAGGCTTCGAGGCAGTCCAGCAGTTCGTCATCCGATCGCGGGCCTACGAGAACGGCTGCGCCATCGTCTACGCGAACTACTGCGGGGCCGACGACGTGTTTACCTACAGCGGGCTGAGCGTGATCTGCGGACCTGGCGGCGAGATACTCGCCCAGGCCGGCGCGCAGGACGAGGAACTGCTCATCGCGGACCTGGTGGGCGAGTCACTCGAGACGTTCCTCGCTGACCGCCGGGCGGACCTGTACGGGAGCTGAGTCAGCCGGCGGCCGCGTCGTGAACGACCCGCCCCGCCACGGCCGTCAGCGCCACGCGCATGTTCCTTAGCCCGGCCGCGTCGCTCGCCAGCGGATCGGCCTGCAGGAGCGCCACGTCCCCGGGCTGGCCGACGGCGACGCGCCGGCCGTCGACGCAAGCGGCGATCGCCTCGGCGGTGGTGATCGCCTGCTCGCGATGCCACGGCTCGTCACCCGGCTGCCCTCGGTGTACCGCGGTCGCGATCGCCAGCCACGGGTCAAGCGGTGCCACCGGGGCGTCTGAGCCGATAGCGATCCGGACTCCGTGGTCGAGCATCGAGCGGAGCGTGAAGCACCGCTCGGCCCGGTCGGCCCACACCCGGTCGGTGGTCTCGTGGTCATCAAGGAGGTGCGCGGGCTGCACGCTCGCGACCAGGCCCAGTCGCGCCAGGTCAGCGATCGCGCGGGGGGTCGTCAGCTGCGCGTGCTCGATCGAGCCGCCGGCACCCGTCGCCGCGTATGCCGCCAGGGCGGTCTCAAGCGCCCGGTCCCCTATCGCGTGCGTCGCCACCGACAGGCCATTGCGGTACCCCTCAGCGATGATCGCGACCAGCTCATCCTCCGGCTGGTTCGGCGCGCCGAAGCCGCCGGTGTCCGCATAAGGCTCGCGGCACCAGGCGGTGCGGCTGCCGAGTGACCCATCGCTGATGATCTTGAGCGAGCCCACCGTCAGCCGGTCGTCGGTCCCGCCGTCCTGGCCGGCCGCGGGAAGGGCGGCCCCGGTGCGCAGCCCCGCCGCGCGGACGGCGTCGAGCTGGCCGGCGTACGGCGACCAGCGGACCCGCACGCTGTCACAGCCCTCGTGCCAGCGCTGTGCCCAGTCGGTCCATGGCGCTCCGAACTCGAAGTCGACGAGCCCGACAACTCCTTGCGCCGTGGCCGTGGTCAGCACCCGCTGGTAGTCGGCAGGCACCGCAGGCCCCTCAAGGTCAGCCACCCGAGGGTAGGCCGCGAACCATTCGGCCTCGGCGACTACGACATCCCGGCGCGCCAGGCCGAGGGCGTCGAGCGCGGCGGTGTTCAGCCAGCCATGGTGGAAGTCACCGTTCACGAGGACGACAGGGACATCGCCGCAGACGGCGTCAAGCTCCGTGACCGTCACCTGGCGCGTCCAGGTGCCATCTCGCTGGCCCATTCCGACGACCGGACGCCCCAGCGCCGCGGCCCGGGCAACGAGGGCGAGCACGTCCTGCGCGCACGACGTCCGCGACAGGTCGAGGCGTCGCGACGCGAGCGCCCACTGCCCGAGGTGCACGTGAGCGTCCCACAGGCCCGGAATCAGCCAGCGGCCGCCGCCATCGACAGCCCGAACGCCGGCCGGCCGGGCCACGGCGCCGGTCGCCGTGATGAGGCCGTCCTCGATCAGGACGTCAACCGGATCAGCCGTGGCCGGCCCGCCAAGCGGTACTACCCGCACCCGGCGCAGGAGCAGAGATGACATGACCTCATGATGGCAGGAGACTGGTCAGGCGACCTCGAGGGCGACCATTGTCCAGCCAGGGCTACGCCGGTCGAAGGCCTCGTACGCCGCAAGGGCGGTCGGGATCGTCTCCTGCTGCGTCCACACGGTGATCGGGTCAGCGTGGCCAGCCGCGATCTTGCTGAGCAGGCCCGGGACGTACTTGCGGTGGTTGCAGTTGCCCATGTTGAGCGTCAGGTTGGCGTTCATCGCCGCGCCGATCGGGAACGCCTCGTGCTGGCGCGGGTAGACGCCAATGATGCCGACTGTGCCGGCCTTGGCGACGGCCTGGGTCGCCCAGCGCAGCGCCAGGCTGGGCGCGTCGCCCGGCTCCCAGGCACCATCCGCTGGCGCGATGCGAGGGGCCGCGATGTCCTGCTCGGTGGCGAACTGCTCGATAAGCTCCTCGCTTTCGGCGGCGGCCGGGCCATCCTTGGGCATCTGGGCGTCAATGCCGACCGCGTCAATGACCCGGTCCGCGCCAATGCCGCCGGTCAGCTCCTTGATCGCATCCACCGGATGCTCAGCGTTGAAGTTAATCGTCTCGGCGTTCTGGAGGCGGGCCGTTTCCAGGCGGTCGACGTTACCGTCGACGATCAGCACGCGGCCCGCGCCCTGCATCCGCGCCGACAGCGCGGCGAGCTGGCCGACAGGGCCGGCGCCGAAGACCGCTACCACGTCGCCACTTGTCACTTCCGCCAGGCGCGCGCCGAACCACGCGGTGGGGAAGATGTCGCTGACCATGATGGCCTGCTCGTCACTGACGCCCGGCGGGATCGCGACCAGGTTGGTGTGCGCGAACGGCACCCTGGCGTATTCGGCTTGCAAGCCGTCGAACGGGCCGGTGGCCAACGGCCCACCGTAAAACGCGGTGCCCGCGTCCTTCCCGTTGGGGTTGGCGTTGTCGCACTGCGCGTAGTAGCCGGCCCGGCAGTACACGCAGCTGCCGCAGCCAATCGTCGAAGGAATGACCACCCGGTCGCCGACGTTGAAGTCCCGCACCTGCGGGCCGAGCTCCTCGACTACGCCGACGGCCTCGTGGCCCAAGATCGTGCCGGGCGCCATCCCGGGCATTGTGCCCCGGATGAAGTGCAGGTCAGTACCGCAGATCGCGCTGGTGGTGATCCGGACGATCGCGTCGGCCGGGTCCTGGATGGCAGGCATGGGCACCTCGTCGACGGAGATCTTGCCCACGTCGTGCCAGACAACTGCCTTCATCTCGTTCTCCTCGCTCTCGCGTGCGTTTCGGTGGCCGGGCAGGCACGCGGGCGGACGGGGCCGCCCGCCCGCGTGCCCGCTGGTGTCAGCGGTTAGGCCGCTCGGCGCTGATGTCGGCTAGCACCGACCGCTCGTCGCGCTCGATCGCCATGTCGCCAATCGAGACCACGCCCACGATGCGGCCGTTATCCACCACCGGGATCCGGCGTATCGCCGCCTCGCGCATCCGGCCGACAGCGGTACTGGCGTCATCGCTGGGGCCGACCGTGACGAGATCCGGGCTGCAGACTTCGGCGACCGCCGTCGAGCGGGGGTCCTTTCCGTCGGCGATGCCCCTGACCACGATGTCGCGGTCCGTGATCAGGCCCTTCAGCTGCCCGCCCTCGGCGACCAGCACGTCCCCGATCCCGTGCTTGCGCATCTCCCTCGCCGCGTCGGCCAGTGGCTGGTCCGGGCGCAGCGCGATAGGCGCGGGCGTCATCACTTCGCGAACTTTCTGTGCCATGAGAGACCTCCTCCTTTGGGAATGTGGTCCACGGCCGGTTACCCGAGGGCAGGTGCACCAACCGTCTTGTCAGGTATTTCCAGCGGGAGCCGAACGGTCAGTGCACGGCCGCGAGTGGTGCCCGCAGCAATGCGCCCACCCAGCCGACTGGCAGGTCCGCGTCGTCCGGCATGAAGGACAGCGACGCCCCGGTCCCGCATGCCGCCCTGGCGAGCGCCGCGTCCGCGCGGTCTTGCACCGGGGCGACGACGCCGCGCTGGATCAGTTGCTGCGGGGCAGTGGCGACGTCGGCCAGCCCCGGCCCGATCCAGGCCGCCGCCGGGTCGGCCGCCCCGTCTCCCGCCGGGTCGTCGGTGACCAGCACGTCCGCCGCCAGCCCATCGCGCAGCGCGGCCAGCGTGCCCTCCAGTCCCTCGACCGCGCGGCGCGCGGTCGTGTCCGGCTCGCTCATCCGGCTCCGGAACTCATCCAGGCGGGCACGGCTTGCCTGGTCGGCGAGCCGCGCCTGCTCCGCCTGCGCTGCCGTGGTGAACGCCGCACCGTCTGGGGCCTCTTCCCGGTCCACTACCACGGCGGCGTCCCGGAGCCCCACCGGCAGCAGGTCGAGGAGCACGCTGCGTTCCCACTCATCGCCGCCGACGACGACGAACTCGGCCCGCACCTGCTCGGCCGCGCGGATAGCCGCGTCCGCGAGCAGTTTCGCGTTCTCAGCCCAGTTCTCCTCGGTTGAGCGCTGCACGTGGTACTGCGCCGAGCGGGAGACCTTGTGAACCGGCCACGTCTGGCCGGTGACCGTCGAGGTGGCAGTGGTCCCCTCAGCGGAGACGGCGAGAAGCCGGCCTCCTGTCCGCTCGGCGCCCACCCGCACGTGCGGCAGCCGCGGCGGTAGCTGAGCCAGCAGCGGCATGATGTGCGGCAGCGGCCCGTGGCGGCTGATCTCTTGCCGCGGTGGTCGCGGCAGCTCGGCGCTGAGTCGCACCATGCCGCCATGGGCGAACACCGCCTGGCCGGGGGCCGCTGGCTTGCGCCCCGTCAGGTGCCGTCCCACCGCGTCCAGCGCGGGAGCACCGACACCGTCGGCAGCGAGCTCCTCCCGGCCGGCCCGCCAGCGCAACGTCAGCTCCTTCGCGGCGCTCTCGGTCGCCGGGGACGTGTCCAGGTACACCGACACATAGCCGGCCGTGTCGCGGTCCTCCGCGTTCTCGTACAGGGATTTCAGGAAATCCAGGTCCATGGCCTGCTCCCTTCGCGGTACTGAGCCACCGCGCCTACCCGGGCGCGGGCGGCGGAAACCGGCTGGTCCCCGCCGGGGACGCCGGCAGTTTGGGGCCGCCACCAGACGGTGCCGGCAGTTTGGGGCCGCCACCAGACGGTAAGGACTCGATTCTGTCATTGACTCCTTACCGGGAGTGCCCATATGGGTTCTGGGCTGGGGAAATGTGAGGTATTGCGATGAGGCGCGCTGATAGCGGACGGCGTGATCCACGGTGACGACAGCCAAGGCGGGCAGCGGGCAGCGGCGTCCTCGGCCCGGTGCCATGCCGTCCTGGGTGGATCCCCAGCTAGCGACCCTGACCCGGGACCGCTTCTCGTCTGCGGAGTGGATCTTCGAGCGGAAGCTGGACGGTGAGCGGTGCCTGGCTTTCGTCGGCCCGGCGGGCGTCCGGCTGATGAGCCGCAACAGGCATGACATCACCCGCGCATTCCCGGAGATCGCCGGGGCACTGGACGCCCAGCGGCAGGGCGACATGGTAGTGGACGGGGAGATCGTGGCGTTCGAGGCAGCGCAGACGCGATTCGGGCGGCTTCAGCGGCGGCTCGGTGTCGCCAATCCCCGTCCGGAGCTGCTTCGTGCCGTCCCTGTGTACTTTTACCTGTTCGACGTCCTGTACGCCGACGGTGGCGACACCCGGTACTTGCCACTTACCGAGCGCAAGAATCTGCTGGCTGACGCGGTGACCTTCGGTGACCCGCTGCGGTTCACCGAGCACCGCGACAGCGACGGCGAGGCCTACTGGGAACAGGCCTGCCGAGATGGCTGGGAGGGCCTGATCGCCAAGCGGGCCGCCGCCTCATACCGCGGCGGGCGCAGCCGCGACTGGCTGAAGTTCAAGTGTGAGAACGCGCAGGAGTTCGTGATCGGCGGCTACACCGACCCCCAGCGGTCCCGTGTCGGGTTCGGAGCGCTGCTCCTCGGCTATTACGACCAGGACGGCAGCCTTGTCTACGCCGGAAAGGTCGGCACCGGGTTCGGCATCCAGACGCTGCGCCGCCTGCACGCCACGCTGGCGGGTCTAGAGCAAGACCACAGCCCCTTCAGCCGCGGCAGGCCATCGGGCGAGCGCGGGGTGCACTGGGTAAGGCCACAGATCGTCGGCCAGGTGGCCTTCACTGAGTGGACCGTAGACGGGCAGCTTCGCCACCCCAGCTTCCAGGGTGTCCGCGACGACAAGGAGCCACGCGACATCGTGCGCGAAGTGCCGTGAGCCACCCGAGCAGGCGGCAAGCCGAACGCCATCACCACAAGCCGAACGCCATCACCAGCGGCCGGTCCCGCACGTGCCCGACAATCTGACCTCCCGCGCCGATTACCGCTGGTAGATCCCCACCAGGGTCCCGCTTGCTCGTTGCCGGCCAGCCATCGCCTCGTGCACGTCCTGGGCGGATGGCTGGTCGGGCAGCGGGAGCGGCTCGCTGACGGCGTAGAGCCGGAAGAAGAACCGATGGGCCGGATCACCCGCCGGGGGCCGCGGCCCGCCCCAGCCAGGGTGACCGAACCCGTTCGGCTTCGGGTTGCCGCCGGGCGGCGCCTGCCCGGCGTCCACGCCGCTGCTGCGGGGGTCGATGCCGGTAACCAGCCAGTGGGTGAACGTGCCCGCCGGCGCGTCCGGATCCTCGCACAGCAAGACCAGTTCCTCGACGTCGTCGGGGACGCCAGACCAGACCAGCGGCGGTGACACGTCGTCACCGTCCTTGGTGTACCGGCTGGGTATTGGGGCGTGGTCGCTGAACGCCGCGCTCTTAAGCTCGATTCCGCTCATGACCCGCCGCTACCCGCCGCGTCCCCAGCTATTCGCGGCGGCCCAAGCGATATTGGGGCCGGCGACATGCGGGCTTCCTCACTTAGTGCGGGGACTGTGCGGCCTGTCCGGGAGTGATGGAAAAGGCGATGGTGGCGGTGATGCCGGCTGGGCTGCGGTCGAAGCTCAGCTCGTCGGCGAGCTGGCCGATGAGCCACAGGCCATGGCCGGGATTTGCCTGCCAGGATGCCGGATCCGCTCGCAACTGGCTACCGTCCCTTACGGCGGCGCCGTCGTCGCTGACCTGGCAGTACAGGAACGCCTCGTCGATCCATAGGCGCAGCCGCCCCTGGCCAGGGCCATGCCGGACCGTGTTGGCCGCAAGCTCGTGCGCGGCGGCGGTGACGTCGTAGACACGCTGCCGCCCCAGCCCGGCCGCGGCGGCGTGCGCGGCGACCGCCGACCGCAGGGCGTGCAGCGAGCGGCCGTCGAAGGCTTGTTCCATAGCTGGGGAGCTGGACGGGTTGGCCCCGCGGCCCGTCAGCCCCGTGCGGTCACGGCTCACAGGCGACCACCCGCCTGAGCGGTCGCATCCGTCGCCACCACGCCCTCCTCGCCTGCCCAGGTACCAGCCCTTCCCGGCATCGACCGTACCGGGCGCCGCGCCACCCCGGGCATGCAATACCCGGAATGCGGCAATTGCCCTGAGCAACTACCCGCCCTTGCCCCGGCCATGCCTCCTTCTTGCTTCTTGCCCCGGCCATGCGGACCACGGGGGCAGCACCGGGACGCCTGAGCCCGCAACGCGCGCCACCCCCGCGCGGGCCACCGGCGCCCGCGTCCATGGCATGGGGCCTATTCCGCTACCTTTGCCTACTAGTCCCAATGTGACCACCGGGGTGGGCCACGGAGTGCCCGCGAGCTCACTTTAATAAGGAGCGCGCCATGACTTTCCTTGATGAGCAGACTTGGCGGGGCCGGGTTTACTCCGGCGGCTGGATAACGCCCGCGGGCGGCGACGCTGCTGTCAGTGAGCCGGCGACGGGCAATGAGCTTGGCCGAACCGGCATCGCCGCGCCGTCCGACATGGTCCGCGCCGCACAACTCGCCGCTGCCGCGCAGCCCGCATGGGCTAGCCTCCCGCACAGCCAGCGGTCGGCCATCTTGCGTCGTGCTGCCGACATCTGGCTGGCGAACGCCGCCGAGATCGAGCAGTGGAGCATCAGGGAAGGCGGGAAGATCGGTCCCGCGGCGCAGTTCGAGACGCACGTGGCCACCGGCGAGGTCTACGAAGCGGCCACGCTGCCGTCCCGGCCGTATGGCGAGCTGCTTCCCAGCGAGCAACCTCGCCTCAGCTTCGCCGAGCGGGTTCCGGCCGGGGTCGTCGGCGTGATCGCGCCGTTCAACTTCCCGCAGATCCTGGCGATCCGGTCGGTGGCACCCGCTCTGGCCCTGGGTAACGCGGTGGTCCTCAAGCCGGACCCGCGCACCGCCGTCTGCGGCGGCGTCGTGCTGGCCCGTGTCTTCGAGGAGGCCGGCCTGCCCGAAGGGCTGCTGCACGTACTGCCGGGCGGCCCGGACGCCGGGGAGGCACTGATCACTGACCCGCTTGTCCGCATCATCTCGTTCACTGGCTCCACCGCCGCCGGACGCCGGGTCGGCGAACTGGCCGCCCGCCACCTCAAGCGGGCGCACCTGGAGCTCGGTGGCAACTCCGCGCTGGTCATACTCGATGACGCCGACCTAGAGCGCGCCGCGTCCGCCGGCGCCTGGGGATCCTTCCTCCACCAGGGCCAGATATGCATGACCACGGGCCGGCACCTGGTGCAGGAGGCCCTGTACGACGACTACGTGGCGGCACTGGCCGACAAGGCGGCGCACCTGCCCGTCGGGGATCCCGCGACCGGCCAGGTCGCGCTGGGCCCGATTATCGACGAACGTCAGCGGGACAAGGTCCACGCCCTGGTCACGGCGAGCACCGAGGCCGGTGCCAAGCTCGCGGCCGGCGGCACCTACGAGGGCCTGTTTTACCAGCCCACCGTACTGGCCGACGTCACGCCCGAGATACCCGCGTACGCGAGCGAGGTGTTCGGGCCCGTCGCCCCGGTGCTGAAGTTCAGCACCCTCGAGGAGGCAGCCGCACTCGCCGGCCGCAGCGAGTACGGCCTGTCGCTGGGGATCCTCACCAGGGACGTGATGCGCGGGCTTGACCTCGCCCGCCGGATCCCGACCGGCATCGTCCACATCAACGAGCAAACCGTCGACGACGAGCCGAACGTCCCATTCGGCGGCATCCTGGACTCCGGGACCGGCTCCCGCTTCGGTGGCACCGCCAACCTCGACGCCTTCACCGAGACCCGCTGGGTCACCCTGCGTGGCGACATCGCGCCCTATCCGTTCTGACCTCTCGCCCCTGCCTGTCTTGGGCCATGCACCGCCCAGTTGTAAAACCAGCACGACGGCGCTGGGGCCGCGCCTGCCGCGCGTCCCCAGCCACGCCCGGCTGCCTGAACGCGGCTTCCCGGCTAGTCGACCAGCCATGCCTGTACGCCGCGCCGGTCGACGCGAAGGCCAAGCGTCGGCATCCCGCCGTTCCTGTGAATGAACTTTCTGCCATAGTTAAGACACCCTTAAGATGCATCTGTTACATTCTGCGG
The DNA here is from genome assembly GCA_963737285.1 of uncultured Actinomycetota bacterium. Classification (GTDB taxonomy): domain Bacteria; phylum Actinomycetota; class Actinomycetes; order Streptosporangiales; family Streptosporangiaceae; genus Trebonia. The sequence continues at coordinate 2,255,054 of CAVTRT010000002.1, forward strand.
ATTATGCTGTACCCTAATCACTTCAGTGCGCTTATGCCCCATCACGCTATGCTTGACCGGCCTTGGCGTCGCCAGGGCAACCAGGCGGGCCGCTGACATGCCGAGTGAAGTGTTTTCTGGCCCCGCGAGTGTCAGTGACAGCGCGACCGGCTCTAGCGCGACCGCGGCTGGGCGCCGTGGTCCGCGCGGCTGGGCGCGGGCTGTAAGGCGCCGGCTGAGGTGGGAGCACCTGGTCCCGCTGGTGCTCGGGCTGCTGGTCCTGGTGGTCCATGACGTGGGGTACATCTTCACCCAGCCGTACTGGACTGATGAGGACTGGGTCGCGGTCACGACGAAGTTCCCGCTGTCGGACCTGCCGGCGACGACTAACAGCACGCCGATCGGCTGGTCGGTGCTGGTACGGATATTCACGGTGAGCGGGACGCAGAGCGCCCGGGTCGTGCCGCTGGCCTTCGCTGGCGCCGCGGTGGTGGTCGCCTGGTGGTTCGCGCGCGAGCTTGGCTGGCGCCGCCGGGAGGTCGCGGCAGGTGCCGCGGTCCTGGCCGGGATCGCCATGCTGCTGGTCCCGGCGATGCTGATACGCGATGACCTGAAGCAGTACACCACGGACGCCTTCTTCGCGGTGCTGGTGCTGGCGGTGGCGTCGCGGCTGGAGCGGGACTGGTCGCGCCGCATGCTGGTGGCCTTGTCGGTGGTCACGTGGGGCGGCATGCTGTTCAGCGACGCGGTCGCGTTCATGGGCGCCGCCGCCTTCGCGGGAGTGTGCGCCGCCCAGCTCGCGCGCCGCGCCTGGCGCCGGCTCGCGGAGTCGGTCGTGGCCGGCGTGGTCACGGCAGTACTGATCCTCGTCGTGTACAAGGCGTTCGACGCCCGGGCGGTGACGTCCTCGCTCACGTTCTCCCCGCACTTCGCCCATTACTACCCGTCGTTCAGCAAGGGCCGGCGGGCGATCGTCAACTTCGTGATCTCCCACCTCCAGCTCGAGCACTCCCACTTCGGCATGGGGCCGCTCTGGCTGGTCGCCCTGCTGTTCGTGGTGGGCGTGGTGACCGTCTTCCGGCTCGGCCGGCCGGGCACCGCCACCGCGCTGGCCCTGTTGTGGCCGGAGATGTACGTCCTGGCGGCGCTCCAGCTGTACCCGTTCGTCGACGCGCGGACCTCGACGTTCCTGTTCGCGGTCACCGCCGTCGTCGCCGCGATCGGGGTGGCCGGGGTGTGCTCGCTGCTGCTGCCGTGGCTCAGGGGCACGCTCGCGATCGGGCTGGCCGTGGCGGCCGTGGCCGGATTCGTGGTGGCGTCAGCGCCGTTCGTGCGCAGCCACGAGATCCCGAGCGAGGACATGAAGGCCCTGACCCTCTACGTCGCCGATAACGTCCCTTCCAACGACGAGATCGTGGTGGCACAGGACAGCAACTTCGGGTTCGCCTATTACTGGCCGAAGGATGACCCGGGCCGCGAGGCCGACGACACGATCATCCAGAACTACGAGGCCGTCTTCCCCAACCAGCCACGCATCGTCGTTGCGCTCGCCCGCGACGCCGCCGGGGTCTACACGGCAATGAACCAGGCACTGGCCCAGTCACGGGAACGCGGCTGTAGCAACATGTACCTGATCCGCACGCACATCACGCTCCCCGAAAACGATGCGTACGACGCCTGGATGAATCAGCATCACGTGTCGGCTGACCCAGTAGGCCCCACAGGCCTGAGCATCATCCGGATGAACAAGACCGCGTGCGACTGAACCCGTGCACGCCCTGTCACTGTCTGGCAACGTGCGGCGTCTAGGCCTGCCCCCGGATTAGGCGCCACACAGCCCGAAACAAGCTTCTGACCGTATAGACGCAGGTCAGGGGCTTGTTTTCGGTGGCGTGGCAGGCTCCGCGTCAGGCCTGCTCAAGGTGGGCGTAGGCCGGGGCCAGGACGTCCAGGAGAGGCTTGCCGCGAACCTCGACCGGGGGCGGGTCGCAAAGGCGGAGCAGCAGATCCGGCGGAGCGGGCGGCCCCTGCGGGAGGGCGTGCAGCCGGGCCTTGCTTAGGCCTGGGGCCAGAAGTCCGCCAGGGCGTCCTCCAGCGGCGGGGCCATCACGTCCGACAAGACCGCCAGGGCCGGGCTGCCTCCTGCCATGCCAGTACCAGCGCTGTCAGCCGCAGCGCCCGCGGCAGCGGGGACCCTCGCGCCGCGCAGGGAAGTGAGGAGATCCTCGCGGGCCTTGCCGCGCCAGGCGAGCATCCTGAAGGGGTCGGTGTCGAACGCCTCGGCCAGCACGTAGCAAACGGCGGCGAGGTGCTTGCACGGCACTTCCCAGTCCGGGCAACCGCAGGCCATCGTCAGGTCGCGAGCCGACCGGGGGAACAGCGGCGTGCCTGCGTCCGCGAATACCTGCTCGATCTCAGCTGGCATCTCCCCGGCCAGCAGCCGGGCGCGGAACAGCGCCTGGGCGACCAGTCGGGATTCCACCTCCCGCCACTGCCCCGCCGTCAGCGGGCGGACCTTGATCGTCACCTTGTACGGCTGCGGGCGTGAGCCTTGCACCCTGGCGGTGACCTTGCCCGTGGTCAGCTCGAACTCCAGGACCTGCCCACGCCGGGCGTAGCTGCGACCGCGCTGCAGCCGACTGCTCATCCCGTAGGATTCGAGGACCGCGATGAACCGGCGGGACCACCACTGCTCGCCGATCGCACCCCGCTTGCTCTTGGCCTTGATGCCGCCCTCGACAGCGATCGGACCGGATGACTGCGCCCACGGGTAGTACCGCCCGCTCATGTCGTGTCCCCCGATACCGCGTCCGGCGACAGCGCGAGAACTTCACGCAGCGCGGCGGTGGACAACTCGGTCAGCCAGCTGTCGCCAGTGCCGACGATCTGCTCGGCGAGCACCTTCTTCTGCTCAATCATGGCGTCGATCCGCTCCTCCACGGTGCCGACGCAGACGAACTTGCGGACCTGGACGTCGCGGCGCTGTCCGATACGGAATGCCCGGTCGGTGGCCTGGTCCTCCACCGCGGGGTTCCACCACCGGTCGACATGGATGACGTGGCTGGCGGCGGTCAGGTTCAGTCCGGTGCCGCCCGCCTTCAGCGACAGGAGGAACAGCAGCGGCTCGTCCGACTCCTGGAACCGGGCGACCATCGCGTCCCGCTGCTTCTTGCTCGTCCCGCCGTGGAGGAAGAGCACCTCACACCCGATCCTGGCGGCCAGGTACGGCTGCAGCATGCGGCCGAACTCGGCGTACTGGGTGAAGCACAGCGCCCTGTCGCCCTTGGCGGCGATCTCCTCGCAAAGCTCCTCAAGCCGGGCCAGCTTGCCGGACCGCCCGTCCAGCCGAGAGCCGTCGCCGAGCAGGTGCGCCGGGTGGTTGCACACCTGCTTGAGCTTGGCCATCGTGGCGAGGACCAGGCCACGACGGCTGATGTCGTCGGATGCCTCCTCAACGCGGGCGAGCATGTCGGTGACCGTCGCCGAGTACAGGCTGGCCTGCTCCTGGGTGAGGTTGCACCAGACCTTGATCTCCTGCTTGTCGGGCAGGTCGGAGATGATCGTCTTGTCGGTCTTCAGACGGCGCAGCACGAATGGCTGGGTGATGCGGCGCAGCTCCCGTGCTGCCTGCGCCGATCCGTGCCGCTCGACTGGCACCGCGTACTTCTCGCGAAACGTCGTGGCAGAGCCGAGCATGCCAGGATTGGCAAACTCCATGATCGACCAGAGCTCGGACAGCTGATTCTCCACCGGGGTCCCGGTCAGGGCGATCCTGGAGGCCGCCGGGAGCGCGCGGACCGCCTTCGCCTGCTGGCTCAGGTGGTTCTTGATCGCCTGGGCCTCATCGCAGACCACCCGGCCCCAGCGCACCTCCGACAGCGCCGCCAGGTCCCTCGCGGCGGTCTGGTACGTGGTGATCACCAGGTCGGCGGCGCACAGCGCGGCCGTCAGCTCCGCGCCCGTCAGCCGTCCGGCACCGTGGTGAACATGAACGGCGAGATCCGGGGTGAAGCGCTCCGCTTCCCGCTGCCAGTTCCCTACCAGCGACATCGGGCAGACCAGCAAAGTCGGACCATTAACCAGAACGGGCCCGCCATCTCTTTTCTCCGAGCACATCAGCGACAGCAGCTGGACGGTCTTCCCCAGGCCCATGTCGTCGGCGAGGATCGCGCCAACACCGACCCGGCCGAGGAAGGAGAGCCAGGACAGGCCACGCTGCTGGTAAGGCCGCAGCGTGCCGCGGAAGCCACTGGGCGTCTGGATCGGCTCAAGTAGCTGGTCGGCCTGGCCGGACAGCAAGTCACCGAGCCACCCGTCCGCGTTCACCTCGGTCAGGGCAAGCCCTGCGACACCGCCATCCGCGCTCATCGCGGCGCGCAGCACCTCGCCGGCGGTCATGGTCCCGGACCGCTTGCCTTCCAGGAACCTCAAGGCGGCCTTGAGGTGCTGGTCATCGAGTTCGACCCATTGTCCTCGAACGCGTACCAGCGGAACCTTGAGCAGGGCAAGCTCGGCTAGCTCTTCCGCGGACAGCACGTCATCGCCGATGGCCAGGTCGTAGCGGAATGACACGAGGTCCGCCATGCCGAACTGGCTGCCACGGGCCGAGGCGGCTGAGCCGCTCGATGACGTCCGGGTAGTCAGCTTCAGGCCAAGCCGCGCCCTGCGCGCCCAGTCCGGCAGCAGGACGCCGAACCCGGCACCCGACAGCAGCGGGCCGGTCTCGCGCAGAAACTCAAGCGCGCCCGCCGTGTCAAGCGCGGCATGGACGGGGGCGGCCTCGCGCAGCGCCCCGCCGATCGCGGGGAACAGCCGGGCGGCGGTCCCGAGGCCAGCTAGCAGTTCCTCCTCAGGATGCACCGCCCTTTGCGACACGGCGCCTGCCAGCCAGCCGTATCCGGTACCCGCCCACACGTCGGCCGCAGGCATCATCAGGCTCGGGTCGTCGGTCGACTGGAGTGAGAACTCGACTCGCCACATGCCGTCGTCAGCGCCTGGCTCGACGAGCCGAAAGCAGGTGCGGACCGCGCCCGCGGGTGATGTGGCGCCAGCCAGCCAGTCCGCGAACGCGGCCGACAGGTCACGAGCCTCGCGTTCGTCCTGCGCGGTCGCCACCTCGACTAGGGCGTCGGGCGCGCTAAGAGAAGCGACAGCACGTTCCGCTACCGGGGTGCGAGCAGGCCGGCGGCCCCTGCGAGCGGGCAGCAGGGCGGCTGGCAGGTGGCTGCGCATCGCCGCGTCTGTCAGGGCGTCAAGCAGGCTCGCCAGTAGCGGGCCGGGCGCAGTGTCGTCGGCGGCACGGCAGGCGGGTGGCATCGCGGCGGCCAGGTCGCGGGCATACCGCGCGTCGGTGGCTGACAGCACGGGCCGCCAGCGGGCGGCGTACCCGTCATTCTCGACTACCAAGGCGGGGAGCACCCGGCCACGTGCAGCGAGATCGCCGGCGAACCTGGCGATGGCGGACAGGTAGCCAATCGAGCCGCTGGCCACCAGATCACCTGCCGGTAGCCCGGCCAGCGCCGCAAGCAACCCGATGGCGGCATAAGGCTCGAAGACCAGTACGGGCACCCGCCACCTGGCCAGCGAGAGACGGCGGGCTGGAGATCGCGGGGTCTCCTGCGCCGGGCCGCGGATAAGGGCCGAAGACGCCAGCGGCCCGTCGCAGGTGGACGGGAGTCGCAGCGTGAGCTCGTCATCGACCGCCTTCCCAGCCAGGTCCCCCGATCCGGTGGCGGCCACCGCGTCAGCAAGTGCGTCAGACACCACATCAGGCAAGGCAGCAAACGGGTGCGGGCGCGGAGCTCGCGACGGGCGCCCGTCGCGCGGCGGCGCTTGTACGCTTCGCGTGGCGTCCTCGGCCCATACGTGCAGCGCGTCATACACCCAGACACCGTGGATCACAAGCATCACAGACCCCCAGCACATCAGGATAGCAACGGCCTAGCAACGCCACCGCTAGTTTCCGCTGGGAGCGGGAACGTAATACCGCGAGTCCCTCGCGGAGGTAGGGCGTGATGTTGCGCACGGCGCGTGCGATGGGCTCCCAGCAGGATCTTGCAGGCAAGGCTCCATCACTGCTGTACACGCAACAGCGATGGACCGTTGCGTACATTCCGCTGAGCTGCCGACGGCCGGCGTGCACGTCTGAGGTGCACGCCGGCCGCTGGCTGTAAATCGGGCCGCTGGCTAGCTACCTCACCCGTAGCTCACCACATCGCTGGGCCCGCCGTTGGTGGAGCTTACGGCCGTGCCCGTGCCGTTGATTACCGACTCGATGCCGCCGGCCCCGTTCAGGAACACGGTGAATATGTCATGGAAATCGACGCCCGACGAATCGGGTGCCTGGAACGCCATCGCGTTCTCGATCGCCACGCCCTGGTCGAAGTAGCTGTAGCTGCCCATTCCGTAGCCCTGGAACGAGGTGACGCTGTTGGGCACGTAGAAGGCCGGGTAGCCGTCTTGGGTAGCACTCGACATCCAGGCCGCCTGGCTGGGCACCTCATAGGGGTTCTCGTTCTGGAAGAAGATAACCTCTCCGCCCTGGCCGTTCCAGATCACCTCGTCCTGCTGGTAGTGCTCTACGGCCAGGCCGTAGGCGCTCACGTTGTTGCCATTGACGATGAGCCCGGTGTTGCTCTGGTCGCCCGTCCAGGTGCCAGCGCCCGCGCCGTGGTCGGCCCGCCATGCCCACACATCATCGATGATCGAGTTGTTGCTGTTGTCGATGAAGGTGGTCGCGGCCGTGCCCGCCTCGGCGCCGCCGACCCGGAAGAAGACGTCGTCGACGGTCACCGGGTCGCTGGCGTGGCTGACGGTCGAGCCCTGGGTGCCGATGCTGAGCAGCGACGGCGAGCTCGTGGGACCGGCATCGAAGATCATGCCGGAGATGTTGACCCCGTTAACGTCGGCGACGTTCATGGTGACGTTGCCGGCGGTCGGGATCAGCGTCGGGAAGCCGAGCCCGACGATCTTCGTGTCTGGGTTGGTCACGTTGATCGTCGAGGCGTAGCTGTACACGCCCGGCGTGAACAGCAGGTCGTCGCCCGCCCCCAGCGCCGCGTTGATCTGCGCCACGGTGCTGGTGGAGTTGACGACGTAGAAGTCACTCAGCGGCAGCGAGGTTCCCGGCGTGTTGGTGGTAGCCGTCCACGTCGTCCCTGACGAGTTCGTCTGCAGCGACGGCACGAACACGTTGTAGGCGCCCGCGGAGTTCGTGTACAGGTAGGGCTCCTGCTCGCTTTGCGGGCAGGTAGCAAGCGTCGTGTAGGAGTTAGGCCCGCCGCTGTCGCCCGAGTTACTAGCGAAGCTCTGCGCAGGGGCGCCGGGGTCGCCGCAGAAGACCTGGTTCCAGACGGCATTGGTCCAGCCGTCGAGATCGGTGTTCTGGACGAAGAACTGCTGCTGCGATCCGTTGGTGACGGTCCCGCCAGTGAAGTCCGAGTCGGCGATGAACCCGCCGCTGGCATAGTCGGGGGAGCCGTTGCAGTAGTCCATCAGCGACAGGTTGCCGTTGATCTGGACGCGGCGCAGCGGCGCGGCCTGCGAGACCGCCCAGAAGTCGTCGCCGGCCTCACAGCCGGTCTGGCCCGTGACGTTGATCGTGAGGTTGGATATCGAGCGCCAGAAGTTGTCTGTCGCGTTACAAGTGGTGCCGGAGCACTGGTTGTAAGCGTCGATCGAGCCGTTGATGACGACCTGGCTCGGGTTCTGGCCTAGGCCCGCGACGCTGGTGTAGAAGCCGACCTGGAAGGTTAGCGGGTCCGCGGTGGAGCCGTACGTGCCCGGCTCGAACAGCAGGGCGTAGCGCGCCGTGCCGAACTGGTTGCCAACCTGGTCACCGGCGATCGTGTTCAGCTCGCTCTGGATCGTGCTCTGCGCCTCGCTCGGCGTGAAGACGATTACGTTGGAGCCGAGGCTGCCGCCGGTCGGCGGCCCTGTCCCCGAGCTGGCCGTGGTGGCGCTCACCTGGCCGGACTGCGGCGAGGTGCCGCCGGAGTTGTAGGCCGCGACGGTGAACGCGTAAGTGGTCGACGCGGCCAGGCCGGTCACGGTGTCGGTGGTGCCGGTGACGCTGGCGACCTGGGTGCCGTTCTGGTACACGTAGTAGCCAGTGACGGTGCCAGACGGCGCGGTCCAAGACAGCGAAACCGACGAGGACGTGGTCGCGGTGACCGTCAGGCCCGTCGGCGCGGCCGGCGCTGTCGTCCCCGAGCCAGACGCCGTGTAGACGGTGAACTCGGCGATGGACCACCAGCTGGTGGTGCTGGCGGCGGTAAGGACGACCCTGATGTACTGGGCGGTCTGGGGGGTAAACGTGACGGTCTCGGGTGAGGAGGTGCCGGTCCCGGTGGCGACGCTGGTAAACGTAGTGCCGTTGGTCGAGACTTCCACGTTGTAGCCACGGGCATAGTCGCCGGCGGAGCCGCCAGAGTTCATCTCGATCTGGTTGAACGTCTGGGAAGAGCCCATGTTGAGCTGCCAGTACATGCCCGACGCCTGGTCGGCGTCAGAGCTGAACCGGGTGCTGATGTTGCCGTCGATGGCGTTGGCCGGGGCGTCGGCAGCGCTGGACGTGGTGTTCGCGCTAGCCGTCCAGCCCGTCTCGCCGAGCTGAGTCTCCGGGACTGCGGTTCCGTTGTAGACGGTGAACTCGGCGATGGACCACCAGCTGGTGGTGCTGGCGGCGGTAAGGACGACCCTGATGTACTGGGCGGTCTGGGGGGTAAACGTGACGGTCTCGGGTGAGGAGGTGCCGGTCCCGGTGGCGACGCTGGTAAACGTAGTGCCGTTGGTCGAGACTTCCACGTTGTAGCCACGGGCATAGTCGCCGGCGGAGCCGCCAGAGTTCATCTCGATCTGGTTGAACGTCTGGGAAGAGCCCATGTTGAGCTGCCAGTACATGCCCGACGCCTGGTCGGCGTCAGAGCTGAACCGGGTGCTGATGTTGCCGTCGATGGCGTTGGCCGGGGCGTCGGCAGCGCTGGAGGTGGTGTTCGCGCTAGCCGTCCAGCCCGTCTCACTGAGTGGAGTCTCGGTAGCGGCGTACGCGCTGTCACCCCGCCCGGCGATCGGCGCCAGCCATAGTAGCGCGGTCAGACCGGCGACGATGGCGCACGCCGCGATCCGGGCGCGCTGGCGGGGGCGGTGTCTGCGGTGATCCGGCGACCCTGCTGGCTCGCCACTGTGGTGCGCGGAGCTGTGCCTGGTCATGTCATGGCCCACCCTTTCCGGCGGTGAACTCGACTCTCCCCTGCGATCTCGCCCGGGGTTTGTCCAAGGCTTAAATTAACTTGTACGAAAACATATGACCGACAAGTTGGCAAGCCCTGGCGCCGAACTCAGAGTGCGCCGGACGTAGCGGACGCGCCCGATCACCTCGCCGCGAGCGCAGCGACTGGGACGCTAGTTACTAGCGTTAAATAATGCGTTATCTTGATTTCTGCTTGGGCTTTCCAGGCTTAGCTGGTGCGATCTGCCAGCTTTAGTTGGGCGTGCTGGTCCAGCTCCCGGTTTCTCCTGGCATCTGTGGTGACAGTTGTGGCTTGTGCGCTGACCTGGCGGCGCGGCGCGGCGCGGCGCGGCGACAGGCGAAAGCCGGTGATGCTCAGCGCTGTCACACTCGACCCGTGTACTCCCACACGTAGAAGACTGTCGTTCCGGAGCGCACCTTCGCCTCAAGCTGGTACCCGCTGGTCGTGGATAGATCAAGCGATATCACATAGTCCGTCGACAGCGTTTGGTTGAAGCTGAGGACCACCACCGAGAAATAGTGCCGTGCGATCGCCTGCTCGTAGTACTCCGGATTGTTGTTCTGGGTGTTTGACCACTGCCGCCACGTCGTGTTCGGCAGGTAGTACTGGAGAACATCGGTGGTTTCCACGAGAAAGTGCCCGCCGTGGGCAGTCATCGGCCGGACGACCTTGACGAGCCCGGCCACGTCCGGCCAGTCGATCATCGCGTTCGCCTGGGCCATGCCCATTGAGGTAACCGGGATCAAGGCAGCCAGCAACGCTGCCAGGACGACCCGCCTCCGGGACAGGCTGCTCAGCAGGTAGCCGGCCGCGATCGCAGCGAACCAGGCACCGAAATCGACGTGCTTGTTCAGCGACGTCGTGGTCTGAATGCGAGCCTGGTCAGCCGGCGCCAGCAAGGCCGAGAGCGCGAGCACGGCTAGCAGCAGTGCCTGCGGCCACCGCCGGCGCACCGCGCAGACGACGGCCGCGATGACCGCCGGGACCAGCACGACAGCGGTCCACGACCACGCATCCGCGATCACCAGTGAGGCGGTATCGGTTCCGTGGACGCGCCCGGTCGTGGTGAGGCTGATCCCGGTGAGATAGCCGGGCCCGCCGAGTGCGAGTAGCACGGCGATGACAGTTGCCGCAGCGCCAGCGAGGAAGGCCGCATGCCGGAGAGCTATCTTCCATCCGGCGTCCGGCCACAGGCTCAGGACGGTGACGCAGAGCACGGTGGGGTCGTAAAGGGCCGTTGCGTACTTCGTCGCGTTGGCCAGCGCCAGGAGAATCCCCGCTGCGATTATCCGCCGCGTCGCATTGCGACTGCCTCGGGCTCCGGCGGCACACCAGGTCGCCGCGGCCAGGAACAGCAACGCCGCGGCGTCGTAGGTCGCAAACGAGCCCAGGTGCAACGTCGGCGCGAGCACGGCGAACAGCCCTGCGGCGAAGAGGGCGGCGCGCTTGTCCTCCAGCAACCGGGTCGCCGTGCCCCAGACCAACGACGTCACGCCGAGCATAAAGACCAGGGACAGCAGTCGCGCCGCGGCCAGCCCCCCGAGGCTGTCGGCGATGGCGCCGATCGGCGGGTAGATGACCGGAGCACCGGAAAACCAGGTCTGGTACACCGGAATCTGCGTACCGTGCAGCCAGTGCGACCACTCAAGATGGCCGGCCGACAGGTACAACGCCTCGTCCCCGAACGCGGTTCTGGTCCGCACCATGCTGGCCGACAGCGCCGCCTGGACGGCCAGTACCGCGAGCAGCGGCCACGGCACCCGCACCGCCCGCGTCATTCGCACCCCCCGAGGGTAGGCGCGTTTGGCGACCATATCCGACGACGCCAGCCTGACGCACGTTAGATACATCACGTACCCATGCATCCCATTAAATACATCCATTTAGTAGGATATGGGATCTATGGGTCATGTGATGAATGTGAGGGACTGTCGTGACGTTGGCTACTGACCGGCGGTCGGGGACGATCGTGGGCAATCTGATGGCACCCGCGCCGACGTGCGTTCCCCGGCCCGCGACGCCCGACGAGCCGCGGGTGCGGTGGGTGCCGCTCATCCTCGCGGCGCTCCTGTTGGCCGGGCTGGACAGTTACGTCTTCGTGGCGCATGGAGCGAAGTTTGGGGTGCTGCTGCTGCTCGGCGGCGGGCTCGGGTTCGCGCTGTTCCACTCCCGTTACGGGTTCACCTCGGCGTTCCGGCAGCTCGTGGCCGTCGGCAATGGCACCGGTGTCCGGGCGCACGCGCTGCTGCTGGGTACCGCGGCGACGTTGGTCGCGCTGATCATGGCGTCCGGCATTGGCGTCTTTGGCAGCACGCCCCAGGCGTCGGGCGGGCCGCTCGGCGTGGGGCTGCTGGTGGGCGCGTTCCTCTTCGGCATGGGCATGCAGATCGGCGGGTCATGCGCCTCGGGCACGCTGTTCGCCGTGGGCTCGGGCCAGACCACGATCGTGTACACGCTGGGCGGGTTCATTATCGGCTCGACGCTGTACATGTGGCAGTACCACCTCGTCGCGAACCTGCCCGCCTTCCATCCCATCCTGCTGTCAAGCTCGGTTGGCTGGTTCGGCTCGTGGGCCATCACCATCGCGGCTCTGCTGGTGATGGTGTGGGTGAGTCGGCTGGTCCAAAAGCGCCGCAACCCACCGCCGGTCGACGCGGTGCCGACAGCGCACGGCATCCTGCGCGTCGTGCGCGGCTCGTGGCCGATCCTGATAGGGTCGCTGGTCCTCGGCGTGGGCGCGGGCGCGATGCTGCTTGTCAGCGGGAGCACCTGGGGAATCACCAGCGCGTTCGGGCTCTGGGGCTCGAAAATCCTGGGCCTGTTCGGAGCGCACCCGCAGACCTGGTCGGGCTGGCAGGTGCCCGGTGAGAGCAAGGTCATTACAGGGTCGATCCTGGCCAACGTCATCAGCGTGAGCGACATCGGCATCATGATCGGCGCGGCGCTCGCTTCGGCCGCGGCCGGGGCGTGGATCTGGCACGGACGGGTGCCGTGGCGCACCGCGCTGGGCGCGGTCATCGGCGGCATCATGATGGGCATTGGTGCCCGGCTGGCCGGCGGCTGCAACATCGGCGCGTACCTGGGCGGCATCTCCCAGGGCAGCCTGTCGGGCTGGGCGTGGGGCGCGATCGCGCTCGCCGGAACCTGGACCGGCTTGCGGCTGCGGCCACTGTTCGGCCTTACCAACCCCAAGCCCTCCGACGGCGTCTGCTGATGACCTAAGTTCGGCTTTGCCGCTGCTCAGTACGGGTGGCCCCGCGTCATTCAGCGCTGGACGCGGGCGCCACCTCCGCGTACGAGCGCCTCCACCTCGGCCAGGCTCGCCATGGACGTGTCCCCCGGCGTCGTCATGGCGAGCGCTCCGTGCGCCGCCCCGTACTCAACCGCCTGCTGGAGGTCACCGAGGTTCAGCAGCCCGTAGACAAGCCCGGACGCGAAGCTATCGCCGCCCCCGACCCGGTCCAGGATCTCCATGCCTGGCCGGTGCGTCGCCTCGGCGAACTCCCCGCCCGCCCAGGCGACCGCACCCCAGTCATTGACCGAGGCCGTCCGCACCGTGCGCAGCGTCGTCGCCACGACCTTCAGGTGCGGGAACTCGGCGGTCACCGCCGAGATCATCCGCTTGAAGTTCGCGGCGCTGAGCGAGCTATAGTCCGCGGCGGTGTCCGGCACTTGGAAGCCGAGACAGGCAGTGAAGTCTTCCTCGTTGCCAAGCAGCACGTCGACGTGGTTCACCAGCCGGCGGTTGACTTCCCTGGCGCGCGCCAGTCCCCCGTTGGCCTGCCAGAGGCTCGGCCGGTAGTTGAGGTCGTAGGAGACGATCGTGCCGTGCCGCCGGGCCGTCCGAGCGGCCTCCTCGACCACATCCGCCGCGGCCGGCGACAGGCTGGCGTAGATGCCGCCCGTGTGGAACCAGCGGACACCGAGCGTACCGAAGATGTGCTCCCAGTCGATGTCGGTCGGCTTGAGCTGGCTGACCGCGGTGTGGCCACGGTCAGACACGCTGCGTGCACCCCGCACGCCGAAGCCCCGCTCGGTGAAGTTGATCCCGTTGCGGACGGTCCGCCCGACGCCGTCGAAGTGAAGCCAGCGGATAAACGAGGTGTCGACGCCGCCTTGCAGGATGAGGTCCTCGGTTAGCCGGCCGATGTCGTTGTCCGCGAACGCGGTCACTATCGAGGTCCGCAGTCCGAAACAGCGCCGGAGCCCGCGCGCCACGTTGTACTCGCCCCCGCCTTCCCAGGCCCGGAACGAGCGCGCCGTCCGGATCCGGAAATCGCCCGGATCGAGGCGCAGCATGACCTCGCCTAGGGAGATCTCATCGAACCGGCATTCGGCTGCCGGCCTGGTGACGATAACAGGCATGGACTCTCCTATGTCGCGTCGACGATCGCCACGGCTTCGGAGGTCAGCCTGGCGATCTCGTCGAAATTCCCCGCGTTGATAAGGCTGGTGGCGACCATCCAACTGCCGCCGACCGCCAGCACCGCTGGATGGCGCAGGTAACCGGGAAGCGTGGCCGCCGTGATCCCGCCGGTCGGGATGAACCGCATCATCTGGAACGGCGCGGCGAGCGCGTTCAGCATGGCCACTCCGCCCAGCGGTTCGGCGGGAAAGAACTTCACCGTCTCGATCCCGGCGTCGAGCGCGGTCATCAGTTCCGAAGCCGTCGCGACTCCAGGGAAGACTGGTACCGACCTTGCCTGACAGTGCCGCACGACATCCATGGACAGGCCCGGCGTGACGATGTAGCGGGCGCCCGCATCGATGACCCGGGCCGCCTGGGTGGCGGACAGGACCGTCCCAGCTCCCACCACGATGTCCGGATTAGCCGCCATTGCCCGGATCGCCTGCTCGGCGGCGGCCGTTCGGAGCGTGATCTCGGCACAGCACAGGCCACCGCGTTTCAGCGCTGCCGCAAGCGGTGGCGCGGCCCGCGGATCGTCGATCACCACCACCGGGAGCAGGCGGGCGGCCGCGATCGCCTCCAGCGCGCCGTTCACCACCCCGCCGCCTGGAGACGGGAGGCCGCCGTCTGATAGTGATTCACCTGCCATGCCCCGATTGTTAATAAATACATCAATAAAAACAAGACTTGACATCTACAACAACGCGAGTAGCGTCGGGCACCGTGAAGGTCTTGGTTACCGGCGCCGCCGGAATGCTGGGGCGCGAGGTCGTCGCGCACCTGAGGTCCCTCGGCTGGAGCGTGCGGGCCCACGACCTCGTCCCGCTCGATCCCGCCGAGGCCGACGAGGTGGCCACCGGGGACCTGCAGGACCCCGAGCACGTGCGGTCGCTCGTCGACGGCATGTCGGGCGTCGTGCACGCCGCCGCGATACCGTCACCGCGGCCGGACGAGCAGGCGGTCTTCACCAACAACGTGATGTCCGCCTACCAGGTCCTCGACGCGGCGGGACGCGGCGGGGTGCCGCGCATCGTCTACGCCTCCAGCCTGTCGGCGCTCGGGTTCGCCTTCTCAGAGCACGGCGCGTCGCCCGAGTCCGTGCCGGTCACCGAAACGCACCCGCCCGTCGCCGAGGACGTCTACGGGCTGTCGAAGTACCTTGGCGAGCAGATCGCCCGCACCACGGCGCTACGCTGGGGCGCCACCGTGGTCAGCCTGCGGTTCCCGTTTGTCGGCAGCGGCGAGCGGCTGAGCGGGCACCTCGCGCGGGTCCACGAGCAACCGGGCGACGCCCAGCGCATCCTGTGGGCATGGCTGGACACCCGCGACGCGGCACGCGCGATCGAGGCCGCGCTCACCCGCCCACTGACCGGGCATCACCTCATCAACGTGGTGGCGCCGGACACGACCGCGCTCGAGCCGACCGCCGAACTGCTGCGCCGCTATCACCCCTCAAGCGTGCTGACGCACCCGCTGGACGGCTTCGCAACGCCGTTCTCCACCCAGCGCAGCCGCGAGTTGCTCGGCTTCACCACTGCCTATTCGTGGAGGTCCTCGTGAAGCACGCACTGGCGGTCCACGGCGGATAGGAGGGGCGCCCTGGTCTGCCAGGTCGGCCGCAAAGGCTAATTACCCCTCGCGTTGCGAGTATGCCTTCCCCCGTCTCCCGTGTCACGAATGTGTGGAGAGCCCGGCAGTCCCCTAGAGCACCGCTCGCCCGACGACCTACGATTTATGCATAAGGCTGAAAAGTCGCATGAGTGGCGGTTTGTTGCGCGCAACCGCGCGCAGAGGGGCGGGGCTTACCGTGTCATGGCGCGCGTCATTCAGGATGCCCACATTCGTGGGGGCCGTCCTTACGGCCACTCTAGGCCTAGTCGTCGGGGTCGCCAGCGTGACATCGGCCCCGGCACTCGCCAGCGTCCAGTCCGGTAGTCACCCGGACAGCACGGTGAGCGTGTTCTACGCGCAACCATCGACGACGGCGGCGGGTGCTACCGAAGTCACCTACACGGTCGTCTTCCAGTCGTCAGCCACGGGGGCGCTGACGCAGGGGCAGAGCACAGTGACGCTGTCCTTGCCGGGCGCCACGTTCAATGCCGCGAACGCGTTGCAGGGGTACGTCAGCTTCGACGATGAGACCTCTGGCGACAATGGCGGGGTCTATGCCATGCAGGGCACCGTCAGCGACGACGACTCGGCCCTGACCGTGACCTCGCCGATCGACGCCGCGGCGGGCGACGGGGTCGAGGTCACCTACACCGACGTCACCAACCCCTCGTCGGCCGGAAGCCTGGACGCGTCCTTCAGCACGAGCAGCGACTCCACCGCCGCGACCTCGCCGGTTACCATCACGGCCGGCGACCAGCCGGTGTCCGGCCTCACCGTCACCCCGTCCGCGACAGCCGCGGGCGTGTCCGGAGTGTCGTATACGGCGGACTTCACCCCCTCCGCCACCGGCGCGCTGGCGCAGAACCAGGGGACGGTGACGCTGGCGCTCCCGGCAGGCAGCGCCTTCGACGGCACGGTCCAGTTCGAGGACCTGACGAGCGGCGCGACCGGCACCGTAGCGGACTCCCGGGGCACCACGAGCGACAGCGGAGCGACGTTGACGGTCCCCGTTCCCATGGCCGCCGCCGCCGGGGACTCGGTCCAGCTCACCTACACCAACGTCACGAACGCGGCGGCCGGTGGCGCCCAGCAGGCCACCGTCGACACCTCCAGCGACACCCAGCCGGTGGCCGCGAGCTTCACGCTGACGGGGGGCCAGTCCGTCACCGTCAGCCAGTTCTCGGCCAGCACGACGGCGGCCAGGGCTACCGGCGTCTCCTACACCGCCGCGTTCACCACCTCTTCCTCGGGCGGGCTCGCCAGCGGGTCGGGCACGATCACCTTGACCGCGCCGGCCGGGACGACCTTCGACGGGCCGGTGACCATCACCGACCTGACGGCGTCGGCCGCCGACCGCAACGGCAAGTCCAGTGCCGGCAAGTCCAGTGCCGTCGCCAAGCCCGGTACGGTCGCCAAGACCAGCGCCGTCGTCAAGCCCAGCGCCGCGAAGAGCAGCGACGCCACGGGCGCATCGGGTGACGTGACGGAGACGGTCACGGTTCCCATCGCCATCGCGTCCGGGGACGAGGTCTCCGTCGTCTGGGCCGACGTCACCAACCCGACGGCGGCGGGGGCGGAGGACCTGACGCTGGCCACGTCGAGCGACACCACGCCCGTGAAGCAGGCCCTCACCCTGACGGCGGCCGGCGCCGTCTCGTCGGTGGTAGCCAGGGCATCCACGGCGGCGGCGGGAGCGACGCAGGTCACCTACACCGTCGGTTTTACCGCGTCCGGCACGGGGGCGCTCGTCCCGGATGAGGGCGACATCATCCTCGCGGCCCCGGCCGGCACTGTCTTCAGCTCCGGCACGGGCTACTCCGCCGACGACGTCACGAGCGGGCAGGAATTCAGCCTCAACGTCGTCGCCGTCCTCGACGGCGGCACCACCGTGAAGCTCGACGGAGGGGACCCGATCTCCGCCGGCGACCATGTCGTGGTCACCGCCAACGGCGTGACCAACCCGTCCGCCGCCGGGCCGGAGCAGCTCACGCTGAGCACGACCAGCGACACCGTCCCGGCGGCCGCGGGGATCACCCTGACGGCGGGGAACCAGCCCGTCGCCGCCATCAGCGCCCTGTTCCTCACCACGACGACGGCCGGCGCGAGCGAGGTCAGCTACCAGCTCACGTTCACCGCGTCGGCGACCGGCGCGCTCGTGGCGGGCAACGGGACCGTGACGCTAGCGCTCCCGTCCGGCAGTTCGTTCTCGGCCGACTACGAGGCGAACGCCGACTTCCAGGACCTGACGAGCGGCGCCAGCGGCTGGCAGTCCTCCTGGAACGAGGGGGCCAACAGCGCGGGCACCGCGCTGACCATTACCGTCCCGTTCTCCATCGCGGCAGGCGACAAGGTCCGGGTCACCGTCGTCGAGGTAGCCAGCGCGCCTTCCGCCGGAGAGCAGAAGGGTACGTTCTATACGTCAAGCGACACCAAGCCGGTCACCGCGACCTTCACCCTGACCCCAGGTAGCGTGCCGGTCACGGGCCTGCGCGGCCCGGCGCTGACCGCGACGGCGGCGGGCGCCAGCGGGATCGGCTACCAGCTCACGTTCACCGCGTCGGCTAACGGGCAGCTCGCCAGCGGGTACGGCACCATCACGGTGTCGCTGGCGGCTGGGACGACCATCGACTCGGGCGAGGCGGAGATCGACGACCTGACCAGCGGGCAGACGGCGACCACCAGCAACCTGTCCGAGGCCAGCGACGGAAGCGCGATCACCGTGACAGTGCCATTCGCCGTCGCGGGCGGGGACCAGGTCCAGGTCACGTTCCCCGGCGTGCAGAGCGCCCCAGCGGCGGGGACGTATACCGCCACGGTCGCCACGTCCAGCGACACCAGGCCAGTATCGGCGTCCTACGCCCTGACCCAGGCGGCCCCGGTGGCCGCGCCGGCCGTCACGGTCTCCAACCAGACGGCCGGCGAGACCGCTAGCTACGGCGTCTCGTTCACCACCTCGTCGGACGGTAGCCTCGTCGCGGGCCAGGGGCAGATCACCCTCGCCGCACCAGCCGGGACGGTCTTCAGCGGCAGCGCCGCCTACACCGGGCAGGACATCACCTCGGGCAAGTCCCTGACCCTGACCGTCGCGGGCACCAGCGCGGGCGGCGCGACGATCACGTTCACCACCGGGCAGCAGATCTCCGGCGGTGACCAGGTTGTCATCACCGCGCCCGGCGTCACCAATGCCACCAGCACCGGGGCCAATGACCTGACCATCAGCACGAGCACCGACACGGTGCACGCCACCGCCCCGTACACCCTTGGCGACAGCGCCCCGGCGTTCACCGCCGCCAGCCCGCCGCTGGCCATCGCCCCCGGCTCCACGCAGGCGTACCAGTTCACGACCGCTGGCTGGCCGGCGGCCAGCTACTCGCTGTCCGGCGCGCCGGACTGGCTGTCGATCGACCCGGCCACCGGGAAGCTGTCCGGTACCGCCCCGACCTCCGCTGGGACGTTCAGCTACTCGGTCACGGCCAGCAACAGCGCGGGCTCGGCGACCGAGGGGCTCGACACGGTCACCATCGAGGCCACCGCCACCATCAGCGGCACGGTCGTGAACTCCGCGGGCGACCCGGTGTCCGACGTGGAAGTCGATGCCTGCGACACCTCAGGCACTTCCTGTGAGTCCGCGACGACCGACGACACCGGCGCGTTCACCCTCACGGCGGGGGCGGGCGCCACGGTGGTGCTCACGGCCTACCCGCCGCAGGGATCGGGGCAGTCGGCGACGTCCAGCCCGGCGACCACGGTTCCCGCCGCTGGCCTGGCCGGCGTGACCATCACCGAGCCCACGGACCTCTCCGAGCTCCCCGGCACGCTGGAGATCAACGGGTCCGCGCAGCCCACCGTCTACTGGGCCAGCCCGTCCACGGCGACGCTCACCGGGTGCAAGAACGGGCTGGCGCTCGTCACCGTGGCCGGGGAGAACACGTACACCGGCAAGCCATCGTTCACGCTGACGCAGCTGACCGAGACGCCCGCCGGATCGGGTGACTACACCGGGACGGTGCCGGCCCAGGAGCCGGTACACGGCCCCGTCCAGATCTACGCCACGCTGAACTGCCCGTCCTTCGGTACGGTCGTGCCCAGCGCTGGTCCCGCCGACGGCGGGACCGAGGTGCTCGTGACCGGCTCCGGCTTCACCGGGGTGACGGCTGTCGACTTCGGCACCGCCGCGGCCGAGAGCTTCACCATCGAGTCCGACGGTGCCATCGAGGCCGTCGCGCCGCCGGGAACTGGGACCGTTCCCGTCACGGTCTATGACAGCGGCAGCCCACGGGGCGACGACGCCGGGCAGTTCATCTACGAGCAGGTCACGTCCATCTCGCCGGCGACCGGTCCGACGAGCGGCGGGACCTGGGTCGTCATCGACGGGAGCGGCCTCGTGTCCGCCGACGGGGTCTTGTTCGGCAAGACCCCGGCCCAGCAGTTCTACGTGCTGTCGGATACGCAGGTCGAGGCGCTCAGCCCGCAGGGAACCGGGACCCAGGACATTACGGTCGAGATGCCCGACGGGAGCTTCACCCCGGCAGTGGCAGCGGACAGGTTCGGCTACGGCGCCCCGCCCGCGAGCGGCGCGCATCCCGCGACCGCCCCCGCGACCGTGCCGTCCGCGACCGTGCCGTCCCGTCTCGCGACGGCTGCAGCCTCGACGGCGCTGTCGACGGTGTCGTCCGCCAAGGCCCCGGCCACCGTCACTCGCCCGCAGAACGCGGCGTCAGACCTGAACGAGATCCTCATCTGGATCCTCCAGCACCCCGACCTGAGCGAGGCGATATACAGCCTTGAAAAGAGCGCCGGCCAGGAGGTAGCCAGCCTGATCCAGGGCGGGAACTGCGAGATGTCGATCCAGGCCCTGGTCACGGCGGCCATGATCCCGATCAGCGCCGCCCTTGACGTCGCCCTCGCGTTCGCGCTCCCGTTCCTCGCGCTTATCCCCGGCCTTGGCTGGCTGGTGGGCGCGGCGCTGATCGCGGTCAAGTTCGTGCTGGGCTGGGTTCTGGAAAACTACGTCGAGACCATGATCGAGGCGTACCTCACGAACGCGAACTGCGAGCAGAACAAGCAGTACTGGAAGGGGTACGACACCCCGCCCCCCCTCCATATCCCCAACTTCGCGCCTCCAGGCGGGTTCTCTTTCTGGAACTGCATCCTGCACCCGTCGACATGCGGGCAGCCGGATGCCTACGTCGACCCGAGCGGCACCGTCCTGGACACCAACGGGAACCCAGTCAAGGGGGCGACCGTGACGATCCTGCGGTCCTATACCGAGGACGGCGGGTACCTCCCGGCGAGCCCGTCGCAGCCGGGACTGATCCCGGCGGTCAACCCCGAGGTGACCGGGGCCAACGGAGCCTTCCACTGGGACGTGTCGGCCGGCTTCTACAAGATCGAGGCGACCGCGCCGGGCTGCACCGCCGTCGGGTCGTCTAACCCGGTCACGCAGATCGGGCCGTACCCGGTGCCGCCGCCTCAGGTCGGGCTGACCATCACGATGCAGTGCGCGAACGAGGCGAAGCCCGCACCGCCCACGGTGACGGGGCTGTCCGCCACGACCGGGCCGACCGGGGGCGGCACCGTGGTGACGGTGACCGGGACGAACTTCACCCCGGCCAGTAAGGTGACGTTCGGCACCACCACGGCGGCGGTCACGTACCTGTCGCAGCAGGCGCTGACCGTGACCGCGCCGAAGGGCAGCGGTACGCTGGACGTCCGGGTGACGACCGCGGGCGGGACCAGCGGCACGTCGGCCGCTGACAAGTTCTTCTTCGGGACCGCGCCCTCGGTGACGAAGCTCAGCCCGTCGTCCGGGCCGGCCTCCGGCGGCACCACCGTCACGATCACCGGCTCTAACCTCACCGGCACCACGGCCGTGAACTTCGGGGGCGTCTCCGCCGCGAAGTTCACCGTCAAGTCCGCGACCCAGATCGTGGCCGTCACCGGCAAGGGCTTCGCGGGGGTGGCGGGCGTGCAGGTCACCAACCCGGCTGGGTCCAGTTCCCCGGTGACGTTCAACTACCTGGCCCCGGTCGCCGGCTATGTCGCGACCAGCGCTGGTATCGTGCCCATCGCCGAGGGGGCAACCAGGGCTGGCACCACCATCAAGGTGGCCGACCCGGCGGCGCTGGCGGCCACGCCGGACGGTGACACGCTCGTCGTCCCCGGTGGCAAGGGCGCCACGGAGATCAGCACGGCGAACGGGCAGCCTGGCGGGGCCATCCCGGCCGGGAAGACCCCACGCGCGGTCGCGATCACCCCGAGCGGGGCAACCGCCTACGTCCTCAACTACGGATCCGGGACGGTCACGCCCATCGCTGTCGCCACCAGCCTGGCAGGCAGGGCGATCGGCGTGGGCAGCGACCCGACGGCGATTGCGATCACGCCTAACGGCACGACCGCCTACGTCGTGAACTACGGGTCCGCGACGGTCACGCCGATCACGATCGCAACGGGCAAGGCCGGGACCGCGATCAAGGTCGGCAGCCACCCAGACGCGATCGCCATCACCCCGAACGGCGCGACCGCCTACGTGGTCAACTCCGGCTCGGGAACGGTCACGCCGATCACGGTCTCCACCGGCAAGGCAGGCAAGGCCATCACCACCGGCAAGACCCCCGACGCGATCGCCATCACTTCCAGCGGCAAGACGCTCTATGTCGTCAACTCCGGCTCGGGAACGGTCACGCCGATCACGGTCTCCACCGGCAAGGCAGGCAAGGCCATCACAGCCGGCAAGACCCCCGACGCGATCGCGATCACGCCGAACGGCGCGACCGCCTACGTGGTCAACTCCGGCTCGGGAACGGTCACGCCGATCACGGTCTCCACCGGCAAGGCAGGCACGGCCGTCACCGTCGGGAAGGACCCGGTCGCCGCCGCGGTGACCCCGGACGGAACGATTCTCTACGTCCTGAACCACGGTGCCGGGACGGTCACCCCGGTAACGGTCGCCACCGGCAAGCCAGGCAAGGCGATCTCCGTCGGCGCGGACCCCGCCGCCGTCACCATCACCAGGTAGCGCCCCGGCCTTGACCCGCCCTCAGCGGCGGGTCAAGGCCGGACCACCGTTTCCATGAGGTGGACAGCGCGAAAGGCTGAGGCCCTGTGCGGCGGGGTCGGCTGCACAGGGCCTCGCTGGCGGGTGGCGATGGCGCCTACTTGATGACCTTCAGGGACTTGGACGAGGACGAGGCGACGTAGTCCGCGTTGCCCGCGTAGCTGGCGGTCACGGTGTAGGTGCCGGCGCCCAGGGTGGTGTTGCTGGCCAGGGTGCAGGTGATCTTGCCCTTGGACAGTGACTTGTTCTTGCAGACCGTCGTCTTCCCGGCGGTGATGGTGATCGTGCCGACCGGGGTGCCACCGTACTGGGCCGTTACGGTGACCGTGAACACCAGGGACTTCTCGTGCCCGTCGGTGGCCGACGAGGCCGAGAGGGCCAGCTTCGCCGTGGTCGCCTCCTTGGTGACCTTAGCCGTGGTGGCCGCGGACGTCGACGTGGCGAGGGTGGCGTTGCCCGCGTAGGTCGCCGACACGCTGTAGCTGCCGGGCGCGAGCGTGGTCGCCGAGCCGACGGTGCAGGTCGCCTTGTCCTTGGACAGGGTGCCCGAGCAGAGGGTCGTCTTCCCCTCGGTGACCTTGACCGTCCCGGTCGGGGTGCCCGTGCCACTGACCACCGGGGAGACCGTCACCGTGAAGGTGGTGGCCTTCTCGTGATTCCAGGCGACGGAGGAGGACGAGAGGGTCAGCGACGTCCTGGTGGCGGCCTTGCCGACCGCGATCGTCTTGGCCACCTGCGGCGCGGCCAGGTAGTTCGCGCTGCCTGCCTGGTTGGCGTCGATCACGCAGCTCCCGACGGCCGTGTAGGTGAGCTTCGTGCCGTTGGTCCCAGACGCCGCGCATACCCCCTTGCCGCTGGACGAGGCCACGCTGAACACCACCGGGTTCCCGGAGCCACCGCCTTTCGCCGACAGCGTCGCCGTCCCGCCCACGGTCCCCGACGACGGAGCCGTGAACGAGATCGACTGGGCCGCCTCGCCGACCGCGATCGTCCGCTGCACCTGCGGCGCCGCGCCGTAGCTCGCGCTGCCCGCCTGGTTAGCGTCGATCACGCAGCTGCCCGCGGCCGTGTAGGTGAGCGTGGCGCCGTTCGTCCCGGACACCGCGCACACGCCGGCACCGCTGGAGGAGTCCACCGAGAACACCACCGGGTTACCCGACCCACCGCCCGTCGCCGACAACGTCGCCGTCCCGCCCACGGTCCCCGACGACGGAGCCGTGAACGTGATCGACTGCGGCGTGGGTGCTGACGTCGATTCCGTGACGGTGAGGGACAGGGACTTGGTCACCGTCTTGGGCGTCGGCGTCGAGCTGTCGGTCACCTCGACGGTGAACGTCGACGTGCCCGCCGTGGTGGGCGTGCCGTAGAGCTCGCCGCCCTCCGGGTCAAGGTACAGCCCGGCGGGCAGCGACCCCGACGACACCAGCCAGGTGTACGGCTGGATGCCGCCCGAGGCCGCGAGTTGCTGGTCGTAGGTACTACCGACCGTCGCGGCGGGCAGCGACGTGGTCGTGAGGGTCAGCGGCCCGGCCGCGCTCACCGTGAGCGTGTACGACTGCGACACGACTTGGGGGGTCGAGTCGTTGTCGGACGCCTGGAGGGTGAACTTGTACGCACCGGTGGTCGTCGCGATCCCGGAGATCTCCCCGCTGTCTGCGTCGGCACCCGCCTGCGACGAGTAGAGCACCAGGCCGGGCGGCAGGGCCCGGCCGTCAGCTCCCACGTGTACGGCTGGGCACCACCGGTCGCGGTGAGGTCGGTGTCATAGGAGGTGCCCTGCGTTGCCGCGGGCAGTGACGTGGACGTGATGGCGAGCGTCGCCGACTTGCTCACGGTCAGCGTGAACGACTGGGTCGCCGTCTGCGGAGTCGGCATCGACTCGTCGGTCGCCTCGATGGTGAACGTTGACGTGCCGGTCGTGGTCGGGATGCCCTCAATGTCGCCGTACGCGTCGAGGTACAGCCCGGCGGGCAGCGACCCCGACGCCACCGACCACGTGTCATTCTCCACTCCGCCGGTGGCGACTAGGGAATCGTCGTAGTATCCGCCGACGACGGCGGCACCGAGCGACGTGGCGCTGATCGTCAGCCGACTGGCGGGAGCCACGGTGAGCGTGTAGGACTGCGAGGCCGTGTGCGGAGTTGGAGTCGAGCTGTCCGTGACCTTGACGGTGAACGTTGACGTGCCGACCGTGGTCGGGGTGCCGTAGATGTCCCCGCCCTGCGGGTCGAGCGACAGCCCCGCGGGCAGCGAACCGGACGACACCTGCCACGTGTACGGCTGGAAGCCACCCGTGACTACGATCTGCTGGCCGGAGCTCTCGCCGACGTCGGCGCCGTAACTGGTGCCCGCCGTCGCGGCGGGCAGCGACGTGGTGGTGATGGCCAGCGCCGCCTCGGGGCCGACGGTCAGCGTGTACGACTGCGTTGCGGTCTGCGGGGTGGGCGTGGAACTGTCCGTCACCGCGATGGTGAACGTGAACGTCCCCGTCGTGGTCGGCGTCCCGCTGATCTCGCCGTAGCTGTAGGCGTAGCCCTCCTCATCGTCGTTCGTGGCAAGCGTCAGCCCCGGCGGAAGGGAGCCCGACGACACCGACCACGTGTATTCTGGCGCCCCGCCGGAGGCATCGAGGTACTCGTCGTAGTAGCCGCCGTCGGTGGCCGCGCTGAGCGACGTGGTCGTGGACGCCAGCGGGCTGGCCGCGCTGACGGTGATTGTGTACGACTTGGTCACCGTGTGCGGCGTCGGTGACGCGCTGTCCGTCACCGTCACGGCGAAGGTCGAGGTACCCGTTCCCGTCGCAATCCCGTCGATCTGCCCGTTGTAAAGGGACAGGCCGGCGGGCAGTGAGCCGGACGTCACCGCCCAGGTGTAGGGCGTGTTGCCGCCGGACGGGTCTACGGTGGCCTCATAGTAGGCGCCCTGGGTTGCGCTGGGCAGCGATGAGGTCGTGATCGCCAGCGAAACGGGCGTGGCCACTGTCAGCGTGAAGGACGCGGTCGCCGTCTGCGCCGCGGGGGTCGTGGCGTCGGTCACGGTCAGGCTGAACGTCGATGTCCCCGCCGTGGTTGGCGTCCCGCTGAGGAGGCCCGACGAGTCGAGCGACAGGCCCGCCGGAAGCGAGCCAGACGTCACTGCCCAGGTGTAATCCGGCACCCCGCCCGTGACGTCGGCCGATATTTCCTCGTAGTAGGACGTGCCCACGATCCCGCCGGGAAGCGGCCCGGCGGCGATGCCCAAGATGCTGCCGGGCACCGATGTCAGCGAGTACGACCGGGACGTCATGTCCGGCGTCGGTGACACGCTGTCCGTTACCGTCACGGCGAAGGTCGAGGTACCCGTCCCGGTCGGCGTCCCGGTGATCTCGCCGCCGGAGTTGAGCGTTAGCCCGGCGGGCAGCGAGCCGCCGGTAAGCGACCATGTGTAGCTCGGCACGCCGCCCGTGGCCGTGAGGTCTTCGTCCCAGAAGCTGCCCTGTACCACGGGCTGCAGCAGCGTGCCCTCGATGGACAGTGGCGCAGGGGTGCTCACGGTCAGCGTGAGCGACGCGGTCGCCGTGTTCGCGGTCGGCGTCGCGCTGTCCGTCACCTCGACGGTGAACGTCGACTTCCCGGCCGCGGTGGCGGTCCCGGTGATGTCGCCGGACGAGTCCAGCGACAGCCCCGCGGGCAGCGACCCGGACGACAGTGACCAGGTGTAAGGCCCGGCCCCGCCGGCGGCCTGCAGGATCTCATTCCCGTCGTAGGTTCCGCCGACGAGCCCGCCAGGGAGCGAGGTGGTCGCCACGGCCAGCGGGGGTGCCGCGACGGCGGGAAGGGTGAACGACTTCGACACCGACACCGGCGTGGGCGACGTGCCGTCCGCGAGCTTCAGCGTGAACGTCGAGCCGGACGTCCCGGTCGGCTCGCCGGAGATGTCGCCGCCGGAGTCGAGCGACAGCCCGGTCGGCAGTGAGCCGCTGGACAGTGTCCAGGTGTAGGGGGTGTTACCACCGGTAGCGGTCAGGGACTGCTCGTAGTAGGTCCCCTGGACCGCGCTGGGCAGCGACGTGGTCGTGATCGCCAGCGGGGCCGGCGTGCTCACGGTCAGCGTGAACGACGCGGTCGACGCGGTCGCGGTCGGCGTCGCGCTGTCCGTCACCTTGGCGGTGAACGTCGACTTCCCGGCCGCGGTCGCGGTGCCGGTGATGTCGCCGGACGAGTCCATCGACAGCCCCGCGGGCAGCGACCCGGACGACAGTGACCAGGTATAGGGCGTTACACCGCCGGTCACGTCATTGTCGAGGCCCGCATAGTAGGAGCCGCCGACAAGCGCCGTGGGCAGTGAGGCCGCGCTGATCGTCAGCGGCGGCGCGGCGGTGACGGCGAGCGTGAAAGACTTCGTCGCCGTCACCGCGGTGGGGGACGTGCTGTCGGTGATCTCCACCGTAAACGTCGATGTGCCCGTCCCCGTTGGGGTGCCGGTGATCTCCCCGTAGTAAGGGTCAAGCGACAGCCCGGCCGGCAGCGACCCCGACGACACCGACCAGGTGTAGGGGCTGTTGCCGCCGGTGCCGGACAGGTACTCGTCGTAGTAGGTCCCCTGGGTCGCGCGGGGCACCGACGTGGTCGTGACCGTCAGCGGGGCCGGCGTGCTCACGGTCAACGTGAACGATGCGGTCGCGGTGTTCGCGGCGGGCGTCGCGCTGTCCGTCACCTTGATGGTGAACGTCGAGGTTCCCTTGCCCGTTGGCACCCCGGACAGCTCGCCGCCTGAGCTGAGCGACAGCCCGGCCGGCAGCGACCCCGACGACACCGACCACGTGTAAGAGGAAGCCCACCGGTCGCGGACAGCTCCTCGTAGTAGCTGCCACCGACGGAACCCGCGCCGAGCGTCGCGGTCGTGATGGCCAGTTGCGGTGCGCCGGCCACGGCGAGCGTGTACGACTTCGTCGCCGTCACCGCGGTGGGGGACGTGCTGTCGGTGATCTCCACCGTAAACGTCGACGTGCCCGTTCCTGTTGGCGTGCCGAAAAGCTCGCCATCCGCGAAGAGCGTCAGGCCGTCGGGCAGCGACCCGGAGGACACTGACCAGGTGTAGGGGGTGTTGCCGCCAGACGCGGTGAGGGTCTCGTCGTAGTCACTGCCCTGCGTCGCGCCCGGCAGTGACGGGGTCGTGAATGCCAGCGGGGCGGGCGTGGTGACGGTGAGCATGTACGCCGCAGTCACGGTTACCGGGGTCGGCGTGTCGCTGTCGGTTACCTGAACGGTGAACGAGGATGTGCCCGCCACGGTCGGGACGCCGGAGATCTCGCCTTCTGAGGGGTCGAGCGTGAGGCCGTCGGGCAGCGACCCGGATGACACCGAGAAGGCGTAGGGCTGAACGCCGCCGGTCACGTTCACGAACTGGAAATAGCTGCCGCCGACGGAGCCCGCGGCAAGCGTCGCGTTGGTGATCTGCAGCGGGGCGGGCGCATCGACGGTCAGCGTGTAGACCTGAGTCACCGACTGCGGGGCCGGGGTCGAGCTGTCCGTGATCTGGACGGCGAAGCTCGACGTGCCCGTCCCCGTCGGGGTGCCGAAGATGTCCCCGGCGGAGGGGTCGAGGGACAGGCCCGCCGGCAGCGACCCAGATATCACGGAGAAGGTGTACGGCTGCACCCCGCCGATGGGGTTCAGGTAGTAGTAATAGTAGGTGCCCTTGGTCACGTCGGGCGGCTCCGCGCTGGAGACGGTCAGGGTCGAGGGATCGACGGTCACCGTGAACACCTGGGTCGCGGTCAGCGCGGTCGGGATCGAGCTGTCGGTCACCTCCACGGTGAACGTTGACGTCCCGGTACCGCTCGGCACGCCGTAGATGTCCCCGCCGGAGGGGTCGAGCGTGAGGCCCGCCGGCAACGACCCGGAGGACACCGACCAGGTGTACGGCGTGGTGCCACCGGAGGCGTCTACGTACTCGTCGTAGTACGCGCCCTGCGTGGCGTCGGGAAGGCTGGTCGTCGTGATGCTTGGCGGCGTCGAGTCGGCAGTCCTCGCGGACGCGCTCCCGGCCGTCCTGGCCGCGGGCTTGGCGTTGTAGGCGGCCGCGGCCTCGCCCTCGATCACGGCCAGGGAAGACCCCGACGAGGCCATCCCAGCTGGCTTAGACGACGCACCTGATGAGGGCGACGCGCTTGTCGAACGCGACGCACCCCGGGCCGAGAACGCGGCGCCGGTCAGAGCCGTCGCCGCCGACGCGGGTCGCGCGGCGGTCGCGGAGCTGTCCTGACTAGCGAGCGCGAGTCCCGCCTGGCTTGCCGCCAGCGAGACACCCAGAACCGAGGCAGCAAGCAGCCTCGCCACGAACCTTCCCATGCCGTGCCCTCCTCAGGCAGGCCCGCGCGATCGCGGGCCACCACCAGTGCATGGGGGTACCAGCCAGGCAGCCACCCAGGCACGCCCGCTTCCCCTCCACCCCAGATATTCGCATAAAACAACTACCGGCACGAGGGGAATAAATAACGTTTAGGTCAACAAAATGACCGGGAAACGCGGTGGCAAAGTCGTGAATTGTTGTGTTTATCAGTAATAGTGATGAGAGTGCCGCGCCTTCCGGTCCGGCCTCGCCGCCGGGACAGTCCGGGGTCGTCCTGGTCACGGTCGAGAACGACCAGATCGTCCTCGTCAGCGGGCCAGGAATTGGCGGCATTTCATGATTCAGTCTTCCAAGGGCTGCAAGAACCTGCTGGAATGTCTCGCCAGTCTGGGCAGCTCGCCCGGCGGGCACTGGGTGCGACCAGAGCCGACGGTTTTATAGACCGCTCCTGCGTTGTTCGAAAACGGCATCTGAACTGCGCTGGAGCCTGATCGGACTCGCTTTCAGGGGTCGCTGTCCCACAAAATATCCCACAAGCCCAGCAGGCTGTCGAGCAGGAGCAGCCCGCACGGGTACAGGCCGGTGGCAAGCTCGCGACGGGGTTCCCGTCCGCACGCGCCGCCGGGAAGCTGGCGGTGCGTCCGGTCCGACAGTCGGCAGGCGGACTCGGCGAGCACGTGGAACGCGTGCTGGGCAATGGGCCGTGCGCGCCTGGCACATCGTTTGCGTGTCCGGTAAATCACCTTCCGGTACCGGGCTCGGGCGGCTTACGCTGGCCTGCCGGCTTCCCACCTGCGGCGAGTGACATCGGGGAGAATGACAGGCACTAGTACTACAACGGAGTGCTGAGACGTAGCGGGTCCCGGTTCGGCGCCATGATCCCGTAAACCTTTCCGGTTCGGTAAACTTTTCCACGTTATCACGTGGAAAAGTCTTCGGGACCGGAAAAGTCTTCGAGATAAATGAGGCAGTCACCTGCGGTCGGCTATGGAGGCCGATGCACGGTGAACGGGGAGGTGGGCGGCGCGGGGCCGGACGCCAGGCCAGGCCGCGCCAGAAATCACGGCTCGCCGTTGCAGTACTAGTGGCCTCCTATACGGTGACGCTGGATGGGGGCGGATGTAGTGAGGTAGTGCATGATCAGGCGACCGTGTGCCGGTGGCCGCTGTCGTGCAGGACCCCCTGGCTTACAAGGAACGACTTCGCGCGCAGGAACGGGGCTGACCCGCACACGATCGGGGGCTGTCCGGCAAAGTGGTCATTGTCTGGCAGCGCGGAACCGCGCTCATGATGCCTCCGCCTTCATGCCGAACTCGGCAACGATGGCGACCCGCTCGGCTTCCTCGGTTCTGAGCTTGCCCAGGAAGTCACGCAGCAGGCCCGGCAACCCTGGCTCTTCCATGAGCGGTGTCGAGTGCTCTGCGAGGCCCGCCGTGCGGTCCACGGACAGAGGCGGACCAGCCCACGGACGAGGACGGAAAAGGCCACGGACGGGGCCGACGGGAGCGGTTACGCAGACCGTCGCCGCCCGGATTCCCGGTGCGAGATGGCCTCGGTCACGGCCATGATGATCTTGTCCCCGGCGATCTCATGCTCCGCCCAGGCGCGGACCGAGGCCGGACTGCGGAACTCGCGCCGGGTTACGGAGCCAGCGCCTGCTGACGTGTCAGCGTAATCAACGCTATTCTTTGCGTGAGAGGAACATCACTGCCTACAAAGTACGACACACCCCCGCAGCCGTGCCGCGGGCTGCCTAACAGTCAGGACAGAAATCATGACCATCACTGTGGGAATCAACGGCTTCGGTCGCATCGGTCGTAGCTACTTTCGCGCCCTGC
The DNA here is from genome assembly GCA_963737285.1 of uncultured Actinomycetota bacterium. Taxonomy (GTDB): domain Bacteria; phylum Actinomycetota; class Actinomycetes; order Streptosporangiales; family Streptosporangiaceae; genus Trebonia. Next base: position 2,285,531 of record CAVTRT010000002.1, read on the forward strand.
TCGCGTCAGGCGCCGACATCCGCGTGGCCGCGGTCAACGATCTGACCAGTGCTGAGACTCTGGCGAACCTGCTGAAGTACGACAGCGTCTACGGGCCGCTTGCCCAGCAGGTCGTGGCGGACGGCTCGTCGATCAAGATTGGCGACACCGTCGTCGAGGTCCTCAGTGAGCGCGACCCGGCGAAGCTGCCCTGGCGCCGCCTCGGAGTCGACGTGGCCATCGAGTCGACAGGCGTGTTCAACGACGCGGCCGAGGCCCGGGCGCACATCAACGCCGGGGCCTCGAAGGTGGTCGTCTCCGCCGCGGCGAAGAATGCGGACCTCACTCTTGTCATGGGTGTCAACGACGACCTTTACGACCCCGAGAAGCACACGATCGTCTCCAACGCCTCGTGCACGACGAACTGCCTGGCGCCCATGGCCCGGGTGCTCGATGACGGGCTCGGCATCGAGTGCGGCACCATGACCACGATCCACGCCTACACGCAGGACCAGAACCTGCAGGACGGCCCGCACCGCGATCCCCGGCGCGCTCGGGCGGCCAACCTCAGCACCATCCCGACCACCACTAATGCCGCCAGTGCGATCGGCCTCGTGCTCCCGAGCCTGAAGGGCAAGCTCGACGGGTACTCGGTGCGGGTTCCCGTCCCCGTCGGCTCGCTGACCGACCTGACCGTCCGGGTGGGCCGCGATACGACAGTGGAAGAGGTCAACTCGCTGTTCCGCAAGGCCGCAGACGGCGAACTCGCGCGCATCCTGCGCTACACTACGGACCCGGTCGTGTCGGCCGACATCGTCAGGGACCCGGCCTCGTGCATCTTCGACTCTCTGCTCACGCAGGTTGTCGAGCAACGCCACGTCCACATTTTCGGCTGGTACGACAACGAGTGGGGATTCTCCAACCGCCTCATCGACGCGACCAAGCTCGTCGGGGGCGCGGTCGCATAACCCGTGTGTCCGCGGAGGCCGCGAGGTTAACCTCGCGGCCTCCGCGGACAGCCGCCAGCCCTGCCGCTAGAAGGTAACCGGAATCTCCTCGAACCCGCCGGTGATCCGGTGTTCCTGCCAGCGCAGCGACTCCTCGGGCACCGCGAGTTGGAGGTTGGGCAACCTGCGGAACAGGCGCTCGAACGCCGCAGTCAGCTCGATCCTGGCCAGGGTCCTGCCGATGCAGTTCCTGAGGCCGTGCCCGAATCCCAGTTGCGGCTTGGGCTTGTTCCTGGTCAGGTCGAAGAGGTCGGCGTCGGGGAACGCCCGGTTGTCGTAGTTGGCCGCGCCGATGGCCAGCATCACAGCGTCCCCGGCCTCGATCACGGTGTCGCCTACGGCGATGTCAGCGTGTGCGTAGCGGGGTATGAGCGCGTTGGATCCGTTGCCGCCGACCCCGAGGCGCATGATCTCCTCGACCGCGGCCGGCGCGAGTTCGGGATGCTCGGCCAGTTGGGCGCGCTGGGCAGGATTGCGCAGCAGCAGCAGGGCGCCCAGGTCGAGGCGCTGAATGGTGGTCTCGAAACCGAACAGCAGCACGGCGCAGCCGATCTGGGCGATGTACGCGTCGGACAGCGAGCTGTCGTTCTCGGAAATCAGCTTCGACAGCATGTCGTCGGTCGGCTCGGTCCGCTTCCGCGTCACCAGTTCCGTTATGTAGCTGACAACCTCCTCAAAGGTGTTCCCCGAGTGCTGGTCGTCGCTCTGGTCGAATGTGTCCTTCGCCCACTGCCCGATCCGCTGCCGGTCGGTCAGCGGCACGCCAAGCAGGTCGCAGATCGTCATGGTCGGCAACGGAAACGACAGCGCGCGGTGCAGGTCGGCCGGCGGGGTGCTGGCGGCCAGTTGGTCGAGCAGGTCGTCCACGTGCTGCTCGATCCTGGTCTTCATCCGGAGCATCCGGCCCTTGGAGAACTGGGGCACGAGCATCGCGCGCATCTGTGGGTGCTCGACGGCCTCGGTGGCGTAGTCGTTCCCGGCCATCAGCGCCATCATGGTGCTCCTGGCCGCGGGCTTGGCCGCCCGCTCGGGGTTGGGATCGCTGAGGCGGAGCCGACGGTCGGTGAGTAGTTTCCGTACCTCGTCGTAGCGGGTGACCAGCCAGGCATCTTCGCCTGCGGCCCGCACCCTGGTGATCGGCTGCTCCTGCTGCAGCGCGAGCATCTGGGGTGCGATGCCGATTTTGGCCGGGTTCTCGAACGGTAGCCGTGGAGGTTCGTTCATTTGACGATGCTCACATTCTCTGGTTTCCGTAAGACCTTGGGAAAAGGATTAATCAGCGGCCTGGTCGTCTTCCTCGACCAGCCGCAGCGCTTCCTCGATCAGGGTTTCGACGATCTTGCTTTCCGGGACGGTCTTGACGACCTCTCCCCTCACGAAGATCTGGCCTTTCCCGTTGCCCGAGGCAACGCCGAGGTCGGCTTCGCGGGCCTCGCCTGGGCCATTGACGACGCAGCCCATCACCGCGACCCGCAGGGGCTTCTCAAGTCCCGAAAAGGCGGCGGTCACCTCGTCGGCGAGACGGTAGACATCCACCTGCGCGCGTCCGCAGGACGGACAGGAAACGACCTCCAGCTTGCGCGGCCGCAGGCCCAGCGACTGCAAGACCTGAACTCCGACCTTGACCTCCTCGACCGGCGGCGCGGAGAGCGACACCCGGATGGTGTCACCGATCCCCTGCCGCAGCAGGGCGCCGAAGGCCGCGGCGGATTTGATCGTTCCCTGAAACGCCGGGCCCGCCTCGGTGACTCCCAGGTGCAACGGATAGTCACACTGGCTGGCCAGGGCCTCGTACGCACGGATCATGACGACGGGGTCATGATGCTTCACCGAGATCTTGATGTCGTGAAAATCGTGCTCGGCGAAGAGGGAGGCTTCCCACAGGGCCGATTCCGCCAGGGCCTCGGCGGTCGGCTTCCCGTACTTGGCCAGTAGCCGGGGGTCAAGGGAACCCGCGTTCACGCCAATCCGAATGGGCACGCCGCGCTCTTTCGCGGCCGCGGCGATCTCCTTGACCTTGTCGTCGAACTTCTTGATGTTTCCCGGATTCACCCGTACGGCCGCGCACCCCGCCTCGATCGCGGCGAACACGTACTTGGGCTGGAAGTGGATGTCGGCGATCACGGGAATCCGCGACCTCGCGGCGATCGGGGCGAGCGCCTCGGCGTCATCCGCGCTCGGGCAGGCAACCCGCACGATGTCGCAGCCGGCCGCGGTAAGCTCGGCGATCTGCTGGAGGGTAGCGTCCACATTGGACGTCAGGGTAGTGGTCATCGACTGAACCGAGACGGGATGGTCGCTGCCTACTCCGACCGTCCCGACATTCAGTTGCCTGGTCTTGCGGCGTTCCGCGAGCGCCGTCGGCCTGCTCACCGGCATTCCCAGATCGGCTTTCATGCCCCTGCCTCCATATAGCTAGATTCCGCAGGATTACTCAGACCGATGAAGCGCATGGCGATCGACCGGGCGACCGTCGAGCCAGTGAGGCCGCATTCCTCGAGGATCTGCCCTCGCTGGCCGTGCGCCAGGAATCGTTTCGGTAGCCCGAGGCACAGTGTCGGGACCGTTACCAGTGCATCGGCCAGGGCGAGGCTCAGCTGGGCCCCGAAGCCTCCCGAACGGATGTTGTCCTCTACGGACACGACGAGCCGGTAGCGCTCCGCCAGCTCGATTAGCCCGGCACTGTCGGGTATGAGCCAGCGCGGGTCCGCGACATCGCACTGAACTCCCTCGGCGGCCAGCAGCTCCGCCGCCTCCAGGCATGTTCCCGCCATGGCGCCCACGGACACGATCAGGACCTTGCCGTCCTCGTCCCGGCGCAGTATGTCGATGCCCTGGTAGCGCTCCACGCTGGGGATGTCTGGACCTGGAACGCCCTTCGGGAAGCGCAGCACGGTAGGTCCTTCCCGATTGCCGACCGCTTCGCGAAGCTGCTCTCGCAGGATCGCGGCGTCCCGGGGGGCACCTAGGCGCAGTCCCGGTATGACCGAGAGGACGGACAGGTCCCACATGCCGTTGTGGGACGGCCCGTCGTCGCCGGTCACTCCGGCCCGGTCCAAGATGAGGACGACGGGGCAGCCGTGCAGCGAAACGTCCATGAGGAGCTGGTCGAAGGCGCGGTTGAGGAACGTTGCGTATACACAGACCACGGGAAGCATCCCGGCCATCGCCAGGCCAGCCGCCGAGACAACGGCGTGCTGCTCGGCAATCCCCACATCGAAGGTGCGGTCGGGGAACGCGCGGGCGAACCGCGCGAGTCCCGTTGGCTCCAGCATTGCCGCCGTGATCGCCACCACCTCGGGGTGCTCCGCGCCGATCTTCAGCAGCTCTTCGCCGAACACGGAAGTCCACGAGAGCGGCGCCTGGCCCGCTGCCTTCGCCGCCGGGAAGGCACCCGCGCGCACCGCGTGCAGGCAGTCCGCCGTGTCGTTCTCCGCCTGGGCGAAGCCACGTCCCTTCTGGGTCACGCAGTGCACGACGGTCGGCTGCCCGAGCTGGACGGCCCGCCGCAGCGCGGACTCGAGCTGCGCGATGTCGTGTCCGTCAAGGGGACCGATGTACTGCAGGCCAAGGGCCTCGAGCAGGCCCCGCGCGGCCGGGCCGTCGTCGCCTCGCGCGGTCCGCAGGGTCGCGAGGTGCGTGGCGAGGCCGCCTATGGTCGGCGCATAGGATCTCCCGTTGTCGTTGAGGACGATAATGACGGGCCTGTCGCGAGCGCCCGAGATGTTATTGAGCGCTTCCCAGGCTATTCCGCCGGTCAGCGCACCGTCGCCTATCACGGCGACGACGGCACGGTCCACGGAGCCCGAGAGTTGATATCCTTTAGCGATGCCGTCCGCATAAGAGAGAGCCGTCGAGGCGTGCGAGTTCTCGATTACATCGTGTTCCGACTCGTCCCTTGACGGGTATCCGGAAAGGCCGCCCTTCTGCCTGAGCTGGTCGAACTTCCACGACCGACCGGTGAGGATCTTGTGGACGTAGGCCTGGTGCCCCGTATCCCAGATGATCCGGTCGCGCGGCGATTCGAAAATTCTGTGAAGAGCGATGGTGAGTTCGACGACACCGAGGTTAGGACCGAGGTGACCGCCGGTCCTGAAGATTTTCTCAACGAGGAAATCCCTGATCTCGCCGGCCAGTTCCTCTAGCTGCCTGATTGAGAGGGTTTTGAGGTCTGCGGGCCGCTCAATGGATTCGAGTAGTGCCATGCCGGTCTCCTTTCGGTGCCGCCCCAAGCATGGATGGAAAGAAACGGCAATTGGCGTGAGTCCGCTTAGCCGCCCATGGATACGGCTGACGGCAGCGAGAATATGACGTTCTCCGTCGCTGTCTTGTCGATCTCTAGGTCGGTGAACCCAGAATCGTATAGCTTCTCGAGAAGCTCGTCGACTAGAAATTCGGGGACGCTCGCCCCGGAGCTGCGCCCGATAATCTGGACTCGCTCAAGCCACCGCGCGTCGAGCTTGGAAGCGTCGTGAACCAGGTAGGCCCCCACGCCGTTGGCCCGCGCGACATCGACCATCCGCTGGGAGTTGCTTGAATTCTCCGAGCCGACCACGAGCACCAGGTCGCAGCGGCGGGCAAGGGATTTGATGCCGTTCTGACGGTTTTGGCTGGCGTAGCAGATGGTGTCGGTCTTCGGGGCGGCGATGTTGCTGAACCGCTCCTTCAGTCGCGCCACGATCTCGGTGGTCTCGTCCACCGCGAGGGTGGTCTGGGTGAGGTAGGCCACCGGTGTTTCCGCCGGAAGGTCGAGCCGGTCCACGTCCTCGATGGATTCGACAACGATGGTCGACGCGGGCGCCTCCCCCGCGACTCCCTCGATCTCCTCGTGGTCCACGTGGCCAATGAGCAGGAGGATTCGCCCGTTCGCGGTAACCCGGCGCGCGTGCTGGTGAACCCGTGACACGAGGGGACAGGTCGCGTCGATGACCCGCAGTCCGCGCTCGTCGGCACCGGACCGTACGGCGGGGGAAACGCCGTGCGCGGAGAACACGCACAGGGCGCCTTCGGGAACCTCTGACTCCGAGTCCACGAAAATCGCGCCGCGCTCTTCGAGGCTCGCCACGACACGATGGTTGTGGACTATTTGCTTCCGAACGTAAACGGGCGCCCCGTGGGTCTCAAGCGCCTGTTCCACCATTGCTATGGCGCGGTCCACCCCGGCGCACGCACCGCGTGGTTCGGCGAGGATTATTTTCTTCGCCGGGACGGCCGATTCCGCGGCTCGCATCTGACTGTCGATCACAGCGGTTCCGTCCTCACGCCGAGGCTGCCTGGGCGACGTCCGGTACGCGGGCCGCGATTCGCAGCCGCAGCCGGCGTGGCCGGTACACGGTGGCCAGCGGGACAGCACGGATATCCGCGTCTGGCTCGCAGGTCACTTGCCACTGACTCAGGATCGTGGCCAGCCCGAGCGTGGCCTCGGTCCGTGCGTAGATATCGCCGATGCATTTGCGGGCCCCGGTGCCGAAGGCCAGGAACGACTGCCGGGCGAGGGACGACTCGCGGTCGGGCAGCCAGCGGTCGGGATCGAATCGCTCGGCGTCGGGGTATGCCTCGGTCCCCAGTCCGACCGCGGCGGGGCTGAAAACGATGGTGGTGCCCTTGGGAAGGTGGATGCCGGCCACGTCCAGGTCCTTCGCCGTGAGCCTGGTGAAGAGCCAGGCCGGCGGGTACAGCCGGAGCGTCTCGGTAATGATCCGCTCGGTCAGCGTCAACTGGGGCAGGTCCTCCCATGTCGGCGCCCGTCCGCCGAGGACGTTGTCGATCTCCTCCTGGAGGCTCGTCGCGATGTCGGGGTGCTGGGACAGGAGGTAGAAGATCCACGTGAGGGTTCCGGCGACGGTCTCGGTTCCGGCGGCCATGATGGTGATGACCTGGTCGTGGATCTCCTGGTCGCCAAGTCGCCCGCCATCGTCGTCACGGGACCGCAGCAGGGCACCGAGCAGGTCATCGCGCTCGCCCTCGTCGCCCCGGTATTCCTCAATGAGGTCCTGCGTGGTCTGGTGCAGGAAGTCCAGGCTGGCGCGGTAGCGCTGGTTGCCGGGTGTCGGTAGCCGCCGGATAAACCGCGGCATGAACATCTGGCGGAACAGCCCGTTCAGCACCGTGTCAAAGGCCCGTTCAACCTGCTGAGCCAGGTCCTCCTCCACGGGGATGGAGTACAGGGTGCGAGCCACCGTGCGCAGCGCCATGCCGTACATCTCCGGGAAGGCGTCGACCACGACGCCGCTCCGCCAGCGCCCGCACGTCGACTCGATCTCGGCGTGCATCGCCTCGGCATAGCGCGCGAGTTGGGGGCGGGTGAACACCGACTGCAGGAGACGGCGCTGGCGACGGTGGTCCTTGTAAGGACACGTGACCAGGCCGTTTCCGGCAATGTCGCGCGCGCGGTCGTAGAAGACCCCGCCCTTGTCGTACACGCTGTCGCTGGTCAGTACCTGCCGCAGCAGTTCGGGATGACACGCCACGTAGGCGGTTGTCGGGCCGATGCGGATCTTTACGAGGTCGCCGTACGCCGACAAGGAGGACATGAACTGCACCGGCTGGCGCATCATGTGCCACGCATGCCCAACTAGCGGGGCACGGCCGGCGGCCGTCCCCGCCGTGAAGGTCTTCTGGGGCATCGAGAGCGTCACCTTTCTGAAGTCGCTGCTGAGTTGTCGTGCTCGGGACGGCCTACTGCCAGCCGCCAAGTTCCTCGAGGTAGCCGCGGGCGGCGGCGGCACGCGCGAAATCCTCGCCGTAGCGTCCAGAGGCCCGGTGCCAGTCATACGATCCCCGGATCACCGACCGGACCGCGTTGAGCCGGTACTGGTCCACTGCCTGCTGCTCGGCGGGGGTGAGGTTGTAGGAGGCGAACAGCTCCGGCAGGCATCCCTCCAGCGTGGTGAACTGCTCGAGCCGGGCGCGAATCTCGTCTTGCATGTTCGCGATGCTCCGCTCCCTCGTCCAGCCGCGCTCGCGCATGAGGATGAGGACGAGGTTGTTCAGCTCTCCGCGGACCTCTTCCTTTTCCAGGGAGGCGATGTCGTTGAACATGAGGTTGACATCAATGGCGATAAGCAGCATCACCGTGATCAGCGGACTGCCGTAGACCCGCTGGGGCACCTCGCAATGCTGCGTGCGCTCGGCCAGGTCGACGGTGGGCAGCACCCCGATCGTCCGCCTGCGCAGGGCCATGTACTCACCGCTTGAGTTAATGGGGAGATCGTGGTGCCGGCTCAGCGCCTCCTCCACGTAACCGGAGAAGTAGCTGCGCCAGTTCCGCATGCTGCGGGCGGCCCAGTCGGGCGACATTCCCTGGCAGCTGCGCCGCCAGATGTCGGCGAAACCGTGCGCGATCAGCGGCGAGCCGCCCGGCAGCGGCCCGTCGAGCGCGGACGCCACCGCATCGGTAAGTCGCTTGGCGGCCACCGGATCCTCGCCCCGCGGGCCGTCGAAGAGGTCGTCGAAGAGAAAGAACCAGGACATCAGGTCGACGCCCAGGTCCAGGTCATCGTCACTGGCCCACGGGTAGAAGAGGGAAGCCAGCTCGGCATAGCTGCCCGCGGCGTGGCGCTGCGCTGCGGACTCGGTAGTGATGAGACTGAATTGCCGTGGCCAGTCAAGATGGTCTGCCCTGGCGCGTTCGAAGTCGGGGCTACGTTGACCCGGGAGAGGCATATAGAAATTGATGTTCTGGGGCATGATCGCTTCTCCTCTGTCATCTTGAGGTAATCGGCTGGTACTCGTCCGTGCCTATGTCTTCCGGTCGACGATAAAGTGGCCAAGCGAGATGAGTTCATCCCGCGCGGCGCCGTCGAGCTCGACGTTCTCCAGTGCTGCCTGCCCGTGCTTCATGCAGCGGGCCGCCTTGGCCGCGGCCCACTGGCGGCCGCTGGCGGCCTCGATCAGGCCGGCGACCCGGAGGAGCTCGGCCTCAGCGTGGACAGCGGCCCGGTCAGGGCCGGGGGGCGTGGCGAGCCAGGTAGCCAGTTCCCGGCTCGCCGGCCCGCCTTCGTTGAGGGCATAGCTGATGGGCAGCGACTTCTTGCGGACGCGAAGGTCGGAGTGGACCGGCTTGCCCGTGACGGCCGGATCCCCCCAGATACCCAGGATGTCGTCGATCAGCTGGAAGGCGAGGCCAAGCTGCGCCCCGTAGAAGCTCAGGGCCTCCACCACGGGGGCGGGGGCGTCGGCGAGCACGGCCCCGATCGCGACGCTTGCCGACAACAGCGCCCCGGTCTTGCCCGCAGCCATGTCGATGCAGTCTTCGACCGACACAGACGGCCGCCCCTCGAAGGACACATCCTGTACCTGGCCGCGGATCAAATGCCTGGTGGTCCGGGCCAGCAGCCCAGCCGCGGTGACGGCGGTGGGCAGCTCGGACTCGAGCAGCACCTCCTGGGCCAGCGCCAGCAGCGCGTCACCAGTCAAGATCGCGCTCGCGGCACCCCACAGCTTCCACACCGTGGGCCGATGGCGGCGTTCCTCGTCGCCGTCCATCAGGTCGTCGTGGATCAGAGAGAAGTTGTGCACCAGTTCGACGGCCACGGCGCCGTGCAGGGCGACCTCCGAGGCCGCCCCCGAGGCCTCGGCCGACAGCAGGGCCAGGGTCGGCCGCACCGCTTTGCCCGCGGCGGCGCTGGCCGGCGCTCCCTCAGCGGTGATCCAGCCGAAATGGTAGGCCGCCTGATGGCGCGTCGTGCGGTCGAGCCGGTCCACCACCGCACGTAGCGCCGGAGTGATCACGACGCGGCTGTGGCTGAGGCAGGCCGGGGCTTCGGTCACGCGGTCACCTCCGCGCGCCAGGGCGCGAGCGGATCGTCGAAGATGCTGACGACCTGGCGCAAGATCCGCCTCTCGTCCGGGTTGAACGCCTCCTTGGCGTGGATGGTGCCAAGCTCGTCCCACATGACGATGTCTCCGGGCAGCCAGGAGTGCCCGTAGGTGTACGCGGGCGAACCCGCGTGCGCCAGCAGTTCCTTGAGCAGCGCCCGGCTCTCGCCCGGCGGGAGTTCCAGCACCCGCTTCGTATTCAGGGTGCTGATGTAGACCGCCTGGCGGCCGGTGCGCGGGTTGCGGGCGATGAGCGGATGGACGGTGGAGGTACCGTCCTCGGGCTGAATCTCTTCCGCGGGCCTCCCGGTACCGGCCGCGGACGCCTCCGCGATGGAGACCTCGCCCTGGTACCTCTCCTCCATCGTCTCCTCGTAGCCGGAACGCAGCGCATGCCGGACCCGGTAGGAGTGCAGGCGCCGGCGTGATTCCGGCGGCAGCGACTCGTACAGCGCGTACATGTCGGTGAACAGCGTCTGGCCGCCACCGGAGGACGGCACCTCGACGGCCTCGAGGAACCCGACCTGCGATACCCGGGGGCGGAACGAGTAATCGGTGTGCCAGTCCATCCAGTCGGCGTCGCCGACGCCGATCTTCTGGCCGTTCTCCAGCAGGTTCGAGACGATCAGTATTTCGTTGTGCTCGGGGTAGGCTTCGTGGTCAGGCCGGTCTTCGGTATGTGCCCGAAACGGCGGCCGAACGACAGGAACTCCGCGTACGAGGGTGTGTCGTGGCCGCGGAATACAAGCACCAGATGTTCGTCGAGCGCCGCCCAGATCTCCTCGAACTGGGCCTTGTCCATGTCCCCGGTGATATCGGCGCCGTGCACGACGGCACCGAGAGCGGCACCACGTATCGGCAGTACGTCCATGCGCATTAACGCCTTTCGCAGATTTTCGCGGTTGTCAGTCGCGCAGTTCGAGATGAGCAAGATCGCCGGCCTCGCGCCAGCGCCTGAGGATGTTCACGAACTCCACCGAGCCGCCGCCGTAACTCGAGTTGAGCATGGGCAATTCGCCGGGCTTTCCCTCGTTGTTGTAAAGCCCGGGCGTGCAGCTCTCGAGGAAGTCGATGCTGTTGACGGCGAGCCTGAGTATCTCCTCGACCCATTCCTTCTCGCCCGCCTCGGAAGCCTCAACGACTCGGTGGCCGCTCTCCTCGACGGACTTGATGATGTAGGCGAGGTGTTTGCTCTGCTCGTTGAGCATGTACGGAATGTTGACGTGCCTGCCCGACTGAATCTTGGACAGGATGAAACAGTTGGGAAATCCGTTCACCTGCAGCCCGTGGAATGTCCTGGCCCCTTGTGACCACTTCTCCGACAGCCTTATGCCGTCACGGCCCACGATGTCGTAGCCGGCGCGGGAGATGTAGGGAACGGAGAACTCGTGCTCGTATCCGGTGGCGAAGATCAGGCAGTCGACCGGGTATTCCCGGCCGCCCGCGACCACTCCGGTCCTGGTCAGCCTGTCCACGCCCTGCCCCCGGGTGTCCACCAGCGTCACGTTAGGCCGGTTGAAGGTTTGCAGGTAGCCGTCGTGGAAGCACGGCCGCTTGCAGTAGAGCCGGAAGTACGGCTTCAGCGAGGCGGCGGTGTCCGGGTCAGAGACAATGCTGTCGATCCGGTCGCGCAGCTCCTCCATCTTGAGGAAGTCCGCCAGCTCGGCCGCTGTCTCTGCCTCCCGCGGGTCTCCCGGGGTATCGCCCTTCGGCAGGATCGCGGCGGCCAGCTTGGCCGTGGTCTGGGTCCAGCGGTCATCCACCAGGTCCTCGTCCTGCGGCACCCCTGAGGTCAGTGCGTGGAAGTTGTCCATCCGGCTCTGCTGCCAGCCCGGTTCGAGGGTCGCCGCCCAGTCGGGCGGGGTAGGCCGGTTGCCGCGCACGTCCACCGCCGCCGGGGTGCGCTGGAAGAGGTAGAGCCGCTCGGACCAGTCGGCCACATGCGGGGCGATCTGGACGGTCGTCGAGCCGGTGCCGATGATGCCGACCCGCTTGTCCCGCAGCTTGACCAGCCCCCCGTCACTGTCCCCGCCGGTGTAGGCGAAGTCCCAGCGGCTGGCGTGGAAGGAGTGCCCGCCGAAGGTCTCCAGCCCCGGGAGGGAGGGGAGCTTGGGCCGGTGCATCAGGCCGATCGACATGCACACGTAACGGGCGCGGATGCGGTCACCGCGGTCGGTATGGACCAGCCACCGCCCGACGGCCTCGTCCCAGCGCAGTTCGGTGACGGACGTTTGGAAGAGGGCGTCGCGGTAGAGGTCGTAGTGCCGGGCGAGGGCCTGGAGGTGCGCGAAGATCTCGGGCCCGGTCGCGTACTTCTCGGTCGGCACGGTGCCGAGCTCCTCGAGCAGCGGCATGTATATGTAGCTCTCGACGTCGGACCTGACGCCAGGAAAGCGGCTCCAGTACCAGGTTCCGCCGACGTCGCCCGCGGCGTCGATCAGGCGGATCCGTTTCAAATCGCATGACTGGCGCAGGCGGGCGCCGGCCACCAGGCCTCCGATCCCGGCGCCGACGACCGCGACGTCCACCTCGTCGGCGAGCGGCTCGCGCTCCAGCGGCTCGGCGTAGGGGTCCTGTGCGTAGCAGCTGAACGCACCGCGCGCGAATTGGTAGGTGCGGCCGACGTTGCGTTTGTCGCGTTCCTCGCGGTATTTCGCCCGTACCGCCTCTAGGTCGATGTCCGCTGTCCGTTCATTGCTACGGTTGTTGCTTTCGACTCGGCCCACAGCAGCTCCTCAGGGGAAGGTCGGAATGGAAACATGACGCCGGATGTCGTCGAACTGATCGCGCAGCCGCAGTGCCGCGTCGGGGTTGCTAAACAGGTAGAAGCGGTCGGTCCCGAGGGCCTCCCACACGATTTCCGCGACCTGTTCGGCATTCACCGTGGTGTCGCCGCCCGCGCCCTTGGGGGCCTGGAGGCCCTGGACCATGGGCGTGTCAACCCGGCCGGGGCACAGCACAGACACCCGTACTGGGGTGCCGAGCAGGTCAGCGCGCAGGCTCCGCGCGACCGCCAGGTCAGCGTGCTTGGAGGCGGCGTACGCGGCACTGCCGGCCCCGACGACGAAGGCGGACATCGAGGCCGTGTGGATCAGATGGGCGGGACGGCCGCTGCCGAGCAGCCGGGGGACGAAGGCGCGGGTCACCATCAAGTCGAGCCCAGTAATTCACCTCGAACACCTGCCGCATCCGGTCAAGCGGCACCGTCCACAGGGGCTGCCCGACCGGCCCGAGGACGCCGGCGTTGTTGGCGATGACGTCGACCGGGCCGAGCTGGGTGAAGGCCTCGTCGGCGAGGGCGTCGACGGCCGCCGGGTCGGTGATGTCGGCAGGCCTCCCCACCACGTCGAGCCCGAGGCTCCGCAGCTCACTGGCCCGCTTCTCAAGAAGGACGCCAGCGACGTCCGTCATGAGCACCCTGGCGCCGGATCGTGCGAGCCGGGCGCTGAGCGCGAAGCCGATTCCGCTCGCTGCCCCCGTTACGACGGCGGTTTTCAGCTGGAATTGACCGTCAGGATAAGACTCCGCCACTGCTGGCAACATCCTTCCCATGGCTTTACTTGGGTTGGGGGCATACGAGGGAGGCGGAGGACGATAACCGAGAAGACCGCCAGTAGCCCGATGACGACGAGCGACGCGTAATCGTCGCCGATCGCCCGCGCGGTGGAAAGAAGCAAGGTGCCGACGGCCCCGGACTCTATTCCGTCCAGCTTGAGATTGCCCTGGGCCACAAGCGCGTAGACGAACAGGAGACTGCCGTATCCGACAGAGAACGGCACGACCGCTCTCAGGCCGGCACGCATGCTCTGCTGTGACAGGATCGACGGGGGCAGCAGCGGCGTGCCGCCGCGAGCCTCGAAAGAACGCTCGAACCGGACGAGGGCGACCGTGGCCACTGCGGGTACGGCCAACAGTGGCCATAGCCAGGCCGGCCAGCCGAGCGCCCCGCCCTCGACTACCGCCATGAGGACGCACCATGGCGAGTCCGATTCTCTAACATCACGAATTCTTCCCTATGTCTGTGGTCGGCTAGGGGCAGAGTCATTCGCGCGGCTACTCGGTCCGAGTCGGGGTCCCGGTAATCTTCGACATGATTCCCTTGGACGGGTCCTTGGCCGAAGCGGTCCAGGGTGTTTCCGCATTGAACCCGCGCACCGATCCGGCCGGCTGCACACGGGTATCCATCGTCATCCTCATCATCGGGGGAGACGAGAAATTCGGCAGTGACTTGTGACAGGTGAACGCGTGGAACATGAGCAGGTCGCCCGGTTCCATCGGGGAGTAAAGCAGTACCTGGTCATCACTGAACTCTTCGAGCGGTATACCGCGAACCGGGTGGTTGAACCGCTTGAAGGTGTCGCTGAGCACATGCTCACGCGGCCCCTTCTGATGGCTGTGATCCAAGAGGGCGACCCCGCCGATTTGCTCGTTGATCGGCATGAGCGGCACCCAGGCCGTCATGAAGTCCTTGTTCGGTCCGATGTAGAAGCCATCCTGGTGAATCGGTGTCAGGTAGGACAAGTCCGGATTCTGGGCACCGGCTTGCGAGGGGTAGTACCTGATGGTCGTCGACTTGAACACGAAGACCGGCCCACCGAATATCTTCTCGAAGACGGCTAGGGTCGTTTCGTGATTCCAGAATTCTTCGTACTTGACGTATGCATGCATGGCGACCTCGTCCACCTCCTCGAAGGAGGGGATGGAGAGGGTCTCGAGCGTTGCCTCCGGTGCGGCGGCGCCGAGGGCCTTGAGACCTGCGAGCATCTGCTCCCCCACCGCCCGGACGAGGTCACGGTCAAGCACCCCGGGCAGGAAAACATAGCCGTTTTCATTGAAGAACTCGCTCAAAGCCGCGTGGTCGTCAAGCAGTGGGGTGCAGTTCATACAGGGAACAAAAGACGTGGTCAGGTCAGCCATCGGCACTCCTAACGTGCGGTGGATTTTACCAGAAATTTACACGATTAAGAGACGCCCCATCAGGGCGCCGCAGAAGGACGCGAAGGGATGATTGCCAGATCGGCGAGATGACTACTCAATGGACAATTGACGGCGTAGCGGAGGTTGACTGAGACCGGACGTCATCGTCACATAAAAGCCCCACAGACAAACCATACAAGAATTTTATCCAAGATTGCAAGACATCGTGAGCCACATTTACTACAACGGCGCCTCGTGATTTCTGAATCGTCTCGCGCGTAGTGGGACTTGCGGGGACTTGCGGGGACTTGCGGGCGTTAGCCTGGCGGTAGCGTCTCCAGTCTGACCAGTGCTGGTGGAATTCCGTGGGCCAGGCGACGGGGACGTGGGGTTGAACAGGCGGCGGGCCTCGGTCGCGGTGAGCGGGATGAGGTCGCGTCCGGTTTCGTCGGTCACGAATGCTGGCGGGGCGTTTGTCCTGGGCGGCGTGAACCGCTGTCCACAGGTGTCAGGTCCCCTAATGGGATCGGGGTCCCGCTCGTTCCCGCTGTCAGCGGGTTCCCGGGGCGGCGGGGCCGGGCGGGAATCGCGGGCGGTGACGGCGCGGAACGCGTGGGCGAGCTCGGGCAGGGTGACGGGGCGGGGCAACCAGCAGCGGAAGAACGCCAGCTCCAGCTGGCCCTTCTCGCCCGGCTGCAGGAACCGGCGCACCAGCAGGTGGCGCTCAGGGCTGTCCGTGGCCACCAGCGCCCAGTCGTAGAGGCAGGGTCCCCTGAAGCCGTCTGCGCAGCTCAGCCGCTGCCACCCGCCTGCCTGCCCGCCCGCCCGCCCGCCCGGACAGCATGCACCAACCCTGCCCCGCTACAGGCCTCGGCCACGCAGCCACGCCGCAGCACGTAACGGCTCACCGTTGTAGTACTAGGCGCGAACGTGTTTCTCGGTTTTTTCGATTAAGTAACTAAGTCGGGTCTTCAGGTTTCTGCTGATGAATGGTGAGACTGATCCGGGGGTGCTGCGCCCCGCCAATCAGGATGCCTCGGTCTGCTTCATCACCTGCTGAGGCTGCATGGGCTTCGACCGCCGGCCGCGGGCGGCGGAGCACCAAAGAGAACACCACCAGCATGACGAGCAGGCCGAAGTCGATCCAGATGGCGTCGTTCGCCGCCGACACATAGCCGTTACCGGACGGCACCGCGCCAAAGAACGCGAAGAACAGGGCGCCGATGACCGCGACGCCGACCGCGCCGGCGAACTGCTGCGTGGCGGTCAGCAAGCCAGAGACTGCGCCCGCCTGTACTGGGCGCACACCGATGAGCACCGCACCCACCAGCATCGGCAGCATAAGTCCGTTTCCTATACCCATTACGCACAGCGGTATCTGCAGCCACAGTGCGCTAAAGTGGTCGCCAAGCGTCATCATCTCGATCGCGAGTATGAGCATTGCCACCGAGCTGACCAGGCCGCCGAGCGTCAAGATGCCGGTGCCGAGCCTGGGGATCAGGCGGCGGCTGGCAATCGAGGTCACCATGGCCAGCGCGCCGAACGCCACGAAGGCGAGGCCGGCCCGCAGCGGGGTAAGCCCGAGGCCCGTCTGCAGCAGGATCGACAGTACGAACATCATGCTGACAAGGACGGCCATGAAGGCGAAGTTGAT
Organism: uncultured Actinomycetota bacterium; assembly: GCA_963737285.1. Classification (GTDB taxonomy): domain Bacteria; phylum Actinomycetota; class Actinomycetes; order Streptosporangiales; family Streptosporangiaceae; genus Trebonia. The sequence continues at coordinate 2,301,908 of CAVTRT010000002.1, forward strand.
CGATAGCCCCACGGCCAGCCCGGGAATGCGGAACAGCCGCAGGTCAACCAGCGGCTCGCCGCCGCGCCTGGCCAGTCGCTGCTCCCACCACAGCGACGCGGCCATCGCGGGCACCGATGCCGCGAGCAGCACCCAAGCCCACGCGGGCCAGCCCTCCTGCCTGCCAAGGACCAGCGGGATAAGCGCGAAAGCCAGCGCCGCCGAGATGCCGACCGCACCGGCCAGGTCGAGCCGCGGCCGCCCGGCGCGATCCGCGGCACCGGAGGCGCGCCCCGGGATGAGCCTCGATCCGAGGAGCACGGTGATCAGGCCGATCGGCACGTTGACCAGGAAGATCGGCCGCCAGGTGAGGCCGAACGCGTTCACGTTGAGCAGCACACCGCCGAGCGCCTGGCCGCCGATACCGCCAAGTCCCATGACCACGCCGAGCCAGGACAGCGCGCGGGGTCGCTCGCTGACCGGGAAAGACGCCGTGATCAGGGCAATCACCTGCGGGACCATGGCCGCCGCGGTGACCCCCTGTACCAGCCGGGCCGCGACTAGTTCGCCGGGCGAGTGGGCCAGCCCGCACAGCAGCGAGGTGATCGTGAAGGCGGTCATGCCGAGCAGGAACAGCCTGCGGTAGCCGAACCAGTCGCCAAGGCGGCCGCCGGTCACCAGGAACGCGGCGTAGGTAAAGGAGTACCCGCCGACAACGAGTTGAAGGGCCACCGGCCCGGCGTGGAGATCGCGCTGCAGCGTGGTGAGGGCGACGTTGACGACGTTGACATCGAAGCCCGACATGAACGTCGCCACAAGGATCACCGGCAGCATCAGCCACCGGCGAGAGTCGTCCGTGGTCATGATCTCCTCCGTGCTAGGCCCGCAAGAACTTTTAATCGCTTCACCGACAGCCCCACAATACCAAGCTATTGATAGAAACAGCCGACGGCGTCGGTACTTGATTCGCTCGTCTCAACACCACAATAAATTAACGAAAAAGATCTCGACCACTCCTGACGGTACGGGTAATTTATTCGACTCCCAGCCAGAACGCTGCGCCGCGCATTTGCAATTGCATTTTTTCCTGTCGTCGGGTCTGTTCTGGCTGGTTATCCCGCCGGGAGGGCCTGCAGGCGGGTGATCGCCACGGTGATCTCACCGGTCCAGGGCCATCGCTGCCTGACCGTGAGAATCCCCAGCCGTGCGCGCACATGATTTTAGGGCCCGTGGCGGTTGTGGCTGCGGGCCTGGTCAGGGGCCTGGTGAACCTGGCCTCGGGGTTTGCCAGGAGGTGCCAGATGATGACGAGGATGGAGCGGGCGACGGCGCATCGTGCCCTGTTGCCGCCGATGCGCCGGGAGGTCCGCCTCCATGCCCCTGAAGCAGAGCGGTCTTCGCCATCACCTAGTCCGACAGTCGGCAAGATCTCGACGTCGAGCCTGGCGCCGCGAGCGTACTGCTCCTGCACCTTGGCAATCGACACCGCCAGCCCGCGATGCCCCTCCACCATGTCCAGCGCCACCCGCCGCGCCGGAACCCAGCTCTGGTCATGACCAGACTTCATCAAGATCAGCCACAGGTCCTTGACTGCCAGGCGTCTCGCGGACGCGCGACGCACGATCCCAGCCGCGCACTCAGGCGCAGCCACCCGCTGGCCGACAGCCGATGCAAGATAGCTGGTGAACTCCGGGGGACTCAGGGCACTGAGCTGAGGACCCTCTGCCCCAGATGAGGTCAAGCCCATGCTTTCACGCACTGCCAGAACCCACTTGACCAGCACGAACCATCCGTGCAACGCGGAAGGAGGCAGTCCGGCGCGGTCGGAGCCGACCCGCACCCGGGCTGAGCTTCCCGCGTTCCTCAGCCCGGCGACGCTGCGCATGTTGTCGGCGGACTGTGTCGAGCCGACCCTAGCGGCCCGGCATGCGTTCACCGATCGGCTCGGTGAACTGGCGGGCTGGAAGGTTAGAGGAGGTGGACCCTCGTTGTTGCTGGCATGTGTGGAGCGCGACGAGGATGCTGCGCTGAAGGTCCTGGCGCGGGATGGGGTGCGAGCATCACCGGGGAGGGCGTTCGGTGTGGTGCGCGCGGCGGTTCGGCTCTCTTTCTCCGGGGTGAGCGTTGCTGAGGGTAGATCCGCGGCGGAAAGAGTCGCGGCGCTGCGCGGTCTTTTCACAGTGATTGATGATGGTGGCTGTTGATTTGGGCGTGTTTACCGGAGTCCGATACACCTGTCGCAGACAAGGAAAGTGGACGAGCCCGCGTAGCCGGAACCCCTTTGACAACTAACATGAGGGCACGCCCCGCCGGGCCAGCAGTGGTGGTCACGTCGCGGCGCGCGTGCGCCGCCCTTCATCAAGGCGTGAACAGCGACACGGTCAAGGTGCTCACGATTCCCGTCGCGGCGCGTGCACCGTCTCCAGCGACACGCGTTGGATTGCCATTGGGCCACTCAGACATGGGACGGTTGGAGCGCTCCGCCGCGGGCGACCAACTTAGCACTTCCGCGCGCTGGCTCACCCTGGCGGCCCACCGGATGACGCTGGAAGGGTCGTGCGGTCCGTCGGCGGCTGCGGGTTGGGCAGGCGTGCCGCTGCCACTCGGATCAGCGGATGGGCCTCCCCCTGTCTGCTGGGAAGATAGTGTCGCACCGGACTGCAAGCTCGGCATGGCCAGGCTTCAGGTCAAGATGACCGGATTGGTGAGCGCTGCCGCGTGCCCGCCAGGGTGGCGTACCTCGACCCGGACGAACGCTGATTCCTCCGCACTGGTGCGCCACTCGACAGCGCCCGGCCCGTCGCCGGGCAGCGACTCGCGGTGGACCGTGCCCCGGTCGGTGTGAAAGCTGACAGTGCCTGATGGCACGCCGCCTGCCACGGCCCGTACCACGACCGGCTCGTCGCGGGTCTCCAGCCGCTCGCCGATTCCGGCACTGCGGTCAGCAGCGCAGACCTGAAGAGACAGCTCGACGGCGGCGGATCCGGCGATCCAGCTGCGGCCGGCCCGGATGCCGGCGAGGATCGCGCCGGTGCTCAGCTCATCGGCCAGCACCACGGTATGCGGCATGCCGATCTGGCCTTCGAGATGGGTGTCACTGCTGCCCATCGCGGGCATCCACCGGCCGCCGCGGATGCCGGCGGCCAGGGTCCGCCCCCACTCGGCCAGCGCCGCGTCGTTGTCCGCGTTCCAGGGCTGGCCTGAGCTCCACAGCCCGTTCCATACCTCTACCGCATCGAACCCATGGAACGGGTACATGAAAGTGCCTCCGGGATAAGGTGCGTGCGGGTGGGCCGCCACGCACAGGCCGCTGGCCTGATGTACCTGGTCCACGTACTGGCCGACCACGCCGTGGCGGATGCCGTACCGCCACTCGACCTCCTGCCCCGGGTCGATGCCGAGCGCCAGCCAGTGCCCGGTCTGGGTGACGACCTCCTGCCCCAGGATCACCAGCAGGTCATCACCGGCGAGCCGTCCCCAGGCGCCGTGCGTGTCGGCCGTGTTGTGCTCCGTAGTGGCGATGAAGTCCAGCCCGCTGGCACGGGCACCGGCGGCAAGCTGCCCTGGCGTCAGCTCGCCGCTGTGCGAGCGCACAGAATGCACATGGCAGTCACCCCGGTACCAGCCGCGCCCCCTGCCAGCCACCCGCCTCGGCGGGAACCGCGGGTCCCGCACCCGATCCGCCATCTCGTCATCCCTCGCCACCCCGACAGCGTAAGCCTCACCATGGGCCTGAGCCGCGGCCCCGGCCGCGTAGTCCAGGTCGTCGCCCGCGTCCTCACGGCCTATGGTGTTGAGCACCAGTTCCTCGCGCAGCCAGGTAAGCTCTGCCGGGCCGGTGACGACGCTGGTCCACTGGCTGATGGCATCCTCGCCGGGGACCGGATCTCCCTCAGCGCGGCTCCGAGCAGACGGGCCGCCGCCCGGGTGCGGACGACGCCGGGGTCGGCGTTCACCCTGTGATTGGGGTCAAGGTCGTCAATGCCGATGCCGTACTCCGGCAGCACGTCATGAGCACTGTCCACGCCCGCAGTGAGCACGACGGCCAGGACGGGCCCCTGGGCTGCGCCGACTGGTTCTGTTCGTGTGAGCTCGCGAGCAAAACCAGCCGACCCTGGGTGGCCGTCGGCGAGGCGACCGTAGGCCTCGTAGGCAGCCTGGGGGTGCATCGCCAGCGCCTCGCTGGCCTGCCACCAGTCGGCGCGGGAGAAGGTCAACGAAGCTCTTGGTAAGCGCGTCATCCCGGCCATAGACGACGAACACCCGCCGGGCGACATCTGGCTGGGCTCCCAGGGGCTGCCCTGGCGCCTTGCCTGACGTCTGGGTGACCGGTCTCTCAACGCCCCGCCGCCTTCAGTGCCCGCCCCCGCAGCCCCACGTAAGAAACGTGGGCGCTGAAACGCCACCGCCGGGTCGTTCGGCATCCCACTGCGTTCTGCTTCAGCTCGCCGCGACCTGCGGAAACGGGCCGGGCTTCATACCGCAAATATCCCGCGACCAGCGGCCGGCACCTGCCCTCAGCGGCAGCTGGCTGCCTACGCCTGCCCCCGAGACAAGAACGGCCCCTGACCGCGTAAACGCTGGCCAGGGGCCGTTCTTGCAGGGTGTGGCAGGTGCAAGGTTCGAACTTGCGTAGGCTGAGCCGACGGTTTTACAGACCGCTCCCCCGTTGTTCGAAAAGCTGCTGTGAGCTGCTGAAAAGTTCTCCCGGGTACGCGCCGAGAGGCCCTTGTCCCACAAATATCCCACGGCGGGCGGGCCCGCCTTGTTCCTGGTCTGTAGGGCACACTTGCCCTGGGCCTCGCTGAGTTCGCTACGGAGCACCGCGGTGCGACGACGAGAGAGCCTAGGCTTGGGCGCATGAGCGCCGAGGACACGGCCATCAAGCATGACCTTGAGAAGCTGCGGCGAGACGGGTCGGTGGTGGCCAGGTGCGATTCTGCTGAGGAGGCCGCCGCATGGCGGGCCGCGATGCGCCGCGCGTGCCGTGCGGCCGGACTGCGGATCCGCACCGGCCTCGCCAACGCGGACGACCGGATCGCCTGGGTCTACCACGTTGACCACGTCGTAACCGAGGCAGCAGAGCGCGCCGCCCACCGAGCCATCGAGGCGGCCTACAGCGACGACCAACCGCGAGTGCCGTTCCACGAGCTAGTCCGGGAAGAGCAGCGCAAGATGCTCACAGTCGTGCACTCTAGTGACGACGAGGAACCCGATGGTTGACGAGGGGCTGGTACGCCCAGGCAGCAGGTGGAAGACATCCCCCAGGGGTCATGACGGCGGTCGGGCACGGGCTAGCCCGTCAGCATGCTGGGCTGCGATCCCTCCAGGGATCATGACGGCCCGCCGGACGAGTGGTTACGACGGCTTGAACCCACGAACAAAACCAGCGCCAGCGAGGTCCTCGCGGCGCTGATGGTGACGCGCATCGTGGGACTCCTGAGAATCACTGTTCTCAAGGATTCTCGCTTGCCGTCATGCCAGCATTCGGGGGGCGGCGAACCGCCACCGTCCCCCGCAGGTCCGCGTCGCCTTCGGCCCCATTTTCAGAATGATCAGCAGCGTCTCGCGCGTGCGCGCGGCGTCCGGGCCGTACAGCGTGAAAGCGCGACGAAGGCGGTTTCGTCCTCTCAGGCGCCTTCTTTCCGGTAGGCGGCGTTGAGGGATGGCCATGGGCCTCCGGGGACTAGGAGGTAATCGAGGTAGCCGTCGGCCCGGCGCTGCCACGTCAAGTTGTCGTTGTCGCGGAAGGTGGCTTCGGCGTGGCAGGTACTGAGGTCGGTGCGTGACGGGAATTGGCGAGTGGTGCTGGCCGACTTGCCGGGCAGGATTACGCCGAGGTGGTTCGGGGCGCGCGTTGAGGGCTTCGCCGATGGACCAGTAGACGTCGGTGTCGTAGATCGGCTGGTTGCTGCTGTTCACTACGGTGGCGGTGATACTGGGCAGTGCGGAATCGAGGGGTCCGGCTAGGCGGCCTTTGTGCCTGTTCTCGGTCAGGAATACGAGTATCGCCTGTTCGCGGGCTCGCCGCTGTCCTTCGCGGCTGCGTTCTTCCAGCGACTTGCGGAGCTCAGCCGCCTGCAGTTCAAGGACTCCGGCTTGTTTCTCGCTGGTCTCCTGCTGCAGCTTGAGCATCTCGGCCTGGTCGCTTACTTCCCTGGATTGCTTGCGCCACGCGAGGAGCGCGAGGACCGCGGTGGCGAGGGCGAGGGCCGCGAGGGCGACGGTCGCGACGGCGGTGAGCTGGGTTGCGAAGATCAGCGACATGGCGGAAGGGTATGGGACGTTATTCCGCGGCGAATGGCAGTATGGCCGGGTGGCCGGTAGCGATCGTTACCGGTGGCAGCTGCGGCGGCGCTCGTCGAGGAGCAGCCAGCCTTCAGTCGTGAGCGCGGAGCCGGCGAAGGCGATTCCTATGAGGGCCTTCGCGGACGCGGACAGTGCCTGGCGGGTGCTTCCCTCGGGTGCGCCCGGGACTGTGGTCCGCTGCAGGGCGCTGCTGTTCATTACGGCCCATCGCTGGGCGTGGGCGATCCCGCTTGCCGTCATCCAGCAGTAGAGGGCCTGGGTGCCGGTCGCCCCGCAGCGGGTGGCGTCGGTTGCGGCTGTCTGGACGATGTCGCTGAACGCGACCGGCCTCGCGGCGACCTGGGAGATCATGTCCTGGGTGAGGCCGCGGGCGCGGGCGATCTGCTGCAGCTTGTCCTTGGTGTCGTCCCGGGATGTCAGGGGTTGCCCTGCGGCTAGGGTCTCCGCGTTCTCCTGGTCGGCGGAGTTCTTCCACTCGAGCCGGAGCCTGCGGAAGACGCGTTCGTTCCTGTTTGCGGGCGCGAGGAGCCATATAGCGGTGGCGGAGTTCTCGATGGCTGCGCGGAGGAGCGTGAACGGTGCCCTGGCGTGCACGAGCATCGCGTCTTGCAGGAGCGCGCGGAAAGCGTCCCAGTGGTCGGCGGCGCTGACGAGCTGTGCGTGGGCGGCCTGGGAGATGAGGTACGGGTGGGTGGCCTGGTCGTCCTTGAGGAGGCTGCTGCCTGCCTGCGGTACGGGCGGGGCTGACTCCATCCGCTGCCGCCAGAGGCCGATGAGCGGGAACAAGCGCGAGAGTGCGAGCTTGGCCTCGTCGCTGAGCTCGCCCGAGTAGGTCTCGGTCATGCTTGTAGATTATGTCCGGCGGTGAGGCCGTTTGCTCGTGAATTACACCCGGATGGCTGGCGCTTCACCTACCCGTCTTGCCCGTCTTGCCGGTCTTGGTCTTGCAGGACTATCTGGGCGAAGGCGGGGCTGTCGCGGTAGTTCCAGACGTCGTAGCTGACGAGGTAGCGGCCGGGGTCGCCGAGCTGGCGCTGCTCGGTGTAGATGCTGGTGTTGTCGGGGCTGGTGCTGCTGATCTTGACGTGGTGGGCGGGCGGCCGGCTGTCCGTGCTGTGCTCGCCGGGAAGGTGGAGCCGCCCGTGGCTTTGGGGGGAGATGATGATGCTGTCTAGCACGGTGCCAGTGACCTGGTCGTCGAGCCGGTCGTAGCGGGACGGCAGGTTGTGCTTTCGCTCGGGCATGCCGCTCAGCTTGTCACGGCTTGGCCGCGTGCGTCCCGGTAAGCTCACCCGACAACCCGCGACGCCACAGGCCATCCATCGCGAAAGGCTGGCAGCAGATGAGCAGTCCTGATCAGGTGTCTTACGGGCGTGCCGCGCGGTTGCGGGTCGCGATGGGCGCCTTGGCTGTCGAGCTCTCCGAGACTGCAAGCAGCCTGGTCGGCACGTACAACGACGACCCGCGTCTCGGCGCGCTGGCCGGTCATGCTGCCAGTGTCGTCCGGGACGCCCGGGAGCTTCTCAGGTTCGCCGTAGCCTACGAGCGGCAGCGCGGCACTTCCTGGGAGGCGCTCGCGGGGTGGCCTGACCTGGACGGCGCGGAGGGCGCCTACGGAGGCGCGGTCAGGCAGCTGGACCACATGCTCACCGAGTGCTGGCTTCTCGGGGACGACACGCGTTTCCCCGGTGCCCCGGATGGCGTGGCCGACACCGCTGAGACGGCTGGCCGTCTCGACCGGTGGGTTTCCGACCGGATGAATCATGGCTCGCTGGCGCCCGATGACGCTGATCACCTCTTTCCGGTCAGCGGGCACCTCGACCCGCTGGACACGGCGGAGCACTCATCCTTCTTGGCTGCGGCCGAAGTCCTGATCGCCGAGCGCGGGAGGCGTTACGGCCCGGATGATCCAAGCGTCCGCCGAATGGAACTGGGCCTCGCGCGCCGCAGGGTCGAGTTGTATGAGCGCATGTTCGCCGATGGCGCCGCCTGGAAGGGGGCCGGGGAATCCCCGGCCGGGCGGCAGCGAGCTCCTGAGCGCTGCACGGTCCCGGCTGGCTGAGCTTGAGGGCCGGCGGCGCCTCGAAGTAGCCGGGTCTGGCGCCACAGCGCGCCGCCGCTGCGGAACGCGTCGCCGCGGGAAGAGTTTCCTGGGCCGGATGTGCCCGTGCGCGACTGGTCGCGGCGGGTAGCCTCGGTCGTGAGCAATCCACTGGACGACAGCACCCGCAAGCTCGCCGCGCTGCTCGAGGGCCGCGTCCGCTGGCGCTTCGAGGCGTTCGACGGCGAGGACCACTGGCTCTTCGGGGTCGACGGTGCTGGCGCTGGTCATCACCCCGGAGATGGAAGGCTTCCGGATGTACCGGGCCGACCTGGACGACAGCCGGGTGATTCCCCGTATCGAGCAGGTGGAGGCGTGGCTCGGCGAGCAGAGCGCGAGCACGCCGGGCTGACGCCGCTTCAGGAGCAGTGGAAGCACGCCGTCGAGGAGACGGAGAACCGGGGGCCTGGGTCGTAGGGACCCGCGTCTGGCCGCGATCGTCAGAGGCATTCGGTGCCGAGGATGCGGTCACGATCGTGACCGATCTGGTGGAGGAGCCTACGAGCCTCGCGCTCGTTGCCGGCATTTCCGGCCTCCTGTGCCCTGACGGCTATCGAGCCCCGCCGCGCGCTCCAGGGCCTCGTAGTCCTCCAGTTGCCGCCGGATGCCCGCGTCACGGCAGCCGCCCTGGAGCCCTGAGTCGTCCCAGTAGCTGATGGCATGTGGGTAGCACTGCTGGCAGCAGGTGCAGACCTTGCACCGCTTGTCGTGGTCACAGGGCATGTTGACTCCTGCTGTCGAGGATGGGTTAACCCACGGCGCGCCGGTGGCGGGCAGTCGGGGCGAGCGAGGAGCGTGACGGGACGGCCCGTTGCTTGGCCTAGCGTTCGGAGGGAACCGCCACCACGCCGCCCTAATGGGAAGTGACTACCACGATGCCGCCCTTCCGAGAGGCGGCCTTCAGCTTCTCCCCTGTCGCCGGGGGCGGGCGCGGGGAGCGGCGTTGCGGAGCTTCAGGGCGCCTTGACAGCCAGCAGTATGCCAGGCGCCCAAGGGGTCGGAGATCGCGGAGCGACGCCTGAGCGTACTGGGCCGCCTAAGGGCGTGTGGCCTAGCCGATCACGGCTCCCACAGGGTGTCTTCCTTCACCTGCAGTACCACGCCCGTCCAGCAACTGCCAGCCGATCTCAGCACGCCATCGGCCAGCGTGGCCTACGTCGCTTCCACGCTGTAGATCGCCTCCTCGACCAGGTGCTTGCTGTCCAGCAGGCACAGGTGGCTGTTCCCGCTGCCGTGGGCGCCGCGCTTCCCGTCGCCTTCCTGATCGGGCCAGCCGTCCTCTTCCTGGCGCACGCGCTCGGTCAGCACACCGATCGCGAAGTCCCGCGCCGGACCTGTCCCGGCTTTCCCGGCCAGCGCGGCGAGGTAGTTGCGGAGGGGCACGAGGTACGGCTCAAGCTCTTGCTGCACGGCCGACGCCGCGTTCCACACGGTTTCAGCGACCTTGGCGAGCAGGTACTCCAGCGACTGGTCCGGGCTGACTGCGCCCTGGGTTGGCGTGTACGGCGCATGGCCGGAGCGGGCAGCCTTGCGGGCGAACCTCACGCCGGCCTCCAACGAGACCCGGGGAGGGAACAGCCGCGCCTTGACCCACTCGCCCACGGCGCGCGGACGGCGTCCCCACGCCCAGGTGATGACGGCATACAGGACGGCCCCCGCCGTGACCCACTCCGCGATCGCCTGCCAGTCCGCCGCAGTCACCAGGAAGTCTCTTCCCGCTCCGTGCTGATGGCCGGGGGCTTGGCGATCGTCACCAACTCGGTTCCTCACCGGGTTCGGCGGGTAGGAGAGAGGCCAACTCGGGTGACCCGTAGGTCAGGAAGACGAGGTCGCTGTCGCTGCTGGTGTCCCATATGTCGCGGTCGAATGTCACGGGGACTGAGGCCGTGGACGGCTGACCCAAGTAGCACTCGACGGACGTCGCGCCGGCGGGACGTCCGAAGGACACACGGGCGTCGCCACGCGGAAGGAAGAGGCTGTAGATACCGGGGCGTCCGTCGTCTGGCGTCAGCCAGCGGCCTGAGAGGAGGTTGTTCGTGAGCTTGGTGGCAAGGTCTGACGGAGTGATGTCTCCGACTAGGTCCGGCGGGGTCTTGATGGTGATGTCGTCGTCGGGGGTGCCGAGGTCGTCGGTGCTGACGGACTGGTTGTTGATGTCGTCGATCTGGGTTCGGATGCCAGCGATCTCGCTGGCGATGACTTCGTCGCTGAGGTTCGCGGCGAGGGCGAGTTGTTCGATGACCTTCTCGATGTTGGCGAGAACGGGAGCAGCATCGCCGACGATGTCGGTGAAGTCACCGTAGTCTTCGCGATGCCCTCGTAGACACGCTGCTCGACGGTGTCTTTGTAGAAGTAGTTCGTGACTGCGATGTCCTTGTAGGTCGCGCCGATGCGGTCCACGCGTCCAATCCGTTGTTCGACGCGCATGAGGTTCCATGGCATGTCGTAGTTGATGAGTCGACCCGAGGTTTGCAGGTTGAGGCCCTCGCTCATGGAGTCGGTGCCGATGAGGACGGTCCAGTTCGCCGTTGCGGAACTTTGGTCTTGATTTCCGCCTTGGTGACCACCGTCCACGTCTGGTCGATGTGGCTGAAAATCTCGCCGCCGCGCCCGGAGTAGCAGCCAATCGTTTGGAAGCCCGCCGCGATGAGACGTCCACGAACGTAGTCCATGGTGTCGGTGTATTGAGTGAACACGACAACGGACTGGAGTATTTGAGGAGAGCCGTGTTCACGTCTGCGACGAGGCGAGTAGCTTTGGTGTCTTCGCCGGTGATCTTGTTCAGTTCATTGATGAAGAGACGAAGTTCGTGGATTTCATCCTTGAGCCGGTCGGCGGACATGTCGAACGCTTCGGGGTCGAACAGCGAGTCTTCGATGTCGATGTTGTCGTCGTCGGAGAGAAGGTCACCGAGGCTCTTGCCTTGCTCGAGGACGTCAAGTCGTCTGTGCAGTGACTTTTTGATCGCTTCGAATGACGAGGTGAGTCGTCGTCGGTAGATGGTCATGATGAAGCCCAGCGCCTGACTCGACTGATCGCTCTTGTAGGCGTTGTAGTGACGGCGGATGTAGTCCTCAATGCGGTCGTAGAGTTTCCGTTCGGCCACTGCCAGGTCGATGAACGCATCGTCGACGTGTCGGACGGGGATGGTGACGTCCTCGTCGATGATTCCGGCTGCTTGGTACTCGCGCATGCTCTTCCTGGTGTTCCGAAAGACCCGGTCCCGCATGGGTGTATGCCTTCGGAGCCACTTGTCCATCCACTTCGATGTTTCGTCCGGCATAAGCGCCTGCGCGTCCGAGGAGGGAATGTTGTCAGCCAGGCTGGTGACTGCGTAAGACCTAACCCATCCGAGTTCTTCTTCGACGTCCTGTTCGAGGAGTCGGTCACGCTCCGCAGTCGGGTCGGCGAAGTAATCGCTGAGCATGTTGCAGAGGAATTGCCAAATGCGCACTTTGGGGTCGTAGCGGAGTTGCTCGAAGTATTGAAGGAAGTAGAACGCGGCCTCACCCCATTTGCCTTGAAGCCCAAGGAGAGAGATGAGGTCCCATGCCTCATGCGGATTCATCTGCATCGGAGTTGCGGTGGCCAGGTACAACGCGCGCCACATCTCGCGCTCCCGCATGTCGAGCAGCAGCGCCAGCAACGAGTTCGGGGTGTCCGTCGACTTCGACCCGCGCCGCCGGGCGTGGTGCGCCTCATCGACGAGGACGACGTCCCAAGGCCCCGCGTCGAGGATCTCCTGACGACGGCTCCTCCTCCGAGCCAGGTGACTCGATGCGAGGACGATCGGGAAGGCGGACCACGGATTCACGTTCCCGGCGGACGGCGATCAGCCGGTCGAACCGATCGAAGAACTCGCCCTTGTCGAACCGAGGAACATCCAGGTTCATCTTCTCGTGAAGTTCTTCCTGCCACTGCTTCATCACTGAAGCGGGGACCAGCAGGAGAGCACTTCTGGGCCTTCCCCGACAAGAACAGTTCTCGAAGCACGAGGCCAGCTTCAATGGTCTTGCCGAGACCGACTTCATCGGCGAACAAGTAACCGCGCGGGTACGTGCCGACGACTCGGTCATCGAGCACCGCCTGGTGAGGAAGCGGCTCCACCAGCGCGGTGCCAACTCCCGTGAAGGGCGACCGGGCGGGCGCTTCGGCGAGAGCGACCAGTTCTTCCCACGCCACTGCGGTGTCCACATCGACGGGTACGAGGGGCGTCTCGTCCCGGTCGTCTTCAGGTATCTGTTCCTGTTCGGGAATTGGTGGCGTGTCGGGTGCGTGGTGGATCAGGTGATTGTCGGACAGCGTCAGGGAGATCAATGACGGCCCAACCGGCATCGGGCTGTGCGTTCCAGTGTTGTTCGAAGTCGCGGACCTTCGTCTTCCCGCACCCACTGCCACACAACTCATTCCACGAGGGGTACACGTCGAACGTCTCATGGTTAGCGGCCCACGCGGTCACTGTTGCGTTGTTCGAGCCGTTGAACGCGACCTTGTTACCGTACTTGTCGGTGAAGATGCCGTACTTCGTGTGGAAATACTTGCCGGACTCCTTGTAGGTGAGCAGACGGTCCCCGTCGCAAGGGATACCGACGCGGATATCCAGTCGATCGGTGCGCGACCATCCAGGCAAGCACCTGAAGATGCTCCCGCTGCACGATCTTCGTGCCTTCCAAGTCGGGGTCCGCGAGAAGTCGGGCTGCCACCACGTCGTCCAGCGGCTTACCGGAGATGACGGCTTGTACGTCGGACTCGACGAGTTGAGCACCGACAATGAGCCGCATCCGTCCACCGTTGGCTAGGAAGTGCGCCGTCCCCTGCGCAGCAAACTGCAACTCCGCTGCGGACCAGTACCCGACCGCCCGGTCGTAGGCGACCGCACGGGACAGCATCGGCACATAGAAATTCGTGAACGGCTTGTCGTCAGGCGAGTAGTCACCTTTCAGCCCTTCGATGCTTTGGAGGGAATCGCTTCCACCCCTGCCATGAGCAATCAACTCCCCTTGCCTGGCCTGTGCCTTATCGGGAAGGCCGGGAAAGAGGCTGTCGTGCGCTTCGGACGGCACCCTCACTCGTCTCCGAAGAGCGCGCCCTGCTCCGCGACTACCGCCGCCAACTCCTCGGCAGCGGGAAGTTCCACGTCAGGGAAGTACAGCGTGCACATCGTGTCCAAACGACCTGACTCGGGCACTGCCCACTCTCCATTGACCTTCGTGCGAGGAATCGCGTTCACGAGACCACGTAACGTCGCAATGAAGGACGCGTCGGAAGTGAACCCGTGCCTGTCGAGGAACCTCTTTGCCGCCTGCATCCCGTCGGCCTCGGCGATGTAAAGCGCCGTGTCCACCGCGTCGATCGTGTACTCGAACGACGAAGCTTCCGGGCGCACACCGGGCAACGCGCTGTCGGCATCTCGCCGCAACCTTTCCTTAGGCTCCAGCAGAGCCACGGTACCGGCCTTCTTGGAAACCACCTTCGCGCGAGCAAGGTCGTCAATGTCTATTCCGCCGACGGCAAGTGCAAGCAATCGAGCCGTGTCGAACGGGAACTCGCGTGCCTTGAAAATGTCCCATGACAACAGAACGAAGTCAGTGACGTCGTCGACCTTGGCTGCCTTGCCTACCAATCGGGCGCGACGCAGTTCAACGACTTCCTCCCGAGCCAAATCCAACGCGTCTTCCGGTCGCAACAATTGGTCGCGACCGTCCGCGTCTGGCGTGGACGAATAGACGGGCCAATTCTGCGAGATCACGGACAGGGTCGGGCCATACGTGGACAGCAGCAGGTCAACGCCTTCGATCCCATCGTGTTGGAACCGCTGCGCTGCTTCCCGTGCTGCCTCGCGTATATCTTGCTCGATGTCGTCGAGGTAGACCTGTGCTCGTCCAGCCTGCTCATCCCTCTTGCGACACACCAGCATGATCGTCGAGGCAGCGGAGTTCAGGTTCGCTTGATGCAGAGACTGCTCGCGTTCGGTGTTCACGGGCCACGAGGTCTCGATCGTGAACCCGGCCTGCAGGAGGCCCATGCCGAGGGTGTCCCATGCCTCGGCGCGCTTGTGGGTGAACATCACCGAGAGAACGCCGTCGTCGCGGAGTACCCTGCGTGATTCGGCGAAGATAGCTGTCATTTTCGCTTGGTAGTCGAGGTCGGCGAGTTCTTCGTCCTTTTGCCCATCGCCCGAAGCGCGCGAAGTTGGTGACAGCCTCGTTCTCCTTGTCGCTGAGGTCGCTATCGAAGTAGTCCGGCACGAGACGCCCGAGGGTGCACTTCTCCCAGACGTAGAAGTAGTCGGCCAATTCCGCGTACATAACGTTGTCGTAGTAAGGCGGATCAATGCACACGTGGGTACGGAGCCGTCCTCGATAGATTGCAGGTCAGCGCCACCGCCCTGAGTCACTTCCACCGAACGATCGAGCGAGCCTCACCAGCCATCCCGCGGGGCGCCGGTCTCGTCGAGGAGTCGAGCGATTCCGCCGTACGCGTCAGTCAACTGGTCCAGACACCAAGCATACAACGCCGTCGCACCTTCGAACTCGGCGAAAGTCCATTTGAACGAGAAGTCATGTCGCTCAAATACACTCCGCATAACCTGCTTCGAAACGTGCCATGACGACAGCCTGAGTTCCAGTTGAGGGCTTTGCCCTGCATCAGCGCCAATTCGAAGAGGACCGTCGTCCGCCTAATCGCCGAGCGCATCACGTACCTCGGGTACCAGTCCGGCGAACTCCTCGGACAAACGTGCCATGCACCAGCGCATCCGAGGCGCTAAACATGTCGGACCAGAAGGTATGGCCGTAAGGCCGTGACCTCGTTCTTAGTTCGATCAAGTCCGGGATTTCTTCGCCGGGAGGATGCCGGTGGCAAACCAGGGTCCTTGACCTCGGCGACTTGGCTTCGGCGGCGACAATGGCGTCGAGATCGGTCTGCGTGGGGGCCCGGAAGGTGCGTCCGCCTAGGGAGTGCGGATCGCGACCGCGTAGAGGATCTGCTTCATCTGGCCGGCCTGCGCGGCCTGCTTGATGTAGTCGCCGTCGATGACGAGGTCGTCGTAGGGCGAGATGGCCTTGCCCCGTGCGGTCGTGCCGGTGGAAGCGTCGGCCTTGTTGACGTCTCTGTCGAGCGACGACCTCGAAGTTCGGCTCGAGGAGTTCGACGCCGTCAACTCGGTGAGCATCCGAACGGCGGCTTCCTTACCTGCGGTCTTTCTAAGCCACTTGTCGGTCATGAGCGGTACGAGGCGGCCCGTGCGGGGGCAGGGGATGGTGTTGGTCCAGATGTAGGCGATGACGCTCTCGCCACCCTGGAGCGGGAAGTACTCCTTGAGCCGCTTCTCGACGCGCTTGACAAGGACCTGCCCCCACTTCTTGAGTTCTGGAACCAGGTCGACTCCCCTCGGTCGCGGGGATTTCCACGCCAGCCTTGAGCACGCTAGCGGCGATGCCGTTGAGGTCGTTGGCGACCACCGGAAGCCCGAGGCGGGACGCCGCCCACGGAATGCTGCCGCCACCGGCCGTGGGGTCGGCCAGCGTCGGGAGTTTGCCCCAGGTATGAATGAGCACTGCGTGGAGAAGGTCGATGTCCTTGCGCGGGATCGGGTTGCGGAAGGCCTGCTTGTAGCCGTAGCCGTTGCCCTTGAGCTTCACGCCTGCGGCGTTGGCCGCGTCGATGACCTTCCGCCCGTACACCGGGTCGCCCCAGATGCCGACGAGGTGAAGGAGCCATCGACGGTAGGCTGCTTCGTCCTGGAGCTCGGCGGAGTCGGGGAACGCCTCGGCGAGTTCTTCGGACCAGGCGGGTAGGACGCCGGCGAGGGCGACGGCGGCGGAGGCGACGAGGGGGCGGCGCGCCCACCAGATGTGAAGGAAGGAGAGCGGTGGGAGGGCGGAGGCGGCGCCGCGCTCGCGGCGGGACTCGATGCCGAGTTCGGCGACAGGGAGCCAGTCTTCTATGAGGACGCGCGGCTTGGTGCTGCTCAAGGGTGGCTCTCTTCAGTCGTCGGAGAGGAGGATACGGAGGGCCTTGCGGGCGCGGGTGGCGTCGGTACCGATGCATTTGGAGTACCAGTAGTAGGTCTCCTCGGTGCTCATGGCGTTGATGCCGGCGACGAGTGCTCGGACGCGCGCGTGCTTGGCAACGGGTTGGGTGGCCATCAGGATCAGTGCCAGGCGTACGCCATCGGGTTCGTCGAGTCCGATAGGTGCCTTGCGGTTGAAGGTAAGCACGCTGGGCTGGTGGCCGGATCGCCGCATGGCTGCGAAGACGAGCGTCGGCGATGCGTCCCGTCTGCTGCGGGGTGAGGGTGACGACGGCTGCGGCAAGGCTGGAGCCGACATCGCGGTAGGTTTCCTCGATAGTCAGGCCGTAGGTCTCGCCGCGGCCGGGCTTGACGATGAGACGAAAACCGCGGACGGCGTTGACGGCAGTGAGCCGTCGGCTCGGGACGGCCATCGCGCGCTGGGGGGTGCTCACTTGGTCACCTCGGCGGTCATGGTTGTGTCCTGCATCTGCAGGTTCTTGACGACCGTATGGATTTGGCTGATTTCTGCGGTCGCGACATCGATCGGGGGGTTGAACGCGAATGTCAAGAGTGAGGTCGCCGCGACCCGGGTTGCTCCGGCGAGTGCCTTCTTCGCGTTCCCATAGACTGACTGGAAATCCGCGCGTTCGGCGGTCCCGCTGAACTGGAGCCGCCGTTCGGTCCCTTGTATTCGGCGCGAATGGTGCTTCTCACGGCGATGTTTTGCTTAGGGAGCATGCCGAGGGCTGCCACGGCTAGGTCGACGTCAGTCGATTCCCTTCGCTTCATCTGCGGTCACCTTGAGCGTAAGGCGGCTTATGTGCTGGATCGTGTAGTCGGAGACTGGATCGACGGGCTTCTGGAATGCGGCACCGCCGGGACCGGATGCGTTGAAGGTTTTGCTGTTGGCAGTCCGAGTGGGGACTTCCACACCGATTTTGTCGGCTTCCTCGCGGGAGAGGATGTGGAGGGTGTCCAGACCCTTGTCCTTAATAGCGCTGGGCGAGAGTGCGCGGGCACCGGGTTGCAGGCTTCGGTGTCAAGGACAATGAACCACTTGTAGTCGGTGGACTGTACTGCGGTGGCGAGGACGTCGAGGACATCGCTTTTGCTGGGTTCGCCACCGCATTCGGCCTCTAGGCGAGTGCGGATCTCAGCGCCGCTGAGATGTCGACGGTGAGGACCGCGCGGAGGTCTTTCTGGGTCGGTTTGCGGACCAGGAGGCCACGGTTCTGCGCTTCGGCGTCAGTCATGACTTCGGCGTCATCGCTGAATCCGACGTTCATTCCGGCCATGGTGTGAGCGGTGAACGCCTTGCCGGTCGCGCCGTCGAAGTAGACCCAGCCTTCGTTCTTGACACCGTTGGTGATTGCTTCGCGAAGAAGGGCGGATTACGGACAATCTGGAGGAGTGGTCGGTCCAGAAGTAATCCGCGATGGCGGCGGTAGTCACCGACGGAGTATTGGGCCAAGTCTGGAGCGCAGGTAGGACGCGGTGAACGATCGGACCGAATCTTGCCTCATCGTCGAGCATCGCGATAACAGCGGACGTGGCGTTCTTAGGGTCGCCTTGGGCCTGTGCGGGAAGCTCCCTGTGGCGAAGATGCCCGTTGCTCTTGTCGTTCGTCGGGAAGTAGATGTGCTTGTAGCACCGGTTCACGGCGATACGCGCTTCGAGCGGGCCTTCTTCTGGTAGGCCTCAACCTTCTTACGCACCTCGGGGCTGAACTGGTTCAGCGGTGTGTCAGCGGCAAGAACATCGGAGGCGATCAGCGCACGAGCGCGGTCCTTGAGCGCATCGATCTGGTCCGCGTCCGGTACCGCGAAAACGATGGAGTTGCGGTATTTCCGCGGTGAACCAACCGAGCCCGACTTGTCCGAGATCTCGACGAGCAGTGTTGGTGCGGTGTCGGCGCTCTTGGGTCGACGGTGACACACGGTAGTCCAAGACTACGACGCGTAGGTGCGCCTGGTCGGGGACGTCGGCGGGACCGGACGGGAAGTGGACGCGGTCGCGCCCCCGTCATTGGTAAACGCGTGCGTGAATCAGCTCGTCGACGACCGCGGCGACGCGGGTGTTGGCTACGTTTCGCTTCTCGGTCTCGATGATGGCGTTCACGTTCGGCTCGATATTCGATTGTGTGCTCTATAATTGTGCTGGTCCTGGCCGCGCTTCATTCGCTGGGCAGAACATTGGAATGTTGGCATCAATGTGCCCTCAATTTTTCTGGGGCCTCGTCACACACCCCGTTCACTGCACTCTCAACCACTCACACAAAGTGATACAGTCCGTGTTTGCAGGCTAGGTGGGGCATATGCCCCACATGCCCTGGCCCACCCAGTGCACTGGATAGGCAATGTATAGGTGAGGCTCAGGCCATGGCTGCTTATTCTGCCACGATGGCACATGCCTCACATGACCAGCATCATTGAGCCCCTCTCAAGGTGCGCAGGCTCAGGCCATGGCTGCGACCTTAGCAACAATGGGATGGTGCGCGGGCTCAGGCCATGGCTGGGACCTTTGCGCCCACGGTCTCCAGGATCTTGTCATCTGAGCTGAAGTCCAAGTTCTTGTCTGCGGCGCCGCTGGCCTTGTAGGCATCCACCAGCGAGGGTACGTCATCCAGGAAGGTGTGCTTTGGCTGCCAGCCCAGCTCCCGCTTGGCCTTCTCCACTGACGCGATGAAGTGCTCTGTCCGGAACGGGATGCCCTCGCCCTGCGCATCCTGAGGACTCAGCAACAGAGCGAATCCTCGTGTACGCTGCTGCATCCAGCTTCAGAGGCTGTGTGGCGGACACAGCCTTGCACCCGTGCAGCGTGCAATACTGGCTGAAGAAGTCCTGAGCTGCTCAGCTGCACAGCTTGCCCGTTGCAGGAGTGAGTCGGTCTATGCCTGAAAGGGGAGCCACACCTTTGCCAGGTTGACTGCCTTGGTGTCGTAGTGCACAATGTTGGCCTCCACGCCAGCCGCCTTCGCCAGGGCATGCACCACGCCGTCATGGGAGATGTACCTGTCTGAGGCCGCGTTGTAGTGCTGCCCAATGGCTGCCTTGTTGCCCAGCACCTGCACACAAAGGCATGGTCATGCTTCTTGATCTACCATAGCACAGCCTCCTCAGAAGAGGTGCAGATTACATACTGCTCAAAATGTGCTCAGCGTGCCTTTGTCAAGTCGATGTACCCAGACAGGTGTGGGGCGCTGTTCATCCATAGCACAAACATACAAGCAGCGCGTATCTGCACATGAGCTCAAGGCTGTGAAGGTTGCAGGGTGTGGCTCAAGTGGCAGGCAAGGGATAGCATGGCAGCTGCGGCAGCTCCCAGCTTTGTCATGCAGGGAATGTGTTGGCAGAGACAGAACATGAAGGCGACAAGGGTTCATGCCTTGGCCATGAGGGAGGCGATGTCCTCCACATGGGTCAGGGAGACCAGCTGGATGCCAGGCGCTGGGATGGGCACTGGCCTGTTGCGCGTCAGGCGGTCCAAGAAGTAGCCCATGTAGTCCTTTGCAGCGTATGGCCCATAGATGTACAGGGGCTGGAACACAGTGTATGGCAAGCCCTGCAAGCATGGCAGCGCTCTGATGATGCAAAGCTGAGCTGCATGGTCAGGCATTTTTGACAGGCTGCGGTGCGCTCTGTGTTGAAAGCAATTGGAGCAAGCACAAATTGCCAATGAGGCAGACTGCCTGCCATGGCATTGTGTATTGTGCAGTTGGGGACTGAGGGGGGGGGGTGTGGAAAATGTCGAGCGCGTCACCTGCTCCTCAAGGTACTTTTCAACAGCGACATGCCCCGCAGAGTCCTTGCGAGCATCGCTCTCGGTCAGAGCCGGCTCAACCTTGTTCGGCTTATAGGCTCCGGCGGATGCAACAAAGGCATAGTGCGAAATCTTGCCCTGCAGCCAGACATTGCACACATGTGAGCATGTTGGTGGCTCCTGCCCCCATTTCACACCTCAAATCTGTGAGCATCTATATATGGGGTCGTTCATGTCTTTCACCTAGTAGTGTAAGCGAGTGGGTCACCACACCTTAAAGTGGTCAATGGCGACCTTGCAGGTGTCCAGGTCCTTGCCATTGTTGTCGTACACAATGTCAAACTGGTCAGACGGGTATGATGAGGCATCCGCGGGGCTCCCCCACACGATGTTTGCCCCTGACAGCGAGCTGTACTGGCTGAAGGGGGCCTTACCCTCCAGCTTCTCCTGCACATGGTGTGGCAGAACATCTCAGAGATGGGCATCCAAATTTCATTACGCATGGAGCCAAATTTGCTGCGGAGCCTCCTGCTAGGAAGGAGGTCAGGTGCCAATTTGAGGACCAGCATTGTGTCCATGCACGGGGTAAGCACTGACCTTGGCACCGTCATTAAGAATGGTAACACTGTGGCCGTCACTGAGTAGCTGCTTCGCCAGGTATAGTCCAATGAATGCATGGCCACCCCCTGCCCAAGCCAAAGCTGTGTTAGTACTGCATGCTATTCGACATTGAGAAGCAGCCAGAAGATCAAGGACAGGTCTTGCCTTTGGTATTGATGATGAGAGCATTGTCTGCTCTCACTTGGACGGTCCATGATCGCCCCTTTCGCTGGCTTAGTGCCGAAGTGAATGCACGGGCATGATGCCTGTGCTGCAGAGGGGAGCCAAAATGAGCAGCTGCCATTGAAGAATCGGCAATTCGGCCGCTCAGAGCCATCACAGTAGTCTCTTGCTTGCAAACGACAGTTGCTCTGTATAGAAAAAGCAAGAGGCCATGAGAGCCATCCGCTCAGCTCCGAAAGCTTATGATATTTACAGGCCTGCCCTTATCAAGCGCGCTCCGAAACGCTGGTCTCTTCCGAGCGGAAGGGCCCCTATCTGCCAGGCGTGCTTTTTCGGCACCGATAAGCTCTCGTTATGATGTAAGCGTTCATTGTACAAGACCTTTCATGGCATGGTTGTGTCACATGGGTCATTTTGTCGGAACACTGCCAAGTCCGAAAGGGTGGCCAAAATCTGGAATTGGCAATGCGGTATTGTCCTTACATGGTGTGACATCACCTTGCTATAGGACGGTGAACAGAAGGCATGACGTTGCCTGCAACGTTGCCCAGCGCGACTTGGGAAAGAAAGCAGCAGGGCTTCAGTCGACCTCCTCCCAGTTTGCCAATGGTAGCGTGGACGCGCAGGAATTTCTTGAGCAGGTGCGTAGCTGTATCAATGCTTCAAGGGTGTCCGTTTCAGCGACCTGCCACCAGTACAGGAAGGAGGTATGACAGCTAGGGTCTCAAACTTGCGTCAATCAACACTCTCATGCAGGAGCTCGTGGGAGAGTACAACTTCACTGATGCCCAGATGGAGCGCTTCCGGAAGCTCCACACTGTCATGCAGCGCTGTGGCTCAGCCTTCATCGTAGTAGCAGCTGCAACAGTGGCTGTCATATTTGCACAGGTGTAATTTTCCGCCCCTGGTCAATATACACAGGATATGGCAATCGCTGATAGACAGGCACCTTATCACTCAAGCGCTGGAGAGCCATCACTTGGGGATGCACGGACAACAGCACATGGCGGGAGTGGGCATGCTCTAGGACTTTGAGGGTGCATAGGAAGCGAGCCTTGCAATATTCCTGAGTAGCCGGGAAAGCTCCAAAGGACGTGAACACAACAGCTTACGCTGAGGTCTATGCATGCCCCAGGAATTTGAGGGAGCAGAAGAGGCTAGCTTGGCATCCTTCTTCCGCCATCTGTCGGTGGGCGGGGTGGCTCGCCCTGTGGACACGCTGCTCATGGCAGGCCTCATTCTGTATGGCTCCGTGCCCTTTGAGAGGGCTGTCAAATCCAACACCAAGCAGCTCGCCTATGTTTTCCAGGTATCTTTTCTGTCAACAAGCCACATACGGTGATATGACTATAAGAATGAGTTGGGTGCTTTATTGCACATTCCAGCACTGCATCATGCAAGCAACGCCATACAAGCGCTGTGCACGCGCCTTGTTACAGCCCTGTCTGAACAAATCAAGTTATGTAGTCCTCCGAAAATCCAGTGTACTGGCGGATGCAGGGGGTGGACCGGCTGACTTTGGTCTTCTCGCAGCTGGTGATAGCCTCCTTAGCTGTGAGCCTGATCACCACACTGGAAGCTGCTGTGAAATGGCCCGAGAGCGTGACCTGGGTGTCCGTGGCCTTCTTTGGCGTGGCCCTGGTGCGCTCAGTCAGCATGTGGTGGGTGCTGCGTGTGCACGCTTCACACCTGAATGATATTGAGGCCACCCTGGCTGCCTACAGGTAGGATCTTACATTTGGATCCCTTGTAAGATGATGCCTGATGTCAGTCCGTGAGAAGCCCGGCCCAACAAGCGCCATGTATGCGTGAAGTCCTTTTATTGTGCTAGGCCTGGCAGTGTGCCATTGCGGCGCTGGTCTCAGGTGTCATTGAAAGGCGTATTCTGCTTGCAGGGGCTGCGGGATGTCACCGCTGGCGGAGGTGTGCAGCGTGGAGCTGCCCTGGTGGGACCGCATTGCAGTCAGCATCTCACTGGGCCACCTCCTGCAGTATGAGCCTGGTGGCCGTGAGCCCAATGCAGCGGTGAGCAGCCGCTTCAATAGCCGCTTTGGAAAGGCGCCATGAACCTCAACGTAGGATGCGCATATTGCCTCTGTCCACATTCCCACCACCTGTGGCAAGCTCAAGTTCTGAGACCAGCTGCCCTATGGGCAAACATGGGTGGGTCTGAAGGAATCCTTCAGTATCTGTGGAGCCACAGCTGCTGATGCTGCTGCTGCTCACTATGATGGTGAGCTTCAGGGCTGACCTGAGGGGTAAGTGCATGCAGATACTGGAGCAGTACATGTCGGGGAAGTACAGCACCGACCATCCGGACGAGCCATTAGACTGCAGCCTGCCGCAGTACAGCTGCAGCCTGGCAGAGAAGCAGCTGCTGCGCACCTGCATGAACGCAGCCACCTCTGCTGGCATGGCCCTGGGCCTGCAGGGCGCCACCACTGGCCTCCTTGGTGTGCCTGCGCCCGCTGCAGCAAAGCCACATCATTGGACATGCACAACTCTGGTTCAGCCTGCAAACAGCATCAGCATTGCATCGTTGCAGACGTCACCTGCCGACTTTGTAGCCATGCAATGACAAGGTGATGCATTGTATAATGCAACCTCAGGACGCCTTGGACAGCTTTCATGTTGGTGAGTGAACTTTTGGGCGTGCAGCGCTGGCAAACCTTTGTTCTGGGGAGCCAGGAGAGGCCACATCGGAGGCCGTCAATGCAGGGCACAAGCTGCTGGCGGCCACCTTTGTCTATGGCTCATCGCATGCATTTGACCAGATCATATACACAGGTGCGCCCCTCCACCACACATCTTCTCACAGATGGAGGCGCCTAGCAGCCTTCCTCACACAGTTCATGTTTTCAGTGCAGGAAGGCATGCAGCTGCAAGTCTGGTATTCTATCGCGCTGAAGCGCTGCCCGTACAGCCAGCATGGCCAAGCATGCTCAAACTAGATTTGTCACATCGTGAACACTGATATGCTGATGTGCTTGCTGCAGAGGGCTGCGATATTGGGCACTTGGTCCAGGGTGTGGGGAAGAAAGGGCTAACGTCTCTGTTCTCCAATCTGGGGATCCTGGCTTGGACAGTGGCTCTAGCGGACACTGTGACCATGGCTGCCCCCTGGATCGAGCACTCCCCAGTCTTCACGTACATCGCAGAGAAGAGCTCCCATGAGGTTGCGCATGCCCTCATCACCGCACAGAGGCTCATAGTGAGGCTGCTGCCATGAGCGCCTATAGCTAGAAACCACTTGTGCTTTGTACAACTTCCATATGGGGCATGTATGTGTCCAGACTGTACAGCATAGCAGCTCGCCGCCAGCACTGATCAGAGAAGATTTATGTGTATCCCAAAATTGATGAGGCGTCCTGCGAATCCAACAATGGGGACCTTCTTTAGACACTCCAATGAAGGGTTGAGGATGGTGTAATCAACCTGGTGGCCAATGCATGCCGTATGTGAGATAGAATGCAAAAGGTTGGGCAACGGCCGCTGATCATGGCTGTGCATGCATGACCCAAATCTAGCACACATGATATCTTTAACCCTCCCCCCCTCTTCCAACAGCAAGGAGCCGCTAGCATCGACCATCATCATCACCCTGAAGGAGCAGTATCCCTGCAATGTCTCTGGAATCCTCGACCTCCAACTCCAAGGCCTCAAGCGAAGCTGGGCACCTCGGGCAGTCAAAAGCCAGTAGGAGCTCCAACCTTTTTCAGCAATCGCTGGACAAAGGCGAAGCTGCTCAATACTTCTGAAACTTCTATGTTCGGAGAAGGAAGGGATGACCTCCTGCAAGTGCCTCAACCCACGATTTGCAAGCAGCAAAAAATTGGAATATTCTTGGACAAGGCAGAGAATTCGGCATCACACAGTCTGTGGATCTAAAGCTAGAAGGAAACAGACAAAGGACACTTCTGTCTCAGTCCAGGGAGGATGTGATTCAGGAATCCCACAGGGTGAACAGTCTGAGGGAGATCAAAGCAAGGGTGGAGAGGAGCTCTCTCGGTCAGGAAAGCCTATAGGATGGAAGGTTCTACCACGTGAGGACTTTCCACAGCCCCCGATTCAACAGAAAGTAAGGAGCTTTTCATCTAGGCAGCTTTGCTTCTGCACTCTGTGTTCCCAAGCTCTTTTATTCTTCCCTTGCTGTCCTGCCCTTGACACAGCTATACTGCACAGGAGCAATTGGATGAGCAGGAAGAGGCCCCAGCATCTCGGAGCCAGGTATTCTGGGCGTGCACATCTACATCTGCAGTCCTCAGCGGCTTCGCATTGGTGCTGCGAGCCAGGGCACCCGTCATCAGCACAGCTGCTCTGCACACAGATCCAGCCGTAGTGGAGAGGCTCGTCCAATGTGGGCACCCCTGCAAATGCTTGCCAGGACCGATGCCTAGAACTGCCTTCTGCTGCCATCATTGATGAGACGCTACACAGTAGACGCAAGTGTTGGAGATGCCGCAAAGGCCGCACCAGTTGGGGTGCAAACTGGTGTGAAGTGCACTGAGGTGTTGTACGATAATGCAGGGCCGCACCAGTTGTATGCAGGGCATGCCGCTGTGGCCGTGCTCTGCGCAGCAGCGGTGACGGCAGCGCGGGTGCAGCTGCTGCAGAGGTGGCCTGCCTTCGCTGAGGCATCAGAGCGCTCCAACAGCCAGGTCATGCCCCAGCTGGGGCCGCTAGACATTGTGTGGCTGGCTATCCTGCCTGGCTTCAGTGAGGAGCTGCTATTCCGGGGTGCCCTCATCCCATCCCTGTACCCTGACTGGTGAGCGCCTGTCTTCAACGGCCTGATTTGTGATGTGTGGGGCATTTGTAGGCCACCTACCCTAAGTAGCCACTGAACAATGCCAGCAGCACACATGATTTCACGCCTCGTAAGATTCAGGCACTGGCATGCTGAGGAATGTCAATTGTGGGTGCAGGAGGGGAGTGGTCATCTCTGGTGTCGGCTTTGGTCTGCTTCACAACAGCGGCGGAAGAAACCTGGCGTTTGCCGCGTGGGCATCGCTGGTGGGCATATTATATGGCGGAGCTTTCCTGTACACCCAGGATATCTTCGTCCCCATGGTGTCGCACTCATTGGCAAATGCTGCTGCTGGCATCCTGTGGCGCCAGAGCCAGAAAGGATAATTGAGACAGTGAGGCAAGAGAGTGATTTTTGTGTCCCTATGGTACATCGCAGCTCATGGGGCATGTTGTACAATGCCTTTCAACTTAGCAATGTACATCAGGACTCGGGCTGAAAAGCTGCTTTCATGAGTGCACGTGTTCAGCATAGAGTAAACGTCGCAACCCCACACGCCAAAGCAAAGGCTGAGCAGAGCATTCCGCTCCCCCTATCCAGTGTTGCAGCGCAAGCAACAGACTCCACTACAAGAAGTTTATCCATGTCTCTCACATCAGTCCTCCATGTGCACTGGCGCTACTGGCAGTGCTCCTCCTTGTCATTCCCATAGACCTTAGCCAACAGCCAGGACCTTTGCACATCCCTCTGAAATGCTGTCGCCGTCTTGGGATGGTAGAAAGCTCACTGCGCGCCCTCTGACGAGATCAGGAAGCCCCCTCTTTGAAGTCTGCCTTCAGCGTGCATGTCCTGTTGACCACTAGCTTGCCCGGCGCCGAGTCAGGATCCACGCAGAAGAAGCCCAACCTCTCCAGCTGAAACCTGAGCAGGACATCGCATGTTGGAGTAGGTCAGCTTGTGCAAATCTTGTACCTTTCTCCATGCCATCCTGCTGGGCCCTTTGTTGACAGGCAGTTCTTCAGAATCTTTGGGGCTGCAGACAACATGGTACAATGAGCAGCTCCCTGGGAAGTGCTCATTCGCCCTCCTTTCCTCTTCAAGTGTGTGGCTGCTACCTGAAAAATCCTGGCAAGCTGCAAAACGTGGGGGGCGAGGGGGAGGACGCTCACTTGTCTCCCGGTTGCGCTGCGGCGAGGCGGGGTGTGGCCAGGGCACCATTGACTGTGGTGAGGGAGGCAGGGTTGAGATCATCCAGCCAGTCATCACCAGTGTCAGCCACGCAGGACGTCCGGAACAGCATGTCGTACAGCCGCGCCTCAAACTGGGGCGGCTCCTTGCCTGGCGTTTCCTGGCCCACCCATGACAGCACGCCCTGCAGTGTCCACACAGGCGGTTGGGGAGGCTGGGCGCAGAAAAGTGACCTGAGTAGGTTATCTCCATGATTTCAGCAGGCTGGGTGTCATACACTTTGCCTGCTATTTAAGACGCTGACATGCACTGCATACCGAATAGCAGCTGCAGTATAAGTAACATATGGCGCAGGCGCTCTTTCAGCAGTGCGGATTAAGAAGGATTTATGTCAGAAAGGCAGACATGCAGGAGCGCAGCAATGTGGCATAGCCTCGCCTTTGGGAGCTTCTGTCCCGCGACAAGCGGTTGGAATTCGCCATGCACCTCCACCACCTTGCCCCCTTCCTTCTTGAAGCCTTTGCACTTCACAAGCCCGGCGTACCTGTAGGTAACAGACTCACTCTCACGAGAAGCATATCAGAATCGCATGCTGCAGCACGCACTTCAACATGCACTCCTGGGGCACAGCCATCATACACTGTAGGAGATGCATCCCCTCAAAAGAGGCTGCAGGACTCACTCCAGCACGCACTCCTTGTCGGGCGCTGTGCCGAAAACCTTGTCCCTCTTCTCTTCTGGCCTGCCCGGGCCCTTGGGCGCCTTGTCCACGTCAGATTTTGCACAGTGTGCAGATCGCGTGATGTGCAGATTGCATCATGTGCTGGGAATATGCGCTATTGCCAGCGTGGGGTCAAAGCTCACTTCAGCACGCACTCCTTGTCGGGCGCCATGCCAAAGAACTTCTCCCGTTTCTCTCCGGGCCTGCCTGGGCCCTTGGGCGCCTTGTCAGGGTCCACCTCCCGGAAGTCTGTCTCCTCAATGTACACTACTCTGCTCAGGGGCACCGGGTAGGTTGCGGTGTCTGGGTTGCTGGGAAAGACCTGCGCCACTCACAAGAATCCAGTCTCTGCACAGCTTCCATGCTCAAATTCAGGCGCAGGTGTCTCCTCAGCTGGCATGCAAGTGGCAGGGGTGAGCCCCTGCAATGCGAGCCCAGCATGACACCCAGGCATCATGCAAAGGATAGTGAAGTGATGGCAGAGGCTTCTGGGAAGCGTCATCGAGGCGGTGAAGGCACAGACCTTGGCCTGCACAGATTGGGAATAGTCCTCGGGCAGGTTGGTGAGGACGAGGCGCAGCGGGCACAGCACGGCCAGCGAGCGCGGCGAGGTGCTGTCCAGGTCAGCACGTATATGGTAATCCAGCTTGTGCAGCGGGATCTCCGTGTCATTGCGCGTGATGCCGATCTCCCGGCACATCGCCTTGATGGCCTGCAATGCACATGGGAATTTTGGCTACACACAGAATCTCCATGCATGTGGTATATTTGTTCGAATGCTGTGTGGGCAGACGTGCTGACCTCAGAACCCAATCTCCCAGGACATTGCCTTGATGGTCTGCCTTGCACATGGGTGTGCTCATTGCCTGCGCTCGCTGCTCTCAACAATAGGCTTGTCCCATCTCAGCTACATTTGCTGTCCCCTTATCCTCATGGTGCAGACACATCATATCTATACATGGCACCACATTTGCAGCTTTCTGATGACGGCTGAGCAATGCAGGGTGTAGGAGGGGCCTGCTGTGCAGTACACTCAAGTAAGCAGCATTACCTGCGGCCTGACCCCTCGGCGGCGAAGGCCGGCCAGCGTGAGCAGGCGAGGGTCGTCCCAGCCGTGGACATAGCCCTGTGTGACCAGCTTGTTGAGCTTGCGCTTGGACAGCACATTGTGCGTCAGGTTCAGCCGCGCGTACTCCCATACTAGCGGCTTGTACGTGTCTAGCACCTGCAGGAACATCACACCCTGAGAAGCATGAGGTAGTGCACTGCAGACCATGGCTGAAAGGCAACACAAGCATGGCCTGAAATGGGCCACGTACTATGATTGAGCACGGTTCTGCGACCGCTGCACTGCCAAGCCATTGCGTCCCGCATCACGTCACTGGCCCTAATACTTGATACAGAAGGCCCCATCAACAGTATAATGATCACAGCATGCTTGCACAGAAGACACCATCATGCTGATGGGCCACAGAGCAAGCAGGCTGCATGCAGCTGTAGTCACCAGACAGTGCTTTAATGCCAGCATGCTCAAACAAGGTGGTGGCTCACATGCAGGAGCCAGTAGTAGGAGGCACGTCGGGACTCGAATTCCAGCGTGCACAGCGAGTGGGTGATGTTCTCCAGCGCATCCACCAGGCAGTGTGTGTAGTCGTAGGAGGGGTAGATGCACCATTCATCCTTGGTGATTGGGTGCGGCACAAACTTGATGCGGTAGGCTATCAGGTCAAACATATTGTAGTTCTCATTCTTGTGGTCCATGCGCATCCTGTACACAGCATGCACCCGAGCTTTGATTATGGAAAGCATGCAAAGAATGACTAGATCTGCCCGGCATGCACCGTCTGTTGTGCTGCTTTGAAGGACAGCTCCCCGTGTAATCAGGCATGGTCAGATGCCATGAATGGTCGTCAGCCGCGAATGTGCAGCACTCGATTTGAGAGAGCATGCAGGAGCATGAACAATGACCAATGCCAGGTATGTGTGCGGAGGACTGGATGCCTCACCTGAGGGTTGCCTTGCCCTCCTCAATGAGACCATGCTTCATGGCATTAAACAGCTTCAGGGACTCCGCTGCGGGGCGATCCCTCCAGGGGCTCGGCCTCCTCTCTTCCCTGCACAGCACACGCGGCCTGATGGTACATGAAGACCAATTCCGTAGGAGCTCAGGGCTTCAGGAGCATGCAGAAGGAGAGAGAACGCCAGAGAATGCAAGCCAAGATGCAGCAAGGCCTCGCCACAAGAGCTACCATGAGAGGTGCTTGAGGGAAACAGCTGAATATGTGTGCAGTCTGACCGCCTCGAGTCATGGCAGTGTAGCATCACGCCATTGTGAGGCTTGCTAACCTGAACTGCTTGATCTCCTCAGGAGTCTGGTGGTCCACATACGCATTTCCAGAATCTATCAGCTTGACAGCAAATTCATACAGCTCCTGGAAGTACTGTGCAGAGTGCGTGACCTGCATGCCCCCGCACATAGAGAGTCAGCCAACTCATCGCGCCTCTCAATATCTTGCAGGAAGCCCTCGAATACACTCATCAAGAATTTGGTGCTGTTCAGGTGTCAGTCAATAGCTGCGAATACCCCTGTTCCTGCTGTACTGAGGATGATGAGCAATTGGGGAACGAAGCATTTTACGCATCTGCAAGTGAAGTCTTGTATTACCTTGGATGGCTTGTAGCCCATCCAGTGCACGATGTCATTGATGTGGTCGATGTACTCCTGCTTCTCGGCTTCAGGGTTGGTGTCGTCAAAGCGCAGGATGCACTCGCCCCCAACGTTCTCGGCGTAGCCAAAGTCCACAAACATGGCCTGCATGAGGTGGGAGCACTTAGCTAAACAACGGACTGCGCAGCTTAGGCTTGAGTCTCAGGCGGTGAGCCTCTCATGCATGCAGGAAGGCGCAGAGCAGCGCCTTGATGTGGCTGCTGTGAGGTTGCACCAGGTAGTCTGCACGCAGAGGCTGTCATGCACAGAGGAAGGGAGACAGCACTGCAGGCTTGCCTTTGCATGGCCAATGTGCAGGTAACCATTTGGCTCCGGAGGAAACCGGGTGATGACCCTGCTATCTGTGGCCTTCAGGTGCTCCGCCAGCTTCTCCCGTGTGTTGCTGAGATGCCACTGCCTGCCATCGCTGAAGTTCACTGTCGTCAGGACCTGCATGGCTGCTGCTGTTTCAAGTATGTCTGCAGAGCCAGGCCACAGAGGCAGGCTGCAAGCAACTCTTTTAAAGCTTCAAGGCAGTGAAAGGGCAGTCTCTGTGTTGGCAATCTGATGGTCAATGCAGGAAGTTGTGGAGCTCACTCTGTAGTTCTCGCGGGGGTCCGGAAGGAAGGCGTATGGGTTGGCCTCTGGGGCATGGGAGTCGCCGTTTGCAACAGGAATAGCTCCGCTGGAGCCTGCTGCCGCTGCCCCATCTGCCGGCGCAGCGCCATTGGATGCAGGAGCTGCAGGCTTCTTCTCCTGTGTTGCACATGTCATGACATCATGAGTGCCGCCCACCAGCTCTGACACTATGCAATCTGGCCCTCACTGCAGCAGAGACTGAATCAGTCTCGCGGAGACCCAAGATGAGACCCAGCTTGCAGATGAAGCTCACCTTCTTCTTGGCCTTCTTGTCAGGCTTGACCAGGTCTGCCTCTGTCTTTGGCCCCAAGATGCCTGTGATCTGAGTGTCAAGCTCTCGCTTGATCGCCGCTCCATCAGCAAATTTCAACCGTGCTTTGATCTTTGGCAGCAGTGGGTTTGGATTGTAGTGGTACCTGCAACACAAGTAACACCTCATTTCATTTACAGTGGTCCCAATGACATGCTTACGCTATCACGCCAATTGCAATTCCTCGCAGTGTCAACGGGGTTGCACCGAGCTCCTGTGGAATCACCTCTCAGCCACCAGCTTGTCCTTGACCTGTTCAAGCTCAGCTTCCACAGCAGCCCTGATGTCCTCTGGTGACACCTGTATAGTGATGCCATCGTGAGTACCAGTGTCCATAACATGCAGCACGGGTGTCGTGCTGGGTCCCCCGAAAGGAACCAAAAGCATGAGCCCATGGCACACATGTGTGCACAGAGGAGCGCAGGAGGAGGCACTGACCTCTACGCCAACGCCATGCTCCTTTTCAAATTTCTTCCAGTCCACCGGCTGGTCCCCAATGTTTCCAAGGTACTCGAGGGCGGCATCAAACTGGTCCTTCTGCACAGTGAGCATGAACCAAGCCGGTCACTCGCAGGGACACCCTAGAGTAAATGTCTCCTTAAGCTGCCCGACGATCTTCGCGGGAAACTGGTGCGTGAAAGCGTCCCGCACCTTGATCTCCCCAGTGGCAATGTAGCTCCTGAGGAACTCCTTCCGGTGCACTAAGGCATTGTCTGGGTACTGCACATGCACACGCAGAGTCACATGGGGATGAGCTTTGGGCAATTTCTGTGTGCTATAATACATTGGCAGCGTGCCATAGTCCCTGATGGGGCACACATGTGTTACTGAGGTCGAAACCTTGGTGGCACCTTTGTGGCAACCCTTACAACAAGCTCGCTGCGTGTCTTCTCCGAAGACTCGTCTAGACCTGATTCCTTGATGCAAGAAACAAGGACTGGCCTGAGTCTCTTGTTCCCAGCATACTCCCTGCAACAGAATGTGTCACATCGGCATAAATTGATCGCCATGTCGTTTATCAGCATCAACACCCTGGCATTACATATATAGCTTGGAATGAGATTTGTAGACCATTTAGATGAAGTGAGGAGGTCAACAAGCTCTTACTCTGCTTTCTCTGAGGCATAGCCGACGCTGCGAAAGAGGCGCTCAGCCTCTGCTTCTTCCTCCTCTCTGCTTGCCATTCCACTTGTATCTTAATGGGGCCGAGAGTACTTTCACTTCCCTGAGTCCTCCACCTATCTGGCAAAGGCAACTAGATACGCGCATGAAGGCTGAACTAGAGGTGGGAGGGGGAGGAAGCTGGAGGCACCGATGACTGATCAGTGCTCGGACGCATGTAGGGCCCTCGAAGTCCAGCTTGGGAATTGGTAAGGGAAATTTCATTTTGTTGAACCTCTGGTTTCGTAGGTCGCCTCCATGAGATGAAGGCTCATGGGCTAGGCCTCTTCAGGTGGAAAGGATCTGACAGTCATTGGTGCGGAAATCTTATCTTTAGTGAACTGTGTTTCAGGGAGGGCTGTTGACACATCAGCTGGCTTCATGTCCTGGGGGTCGAGGCATCTGATCAGCCCTAGGTTGGCTGGAAGATATGTCATGATTCACTTATTCTTCTCCCGAGAGGTGGGCTGTATGTGGGCTTCTATATCAAAATCCTACTTACTTAGTCGGGTCACGCAGGCCTGGTCCCTCCCTGAAGTCATTGGGCGCAGCGCGCACATTGCGTTCATTGCCATTAAGCGCTTGGGCATGTGCGCTTCTCCGTAACCCGCTGTGTGACACTCTGTGAAGTCCACAAGTGCATCTGCTGGCCTCACAGCATCCCTGCTACCCCCCTATGGAAAGTCAACACAAAGTTTCCTCCAATGCTGATGCTGTCCACCACTCTTCCAATGTCAACAAACATCATTGATTGCCATGGCTGAAGCAACCATGGAGCACAGCGCCAGAAGGCATGTCATTCTCACACCTTAACCTGCTCTGTCTTCAGGCAGGAGGTGCGCTGCCTGACAGGTTAACAAGCAAAGGTATTGTCAAAAAGATGGTATTAAACGGGAGTATCCAGGGTATTATCCCGGATCTTGTGACTGAGGGGCTAGCCCTTCAGTCACAAGATCCACCTAGAACCCTGCAGGCGCCCCATCTTTACGCGGATCTGACACCCCTGTCAGATATCCGTCACTGGGGTCTACCAGGATGCCCTGAACAACAGCGCCCCAATTGGTCGCCTCCACTGTGTGCCCCTTCTCTTGCAGAGCCTGCATGCAGCAAATCAGGATCTATGCCGAACAAGCGCCACTGGGGACATTCAGTGCATAGCAGCAATGTTGCTGCTACTTGCCAGCATCTGCTGGGCATATCCAACGACATGCTGCATTACTGTAAGAAGCTCTGAAGGCCTCAAAGTCCAAATATGACCTTGGCCCTTCTTCCGTACCTGGATTTCGTCTTCAGGAAAGAAGAAGGTGGCAGCGCCTGCGCTCCAGTGCTCCACAAAAGTGGTGTTGGGAACCACCTGATCGTGCACTCTGGGAAGTGCGATAGCGGTCAGGAGATCATCACCCAGCTCAATCAACCTGTGGCATGTGGACCAGGAAGTGTTTCAGATGGACAGCCTGCTTGTGCACGGGGACCTCCTGCATGCCCAGGTGTTAACCACCCAGCATGTATGATGACATCCCCTCCAGACCTGGTGCGCTACGAATGCGTGAGAGGAGCACAAATTTGAGATATATCTTCCGAAGAAGAAACACATCCTAAGTCAGCACACCTGAAAAGGGTCTGGATGACAGACGAGATGATGCGCGGCCCCCCGCTGGCGCCCAGCGCAGCGCGCAGGCGGCCGTCAGATGTGGTGACGATCATTGGGGACATAGAGCTCTGCGGCTTCTTAAATGGCCGGATGAAGTTGGCCCGGCTGGGCGGCAGGCCATATGTGTTGGTCTGATCAGGCGTTGAGAAGTCGTCCATCTGGTTGTTCAGAATGATGCCTGTGTACACAAATCACATGCATTATGCACATTCCAGCCATGATTGCCAAGGACATGCATGTATTCAGCCGCTGCAAGACCAGGTAGTCCTCTGCCATCACAGCACCAAAAAGTGAGCATGACCTGGGAATGCGCGATTGGCTTAGAAAGGCTTGGGGCGCCCACCTGTAGCCTGTGAGAGGACTTTTGAGCCAAAGGAGGTGTTGATGGTGGTTGTGAAAGAGACTGCATTGCGCTTGGAGTCGACAACAGACAGATGACTCGTCCCATGATCCCCAGTGGCAGCTGCACGCCAGCAGGTATTGCAGGACGTGCTGATTAGATTACCCTCTCACATACCTAGCATTCACACATTAGGATGAGCAAGGAAAGTGATAGTAATGCCTGGGAGTCTTGGTGACTTGTAACAGACACACCTTGTATGTGCCACTCCCCACCATATTCCTGGTATGGCTCTGTCTCATTATCCAATATCTTGCTCCTGCGCAAAAGGCAATCTATCAGGCTGTATCCTGCCCACACTCGCAGACAATGCTGCACGATGCATCCTAGATGAGAAGCAC
Source organism: uncultured Actinomycetota bacterium (assembly GCA_963737285.1). Classification (GTDB taxonomy): domain Bacteria; phylum Actinomycetota; class Actinomycetes; order Streptosporangiales; family Streptosporangiaceae; genus Trebonia. Next base: position 2,336,721 of record CAVTRT010000002.1, read on the forward strand.
ATCAGCGGGTCAGCACATACTTCAGGCTGTCAGCATAGCCAGGCGACAGCATGGCAGATGTCAAGTTCTCCATGTCCTGGAAACACAGGCCCGTCCCCGGTAGCTGCCCTGGGCTGCACACACCCGGGTCCCCCAGATTGGACCTCATCGCAAAAGCATTCTTGATCACCTGCATGGTGCAGGCTAGAGGTGAGCACAACAGTAAAATCTATCTACACAGCAGTAAATGCTATCTCACAGCAGTAGACTCTAACTCTGACTGTGATTCCATCTCACAGCAACAACTTCTATCTCTGCACCATGAATAGGCAGATGACCACAGCCAAGAGATGTTCAGCCCAATGTCAGGACTTGGTATTTATAGTCTTGCCTCAACAAGGCGGTGCGTTCTTGAACGGCCGGAGAAGGCGATGGGAGGCTGCACAAGCTGGCTCTCATCAGTGTTCCCATGGAAGCCGGCGAATGCCATGGGTGCCTGCGGAGGATCTGCACCTCATGCTTGTGGCATGTCAACTGCCACACCACTGCCCATCATGCTTCTCTAAACTCATCACACTGGCACTAAGCACGGCTAAGAGAGTGTACGATAGGTCAGGCCAGGCCTGGAAGTGTATCTGCCACCCTGAAGATGATTATCCAAGGTGCTAGGGCCTAGGAGGGGCATACCTGAAATGCAGCAATCATCTGGAAGCCCGCCAGCACAGCAGCTCCTCCGCTCGGAGGTGGAGGCACATACATGCGCAGGCCCCTAGCCTGCACGGCATCCTTGTGCCGCATCAACAATGCAACTACACTGTGGCAGCAGAGTGTTGTGACAGCTTAGCCTGGCACAGTTCTGCCATCCTAATGACTGTGAATCATGTCCCCATGCTATGCGCAGCTCAAGGTATGTGCACATCTGCGGAAGTATGTCCTGAAGTGAGAAGGCCTTGCGGCTTGCAGCGCTGACCTGGATTGTGAGAGGCTCTTTCAGGGTCGTGACGCATTTCTCAAGTCATCTGCAGCGGATGGGATGAGAGAGAGAGAGACGGTTCGAAGTGAGATAACATGCAGACGTGGCATGTACTGCTGACCTGGATTGTGAGAGGCTCCTTCATGGTTGGTGATGCATTTCTCAAGTCATCTGTTGTGACTATGCCCCCCGCAGCCTTGATCTCTGCTGCCAGAGCATCTGCCGTGTTGCTGGTACAGTGCATCCGGGCCCTGATCAATAAAACAGCATAGCATTCATGCTTGCCTGTCGCTTCATTCTGCACATACTCCCGGGATTTGGTCTCTGCATGAGGAAATGCCCAGTCACAATGCAATTAGTAGTGCGCTCCACCTGTGCGCCGATGGCATCTAGCAAATCTGCCAGATTTGTGCGTACGCAGCATGTCTCGTTGACAGCTGGCACTCGCCAGCTGCCTTTACCATTGCTCTTGTAGAAGGCATCCCTGAAGCCCGGCTCCTGCATCAGCCTGCACAGCAACCGCGTGTGAATTTCTGTGTCACCCAACAGGGTGCAATGAATTGCCCGCACTGCTAGAGGTCAAGCGACCGGTAGCATCTGGCCCGGAGGATGCTCCCTGCGCAGCATTGGCAGCAAGGGGATACCCTATATTCGCCGTGCAGTGCAGCAAGATGGGCGCTTGCAGGAAGGCATGCCAGGGACGAAGCAGTCTAGGTGACCACAGAACGGCTGTTGCATGCATGCTGGGTGTGCTCACTTGCCCATCATGGCCGACTGATTGAGCGCATTGACCAGGTAGGGGTGCGCGGGGAAGCCATTGCGCGCCAGAGACGCTGCTGGCGACACAAGGGTGCCCCAGGGGGCCTGCCCATACGCCTGGTGGGCCATCCACAGCCCCTTCAACTCCAGAGGCACCGACACAGCCAGGCCTCCCTCTAGCGATGCATTTTTGTTCCCTGCATTGGGCAGGCGCAGGTCAGGGCTTGCCTGGTCGAGTCACCAGCTCGTGTGGTGCACCTGGCCACTGAAACATCTATATTGATATCAGATGACAGCGCTGTTTTCTAGCATGGGATGGTATGCATATACATGGCCAGTGTGTCACTGCATCAGTAGCCAGGAAATGCCAAGGGGTACTGCTTATGCACTCCCAGGCATGTCACCTGCAAACATGCCCTCGCTGGCCGCGGCAGGCGCCACTTCCCTTGCGTCAATGACCTTCGTCTCCCCTTGCGCTGTCCTGATGACCATGAAACCGCCCCCGCCCAGTCCGCTCGCCATGGGGTTCAGCACCCCCTGACACAGCGCTGTGGCCACTGCAGCGTCCACCGCATTGCCGCCATCCGCGAGAGCCTTCATGCCTGAAGATTCCACAGCTGATCACCCGACAGCCAATCGCTGGATGGGGCTGCATTTCAGGCAAACCTGCTAAACAAATTGCTGAGAAATGGGCCAAGCAGCAGGCGATGAGCATGTTACCTATCTCTGAGCAGCGCCCATGGTCCGCGGCAACCATGCCGTGCTCAGAAAGGACCTCCCTGGGCCTCCCCCACGAGTCCCTGTTGATTGCAATGTTGCTCCTGAGTGCCCCTGCATCACACTCACAGTATCTGCACACATGGTCTGTTGTATGAGACAGAGGTGGTCTGAGACCAGATGTGTTCCATAGTTGAGAAGGTGACCCACTTGTTCTGGCACACTCCGCAATCTCTGAGAGAAGTTCACCTTCTGGTGAGAAGGAGACGTCGGACAGGTGAGATGATGGACTGGCTGGCTGGAAGGATGTCCAGCTGGGCCATCTACCAGAGTCATACCTCTCCACCGTGTAGAGGATCACAAATACCAGGGTTGAAAGTGCAAGACCTGCGGAAAGACCGATGTAGCAGCCTTACTAGGAAGCTGGGCAGGTGAAGCCATGTCGCACGGTGGGATCGCTGCAAGAGTATCCTGCTGAATAATTACTGCTGGGGAGGCTATAGTAGATTGACTTACCTAAAGCAAGGAAATTGCAGATGGGATGTGGGTATTGCGCCATGCAGTCAAAACAACTGCATCTCCTCCTGTGAGCAGTAAGTGGATAAAGTGAAATAAATCACACAAAATGCATGATATCTTTTGCAATTGATGTTTGTGGGTCTCGTGACTAGTAGCACCTCGTTGCTAGAGCATCCCGTAGCACTGAAGGGTTTTGGCTCTGGCCATCTCCGTCAACATGTGGAGTGGAGGACGTCTGACGTGCATCTACAAGCTCAATTCTAGCTTCTTCATCGTCCTTGCCGGGTCTGAATACGCGCTTGCTGTGCCCGTTCGCCGGCAACCCATCGCCCATCGCACTTCCCGCAGACCCGGCCAGCCTTTGCGTCAGTCAAACCCAAGGGCTGATTGATGTGCATGAAGCATTCATAACCTTAGTTCTTGTCTACCCTATATACAACTTGGGTCTTAGCCCGCCCCTCTTTCACCAGGCCACTTCTGTTTCCCAGAAACCTTGGCAGCTGCCTGTCATCCGGAAGCTAGTGACCATCTTCAGAGTCCCCTTGGGCAATTGCAACGGCGAATTGACACAAGGAACTGTGGCGGAGATATTGGAATGTGCCAGTAGCCGATTGCTGTGAGCATGGCCGACGGAAAAGCCGTCGATAAGGAAGCTGTTGATCTGATCACTGAGATACAGGGCAGGCTCGGAAATCTTATGACCCTGATGTACTCATGCACAGGCGCAATACAGGTAAGTTTGCATGTTATAAACATCACTAGCAAGCGCTTTTCGTTCACAACATTGTCACATATTGTCTTACACTGGAGCTTGTTTTGCAGCGTGATGCTCCAGCGGCGTCAGTGCGAGGCGAGGAAGCACTTCCCCGGTCATCAGCACCTCTGGGAGACACAGTGGCCATGGCAAAAGAGATTGTCGAGGCCTCGCATAGCATCGACACCTTGCTGCAGAGGCTCCCTCAGTCCTTTGGCACAGAAGAAGAGGAGCTTGAGAGGATTGATTCGCTGCGAAAACAACGAGCTGAAATATGTAGAGAGGTGCAAAGCTCTTGGGAGGCCGCAGAGCAAACGTTGGCAGAGGTACAGAGAGTGCATGGGGCCATAGCAAATGATATGCTGCAAGGGTTGATACACAGGTAGCACTTGTAATTTACAGATGGCTGCAGGCTTCCTGCAAGCCGCATTTGCTCTGCAACACTTCATCGCTCCCTGAATGAAGGGCCTGCTTATTGCCTCTTCGCCAGACACAGTGTCAACACTCGTGATATCGATAAGGGCAATGGCCCTGACACTGGTGCCTGTGTTGCAGCTCTACATACATGCAAAAGCATGAAGGGTCCCTCATTTCATTGTCAGGGGCATGTGTATGACAGCTGGCCGAATCACGCATTGCTGCGCATATGATGGCAGCTGGGCTGCTACCTACACACCAACCCTGGGCACCTTCTGACCGCCGCCGCCGCCATCGCCCCACTCCGAGCTCGGCTTGGGCGGCGTAAGCAGCGCGTACTCAGTCTCTACAAAGGTCTCCACGTCGCGCAGGAATGTGCCAAAAGCCACGGCCTCCAGCACGCAGCGCCGCTGGGTGCCCACAGTGATGGCCACCGACTCAACTGCCCCACTGTTGACAGCATTCTGCACGCGCTCCATGAGCTCTTCCATGGACGTGGCATCTGTGCCCACCACCTCCTGCAGGGCACAGTTCCCGCTGTCAGCGCGCATCAGATGCACTCAATGCAGCACACATGAGGGTGCACTCTTGTGCTGCAACAAGATGACGAGAGCGGACACAGCCACCTGGAAAGCAATCATTCTGAGTCAACTCGAAGGGGAGTTGCTTCTCCATGCTATGGTGAGAGGCTCAGTCCTGCAATGTGCTTGCCTGCATTTGTCTCTGCAGCTGTTTGAGGTCCCCAAACAGGGCACTAGTCTGGGCTTCCACAAGAGCAGCGCCCTCAGCACTCACTATACGCGTCATCTCCAGCATGGTCTGCTGATCAAAGGAATCCACGTATCTGCAAACAGGCACACCAGCCATGAGAGCCCACCCCAAGCTGCAGCACAAGCGTGTGGGTGCAGCCTAAAGCCGCTCATCAAGCATGGAGCCCAGCAAAGCACCTGAAAAGACGAGCACAGGGCACTGCACTGTATCGAGCTACGCACAAACATACAACACCACTTGATTGGCCTGCAATGGCATGCACGCCGCCTGTCCCAACAGAGAGCGATACCCCACACTGCAGGAGGAAGTGCAAGGGGGAAGGGGCATCATCGGCGCTCACTCTCGCAATTGTGTTTTCGTCTTTTTGTTTTTGGCCTGCTCTGCGCCCAGCGCCTGGAAGTCGCCAGTGGCCTGCGCCTGTGAGAAGCTGGGGCTGCTGGATGGCTCGCTCTGGGTTGACACATCTGGGGAGGACGGCGTGCTGGAAGATGGCGAGTCAGGGTCATCTGCTGTGTCCAATGTCTCTGCCTGTGCACCAAGCCGCACAAGGTGACCATGAGCCATGCAGCAGGCAGGGCAGGCCAGGTACAATCCTGAGTGCGCCTCAGGGCTCGGGACGTCATGTGACTTGTTGGTCAGGCAGGAGAGTGTGAGGAGGGCTTGGGTCTTCTTGCAGAGACTGCTGAGGTTGTGCTGTATGCTGTGGCACTGCTAAAGCTGGGCACGCTGGGATGGAAGGAGGTACCTGGGAGAACAGGCGCTCAAGGCGGGCCACAGCCTCCTCCTGATTCTGAGGCAGGAGGCCCAGGGAGCGCTCCAGCTGGAAGCGCTTGTCCACGCGCCTCACAAAGTAGCCAAACATAATGCTCGCCGCATATACCTGCATTATACCGCCAGAAAAACCATGACAAAGTGTGCCACTGCAGGCTGCACAATGACAAATTGCCCTGAAGTCCTCAGCCCTGCCTTTCATATGATTTGTCCTTCTAGAGATGCTGACTCACATGCCATGCGGTCACGCAGGGACCCAGAACATCGCACACGCCATGCACTTCAAGGCAGCCACTCGGAGAGATCACGCAACAAGGCGAGCATGCACACCTGCGCGGCCTGTAGCCGGGACATCTTGATCATGGCATTGGAGAATGCCACAGCAGCAGGGCCCATGATGCCGCGCACATGCTCCCTCACCAGGTCCAGCGCCTCTTTGGTATGGATGCCCTCTGTCAACGACTGCAGCCAGAGGGCACACTTCAGCAAATCTCCAATTTTCTCCTTTGCACAATCCAGTGGCAACTCTTGCTTGGCTGTTGTAATCTAAGTGCTGCTGGGGTGCTCGTACAATGAGGAAGTCAGCATTTGCTTTCGCAGGGTGGGACGCTCAGGATACTCACCTTCAATGTCTCCTGGGACTCTGTGATGCTGTCCAGCGTTGGCAGCATGTCCACACCAACCTCCACAAACTTCTCCAGCACGCTGGCGTACATGAGATCCTCCACAGTGGCCCGCTGCTCATTGCGCTTCACCTCCTCCATGCGCCTGCGCATCGAGTCAAAGTGATATCAGCACGCTGTTCGCCTGGGACGCCACCCCTCACTACACCAGCTTCACAGCAGCTGGAGTGATCTGAAGAGTCCTCTCATTGCTCTCACATGTCGCAGGGGTATCCATTGAATCAGCCATTGATCTAACTGCCAACCAGGCTCTTGTGTGAGCAACCAAAGTAAACATAGCATCTCTTCTCCAGCCAGTCCAGACTGACTTTTCATGATCTCATACATCTCTTACGCCTGCGCCATCCCCACAGCATACAACATAAGGCATGCAACAACTGCAGCTCTATGGTGGGACTTCGCCAGGACACCCTGCAGCCAGCGCGGGGCTTGCTGCAAAAGCAGCACGGTATGTGCAGCCACTCACACCCGTATGGAAAGGCAAGAGTAGCGTCTGGTCTACAGGAGGACTGTGAAGACCTGTACAGCACAAGGTCGCTCTTGTTTGAGTCGGCTGGAGGGGCATTCTTCTCCCTCTCCTTGGCAGCTGCCAACGTGGCCTCACGCTCCTCCTTGATGCGCTCGAATTGGCTGTTGACGGCCTCCTTGAAGAGGTGTGGCTCCATCTTGAGGTAGTAGTTCACCATCTCGCCAAGGGACGTGCTGGGCTTCCTGGGCGCCTGCAAGGCATCAGTCTTGTCAAGAATGTATGCACTGGTTCGTAAGGCGGGAGTTCATGTCGAGATTGGCATTGGTACGGCCACTAAGAGTTGGCTATGGCGGTAGCAAGCACTTTCTTGTACACTATGCCGGCGCTCGTCTGCTGTCCCGACTTGCCCGATGCTGCATCTTGCTGCGTAAAGTGTTATCGCATTTAAGCACAATCTACTTTTCAAGCAATAACAGAAGCACAACACACCAGCTGTGTGTTCTGTTTGTCGTCACTAGACTCCGCTCTGACAATTGTCCTCGTTGCTCGCCGGCACTGCAGCCTGTGCCTAGTTGCTCCTGGTCTGTGCATGTGAGTGCCATGTAGCCGGCCTTGCAGCCGCTGCAAAACTCCGACTTGTAAGCAGCAGACATCTTTGTGTACAAGGCTGCTCTCCATTGTGAAATGCATCCTGCAGTGACTATTCTCACCAGGCTTGGATTTCAGGTTGTCTTACGAGTTTAACAGTGCAGTGCTTACAGGAACTGGAAACCGGCTCTTCATGCTGTCTCGAGCTTTCTGCCACGGGGGCCCCAATCACTGGTCCCCCCGTCTCAGAGTGCTGGGGCGTCGCCCAGCTTTGAACTGATCACAACACCAATACATTTGTTGATGTCACTGTCTCAAATGGTCTCCTTGCATGGGCGCATCAGCAGGATGAATGCTACGATTCTGGGCACAAAAGAACCTTCTTGATCTAAGGTCTGCCCAGCATGGCCGATGGAGCTGAGGATGCTCAGCTGGAGGCCCTCTACTCCAGGCTTGATGCGCAGATAAAAGCAGCACAATACAAGAAGGCATTAAAGAGCAGCGATGACAGTGAGTGCCAGTCTGAGCTGAGAAACCGGCCCCCTGTCATGCATGCCAACTTCCACACCAGCCAACAAGGAATCGTTTTTCTGTGCAGTTCTCAAGCTCAGGCCCAATGAAAAAGAGGCCCTGGCCTGCAAGGCAGTTATCCTAATCGAGCTTTCCCGGTTTGAGGAGGCAATAGAGCACATAGATAAGCATGCTTCCAGCTACAAAGAGCTGTCCTTTGAGAAGGTGCGTGTAAAACATGGGTGACATGCTGGTCAGTAATGAAATCACTGCAATCCTCACTGCTGATATGCTTGCCTGGTGCATGTGAGCTCGTGATGTGTGACTCTCAAAGTCACATGGGAATGGCATGGCCGATGCACTGGCACTGAAGATGGCCCTGTTTGCAGGCATACAGCTTGTTCCGCCTTCAGAAGTTTGAGGAAGCCCTTGCAGCAGTGCAGCAGCATGCAAACGAGAGAGCCGTCGCGCGTCTCACCCTGCAGGCGCAGCTGCACTACCGCATGGGCAGCAGCGCAGATGCCATCCGCATATACCATCAGCTATTCAAAGACCACAAGGTGCGTCTGACAACAGGCCTGGGCATGCTCACTATCTACCTTATATATGAGAAATGATTTGTCAATCCGTTCTCTTATCAAAGAACATAGGCCTGATGCCAGAGAACTTTTATGGCAACATGGCATGTGTCCTGCACAAGCCAGTTGCGTCTCGCGGTCCTCCCACACATGCAGCCGCCACCCTTTCAGAGCATGAAGACTCCTGGCTACGAGTGACCTCCCTGGACCTGCAGAACAATGTAGCGGCTTGAGCGGCAGCAAGGCGCATAATTTGCCGGCAGTCATGGAGGCCATGAAGATCAGCTCCCAGGACAGCTTTGATTGGCTTGCAACAATTCCATTTGCTCTGTGGATGGCAAATATTCCTTTGCTTGAGCATCAAAGCAATGTATTGGCTGCAGGTGGCGTCGCTTGACCTGCGCACAAATGTGCTGGCGGCCTATGTGAGCGGCAGCAAGGCGCACGAGGTGCCGGCAGTCATGAATGCCATGAAGATCAGCTCCAAGGACAGCTTTGAGATTGGCTTCAACACAGCCTGCGGCCTTCTGGCTACTGGAGACTACTCTAAGGCTCTGAGCGAGCTGGAGAAGTCTCAGCGGCTCGGTGAGAGCAATGAAGGAAGTTGCTTATAATTATTTGTGGTGTGAGTACGCACTCAGATGCTCAAGTGCCATCCCACATGTCTGATGGTGATGCACTACTTGTGCAAGTTTTTTGTTGGGAACTTTAGAAGGTTCTGAAAGTGCATCAGCTCCTCACACCGCCTGATGCACTGCTGCAGGGCGGGAGACCCTGCTGGATGAGGATTTGACAGACGAGCAGATAGAGGAGGAGCTGGCGCCGGTGACATTGCAGCTGGCATATGCCACCTCCCAGCTAGGAGACCCAGCTGAGGCTCTCAGCACATATGAGGTGACTGCCCATGGCCAGACACGCTTACATAAGCAAGGTCTGTAGGCAATGAAAAGCTGCACCTGAAGATATCTGTTGGACAGCTGCCTGTGGATTGTCTGGCGTGCCAAGTGCTGACTACACATAGCTGAAGGCTCGTGCCAGACAGCTGCCTGTGAATTGTCTGGGGTGCCAAGGGCTGACATTTTGGCGCAGGGTGTGATGTCTGGCGAGGCAGAGGATGAAGCTGTGAAGGCGGTGGCAGTCAACAACTGGGTGGCTGACACGATCCGCTCTGATGCTGATGGCTTGACAAAGAAGTCTGCAGCAGAGCTCCTCAAGCGGTTGGAGGCCAACTTTGACAAGGTGTGTCTGACCTGATCTTGTGCGTTGGATATGAGTAGACTTACCCTCTCCTGTGTTTTAGCAAGCGCCCAGGAAATGCTGAAGGCCATGTCAACTTGTCAGGGTGCACTCCACTGACATTTTGACACTTGTGTAGGCTGGCCAGCCCAAGCTAAAAGAGAGCCTGCACAGGAGGCTATCTGAGCAGCAGCAGGCAGTCTTTTATGCCAATTATGGCCTTCTCCTCCTGGCGGCTGGGCGTCTGGACGCAGCTCGAGAGATTGTGAACACCTATCAAAAGAGGTCTGCCCTCTATTACTCTCTCGGCATCAGTAGAGATCTGCATAAACAAGGGTCAACGCTCTTGCACGAAGGAAGGATTGCCATTTTGGTTTGTGAATCACCACAATATATGGTGGCTGGTGAGCCAGAAAAGTTTCTTGTATGGCGTTTCATCCAAGCAGCTGCTGCAATGCACCTCATCAATGGGATGGAAAGTGCATGGCACACAAAGGAGCATTGCTGCGCAGGTACCACGACTCAGAAGAGCTGTGCATGGCAGCAGCAGCAGTCCTGTCTCGGGAGGGGAAGCGCGTGGAGGCGCTGGCGCTGGTGAGGGACAGCACAGGCAGGCAAAGCACCCTCATACATGCCCAGCTGGCCCTGGATGCTGGGGATGCCCGCCAGGTCAGCCCTCAGCTCCCTTTTTATACTCAGAGCGCATCTCTGACTCATGCATTTCAGCATGGCAGCAGCGCAAGGGGAGATTTCGTACAGTGGATGAGCGTTTGCAGCATTGCTGAGATCTAAGGCTTCACTGGCTGCGCAATGATTGTTGCCACCATTCGTGCAGTCCGGTGAGCCTTCCAATTCTCGTAGGCCCTGATGGCGCTGCAGAAGGCAGGGCCGCCTGACTTCATGCAAAGGCCGGCTGTCCTGGCCACGCATCTGGCGTTGCTGGAGGCCACGGAGGACCTGCAGGGCGCCAAGCGCCTTGCCCAGAGCAGCCTGCAGGCGGCAGATGCCCCTGCCCAGGGTGCCCAAGGAAAGCCCTCCAAGGGGCAGGCTGCCACTGCCAAGACCATCCTGTATGAAACCCTGGCGCGCGTTCAGCTCAAGGTATGAGGCTGCCCTGTGAGGCTGCACATCCTGCTGAGGAAGGCTGGAATATGAGTCTGACATGTATCGGCAGCTTAGAGTTACAAGACCTGCAGTCAGGACATGTCGGCCTCATCAAGTGACCTTTCTCAGCATGAACTGTGCACTATTACCTCCTGGAAAGAAAGGGTGAGAGGCATGGTTGACAAGACAAGGAGCAGTGACAGTCACTGTTCTGCGCTTTGCAGCTGGGGGATGTGAAGGAGGCGTCACAAACATACGACAAGGCTGTGAAGCAGACTGGCGGGGATGCGCCCGGGCTGTACAAGCTGATGGGCCAGCTCGCCAGGCATAGCACTGTGCCAGGGTCAGGGGTGTCTGTGGAAGCCCTGGAGTCCAGCCTAGTGCCTGCAGAGAGCCTGCCGGGCAGCAAGCTGGATGAGCTCGAGGAGGCAGCTGCAGGTATGCAACTATTCTAACCGTGTGCACAGTCGCCGACTTAGACGCCTTCCAGCTGGGTGTCACAGGTCGAGCACCTTCTCTCCTGGTGCTTCAGAGTGATGCATGCACCTGTGGTGCTGATGCCTGCAACTCTACATCCCTGTCCCAATCCCACCTTGTGCATGGCCAGAACCTTCTCCCATCTGTGACTGCCAGCATGAGGCACATGAGAGAGAGCTGAGCCTGCTGCAGGGAGCTGCATGGCGCAGCAAGGGGCCGCTGATGAGGCAGCGCGTCGGGGGAAGCAGGGCGGACAGCGCAGGCGAAGAAGAAAAGCAGACTCTTCTGCAGACTCTTCTCCTACATCGAGCACAAGGCACGCGAGCAAAATGCATTCCTTCACCTGCTGCAGGGAGCTGGGTGGCGCGGCGGCGGGCGGCTGAGGAGGCAGCGCGGCGCGGGGAGCAGGGCGGGCAGGCGCAGGCGAAGAAGAAGCGCAAGCGCAAAGTCCGCTACCCCAAGGGCTATGACCCCGCCAACCCCGGGCCGCTGCCCAACCCCGAGCGCTGGCTGCCCAAGTGGCAACGCTCCGACTTCAAGAAGAAGCGCAAGACGCGCAAGGACAAGGAGAAGCAGGTTGGGCCTCTGAGGGCTGTCCACAAACCTCTATGTGCATATAAATATGCTGCCTGCAGAGCTGATCGACCTAATACTCATCAGCAAGAGAACATCCATGCTTGTGCATGTGGGGCGTTTGTTTAGAGGATGGGAGCTTACAGGGGCATGGTGAACATGCAGGAGGGAGTGAAGGGCAGCCAGGGAGCTGGGAAGGTGGATGAGGCGCTGGACAGAAGCAACGTTGTCACAGACAACACAGACAATGGGCCTGAGAGGAGGGGGCCACCCGCTGGGGCAAGATCAAAGAAGAAGGGCAGGCGATAGCTTGTTCATACATATATGTCATTGAGTGCATGCCCTGGCCATCTTTCACAGTCTGCGCAGAGCGCATGCTGAACAGGCTCATGTTAATTCTCAAAAGTCTCCATCATCCCTGCGATGGCAAGAAGCTCTTCCGGAAAGAAATGCCCCTAGTAGAGCTCCATCACATTCCATGGGTCCATCATACTCCAGATCACTGACTTCTTTTAAGCAGTCTGCACTCAGGACATCATGTTGCTTCACTAGCTGAATGTGCTGGAGCTTGTAGATTGTACAGGAGGCTGTTGAGCCTTCTCTGACAGGCCAGCAGGTGCTTTGCAGGAGGTGAAAGCTCCACCAGATTTGCACTTGCAGCAGGAAACATATCATGGCTTTCTTGGCCATTTGCTATCCTCCAAATCACTATTCTGCATGATTGTGCTTCTTGAGTACCGATGATGCTGCGGGTCTGGATCTAGGCATCCCGCAGCTTGCCACGCATCATCAGTGAATTGCAGCGTATCCACCGTCGTCACTCCTGAATCCCCAGAGCAGCAGGCCGCTTAGCAGTATCAGCCCACACTGCAGCAGAGCTCCCTGCAGACCGCACTGGGCATCTAGGAATATTGCCACATTCTAGCGACAAGGGTGTCCCCCAGGCTCGTATGTTGCAAGCATGCCATCAGCACTGCTGCTATCTAGCTTGTCCCAGATGCATCATGCATAACTACAAGGAGAGCTTTAACAATTTTAAGCGCGAATCTGAACATGGCTGAATGCTCACCACCCCAACTTGCACATGTTCCTGCTGCTGTACGCATGTGACCAGCACTGCCACACTGCAGAAGAACACATCACACTTGAGCTCTATGGATAATGAGTGCTTCTCTTGCACAGTGCAAGTGACATGCCTGATCGATCACTCTTTAAGCATAGGACTTCTTGGGCATTTGCCTGCCAGCAACAGCTCCAAACGCTATGCAGTAGCTCAGGAACAGCCACAGCTTTGCCCTGCCCTGCAACCAGCCACTCAAATTCAGGAACTGGCTTGCATGTAACATCATAGGGCTTTATCTCTGCGCAAATCCTCAGATTGAGTGGGCAGTGTGGCAGGTCTGCGCTAATACATACCTCTGAGCCTTCCTCGCTGCTGTATGTGTCGGCCATGTTTGCCAGATCATCCCTTGACACAAAATTCATCATGACCAGAGCCACTGTGGCCACAATGCCTGGGAGATTGTAGGTGAAAGGGTAATTCTCATTCAGGACCACCTTTGAATAGACCAGGGCATCAATGAGACACCACCATCCAGCCCCAAATCTGCATGAACAGCAAGCAGCTTGTCATGCATGCATGCTGGATTTCACCTTGAGGCTGATTCATAGTCTGCTCTGCACAATTACAGTGCTGAGAGGATCAGAAGCCTACATTGCTCCTGAGAGGAAGGGGCACACTCCCCGCAGTCTTGTATCAAACTGGTCCCAGTCGACTTCACCGTACACAAACCAATGTGCCAGGTTCCAGTTCATTGGGATTCTCTCTGACTTGCTGGAAGGTCGTGCAACAGCAGCCTAACACGAGCTCTCCCTCATCTTATGGAAGATGGTGCAGGCCTGCGCTTCCACAACATAGAAACTGAAGTGCTTGATTGATCTCGGAGGAGTTACAAGGACCCTGTGAGACAGTACGTCAAATCTGCCAAGCTTCACAGAATGTCTGACAACCTTAGTGGGGGCTACCAGATCACAATGAGTATAAGCAATGCACAGCCTGCTCGCTCCTCAAATCCAGGAATGGTGACGCTCTCAAAAGCATGACTCATCACTGCCCTGCTGTGCCCAATGCAGCACAACAGCGCCAAGCGCGCCCACAAGACGGCCCATGCACTCCCAATGCTGCATGGAAGGCCTGAAGGGTACAAGAGGGGCTGACAGGTGCACCATAATTGGTTGAGTGGAGTGGCTTGTTTTGCAGTGCATTTTGACCCCAATGTGCCCTATTGTGAACCCCCTTCAGCGATTAGTGTGCATGGAACTCACTAGCTAGATATATAGGCTTGCTCACTTCCTCCCATAATGCGCTGATCGATGTTCAAGGCTCGCACGGTGCTTCTGCAAACATGCATAAGAACAAGAAGAACAAGGCACAGTGTGCACTTGAGAGCACGCAAGACAGAAGAACGGACCCTCGTCTTGCTAGGTCGCATTCAGAAGGCTGTGGGCATTGCCCCTCCTAACAACATCACTCACACAGAGGTGGGTGCATGCACCCATAGTTTTCTGTATATCACTGAGTCTGCTGCATGCTGCCAATGCGAGAAGCATCACAGAAGTCAGCGATTGCATACATGCCATAGGCTGCGCTTCCAGGAGCTAAGTGTTCATGTGTAGCATGCCCCGCTGACTGGAGCGCACTGTGCAGCTCTGTATTAGAGGCCATGGCATATATCTGGGCATGGACTGCCAGTGGGTGACGCGCTATCGCCCTGCTGATGGAGCCTTTCTAGAGACTATCCAGAGCAAGCAGCTGTCGTTCCAGTATGCACATCCTGGATGCCCCGCAAAGGGTCCCCTTCCACAGAGCTGGGCAGTAAGTCTACTGCTTGTTCCCGCATGAAAAAGGGTGTTGGCTGTACTGCTGGTGAGGCAGCTGCTGGAGAGCAAACTTATTCTGAGAGGAAGAAGTGATACGCAGGTCGAGCAGGATGGCCTGCCAAAAGAGTACAGCCTCGATGATCATGAGGTTAGGCCAATGGATTCATGAGCTCAGCTCTACCCATGGAGGCACAGCCTGTCACTGGTCGTGGAAGTAGTGTAGAATTGCTGAACTGCTTCCAGATTGTATTTATGCCAGCGCAGGCTCTGCTGCTCACCTCCTGGGTGCGCTATAGCTTCTACGTCGGAAGTCTCACCCAGCACCACATCTCTGTGCAACATGTCCAGCAGTCCCCAGAGCAGGTGGCCTGCCATATCTCAAGCTCTGTCAGAGCGCTTTCAGATGTGCAGTACTCACTGTCTGCACCTCACCCATGCATGCACCCCGCTTTTGTGCCTGCACAGGATGGCTTGCTTGCACTCCTGGTCAGCAGGCAACATTTGCCACTGAGAAACCAGTGCCTCTCTTCCTGCAAATTGTGCCTGTCTCCAAGCATCCAGGCAGGATCTGCCAGTGAAGTGTCTACTCCATGATGCAGGGCTTGGACCTCAACGACGATGCTAGACAGGATAGGAAGCAGCGCGCGCCTGGCCCAGAGACAGTCGTGCTGCGCCTGAAGCTGCAGACAGGCAAAGCAAGTTCACTCTGCCATGTTGCACTCTGCAAGCACTCACGCGAACACTATTTCCAACAGCTGCCCCCTGTAACAGATGCCACATGACGTCAGGCATCATTATGAGCGCAGAAGGCTGTGCACATGCAGTTGGAAGCATTCTTGCTGGTGTGCGCACGGACCTGGCGGCCGCAGCGTCTGTCTCTGAAGGTTTGTGGGCAGCCAGAGCTGCTGACATATCAGAAATGGGCCAAGTGGGAGGCCGGCTGCGAGAGGTGACCACACTCAGAGCCTATGCAGCGCGTGAGGGACACCTCTCCAGACGGCTCAGCAACTGAGCCAGCCCTGGGGCTATTCGCACAAGCACAACTTGCTGTGCTTGCCTTCCAGCACCGCAATCATCTTGCTGTTGCAGCTTCATGTGAGGGACTTTCCCCTCCGTGAGCGCCCTCCCTGTTCTGCTCCGCATGTGAGGGTTGCTCCAGGGATGGCACTGAAGGATTTCATAAATGTTGATATCGTGCAGCAGCATCATGTTCCCGGCAAAACTGAGCATAGATGGTGGCGCCAATGGGCACAATGTCTTCCACACGGAGTCTGTGTCCTGGGACAGGCCGGCCTCCCAGGCAGCCTTCCTGATGCCTGCCTGCCCCCTGCAGCCCCTTGACACCCAACTCTCTGCTGTCCACCCTGGCACTGCCCCGGCCCTGTGGACGGTGGGCTCCGGCCACCTCATTCTGTAAATCACAGCCCACCCTCATAAATTCTGTGTCAGAAATCGCCCGTTCTGCAGCGTAGAAGCGAGCTCCTGCTGAAGTGCATGGCCCATACACATCCCTCAACACTTGAATGCCTTCCAGGTTGGCGGCCACGTGCTGGTGAGGCCAAGCATCAATGGTTCTGCAGAACAGGGATATTTCATCCTGGACACAGGTATGCCTCGTGCCGTTCTACAGTGCTGACCACCAGTCAAACTGGCTCTCATCCTCTGACGCGGGTGCATGAAGCTAAGATGATCCTCAATAATCACAATCTGAGTGAGAAGCCTATTGCGCCTTTCTGGGAAGATTGTGCACATCTCAGGAGCTTCAGGGTCTTGAGGGTCCGCCTGTGAAGAAGTGCAGACACAGTTGCTGGGCATGGCTGCAGGGGCCAGTGGGTGTGTGATAGAGAGGGAGGCGGCCGATGCTTTGGGGCTGGAGCGCTTTGGGGACATTGCAGTGTCTGGGATGGCCGGCCGCATACAGAGCTGCTTCAGGCGTGCCGCCAGCATCCAGCTGGGGCCCATCACCATGCATGGCTGCCTCTTCATGTGAGCGCAGCTCGGTTCATCATCTAGTGATGCCTCTGCGCTAGAGCTCATCATTGTGCACTGCTACCCATCACTGCTATGGGGACAGCTATCTCTCACTGCTGCCATGCTTCCGTCACTGGCCTGCATTGCACTCCACTGAGCAGATCTGGGGCTCTGCAGTTTACATTTACACAAGCAAACCCTGCACTGAGGAGGTTGTTCATGCCCAACAGGGAGATGGGCGTTGGAGGGCTGATCAGGGGCGCGCCAGGGCCAGTCATCGGCATTGTCGGGTGCGCGCTCTCTCCGTGGATTGTGATGTTGCAGAATTCAGCAGGCCTGCTGTGCACAAGCATGCTGTCATAGGAGATGCTCTCGGCTCATGTGTTGCTGCCGGGCACAGGCATGACATATTCAGGCGCTGCATCCTGACGTTGCCGCCTCCGCCCAGTGGCAAGAGCTCCAAGACAGAGGAGGTGCAGCTCCTGATGCAGGATCCCGCACAGAGAGATGCCTCGATTAGCTCACTGCAGTGGCAGGTGTGCTCAGCTTCTCCTCAGTCAGGGAATG
This sequence comes from uncultured Actinomycetota bacterium, assembly GCA_963737285.1. GTDB lineage: Bacteria > Actinomycetota > Actinomycetes > Streptosporangiales > Streptosporangiaceae > Trebonia. Next base: position 2,354,017 of record CAVTRT010000002.1, read on the forward strand.
TCCGTGACCTATTCCACAGCACCAGGAAGCTTTACATCTGCTGATGGAAGTGTTGCCATAGCCTTCATGGTCTCATTGGACATGCATTGGACCGTCATTGCCATGGACAGCAAGACATCAGCTCATAAGACGCATAGAACCATGCCACCCTTCTGGTTGTCAGATAGGTGCATAAGGATAGAGTGACCCTGCAGGAGCTCCAGATGGTGTCCAACCTGCCGCACGTTGCTGTGAGGCTGCAGCCGAGCAGCGCAGAGGGGACTGAGCGTGAGGCCCTGCTCATGGTGGACCTGGGCGCCAGCGGCAGCGAGATCATCTTCCACTCCAGGGCTGTGCAGGTTGCAGCTTCCTATCCACTCTGCCCAGCTATCCGTTGTCCAACATAATTCCGCAACAGATCTGCCTGCATTTTCCAGACAGCCGACCTGGCTGTATAGGCTTTGCCTTGCTTGATGACGCACTGGATGGGAATGAATCAGCACAGAGTGGCTGGAAGGAAGCAGATACATTCCAATTGCATGCAGGAGTTAGGCCTCCAAGAGCTGCCCCAGGCCCGCAGGACCCAGCTGAAGGGCGTTGGGGGCGTGCATGCAAAGGCAGTCACCATGTACAGCAGCACAATTCCACGCATGCGCATGTGTGGAGCGTCATACAGGGATGTGACATGCCTGTTGACAAGCTCCACAGGTGGCCCTGACTTCAGCTGCCACACGCACGGGACCCTCTGTGCAGACATGCTGGCCCGCTGCACGACTGTCTTTGACTTTCCGTCAAAGCGCATGGCATGCATTCAGCGATGAGCATGACTGCTGCTGCTTGGAGAATCCCAGCCATTAGCATGTGAGATATCTGAGAGATCGATCATGGGCAACGGTGGACAAATTGTCATTGACGACTTGGACATTGAATGCCTGGACCAATTGGAAATTGACCGGCATGTCCTCTCTGCCGTGAATGTCAAGGGATGAGGAGAGAAATTGTGTCCTGTTGCAGCCTTGTTGTTTCTCCACATCTGTAAGGCTTGCTATATGGTCTTGTACGCACGCTCTCTGGTCTTGCTTCACCACTGAGGTTGCTGAAGTCGACTTGCATGCACCCCAAAACGGGCAGGCTGCCCAGCATTGCCCCACTGCAATCGGCATCTCGCATTTGCGCGTCATTGTGGCTATTCCAGCATGCAGAACGGCGTATAAGTTGTTTTTTAAGATGTCGGTCGTGTCCAGAAGGAACGACAGGAAGCCGGACTTGAGGACTGCAGATCTGCTTCAGGAGGTCTCACCAGTAGGCTACACCAGCGAGGCTGCGAAAGTGTCGGCCTATGCGCAAATTGCAAATGGAGCAGCTCTCCTGGCCATCTGTATCATGGCTTTCAGCCTGCGCCTGTTCTCTGTGGTGAAGTATGAGAGTGTGATTCACGAGTTCGATCCATACTTCAACTTCCGCGTGACGACGTACCTGACGAAGAAAGGCTTCTACAACCTATGGAATTGGTTCGATGATCGCACATGGTATCCCTTGGGGCGTGTGGTGGGCGGCACGGTGTACCCGGTAAGAGCTCAGCATGCATGATCAGAATGTCATCACAGATACCAGTCTCCATCATGGGGCTCCATAACATTGCTTGCTGATCGCAGGGGCTCATATGGACGGCTGGGCTTATGTTCAAGTTGCTGCACGCCGTGAACATCCCCATTCATGTGCAAGAGGTGCTTCCCATTCTATTCTCACCATGTCATGTCTCTAGTTTGCAAGCCCCCTCCAGCTCCAAACACACCTCATACAAGTATCATCATGAATGTTTGCTTGGATACGCAGGTGTGTGTGTTCACAGCGCCTCTGTTCTCTGCCTTCTGCTCTCTGGCAGCTTATCTCTTTGTGAAGGAGATCAGGGGCCAAGGGGCTGGGCTGACAGCAGCAGCCTTCATGGCCATGGTGCCTTCGTACATCTCACGATCAGTGGCAGGCTCCTTTGACAATGAGGGCGTGGCCATCTTTGCACTGGTCTTTGTCTTCTATCTGTATGTCAAGGTGAGCCCTTCCCATTTGATGCACAGCCATGGCACCTGGCCTGCTATTGTTTGAGAAGGCCTCCACTCTCATGAAAACACATTCTGAGCTATGTATTGGAGGATGGTGAGCTGGCGTATGGCATGTTGCAGGCACTCAACACCGGATCACTGGCATGGTCATCAGCTGCGGCTTTGGCATACCTGTACATGGTGAGTGGCGCAGATTCGGCACCATGGTCTCCACATATTTCCTGCTGCTGAGCTTCAGCCTTCCATCTATGATGCATAGCTGTACAACTACGCCAGGACACCTGCTGATGCAGTTTTCGTGGCGAATGTGCTGATGCAGCTAGGACCTCTTGCAGGTTGCCTCATGGGGCGGCTACTCCTTCATCATCAACCTGCTGCCCATCCACTGTCTGGCCTCCATCTTCACAGGTCGCCTGACAGCCAAGCTCTACATCGCATACGCGCCGCTCATTGTGCTCGGCACTCTGGAAGCAGGTCAGCTCTGTGCTAACACATCTGCACACTCAAAGTCATCCTACTCTATTTTCTGATGAATCTAGTGTTAGCCTTTCCGCCTATAGTGAGGTGTTCTCACACCAATAGAAGTGCTATTGCAAATGGGCAAGAATGCTGCACTGGGCAGAATCAAATGTGCAGTGCCAAATTTGTTGAAAGTTGAGTGCCTCGCTGCAGCAAGCATCCCAGTGGTGGGCTTCAATGCCATCCTGATGTCCGAGCACTTTGGCGCCTTCTTCGCATTCGCTGTCCTTCACGCAGCCCTGGCCATCCGCTATATCAAGGTGTGTACCTGACAAGGCCAAGTCATGTTGCAGCTTATGTAGATGTTGATTTTCAGCGAGGCCTTCATAAAGGTGAGGGTGACATGCTGGCACTGAGGGCTCACTGCTTGCGTAGGACAGGCGCATTTGAGCAAGCTTTGCAAAAGCTTGTGAGGGAGGTGTCGTGATTGTAAGAACTCTAGCTTGCGCTGCTGCAGGATGTGCTGCCGCCCAAGGCGTACAATGCAGCGAAGACGCTGCTGCTGACTATGGGCGTGGCCATCATGAGCAGCATCCTGCTGCTGGTCATCTTTTATGTCATCAGCTCGCCCACCTTCGGCTGGACAGGTGCGTACATGTCATCCACAGTGAATGCGCATGCTCTACAGCTTCACGGCTTGACGTGTCTTGTGATTGTGCTCTCCGCCAATGTCTGCTTGTCTGGCATCATCAGTGGACTCATGGGGTGAATATGCATTGACGTGAGTGTCATGTGCAGCTTGAGCAGCTATGTGCGCCGTCAACCATGAGCGCTGCTGTATCAGCATCTCTCGGGATCTGGGCTTGAGTAATCACTTTGCCTGGCGCAGGGCGCAGCCTGAGTCTGCTGGATCCCACGTACGCCAGCAAGTACATCCCCATCATCGCCTCCGTGAGCGAGCACCAGCCCCCGGCGTGGCCCTCCTACTTCACGGACCTGCACATCGCCAGCGTGCTCATGCCTGCCGGCCTCATTGCGCTCTTCTGGCCGCTCACATCCGCGTCCATGTTCCTCATTCTCTACGCCTGCACCGCCGTCTACTTCTCCGGTGTCATGGTGTGCTTCTACGAAATCTCCGCCACAGGAGCAAATCTGCAAAGGGTCTGCTTCAAGTACACATCAAGCAGGAACAGAGCAGACTGCAGTCCAGGCATAAAAAGGGGATGCCCTCAGGCTCCAGGCGCCTGGATGGCAACTGTAAGGAGTGTAGCATGCAAGTGAAGTCTGAGTATGGCTGGAAATTGCAGGTGAGGCTGATGCTGGTGCTGGCACCGGCAGCCTGCTGTCTAGCAGGCGTGGCTTTCCATGAGGCCCTGATGGCTCTGTTCCGTGGCGTGCATGCGCACAAGGCCCTGGCCACGCCCAAGCCGCAGGAGTCGCATGTGAAGCCGACTAAGAAGGCCGGCAAAGGCGCCGTGAAGGTGCACATAATGCTCATCAGAGTGCACTGCTGAAAGCTGCTGTCCTGAAAGGTTGTGATATATTGCCATGGGCCTAGGAAGGGCGGGTACAGCAGGTGCAGGGCTGCATACGAACACATGCGTCCTGAGCATTGCCAGGTATGGGAAAAAGACAGGCAATATGTGATTGCTCCGTGCGGCAGGGCGATGCTCCTGTGCATTGATGCAGTACAAACAGAAGGCCGCTCTTGATGGGTGCTTTGGTGACGGTGCAGGGCAGCGGGAGCCTGCTGTCTAAGGTGCCTTTCTTCCCAGAGCAGTCAGGGCCGCTGCCGCGGGACGCTGCGGCGGTGGGGCTGGTGTGCCTGTTCTTCGTGGGTGTGTTCTACACCTGGCACAGCATCTGGGTGAGCGCGGAGATGTACAGCGCGCCCTCCATCGTCATGCAGACGCGTGGCCACGATGGCTCCATCCACATCTTTGACGACTTCCGCGAGGGCTATGCCTGGCTGCGCTACAACACTCCAGACGATGCCATTGTCGGCAGCTGGTGCGCCCCCAGGGATGCTCCCTTGACTATCCTCCCCCTCTCACCGGTCACAGCAGGATCCTTGTCTGCATCTCAATGCGCCATTCATCCCTATGGTTGATGACTTCTCGCGAGGGCTAGCCTGGCTACGCTACAACACCCCAGACGAAGCCATTGTTGGCAGCTGGTGCGCTCAGGGTGCCCTTTCAAGAAAGCTGCCGCCAGCTGATCAACCTCATGCCTTGGAAAATGCTCGGGCTTAGGTGGAGCAGGGGTCCTGGGTGCTCGGCTGAGAGCATTACAGGATTAGGCATGTAGCCCACAGAGCAATTGGCAGACAGTTTAGATGTGCATTGTAGGTGGGACTATGGGTACCAGACGACGGCCATGGCCAACCGCACAGTGTTGGTGGACAACAACACCTGGAACAACACGCACATTGCAACAGTGGGCCGGGCCATGGCGTCTCCGGAGAAACAGGCCTGGGAGATCTTTAGATCCCTGGACTGCACCCATGTCCTTGTCATCTTTGGAGGCTTCATTGGGTGGGTCTTTCAATGCACATCTTTTTACCCACAAATGTTGAGCTTTCTATGATTATGCTGCTTGCTCATAGCATTCTGTCTCAGCTGCAAGCACCACAATCTGCTTTGCAGCTATGACCTGCAGTGGAGTGGGTGAAGGCTTATTCTTTTCTGTGGCGCACATGGCAGTCCCTCAGAGTCGCTTTGGCGCATGGCTCCAGCATACTTAACTTGTTGGGCTGATGCAGGTACCCCAGCGATGACATCAACAAGTTTTTGTGGATGGTACGGATTGGTGGGGGCGTGTTCCCAGACATCAAGGAGAAGGACTACCTGGGAGAGGGCGGCTACAGGGTGGACGACAAGGCCGGCAAGGTATGCTGTGGGACCTTAAACACAATAGAAACAATAAGACAACACTCCTTTCTACCTCCTGCCTGCCTGGTCACAATCCCACAGAAAGCTGAGGATGGCTTGCATTCCCCTTGTCCTGGATTGCAGCTGACAGTGGCATAGCCAGTGGCTGGCAGAATTGAGAGCACAATGGAGATCTCTCACAGATCACCTGCCTGTGCTTGCAGGCGCTGCTGGACTGTCTGATGTACAAGCTGTCGTACTATCGGTACGCGGAGGCTGCCATGATGACTACAGGGCAGTATGGATATGACAGAGTGCGGAATGTGGCGATAGGGAGGCCTGACATTGATCTAGAATACTTTGAGGAGGCATGTGCTACCCTCGTGACATTTTGCTCCATGGTTTTCTGTGACTTGTCAGAATTTCATCTCCATTGGCAGTAGCTAAGCCCTTAGCAACCTTTCCAGCATGAATGCTCACAGCACATGTTCACACATGCAGGTGTTCACGTCAGAGCATTGGATGGTGCGGATATACAAAGTTCTGGACACGTAAGGCTCGGTCCTAATCTTTGTGCTTCCCTGAAGAGTGATAGGAGCTTCCCCCTGCTGGTATTGTGGTACTCCCTGAGCAATGCGTGAACTGCTCAGAAGGCAAGAGTGAGGCAGGCCTCAGGGGTGGAATTCTCAACTCTTTTGCTGGGCTGCAGAAGGCTGCGGGTTGTTTTCTTTAAAGGTGTCTGTGCAATGCAGGCCTGCGCTTGAAGGAAAGCTCCGCAACCCGAGGGCAACGAGAGGGAAATTGAGGAGCAACTGAGCTGCCTCTCCTGCTGCCAATCCCAGCAGCATGTGCAATGACTGCCACTTCTGCAGCTTTAGAGAGTGAAAGGTGACGTGTCAGACCATTAGAGCATTGAGGATCACACAGGCATGTTGGCAGGGCCGACAATCTCGTGTTGGGCAGTACATCGTATAGAATTGGACAGGTCAAGCTTATAAGCAATCGCTCAAGCTAGCTGCCGTAACATTGGAGAGGTCGAACACGCATGCCAGTCGTTGATGTGACATCCACATCACCCATACTGGTAATGTGCCTCGACAACGCGGCAAACACCCGCTCGGCTGACTTAGGAAGGGGCACGTCTGAAAGATCCATGTCTTCCTCACCTTGACCCTTGAAGTCCCCCAACAATCTTTTCCATCCCATGCAAAGCTACAGCACTTGCTGTCAGAACATCCTGTGATTGATCTTGCATGTAGTCCTTTCCAGTCAGGCGTCCTGATCACAAAGGTGCATCCGCAAGGCTCAGTAGTTTGCATTCTGCATAGCCTTCTAGGAGGCTCCTCGCTTCTCAAGCTGAAGACGCTCAACCAGTCCCTCGACAGCATCCTTGCTTAGAAACAGATTGTCCCTCTGAAGAATGCTGTAGACATTGGCACCCGCTGTAGGCAGCACATCTGTCCATGGCAGGTTTGATGCAGCCCTCCTCAACTCCTCCCTGCATGAGGAACATGGTTGCTGCCAGTAGTCCGCCAGTGCATATCCTGCCCTATGCATGCCAGAAAAATGTTTGATATAAGCCCTCAAGAATTTCAGCATCTGCAGGCAATGCTTCCAGAGGTGGAACACACCCGCCATCCTCGCCATCCTTAGCACTATCAATCATAAGGACTGACCGTCTTGGGCAGTCTTTCAGCAGTGTGCTAAGCCTTTCGTCCAGGTGTTTCTGCAGCAGTGAAGACACAATAAGATTCCAGGACATCTCACTGCCCAGAAATTTTTGGTCACGTCAAGCTAGATGTTGTGAAGGCCACAAACAAGTTCCAAAGCAGTTGGCAGCATTTAAGCAGAGAGGCTCACTGTCTTGAAGGTCCCCATGGCAAGGGTATCCAGGACTGTCAGGCGTCCTTCTGAAGCCTTTGCCTGCAAGGGCATGAGCTAGCTATAAGAGAGCACACACCTTGAGACTGGTGAAAGATAACCTGGCATCACTAGGAAGATGACAAAGGGCTGGACATTTGACTGAAGGGCCGGGGTCACGTTCTTGACTCACCGATAGGGCACTCATCAGCCCAAGGCGTCTGACTTTCTTGTTGAGCTTGTGCGCATGGGACCTGACTACTGGGCCAAAGATGATGCCGCCTCCCCGCCACTGCATCAGTCCAGGGAGTGTATCAGTATCAACCCGTAGCCCTGCTGCACTTCTGGTCTTTTACCAAGGTGGCTCTGATGCTGGATGTTCATATGACACTGCAGCTGGAGCTGACCTGAGCCCCTCTGATGCTTCCTGAGCGCGCTCTGCCAGTGCCTTTCTGCGGGTGAGGCTTCCTGCCGCCACCCCTCACCTCGCTGCGGGTCTTTGTTTTGTGGGTGCCCTGCAGGTGCCGCACATTACTGATTGGATCATGCGCTGCAACCACTTTGGCCCTGCTCATGTCAGGAGTCTGTGTATATAAGCAGCAGAATACAAGCAGGAGACCTGGGAGAGACGGCTGCCCCTCGTGCTGCAGGGCAGCAATCACGTTGATGACGACTGTACCTGTCGTCTCTTTGCCAATTGCCATCTCACAACCCTGTGAAGGATGTCTGGCCTGACTGGGACATTGAAGATGCTGCCAGGCAGGGCGATGTCCCCTATGTGCTCATTGCTCCAGTTTCTCAGAGGGACGGTGACATCTGGGGGCTGGGGATTGCTCCTGAAGCTACGGAGCTGTTCGAAGAAAGACTGCAGATGACACCCTGCAAGGCAGACTGAGATGTCTTCTGCGAAATCCTGGTCATAGGGGATCATCAGGTGCCATTTGACAGGCCACTTGACATGCAGGTACAGGTAATCACCTTCTAATGGAGCGCCTGTCTGTCCCAATGCCACTAGGTACCGCGGTGAGCTTATGCTAAGGCTCTACAGCACACAAGATAGGTGCTGTTCAGTCTCAGCTAATGCCTTGTAATTCTTAACAACCTGATGATCTCGGGCCAGCTGTTGCTCAAAGAAATAGGATATTGCTATAAGATGTTTGACATGGTGCGCGAGCGGAAGGAACGAGGACGTTGTGAAAGGTCAGGTCGGGCACCTTCAGATCAGTGAATCTCCCCAATACACGAGCCGACGATCGACCAAGGAGAGACAGCATCAGAATGCAAAGATCATAGAAGCCCTTCTCATCACGCTGAATTTGCGAGCGCAGAGGTGTCTTGCTGCACATTGCGGACCTGCATTGGACTGAACGTGGGTAGCCAAATGTGGCAACTCGCCGCTGCCTGCCTTCGTCTCTCCAGAGCCGCCTGGCATTCACGCTTGCGCTCAGGAGCTTGCAGCCATGGGTGCGCACCTTTAAATCATTCGATGCCTTGTGATTGATCGTGCGTGTTCCTGCGGGCCAGAGTCGCCTGCATGTTATGTTCTCACTGCTATCTGTGAAGCCTTTGGCCCATTCCCACGTCTTGATTGACAGCCTTGCACCCCACCTGTCGCTGAGCATGATCTTTCTGATTGCAGGGAAGGTGCACGGATCTTTGGCGCGTGCCGGAAAGGTCCGTGGTCAGACTCCTAAGGTGCAGAAGCAGGACAAGAAGAAGCAGCCCAAGGGCCGCGCGATGAAGCGCATCAAGTACAACAGAAGATTTGTGAATGTTGGTGAGCTCATTCATCAGTCTCTCTTGTCTTGCAACAGACTATTGAGGAGAGCAGACTTGGGGAACACCTTAGGCTCCTTACAGCCATCCCATCACTGTGGGAGTCTCGGCCTTCGTCTGAAGAGGCACCAATGGGGATTCTCAATATTGGCATTGCAAAGGACGGTTCAATCTGACAATATGCTTCTGTGCACAGTGGTGGGCTTTGGGAAGAAGAAGGGACCCAACTCCCAATGAGCATGCTCCACCTGACAAGGTAAGTCTCTGAAACTCCGCTTCGATAGAAATCAGTGTTTGCGCGCTTAGCAGTGGAGGCTACTTACCTTTATGACAGTCATTGGCTCGGCGGCCAGCATATGTAATTACGGATGCCTCTGTGTGGATAGACATTGCACTTCCCTTATGTCACAAAATGCTCACAATCGTCTTCATGCTGCAGGTGGTAGCTCAGTATGGAGGCACTGCAGAACGCCATGGTGTGCGCAGCCTGCATTGCAGCAAGGAAAGTCCTGATGTGTCTGGTCACTGGCTAACACTGCATCCAGCCACCTTCCTGCAGCTTGTTTAATGGCGCAGCTTGCATCCCTGAGCAGACCAAGACAGCCTCAGGGCTCTTTGCGCTACGAAAGGACGGTGTTGCACATGCAGCCAGTCTGACAGCATGGAGGTGCAAGCGCCATGGGCAGAGATGCTGGAAGCTCAAGGATGAACTCTGACTAGAGTACTCAACTTGTACTTTAGCTGAGCTGGGGTAGTTAAAACATAGCAATAGCCTTGACGTTTATGGTAGCAGACCACAGTGTGGAAGCAAAGCTGGACCTGTAAAAGAGATCAAGAAAGCATTGCGCATGATGTTGCCAAGGCAGCCCCATACCTGCTGATAGCAGCTGATGTGCTAGCCACCAGGGCCCCCGTGCCACCTTCTAGCATATGTGGTCACCATTTTCTGTTAGACTGCTGCGTTTGGGCCCTGTTGCATATGCCTACCGATCTAGCTGGAGGCTCCCCATGCGGATTTGCGGAATGCCATCCGCAAGATCAGCTGATGCCATGCAGTCACTGCAGTGCATCATATGGAGCTGTGAATATGTTCATGGAATGCCTACTATCATCCCAGGACTTCATCTCTCCCTCAGTGGCTCCTTCTTCTCCCATCATCATGATTCTGTGTCGCATCTAATCGCTGCATAGACACCCAACTCTCCACACAAGGTTCACTCCGCATGCTGGGCTGGGCAGGCCTGCCCAAAGGTGCAGGGGTTGCCCTGCGCCCTTTTCCCCCTCGAGCCTCGAGAACATTACTTGATCTGATACTCTGATCTGGCGCATAGAGAACACTCTTTCACAAGGTAGTACACGCAATACAGTCAGATGGCGGGGAGCTCGTCCGTCGTGGGTATGCTCATCTATTGACCCACCCTATATTCTGAAGTCTGTCTCGCCTCTATGTGTGGTGCTGCGCATATATTGCATTATTTATTGTCTTTGCAGTGCCGCGAAATTTTCGCTTGCTAGAGGAGCTTGAGAAAGGGGAGAAGGGCATTGGCGATGGACTTGTTAGCTATGGCATGGACGACAGCGATGATGTTTACATGAGAAACTGGACAGGCACAATCATAGGACCAAGCAATGTAAGTCTTTTGCCTGCCTGCACCAACAATAGAGTGAGGCATCAGATGTTGCTCTCAGGCTCACATGCAGCCAAGCCGAACGCCTGACCTTTGGTGATCGCTGCAGACGGTTCATGATGGGCGCATATACCAATTAAAGCTCATCTGCGGCATGGACTATCCAGAGAAGGTGATATAACTGGCCTCATCACGTTTCTGCTGTTATGCCTGCATCAAGGTCCATGACATGGCCTCTCAATGCTGAGCTGCTATGCCTGTGCAGCCACCCAAGGTCAGATTCATGCACAGGATAAACCTCAGCTGTGTACAGAGCGACGGCAGCGTGAGTTCCTGACTGACCCTTCCTCACCGTCATCAAGAAGGGCCTGCATGTGCTTTAATGCCATGTTTGCAAAGCAACTAGCCCATTCAGCTATGCCCATTCAGCACGCCTCTAAACACTGCTAAGCTGCGCAGCTCAATCATGTACATTAATCCAGCTGTGCAGGCACTCATCTCAGACGTGCTGTGCAGATTGATGCCAAGCGATTCCCCACCCTAGGGCACTGGAACCGCAACTACACGATGGAGACCATCCTTGCAGAGCTGCGCCGGGAGATGTCTGCCCCGCACAACAGGAAAGTGCAGCAGCCGCCTGAGGGCACGATGTACTGATCTCCATGCCGCCACTACCATCACAGCAGTCCATGCAGATTGGCAAAGGTGGGTGCCTTTGGCTTATGGGCACACAGGCTCATGTTTAGCGGCCTACTGCATGACCGGTTCTCTGCAGCAGCCTTAGCATCTCTATTGCAGTGCTCTACAGTCCTTATGGCTGCCCGTGACTTCAAGGTCTGACGTGAGGCGTCACGAGACGGGTCTCTGGCATGGGGCTCAATGTGCGCAGTGGAGCTCACAAGATGATAGTGCAATATGTCGCAAGAAACATTCATGACAAAACTGGGCTTTGAGACAGCTGGATGCAGCAGCTGCAAACATGGGTCTCAGCTGAATGTGGCGGCATTCAGCACCTATGACGCGTACCTCAAACCTTGACGCTTTACATGAGAGGAGGTCAATCAAAGCTTACAGACTACAGTGTGCCATCTCCTGAGGGCTGTTGGGCTGGAAGTGGTTGGGAACACAGCTTGTGGATATTATGGTGAGGGCAGCACTATGTAAATGCAAGGCTCTGAATGAGGCGTCATGTAGCTTCAGCCATGATATGTGACACGCGCGGTCACGGTACAGCTGACATGTGTACGCTGACTTGCAATTTGATGAGTACTCACATATGCATACAGTCTCACTCAAGCGAGTACTACCTCTAGTAGATGTCTGTTATCCTCAGTACTGCACCATGACCATGCAACATCATCCTGTAAGCGAGCACCTCAAGAATCAGGATAATTGCACCGAGTAAACACTGTACTGCCTGCGAAGCTCATTGGAGGTCAGTTCTATCTCATCAACTCCAATCTTCAACCCCGTTCTGCAAGCAAGTTCCAACTCTGTTCTGCACGCAAGATCACACCCTCAGGCTGTTTTCAGTCCGAATAGAGCCCTGCAGGGTCTCTTATTGGAGGCCTGCTGGGCCCAGCCTGGGCCGCCCAGGGCTGCAAAGCTAGGCACTGCCTTTTGAGCGTGCTGCCTCTTCAATATTCTGGCCTGACCCAAATTGACCACATTGCCAGCTGCAAGCTTTAGCCTGTTTCAACATGCAGAGTGATCTCAAATGTCGAGTGAACGATGCAGTCAAAATTCAGACAACCCTGATGACGTGCCATAGGCCAAAGGGGAAATTCTATCACACCCCATTCTGGCCTCTATTCGTGGTGCTCCTGGCCTAAGTAAAACAAGCACACCCTGCAGGCCTTGTGAGGATCGTGCGCGGGAGCTGCAATGAAGGTCAGTGTGCATGGGCAGGAGCCATGCCATGAAAGACATGGCTGCCACACCTGACACCACGCATGCAGGTGGGACAATGCCCAAGCTGCAGCAATGCTCCTTTCGAGGTCTGTTTTGTGCCATCATACTGCAATGCCTGAAGAGCCACATCTGCGCATTGCAAGCTTGAGCTCAGCAGCCAGGATTACTGTCAGGAGCCTCTTCTGTGCTGCTTAGGCCCAGCTTGATCCAGCGCTCAAACTCCGATCCATTCCTGATCAGCTCCTCACTGGTGTTGCCATCTCCCTGCAAGACTTTCTGCACACACATGAAGAGCAATCATATGCCCGCCCATCCCTGGCACCTGCCAAGCTATGTGCAGCCATGCAATTTATGTGGCGCGTTAGCATGCACCGGTGAATGCTCTGGTTGACTTCTGAGTGAGACGCGCCTGCTGCATCTTGTAGTAATCTGCCAGGTCAGCACGGTAGTCAGACAGGGAGAAGTTGGTGGCAGCTGCATTGCCACGCAGGCGCACCAGGGACCGATCGTACGCCTGCAAAGTTGGAGGGGTCCGCCACATGCTCATGGGTATGCAACCAATGTATATTATAACAGCAAGAGCAGCAAGACATGCACTCTGCAGAGGCAAGGGCTCTGACAGCAAGGCTCAAGCAGGATGCATTCAGGCATGGCCGAGGAGCTAGGCAGACGGACCCTGGCAGCTTCATCCTCGCTTGCGTACAGGCCCAGATAGATGTGCTTGCTCCCAGGCACGCCTATCCGCGCTTCCCAGCGGCCTGCACATGTGCGCACGCACAGCACGTCCATATGGGCTTTCCACATCTCTATGCTTCTACAATTGCTCTATGCAGCTGTGTATGCAGCTAATTGGGGTGTGCAGCCAAATTATGAGGGTCACAGCCGTTCTGCTGCCTCGGTGGGCTGCTGCATGGATAGCAGGTGGGAGGGCCACCTGAGGGGTGGTGAGTCACTCCACGGAAGCTTGAGGTGCCTCGGCTGAAACCTTGGCTCTGCCGACGCACTGCCATGATGAGCTCCTCCAAAGAGATGCCATGCATACACTCCGTCAGGTCCGCGTACCTGGCACGCACAGAAAGTGATGGCAGCCTACAGACACCTTGCTGAAGGATGCTTCAGGACCGCATAGCTGGCGTGCAGGAGGATACTGGCAGCCACCAGGCATCTTACTGATACACGGTGTGGGCATCAGTCTTCATCATACACTGAGAATTTGAGAACTTGTCGGCGGGAACATGAGTATATAAGTGGGGATAGGGGGCGCTGAAGCTCAGGCATTCCAGAAACAGATGAAGCGCATACTTTGAAATGGGGAAATTCGTCTTGACGCGCGGACCCTTGCACTTCAGCGCTGCCACATCGTACGCCTCTGCAGCATGATCCTCCCGCTCATAGCCGCCAAGGTACACCTGTTTGAGCCAGCAGCTTCAGACCAGGTCCTCATGCCACTTGAGCATCTTTGTTCATGCGTCCTGGCTGTCTCAACAGCAATGCCCTGGCATCTATGCACAGAAGGGCCATTTGGCCTGCTGTCAGAAGCATGCACCCAAAGCAGGTAGCGAATCTTAGGATGTCTTGCAAGGAGTCACATGACTGAAAGCTCTTCACATTGCTTGTCAGCTGCTTTGGAAAGGGGGCATCGTGCAGTGCAAACCTGCCGGCCCAGGTCCTTGACCCACAGGTGCGCCTCCCACCTGCAGATTGCGAGGATCATTTAGCATTCCATCTTTAAGTGACAATTTGACAACACCTGTGCAGTGCTTTCTGGTGCGCCATGCCTGAAGGCATATTGATGGATAGGCCAGCACTTGATCATCCTAAATGTGAATGCTGTCATGCGATGCCAGGTCATGCCCTGGTGCTGTTTCTACTTCTCATAAAAGGCGCACCTGCCGCTACGCCTGTGCTTGGTGACGCCGCGATATTGCGAGGAGCGGTCCTTCGGCGCCTTGGAGTCCTTGGCAGCCGCCCTGGTGGTACGCTGCTTCTTGGTGGGAGGGCTGCTGTCCTCGGAAGTCGCGCTGCGCCCGCTGCCAGCAGCCTGCATGGACAGCCGGCCAGCGCATGAGGACCTTCTTTGAGAGCCCACAGACATAATTATCTGCCTTGCTGCTATTCTGCTAGGAATGCGTGACAGGATAGCAGGCTGGAAGTATCAGGATGTCTGTTCCGGCTCTCTGCCTACATGCCCGCTGAAGGCAAAAGACAATCTACAACTGTCTGCTTGCAAGCAGACGGCACTGCAGCTGAATAAGGCTTTGTCAGGTGTCCCACCTTTGCGCCAGCTCTTGTTGGTACTGGAGTTGAAGGCCTGGCTGCAGCGCGCTTGCTTACGGTCCTCAGCTCATCCTGATCGCTCTGTGTCCCTACACCTTGCTTCACAGTCTCCTGCATGACACACTCAAACTGAGGAACCAGGCATGCACATACTGTGTAATTCACGCCACTGCTGAGCTGCAGTTGCAATACTGAAGATACACCTCCAGTCCCTATGGAAAGGCTGCAGCGCTTATTCCCTAGCTTCTGCCAATGTCAGCATTGTGCAGCTGTGTTCCTGAAAGCAATGCGACCCTAAATATGCATCCTTTCCCTTGGCAGGCGAGGGGTGCTGATAGCAGACCTGTTCCTTGATATGCGGGAGTCTGCAGTAACTTGGCATTGCGATGACAGTGGACACGAGCGGCATGGGGGCTGGGCCAGCAGCAAAAGCGCTGGGCGGCAGCATCATGCTGGAGTTGCATGGCAGCGGCAGCACATCCAGGTGAGGCACGTCATGGGATGGAGCATGCCACAGGAAGTCTGGGAGCATCCCTGCATCGGCACGCTTGATTATTGCTGCATGTACTCTGGCGTGGCTGTGAGCCATAATGATGAGTGCAACAAAAGCAGTCTGACAGCCATTTGCAGCATATTGGGCCAGCTGCGTCGCCTTAGCTTAAAGTGTTAATGGCTGCAGGTGTTGCAAGGATTCTGGAGAGTCGTGAATCTGTGCTCAAGCTCACAGGAATGTTGGATTGCGTCACCTGGCATGGACGTCCTTGCAGCAGAAGCCAGGTCGCTCTCCGTCAAGCCGAATTCCGTCATTGCTTGTCCTGAAATCACCGTGGTAACATCAGCTCCCTTCCATCCATCTCCTGCGGAGCAGCAGGCAGCAGCAAGCCCTGCGACGCATGCGGCAGCAGCACCTTCCTGCCCGACAACGGGAACGAGGAATCAGGGGCTTGCACGCAGCACAGAGATCCTAGAAAGCTCCTGAGACAATGCCAACACGGTCGGCCTCCTTGGGCTGTCAAATTCGGGCGTCCTCGGGACTCAGAAACGAATGTGTAAGCGGCTCAGCCCATCCCAGTCTGATGCTTGCGTGTACTTGGAGCAGCCAAGAGAGTGGCTCACCTTCGTATGCCAGGCTACTCCTTAAAGCATGGCAGACGCACACCGCAGGCCGTCTGTGCAGGCCATTGACAGCCAAAGGTCAAGCCCTACCTTAGTGCCAGGTCATTACCTCATGAGCATGGCATGGTACATGACTTTGCATGCACCTTTTTGGCCTGCCAGCCAGGAGAAGTCAGTTAGCAACATCTACCATCAAGAAATGAAGAAAGTGCTGTGCAACACCAAAGCAAGATTGCTCTGGTCCTTCATGCACATTTGCAGCTCTGCCAGAGCTCAGACATGCAGAGCATCATGCATCAATATTATTGCGGCAATATTGATGCGGCAATACTGATGCAGGATGAATGGCATGCATCAAGCGGCCACGATGCCCCTACATGTGGCATCTTATGCTGCTCTTGTAAACACCTTCCAGCACAAGAAGCGGTCTTTTAGTACTAGCAGCAACCTTAGGACCCCTCATACTCACGCTTCCAGCAATACGGTCCCACACGTGCACAGCAGGCTGAAACAGTCTGCAGGCACTTCTGAAGTCATAGTGCGGCTCAAAGCTGCAACTGTCATTGCAATGTGGTTTATTACAGCTGGGCCTACACCCTGAAGTATTGGCTGTAGATGGGTGCAAATTGAAATTCCGCAACAATCTGCCTGCCAGCAAACCAGCGCCCATGCAGCGCTTTCTGCGCAGCTGCAGCGCCCTCAGTTGACTGGAATTGGAGGTACACAAAGCCCTGCATGCAGACAGCTTTCTGAGCACATGCACACTGGCTCACAATAGTTGCATTGGCAGCCACGGGAATAGATTGCAAACTGTCTGACATGCTAACATATACAGGACCAGCGACTCACCTTGCTGTTCTTGTCAACATGCGCGTGGTTGACAGCTCCATACTTGCTGCACTCCTCCTTCACGTCCTTCTCAATGTCCTCATCCCAGTTTGGCTCCGTCTCTCTGCACGCGCAGCCTGACTTTAGACAGCAAATGTATCATGGCCCAGGCATAGCGTGGCCTGGATAACATACGACACAGCATCCACTTGGACACCAGGGCAGGCGAGGCTGGGAGGGCAGGGCGCACATTCAGACAGTGCTTCCACATGTTCGTAAACAGCAGGATGAGATGACACTCATATTTGGAAGGGGGTGTGTAGCAGGGCAGGGTGCGCACTCGGCCGGGTCAAACATGTTCTTCAGCAGAAGGCACGGGGATGGGATGGGCGAAGCAGGTCCCAGGATGCCCTGCTCCATCTGCAGCGCCTGCGCATCCTTGGACAGCAGCATTGTGCCCGCTGGCACCATTGGGGGCGGCCCTGGCAGGCTCTCTGCATGGCCACCAAGGTTGTAAGCTTCAAGGTCCCGCACTTCGTCAAATCTGCTGCTGTGGAAGCTTGTCCGGTCTGTCTTAAGACAACTGCCGGATGACATTCTTGCTTCTCCCATGGACCAATCCAGTGTGGCTGCAGAGACATAGAGGCCTTCTCCTGGTTTACCTAAGATGACACGGAGTGCTGAAGGCATACCTGGGATGCCAAGAAGGCCTCCATTGGTGGGCGCAGGTGCGCCTGACAGCCGCTGCATCAGAGCTGCCCGAGCATTTGCGGTGAGCTTCAGGCCCCCATGCTCGCCTGCACACCCAACACAAACGCCATTAGGCATGACAACCTTGCATGGCAGCTTGTGCATTCCCTGCAAGCCCGTCTGCTGCAAGGTCACATCTTGCTGAACAAATCTCACTTGCAGACAGCCCGAGAGCAACAGGAAGGATTGGGGCTGACCTTCAGCGTCATCAAGGTCAAGAGCTGTTGCCGCAGCAGCTGCGGCCGCTGCAGCCTCAGCCTGGGACAGGGGCGCGATGGTGACTGAGATCTGGTTGCCAGCAATGTCCATGTTGTCCAGCTGCTGCATGGCCTTGGTGGCATCCGCTGTTGCCTTATACCTGCACACAGATTTCAGTCAGCAAAAGAAGGCACTAGGCGTTCAGTACAGGTGCATTCAAGTGCTGTCCACTTGGATGATCCAGGTACAGGATGCGCACTTTGCTCTCTGAAGAGCAGCAGGGCTTGGGCACTTACTGCACAAAGGCGACGCTGGACTGGCGGCCGCCTGCCAGCTCCTTCTGCATGGTGACGTGGTCAATGGGCCCAAAGGGCTCAAAGATCTGCCGCACATCTTGCTCCTGCAACCAGCAACGTTTCCAGGAGATCAGCAGGGGAAGAACATATGGCTTTCTGCAGTGAGAAGTAGTTGCAGAAAAGCTGACAGCTCAGTGGATGATCCCACAGACACGTGTTGAGAGCAATGAGGTAGGGTGGCATGGTCAGCAGGACTCACGGTGATGTTGGGGTGCAGATTCTTGACGTAGAGCTTGCAGGGGCCTGACCCAGCGGTGGCAAGAGAGCTCATCTGGGCCACAGAGGCGCTCTGCGCCTGTGCTGCTTCCCAGGCCAGATTCTTCTCCGCCTGCAGAGTGCAAGAAAGTTGGGCGAGGTGCAGATCTCACGGTGTGGGACCCAGTGACAGTATGAGTTTCACTACAAGAAATCATTCACCAGTGAAAGGACAGGCCCAGAGCGCACCTCAGAGCTCTTCACCATGATTGCCTGGCCCATCACAATCTGCCCTGTCAATGCCATGGCGTTGACAATGTCCTCCTGCAACACAATCCGGTCCTCAATACTTCTCCTGTAATGCACACTTCTCTGTCGCATGTTATCACGGCAGACATGCAATTTTGCAGATGTATAAGACATCCAGAAAGTAGCAGCCGTCCCAGGAAGATGCTCAGGGCCAGAAGCGTACCCTGTTGGTGTACTCGATGTAGGCAAAGCCCTTGGACTTGTTGGTGTTGCGGTCCTTGATGATGCGCACATCCTCCACCTGGCCGGCCTTGGAGAAGAACTCAAACAGGTCACGCTCATCGGCCTTCAGGGGCAGATTGAAGGCAAACACGGTGCGGATGTCGCGATCCAGCTCACGCAGCTCGCGCTCCCGCTCGCGCTGCTCGCGCACCTCTGGCGGCGTTCTCTCCTTCCTGCAGGACACTGCCAGCTCAGCGCTTGAGCCGTCACATGCATGCACAGCTTTCCACATACACCACAGAACACCTGTTCCCTACGCCTTGAAAACCTAGGCCTACCCATGCGCTTGCACAGCAATGGCAGGATAGGATCCTGCATGTTGTTTGGGTGCCGTGCATCCTCTCAGTGCCCTTGCGGTAAATCAGAATGGCATACACAGATAGGCTGCCTCTGCAGCATACAAAAGATGGCATGCCAGCTGCTGACAGCCACTGAAGGCACGCTTCTGCTGAAGCTTCATGGAATCATCTGCTTGGATGACTGTGCTGCATGTGGCTTGTCAGGCAGTTGAGAAGGGCTACCAGACGCTGCCCTAGCCGGGCAAGGCAGGAAGCTTGCAAGGTTGGCCTCCAGTGAGCTCTTGGAGACACTGCTACACAAATAGAGACTGGGTCACGGCATGAGGCTTTCGCTGCAGGACAGCCTTTGCACACCACATCCTTCATGCTCGACATGGCAAATACATCGCTGCAACATCAGATCAACGCAGCATGCACCTTGGTGGATGAACATCAGGGCTTCAGAAATTTGCCATTACCTCTTCACGGGGCTGGGAGCCCGGACGCTGCGGGGTCTCTCTGGGCGCCCAGACCTGTCTCTCGACGAGTGGTGCCTCTTGTGCTCCCTGTCCCTGTCATGAGACTTGTCCCCGTGCTCTCGCTTGTGGGAGCTCTTCCTGTCGCGATCCCTGTCCCTGTCCTTGTCTCTGCCGCGGTCCCTGTCTCTATCCCTGTCCCTGTCCTTGTCCCTGTGCCTGTCCTTTTCCTTCCTGTCATGCTTCTCGCGCTTGTGTCTGCTCTCCTCCTTGTGGCCGGTTGCATCCTTGGCTTCCAACTGCTTCTCAAGGTATGCATACCTGCACAAGTCAACTTGTCAGGCCCTTTAAGCTGCCAGCTTTTGAAGGAACCCCCGCAGGATGCTGTCAGTGAGCAGCAGCAGCAGCATGTCCTCTGGTAAGCAGTGAGGTCATTGACGGCTGCAAGAGACACGGTATGTGACCACGCCATATGGTGAGGGCACAGACGGTATTTGTTGACAGACCACAAAGGCCCAACACCCTGCTGCTTCAAGCTGCCTTGATCCTGCCTAAGAAGACCGAGATCACAGTGTAAAGTGATGGCGCAGGTTTCTGATGCCCGTCACGCTGCTGCTCACTGCATAGATGATCAGAGGAAAGTTTGAGGAGTTCTCACTCGTCGAAATCTGCGCCTGCCATCGCTGGTCCTCCCTGTGCCCAGAAAGAGGATATGTAATTGTGGTCTGCAAACGCAGATGATCTGCCCCGCCCCACTAGCACATCATGCCGATCTCCCCATGCGACAAAGGTTGCATGCGGGGAGGGTTTTGACCCTGTTCTTCAGAAATGAAGGGAGGTCGCATGGTCGAGCAAGGAGGTGTGAGGGATCATGGCCTGCCCATTGGCTGCGTTTGGCTGCCTGGATTGGAGCGTAGTGAGCTTATATTCAAGGACGACGCCGAGCTCTGATACAGTTTCATTAATCAGTCTTGATCTGTGAGAAGAGAGGGGCTCATCAGCCATGGCGGTAAGGACATCGCTGGCATCCTCACAGCAAGCTTGATCTGAGCAATTTCTTGCCTGCGTCAACTTGCACGTCTGAGCTGCATTCATGCTGCTCTTGCTGACCTTTCCTGTGCACTGCAGGCAGACGAGGCTGGAGACGTTGCTGAGAAGCTGCAAGACATGCAAGGTGTGACATCAGAGCTGAAGAAGCAGAGTGATATCTGTTCAGCATGCGCTGACACAGAGAGAGCCAGTCAATGCTAAATGGAATGCTAGCGTTCTGTATGAGCTTTACGCTGGGTTTCACGCTGTACTGACTGCAATTGACGCTTGTGCAGTGGCTGAAGACGACAGCCTTGGTGGCTTGAACCTGGACAAGAAGAAAAAGAAGAAGAAGAAGCCCGCTCTTGTGGACCCAGTGAGCAGCTTCAAAGTTGACGCTTGTTTTCGTATCCTCTGCGTGCTTTCTCACCTCCAATCATGCCAGATGTATTGATGTTGTCTCCAGCAAGCTTGCATGCTGATTTCTCTACTGTTGCAGGATGCTGCTCCTACCGGGGAGGCTGAGGAAGCAGCTGAGGATGATGCAGAGGCAGCCCAGGGCCTGGAGCTGTCGCTGACCAAGAAGAAAAAGAAGAAGAAGACCAAAGCTCGCACAGATGACGAGTTTGGCGCCATGGTGGAGGATGTTGAGGGCATGCCAGCAGAGGGTGAGTCTTCACTGCTTGAGAACTAGCGCTGTCACAGCAAGCCATGCCTGCCCCTGCACTGCCATCCTCCACTTGTTTACTCACCTCCCTTGCATGCTCGGAACCTGCCTATGGCTTGCATTCTGCATACCAGGACAGTGTAGTGCGAGCGTGCCTTACCAAAGTTGCTGCCAGAGAGTGTTTTGTTCAGGGCTGATGGCTGCTCATGTGCTGTGCAGGAGCTGAGAAGGAGAATGATGAGGATAGGCTGGACAATCAGCCCAAGCTGCCCTGGGAGGGCTCAGACAGAGACTACACATACCAGGAGCTGCTAGGTAAGTGGAGCTCACATACCTGCTGTCTAGCAAGTCTCCAACTTCGTGCTTCTAGTCGAGTGCAACACACAAGGAATGAGATGACTTAACTCTGTTGTCACTGCTGCAGATCGCGTGTTCGGCATCTTGAGAGAAAACAACCCCGAGCTGACTGGAGAGAAGCGCAGGACAATAATGAAGCCCCCACAGGTACGCCAATCATCTGCCACCCAATGCCACTTCTCACCTGTGCCAGCAATTGGTGCACGGTCTTTTGTGCGCTTCGCTGGAAGTGTCACCCTATGGCTATGGATGCAGGTTGCCAGGGAAGGGACCAAGAAGACTGTGTTCACCAACTTCCTGGAGCTGTGCAAGACCATGAACAGGCAGCTGGAGCATGTGCAAGCCTTCCTGCTGGCCGAGCTGGGAACCAGCGGCAACCTGGACGGCCAGTCGCGCCTGGTGGTCAAGGGGCGCTTCCTGCCCAAGGCCTTCGAGGGCGTGCTCAGGCGCTACGTGAACGAGTGAGGCCCTCCCTCGCATGCCCGGCCACAACAGCCTTTGAGGCTGTCAGATGGGGGCTCTGGTGCTTCTGTTGCCGAAGCGATAATGTGCTGAGGTCTTGCAAGTGGGAATGAAGCACTTCTGGCAGCAACTGCCAGTAAGTGCAGGCGCGCGTGTGACAAGGAGTGACAAGACATGTGCGTGCGCTGCAGGTATGTGCTGTGCAACAGCTGCAAGAGCCCTGACACTCTGCTGGACCGCGACTCTGCCACGCGCATCATGTTCCTGCGCTGCCAGCAGGTGTGCGCTCTGCCTGCAAATCACAGCCTGTTCAGTTCGCCTGACAATTGAGAAGGCCCATCTGTCTGCCCGCACACATGAATGGCATGGGTTCATCGAGATGTCACTTGTGCAGTGTGGAGCCTCCAGGACAGTGGCACCCATCAAGGCTGGGTTTGTTGCCCGGACATCACGGCGCATCAAGACCTAGGAGTAAGGGTGCCTTCATCAGATGGCATGAGTGCAACAGGGTGGCATGGTCTTTCTGTGTCTATCTGCAGTCAGCTAGCCTTTGCATTATTTGCAGGGCTTTCATCATTTTGTGGAACTAGCTTATAGACGCGTGCTTAGAAGGAGTGTACACATCAGCTGGCTCTCCCGTGGGGGCCCAGGCATCTGACCAGCCATAAGCTGGCTGGGAGAAATGTATTGTTTCTTCTTCTAGCAACTTTGTGAAGAGCATTCACATCTCAAGAGACAAGAGAATTGTCATGCACATGCCATTGATATACATTAGCCAGATATCCTGAGTGCTGTGCATGTGTGCTGAGGCCGGTTTGTGTGATCTTTTCAAGTGTACACATGTAATACTACACAATTATTTGTGCAAAGTGGTTCCACCACCAAGCTGACCTGGCTAGTCTGCGCATGCAGTCTATGGCCATATGGCCATCCTACTTGCAGCAACTGATGCAATTACTGGAATCCTGCGCTGGAACTGACGTTGCATAGGCATTGGTACGATCAGTCACTGGTGCATGAAACACTAATGCATTAAAGAATCCTGATCAGTCCCCAGCTTTTGAAGCCCTTTTTCTGCCACCAACATGACAGGAAGCATGTTCAAGAAAATGCATGCAACGCCCTTCCCTGCAAAATTCTCCACGATGTCCCCACATGTAATATTGCCTGTGAGAGAGCTCTTCAGGCCAACGATGCACTGCAAATTGGCATGCTGCATCTGCTCTGCCCCTGCTGCTAAATCATTCCATGACTGGCTCAGAAGCTGGGGTCCCTGTCCCTGATACACTGTCTGTGTCCTTCTCAGCTTGGATGAAGAAGCAGCGCTGAACGCCTTCCAACAGAACCTGACGGCTCACAGAGCATTGCTGACATGACACAAGCTTAGAGATACTCCACTCCACCATCTCGCCACGCTGAAAAAGCTCTCTTGCGATTCCTCAAGCTGCCTATGCAATTCTTCAAGCAGTCTTGGCATCAGCCTCGTCCATGCGCTGGGAGTAGCTCTTGAGATTGGTCATGGGCGCCAGGAGCAGGAGGACGATTCCACATGCGCCTGCCAGGGAGATAAAGTAGGCGTTCCAGCCGTACGTCTCACAATCTTGGCCAGCGGCACGCCAGCATTGGCGGCACCTGTAAGCCGCAACAGGGATATTCAGAATGCTATTCTGCAACAATCCTGCCTGTCAGCCTTGTTGCGAAGATCAGCACATTCATAGTTGAGAGGACAGGAAGCTGCTTTTCTGAGAGCTTAACCAAAATAGTGTGCTGGCCTCCCATGATCTACCTGTGAACAGACAGGCAGCTGCACATAAAAGCAGAAGAGGAGGTATTTTGCACAGCAGTGCCAGTGGATGTGCTCACCAAGGTATGAGACCCAGCCCAGGAAGCCCTGTGCAGCAGACACTGCCGGCTTGGGGACGACCTCAGCTCCGCAGAGCCCGATCAGCATCTGTGGCCCGTACAGGGCAAAGCCGACCGCGGCCACAATAATCCACTGGATCCAGCCCACGTTGGGCGCTGCCCAGAACGCTCCCAGCAGCACCGCTGTCAGAGCAGCGTATGTCATGACCACCTGCGTGCCATCCTCAGAGCTCTGCTATAATGCCAGGCGCTACATGCTATGCAAGGGATCTCTACAAAGCAATGGCTTCAGAACCTGCAGGGAGATGCATTAGGGATCAGTGCACATTAGGGAGAAGAGAGAGGATTGTAAGCATAGTGCAAGAATTCATTCAGAACCCAGTCCAATCATGTTCTAGACACTGCCCACACAAGCACCTTACACTGTACATAGAGTGATTGCAGGATAAGAAGCAGGGGCAGAAGCAGGATGAGAAGCAGGGCGCAATCCAGAGGAATCAACAGACCTGCACGCGGAGGCCGACGTTGCCCTTGGAGCCATCATTGTTGCGGACGAGGTGGTCAGAGATGGCGCCGGCGGACAGCGAGCCCAGCAGGCCACCCAGCTCCAGGCCGGACACCTGCACCGCTGCGTTCTGCACGCCCTTGTCCTGCACAAGGCAGCGCCCACTGTGAGCACCCCACCCGACTCCAGCACATGGCCTCAGACATCATAGCGAAAGCAGGATCTCAGGCAGGTGAACCAGGGCCGTGCAGACCAGCATCGCTCGAGACAGGCCCTGATTTGCTGTCTGACAGCTTGAGCGCCTGCCAGCCTGCAGTCATTGTGTGGTAGGTGGGTGACTGAGGGGACTGCATGCGCAGCAGTGGGGAAAGGTGGATGTACCTTCAGGTAGAAGATGAACCAGGAGGTGACGCCCTGGCGCACGACGTACACGAAGAAGTAAGAGATGGCAAACAGCCACACATACACATTCTTCAGGCAATTGTCCACCAGCAGCTTCAGCAGGCCGGGCTTCTCCTCTGCCTTGCCTGTTCAAGGAAATCAGCAACTCAGCATCAGACCTGTCAGCACATATGCACAGCCCGGAATGTATAGCAGCTTGAGCGGGAACGTGCTCAGCATGGGGTGCAGTGGATGCAGACCTACTACACTCAGCAGGGCCATGCAGAGTCCCCAAAGCAAGACATGACAAGCTCAACATTCAGAGCTGCCTTCTCTGTCCCTAACCTTCCTGCCGCACCTGCAGGCTCTGCTGGCTTGGCAGTCTTCTTCTTGCTGCCTGACTCCACTGGCGGAAAGCCCTGACTCTCGGGGGAGTCCTTGAAGAACAGAAGCACCAGCACAGACACTGCCAGGGCTGCAGCGCCGGGGCAAACATGCCATACCTACGGCAGCATATAGACATCCATCATGCAGGCCGTAGAATGCAGATACGCTGAACTCTTAAGACATGGCAGCAAGTCCACCTTGCCACTCTCCAGAGCGGAGGCCTACCTAATTGCTGATGCTTACAGAACCAAGTGATAGTGTAGGGGTCATCCTGCGCACATGA